>NZ_JBBOVY010000001.1:0-2987500 GCF_038006825.1 Bacillus sp. FSL W8-0183 | reverse complement strand
AAAACATTCATTGCGTTTAACAGTTGAAATAAAGAAATATCTATATCATTAAAGTATAAAAATTGAAAGGCTGCTGATATTTTTAAAGGATTTACTCGTTTTTAAAGAGAATATAGAGAAGAGAAATACAGCTGTTAATCGTTGAATTGAAGCCGTTTTGACTGGTAACATCAACATCATCTGTTAAAAGAAATACGTCATGAAAAATGAAATAAAATTTTTTTAATATAGCCTTTACAAATGAGTGAAACCTGTATATAATAATCTTTGTCGGATCGAGAGATTCCTACATAGTGGAGGATTAGCTCAGCTGGGAGAGCATCTGCCTTACAAGCAGAGGGTCGGCGGTTCGAGCCCGTCATCCTCCACCATATTTATTCTTACATAATGTTAGGATAGATAAAGCCGGTGTAGCTCAACTGGTAGAGCAACTGACTTGTAATCAGTAGGTTGGGGGTTCAAGTCCTCTTGCCGGCACCACTTTCATATGGTAAGATAGACAAGTCGCTTTAAAAGCGAGCCATTAGCTCAGTTGGTAGAGCATCTGACTTTTAATCAGAGGGTCGAAGGTTCGAGTCCTTCATGGCTCACCATTTTCATGCGGGTGTGGCGGAATTGGCAGACGCGCTAGACTTAGGATCTAGTGTCTTTATGACGTGGGGGTTCAAGTCCCTTCACCCGCATTGCCAAACAACATAAAGAAATCCTGTAATGCGGAAGTAGTTCAGTGGTAGAACACCACCTTGCCAAGGTGGGGGTCGCGGGTTCGAATCCCGTCTTCCGCTTATACCATCCACGCCGGGGTGGTGGAATTGGCAGACACACAGGACTTAAAATCCTGCGGTAGGTGACTACCGTGCCGGTTCAAGTCCGGCCCTCGGCATTATAAAATAAGCGCCCGTAGCTCAATTGGATAGAGCGTTTGACTACGGATCAAAAGGTTAGGGGTTCGACTCCTCTCGGGCGCGCCATTAAGATCGGGAAGTAGCTCAGCTTGGTAGAGCACTTGGTTTGGGACCAAGGGGTCGCAGGTTCGAATCCTGTCTTCCCGACCATCTTTTATGGGGCCTTAGCTCAGCTGGGAGAGCGCCTGCCTTGCACGCAGGAGGTCAGCGGTTCGATCCCGCTAGGCTCCACTTTTTAAAAGATTATTTTATATCATGGCGGTGTAGCTCAGCTGGCTAGAGCGTACGGTTCATACCCGTGAGGTCGGGGGTTCGATCCCCTCCGCCGCTATAAAGGACCTTTAGCTCAGTTGGTTAGAGCAGACGGCTCATAACCGTCCGGTCGTAGGTTCGAGTCCTACAAGGTCCACCATCTATACGGAGGAATACCCAAGTCCGGCTGAAGGGATCGGTCTTGAAAACCGACAGGGGTGTCAAAGCCCGCGGGGGTTCGAATCCCTCTTCCTCCGCCATATTTTAAAAAATGATATCATCGCGGGGTGGAGCAGTTCGGTAGCTCGTCGGGCTCATAACCCGAAGGTCGCAGGTTCAAATCCTGCCCCCGCAACCAAATTTTTTCTCTATTGGTCCGGTAGTTCAGTTGGTTAGAATGCCTGCCTGTCACGCAGGAGGTCGCGGGTTCGAGTCCCGTCCGGACCGCCATTTTCAAATGAATACATGGCTCGGTAGCTCAGTTGGTAGAGCAACGGACTGAAAATCCGTGTGTCGGCGGTTCGATTCCGTCCCGAGCCACTTTTACAAATAAATATCAGTATGGCGGTTGTGGCGAAGTGGTTAACGCACCAGATTGTGGCTCTGGCACTCGTGGGTTCGATTCCCATCAATCGCCCCATACATATTTTTGCGGGTGTAGTTTAGTGGTAAAACCTCAGCCTTCCAAGCTGATGTCGTGGGTTCGATTCCCATCACCCGCTCCATTTGCATATCGTTCATGGGCCTGTAGCTCAGCTGGTTAGAGCGCACGCCTGATAAGCGTGAGGTCGGTGGTTCGAGTCCACTCAGGCCCACCATGACTTTCCGCAGTAGCTCAGTGGTAGAGCTATCGGCTGTTAACCGATCGGTCGTAGGTTCGAATCCTACCTGCGGAGCCAAATGGAGAAGTACTCAAGTGGCTGAAGAGGCGCCCCTGCTAAGGGTGTAGGTCGCGCAAGCGGCGCGAGGGTTCAAATCCCTCCTTCTCCGCCATTTTTCTGGCCCGTTGGTCAAGCGGTTAAGACACCGCCCTTTCACGGCGGTAACACGGGTTCGAATCCCGTACGGGTCATTTTTTAAAGAGGTCTAATAAAGACCTCTTTTTTATTTTCCGCAAAACGAAAGACCGCCATCATAGCGGTCTTTTCTTACATATTCATGGAATAGATCGTATAAGACAAGTATGTCGCAAAGAATCCCCATAAAACATAAGGAATCAATAAAATTGGGACAACATTGCTTAGTTTACGTGAGACGATGACAAGCGCGAGTGCTGTCAGTGCTACAAGCAGGCAGTCGATCGTAGCTGCAAATAAATCTTTTTGTGTAAATTGAAAAAAGCTAAAGGCTTGATTGAATACATAATTTAAAAGAAACAGAATCCAAAATGGTAATGTGATTTTTTGAAAACCGTACTTTGCATAAATGATGGCGGCAGATAACGAAATGAGGGCGAATAACACAGCCCAGACCGCACCGATGACACCACCACTAGGTGTCCATTCAGGTTTATTTAGTGTGTCATACCATTCTCTGTCGATAGGGAACAGGAACCCTGCAATAGAAAATAATGCGTATGTAATAAAGAAGACGATAACCGCCCAAATGATACTTTTTTTAGCCATCCAGAAATCTCCTCCCAATCAAATTCACTCTTCAACTTATTTCCCAATTATTACATGATATAAACATCAAGCCCCCAATATGTGGGGACTAATGATTTTTTTTAGTATAAGGTTCTTCTTCATACGGCTTCAAGTCACCAAACACTGTCATGACGCCTTCTTCATCTAATGCTTCTTCATAAGCTTCGTGTGCTTTATTTGGATAGACCTTGCTTGCTTTTCCTTCAATATCAGCAGCTGCAAACCCTTCATAGTCTTCCACATAATCTTCATCTTCTGATTGTGTATACACATCATCGTATGTCAATGGAGGAAATTCCATATCGGATGGGGTATCAGAGTTCCCATAGCGTTCTACGTCTTGGTAGGCATCTTCTCCGTCATATGCAGCACTTTCTTCATTTTCAAATTGCCCTGAGGGCGGACTTAATAAGTCCTCTTCAATGGGACGGTTTTGTGAAACGGTCTGTTCTTTTGAATGCTCTGTGCATGTGACGGCGGTGGGAAGGGCTTCTAAGCGTTCTTTAGGAATAGGGGCTTTACACACTTTACACAAACCATAAGAGCCGTCTGCCACTGCTTGGAGTGCTTCATTGATATCGGAAAGATGCTCATGTTCCAAACTGTTTAAGGCAATGTCTTTTCCGCGTTCGAATAGTTCTGTCCCTTGGTCGCCAGGGTGGTTATCATAGGCCGACAGTTCGCCCACTGAATCATAAGGAAATGATACTTTCTGTTCATCGTCATGGCTTTTGGCTTCAATTTCTTGTTTTTCATCGAGAAGTCGCTGCTTCAACTGATGTAATTCGTTTTTAGACAACAAAGCGATCACCCTTTCATATCAAACATATTGTTAGTATGAGCAAATTTTTATGTAAGACTTGTGCCAATTTGAAGCAATTCTTCAATAAAAAACGCCTGCGGCTGCAGGCGTTTCGTGTTATGCGAGATAATATTGTAAGATCAATGCGATCGTTAACAGGAAACCAAAAAACGTATTGGTTTGTGCTGTCGACTTCATGGCATTCATTAATTCAATGGGTTTTTCTTTTTGCTTAAATTCTTTAATGGCTGTATAAGCTTTTGGCACACTGAGTAAGACAAGAAGACTCCAAAGACCCACGATATCCATAAAGATATAAACAAAAATGAGTACATATGAGATCACAAACATGGAAAGTAGGATGTTGACTGCCGCTTTACGTCCAGCTAGGATAGCAAGTGTTTTTCGTCCATTCTCTTTATCACCGTCTAAATCACGGATATTGTTCGACAGTAAGATGGCACCAACTAAAATAGAGATAGGTAATGAAATGAGCACAGCTTTTGATGTCAATGTTCCTGTTTGGATATAGAAACTAATTAAAATGATGCCTAGTCCCATAAAAGCACCTGATACAAGTTCTCCAAATGGTGTATAAGCAATTGGTACAGGGCCACCGGTATAAAAATAGCCTGCTGCCATACAAATTAGTCCTATGAGTGCAATCCACCAGCTAGACATCATGCAAATATAGATCCCAAGTAATAAAGAAAGCGCGAATAAGGCATAAGCGAGGCCTAAAACTGTTTTTGGTTTTACACCGTTTCTCACGATCGCTCCGCCGATACCGACAGATTTCTCATTGTCCAATCCGCGAACATAATCAAAGTACTCATTAAACATGTTCGTTGCAATTTGGATAAACATCGATGCAAATAGCATAGCTAAAAATAGCCCAACATGTATTTGACCACTCGGAAGTGCTAGGACAGTTCCTAAAGTAACGGGAATAAATGCCGCTGTTAATGTATGCGGTCGTAGTAAATTCCACCAAATCCGCCAGTTCTTATCAGGCTTAATTGGTGAAAGCTGATCTGATATCGATTGATGCTGCATAAAATATACTCCTTTAAATAAAAAAATACGTACACGTCCAAATTCCAGTTTAGCAAAGTTCAAAAAGGTGTCAATATATTGATGCGATGAAACAAGAAAAAGATGTTTGCTAATCGTTCCCATCTAGAGAGAAAGCTTGATCTTCGAACAGGTCTTACCATTTTTTAAGGGATGTTCTCATTTCAATAAGCGGGAGCGAAAAAATCTTGAAAGCGTGATATAATAAGGATTCGAGGTTTTAAAAGCTGTTTTCTTTACTAAGTTCATCTGTTAAGGTTTATAATAGAAAAGCAGGTCATTCGACATACTCGAATGTTCATGTATTTTTTTACATGATGGTTTTATTTTTATATGTTATTTCATGGATTTTGGAGGAATGTATCATGGTGACAACAGTGCAAAGTACTTTCCGGCAGGAAGCGCTTGCGACATTAGAAGAAGCGAATAACGTCAACCATGCTGTTTTGATAAGCTACTCCAGAAGAGTTGACGATCTGGATCCTCTTGCCTTTTTCCAAAGCGGCGAAGCGGATTTTTTAGGCGAGCGGTTTTTTTGGTCTGATCCAGAAAGCCAAATGATATTTTCTGGACTTGGCAGAGCGGCCGTGATTAAATCATCAGAGCAAGGCAAAGAACGATTCAATATCGTCCATCAAGAATGGGAGCAGCTGAAACAGCATATGTTCCATTTTCATGATGAGAAGGAGTTAAAGCAAGCGGCAGTTGGTCCGCTTTTATTTGGAGGATTTTCATTTGATCCATATGAAGAGAAGGCGCGTCACTGGGAAGCATTTGGCGAGGCTCATTTTTTTGTGCCATCGATGATGCTGACTGTTTCAAAAGAAGGCACGTTTCTAACGATCAATGAATGGAACGAGGTGGACGGGAATGTTCATCAGCTCATTCAAGAGTTAGAACAGAAAGCTTCTAATTTTGATGCATTGCCTGTCAGAAATCATGGACAAGCTGAGCTTGTTCATATGGAAGAGTTAGATGTCCAGGAATGGATGAAAGCAATCCATGAAGCGACAGAACACATTCGTGTGAACGAATATGAAAAGGTTGTTTTAGCAAGAGAAGTCTTGCTTCACTATAAAAATCAAATAGAACTCGCTCCACTATTAGCAGAATTACTAAAACATCAAACAACGAGTTATGTATTTGCTATAGAGCAGGGAAGACAAGCATTTGTCGGGGCGACGCCTGAACGTTTAGTGAAAAAAAGCGGTGGTGAAGTGTTTTCATCGTGTTTGGCAGGTTCCATTGTACGTGGTCAAGATGAAGTAGAAGATCAGGCACTAGGTGAGGAACTGCTTCATGATGAGAAAAATTTGATTGAACATCAAATTGTCGTGAATATGATTGAGCAGGCATTTGAAGCAAACTGCCATCATGTGCATAAGCCAAATCAACCAAGTCTTTATAAAACGAAAAACATTCAGCATTTATTTACACCCATTGTGGGAGAAATTAAAAGCAGCTGTTCACTCTTTTCATTAATTGAACAGCTTCATCCAACACCAGCGCTTGGAGGATATCCTAAGGAAAAAGCGGTAGAGGTGATTCGTGAAATCGAACCGTTGAAACGCGGTTGGTATGCGGCGCCAGTGGGATGGATTGATTCTAAGGACAATGGAGAATTTGCTGTCGCCATTCGATCAGGTCTTATTGAGGAAGACCAAGTTCGTTTGTTTGCTGGATGTGGAATTGTAGAGGATTCCCTTGCAAAACAAGAGTATGAAGAAACGCAAGTGAAATTAAGACCAATGCTGTCTGCTCTTGGAGGTCGTCCTATTGAATAATCAAATCATGACAAGATATATTGGCAGATTAATGGATGAATTTGTGCAAAGTGGTGTGAAGGAGGCAGTTGTTTGTCCTGGCTCCCGTTCAACACCGCTTGCGATGCTCGCTCTTGCTCATCAAGAAATCAATGTCCATGTGTTAGTGGATGAACGGTCTGCTGCTTTTTATGCACTGGGTCTTGCGAAAGCGAGCCAAACACCAGTGCTACTCATTTGTACATCAGGTACGGCAGCAGCTAACTTTTACCCAGCTGTTGTCGAGGCACATTATTCTCGGGTACCATTGATTGTTTTAACTGCTGATCGGCCGCACGAATTGAGGGAGGTTGGGGCACCTCAAGCGATTGATCAGCAATTCTTATTCGGTAAGTTTGTTAAATGGTTCACAGACTTAGCCTTGCCAGAAGAAAGCCAAACGATGCTGCGGTATGTCCAAACTGCTGCTGCTAGGGCAAGTCATGTGTCAACGCAGGAGCCAAAGGGACCAGTTCAGGTGAATGTGCCGCTGAGAGAACCATTGCTACCTGACTTGTCTATTGATCCTTTTGATAGAGAAGAAGGAGTTGCGAACAAAGTTTTAGCAGCAGGTCAAGCTCGTCCGGATGATCGGGTTATGTCAGAATTAGTGTCTATCATGAACAAAGCGGCAAAAGGAATCATTGTTGCTGGTGAACTTCACTCGCCGGAAGAGCAGGCGTCAGTGTTACGTCTTGCAAAAGCTTTGCATCTGCCAATTTTAGCTGACCCGCTTTCTCTTTTGCGAAATGGACATGAAAGTGAAGAATACATCATAGATGCATACGATTCTTTGTTAAAAGATGAGGCATTGCAGCAGCATCTCTTGCCTGAAATGGTCATTCGTTTTGGACCGATGCCTGTGTCTAAGCCTTTATTTAAGTGGCTAGAAAAGCATGCGGAAGTGAAGCAGATTGTCGTCGATGCTGCGGGTGGTTATCGAGATCCTGGTTTAAGCGCATCATACATGATTGAAAGTCATGCAGCCTCTTTTGTAGAAGAAGTCTTGATGAGAGCGGAAAAGCGTCAGGATACATCTTATTTACGACGCTGGCAGAGTGTCAATTCTTCTTTTAGAATGCATGTAAATCAATACAATGATGAGGACCTGACATTTGAGGGAAATGTGTATCGTCAGCTGCAGCACCTTTTGCCAAAAGAGAGTGTGCTCTTTATCGGAAATAGTATGCCTATTCGAGATGTCGATACCTTTTTTGAAACGCAGTCAAAACCGTTTCGGATGATGGCGAATCGCGGAGCAAATGGCATTGATGGTGTTGTGTCCACAGCTCTTGGAACATATGCAGCCTTGAAACAACCCATCACTTTAGTCATCGGCGATTTATCTTTTTACCATGATATGAACGGTCTTCTTGCAGCTAAGCTAATGGACATTCCGCTCACGGTTGTGTTGTTAAACAATGATGGTGGAGGAATCTTTTCTTTCCTTCCGCAGGCATCCGATGAACCGTATTATGAAAAGCTCTTTGGTACGCCGACTGGGTTGAATTTTGAGTATGCATCAAAGCTATATGGGGGAACCTATTCGAAGCCGACAACGAAAGAAGAGTTAAAAGATGTGTACTTGGCGCATATCCAAGAACCAGGGCTTCATTTAATTGAAATTGAAACTGACCGGCATTCTCGCGTTGGCAAACATCGCCAAATGATGGACGAGATATTGAGGGAAGTGAAAAAAGAATGCCTTCACTCATAATACGAATGCACGATGGTGTGGCGTATGAGGTGATAGACCATAACCCATCTGCTGAAAATGCCACGTTATGTTTACATGGCTTTACAGGGAGTGCAGCTTCTTGGGCTTTTTTGAATACTTATACACAAAAACATACGAGATTGATTCAGGTCAGCTTGCTTGGACATGGCCGCACAGACTCACCAAAGAGTATAAGAAGATATGCAATGTCCCAGCAGCTGGCAGATCTTGCTGAGATTTTAGATCAATTAAAGCTTCACAAAGTGAACATTCTCGGATATTCTATGGGAGGGCGTATTGCTTTATCATTTGCCTCCCGTTATCCAGAACGTGTAAACAAACTGATTCTTGAGAGTACATCTCCAGGGCTGAACTCTTTTAAAGAGCGGATGGAGAGGCTGAATCATGATCATCAGCTAGCTCAAAAGATCAGACATGAAGGATTAGCGCAGTTTGTGGATTTTTGGGAGAACATTCCGCTGTTTGCTTCGCAGAAATCCTTGCCAGCGGACAGGCTAACGCAACTGAGAGAGGGAAGGCTAAAAGCCGATCCTAACGGGCTGGCTCGCAGCTTAGAAGGTATAGGAACCGGTTCACAGCCGTCTATGTGGCAAGCATTAAAGCAGATAAAACAGCCTGTTTTACTCATTTGCGGAACACTTGATAAAAAGTTTTGTCACATCGCCAAACGTATGCAGCAGGCGCTTGAATACAGTCAATTCACAGTAGCAGAGCATGCCGGGCATACAGTTCATGTGGAACAACCACATTTTTTTGGTAAAATAGTAAGTGAGTTTATTTTATCGCAAGATTAGAGGAGGAAATATTGATGGCTATTGAATGGCAAACTGAGCGTCAGTATGACGAAATTTTATATGAAACATATAATGGGATTGCAAAAATCACCATTAACCGTCCGCACGTACATAATGCCTTTACACCAAAGACCGTAAGTGAATTAATTGATGCATTCTCACGTGCTCGTGACAATTCAGAAGTTGGTGTCATTGTCCTTGCAGGTGCTGGAGGAAAAGCATTCTGTTCTGGTGGAGACCAAAAAGTACGCGGTCATGGCGGCTATGTAGGAGACGATCAAATTCCGCGTCTAAACGTACTAGACTTACAGCGTTTAATTCGTGTCATTCCAAAACCAGTTATTGCGATGGTTGCGGGCTATGCGATTGGCGGCGGACATGTGCTTCATGTCGTGTGTGACCTCACGATTGCAGCAGACAATGCGATTTTTGGACAAACAGGACCAAAAGTGGGCAGCTTTGATGCTGGTTATGGGTCTGGCTATCTTGCACGTATTGTGGGCCATAAGAAAGCAAGAGAGATCTGGTACTTATGTCGTCAATACAATGCACAAGAAGCGCTTGATATGGGACTTGTCAACACAGTTGTACCATTAGAGCAGCTGGAAGAAGAAACAGTGAAGTGGTGTGAGGACATGCTAGAAAAGAGCCCGACCGCTTTACGATTCTTGAAAGCTGCATTTAATGCTGACACAGATGGATTAGCTGGTATTCAGCAATTTGCAGGAGATGCGACCCTTCTTTATTACACAACAGATGAAGCAAAAGAAGGACGCGATTCCTTTAAGGAAAAACGGAAGCCAGACTTCGGTCAGTTCCCTCGTTTCCCTTGATTCAATGATATGGATGAAAACAGCTTAGTGCATCAGACTGAGCTGTTTTCTTTTATGAAAAGGAGGTGTCATGATGAAGCAACCCAATTGGCTGCTGCACCGTGCGTATTTAACGCCAGACCGGGTCGCACTCATTTATCAAGACAAAGAGTGGACATTTCGTGATTTAGCGAATGATGTAGACCAACTTGCGAATCGACTGACACGTGTCTCTTTTAAAAAAGGGGATACGGTTGCGATTTTAATGAACAACCATCCTCATATGGTCATGCTTGTTCACGCTTGTTTTTTATTAGGCTTCAAGATTGTGTTATTGAACAATAAGTTAACAAAAGCAGAGAGACGTTTTCAGTTGGAAGATGCGAAAGTCATGGCTTTATTAACAGAGCCTGCATATGCAAATGAGCATCATGGTGATTTACCTGTTTATACAATAGAGACTTTACCTGATGCAGATCATGATATGGAAAAGAAGGTCGTACATGATATTGATTTAAATGAGACGGCGACGATTATGTATACATCTGGAACGACAGGACGCCCTAAAGGGGTGGAGCAAACGTTTGGTAATCATTTTCATAGTGCTGTTTCCTCGGCATTGAATTTAGGAATCAGGGAGGACGACCGCTGGCTCATTGCCTTGCCTCTTTTTCATATAAGCGGTTTATCCGCTATATTTAAATCTGTCATATACGGTATGACTGTCGTGCTTCATCAAAAGTTTGATGTCGATGAAGTCAAGAATGCTATTGAACAGCATCGAGTGACGATGTTGTCAGTTGTTCAAACCATGCTGTCCCGTTTATTAAGTGGACTTGAAGAATGTCCGTCTTCTTTGCGCTGCCTGCTGTTAGGCGGAGGCCCTGCGCCTTATGCGATGCTTCAAGAGAGTAAGGAGAAAGGATTTCCTGTGTTTCAATCGTACGGTATGACGGAGACCTGCTCGCAAATTGTGACACTTGCGCCAGAATTTAGTGTGGAAAAGCTTGGATCAGCGGGAAAACCCCTTTTTGGGTGTGAATTAAAGATTCAAGATGAGGACCGTCCGTGTCGTCCTTTTGAGCATGGTGAAATCATGGTAAAAGGTGCAAATGTCATGAAAGGCTACCTTTATCGTCAAGAGGCAACAGCTGCTGCATTTGATCAGGGCTGGCTGAAAACGGGTGATATTGGCTATGTAGATGAGGACGGATTCTTATTTGTGCTTGATCGGCGGTCAGACTTAATTATTTCTGGCGGAGAAAATATTTATCCAGCAGAAATTGAAGCAGTTCTTTTAACACATCCAAATGTAAAGGAAGCCGGAGTGACGGGTATATATGATAAAAAATGGGGAGAGGTACCTGCTGCCTTCCTTGTGACAGATGAGCAGATTCCGGAGAATGAGCTCTATGCTTTGTGTCAGTCGCAATTAGCCAAGTATAAATGGCCCGCCGCTTTTCACTTTGTGGATGAGCTGCCAAGGAATGCGTCGAATAAATTGCAGAGGCACAGACTCAAATCAAAGGGGTTTTTAGATGATTCAAATTGAACGTGTGATCTTATATCATGTCACGATGAAACTCAAACAGCCATTTACAACAAGCCTTGGGACCATTTCAGAGCGTGAGTTTATTATTGTCGAGGTCAAAGATCAAACAGGATTAACTGGATGGGGAGAGGTATCTGCCTTCTCTTCTCCGTGGTATACAGAAGAAACCATCGAGACCTGCTATCACATGCTCAGGGCTTTCTTTATCCCGAACGTGCTGACCCGATCTTTTACACATCCTTCGGACATACCAGACAGCTTGTACCATTTTAAAGGCAATAGAATGGCCAAAGCGGGAATTGAGGCAGCTGTGTGGGATATTTATGCGAAGCGAGAAAATAAGTCCTTACGTGACGTCTTAGGCGGTACTAGAGATAGAATTCCATCTGGTGTCGTTGCGGGGTTAGGACCAATAGATGATATGATTCAGCAAATCGAGCAATTTGTTGATCAAGGCTATCAGCGTGTGAAAGTGAAAATTAAGCCGGGACAAGATATTGGACTTCTACAAAAGATAAGGGAGTCTTTCCCTCACCTTCCGTTAATGGCGGACGCAAACTCTGCTTATGAATTAAAAGATATTAGCAAACTGAAGCAGCTCGACGATATTCGTTTATTAATGATCGAACAGCCTTTAGCCGCAGATGACATTGTCGATCATCGGCATTTGCAAAAGCATTTAAAAACACCAATCTGTTTGGATGAAAGTATTTGTTCTTTAGATGATGCGAGAAAAGCTGTAGAACTTGGAAGCTGTCAGATTATTAATGTGAAGCCTTCACGAGTTGGAGGGCTGACTGAAGCACTTAAAATTCATGCGTTCTGCAAGGAGCAGCAGATTCCGTTATGGTGCGGTGGAATGATTGAAACAGGCATTTCTCGCGCGCAAAACGTGGCACTTGCATCACTTCCGCAATTTACGATTCCTGGGGATATTTCAGCATCGTCGAAATATTGGGAGCAGGATATCATTTTTCCTGAAATTAAAGTTGAAAATGGGTTTATTGAAGTACCGCGTTCTCCAGGTATGGGTGTAGAAGTTGATTATCAAGCGCTTCGTTCTTTCTCAGATAAAATTGATGTGTTTACAAAACATGATTTTGTGAAATGAAAACGAATGAATCGCCATTTGCACCATCAATAGAACCACTGTATAGTTGAGGAAAGTTTTTCCTTCCTGTCTGAACAAAAAGAAAGAGCGGTCATCCGCTCTTTCTTACTCTTCTACAAGCCCGCTGTCGTAAGCAAGCTGGCCAATATACTGATGCATGTCATTGGGCATGTCGGAAACATGTCCGTATTCATAATCCCAAAGATTTAAAAAGGAGTGAGCTGCTTGATAAAATGCAGCCTCGTCCGCGTCCTGAATTTCTTCAAGAAACGTTTGAGTAAGCCGATCGTTTTTCAAAGCGAAGCGCCTCCTTTAATGAGACTTAAAGGTCTTGAGGTTTAAACGTTTTACAGTCAGTTTCTTCACTTTTCTCTGCCGTATTTCCTGTATGGCTGACGACATAAATTGCATCTGCACCACAACGATTTCCAGCATTCCAGTAGGAACAGTTGTTTACTTCACAAAGGATTTTTTGACTCATACAGATGACCTCCTTTTGAGTATGTCTTTCATCTATAATGTAACCGAAGTAAGGGGCGTTCATTCATGTTAATCTTCCTGACGAATATAACGCTTATCTTTCATAAACAATTTCCAGAAGAAGTAGAACCCAGGGAATAGGATGATAAACCCTACAATATACGTAATAAATAATGCCCTAAATGTGACGGGATCTGTAAACCCAGACATGATGGTAATATCAGGATAGGCCATATAGGGCAAATGCGCATGTCCATACACATAGCTTGCTAAGAAATATTGAATTGTAATGGCGATAACCGCTAAACGTGGTCTCCCTTTCCGATGTTTAAAGCGGCTGTTTGGTAAAAATAGAGCCAAACCTGCAAGCAAAAACATGAGCAGAGAAACAAGCAGGATCGGGATGTTCTGCATCATTTTTGTGAACAGCCAATTGGCCTCACTTCTCAGTGTGAGCATGATAAAGAAAGCCATCATGAGAGAAAGCGGACCTGTAATCAGTGCTCCTCTTCTATAAATGTTATAAGCCTCATCTTCGTTTGCAACATTAGAAAAATCAGCTAAAAGCAAAGATGAGAGGAAAAGGGTACTGAAAATCGCAAAACCTACGAAAGAATAGACATTTGCGCTTGTAAAGACCAATCCTAAATCTAATGAGTAGACATTATTCTCCTGAAAGATGAATCCACCATGTGTAATGGGGAGAACCATGATGAGGATGGACGGAATAATAAAGCCGCTAATTCCTGAAATATATGTCACGGCTTTTCTATATTTTTTAGGCAGTGAATGAGAGAAGACGAGAAATCCGCTTCGCAGTGCCAGAAGCAACAAAATAATGCTGCCAGGTATTAATAGAACAGTGCCTAGCACAAATGTTGCACCTGGAAACAGGCTAAACAAGGCAACGACGATGGCCACAATGAAGACGTTTGTTACTTCCCAAGTTGGAGAAAGATACTTATTTGCGATATTTGCGGCCTTTGTCTGCTCTTTGTTCATGTAAATCATTGACCAAAATCCTGCACCGAAATCCATTGATGCCATCACTGCATAGATAAACACGAATCCCCATAAGATGGTGATTGCAATGAGTGCATCAGTTGTTACATCCATTTGCATCAAGATCGCTCCCTTTTTAAGATTCTGTTAACCGTAAGTCTTCTTCAATTGAATGTTTTCTAAAGTAGTACGTCAGTACAATCACAGTTGCGATGCCTAAAATGAGATAGACAATGGCAAAAAGGATGAAAAGTGTACCGATAGACCCTGATGATGTGACGACTTCAGAGGTTTTGAGCATTCGATAGATCACCCATGGCTGACGGCCTGTACAGGCAAAGATCCAGCCAAATTCAATCGCCAAAAGACTAAGAGGCCCGCCAAATAAATAAAGGACAAGCAGCCATTTTGGATAATGATCGCGTTTTAAAATTTTGCGGTAAAACAGTGCTAACACAGCAAAGAAAATGAGCAATGAGCCGATTATGACCATTCCGTTAAATAATGTGTGAATAAATAAAGGCGGCCACTCGTCCCTAGGAAAATCATTTAACCCTTTAACCACAGTATCAAAGCTATTTCCTGCAAGAAAACTAAGTGCCCAAGGGATTTCGATAGCTCCTTTGATTTCTTGCGTATTGGCATCAGTAAAACCGCCAATGGCTAGAGGCGCATGTGATTGCGTTTCAAATAATCCTTCAGCACCCGCTAATTTTTCAGGCTGATATTCATATAGAAGCTGAGCTGATTCGTGACCGTTTAAGGCTGTGAGAAAAGAGAAAAGTCCACCAACAATCAGTCCAAGAAAAAGGGCTTTTCGATGAAAGGTATAGAGCTTTTCGTTTTTTCTTGTTTTCAACATTTTAAATGCAGCGACAGAAGCAATGACAAAAGCGCCTGTTGTAAAAGCAGACAGTACTACGTGAGTAGCAGTTACAACAAAACTAGGATTGAAAAATGCCTTCCAAGGTTCGATATTCGTTATTTCTCCATTGACCATTTGAAAGCCAGCGGGTGTTCCTTCAAAAGCATGTACGTTTGTAATGAGAATCGCTGAAGCTGCTGCACCAATGACAACGAAAATAACGGTAATGATGCGCATGGCTGGTGATAAACGATCTGCTGCGTACACATAAATAGACATAAATAATGCTTCAATAAAGAAAGCATAAATTTCTATTTGAAATGGCAGTGACATGACTTTTCCGATGACCTCCATAAAACCAGGCCATAGAAGGGCAAGCTGCGTACCAGCAATGGTACCGGTTGGAATGGCAACCCCTAACAGAACAGCCTGCGCTTTTGTCCATCGTTTGGCCATGATGGCATAATGCGGGTCCTTCGTTTTTTGAAAGATGAGTTCAGCTAACAAAATCATTAGCGGGATGCCTACGCCAAGCGAGGCATAAATAATATGGAAGCCCATTGTTGTGCCGAACAGACTTCTAGCTAAAACGAGATCAGTCAATTTTTTCTCCGCCTTTCTTATCGCATCTCTTTTGATGGTGTTTATTATTCTCCACCATTTTTAGATTATTCTTCCTGACTAAGAAAGCTTGTTTTTTGACAAGTTGTAAAAGGGGGAGTAGAATATAACTATAAAACGTAATCATTACGTTTTAATGATGAAGGGAGTTTTGACATTGAAAAGAGATATTCATCCAACCTCACATGAAGTTGTATTTATGGACGTAAACAGCGGTTACCGCTTCTTAAGTAGATCAACAAAGACATCACATGAGACCGTAGAGTGGGAAGATGGGAAGACTTATCCTGTCATTAAAGTAGAGACAAGCTCTGATACGCATCCATTTTATACAGGACGCCAGAAATTCGGAGAAAAAGGCGGCAGAGCGGAGCAGTTTAAGAAAAAATATCAAATGTAAACAAAGAAACACACCTGATCATGGTGTGTTTTTTTGTGCAGTAAAAAACCCCGGCTGATCGCACGGGGTTCATGAATTCATTCAACATTTAAAGCTGTTTTTAATGTGTTTAAATTTTGTTTCATTAAGCTGACATAGCTTTCGCCATTTTTAGCATCATCTTCTGTAATGGATTCTAGATTTTTCAGTGTAAGGCTTTTTGCCCCAATTTCACTGCGAATCGTATCTGATACTTTACTGCTGACGTTATTTTCAAAAATGACATACTTGATGTGATGCTTTTCTGCCTGTTGTACGATATTTTCAAGCTGTTTTTGGGAAGGCTCTTCAGAAGCAGAGAGTCCTAGTACACTGATTTGCTCAATGCCATAGCGTTTTTCCCAGTAGCCGTATGCAGCGTGAGAAACAAGAATTTCTTTATGTTCTGCTTTAGATAACGTTGTTTTGAATTCCTGATCTAACGATTGTAATTCTTTTTTTAGTGATTCATAGTTTTTTGTGTATTCGTCTTTATGATCTGGATCTAGTGAAACGAGTGTGTCTTTAATGTTTTTTGCCATTTGCTGTGCATAAACAGGGTCTAGCCATGCATGGGGATCTTTATCTCCGTGGTCGTGTCCATCATGGTCATGATCTTCACCTTCATGATCGTGATCATGGTCCTCACCTTCTTCATGAGCATGTTCTTCTTGTGTTGATAATAGCTTGATGCCTTCGGCTGCTTTCACTGTTTTCACGCCTTGGTCTTTTAACGTAGAAGCCGTTTTATCAGCAAATGCTTCAGCACCTGTTCCGCTGTAAATAAAGGCATCTCCTTCAGCCATTTCAACCATCGTTTTTGAACTTGGTTCAAAGCTGTGTGCATCTGCATTGGCAGGGTACACACTTTGAGCGTTCACGTGAGAGCCGCCAATTTTTTCAGTGAAATCTTGAATAGGGAAGATCGTCGTGTAAATGGTTAATTTCCCATCTGCTTTTCCTTTTGAAGCATTTGTCCCCGCACTGCTTGAGCAAGCGGCAAGACCGACCGCTAATAAAGCAGCTGTTAAAATAAAAAAGATTTTTTTCATCTAAGAATGTCTCCTCTCAACCTATTAGATAGAAATGATTACGATTTAATGTCCTGAGTTATTGTATCGTAATAATTACGATTTGAAAAGAGGAAAATAAAAAATTTTCATCAGAAGATGTTTCCTCTAAAAAAATAGACGTCAAAACGTGACGAAATTTAAAACATTGTGCTATATTTATTTTTAAAAAAAGAAAAAGGAATGGACAAACTTATGAAACTTTTAGACGAAATCATCGAATATAACCAACAATTTATTGAAGAGAAGCGATATGAAGAGTTTACAACAACGAAGTTTCCACAGAAAAAAGCTGTCATTCTATCATGTATGGATACAAGACTTGTTGAACTGCTTCCACGCGCCATGAACATGAAAAATGGCGATATTAAAATTGTCAAAAGTGCTGGCGCTCTTGTTTCTCACCCATTTGGAAGTATTATGCGAAGCATTTTAGTGGCTGTTTATGAATTGAATGCTGACGAGGTGTACGTCATTGGGCATCACGATTGTGGTATGAGTAAAATAGACAGCGAAACACTCTTAAATAAAGCCATTGAGCGTGGTATTCCAGAAAAACGGATTGAAGTACTGGAATACTCAGGAATCGATTTTCAACAGTGGCTCAAAAGCTTTAGCTCAGTTGAAGAAAGTGTGAAAGACAGTGTATCTGTCGTTAAAAATCATCCGCTTCTTCCATCTGATGTGCCTGTACATGGTCTTGTCATTGATCCTGGAACAGGTAAGCTTGACTTAGTTGTCAATGGTTATGAAGAAAAGTAAGTTATTTTTCCTTTTTAGGCGGGACCGGATCCATGCCTCCAGGATGCAGCGGGTGACATTTTAAAATTCGTTTAATCGTGAGCCAGCCGCCTTTTAAAGCGCCATGCGTTTTGATCGCCTCTAGCCCGTAGTTTGAGCAAGTGGGGTAAAACCTGCAGCTCGGTGGTGTTAGAGGGGAAATGCATTTTTGATAAAAGCGAATGATGCCGATAAAAATTTGTTTCATAGAGGTTCCTCCTTGTCTGTCTTTTCACAGTATAAGAAAAAAGGACAAGGAAGGGAAGTTTTATAAACTAAACTGGTCGGAACAATATGTTATAATATAGGAAATTGCAATTATAGGAGTGGTGATTAATGCCTTCAGTCGAAAGCTTTGAACTTGACCATAATGCTGTAAAAGCACCTTACGTTCGTCATTGCGGCGTTCATAAAGTGGGATCAGATGGGGAAGTGAACAAATTTGATATCCGTTTTTGTCAGCCAAACAAGCAGGCAATGAAACCTGATACGATTCATACATTAGAGCATTTACTTGCGTTTAATATTAGAACACACTCAGAGAAATACGATCATTTTGATATCATTGATATTTCTCCAATGGGCTGCCAGACTGGCTACTATTTAGTTGTCAGCGGTGCACCGACACCAAGAGAGATCGTTGAACTGCTTGATGCAACATTCAAAGATGCAGTGGAAGTAACAGAAATTCCTGCTGCAAATGAAGAGCAGTGCGGTCAAGCGAAGCTTCATGATCTTGAAGGAGCAAAACGTTTAATGCGTTTCTGGCTGTCTCAGGATCAAGAAGAGCTATTAAAAGTATTTGGATAATCAGTAAGATGATGAACCGGACATATTGAATGTCCGGTTTTTTATATGAAATGAAACGAGAGCTGTTAAAATAGGAGATATTTGTTAAAATGGACATGTCAGTAAAAAAAGGGGGATACACGAATGCGGAAAATGGTAGGAATCATTTTGATGCTCGCATTACTTAGTGCATGTGGAAACTCGGCTGCGAGCAATGACAAGGGAGAAGTGCCTGAGCTATTAGAAGTCAAACTAACAGGGCCGGAGCAAGTGGAGAAAAATGAAAACGTTATCGTAAAAGCAGCTGTCACATATGGTGATACGCCTGTTGATGATGCAGATGATGTTGAATTTGAAGTGTGGAAAGATGGCGACAAGGATAACAGCAAGATGATTCAGCCAAAGAAAAAGGAGAAAGGTGTATATGAATTGCATACAGCTTTCAAACAAGATGGCCTTTATATCATACAAGTCCATGTGACAGCTAAACAGCAGCATAATATGCCGAAGACAAACATCCATGTAGGTGATGTGAAAAAAGAGAGTTCATCTACTGAAGAAGAAGATACCTCACATCATTGAAAGCGGTTTTATTTTGGGTTAGGACGTTGGTTTGGTTCAGCATCCTGTGGTGAATCGACTTTATGCTTGTAATCATAAGCCTTTGATGTCGTCCACAGTGATAAAAAGACAACGATTGAGATAATGATAAAGCTGATAATCCCAAGTAACAGCATCTAACTCCCTCCTTATTTCCATATTAACATATATTTCATGCGGTCAAAATAGAAGAAAATGATGGCAGGTTTCAGTATAATAAAAAAAGGGTAATCCCATACTAAACGCAACTACATAAGGAGGAATCAACATGTCTGAAAAATTATTAAACGTCGTCAATAAACAAGTAGCAGATTGGACTGTGCTTTACGTAAAATTACATAACTATCACTGGTATGTAAAGGGAAAAGATTTCTTTACACTCCATGAAAAATTCGAAGAATTATATACAGAAACAGCCACTTATATCGATGATTTGGCTGAGCGTATGCTCGCATTAAATGGACAACCTGTTGCGACAATGAAAGAGTGCTTAGAAATTTCTAGCATTCAAGAAGCGGAAGGCAATGAATCAGCCGAGCAAATGGTGAAAAATCTGTATGATGATTTCTCTAATATTGCAGAAGAACTTAAGCGAGGCATGGAGCTGGCTGCAGAAGTTGGCGATGAAACAACAGGTGATATGCTGCTTGCGATTCATCAATCCATTGAAAAACACAACTGGATGCTAAAAGCATACTTAGGATAAGCGAATGTGAAAGGAATGTCGATCATCAAACAGATCGGCATTCTTTTTTTGTGGATTTGTGACAGACAGCCCATTGAATTGATGGGGCTTTCAGCCGAAGAGAAAAGGGAAGGGAGGGGAGAAGATGTCCTCAATTGCAGGAATGATGAGCCAGCAAGTGGCGAGTATTCAAAAAACACTTAATATCAGTTTATTGAATTCACAGCTTGCCACGAACACAGCCCAAGCCATGGTGATGCTCGATCAAGTGCAGCAGCAGCCTCAAGCTGTTCAGCCCAAAGATTCAGATGCTACGTTTATTGATGTCAGAGTTTAACCAAGAAAGCCGCCGTCACAGGCGGCTCTTTTTATGCGCTTCACGAATTTTTTGAACAGCTAACCATGCCTTTATTTTTTGTCGTCCAAGCTATTCATCAAATGCGGCATATACTATTGAGGTAAGAAGTTCCACTATGAAAGGATGTTGATGCCAAGTGAGCAAGGATTTAGGCATCTTTTCGTTGTTTACAGTCAGTTTGTCGGCAATGGGCTTTCTGTTTGGTGGAGCAGGATATTTACTCATGATATTAGTGACACTCATGGCTATAGAATTAATTTGTTCAAGCCTAAGAGAATCTGTGACTGGACAACTTACGATGAAGCGTTTTTTGACCAGGCTTGTTCGAAAGGTTGTGACGATCTCTTTAATATCCATGGCACATTTCTTCGATGTCATGCTGAAGACTGGGGGGACAATTAAGGATTTAGCGCTCATCTTTTATATTATTTATGAATCGTACCAGATTGTCTCAACAGCCAGAGCTCTCGGAATTCCCATTCCACAGTTGTTTATTGATGTGTTAGACATGATTAAAAATAAATTGCGTAAAAAGCCGTAATTTCTTCATATCTGGTCATACTAAAGGAAAAAGGATGAATCAGATGGCGAGACACACATACTATGTATCCGTTCAAGACGGATCAATCTCACAGCACAGAGACGCGGCTGCTTGGCAATTTCAGATAGAAGCAGATGATGACCAAATCTTGCAGTTAAGAGAGTATTTTGATGAACAGTATATGACAGATTGGAAAGGTTTCTTTCGGGCGCATGTTCCATTTCTTGAATATCATTATGATAGTCCAAACGACGAAATGGATAGGAAAAGAAAAGAAATTTACTCGATGATTCATGATCTCGGTAACGAAGAGACAAAGAACTTTATTGAGACCAATGGACTGATGAATTGAAAAAGCATGTAGACAAACCCTCGAATTCTTTGTCAGGTGCTCATGAATGTCAACTTCTCTCCGCGCCAGTACTCGTTTTTCCTAGACTGCAAAGGTTTTCTATCACGCTGAAAAGAAGACAAAAGGCTAAAAGAAAGTTCATTTTAGCCTTTTGTCAACGATCTGAAAGTATGTAGAGACATTCTACATGCTTTTATTTTCGAGGCTGTAAGATACCGCCGATTAGATCACTGATTCCGCCTCTATTTTCCTGCTGTGAGTTGGTGATTTCGTGTGAGGTACTCTGACTCTGGGGTTTGTACCGGTTATCATCTATCCCGATCCGCATTCCAGATGTTCGTTCAGATGGCTGGATAATCACAATTTGGTCCTGTTCATGAAATTCAAACAAGTAGGATTCGCCTGATGTTTGTCCAATGAACGTTTTCCAGTTCACATCTAATTTGACTTTCGGTGCTTTGCCCGTCCAAGCGACAATGGCGTCAGGATCTACACGGCAAGGTGCTTTTAAAATCAGCGGGTTTCCATTTGTTTTGATGGCAACCTGCGCCCCGTGACCTTGATACGAGAGCTTTGAAGTAAATAGCCCTTTCTGTGATATAATCCCAACGCCTACTGGTGTCACGCCATAGTGACATTCTTCAGTAAAGGCAAGTAAATCTTCACTTTCCACGCTAACATGTTGCCAAGGACCGTTCGGCTCAAGATTGATGACGGTCACATGCTCGCTAGAATCAGCCAAGTAGCAAGTGCCTTGTCCACTCACTTCCATCATCTCAAGGTTTTCACCTGTTAATTTTCTGCTAATATGATTAAATACTTGGCTGACCATATTTCCTTTATTCGTCCCAAGTAATCGTTTACGGTATTGAAATGTGCCTTGATCGGCAATCATCGCGCCTTTTTTGGCAAAAAAGATCCCGTTGCCTTCTGCTTGTAAGGTCAGTTCTTCGATCGTGTTGAAATGAAATCCCATTTGTGCCAGCTCCTTTCCTTTGTCAAGATGTGAATCCGTAGATGCGGCATAGGTCGTTTAAATCAAGGGTCGTACCTTGTCCGGTTGCGGTGATTTTCCATTCGTTCTCAACTCTCGTTAGTTCAGCACAAATGATGGATGTACAAAATGAATAATCCTCTGTTAACTGAAAGGTACAAATCTCCTGTTGTGTGATTTGATCTGAAAGGCGCAAGTAGGCATTGGTCACCTGTCCAAAATGATGTGCCCGCTCGTGTGCATCATGTATCGTGGCTGTTACGACGATTTTCTGAATATCGGGTGAGACTCTGCTCAGTTGCATAATGATGATCTCATTGTCCCGATGGCCTCCGCCGACCTGATGATCACCTAGATGGCGAACAGCTCCATCTAAGCTTTGCTGCTGATGATAATAGATCAGGTGTTTTGGAGACAGAAGCTTGTCCTCTTCATTTAAGAGAAACACTTGCGTATCTAAATCAATTGGCTGACCAGATAAGTCCCAGCCAAGTCCGATATGAATTTGATCTACATTTGGATTGTCTTTTGTTAAATCTAACTTTTGTCCTTTCATGAGGTGTTTCTTCACTGCCTCAAGAGAAGCGTCTTCTTTCTCATGTTGCCTCATTGGCCATGCTTTGTTGTTTTCTTGTTTTGATCCATTTGTGATGCTCATGCTGGTTTCCTCCTCGTCTGTGTAGGACAAACACTTATTGATTTACGTCGTCATGGGCAAAAGGTTTCATGATTAAAATGGGATGAGGATGGAGATGATAAAAAGGTTTTAGCAAGAATACTTATTTTACATACAGACGAGATAGAAGTACTCGTTTGTTTCACTTTTCATAAAAATTCTTCAGAGAAATGTGATCTGTGGTATGATGTTTTACAAGAAGCAAGGACAGGATATGAGGGATTTCACATGCATGTATTTAAAGACTATTATCATAATACGGTCAAGCTCTCTTTTGAAGAGCAGCCTTTTTCAAGTCATCCTAAGCATGTTTGGGCTATTTGCCGCTATCAAGGAAAATGGCTACTTACAGAACATGAGGATCGAGGCTACGAGTTTCCAGGAGGGAAAGTAGAGCCAAATGAAGAAGCAGATCAAGCCGCTATACGAGAGATTCACGAAGAGACGGGTGCTGTTGTTCGTGAATTAACGTATATTGGTCAATATCAGGTGCTTGGCAGAGAGAAAGTCATTGTCAAAAATATTTATTTCGCCGATATTGAAAGGCTCGTCAAGCAGGACACGTATTTTGAAACGAAAGGACCCGTTCTTTTCGCAGACTTACCAAGATCCATCGCAAAAAATAAAAATTTCAGTTTTATTATGAAAGATGATGTCTTAAGGAAAAGTATGGCTTATTTAGAAAAGAACGGTTTGATTCGTTAAAAAAAGCGTAGGGAAATGACCCTGCGCTTTTTATTTTTGCAGAAAACGGCGTTCCAGCCATTCAACAAGCTGATACATGATGGTGGCGAAGACGGCGATAATGAAAAGACTTAAGAACACGAGTGTAAAGTTGAAGACTTGAAAGCCATAGATGATCATATAGCCGAGTCCTTTTGAGGAAACAAGGAATTCTCCCACAATGACCCCAACCCAAGAAAGACCAACATTGACCTTAATGGCAGAGATCATCGTTGGAATACTTGCTGGTAAAATGACCTCACGGAAGACCGTTCTTTTTTTCGCGCCAAAGGTTTTCATGACTTTTAAATAATTCTCATCGACTTCTTGAAAGGCTGTATAAATGACGATGGTGGTAATGATCACACTGATAATGGCACCCATCGCGACAATGCTGATCATGCCTGGTCCAAGGGCAACAATTAAAATGGGGGCGAGAGCGACTTTCGGCATCGCATTTAAAATAACCAAATAAGGATCAAGTACATTTGCAAGACGGGTGGACCACCATAAGGCGGCGGCTAATAAAATGCCGCAAAAAGTACCAAGTAGAAAGCCGAGCACTGTTTCAAATAGCGTAATGCTCATATGATTAATTAATGAACCATCTGATAATTTTTGTACAAACAATTGGCAGACGGCAGATGGTGAACTGAAAATGAGCGGGTCAATCAGTCTGAAATGGCTCGCAAGCTCCCAAAGTGAAAAGAAACTGGCGAAAATGATCAACTGGTAGACTTGTGTCATGCGTTTTTCCATTCGAACTTTTTTTCGATAGGCTTCATGTAAAAGATCACTGTGTTTCAACTGTCTTCAGCTCCTTCCAAATCGTTTGAAAGAGCTCTTGGAAACTTGCTGTCTGTCTCGCTTCAAAAGGAGAGAGTGCCCTCAGATCATCGGGGACGGTAAACATTCGCTGGATAGAGCCGGGATGCTTTGAGAATAAGAAAATGCGATCACTCATCGCAATGGCTTCGCCGATGTCATGCGTGACAAGAACAGCCGTTTTTTGGTAGTTTTTTAATGTGTGAAAGACGAGGTCTTCTAATGTCAGTTTCGTCTGGTAATCTAGTGCTGAAAATGGCTCATCTAGCAGAAGCAGGCCGGGATCAACTGCAAGCGTTCGGGCGAGAGCCGCACGCTGCCTCATCCCGCCTGACAGCTCTTTCGGGTATTTTTCTTCGACATCATTGAGTCCAAGCTTTGGCAGTAAGCTAAGGGCAGCTGAGGTGGCTTCATGTGAATCTTGTTTTGCAATTTTTAACCCGAGAATGACATTTTCCTTGATCGTTTTCCATGGGAACAAATAATCTTGCTGGAGCATATAACCGATTTGATGCTCCTGTTGATTCGGTTCTTTTCCTTCGATTAAAATTCGACCTTCAGAGGGTGGCGTAATGCCTGCGATGATGGAAAGCAAGGTTGTTTTCCCGCAGCCGCTAGGACCAATAAATGAGATGAATTCACCTTGAGTGATCTCCATATTGATGTGCTGTATGGCCGTTGTTTTTTCTTTTAAAGAGAAGTACGTGTGGGTCACATGGTCAATTTGAAGGAAAGACATGTGCTACCTCCTGTTCTATTTGTGATCTGTGACCTTCTTGGCAATGGATGAATCGACAAGTTGTTTGTACGGGATAAATTCCGGCAGTTCACCACTTGCCTTCATGATTTCCTGTAATTTGTTCCATTCCTCTTCATTTAGAAGGGGATCTGTTGCATAGGAGTTCTGCTGTTTGTAGCGTTTGATAGCTGTTGATAAGACATCAAGGTCTGTATCAGGAAATTGAGATTGGATTGTCTTGGCAATCTCCTCTGGGCTCTTTGCTTTGACCCATTTTTGCGCTTTGTAAATGGCACGAGTAAAGGCTTCAGCTGTCTCTTTGTTTTCTTCTAAGTAACTCTTCTTTGCCATAAAGGTGGTATAAGGCACCTTGCCGGAAGCCTCACCAAAGGAGGCGGTAATGTACCCTTTGCCTTCTTTTTCAATTAAGGAAGCTGTCGGTTCGAATAACTGCACAAAATCGCCAGTTCCAGAGGAAAAAGCACCTGAAATGTTGGCAAAATCAATATTTTGAATCATGCGAAGATCTTGTTTCAAATCAATGCCTTCTTTTTTCAGGACATATTCACCGACCATTTGCGGCATGCCGCCTTTCCGTTGTCCGAGAAAGTCTTTTCCTTTCAATTGATCCCAAGAAAATTGATTGATTTTTTCCCTTGAAACAAGAAATGTACCGTCTGTTTGTGTCAGCTGTGCAAAGTTCATGACAGAGTCTTTCGTGTCTTGTGCTTCCACATAAATAGAAGATTCAGATCCGGTCAGAGCGATATCAGCGCCGCCGGATAAGAGAGCTGTCATTGTTTTATCGCCGCCCCAAGTGGTTTTTAATTCAACCTCTAAGCCTTCATCTTTGAAAAATCCTTCGGATAGGGCGACATAAAGCGGTGCATAAAAGACCGAATGGGTCACCTCGGCTACTTGTACGGTCTGCTCTTGGTCTTTTTTACAGGCGACAAATGGAATAAAGAGCAGGACAACGAATATGAATGCCAGTCTGACTTTAATGGAACGATTCAAGAGTAATTCGCCTCCTTTGTTCTAGATCACTAATTAAAGTATGTCAAAAGGGATTTTTGGTGAGTGCCTAGATGAAATAAGAAGCGCATTGTTTATTTATAGAACGTGTCTTTTTTTCTATACTAGAAGCATGAATGCTTTCTTGAATTTGGCAGAAATAAAGGAGCGGTTTCGTGTATAGATTGAGTTGGGTATTTGTTGGTTGGTATGTAGTAGGTCTTATTTTAATGGTCTTTTTTGAAGTGCCGGCATGGCTTCAGTTTGCGAATGGTATCTTTCTTGTGCTTTACGCCTGCTGCGTCATTGAGATTGGCCGAAATATTTACGGGGCATGGAGCTTTGTAATCGTAAGAGCAGCCATTGTGGGTGTGTTGACGTTTACAGTTGAATGGGTGGGGATCACAACTGATTTTCCATTTGGGGCCTATGATTATTATCCGACGCTTGGATTTCTTGTGGCTGGAGTGCCTTTGACGATCGCTTTTGCATGGGTTGGGGTGTTTTTAAATAGTCTTTTTTTATCAAGACAACAATCGAAGTGGAAACGAGCCGTCGAAACGGGTATATGGATTGTACTGCTTGATCTCATATTAGATCCGGTAGCGGCTGAACGAAAGTTTTGGGTGTGGTATGACGGCGGAGGTTTCTTTGGTATCCCTTTTGAGAATTTTGTCAGCTGGGGTATCATTGGAGCAGGACTTTCATTTCTGTTCCCGCTCGTATCAATTGATCAGCAGGCATTGCGCTGGAATGGGCGTATTTATCAGGCCATGATGTTCTTCTTTGGTCTTTTAGCATTAAAGGGCGGGCTGGATGTCATTTTTTATTTAGCACTGATCATTGTCATCTTGTGTGAAGGAAGGGTTCGATTTGAAAGAAAGCGACAAAAACCGATCGTTTAGACGACTCTTTTATTTTTATCTTGAACGATATTTACTGAACAAACATTTTCGCTGTGTCATGATGAAAGGTACGGTTGACCCAAAGGAGAAGCATCCTGTTCTTTATCTTGCTAATCACAGTTCATGGTGGGATGGACTGATCATTTTTCTTTTAATAGAACAAATGTCTGAGCTGGATCATGCCATGATGATGGAAGAGAAGCAGTTGAAGCAATATGCTTTTTTTCAAAAACTTGGTGCATTTCCAGTTCATAAAGAGAAGCTGAAAAGTGTCAAGCAGGCATTAATGACCGCAAAGGAGAAGATGGAGGCTGGCGGGGCTGTGTGGCTCTTCCCGCAGGGGAAAATTATGCACCAAGACATAAGGCCGCTTGAACTGGAAGGCGGAGCTTCTTTTTTAGTCAGGCAATTTGAGCAGGTCGTCATCAAACCTGTGACGCTGCATTATACATTTAATCAATTTCAAAAACCGACGGTATCGGTTGAATTTGGAGAAGATGTCCTAGTAGCTGGCCGATCACTTCGGAGTAAGGAAGTAACAAGTTTACTCGGAGACCTGCTTGAAACACAGTTAAACGCACATCAAGCACAGGTTATTGCTGATCCAGATTTTTCAACAAACGAACAATTTAGGCAGGTGACAAGTACAAGCCGGTCAACTAGTGATGCGTTTGATTCCTTTAAAAAGTGGGTGAAAACATGGCGGTCTTCTTAATTGTCATCAGTGTTTTGCTGCTCTGCCAATTGATGTTTACGATTTGGAATATGAAGCAATTTCCTGTACTCAAGCCAGCATCTCTTTCACCTGATGAACCCATTTCATTATCGATCCTCATTCCAGCGAGAAATGAAGAAAAACGGCTGGAAGCCTGCCTTCAGTCGATTGTTGATCAGCGTCTCCATCCGAAAGAGTTGATCGTGCTGGATGATCACTCGACAGATCAGACGAGAATGATTGCAGAGGGCTTCGCAGAGACATATCCATGGATTCGCGTTCAGTCAGGTCAAGTATTGAAGCGCGGCTGGCTTGGAAAATCATATGCTTGTTCCCAGCTTGCTGAGGCAGCATCTTCTGATTGGCTGTTATTTTTAGATGCAGATGTCCGCTTAAAACAAGGAGCTATTGAAGCGGTGTACAAGCAGTTATGCATACAAAAAACGGGCATGCTTTCAGGTTTCCCAGAGCAAAAAACGGGAACGCCTTTTGAGCATCTTGTCGTTCCTATGATGATGTTTACGATTGGCTGTCATCTGCCAGTGAAGTGGGTCAGAACATCTCAACATCCTGCTTTTGCCGCAGCACATGGCGGCTTTATTGCCATTGAAAAGAACTGTTATCACGAAATAGGTGGTCATGAAGCGATCAAGGATTGTCTTGTGGATGATATGGCTTTGGCTAAACGAGTGAAAGCGAAGGGCTTTCCGTTCACACTGGCAAGTATTCATTCTTTTGTCTACATGAGAATGTATGAGAGTGGACAGGAAGTATGGGAAGGATATCGGAAAAATTTGTTCCCGGGAGTGAATCGAAACATTGCTTTGTTAAGCAGTGTCTTTTGTTTATACTCCGTCCTTTATGTAGTTCCTGTTATTTGCTTTATGATCGCACTGATTCATTTTGATGTGGTCAATATCTGTTTAGCCCTTCTTTGCTACGGGCTGGGTGTATCCATTAAAGCGGTCATTGATATCGAAAATGGAAGAACGTCTACGATGGCCTTTTTATTGCCTGTCAGTATCATGAGCCTGATTGCCATTGGTTTTGCTTCTATGAAAATTGGGCTGAAAAAAGAAGGCTATGAATGGAAAGGAAGAAGGTACGAATGAAAAAAGTGATCATTATTGGCGGCGGACTTGGCGGGTTATCGGCTGCGATTCGCTTACAGTCACGCGGTTTCCAGGTCACCATTTTAGAAAAAGAAGCTTCTTTAGGCGGGAAATTACAACGCCATCAAGCGTCTGGCTACTCTTTTGATTTAGGACCGAGTACCATTACAATGAAGGCGTATTTTGAGGAAGTATTTACCTCCTGTCATAGACGAATGGAGGATTATGTGACGTTTTATCCGATTTTCCCCCTTACTAAAAATGTTTTTTCAGATGGACATACGGTCGAGTTTACGCCAGATATTGAGCAAATGGAATCACAAATTGCAGTTTTTAGTCCAGAGGATGCACAGCAATACCGGGCATTTTTACAGGAATCGAAGAAGCTTTTTCAAATGGCAGAGGATCAGTTTTTAAATCGTTTATTATTGACCTGGAAGGATAAAGCGGATGTCAAGCTAATGAAAGCCCTTCTTGCTGTCAAACCTTTTACATCTGTTCAGCGCTTGCTGCGTCAATATTTTCGTCATCCTCATACATTGGCGATGTTTGGCCGGTATGCGACTTACATTGGCTCTTCTCCATACGAGGCACCTGCTATTTTTAATATGATGGCTTATTTAGAAGGAGAAAAAGGCATTTATGGTATCAAGGGCGGTACATATCGTTTAGTTGAGGCATTTGAGACACTGGCAAAGGAATTGGGTGTCCAAATTCATCTCAATGAACCAGTCAAAAAGATTCATGTAAAGAATAAGCGAATCCAAGGAGTTGAAACAGATCAGCAGTTATATGAGGCAGATCAAGTCATTGCGGGGGCAGATGCACTGACTGTTTATCGCCAATTAATTGATGAAGAAGACCGCCCGAGCTTTGGAAATCAAAAACTGGCAAACATTGAGCCATCGTTATCAGGTTTTGTTCTTTTGTTGGGCGTCCCTAAAGTCTATGAACAACTGTCTCATCACAACGTGTTTTTTCCAGAGAATTATGAACAAGAATTCAAGGATATTTTTCAGAAAAAACAGCTTCCTCATGATCCGACGCTTTACATCTGTTATTCAGGTCATTCAGAGCCAGCTTTAAGCGGAGGGCCAGGAAGAAGTAACTTGTTTGTATTGGCCAATGCGCCATATGTGACAAAAGAGCAAAATTGGGACATGCTAAAGGAGACATATGGCCAGCATATGAAAACAAAACTAAAGGAAAAGGGTCTCTTTGATCTTGACCAGCTTGTAGAATTTGAAGCGGTACAAACCCCGCTTGATTTACAGCAAAAAACGGGAGCGTATCATGGGGCCATTTATGGCATGTCGTCAAACTCGTTCAAGCAGGCATTTTTTCGCATCAATAATCAATCAAAGGATATTGAAGGACTTTGGTTTGTTGGCGGCACAAGTCATCCAGGCGGCGGCACTCCGATGGTGACAAAATCAGGACAGCTCGTCGCAGAGGCCATTATCAAGCATTTGACGTAACACCGAATGAAAAGGAGAGAATTCAAGTGATTGTGGAAAAGAGAAGGTTCCCGTCGCCACATCCGCATATTCACTTATATACAGTGACATATGAGGCCGATGGACTTCGGATGAAGGGGCTGCTCGCTGAACCGGCCGGAGAAGGTCTCTATGACGGTTTTTTATATTTACGGGGCGGCATTAAAAATGTGGGAATGGTTAGACCTGGCCGAATTGTGCAATTTGCTGCGCAAGGGTTTGTCGTCTTTGCGCCCTTTTATCGTGGGAATCAAGGAGGCGAAGGGAACGAGGATTTTGCCGGAGAAGACCGGAAAGATGCATTTGCTGCATTTCAGCTGTTGAAACATCATCAAAAGGTGAAGCAGGAGCGCATTCATATCTTTGGTTTTTCCCGCGGCGGAATTATGGGCATATGGACCGCTGTTGAAATGAAACATGAGGCCGCTTCCTTTGTGACATGGGGAGGCGTAAGTGATATGAAGCTCACCTATGAAGAACGTGTGGATATGAGAAGAATGATGAAGCGTGTGATAGGAGGTCCTCCGCATAAGGTACCAGAAGCATATGAGGCTAGAACGCCTTTGAATCATGTGCACCAAATTGAAGCACCTGTCCTAATCATTCATGGGGAGCTGGATGAGAATGTATCCATTGAGCATGCGTATTTATTAGAAGATGCCCTGCGTCAGCATGGCAAGTCTGTGGAAACATGGTATTTTCACGGATATCATCATTATTTCCCGCCACAGCATAACCGGGAGATTGTCAGACGGTTGACGACATGGATGCACAGCCGAAAAGGCGGAAATGTGGTAAAATAAACGGTAGAAAGAAATATAGAAAGTAGGGGGATTTTCATTATGGGAATGCCTGTTGAATTTAATACAATGATTGTCACAAAAGGAAAAGAGACAAGAATTGAAGAAAATGTGTTTGAGCTCATGAAGGAAGGGTACCGCATTTATCCATTAAATATTCCGCTTGAGGTGCGTAAAACGAAAGACGGAGAAAAAACAGGGACAGCACATGTTGAAAAGCTGGAGCTCACAGACAATGTCACGAAGGTGACGTACCGTCTTGTGTCATTACATTCAACGAACTAAAAAAGCTGAGGGATTCATTCCCTCAGCTTTTTCCTTTTGATTAGACGAGTGGTCCGCCTTTTGCTTCAATATCACTTGCTGCATGGCTGAATTTTTTGAAGTTCTTTTTAAATTCATTTGCAAGGAAGTTTGCTTTTTCTTTGTAAGCCTCTTGATCGTCCCATGTTTTAGCAGGCTGAAGCACTTCATCTGGCACTCCTGGAATATGAAGCGGGATGTGTAATCCGAAGATGTCGTCAGTGATCATTTCAGCGTTGTCAAGATCTCCTTCGATCGCTGCCTGCACCATTGCTCTTGTATGAGCAAGATTCATTCGTTTGCCCGTACCGTAGCCGCCGCCAGTCCAGCCTGTATTCACAAGGAATACTTTTGCGCCGTGCTCATCAATTTTTTTACCAAGCATTTCAGCATAGACATGAGCAGGAAGTGGCAAGAATGGTGAACCAAAGCAAGTAGAGAACGTTGTTTCTGGTGACGTCACGCCACGCTCAGTTCCCGCTAATTTACTTGTGTAACCGCTCAAGAAGTGGTACATCGCCTGTTCTTTCGTTAAACGGCTGATTGGAGGTAAAACACCGAATGCATCAGCTGTTAAAAAGACGATAGCAGATGGGTGACCTGCAATACTTGGTTTCACGATGTTATCAATCATTTCGATTGGGTAAGCCGCACGTGTATTTTCAGTAAAGAATGTGTCATCATAATCTGCTTCACGTGTTTCTTCATCAAGTACTACATTTTCAAGCACTGATCCGAAGCTAATGGCTTTGTAAATTTGTGGTTCTTTTTCTTCACTTAAGTTCACACATTTTGCATAGCATCCGCCTTCAATATTGAAGACACCTGTGTTAGACCAGCCATGCTCATCGTCTCCAATCAGCTTGCGGCTGGCACTTGCAGAAAGCGTCGTTTTTCCAGTACCTGAAAGGCCGAAAAATAAAGCAACATCGCCTTCTTGACCGACGTTAGCAGAGCAGTGCATTGATAAAATATCTTGTTCAGGAAGCAGGTAGTTCATAACAGAGAAAATGGATTTTTTCATCTCTCCTGCATATTCTGTTCCACCGATCAGAATCGTCCGTTTTTCAAAAGAAACGATAATAAACGTTTCAGAGTTTGTGCCATCTGTTTCAGGATCTGCTTTAAAGTGAGGTGCAGATAAGATGGTGAAAGGTTTTTCGTTTGATGATGGTGTTGATCCATCAGGTCTGATGAATAGCTGCTTTGCAAAGAGATTGTGCCAAGCGAATTCATTTACAACTGTAATTGGCATACGGTATTTTTCGTCAGCACCGGCAAAACCATCAAAGACAAATAGTTCATCACGTTCTTTTAAGTATGACACAACCTTTGTATATAAACGATCAAATGCCTCTTTCGAGATCGGTTGATTCACTTGACCCCAATCAATTTTATGTTCAGAGTTTTCTTCTTTTACGATGAATTTATCTTTAGGCGAACGTCCAGTGTAGGCACCCGTTGTGGCGCGCACAGCACCAGTTGAAGTTAAAACGCCTTCATTACGTGCCAAAATCTTTTCAACAAGTTTCGGAACAGATAAATTTTGGTGCGTATTTTCTAATGAGAGCAATGACTGCAAATCTTCTTTTAAATCCACTGAGTTCATAAAAAAACCCTTCCTTTACCGTTGAATTTGTTTGTTTTGATTAGTATAACACATTGATAATAATAGTCTATACTATTTAAACATTTTTGTGTGTGTTTTTTCATTTCTGCTATGAAAATATGCTTTTTGGTGATGCTAATGATGAGGTGAAAAAAAGGGGAGATAATTCCTATGAACCATTGACATGACGCAAGGGTTTAAGATAAGATATCTTATTGAACGGATACTCTTATCCCGAGTTGGTGGAGGGACAGGCCCGATGAAGCCCAGCAACCGGTTTCTTATGAAAAAGGCATGAACATGCTGAGAAACCAAGGTGCTAACCTGATGCAAGGTACAAGAACACCTTGAGCGATAAGAGTGAAAGGCATGCGATCTCAGACCCTTTCCTCGCAATGAAGGAAATGGTTTTTTTATTTTTGGGATATCATATGAACAAATTGCCAATAACATCTCTAATATAAACATGTTGAAATATAAGAGGGAACGAGTTCCGTATCATATTGGAGGCCTCATCTTGGGATGATGTGGTCTTGTACAGGAGGAAATAGCCATTATGAGTCAAAATCGTCGTTTATTTACTTCAGAATCAGTGACCGAAGGACATCCAGATAAAATCTGTGATCAAATTTCAGACAGCATTTTGGATGAAATTTTAAAGAAAGATCCAAATGCACGTGTTGCCTGTGAAACTTCTGTAACAACCGGTCTCGTATTAGTAAGCGGTGAGATTACAACGTCTACTTATGTCGACATTCCAAAGACGGTGCGTGACACGATTAAGGAAATTGGCTACACACGTGCGAAATATGGTTTTGATGCGGAAACATGTGCGGTTCTTACATCAATTGATGAACAGTCTGCTGATATTGCGCAAGGTGTAGACAAAGCGCTTGAAGCACGTGAAGGAACAATGACTGAAGAAGAAATTGATGCGATCGGTGCAGGTGACCAAGGTCTGATGTTTGGTTTTGCAAACAACGAAACTGAAGAGCTTATGCCACTGCCGATTTCTCTTGCACATAAATTATCTCGCCGTTTAACAGAAGTACGCAAGAATGAAACACTTGCATACCTTCGTCCAGACGGAAAAACTCAAGTAACAGTTGAATATGATGAACAAAACAAACCAGTTCGTATTGATACGGTGGTTATTTCTACACAGCATGCACCAGAAGTGACGCTTGAACAAATTCAAAGCGACTTAAAAGAGCATGTCATCCGCCCTGTCGTTCCAAGTGAACTGATCGATGAAGAAACAAAATACTTCATCAACCCAACAGGCCGCTTTGTTATCGGTGGACCTCAAGGGGATGCTGGTTTAACTGGACGTAAAATCATTGTTGATACTTATGGTGGGTATGCTCGTCACGGTGGTGGTGCTTTCTCTGGTAAGGATGCAACGAAGGTTGACCGTTCGGCAGCATATGCGGCTCGCTATGTAGCGAAAAACATCGTAGCAGCTGGTCTTGCAGATTCATGTGAAGTGCAGCTTGCTTATGCAATTGGTGTTGCACAGCCTGTCTCTATTTCAATTGATACATTTGGAACAGGAAAAGCCTCTGAAGAGAAATTAATTGAAGTGGTACGTGCAAACTTTGATCTTCGTCCAGCCGGCATTATTAAAATGCTTGACTTACGTCGTCCGATCTATAAACAAACCGCTGCATACGGACACTTTGGCCGTCATGACTTGGATCTTCCATGGGAAAAAACGGATAAAGCCGACACGCTTCGCAAGGAAGCATTAGGAGAATAACAACATACAAAACCGCTTATTTTAAGCGGTTTTCCTTTTGATTAAAAAAAATTCTACAAAAAGCGTAAAAATGTGAAACAAAATTGGGCAAAATACTGTCTAATTATAGGTCTACTTTTAAGAAATAACATAACGTGGAGGCAATAATATGTGTGGGTTTGTTGGTGTATTTAATCACCGTCCATTGTCCGAAACTACTGAGCAGGAAGAGTTAATTAAGCAAATGAATCGTCTCATCGTTCATCGAGGTCCGGATGATGAGGGGTACTTTCATGATGAGCATGTAGGATTTGGATTTAGACGTTTAAGTATTATAGATGTTGAACACGGAAAGCAGCCGCTTTCTTATGAAGATGAAAAATATTGGATTATTTTCAACGGAGAAATTTATAACTATGTGGAGCTGAAAGAAGAGCTTGTGAAAAAAGGCTATACGTTCAGCACAGATTCTGATACGGAAGTCCTTCTTGCCACATATCGCCACTATAAAGAAGAAGCGGCATCGAAGCTTCGGGGCATGTTTGCTTTTTTAATTTGGGATAAAGAAGCGCAGTTATTATATGGCGCAAGAGATCCTTTCGGCATTAAACCGCTCTATTTTACACAAATGGATGACCAAGTGTACTTTGCTTCTGAACGCAAAAGCTTAATGGCTGTGAATGAGAACATTTTATTTGATGAGACTGCTTTGCAGCAGTACATGTCTTTTCAGTTCGTTCCTGAGCCAAATACACTTGATCAAAAAGTGCACAAAGTTGAGCCAGGTCATCAGTTTACACTGCGTCCAGGCCAAGACATTGCATTTAAGACTTACTGGAAAGTTCAATTCAAACCTGAACAAACACAAGAGCAGAAATTAGTAGAAGAAGTACGTGATGCTATCTATGATTCTGTAAAAGTCCACATGAGAAGTGATGTGCCTGTTGGTTCATTCCTATCAGGCGGGATCGATTCTTCTTTCATCGTGTCGGTCGCAAAGGAATTTCACCCTGAACTGAAGACATTCTCTGTTGGTTTCCAGCAGGATGGATTCAGTGAGGTAGATGTAGCAAAAGAAACAGCTGATAAGCTGGGATTGCAAAACTTTAGTGCTGTGATTTCTCCTGAGGAATATATGAATGAGCTTCCAAAGATCGTCTGGCATTTAGATGATCCTTTGGCTGATCCAGCGGCGATTCCATTGTATTTCGTGGCAAAAGAAGCGAAAAAACAAGTCACAGTTGTTCTTTCAGGTGAGGGAGCAGACGAGCTGTTCGGTGGATATAATATTTACCGTGAGCCGCTGTCTCTAAAGCCTTTTGAATCTGTACCATCCATGCTGAAAAAGCTTCTTCTTCGTCTGGCTCGTTTAATGCCAGAAGGAATGAAAGGGAAAAGCTTTATCGTTCGCGGCTGTACGCCATTAGAGGAACGTTATATCGGCAATGCGAAAATCTTTGAAGAGCCAGTGAAGAAAAACCTCTTAAAGCAGTATGATCCGAACATCACGTATCGTGACGTGACGAAAACATACTTCGAAGAAAGTGCAAGCTACAGTGATATTAACAAAATGCAATATGTTGATATCCATACGTGGATGCGCGGGGATATCCTGCTGAAAGCAGATAAGATGACAATGGCGAATTCTCTTGAGCTTCGTGTTCCATTCCTTGATAAGGTCGTATTTGAAGCAGCTTCTAAAATTCCAGAAGAGTTGAAAACGAAAGACGGTACAACGAAATATTTATTGCGTAAAGCAGCAGAAGGCATTGTACCGGACCATGTGTTAAACCGTAAAAAACTAGGTTTCCCTGTGCCAATTCGTCATTGGCTGAAAAATGAGATGAACGCTTGGGCGAAAGATATCATTAAAAACAGTCAGACAGATGAATACATTAACAAGGCATATGTTCTTGATTTATTAAATGATCATTGTGCTGGAAAAGCAGATCATAGCCGTAAGATTTGGACTGTCCTGATCTTTATGATCTGGCATAGCATCTATGTAGAGCGCAGCATTGATCCAGAGCAGTTGAATCACCAGCCAAAAGAAGTTATTTTTAGCTAATGAAAAAGGTTTTCAGCTTTGTGCTGAAAACCTTTTTTGTCATGATAGAAAGTGGGGGAAAAGGGTAAAATAACAAGCGGTACACAGTTATTGCTTAATATCCTGAAAAAAACATGATAAAGTGAAGATACATGTATGATGTTAACGCGATAAAAGGGAACGATAGTATTGTCCTTTTTCTACATATTCTCTGCGGATACGATCCATGTCTTGGATATCTTCATCTGTTAACTGGCGAACGACTTTGGCTGGACGGCCAAAAGCGAGTGAACCTTTTGGGATGACTTTTCCTTGCGGGACAAGGCTACCTGCACCAATAAAGGCTCCTTCGCCAATTTCCGCACCATCGAGAATGATGGATCCCATGCCAATGAGGGCATTTTTTCGAATGATAGAGCTATGTAATGTGACTTGGTGTCCAATGGTAGCACCATCTTCAATAAGAAGTGTTTTTCCAGGACTTTGATGCAGACAGGATAAGTCTTGAATGTTGACGTTTTTTCCAATTCTCACAGGAGCTACATCGCCTCTAATGACCGTTTGGAACCAAACGCTTGAATATTCTCCAATTGTGACATCACCTGTAATGGTGGCGTTTTCTGCAACAAAGACCGATTCATGAATCTCAGGTGTAAACTGATGATATGGATAAATCACTTTTTCGACTTCCTTTCTTAATACAACATTTGTGAGGTGTTTACTTTGTGGACTTGGCATGCTGAAAGACCAGTTGGTACAATTGTCATTGTACATGGTGCTAGTGAATATCATGGCCGATATAAATGGCTGATCGAAATGTGGCGAAATGCAGGCTATCACGTCGTCATGGGTGACCTGCCTGGGCAAGGGACATCGACACGTGCGAGAGGCCACATTCGTTCTTTTCAAGAATACATTGATACAGTGGATGAATGGATTGAACATGCGAAGTCGTTCAGACTTCCGACATTTTTACTTGGACATAGTATGGGGGGACTGATTTCGATTGAATGGTTCAAGCAGTATACCCATACGAAGATTGATGGCCTTATTTTATCATCACCTTGTTTAGGTCTGCAATTTAAACCGAAGAAGCTGATGGATTTTGCGTCAAAAGGGCTAAATGTGCTGGCGCCGTCTTTTAAAGTCGAATCTGGGCTGTCGATCGAACTTGCTACACGGAATCAAGATGTGATAGAGGCAGATTCCAATGATTCGCTTTATGTGACGAAGGTGTCGGTTCGCTGGTATCGAGAACTGGTGAAAAATATCGATGCGGCGATGCAGCCTACGAATGTTTTTCGGTCGATTCCACTCCTGCTCATGCAGGCAGGCGATGACAAGATTGTAGATAAAACAAGAGTGATGAAATGGTTCAATGGCATTGAATCAACCAATAAATCATACCGTGAATGGGAAGGGCTTTATCATGAAATTTTTAATGAGCCCGAGCGAGAAGATGTGTTTAAGGCGGCAAGAGCCTTTACTGATCAATATATTTGATTGTGAGCTTAAGTTGGGGGTGGATTGATTTGTCAGTACCAGAACGTCCTTTTGCACTGATGACGAAGGTGTATAAAGATATTTTTCCGCTAGTTCATCAGGAGCTAAAAAAGTGGCGGGCGCATGCAGAAATGATTGAAAATGAAGAACTGAGAACGCAGGCACTAGCGAGCATATCCAGTAAAACCTTCCACTGTGAAGGCGGGGGAATTTTATCTCTTCTTGCAGGTGAAGCGAAGGAAACGTGTATTGAATTCATTGTGGCGTACCAAACGATTAGCGATTACTTAGATAATTTGTGTGACCGCAGTACATCACTTGATCCAAAGGATTTTCATATGCTGCATCAGGCAATGAGAGATGCACTCGATATTCATGCGGAGCTTAAGCCGTATTATCAATTCCGTGATGATCAAGAGGATCATGGGTACCTGCATGCGCTAGTCAGGACGTGCCAAGATGTGCTGTCACGTCTAGCGCATTATCCGATCATTCAGCCCTATTTACATACGCTGTGTGATTATTATAGTGATTTACAAGTACATAAGCATGTGGTTCCTCATGAGCGTGAACCTCGATTAGAGTCATGGTTCCGCCAGTATGAAAAGGATTTACCGAAGATGGAGTGGTATGAGTTTTCCGCATGTGCAGGATCAACGCTGGGTATTTTCTGTCTTGTGGCTTATGCACTGCAGCCTGATTTTACAGAGAAGCAGGCGAAGCAAATTTACGAAAGCTATTTCCCTTATATTCAAGGTCTGCACATCTTACTGGACTATTTAATCGACCAAGAAGAGGACAGGCTGGAAGGCGATTTGAATTTTTGCTCGTACTACAACTCTCATCATGAGATGATGGATAGACTACAGCATTTTATTGAAAAAGCGGATGAACAGCTGAAAGGCATTCCACACGAGAATTTTCACAAACTAATCAATAGAGGGTTACTTGCGGTCTATTTGTCTGATGAAAAAGTGACAGCCCAAAAAGAGATGAACAAGCTGGCAAAGCGGTTGATCAAATCAAGCGGGAAAACATCGTTCTTTTTCTATATCAATGGCAGAGCCTATCGAACCTATCAGAAAATGCCTTGGAAGAAATCTTCATAAAGGATAAAGTAAGCTCATCAGCTTGTAGAAAATGTTTTTCTACAAGCTTTTTTGTTTTGAACTGTTTCGTTTTGGGCCATGTACAGTTCTTTTATGATTACAATCCTCTTATTTGCTGCCGATATTATTCTTAGTGTACGAAAAGTAGGAGAAAAGTATGAATCAAGCGAATCGTATCTCCTTCTTATGGCGTATATTTGTTGGGAATTTTAAAAAAGGGGAAGGTCGAATATGTCATTTTTTAAAAAGTTTGCAGCAAGTGTAGGAATCGGTGCAGCAAAAGTGGATACAATTTTGGAGAAAGATGCGTATGAACCGGGAGAAGAAGTAAAGGGAACAGTCCATGTGAAGGGCGGAAAAGTGCCTCAAGATATTCGCTATATTGATTTAAAGTTGAAAACATGGTACACCATTGTAAAAGATGATGAAGAGCAACGAAAACACACAACCATCTATTCTGTCCGAGTGACTGAATCATTCACGATTCAGCCTGCGGAAGCTCAGCAGTTTACATTCTCGTTTCACCTTCCTCTTGATACTCCAATGACTGTAGGTAAAGTAGAGGTGGCTGTTGTGACAGACCTTGATATTCAAGGTGGTATTGATAAATTTGATCATGACCGCATTTTTGTAAACGCGCACCCGTGGGTGAATCGTGTGCTTGAAGCTGTTGGAAACTTAGGCTTTCACCTTCATGAAGCAGACTGCGAAGAAGCACCTTATTTCAGGCGCCGCCTTCCCTTTGTTCAAGAGTTTGAGTTCATACCGACTTCCGATTATTATCGTCAAATGCTTGATGAGTTAGAGGTGATTTTCTTCATTGATGAAGAGGGGCTAGATCTCATTTTTGAAGTTGACCGCAGAGCAAGAGGGCTGCGTGGCTGGCTGGAAGAAATGTATAATGACGGAGAACAGCTTGTACGTGTCCGCTTTACTCGATCAGAGCTTGCAGATGCAGAAGAGCTGGAAGTAGTGCTTGAAGAAATCATTGACCAATACGCTTATTAAATAATAAAACTCAAATCCATTAAGAGGATTTGAGTTTTTTTTCGATGGCTACCACAAAGGGCGGATCGTTTTGAATATTCATGTATTGATAAGATATTACCTGTACTTCTTCGTGATGGAGTGTTTTGCAATAATCAAGAAGGATGTCCTTCTCTTTTTTTCCTTCGGGATGACCGTGGTAAATCACAAGAACGATCAGACCTCCAGGCTTAAGCCAATCCATGAGCTGTTTGATCGCTTCAATGGTCGTATGTGCCTGAGTCGTGACGGTTTTATCGCCTCCTGGTAAATATCCAAGATTGAACACTGCACCAGATATGTGGCCATAAGCATCCGCTGGCAGATGTTCAGCAAGTTGTTCATGTCCGTCATGGATCAGGTGAACGTTTGGATAGTGCTCACCAAGTCTTTTGCTTGTTTGCTCAATGGCTTCCTTCTGTACATCGAATGCGAAAACTTGTCCATCTCTCCCGACAAGGTCAGCTAAATAGCGTGTATCATGGCCATTCCCCATCGTTGCATCAATGACAATATCGCCTTTTTGACAAGCACGTTCTAACAGTTCTTTACTAAAAGGGAGCATCCGTTTTAAAATCATTTTGCCGCTTCTTCCAATCTGACGAAGCGTTTGCCCTGGTAACTGTTACGTCTTTCAAGCTCAGCATTAATGGCATTGAGCACTTCCCATTTATTCACACTCCACATTGGACCTACCATTAATTCAATGGGACCATCGCCTGTAATACGATGAATAATCATTTCTGGGGGCAGGATCTCCAGCTGATCACAGACAAGCTGGACATATTCCTCTTGGCTGAGAAACTCTAGTTTGCCTTTCTCATATTGCTTTACCATCGGTGTTCCTTTTAAGAGGTGAAGTAGATGAATTTTAATTCCTTGCACATCTAAATCAGCGACAGCTTTTGCTGTTTCCATCATCATATCTCGGTTTTCAAGAGGAAGACCGTTGATGATATGTGAACAGACTCGAATGCCATGTTTTCGCAGTTTTTCTACACCTTTTACGTAGCATTCATAATCATGGGCACGGTTGATGAGCATCGCTGTCCGCTCATGCACAGTTTGTAGACCAAGTTCAACCCATAAATACGTCCGTTCGTTTAACTCAGCTAAATATTCCACCACGTCATCTGGCAGGCAATCAGGTCTTGTGGCAATCGATAAACCAACCACTCCATCCAGATTCATGACGGTTTCGTATTTTTCTTTTAAAACAGGAAGCGGCGCATGTGTGTTTGTGTAAGCTTGGAAATACGCCATGTATTTTCCATCTTTCCATTTTGTATGCATCCGGTCCTTGATTTCATTAAATTGAGTGATGAGATCATCCGCCCGGTTCCCTGCAAAATCACCAGATCCTGCTGCGCTGCAAAATGTGCAGCCTCCATGTGCGACAGTACCATCACGGTTTGGACAATCAAAGCCGCCGTCTAATGCGACTTTAAATACTTTATGACCAAAGTGCTCACGCAAATGATAATTCCATGTGTGATAACGTTTTTCGCTGTTTGAATATAAAAAAGGGTTATGCTGATCCAAGTCAGTAACCTCCTTGCATAATAATAGGCATCCTTAAAGTTTAACAAAAATCACGAAAGAGGACAATTGAATCTGTCCAACATTTTCTTTAGTGAAAAAGCTTTACGTGGGCAAAATAGGCGAGAGCAATGATGAAATGGAGGGATGGCTAGATGGCAACTAGAAAATCAATCGATGAATTTGTCCAAAAAAGCACTGAGACTCTTGAGTTTGCAAGCGAACAGTTTGATTTGAGCTCTCGCCAAGAACATTATAACGTAGAAGAATTTTCAAAAGCGCAGCTCATGCTTGAGGATGCGGTGAATGAATTAGAAAAGTTAAAAGATGTCGCCAATGATCAGCAAAGAGAACGTTTAGACAGAACGCGTGTACAAATTCAAAGTCTGCAAAACCAAATGATTTTAGGTATTTCATACGAGAACGAATGATGAACAGATCCTTCTTTTAAGGGTCTGTTTTTATTTTTTGGCTGTTTTCGCAAAGTTGTTTTTGGATAAATAGGTTTTTATTCTGTTAAAGTATGTTATATATAGAAATTGCAAATATCTTCAAGGGGGTAGAAGAAATGTTGGAGACTCTTCCTGATTGGTTTTGGGCATTATATTACTTGTTTTTCTTAGCAACATTAGGAACCGCAATATTCAGTGTTGTGAAAAATAAACATAGGGGATTGTCCATTCTAACCATTGTATTTACTGTTACAATTCCGATTATTAGCCTGATAAATAGCATTGGTAGAGTAGAAGGAATGAATGAATTTGAACACTTATTTAGTCAATTGCGACAGGGTGCAGTTTGGTCTATCTTTACAGTTATAGGCTATATATTTTTATTAGTATGGTGGGTGCTAATCCTGTTCAAAAGCAAGTCCAAAAACAAAGTAATAGTATCTAATTAAAACATTGTAGAGACCTCAATATTCGGGGTCTTTTATTATGCACTTTTTCAGGCGATTATGAAAGTTATTAACGTGTTGAACACCCTAAACCAGAAGCAAACCTGGCTTCCGAAAGCTTTTAAGTAGCTTCGTCATTTTATCTGGTTCGTCTGCCTATTTTTTTCTAGAGTCTCTTGACTTTTCAATTAAGTGTCTATATTGTATTGAGTGTACTACATCAACTAATACACTACAGACACTTAAACGTGAAGAAAGGTGTTTAACCATGAAAAAAGAAAAAAAACCAATCAATTTAAAGTGGATGGTGCTGGCTGTTGCGTTAGCATGTACATTTTTTTTCGTTCTCGTTTTCATTGGTTTTGAAGTTCAAAAAGATTTTATTCCAAATTCGGTCCCTTTAATGCAAGGACATGATCAAGCGATAGGACTGCAAAAGCATGAATGAGAAAAGAGGGAGCCATCATGATTCAAATAGATCCAAGAAGCGCTGCACCAATATATGAACAAATCATTGAGCAGTTAAAAATTTTGTGCTTAAAAGGCGTGATGAAACCAGGTGACAAACTGCCCTCTGTGAGAGAGCTTGCCACCATTATTATTGCGAATCCAAACACCGTCAGCAAAGCGTATAAAGAGCTTGAACGGGAAGGAATTATTGAAACATTAAGAGGCCGTGGAACGTATGTGACAGAAGGTGCACAGTTAAAGCTGAATGAAGGGAAGGTGTTAGAGATGAAGGAGCAATTAAGGCAACTCATTATTGAAGCTCATTATGCCGGTATTGATATTCATCAACTCAAAGAGTGGCTGGAGGAGATCAGCTCAAGTCTAAAAGGAGGAAAACAAGTTGATTGAGGTCAGAAATGTATCAAAGAAATTAAATGGACGCGAAGTACTCAGCAACGTTTCCTTCAAGATAGGCGAAGGAGAGATCTTTGGTCTGCTTGGCCGGAATGGCTCTGGTAAAACAACACTTCTTCGCTTGATTCAGCAAATCCTTCTTCCAGATGAAGGAGAGATTTATTTTAAAGATGTACTCGTAAAAGACCACCCGTTAGTGAAGCAAAATATTGTGTATATGCCAGTCGTAAATCCCTACTTTGACCGGTACAATTATGGACAGCTTGTGAAGCTGTTAAAACAACTGTATCCAAAGTTTGACGTGACATATGCCAATGAGCTTGTGAACCGGTATGAAATTCCGGAAAAAGTGAAATACCGTGAATTGTCGACAGGTTTAAAGAAGCAGCTGTCCCTCATTTTAAGTTTTGCCATCAAACCAGCAGTCATTTTGTTAGATGAGCCGACAGACGGGATTGATGCAGTCACAAGAAATGACGTTCTTCAGCTGATGATTGACGAGGTGGCAGAACGACAAACAACGATTTTAATTACATCTCACCGTTTAGAGGATATTGAGCGTATGTGTAACCGAATCGGGTTTTTGGAAGGAAATCAGCTCACAAGTGTTATGGATTTAGATGAATTAAAGAATGACTACGTTAAAATCCAGATGGCATTTGAAGAGGATATGAACTTAAGTATTAGAAAAAAAGGCGTTGCCATTTTAGATCAAGCGGGTGTGTTCTATACAGCACTTGTACTCAAAACAGATGAAGAAGCAAAAGAGTATTTGAAATCGCTTGAACCAAAAGTGTGGCATGAACTGCCTGTAAATTTAGAAGAAGTATTCATTGCGAAGTTTGGAGGGAAACGCAGATGGTAAAGCGGCAATTGTTATATAAGGAATGGAAGCAGTCTGAGCTGACATTCATTTTAGTGATGCTTGTTGCGATCTTTGCGACGCCATTATCCTTTTTAATGGAATACTCATCCTTTCAAACTTGTTTAAACGATCCGACTTGTACACCGCTCGATAATTACTTTTATTATGATTTCGGTTCTGATATTTTTATCATCCTTTCATGGACGATGAGTTTAATTTTTGCAATTACCCAGTTGGGTTTTGAAAGAAATAAAGGGCAAATTGATTTTACTTTATCTTTGCCGTTTAGCAGAACGACCATTTATCACACAAAGTTTTTCCTAGGTGCCGGAATTATCACGCTCGTTCATGTATTGTCATATGTCTTTACTTATATACTCATTTTATGCATTCAACCACAAGAGACGATTGCGTTTAACAGTAGTTATTTGATTGCACTTGTGTCCACCTTAATGTTTTATAGTTTGTGTCTTGCAGCAGGTGCTTTAACAGGAAGCGCAATTAGTCAAGCCATTGTTACATTCAGTACATCAATTTTACCTTATTTATTAATTTGGCTTCCGATGTTTCATTTAGACTATTTACTAAAAACGGATAGAAGTTGGGTTGATGTCAGTTATGACTACTTTATTATGCCCATTGCTCCAATTACTTATATAACAGACCGTTTTCAATTTCGAAATTTAGTTGAAAATCCAATTTGGTTTACAGGTGTAGAATTTATCGTGCCCATTGTGATGCTAATCGTATTTTATCTCATTGGTTTATTCAGTTTTATTAAACATCCAGTTGAACGAAATGGACGATTCTTTGTTTACCCCAAAATGGATAGGCCCATTCAGATATTGGTCATTGCCTTCGGTGTTCTAGGATTTGGCTGGGTTGGATTTTCTTCAGACAACTCCATTTTTGGTTATATTGCTGGCATGTGCATCGGTGGAGCTGTAGGCGCACTGACGAGTTATTTCTTAATCTATCGAAAAAGATAAACAGAGAGCAGGGGAGTAGAGATGATTCAAATTCAATCGTTAGATCATGTGTTTAAAATTGGGAAAAAGGGCAGGGAGAACGAGATTCCTGTGCTCAAAGACATTGACTTGTCTATTAAAAGAGGCGAAATTGCATGTATCGTCGGACGAAGCGGTTCGGGGAAATCAACTTTACTGAATTTAATATCGGGGTATATTACGCCAACAAGCGGACAAATTATCGTTGATGGCACCAATGTGACCGGCTTTAATGAGAAAGAATGGGCAGACTTTCGGTTAGATCATTTTGGCTTTATCTTTCAAAGCTTTCAATTGATCGGGAGTTTAACAACATATGAGAACGTTGAACTTCCGCTCACTTTAAAAGGTGTGAAGCCGTCTGAGCGAAAAGTGAAAGTAAAGGAAATGCTGAAACGAGTTGGTCTTGAACATCACACAGGACATTATCCTAATGAACTATCAGGTGGACAGCAGCAGCGTGTGAGTATTGCAAGAGCCTTGATCCTTAATCCGTCTATTATTTTAGCAGATGAACCAACAGGCAGTCTGGATTCAGAAACTGAAGGCGAAATTCTAGCCTTTATCCAGCAGCTCAATCGTGAAAAAGGAATTACATTTGTCATCATTACACATGACGATGAAGTCGCTTCAATCGCAGACACAACGTTCCAGCTTCATGATGGTGTATTAAAGAAAGGGGATCAGTCCATTGAAATTTAGAGATCAGGTCAAATTCATCAGAAGAAATATGAAGAAAAATAGATTGCGTGTGTTTATGACCATACTTGCAACGACAATGGCATGCTCTTTCTTAATCGTTCTAGCGTCAGTTGGTTTTGGTCTGCAAAAATCGGCTCAAGATGAAATCATGAAACAACAAATTATCACAGAAATTAAAGTGTTAGGCAAAGAAAAAGGTGACGTCAAGGTTGACGATTTAAAGAAATATGATCATGCGAAATCTGTCGTTGCAAGAACGTCAATCATTCCATCGGTTCACGTCGAGCTCGATAATCGCTCAAGTGATACGCAGGCTGTACTGACAGATATGAAAGAAGAAAAAGAGGCAGGCCTTGAACTAGACCGTGGAAAAGTCCCAACATCGGCGAATGAAATTGTAGTTGGGTATCAAATGGCAGAACAACTTTGGACGGAAAAAGAACGAAAAGACTATGAAAAAGAAATGAATCAGACATCAAATGGTGAAGATACACCGGAAGAGCCAAAAGGCTATACGAAGGAAATTTTAAACAAAGTCATTCAAATCAAGGTGCCGAAACTGAATGAAGAAAATGAAGTGGTGAAAGAAAAGACGTTCGATTTCCGTGTCGTCGGTGTATTGAAGAAACCGAATTTGGAGTGGCAGCAGGATCATAAAATTCTTATTCCGAATGCTTATGAAAAAGAATTTAGTCAAGTGCTCGATCTGTCTCCTGATGCAGGAAATGTCGAAAAAATGACGTCTGTCTATGCTGATAAGTTCGACAATGTCGGTGCGCTCACAGATAAGCTGACAGATGACGGCTATCAAGTCATCTCTGTGACGAATCAGCTTGAAGGAATGGATATGTTCTTTACAGTCTTTAAAATTGGACTCATCTTTGTTGGATGTATTGCGGTCATTATTTCGGCGATCGGCATTTTCAATACGATGACAATGGCCGTAACAGAGCGGACACAAGAGATTGGGATCATGAAAGCCATCGGTGCGAATCCTTCCATTATTAAGCGAATGTTCCTCATGGAAAGTGCTTATATTGGGGTGATTGGATCGATCATCGGGATTATCATCTCGTACATCGTTAGTTTTGCAGTGAATTTAATCATTCCAGCAATTTTGTCTTCCATGTCTGAAGGGGGATCAAGTGATCAATTCTCGATCACCTTCTCCTATATTCCGCTAAGCCTTGTGGTCACAGCAACAGTGATTAGTGCAGGAGTCGCCATTATTTCTGGACTCAATCCAGCACGTAAGGCGACAAAAACGAATGTATTAACAGCATTAAGAAGAGAAATTTAAAGAAGAACCTCCTGTACCTATATTGGGCTGACAGGAGGTTTTTTTATCGTCAAAAGATGTCTATTGCTTTGGTGCCCGGTACCCTGCACGCTCAGCTTCTTCTACGGAGCAGAACATTTTGGTCACGTTTTTTGTCCGTGAGTAGTATCTGCTGCTCGGTGTGTGATATATGCCGTTGACACTTCCTTTAATATTACAGGCGGCAGATTCTTTTTTTGTTTCTTTTTGTGACTCATGACCGCCAGTATTCGACCCATCATCTTTAGGAGCAGATCGCTGGGCCGATGACGTGGTGTCTTTGTTTACTTTCTGGTGTTCTTTTTTGAGTGTTTCGTTTGTAGAGGTGAGCTTGTCTATTTTCTCTTCAAGCTCATGGATGGTTTTTTCTTGCTGTTTGACTGTCTTCTTTTCGGAGGTGATGGTTTCTAATTTCTTGGATAGCTTTTCTTTTTCTTTGGTCACGTCTTCTAAAGAGGCCGTCAGCGTTTCTTTGTCTTCCTTTAGACGAGAAATGTCAGATGCTAATTGTTTTTGCACTTTCAGCAGCTGTTCAGAAGATGGATCTGCTTGTGCTTTCGGAGCACCTGTGCCGGCAAACGGTAATGACATAATAGAAAAAACAAGACCAATGGTCAAAAAAGGATAGAAGAGTTTTTTTGAAAAGATTTGTTGATTTTGGTGTTTAAGTAATAAATAATTGACGGCATATCCTATGGCGAAACAAATACATAAAAGACCTATGATGAGTAACATCATCATCTGGCAGCCCCCCTATATCGCTATTTATACCTATCATACCTCATTTTTCCATTTTGGGGAGCGGTTCAATTAAAAAAACCCTGTTTAAACAGGGTTTTCAGCTAATGGCAATCCTTTGATTGCTTCTTTTACCGTTAAATAAGTGATCGTATTCTGGAAGTCTGTATCTAAGTCTTTCATTTTCATCGCAAGCTGTGGTTTGATCCCAGTGATGATGAGTTCAGTTCCAGTTAAGTTCAGCAGGTGATGCAGTTTGAAAATTCGCGCTGCAACGGAATCATCGACATCAATTAAACCAGAAAGATCGACAATTAAATAATCATCCTTTGAATCTTCTAATATACAAGTTAACTTCGCGACGATAGCATCAAAGCGTTCTTCTGATAATTTTCCGATGAGTGGAAGAGCGGAAACACCATTTTTGATTGGGACAATTGGCGTCGACAGAGAGGTGACTTCCTGTAAGGAATCTTCTAGGAGTTGTTCATATTCTTTCTGCTTTGTAATGTCCTTTTGAAAGCCAATAAAAAATGTTTTGTCATCTTGTTCAATGTATAGAGGGTCTATATTGAGTTCATTCCAAAAAAAAGTACCGTCTTTTTTATAATTTTTGAGCTGTGTGGTAATAGGTGTTTTGTTTTGAATTCCGTGACGTATTAAGGCAAGTTGCTCTTGATTTGTGTCTTTTCCTTGGAGGAATCGACAATTACGTCCAAGAATCTCATCTGGTTTATATCCAGTCATTTGTGTAAAGCCATGATTCACATAAACGATAGGGTTATCCTCTAAAGAAGGGTCTGTAATGACAACACCAATCCGCGCATGATCCAGCGCTTTTTTTATGAGTTCAAGCTGTTTTTGCAAGCCGAAGATGTTCGAGCTGACCATATTACCCTCCTTTGCTGCTGCTATCAGACATTTAAGATGGTTTTTTTAAAACCAAATGAATTCTTTTTAAACGTAACATAACATATGTTCTGTTTCAATGATTGCAATCGCTTTGTTAAATTTGTCATCATAGTTTGTCCTCCATTAGAATAGAGTAAGTAAGGAGACTTTTCATTAGAAAAAGAAGGGATCATTTGAGGATAATTCATAAAATGACAAAAATAGTTAATATGGATTAGGTGAAAATGATTCCAATGCATCAAGATTGTTTTTGGGTCATTCACATATAATGGAAGAAACAAGCTTTTTTTCTTCGTTAGAGAGAATAGACCTTTTACATGGATTATGACGGAACAGCAGAATGGCATTACAGGGGGCTGGACAGCCTGAAGTCGCTTTACTATTCTAAGGGCTTTAGGAAGGTGATGAAAATGCTGCAACAAGTCATTATTGCTTGCGCCATTGGAGGGGTCATGGGCATTCTCGGTCACGTAAAGAAAAAAGGCAGGCTAGAGAAGCCCAGAATGACAAAGAAGTTTATTTATCTAGGGTTTATTGAAGATTGGCTCGTTGGGATGATTGCTGCTACACTGCTTGTCTTATCCTCAAATCCCGAATCTAGTCTGCACTTGATCATCTTATCCATTATTTCAGGTTACGGAGGAGAAGCAGTTCTGCGAAGCTTCGATTTTGTGAGAGAAGAACGTTCACAGGATGCAGGCTCCAACCGTCATAACCGATCTCCACACGAATAATATCCTCACTTTACCCTAGTCTAGGGTACATTCCCATTGTATACAAACCTGCTTGCACTTATGATCATAATTCTATAAAATACTACTTAGATGACGGTTACGATAAGAACAGTGAAGAGGAGTAGTAGGAAAGCAGTATTTGTCTTTAGAGAATTGACGGCTGGTGAAAGTCAATCAAATCTGCTTCTGAACTCGCCTCAGAGTTGCAGTTGCGTTAAAGCTTCTGTCGCATGTCTGCGTTAAAGATATTAAGTGAGCGTATGAACAGTTCATGACGCTAACAAGGGTGGTACCGCGGGAACCAAAAAATCTCTCGTCCCTTTCCAGGGATGAGGGTTTTTTGTTGATTTTAGAAAAATCTGAATTCTTGCAGTGGTCATCTGAGCAGATAAAGCCGTACATATTAAAGGAGGTTTTCACATTGAGTTTTCAGCATCGGGAAATTGAAAAAAAGTGGCAGGATTATTGGCTGACACATAAAACATTCGCCACATCTGACTCGGAAGATAAGCCAAAGTTTTATGCGCTAGATATGTTTCCTTATCCATCAGGAGCAGGGCTTCATGTAGGGCATCCTGAAGGATACACAGCAACGGATATTTTATCACGTATGAAACGTATGCAGGGTTACGATGTTCTTCATCCAATGGGATGGGACGCATTTGGTCTTCCAGCGGAACAATATGCGCTGGATACAGGAAATGATCCAGCTGCATTTACAGAAGAGAACATTAATAATTTCCGCCGCCAAATTCAATCATTGGGCTTCTCGTATGATTGGGATCGAGAAATTAACACGACAGATCCGAATTATTATAAATGGACCCAGTGGATTTTCTTGAAATTGTACGAAAAAGGATTGGCGTATATTGATGAAGTACCTGTAAACTGGTGCCCAGCACTCGGTACAGTCCTTGCAAATGAAGAAGTCATTGATGGGAAAAGTGAGCGCGGAGGGCATCCTGTTGAAAGACGTCCAATGAAGCAATGGATGCTAAAAATTACAGCATATGCGGACAGGCTGTTAGAAGATTTAGAAGACATTGATTGGCCTGAAAGCATCAAAGACATGCAGCGCAACTGGATTGGACGTTCTGAAGGTGCACATGTTCACTTCGAAGTAGAAGGACATGACGAACAGTTTACGGTGTTTACAACACGTCCTGATACACTATTTGGTGCAACATATGCCGTTCTTGCACCAGAGCATGCACTAGTTGAAAAAATTACAACAGCTGCTCAAAAAGAAGCAGTTGAAGCATATATCAAAGAAATTCAGTCTAAGAGTGACTTAGAGCGAACAGATCTTGCTAAAACGAAAACGGGCATTTTCACAGGTGCTTATGCCATCAATCCATTGAATGGGGAAAAGATGCCGATCTGGATTGCAGATTATGTGTTAGCCACATATGGCACTGGAGCGATCATGGCAGTTCCTGCTCATGATGAACGTGATTATGAATTCGCCAAAACATTCGATCTTCCAATCAAAGAGGTTGTCGAAGGTGGAGACATTGACAAAGAAGCCTACACAGGTGATGGAAAGCACATCAACTCTGATTTCTTAAACGGCTTAGGGAAAGAAGAAGCAATTGAAAAAGCGATTGCATGGCTGGAAGAACATCAAAAAGGTGAAAAGAAAGTCACTTATCGTTTAAGAGACTGGCTGTTCAGCCGTCAGCGTTACTGGGGAGAGCCAATTCCAATTATTCATTGGGAGGACGGAACATCTTCAGCTGTTTCAGAGGAAGAGCTTCCACTGATTTTGCCTAAGACGACTGAGATTAAGCCAAGCGGAACAGGTGAATCACCTTTAGCGAATATTAAAGATTGGGTAGAGGTCGTCGATCCAGTGACAGGTAAAAAAGGACGCCGTGAAACCAATACGATGCCACAATGGGCAGGTAGCTGCTGGTACTTCTTACGTTATATTGATCCACATAACACAGAAGAACTTGCATCTCCTGAAAAGCTAAAGAAATGGCTTCCGGTTGATGTGTATATTGGTGGAGCAGAACATGCTGTGCTTCATCTGCTATATGCACGATTCTGGCATAAATTCTTGTATGATATTGGTGTTGTTCCAACAAAAGAACCGTTCATGAAATTGTTCAACCAAGGAATGATTCTTGGTGAAAATAATGAAAAAATGAGTAAATCAAAAGGGAATGTTGTCAACCCAGATGATATCGTAGAATCTCATGGTGCAGATACATTAAGACTGTATGAAATGTTCATGGGACCTTTAGATGCATCGATTGCTTGGTCTGAAACAGGTCTTGATGGTGCTCGTCGTTTCCTAGATCGTGTATGGCGTCTGTTTACAAATGAAGATGGCTCCATCAGTGATAAAGTGACAGAGCAATCTGGCGGCGCATTAGAGCGCAGCTACCATGAAACCGTCATGAAGGTAACGGATCATTATGAAGGCTTACGTTTCAATACTGGGATTTCACAATTAATGGTGTTCATCAACGATGCATACAAGGCTGACACACTGCCGAAAGAATATGCAGAAGGATTTGTGAAACTTCTTTCTCCGATTGCACCGCATGTAGCGGAAGAGCTTTGGAATAAACTTGGTCATGAAGGGTCTATTTCTTATGAAGCATGGCCGCAATATGATGAGTCAAAACTTGTCGATGATGAAGTGGAAATTGTCGTACAGTTAAATGGAAAAGTGAAAGCAAAATTAACGGTTCCTGCTGATGCAACAAAAGAGCAGCTAGAAGAGCTTGCGAAAAATGATGCACGGATCAAAGAACAGCTTGAAGGGAAAACAATCCGTAAAGTGATTGCGGTTCCTGGAAAACTTGTCAATATTGTCGCGAACTAATGAACGCACCCATCGGTATCAGCCGATGGGTGTTGTTTATTTCCCGGGACATAATTTTGTCGAAAACAAGGTAATTCCTCCATCAATCTCGTATTTAACAAGTTGATCAAGAAAATGAGGAGTGACGTCAATGGAAAAGGAAAGCAAACGTGAACAACTGCTCAGTTTATTAGGGGAAATGCCGGAGCGCCATCGTGTGGAGGCATATACGTTAAAGATTGAGGAACGTGAATCGTATTTAGTAGAAACACTCATTCTCTCTATTCATGGGGTGGAGGAAGTTCCGGCTTATTTTGTGAAGCCGAAAGATACAGTGAAAAAAAGGCCTGTTGTCTTGTTTCAGCATTCTCATGGTGGGAATTATGTGGATGGGAAAGAAGAGTTATTGAAGGGGGCTCATTATTTGCAAGCGCCTTCATACGCGAAAGAATTCACTTCAAAAGGCTATAGTGTGTTGGCGATTGATCACGCGGGATTTGGTGAAAGAAGGGGAAGAACAGAAAGTGAAATTTTCAAAGAAATGCTGTTAACAGGAAAAGTGATGTGGGGCATGATGCTGTATGAGAGCATGTGTGCAATTGATTATTTGCTGTCCCGCTCTGATGTGCTTCCAGAGCGTTTAGCTGTTTTTGGGATGTCAATGGGCGGCCTTCTTTCATGGTGGACGGCAGCACTTGATGAGAGGGTCAGTGTGTGTGTGGATCTTTGCGCACAGGTTGATCATCACACATTGATTGAAACAAATCATTTAGATAGACACGGTTTTTACTATTATGTACCGAGCTTAGCTAAGCACTTTACAGCAGCTGACATCCAAGAAATGATTTTCCCAAGACCGCATTTAAGCTTAGTTGGAAAGCATGATCAGCTTACACCTGCTGAAGGTGTTGGACGAATTCAACAGACATTAAGTCAAGCCTATCAAGCTGCTTCCTTAAAGGAACGTTATCAGCTTGTAGGTTTACATGCAGGTCATTTTGAAACGGCTGCTATGCGCCACGAGGCTACACGTTTTTTGAAAAAGTGGCTGTAATCAATAGACGGCATGGACATACTACTCCGATAGAAGATGAAGGAGGAAACAGATGAAAAAAATCACCATGATTGGCGGATGTGGTGTCATCGGACGTTTATTAACTAAAGAGCTCTCTTCGGAGTATGACCTGACCATCATTGATCAAACAAGATGTGTAGAAGAAGTCATTTTTGCAAATGCGGCAATTGAAGAGGAGTTGTTTCAAGCCATTCCAAGAGATACAGATGTGATCATTCATCTTTTAAACATAGACATGACGCATGATGTGATGAATGAAAAGGAGTTTGCAAAAATGAATGAGGTGTTTTGGATAAGCACGTATAATATGTTTCGTTCAGCGGCCAGGTTAAGCATTCCAAAAGTCATTTTTGCAAGCAGTAACCATGTGACAGATCGCTATGAAAAAGATGGTCACTCCTTACTAGGGCGAGAAATTACGACTGATGATGTACCAGCAACGAAAAATGTGTATGGCATTTTAAAATTTGCTTCCGAACAGCTTGGGCGTTTGTTTCACAATCAAACAGGTATGTCTGTCATCAATTTGAGAATTGGAACCGTCGTGACAGATGAGATGGAAGGATTGCACACCAAAAAAAGAACGAAACGAACGCTTCTTTCACATGAAGACCTTTTCGGCATGATCAAGGCTGCCATCGAAACGGACGTTCCATTCGGGACTTATTATGCTGTATCAGAAAACGAAGGAAAACCTTGGTCTACTGAGAAAACGAAGCAGGAGTTAGGCTACAGGCCAGATGTCAATACGGCAGAAATTCTGAAAGAAAACGATCAGGCATAGGGCATAATCATGACATTAGCTCATGATCTTTTTCTTTTCATTGATGAGGCTAAAAGCACGAATGGCATGATCATCTCTGTGGTCTGTCATGATGATTATAGACGCTTTCTTCCCCCGTTTGTTACATTTTAATCACGATATCGTCAAAGGCTGCAGCTTATGTTCAGACGAAATGATAACGCTTACAAAGAAAGGGCGTGATGAACATAGATCGTTCTATTAAAGGCCGATTGTTCAATGTATTTAATTACTCTTTTCTACTCATGTTCGCATTAATATGTGTGCTCCCGTTCATCCATGTCATTGCCGCCTCTTTTGCGACAGTAGAAGAGGTCATCTCAAAGAAGTTTATTTTGTTTCCAACGACGTTTTCTCTAGAGGCCTATCGCTATATCTTTTCTACAGATATTGTGTATCGCAGCCTGATTGTATCCATTCTTGTGACACTCGTTGGAACAGCGGTCAGCATGTTTTTATCCTCACTCATGGCGTATGGGCTGTCTCGTCAGGAGCTAAAGGGCCGAAGAACTCTCATGTTTCTCGTTGTCTTCACGATGCTGTTTAGCGGAGGGATGATTCCGACGTTTATCGTCGTGAAAACACTTGGGCTGCTTGATACTTACTGGTCACTCATTCTGCCAGTGGCCATCAATGCATTCAATTTGATCATTTTGAAAAACTTCTTTCAAAACATACCAGCAAGCCTTGAAGAATCAGCGAAGATGGACGGCTGTAACGATTTAGGGATCTTCTTTAAAATCGTGCTGCCACTTTCTTTGCCAGCTATTGCGACGATTTCACTTTTTTATGCCGTGACGTATTGGAATACGTACATGACAGCCATTTTATATTTAAACGATTCGGTGAAATGGCCAATTCAGGTCCTGTTAAGACAAATCGTCATTGTATCAAGCGGTATGCAGGGAGATATGTCAGATATGGGCTCATCAACACCGCCGCCAGACCAAACCATTAAAATGGCGGTCATCGTCGTGGCGACCATTCCCGTTCTGCTTGTCTATCCATTTATTCAAAAGCATTTCAACAAAGGGGCATTACTAGGTTCTGTAAAGGGTTAAAAAGATGGAATAACGGAGGGATCTTATGGGGAGAAAGAAATTATGGCTGATTGCCTTTGTTTTGTTATTTGCCGCAAGCGGTATTCTGTCAGCTTGTTCAAGTAAAGGGGCAAGCTCATCAGATGAAAAGGTTGATTTAGACAAAAAGGTGAAGCTGACATGGATGGCGATTTTGTATCATCAGCAGCCGCCGAAAGATTCAGTGTTAGAAGAGATTGAGAAGCTCACAAATACAGAGCTTGATATTACGTGGGTGCCTGATGCGGTGAAAGAAGACCGTTTAAATTCAGCACTTGCCGCAGGGAACCTCCCGCAAATTGTGACGATTCAAGACATTAAGAATTCATCTGCTATCAATGCGTTCAGATCAGGCATGTTCTGGGAAATCGGTCCATACTTAAAGGATTATCCAAATTTAAGTAAGATGAACGAACTGATTAATAAAAATGCCTCTATCGATGGGAAGCTTTATGGCATTTATAGAGAGAGACCACTTTCAAGACAAGGGATTGTCATTCGAAAGGATTGGCTTGAAAATTTAAATATGGATACACCAAAAACGCTGGATGACCTTTATGAAGTAGCCAAGGCATTTACTGAAAAAGATCCGAACAAAAATGGCAAGGACGATACAATTGGTTTTACAGACCGTAACGATTTGATTTACGGTGCATTTAAAACGCTCGGTTCTTATGAAGGAATGCCAACAGATTGGAAAGAAGAAAACGGCAAATTTACGCCAGACTTTATGACAGATGAGTATATGAATACAATGAAATATATGAAAAAGTTGCGTGACAATGGCTATATAAACAAAGACTTCCCAGTCACAAGCAAAACGCAGCAGCAAGAATTGTTCTCACAAGGAAAAGCGGGTATCTATGTTGGAAATATGGTAGATGCAGTGAACTTAAGAGATGATGCAACAGATAAGAACATGGAAGTGGATATTATCAACCGAATCAAAGGCCCAGATGGCAAAGAACGTGTATGGGCATCAGGCGGCCATAATGGCATCTTCGCCTTCCCTAAAACAAGCGTCAAATCTGAAGCAGAGTTAAAGAGAATTTTGGCTTTCTTTGACCGCATTGCAGAAGAAGACGTATATGGTCTCATGACGTATGGGATTGATGGAAAGCATTATAACAAACAAGATGGAAATACATTTGTGAGGGAAGAAAGCCAAGTGAAAAGCTGGCAGACAGATGTACAGCCGCTTGTCAGCCTCGTAGGGATTGATAAACGTTACTTGAAAAATAAAGGCGATGCAGTTCGTACAAAATATGAAGAGCTAGAAGAAGACAATAAAAACATCATTGTCGCTAACCCTGCTGAAAGCCTGTATTCAGAAACAGCATCAGAGCGAGGAAATGAATTGAAGAAAATCATCGATGATGCAACCTATAAGTTCATTCTTGGTGATATCAACGAAGAACAATTTAAGAAAGATGTAGAGAAGTGGAAATCAAATGGTGGAAATAAAATCATAGAAGAATATGAAGCTTCCTTTAAAAAATCAAAATGATGAACATGAAGACCCCCGCTTAGTAAAAAGCGGGGGTGTTTTCATTAAAAGTCGAAGTTGTCTGGATCAGGACCAATTCGTTTATTTTCATTTAAGGCAGACAGGCGCTTCATATCCTCATCAGATAGGACAAAATCGAAAATATCGGCATTTTCTTTTAAACGATGGGCTTTCGTTGATTTAGGAATCGTAATGACGCCTTTTTGCACATCCCAGCGCAAAATAATTTGAGCAGGTGTTTTGCTGTATGTGCCCGCAAGCTCTGTGATCAGCGGGTGCTTTAGCAGTTCCCCCTGCATAAGTGGTGACCAGGCTTCCATTTGGATGCCATGTGTTTTCAAATACGTAAACAGCGTTTCCTGCGTGAGTTTTGGATGAAACTCGACTTGATTAATCGCTGGAATGATGTCCGCATCTTTCAATAATTCATCTAGATGATGCGGCTGGAAGTTACTCACACCGATGGCTCTAACTTTTCCTTCACGGTACAGCGCTTCAAGCGCGCGCCATGCTTCCTTGTATTTCCCTTCAACTGGCCAGTGAATTAAATACAGATCAAGGTAATCAAGCTGAAGTTTTTTCAGGCTGTCTTCGTATGCTTTTAGTGTCGCTTCATATCCTAAATCGGCATTCCACACTTTGGATGTCACAAAGATGTCTTCGCGGCGAAGGCCTGTTTCTGCTAGACCAAGTTGTATGCCTCGTCCAACACCTTCTTCATTGCCGTAAATAGAAGCTGTATCAATACTGCGATATCCTAATTGAATGGCTGTTTTAACAGCTTCAATTAATTCCGTTCCCTCTTCAACCTGAAAGACCCCAAGACCAAATCCTGGCATGCGGACGCCGTTGTTTAATGTTTTTGTACTTTGTAAATCGTTCATATGAAAGACTCCTTTAAATGGTTTGTTTGTATTCTTTTTGTTCGATTTGATGACTCACCATCGTGAGTATGGCCGCCATGAGCACCATGATGCCGCCAACCCAGCCGGTATGCACAAGCCCAAGGGTATCTGTCACGATACCGCCTAAAAATGAACCAATGGCGATACCTGCATTAAAGGCAGCGATATTCAGAGCGGAAGCAACATCGACAGCTCCAGGTGTATACCTTTCTGCAAAATCAACGACGGCAACTTGAAGGCCGGGTACATTCATGAAAGCAAACAGTCCCATCAGCATCACAGTTCCAATCCCGAGTGTCATAAATCCAGCAGTAAAGCTAAGGATAAACAAGATGAGACTTTGAATGATAAACATATAAATCAGTGCTTTCATTGGCTGTTTATTCGCTGCTTTGCCGCCAATGACATTCCCAGCGGCGATGGTCATCCCGTATAACAGCAGGATCAAGGCAACTGTTCCAGGCGCAAGACCTGTCACATGCTGCAAGAGAGGGGATAAATAGGTGAAGACGACAAAAGTTCCTCCATACCCTGTAGCAGTAATGACAAATAAAAGCAAAATTCTTTTCGTCTTTAATAAGGCTGCTTGATCCTTAAACGTTGTTTTCACGCCCTGTTTCAATTGAGACGGAACAAGGAAATAGTTAGAAATCAGTGCGATTAGGCCAATCATGACAATCACACCAAATGACGTCCGCCAGCCGAGCTCATGACCAAGAAACGTACCGAATGGCACACCGGTCACAGTAGCGACTGTTAAACCAGTGAACATAAAGGCAATAGCGCTTGCCCGCTTTTCTTTCACCACAAGGCTTGCGGCAATGGTCGAGCCAATCGACATAAATACGCCATGTGATAGGGCTGAAATCACTCGTCCGATTAAGAGCACAGAAAAAGTCGGGGCAATCGTGGCGAGTGTATTTCCAATGAGAAAGACGAGCATAATGAGCAAAAGCAATGTCTTTTTGTTCATAGCGGAAGTCAGTGAGGTTAGAATTGGTGCGCCAAAGGTAACACCGAGTGCATATAAAGAAACGGTCCAGCCGGCCTGACTGACACTCACGCCAAAGTCCTCTGAGATCATCGGCAGAAGACCTACAGAGATAAATTCAGTTGTACCTATAGCAAATGCACTAATCGCTAGTGCGAGAAGGGCAAAGTGATTTTGTTTGTTTTGCATAGTGATTCACATCCTTCTTTCATGACATTTTAATAGACGAAGCCGATCGGCAAGAGTTATTATCTAACATAGATGACAGAAAAAAAAGTACGTACTTTTTTGTAATATAGGTACTAAAAAGTGCCTGTACAGCATCAAAAGGAGTGAAGAGACGTTGGAAAAGAAGAAATATAATATCTCTGTGGAGGCAACGCTTGAAGTGATCGGCGGGAAATGGAAGTGTGTCATTTTATGTCATTTAACACATGGGAAAAAGCGGACGAGTGAACTGAAGCGCCTCATGCCAAACATCACACAAAAAATGCTCACACAGCAGCTGAGAGAGCTTGAAAATGACGGTGTGATTAACCGCATTGTATATGAACAAGTGCCGCCTAAAGTGGAGTATGAATTAAGTGAATACGGACAGTCACTTGAGCGAATTTTGAATGCGTTATGTGATTGGGGGGCAGCCCATATTGAACGAGTGTATGGCGAGCCGCTTTCAGTGCTGGAAGACAGTATTCTAAATGAACAGTTTAAATAAAAAAGTCCCGCTTCTTGTGAGAGCGGGACTTTGCTTTATATGCCTTTTTTCTGATCACGGTATTTCCCAGGTGTCGTGCCTTCCAGCTTTTTAAAGGAGCGGATGAAATTTTGCGGATTTTTATATTTTAGCTTTTCCGAAATTTCTTTCACCGACATATCCGTTTCCACCAACCAGTTTTTGGCGACATGATGTCTGTAAGACGAGAGATATTCACTAAAGGAGATATCCATTTCTTTTCTAAAAATACTGCTTAAATAATTTGGGTTATAGTGCAGGCGTGTAGCGATTTCGTCCAATGTCAGATCTGAGTCAAATTCTTGATGAATGATATGAATGATTTTCTCTGAGATATTTTTATATTGAGAGTCTTCACGCGCGCCGAGCTGATCAATGATGGGTCGAATGATCTCATGTTTCAGCCACGCTTCTGTATCTTCAAACGTTTTAAACTCAAAGATCGTATCATAGAGCATTTTATTATCTTCGACTTCAAACAATTCAATGCCGAGCAAATGCATCAGCTCGATGAGATTGTTTAAAAAACGAGCGAGAGCAATCTGGTACTCATGTGGTCCAGCATTTTTAGAAAAAATGGATTGCAGAAGCACATGTAAATAGTGATCTGCCTTGCCTTGATCGCCTGCTTTAATGGCATCAAATAAATCATGCTGCAGCTGTTTTGGGAAATGAGTCTTAAACGTCTTTCCTTGCTGAATGTGCTCGTATAAAAGAATGGATTTTTTCTCTGCTTTGAGCCTGTATTTTAGGGCTTCTTTCCCTTCAATATAAGCATGTTTGGCCATAGGTAACTCTTTAAATGGGCGGCTGATCCCAATGCTGATCGATAAGCCCAGCTCTTCCTCAATCCGCTGCTGAATTGTTTCGGCTAATTGATTTAAATATTCAGTAAATTCCTCTTCTGACTTCGATTGATTGAGAACAATCGTCGTTTGATGCTGATTGACAACGGTCGGCTGAAGATGCTCATCTAGCGGAATAATCTGCTCGATCAGTCCATTTATCGCAAATAAAAGCAAGTCTGCATCCTTTTTTTCATACGGCGTTCCTTTTAGTGTATCGATTTGGGTCACAAGCATGGACAAATGGGACCAGTCACGAGGAAAGCCTAGACTTTGAAATCGGTTGTGAATCTCTTCTTCCGTCAGCTTGCCAAGCAGCAGCCGCACCATAAAGTATTGCTGTAAGTGGGTCACTTGCTGCTCAATCCGTTCCTCTAGATCATTGTTTTGATCTTTCATTTGTTTAATGCTCGATTCGATGAGCTCAAATTCATTTTGGAAAGGCTGTTTATGCAAAAACGACTCATTACGTGCAAAGGATTCGTATAATAAGCGAATCGGTTTATAAAAGTGTCTAGAGCCAAACCATGAAAATAATAATGAAAGCGCTAACAAAATAAAGCAAATAATAAAGGTGATCCACCCGATTGATTTCGTTTGCTGCTTTAGTTCTGGAATGGAGACAAAGGATAAGTATGTCCATTCGTTATAATCTGATTTTTGAAACGTAATTTGATAGTTTAGTTCATCGATTTTCATATCAAATTGTCCGGATCGTTCTTCAAGTGACAGGACATGTTTGACGAAATCTTGATTTTTTAACGAGTCACCAATTTGTTCTTTTCGATTATGTAGCAGCACTTTTCCGTTTGTATCAATGACAAACATACTATCAGATTGAGAGAAGTCAGGCATGTTGTCCGCAATCACGCAGCTTGGAATGCTGGCGACGGCGATCCCCTTCTTTTGGACACTGTTCATCGGAAGCTGCTTGATTAAATTCACATTGTATTTGCAAAAGGATGTCTTTCCTTCTTTTGTTGAGACAAGTGGATTATTTTCTTCAAGTGCCCAGCTGGAATGACTCGGAATATTGAGGTAAGAGGTTAACGCTTTCTCTTGATCTCCGTTTGAGACATGATAAAGACCAGAATTGTTCATATACCAATCTTCCATTTTACTAACAAGTGTAATATTGGAGAGATCGGTGTCGAAGGTTTGCAGGTAATTCAGTTCTTGCTGGACTTGATTATAAAGTTGGAATTGGTCTGGATTTAAAGGTTCTGCCAGTGTTTGAAGGAGAGGCGGCGAACTGACATAGTGAGTGAGAGAATGATCTACTGTCTTTAGAATATGCTCAATATTGGATTGCGTTTGTTTGACGCTGTCCAGCTTTTCATTTGAAATATTTTCGAGTGCAGTTTTTTGCGAATGCTGATAAGAAAAAATACCGACAATAATAACAGGAATTGTACTAAGCACGAAAAAAAACGTCACCAGCTTGTAATAAAATTTATACTGCTTTCTTTTCATAAAACCCCCCATTTCAAACGAAACAATCTTTTCCCCTTAGTTTATTAATCCAAAAATCTGGTAGGTTTGTCAATAATCATTTTCTGAGATTAGGATCATTTTCTTATGTTTTATGTAACGTTTTGAGTAGCTTCCCCTGAGTAAATATGATCTGATGATATGATTGTAGACGGATTTTTCATCCTTAAGATACAGTTAACACATGCATCAGCATGAGGGGAGGCTTTATCTGTGAAAACACAGGATGTCACTGCCAAGGGTGTGCCTGCGGCAGCTTTGAAAAAAGAAAAGAGAAAGCGCTTACTTAATCAATTACTTAGTCAAAAATTTCTGTATTTAATGATTTTGCCAGGGCTCCTTTATTTTCTTGTCTTTAAATATGTCCCTATGTGGGGGCTGATCATTGCCTTTCAAGATTACCAGCCGTTTCTCGGAATTCTTGGCAGTGAGTGGGTTGGCTTCAAACACTTTATTCGCTTATTTACAGAACCAACATTTTTCATCTTATTAAAAAATACGCTCATTTTATTTGCCATGAATGTCGTGATTTTCTTTCCGATTCCAATCTTATTAGCCCTTCTTTTAAACGAGGTCAGATTGGCACTGTTTAAGAAATTTGTTCAGACAATGATTTATATTCCTCACTTCATGTCATGGGTGATTGTCGTGTCCTTATCTTTTGTTTTGTTAACGGTAGATGGCGGGTTAATCAATGAATTGATTGCTTTCTTCGGAGGAGAAAAGATTAACTTCCTTCTTAGTCAAGAATGGTTTAGACCCATGTACATTTTGCAGGTAATCTGGAGAGAAGCGGGTTGGTCAACCATTATTTATCTTGCGGCGATTACAGCAGTAGATCCGCAGCTATATGAAGCAGCAAAAATGGATGGAGCCGGCAGACTCAGACAAATGTGGCACATCACCCTTCCTGCGATTAAAAGCGTCATTGTTGTACTGCTCATTTTAAAAATTGGTGATACATTAGAACTTGGATTTGAGCATGTCTATTTATTACTCAATGCGACCAACAGGGAAGTCGCAGAGATTTTTGATACGTATGTGTATACAGCTGGTCTGAAGCAAGGACAATTCAGCTATAGTACCGCTGTTGGTTTATTTAAAGCAGCCGTTGGACTTATTTTGGTCATGATGGCAAACCGTTTAGCGAAGAAGTTTGGAGAAGAAGGGATTTATTAAAAGGGGAGATGAAGACCAATGACATTATCGATTGAAAAGGGATCACCGCTTGAACATGCAGAGAAATTAGCACAAACAATAATGAAAGCGTATACACCGATTGAACTTCCGCCAGCTGGAAGGTGGCACTATCATCAAGGGGTTTTCCTTTGCGGAGTGATGAAGCTTTACGAAGCAACAGAAAACGAGACGTACTTTGATTATGTGAAAAATTATGCTGACTCACTCATTGATGACCATGGGAATCTGTTATTCCGCAGAGACGAGCTTGATGCCATTCAAGCAGGGCTCATTTTATTCCCGCTGATTGAAAGAACGGGAGAGAAGCGGTATGTGAAGGCAGCAGAAAAGCTTCGGGGGCTTTACCGGACGCTGAATCGCACGACTGAGGGCGGTTTCTGGCATAAAGACAATTATGCCTATCAAATGTGGCTAGATGGTCTTTATATGGGTGGGCCTTTTGCTTTAAAGTATGCCCAGTTGACAGGAGAATCGGAGCTGGTGGACATGGTCATCCATCAAGAGCATCTCATGAGAAAGCATACCAAAGATGAAAAAACGGGCCTTTACTATCACGCATGGGATGAACGGAAAGTGATGCCATGGGCTGATCAACAGACGGGCTGTTCCCCAGAATTTTGGGCAAGATCCTTTGGCTGGTATGTCCTTGCGTTAGCCGACATGATCGAAGATTTACCAGAAGGTCATGAAGGACGAAAAGTGTGGAAGGACACACTGACAGATATGCTGGAAAGTGTGGCAAAATATCAGGACGACGAAACGGGTCTATGGCATCAAATCATTGATAAAGGAAGTCATAGCGACAATTGGCTTGAAAGCTCAGGGTCATGTCTATTCATATATGCGATGGCAAAAGCCATGAATGAAGGATATGTCAGTCTTCGATATGTTGATCATGTGGTCAAAGCGTATCAAGGATTGATTCAGTATAAAACGGAGGAAAAAGACAACGGCGATTTTACGGTGAACGATATTTGTATTGGAACATCTGCGGGATTTTATGACTATTACGTTGGCAGAGAGCGGAGCACGAATGATTTGCATGGAGCAGGCGCTTTTATTATGGCGTTAACTGAACTAGAAAAGCTGTCTGTGTTTCAAAAGGTATGAGGCGGTATCAAAGGGCTGCGGCATGGCTCCTCAGCTTCATCGCTGCCTTTTATTTGTCCGCCTGTCAGGGGAAAACAGAGGGGATTGATGTCCTTATTTTTTCTGACATGTCAAAAGCAATGAAAGACCAATTAGTGGAGAAAGCTTTTCAACCAAATCAGGAGACATACGACGTTCACATCTTCCCTGCAATTCCTGAAAAACTTCTTGTTGAAATAACTGCAAAAGAGGGGGACGTGATGTTTGTCCCGGAAGAAATGTTTAGAACATATGATGACCCTGAAAGCTTTCAGCTGCTTGAAGAGATGCAGATAGATGGCGAAGGGGCAGGACCATATACGGTGGAAGATGCAACAAAGACGGGAAATACAGTCGATTATGCGGTCCAAATCAAGAAAGGAACAAAGCAGCTAAATGGCTATACCTTTCGATTACACCGAGATATGGTCGCCTTCATACCTGTGTATGCGGAGAAATCTAAAGAGGCACTGTCTCTCATGAAGCAGCTTCGTGAAAACCAATAGAAAAAGGGGTGGGGGAATGTGAAAAGGGTCGCTGTTTGCGGGCTCAGTCACCGTGCCTTCAATATGTTTATCAAACCGCTCACCGAGGATTTCAACGAGCATTACAGGATTACAGGGCTCTTAGATGTAGATGAGAAGCGATATACACTTTGTCAGGAGCGTTTTCCATCACTAAGGGGCGTCTCATTTTTTCATGAGGATGCATTTGGTCAGATGGTGAAGGAAGCAAGACCAGATATCGTCATTGTGGCGGGGCGAGATGATACACATGTCACATATATCCTGCAGGCACTGGATCATGATCTGGATGTCATAACGGAAAAGCCGATGGTCACAACAGCAAAAGACGCCAAACAGGTGATGGAAAAAGAGGCAGAAAGCAAAGGGAAGGTCACCGTCACCTTTAATTATCGCTACAATCCATTCCATCGAAAGATAAAAGAGCTCATTTTAGATGGAAAGATTGGAAGGGTCACGTCTGTTGAGTTAAGCTGGCTCATTGATACGTATCACGGAGCCAGTTATTTTAAAAGGTGGAACCGCTCGCGTCAATATTCAGGCGGTCTGTCTATTCATAAATCGACCCATCACTTTGACTTGGTCAACTGGTGGATTGATCAAAAGCCGAAGCAAGTATTTGCCTATGGCGCACTGAATTATTATGGGGATGAAAGTCCTTGGAATCCTTTGCAGGGTGAAGAGAATCGATATTGTGGAACCTGTCATGTAAGAGATACCTGTCATTATGAAGCAAGGTGGAATCCGCGGGTAGAGCGCACAAAGGTGGAGGATGACCATATTGAATCGGGTGAGCAGCAGTCAAAGCAATACTCAAATTATCGCCCGGATGCCTGTATTTTTGATCAAGAAATTGATATTGAGGATACGTATGTGGCGTCAGTGGCTTATGATCAGGGGGCTTTGTTAAGTTATTCGATTCAATTTTCAGCGCCATATGAAGGCTACCGGCTTGCAATTAACGGGACGAAGGGACGGATTGAAACAAATGAGTTTCATGTGCCATCAAGAATCCCTTTTCAATTCCCTGAACAGACAATTGCATACTACCCGATGTTTGGTGGAAAAGAAACGATTGAAGTTGTGAAACAATCAGGTGGTCATGGAGGCGGAGATCCGCTATTATTAGCAGATTTATTTTTAGGAAAAGATCCGCTCATTTCTTATGACATTTCGGCAGGAGCAGAGGCGGGAGCTTATTCCATTGCACTTGGCGAAGGCATGTGGCGCTCAGTTGCAGAAAAACGCCCGATTGAAATAGAAGAATTGTTTCAAAAAGAGACGGTGTAACGAGAAAGAGAGGAGGGAAGAGAGATGGATCATGATGGATCAATGAGCAGAATGTTGCGCATGTGTGAGTGGGTGATGAGACTTGCCTATACGAATTTGTTATGGCTTTTGTTCACTTTACTTGGGCTTGGAATTTTTGGCTTCATGCCTGCAACAACAGCGTTATTTTCTGTGATGAGAAAGTGGATACAAGGGCATGAGCAAGTCAGCGTCTTTCAAACCTTTTGGAAAGTATACCGCGAAGAATTTGTACGCTCTAATGTCATTGGAGTGGTGCTGGTCATCATCGGGACAATTATTTATGTAGACCTTGCTTATATTTATCCAACGAGTTGGTTTTTACACGTGCTTCGCTTTGCGATCTATATCTTTGGTTTTCTGTTTATTGTCAGCTTGTTTTATATCTTTCCGCTGCTGGCTCATTATGATTGGAAAAAGCGTCTTTATTTGAAATTTTCCCTTCTGCTTGGTATCTCGTATTTGCAATATACGCTCTCTATGCTCGTTTTCTCGGCTGTTCTCTTTATCCTATTTGCTTATTTGCCAGGGATCGTGCCGTTTTTTAGCATCAGCATTCTCGCATATGGCCACATGTGGCTGGCCTATCAAGTGTTTAAAAAGATAGAGTTTGAAAGCGAGCAGCCGGCAGTTGATGTGAAGAAACGATTCCCGTCTTTCCTTCAATCCAAGCGGGTGAATACGCAGTGATGTGTATGATTTGCTATAATGGTGTCACCGTGAATAAAAGGAGAGATGAGAGTCGTGTCAGTAAAAGAAATTTCAATAGAAGAATTAAAGCAAAAGCTAGAGCAAGAAGAAGTCATTCAACTCGTCGATGTGCGTGAGGATGAAGAGGTAGCAGAAGGCATGATTCCAGAGGCAGTCCATATTCGAATGGGCGATATTCCTGAGAAGCTGGATGCGTTTGATAAGACGCAAGAGTATTATATTATTTGCCGTTCTGGTAAACGCAGTGAGAATGTCTGCTATTTCTTAGAAGACCAAGGCTATCAAGCAACCAATGTCGTTGGCGGCATGCTTGCATGGACAGGAGAAACAAAACCGAAGCTGTAAAAAGAAGTCCTTTCATCGACAAGATGGAAGGCTTTTTTTTGTTCATATGTCCGTCTCTATTTGCATAAAAATAGAGTAGCAAGAGAAGGGAGAGTGGCATATGTGCTGAAGGTAGCTGTATTTGATGAAGAACACGAGAAAGATTTGCAAAGCGAAATCAATCTTTTTTTAAAAGGAATGGACGACGACCAAATTATTGACATCAAATACAATGTGGCGGTGATCTGTGAGCAAGGAGGAGAGCAGCTCTACTGTTTTTCAGCGCTCATTTTATATAAAAAATAAAAGGACCTGCTGAAGGGTCCTATCAGCGTGTAGACAAACCCTCGCATTCTTTGTCAGTCCTGCGTGCTGGTGCTCACGAATGTCAAATTCGCTCCGCGCCAGTACTCTTCCTTCCTAGGGCTGCAAAGGTTTTCTATCACGCTGAAAAGAAGAAAAAGGGCTCAAATAAAGGTCCTTTTGATATGATCAACTAGCATCAATATGTAAACGATGCTTTTTGCAGTGAACGCACTGAAAGAGGTAGCCTTGCAAGTCTCCTCCGTTCACGAGCCATTGTTTCAGGTTCTCTTTTGTGAAATGTCCACCGCTGCAAATCTCTTCAATATCCTCTGAGAGTTCTTCTTCTAAATGCTCAATCTCTTTCCAACCAACATACTGCACAATCGCGCAAAAATCCCCGCAATGGCTTAACCAATATTCCTGCTGCCATCCGCGGTAACCCGGCGTTCTGTAGATCAGTTCATCTATATATTCTTCATGATCGACGTCATCACAACTCACATCGTCTTGAAACATTCCATTATATGTTTGAGCAGCTGATCCATCTTTAATGCACCAAGGACAAATGCCAGAAGCGTCTTCAACAGAATAAAAAGGACCATGATATACATAATCTCGTTCTTTCTCACAAACGGGGCATATCGTCTGCTCTTTTTTAATTACATGTAATGAAACTGGGTCTGGGTTGTACTTGAACGTAGGTAACGTCATATAAACCTCCATTATGTTGAAAAGTGATGATTCAACACTATTTTATCGGAATACACAATGTCATGACAATCTTCAATTATTTCAACGAGAAAAAAAGCCGTTCGGATGAGGAACGACTTTTCTCTTGTGATGATTATGCTTTTTTTACTCTTGGACTTCTTGGTTTATTGTACTTATTTGCTTGTTTAATCGCTCTTCGTTCTTCATTTAATGATTTGTACAGAGATACAATCATTAAAATGATGACAACAGAGAACGGTAAAGCAGCAAGTTTGGCTGTGTTTTGCAAGGCTTCAAGACCGCCTGAAAATAAGAGCACTGCCGCAACTGCTGACTGGATAATACCCCAGCTGATCTTTACACTATTGGATGGATTTAATGATCCATAGGTTGTCTGCATGCCAAGCACAAAAGTGGCTGAGTCTGCTGATGTGATAAAGAATACCGCAATTAAAATAAGAGCTAGAATCGATGTGATCATTGCCAGCGGATATTCATTTAGTACACCAAAAAGCATGGTTTCCGTAGAAAGGCCTGCAACATCGACAATATTCTTTTGCTGTAAGTCCATCGCAGAAACACCGAAAATAGAGAACCAAAGAAATACAAGGATAGATGGAGCAACTAACACACCAACTAAAAACTCTCGAATGGTTCGTCCACGTGATACACGTGCAATAAAGATCCCGACAAATGGTGCCCAAGAGATCCACCATGCCCAATAAAAGATCGTCCATCCGTTAATCCATTCTCTCTTTTCAGGGTCATTTGGAGATAAACGAAAGCTCATTTGAACGATGTTGGATAAGTATTGTCCAATAGAGTCAGTAAATGAATTTAAAATATAAACTGTTGGACCTACCAAAAGTAAGAAAAACATCAGAACAGCTGCTAATACCATGTTGATATTACTTAAATATTTAATCCCTTTACCAATACCGCTAAGAGCAGATGCAAGGAAGAGCACCGTCACAATGATGATAATAATCAATTGTGTGCTAAAGGCATTTGGAATGTTAAATAGATAATCCAATCCGCCATTGATTTGTGCTGCGCCTAATCCTAAGCTCGTTGCAACACCAACAACTGTCGCGAACACAGCAATACAATCGATGGTTTTTCCGATCCATCCGTGCGTTTTATCTCCTAAAACTGGCTGCAGTGTTGCACTGATTAAGCCAGGCGCATCTTTTCTAAATTTAAAGTATGCAATGCAAAGCGCAACAATGGCATAGATCGCCCATGCATGAAGTCCCCAGTGGAAAAAAGTATAACGAAGGGAATCACGGAAGGCTTGTGCAGTTTCAGTGTCACCCGTTGGTGATTGAATCGCATAATGACTGATCGGTTCAGCTGCTCCGTAAAAAACAAGCCCAATGCCCATTCCAGCACTAAATAGCATCGCAAACCAAGAAAAAAGACCAAATTCAGGCTCTTCACCTGGCTTACCTAACGTAATTTTTCCGATAGGGCTAAAGATAAAGAATAGACAAAAGCCGACAAGCAGTGATACGACTAATAAATAATACCAGCCAAAGTCATTTGTAATGTATGTTTGAATTTGATCTGTCACATTTTGTAGTGATTCTGGAGAAAAGGCTCCCCATAGAACGGCAATAAATGTGATAGCAATCACAATCCAAAATACACTTGATACGTTTTTCACACCATCTCACTCTCCTGTTGTTCTACACGTTTAAGCAGAGGATTTAATTTAATATCCCCTGTCTCAACTATTTTCAAACAAAAAGAGGCGAGTTTCTCACTCGACCTCTATTTTACCGTAACATGTTTTGCTTCCATTTATCAACCATCGATATGTGAAGATGACTTTTCTTCAATTCGTTTGCGCAGACGGTAGACATATTCTTTTAAACAAACTGCGAAAATCGTAAACGCTAAAATAATGGCGATTTTTAACGGGGTAATGGACAGCTTCATAAAGAAAGCGGCTGTCAAACTAATGACAACTGCAAGGACAATCGGAAGTGCGCGTCTAATCATTGAAATCTCTCCTTTAGTTCTAGTGCGGCATTCATGCCAGCTAACCTGCCTGTCACAAGTGCTGACGTAATATTGTAACCGCCTGTGTAACCGTGAATATCTAAAATTTCTCCGCAGAAATAAAGACCGGCCATTTTTTTGGATGCCATTTTCTTCGGTTCAATTTCTTTGACAGAAACGCCGCCACCTGTAACAAAGGCTTTATCTAAAGAAAGCGTCCCATTTGCATGGACGATGAAATGTTTACAATCATGAGCAAAAGCGCGCAGTTTATCTTTAGCCAGACCAGAAAATGTCTCCTGCGGATCAATGCCATTTCGTTCTAAAAGGAACAATAAATAGCGCTCTTGCATCCAAGATTTCAGGACATTTTTAATGGCTTTTTTTGGTTCATCTTTTAGATCGCGATGAAGCTTTTGGAATAGCTCCTCGTCATTGAGCTTTGGGTATAAGTCAATTTGAAGACGGACGGCCTGTTGCTTTTTCAGTTCCTTCACAACAAATCCGCTGCATCTCAGAACGGCAGGACCTGATAAGCCAAAGTGTGTAAAGATCATATCCATGACATGAGTGACGACGGGTTTTCCTTTTTTATTTAAAACACTCACGGCCACACTTCTTAATGAAAGACCTTGAAGCACTTTGTCCTTAATAAAACGCTCGTCTGACGTGACGGGTACTTCGGTTGGGAAGAGCTCTGTAATGGTATGGCCAGCGGCTTCTGCCCATGCATAGCCATCGCCAGTAGAGCCTGTATGCGGCACACTTTTCCCGCCAACAGCAATGACAACGGCATGACTTGAAATTTTTTCATCATTATTTGTAACAATTCCAGCTGCTTGTCCGTCTTGATACAGAACGGTTTTAATCTTTTCATTCGTTCGAATGGTCACATTGAGCACGCGGAGCCTATCCAATAGGGCATCCACAACAGATTGTGCTTTGTTTGAGACAGGGAACATACGTCCATGGTCTTCTTCTTTTAGTTCAATACCTAGATTTTCAAAGAACGAAATAATATCCTCGTTATTGAACTCAGAAAATGCACTATATAGAAAACGGCCGTTTCCGGGAATATGCTTGATGATTTCTTCTACTGGAAGGCGATTGGTCACATTGCAGCGTCCACCGCCAGAAATGGCGAGCTTTCTGCCAAGTTTGTTTCCTTTGTCAATTAACAGAACCGATGCACCGTGTTCTGCCGATGCAATCGCGGCCATCAGTCCAGAAGGTCCACCGCCAATGACAATGACATCATAATGTTTCATGTTACATTCCTCTTTCTACTTTCAGTCATTTCTCTATTATAACGAAGATTGGGGAAGGCTGAAATATGAATTGATTGGTTTTGTGACTTCTGTATTGGATTTGTTACCTGTGCGATGAAATGATGTGTTAAAATAGTTAAGTTGAATATTCATTAGAAAAATGGTGGTTAAGCGCATGTCTAATAAACTGCTTCGTGGTACGTTGGTTTTAACGATAGGGACTTATCTCTCTCGTATTCTTGGTATGATTTACTTAATTCCATTTAGCGCAATGGTCGGAGCGACTGGTGGTGCGCTATTCCAATATGGATACAATCAGTATACGATCTTTTTAAGTATTGCTACGCTCGGTTTTCCAACAGCGGTATCGAAATTCGTTTCTAAATATAATGCAATCGGCGATTATGAGACAACAAGAAAAATGTTCAGGGCGGGTATGTCGGTCATGCTTGTCACCGGTATTATCGCCTTTTCTATTTTATATTTGACCGCACCGATCTTTGCCAAGATTCAGCTTGGAGGATCGAATGAAACGGGCGGTTTGACGGTCGATCAAGTGGTTTATGTGATTCGGATGGTCAGTTTGGGTCTGTTGGTTGTACCCATTATGAGTCTTGTGCGAGGGTTTTTCCAAGGGCACTCGATGATGGGCCCGACAGCTGTTTCCCAAGTCATCGAACAACTTGTCAGAATCATCTTCCTATTAACAGCGACGTTTATCATTTTAAAAGTGCTTGACGGCGGTCTTGTTATTGCGGTTGGTTATGCCACATTTGCCGCACTCATTGGTGCGTTTGGCGGTCTATTTACGCTTTATTTATATTGGCTGAAGCGGAAAGATCGGCTTTTGGCAATGCAGCCGAATACAGGGGACTATTCTGGATTATCTTATAAGCAAATGTTTACAGAGCTGTTCAGTTATGCAGCACCCTATGTGTTTGTTGGGCTTGCCATTCCGATTTATTCTTATATTGATACAAATACAATTAACAGAGCGATGATTGCATCAGGACATCAGGATATTAGTACAGCGGTTCTGTCTATTGTGACGTTATATTTACCGAAGCTTGTCATGATTCCTGTGTCACTTGCAACTGCATTTGGTTTAACATTGATTCCTACCATAACGGAATCCTTTACAGCGCGAAATTACAAGCTGCTGAATCGACAAATTGATCAAACGATGCAGGTCATTTTATTCTTCGTTCTGCCTGCTTCATTTGGTATTTCGGCATTGGCTGGACCAGTTTATTGGTTTTTCTATCCGTCTGTGCATCCTGAGATTGGGACTTCTATTTTGTTTTGGTATGCACCTGTTGCGTTACTGTTTTCTTTATTCACCATTAACGCAGCGATTTTACAAGGGATTAACAAACAAAAATTTGCGATCGTCAGTCTTTTGTTAGGGATTATCATTAAAACGGTTCTCAATATCCCGCTGATTAGCTGGCTGCAAGGAAACGGTTCTGTGCTTGCAACGGCATTAGGCTACAGTGCCTCGATTTTGTATATGTTCATCATGATCAAGCGCCATGCAGGCTATTCGTTCCGCAGGATTTTCAAACGGTTTATTTTAATTGGTATTTTAACGGCAATCATGGCTGTAGTGGCTTATGTGACATGTCAGCTTGTGAGTCAAGTCATTTCATATGAAGGCGGAATCATACAAGCGGGTATTGTCATTTTGATTTCAATGATCACTGGCGGCGGTGTGTATATGTTCTTATCTTATAAAGTTGGATTGTTAGAGCGTGTACTTGGCAGACGGATGCCGTCATTTTTAAGAAAAAAGAGTTAGAAGAGGTGGAGAAGCATGAGGCTTGATAAATTGCTGGCCAATACGGGCTTTGGTTCAAGGAAAGATGTAAAGAAGCTGGTCAAGGCCCGGGCTGTCACAGTGAATGGAGAAGTGGCGAAGCAGGTGAAAGATCATGTCGATCCAACAAATGATGAAGTGCTCGTGCATGGAGAGCGTGTAGAGTATAAAGAATTCATTTATCTCATGATGAACAAGCCAGACGGTGTCATTTCAGCAACGGAGGATCTGCGAGATGAGACGGTTGTTGATTTACTAGAGCCAGAGGATATTGCAAGGGAGCCATTCCCTGTGGGGAGACTGGATAAGGATACAGTCGGTCTCCTCCTCCTTACAAATGACGGCCAGCTTGCTCATCAATTGTTATCTCCGAAAAAGCATGTTCCGAAAACGTATGAAGTTCATCTAAAATACCCGCTTGGAGATCAAGACATCACTCGTCTTGAAGAGGGAGTTGTGATTTTAGACGACTACCGAACGAAGCCGGCGAAGGTTGAAGTAGATGCCAACCAAGAGGCAGATACACGAATCCGTTTAACGATTACTGAAGGGAAGTACCATCAAGTGAAGCTGATGGCACAAGCAGTGGGCAATGAAGTGATCTTTTTAAAACGGCTCTCGATGGGGGCTGTTTCATTAGACGAAGATTTGGCGCCAGGAGAATACCGTGAATTGACGGAGGAAGAGTTAGACAGCTTAATCAATCGTGATTAATATAGAGCAAATGAAAAGAACCGGCATATCGCCGGTTCTTTTTGTTATATGGAAGTTCATTATTCGCTTATGATGATATTTTTACTTTTTTTCTCGTTGTTTCCCATTTGCCTCTGCTTGGACTATGAACAAGATCGTTATAGGCAAGCACGTTTAAGTCTCTTTGGATGGTTCTAGGTGTGATCCCGAATTCATCAACCAGCTCTTGTGTCGTCACAAGACCTTTCTCTTGAATGAACATATAAACTGATTTTATTCGAGTCATCATACGGTTTGTTGAAGGTTTCAAAAAACCACTCCCTATCAATAAGATCGGATGGACTTGACTAACCACAACTTACTACACTAAAACTGCGACATAAGGACATGCAACAATGGTAAATGTTCGTGTTTCTTAATGTTTTATTCTATTATACACGTTATTATGCATCTAGTTCCACCAAAAAGTCAACTTTACGTGTTTTTAAACTTGTCTTCATGAATGAAATTATGGTATATATCATGATTTGAATCCGGTTACAACCCAATAAACACAAGGCGTATAAAGAAAATTGCCACTTAAGAAAGAGCAAAAAATAAACACAGAAAATTTACAAAATAAAAAATCATTCATACAAAAAAGACACATTCAAATGAGAAATGTGTCTTTTTATTTTGGTTATCCTTCTAAGAAAAAGAGCTGCACGAAAAATAAGACGGCAAAAATGAGCACAAGAATATGCACTTCTTTCCATTTTCCTTTTGCCAGCTTCACAAGTGGATATGAAATAAATCCTAGTGAAATTCCTGTAGAGATGCTAGATGTCAGCGGCATGGAAAGAATCACAAGAAAAGCAGGAAATGCTTCGTCAAGCTCATTCCAGCGAATACGTGACACTGAATTCATCATCAAACAGCCGACAATGATTAAGACAGGTGAAGTGATGGACGGCAAAGACGAAATGGCTTGAACGAGCGGACCAAAAAACAAAGCCACAATAAACAATGCAGCAACGGTTAAAGAGGTCAGTCCAGTTCTTCCGCCAGCAGCCACTCCTGATGAAGATTCAATGTAAGCTGTGGTTGGGCTTGTTCCAAACATTGAGCCAATTGTCGTTGCAGCAGAGTCAGCAAGTAAGGCTCTGCGTACTTTTGGGAGCTGACCATTTTTCATTAAACCTGCTTGTTCCGCAACCCCGATCATTGTTCCAGTTGTATCAAAAATCGTCACAAGTAAAAAGGAGAAGACAACAGCATACAAGTGATGGGAAAATACATCGCCAAACGCAGCGAATGGATTTGTAATCAGCATTCCTTCAGGCAGTGCTGGGGTATCCACTAGCACTTTAGGAAAATGAAGCTGACCTGTTGCAAGTGCAATTAACGTGGTTGCTAACATGCCGATAAACAGCGCTCCATTCACTTGAAGAACCATTAATATGACAGAAATCATTAAACCAACGAGTGTCAAAATGACAACAGGTGAGCTTAAATTACCAAGCTTCACAAGATTTTGTGGATCAGCAGTGATGATTCCAGACTGTCTTAGCCCAATGAATGCAATAAATAATCCGATACCTGCTGTAATCCCGTACTTTAAATTATCTGGAATCGCCTCAATGAGTTGTTTTCTAAGGGATGTTAACGATAAAATAATAAAGAGTATTCCAGCAACAAATACCGCACTAAATGCTGTTTGATAGCTGAGACCCCCACCACCGACAACAGTGACGGTGAAATAGACATTCAGCCCCATACCTGGTGCAATGGCAATCGGATAGTTTGCAAAGAGTGCCATCCAGAGTGTACCGACAACAGCAGCGATAATGGTTGCAGTAAAGACTTGGTCAAAAGGAATGCCTGCATCTGAAAGGATTCCTGGATTGACGGCTACAATATATACCATCGTAAAGAATGTCGTCATACCAGCGAGTAATTCTTTCTTTATGTTGGTTTGGTTCTCTTTTAACTGAAACATAAAATCCTCCATTTACGAACATTATTACAAAACACTTAATATAATATTCGTTTTAAGGGTGGATTGCAACCTTTTTTCAAGGAGGAATGGAAAAATGAATTGGGAAGCAGAAGTCATACGAAAAAAAGACAGTTTGATTCAGGATACACAATCTTTTTTACAAATTGAAAGTGTCTTGGATGAAGAAGGCGGCACAGCAGGAAAACCGTTCGGTGAAAAAGTGGATGAGGCTCTTCAGTATATGCTCAAAAAAGGGCAGGACGAGGGCTTCAAAGTGAAAAATGTTGATGGTTATGCTGGTCATATTGAATATGGAGAAGGCGAAGACATCGTCGGTGTGCTATGCCATGTGGATGTCGTGCCTGCGGGTGACGACTGGACAACCCCACCATTTTCAGCGGACATAAGAGAAAATAAAATCTTTGCAAGAGGCGCCATTGATGATAAAGGGCCGACCATGGCGGCGTTTTACGCATTGAAAATGTTAAAAGATGCCGGTCTGCCGCTGTCGAAAAAGATTCGAATCATCATTGGCACAGATGAAGAAAGCGATTGGAGATGCGTCGATCACTATTTCAAGCATGAGGCGATGCCGCAAATTGGCTTTGCACCAGATGCTGATTTTCCAATTATTCATGCTGAAAAAGGGATCATAGATGCCATCGTATCCTTTACATACGAACAATCAGAAGAAAACAAGCGTTACATCCTTAAGCAATTCACAGCAGGCATGCGTCTCAATATGGTCCCAGATGAGGCTCGCGCGATTGTGGCAGCAGCAAATGATCACGATGCTGAAGCATTAAAAACGGCTTTTGCAGCCTATCTTGCGGAAAATCAGTTAACCGGTGAGACAAACCATATAGCAGATGGACTGACATTCACATTAAAAGGTGTATCAGTTCATGCAATGGAGCCGGCGAATGGCACAAATGCGGGCATTCATATGGCGAATTTCTTATGTGCGCATGAATTAGATGAAAGAGGGCTCGCTTTTACATCACAAATAAATGCTTTATTTGATCAAGACACAAGAGGACAAAAACTCGGCATCGCTTGTAAAGATGATATTAGTGGTGACTTGACCTTGAATGTTGGCACAATCCGCTATTCGCAAAACGAAGAAGCGAATCTTGGGCTGAATGTCCGCTATCCCGTAACAGCGGACGGTGAGGAAGTCAAAAAAGGGATTGAACGAATAAAAGGGGCAGCGATTGAGAAATTTGATGACAGTCCTCCTCATCACGTCTCAAAAGACCATCCACTTGTGAAAACATTACAGCGTGTCTACGAAGAACAAACAGGAGATCCTGCCCATCTTATTGCGATTGGGGGAGGAACGTATGCAAGGTCATTAGAAGCAGGCGTTGCCTTTGGCCCTCTATTCCCAGGAAGACCTGATTGTGCACATCAAAAGGATGAATATATCGAAATCGATGATTTACTACGAGCAACTGCGCTATATGCACAAGCCATGTATGAATTGGCCAAATAAAAAAGGATAGAGAAGAGGGGATTCACTGTGAAAAAAATGTTCTTATGCTCTTCATTCAAAGACAGCTATTCTCTCTTGTCTGACTTTGTAGGCGACACCTTAAAAGGAAAAAGTGTGACATTCATTCCGGCAGCCAGTGAAGTGGAAGAAGTCACGCACTATGTCGATGCAGCAAAAGAAGCCTTTCATCAATTAGAACTGCGTGTAGAGACTGTTCAGCTGACCGGGCAAACGGTTCAGGAAATCACACAGATCATTGGAAAGAATGATGTCATGTATGTATCTGGCGGCAATACCTTTTATTTGCTGCAAGAATTAAGAAAGCACGGGCTCGATCGTGTATTGAAAGAAGAGATCGGCAAAGGCAAGCTGTATATAGGAGAATCTGCGGGGAGTATTATCATGGCGCCAAGCATTGAATACATCTCACTGATGGATGATCAAGAGAAAGCGCTAGAATTATCTTCCTTTGAAGGATTCAATGAGATCAACAGCTATCCGGTACCGCATATAAACAATCCTTATTTAGGTGAAGCCGCGCAGCATATCATAGAGAAAGATCAAAATACGCTCTCTTTATGCCCGCTCACTGATGAACAAGTTTTACTTGTGACAGGCGAACAGACTGAGGTCAAGACGGTCTGAGTTGTTCCTTTCAGCGTGTAGACAAACCCTCGCATTCGGTGTCAGTCCTGCGCTTCGGTGCTCACGAATGTCAAATACGCTCCGCGCCGATGCTCGTCCTTCCTAGGGCTGCAAAGGTTTTCTATCACGCTGAAAAGAAGACAAAGGGCTAAAATCAAGTTCATTTTAGCCCTTTGTCAACAATCTGAAAGGAACAGGAGCATACGCCCTGTTCCTTTTTTAATCTTGAAACACATCACTTGATAAATAACGTTCACCCGTGTCTGCTGTCATACAAATGACAATGTGATCCTTTGGCATTTGCTTGGCTGCTTCAATGGCTGCATAGCATGCCGCGCCAGATGATGGACCGACTAAAATACCTTCAAGACGGGCGAGCTTTCGTGTGATGTCGTAAGCATCTTCATCACTCACTTGCACAATCTCATCATACACCTGTTCGTTTAAAATATGTGGGATAAATCCTGGACTTGTGCCAACAAGCTTATGTTTGCCAGGTTTCCCGCCTGATAAAACAGGAGACCCCTTTGGCTCTGCCACATGTATCGTCAATTCCGGGAATGCTTTTTTGAGTTCCTCTCCAGTGCCTGTAATGGTTCCGCCAGTTCCAGCAGTTGCGACAAAAGCGGCAAGCGGCTGTCCAATCTGTTGCACTGCATCAATAATTTCTACAGCCGTTGTCCCTCTATGAGCATCGGGGTTCGCACCATTGTCAAATTGCATGGGAATAAAGCTGTTAGGAATTTGAGCAGCTAATTCTTCTGCCTTGCGAATACAGCCTGGCATTTTTTCCTCCCCCGGGGTTAAGACGACCTGTGCGCCGTATGCCTTTAAAATATTGATTCTTTCTTGGGTCATCGTATCAGGCATGATCAGAATGGCTTTGTAGCCTCTTGCAGCAGCGTTCATCGCTAAGCCAATTCCTGTATTCCCGCTTGTTGGTTCAATAATCGTTGCCCCTTTTGTGAGCTTTCCTTGTTTTTCTGCCTCAAGGATCATATTGTAAGCAGCCCGATCTTTTACACTTCCGCTAGGATTAAATGATTCCAGTTTTAAATAAATAGCAGCGCCATGTTCTGGCTGAAGGCGCTGTAATTTTACAAGTGGTGTATGACCTATTAATTCAGCTATATTTTGTGCAACCTTCATCATGTGACACCCTTTCTTCTCATTCCGCATTACTTTAGTTATACTATCATCAATGGGGATTCGTAAAGTTTGTTAAAAGGACAGGTGAAAATATGGCCGAAAGCCGTCATTATTTTATCGGGATTCCAATCCCTGAACAACTCGCGTATCAAATGAAAGCGGATATAGACAAGAGGAGCGGACTTTCCTTTCAAAAATGGACAGCACCCATTGATTATCATGTCACCCTTGTGTTTTTAGGTGCGATTCCAGAGGACCGTTTAAATAAGATTTCTGAGCTACTTGCACAGCTGTCTCCTGAGGTGTCTGCTTTCCCGCTGAAGCTGAATGAAGTAGGGATATTTGGCCAAAAGGAGCGGCCGAGAGTCTTTTTTGCAAAGCCTAGTGAAAGTAAGCCTTTGATGGATCTAAGAGAAAAGGTGAAAGCAGCCGTTTTGACAGCAGGTCATCCTGTCGAAAAGAGACCCTTTCATCCACATATGACGATTGCGCGCAAATGGAATAGGGAACAGTCCTATATAGAACAAGCACCCTTACGGAAAGAACCATATTCGATGGAGGTTTCTAGTATCGCTTTATTTGAAATCCGTCTAAAAGAAACCCCGCGTTATCACGCGATCAAACAATTTACACTACATAAATGATTCTAGAGGTTGGAGTGAGTAGCAGATGGCGCAAATTATTAAAATCCAAGATTATATATCACGATATGAACAAGACCCGCATCATTACATCAATCAGTTTATTCGGTTGAAAAAACAAAGATGGGACGAGTTAAAAAAGGCTTCCAAAGAGCAGGTGCAAAAGCAGGCTGACCAAGCCATCGAGCAAGCACCTGAACAAGAGGAAGAAAAGAGAAAAAAATTCTCCTTAAAAAGAAAGCAAAAAGAAGCCGATATGAAAAAGGAACGGGACCTGAGTCTTTTTAACGAGCCAACAGATATAGAACTAGGTGTCTTTACAAACGTTCCTACCGATGAAACGAAGCTGATTCACTTTTTTAAAGATCATCTTTACGATGTTCAGTTAAAATGGGCTAGCTCGACGATCTCTCATATTTCAACTGTCTCCCATCACATTCGCTATGATGAAAAGCTGCGGATGCTTGCAAGGCAGCTGCCAGATTCTTATTTTGTGATGTACAAGCCGGTGCTGCTCATTCAAAAAGCTGAGATGGAATTGTGTCCAGTGCTCATTACACCGCTTGAAGTCATCTGTTTATCTTTCTTAGAAGCAGAGCCAGACAGCGTATATATTGGATCGAAGGAACGTTTTTGGGAAAAGCGGGCGACGGGAAAAGCTGTTCAATCCGTTTTAAACCCTTGTGCAAGCCTTCTTCGCTCTGGAACTGTTGTGTCAAAAATTTTACAGCAAAGTGGTGTAGAGCTTCCTGTGAAAAAAATCCTCATCAGCCGCACCTCGTATATTGATTTGCCCGAAGTTCCATTCGGGATGGAGGTTGTCGATAAGAAGAAAGCGGAGGATTGGTTTGAAAAGCAGCGGAAAAACACGGCGCCGACAAAGCACCAGCAATTCAAAGCGACAAAGGCATTGCTCGCTTATGGTGAATCAGACAGCAAAAGAAGGCAGGAATGGCTCGATTAAAGGCATATCAAGGTCACCAAAAAATGAGACCTGAGTGGAGCTAATATATGAATGAATGGTACTTTATCGTCAATCCAGCAGCAGGACAAGGAAAAGGACTCCGCACTTGGAGAAGCATAGAGAAAGAATTACAAAAGGTAGAGATCTCATACAGATCGTTTCTTACCCAGCATGAAGGACATGCCGAAGTTTTGGCGAGACAGATTAGCGCTATGCAAGACGACAGATTGAAACGGCTGATCGTCATTGGCGGTGACGGCACATTTCATGAAGTACTGAATGGTTTGAAAGAAATTGATCATGTGCAGCTAAGCTTTGTCCCAGCAGGTCATTGGAATGATGCTGCGAAGGGGCTGGGCATCCAGCGTCATGATGTGATCAAAGAAGTGAGAAAACAAAAGAGGATGCTGACGAAAACATTTTCTCTCGGTTCCTTTCAAGATCATGCAGAAAGTCCGCAATCTGTTCTTTTTCTCAATCATATTGGTGTTGGTTTTGATGCGCATGTCTTGAAGAGAACGGTCCATTTTAGAGGGAAAAAGTGGCTCAACCGACTCAAACTCGGATTTATCATCTACCCGCTGTCCTTTCTACATTCGTTATGGTCTTTCAAACCGTTTGACCTTGCTCTTTTTATTGAAAATGAGAGAAAAGTTTTTCGCCAAGTGTGGTTTGTGATCGTATGTAATCACCCATATTATGGAGGCGGGCTGGAAGCAGCGCCGGAAGCAAGTGCGAGGCAATCAGGATTTCAAACAATCGTTGTCACGGATTTGAATCCATTGAAAGTCCTCTTATTTTTAAGTGCAATGGTTTTTAAAAAGCACCTTGTAATGGAGGGAGTCACCCTTTTTCAGCATGAAGAAGCCTACTTGGAGGCAGATGAAAAAATCCTATTTCACGCCGATGGAGAAGTGATTGGCGCCACTCCAGTGTTTGTTAAGGCTAGTGAGCGATCGTTAAAATTACGTGGCTAAGAAGCAGCCAGTGTGCGCACGAGCAAAAGAAACATGAAAAAAGACTTCCTTTTTCATAAGGTTCTTGTCCTGATTTTCTAGTTTTGCTTGACGAGTATAAGAAGGTAGCGATAAAATCTATAGGACGGCTATTGTTTAGCATCTCATTCTCAATAGCTGTCCTTTTTGTTTTTATGATCATATAAATAAAAAATAAACAGCCAATTGATCTCAATCGGCTGAATTTTGTCGACTAAAAAAGCATGATTTAAAATATTTTAAGAAATGATGGGTTGAAAATTGATATGAACTGGTTGGGACAAATATTAGGTAGCGAATGGCACATCTCTCCTGCTGGAGGCGCTACGGGAGATGCGTACTTCGCAACACACAATGACCAAAAGCTATTTTTAAAACGCAATACGTCACCGTTTCTTGCGGTTTTGTCAGCTGAAGGCATTGTGCCGAAGCTTGTCTGGACAAAACGGATGGAAAATGGGGATGTCATTACTGCGCAGCACTGGCTGAGCGGCAGAGAGCTGAAGCCAAAGGACATGAATGACCGTCCTGTAGCGGAGCAGCTAAGAAAAATTCATACATCAAAAGAGCTGCTCGATATGCTGAAACGATTAGAAAAGCACTCGCTTGACCCGGCATCGATCTTGATGCATCTCAAGGCATCGATCTTAAAAGAGCAGATTGACTCACATGATATCACGCGCGCCATCCAGTATTTAGAGAAACATGTGGAGGCAGTTCATTTCGAGGATAAGGTCGTATGCCATTGTGACCTCAACCATAATAATTGGCTGCTGACAGATGAAAACCAGCTCTATTTAATTGATTGGGACGGGGCAATGATTGCGGATCCAGCGATTGATCTTGGACCGCTCTTATACCATTATGTTGAAGAAGAGAACTGGGAAAGCTGGCTCTCTATGTATGGTGCTCCGCTGACCGACAACTTGCGAAAACGCATGGCATGGTATGTGCTGGCTGAAACCGTCTCGTTTGTCGTTTGGCATAAAAGAAAAGGAAATGAAAAGGCGCAAAAAGAAGTGCAAGCCGAGCTACATGCACTTTTAAAACGGTTAAACATCCATTAAGACAGTGGAATGTTCTCGACCCAGTCAGATAGATGCGATTGATGCGCTTCGATATGTGCATCAATTGAACTGACAGAGGTACCTTTTTGGCTGTAATCATAAATATCTGTTAGTAGCTGACGAACGTCAGCATCCAAATCTTCTTTTGCCAGCATTAATTGAATCACGCGTCCCACCTGTTCATATTCTGCAACAGTCCCGCAGCAATCCAGCTGGTGATCAGTTAAAATATCTTTGATTAATTGAAGCTGATGTTGGCGGTTTAATCCCATACGTATGCTCCTTTCAGGGCGTGTCATTTATGTGGTTAAACTGTGCATTCAGCTTTGATTTTATACATGAAGCAGACCAGCCCAATTAGCAGCTGGTCTTTTTCATATGTGCGGATAAGATGCTGTCTTGCGGCTCTTTATGTTTCATGGTATCTTGATAAAATGTAAAGAAAATAGAGGTGTATCAAATTGAGAATGCGACATAAACCATGGGCGGATGATTACTTAGCTGAAAATGCTCATATTGCTTTAGCTAACCCTGAACAATACAAAGGGAAATGGCATGAGCTGTTTGGAAATGATCATCCAATCCATATCGAAGTCGGTACAGGAAAAGGGAGTTTTATTGCCGGAATGGGCAAGCTTCATCCTGAGTTGAACTATATCGGCATTGAATTATTTAAAAGTGTCATTGTGACGGCAGTCGATAAAATCAAAGAAACAGATGTAGAAAACGTAAAGCTTCTAAACATCAACGCAGAGACACTGACAGATGTCTTTGCGGAAAATGAGATTGATCGGGTGTATTTGAACTTCTCTGATCCGTGGCCAAAATCAAGGCATGAAAAACGTAGGTTGACGTTTAAAGCCTTTTTAAAGCGATATGAACAGATCCTCCGTCCAGGCGGTGAATTACATTTCAAAACCGATAACCGCGGACTATTTGAATATTCCTTGAAAAGCTTTTCGTCTTACGGACTCCTTTTAACATATGTGAGCCTTGATTTACATGAGGATGGTCTCGAAGGAAATGTCATGACAGAATATGAAGAGAAATTCTCTTCCATGGGACAACCGATCTATCGATCAGAAGTAAAATTCCCTGAATAACAAGCGAACAATGCTGGCTGCAACGAACGATTGCGGTCAGCTTTTTTTTGATAAAAAGATTAGCACATGCGATTTTCCTTTGTATTTGCTACGATAGAAAAAGGAGGGATGACAGCAATGGAGACAATGAAAATAGGTGAAATGGAACTGTTCTGGTTAAATGGGGGAGATACACACATGGATGGCGGTGCCATGTTTGGCGTGGTGCCAAAGCCATTATGGTCAAAAAAATACCCTGTGAATGATCGAAATCAAATTGAATTACGGTGTGATCCAATGCTCATACGGTGGAACGGTCTTCATCTGTTAGTAGATTCCGGCATCGGGTCAGGGAAGCTGACAGAGAAACAAAAACGCAATTATGGCGTCACAGAGGAAACGAAAATAGAAGAATCACTTGCGGCTCTCGGTTTGCGCCCATCTGATATAGATTACGTCTTAATGACTCATTTGCATTTTGATCATGCAAGCGGGCTGACAAAACGTGAAGGCGATGAGCTCGTGTCTGTTTTTCAGCAGGCAAAAATCATCACGTCCAAAATTGAATGGGACGAAATGAGAGCACCGAACATCCGCTCAAGAAATACATATTGGAAAGAAAACTGGGAGCCTGTTGCCGATCAAGTCATGACATTTGAAGATAGCATCGAAGTAACAGAAGGCATTCGCCTGCATCATACAGGTGGACATAGCGATGGGCATAGCATCTTAACGCTCACAAGTCAGGGAGAAACAGCTATTCATTTAGCGGATATCATGCCGACACACGCTCATAAAAACCCGCTTTGGGTCTTGGCATACGATGATTATCCAATGACCTCGATCCCGGCGAAGCAAAAATGGCAGGCATTTGCCGAAGAAAACAATGCATGGTACTTGTTTTATCATGATGCCATCTACCGTGCTGTAAAGTGGAATGAAGACGGGGCAATGACCCATGAGGTCAAAAGAGAAACCGGAAGATAAAAGATCATCTGTATGTTTTTGCGCCTTTCACACAAAATAACGACAAAATGAACTTGTGAAAGGAAGAGTGCAGGTGAATCAATTTTATCGTGTACATGGTGATGTCATCGAGACACCGTTAAGAGGGATGGAAGTCATGTCTGTCCCTTATTTAAACAAAGGGGTCGCATTTACAAAGGAAGAGCGGGAAGAGCTTGGGTTAAAGGGATTTCTGCCGCCGAAGGTGTTAACACTAGAAGATCAAGCAAAGCGTGCATATGAACAGTTCAAAGCACAGCCAGACGCACTTGGGAAAAATGTCTATTTAACTGCGCTTCATGACAGAAATGAAGTGCTCTTTTATAAATTATTAAATGAGCATTTGGCAGAAATGCTGCCGATTGTTTACACACCGACCGTAGGAACAGCGATTCAGCGTTACAGCCACGAGTATAGAAAGCCAAGAGGAATTTATTTATCCATTGATGACCTAGAAGGAATGGAAGAAATTTTTGCATCTTACGGAGTGGATGAATCAATTGATCTCATTGTTGCAACAGATGCAGAAGGAATTTTAGGCATCGGTGACTGGGGTGTTGGCGGAATCGCCATTTCAGTCGGGAAGCTGGCTGTTTATACAGCCGCAGCAGGTATTGATCCTAGCCGTGTACTGGCAGTGGTGCTTGATGCTGGAACCAACCAAGAAAGCCTTTTAAATGATCCGCTTTATGTGGGAAATCAGCACTCCCGCGTTCGAGGAGAGCGCTATGATCAGTTTATTGATCAATATGTTGAGCTTGCCCGTGCGACTTTTCCAAATGCACTTCTTCACTGGGAAGACTTCGGTACAAAAAATGCGCGCGCCATTTTGGAAAAATATAAGGACCGTATTTGTACGTTTAATGATGATATTCAAGGAACTGGAGCCGTTTCACTGGCTGCGGTTCTGGCTTGTGCAAAAGCATCGAAGGTTCCGCTGAAAGATCACCGAATCGTGATCTTTGGAGCAGGTACAGCAGGGATTGGTATAGCCGAGCAAATTCGTGATGCCATCGTGAGAGATGGTGTCAAAGAAGAGGAATCATATGACCATTTCTGGTGTATTGATAAAACGGGATTGCTCACAGATGATTCACCCGACATTCAGCCATTCCAAAAGCCGTATGCAAGACGTTCTGATGAAGTGAAGGATTATGCACGTAATGGTCCAAAGCATTCAATTGATTTGTTAGAGGTCGTGAAGCAGGCGAAACCTACGATCTTAATTGGTACCTCAACTGTAGGTGGGGCATTTACAGAGGAAATAGTGAAAGAAATGGCGTCACATGTAGAGCGGCCAGCGATTTTACCGATGTCTAACCCGACACCTCTTTCAGAGGCAAAGCCGGAAGATCTCATTGAATGGACAGAAGGACGTGCGCTTGTCACAACGGGAAGCCCGTTTGATCCAGTTGAATATGGCGGTGTGACATATGAAATTGGGCAGGCAAATAATGCCCTTGTGTTTCCAGGGCTTGGTCTTGGAACGATTGTGTGTAAAGCCCGCCTCATGACAGACAGCATGTTTGTTGCGAGTGCTGAAGCGATTGCGAGCATGGTCAATGTCGGAAAACCGGGTGCTGCGATGCTTCCAAGTGTTGATCAGCTCAGAACGGTTTCAGCGACAGTGGCTGTCCGTGTGGCACAAGCAGCGATTGACGAAGGAATTGCGGAAGAAACCCCTGATGACCTCATTCAGGCTGTGCAAGACGCCATGTGGCACCCTGTATACAAAAAAATCAAAGCCATCTAAAAAAAGCTTCGCAAGGACTTGTCTTTGCGAAGCTTTCTTATTAAGCAACAGAATCAATGACATCAACGATCATGCCTGTTTTTGCATCAATCATGACTTCATACTGTTCCAGCTCGCCAAAGGCGGAGCGTGTAATGCCAGATTTGTACACATCAATCGTTTCACCATTTACGGTATACGGTTCTGGTACAGTATAAATCCAAGAGCCATCAATCGGGCCGCGCTGTTTAAAAGCGGATTTCACAATTTTTAACGCTTTTTCAGACGAGATATACGTCGGGAAAAAGACTTTCTTTGCAACAATTGCAGCGGCTACGCCAATACTCGCACCAATCAGAACATGTTTTAACTTCAACGTGCTGCACCTCCGTATTGCTGTTTTTTCCATTATACAAAACTTGTCCAGCGATGTTAAGAAATCCGAATACTTGAAAGCATATTCAAAATTTCTGGAGAGATACTTGGAAAACCGAAAGAATTCTTATAGTATAAAGTGAGTGTTATTTTTATAGGAATTTATATGGTCATTACATAGAAATGAGGGTAACTGTCAAATGAACGAAGAAACAATGTCGCTTTTCCGAAATTTAACAGAACTACAAGGGACTCCAGGTAATGAGCACCATGTGCGTGCTTTTATGAAAAAGGAACTTGAGAAATATTCCGATGAACTCATACAGGATCGTCTTGGTGGAGTGTTTGGTGTCCGCAAAGGCCCAGAGAACGCGCCGAAGATTATGGTGGCTGGTCATATGGATGAAGTCGGTTTTATGGTGTCATCCATTACGAAAAACGGAATGATTCGTTTTCAAACACTTGGCGCCTGGTGGAGTCAAGTGATGCTTGCGCAGCGTGTGGATGTTCATACGGATCACGGGCCAATTCCGGGCGTTATATCGAGCACACCTCCTCACCTTCTGACACCAGAACAAAAAAGCAAATCAGTAAAACCGTCAGATATGCTGATTGATATTGGTGCAGACAGTGAAGAAGAAGCGAAAGAGCTTGGCGTTCGCCCAGGGCAGCAAATCGTTCCTGCAACGGTCTTTACCCCAATGGCCAATCCAAAAAAGATTTTAGCCAAAGCTTGGGATAACCGCTATGGATGCGGACTTGCCATTGAATTATTAAAAGAATTAAAAGACGAAACCCTTTCATGTCAATTGTATTCAGGCGCCACCGTACAAGAGGAAGTAGGGCTCAGAGGGGCTGAGGTAGCTGCGAATATGATTCAGCCTGATCTGTTCTTTGCTCTAGATGCGAGTCCCGCAAATGATGTGACGGGAGACAAATCACAATTTGGCCAGCTTGGAAAAGGTGCACTTCTTCGTATTTATGATCGCACGATGATTACGCATCGAGGCATGAGAGAATTTGTTCTCGATACAGCCGAAACAAACAATATTCCATATCAATATTTCGTATCGCCAGGCGGTACGGATGCTGGACGTGTCCATATCTCAAATCAAGGTGTACCGTCTGCTGTTATTGGTGTATGCGCGCGTTACATTCATACAAGTCACTCTGTCTTGCATGTGGATGATTATGCAGCGGCAAAAGAATTAATTGTTCGTCTTGTGAAAAATTGTGATCAAAGCACGGTGGATTCGATTTATCAACAAGTGTAAACGATAAGAAAAAGGCTGCCTCTTTTAAGAGCACAGCCTTCAGCGTGTAGACAAACCCTCGCATTCGGTGTCAGTCCTGCGTGCTGGTGCTCACGAATGTGACATTCGCTCCGCGCCAGTACTCGTCCTTCCTAGGGCTGCAAAGGTTTTCTATCACGCTGAAACGAAGAAAAAGGGCTAAAATCAAGTTCATTTTAGCCCTTTTTCTTATTCTTGTTCAAACACGTATGACAACGCCTTAATTGCTTGATTCACTGTTTCGACAGTGATATTTGCTTTGTTTGATAGTTCCTTTAGTGGATGATGTAATTCTTTAGGACGAATCAAAATAAGGGGTTTTCCTTTGGCGATGGCAGAAGAAGCATCCATTGCCGTGTTCCACTGTTTATATTTCTCACCAAAGCGGGCGATGACAACGTCTGCCTTATTTAATAATAGTTCGGTGCGGAAATTGTTCAAATCAGAAGCCGCATCGTCTTTCAAGATGGCATTTGGCTGCCCGCCTAAAATATCTTCTCCGATGTTATCTGATCGCTCATGATTCTCCATTGGACCAACAAACGTCACTGGCAGCTTCAAAGATTGGCTTTTCTCCTTGATTTCATCACGCCACTGGCTATGAATTTCTCCAGCTAAATAAACCGTTAATTGCATAACAATCTCCTCCTTGTGCACAAACTTAGTAAAGGTTTGCCCTGTTTCTTTTCATGTTACACAAGAAGTGCTTGATAAAGCAAAAAAAATATGATTATGATATTCATGGTAGAGACTATTTTTCATCGTAAGAAGACTACATATAATGGGAAGGACAGGCCTCTTCGTCTTTCCTATGAGAAAGCAGGAAGACGACGTTGATGACTTATTTAAAAAGAAAGGGTATTTCCCTTTCGCCAAAGGTCTATTTTATTGATGCACTCTCTTATATGGCTTTAGGTCTATTTGCTACATTAGTGGTAGGGCTGATTTTAAAAACAGCAGGCGGCCTGTTATCATTTCCTCTCATCGTGGAAATGGGAACGCTCGCAATGGGGCTGATGGGACCAGCAATTGGCGTAGCGGTTGCTTATCGCTTAAACGCTTCTCCTTTAATTATTTTCGCAAGTGTTGTTTCAGGTGCTGCTGGAGCAGAGCTTGGGGGACCTGCTGGAAGCTTCGTGGCTGCTCTCATTGGTGTGGAATTAGGCAAACTGATCAGTGGTGAGACAAGAATTGATATTATTTTAACGCCGCTTGTGACCATTATCACAGGTTTTCTCACTGCTGCTTTCATCGGCCCTGGGATTCAGGCGGTGATGACAGGGCTCGGCAGGCTGATCGTATGGGGGACTGACCAAAGTCCACTCATCATGGGCATGCTGGTTGCAACCATTGTTGGACTTGCTCTTAGCTCACCGATTTCAAGCGCTGCGCTTGCGCTGATGCTTGATTTAAGTGGTCTTGCTGCTGGTGCGGCGACGATTGGCTGCTGTGCGCAGATGGTCGGCTTTGCTGCTGCAGGATTTAGAGAAAATCGTTTTGGCGGTCTTGCTGCGGTAGGCATTGGAACCTCAAAACTACAGCTGCCGAACATTGTGAAAAATCCGCTCATTCTCATTCCGCCGACGATTGCAGGACTGATTCTTGCGCCAATTGGTATTATTGGCTTTGGGATGGTCAATAATGCGGCAGGAGCGGGTATGGGAACGAGTGGTCTTGTCGGCCAGCTCATGACACTCACAGTCATTGGATTTCATCCTTCCGTTTTCCTTGCAATTGCTCTCTTGCATATCGTTGGCCCGGCAGTGATTAGTTTGGTAGTATCAGAATGGATGAGAAAGAAAGGCTATATACAATTCGGAGATTTAAGTATACAAACTGGAGGAATCAAACATGAAAAAAATTGAATCAAACGAAGAATTACAAAAAGTGATTCAAGAAGACTTAACCGTATTACTATTTTCAGCTGACTGGTGCCCGGACTGCACATTTATTGAGCCGTTTTTGCCAGAGCTTGAAGCAAACTATCCAGAATTTGAATACTTCTATGTGGATAGAGATCAGTTCATCGACACTTGTGCAGAGTGGGAAATTTACGGAATTCCAAGCTTTTTAGTCTTTAAAAACGGACAAGAGATCAACCGTTTTGTTAGCAAAGATCGTAAGACAAAGGAAGAGATTGAAGCATTTTTAACAGATTCTCTTTCTAAATAACGAAAGGAGAGTCTTATCATGGCGAAAATGACATCAAGACAGCTTGCCAATCAATTGAAAAGCCGTCTGACGAACGACAGCTGGACCCACCAGTTTGACAGGGAAAAAGATACGCTTCGTGTGGAAGATAAACATACAGGAAAGGGCATCACGCTTGAGCTCCCGCCGATTATTGCAAAGTGGGAAGTAAAGCCTGATGAAACACTGGATGAGATCGTTTATTATGTGAAAGAGGCGCTCAGCGCTATGAAAGGTGAAGCGCAGCACATCTCAGGCAAAGAGAAGCACATTTATCCGGTCATTCGTTCAACGTCCTTTCCAGAAACATCAAGTGATGAGATTCCGCTCGTTTTTGATGAGCATACAGCAGAGACAAGAATCTACTATGCACTTGACCTTGGAAGCACCTACAGATTAATTGACGAGAAGATGCTGCAAAAGGAAAACTGGACAAAAGAACGAATCAGAGAAACTGCAAGTTTTAACGTCCGTTCACTAAAGACTGTCGTGAAAATGGATGAAGTGGCGGGCAACCGTTTTTATTTCTTCCGTGCAAACGACGGGTACGATGCAAGCAGAATTTTAAATGAATCGATTTTACAAGAATACGCGCAAAAAGTAGAGGGGCAAATGGCTATTTCCGTTCCCCATCAAGATGTGTTCATCATTGCAGATGTACGCAATGAATCAGGCTATGATATTTTAGGGCAAATGTCGATGAGCTTCTTCGCCAGCGGCACGGTTCCGATTACGGCCTTGTCATTTTTATATGACGAAGGCAAGCTTGAACCGATCTTTATTCTTGCAAAAAGCAGACCAAAACAGCAGTAGAAGGGAATTTTGAAGAATGAACGTTTTTTATAATGCAGAAGGTGTCGGCGACACACTCCTTATTTCATTGAAAGATGTAACAAGAGAAGAAGTAGGTCATGAAACGTTTGGAGATGTCGTAAGAATCTTCAATCAAGACACAAAAGAAACAACAGGTTTTAATATTTTCAATGCATCTACTTACATGAAAATTGAAGAAAACGGATCTGTACCGCTTTCTGAAACGCTTGTTCAAGATATCAATGAAATTTTAAACCGCAACGGTGTCAGTGAAACATTAACAGTTGATCTATCACCTAAGTTTGTGGTCGGTTATGTGAAGGAAAAAGAAAAACATCCGAATGCAGATAAACTGAACATTTGCCAAGTAGATGTTGGCGATGAAACCTTACAAATCGTGTGCGGTGCACCAAACGTTGATCAAGGTCAATATGTTGTGGTTGCAAAGGTCGGTGCTGTGATGCCGAGCGGTTTGGTGATCAAAGATGCTGAACTAAGAGGTGTTCCTTCAAGCGGAATGATTTGTTCTGCAAAAGAATTAGATCTTCCGAATGCGCCTGCTGAAAAAGGAATCCTTGTTCTAGAAGGAAGCCGCCAAGCTGGCGAACCATTTGAAGCGTAACCTCCCATAAACGGGTACAAATGAGCGAAGAATGTGTTATACCAAAAGTCACTAAGTACGTACTTAGTGACTTTTTTTCATCTACAGACAGTATGAACAGCAAAGCGTAGCACTTTTCTCGCTTTTCTGCATGAAAAAGCAATGGTATACTAAAAATCGCCCAAGAAAACGTAAGGGGAGTTAAAGTGAGTGATAAATGATGAGTTGGTTAGATAAATTTTTTAGTGTATTTTTAGGAGAAGAAAAAAAAGAAGAAAAAGCTGAGAGGCCTGAAACAGGTCCGATTGCACCAAAGCAGCCAGCTGTTGAACAGCATAAAGAATATAAAAAAGTTGAAGATACGAAAGTGTATTATGAATATCCAAAAGGCAATTTCCGCTTTCCTCTCGTTCCAGATGAACCTGCACGTGAGGCAGCAAAGCAACAAGAAAGAAGGCGCACGCGGCCAAGTCAGCCAAAGGCAAAGCAGGCGACCTATCAGCCAAAACAAACGGTGCAGCCTGATCTCAATAAAAAGCCTTTTAAACCAGAGCAAATCCCTTCACCCATCTATGGCTACCACCAGGATATGCGTCCAAAACATGCAGCAGCCAAAGAAGACACATCTTCTGTCAAAATGAAATCGGCAGAAGAAACGTCACAGCGTGTCACACTGTTATCAGAAGAAGCAGAGCGTGAACGGAATGTAAGACAGCAAATGAACATCCCGTCTATACGAAAAGAACAACGTATGGAAGACATGATGTCAGCCCAAAGAGCAGAACAAGTAGAGAAGCAACCTGTCACGACGCCGCTTACTTTGCAAGAGGAACTCGCTTATCAAGATCACGTTCAATCAACGATGGAACGTTTATATGACGAGCCTTTCAGTGAGACAGAGGATCAAGATCAAGCTTTGTCACAGACCAAAGACGATCGAGAAGCTTCCTTACATATGGAGCAAGCTGAAGCATCTAAAGAGCCTCTAGAGATGGAGCAAGAACAGGCAGTCACCGTTGAACAAGAAGAGCCGATGATTCCGCTTGAAGATGATGCTGAGAAAAAAGAGAGCTTTACATTTGAAACAGCTTTAAGCGCATCACCAGCACTCGACATGGAGATAGAAAGCCCAGTAGAAGAAACTGCGATGCTGGAAGAGAATGAAGTAGAGGCTGCGGAGGAAACAACAGAGGCTGCATGGATAGAAGAAAGTCAAGCAGACGTGTCAGCGGCAGCATTTGAACAAGAAGAACCGTTGATCTTACAAGATTCGCAAGATGATGATTCTCTGCCGGAAGAAAAATTAACAGATGATGAAGTCATGCCAGTTGAAGAAGCATCAGATGAATTTGCTGACTCTGGACAAGCAGAGATCGCCGGGGATATGGCAGAAGAGCTTGAGGAAACACCTGAAGAAACGCCTGAAATAAAACGTGAAGAACCAAAACCGTCTTCTCCACAGCCAAAGCGCTCAAACGGTCAAACCTCCACCGTTCCTTTTAACGTCATGATGTTAAAAAGTGATCAGCGCGTGCAAGGACAGAAGAAAACGGCAGATGCACAAGGATATGTATTTCCGAGTTTAGCCCTTCTAGACGTTCCGCCAGCACAAAAAGAAGAGGACGGAACATGGGTGAAAGAACGGGCAGAACTGCTCAATGCCACACTGAAAAATTTCAATGTCAGAGCAAGTGTTGTTCATATGACGCAAGGTCCTTCTGTTACAAGATTTGAAGTGCATCCTGAACCAGGCGTGAAAGTGAACAAAATTACAAACCTGTCAGATGATATCAAACTCAGTTTGTCTGCAAAAGATATTCGCATCGAAGCGCCGATTCCTGGGAAGAACACGATTGGAATCGAAGTGCCGAACCTTCACAGCAAAATGGTTTTCTTAAGAGAAATGATCAGAAGCAGTGCTTTTAGAGACAACCCATCTCCATTAACGGCAGCGCTCGGATTGGATATTTCCGGTCAGCCCGTTGTGGTTGATTTGCAAAAAATGCCGCACGGCTTAATTGCCGGAGCAACAGGTTCAGGGAAAAGTGTCTGTATTAATACCATTCTCGTAAGCCTGATGTTTAAAGCTTCACCTGATGAAGTGAAAATGCTGTTAATCGACCCTAAAATGGTCGAACTGGCGCCGTATAATCACATTCCGCATCTTGTGAGCCCAGTTATTACTGATGCCAAGACAGCAACAGCTGCTTTGAAATGGGTAGTAGATGAAATGGAAAGACGCTATGAACTGTTTGCACACTCTGGTGTGAGAGAAATCAAACGATTTAACGAACTGGTGAAAGAAAAACAAATGGGTGAAAAACTACCATATCTCGTCGTTGTCATTGATGAGCTGGCTGATTTAATGATGGTCGCACCAAATGAAGTCGAAGAAAGCATTTGCCGAATTGCCCAAAAAGCAAGAGCATGCGGGATTCACTTACTCATTGCGACGCAAAGACCTTCTGTTGATGTCATTACAGGCCTCATTAAAGCAAACATCCCAACAAGAATTGCATTCTCTGTTTCAAGCCAAGTGGATTCAAGAACCATTATTGATATGGCAGGTGCTGAAAAGCTTCTCGGAAAAGGAGACATGCTGTTCTTAGAAAATGGCTCTGGCAAACCGACAAGGCTGCAAGGGAACTTTGTATCAGATCGAGAGATTGATGAAGTGGTAGCGCATGTGAGAAAACAGCGCAAACCTGTGTTCCTTTTTGAACAGGAAGAATTGATGCTCCAAGGCTCTGCCATTACAGACGAAGATGAATTGTTTATGGACGCATGCCGATTCGCCATCGAGCAAAATAGTGCAAGTACATCCAGTTTGCAAAGAAGATTTAGAATTGGCTACAATCGAGCAGCGAGATTGATTGATATGATGGAACGTGAAGGAATGATCTCTGGGGCAAAAGGCAGTAAGCCAAGAGAGGTCCTCATGACACTGAGTGATTTAGAACAATTGATCTAAACAAACCACTTCATTTTTTTGATAAACATGGTATGATAGCACATAGGTGCAATTTTTGAATTGGACGCTTTTCGCATGCCTGTCTGAACGCTTTTTAACGAAAATGAGCGAAAGCAGGTGTTAGAAATGGGAAAGTTGTCGGATACTAATCATAGTTAATATTGATTAGTATAGGAAGATCGGAAAAAAATCTTTATTTGGAGCTGCGATTTGTGATCAGCTAGAGACAAAAATCACAAGTTGCAAATTGAAATGAGCGTCATATACTGTAAGTCAGATAGACGTTTGTTGGAGGTACAATTATGACTGTTTATCATTTTGTTGGAATAAAAGGGACAGGTATGAGTCCACTGGCCCAAATTCTTCATGATACTGGGTATACTGTCCAAGGATCGGATATCGAAAAACATATCTTTACACAGAAAGCATTAGAAGAACGAAATATTAAAATTCTCCCATTTGACCCAGATAATATTCAGCCAGGGATGACGGTGATTGCAGGAAATGCATTCCCAGATACACACCCTGAGATTGAGCGTGCTCTTTCTGAAGGGATTCCTGTCATTCGTTATCATAAATTTCTTGGAGAATACATGGATTCATTCACAAACGTTGCAATTACGGGTGCTCATGGTAAAACATCGACAACAGGTCTGCTTGCACATGTGATGCAAGCGGCAAAACCAACTTCCTACTTAATCGGTGATGGATCTGGAATGGGGAAAGAAAACAGCGAGTATTTTGTATTTGAAGCGTGCGAATACCGCAGACATTTCCTCAGCTACCATCCAGACTATGCGATCATGACCAATATTGATTTTGATCACCCTGATTATTTCACGGATATTGATGACGTGTTCGATGCGTTTCAAAACATGGCACTTCAAGTGAAAAAAGCCATTATCGCCTGCGGTGATGACGAGCATTTGCTCAAGATCCAAGCAAAAGTACCTGTTGTGTACTACGGATTCAATGAAGAAAATGATTTCCAAGCACGAAATGTTGTGAAAAACACAGAAGGCACGACATTTGATGTATTTGTACGTAATACGTTTTATGATACCTTCTACATTCCTGCTTACGGAAACCACAATGTCCTTAACTCATTAGCGGTCATTGCATTATGCCACTATGAAGCCATTGATGTAGAGCTCATCAAAGGTGCTTTAACGACATTTGGCGGTGTGAAACGACGCTTTAATGAAAAAGTAGTCGGTGAACAAGTCTTAATTGACGATTATGCGCACCATCCGACTGAAATTGAAGTCACGATCGAAGCAGCTCGCCAGAAGTATCCAGACCGTGATATTGTAGCAGTCTTCCAGCCGCACACTTTCACTCGTACACAGCAATTTTTAAGTGAATTTGCGGACAGTCTGAAAAAAGCAGACTATGTATACCTCTGTGATATTTTCGGCTCAGCTCGTGAAAACATTGGGAAACTAAGCATTGAAGATTTGCGGGAAAAAATTCCGCAAGCCCAATTGATTGAAGAAGAAGAGACATCTGTGCTGAAAGCACATGAAAATGCGATCTTGGTCTTTATGGGAGCAGGAGATATTCAAAAGTATCTTCGTGCTTATGAGAAAGTCGCAGTATAAGTGCCTGTCAAAAAGTGCCGATTCAATCGGCGCTTTTTTATTTTGAATAAAATGTGACAAAGGGGCTAAATGTGACAAGATGTGCCGCTTTTTTTCGTTCGCTGTGGACAGGAATTGGCGAATAAGTGTAGAATTATTATTCAATCGGTCATTCTAGGCGATGTTTGAATGATACAACGAGAGGGTATTGAATTGAATATGCCCGCAGCAAAGGAGGTATCAGATGATTATTATTCTCTATTTAAGCGTTGCACTCATCGCAATCGCTTTCCTCATTCTTGTCATCTACTTGTCCAAAACATTGAAATCCTTACAGCTGACATTAAAGAATGTCGCATCAACTTTAGAAGGTCTTGAAGGACAGATGCAAGGCATCACCACAGAGACAGCACAGTTGCTACATAAGACCAATCAGCTTGCTGAAGATATTCAAGACAAATCGGCAAAACTTAACACAGTTGTGGATGCGGTGCAGGGAATTGGTGGCTCGATCAACCAATTTAATACAAGCATAAAGCAGGCAGCTGGTGCGGTTTCTTCATCCGTTGAACGAAATCAAGAGAAAGTCACGGATGTGGTAAGCTGGAGTAACGCAGCACTTGAAATCTATAAAAAATGGAAACAGCGTAAACAACAATAAACAACCATTTTCGCATAGGAGGAATAATCATGAGCAAAGACGGAATCAATAGCAAAGACTTTTTGATCGGAACACTTATCGGTGGCATTATCGGTGCAACAACGGCATTATTTTTAGCACCAAAGTCAGGGAAAGAGCTTCGCGATGATTTGAACACCCAAGCGAATGCCCTAAAAGAAAAAACAGATCGTCTTACAACAGATGCAAAGGAAAAAGGCACTGAATATGTGACGATTGCGAAAGACAAAACATCTGAATTGTCTCAGCTCGTAGCAGAGCAGTCAAACCAGATTTTAGACAAAGTAAAAGACATAAAAGATCGTACAGCTGGAAAAGCTAAACAAGTAAAAAGCGAAGCAGAAGATGCTGCAGCAAATATTGCAAATGAAGCTTCAGATGTAGCAGATGAAGCAAAAGTAAGAGCACAAGAAGCAAAAGCAGACATTGAAGACGGCATCAAAGATGTCAAAGAAAAAGTAGAACAATCTACGAAAGGCTAACTCGCTGCTTAAGTTAGGAAGGAGCACATCATGTCTAAACAACTCATAGAAACAGAAGAACAGTTTGATCAACTAACGAATCAAGACGGAACCTTTGTCTTTTTTAAGCACAGTTTGACATGTCCAATCAGCCAAGCTGCTTTTCAAGAGTTTGAAGCGTTTGCGTCAGAACATGAGGATGTTCCTGCTTATTTCTTGCAAATTCAAAACACAAGAGAGCTTTCATCCTATGTGACTGAAAAGTCAGGGATCAAGCACGAAAGCCCGCAGGCACTCATCTTTAGCGATGGCAAAGTAAAGTGGCATGCTTCTCACTCAAGCATTACAAAAGAAGCGCTTGAACATAACATGTAGAAAAACGTCAGCGATTGCTGACGTTCAAGATTGTTGACAAAGGGCTAAAATGAACTTTATTTTAGCCCTTTGTCTTCTTTTCAGCGTGATAGAAAACCTTTGCAGTCTAGGAAGGACGAGCACTGGCACGGAGCGAATTTGTCATTCGTGAGTACCAGCGCGCAGGACTGACAAAGAATGCGAGGGTTTGTCTACCTGCTGAAACGTCAGCGATTGCTGACGTTTTTTTTATAAAAAAGGTTTACTTGCATCAAAAGTATGCTATAATCTTACACATAATACTTTATCGCTTAAAAGCGTTTGGGTAATAAAGAATTTTTTCGTGACAATTCCGAAATCTTTGTTTATAATAAACCCTATTATAAGAGATCAAAAATAAAAAGCGAGAGCGGGCAGAGGAAAGGATGACAAAAATGAGCAACAATGAATTGGAACAATTGAGACAGCAAGCAGATGAACTAAATCTTCAAATCTTAAAACTGATCAATGAAAGAGGAAACATTGTAAAAGAAATTGGAAAGGCAAAAGAAGCGCAAGGTGTCAACCGTTATGACCCTGTCAGAGAGCGCACAATGCTTAATCAAATTCTTGAAGAAAATGATGGCCCATTTGAAAATTCAACGATTCAACATATTTTCAAAGAAATTTTCAAAGCAGGTTTAGAGCTTCAAGAAGATGACCACAGCAAAGCACTTCTTGTTTCTCGTAAGAAAAAACCTGAAAATACAATTGTAAATATCAATGGAGAAGCGATCGGTGACGGAAAACAACGTTTCATCGTTGGGCCATGTGCCGTTGAAAGCTACGAGCAAGTTGCAGAAGTAGCGGCAGCAGCGAAACAGCAGGGACTAAAACTTCTTCGTGGTGGCGCATTTAAGCCTCGCACAAGTCCATACGACTTCCAAGGACTTGGCGTAGACGGTCTAAAAATTCTAAAACGTGTAGCAGATGAATACGGTCTTGCAGTTATTAGTGAAATCGTGAATCCTGCTCATATTGAAGAAGCGATTGAGCATATCGATGTCATCCAAATTGGAGCACGTAACATGCAGAACTTCGAGCTTTTAAAAGAAGCTGGATCAGTGAACAAACCAGTTCTTTTAAAACGCGGTCTAGCAGCAACAATTTCAGAATTCATCAATGCAGCTGAATACATCATCGCACAAGGAAATGACCAAATCATCCTTTGCGAGCGAGGCATCCGCACATACGAAACAGCCACAAGAAATACACTAGATATCTCGGCTGTGCCAATCTTGAAACAAGAGACACATTTACCAGTCTTTGTTGACGTGACACACTCAACAGGACGCAGAGATCTACTCCTTCCAACGGCTAAAGCAGCTCTTGCGATTGGAGCAGACGGTGTGATGGCAGAAGTGCATCCAGATCCATCTGTTGCCCTATCTGATTCAGCGCAGCAAATGGACATTCCACAATTCGAAAAATGGTTAGATGCATTAAGACCACTTGTCAACATTCACGCGTAACCATAAATAGAAAAGCCGCCGGATGACAGCCCGGCGGTTTTTTCATGAAAAAATACGATCGGAATTGGCAATAAAAGGAAAAGAGCACATTGCAAGCTAAAAATACGCTTGTTCACAATGTTTTCATTTTTAAAATTCGATAGAATCTGCTAAGATCATTGTCATAGCTGACGTTCGCGACGATTTTTGGTGAAATATGATTCAATTTACAGGTAACAAGCTCATTAAAGTTTGTTTAATTTAGTTATAAAAAGAAAGGGAACGTTTTCATATGAAGAAAAAACGTGTATAATTTCATAAAAGAATGTCATTTTGATGTATATTGAAAAATTATGTGTCTCTTTTCATCGTTTTAATGACAAATAGGATATTATTTTCCTCGTATCTGACATGTCTCTATCCAATTGGTGAATGCTATAGATATGAAGTGTATTTGAAGGAGTGATTTATGTGAATAATGTTACAATATATGATGTAGCAAGAGAAGCAAACGTAAGTATGGCAACGGTATCACGCGTTGTTAATGGTAATCCAAACGTAAAACCAACAACAAGAAAAAAGGTGCTTGAAGCAATTGATCGTCTCGGCTACCGTCCGAACGCAGTCGCACGAGGCCTTGCAAGTAAAAAGACCACAACAGTTGGGGTCATCATCCCTGATATTTCGAGTATCTTCTATTCAGAGCTTGCACGAGGAATTGAAGATATTGCGACGATGTACAAGTACAACATTATTTTGAGCAACTCAGACCAAAATACTGATAAAGAACTTCATTTGTTAAACACAATGCTTGGCAAACAAGTAGATGGAATCGTTTTTATGGGCGGAAACATTACAGATGTGCATGTGGAAGAATTTAAGCGCTCTCCTGTACCCATTGTACTTGCTGCATCTGTTGAAGAGCAGGCACAAACACCATCAGTCAACATTAACTATGAACAAGCCATTTATGATTCAGTTCAGCTATTAGTTGAAAAAGGACATAAACGAATTGCGTTTGTATCTGGACCAATGTCAGAACCAATTAACTCTATGAGAAAGCTTGCTGGTTATAAGCGTGCGCTTAAAGAAGCTGGTATCGCGTTTGACGAAGCGCTTGTTGCTGAAGGAGACTACTCATATGACTCTGGTATTGAAGCGCTGGCTAATCTGCTTGATCAATCTGACAAGCCGACGGCTGTGATTGCAGCTACTGACGAAATGGCGCTAGGTGTCATTCATGGAGCGCAGGACAGAGGCGTATCAATTCCTGAAGATTTAGAAGTGATTGGTTTTGATAACACAAGACTATCCCTCATGGTTCGCCCTCAATTGACAACAGTTGTTCAGCCGACTTACGATATTGGCGCTGTTGCGATGAGACTTTTGACAAAGCTCATGAACAAAGAACAAGTAGAAGATCAAATTGTTGAATTGCCACATAGAATCGAAGAAAGACAATCGACGAAATAAAAAAGAAAGCAGGCTCACTTGATCAGTGGACGCCTGCTTTTTTTATGCCTTTTTCTTTTCTCGTCGAACAGGCATGAGTGCTTTTTCTACCGTTTGTGCATTTTTTTCTGTAATTTCTGCTCTTCTTGGAATCGGTGGATATAAATCGTCAGGATCTAGCCATGTGGATGGAAGCGGAACAGGCGATTGTTTTTCCCATGCCCGAATCCATTCCTGAGGAAGTGCATCTGGTGGTGTAATGCCTTTCATCTCAAGCCAAATGCGGCTCCATGCTCTTGGGACGACACGCCAAATATCATAGCCGCCTCCGCCCACAGCGATCCATTTTCCATCACAATATTGATGCGCCAGCTCATGGGCAATTCTAGGAATTTCCTCATATATTTTCATGGTAGCAGATAAATGCGTCAAAGGGTCATAATAGTGGGCATCTGCTCCATTTTGCGTCAAAATGACATCTGGTTTAAAAAAAGCAGCAATCTCTGTCACTGCTGTTCGATAGGCTTCTAAAAATGATTCGTCTTCTGTAAATGCGTCAAGCGGGATATTATATGCATAGCCATAGCCTTTATCATGACCCCTTTCCTGTACTTGTCCAGTTCCAGGGAACAAATAGCGCCCTGTTTCATGAATGGAAACAGTACATACCTCTGGATCATCATAGAAGCTAAACTGTACACCATCGCCATGATGAGCATCTGTATCAATATATAAAATTCTAGCGCCATATGTCTTTTGAATATACTGAATGGCTACAGAGCTGTCATTATAAATACAAAAGCCAGAAGCACGTCCTTTAAATCCATGGTGAAGCCCGCCGCCAAGATTGAGCGCATGCTGCGAATGCCCAAGCATCACTTGATCAACCGCTGTTAATGTCCCGCCAACTAGGAGAGAAGCTGCCTCATGCATCCCTGCAAACATCGGGGTATCCTCAGTGCCAAGACCATAACGTTCCCCCTCTGCGGTGGACAGTTTTCCTTCACTTGCCCGCTGTACTGCTTGAATGTAGTCTGTTGTATGGACAAGCTTTAATTCCTCCAGCGTCGCCATACGAGGTGCGACAATCTCATCATCCGTTAATGCCTTCATTTTTTGAAGAAGATCATAAGTTAAGTAGACGCGAAGCTGATTGAAGGGATGATCTTGGTGAAACTGGTACGTTTGAAAAGATGGTGAAAAAACAAAGGTCGCTTCCTTCATTTGATCGTCTGCTCCATAGGCCAGAGCACTTTATAGCCTTTTGCACGAATCAGCTTCATCACATGATCTGCATGCATCGTTTGAAGGCGGAAGACGAGCACTTTAGAGGCTTCATTGGCATGTGGGTACACGAGTACACTCAGCATTTGAATATGCTGTTCTTTTAAAATGGCCGTAATGTCTGCAAGACCCTCTGTCACTTGCGCTACTTCAACCTCTAAATGTGATCCAGGCTGATCTGCACCTGTTAGTCTTACAAACGTACGAAGTAAATCTGTTTTTGTGATGATCCCTACAAGCTTGCCGCGTCTCACAACGGGAAGACAGCCAATTCCGTGTTCAAAAAAGACACTTGAAATCTCCTCAACGAAATCAAGCGGATGAGCGGTAATCGTCTCTAGCACCATGATGTCTTCAACCGGCCGCTGAATAAAAAGCTGCCTTTTCTCTGTTTCAAAAATACTTGGACTGGCATTTTTAATATCCCGATCTGTCACCATCCCAATGACAGATCCCTGCTCAGATACGATGGGAATATGCCGAATGTGATGTGCACTCATTTTTTGAATGGCTTCTTCAATCGTATCGGTTTTGCGCAGCGTGATCACATCACGCTCCATAATTTGTTCAATCATCATGTTTACCAATCCCCTTTGCCAAAAAAACGAATTGAACGTTAATACATAAAGCGCTGATGGAAGCGAAGACGATCGAAACGCTCGATCGAATCAGGACTCACATGTTTTCCAATTCTGGCCATTAAACAATTGGCTGGATGTGAGCTAATCTCTGGCTCGTCTGTTGCAAACCAGACAAGACCGCCTGCGTTCATCATTTTCTCCATCATTTTGCGGTACTCCCACACGTTTTTCTTTGTCCCCTTTAAATCCCAATGCCAGTAATATTCAGTTGTAATAATAATGTAATTCTCCATTTGCTCATCCATCATGCTCACATCCAGTAAATGCTTGCCAAGTGAGCAGCCTCTGAATGGAGGAGCGACTTCAATGGCACCGAGCTCAATTAAATTGTCCATGTTGCCTTCTGACCAGCGTTCAAGCGGATCAGGGTACAAATACGTGACATAGCCTACGACAAGCTCATCCACCCTAGCAATGATAATACGTCCTTCAGGAAGATCTGCTATTTCAACAAGTGCTTGTTTCTGTTCCTCAGGCGTGCGAAATGCCGTTAGTCCTTCATGAAACATATAGTTCGCAAGCTCTGATGCAGGTACCGGTCCTTCAATCAGGATGGAACCTGTTTCTCGCTCAATGGTTTTTGAATAATAAGTTTTAGGATGCTCCACGTATCCACCGCCTCAAATTCTAGTGAGTCGTCTCTATTCTATCTTAAATCTTGCAATAATTAAAACGGTTTCATCAGAAGTTTTTTAAAAATTGAGAAAAAAAGTCATCTATACTATAATGGTCATTGTAAACGTATGCAAAGGGGGACTGTTTGATGAAAGTGGAAACGCTACCATCAGTAAAAGGGGACTATCATTTAAATGATTATGAGCAAGCATACAAAGAATTTTCATGGGAGGAAGCGAGAAAAAATTTCTCTTGGTATGAAACAGGAAAAGTAAATGCAGCTTATGAAGCGATTGACAGACATGCGGACTCGTTTCGTAAAAACAAGGTGGCGCTTCACTACAAAGATTCAGAGCGGGATGAAAAGTATACGTTCAGGGATATGAAAATCAAGACAAACAAAGCAGGAAATCTATTAAGAGAACAGGCGCATGTGCAAAAAGGGGATCGCGTGTTTATCTTTATGCCAAGATCACCTGAGCTCTATTTTCTACTGCTTGGTGCTGTCAAAATTGGTGCGATCGTCGGTCCGTTATTTGAGGCATTTATGGAAGGTGCCGTCAAAGATCGTTTAGAAAATAGTGAGGCAAAAGTGATTGTGACAACGCCTGATCTGCTTGAGCGGATTCCATTTGCAGAACTTCCAAAGCTTGAATCCGTCATCATTGTCGGTGGTGAAAAAGAGGATGCAGGTGGTGTGCGGACGATTCACTTTGAAGAAGCATTTGAACAGGCAGCGAAGGAGCTTGAAATCGAGTGGATGGATGAAAAAGATGGATATCTGCTTCATTACACGTCAGGGTCCACTGGTACGCCAAAAGGTGTGCTCCATGTTCATGGCGCAATGGTGCAGCAAGGCCAGACGGGTAAATGGGTACTTGATTTGAAAGAAGAAGATGTCTACTGGTGTACAGCTGATCCAGGCTGGGTAACAGGGACGGTGTACGGTATTTTTTCTCCGTGGCTGAATGGAGCGACGAATGTCATTTTAGGCGGCAGGTTCAATCCTGATACGTGGTACGAAACCATTGAATCGCTTGGTGTGACCGTTTGGTACAGTGCACCGACAGCCTTCAGAATGCTGATGGGAGCAGGAGACGATCTCATTCAAAAATATGATCTCAGCTCACTCCGTCATGTGTTAAGTGTAGGAGAGCCACTTAATCCAGAAGTGATCCGCTGGGGAGACGCTGTATTCGGTAAACGAATTCATGACACTTGGTGGATGACAGAAACAGGTGCACAGCTGATTTGTAACTATCCATGCATGGATATCAAACCAGGTTCGATGGGGAAACCAATTCCAGGCGTTGAAGCCGCGATTGTAGATAATGCCGGAAATGAACTTCCGCCATACCGGATGGGGAACCTTGCCATCAAAAAGGGCTGGCCGTCTATGATGCATACGATCTGGAACAATCCTGAAAAATATGAATCTTACTTTATGCCGGGAGATTGGTATGTTTCAGGAGATTCAGCTTATATGGATGAAGATGGATACTTCTGGTTCCAGGGACGTGTCGACGATGTCATTATGACGTCAGGAGAGCGGGTCGGTCCATTTGAGGTAGAAAGTAAACTGGTGGAACATCCGGCCATTGCAGAGGCTGGTGTCATCGGAAAACCAGATCCTGTGCGCGGTGAAATTATTAAAGCATTTATAGCGCTTAGAAGCGGATACGAACCGACAGATGAGCTGAAAGAAGAGATTCGCACGTTTGTGAAAAAAGGACTCGCTGCACATGCAGCACCGAGAGAAATTGAGTTTAAAGACAAACTGCCAAAAACACGAAGCGGTAAAATTATGAGACGTGTGCTAAAAGCGTGGGAACTGAATTTACCTGCTGGCGATCTCTCGACAATGGAAGATTAATCGCTTCCGTCAGTTGACTTGATATCAAAAGTATGTTAAAAATGACTTTAGTTGAATATGAAAAGGTTTTGACTGAGATTCAGTAGAATCATCTTTCCCTGTCCAAGAGAGCTGACGGCTGGTGCGAGTCAGTACAAAGAGATATTCGAATTACCCTCACGAACCGCTTTTACCAAAAGGAGCATGCATGTTGCCTGATTAGTGAAAGAACGGATCTGTCCGTTATCAGTGTAAGTGAAAAGACGTGTTGTTTTGTCTTTTAAGCAGGGTGGTACCGCGATATATATCGTCCCTTCGTTCATTCGAAGGGGCGTTTTTTATGTTGAATTGTAAAAAAAGGAGATTTGGATATGAGTCAATTGATGGAAGAATTATCGTTCAGAGGATTAATTCAGCAGCAAACAGATGAAGAAGGTTTAACAAAATTATTAGCAGAAGAAAAAATCAAGCTATACTCCGGCTTTGATCCAACAGCTGACAGCTTGCACATTGGTCACTTACTGCCAATTTTAACATTGCGCAGATTCCAAGAAGCAGGCCATCATCCGATTGCACTTGTTGGCGGCGCAACTGGACTGATTGGTGACCCAAGTTTCAAAAAAGCAGAACGTTCACTAAACCCAGCAGAAATCGTCGAACAGTGGTCAGAGAAAATCAAAGGCCAGCTCTCTCAATTCCTTGATTTTGAAGCAGGTGACAACCCAGCTGTCATCGTCAATAACTATGACTGGATCAGTCAAATGAATGTGATCACGTTCCTTCGTGATATTGGAAAGAACTTCGGCGTCAACTTCATGCTCGCAAAAGATATCGTCAGCTCACGGATTGAGACAGGTATTTCGTACACAGAGTTCAGCTACGTCATCCTGCAATCGTTAGACTTCTTGAACCTTTACAGAAATGAAAACTGTAAGCTGCAAATCGGCGGAAGTGACCAGTGGGGAAATATCACATCTGGACTTGAGTTGATCCGTAAGTCTGAAGCAGAAGGCGCAAAAGCATTCGGTCTCACAATGCCGCTTGTGACAAAAGCAGACGGCACGAAGTTTGGGAAAACAGAAGGCGGCGCCATTTGGTTAGATAAAGAAAAAACATCACCATATGAATTCTACCAATTCTGGATCAACACAGATGACCGTGATGTCGTGAAATACTTAAAATACTTTACGTTCCTATCAAAAGAAGAGATCGCATCGTACGAAGAAAAAGTGCAAACAGCCCCTGAAAAACGTGAAGCACAGCGCCGTTTGGCAGAAGAAGTCACAACACTTGTGCATGGCCGTGAATCACTAGAACAGGCTGTCAACATCTCAAATGCGCTATTTAAAGGTGAGATTAAATCTCTTACAGCAGAAGAAGTGAAAGTAGGCTTTAAAGATGTGCCATCAATGGAGAAAGACAGTGCAGAAGAATTAACACTTGTTGATGTTCTTGTCGAATCAAAACTGTCTCCATCAAAACGTCAAGCACGTGAAGATATCACGAATGGCGCAGTTTCCATCAACGGAGAGAGACAAACCGACAAAGACTACGTCCTTTCAGCTGAAGATAGAATTGAAAACCAATTTACCGTCTTAAGAAGAGGGAAAAAGAAATATTTCCTTGTGACGTATAAATAAATCCTTATGAAACAGTAAGTATCATGAAAAGCACCTCAAATGTTCATATACATTGAGGTGCTTTTCTTTTTTATTCACAAGTAGGAATTAAACTTTTACAGAGCGGTTTTCTCTCATTTGTCTGTTTCTTATTCAAGGAGTGAATCTTCGTTTGTATAAGCATGTTCTACCTTACAAATTCGGGTTGTATAGGATTCATACCAATCTTTTTTTCCTTTTTTTTGAACACGCTGATGTGCTGTATGTGCTTTCCATTCTTTGATGGCTGCTAATGAATCCCAGTAAGAGACAGTGATTCCAACACCATGTTCATCTCGTACACTTTCTATTCCAAGAAACCCGTCTAGTTCTTTCGCTAATTCTTCCATTTTTTGAGCAGCCACGGCGTATTCTTTCTGCTCGACATTTGTTCGTTTTGATGTGAAAATCACGGCATAATAGGGTAGTGCAGGTGTTTGAGTAAACAGCATCTAGCAGAACCTCCTTTTGTCTATTCACATTATATATGAAAGATAGAGGGGCTCGTAGTCTTTTTGTTTTAATTTAAAAAAGTCCAAGGTGCTTTATGATTATTTATATTTCTGTAAAATCATCTTATAAACATTACCTTGTTCACTTTTCTGACATATTTTTCTTGTATAAAATAGAGTCGAATAAGATGAATAAGGGGGAATGAAAGTGATTCGATTTAAGAAAAAGAGTTTGCAAATTCTTGTTGCCTTTGCCTTAGTGCTAGGTTCAATAGCCTTCATCCAGCCGAAAGAAGCCAAAGCGGCTGAGCATAATCCGGTTGTAATGGTACACGGCATGGGTGGTGCGTCTTATAACTTTGCTTCGATCAAACGATACTTAGTGTCACAGGGATGGGATCAAAACCAACTTTTTGCAATCGATTTCATAGACAAAACAGGCAATAACCTGAACAATGGCCCGAGGCTCTCTAGATTCGTCAAAGATGTACTAGCCAAAACGGGCGCCAAAAAAGTAGATATTGTGGCTCATAGCATGGGCGGTGCGAACACGTTATACTATATTAAGAACCTAGACGGCGGAGATAAAATTGAAAACGTCGTCACACTTGGTGGAGCGAATGGACTCGTTTCACTCAGAGCATTACCAGGCACCGATCCAATTCAAAAAATTCTTTACACATCTGTCTATAGCTCAGCTGATCTCATCGTCGTCAACAGCCTCTCTCGCTTAATTGGCGCAAGAAACGTCCTCATTCACGGCGTTGGACATATCGGTCTATTAACCTCAAGCCAAGTCAAAGGCTATGTGAAAGAAGGATTGAATGGCGGAGGACAGAATACGAATTAAAAAATCAAAAAGACAGCGGTTTGTGCTGTCTTTTTTGATGTCATGGTTATATGGGTGCTGCTGGGTGTTGGAGAAGATTTTTAGGAGGATAAAAGATGACGCAAAAACTCAAATATGCTTTCTTAGGCTACTTTCTCTATTTCCCATGTTCATTTCTGATCATCTATATGATCTGGATGGCAATCGTCAAATCAGTGCAATGGGCAGAAGTCATATCTAACTGTACATCCATCATTGGTATCTATTACTTAATAGCCAGTGTGTGTTTTGTCTTTTTACTGCAAAAACAGACAAAACATCGTACATAGACAAATAAAAACATGTACAAATCAACCACCATTCCTTACACTACAAGTAATGATTCAGATTCTTCGGAGGTGGGTATTTGTGCAACATCATCAAAAGGCTTTGATTATGGTCGATGTACAGAAAGCATTCGAGCACGAAAAATGGGGAGAACGGAATAACCTAGATGCAGAGAAGAATATGAGTCGTCTATTGACGTTTTGGAGAGAAAAAGGATGGAAAGTCATTCATATTCAGCATACATCGGATCAGCCGCACTCCTTATTTCATCCAGCAAATGAAGGGCACTCCTTCAAAGAGATCGCCAAACCGCTAGATGAAGAAACGGTCATACAAAAGAAAGTCAACAGTAGCTTTATAGGTACAAACTTAGAGGAACAACTAAGATCAAACGGGATCGACACTGTTGTGATTGCTGGACTCACAACACCGCACTGCGTATCTACCACAACAAGAATGAGTGGAAACCTAGGCTTTGATACATACCTCATGTCAGATGCAACAGCCGCCTTTGGTTTAACAGATCAAACCGGTACATATTATGATCCAGAAACGATCCATCGCCTTTCACTTGCAACACTGCATGACGAATTTGCGACTATCCTGACAACTGAGCAGCTGATCACAAATTGGGCAAGCAAAAGCTCCTAGAAATCATCTCTAGGAGCTTTTTGCTTGTTCATCCAGCGGCTGTTTTCGTTGTTCAATACTTGAGTAGATGAGATCAATTCCAATAAATAAGAAGCTGACAAAGAAAGATAAAATGAGTGTGCCGTGCTCCCAAATGGAGACATTGACTATGTTCATATTAAGTACAAACTTAATTGAGAAATGCACAACGATCCATGAGAGTAGAAACTCAAAGATAAACGTGAACCATTGAGGAAATCTTAGCAAAGAGGAAATTCCTTTACCAATGAATACTAAAAAGATCGACCAAAAAAGAACAATCCCACTGACGAATAGACAGAAGGTCAATAATGAAAGAAATGATGCATAGGTAATATATTCTCCAAAAAGAAAATTCACTCCTAATGAAACAACATAAAGTACAGAACTTGGAATGATGATGACAAAACTAATCGAAAAAAAGATGAGTAAAATGAGGAGAATTTCAGCGATAGCTCCAGGCGCTTCATCGACAACTTTTGTCTTTCTCAAAATCGCATAGATAACAATTGAAATGAGCATAAGTGCTAACATAAATGAAATGATCGACAAATTGTTTTCCTCCTTAACGTTCCTTACATTATTGTTTTAAGTTGTGAGTTATCCAGTAAATGTAATTGTAAGAGGAAAACGAAAAAGAGTAAAGAGTAATCGGTGTTCTAATTTTCTTGTGTGCAAATAAGTTATTTGTAGCTAGAGAGTATCATACAAAAGACCGAACAAAAAACCCTAGAAATCCTTGAACAATCAAGGTCTCTAGGGTTTGTTTGATCACTCTCTGAGAGAGTCATGAAATTAACGAGAGTAGAACTCAACGATTAGTTGTTCGCTGATTTCAGGCGCTAATTCAGAACGCTCTGGAAGACGAGTGAAAGTTCCTTCAAGCTTTTCAGCATCGAAAGTAAGGTATTCAGGTACGAAGTTGTTCACTTCAACTGATTCTTTCACAACTGCAAGGTTTTGAGATTTCTCACGAAGAGCAATCGTTTGACCTGGTTTCACAGAGAAAGATGGGATGTCTACACGGCTTCCATCAACAAGGATGTGACCATGGTTTACTAGCTGACGAGCTTGGCGGCGCGTACGAGCAAGGCCAAGACGGTATACTAGGTTGTCAAGGCGAGTTTCAAGAAGGATCATGAAGTTTTCACCTTGTTTACCAGGAAGTTTAGCAGCTCTGTCAAATAGTGTACGGAATTGACGTTCGTTGACACCGTACATGTGACGAAGCTTTTGCTTCTCTTGTAATTGTAAACCGTATTCAGATAGTTTTTTGCGTTGTCCTGGACCATGTGGGCCTGGAGCGTAAGGGCGTTTTTCAAGTTCCTTACCTGTTCCGCTTAATGAAATGCCTAAACGGCGGGAAATCTTCCAACTTGGACCTGTATAGCGAGCCATAATGTGACTCCTCCTTATTGTTTTTATTTGTGAAAAATAAAAACCGTCTGTTCTTTGTCTTTTCCGTCATTATGTTTTCATGCATCCTCGCTCCAGCAGCAGGGAGTTACAAGATGCACCTCCATATAGAAGGAACAAAATGATACAAAAAAGCCGAACAAAAAGGCTGCCATATTTCACACAAACTCTATTATATGACGCCAGATAGGAGAAGTCAACCTATTTAAAGAGGAGAATGTCAAACACGGCCGGCTTTTACCGAGAAAGAAAACAAAATAAAAAAGCAGACACATTGTCTGCTTTTCACGCATCATGACGCATCAGTAGAGGCTGATAACGCATTTTGGAGAACCTCTGTAAATTGAACTAAGTACGTTTCATCCACTTCATTGAAACGATCTTTCACTGGACTGTCAATATCGAGTACCCCAATGATTTGTCCATTTACTTTAAGTGGGATCACAATTTCAGATTGCGATGCTGCATCACATGCAATATGACCAGGGAATGCATGGACATCAGCGATACGCTGTACATCACCTGTCGCAAAAGCTGTACCGCAAACCCCTTTTCCAGAAGGAATGCGTACACATGCGGGCAGTCCGTTGAATGGACCAAGCACAAGCTCTCCGCCTTTTGCTAAATAAAATCCTGCCCAATTGACTTCAGGAAGCGAGTGATAAAGCAGCGCCGCAGCATTGGCTAGGTTGGCAATGAGATCAGGTTCACCATCCGTAATCGCTTCTACTTGCTTGATGAGTAATTGATAGTCTTTCGATGGATCACCAGACTGTTTTTCGACATGAAACATGAAAATCTCCTACTTTCTATCTCAAAAATACATAACTTGCGCTTCGCATGTGGGATTTGTCGAGCAATGATTAAAGGAACTTCCGCCTTCACCTTGAAGTATGTACACATGAAGAGGGGTGAGCGGATGAAAACATCAACAACCGTGCAAACAAAAGACCGTATTATTGAAGCTGCCATCAGACTTTTTAACCAAAAAGGATTTTCTGGAACCTCTGTCCGTGAGATTGCGAAGGAAGCAAACGTCAACGTTGCCCATATATCTTATTACTTTCAAGGAAAAGGAGGGCTGCTCGAGCAACTCGTATCCGATTTTTATGAAGGCTATATTCAGATGATTGAATCGCACATCCAGCACATGGAAACCCGTCATGCAAAAGAATGTTTACTTCATGTGGTTTTTGATATTTTATCTTATCAGCATGAAAATCGTCAATTAACCCGTTTCGTTTATCGAGAGGTGACCATTGATTCAACGCTGATCAGGGAAATCATGTCCACCTATTTAACAAAGGAAAAATACTTGTTTCAGCTCATCATTGAAAAAGGAAAAAGCACCCATGTGATTTGTAAGCAGCTGTCACTCTCATCATTTATGATCCAGCTAAAATCACTTCTGATGATGCCATATTTACAGCCGCAATATTTAACAGAGGTGCTTTATATCAACCCAAATGAGCCTTACTTTTATCAAACGTACTATAAGGAACTGAGCCGGTCGCTTCATCATCTGTTAGAACCAAACGAATCGGCACTTGATTCTCACCTTAAACTCATGATGTCTTCAAATTGATCATACGCATACCCGAGATCTTCCGCTTGATGGGCATCAGACCCGAATATGAGCGGAATTTTTTTCTGTTTTGCAAGATCGATCATCCATTGATCTAAATAGATACTTCTGGCATATGTTTTACGAAGACCTGATGTATTAAAATCTAAGGACATGCCTTTTTTTGCCGTTTCTTCAAGACAAAGGGTGACCCTTTGACATAGTTCTGGCGACATTTCGTATGGAAAAAGCTGTTTGAATTTCTGGACAAGGGTGATATGACCGATTCTCTTTGGCTTATATGGACCTAAAGATGATAGAATAGAAGAATGAATTTGGTCATAGTAGCTTTGATAGACGTGTTCGGTGCTGCCATAGATACTGATCAGCTGCTTGAAGGCGTGCTCATCAAAATCAAGACAAATATAATCATTGCCAGCAGGAAGAAAGTGAACAGATAAAATGCTATCGTCTAGTTCAGGGCCGTAGCAGTCTAAAAAGGCACTTGTTTCCTCTTCATACTCTTTGATATAGTCGACCTCAAGCCCAGTTTTTACTATTAACTGTCCTTTATATTCCTGTTTCAGCTGATCCAGCTTCGTCAAATATGCTTCAAGGTCTCGAAGCTTCATGGCGCTATCCTGCTCAGGCGTTGGATCTCGAAACGAAGGAGGCAGCGGGGCATGCTCGGTAAAGGTGATGGAATCAAATCCCTTTTTCATAGCTTTTTCAATATAAGAATGAAAAGGATCAAGCGTACCGTGCGGGCAAAATGGCGTATGTAAATGTGCATCTTGTTTCAACATGTCGTCACCTCTTGTCGATATTTTGAAAAACGTCATGTTTATCAGCGAAAATAATGAAAAATCATGACCAAAAATGCTGGTTACATGGTATCATAATAACAATGAAAACGACAGCTTCCGCATACATAAAAACAGGTCACATCAATACATGTGATCAAATGATAGAAAGCCTGAATGACTTTCTTGAAAAAACATACATAAAACCGTGAATGGATCGTATTGGGAAAAATACAATCCTGCTTATAAAAAACAAATGCAAAGCGGACACGAAAGGGTTCTCAGGTCTACTCGGGACACTACCCTGACATCACTTAGATCACAACAAGGGGGCTCATTATGGAGTTTATCATCGGTTTAATTGTCATTTTGCTTGCTTTGTTTTCAGTCGGTTATTTCCTCAGAAAAAATATATATAAAGAGATTGACCGATTGGAAGCATGGAAAATTGAAATTTTAAACAGATCAATTGTAGAAGAAATTTCAAAAATCAAACATTTAAAAATGACCGGAGAAACAGAGCAGTTTTTTGAAAGATGGCGTGCAGAGTGGGACGATATCGTCACAGCCCATCTTCCAAAGGTAGAGGAGCTATTATATGATGCAGAAGAGTATTCTGATAAATATCGATTCTCCAAAGCGAAGCAAGTTCTTGCACATATAGGAGATCTGCTCACCGCTGCTGATTCAAACATCGAAGACATTTTAAAAGAGATTGCAGACCTTGTCACAAGTGAAGAGCAAAACCGAAAAGACATCGAGAAGGTCAAAGAGCAATATCAAACGGTACGAAAAAATCTACTTGCTTACAGCCATTTATACGGCACCCTTTATGACAAAATGGAGCAGGACTTAGATGAGGCCTGGGAAGGGATCAAGCAGTACGAGGAAGAAACAGAAAACGGAAACTACATGACAGCAAGGAAAATTTTGCTTGAGCAAGACCGCAGACTCGATCAGCTGCAATTATATATCAATGATGTACCGAAGCTCATCGCAGACTGCAAACAAACGGTGCCAGGTCAGCTAACGAAGCTGAAAGACGGTTATAAAGAAATGACAGACAAAGGCTACAAGCTAGAGCACATCCAGATCACAAAAGAGCTGGAGAACTTGAATAAACAGCTGACCCGGGCGGAGAAACTGCTGATTGATGAACTCAATTTAGATGAAGCATCAAGCATTCTGCAAATGATTGATGATGCGATTCAGACGCTGTATGATCAGCTAGAAGCAGAAGTAGAAGCAGGTCAGGAAATCAAGAGCAAAATGCCTGAGCTGACCGAAGCATTTGAAAAACTTGAACAAGACCACACGCAGACTAAGGCAGAAACGGCTCTTGTGAAAGAAAGCTACAAGCTGACAGCGGGAGAGCTGGATCAGCAGAAAGCCTTCGAAAAACGATTAGAAGAAATTGAAAAGCTCATGAAGCAAATACGAGAGAAGCTTGATCGTGACCATGTCGCATACACATTATTAATGGATGAAATCAATCAGCTTGAGGCCTTTATTGAGGAAGCCAAAACGCTTCATGAAGCGTTTAAAGATCACCTTCAATCGTTACGAAAAGAAGAATTACAGGCAAGAGAAACATTGGCTGAACTTAAAACCATGCTGACAGATACAGTGCGCCAGCTGCACAAAAGCAACATTCCAGGTGTACCTGCTGACATCAAAGACCGTGCTGAAAAAGCGCAGGAGATGATTCAGCAAGTGCAGGAGCAGTTAGAGAATTTGCCGCTGAATATGCTAGCAGTGAACCAGCAATTAAAAGAAGCCTCTGAAACAGTCAGACAAGTGGTTGATGAAACACATGACATGCTTCGTAAAGTGGATCAAATTGAACGGATTATACAATACGGCAACCGGTTTAGAAGTCAAAACCACATTCTTTCAGAGCAATTAAAAGAGGCAGAACGAAGATTTTATGCCTATGATTATAACGATTCATTTGATGTGGCAGCAGCAGCTGTCGAAAAAGCATCACCTGGAGCCGTTCAGAAGCTTTTAACTCAGCAAGAAAAAGAATATCAGCATCAATAAAAAAGCTGAAGTCCATTTTAGGACTTCAGCTTTTTCCATGTTATGAAGCTTGCTTTTGGCGTTCTTCTGAAGCAGAAGAAGTGAATAGAGAGATAACAAATCCAATCACGATTCCGAGTATGGCAGGTACAATCCAGCCAATGCCAAGGTCATATAGCGGCAAGATCGTTTGAAAGAGATCTTTCACAGGACCAATCGGCAGTTTCGCCGCTGCTAAGCCGTCAAACAGACTGACGCAGCCAGTTAAAATCAAAGTAAGGACATACACAGGTCTTCTATGACCAAGCCATTTGTCAGCAAGTGATAAGACGATAATCACAATCGCTAACGGATAAATCGCAGTTAACACAGGTACTGAAAAAGCGATAATATGAGCAAGTCCAAAATTTGAAATGATAAAACTGAATAATGTGACGAGTGTAACGACCATTTTATAAGAAAGTTTAGGTAATAAATTTGAGAAATACTCTCCGCACGATGTCACGAGACCGATACTTGTGGTTAAACAGGCAACCGTAATCGCCGCGCCTAACACAATATTACCTAAACTGCCAAAAAGAAATTGCGAAGACTGAGCCAAGATTTTACTGCCATCTCCAACAAAACCAATCGCGTGTGTACTTGAAGCGCCTAAATAAGCAAGTGATAGATAAACAAATGTTAATCCGCAAGCTGCAATGAGGCCTGCTTTGATACAAGCAGATGTGAGTGCTTTTTTACTTGTTACACCACGTCCTTTAATGGCGTTGATGACAACAACCCCAAACACAATAGATGCAAGAGCGTCCATGGTTTTATAGCCTTCTAAAAACCCTTTGAAAAATGATCCATTGCTATAGGACACATCAGGTGTGCCAATGACGCCCATCGGTGTCAAAATGGCTTTGACGATAATAATCAAAATGATCGTAAATTTAATCGGTGTTAACACTTTCCCTACACGATCCACAATTTTCGTTGGATTTAGTGCAAGATAATACGTAATACCAAAAAAGGCCAGTGTAAATAAAAGAAGTGAGAGCCAAGCTGGTACACCAGCTAAAAAGGGTAGTGCACCAATTTCATATGAAACCGTTCCTGTACGAGGAATAGCGAAAAGTGGCCCAATAGATAAATATAAAATGACGGTAAACGCTGTTCCAAAAGCTGGGTGAGCTTTATCAGCTAATCCTTTCGCATCTCGACCTGTCAAAGCGATTGCAATAATCCCCAGAAGAGGTAAACCGACACCTGTTAATAAAAATCCGCCCATTGCTTTCCACACATTTTGCCCAGCATATTGCCCAAGCTCTGGTGGATAAATCATATTACCGGCGCCGAAGAATAGAGCAAACAGCATAAAACCTATGATAACCGTATCTTTCGTCGACAAAGTTGCCTTCATTGCATTTAAAGCCTCCATTATTATGTTGAAATATTCTGTTAATTAGTTGCTAGGTAACCGTTCATCATTAACAATCACTAATTATAAAGGATGTACGCCTGATGTCAACATGTGTTTTCGTACAAAAGTCATGAATTTTTCTATTTTAGTATATGAAGAACAATAAAAAAACATCCCCTTCTTCTTTGGAAGGGGATGTTTTGGCTTGTGATGATTATGAGGCAAGTTGCTTTGGTGGGCTGGTAAACATGGAAATAAGTACACCAATCAGAGCACCGATAATAGCTGGTATGATCCAGCCAATGCCTAAATCGTAAAACGGAACAATTGATTTCAAGATGCCAGGCAATCCGCCTAGATTCACTTTGGCAGCTAATAATCCATCAGTGATGGCAAAGAAACCAGTAAAGATGAGAGAAGTGATATAAATGACTCTTCTGCCGTTAATCCAGCGGTCAAGGAACGATAATAAAATAATGACAATGGCCAGTGGATAGATCGCTACGAGTACAGGCACCGACAGAGAAATGATTTGTGCCAGTCCGAGGTTTGCAACGAATGTGCTAAATAAAGAAACAATTAGAACGACAGTACGATAAGAAAGTGCTGGGAAGAGCTTTGAAAAGTATTCTCCACAAGATGAAATAAGTCCAACACTAGTCGTTAAACAAGCGAATAAAATGGCTGCGCCAAGAACAATGTTACCAGCAGAACCGAATAAAAAGTTGGCAGAAAGTGAAAGCAGTTTGCCGCCATCATTTGCTCCAACCATTCCCGTGGCATCGGGGCTTGAAGCACCCACATAAGCAAGTGAAATGTACACGAGTGCCAGTCCAACAGCTGCTACGATTCCTGCCTTAATACAAGCTGCTGCAAGAGATTTTCGCTCTGTGATGCCTCTGTCCTTAACAGCTGTCACCACGACGATTCCAAATACGATAGAAGCAAGTGCATCCATTGTTTTATAACCTTCTAAAAATCCAGTGAAAAGCGGATTTGCCTCATATGTTTTATCTGGAGCACCGATCATTCCCATTGGCGTAGCAATGGCTTTAATGACAATAATAGCAATAACAGTTAATAAAATCGGTGTCAAAATTTTACCAATACGATCAACCAGCTTTGAAGGATTTAACGCAAGCAAGTATGAAATAGTGAAAAACACTACGGTAAAGATGAATAGTGGTACCCATGAAGTGGCTTGGGCACCTGAGAGAAATGGAGCTAATCCTATCTCATACGAAACCGTACCAGTTCGCGGAATGGCGAAAAATGGTCCAATGGATAAATACAGAATAACGGTAAAGATAGTTCCGAATTTAGGGTGTGCTTTATCGGCAAGACCTTTGGCTCCGGTACCTGTAAGGGCGACAGCAATAACCCCTAATAGTGGAAGACCTACGCCTGTAAGTAGGAATCCGCCGATGGCAAGCCATACGTTTTCACCTGCATATTGCCCAAGAACAGGTGGGAAAATCATATTTCCTGCACCAAAGAATAATGCAAAAAGCATTAGCCCAATAGCCAATGTCTCTTTTATACTTAAACTATTTTTCAAAATAGTCCCTCCTCAATCAGTGTATTGTGTCAAATTTAAATATTCTGACAATTTAGGTGTTTATATGACAATTGCACTATGGATGATATAGTGAAAATAAAAAGTTGTCAACTGCCATTTTCAGAAAATTCTCTGTCTGACTTCATTATGGTAACATATAAATGCATTTATTTTTTAAGTTTTTTTGTAAGGAGTTTAAGATATGATTTATCTTGATAATAGTGCCACAACAAAGCCTTATCCAGAGGTTTTACAAGTACATCAGCAAGTGAGTGAGCGTTTTTTTGGGAATCCGTCTTCGCTGCATCAACTTGGAATTGATGCGAGCCGTCTATTAAGTGAAACGCGAAAACAAATCCTTCACTATACAGGCTTTACACAATATGAGATTATTTTTACTTCAGGTGCAACAGAAGCAAATAACATTGCCATCAAAGGGGCTGCTCTTGCCAAGATGAACCGAGGCAGACATATTGTCACAACAGCGATTGAGCATCCATCTGTCATCGAATCGTTTGAACAGCTGAAAACATTATTTGGCTTTGATATTTCCTATATTCAAGTAAATGAGCATGGCCGTGCAGATATGACGCATTTAAAAGAAGTGCTTCGCCCTGATACAGTGCTTGTCAGTCTCATGCATGTAAACAATGAAACAGGCGCGATTCAGCCGATAGAGGAAGCGGCAAGCATCATTCGGAAGTATGCTAAAGAAGCGATTTTTCATGTCGACGGCGTACAAGGAATTGGCAAGGTTCCGCTGCCTAAAGAGATGGATATTGATCTTTTAACGATGTCTGGTCACAAAATTCATGGCTTAAAAGGCACAGGAGCACTCTTTTTAAAGAAAGGTGTAGTACTTGCCCCTTTTATCACAGGAGGAGAGCAGGAACTAGGCCTTCGCTCAGGGACTGAGAACCCTGCTGGAGCTGTCAGTTTAGCAAAAGCCATAAAGCAATCATTTGAACATTTAAACAAGCATCATGATGAGATGATCGCCTTAAAAACGGAGCTAGAGCAGCAGCTTGGAAAGATAGAAGGCGTCGTCATAAACACACCGCTGACGCATAGCGCACCGCACATTGTGAATTTTTCAGTGCCAGGTATTCAGATCGAAGTCCTTCTGCATATGCTCGAAAAAGAAGGCATTTACGTTTCGACAACGTCTGCTTGTTCTGCTAAGAAAAAGGAACCAAGCCGTGTCCTGCTGGCGATGGGAAAATCAGAAGAAGCAGCCAAAAGCAGCATGAGAATCAGTTTGACATATGGACAAGGACCAGAGCTAGCGCCACAAATCATCACATCGATCGCACAAAGTGTGAAAAAATTAAAAGGAATGAGATAACAACATGAAGTATGACCATATTTTAGTCCGTTTTGGTGAGATTTCAACAAAAGGGAAAAATAGAAAGAAATTTATCGAAAAACTAAGACAGCATATCCGGTTTGTATTAAAAGACTTTGAAGCATTAAAGTATGCATCTGACAGAGACCGCATTACGATCATGCTAAACGGAGAAGATCCTGAACCGATTTCAGAACAGCTTAAAGGTGTATTTGGCATTCAAAGCTTTAGCCTGGCTGTAAAATGTGAGACAAATCTTGATGCCATCAAAGAAGCGGCACTCTCAGCGGTTCAGGAAGTGTATGAACAAGGAAATACATTTAAGGTCTCAACGAAACGTTCTTATAAACAATTTGAGCTTGATTCAAATGAAATGAACCGAGAAATTGGTGGACATGTTTTAAGGAATACAGACAACTTAACCGTTAATGTGAAACAGCCAGATGTTCACTTGCGAATTGAAATAAGAGAACATGCGACGTACATTACATTTAAAGATGTAAAAGGTGCAGGCGGACTGCCAGTTGGTTCAAGCGGAAGAGCGATGTTGATGCTCTCTGGCGGCTTTGACAGCCCAGTGGCCGGCTATCAGGCAATGAAACGAGGCATTCAAATTGAAGCGGTTCATTTCTTTAGCCCACCTTATACAAGTGAACGTGCCAAGCAAAAGGTCATTGATCTAGCGGAATGCTTAGCTGCCTATGGAGGCGAAGTCAAGCTTCACATCGTTCCTTTTACGAAAATCCAAGAGCTCATTCACAAACAAGTACCAGAAAACTATACGATGACTTCAACGAGAAGAATGATGCTCAAAATTGCAGATAAAATAAGAGCCAAGCGTGATGCGCTTGCCATTATTACAGGGGAAAGCCTTGGTCAAGTGGCAAGTCAGACACTTGAAAGCATGTATGCCATTAATCATGTCACAAACACACCGATCATTCGCCCGCTGATTGCCGTGGATAAGAATGACATTATCGAAGAAGCGAGACGAATTGGCACATATGAGACAAGCATTCAGCCATTTGAGGATTGCTGCACGATCTTTACGCCGCCATCTCCAAAAACAAAACCAAAGCTTGAAAAAGTAGAACGCTACGAAAGCTTTGCTGAATTCGAGCCAATGCTTGATGAGGCAGTGGAGCAGATCGAAACAATCGTTGTCACAAATGAAAAGAAAGCAGCTGACAAATTCGCTGATTTATTCTAAATAAAAAATTTCATAATAATTACCATAAAATCAATCGCATGAAGTCATGTGTTTCTACACATTCTATATTCACAAGGAGGTGAGAACACATGGCTCAACAAAACAGACAAAGCAGTTCTAATCAATTAGTCGTTCCAGGCGCTGCACAAGCGATCGACCAAATGAAGTACGAAATCGCTTCAGAATTTGGCGTAAACCTTGGACCAGAAACAACAGCTCGCGCTAACGGATCAGTTGGTGGAGAAATCACTAAGCGTCTTGTATCTTACGCTCAACAACATATGGGTGGCGGATCTTTCTAAGACACACAATTAAAAAGCTATGGCTTATGAGCGGGTTCATTCCCGCTCTTTTTTTTTGTACATAAATTGTTAGAATATTTTTAAAAAAGGAGACGAAATGAAAAAATTATGGCATAATACTAGGAGTAGGTCCTAATTCAAGCATTTTTCAGTTATGAGTGTTAGAATAGGTAAATTGAAACATGATTCGTTTCATAGAAAGAGGCTAAAAGGAGCTGTACCATGAAAAGAGAAGACTTAATTGCACCAGAACAATATAACTTAGTCAGTGAGATTGAAGCGTTCAGTCATGACCAGGAGAAAATCGCCCTGCACTGGCAGGACGGAAATGGCCATGAAGCGCATGTGACATATGCAGCATTAGTGGAAGAGGCGAATAAAATTGGTCATGTTCTATTAAATGCAGGCTTTAAAAAAGGCGATAAAATCATTGTGATGGTGCCGCGTATGCTAGAGGCATACAGCATTTATTTAGCCATTTTAAAAACAGGAATGGTTGTAATTCCTTGTTCAGAAATGCTTCGCGCTAAAGATATAGATTACCGAATTGAACATGCAGAAGCAAAAGGAGCGATTGTTTACGCATCATTCATTCAATCGTTTGAAGGAACCAACCAGCCAAAAGATTTCAAAACATTCTCGATTGGTGAGAATGATCATGGCTGGACAAACATTGTTGCGCAAAAGGAAGAGCAGTCAAGCGAGTTGAAATTGGCAGACACAACACGTACGGACATGGCGTTTCTCTCTTATACATCAGGCACAACAGGTAACCCAAAAGGGGTTGTTCATACACACGGCTGGGCGTATGCACATTTACGTACTGCGGCCAAAGCATGGCTCTCCATTAATGAAGGGGATAAAGTATGGGCAACAGCAGGACCAGGTTGGCAAAAATGGGTGTGGAGTCCTCTCTTATCTGTTTTAGGAAGCGGAGCAGAAGGTTTTGTTTATGGAGGGAAATTTAATCCGAATACGTACTTAGAGCTGCTTCAAAAAAATGAAATCAATGTTCTATGCTGTACACCAACAGAATATCGATTTATGGCAAAAGTGGATGACCTCAGTCAGTACGAGCTACCAACATTGCATAGTGCTGTTTCTGCGGGAGAGCCGCTCAACCGTGAAGTCATCGATACGTTCAAAAAACATTTCGATATCGAAGTGCGAGATGGTTACGGGCAAACAGAAAGCACGCTGCTAGTCGGGGTGCTGAAAGGAATGGACATCAAGCCAGGCAGCATGGGCAAACCAACACCTGGCAATGAAGTAGAGATCATTGATGAGAATGGCCAGATCTGTGCTCCAGGAGAAATAGGTGACATTGCCGTTCATCTTGAAACGCCGGCTTTATTCAAGGAATACTACAAAGATGCAGAGCGTACAAAGGCGCAGCGCCGAGGGGATTACTTTATTACCGGTGACCGTGCGAAAAAAGATGAAGACGGGTATTTTTGGTTTGAAAGCCGCAGGGATGACATCATTGTCAGCTCAGGTTATACAATTGGTCCATTTGAAGTCGAAGATGCACTGATTAAACACCCAGCAGTGAAAGAATGTGCGGTTGTGGCAAGTCCAGATGAAATCAGAGGATCAATCGTGAAAGCATACGTCGTCCTGCGTGATGCATCTGCACAAAGCGATGAGCTGATTAAAGAACTGCAAACACACGTGAAAAATACAACAGCACCGTACAAATATCCAAGAGAAATCGAATTCATTGACGAGCTACCAAAAACTCCGTCAGCGAAAATTCGACGTGTCGAGCTGAGAGAAAGAGAGCTTGCACGAAAATCATCATGACAATAGAAACAATAAGCGTCTGGATGGAAAATCATCCAGCGCTTTTTTTATTGGACAAATCAAATATGTGAAATTCGTTCATGATGATTTATGTTAAAATGTGTAAGGATGACTTGAAAAGGAGAATGTTCTGAAAATGTCGATTGCGATAATTCATGGGATTGTGCTTGCCTTTGGTCTTATTTTACCTTTGGGCGCGCAAAATGTATTTGTATTTCAGCAAGGAGCCCTTCAGCCGCGATTATATCGCGTACTGCCTGTGGTCATTACAGCTGCTCTCTGCGACACACTTTTAATTACTTTAGCTGTCATTGGGGTTTCGGTTGTTGTACTCACCATTCCTATCTTGCAAATGGGTCTTTTTATCATTGGATTTTTCTTTTTACTTTATATGGGGTGGTCAGTTTGGAACACGAGCTCCGCAACAGGTAATCAAGAAAAGATGGACCTGATGCCCGTGAGAAAACAAATCATATTTGCCTGTTCCGTTTCACTTTTAAATCCTCACGCGATTCTCGATACAATAGGAGTGATAGGAACGAACTCTCTGCAATATCATGGGGCGGAAAAGGTGGCATTTACCGCAGCCTGTATCATCGTCTCGTGGTTATGGTTTATGGGTCTTGCCCTTCTCGGGAAAATGTTAGGAAAGCTAGATACAAACGGCAAGTGGATGAACCGGATCAATAAAGCCTCTGCGGTCATGATCTGGCTAGTTGCATTATATATCGCCTATCAGCTTATTGGATAAAGGATACATAGAGCAAAAGAGACGTGATGTTGAACATGTCATTTGAAGAAGCGTTGGATGGAAAACATCCGGCGCTTTTTTGTTGTCTACTGTCTCGGGGCAAGCATCAGTTACACACCGTTCATTTATCTCAGACATACTGACGATTCAATTACCTGAAGGAAATGATATCAAGTAGGAGATATGCTACATTATTTATAGTGGTTTTTTTTGGTAAATAAGCCTCTTATGCCATTTTCCATAAAAAGGTATAATTTTTATGAGATTTATTAAAGGAGGCTACATAATGAAAGTTAGGAAGATGCTTGTTGTTTTATTATTCATTTCACTTCTATGCGGACAATATCCTGTGGGGAAAGCTGTTAGCATAGAAGAGGATATGCCTTTTGAAAAGATACAAAACAATAAAGTGGCTGAAAGGCTCATAAAAAAAACAAAAAAGAGCTTTCAATTTTTACAGGCAAAAGAAATAGCCTACAAAAAAGGGTATCAATTAAATGGAGAAAGTGTAGCAGTTCATTTGAATGATGCTAAAGCGAATGTTGTTTATTTTTATCTAACAAAGAAGAAAGCAGATAATCAGCTAGTAAGCACAGCATCATTTATTTCAATTTCACTAAGTCAGATAAAGTCCTATTATATTCAACTTGCGGAATACGATGAGCAAGGTAATTTACACTCATATTTCATTCAAAATGGAAAGTTGAAGAATGAGTTTCATATCAATCCAAATGGGGAGTTTTTAAAAGGATCTTTTACCTATGGTGAAAACGGTGCGAAAAAAGATATGATGGAATTAAATAGAAAAATTATGAATGCTGAAGATTCGGAAATTCAAACGAGCTTTAATTGGAACAAATTTTGGAGTTGTTTAAAAAAGAAAAGTGGCCCGAATGAATCTCTTCCGCTTCGTTCAATGGTTCTTGGGGCTTGTTATTATGTTTGTTTAACAGGACCTGTTGGTTGTATAGCATGTACAGTCATTAATGCAGGAATATCGGCTGGGATAGCAGGTTATTGTGTGAAAAAAGTTTGGTGAATTGGAGGTTTTCAAATGGCTCATAAAGAACAGCGTAAAGGGGCAGTGCTTGCTGTCTTTGATACATTGACGTTTGGTGTACCAGTCTTGCTGTGGAATTTATATAAGAATACGAATAAAACATTGAAGCTGATGATCCCGATTATTCCAATAGTAGGTTTCATCACGTATCTTTTAGCATCTCTTTACTAATGTGTTCAAAAATCATTTGCATGAGCGATACGCTCATGCTTTTTTCATTCGATCATTTTTTGAAGATGGTTTGATTTAATAGACGGAGAGCTTGTACGATATCATCCATTTGATTTTGGTCAGAGGAAGAAAGGCTGTCCATGAGCATGGATTCAATTTGTTGAAATGCTTTGTCCATACACGCACGGCCTTTTTTAGATAGCATAATGACATGTTTTCGCTTGTCATCTTTATCTTCTTGTCTATCAATGAATTGTTTTTCGTGAAGTTTTTTCAATTCTCTGCTGACATTCGGAAGAGACATGTGCTGACAATTGGCAATTTCACTAGGTGTTAGCGGCTCACTGACGGCTAACTGCTCCAGAATCAAATATTGTAGAGTGGTTAGATCAGATGGTTTGACCTTGCTCATCATAGCATGTTTCAGCTCAGAAAAAGTAGAAGCAAATGTGACAAACTCTTTGAAAAAATGGGGGTTTTTCATCATTTTCACCTCCTACGTACCATACCAAATTTATTATCAAAAAACAATTATCATTTGACAACTAAAAAAGAGGGGTGTATGCTTTTTGTTATCAAATGATAACTAAAGGAGATAAGCCATGAATGTACTCATTATTTATACTCACCCCCATCATAATAGTTTAAATGGTGCTTTTTTTAAAGAAATCCTAAAGGGCAGTGAAGAAAATCCAAACGTTCAAGAAGTGAGAATCATAGATTTATACCAACACAAATTTGATCCTGTACTTATTTTTAATGAAGAGAAAAAAAGACGTGATATGCATAAGGACCCTGAGATTCAAGAATATCAAGAGAAAATTAAATGGGCAGACAATATCGTGTTTGTTTATCCGATTTGGTGGGGGAGGCCGCCAGCCATGCTACTTGGTTTTATTGATCGCATGTTTGCAGCGAATTTTGCTTACCGTCAAACAGGCGGGCTGCTGCCAGAAGGCTTGTTAAAAGGAAAGAGGGCTGTATGTGTATCTACAATGCAAGGACCGACCCACTACCCTTTCTTCTTTTTGCAGAATGCCCACAAGGTGTTAATGAAACGAGCTCTTTTGCAATATGTCGGGATTAAACCGGTGAAGTTCTTTGAATTTGGCATGATGGAAAGTCCAAAAGGGAAGCATGACGTGAAATTAAAACGGATATACAACTATTTTCGGAATATCAGCTCATAAAACCACATTCCTTGAGTCACTTTTCTTCTAATTTGAACCTGTTATGTCTTAAAATGACAGAGAGAGTGAGTGACTCATTCTCTTTATTTGAAAAGGGGGATATGGATGAAGAAAACATTGTTTAAAGATGCGGCTCTTATCACACTTGATCCATCTTTAGGTTTTCTGGAGAAGGGAGATCTATTAATCGAAGGGGCACATATTTTAGAAGTCGGACCTTCGATTGAAGTAAGCGGTGCTGATGTTGTTGATGCGTCTGACATGGTCATCATGCCAGGGCTTGTGGATACCCATCGTCATGTGTGGCAGTCTGTCATACGGGGAATCGGAACAGATTGGTCTTTGCAAACGTATTTAAGCAAAATTTATTATGGCAACTATGGGGCGATGAGACGTCCATCAGATGATCGAATTGCTAATTATTTAGGCGCATTAGAGGCATTAGATGCAGGAGTGACCACGTTTTTCGACTGGACGATGATCAATTCTATGGATCATACAGAAGAACTCATTGGAGGTTTAAAAGATGCGGGTATTCGAGCGGTCTTTGGTTTTGGTACCTCTGGAGATGCAGCGTATTGGGACAGAGAGAGTACGCTCACAAATATGGAAGACGCAGCCCGCGTGAAACAAAAACATTTTCAATCATCGGATCAGCTGTTGACGATGGGACTTGCCATTCGTGGACCTGAATTTTCTTCATGGGAGACGACCGTCTTTGAAATTGAAACAGCGAGATCACTAGATGCATTATGCAGTATGCACATTGGCTTTGGAAATTGGGGAGCAGCGGATCGATCGATTGAGCGGCTTCATCAAGCAGGGCTGCTTGGGCCTGATTTGAATATGGTGCATATCAATGCAATTGATGCAGATCAAATGAAGATGCTAGCTGACAGCGGAAGCTCCATCTCTATTACACCTGAGATTGAAATGATGATGGGACACGGATATCCTGTCACAGGGCTCGCCATTGAAAATGGTGTTCTGCCAACGCTTGGTGTAGATGTGGTGACAGCGACAGGCGGAGATTTATTTACTCAAATGAAATTCGGACTACAGGCGGAGCGGGCGATTCAAAATCAATCTTTATTGATGGAAGGGACGATGCCAGGGCCTGAACTTGGATTGTCTGCACAGCAAATGCTTGAAGCAGCCACAATAAACGGGGCTCGTGCCTTGAAGCTTGATGACAAAATCGGCTCACTCACACCTGGAAAAGAAGCTGATTTTATCTTGATCGATCGGACAAGTATGAATCTTCTTCCGATGACAGATCCAGCTGGGGCAGTTGTGCAAACGGCACACCCTTCAAATGTTGATTCTGTCTATGTGGCTGGAAAAGCAGTGAAACAAAATGGGAAGCTAGTTGGAGTGAACTTAGAAGAGATCAAACAAAAAGCTTATGCGGCAAGAGATCATATTTTACCGCATCAGTTTGAATCAACAACATGACGTGCAATATCCCCATAGGCCACTGCCTATGGGGAATACTTTACAACGATTCTTTAATGACTTTTTTATAATATTGGACAGATAGGAATCCGAAGACGGAGTATAAAACGGTATAAATCGCCATGACAATCAGCATAGGTGTCCACAGTTCGCTGCCAAATAAAAACCAGCCAGATTGTACAGCAAAGTAGCTGTGCAAGAGCCCGACGAGAAGCGGAATGCCAAAGTTGAAAAGCTGTTTGAGCCGAATGCCTTTTAAGAGATCTGTCTCCGTAAAACCAAGCTTACGCAGAATCGTGTATGAGCTTTGTTCCTCTTCGCTCTCATTCATCTGTTTGAAGTATAAAATACAGCCTGATGTCACAAGGAAGCTGAGGCCTAAAAATCCAACTACAAACATCATCAGTCCGATGGTTTGTTTTTGCTGCTGAGTGGTAGCAAATCTAGACATACTTTCATCACTCAATTTCGCAGACATAAAGACGTCATTGGCTTGTTCAACTTTTCCTTCATCTTTTATATTGATCGCAATATATTGGTTATTCTCACGCTGCAGCTTAGGGTCATTGTTTTGATCAAGCTGCTCAAAGACGTTTTGACTGACGACAGCAACAGGTAGGCCGCCAGAAGTAAACTGGTAAGAGATTAAATGATCCTTTTTCATATCAATTACTTTTAAATCAATTGGTTTTTTTATTAAAAGTTTCACATCACCAGAGCTTTTAATCGGCATGAATTTTTTCAATAAATCATTGTAGCCGCTTAACATGACTTCGTTGTTCTCTACATGAATATTTGGTACGTTTTTCTCGCTGATCACAGGTAGTGTTAAGACTCCTGGAGCTTTATTCACACTGCTTAACTTCGTATCGATGATCTGATTTGCATCAAAATCGGCTTGAATGACCTCGAACTGCTTTTTCTCATAGGCAATATGCTGATCAGAAAGTGCACGAGTGAAAGTGCCAGCATCCTTCTCTGACCCCATGACAAAATGTGCTGGAATTTGCTGTTCAGCTGTTTTTTCTGCTGAGTAGTAGGAAATATAGCTGAGTGATAACAAACCGATGGCAAGTGCAGATACGGTAGTAATAATCGTTAACAGCAATGCATTTGATTTTAAACGGAACATGATCGACGATAAAGACAAGACTTCATGAATGGCAAGGTAGCCATTTTTTCTTTTTCGTACGATATTGGCAATGAATGAAACAGAGCCTTTATAGAAAAGGAAAGTACCAATAATGACAGAACCTAAAATATAGATCATGGCTAAAGATAACGAAAACATCGATGTGTATGAGCCATTAAAAAGCTGAGAAGAAATGTAATAGCCTGAGCTGATAAAGGCAATGCCTAGAACCCCGATGATGATTTCAAAGACAGAGATTTTTTTAATACGCTGCTCTGTAGAAGAGGTTGTTCTAAACAAAGCTAAGATCGTTTGCTTCTGAATAAAATGTCTATTTCTTTGCATGATGACAACATAAATCAAGAGAAACACGATGATTGTTTGCAAAAGAGCCGTGCCAGAAAAATGAAGATTGGCAATTGCATGAACACCTGTCACTTTAAATAGAACCATCAGCATCAGCTTTGAACCGATAAATCCGGCCAATATTCCAATAGCCATCGAAATCATATAGAGGATAAAATTTTCTGCATGGAGCAGCTTGGAAATTTTTTGTTTCGTCATTCCAATGAGCTGCAAGAGACCGATTTCTTTTCCTCTACGTTTGATGAAAATGCTATTTGCATATAAAAGGAAGATGCCGACGATGGCGATCAGCAGAATAGAAGCGGCTTTAATGGACGCACCGCCCTTAATGGACCCCTTTACATCATCAAGTGCTGGTGAATACTGCAAGGTGACAAAGGAAAAATAGAGCGCCACACTAAATACAAGTGCAAACACGTATAAATAGTAATTTTTTAAGTTTTTCTTCAGATTGCGGAAGACGAGCTGATTAATGTTCATGCTTCACACCGCCTAAAACACCTTGCGTTTTCATAATATCCTCGAAAAACATCTTTCTCTCTAATGCGCCTTTATTCAATTGTGTATAGATCTGTCCATCTTTGATAAAAATCACTCGTCTTGAATAACTGGCTGCAACAGGGTCATGCGTCACCATGACAATGGTTGCTTTGCGCTTGTGATTGAATTCTTGCAGCTTGTTCAGTAAGTCAGACGCAGATTTGGAATCAAGTGCTCCAGTTGGTTCATCAGCAAAAATGAGGCTTGGTTCATGAATAAAGGCACGTACCGCAGATGTCCGTTGCTTTTGTCCACCAGACAATTCATTTGGATATTTGTCTCTTAGTTCATAAATCCCCATATCCTCTGCAAGCTGTTGAAAGCGTTCAAAAGCTTCTTTTTTAGGCGTTTTGGAGATGGATAATGGTAAGAGGATGTTCTCTTTAACCGTGAGTGTATCAAGTAAGTTATAATCCTGAAAAACAAAGCCAAGCTGTTTCTTTCTAAATTCAGCGAGCTGCTGATCTTTCATTTGCGTCATTTCTGCATCTGCGATCCGAATCGATCCGCTGGACACATGATCAATCGATGACAATACGTTCAAAAGGGTCGTTTTCCCCGAGCCTGATGGCCCCATGATGCTGACAAATTCTCCAGCTTCTATCGTCAAATCAATGCCTTTCAGCACCTCTTGTTTATTGAATTTATTTCCATAGCTTTTATATAACTTGCGAGCTTCTAAAATGTTCATCTGTCGAACCCCTTTTTTATTTAATTGATATCTCTAGTATAAAAAGAAGCCGATCAGACTTCCTGCGATTTGGCGAACAAAACAGACGAGCATGTGACATTGTTGTCACATGCTTGTTTTATATGTCAAAGCCTTATGTAGAATTCAGATTGTTATTCAATTATTTTATCTGTTTTTCGCTATGATGTATCAAATTTCTTGTTTTTTTCTGATGAACCTTTACAGAGTATGTGATTTCATGTAAGATATGCATATCAAATATATGCATAGTAAATCTATGTATTAGAGGTGACGATGGATGAAAGTGAGTAAAGAGCTTCTAAAGGGGAGTACTGCTACCCTTATTTTAAGCTTGCTAAATGAAAAGCCGATGTATGGTTATGAAATGATTAAGCAACTGGAGTCGAAATCCGAAGGAATTTTTAGTTTTAAAGAGGGAACGATATATCCTATTTTGCACACTTTGGAGGGGAAAGGATTCATTGTGTCTTACTGGGGCGAAGGGAATGGCAATCGAAAAAGGAAGTATTACAAGATTAATGAACAGGGCAAAGCGTTTATGAAAGAAAAGAAGGAAGAATGGAATGTCTTCAAAGATGCAGTAGATGGCGTTTTGAATGGGGAGAAAGTCGTATGGGACTAGAGAAAAAGTTTGAACAATATATCAAAAATGTGTGTAAACGAATTAAAAATAAAGACGTACATGCAAGTATAAAGCTTGAGCTTCGTGATCATTTATACACGCTGAAAGAGGAAGCGGTCAGTGCGGGCATGTCAGAAGAAGAGGCGGTAAATCAAGCGCTCGATCAAATTGGAGATGCAGCCATACTCGGAATGCAGCTCCATGAAACACACAAAACTCAAGTGGACTTTAAAACGATACTTCTTGTACTAGCTACTTGTTCATTTGGGCTGTTTGTGATGTATTATTTTCAGTTTCATTCTCATTTACTGCATTTTCAAGACACGAATATCTTTTATAAAAGTCTCATTTACTATGTATTTGGTCTTGCGTTGATGCTTGGACTGTTTGCTTTTGATTATCGGCGCTTTTTACCCTATTCATGGCATTTATACATAGGAACGATTGGAATGCTGATTCTTACAATGATGATTGGGACAAGAGTGAACGGTATTCTTTTTTTAAGCTTAAATAATGGATCGATCAATCTGACTGAAATTTTTCCATTTCTGATGATTATTTCGTTAGCGGGCATTTACCAATCTTGGAACTGGAAGAATGGTTTCAAGTCTTGGTTAGGATTAGCGATTGTCACTTTACCTATTATTTTATTACATATAGTCGGATCTCTTTCTGCAACCATCACCTTTATGGTCATATGCATAACGATGATGTATGTATCTCATGCAAGAATGAGACAGCTTATTCCGTTTACAGCAGCAGGTGTTGTCTATCTCATTGTTCAATTATTTTCTCTTTATCAAGCTGATATGTCTCACTTTTACCAATACTCACTTCATGAATTTAGCTCAAATGGTTTTCAAATAAATCCGTACGCATTGTATGATGTTCACACTGATTGGATGTTGACGTATATCATTTATTCATTCGGATGGTTTGCAGGATTGGCCGTTTTTATTTTGTTTGTGACTTTGATTTATAGAGTAGTTCATACAGCGAAACGAGTTCAATCTGCTTATGGCAAGATGTTAATGATTGGTTTGGCAACCACATTTGCAGCAAAATTTATCTTAAGTATTTTCACAAACTTTGGATTATTGCCTATATCAGGAGTTTCCATGCCTTTTATGAGCTATGGGGGATCTCATATTCTTCTAGAAATGATGTCAGTCGGGCTGCTAATGAGTATTTATAGAAGGAAACAGCTAGGAGAAATGTGCCGTGAAGTAGCGTGATATGGCTGTATAAAATAACCCAATCTCTTCAATGCATCGTTGAATGAAGAGATTGGGTTTCTTGAACTGCATGTTCACATGCTTGCAATATGCACAAAATCATTCTTTTTCGGAAAGATAAAGGTGAAAGTTGTCCCTTGATCTAATGTGGAGTTGACCTCGATTGTGATATGAAGAGCGTCAGCTCCCTTTTTTGTTAAATAGAGCCCCATGCCTGTGGAGGCCGTGTCATTGTGATGTCTTGTGGAGGTAAAGCCTTTTTCAAAAATACGGGACACGTCTCTTGGGTCAATTCCTCTGCCTTGATCTGTGATGGTGAGCACCACTTGTTCGTTCATTTGTTTGCTTTCGATGATAATGTCAGATGATTGGCTGTACTTGACGGCGTTTGTCAGCACTTGTCTGATCATAAAGGATAACCATTTTGTATCACTTAATACATCTCGCTCTTCTAATAAAAGGTCAAAGCCAATTCCTTTTTGCATACACCACGATTGGAGCGCTTTGATTTCTTTCGTTAGCATGTTTTGGAGATCCAGTTTTTCAATAAATAAATCATTTTCAATATGTTGGATCCTGCTTTGATGCAGCTGTGCATCAAGGAGTAAATGTATTCTAAGCCATTCATATGTCATATTTGATTTGAGCGGCTGTTCTGTTATGCGGTCAATCATTAAGTGCATCGCCGTGAGCGGCGTTTTCACCTCATGTATCCATGAGAGCAGTTCATCTTTTTCTTCTTCCAGCGCAGTCTTTTGCTTAGCCGTCATCTGGCGGTATCGGTCAATTTGCTCTGACGCTGCCTCCTGTACAATTTGTTCAAAGGGAGAAGAGGGTTTGAGACGTATTTGAAGGTCTATGTTTTCATCCCATTCTTTCAGTTGCATGTAATAAGCAGTTTCTTTCCGATAACGAAAAAAAAGAAAAACAATGAAGAGTAATGTAGACAAAAGCACGATATAAAAAAGAGAAGCGAGTGGAATCGTTGTATCCAAATATGCAACAAAGAGAATGAGAAGCTGCAAACTAAGAAAGAACAAGATCCAGCTTCTTCGTTCTTTTAGAAATGCTTGCAGCATCATTGATCATCCTTTTCCTTTGCAAGATAACCTTGACCCACTTTTGTTTCAATGAAGGCGCCAAGGGAGATTTCGTCTAGTTTTTTTCTAAGGCGGTTGACGTTTACAGTGAGTGTATTGTCACTCACGAATCGTTCATCGTCCCATAAAGCTTGGATGAGAGATTCCCTTTTGACGATATGGTTTTTATGCTGAATTAATTCTTTGAGAATAAAAAACTCATTTTTTGTTAATTCAATCTCACCGTTTTCATTTGTCACTGTATTATTTTCGAGGTCAAGGGTAGCGCCGCACCAGACTTTTAAGTTGGTTGGTTCCGCATTATAATCATGGACTCGGCGAAGAACAGCACTTACTTTGGCGATGAGAACGTCAAAGTGAAAGGGCTTTTGTACAAAATCATCAGCTCCAAGCTGCATCGACATGACCATATCAGCAGGATGATCACGAGAGGAAAGAAAGATGATGGGCACATTAGAATGATGCCGAATCATCCGGCACCAATGAAAGCCATCGTACTTTGGCAGTTGAATATCAATAATGACTAAATCAGGCTGGATGGAAGTGAACTCCTGCATGACCTGTTGAAAATTGTTGATCCCATACACATCATAAGACCAGTTGACTAAACGTTCTTTGATTTCTTGGAAGAGGGTTGTATCATCCTCAATCAGCAAAATTTTAAACAAAACGAGCACCACACTTTTTGAATTACTTGTACATCATTGTAGCGGAAAACAGGCACTCCCGCTAGAAGCAGACAGCAAAAAAGCAAGGGAAGAGATCCCTTGCTTCGGTTTATTTACCTAAAAAGTGCTTTTTAAAGAATGATAATTGATATTCAAGTGTGAGTGGATCATTAAAGTAAAACTCTTCCGCATTTGCTTCATACACACGATGTTTTTTCACAGCAGGAATGGACTTATAGATTTCACTGTTTTGATAGGAATTGTCCATCTCGCTGTTTTTGCTAATGATCATATAGTCTCCGGCAAATTCAGGGATGACCTCTTGTGATACCGCATAATAGCCAGCTTTTAATGCTTTTTCTTTTACTTTTTCAGGCATTTTTAGTTTCATTGCTTGGTAGAGGATTTCTGTTCCCCGTCCCCACGCATCTCCAAAGACGTAAAGGTCTTTTGTGCCGCTCTCGAAGACAGATACGGTTGCATCTTCACCGATTTTTGCTTTGATTTCTTTGCCAGCTTCAGCTGCACGCAGTTTGAAATCCTTGACCCATGCTTTTGCTTCTTTTTCTTTGTTTAAGACTTTTCCAATTTCAATATGCTGCTGAAGGTAATCGACTTTGTTATACGTGAATAAAACGGTAGGGGCGATTTTTTTCAGTTTTTCTACATTTTTTGCACCGCTTAAACCGATGATGACATCAGGCTTTAACTTCATGATTTTTTCTACATTTTCATCGGATACTTCTTCCACATTTTTTAATTTCTTTTGGAAACGTGGATTCTTTTTTGACCAAGAGTCAACACCCACAAGGTTCACACCAAGTGACAAGACATTTCCTGTATAAGAGGCGAGAACAACAACACGTTTTGGATTTGCTGGCAGCTTCACAGGTCCATTTTCAGATTGATATGTAATCGTGTCTGATGACGTTGATTGATTTTTTCCTTTATTTGAGGAAGAGTTGCTGCTATTGCCACATGCGCTCAACGCAAGTACGAAGATGAGCATCAGAGGGAACAATATTTTCTTCATGAATGTAGACTCCTTTGAAATCGGCACATCAGCCGTGTATTTGGTTGCATGAGTGATAATGATAATTATTATCACTCAGGTATCATACCATAGAAGTGAGGTTTGTTGTCAATGATATTTTAGCAGTGGATAGAGGAATTCTGATAAAAAGAAAAAAAGATCAAGGCAGTGTCTGACCTGATCTTTTTTCTTATTTAAACCAGCCTTTTTCTTTGGAACGAGTGATGGCTTCAATTCGGTTTTTGACTTCTAGTTTATCTAAAATAATGGAGATGTAGTTTCGCACAGTGCCGCTTTTAATGCTGAGTTCCTTGGCGATTTCTTTTGTGTTTTTTCCGTCTGCGACGAGTTCTAGAACCGACTTTTCTCGTTCAGTTAAAGGATTTTCGTCGCTGTACAAGTCTTCCATTAATTCAGGGGCGTACACCTTTTTCCCTTTCATCACACTGCGGATGGCACTTGCCAAATCCTCGCTTGGGCTGTCTTTCAGCATATAGCCGCTAACGCCAGCTTTCAGCGCTCTTTGAAAATAGCCGGAACGGGCAAAGGTTGTTAAGATGATGATCTTCACATCAGATTTTTTGAGTTCTTCAGCGGCGTCGAGCCCAGATTTCCCGGGCATTTCAATATCCATTAAACAAATATCGACCGGATGTTTTTTAGCAAAATCAATGGCGTCCTGTCCGTTTGTCCCTTTTCCAACAACGGTCATATCGTCTTCTAAATCGAGAAGCGACCCAAGAGCACCAAGCAGCATTTGCTGATCCTCTGCGATAAAGATGTTAATCATTTTATTTCCTCCTTATCTTTCGCTGCTGAATCATTTGGAATACTCATGATCAGCTTCGTCCCGTCTTTTGTTTCAATGTGCAGGCGTCCATTTGCAAATTCCAATCTTTCTCTAATCCCTAAAAGGCCATGTCCCTTTGTTTGAGAGGATGGATCACCGCCTTTAAATGTGCCGTTATCCTCAACTGTAATGACAACTTCCTTTGACTTTTGATGAATGGTGATTTGACAGACAGTGGCATCGCTATGTTTGACGACATTCGTTACGGCTTCTTTGATGCACATGCTCACAATGTTTTCGTTCAGAAGAGAGATATGTTTCGGCGCTTCCTTTTCATCATAAATCATGTCAATATCGGCGGCTTCAAGGATTTGCTTGATGTTCAATATTTCATCTTTGATCCGAATACCTTTCATGGAAGAAACAATTTTCCGCACTTCATTTAGAGACGTTCTAGCTGTCTGCTGAACACTCTTTAGTTCGGCACGAGCCTGTTCAGGATCTTTATACACGAGCTTACGGGCAAGGTCACTCTTTAAACCAATAAGAGAGAGTTTTTGTCCAAGTGTATCATGCAGGTCACGAGCAATGCGCTGTCTTTCTTCAAGTTTGACAAGATCGGCGATCCGTTCATTGGCATTTTCTAATTTCTCTTCAAGGCGTTCACGTTCTTTTCGGCTTCGAATGCTGAGAGGGAGCAGAATGGCACTAATAAGTGTGATCACAACAAAAGGAATTTGTGTGAGAAACCATCCCTTTTTTAAAATCAAGCTAAAGTTCACTGCTACGGCGGCGCTCCCTAGATGAATATAGTATAAGATATAAAAAGGGACTTTTCTTTTGATATGCCCGTTGAAATAGGCGATACAAAAAGCGAAATAAATATAGCTGTAGAGCATCACATAGCCTGTAGAAATCGCAATCAATAAAAGACCGAAGACATATAAAGACCAGCCTTTTGCGACAAAGGCAAAACGATACACTCCGAAAAAAACCACGTTCAAAATAATGCCAATGACAATACCTAAAGTCGTAGGCGTCTTTAAGATGAAATAGAAGGGCAGGATGAAAAAAATGGCCCATATATAGGGGGAAATCCCATGCAATTTTTGAATTTTAAACTGTTTTTTCATCCGTGTGCCACCTTTTCCGTTTTCGTTCTTTTCCTTACTTTATCAAATTCAACTTACGGTTGCATCCTGTAAATGGCAACAAGCTCCTTCTAGAGTAAGAAAGAGCTTGCACCAATTATGCATTTTTCTTCAGAATGTCTCCTTTAATGACAGGTGCGGGCATCTTCTTAGATTGCCGTGCTTCTTTAAAGGTAACGAATGCTTTCGTTTCTTCATCCCAAAGTCTAAATTTCATTGATTCGATACTTGTTTTTAAAGTGATGGTTGGAACATTTTGAAGCGGCTCACTATGATCATGTGCATGCTCCAAGTGATAATTCGGTACCCTCGGACTTAAATGATGAACATGGTGATAGCCGATATTGCCTGTTAACCATTGAAGAAGCTTTGGCAATTTGTAAAAAGAACTGCCTTCTACTGCCGCCTGCACATAATTCCAATGTTCATCTTCTTCAAAGTAAGAATCTTCAAATGTATGCTGCACATAAAACAGCCATACGCCGATTGATCCTGAGATCAGGAAGATTGGACCTTGGACAAGCAGGAACTCCTGCCAGCCAAAAAGAAGACACGTTGCAGCTGCTAGTGCAATGATGCTCACGTTTGTGAAATACGTGTTCCAGCGCTCTTTTTTACGAGCATTTTTGACGTTGAAACGGTTTTTTAAGAGAAAAACAAAGATCGGTCCTAAAATAAACATCACAAAAGGATTACGGTAAAATCTGTAGCGAAACTTCGTCCAAGCTGATGCTTCTTGATATTCTTTGACTGTCAGGAGCCAAATGTCGCCAGTACCTCGTTTGTCTAGATTACTGCTTGTGGCATGGTGAATTGAATGATCTCTTTGCCATTGAAGATAAGGGAAAAGGGTGAGTACGCCCGTTACAAAACCGAACAGGTGATTCAGCGGCTTCTGTTTAAAAAAGGATTGATGGCAGCAGTCGTGAAAAATAATAAAGACACGTACTAAAAAACCAGCTGCAATCACCGCAAAGAAGAGGGTTAAAAGGTAGGAGATGTTCAGGCTATAATAGGCAAGAAACCAAAGCCCCAAAAATGGAATGAATGTATTAAAGAGTTGAATGATACTTTTTTTCGAATTAGCACCAGAGAATTGGCCAACTTGTTTTCTTAAAGTGGCTTGCTGCTGTGTGTTTGTTGAAGTCGTCATGAACGTTCAAGTCCTTTCCGTTTCTTTCTACTTCAAAGTATAGAAGGAAAGGTGTCATGCTCATAGTAGCACCCATCATGTATTCAATATGACATTTGTCATGTTGGACGCAGGAAAGGCTGATGGTTCAAGGGTTGTAAGCTTATTTTATTTTAAATAAAAAAGTAAAGGCGCTTAGCCTTCACTTTTTATTGACGTGCTTCATGAACTTTTAACTGCTTGCCTTTAATGGTTGTGTGGCGCATGGCATTTAGCACAAGAGGGCCTTTGCCGTTTAAAATATCGACGTATGTTTTCGTATCTTGAATGGTAATAATCCCAATGTCATCAAAGGCAACGCCTTCTATTTTGGCAATGGTCCCAACGAAATCAACAGCCCGCAGCTTCTTTTTCTTCCCGCCGTTAAAATACAGCTTCATAATATCTTTCTCTATGTCGGCCTGCTTATTTTCCTTTTGAATCGGTGTTTCAATTTTTTCTTCAAAGCTTGCCACATGCTGTTCTGCTTCTTCTTTTGTAGGATAAGGCTGAATTTGAAAATGAATACCAGCTTCCTCTTTTAATTCTTCAATAAGCGGCTGCCCGTGCCTTGTCATAAACGCAATCGTTTTCCCGCTTTTACCCGCTCTGCCAGTTCTTCCGGTCCGATGAATATAGCGTTCTTTTTCATAAGGTAGGTCGTAATGAATGACATGTGTCATATCACTGACATCAATTCCTCGGGCTGCTATATCGGTTGCGATCAAATAACGGAATTCCCCGTTTTTGAATTCATCCATGACAGCAAAGCGGTCTTCCTGCCTCATGCCTCCGTGAATTTTGTCACAAGGCACATCCCATTCATCCAGCTTCATTGTGAGTTCGTTCACTCGGTCCTGTGTATTACAGAAAATAATGCAGCTATCTGGGTTTTCAATCACGATCGTACGCTGAAGAAGAGAGAATTTCGCTTCTTCCTCCGTTTCAATCACGGTGTGAGTGATTTGTGGTACAGACGTTTCTTCCCGAGCAATCTCTATCACTTTTGGCGATTGTAAAAACTGCTCACTCAAATCCTTCATTTCATCAGACATCGTCGCTGAAAATAACATCGACATCCGCTTTGGCGGCAGATGCTGAATAATAGAAGAGACTTGATCAATAAATCCCATGTTCAGCATTTCGTCTGCTTCATCTAACACGAAAAATGACAGATTGTCTAAAGAAAGTGTCCCTTTTTCAAGGTGATCCAATATTCGTCCTGGCGTTCCGCACACAATGTGGTTCTTTTGTGCAAGCTCTATTTTTTGTGCTTGAAATGGAGCTTTTCCATAAATGGCGGCCGCTTTGATTCGTTTAAATCGTCCGAGGCTGGTCAGATCCTGTTTGACCTGCATGGCAAGTTCTCTTGTTGGGACGAGGATGAGGGCTTGAGGTTTATTCTCAGCCCAATCCACCATTTCACAAATTGGCAGACCGTAGGCTGCTGTTTTGCCACTGCCTGTCTGAGATTTGACAATGAGGTCCTGCTTTGAAAAAGCAACGGATAATGTCTCGTGCTGGACGGGTGTAGGTGTATGGAAATGAAGCGCTTCTAGCGCTTGTTTCAATTCATCGCTTAATGGATATTGATCAAAATGTTGTAATGGCATCGTGTTCTCCTTTTCGTACATGTATACTTGTGACATCATACCATATCTTTTCAAAGACACCATGACCTTGAATGAAAAGGCATGAAAAAAAGCCCCGTAAAGGAGCTTTCAGCGTGTAGACAAACCCTCGCATTCGGTGTCAGATTTGCGCTCCGGTACTCACGAATGTCAAATTAGCTCCGTTCCGGTGCTCACTCTTCCTAGACTTCAAAGGTTTTCTATCACGCTGAAAAGAAAACAAAAGCCCCCTAAAGGAGCTTTTCAATGATTAAAGGAATCTGCGTTTTACTTTTTCCCAATAGGAGTTATCTTTTAATTTGACCGTTTTGATCACTTTACCAGAAAGGCCAATATCAATTTGTTTGACATGTTTTGTACCTAGCGCTTCGTTATCAAGACCGATAATCGGATGGTCGTTACCGTCCTGAACAACTTTTAGTGTCAGCTTGCGGTCACTGCTTAAAATGAAAGGAGCTCCAAGTGTACGGTATGAGTTGTTATTCAGCGATGCCAGCTCGGTTACTTGCATACACGGAAGCATCGGATCCACCACGGCGCCGTTGACAGATTTATTGTAGGCCGTTGAACCGGTTGGAGTGGAAATAATCATCCCGTCGCCTCTAAAGGTTTCAAAATGGAAATCATCTATATACACATCGATGACAAATGTTTTAATGATGCTAGAGCGGATCGACAGTTCGTTTAAGCAATGGAACTGGTTTGTACTGTCAACGCTTACATCGATGATCGGATATTTTCTCACTTCAATCTGTTCAGTGTTCATGGCATCAATCATTTTATCAAAATGTTCTAACGAAAAATCGCAGTATAGGTGCGAATTCTCTGTTTTTGATACCCCTACATACAAGCAGTCATCCCGGAAGTTCGTTTTGCGAACCGCTTGAAGAAATGTACCATCTCCACCAATTGAAGCAATGATATGGGCATCTTCTGCACGCTTTACGACGTGAAAGCCTTGATCGGTAGCGAGCTTCTCCAGAGAAGAAATGTGTCCATCCAATTCATGATCTTTTTTGTAAAAGAAAAATACATTGCGACGATTGTCTGTCATTGACGTTCTCCCCTTTGTTGTCAAAAATAGATTTCGAGTAGTAAAGGGCTTACATAGAAAACCCTTGTTCACATTTTACACTTTTTTCATATGAAAGTAAAAATATTAGAAAGACGCTTCATCATGATAGAGGCTTCCATTTAAGAAATGAGTCATTGTAAGTGATTAGACAACGCTGACTTTGAGCATAATTTAATAGCTCATTTTGGAAGAAAGAGAGGTCTGGGCGTTTCGTTGTGAAGATGGTCTGAGCTATTAGATATAGGAAGAGGATAAAATCGCCAATTTTTCGTCATGATGAGCAAATGATAGAAGATGTAAAGTTGATCGTCATTTCACATCGATGCTATCATATGTTGAAATGAAATGTAAAAAAACCACAGTTCCTGTGAAACATTTCATGTGTGTATTCGTATGAACGAAGTGAGACAAAAAGGAGGAGAAAGAAATGAATGCGAAAAGATGGGTAGCCTTAATCATTGCACTTGGTGTTTTCGGCTTTTCGATTGTGATTAGTATCACGACGGCCTTGTATGAAAGCTTCAATGATAATAAGATGAGCTATCAATTCGGGGACGAAATCGAAGAAAAGGTACTAGAAGATGGAAGCGGTGCGAGTAAAATTGCTGTACTTGAGATTAATGGTACGATTCAAGATAACGGCGGTGCATCCAGCCTTCTAGGCGGGGAAGCATATGATCATCGTGCGTTCTTAAAAGAATTAGATAAAGCAAAAGACGATGCGTCTGTGAAAGGTGTCTTGCTGCGCGTCAACTCTCCTGGCGGCGGTGTCTATGAAAGTGCTGAAATACATAAAAAATTAGAAGAAGTAAAGAAAGCGAAGAAGCCAATTTATGTTTCTATGGGTTCAATGGCGGCTTCTGGTGGCTATTATGTATCCACTCCAGCGAAAAAAATCTTTGCTTCACCTGAAACGTTAACAGGCTCTCTCGGGGTCATCATGCAAAGTTTGAATTATGCAAAGCTGGCAGATAATTTAGGCATCAAATATGAAACCATTAAAAGTGGAAAATTCAAAGACATCATGTCTCCAAATCGTGATATGACAAAAGATGAGCGTGCTATCATGCAAAGCATGGTTGACAACTCTTATGAAGGCTTTGTGAAAGTCATCTCAGAAGGACGCGGCATGTCTAAGCAGGACGTCAAGAAAATTGCCGATGGCCGAGTCTATGACGGAACACAGGCGAAATCAAACGGATTAGTGGATGAGCTTGGGTACTATGAAGATGCTCTAAAAGCAATGAAGAAAAATGAAAAAGGGTTAAAAGGAGCGACAGTGATCAGCTATTCTCAAAGCTTCGGCTGGAACTCTCTCTTCAATATGAGTGCAAGCAAGCTCTTTAAAAGCGAAATTGATTTTCTGAACTTAAAAGAAACACTGGCTGGCTCAAATGGGTCTAAACCGATGTATCTCTATTCAAAATAAAGGAGGGATCATAGATGGATTCTACATTCGATGAAGTAACGGAAAGTCGCAGCCAAGAGGGAGAATCAAGGCCGACTCTTACGAAGCGCACTTCAATTGAAGCGCAGGCTTTTGCAGGTTTCTGGATTAGATTCTGGGCATTTATCCTAGATTGGCTCGTCGTATGGGGTGTTAACCATTTGACGGTTTCTCCAATCTTTAGTCTCTTTGGCTGGTCAAAAGGGGGAGGCTGGTTTTCCCCATTTTCCGTCACAACGACAATTGTTTTTCTGCTTTATTTTGCGATCATGACGAAGATTTTCCAACAAACACTTGGAAAGATGGTGTTTGGAATCAAAGTCGTCTCACTTCAGCCGGAGAAGAAGCTGCCATGGGATGTCATTTTCTTTAGAGAAATTGTGGGGCGATATATTAATACGCTTTTTGTTCTCTATGCCGTGGTTGGGTTTACGCCGAAAAAGCAAGGGGTTCATGACTACTTTGCAGATACGGTGGTTGTTCATGAACATTTATATGAAAAAACAGAATCAAACGCATAATCAAAGAGAGTTTGGCCGGGTACCGGTCAAACTCTTTTTTTTGGTGATTGGGTATAAAATCCAGAAGGAGAGCCATAATCGTAGAGGAAGCATCATTTGTTATGGAGGAAGTGAGCACAGTGCTGTACGTTTGGATCGCAGCTTTTTTGTTCCTTGTGATCTTATTGATCTTTATGAAAGTGACCATTTCACTGGACTATTCACATGCAAATGACAATGACCATATTGCGGTGAAGATCATCACCTTATATGGAATCGTCAGACTGAAGAAAGACATTCCGATGGTGAAAGTGAATACGGAAGATCAAACGATTGATATTCGTGAAAAGAAAATGGCCAGCACCAAAACGCCTAATCAAGAAAAAGAAACCATGCATAAAAAAGTGGGAAAACGTGATGTAAAGGAAATCCTTCATCAAATGGAGCGTATTACAAAAGAAATTGTCGATCTAAACCGGATCATGCGCAAGTTTTTCATTCATATAAAAATCGTCTCATTTCACTGGTCCACATGGATTGGTTTTCATGACGCAGCTTTAACAGGTGTAGCAGCCGGTGGTGTGTGGTCAGTCAAAGGAGCACTTCTTGCCTTTATGCAGGAGCACCTCACCTTTAAGCACAAACCCGTCTATGAAGTGATTCCCGCTTTTCAGCACAAAGTATCACAGACACACTTTGCATGTATAGCTTATTTTCGGATTGGACATGCTATGCTTGCAGCCATTCGATTACTTGTCCATTGGTTAAAAGGGAGAAAGGCGAGAAAGAATGCCTCTCTTCAAGCAACGAAGAATGAATCATCTGTTTAAGGAGGAACCCGAAAATGGCAGATCATCCAATCCAAGGTCTGATGAAGACAGCGATGGAAAACTTAAAAGAAATGATTGATGTGAACACGATCATCGGCGATCCAGTCGAAACCCCTGACGGCAGTGTCATTCTCACTGTGTCAAAGGTTGGTTTTGGATTTGCAGCCGGCGGCAGTGAATTCAACGGTAACCAAAAGAAAGAAAAACGGTCTGATGAACAAGAACGAAAAGAACCGAGACTCCCATTTGGAGGCGGAAGCGGTGGAGGAGTATCGATTACACCAATCGCCTTTTTAATTGTGGGAACAAATGGCGTACGAATGCTTCATTTGGATGAACACACACATCTGCTCGATAAAATATTGGATTCTGCTCCTCAAGCAATTGAACGTCTTCAGCACATGTTTAAGAAGGATGAACGGGAGCATCGTCACAAAGAACGAAAACTAGATGACATAGACCTTTAAAAAGTTAGCTGCCCTGCAGTTAACTTTTTTTTCAAAATGGACGATTAGGCTTTGCAGTTTTTTGCTTTCTCTACTATGATAGAACCATACATTTGATAAGGGAGGAATTGTTTTGGCATCGATCACATTTAAAGGGAGCCCAGTAACGCTTGTAGGAAATGAAGTGAAAGTAGGCGAGCAGGCTCCAGATTTCACGGTATTAACGAACTCACTAGGGGAAGTTTCACTTTCTGATTTAACAGGAAAAGTGACGATTATCTCAGTGATTCCTTCTATTGATACAGGTGTGTGTGACGCACAAACAAGACGTTTCAATGAAGAGGCAGCCGGTTTAGGTCCGGTCAATATCTATACCATTAGTGCAGACCTACCATTTGCACAAGCACGCTGGTGCGGAGCAAACGGAATTGAAAATGTTGAAACATTATCTGATCATAGAGATATGTCATTTGGTGAAGCGTTTGGTTTATATATGAAAGAATTGCGTTTATTGGCGCGTGCGGTCTTCGTATTAGACCCAAGCGGAAAAGTGGTTTACACTGAGTACGTAAGCGAAGCAACCAATCATCCAAATTATGAAAAAGCCATTGAGGCTGCGAAATCACTGTTATAAAAGCAGCATCGACAAGAGCTCCGGCTTCATACTGGGGCTCTTTTCAATGAGAACATATAGCTTTTAACAAAGCGAGGAGAGAAAAGCATTGCAGAAAGATCAAGTGAGTACGATTTTTGAGCTGCTCGATACAGCTTCAATTCGTTTAAAAAAGGAACAGAACATTTCCTATATTGAAGCATTGGCAGAAGCAGGAGAAGCCTTTTTCCAGGCAAATGATCGAAACGGTTTACTAAAAGATTTAATAGAGAAAGCAGATTTCGCCTCTTATGATCATGAGCAGATTCGTAAAGCGTTTCAGCTCGCCGTATTAAAAGGACAAAAGGATATTTCACATCCAAACCGGCAGATGACACCTGATACAATTGGTCTGTTTGTCAGCTATTTGGTCAATAAATTTTTAGAAGGACAAAAAGAGCTGGTTGTCTTTGATCCTGCAGCGGGAACAGGGAATTTACTGCTTGCGGTCCTCAACAATGTAACAGCTGAAACAACACGCGGTTTTGCCTCTGAAATTGATGACGTGCTCATTAAAATTGCGTGGGCACAAGCGAACTTAGAAGAAAAAGAAGTAGAGCTTTTCCACCAGGACAGCCTTGAGCCGCTTCTTATCTCACCAGCAGATGTTGCTGTATGTAGTCTTCCTGTCGGGTTTTACCCAAATGATGAGCGCGCTAAAGACTATGAATTAAAGGCAAAAGAAGGTCATTCCTTTGCGCATTATTTATTCATTGAGCAAAGTCTTCGTTATACGAAAGAAGGCGGCTTCTTATTCTTCATCATTCCAAATGATTTGTTTGAAGGAAAAGAAAGCGTACAATTAAAGGATTTCATCAAAGAACATGCATATATGAATGCGTTAATTCAGCTGCCAGTCTCTATGTTCAAAGACAAAAAGCATGCCAAAAGCTTATTTGTGATGCAAAAGAAAAAAGAGGGGCTCGAAGCACCGAAACGTATGCTATTTGCCAATCTGCCATCTTTCTCACAGAAAGAAGCAATGGTTGGCGTCATGAGAAAATTAGACCAATGGTTTTTAGAAGAAAAAGAAACGAAAGAATAGCCAGAGTGATGTCTGGCTATTTTATTATTCAGAAAATAACGACTTATTGATGTAAGCGGTAACAGTTCGAAGGTGTACTTGAAATGCAAAGTTTTCAATGTTTAAATGAAAAAGTCAGATATTTTTCGGACTTATCGTTAAACTATAAAAGACCCGTTCAAACAGGTTGAATATAGCACCGAAAAAACGTGAAACCTTATATAACAACTGAGTAAAAGGAGCGACAGTAATGTCCAAAATTATTGCAATCAACGCAGGAAGCTCATCTCTTAAATTTCAATTGTTCGACATGCCAGAAGAAACCGTTTTAACAAAAGGTCTTGTTGAAAGAATCGGAATGGACAACAGTATCTTCACGATTTCTGTAGATGGAGAAAAGAAAACAGAAGTCACAGATATTCCAGATCATGCAGTAGCGGTTAAAATGCTGCTTGAAAAACTAATTGAATTTAACATCATCAAAGACTTTAATGAAATTGATGGCGTAGGACACCGCGTCGTTCACGGCGGAGAAAAATTCAGCGATTCTGTTGTTTTAACAGATGAAGTCATCAAAGACATTGATCAGCTTTCAGAGCTTGCACCACTTCACAACCCTGCAAACGTTGTAGGAATCAAAGCATTCAAACAAATTCTGCCTGACGTACCAGCGATTGCTGTGTTCGATACAGCGTTCCACCAAACAATGCCAGAGCAGTCTTACCTATACAGCCTTCCGTATGACTACTACAAAAACTTTGGTATTCGTAAATACGGATTCCACGGGACAAGCCATAAGTTCGTAACAGAGCGTGCAGCAGAGCTATTAGGCCGTCCTCTTGAAGAGCTTCGTTTGATTTCTTGCCACCTTGGAAATGGTGCAAGTATCGCAGCAGTTGAAGGCGGAAAATCAATCGATACGTCAATGGGCTTCACACCACTTGCGGGTGTTGCAATGGGAACACGTTCAGGTAACATTGACCCTGCCCTTATTCCATTTATTATGGAGAAAACAGGACATACAGCTGAAGAAGTACTTTCTACTTTGAATAAGAAGAGTGGTCTTTTAGGTGTGTCTGGTCTTTCAAGTGACCTTCGTGATATCGAAGAAGCGACAGAAGAAGGAAACGACCGTGCTGAAGTAGCACTAGATATTTTTGCAAGCCGTATTCATAAATACATCGGTTCTTATGCAGCGAGAATGAATGGTGTAGATGCCATCATCTTCACAGCTGGAATCGGTGAAAACAGCTCAGAAGTGAGAGCACGTGTACTTCGTGGTCTAGAATTCATGGGCGTATATTGGGATCCATCTCTTAACAACATGAGAGGCGAAGAAGCATTCATCAGCTACCCTCACTCTCCTGTAAAAGTCATCGTGATTCCAACGAACGAAGAAGTTATGATTGCAAGAGACGTTATGCGTTTAGCGTAACATCCTTTTGAAGCTCTTTTCCTCAGCGGAAAAGGGCTTTTTTCTATTGAAATCACCATGCTATAATGTGAGGCAATATGAAAGGAGCGGTGTGAAGATATGAGCGTCGAAGAACATAAACGCGAAGCGAAAACGAGGCTTCATGTAAAAGTCATTACCGTCAGTGATACAAGGACAAAAGAAACAGATAAAAGCGGCCGTCTAATGATTGATTTGCTCAAAGAACAAGGGCACCTTATTCTTGCATACGATATTGTGAAAGATCACATTGGAGCGATTCAAGATGCCGTTTTAGAAGGAACAAGTGAAGCGAAGATTGATGCCGTCTTGTTAAACGGGGGAACTGGTATTGCAGCAAGGGACGTCACTATTGAATCCATTACACCTCTTTTCTCAAAAGAGCTGCCGGGCTTTGGAGAAATTTTTCGCATGCTGAGCTATACAGAAGATATTGGATCAGCCGCTATCTTATCTAGAGCGACGGCAGGGGTGATTAACCAAAAAGCCGTTTTTGCCACACCAGGCTCTACCGGAGCAGTTCGGTTAGCCATGACCAAACTCATTATTCCAGAGCTTCCTCATGTCTTGCGAGAGCTTGAAAAAGATCAAAAATAGCCCAAAATGACTCTGCCAAGAAAATTTGGCAGAGTTTTTTTCATAAAGGGGTTGAAAAAACAATTTTTCCTTGTTACAGTGTATACATACTAAATGCATGTTTATAAATTAAAACTTATTTTTATGCAAAAAAACATTCACAGAATCAAAACAAGCGAGAGGAGCTTTCAAACATGTCACAAAATAAAAAAGTCGTATTAGCATATTCCGGAGGTCTTGATACCTCTGTTGCAGTTAAATGGTTACAGGAGCAAGGTTACGAAGTTGTTGCTTGCTGCCTGGACGTAGGTGAAGGAAAAGATTTAGCATTCGTCCAACAAAAAGCACTTCAAGTCGGAGCTGTTCAATCTTACATGATCGACGCAAAAGAAGAGTTTGCTGAAGAATTTGCACTTGCTGCACTGCAAGCACACACGATGTATGAAGGGAAATACCCACTCGTGTCTGCACTATCTCGTCCGCTCATTGCCAAAAAGTTAGTGGAAGTCGCAGAGAAAGAAAATGCCGTAGCCGTTGCACACGGATGTACAGGTAAAGGAAACGACCAAGTTCGTTTTGAAGTATCAATCAAAGCATTGAATCCAGACCTAGAAGTTCTTGCACCAGTGCGTGAATGGAAATGGTCTCGTGATGAAGAAATCGACTATGCACAAAAGCACGGGATTCCAATTCCGATTAACTTAGACAGCCCATATTCAATTGACCAAAACCTTTGGGGCAGAAGTAACGAATGTGGTATTTTAGAAGATCCTTGGGCAGCGCCGCCAGAAGGTGCTTATGATCTGACAAATCCACTTGAAAAAACACCAGACACACCTGAAATCATTGAAATCACGTTTGAAAAAGGAAAACCAACAGCTATTGACGGAATCCAGTATTCATTATCTGATCTCATCCTTCATTTAAATGAAGTTGCTGGCCAGCATGGTGTAGGCAGAATCGATCATGTTGAAAACCGTCTTGTTGGAATCAAATCTCGTGAAGTGTATGAGTGCCCAGGTGCAGTTACCCTATTAAAAGCACACAAAGAACTTGAAGACTTAACGCTTGTCAAAGAAGTAGCACACTTTAAGCCAATCGTTGAACAAAAAATGGCTGAATTAATATACAACGGCTTATGGTTCTCACCACTTAAATCAGCACTAGATGCATTCTTACAAGAAACACAAAAGAACGTAACAGGTGTTGTACGTGTGAAACTATTTAAAGGCCATGCCATTGTAGAAGGACGTAAATCACCATATTCACTTTATGATGAAAATCTAGCAACTTATACAAAAGCAGATGAATTCGATCATGATGCAGCTGTAGGATTTATTAACCTTTGGGGTTTACCAACAAAAGTAAACAGCATCGTGAACAAAAAGGAGCAGGTTAAAGCATGAAAAAGCTTTGGGGAGGCCGATTTCAAAAAACACCAGAAAAATGGGTCGATGAGTTTGGTGCATCCATTCATTTCGACAAACAATTAGTCAAAGAAGATCTGACCGGCTCCCTTGCCCATGCAAGTATGCTGAATAAATGCGGTATCATCGGTGATGAGGAGGCCGCTGCAATCAAAGACGGACTGAATACGCTCATGAAAAAGGCAGAGGCGGATGAACTCGATTTCTCAGTAGATTATGAGGACATTCATTTAAACCTTGAAAAAATGCTCATTGATGAGATTGGTCCGCTTGGCGGCAAATTGCACACAGCGAGAAGCCGGAATGATCAGGTCGCAACCGATATGCATTTATATTTGAATAACCAAGTAGAGCATATCATTGAGCTGATCTCTTCTTTTCAAACAGTGCTTGTAGAAAAAGCTGAACAGCACGTTGAAACGATTTTTCCAGGATATACGCACTTACAGCGTGCACAGCCTATCTCCTTTGCTCATCATATGCTCGCCTACTTTTGGATGCTTGAGCGGGACAAAGCGCGTTTTCAAGATTCATTGAAGCGGATTAATGTGTCGCCACTTGGATGCGGGGCGTTAGCAGGAACGACATTCCCGATTGATCGTGAATATACAGCAGAGCTTCTGGGCTTTGACCATATTTACGAGAACAGCCTTGATGGCGTGAGTGATCGTGATTTCATTTTAGAGTTCTTGTCTAATAGCAGCCTTGTGATGATGCACCTCTCACGTCTTTGTGAAGAAATCATTTTATGGTGCTCTCAAGAATTCAAATTCATTGAGCTTGATGACACGTACGCAACAGGCAGCAGCATGATGCCGCAAAAGAAAAACCCGGATATGGCTGAATTGATCCGCGGAAAAACAGGCAGGGTATATGGCAATCTGATGGGATTGCTCACGATTATGAAAGGCTTGCCGCTTACGTATAACAAAGACTTGCAAGAAGATAAAGAAGGCATGTTTGATACGGTGAAAACGATCGCTGGCAGCCTGCAAATCTTCACAGGCATGATTCAAACAATGACAGTGAACGAAGATGTCATGAAAAAAGCAACAAAAGAAGATTTCTCAAATGCGACCGAAGTGGCAGACTACCTTGCGAAAAAAGGTATGCCATTCCGTGAAGCACACGAAATCGTTGGGAAGCTTGTGTATACATGCATTCAAAAAGGCATCTATTTAAGTGACCTTCCAGTTGAAACATTTACAGAAGCAAGCGGCCTCTTTGAACAAGATATTTACACTGTTCTTGATCCGTATGTTGCTGTTGAAAAAAGAACAAGTGCAGGTGGAACTGGATTCAAACAAATTCAGCTCGCTTTAGAAAAAGCAAAAGCCTGCCTAGCATAATTCGCCAAAACCATTCGTTTATACGGATGGTTTTTTTCATGGGAAAAAGGAGATTGATCTTCACTGGAGAAAATGAAAGCATACCAGTGTCAAGCTGAATAAGGAGTGACAACAGTTCATGAAGAAAACGCTTCAGGCTTTGTTTGATCAGCCTATCGTATCAGTGAAAACGTTAGGAGAACCATACGACGGCCGGGCTAATGATGTGTGGCTGATTTCCTTGCAAGATCAGACGGAATATGTAGTGAAATCTCCAAAAACTGCAAGAGAAGAAAGTGAATTTGTGTATGGGATCAACATGATTTATGGAGTAGATGCCCGTACTGTACAGGAGCATCTTGATGAAATCAATGAAAAGCTGGCTCATACGAATTCCTTTCATATTCCGAAAGTTGTTCGTAAAGTGAAGAAGGCGGGGAAACACTTTTATGTCATGGAAAAAGTAGAAGGAATCCCTTTAACATCTTTTGAGGGCCGTTCAGCACAATTCTATAGGGATTACGGGAGGAAACTAGCGCATCTTCATTCATATCAAACAAACTTTTTCGGTGCAGTATACGGGGGAGAAAAGAGACATTTGAGAGAATTCCATGCGCTGTTAAAAAAGGCAGTTTCCAAACTCATCAGCCGCTATTACGCTGATCAGCCTGAATATCAGAATTATGCAGAAAAGGTGCAGCAAAAGCTTGAAAAGCTAAGTCCTCCTGATGCTGCCAGTCTCATTTTAATTGATTTAGACCCATCGCAATATATTGAAGACGATGATCAAGTGACGAGTCTAGTTGATACGGAATATGTCGTATTTGGACCAGCTGCGTTTGATTTGATTGCACTCGAATACCTTTTGACGAAAGAAGCCGCACAAGCGGTTCAATTAGGGTATGAAGAGATTTGCCCGCTTCCTCGCCAGCTTCATGAGGTGAGAGAATGCTATCGGTTTGTTTCGCTGCTTCTCGATATCCATGGTTCATGGGATATGAAAAAGTGGATGAATCACCCTATACGGTTTTCCCCTCACTGTTAAAGGGTTCAAAAGTGCGAAGGGAGCCGGTTTATAGTAAAGTAAAGATAACAAAAGAAACACATGAACTTGCAACCTTTGTTTTAGGAGGAGATTGTGTGCGACACGCATTAATAACAGCGGGTTCTAAAGGACTTGGCAGGAAAGTCACCGAGTCTTTACTGAATATGGGGTATTCTGTGACAGTGAATTATCGAAGTGATGATGAAGCTGTCCGGCAGATGAAAGAAGAACTGCAAGAATACGAAGAAAAGCTTCAATTTGTCCAAGGCGATGTAACAAACAAAGAAGATTTAAAAAACATGGTCGAGCTGGCAGCAGAGCGATTTGGGCGGATTGATGCCTTGATCAATAATGCTGGACCTTATATTTTTGAACGAAAAAAACTCGCGGATTACTCTGAAGACGAATGGTATCAAATGATGGAAGGCAACCTATCCGCAGTGTTCCATTTGTTCCGAATGGTGATCCCTATGATGAGAAAACAAGGCTTTGGCCGGATTATCACATATGGCTTCCAAGGAGCAGACCATGCGCCAGGCTGGATGCACAGATCAGCTTTCGGAGCGGCAAAAGTGGGCCTTGCGTCATTGACGAAAACCATTGCGATTGAAGAAGCCGAAAACGGCATCACCGCTAATATGGTGTGTCCAGGCAAAATCGTTGGAGACATGAAAGAATCAACGATAGAGGAAGCACGTCAGATAAAAGACGATGAAACACCGATTGGTCGGTCTGGGACAGGTGAGGATATCGGTCGTATCATTTCATTTCTATGTGATGACCGTTCAGACCTCATTACAGGAACCGTCATTGAAGCAACAGGTGGTCTTAATGTAATTCACAGGCACTAAGTTTTTCAGCTTTTTATAGAGGGAATAGATAAAATGAGATCAAATTCGAAAGGTGGATATATTTACATGAAAGCTACATATCATGGACATTCAGTCGTACACATTGAAACAAACGGATACCATATTTGGATTGATCCATTTTTAAATGGAAATAAGCACACGGATATCAAACCGCAAGATGTGAAAGCAGATGTGATTTTGCTCACGCACGGGCATGGAGATCACGTCGGAGACACGATTGAAATCGCTAAAAATAATGACGCACTCGTGATTGCGCCATTCGAACTTGCCACTTATTTAGGCTGGCAAGGGGTGAAAACACACCCGCTTTCTATTGGTGGCGGACGTGAATTTGAATTTGGTAAAGTCAAGCTGACGCAAGCGTTCCATGGCTCAGCGGTCATTGATGAAGAATCCAAAACGATTACGTATACAGGGATGCCATCCGGTATTTTATTTACTGCTGAAGGCAAAACAATTTATCATGCTGGAGACACGGCTCTCTTCTCGGATATGAAACTCATTGGGGAGCTGAATCATATTGAGCTCGCCTTCCTGCCAATAGGTGATAACTTCACAATGGGACCAGACGATGCGAGAATCGCAGCAGAATGGCTTCGTGCGAAACAAGTCGTACCAATTCATTACAGTACATTCCCGCCGATTGAACAAGATCCTCATGCGTTTGCAGACAGCTTGCATGGCGGCGTGGGTCACGTATTAAACAGCGGAGAATCCATCGAGATTTAATCAATAGAAAGAAAAGCCGGCACTCTACCGGCTTTTTTATTTGCCTGTATCGTGCTCGTGTAAAAGACAAATTGCTATTAAAAGCCTCCTGCCTTTATAATGAAATATAGATGAAAACGCTGAAAACAAAAAGGGTGAACGGGATTGGCGACAAAGCATGAGCAAATTTTATCGTATATTGATTCATTGGATGTCGGAGAGAAAATTTCTGTCCGGCGTATAGCGAAAGAAATGAAAGTCAGTGAAGGCACGGCTTATCGGGCTATTAAGGATGCTGAAAATAAAGGGTTCGTGAGCACCATTGAACGAGTCGGTACCATTCGAATTGAACAGAAGAAAAAAGAAAATATTGAAAAGCTGACATATGCGGAAGTCGTCAATGTCATTGATGGTCAGGTACTTGGCGGACGAGCCGGCTTACATAAAACGTTAAATAAATTTGTCATCGGTGCAATGGAACTGGATGCGATGATGCGATACACAGCAGCAGGCAACCTGTTAATCGTCGGAAACCGAATCAATGCTCACCGGCAAGCATTAGAGGCGGGAGCGGCTGTGCTGGTCACGGGCGGATTCTCAACAGATGATGAAATTATTCAGCTCGCAGATGAGCTTGAGCTGCCCATTTTATCAACAAGCTACGATACATTTACCGTAGCGGCTCTCATTAACCGGGCCATTTATGACCAGTTGATTAAAAAAGAAATTGTGCTTGTGGAGGATATTTTAACGCCGATAGAACGGACCGTCTATTTATCGCCAGAAGACAAACTTGAGAAATGGTATGAAAAGAATTATGAAACTGGACACGGCCGGTTCCCGGTAGCAGACGATCAAATGAAAATTCACGGCATTTTGACCTCAAAGGATATTGCAGGCCATGACCGTTCTACACCGATTGAAAAGGTGATGACAAAAAATCCACTGACCGTTATTGGCAAAACATCTGTCGCTTCAGCTGCACAAATGATGGTGTGGGAAGGTATTGAGGTACTGCCAGTTGTAAATGATCATGAGAAGCTGATTGGGATGATTAGTCGTCAGGACGTGCTGAAGGCGCTGCAAATGATTCAAAAGCAGCCGCAGGTCGGTGAAAAGTTGGATGATGTCGTGTCACGAGGGTTTAAGGAGACTGAGACAGAAAAACCAAAAACAGATGCGGTGTACCAATATGAAGTCTCACCACAAATGACAAATCAGCTCGGCAATATTTCGTACGGTGTGTTTACACAAATTTTAATCGAATCAGCCAATCGCTTCTTAAAGTCTCATAAAAAAGGTGAACTAATTGTAGAAAGTCTTTCTGTCTATTTCTTAAAACCGGTTCAAATGGAATCCACGATACAGATCAAACCGAATATTTTAGAAGTTGGGCGCAAGTTTGGAAAACTTGAAGTGGAAGTTTACCATCAGTCAAATATTGTAGGCAAAGCGATGTTGATGGTGCAGCTGATGGAGAGAGGATAAATGGCAAAAAAGGGCGGCATGAATGCGCCCTTACAGCGTATAAACAAACCCTCGCATTCTTTGGTAGTCCTGCGTGCTGGTGCTCACGAATGTGACATTCGCTCTGCGCCAGTACTCGTCCTTCCTAGACTGCAAAGGTTTTCTAACACGCTGAAAAGAAGAGAAAGGGCTAAAATCAAGTTCATTTTAGCCCTTTCTCTATTATGCGTGGTCTTTTTCGCCTTCCTTTAAAAAGAGCGGAAGATAGTGCTTATAGGCTTTATATCCGGCCCATGTACTGCCGATACCAACTGCAACAAAAATAAACCCAATGACAAATGCGAGTGACGAGCGGTTTAAAAATAATTGATTCACACCGAAGAGCAGGACAAAGCAGCCAAGTGCCATACTTGATTTGGCAGACCAGAATTTCTTTTCGACCGGCCGGTTCGTACGGACATTCTTTGCTTTGTAGTATAAATAAAACATGGCAGAACAAATAATAAACACAATCAAAACAAGCATGTGCCAAGCCTCCATTGTAAGTGGTTACAACCCTATTTTAAACGTAAATAGGCTTGCTTACTAGAATAAATTGTCTATTCCTCACTTTTCTGTCTGGGTAGATTATGATTTAATAATAAAAAGAGTATCGTATAAGAAGGAGTATTTATGAAAAAAGAACTGATTAGAACCATATCATTATATGACACCATCATCATTCATAGACATGTAAGACCTGATCCAGACGCCTATGGATCGCAGTGCGGCCTTACGGAAATCTTGCGTGCCACCTATCCAGAAAAAAATATTTATGCAACAGGAACCCCTGAGCCATCTCTTTCATTTTTATATGAATTAGATGACGTGCCGGATGAAGTGTACAAAGGTGCCCTTGTCATTGTCTGTGACACTGCGAATCAAGCAAGAATAGATGATCAGCGCTATTCAATGGGCGATAAGCTGATGAAAATTGATCATCATCCGAATGAAGATCCTTATGGTGATTTGCTTTGGGTTGATACAGAAGCAAGCTCTGTCAGTGAAATGATTTATGAGCTGTATTTAGAGGGGAAAGAAGAAGGATATCAGCTGAATACAAAGGCGGCAGAACTCATTTATGCCGGCATTGTAGGAGACACAGGCCGTTTCCTTTTCCCAAACACAACGAAAAAGACACTCAAATATGCGGGTGAACTCATCGAATATCCGTTTTCATCATCAGACCTTTTCAATCAATTGTATGAGACGGATTTGAATGTCGTGAAATTAAATGGCTATATTTTTCAACATATCTCTTTATCAGAGAATGGCGTAGCTTCTGTTTTTATTAAACGTGACATTTTGGAGTCGTTCCAAACAACAGCGCAGCAAGCCTCACAGCTTGTTGGGACACTTGGAAATATTGCAGGGATTAAGGCATGGGTCTTTTTTGTGGAAGAGAACGATCAGATTCGTGTGAGATTCCGCTCAAAAGGCGTCGTCATTAACACCATTGCTAAAAAATATCATGGCGGAGGTCACCCGCTTGCAGCCGGTGCGTCCATATATGATTGGGCAGTTGCAGATGAGATTTTGCGTGATTTAGAAGAAGTATGTAAATCATCATCGTGAGAGAGGGGCTTCAAGTCCCCCCTCTCTTTTTTGAGCTTTGAGAAAAGGGTTACTTGGATACAGGGATAAACCAGCAGCCGATGTCAGTTGAATCTTCATAGGCTTGGAGATTTTGATGCTTTAATTCTTTTTTAATTAAATGGGCCATCATTTCTGTCTCAGCATAAGCACACATGCCGTCTTTAATCCGGCTTGCTTTGTCTCGTGCCATTTGACGATAGCTGTAAACCTCCATTGTTCTCACCTCTTTCTTATGATCATCTCGTTCTTCTTTTAGTGTATAAAAATAACAAGTGAAAAGCGATCATTGAGTGCAGAAATTCATAAAAATTCCACATCATCTATTATTCAGCAAAGGAAATACGCACTTCAAGCGAAAGCTTTGTATAGATGGTCAGTTCGGTGACTTTGGCGCGGTATGCCTTTTCTCTAATCGTATATTCTTTATTTTCCACGGTCCGTTTTAAGAGCTCTTTTGTTTTATAGACACTTTCAATATCCTTTGTGATCACCTCAGAGATATCTTCTTTCACCTGATCTTCAAATTTCAAGGTATCTGGCTCCGGGATTTTGTACTGCTCACGGTTGACGAGGTGAACGTCTACGCTCTGAATAAGCAGACGCTGCTTATTGTCTTCATTTAATTTATGCAAATCTTCCCGATAGAGTGTGATTTGTTCTTTCAGACTGTCCATATGGTGCTGCTGGCTTCTGAGCAGTGTCACTTGCTTCTCCTGAAAGGTGCCATACGTAAAGAGAAAAATCAGCCAGCTGATAATTGCGCCGAACATCATCCCAGCAAAAAAACGCTGCCAGCCTGGACGTTTATACAGCTCAGGCACCCTCATGATGACACATGCTCCTGAGTGAGCCACGTAATCAGGAGATACCCCGTTTGCGCACCGCCCATAGCAGAGATAATGAGCAAGATCTGCTTGAAAATATCACGTGTGTTCCCTTCGAAAATCCCTCTTTCAAAACTATAGACCGCATCAAAAGTTCCACCGATTGCCGCAACAAGTGCCCAAATTTTTAAGCGGTTGGCAAGACTTGAAATAATTGATAGCGGCGGCTGACCAGATAAATATGCACCTACCCCGCCTATAATGGCACCGCCCAAAATAACCCCCAGTGCGATAAAATAACAGCTAATAAAGTTTGGAATAAAGGCTTCCTTCACATCCATTTTTCCCACCTCACTCTATTCAATATATGGCGAATGCTGGACAAGTATGAACGAGCGGAAAAGAAAGAACATTTGTTTCTCACCGCATCGCGTTTTATAATGAAAGAATGAATTTAGACGAAAGGAGTGGATTAAGCATGTCCTATGTTCATCTTCAGGTTCACAGTGGATACAGCTTGTTGAGCAGTGCAGCGAAGGTCAAGGAGCTCGTATTAAAGGCGAAAGAACTTGGCTATCAAGCGCTCGCTCTTACCGATGACCATGTGATGTATGGAACGGTTGAATTTTATAAGGAATGTAAAACACATGGCATCAAACCGATTATCGGTTTAACAGCTTCTGTCTTCATAGATGAACAAGAGACAGAGGCTTATCCTTTGATCCTCCTTGCCAAAAACAATGAAGGCTATCAAAACTTGATCAAAATTAGCAGTGTCTTGAAATCAAAGTCAAAAACCGGCCTGAAAGAGAAATGGCTGAAAGCCTATCATCATGGCCTTATTGCCATCACACCAGGCGTATCCGGCTATATTGAAACGTTGCTGCAACATGATCAGCTAGATGAAGCAAGGGATGCGGCCATCCATTTAAAAGATCTTTTTGGTGAGGAACATGTGTATTTAGCCGTTCAGCCGTTTCAGCAGGACGAAGAGCTGTCTCATAAGCTCAGGAAACTCTCAAAAAGGGCGAACATCCCGCTTGTGGCAACAGGTGACGTCCACTATATCCATCAAGAGGACAAAACCGCATATACATGTTTAAAAGCCATTAAAGCAGGCCAGCAGTTATCAGAAATTGAGGAAGACCAAGGAGACAAGCATTTCAGATCGATCGAAGAAATGATGAAGTGGTATGGTGATGATCCAGAATTGCTGGCAAGAACGGTTGAGATTGCAAACCGCTGCGAGGTCGATTTAAATCTTGGCCAGACGAAACTGCCAACCTATCCGACGCCCGATCAATCAACAGCTGATCAATTTTTACGAAGAGTGTGCCAAGAAGGCATGAAACGAAGACAGATTGCTTCAAATGACACATATATCAAAAGGCTTGAGTATGAGCTGAGCATCATTCAAAAAATGAATTTCAGTGATTATTTCCTCATTGTGTGGGATTTTATGAAGTATGCTCATGATCATGGCATTGTCACAGGTCCTGGCCGGGGATCAGCAGCAGGCTCTTTAGTTGCGTATGTTCTGTTTATTACAGATGTCGATCCGATCCGTCACGGGCTTTTATTTGAGCGTTTTTTAAATCCTGAACGAATCAGCATGCCGGATATAGATATCGATTTTCCTGACACGAGAAGAGATGAAATCATTTCATATGTAAAAGACAAATATGGGGATATGCATGTGGCGCAAATTGTCACGTTTGGAACACTTGCCGCAAAGGCAGCTTTAAGAGATGTCGGACGTGTGATGGGAATTGATTCAAAAGCAGCAGACCGCCTTGCAAAGCTCATCCCATCAAAGCCAGGGACGACACTGAAAGAAGCGGTGATGGTCTCCTCAGAATTAAAAACACTGCTCCAGCAATCTGAAGAGCTGCAAAGAGTGTTTCAAACCGCTTTAAAGGTAGAAGGATTACCAAGACATACGTCAACACATGCAGCCGGCGTTGTCCTAAGTGAGGAGCCGCTCACACAAGTCGTGCCTATTCAAGAAGGCCATGATGGAGTGTATTTGACGCAATATGCGATGAATTATTTAGAAGATCTCGGTCTTTTAAAAATGGATTTTTTAGGTTTGAGAAACTTAACATTAATTGAATCCATTAAAAACCAGATTGAAAGACAGGAAAATGTCCACATTAACTTTAGTGACATTTCATATGAAGATCAGAAAACGTTTGATTTGTTATCAGCGGGAGATACAACGGGGATTTTCCAGCTGGAGTCACAAGGTATGCGTCAGGTGCTGAGACGACTGAAACCTTCTAGTCTAGAAGATATCGTGGCTGTCAATGCCTTATACCGCCCGGGTCCGATGGAGAATATCCCGCTCTTTATCGACCGAAAGCATGGCAGAGTGAAAGTCTCCTACCCGCATCCAGATTTGTATGACATCTTAAAGGATACATATGGGGTCATCGTCTATCAGGAGCAAATCATGCTGATTGCAGCAAAGATGGCAGGCTTTAAGCTGGGCGAGGCCGATCTACTAAGAAGAGCCGTTTCAAAGAAAGATAAAAAGGTGCTTGATGAAGAACGAAGCCATTTTGTTGAAGGATGCCTAAAAAAGGAGTATCCTGTTAACATTGCAAATGACGTTTATGACCTAATCGTCAAATTTGCAAACTATGGTTTTAATAGAAGCCATGCTGTTGCATATAGCATGATCGGCTTTCAGCTTGCTTATTTAAAAGCGCATTATCCGTTATATTTTATGTGCGGTCTTTTAACGAGTGTGATTGGAAATGAAGACAAAGTGGCTCAATATTTCTATGAGGCAAAGGAAAAAGGGATATCGGTGTTGAAGCCTTCTATTAATAAGAGCGAATTTCCATTCACGGTTGAAAAAGGGGAGATCCGCTACAGCTTAAGAGCGATTAAAAATGTCGGAGTGTCAGCTGTAAAGGATATATACAGAGCAAGACAGGAAAAGCCATTTGAAGATTTATTTGATTTTTGCGCAAGGGTATCAACAAAGAGTGTCAACCGAAAAACGATTGAAGCCCTCATTTTCTCAGGGGCAATGGATGAACTTCATCCAAATCGTGCTTCGTTATTAGCATCGATAGATATTGCGTTAGACCATGTGTCATTTTTAACACCTGAGGATCAACTGGACTTTCTTGGGGATACAACGTTCTCCATTAAGCCAAAATATGCGGAGATAGACGAACTGCCGCTTGTTGATCTCCTGCAATTTGAAAAAGAGGCACTCGGGTTATATTTATCAAATCACCCTGTACAAGCGTATCGAGATCGCTTAAGAGAGAATGGTGCGGTGGAAATCATCAGACTTTCTTCCTATATAAAGCGAAAGATCTCAATGGGTGGTCTTTTGACAAAGGTGAAATCGATTCGGACAAAAAATGGACAATCGATGGCATTTGTCACATTCGGGGATGAAACGGGAGAAATGGAAGGTGTCGTCTTTCCAGAGCAATTTAGAAAGCTGTCCCCCTTACTTGAGGAGGGCGCAATGCTTTATGTTGAAGGCAGAATAGATGTCAGAAATGAGAGCAGTCAAATCATCGTACAAGAAGCTGTTCTACTGGAAGAGATGGGCTCTAAAAGAAAAGAATCTGTCTACATTCGAGTCAAAGAAGAGAACCATACGCAGGAGCTGCTAGAACAAGTGAAGCGAGTAATCTCCATGCACAGGGGAGAAGCAGATGTCTATTTGTATTATGAAAAGCAAAAAAAGACGATGAGACTTCCAGATGCATACAAAGTTCATGCAGATCATGCGGTCATTTTCCAGTTAAAAGAGCTGCTAGGTGAACAAAACGTTGTGATTAAATGATGACAAATCGTCTGAATATGTTTTACAATTTCACCTATTGTGTTATCATTTTAAAGATTCTGTGTATTTAAACTGCCAAGTATGTGCTTATCAACTTAGCAATTCATTAAATCATTTTCCACTTGAAGGAGTGTTCATCACATGTCATTAAGAGAAGAAGCATTACATATGCACAAAGAGAATCAAGGCAAACTCGAATCAAAATCAAAGGTACAAGTGAAAAATGCGAAAGACTTGAGCTTGGCTTACTCACCAGGTGTAGCGGAGCCATGTAAAGATATTTATGACGACACAAGCAAAGTGTATGATTATACAATGAAAGGCAATATGGTCGCTGTTGTCACAGACGGAAGTGCTGTGTTAGGGCTTGGAAACATTGGGGCAGAAGCATCTCTTCCAGTAATGGAAGGAAAAGCCGTCTTATTCAAAAGCTTTGCAGGTGTTGATGCATTCCCAATCGCACTTGCAACAAACGATGTAGACAAAATCGTTGAAACAGTGAAGCTTCTTGAGCCGACGTTTGGCGGCGTGAACCTTGAAGATATTGCAGCACCAAACTGCTTTATCATTGAAGAGCGTTTGAAAAAAGAGACAAACATTCCTGTTTTCCACGATGATCAGCACGGGACAGCGATTGTAACAGTGGCAGGACTTGTGAATGCACTGAAGCTGTCTGGAAAATCAATGTCTTCAATTAAAGTGGTTGCAAACGGCGCTGGAGCAGCAGGAATTGCGATTATCAAACTTCTTTATCATTTCGGTGTACGTGATATCATCATGTGTGATACAAAAGGCGCTATTTATGAAGGCCGTCCGAATGGTATGAATGCAGTGAAAAATGAAGTAGCTAAATTCACGAACCAAGATCGTAAAGAAGGTTCTTTAGAAGAAGTGATTGAAGGCGCAGATGTCTTTATCGGCGTTTCAGTAGCAGGTGCTTTAACTAAAGAAATGGTTGGAAAAATGGCAAAAGATCCTGTCATCTTCGCAATGGCGAATCCAAACCCAGAGATCATGCCAGAAGACGCACATGCAGCAGGTGCAAGTGTTGTAGGAACTGGCCGTTCTGACTTCCCGAACCAAGTGAACAACGTCCTTGCATTCCCTGGTATTTTCCGTGGAGCGCTTGATGTACGTGCGACACACATTAACGAAGAAATGAAAATTGCAGCTGTTGAAGCGATTGCTTCCCTTGTATCAGATGAAGAATTGTCAGCGGAATACGTTATCCCTGCACCATTTGATGCACGAGTAGCGCCAGCGGTAGCCAAAGCAGTGGCAAAAGCAGCAATGGAAACGGGCGTTTCAAGAATCAAAGTAGACCCAGAAGCTGTTGCAGAAAAAACAAGAAAATTAACGATTATCGGCGAGTAATCGAATTGGAAAAGTGTGCACGTTCTTTCTGAATTTGGAGGAAAAACGTGCACCATTTCCTCTCTTACACGAAATTTTTTTCATCCTAAATGAGATTTTTTTGTAGACGTTCACAATTCACATATACCAACTACTCAGCGCCCCAAACCTATACTCATTTCTCCTCAATTCCCCACTGAAAAAATTGAATGAAGGATGACAGCGTTTGACAAAAAAAGTACAATAGTTTCGGTACAGTTATGACATGTCCTATAATAGTGGATGTGCGTGTAAAGAAAAAACCCTTCAAAAAGGGAGGTAGTCATTTGTCAATCAAGAATATTTTCAGTAAAAAGAAAAAATATGCATCTGTACCCTCTGAACAGGCAAGTCAAGATGTGCCTGAAGGCATCATGACCAAATGTCCGCAATGTAAAAAAATAATGCTCACCAAAGAACTAGATAAAAATTTACGTGTTTGCATGAATTGCGGCAGACATTTGCAAATGAATGCAAAACAACGTATTGAAAGCCTTGTAGACGAAGGCACATTTGAAGAATTTAACGGTCACCTCATTTCTGAGAACCCGCTCGGTTTCCCAGGCTACGAAGAAAAGCTTCAGAAAGACAGAGAAAAAACATCTTTGAATGAAGCCATCGTAACAGGAAAAGGTGAAATTAAAGGTCAAAGTGCTGTCATTGCTGTCATGGATGCCACGTTCCGTATGGGCAGCATGGGCTCAGTCGTTGGTGAAAAGATTACATTAGCTATTGAGAAAGCAAAAGCGGACAAGGTGCCATTTATCATCTTCACTGCATCTGGAGGAGCAAGAATGCAAGAGGGGATTCTTAGTCTGATGCAGATGGCAAAAACAAGTTCAGCATTAAAGCTATTCAGCGAGGATCAAGGTCTGATTATCTCTGTGATGACCAATCCGACAACTGGCGGTGTATCAGCTAGTTTCGCATCTCTCGGTGATTACAACTTTGCAGAGCCTGGTGCATTAATTGGTTTTGCTGGTCGCAGAATCATTGAACAAACCATTCGTGAAGACCTACCAGAGGACTTCCAAACGGCTGAATTTTTAATGAAGCATGGTCAGTTAGATGCTGTGATTCACCGTGCAGAAATGAAAGAAACATTAGGCCAAATCTTAGCATTACACAGCACAGGAGGTGAACGAGAGTGGCTGGAGAACTAGAATTTGAAAAACCTGTCATTGAACTTCGAGCGAAAATTGATGAATTGAAAAAGTTCACACAAAACTCAGAGATGGATTTAAGTGCGGAAATTGAGCGCCTTGAAACGCGTCTGAGTAAGCTTGAAACAGACATTTATACAAATTTAAAGCCTTGGGACAGAGTACAAATTGCTCGTCATGCGATGCGCCCAACAACTCTCGATTACATTCAAGAGCTGTTTGATAACTTTTTCGAATGTCACGGTGACCGTTTTTATGGCGACGATGAAGCCATCGTTGGAGGAATTGCCACATTTAAAGGACTTCCTGTCACAGTCATTGGTCATCAGCGCGGAAAAGACACAAAAGAAAACTTGCGCCGTAATTTCGGGATGCCGCATCCAGAAGGTTACCGTAAAGCATTGCGCTTGATGAAACAAGCAGATAAATTTAATCGTCCAATCATTTGCTTTATTGATACAAAAGGAGCTTATCCTGGTAAAGCAGCTGAAGAACGCGGGCAAAGTGAAGCAATTGCGAAAAACCTTTTCGAAATGGCAGGACTTCGTGTACCGGTTGTCTGTATTGTCATTGGAGAAGGCGGAAGTGGCGGAGCACTAGGCTTAGGCGTAGGAAACCACCTATTTATGCTAGAGAACTCAACATATTCAGTGATTTCACCTGAAGGTGCAGCAGCACTGCTCTGGAAGGACTCATCACTTGCGAAAAAAGCTGCAGAATCAATGAAAATTACTGCTCCAGACCTAAAAGAATTAGATATTATAGATGATGTTATTAAAGAAGTGCAAGGTGGAGCACACCGAGACGTGAAACAACAAGCAGCCTACATTGAAAAAACATTAAAACAGTCACTTACATCTTTGCTCAAACAATCGCCTGAAGAATTAGTCGAACAAAGATATCAAAAATACAAAGCAATCGGCAAAGTATCGATTGAAAATCAATATATTGGGGTAAACTAAATAAACGTACAGCCTTTTGGCTGGCGTTTATTTTTTTCGTCTTTTTTCATCAAAACGATCTGATGTAAGCGCTATTTGAAAATAATTTTCTTTTGTTTTCATAAAATTTGAAACGTCTGAAAACGTTGATTTGACAAGGTTTAGAGCACTTGAATCAACTGTTTTTTGAACAAAGTGCTTTCATGACTTTCTTAACTTTTGTTTAAAAACATTTTATTTAATTGTATAATAAGTACGGTTTTAGAAATTCGTATTGAAAACATCCGGTTTTGCTCATGATTGTTTTCAAGCAGTGGAAATGGTATGTTTAATTCATATATGGTCTCTGAGGTGAAAAAGATGAAGCGTATAGGAGTTTTAACGAGCGGTGGGGATTCCCCAGGAATGAATGCAGCTGTGCGCGCAGTTGTAAGGAAAGCAATTTACCATAATGTAGAAGTTTACGGTATTTATAATGGATATTCAGGTCTAATTAACGGTAAAATTGAGAAACTCGAAATAGGTTCAGTAGGCGATATCATTCATCGTGGAGGAACAAAACTTTACACGGCAAGATGTCCTGAATTCAAGACAGTTGAAGGTCGTGAAAAAGGGATTGAGAACTTAAAAAAATTCGGTATTGAAGGACTTGTTGTCATCGGTGGAGATGGCTCATTCATGGGAGCGAAGAAATTAACAGAGCTCGGTTTTCCATGTGTAGGTGTCCCTGGCACGATTGACAATGACATTCCTGGTACTGATTTCACTATTGGCTTTGATACAGCACTAAATACAGTCATTGATGCCATTGATAAAATTCGTGATACAGCCACATCTCATGAACGTACATACGTAGTGGAAGTAATGGGAAGACATGCAGGTGATATTGCCCTTTGGTCAGGTCTTGCAGGCGGAGCTGAATCGATTTTGATTCCTGAAGCAGACTATGACATGGACGAAATTATTGCCAGATTGAGAAGAGGACATGAACGAGGCAAGAAGCACAGTATCATCATCGTTGCAGAAGGCGTCGGCAGCGGTGTCGAATTTGGTAAGAGAATTGAAGAGGAGACAAGCCTTGAAACGCGTGTATCTGTCTTAGGACATATTCAACGTGGAGGTTCTCCAAGTGCGTTTGACCGAGTGCTCGCAAGTCGCCTAGGAGCGTATGCAGTAGAACTTCTTCTTGAAGGAAGAGGCGGACGCTGTGTAGGTATTCAAAGCAACGAACTCGTTCATCACGATATTTTAGACATCTTAGATAAAAAGCATACAGTCGATCAAAATATGTACCGACTTTCACAAGAGCTCTCTATATAAAACGAGAAGACCTTAGGAGGAACAGTAATGAGAAAGACAAAAATCGTTTGTACAATCGGTCCAGCAAGTGAAAGCATTGAAAAGCTGACTGAATTGATTGAAGCAGGAATGAATGTAGCCAGACTAAACTTCTCTCATGGAGATTTTGAAGAGCATGGTGCACGTATTGAAAACATTCGCAAAGCAGGGAAAACTTTAGGCAAGGACATTGCGATCCTTCTTGATACAAAAGGTCCAGAGATCCGTACACGCACAGTTGAAAACGGCTCAATTGAGTTAGTTGCTGGTGCTGATCTTATCGTGAGTATGGAAGACATTGTGGGAAACACTGAAAAAATCAGTGTGACGTACGAAGATTTAATTCATGATGTAGAAGTGGGCTCAACCATTTTATTAGATGATGGTCTGATTGGTCTAGAAGTAAAAGAATTAAATAAGGACCGAAAAGAAATCGTCACAAAAGTAATGAATACAGGCACACTGAAAAACAAAAAAGGTGTCAACGTACCAGGTGTGAGTGTGAACTTGCCGGGTATTACAGAAAAGGATGCCAATGATATTCTGTTTGGAATTGAACAAGGTGTCGATTTCATCGCAGCTTCTTTTGTGAGACGAGCTTCTGATGTTCTTGAAATTCGTGAGCTACTTGAAAAGAACAACGCAGCTGACATTCAAATCATTCCGAAGATTGAAAACCAAGAGGGCGTTGATAACATCGATGAAATCCTCGAGGTATCAGATGGACTGATGGTTGCGCGTGGAGATCTTGGTGTAGAGATTCCGGCAGAAGAAGTACCACTTGTTCAAAAAATGCTAATCAAAAAATGCAACCGTTTAGGCAAGCCTGTCATCACAGCAACTCAAATGCTGGATAGCATGCAGCGTAACCCGCGTCCAACACGTGCGGAAGCAAGTGACGTGGCAAATGCTATTTTTGACGGTACAGATGCGATCATGCTATCTGGTGAAACAGCAGCAGGAACATATCCAGTTGAAGCTGTGCAAACGATGCACAACATTGCCTCACGTTCAGAGGAAGCACTTAACTATAAAGCAATCCTTTCTCGCAGAAGCGAAGAAGTAGAGGTCAGCATTACAGATGCGATCGGTCAATCTGTTGCGCACACAGCTATGAAGCTTGATGTAGCAGCGATTGTGACACCTACTGAGAGTGGTCATACAGCAAGAATGATTTCAAAATATAGACCTAAAGCACCAATCGTTGCAGTCACAGCAAACGAATCAGTAGCAAGAAAGCTATCTCTCGTATTCGGTGTATTTGCGAAGAGTGGATCAAATACGTCATCTACTGATGAAATGCTAGAGAATGCAGTAGAAAAATCTATTGAATCTGGCTATGTAAGACATGGCGACTTGATTGTCATTACAGCTGGTGTGCCGGTTGGAGAAGCTGGTACAACGAACTTAATGAAAGTGTATGTTGTCGGTGACATCATTGCGAAGGGTCAAGGAATTGGCCGCAAATCTGCATTTGGACCGGTTGTTATTGCACAAAGCGGAAAAGAAGCAGAGGAAAAAATGTACGATGGTGCGATTCTTGTCGCAAACTGCACAGATCGTGATATGATGGGTGCTTTAGAAAAAGCGTCTGCCCTTATCACGGAAGAAGGCGGTCTAACAAGCCATGCAGCAGTCGTTGGGCTTAGTCTTGGCATTCCAGTCATTGTCGGTCTTGACAGTGCCACAACACTTCTAAAAGAAGGCGAAGAGATTACAGTAGATCCAGCACGCGGAGCGATCTACAAAGGCCGTGCAAGCGTCCTTTAAATCACACACGAGGGGAGTTATCTGACTCCTCTCTTTTTTTATGTTACACTAAAAAAGTTAACAGCTTTCGATGAAAGAGACCCCATGAGGTGATATGGTTGAAAAAATATTTTCTACTATTATTGATTCTGTTCCCGGCAGTGGAAATTAGTTTATTTTTAATCTCAAGTAACATCATTGGTATTTTACCAACGATGCTAGTCATTGTGCTGACAAGTGCACTAGGTGCTTACTTTGCAAGGAAACAAGGAATAGAAGCATTTCAGAAAGTGCAGCGAGATTTACAGTATGGCAAAATGCCAGGGGCCACCATTGTCGATGGATTCTGCATTCTGATTGGTGGTTTGCTGCTGCTCATACCTGGATTCCTTTCTGATCTGATTGGGGCTGTGCTGCTCATTCCCATGACAAGAAAACGGATCAAACCGCTCTTTGAGCGCTGGCTTAGAAACATGTCCAATCGCAAACGCTATACGATTATACGATAAAGAGACCTTCGCATCAGGTCTCTTTTACTTTTGCGCGCCATACCGAATGTACTGATAAAGGTCTCTGAAAACCCCTGCATTACGAAACGCCTGCCAAACGACAAGAGAAGCGGGACCGAGTGCAAGTCCAAGAAAACCAAAGCATTTTAACCCGACAAACAGTGCCACAAGTGTTGCTAAAGGATTAAGACCAATTGATTTACTTAAGACTTTTGGCTCTGATATTTGTCTTTGAATGAGCACCACAATATACAAAATGCCCAGTCCAATGGCGAGTGAAAGATTTCCTGTCATCGCGGAGTAAATGATCCACGGAAGAAAAACCGTGCCACTCCCGATGTAAGGAAGTAAATCAACTAGACCAATACATAGAGCGATCACAATCGCATGCTCGACCTTTAAGATGAAAAGTCCAATCAGCACGATCCCAATGGTCATGGCAACAAGTAGAAGCTGGGCTTTCATAAAGCCAGAAATGGCTTTTTTGATTTCAGATAAAATGGCATGTGTATGAAGCATCCATTTGGCGGGAAAGATACGAGAACCATATTTTTTTAACGTAAACCAATCTTTTGTGATAAAAAAAGTCGCTAGGGCGGAAAATAAAAGCGTCGCTGCTGCATCAGGCAAAAGACCTAAAAAAGCTGGAATGAATTCAAGAGTTTTTGAAAGGAAAGTCCCGATTTTTGCCGCTGCTTCGTCACCAAGTGCTTGGATTTGTCCTAAAATAGATTCCTTTTGACCTGCTTGAAGTGTATTAAATTGAGCAGTCAAATCATGATATAAAGGCAAAATCTGATCTGTGAAAAAACGTTCCACGATCCCAATCAGTTGATCAAGATGACCTGGCAGGACCTTTGCTAAATAAGCACTTCCTGAAATGATTTCCGCCACTAAAAGTGTCATGAATCCGGCGGCTGCCACTAAAAAGAGTAATAGCACAATGATGACAACAAAACCTCTTGGCATCCCGGTCATGTTTTCAATTTTGCATACGGCTGGATGAATCAAACACGACACGGCAAATGCAATCCAAAATGGATATAAAAACGGAAAAGACTGATATAAAAAAACAACCGCACAAACGACGATGCTGAAAATCATCAAACTTCGCAAAAAAATGCCCACATAAGTGTGATTCACACAATCCCCTCCAAAAAACAAGCATGTCCGATACTTCATTTTATTCAAAAAGATTAGTAATATGAAAAGGTCGCAATAAAAAGAAAGAAAGGAGCGGCGTATGTTTACTCAAGCAAATTTGTTTTTGGTTCTTTTACTCGTTATTGCACTTATTGCAAAAAACAATTCGTTAATTTTAGCGGTCTCTGTGCTGATTGCAATTAAGCTGATTGGCCTGGATCAAAAAATATTCCCGGTTCTGCAATCAAAAGGTATCAATTGGGGTGTGACGGTCATCACGATCGCTGTGCTTGTACCGATCGCAACAGGGGACATTGGATTTAAACAGCTTGGAGAAGCGATGAAATCTTCCTATGCTTGGATAGCTCTTGGAGCGGGTATATTAGTAGCATTAATTGCAAAAAACGGCATTGTGCTACTCGAAAACGATCCGCATATCACAGCAGCACTTGTATTCGGTACGATTTTGGCAGTTAGTTTATTCAAAGGTGTGGCTGTTGGCCCGCTGATTGGTGCTGGAATTGCCTATTTAGCGATGCAAGCAGTGAAATTTTTCAGCGGTTAAAAAGAGAGTGGCTCATGCCACTTTCTTTTGATTTTTTTCTGGCGTGAGCTTTTGCAAAAAAACATAATTAAATATATTAAAAGAAGCAAAATCCCTTTATTCCATGCCCGAACCGGAAGGCTGGAAAAAAAAATATCAAAAAAAATTATAGTTAAACATTTAACAAATGTCTGATTATTGTTTATAATGGGAATAGGCTTAATTTTGAACTCATTGATCAAACACGAGATATGAGGCTAAAAGCGCTCTAACCGTATAGGTAAATGTAAGCATTTTCTTTTCTAAACCTGCCAGCCTATTTTGGTTGGATAGCGCTTTCAAAAAGCGAGAATTTTGCAACGAAGGGGAATCTTTTTAAAAAGGGGAGATTGAACATGACAGCAACAAGAGGTCTTGAAGGTATCGTGGCAACAACTTCATCCGTAAGCTCAATTATTGATGATACTCTTACTTATGTAGGGTACAATATCGATGATTTAACTGAAAAAGCGACTTTCGAAGAAATTGTCTACCTGTTATGGCACTTAAAGCTGCCGAATGAGCAGGAGCTAAGCGAGTTAAAGCAGCAGCTCAATGAAAATGCTCATATTCCGCAAGAGATCATTGAGCACTTTAAATCTTATTCGCTGGATGGGGTTCATCCAATGTCTGCGATTCGTACAGCGGTATCCTTATTAGGTTTACTTGATGACGAATCAGAGATTATGGACAAAGAAGCGAATTACAGAAAAGCCATTCGCTTACAAGCGAAAATTTCTGGACTTGTCGCTGCATTCTCACGTATTCGAAAGGGACTTGAGCCTGTACAGCCAAAAGAAGAATACACCTATGCTGCAAACTTCTTATATATGCTAAACGGCGAAGAGCCTTCACCAGTAGAAATTGAAGCGATTGATAAAGCGCTCATTCTACATGCGGATCACGAATTAAACGCATCGACATTTACAGCACGCGTATGTGTTGCTACACTATCAGATATCTACTCTGGTGTAACAGCGGCTATCGGCGCATTGAAAGGACCACTTCATGGCGGCGCGAATGAAGGCGTAATGAAGATGCTCTCAGAAATTGGCGAAGTTGAAAACGTAGATTCCTATATTCATGGTAAGCTAGAGAAGAAAGAGAAAATTATGGGCTTTGGCCACCGCGTTTACCGCCAAGGTGACCCGCGTGCAAAACATTTAAAAGAAATGAGCCAGCGCTTAACAAATCTCACAGGCGAGCCAAAATGGTATGAAATGTCTGTACGCGCAGAGGAAATCGTGACATCAGAGAAAAATCTTCCACCAAATGTTGATTTTTATTCTGCTTCTGTCTATCACAGTCTTGGGATTGATCATGACTTGTTTACACCAATTTTCGTGATCAGCCGATTCTCTGGATGGATTGCTCACATTTTAGAGCAATATGACAACAACCGTCTGATCCGTCCAAGAGCTGACTATATTGGACCTGATCTTCAAACGTTTGTTCCGATCAGTGAAAGAGACTAATGTTTATAGAATAGCGGAGGCTGATCCATCTAAACCAATCAGCCTCCATATCAACAAAAAACGAATCACGTGAAAAACTTCTTGGCTTGCAGACATCAAGCTTGGAAGTTTCAAATATTCACTACATAACCTGGGAGGTAATATCATTGTCACAAGGCGAAAAAATTACAGTTACTGGCGGCGTATTGAATGTACCAAATAATCCAATTATCCCGTTTATCGAAGGGGACGGAATCGGTCCTGACATTTGGAAAGCAGCATCAAGAGTTCTTGAAGCAGCTGTAGAAAAAGCATATAAAGGTGAAAAGCAAATCACTTGGAAAGAAGTATATGCAGGTGAAAAAGCTTACAATAAAACTGGCGAGTGGCTTCCAGAGCAAACACTTGAAGACATTCGTGAATATTTAATCGCGATCAAAGGACCACTGACAACACCAATTGGCGGAGGAATCCGTTCATTGAACGTGGCACTAAGACAAGAGCTTGATTTATTCACATGCTTACGTCCAGTTCGCTGGTTCAAAGGTGTACCATCTCCTGTGAAACGTCCAGAAGACACAGACATGGTCATCTTCCGTGAAAACACTGAAGATATCTATGCAGGAATCGAGTATGCAAAAGGATCAGACGAAGTGAAGAAGTTAATCGACTTCTTGAAAAACGAATTAGGTGTGAATAAAATCCGTTTCCCAGAAACATCAGGTATCGGAATCAAACCAGTTTCTGAAGAAGGAACATCTCGTCTTGTCAGAGCAGCGATCCAATATGCGATTGACCAAGGCCGTAAATCTGTGACGCTTGTTCACAAAGGAAACATCATGAAATTTACAGAAGGAGCCTTCAAAAACTGGGGCTACGAAGTGGCTGAAAAAGAGTTTGGCGACAAAGTCTTTACATGGGCACAATATGATCGTATTGTAGAACAAGATGGAAAAGATGCGGCAAACAAAGCGCAAAGTGAAGCAGAAGCTGCTGGCAAAATCATTGTCAAAGACAGCATTGCAGATATTTTCCTTCAACAAATTTTAACTCGTCCAGCTGAGTTCGATGTTGTCGCAACAATGAACTTAAACGGAGACTACATCTCTGATGCACTTGCAGCACAAGTTGGTGGAATTGGTATCGCACCTGGTGCAAATATCAACTACGAAACAGGACATGCTATTTTTGAAGCGACTCACGGAACAGCACCGAAATATGCTGGTCTTGATAAAGTGAATCCATCTTCTGTTCTTCTATCAGGCGTGCTTTTACTTGAGCACCTTGGATGGCAAGAAGCTGCTGATCTAGTGATTCAATCTGTTGAAAAAACAATTGCATCTAAAGTCGTCACGTACGATTTTGCTAGATTAATGGACGGTGCAACAGAAGTGAAATGTTCTGAGTTTGCTGACGAGCTCATCAAAAACTTGTCTTGATTCTTAAACTTTAAAGTTAAAGGGGAAAAAGGAAATGGCAAACAAGCGTAAAAAAGTATCTGTCATCGGAGCAGGCTTTACTGGAGCAACTACAGCATTTCTAACAGCTCAAAAAGAATTAGCGGATGTCGTATTAGTGGATATCCCTCAGCTTGAGAACCCGACAAAAGGGAAAGCACTTGACATGCTGGAAGCAAGCCCTGTTCAAGGCTTCGATGCGAATATTACAGGAACTTCTAACTACGAAGATACAGCCGGTTCTGATGTCGTGGTCATTACGGCAGGAATTGCAAGAAAGCCGGGAATGAGCCGTGACGACCTCGTGTCAACAAATGAAAAAATCATGCGCAGTGTGACACGTGAAATCGTTAAATATTCTCCAGAAGCGATCATTGTTGTGTTAACAAACCCTGTTGATGCAATGACATATGCAGTTTATAAAGAATCAGGATTACCAAAAGAAAAAGTCATCGGACAATCAGGAATTCTTGATACAGCACGTTTCCGTACGTTCGTTGCTCAAGAATTAAACCTATCTGTGAAAGATGTGACGGGCTTTGTTCTTGGCGGACATGGGGACGACATGGTTCCTCTTGTACGTTACTCTTACGCAGGCGGTATCCCGCTGGAAACATTAATTCCTAAAGAGCGAATTGATGCAATTGTTGAAAGAACAAGAAAAGGCGGCGGTGAAATCGTCAACCTATTAGGTAATGGTAGTGCGTATTATGCACCTGCTGCTTCACTCGTTGAAATGGTTGAGGCGATCTTAAAAGATCAACGTCGCGTCATGCCGACGATTGCATACCTTGAAGGTGAATATGGCTACGAAGGCATTTACCTTGGAGTTCCAACAATCGTAGGTGGAAACGGCCTTGAGCAGATCATCGAGCTTGAGCTGACAGAAGAAGAAAGAAGTCAGCTTGACCGTTCTGTTGAATCTGTAAAGAACGTCATGAAAGTATTGTCTTAATAAGAATAAAAAAGAAGGCTTCTCGTATGAGGAGTCTTCTTTTTGTTTACAAAGCCAATCTTGTCGAAATTTTAAATTGTTCTCTTGTTAAGCTTTCGTTAAAATGAAAGAGAAAGCATGACTTCTCGCTTTTCACATAAGATACAAAAAACCGGATGCAGGGGAAATCACTAATTGGAGGCACAACATGAATAAAAAAATATTAGTTGTGGATGATGAAGAATCAATTGTAACACTTCTAAGCTATAACCTTGAAAGGGCGGGCTACGATGTCGTCACAGCAAGAGACGGAGAAGAAGCGCTTGAAAAAGCAGCAAGTGAACAGCCTGATCTGATTGTGCTTGATTTAATGCTTCCGAAAATGGACGGCATTGAAGTGTGCAAACAACTGAGAATTCAAAAAATGATGTTCCCTATTTTAATGCTGACAGCAAAGGACGATGAATTTGATAAGGTGCTCGGTCTTGAACTTGGAGCCGATGATTACATGACAAAACCTTTCAGTCCTAGAGAAGTGGGTGCTCGGGTAAAAGCCATTTTGAGAAGAGCACAGCAATCTCAGCCGGCTCCCGTGCAAGAAGAGAAGGAAGAGATCATTGCAGACCAAATCAAAATTGGAGACCTGCGCATTTTACCTGAACATTACGAAGTCTATTTCCAAGAAGAACGTCTAGAGCTCACGCCAAAGGAATTTGAACTGCTTCTTTATTTGGCTAAGCATAAAGGCCGTGTCCTTACGCGTGATCTATTGTTAAGTGCGGTTTGGAATTATGACTTTGCAGGTGATACTCGTATTGTGGATGTGCATATCAGCCACTTGCGGGACAAAATTGAAAAGAACACGAAAAAACCAACATATATTAAAACCATTCGAGGCTTAGGCTACAAATTGGAGGAGCCAAAGCCAAATGAGTAAAGTGAGAACCCGCCTTTTTTCTGGGCTCATTTTTCTCTTGTTTATTGTGTTTGTTGCGCTTGGTCTTTTCTTGGATCATATGTTTCATATTTTCTATGAAACAAAATTAACCGAACGAATGGAAAAGGAATCGAGTTTTCTCCTTTCTTCTATGAATGTTGAAGATTTGAATGCGGAGCAAAACAAGAAGATTCTCAATCAAGCAAAGCAGCATCTCGATATGAATGCGTCGATTGTGGACGTGAAGGGGAATATCATACATACAACGGGTCAAGCAGAACAAAGGGCTGTCATTTTAAACACACTGAAAAGTGAGCAGCTCCAAACAAAAGGAACGTTCATTGAGGATGAGAAGGATGCGCTGTTTCATTATGCAGTCCCAATGATGAAACAAAACGAACCGGCGGGATATTTATTTCTTCATGCTTCATTCCAGCCTTTGAATGAGATTGATGGTCAGCTCTGGCTTGCATTAGCCTTTTGTCTTGGTTCAGCCATCATTATCATCGTCTTCTTTGGCTATCGCATGTCGATGAAGTATGTAAAGCCGATTGATTATGCCACAAAGGTGGCCAAACAGCTTGAACGAGGGAACTATGATACAAATAACTATGAAGAGCTGATCATTGAAACAAGTGAACTCAATACATCAATGAAGCGTCTGGCAGAAAGTCTTCAAGACATGACAAGCGCTGGCGAAATGCAGCGAGATCGTCTGCAAACAGTCATTGAAAACATTGGAGCGGGGATTATTTTGATTGATAAAATGGGCTATATCCACTTAGTCAATCGAACATTCCGCAAGCAATTCAAAGTGCAAAAACATATTTATATGCACAAGCTGTATCATGAAGCCTTTACCCATGAAGAGATTATTGAGTTAATAGACGAAATTTTCATGACAGAAACCAAGGTCCGAAAGTTTTTACGTCTCGCTGTTGACATCGAGCGCCGTTATTTCCAAGTCGATGGTGTCCCGATCTTAAGTACAGACGATGAATGGAAAGGGATTGTTCTTGTCTTTCATGATGTGACAGAAACAAAGCAGCTAGAACAGATGCGAAAAGACTTTGTCGCTAACGTGTCACATGAATTAAAGACACCGATCACGTCAATTAAAGGCTTTTCTGAAACACTTCTGGATGGTGCCATTGACGATAAAGAAGCGCTGACACAATTTTTGTCCATCATCCTAAAAGAGAGTATTCGTTTAGAAACGCTCATCCAAGACTTACTTGATCTCTCGAAAATTGAACAGCAGCATTTTAAGCTGAATATTCAAGAAGCCAATGCGACAGAAATCATTCAAGAGATTGAAGTGCTGCTAAAACAAAAGGCTGCTGAAAAAGGCATTGACCTACAAGTGCGTGTCCCGAAAGAGCCGGTCTATGTCATGGCAGATCCGCTGAGATTAAAACAAATTTTCCTCAACCTGATCAATAATGCCCTCACCTATACACCAGAGGGAGGAAGTGTTACGATCACAGCAAGACAGAGGAAAGACAGCTATGAATTTGATGTAGCAGATACAGGGATCGGTATGAAAAAGAGTGAGATTCCAAGAATATTCGAGAGGTTTTATCGAATTGATAAAGATAGAAGTAGAAACTCAGGCGGTACAGGACTTGGTCTTGCCATTGTCAAACACCTTGTCGAAGCACATGAAGGAACGATTTCTGTTCATAGCAAACAAGGCAAAGGGACGACGTTTACCGTGAGTTTAAAGTCAAAATAGAGAAGAATGGAAAGTGGCGTTAAAATTTACATGATCTTTACAATGAATTCATGTTTTGTTAATCAATCATTGGTAGGATGAATAGGAACCCCTTCATCCAAGGAGCCAATTTTGGAAGGACGAAAACACTTGTTGTTTTCGTCCCTTTTTTATGCAGGCTTGTCTATTTTCTTTTCAAAATAAACTTTGATAAAATGAACATACAATGTGCGAAAGAGACGGCTGAGCCGGCTCAGTCGATGGAGGATTAAAAGATGACAGATCAAAAGAAATTAGTACTTGTGGATGGAAACAGTCTCGCTTATCGAGCTTTTTTTGCTTTACCGCTATTATCCAATGATAAAGGCGTACATACAAATGCCATTTATGGCTTTGCGATGATCTTAATGAAGATGCTGGAAGACGAGAAGCCGACTCATATGCTCGTAGCATTTGATGCGGGTAAAACCACCTTCCGTCACGAGACCTTTAAGGAATATAAAGGCGGAAGACAAAAAACTCCGCCAGAACTATCAGAACAAATGCCGTTCATCCGTGAGCTATTAGATGCTTATCAAGTGAAAAGGTACGAGCTTCCGCAATACGAGGCGGATGACATTATCGGCACACTGGCTGTAGAGGCAGAAAAGGACGGCTTTGAGGTCAAAATCTTCTCAGGAGATAAAGACTTAACGCAGCTTTCAACAGACCATACAACAGTAGCCATTACGAAAAAAGGCATCACAGAAGTAGAATATTACACACCGGCCCATATTGAAGAGAAATACGGCCTCAGACCAGATCAAATCATCGACATGAAAGGGCTGATGGGAGACTCATCAGACAATATCCCTGGCGTGCCTGGTGTCGGTGAAAAAACAGCGATCAAATTACTAAAGCAGTTTGAAACGGTTGAAAATCTGCTTGATCATATTGACGAAGTCAGCGGGAAAAAGCTAAAAGAAAAGCTTGAAGAATATAAAGAACAAGCGGTGATGAGTAAAAAGCTGGCGACGATTCTCGTAGAAGCACCAATAGATGTGTCAAGCAAAGAGCTCGCCTATGAAGGTCCTCACATGGAGCAGGTCATCTCTCTTTATAAAGAACTGGGCTTTCAAACGCTGCTAGAGCGTTTAGGAGAAGCGCCAGAATCAGATGAACCAGTAGAAATAGACGAACTAGACGTGAAGAAAATGACAGATGTCACGGAGGACATGCTGACAGATCACGCTGCACTTGTGGTAGAACAGCTAGGAGACAATTATCACGAAGCCGATTTGATAGGGTTTGCGATCCATAATGAGAACGGTGCATTTTTTATGACAAAAGAAGATGCTCTGCAATCTGAAGCGTTTAAACAATGGGTACAGGATGAAACGAAGAAGAAATGGGTCTTTGATTCCAAAAGAGCGGTTGTTGCCCTTAGATGGCATGATGTTGATCTAAAAGGTGTCGATAACGACGTCCTGCTCGCTTCCTATGTGGTCAATCCGCAGAAATCCTATGAGGACGTTGCAAGTGTGGCGAAGGAATATGGCCTGAACATAGCCCTTTCCGATGAAAAAGTTTACGGAAAAGGAGCGAAACAGGCGATTCCACCTGAAGAAGAGCTAAAAGACCATCTTGGAAGAAAAGCAGCAGCGATCTCTGCGCTGCATGATTTGACCCTTGAAGCGTTAGAAAAAAATGATCAGCATGAGCTGTATGAAGATTTAGAGTTGCCACTTGCCCTCATCTTAGGTGAAATGGAATCTCTTGGAGTAAAAGTGGATGTTGAACGTCTTCAGAAAATGGGTGAAGAACTCACGAAGAAGCTGAAGGAATATGAAGAAACCATTCATCGGTTAGCAGGAGAAACATTTAACATCAATTCACCGAAGCAACTTGGTGTGATTTTATTTGAAAAATTAGGACTGCCGGTTATCAAAAAGACCAAAACAGGCTACTCTACGTCTGCGGATGTCCTTGAAAAGCTTGAAGATAAGCACGAAATTATTCGGTCCATTCTGCATTACCGTCAAATAGGAAAGCTGCAATCCACTTATGTGGAAGGCTTAATGAAAGTGACGCGCAAAGATACGCATAAAGTGCACACAAGATTTAATCAGGCACTTACACAAACAGGAAGATTAAGCTCAACAGACCCAAACCTTCAAAACATCCCGATTCGTTTAGAAGAAGGCCGAAAAATTCGTCAAGCGTTCGTTCCGTCAAAAGAAGGCTGGCTCATGTTTGCAGCTGACTATTCTCAAATTGAGCTGCGTGTACTCGCGCACATTTCTCAAGATGAGAACTTAATTGAAGCCTTTACGCAAGATATGGATATTCACACGAAAACAGCCATTGATGTGTTCCATGTCTCAGAAGAAGAAGTGACTTCCTCTATGAGAAGACAGGCCAAAGCTGTCAACTTCGGAATCGTATATGGAATTAGTGATTATGGACTGTCTCAAAACCTTGGGATTACAAGAAAAGAAGCAGCGGCCTTCATTGAGCGTTATTTAACAAGCTTTAAAGGCGTGAAAACCTATATGGAGGACATCGTGCAGGAAGCAAAACAAAAAGGGTATGTGACCACGCTTCTTAAACGCAGACGATATATCCCAGATATCACAAGCCGTAATTTTAATGTGAAAAGCTTTGCTGAAAGAACGGCAATGAATACACCGATCCAAGGCAGTGCCGCCGATATCATCAAAAAAGCGATGATTGATATGGCACGAAAGTTAAAAGAAGAGAATCTGCAGGCAAATCTGTTATTGCAAGTGCACGATGAACTGATCTTTGAAGCGCCAAAAGAAGAAATCGCCATATTAGAAAAAATCGTCCCTGAAGTCATGGAAAGCGCACTTCAGCTCGATGTGCCGCTAAAAGTCGATTTCGCTTCAGGCCCATCTTGGTACGACGCAAAATAAAGAGAGAGAAAAAGGAGCGAGGAGCATGCCGGAATTACCAGAGGTTGAGACCGTCCGGCGCACTCTTCAGCGGTTAGTCAAAGGAAAAACGATTGAAACGGTCGATATCAAATGGCCAAATATCATCAAACGTCCTGGGGAACCGGAAGAGTTCGCTAGAAGGATGGTAGGAGAAACCATTCAAACCATTGAAAGAAGAGGGAAGTTTCTACTCTTTCATTTAGACCACTATGTGATGGTCTCCCATTTAAGAATGGAAGGGAAATACCGTGTACATGAAACTGGTGAGCCTTATGATAAACATGTACACGTCGTCTTTACGTTCACAGACGGTACCGAACTTCGGTACCATGATGTCCGTAAATTTGGGACGATGCATCTATTTCTGCCAGGCGAAGAAGAAAAAGAACTTCCGCTATCACAGCTGGGATATGAACCTTTTTCAGACTCATTTACACCAGAATATTTATGGGAGCAATTAAAGAAAACCTCCCGCGTGGTCAAAACGGCTTTACTTGATCAAAAAATCGTGGTTGGTCTCGGTAATATTTATGTAGATGAAGTGCTGTTTAAATCAGGCATTCATCCAGAAACAAAAGCGAATCAGCTAAGTCTTGCATCTTGCAAGGTGCTCCACAAACATATTATTGACACGCTTCAAGTGGCTGTTGATGCAGGAGGCAGCACCATTCGCTCCTACATCAATTCACAAGGTGATATTGGGACTTTTCAATTACAGCTTCTTGTATATGACCGGCGGGGAGAACCTTGCCAGACGTGCGGCAGTATCATAGAGAAAACAGTGGTGGGAGGGCGCGGCACCCATTTTTGTGTGACCTGCCAAAAACGCCCTTCATAAAGGTAAGCCGTCAGCATGCTTCCTTTTTGCCATGCATACGATAAAAAACATTCTTTTTTCAGCAAGGTGTAGACTGACACACAGCCCACCTGCTCTTCATATAGTGAAGAAGAGTCTAAGGACGCCTAGAGACTCTTGATCATCGTTGCATGAACAGAAAGGAAGAGTACAGGTATGATTTCGTTTTCGCTTCTGTTTTTAGCTATTGCCGTCAGCATTGACAGCTTTTCTGTAGGTTTTACGTATGGTCTTCGCAAGATGAGGATTCCATTTAAAGCCATCGTTATTATTGCTTGCTGTTCAGGAATTGTGTTGCTCATTTCCATGCTGATTGGCAGCCTGCTCACGACATTCCTCCCTGTCTCAGTGACAGATAAACTGGGTGGAGGCATTTTAATTGCCATCGGACTTTGGGTTCTGTATCAATTTTATAAACCAGCGAAAGAGCGTGATTTGCTCCTTCATGAAAAAACACTTCTCAATGTAGAAGTGCAGTCTCTTGGGCTTGTCATTCATATTTTGCGAAAGCCTACAAGCGCAGATATTGACCGCTCTGGCACCATTAATGGAATGGAAGCGGTGCTTCTTGGAATTGCTTTATCCATCGATGCATTTGGTGCAGGGATTGGTGCAGCGATTCTTGGTTTTTCTCCAATTGTCATGAGCATCACGGTCGCTGTGATGAGTTCTCTTTTTGTATGCATCGGACTGCGTGCGGGTCATTATTTGGCCAATTGGCGCTGGATCGATAAACTCGCATGCTTACCAGGGCTGTTACTCATTTTAATTGGGGTGTGGAAGCTGTAAAGGAGGAAACGAATTGACGCTCGTCATTGGATTAACAGGCGGGATTGCTAGCGGAAAAAGCACAGTCTCGCAGATGATAAAAGAGAAAGGCATTCGGGTGGTGGATGCTGATATCATTGCAAAAGAAGCGGTTTCTAAAGGATCGGCTGCCCTTCATCAAATCGTTCAAACTTTTGGTGAAGAGGTTCTTCTGCCAAATGGTGAACTGAACCGGCAGCAGCTTGGAGCGATCATTTTTTCTGATGAAGAGAAAAGAAAAAAGCTCAATGCCATCGTTCATCCTGAAGTCAGAAAGGAAATGCTCGAGCAGCGTGATGAAGGGGTGAGCAACAATGAAACATTTGTTGTGCTTGATATCCCGCTCCTATTCGAGAGCAAGCTGGAAGGGCTAGTCGACCGCATCATCGTTGTGTACACGACGCCTGAATTGCAGCTGTCGCGGCTCATGAATCGAAACGACCTGAGCGAGGAAGAAGCACTGAATCGCATTCACTCCCAGCAGCCTCTTGAGGAAAAGTGCCAAAAAGCAGACCGCGTGATAGAAAACACAAAAGATCTTGCTTTTATTAGAAAGCAATTAGAGAACATATTAAACGAATGGGAACATACAGATAAGTAAGAGTACATACAGTACTCTTCTTTTTTTATGCTTTTTTCGTCAATTTCATTGCAAAGAACAGCCCTTTTTTGAAAATATACGTTTATATACTGGCAATTACATTCTAATGTGATATACTAATTTCATAAATAAATTTATTGAGTATAACACATAATAGAGGAGTGACCTGTTCATGAAGGTAAAAGCAGCGATCAATGGGTTTGGCAGAATTGGACGCATGGTCTTCAGAAAAGCAATGCTTGATGATCAAATTCAAATTGTAGCGGTGAACGCAAGCTATCCTGCCGAAACGCTAGCACATTTAATTAAATATGACACAAATCATGGACGTTACGAATGCGATGTGACAGCAGAAGATGACGCGTTGATTGTCAATGGCAAAAGAGTGCTTTTGCTCAATAATAGAGACCCAAAGCAGCTTCCATGGGGAGAGCTTGGGATTGATATCGTGATCGAAGCAACAGGGAAATTTAATTCAAAAGATCAAGCGATGGGCCATATAGATGCCGGAGCGAAAAAGGTCGTACTCACAGCTCCAGGTAAAAATGAAGACGTTACAATTGTAATGGGTGTCAATGAGGATGATCTTGATCCTGAAAAGCACGTCGTTATTTCAAACGCATCTTGTACAACAAACTGCTTAGCACCAGTTGTCAAATTGTTAGATGATGAATTTGGCATCGACAACGGCTTAATGACAACGGTTCATGCTTATACAAATGATCAAAAAAATATCGACAACCCCCACAAGGATTTGCGCCGGGCAAGAGCATGTGCCCAGTCCATCATTCCAACGACGACGGGTGCCGCTAAAGCGCTTTCTTTAGTGCTGCCGCACATGAAAGGGAAATTACATGGACTTGCACTTCGAGTGCCAGTTTCTAATGTGTCGATGGTTGATCTTGTGGTCGACTTGAAAAAAGATGTCACAGCAGAAGAGGTCAATGCTGCCTTTGCAACGGCTTCAAAAACATCTCTTGCTGGCATATTAGATTACACAGATGAACCACTTGTCTCCACAGACTTTAACACAAACCCTTATTCTGCTGTCGTTGATGGACTTACAACGATGGTGATGGAAGGCAGAAAAGTAAAAGTTCTTGCATGGTATGACAATGAATGGGGATATTCTTGCAGAGTGGTTGATCTTGTAAAGTTTGTTGGTTCCCAGATGAAAGAGCTTTCAGCTGTTTGAAATGAAGAAGACTGAACGTCCCTTTTCAAGAAATGAGAGAAAATCCCACTAAAAACACAGCTTGCAAAATGGGTCTAAACAAAGTATACTATTTTTCGTGAACTTCTTGTTCGCAGACTCATTCGGGTATACTTAAAGGGTTAGGACCTCTTTGGACTAACTTTCCCCCGTGGTATATGTCCGGTCCGGCTGCTTAGAACTTCACTCTTTCATTCTTGTTTAAGGGGGGTCCATGATGGAAACAATCGGACGTCACGTTATCTCCGAGTTATGGGGATGCGACTGTGATAAACTGAACGACATGGATTTTATTGAAAAAACGTTTGTAAATGCAGCTTTGAAATCAGGAGCTGAAGTAAGAGAGGTTGCTTTTCACAAATTTGCACCTCAAGGAGTAAGTGGAGTTGTCATTATTTCTGAATCTCATCTGACAATTCACAGCTTTCCTGAACATGGTTATGCGAGCATAGATGTTTATACTTGCGGCGATCTAGATCCGAATATTGCAGCAGATCATATCGGAGATGAACTAGGTGCTGAAACAAGAGAAAACATCGAAATTCCTCGAGGCATGGGACCTGTACAAGTGAAACAGGCGCAAGCCAAAGCACTGTAAACATAAAAAAGATTGCAATGGGAGCTGGCCAAAAGCATTAAATGCCTTTGTGTTATGCTCCTTTTTATATTTGTTCCATACACGACATCCAGCATGATCCAACCTGTCTATACTTTTGTTCTAGGAAAACAAAGGTTTTTTTTATAAAATAAAGAAGAGGGTTTATGACAAAGGGGATACGTGTATGACTTTAGGACAAAAGCTCAAACGATTCATTTCAAATCATACAGAAACATCTGACCATCATCCAGTATCAGAGCTGAAAAGCCATTACTACAAATCGACACAAACTCAAGTTTTCCAAGCGGTAGAAGCCGTTCTTTCAAGAAACGATTCCTATCAAGTGACATCTGTTTCAGCAGAACGAGGTGAAATCAGCGCAAACATACGAACGCCGAAAAAAGCTTTTCTCGTGGCGACTGTCATTTCAATTCGTCCTTTTGAAACAGCTGTCGATTTTAATGTGACAACAGAAACAGCGCTGCCCACAGACTTTGGCTACAGTCAAAAGGCTGTTTTGTCCCTCTATAAAGAACTAGACAAACAACTTCCAAGAAGAGATCGGAGCTGATGAAATGAAATGTCCCACATGTCAGCACCTTGGCACAAGGGTGCTTGATTCAAGACCAGTAGATGAAGGGAAGTCCATCCGTCGGAGAAGAGAGTGTGAAAGCTGTCAATATCGCTTCACGACGTTTGAAAAATTAGAAGAATTGCCATTGATTGTGGTGAAAAAAGAAGGAATTCGAGAAGAATTCAGCCGGGAAAAGATGCTGAGAGGCCTCATTAAAGCGTGTGAAAAGCGTCCTGTCGCTTTAAAACAGCTCGAGGATGTCTGCTTTAACATCGAGAAGGAATTGCGTAACCAAGGCATGTCAGAGGTGAAAAGCGAGCTTGTTGGGGAAATGGTCATGGACGAGTTGGCGAAAATTGATGAAGTGTCTTACGTCAGGTTTGCCTCAGTTTACCGTCAATTTAAAGATATCAATGTATTTATTGATGAATTAAAAGATTTATTAAAGAAAGAACGCTAAAAAAGAGCTGAAGATTCTTCATGCTCTTTTTCCTGCGTAAAGCGTAAAACGCAAAAAGAGTGTACAATGAAGACAACCGTATTAAGGGAGGATCAGCATATGACAGAGCATTGGAAGGAAGTGCTAGCCGTCGATCCGTATGTCGTCAAAAGCGCTTCATTGCTCGGTGACATCGATAGACAGCTTATTACTCTTTTATATCAGCCGCTTATTGGCATGTCCGCTTTCAGTTTATACATGACGCTGTGGGGAGAGCTGGAACAAAATCGAATGTGGGGGAAACCCGCACCTCACCGTCAGCTGATGGTGATGCTGCAAACGAATTTAAATGATATTTTTGAGGAGCGCTTAAAGCTTGAAGCGATCGGATTACTCCGCACATATGAACAGGAAACGGAAGAAGGCAGACTGTTTACATATGAGCTCGTGCCGCCGCTGAGACCGGATGAATTTTTCCAAGACGGTATGCTGAATGTCCTTTTGTATCATCGGGTAGAGAAAGCAAAATATATGCAGCTTCGTGATTATTTTTCTTATCCAGGAGTTCCTGCTGATGCAAAGAACATCTCCCGATCGTTTGAAGAAGTGTTTCACGTCTTGCAGCCAGGAGAGCGCAAGATGACAGAGGAAATCAATCAGGCGTCATCGCTTGACGAGGGCTACGAATATGTGACAGTTGGCTCAAGTCAGCCTGCACCGCTTTCAGATGAATCTTTTGATTTTGATCTCCTGTTAGCAGGCATGTCGGATATGATGATTCCGAGAAAGGCTTTGACAAAGCAAGTGAAAGAGACAATTAAGAAGTTAGCGGTCGTCTATGGCATCACCCCGCTGCAAATGCAAAATATTGTCGCAGGTGCCTGTGGTTCAGATCAGATGATATCAACTGAGGATCTGCGAAAAGCAGCGAGAGACTGGTATCAAATTGAATACAGAGGCGAACAGCCGAAGCTGATTGATCAAAAACAGCCAAGACATTTACGTCACAATGTCACGCAGAATTCAGGTGCCGATGCACCTGATGCGAAATTGATTGAAAAGCTTGATCATATTTCGCCTAGAGAGCTTCTAAAAGATATGGCAGATGGCATTGAGCCGACGTATGCAGACTTAAGAATTGTTGAAGATATTATGCTTGAGCAACAGCTAGAGCCTGGGGTCATGAATGTCCTGATCTACTATACACTGCTAAAAACCGATATGAAACTGTCCAAAACATATATGCAGAAAATCGCCGCCCACTGGGTGCGAAAGAAAATCAAAACAGTGGCAGCTGCTATGAAAATTGCCAAAGAAGAGAATAGGCAAATGACAGAATGGGCGCAGCAAAAAAATAAACGTCAATCATATGGATCAGGAAAAGTGATCCGCGAGGAGAAACTGCCTGACTGGATGAAAGAAGCTGAAACGAAAGAACAGCCAAAAGAACAGACAGATAACTTGTCTACAGAGGACCTCGAACGAGAAAAAGAAAAATTGTTAGATCAGTTTAATAATATGAAAAAGTACAATGCACATTAATGTGAGGTGAGATGGAGATGAAACCGATCGGTCGTTCATTTGATCAGCTAAAAGGGCGGGTAGATTTTCGCGTGAGATACAATCAGATTAAAGAAAGTGTCCTAGCTGATGAAGATGTAAAAGCTTTTTTAAAGGAGCATCAAGAGGACATCCAAGAAGACATGATCAATCGCAGCTTGAACAGGCTCTTTGAATATGTACAACAATCAAAGGGCTGTTCTTACTGCTTAGAGGAAGAGAATGTAAATGTCATTTTAGACGGGTATCACCCGAAGCTTGTGATCAAAGGTCAGAGCATTGATATTGAATATTCCCCTTGTCCTGTCAAACTGCGACTTGATAGACAGAAAAAACAGCAAGAACTTATGAAAAGCATGTACATTCCGCAGAATGTTCTTCAAGCGACGTTTGCTGATTTAAATGTGGTTGGAAGACAAGAAGTCATTCAAAAAGTAGGTCAATTCTTGCAAAGTTATGATGAAACAGGTAAGGGCAAAGGACTCTATTTACATGGAAAGTTTGGGGTCGGAAAAACATATATTCTGGCAGCAATTGCGCAACAGCTAGCGGTAAAAGAGTATCCATCTCTCCTTGTATACGTGCCTGAATTTGTGAGAGAGTTAAAAAATTCGTTAGCTGATCATACACTCGAAGAGAAGCTGAATATGGTCAAATCTACACCAATTTTAATGCTTGATGATATCGGAGCAGAGTCGATGACAAGCTGGGTACGAGATGAACTTTTAGGAACAATCTTGCAATACCGCATGGCAGAGCAGCTGCCGACTTTTTTCTCTTCTAATTTCTCACCGAATGAGTTAAAGCATCACTTTACGTACTCACAGCGCGGGGAAAAAGAAGAGGTGAAGGCAGCTCGATTAATGGAACGCATTCTCTACCTAGCTGAACCAGTTCTGCTTGAAGGGGAAAATCGCCGTCATTTATAAAAAGATAGGTCACGTGAAGGGGAGCGGATGAAATGAATAAAAGAAAATGGCTGCTTTTCCTCGTGATTGGCGTTCTAGCTGCTGTGCTATGGTGGCTCAACAAACAGCATTTTCAACTGTCGCCGAAAGATGTGAAGAATTGGATTCTTCAATTTGGGATGTTGGCTCCCTTTGTCTTTCTTTTCTTATCACTTTTTCGTCCATTTGTGCTTGTCCCTCTCACCGTCTTTTCGCTAGCAGCAGGTTTGGCATTCGGCAGTGTCCTTGGGACCATTTATGCCTTAGCTGGTGCGACAGCAGGTGCAACAGGATCTTTCCTGCTTGCCTCAACCTTCCGTTCAAACAAGCAGGAAACCGAATCAAGCAATCGGAAGCTAAAAGCGGTGACGTCCCGTATTCAAGAGCATGGATTTCTTTATATCCTCTTATTACGCATTGCACCCATTCACTTTGATTTTGTCAGTTATGCCGCAGCAGCTTCACGTGCGAATTATCGTGCATTTGCGGCGGCGACTTTTTTAGGGTTAATACCTGGTACTGTGGCGTTAAATGTCCTTGGATCAAGCTTTGTGAGCGGAAATTATGCCGCCTTAGCGATTGTTTGTTTGATTTATTTGATCTTTATCTCAGTGCCACTGATTTTAAAAAGAAAGATGCCTGATTTATTTTAGGCGTCTATTTTTTATGTTCTCCCCATATATATGTAACAGATGTCGTTAGGGGGGACAAACATGCTTGAAATAATCTTTGAAGATGAATATGATACCGCCGCTTTTTTACATCTTGCTGAACACTTGGACAGTCGGCATCACATTTCGATTCAACAAGGGAAAGACCGGCTTCTCATAGAAGCGAAGAAATCAGGAGAAGCCATAGAGCACATTGTGCGGACATTGCTGATTCACTTTTTTTTGGAATGCAAAGAAAATGAACGCATGCGCAGCATCCTTGAAAACACATACTTATTTAAAGATCCAGAAGAGCAGCACCAAATTCTTTCAATCGCCCATAGCATCATGAAAGGGGATCTAGATGATATTCCTGGAATTCATCAAGACCCACCGAGGGAGGATCTGTTAAAAAAAGAGCTTGAGACGATTTCTTTACAGAAAGGTGTTTTTTCCATTGGTTCATTTATGACATTTAGGCTCTCAGCGTATGACAGAAGGCTGAAGAACTATGTTGAAGTATCCATCGAAGAATATAAAATGGAACAAGAATATCAAAACTTTATTCAATCCCTTCGAGACTATGTGATGTCAAGAGAACCTAAGCTTGAAAAAGTACATGTTGTGCATCAGGACCGCCTGATGATTTGGGAATTTCGGTACGCTTCTGAGCGTGATCAAAAACAATACATAGACAGACAGTTTGTAAGAGAGCATCCAATGTATATTGATTCGCAGTTGATTGCACCGCTTGTATCCATTGCGCCACAAAAGATTGACCTATTTACAGATGATACAGGTCACTCGATGGTGCAAACCATTCAAAATATTTTTCAAGAAAGAGTTGAGGTATTCCCTTCTCATTCGTTTCAGGAACAGAATGTTCAATTTGTTCCTAGTCATTTGGAAAAGAAAAGTGAAAAGCTTTCTTGATTTTCACGAAAAAACGTTTTATAATACGGTGTAACTTCATACAGAGACCGTATTGATAAGGACATGAACAAATGAACACCCGCTTAAAGAGAGGGAAGCCGTGGCTGAAAGCTTCCTAGCAGAGGACCATTTGCTTTACCACCTTTGAACATCAGCTGTGAACTGTTTAGTAATAGCTGACGGGAATTCCCGTTATTGAACCACAAGCCGTATTTGCTTTTGACAAAGCAAGCTGCAAATACGGGAAAAAGGGTGGAACCACGATTCCGTTTATTCAACCTCGTCCCTTTCCAGGGGGCGGGGTTTTTATATTGCCAAAAAAAGGAGTGACTAGAGATGTCAGAACAAATTCAACTTACATTTCCAGATGGAGCAGTCAAGGAGTTTGACAAAACAGCTACAACAGAAGACATCGCGGCATCAATTAGCCCAGGCCTAAAGAAAAAAGCGCTTGCCGGTAAATTGAACGGCAAAGAAATAGATCTGCGTACGCCGCTGTTAGAAAGTGGAACAATCGAGATCATCACAGATAAGAGTGAAGAAGCGCTCGATATTATGCGCCACAGCACAGCGCATTTACTAGCACAGGCAATCAAACGCATTTATGGAAAAGAGCATCACGTCCAGTTTGGCGTAGGCCCTGTCATCGAAAATGGCTTTTACTATGATGTCGATATCGATGTAGCGATTACACCTGAAGATTTACCAAAGATTGAAAAAGAAATGAAAAAAATCATTAACAGCAATTTGCCGATTGAGCGCATTGAAGTTTCAAGAGAAGAAGCGAAAGCACGCTTTGAAGCAATTGGCGATGAATTGAAGCTAGAGCTGTTAGAAGCAATCCCAGAAGGCGAAGCCGTCACAATTTATGAGCAAGGTGAATTCTTCGATCTATGCCGTGGTATTCACTTGCCGTCTACAGGGAAAATCAAAGAATTCAAGCTGTTAAGCCTTGCAGGTGCTTACTGGAGAGGCGACAGTAACAACCAAATGCTTCAGCGTATTTACGGAACAGCTTTCTTCAGCAAAGAGGAATTAAACGAGCATTTACGTCTGCTTGAAGAAGCAAAAGAGCGTGATCACCGTAAACTAGGCAAAGAATTGAAACTGTTTGCGAACTCTCAAAAGGTGGGCCAAGGTCTTCCGCTCTGGCTGCCAAAAGGGGCCACAATTCGCCGCGTCATTGAGCGTTATATTGTTGATAAAGAAGTACGCCTTGGTTATGAGCATGTGTATACACCCGTTCTTGCGAGTGTAGAATTGTATAAAACATCAGGCCACTGGGCGCATTATCAAGAAGACATGTTCCCTGTGATGGAAATGGACAATGAAGATCTTGTTCTCCGTCCAATGAACTGTCCGCACCATATGATGATTTACAAAAACGAGCCTCATAGCTATCGCGAATTGCCAATTCGGATTGCAGAGCTTGGCACAATGCACCGTTATGAAATGTCAGGTGCTTTATCCGGCCTTCAGCGTGTTCGCGGGATGACATTAAACGATGCCCATATCTTTGTTCGTCCAGATCAAATCAAAGACGAATTCATTCGTACAGTTCGTTTAATTGAAGAAGTATACCAAGACTTCGGCTTAAATGATTATACGTTCCGCTTATCTTACCGTGATCCAGAAGATACTGAGAAGTATTTTGACGATGATGCAATGTGGAATAAAGCACAGTCTATGCTGAAAGATGCAATGGACGAGCTTGGACATGACTACTATGAAGCAGAAGGCGAAGCGGCATTTTATGGTCCGAAGCTTGACGTCCAAGTAAAGACAGCTCTTGGAAAAGAAGAGACTTTGTCTACTGTACAGCTAGACTTCTTACTTCCAGAGCGTTTCGATCTCACATATATCGGAGAAGATGGAAAACACCATCGTCCAGTTGTCATTCATAGAGGAGTTGTGTCCACAATGGAACGCTTCGTTGCCTTCTTAATTGAAGAATACAAAGGAGCTCTTCCAACATGGCTGGCACCTGTACAATTCCAAGTCATCCCGGTTTCACCATCTGTCCATCTAGATTACGCGAAAAAAGTGCAAGAACGTTTGCAGCTTGAAGGACTGCGTGTAGAACTAGACAGTCGTGATGAAAAAATAGGATACAAAATTAGAGAAGCGCAAATGCAAAAGATTCCGTACATGCTGGTTGTCGGTGATCAAGAAGCAGAAAATGGTGCGGTCAATGTAAGAAAATATGGGGAACAAGATTCAGAAACAATGGACCTCGAAGCTTTTGTGAAACATGCAGTCGCAGAAGCAAAAAAATAATGAAGGCGAACGAAACAGTCAGTGATCTCATCTATTGAGGTTGCTGGCTTTTTTCTTATGGAAAAAAATTCTCCACTAGTGATCCAAGTAAGCAAATGATACGTTTAGATAGTATGAAAGTATGGGTAAGTATGTACTATTAGAGAGAGGCAAATTGGGGGAATGAAAGCGATGATTCAAACAACAAACACTTTATCAACACAAGTATTAGAGCAATCAGCTGTGCTTCGTGCGCTAGAGCACTCACTGGCGATGATTGAATTTGATGTCACAGGTAAGGTCCTATGGGTCAATGATATTTTTGCAAAAGCCATGAAATATTCAAAGGAAGAAATGATTGGTTTAAAGCATAGACAGTTTTGTCCTCCACATATTGCAGAAGACGCAAGTTATCAAATGTTTTGGAAGCGTTTGAAGAATGGTCAAGTGTTTCAGGAAAAGGTGCAGCGGATCACGAAGTACGGTGACACCTTATGGCTTGAAGCGACGTATACACCAGTGCTCAATGAAGAGGGGAATGTAGTGGCTGTCGTGAAAGTGGCAACAGATATTACGGAGAGAGAAAACACAATGAAGCAGGTAGTAGAAGACCTAAAGGATATGTCTGCAAAATTAATGGAGCGAGCGGAAATCGGCATCCAGCATAGTCAAAATGTAAATGCTTCTTTTGAACATATCGCGAATGAAACTGATCAAAACATGAGTTTGCTAGAAGGGTTAACAGAGCAGGTGGAGTCGATCAGCTCAATTGCTACAACGATTAACAGTATCGCTTCCCAAACGCAGCTGCTCGCATTGAACGCGGCCATAGAAGCTGCGCATGCGGGTTCCTATGGAAATGGCTTTAGTGTCGTCGCGGCAGAAATCCGTAAGCTTGCGACAGATTCAAAGGAAGCGATCGTAAAGGTGGATCGTTATGTGAAGGCGATCCATTTAGAAGTTGAAAAGGTCAGCAACGGAACAAGCCGTGCAAAGACAAGCGTGTTTACAAACCGGGATCTTGTCAAGCAGGCAAGCGAGGAATTCATGAATGTAGGAGAAGCAGCACGCGGCTTAGATCGTCAAGCACAAAGTTTAGCAGCAATTGTATAGCCCAAAACGAAAAAACACCCAATCTCGATCAGGAGAAGGGTGTTTTTCCTATGGTTTATTTTAAAATATCAAACAATTCGTGTAAGTCTTTAATTTCATAATCTGGAGTCACATCTGTTTCATTTTTCTTGCCATGACGATTGATCCAAACGGTTTGGATGCCAGCGCGAGAAGCGCCGAGAATATCTGTTTTTGGATTATCTCCTACCATGATGACGTCATCTTTTGTGAGATTTAACAGCTGAAGGCAGTGCTCAAAGATACCAGGATCAGGCTTTCCTTTTCCGTAATCTCCTGAAATCACAATTTCATTAAAGTAAGGGGCAAGTTCCGGAACACCTGCAAGTTTTTCTTTTTGCAGACTAGGATCTCCATTTGTTAAAAGGAGTAATTCATAGGTGCCCTTCAGGCGCTCTAAAACAGGATACGTTTCTTCATAGACATACGGGCGTTTTCTGCGCTCTGCTGCAAAGAAATCTGCTAAGTATTGACCAAATGCTTCATCGTCAATTCCTGCCTCTTTTAAGCCGTTCGTCCATGCGTTTTTGCGATACTCTGGTGCAAGGGCGTTCAGCTTTTGAAAGCCTTCGCTAATCGGCTCACTAAAATTAGACCACAGTCCTTCAAAAGGATTAATGCCAATCATAACAGTATAATCATATGTTTCATAAGAAGAGTACAGCTTTCTTGCTTCTTCACGCACAATCTGTTCAAACGATTCTGGATCAAGTCCATATTTCTTTTCCGCTTCCCTGCATGTTTCCTGAAAAGTGGTATGAATGCTTTTTTCATCCCAAAGCAAAGTATCATCTAAATCGAAAAATACGGCTTTCATCATCTTCTCCCTTGTTATGTATGTAGTTACCCTCAATTGCATGTGACAGGCTCATGTTCATTTTACAATAGAAGTTTTAGAGTTTAAATAGATTATTTAGTAATAAAAAAAGTGCACAAAAATGTGCACTCTTACATTATTTTGATAAATCAATGGTCTTATACTTACCGCCAGTCCATCCTAGTCCTGATGAGACTTGAAGCGAGAATTTCTTTTCGTTTGGAACTTCAAAAGCAATTTTACCTTTTTTAGATAATTTAGGATTTATTTGTTTTAAGAAGAAACTTGAATCGGTATCATTTACATACATATTATTTGTTGCAAGTGATTTGTATTCTGTGCCGTCTTTGCCAATTAACCTGAACATCTCAGTATCTACCATTCTACCTTTTTTACCTGTATTTTTGACCGTTATTTCAACAATCACAAATTTGCCGTCTGTCGTTACATCACTCATATACTGTTTTTGTAAAGATTTCGCTTCTGTTACGCTGTTTACTTGATAAGTAAAGTCTTCGACTGCTACTTTATCTCCAATTTTATGCGTTTTTTCTTTATCATTTTTCTTTTCGCTACTCGTTACTGCATTTTTAGAACCAGTGTTTGATGTATTATCTTTTTTGTTGCCGCCCCCAGCCATACAAGATACAAAGATAATAATCAAAATGAGAATAATGATACTAAGACACCCAATCTTAAAAAACTTTTTCAAATAAATCCCCTACTTTTCCTTATTTTATTAAATGAATTTGAATACTTCTCCAATGATAAGTCTAAAGGATTATAAAATCAATCATTTTTTTGAAAAAATAGATATAATATCCTTTTTTATATAGAATATGATTTATATTTTGGTTTATTTTGTGTATACAACTTGATTTATATCGGTGTGTTAATGAAATATTGAAGGAATTGAAGAGACTTTATTTTCTTTTTAAATAAGTCTTGCCCAAATCGTTTCGTCATGCTAAAATGAAAAAGTTGTTTCAAGAGTTCGGTTACTTGACGGACAAATGAAAATTGTGTAGAATAGTTAACGAATTGAATAGATATCACAAGCAGAAGCACCCGCTTCTCACCTGATTGACACATGTTTGTAGTTGACAGGTTGACCGTACATTTATTTTTTCATGCAAATGTTCGCAGTGTGGGTGTTTTATATGCCCACACTTTTTGTTTGCCTGTAAAACATACAACGAAATGGTCAAAATGAATTGTGAACTCAATTCAAAATCTCATGGAGGTGGCTCACTATTAGCAAAGATCAATTAGTTAATGAAGGTATTCGTGCGCGTGAAGTTCGTTTGATCGGACAAAATGGCGATCAGCTGGGGATTAAAACCCGCCAGGAAGCTCTGGAAATTGCTACGAAAGCCAATCTTGACCTTGTGTTAGTTGCTGCAAATGCAAAACCACCTGTTTGCCGAATCATGGACTACGGTAAGTTCCGATTCGAACAACAGAAGAAGGAAAAAGAGGCACGTAAGAATCAAAAAATCATTAGCTTAAAAGAAGTTCGGTTGAGCCCGACAATCGATGAACATGATTTTAACACGAAGCTCCGTAATGCAATCAAATTCCTTGAAAAGGGAGATAAAGTGAAAGCTTCTATCCGTTTTAAAGGCCGTGCGATTACGCATAAAGAAATCGGACAGCGCGTGTTAGACCGTTTCTCTGAAGCTTGCGCTGAAGTAGCAACAGTAGAAACAAAACCTAAGATGGACGGACGCAGCATGTTCCTCATGCTTGCACCAAAAGTCGAAAAGTAAAAGTAACAGAGGGAGGAAACATCCAATGCCAAAAATGAAAACTCACCGCGGATCTGCTAAACGTTTCAAAAAAACAGGTTCTGGTAAACTTAAACGTTCTCATGCGTACACAAGTCACTTGTTCGCTAACAAATCTACAAAGCAAAAACGTAAATTGCGTAAGAGCGCAATCGTAAGTGCTGGAGATTTCAAACGTATCAAACAACAACTTGCAAACATCAAGTAATCTGGAATAGGAAACATAGGAGGGAATTACAATGCCAAGAGTAAAAGGCGGAACTGTGTCGCGTCAGCGTCGTAAAAAGGTTCTTAAATTAGCAAAAGGTTATTTCGGTTCAAAACATAGATTATATAAAGTAGCAAACCAACAGGTGATGAAATCTGGAAACTACGCTTTCCGTGACCGTCGTCAGAAAAAACGTGACTTCCGTAAACTATGGATCACTCGTATCAATGCTGCAGCTCGTATGAACGGTCTTTCTTACAGCCGTTTAATGCATGGCTTAAAGCTTTCTGGTATCGAAGTAAACCGCAAAATGCTTGCTGATCTTGCTGTGAATGACCTAAACGCATTCAACCAGCTTGCTGATGCTGCAAAAGCACAACTAGACAAGTAAGTCATATAAAAGATCATTCCTCCAAGGAGTGATCTTTTTTTCTCATCATGTGAGGTGAAATCAATGAATATCGCTCTGATCGTGCTGCTCATCTTGGTCAATGTCTATGGGTTTTGTCTCATGGGAGAGGATAAACGCCGGGCGAAAGCACACAAATGGAGAATATCAGAAGCGCACTTATGGAGTGCCGCAGTACTTTTTGGTGCTGCTGGGTCATTTCTTGGCATGCAGTATTTCCGTCATAAAACAAAGCATCCTGCTTTTCAAATGGGTATGCCTGCTTTAATTGTTGTCCAATTGGTGATATTGGTCTATCTCAATCTCATCTGAAAAGGGAGCAGACGCCGTTAAGTCGGCGTGTCTGCTCCCTTTTTTTGTTTGATTTTTTTGATGGGCTGATCCCAATCAATTTTTGTTTGAGGATACCGTTCAATGATGTTTTCCTCAAGTTTTTCAAAGTCTTCTAATGTGAATTCATTTAGCTTCTCAGGTGACTCCGTCCAAACGTAAATGGAGTGGACAAACAGAGGATGATCCTTAGAAGGAACATGCTTCTCCCCTTCAAACAAGACACCTTTATAGACGAAATTAAAATTTTTACGGGCATTTTGCTGTTCGTCCATAAAATAAAAGCCTTCTTTTAATTGTGCTTGTTTCAGCTTTCTTCTCGGGTTTGAGAAGAATTTTACCGCCATGTAGAAAATATAGACAAGCAATGCAACAAGAGCAAGTCTAATGAGGATGACAAACATGACAGGATGCACCTCCAATACCGTTATCTGATGTACTACGAATGAGAAAGACAAAAGGTTTCAACTTTTTTTAAAAAAATATTTCGATTAACGAAAAAATATTCATAAAAAGATCGTATTGAACGAAAGAGGTTTTGTATAATAAGAATGCACCATGAAGAAAAAGGAGGATACACAGAATGACAAAACTAGATCAAACATTAACTATGCTGAAAGACCTAACGGATGCAAAAGGGATTCCAGGAAATGAACGTGATGTAAAAAAAGTCATGCAGTCATACATAGAAACATATGCGGATGAAGTCTCTACAGACCGCCTTGGCAGCTTAATTGCTAAGAAGGAAGGAAATGCAAATGGGCCTAAAGTGATGCTTGCTGGTCACTTAGATGAAGTAGGATTCATGGTGACAAAAATCGATGACAAAGGCTATATTCGTTTTCAAACGGTCGGTGGCTGGTGGTCACAAGTTATGCTGGCGCAGCGTGTCACCATTGTGACGAAAAAAGGAGACATTACAGGTGTGATTGGTTCTAAACCGCCACATGTCTTATCACCAGAAGCACGAAAGAAATCAATCGAAATCACAGATATGTTCATTGATATTGGGGCTTCGAGCAAAGAACAGGCAATGGAATGGGGCGTCCTCCCTGGAGATCAAATCGTACCTTACTTTGAGTTTACGGTAATGAATGACGAAAAAATGCTTCTTGCAAAAGCCTGGGACAACCGTATCGGCTGTGCAGTAGCGATTGATGTCATGAAGAATTTAAAGGATACTCAGCATGAAAATATTGCATACAGTGTAGCAACTGTCCAAGAGGAAGTTGGCTTACGCGGAGCTAAAACAGCTGCAGCTACCATCCAGCCTGATATTGGATTTGCTATTGATGTTGGAGTAGCAGGTGATACACCAGGTATTACTGAAAAAGAAGCAACAAGCAAACTTGGCAAAGGACCAACGATTGTTGTATTCGACGCTTCCATGGTTTCTCATAAAGGGCTTCGCGATTTTGTTGTCCAAACTGCAGATGAATTAAACATTCCTTATCAATATGATTCCATGCCAGGTGGAGGAACAGATGCTGGAGGTATTCACTTAACAGGTCATGGCGTTCCATCACTATCCATCGGGATTCCAAGCAGATATATTCATACCCATGCAGCCATGATTCATCGAGATGATTATGAAAATGCGGTGAAGCTTTTAACAGAAGTCATCAAAAGACTTGATCAAAAAACGGTCGAACAAATTACGTACGGTTCTTAATGATGAAACCTTTCCTCAGTATGGGGAAAGGTTTTTTAATTGCGTTGAATTTCCCAGGAAATGAACTTTGGAATGTAAGTTGTGTCAAAAGAACTGTTTTCAGTAAATGAAGTGATATTTTTCTAGTGAGGAAGGCACATGTGATCCATCTTGTATTTATGTAAGATGAAATCAATAAAAAAGGACAGAGCCAATTGAGGCTCTGTCAAAAGAGAGTTTATGGAAGTAGGTGAAGCTTATTTTAGATTAAATCAATTATTCCTATTTGTCAACTCGGTTTTAAAAGAAAGAAAAATCACTCAATTTATGTTATATTTGTAACAAATTGTTTATAAAAAGGGGATGGTTAAATGAATGCGGTTTCAATTGTGATAGGATCGATGTGTATTTTAGCGATTGCCTATCGCCTCTATGGCACGTTTATGATGGTGAAGGTATTAAAGGTCACAGATGATCATCCTACACCGGCTCATGCACTCGAGGATGGGAAAGATTATGTGCCAACAAACAAATGGGTCACATTTGGGCATCACTTTGCTGCAATTGCCGCTGCTGGTCCATTAGTTGGTCCGATTTTAGCCGCACAATTTGGGTATTTACCTGGTCTCCTTTGGCTCTTAATTGGAGCGGTGATTGGCGGAGCTGTTCATGATCTTGTGGTCTTGTTTGCTTCGATGCGAAAAAAGGGGAAATCACTATCCGAGGTAGCGAAAGAGGAGCTTGGTCCTGTGGCAGGATTTTGCACAGGGCTCGCCATGTTATTTATTATTACAATTACAATGGCAGGACTGTCCATGGTTGTGCTTCATGCTTTAGAACGAAATCCTTGGGGAACCTTTGCAGTTGGTATTACCATTCCAATAGCGATGGGAGTCGGCCTTTATTATAAAAAGACTGGCAATTTAAAGCTGGCGACATCTGCGGGATTCATATTACTGATGTTGGGGGTATTCCTTGGACCGAATATTCAAGGAACAGCACTTGGAGATTTGTTAACACTTGATACAAAAACGCTTGCTCTTGCCCTGCCAATCTATGCGTTCTTTGCTGCGGCCCTGCCGGTTTGGTTGCTTTTGGCACCAAGAGACTATTTAAGCAGTTTTATGAAAATTGGTGTTTTCATCGCGCTGATTGCGGGAATCTTTGTGGTTAATCCAACCATCCAATTTCCGGCGTTTACGGAGTTTGTAAATGGAGGAGGGCCTGTCTTAGCTGGACCTGTATGGCCTTTTATTTCGATTACCATTGCTTGTGGCGCGATTTCTGGTTTTCATGCATTTGTTGGCTCTGGCACAACGCCAAAAATGCTAGATCGTTGGAGTGATATGAAGCCGGTGGCGTTTGGCGCGATGCTCGTAGAATGTTTAGTGGGAATCATGGCGTTAATTGCCGCTACTGCGCTTCATCCGGGAGATTATTTTGCAATTAATAGTACACCTGAAGTGTTCCGTACGCTTGGTATGAGTGTCGAGAATCTTCCTCAACTAAGCAAAGAAATCGGTCTTGACTTAGAAGGAAGAACAGGTGGAGCTGTTACATTAGCTGTAGGGATGGCGTACATCTTTACGGGTATTCCGTTCTTTAGTCATTTGGCCTCTTATTTCTTCCAATTCGTGATTATGTTTGAAGCCGTCTTTATTTTAACGGCGATTGACGCAGGAACCCGTGTCGCGCGATATTTGATCCAAGACTTCTTTGGAGAAGCATATAAACCGCTGAAACGAAATGACTGGGTACCAGGGTCAGTCTTTGCAAGTGCACTTGCTTGTTTTATGTGGGGATACTTGCTTTACTCTGGAGACATTGGATCCATTTGGGCACTCTTTGGCGTGTCAAACCAATTAATGGCCTCGGTCGGATTAATCATTGGGGCGACGGTTGTATTAAAAATTGCGGATAAAAGACGGTATATGTTGACTTGTTTAATTCCACTTGCTTACTTATATGTGACGGTGAATTATGCGGGTTATTGGATGGTTGCGAATGTCTATCTCAATCCTGAAGCATCTGGCTACAGTGTACTGAATGCCGTGCTTTCGATGATTATGCTGATTTTAGGTTTTGTCATTATCGTGTTCGCTATTAAAAAGTGGATCGAGATTTGGCGCGATCCAGCTCTTCGAATGGAGACGCCAATCACTGGCTAAATGAACAAAGCCGGCTTGCTCATAGATAAGCAAACCGGCTTCTTGTTATTGCTGATGCTCAGGCTTTAAGCCCTGCTCCAATGTTTCAAGAATTTCATTTTTTTCATCTTCTGATGCCTCTTGCCATAACACCTCAAACAAAACGCCAAGCCCTGGCAGCATTTTTTCCTCGCCACTTTGAATCGCATCTAAAATCGTATGCTCAAGCTGCTCTTGATTATGGCCAGTAATGTTTTGAATCACTGCGCCTCTTAAATTAAAATCCATTGCCCACACTCCTTTTTTGATGGTGATAGCCCTATTCTGTCTCAAAGGCAGGTTTATTATGTAGTGTGCTTGAGATATAATAAATTCATGATATTTAAAGGAGTTAAAGTCGCTTGAAATATATAGAATCAGCTAAAAACGCACACATTAAACAATGGAAAAAGCTCCATACAAAAAAAGAACGAACGAAAACAGGGCTGTTCCTTGTTGAAGGAAAACACTTAGTAGAAGAAGCATTGAAAAGCGGGGTTGTAAAAGAGTTAATGGTCGCAACGCCTGACATGCTCCCTGCTGACATCGAGCCTGACATTGAGCTGTATGAATTAAGTGAAGAGGCTTTTACTGCGATGACGGAAACGGAAACACCTCAGCAAATCGCAGCGGTTTGTACAATTCCTGTATTTGAGGAGAAAAAGTATGAACGAATGCTTCTGTTAGATGCAGTGCAGGATCCGGGGAATTTAGGCACACTCATTCGGACAGCAGATGCAGCGGGTCTTGATGCTGTGATTCTAGGGGATGGAACCGTTGATGCGTTTAACGGAAAAACGCTCCGTTCAGCACAAGGGTCTCATTTTCACCTGCCTATCTTCAAACAAACGCTACAACAGACAATTCCAGCATTAAAGGCGCAAGGCATATCTGTATATGGCAGTGCTTTGAAAGATGCGAAAGAGTATAAACACATAGCATCAGAAGGTCCATTTGCGTTAATTGTAGGCAACGAGGGAGCAGGTATTGATCCAGAGATTCTTCAAATGACAGATCAAAATTTATATGTTCCAATGTACGGACAAGCGGAATCATTAAATGTGGCTGTGGCAGCAGCAGTTCTTGTCTATCATTTGCGCGGATAGTGTTGCATCACGTCCTATTTTTCACTATAATGAAACTAATATTTTAAAAACCATGATAGAGGAAGATTGTTTCACGAAGCGTCCTATTAGGGAGAATGCATCGTAGACTGAAAGTGCATTTAAGGAATGCTGAAACAGGAATTCACCTCTGGAGTTGTCACCGGGACCGCAGGTTTTGCGTAAAGGTGGACCGGATTCGTTTGATTCCGTTATGTCAATGAAGCTTATTCGCACATATATTTGTGCTTAACAAGGGTGGTACCGCGACCACAACTCGTCCCTTCTTTTTTGGAGGGGCGGGTTTTTTTATTGTCTTCAAACAATCAAACACCCGTTTATTCAGACGGTTTTGTATATTAAAAGGAGGATAACACTCATGCAAGAAACGTTAAAACAGCTTGAAACAGAAGCGATAGCGAAGGTAGAAGCAGCCAGCTCGCTCAAAGAAGTCAATGACATTCGTGTTCAATATTTAGGGAAAAAAGGTCCGATTACAGAAGTGCTGCGCGGAATGGGCAAGCTTTCCGCTGAAGAAAGACCAAAAATGGGCGCACTTGCAAATGAAGTGAGAGAGCAGATTGCTGGTGCCATTGCTGAAAAAAATGAGCAGCTAGAAGCAGAAGAAGTGAAAAAGAAACTGGCTTCTCAAACCATTGATGTCACATTACCAGCAAGTCCGATCAAAATTGGGGCAAGACATCCATTAACGATTGTCGTAGAAGATATTGAAGATTTATTTATCGGCATGGGCTATACCGTTGAAGAGGGCCCAGAGGTGGAAACAGATTACTATAACTTTGAAGCGCTCAATCTTCCAAAAGAACATCCGGCACGTGATATGCAGGACAGCTTCTATATTACTGAAGACACACTCATGAGAACGCAAACATCACCCGTTCAAGCGCGTACACTTGAGAAATATAAAGGCCAAGGTCCTGTGAAAATCATCTGCCCTGGTAAGGTATATAGACGTGACAGCGATGATGCCACTCACTCCCATCAATTCATGCAAATTGAAGGACTTGTGGTCGATCACAATATTAGCATGAGTGACCTCAAAGGAACGCTTGAGACAGTCGCAAGAAAAATGTTTGGTGAAGATCGTGAAATTAGACTGCGCCCAAGCTTTTTCCCATTCACAGAACCTTCCGTTGAAGTTGATGTGTCATGCTTTAAATGCGGCGGGAAAGGCTGTTCTGTATGTAAAGGAACAGGCTGGATTGAAATTTTAGGTGCAGGAATGGTACACCCGAATGTATTGAAAATGAGCGGATTTGATCCAGATACTTATCAAGGCTTTGCTTTTGGAATGGGTGTTGAACGTATTGCGATGTTGAAATACGGCATAGATGACATTCGTCATTTCTACACAAATGATATTAGATTCACGAAGCAATTTAAGCAGGACTAAGAGGAGGAAATCAACATGTTTGTTTCATATAAATGGTTAGAGGACTATGTCGATTTAGAAGGCATTCAGCCGGATGAATTAGCAGAGAAAATTACAAGAAGTGGAATTGAAGTGGAAGCCGTTGAGTATAAAGGCGAAGGCATCAAAGGTGTTGTCGTTGGACACGTCATTGAACGTGAACAGCATCCGAATGCGGATAAATTAAACAAATGTCTTGTTGATATCGGCGAAGACGCACCGGTGCAAATTATATGTGGGGCTCCAAATGTGGATAAAGGACAGCATGTGGCTGTCGCAACGGTTGGTGCAGTCCTTCCTGGAAACTTTAAAATTAAAAAAGCAAAACTGCGCGGTGAAGAGTCTCATGGCATGATTTGTTCTCTGCAAGAATTAGGCGTAGAGAGCAAGCTCGTACCAAAAGAATATGCAGAAGGTATCTTTGTTTTCCCGAATGACGTGAAACCAGGAGATGATGCCCTTCAAGCGCTTCAATTAGATGATGCGGTACTTGAACTTGGCTTAACACCAAACCGTGCCGATGCCCTTAATATGCTAGGAGTGGCTTATGAGGTTGCCGCCATTTTAGGGAGAGACATCAAGCTTCCTGATACAGCGCATGACACTTCTTCTGAAAAAGCAGCAGACTATATTTCTGTTAAAATTGAGGATCAAGAAGCGAATCCACTTTATGCAGCGAAGATCATTAAAAATGTAAAGATTGGACCAGCACCGCTTTGGATGCAAACAAGATTGATGAATGCAGGTATCCGCCCAATTAACAACGTCGTGGATATTACGAATTTTGTCTTACTTGAATACGGTCAACCTCTACATGCCTTTGATTATGACCGGTTTGGTTCAAAGCAGGTGGTCGTACGTAAAGCGGCTGAAAATGAAATGATTCAAACTCTGGATGAACAAGAACGTACATTGTCTTCGAAGCATCTTGTCATTACAAATGGCACAAAAGCGCATGCTGTTGCAGGTGTCATGGGCGGTTTTGAATCAGAGGTGCGTGATGAGACGACAACGATTCTTTTAGAAGCGGCATATTTCAACGGTCAAACCGTCCGTCAAGCATCTAGAGACTTAGGGCTTCGCAGTGAATCAAGCACACGATTTGAAAAAGGGCTCGATCCGCAGCGGACGAAATCAGCAGCCGAAAGAGCAGCGCAATTGATCAGCATCTATGCGGGTGGTGAAGTGCTAAGCGGTACAGTTGAGGAAAACCACCTTGAAATAAATATGAATGTCATCCATGTATCTACTGAGCGTGTGAACAAGGTGCTTGGCATGAGCATTTCAAAAGAAGATATGATTCAAATTTTCAACAAACTAGGCTTTACAGTAGGCGAATCAAATGATGTTCTTGTCGTAACGGTTCCTTCTCGCCGAATGGATATCACGATTGAAGAAGACCTCATTGAAGAAGTTGCGAGATTATACGGATATGATAATATCCCATCTACACTGCCTGCGACAGCTGGTACCGTTGGCGGTCTCACGCCATACCAAGTGAAGCGCAGAAAGGTGAGACGTTTCTTAGAGGGTGCAGGGCTTTCTCAAGCGATTACGTATTCATTAACGAATCAGCATAAGTCCACAGCCTTTGCTTTAAATTCAGCTTATCAAACAAGACTTTCCCTGCCAATGAGTGAGGAACGCAGTGTGCTGAGACAAAGCCTTCTGCCAAACTTACTTGATTCTGTCGCATATAACTTAGCAAGACAAGCTGATTCTTTTGCCTTTTACGAAACAGGTTCTGTTTTCTTAGCGGAAACGGAAGGCGCAAAACCAGTAGAGAAAGAGCATGTGGCAGGTGCGTTAACAGGTCTTTGGCATAAAAATCTTTGGCAGGGCGAGAAAAAAGCTGTCGATTTTTATGTAGCGAAGGGTATTGCAGAAGGGCTGTTTGAAAAGCTTGGTGTATCAGAAGAGATCACGTATGTTCAAGCAGAGCGTGAGGGCCTTCACCCAGGACGTACAGCCGATGTTCATTTAAATGGAAAAGTGATTGGCTTTGTAGCTGCACTTCATCCAGTAGTGGAAAAGGAATTAGATTTAAAAGAAACGTATGTATTTGAATTTGATTTAACAGATGTGATGACGTCTGAAACAGAGGATATGAAATATACGGCTATTCCGAGATTCCCAGCAGTGACAAGAGACATCGCACTTGTCGTCGATCAGCATATTTCAAGCGGACAGCTGGAGCAAGTCATTTATGAAGCTGGCGGCCAATTGCTCACAGACCTTTCCGTCTTTGATGTGTATGAGGGTGAGCATATGGAAGAAGGCAAAAAGTCTGTTGCATTCTCTCTGCAATATTTAAACCCAGAACAAACGTTGACCGAGGAAGAAGTCACGGCTGTTCATACAAACGTATTGAAAGCATTAGAAGATACGTATCAAGCCGTCTTGCGCGGATAATAAAAAGAGCTATCGCTTTATGGGCGATAGCTCTTTTTTGATTATAACCATTTTTTCGCTTTTTGGGTGTTGGCAAAATGAAGTTTTGTAAATTGGCGTAAAGCCTCTTCGCCGTGCTGTTTCATCAGCTTTGCTGCCGCTTTGTCAACATGCGGACCGGCCCCTTTTGGAATGTCAAAGCCCGCTGCTTTTGATAATTTATCCATTTCAATTAAAAAAGCATATCTTGCAATAATAGAAGCTGCAGCAACCGATAAGTGGATGCCTTCTGCTTTCGTACTAAAATATGTACGCTCCCGAATGATCTTTTTCCCCGCAAGGTGCCTGAAATAAATACCTGGTTCGGCAAATTGGTCGATGAGAATGGCTTCTGGTTTCTTGCCATCCAGTTTTTCTAGCACGGAGGTGATGACTTGGTTATGAAGCAGTGCCTTCATTTTCCCTTGGCTCATGCCCTTTTCCTGCATCGCATTGTATTTTTCATTCCGAAGCACGAGAAGGCTGAACGGGATGGTTTTGATCAAGTCTTTGGCAATGTTGATAATCTGCGGATCTTTTAGTCCTTTTGAGTCTTTCACCCCGAGCTCTTTCATGAGAGCAAGCTGACTGGAATCAACATAAGCCGCACAGACCGTAATGGGTCCAAAATAATCGCCAGTACCGACCTCATCTGAGCCAATAACCGACATGGAAGCGATGCCGGGTGGTGGGCTGTACTGTGTGATGGATGGTGTTTTTTTGCTTTTTGTTTCAGCTGTTTGTAAATGGTTGAACTGACTCGCTTCAGCTTCTGCCTTTTGTCCTTGGAACAGTACTTTTCCAGATTTGTAGGCTGTAATCGTACAGCCGGGAACCTTTGCTTGAAATAGAGCGCCTGGCGGCAAAGTGTCAGTTAAATGCTGAGCGTACACGCTCTTCATTTTTTTCATGTCTTCTGATGTTGCTTTTAAGACGGATTGGGGCACAGTGGATAACTCCTTTTTACCTTGATATCATTGATTTCTAAAGTGTACCATAACAGGGAAGGGCTCGTCTTTCCATTCAATGTCTAAACATGTTATGATAGATACTAGGATTCTCGTGGAATGGAGGAGAAACGTTGTCTGACGGCGGTAAAACGAAAACAACAGTTGAGATTTACGGACAGTCCTATACGATCATCGGCCAAGAAACGAAGATGCATATGCGACATGTTGCTTCAATTGTTGATGATAAAATGAGAGAAATCAATGAAAAAAATCCATACCTTGATATAAACAAATTAGCTGTACTGACAGCAGTCAATGTCGTCCACGACTACTTGAAATTAAAAGAGCAATACGAAAAACTAGAGCTTCATCTAAAAGAAAAGGAATGAAATTACCGTGATCGATATCATCATTTTGTTTTTGCTTCTTATGGGAACGCTTGTCGGTCTAAAACGCGGGTTTATTCTTCAATTTATTAAATTGATTAGCTTTGTTGTTTCTATTTTAGTGGCTTCTCTGTTTTATCAGTCACTTGCACCACAGCTTACGTGGATTCCAGCACCTAATTTTAGCGGCGGTCAAGCGCAGCTCGCTTTCTTTAGTGGGAATCTAGAAACAGCTTATTATAATACCATTGCGTTTATCATTCTGTTTATCTTGACCAAAATCCTGCTCGCTATCATCGGCGGATTGCTCACAACCATTGCAAGTATCCCTGTGATTAAACAGGTCAACAAACTGCTTGGCGCTGTTTTAGGATTTCTTGAAACCTATCTATTTGTGTTTATTCTATTGTTTGTGGCTGCATTACTTCCAGTCGATGCGCTTCAAACCATGATGAGCAAATCAATGTTAGCAGATGTGATCGTAAATAGCACCCCTTACCTGTCCGGTCTTGTCAAAGACCTCTGGTCGACGTATGGAGTTTAAGAACTTCTCCTTTCTTGGAGAAGTTTTTTCTCATTCCATGACAGAAAGTTGTAGGATGAAGGGAAAGTTTGTATATTTATATAGGAAGATGCCAAAGCGGCTGGAGGATGAGAGATGAATAAAAAAGATATTATCAAACTTCTTGAAACAATTGCAGTCTATATGGAGCTAAAAGGAGATAATCCTTTTAAAATTTCTGCCTTTCGTAAAGCAGCTGCGGCACTGGAACAAGATGACCGCAGTCTTTCTCAAATAGATGACCTATTAGCATTACCCGGCATTGGAAAAGGAACCTTTGCTGTGATCACAGAGTATATCGAAAAAGGACAGTCTGAAACACTCGAACAATTAAAAAAAGAAGTGCCTGAAGGACTTGTCCCGCTCTTAAAATTGCAAGGACTCGGCGGGAAGAAGATTGCTAAGCTCTACCAAGAGCTTGGTGTTCACGATGCACAGTCTTTAAAAGAAGCATGTGAAGCGGAAAAAGTACAAACGCTTGCTGGGTTTGGCAAAAAAACAGAAGAAAAGATTCTTGCCGCTCTTGAGGAGGCAGGGAAGCAGCCAGAACGACTGCCAATTGGCTTTGCATTAGATGTGGCAGAGCGAATTGATCATGCGCTGGAACAGATGGAGGGAATCATCCGCTTTTCAAGAGCGGGTAGTTTAAGACGTGCGCGTGAAACGGTTAAAGATTTAGATTACATCATTGCGACTGATAACCCTGAACAAGTGAGAGAACAACTTGTTGCTCTTGATGATGTCAAAGATATCATTGCGAGCGGTGATACGAAGGTATCGGTCATGCTTGCACTTGATTTTGAAATCAGTGTAGATTTCCGGCTTGTGACAACAGACCAATTTGCAACAACGCTGCACCATTTCACTGGCTCAAAAGATCATAACATTCGTATGCGACAGCTTGCGAAGGAGCGCGGTGAGCGTATTAGTGAATATGGGGTTGAAACGATCGAAACTGGGGATGTGAAAACATTTGAAGACGAAAGCGCTTTTTATGCACATTTCCAACTTCCGCTCATTCCGCCAGAAATTCGTGAAACCGGAGCAGAGATTGATTCGTATAAAGAAAGTATGCAATTTGTAGAACGAAAAGATATCAAAGGCGATCTTCATATGCACTCGACATGGAGTGATGGCGCTTTTTCTATTCGCGAAATGGCAGAGGCATGTATCGCAAAAGGCTATGAATACATGGCCATTACAGACCACTCACAATATTTAAAAGTAGCAAACGGTTTAACAAAAGAACGTTTGCGTTTGCAAGCAAAAGAAATTGACAAGCTGAATCAAGAATTCGAGCATTTTCACATTTTCAAAGGGGTCGAAATGGATATTCTGCCGGATGGATCGTTAGATTATGATGATGACTTTCTAGCAGACATGGATTTTGTCATTGCTTCTATTCATTCTAGCTTCTCTCAGCCGGAGGAAGTCATTATGGAGCGCCTAGAAAATGCCTTGAATAATCAGCATGTGGATTTAATTGCTCATCCAACTGGCCGTTTGATCGGTAGACGAGACGGCTATGCCTTAAATATTGATCAGCTCATAGAGCTTGCGAAAAAAACGGGCACTGCACTGGAACTCAACAGCAACCCGTCAAGACTGGATTTAAAAACAGAGCATTTAATGAAAGCAAACGAAGCGGGTGTGAACATCATGATCAACACAGATGCACACAACATCGCCATGCTCGATCATATGGACGTCGGTGTCACAGCTGCAAGAAAGGGCTGGACACCAAAAGCAAATGTCGTGAATACATTTTCACTCAATGAGATGAAAAAGTTTTTAACGCGTGACAGGTAGTCGTTAGGAGGCTGGACCATGCTGCAACAAAAAGTGTTAGCATCATTAGAATTTCATAAAGTAAAAGAAAAAGTCATGTCCTATACTGCTTCGACTTTAGGGAAAGAAAAAGCGCAGGACTTAATACCACTCACAGATATCGAGAGCATTCAGCATCTGCTAGAAGAGGTAGCAGAAGCGCAAGATGTGATTCGTTTAAAAGGATCTGCGCCGTTTGGCGGGTTAACGGATATTAGACGAGGCGTCAAACGAGCAGAAATAGGCAGTATATTAAGCCCTTCTGAGCTGATGGAAATTGCGGCGCTGTTATATACCACAAAAAACATGAAGCACTTTCTCGCCTCTATGTATGAGGACGGAGTAGAGATACCCCGTCTTCATACATATGCAGAATCGCTGATTTTACTGCCAGACGTGAGAAAAGAAATCGAAAGCTGTATTGGTGATAATGGAGAAGTGCTTGATCACGCAACGCCAGCCCTCCGCACCATACGAACGCAGTTACGATCACTAGAATCAAAAGTACGAGATAAATTAGAATCAATGATTCGTTCACAATCTGCCTCGAAAATGCTGTCAGACACCATTGTGACCATTCGTAATGATCGGTTTGTCATTCCCGTAAAACAAGAGTACCGCTCGAATTATGGAGGGATTGTTCACGATCAATCTTCTTCAGGCGCAACTCTTTTTATTGAGCCGCAGGTGGTCGTAGATTTAAATAACACCTTGCAGCAAACTCGCCTAAAAGAAAAGCAAGAGATTGAAAAGATTTTGCAAATGCTGACAGCGAGTGTGTCAGAGCACATTGATGAATTGCTTCATAATGTGAATGAACTTCAGACATTAGATTTTATTTTCGCCAAAGCCAAATATGCAAAAGCAGAAAAAGCCACAAAACCTACTGTGAATAACCAAGGGGAGATTTATTTAAAACGGGCAAGACATCCCCTATTGCCCCGAGATCAGGTTGTGGCAAATGATATTGAGCTAGGGAAAGATTTTTCTACGATCGTCATCACAGGTCCAAATACAGGCGGTAAGACCGTCACTTTAAAAACACTCGGACTTCTTACGCTGATGACGCAGGCAGGTCTTCATATTCCAGTCGAAGAAGGATCAGAAGTGGCTGTATTCGATCAAGTCTTTGCTGATATTGGAGACGAGCAGTCTATTGAACAGAGCTTGAGTACTTTCTCATCTCATATGGTCAATATTGTGGATATCTTAAAGCATTTGACGTCTAATTCACTCGTGTTATTTGATGAATTAGGTGCGGGAACAGATCCTGCTGAAGGTGCAGCACTTGCGATGAGCATCTTAGATGAAGTTCATCAAACAAATGCGCGCGTCATCGCAACGACTCACTATCCTGAGCTGAAGGCATACGGGTATAACCGAGAAGGCGTCACAAATGCGAGTGTAGAGTTTGATATTGAAACCTTATCCCCTACATATCGCTTGCTCATCGGGGTGCCGGGACGAAGTAATGCATTTGAAATTTCCAAGCGTCTAGGACTGCCTCATCATTTAATTGACCGTGCAAAAGCAGATATGCACGCAGAACATAATGAAGTCGATCAGATGATTGCTTCATTAGAAGACAGCAAAAAACAAGCAGAAGAAGAACTGCATGAGACGGAATTCTATAGAAAAGAAGCAGAGAAGCTCCATAAAGAACTGCAAAAACAAATCCTTGAATGGAATGAACAAAAGGACAAACTGCTGGAAGAAGCTGAACAAAAAGCGGCAGAAAAAATTGAACAAGCAACAAAAGAAGCAGAAGAGATTATTCAAGAGCTTCGGTCCATTAAAAGTGAGCATCGTTCATTCAAAGAACATGAACTCATTGATGCGAGAAAGCGTCTTGAAGAAGCTGTCCCTGAGTTTGACCGTAAGAAAAAACCAGAGCCAGTGAAAAAAGCAGCAAGACAGCTAAAGCCAGGCGATGAAGTCAAAGTGCTGACGTTTGGCCAAAAAGGAACGCTCATCGAACAAACGGGTAACAAAGAATGGAGTGTCCAAATGGGCATTCTAAAAATGAAAGTAAAAGAAAAAGATATGGAATTTATCAAATCAGCACCGGAATTTAAACAAGAGAAAGCCATCACGGCGGTCAAAGGAAAAGACTATCATGTATCACTTGAGCTTGATTTAAGAGGAGAGCGTTATGAGAATGCCTTAAGCAGAGTCGAGAAATACTTAGATGATGCCGTCTTAGCTGGCTATCCGCGCGTGTCGATCATTCACGGTAAAGGCACTGGCGCCTTGAGAAAAGGGGTCCAGGAATTATTAAAACAGCACCGTAGTGTAAAAAATGCTCGTTTTGGAGAACAAGGCGAGGGAGGATCAGGCGTCACCATCGTCGAATTAAAGTAAAAAGGAGAAAACGCATGAAAGCCTTTTGGGAAAATGAACTTGTGGAAATTGCCGCCTATTACAGCGTGGCCGTCCTATGTCTTGTCTTATTTCTTACCATATTTGAACTCGTGACCTCCTATAAAAACTGGGAAGAGATTCAGCGGGGGAACTTAGCTGTTGCTATGGCAACCGGCGGGAAGATTTTTGGGATTGCCAATGTCTTTCAGCATTCCATCGCCCAGCACAACTCGCTTCTTCAAATGGTCGGATGGGGCGTATACGGCTTTGTGATGCTGCTCGTCAGCTATTTCATTTTTGAATTTTTAACACCACGATTTAAAGTAGACAAAGAGATTGAGAATGATAATAGAGCGGTCGGGTTTATTTCACTCATTATTTCTGTTGGGCTGTCTTATGTAGTAGCAGCCGGCATTTAAGGAGACGACATGGAAAAACTAGCCAAAGTATTAATTGTAGTTGCCTGCACTTTTGCGGTTATTGGTGCCGTTTACATGTTCCTGTAAAATGAAGAATACATTCTAGAAAGCTGTCAGGGAAAACCTTGACAGCTTTTCACTCATCAAAGGCGGCGAATCAGAATGAATCAAATCTTGCAAAAAGACGAACTCATAAAGCGCATTGACAGTTGTCTCAAAAATACATCTCTTCCCCAAGACATATATGAACCGTATATTGCACGTCCTTTTCAAACGACTGGTTTTTTTGATGATTTGAGCCCCTATATTGAAATTGATCCAGCCGGCTATATTCTTATTCAATATGAACGAGGGATTAAAGTGCTTCATAAAAGAACAAAAGAGGCGGATGAAGTCGTTTATTGGATTTTAGAAGACACCATCTTTCTAACTGTGTATCTAGACATGATGAGACAATATCAAGTGGACAACATCCACACACATTTACCTAATGACCCTAGTATCCATAAACAGATTGTGGAGAGAGTCCATGAGTCATTTCGTGAGATCGGTGGATTATACGAAAAGTGGCATCATGAAGGGAAAAGAGCCTCTATAGAAACACCGGCGAAAAAATGAAGATGTGTCATGGAACGAGCTCGATTTGAAAAAAGCAAACAGCCATAAGGAAAAGTTTGCTATAATAAAATAGTACGAAAGTTCAGGAAGGAGGGTTTTTATGCAGTCAGATAAACGTTGGCTTCTGCATTACCCGAATCAAATTCCCCACGAACTCACCATCCCAAATGAAACGTTGCAATCTTACTTATTCAGCTCCGCAGAGGCAGCACCTGAGCATACAGCCATTCATTTTTTAGGAAAAAACATCACCTACCAGCAGTTACAAGAAGATGCACTGAAATTAGCCAGTCACTTGATTGACATCGGTGTCAAAAAAGGCGACAGAGTAGCGATTATGCTGCCAAACTGCCCGCAATCGGTGATTTCTTATTATGCAGTTTTAATAGCAGGCGGCATTGTCGTTCAAACCAATCCGCTTTATACGGAGAAAGAACTGGAATATCAAATGGAGGACAGCGGCTCTAAGGTGCTGATCACTCTCGATCTACTGTATCCAAAGGCCTATAAAATGAAAGCGCTGACAAGTATGGAACATTTGATCATCACAAAATTACAAGATTACTTGCCATTTCCGAAAAATATATTGTTTCCGATTGTCCAGCGAAGGAAAAACAACATGGTCATCCAAGTGGAGAAGAGTGAGACCATTCATCATTTCTCACAGATCATGAAAGAATCGTCAGGAGAACGAATTCCGCAAATATCCTTTCAACCGAAAGAGGATGTCGCAGTTTTGCAATATACAGGCGGAACGACCGGTTTACCAAAAGGGGTCATGCTCACACACGAAAATATAGTAGCCAATACAGAAATGTGTGCATCCTGGATGTATAAAACGAACCGTGGAAAAGAACGGATTCTTGGGATCATTCCGTTTTTTCATGTATACGGCATGACGACCGTGCTAAACCTTGCAGTCAAGGAAGGTCATCAAATGATTCTTCTTCCGCGTTTTGATGCAGCGGATGCCTTGAAGACCATTGAAAAACAGAAACCGACGCTGTTCCCAGGAGCACCAACGATGTATATTGCCCTGCTTCATCATCCGAATATTGAAAAGTATGACCTATCATCCATCACCGCATGCTTAAGCGGATCGGCCGCTCTTCCTGTTGAAGTCAAACAGAGTTTTGAAAAACTAACAGGAGGAAGGCTGGTGGAGGGGTATGGACTTTCAGAAACTTCTCCTGTCACTCATGCCAATTTCTTATGGGGAGCGAACAAAATAGGAAGTATCGGGTGCCCTTGGCCGAATACAGATGCCGGTATTTATTGTGAAGAAACGGGTGGACTCAAAGCGCCATATGAGCACGGAGAGATTATCGTCAAAGGTCCTCAAATCATGAAAGGATACTGGAATCAGCCGGAGGAGACAGCGGCAGTGTTAAGAGACGGCTGGTTTTTCACAGGAGACATTGGGTATATGGATGAGGATGGTTTTTTCTATATCGTAGACCGGAAAAAGGATGTCATCATCGCGAGCGGCTATAATATTTACCCAAGAGAGGTTGAAGAAGCCCTTTATGAGCATGAGCTTGTACAAGAAGTTGTTGTGGCGGGTATTCCAGATCCGTATAGAGGGGAAACAGTAAAAGCCTTTGTTGTCCCGAAAAAGGATGCCTATGTAACAGAGGATGAACTGGATCGTTTTGTAAGAACAAGAATTGCCTCATTTAAAGTGCCGCGTGTCTACGAATTTAAGGAATCACTGCCTAAAACGGCTGTAGGGAAAATCTTGCGCAGGGTGTTAATTGAAGAAGAAAAAAGAAAGCAATCATCTTCAACAGAAGAACCAGTCGATCAATGAGAGAATGAACCAGCATCATCCGGTCAAGCGGCCGGATGATTTGAATTGTAGGTGTCTGCTCTGGTATGCTAAAGGTTGAAAAGAAAGAAGAACATCACTTGACAAATCACTCGTTTCTTTTTAACATAAAGTTATGAATGAATGCTCATTCAATTCAGAAAGGGACGAAGCACATTGAAGCAGAAAAGACCGAAGTACATGCAAATTATTGATGCAGCCGTTGTGGTGATTGCAGAGAACGGCTACCATCAATCACAAGTTTCAAAGATTGCCAAACAAGCAGGGGTAGCAGACGGAACCATTTATCTCTATTTCAAAAACAAAGAGGACATTTTGATCTCGTTGTTCAAAGAAAAAATGGGACAATTCATCGAACGGATGGAAAACGATATTCAAAAGAAACCGTCTGCCAAAGAAAAGCTTCTTCTCCTCATTCGAGAACACTTTCGCCTGCTATCTCAAGACCATCATTTGGCCCTAGTGACACAGCTTGAACTCAGGCAGTCAAACCTTGAACTGCGCCAAAAAATCAATGAGGTGCTGAAAGGGTATTTAAATATGCTAGAATCCATTTTAGCCGAAGGAAAGAAGACAGGAGAATTTAGACAAAATCTAGATGTCCGCTTAGCGAGACAAATGGTATTTGGGACGATTGACGAAACCGCTACAACATGGGTCATGAATGATCAAAAGTATGACCTGCCTGCACTCGCAGAAAGTGTACATGATCTTCTCTTAAACGGAATACATCAATCTTAAAGACAATTGAAAAAGGATGATTGACATGGAAAAAATACTTAGCTTACACCAAGACGAACAGACAGCACTCATCACGATTCAACACCCACCTGCAAATGCCTTATCCTCTCAGCTTCTCACTGAACTCAATGACATGTTTGATCAGCTTGAACAAAACAGTGAAGTGAGAGCTATTGTCATTCATGGAGAAGGTAGATTTTTCTCAGCAGGTGCTGATATTAAAGAATTTACGACCTTGCAGGAAGAGTCTGATTATGCCAGCCTTGCAGACAGAGGACAGCAAGTGTTTGAACGAATTGAACAATGTCCAAAACCGGTGATTGCTTCCATTCACGGGGCAGCATTAGGCGGCGGGCTTGAGTTGGCGATGTCGTGTGATATTCGAATCGCAACAAAAGATGCAAAGCTGGGACTGCCGGAATTAAATCTCGGTATTATCCCAGGATTCGGCGGAACGCAGCGCCTGCCTCGCTATGTTGGATCAGCTAAAGCACTTGAAATGATGGGAACAGCTGAGCCGATTACAGGAGAAGAAGCATTTGCCTGCGGACTTGTTTCAAAACTTGCGGAAACAGAAGAAGAAGCGCTGGAAACAGCCAAAACATTGGCTGCGAAATTTGCAGCGAAAAGCCCTAAAACGCTTGAGTATGTGCTTGAGTTATTGAATGCGACAAAAGTGTACTCATATGATGGCGGAATGAAGCTGGAAGCCAAAAAGTTTGCTGAGGTGTTTCAGTCGAATGATGCCAAAGAAGGCATCCAAGCTTTTATCGAAAAGCGTAAACCGAATTTTAAAGGGGAATAAGGGATTAGTACGACACAAGGGGGAGAAATGAATGAATATTTTTGTTTTAATGAAGCGTACGTTTGACACGGAAGAGAAAATCTCTATTCAGTCTGGTGCTATTCAAGAAGATGGGGCAGAGTTCATTATTAATCCTTATGATGAGTACGCAATTGAAGAAGCGATTCAGCTTCGGGATGAGCACGGGGGAGAAGTAACGGTCGTGACAGTTGGCAATGAAGATGCGGAGAAACAGCTTAGAACAGCACTTGCAATGGGCTGCGATCAAGCCGTTTTATTAAATGTTGAAGATGATTTGGAGGAGTGGGATCAGTTTTCCGCTTCTACGATTCTATATCACTATCTCAAGGATAAAGAAGCTTCCTTGATCTTAGCAGGGAATGTAGCGATTGACGGCGGGTCTGGACAGGTGGCCCCGCGTCTTGCTGAATTACTCGGTTTTCCATATGTCACAACCATTACAAGTATTCAAATCGACGGCGACTCAGCTTCAATTGAGCGAGATGCAGAGGGTGATGTGGAAGTGATTTCTGCCGAGCTCCCGCTAGTGGTCACCGCGCAGCAAGGTCTCAATGAGCCTCGTTATCCATCGTTACCAGGCATCATGAAGGCAAAGAAAAAGCCTTTAGAAGAATTAGAATTAGACGATCTAGATTTAGATGAAGACGATGTGCCATATAAAATCAAAACCATTGAACGTTTTTTACCGGAGAAAAAAGAGGGTGGCAAGGTGCTGAGCGGCGAGCTTCAGGATCAGGTCAAGGAACTGACAGACCTGCTAAGAAATGAAGCAAAAGTCATCTAAACATCCACTTTACGATATCACGAGAACAAGGGGGAGCTTAAAGGATGAGTAAAAAAGTTGTTGTACTTGGAGAAAGTCGTGACGGTAAATTAAGAAATGTGACTTTTGAAGCGATTGCTGCCGCTCACGAGGTGGCTGATGGCGGTGAAGTGATTGGCGTTTTAATAGGGGATCACGTCAAAGACCAAGCGGATGAACTGCTTTATTATGGAGCGGATCATGTGATGATCGTCGAGCACCCGCATCTTTCTTATTATACGTCTGATGGTTTTGCGCAGGCGCTTCAAGCAATATTAGATCAAGTCAATCCTGATGCAGTGCTGTTCGGTCATACATCGATCGGAAAAGACTTGTCACCAAAAATAGCTGCACGCCTGCAAACAGGCTTAATTTCAGATGCAATAGATGTAAGCGTTACCGGTGAACATCTTGTTTTCACTAGACCGATTTATTCAGGAAAAGCTTTTGAAAAAGTCATTTCAACAGATCGTCTGCTTTTGGCTACTATCCGTCCAAACAACGTGGCACCGCTGGAGCGTGATGCGTCACGCAGCGGAGAAGTGACGCCAGTTTCTGTCGATATTCAAAACCTAAGAACGATCGTGAAGGAAGTCATTAAAAAAACATCAGAAGGTGTAGATTTATCTGAAGCGAAGGTCATTGTCGCAGGAGGCAGGGGGGTCAAGAGCAAAGAAGGCTTTGAACCGCTGAAAGAACTTGCCCAAACGCTTGGCGCAGCAGTCGGTGCCTCGCGTGGTGCATGTGACGCTGACTATTGCGATTATGCCCTGCAAATTGGTCAAACCGGTAAAGTCGTCACACCTGACCTTTACATTGCCTGCGGGATTTCAGGAGCTATTCAGCATTTAGCCGGTATGTCCAACAGTAAAGTCATTGTTGCGATCAATAAAGACCCAGAAGCTGAAATCTTCAAAATTGCCGATTACGGAATTGTCGGTGACTTATTCGAAGTCGTTCCGCTTTTAAATGAAGAGTTAAAAAAGATGAATATCCATTCTTAACGCTCATACACTCAGAATGCCTAGGTATTCTGGGTTTTTTTGTATGTCATCACGAAACAAAGGAGCGGTTTACAAGTGAATGGGACAGTAAAAATCAATGAAGTGATTGGACGCATTTCTAAACACATCTATGGACACTTTCAAGAGCATTTAGGAAGAGGAATTTATGACGGCATTTGGGTAGGGAAAGACTCATCGATTGACCATATTGAGGGGATTCGTACCGATGTACTAAAGGCACTTCAAGCCTTACATATCCCGGTGCTGAGGTGGCCGGGCGGCTGTTTTGCAGACGAGTATCATTGGGCAAACGGCGTCGGTGATCTGAGTGAACGAAAGCCGATGGTGAATACTCATTGGGGTGGCACCGTTGAATCAAATGCGTTTGGTACACATGAATTTATGAGACTGTGTGAATTACTTGAATGTGAGCCTTATATTTGTGGAAACGTTGGAAGCGGCTCTGTTCAAGAATTAGCAGAATGGATTGAATATATCACATTTCCTAAAGGGACACCTATGTCGGATTGGCGGATTCAAAATGGAAAACAAGAACCGTGGGAGCTGACGTATGTTGGTGTAGGCAATGAAAGCTGGGGATGTGGTGGAAATATGACGCCAGAGTATTATGCAGACTTATATAAACGCTACCAAACGTATGTGAGAGAATTTGCTGGTCAGCGCATTTACAAAATCGCATGCGGTGCGAATTCAAATGATGTGAATTGGACAAAAGTATTAATGGAGCGTGCAGCGCCGTGGATGGATGGGCTCAGTTTGCATTACTATACGGTCCCAGGAACATGGGAGAAGAAAGGGTCAGCGACCGATTTTGATGAGGATGAGTGGTTTACAACGCTGAAAAAGGCGTCTGAAATGGAGCGGCTTGTCGTGGAACACGGAAAAATCATGGATCGTTATGATCCAGACAAGCGAATCGGGATGATTATTGATGAATGGGGGACATGGTATGATCCAGAACCGGGGACAAATCCAGGGTTTTTGTATCAGCAAAACACATTAAGAGATGCTCTAGTCTGTGCCTTGCATTTTCATATTTTTCATCGCCATTGCCAGCGGATTCATATGGCGAATATTGCCCAGACCGTCAATGTGTTGCAAGCGATGGTGTTAACGCAGGACGAAAAGATGCTCCTGACACCTACCTATCATGTATTTCACATGTTTCAAGTGCATCAAGAAGAAGAAGCGCTTGAAGTAGAATTGAATGCTCCTTCATATGAACGCCGGGGTGAAAAAATCCCTCAAGTCAGTGTGTCAGCCTCGCGGTCATCTGACAAGATGCATATTAGTTTATGTCATGTGGATCCCCATGAAAAAGCAGACGTATCTCTTGCGATAGAGGGAATCGATGCAAAAACGAAGGTCAATGGCCGTGTGCTGACTGCTGATCGGATGAATGCGCACAACACGTTCGTTGATCCTCATTCCGTTCAGCCTGCGGACTTTCGGCAATTTGCTGTTAAGCACGGCGAGCTGACTATTGATCTGCCGCCTATGTCGGTTGTAATGTTGACCGTCGATCTGGCTTGATCGCATATTTCAATGTTTGATGAGAAGAATGTTGGGGCATCATACATTGTAAATGAAGCGGAAAGGGAGTTATGTCATATGCTTAGAACCATTCTGATGATCATCGGTGCGATTGTTGTTATTGGTGCTATCATACGGTTTGTTTTTTAATTCATTTCATAAAAAATGATTCGTAAGCATTTCATTCGCAAGTCACATTGGTAGATGCTATACTAAAAAGCATAATTTACATTGGAGGAATGAATAATGGCAATCGTAAAAGCTACTGACGCAACATTTTCACAAGAAACTGCAGAAGGTGTTGTTCTTGCAGACTTTTGGGCACCTTGGTGCGGACCTTGTAAAATGATTGCTCCAGTTCTTGAAGAACTTGATCAAGAAATGGGCGATAAAATGAAAATTGTAAAAATTGATGTGGATGATAACCAAGAAACTGCTGGTAAATACGGCGTTATGAGTATCCCAACACTTCTTGTTTTAAAAGACGGTGAAGTCGTCGAAACGTCTGTTGGTTTCAAACCAAAAGAAGCACTAGCTGAGCTTGTAAACAAACATCTATAAACCGATCTATGCCCGCGTGGCATGATCTCAAAAGCGGTTCTCGTATAGTCGAGAGCCGCTTTTCTTTCATCGTGGTATAAAACAAATGTTCGTGATACACTAGAAGGAGTGAAAGAGGAAAACAAGGACGGATGAAAATATGAACAAATTGATCAAAGAAAAGCTGTCAGTCTTACCTGATCAACCAGGCTGTTACTTAATGAAAGATAGACAAAATACGATCATTTATGTGGGAAAGGCAAAGGTATTAAAAAATAGGGTCCGCTCTTATTTTACAGGATCTCATGATGCCAAAACGCAGCGGCTTGTCAGTGAAATCGAAGACTTTGAATACATTGTCACCTCTTCAAATATTGAGGCACTTATTTTAGAGCTGAATTTAATCAAAAAATATGACCCGAAATACAATGTCATGCTAAAGGATGACAAAACGTACCCTTTTATTAAAATTACGAATGAACGTCATCCTAAGTTGATTGTCACCCGCAATGTGAAAAAGGATAAAGGGAAATACTTCGGTCCATATCCAAACGTACAAGCAGCAAGAGAAACGAAAAAGCTGCTCGACCGTTTATATCCACTTAGAAAATGTGCGACACTCCCTGACCGAGTCTGCCTTTATTATCATCTTGGACAATGTCTTGCTCCGTGTGTGTATGACATTTCTGAAGAAACGAATAAACAGCTCGTCGACGAAATCACAAGATTTCTAAACGGAGGACATCAGCAAATCAAGAAAGAATTAACAGAAAAGATGCAAGAAGCGGCCGAACAATTAGAGTTTGAGCGGGCAAAAGAACTGAGAGATCAAATCGCATACATTGACTCAACGATGGAAAAGCAAAAGATGACGATGAGTGACTTATCTGATCGTGATGTGTTTGCCTATGCTTATGATAAGGGCTGGATGTGTGTCCAAGTCTTCTTCATCAGACAGGGGAAATTAATTGAACGTGATGTCAGCCTATTTCCGATGTATCAAGACCCTGAGGAAGAATTTCTCACGTTTATGGGGCAGTTTTATGAGAAGAACAACCATTTTCTGCCGAAGGAAATTTTGGTGCCAGACAGCGTCGATCAAGAGATGATTGAGCAATTGCTTGAAACGAATGTTCATCAGCCGAAAAAAGGAAAGAAAAAGGATTTGCTTTTACTTGCCCACCAAAACGCCAAAATTGCTCTCAAAGAAAAGTTCTCGCTTATAGAGCGTGATGAAGAACGGACAATTGGTGCAGTGGAGCAGCTTGGTGATGCACTCAATATTTATATGCCATACCGGATTGAGGCGTTTGATAACTCCAATATCCAAGGAGCAGACCCCGTATCCGCTATGGTTGTCTTCCAAGACGGGAAGCCGTATAAAAAAGAGTACCGAAAATACAAAATTAAAACCGTTGAGGGGCCCGATGATTATGCTTCCATGCGTGAAGTCATTAGAAGGCGGTATACCCGCGTGTTAAAGGATGAACTGCCGCTTCCTGACTTGATTTTAATCGACGGAGGAAAAGGACAAATCAACGCAGCCATAGATGTGCTCGAAAATGAATTAAATCTGTCTGTTCCTGTGGCAGGTCTAGTGAAAGATGAAAAACACAGGACATCGAATCTTATGATGGGTGATACGCTTGAAATTGTTGCGCTCGAACGGAATAGTCAGGCCTTTTATTTATTGCAGCGTATTCAAGATGAAGTGCACCGATTTGCGATTAGTTTTCACCGGCAGCTGCGGGGGAAGAATGCATTCCAGTCTATTCTAGACGATGTCCCAGGTATCGGGGAAAAGCGCAAAAAGCAGTTGCTGAAACATTTTGGCTCTGTGAAAAAGATGAAAGAAGCCTCTATCCAGGATTTTCAGGACGCTGGTATTCCGAAACAAACGGCTGAACTTTTAATGGAGGCATTAAAAAAATAGATTGTACTTTTTCCAAAAGTCTGTTAAGATGTGACTAATTTAATAAATGAACGTGTTGTTTGTTGAAGATAGAGGTGCGAACTTCAAGAGTAAGCCTTCAGAGATCGATGGGATCTAGGAAGAGGGCTGAAAGGGGAGCGTCGCCGAAGTGAATAAAATCCACTCATTTTATTCGCTGGCTGTACATTGAAGAAATGTAGGGCTGTCAAGAATGTATTTCTTGGAGGGCTATCTCATTGTTTGCATCGTTTGATGATGATTTTAAAGCAATGGGAGATTTGTTCTCTCATTGCTTTTTTATTTGCAGTGAACAGAGCAGTCTCCGCAGCCTCTTCTCTCACACGTGATCTTTTGAAAAAGGGTGGTAGACATGGGACTAATTGTACAAAAATTTGGTGGAACATCTGTTGGATCGACAGAAAAAATTCGCAATGTCGCAGAGAGAGTCATCGCTGAACGCGAGGCAGGAAATGATGTGGTCGTGGTTGTGTCTGCGATGGGCAAATCAACGGATGTTCTAGTAGACCTAGCGAAAGAACTCACAGATGATCCAAGCAAAAGAGAAATGGATATGCTACTGACAACTGGTGAGCAGGTGACCATTTCATTATTAGCGATGGCGCTCCAAGCAAAAGGTTATGATGCCATTTCCTTTACAGGCTGGCAAGCTGGGGTGAAAACAGAGAAGGTGCACGGAAATGCAAGAATCGTGGACATCGATGAAGCAAGAATCAAAGAAGAACTGAGTGCGGGAAAAGTCGTTGTTGTAGCAGGTTTCCAAGGAATTGCGGATGATCTACATATTACAACACTTGGGCGTGGTGGATCAGATACGACAGCAGTGGCACTAGCTGCGGCACTCAAAGCGGACAAATGTGATATTTATACGGACGTACCAGGTGTGTTTACAACAGATCCTCGTTATGTACCGTCTGCGCGAAAACTTGCAGGAATTTCATATGATGAAATGCTTGAGTTAGCCAATTTAGGAGCAGGTGTGCTGCATCCGAGAGCGGTCGAATTTGCGAAAAATTATCAAATCCCACTAGAAGTCCGTTCTAGTATTGAAAATGAATCGGGTACGTTAATTGAGGAGGAATCATCCATGGAACAAAATTTAGTTGTAAGAGGCATTGCATTTGAAGATCAGATGACACGCGTGACGGTATGCGGCCTTTCAAGCGGTTTAACAACGCTATCGACGATTTTTACGACACTTGCAAAGCAAAATATCAATGTCGATATCATCATTCAGTCTGTCACAAGCACCAATCAGACCTCCATCTCTTTCTCTGTGAAAACGGATGATTTGTCTAAAACAGTTGAAGTATTAGAAGAATACAAAGGTGCGCTTGGTTATGAGCAGATTGAGACAGAAAGCAAATTAGCCAAAGTATCCATCGTGGGTTCTGGTATGGTTTCAAACCCAGGCGTTGCGGCTGAAATGTTCGCTGTGTTAGCTCAAAAAGACATTCAAGTGAAAATGGTCAGTACGTCTGAGATCAAAGTCTCCACAGTCGTTGATCGTGAAGATATGGTGAAAGCGGTAGAAGCCCTTCATGATGCGTTTGAATTATCAAAGGTGAGCGCCGCAGCTCATTCTTAAATCTTCAAAAGAGGTGTATCCCATGAAAAGATACACCTCTCAGCGTGTAGACAAACCCTCGCATTCTTTGTCAGTCCTGCGCTCTGGTGCTCACGAATGCCAAATTCGCTCCGCTCCAGTGCTCGTCCTTCCTAGACTGCAAAGGTTTTCTGTCACGCTGAAAAGAAGACAAAGAGCTAAAATAAAGTTCATTTTAGCCCTTTGTCAACAATCTGAAAGGTGTATCCCATGAAAGGATACACCTCTTTTTTATTTTGGAAATCATCAGCATATGAAGAAAAGAAAACGTGCGTAAACCGGTACGCCAACTGTGCTATGATAGAAGGGTATATAAAAAAGGCGTGACACGAAGTCCTCGCCTTTCATAAGCAGTGTTAGCTAGGGTCTCTTAAATCCCATTTAACGGTTAAAATGACTTTATCAGCACGCTTTTTTACTTGTTCATAGGATTCAGCCACGTGCTCATTGAGAAGCTGAATCTGTTCAGCGATAAAACCTGCTTCCATTTGAAAGCATGGCTCCTTTTGATAGCTGAGTCGATTCGATACAAGTGGACCTTCGAGCTCAAACTCAATTTCCTGTTTTTTAGAATGGACCATCGTGAGAGTTCCCCATCCGGCATCATGGAAAAATTCGGGGATCTTTTCCCATGACTCTTGAGGAAATTTACGAGCAAGCAGTTTACCCGCAAAATACATCATAGATGAATGATCCTGACCAAGAATGTCAGGCAGCAGAACTTCGCGTATCAGCTCGTAGGCAAATCCATTGACTTCAATTTCTTTTAGCTGTTCTAAGTTAGATTCGAATTTATTCATTGTATGGCTCCCCTCTTTCAACAATTTATTATAGCTTATGTGGGCATATGATGACAGAGTTTTCCCTGAAGTCTAAGAAATTCTTATTGTAGTAAAACGAATTTTGATTTAAAACTTTTAAATTTCGGAAAATTTTAATTTATGTACGCGGTTTCTTGACGCTTTTTTGACATAGGAGTAAAATGAAATTGTCAATAAATTTGAATAAAGTGCTTACAATTGAAAGAAGCGGGGGTAAGACAATTTTCAAGCAATTGCACTTTTTTTACTAGGGGGTAAAGTAATGTCGGGGAACAAAGAATTTTTTTATCGGAGATTGCATTCTTTGCTTGGCGTCATTCCGGTCGGTCTATTTTTAGTACAGCACTTAGTGATTAACCACTTTGCGACGAATGGACCAGAGGCGTTTAACAAAGCTGCACACTTTATGGAACAGCTTCCATTTAGATATGCACTTGAGCTGTTCGTGATTTTCTTACCACTGATCTATCATGCTGTTTATGGGGTGTACATAGCCTTTACGGCACAAAACAACACGTCTCGCTTCAGTTACTTAAGAAACTGGTTGTTCAGACTGCAACGGATTACAGGTATCATCACATTGATTTTTGTCACTTGGCACGTATGGGAAACACGCATTCAAGCGCAGCTTGGAGCTGAAGTAAACTATGACATGATGGCGAATATTTTAAGCTCTCCATTTATGCTAGGTTTCTATATTGTCGGCGTTTTATCTACTATTTTCCACTTTGCTAATGGCTTGTGGTCATTTGCTGTCAGCTGGGGAATTACAGTTTCACCACGCTCACAAAGAATCTCCACATATGTGACATTAGGTATATTTATAGCGCTTTCATATGTAGGGCTAAGAGCAATTTTCGCTTTTGTTTAAGAGGAAATAGATTAGTAGAAGAGGGAGAGGGGCTACAATGAGTAATTCTAGCATCATCGTTGTCGGAGGCGGCTTAGCTGGTCTCATGGCAACTATCAAAGCAGCAGAAGCGGGAACAGCTGTTAAACTATTTTCAATCGTACCTGTGAAACGTTCGCATTCTGTTTGTGCACAGGGCGGAATTAACGGAGCGGTCAATACAAAAGGTGAAGGAGATTCACCTTATGAGCATTTTGATGACACGGTATATGGCGGAGACTTTTTAGCTAACCAGCCGCCAGTAAAGGCAATGTGTGAAGCAGCGCCGTCCATTATCCACTTACTTGATCGTATGGGTGTAATGTTTAACAGAACACCAGAAGGATTACTGGACTTCCGCCGTTTCGGGGGAACACAGCACCACCGTACAGCATTTGCTGGTGCGACAACAGGTCAGCAGTTATTATATGCACTAGATGAGCAGGTTCGCCGTTATGAAGTAGCGGGGCTTGTGACGAAATATGAAGGCTGGGAATTCCTTGGCGCTGTCTTAGATGACGAGGAAGTATGCCGAGGCATTGTCGCGCAGAACTTGACGACAATGGAAATCGAATCCTTCCGTTCAGATGCTGTCATCATGGCAACAGGCGGTCCTGGTATCGTATTCGGTAAATCAACGAACTCTATGATTAATACCGGATCAGCTGCATCGATCGTTTATCAGCAAGGTGCTCATTATGCTAATGGAGAATTCATTCAAATTCACCCAACAGCGATCCCAGGAGATGACAAGCTGCGTCTCATGAGTGAATCAGCTCGTGGTGAAGGTGGACGTGTTTGGACATATAAAGACGGAAAACCTTGGTACTTCCTTGAAGAAAAGTACCCAGCATACGGGAACCTTGTACCGCGTGACATTGCAACGCGTGAAATTTTCGACGTATGTGTGGAGCAAAAGCTTGGCATCAACGGAGAGAACATGGTGTACCTAGATCTTTCTCACAAAGATCCAAAAGAGCTTGATATTAAGCTTGGCGGAATCATTGAAATCTATGAAAAATTTATGGGTGATGACCCGCGTAAGCTTCCGATGAAAATTTTCCCGGCTGTTCATTATTCAATGGGCGGATTATGGGTTGATTATGATCAAATGACGAATATCAAAGGCTTGTTTGCTGCCGGAGAATGTGATTACTCTATGCACGGCGGAAACAGACTTGGGGCAAACTCATTGCTTTCTGCGATTTACGGCGGAATGGTTGCTGGACCAAATGCTGTGAAATACATTAGCGGTCTTGAAAAGTCTGCAGAAGATTTATCATCTGCAACATTCGACAGTGCCGTGAAGAAAGAGCAGGAGAAATGGGACAACATCCTTAGCATGGATGGCACAGAAAATGCATATGTGCTTCATAAAGAGCTTGGGGAATGGATGACGGACAACGTTACAGTCGTTCGTTACAACGAGAAGCTCTTAAAAACAGATGAGAAGATTGAAGAACTGATGGAGCGCTATAAGCATATTAACATCAACGATACAGCTTCATGGAGCAACCAAGGCGCTGCCTTCACGCGTCAGCTTGACAACATGCTTCAGCTGGCACGTGTCATTACGATTGGGGCTTACAACCGGAATGAAAGCCGAGGCGCACACTATAAACCGGAATTCCCAGAAAGAAACGATGAAGAATTCCTAAAAACAACGATGGCTACGTTCAAAGGGAAAAACCAAAAACCTGCATTCCACTATGAGGACGTCGATGTATCGTTAATTGCACCTCGTAAACGAGATTACTCGAAGAAAAAGGTGGAGAAATAAGATGAGTGAAAAAAATACGATTCAATTTATTATCACACGTCAAGATACAGCAGATGGCAAGCCTTATGATGAGGAATTCGAAATCCCTTACCGTCCGAATATGAACGTCATTTCCGCACTCATGGAAATCAGACGTAACCCGGTCAATAAAAAAGGTGAAAAAACAACGGCTATTAACTGGGACATGAACTGTCTTGAAGAAGTATGCGGCGCTTGTTCCATGGTCATTAATGGAACGCCTCGCCAGTCATGTACAGCACTAATTGACAAGCTAGAGCAGCCGATTCGTCTTCAGCCGATGAAAACTTTCCCGGTTGTGAGAGACTTGCAGGTTGATCGAAGCCGTATGTTCAATTCATTGAAAAAAGTCAAAGCATGGGTGCCAATCGATGGCACATATGATCTTGGACCTGGACCAAGAATGCCTGAGAAAAAGCGTCAATGGGCGTATGAGCTTTCGAAGTGTATGACATGTGGTGTCTGCCTTGAAGCTTGTCCAAACGTAAATGATAAGTCTTCCTTTATGGGCCCTGCACCGCTTTCACAAGTTCGTTTATTTAACGCACATCCGACAGGTGCAATGAATAAGTCTGACCGCTTAGAAGAAATTATGGGTGATGGCGGTCTTGCAAACTGCGGGAACTCTCAAAACTGTGTGCAGGCTTGTCCGAAAGGAATCCCGCTCACAACATCAATTGCAGCACTTAACCGAGATACAACATTACAAGCTTTCCGTAATTTCTTCGGAAGCGATCACGCAGAATAACATCACATTCAGTCCTCCTTGCCAATCATGATGAGTGTTTACAAGAGGCTGGATGCAATAACATAACAAACGCCTCTTCCAATACGGGAGAGGCGTTTTGTTTGCGAATAAGGAGTGGATCAAATGAGGCTGCCGTCATATATTGAAGAACCGTTTGAAGAGTGGAGGGCATCGTTTCGATTTTATGTGGAAACAACCGTCCGTTTTTCAGAAACGGATATGTTTGGTCACATGAACAATGTCACCCCGTTTGTGTATTTTGAAGAGGCACGGATTGCCTTCTTTCAAAAAACGGGAATTGTAGATAAACGAATGAAGCGAGCGAGAGAGACGATTACGGTCGTGGCAAACCTTCAATGTGATTACATCAAGCAAGTGGAAATCGGTGAGAGGCTGCGTGTGTATGTAAAGCCAGAAAAGGTTGGATCAAGCTCTCTCATCCTTCATTATTTAGGAGAAAATGAACAGCAAGAACCGTGTTTTACAGGCTCAGTCACCATGGTGCAAATAAGTAAAGACACCGGTGCCCCTGTACCGTTTACAGAAGAGGAAAAAGAGACTTTTCAGGCCCAGCGACATTAAAGAATCACGGGTGAATGCTTCATTTTGTTATAATAAAAGAATCATAATGAAGAAGAAACAAAGGAGAGCACATGAAGATTTTTCAATACGACACCATTGATAGTACAAATAATGAAGCGAAAAGGCTTATTCAGCAAGGAGAAACCCCTTCATTTGCCGTATACGCCCGGCAGCAGACAGCGGGAAGAGGCAGGCTTGGCAGACCGTGGGAAACGCCTACAGGGAATGTGGCTGTCACGATGACAGTAAAACCGCCAGTAGATATCTCCACCCAATCAACGATTGCCCCGCTGACGGCACTCGCCATTTATGATGTACTCAAACCACTCATGAGAGCAGAGGATCAGCTGGCAATCAAATGGCCAAATGATCTATTGATTAATGAAGCGAAAGTATCTGGCACATTAATTGAAGCAGACAGCAGCGCCATTTACATCGGTGTGGGCATCAATGTAGAGACAAAGCCGGAGCACGTTCCGTATAAAACCGTTTGCCTATCAGAACTGACTGAGGTGAAAGCGGACCAGCTAGTGAAAGATTTGGCAGCGGCCTTTGAAAAATACCATGCACGCTGGCAAATGGAAGGATTTGAAGCCCTCACAGCCCTCTATAACAAACGATTATATCGGCTGAATCAACCGCTTCGTATTTCATTAGATCGTGAAAAGCAAACATGGCAAGAAGGGATTTGCTGTGGTGTGAACCGTTATGGTCATATTCAGTTAAAAGATGATCAAGGACATATAAAAGCCCATTCAGCAGGAGATATTGATGCACCGCCCAAGTAGACAATTTCTTGTTCGATGAGTGTGTAGACAAACCGTTGCATTCGGTGTTAGAACGGAGTTGCTTTAAGATCTTCACACTGAAAAAAAGACAAAGAGCTAAAATCAGTTCATTTTAGCTCTTTGTCGACATGATGACGTCTCATTTATGCTTCTCTTTTTATTTGAGGTTGAACCATGTAGTCTTTTTTTGTAAAGACCACTCCATCTAGGATTTCTCTTGCGGTTCGAATGACTTTCACTCTGTTTTGTGAGATATCAATTTCAGTTTGCATAATACCAGCAGGATGACCAATTCGAAGTGTATCATCTTGACCTTGAAACAGCTGTGCCGGAAGCGTTTGATCCATGAAACAGCTGGCTGATACACAGACAGATCCGGTAATGGCAAGTGCTTGGTGCGGTCTTTGCATCGATAGCATCCGAACGATGATGTCCATATCTGCTGCTCTTCTCAATATTCCATTTGTATCTACATAATCAGCAGGCTCGCTGATGATCGCAAGCTTTGGAACAGCTGGAGACTGTAATGTGGCCAGTTCTTTTGGTGCAAAGTGGCACATTTCAGCAGCGATGGAACGAATCTCTTCTAAATCATCCAGCAATTCGTCTGTAAACTCCTCAGGCAATTCAGTTCCTTTTAATTGAATATCTTTGGCACGGACAAAGGCGATTGGATTTGCAATGTCAACGATTGAGATCGGAATCTCTCCAAACTTTGTCTGGATCGTATCCATTTTGTTTCCAGTCGGAAAGGTTTTACCTGTGACAGCGCCTTCAGGTTTTTCAAAGGATAAATAAATGGGAGAACCTGTTCCTTTCACTCCTGGAATTTCTGCCTGTCCTTCAAATTTCACTTCTCCGTTCTCGACTTCTACCTCTGCCACAATGATTTTATTCGTGTTGGTATTCAGAATACGTACTGTTGTGACAGGCTCAACTGCTTGGACAAGTCCTTTAATGATGGCATACGGCCCAACTGCTGATGAGATATTCCCGCAGTTTCCTTTAAAGTCCACAAATCTTTCATTGATGCTGACTTGTGCAAACGTATAGTTCACATCCACATCTGGACGAGTGGCTTTATCGATAATGGCCACTTTGCTTGTTAAAGAATTGCCGCCCCCGATTCCATCAACCTGTAGCCGGTCAGGGCTGCCCATAATGTCTAATAGAAATGCTTCGAGCTCATCGTGTTCGTAAGGTGCATCATTGGCTTGAATGAAGACCCCTTTGCTTGTACCGCCTCGCATGATTGTGATTGGAACTTTTCTCATTGATCTCACCCTCAATTGTTTAGTTACTATTTATCTAATCAAAATGGTAAAGTATAATAAGAAATAAGTTAAATACATTATTTTAAGAGAAATCGATAAATTATTTTTATAACAAGGTCAAAAGGAGGGCACACAATGGATGAGAAAGATTGGCGGTTTTTAAAGGTGCTATATGAAGAGAAGAACATCACAAAAGCGGCAGAAAAATTATTTGTCTCGCAGCCTGCCTTAAGTTATCGATTGAAACAGCTTGAAGAGGAATTTGACATGAAGCTTTTCTTTAAAAGAAAACGAGGAATTGAATTTACATCAGAGGGCGAATATTTGGCTAAATACGCAAATGACATGCTCAAGCAGCTCCAGCAAACGAAAGATGGCATGCTCAATATGCAAAAAAAGGTCAAAGGAACGATCCGACTAGGGGTGTCGAGTAACTTTGCTCAATATAAACTGCCGGAAATTTTAAGAGAGTTTTCTAAGCAGTATCCACATGTTCAATTTATGGTGAACACAGGATGGAGTACAAAAGTCATGGATTTATTAGGTACATCAAGTGTACATTTAGGGATTTTAAGAGGAGATTACGACTGGAATGGAGAGCGATTTTTGCTTGATAAAGAACGGCTTTGTATCATTTCAAAATCAGAAATACAGCTAAAGGATCTTCCTAAGCTGCCGCTCATTGACTATCACACGGATAGTTCATTAAAACGATTGATTAACAGATGGTGGCAGGAGACGTTCACGATGCCTCCGCTTGTGACAATGGAGACAGACAGGCAAGATACATCAAAAGAGATGGTGAAGCATGGTTTAGGTTATGCTATTGTCCCGGAAATTTGCCTCAGACCAAGTGATGAGCTATTTGTAAAAGGTCTTTCGTATAAAGATGGACAGCCTGTTTTAAGAGATACATGGCTCATGTACCAGCCAGATTCCCTTCATTTGTCTGTTGTGAAAGCATTCATTGAGTTTTTAAGAAGTCAGCAAGGCTAATTATAAAAAAAATTTATTGAATAGACGAAAAAATCGATATTTTCATTATAAAAAAAGCTATTATATCCTTGAAATAGAAAGCGCTAACATTTCGGGCCGCAAGTGCAAAAGGGGCGCTTGTGGATCGTGTAAAGAAGAGGATGGAGGGATATGAAGTGCTAGCTATTTTAGGGATCTTGATGGTCGTGACTTTTACATTTCTTATTATGACAAAACGTATGCATCCGGTGGTGGCTCTCACCGTTGTGCCAATCATCTTTGCATTAATTGGCGGATTTTACAGCGGATTAGGGGACATGATGCTTGATGGACTCAAGACCGTTGCACCATCTGCTGCTTTATTGTTATTTGCCATCTTATTTTTCGGTGTCATGCTGGATGCTGGATTGTTTGACCCGTTGATCAAACTGATTTTACGTCTTGTGAAAGGCGATCCGGTCAAAATTGCTTTTGGGGTAGCGATTTTGTCTATGCTTGTTGCATTAGATGGTGATGGGACCACAACGTACATGATTACCGTATCAGCTATGTTGCCACTTTTCTTAAGAATTGGGATGAACCCACTGATTTTAGGGACGATTTCATTATTATCACTAGGCATTATGAGTGGAATGACGCCTTGGGGCGGTCCAGCTACTCGTGCGATTGCTGCACTTGGTTTAGATGCAGCGGAATTCTTCATTCCATTACTCCCGACGATGATAGGGGGCGGTCTTTTTATCCTTTTTACAGCGTATGTTCTTGGAAAAAAAGAACGGAAGCGCATTGGGGTAGCCGAGATTCAGTATAAAGAAGAGGTCTCGATCTCTCCTGAATTGGCGGCATCAATTGAAGATGGCGTAGCTGATATGAAGAGACCAAACTTGATTTGGGTCAACTTCTTCCTGACGATTGCTGTCATGGTCACACTTGTATTGGATATCGTACCGATTCCTGTACTCTTTCTCATTGGCTTTGTCATTGCGCTTATGATCAACTATCCAAAAGTTGAAGATCAGCGTGAGCGGATTTTATCGCATGCAGGAAATGCTTTAACGGTCATTACCCTTGTGTTTGCAGCAGGAATTTTCACAGGCATTTTTTCGGGAACAAAAATGGTGGAGTCCATTGCTAACTTGGTCATTTACATGATTCCAGATTCATACAGCTCATTTTTTCCACTCATTGTCGCGTTGACGAGTATGCCATTTACATTTGTTCTTTCAAATGATGCTTATTATTTCGGGGTGCTGCCAATCTTAGCTGAAGCCGGCGCAGCTTACGGAATTGATCCAGTAGAAATTGCGCGCGCCTCTATTATCGGACAGCCTGTCCATTTACTGAGTCCGCTTGTCGCTTCCACATTACTGCTTGTGAGTATGCTGAATAAAGATATTGGTGATTTGCAAAAGTACGCACTGCTATGGACCGTACTCACAGCCCTGTTTACAACACTTATTGCTCTTTTAACAGGAGCCATTTCGATATTTTAAAAGCTTGTTTGATAAAGGACGATGTCTCTATAGGGGACTCGTCCTTTTTTGTGCGGTTTGAAGGGGAGGAAATTGGACGCTGATCTGCGGGAATTCTCGATTTTAACGTCACCTACCTCAAGTACCCGGCATATGATATCTCGACTATACAGAATCCCATTCTATAGAGACTAGAGCTCTCACCTTAGCAAGGAGGGTTACAATACTTGAAGGAGAAAGAGTTTCAATCCAAGCCGCTATTAACCAAAAGAGAAAGAGAAGTATTCGAATTGCTCGTCCAAGATAAAACAACAAAAGAAATTGCAAGCGAGCTTTTTATTAGCGAAAAGACTGTTCGAAATCATATTTCGAATGCCATGCAAAAGCTAGGAGTCAAAGGTCGTTCACAGGCCGTAGTCGAGCTTCTGCGTATGGGTGAGCTAGAGCTCTAACGTCAGCCGGTTTTCCTTCCGCACCAGGGAGGAGCCGGTTATTTCTATATCGTTTCCATGAGTCTCTTCTTGCAATTTCATTGAAAAACGAGGAAAATAGGAATGTACGTTTTAATCAAAGTGAGATGCTATAGTGAGGTATCAATGAAATGGAAACGAATGAGTCAGGCCATGTTGCAGAAATTGAAAAATCATTGCGCCATATTGCTGCAATCATTAAGCAAAAAGGTAGAGAAATTCTGAATCAATATACGATTACACCTCCTCAATTTGTAGGGCTTCAGTGGCTTTATGAATTCGGAGATATGACAATAGGTGAGCTATCACAAAAGATGTATTTGGCTTGCAGCACGACGACCGATTTAATTGATCGAATGGAAAAAAGTGAACTTGTTGAACGGGTGAAAGATCCGTCTGACCGCCGCGTGGTTCGCATTCATTTATTGCCTGAAGGTGAGCGGATCATTCAAGAAGTGATTGTCAAACGCCAAGAATACGTCAGTGAACTTCTAGGGGCTTTCTCAGAAGAAGAAGCCATCGTTTTCAACCAATCTTTAACGAAACTACAGCAGCAAATGAAAAGAAAATGAGGCGATTTTGTTGGATCAACCAATCGGCGTGATTGATTCCGGCGTTGGCGGTTTAACCGTTGCGAAGGAAATCATGAGACAACTGCCAAAAGAAAAAATTATTTATGTAGGCGACACAAAACGATGTCCATACGGCCCTCGAGCAGAAGAAGAGGTTCTTCAATATACATGGGAAATGGCGCACTACCTATTAAGACACCACCATATTAAAATGCTTGTCATTGCGTGTAATACTGCGACGGCGATAGCACTTGATGAAATTAAAGCAACACTTGATATCCCGGTCATTGGCGTGATCCAGCCCGGAGCTCGCACAGCGATCAAGGTCACAAACAATCAGCATATTGGCGTCATCGGCACAGCCAATACGATCAAAAGTGAAGCCTATAAAGAAGCACTGCTTTCTTTAAAAGCAGGACTAACTGTTCAAAGTCTGGCATGTCCAATGCTTGTGTCGTTTGTGGAAAGTGGTACGTTTTTAGATCATACAGCAGATGAAGTCGTAAAAGTTTCTCTTGAACCGATGAAAGAAACAGGCATTGATACGCTTATTCTTGGCTGCACACACTACCCGATTTTAAAAGAACCGATTCAGCGCTTTATGGGCAGTGGCGTCAACATCATTTCTTCAGGAGATGAGACAGCGAGAGAAGCGAGCACCATTCTTTCATATAAAGGGCTGTTAAATGATTCGAAGGAAGAGCCTGTTCATACTTTTTATACAACAGGGCAGCAGCAAAACTTTCAAAATATCGCTCAAGACTGGTTCGGCTACCTGCCAGGAAAGGTCGAAACGGTTTCGCTTGAACACGTATATCAGCAATAACCTACTTCTCATGGAAGTGGGTTATTTTTTTATGAAAAGGGTCTAATCCTCTGAGGGAGCTCGTATACATACTAGTACAAACCACTAGAGGAGGGTGAAGTATGCTGAAAAAAGGAACTACAGCAGCTGTTACGTGTATTGCGTCAGCCATGCTTTTATCAGGATGCGGATTGTTTCAAACAGACCAAGCGAAAACAGAGATTGATCCACCACAAAATGTCACATTTGTGAAAGAAAATAAAGAAGAGAAACAAACAGCCAAAGAAGGAAAAGAAGAGAAGCAAGCAGATACCGTCATGAGAGAATTATATTTAATTGATAAAAATGGATATGTTGTCTCTCAGTCCATTCCGCTGCCGAAAAACGAAGGAAGTGCGAAACAAACACTTGAATACCTCGTAGACGGGGGACCGATTTCTAACCTGATGCCAAATGGGTTCAGAGCCGTGCTGCCGGCGGACACGAGCGTATCTGTCGATATTAAAGATGGCACTGCGGTTGTGGATTTCTCAAATGAATTCAAAAACTATAAAAAAGAAGACGAACAGCGCATTTTGCAATCGGTCACTTGGACATTAACGCAGTTTGATTCAGTAGCCAAAGTCAAATTAAAGATGAATGGCCATGAATTAAAAGAGATGCCTGTGAATGGGACGCCGATTTCAGATGATTTAAGCAGAGAGGACGGCATTAATATTCAGCACGAGGCTGCGGCTGATATGACATCGACAAAGCCTGTGACTGTCTACTATTTAGCTGAATCTGATAAACAGACGTACTATGTCCCTGTGACCAAAAGAGCACCAAAAGACGATGATGATCCAATTACAGCAGCCATTGATGAGCTCGTCTCTGGGCCAAGCAAAACAAGCCAATTGCTGACAGACTTTGATCAAGATGTGAAGCTGAATGATGTCCCGAAAGTAAAAGACGGTCATGTGACACTTGATTTCAATGAATCCATTTTTGGCAGTGCAGATGAAAAGAAAAAGGTCATTTCACAAAAAGTTCTTGATAGCATTGTGCTGACATTAACAGAACTGCCAGATGTGAAAAGCGTGTCTGTGAAGGTAAACGGAAAGGCAGAGCTTGTGAACGAAAAAGGAACAGAACTCACAAAGCCAGTTTCAAGACCAGAACAAGTGAATACAGGTAGTTTTTAACGTCACACATTGATATAATGGAGAAAAAGAGGCATGCACATTCGCTGCCTCTTTTTTATTCCAAGCGATTAGAACGGATCGAGGTTGTCAAAGTTAATAGGAGAACCCCGCTGACACCCGAGCGAAATGTATATTGTAACGGAGGTAAAACATGAGATTAGATGAAAGACAATACGACGAATTAAGAAAAATTGAAATACAGGCAGGCTACATCACGCACCCAGAAGGCTCTGTCTTAATCTCAGCGGGAAATACGAAGGTGATTTGTAACGCATCTATCGAGGACCGCGTACCTCCTTTTTTAAGAGGAGAAGGAAAAGGCTGGATTACAGCAGAATATAGCATGCTTCCTAGAGCAACGGCTCAAAGAACGATAAGAGAATCATCTAAAGGAAAAGTCACAGGACGTACAATGGAGATCCAGCGTTTAATTGGACGAGCTCTGCGCGCAGTCGTTGACTTAGAAAAGCTTGGTGAACGCACCATTTGGATTGATTGTGATGTCATTCAAGCAGACGGTGGAACACGCACAGCTTCTATCACAGGTGCATTTGTGGCCATGACACTAGCGATTCAAAAGCTTCAATCAGCAGGCGTTTTGAAAGAAAATCCGATCACTGATTATTTAGCCGCAATATCCGTCGGAATTGATTCTAAACAGGGACTTCTGTTAGATTTAAATTATGAAGAAGATTCTTCAGCTGAAGTGGATATGAATGTCATCATGACAGGTGCTGGACGCTTTGTTGAACTTCAAGGTACTGGCGAAGAAGCGACATTCTCAAGAGAACAACTAAACGGACTGCTTGATTTAGCCGAAAAAGGCATCAAAGAATTAATTGAAAAGCAAAAAGCAGTGACAGGAGAAGTTATCGAATAAAGAGAAGGGTTTGATCAGGATGAAAACTGCCATCATCGCAACGCACAATGCGGGCAAAGCGAAAGAATTCAAAGCCATTCTTGAGCCAAAAGGATTCACGGTCAAAACACTAGCGGACATCGGATTTACGGAAGAGATTGAAGAAACAGGACATACCTTTGAAGAAAATGCGATCATCAAAGCCGAGGCCATTCAAGCCAAAGCAGGTGAAATGGTGATTGCAGACGACTCGGGTCTGTCGATTGATTACCTTGGCGGAAAACCTGGCGTCTATTCAGCGAGGTACGCGGGCGAGCATAAAGACGATGCCGAGAACGTGGAAAAGGTGCTGAATGAGCTACAAGGCATTGAAAAAGAAGACCGCACTGCTAGATTCAGATGTGCCCTGGCTGTCAGTATACCGGGTAAAGAAACAAAAACGGTAGAAGGATCAGTAGAAGGCTTTATCGCAGAAGAACCGATCGGCGAAAATGGCTTCGGATACGACCCAATTTTCATCGTCAAAGACAAAGACCAGACGATGGCCGAGTTATCACCAGAGGAAAAAAACAAGATCAGCCATCGAGCGGTCGCGCTTCAAAAGCTTTCATCACTGCTAGACGCAAATGAATAAGGGGGAATGAAGCCATGAAGATACTCATCATTAGTGACAGTCATGGACTCACAGACGAACTTCAAACCATTGCCAAGAGGCATGCGGCTGAAGTAGACATGATGATTCACTGCGGAGATTCAGAACTCGAAACGAACCACCCAGCACTCGAAGGATACAAAGTCGTCAAAGGAAATTGTGACTTTATGGGCGATTTTGAAGAAGAGCTCCTGCTCCCACTCGACGGAGGCGGAAAACTATTTCTCACTCACGGACATCTGCATGGCATCAAACAATCCTTGCTTCAAGTCTACTACCGTGCAGAAGAGCTAGGCGCAGACATTATCTGCTTTGGCCACTCGCACATCCCAGGCAGTGAATTGCTAAGAGGAAAACTCCTCATTAACCCAGGCAGCGTGCACCTGCCAAGAGTGCGCAAAGAGCGCAGCTATGCTATACTGACACTAGATGGAATCGAAGCAAACGTACAGTTTTTCACGGACGAAGGTCACGTCATACAAGACCTCGAAAACACTGTCACATTGGAAGGTATTTCATAAGGGTGCAGCATTTGCCCCCTTATGAAAAAACTTTCGAAAAACCGTTGACTTTAAAGAACAATAGTAATATAATAAATCTTGTCGCTGAGGTAATTCGCCAAAGCACACTACATAACAACATGTCCCAGTAGCTCAGCAGGATAGAGCAACGGCCTTCTAAGCCGTCGGTCGGGAGTTCGAATCTCTCCTGGGACGTTAAAACTGTTAAAAGCCAGAGACGTTGTTTTATTAACGTTTCTGGCTTTTTTGCTAGTATTTATTAAATATTGCTCTGATCGTTCCTATGAATATAATTAAAATATTGATTTAGAGAGTTCTTAAAGATTTGTTTTATCCCTAGGATAGTCATTCTTATATTAAATTAGATGAAACTTTTATTTGTTTTTTTCGTAATAGAAATAGAGGTGATGACATTTTGATTGATATAGATGATATGTTATTTGAACTTAAACAAGAAGTGAGAAAAGTGAATACAATGAAATACTTATTAATAGATTCTCCTTTTTTAAATGAAGTGAAAGAAGAATCGGAAGTGAAGGCGGCAAAAAAGAACAAAATTTTTGTGGAATGTATATTAAAAATAGTTTCATGTTTAATTGTATTTATATTATTTATCTTCCTCTTAAATAAATTTTCACATGGAAAAGTATTCTCAATTGCAGTTGTGATTGTTTTCTTGCTACTATTATTTATAGCTATATACTGTATAATAGAAGGTTTAACTTGTTTTTCTAAATTGTCAGGCTTTAAGACTTTTAATGAGTTAAGAAAAAATGTTATTTATGAAGCTTTTAACGAAAAGCTTCATAAACATAATTTTTCAACAACTCAAATTGAAAAATATATATTGCCTCAACTAAAAGAAATAAATAAAGATAGAAGAGAAGCTTCTATAACAACATTTTTGAAAATTTCTATTCCTTCTATTCTAGTTTCGATGATCGCGAGTTGGTTTACTCTTATTATAAATACTGCTGTTGAAGAACCAGCTCTAAAAGAAGAAGAGTTTAATCAAGTTCTAGGTTTATGGTTGATACACGGGATTCAAGTAATGGTTGTCGGAGCTTTTTTGTATACTGGTATACATTATGCCCAAAAAATTTTAAGTTCGAACAAAAACTATAAATTATTAGAAAAACTTTTTTATAGCTATCTTTTAGAGAAAAACTTGAATGCTTCAGTAAATAAAAAAGCAAAAAAGTCTAAGAAGAGAAAATAAACAAAAAATATTTGTAACTAATCAATAAAATGTTATTAACCAAGAGTACAGAAATAATAAGCTATTTTAAGATGCTATGTTTACAACAGGCTACGGTGACGGAATGTACCCCAGCTTTTGGGGGCTAGAACAAAACGAAGAACCTGCTTGCCTTGTGACAGTCTTTCTTATAGTGGACTGATGAGAAACCCATAAAATCATGGGTTTTTTTATTGTTCTCTGATTATAGATTATTAGTAGCGAGATCTAGTAAAGTGGATAAAGTGTTGAAGACTTGTGATAACAGATCGTTTTTTCTGTCGGCAAATCTTGCTGGCTATTCGAAACAATATTGTTCTTGCCGATAAAAAGATTAAAGCACAAAAAGAAGATATGAAATTTGTTGAACAAACGTTAATTAACTTAACTTTGTCAGTTGTGGATTAAGACTACCTAATTTTTGTATAAATATAGTATAATAAACATATAAAACCTTTTGGGAAACGGTGATAATGATGAATAGCAATTTTTCATTTTTTCAAGGAAAGTGGGCAGTACTTTCCAATTTAGGAGAAACAGCTGAGAAAAATGTATATCATGACCCACATACAACAGTAATGAAACTACGTTTATTTGCCGAAACATTAACAAAATTTATTCTAGCCGCTGAAAATATTAAGGAAGCATATGGCACGAAACAAGTAGAGCGCATCAATATATTACGTCGAGAGGGAATACTTGAACCAGAATTAATAGATATCGTTGAAACGCTTCGTCGCAAAGGGAATGTGGCTATGCATGAAGCAGGTTATCAAAAAACAGAAGAAGCGAAATCTTTATTGCATTTGGCTTTTCGTTTGTCGACTTGGTTTATGGAGGTATACGGTGATTGGAATTTTCAAGCTCCAGAGTACATAGAGCCAAATAAACAAACAGGAATAGATACACGACAGCTCCAACAAGAGTATGAAGTGAAAGTGAGGCAGCTTGAAGAGGAATTAGAGGCAATTCGCCTTCAAGCTGAATTAGAGCAAGCAGATGAGAAAATGAAACGTAGAAAAGCGTCCAAAAACTTCATGCGTAGGCAGCAACTGACTGAAGATGAAACACGTATCATCATTGATCAGAAGTTACGTGGTGCTGGATGGGAAGTAGACACGAATTTACTAAACTATAAAAAAAACAGGACGCTACCAGAGAAAAACAAACATATGGCCATTGCTGAGTGGAAGGTCGATGGCGGCTGGGTTGATTATGCATTGTTTATTGGACTCAAGCTTGTTGGTTTCATTGAAGCAAAAGCAGAAAAGAAAACGATTCCTGGGGCATTAGATAGTCAAACAAAAGTGTACGCGAAAAATGTCATGCAAGTAGAAGATGAACAAATTACACCAACAACGGGTGATTATCAAGTCCCATTTTTATATGCAACAAATGGCCGACCTTATTTAAGACAGCTTCAAGAGGAATCGGGCATTTGGTTCTGGGATTCACGCAAACCATTTGAACATGCACGTCCGCTTGAAGGATGGCATTCACCCGAAGATTTACAGCTTCTTCTTAGCCAAGATGATAAGGATGCGGATAAGCGTCTAGAAGAAGAGGATATAACGAAGTTTGGATTGCGTCACTATCAGCAGAATGCGGTTCTGGCTGCAGAAAAGTCGTTAAAAGAAGGAAACAGAAGAATGCTTATTGCAATGGCTACAGGAACTGGAAAAACTCGTACCGCTATTGCGCTTATGTATCGCTTAATTAAGTCTAAAAAGTGTCGCCGCATTCTTTTTCTTGTCGATCGTAATTCACTCGGTAAACAAACAGAGGATTCACTGAAAGATACGAAAATTGAAGGTTACTCATTTGCTGATATATATGATGTGAAGTCATTAGGCGATCTCACACCGGAAGTTGAAACGAAGGTGCAGATTGCAACCGTGCAGGGAATGGTTCGCAGACTTTTTTATAACGATAGCGAAAAGCTTCCAAGCGTCGGGCAATATGATTTCATCATTGTAGATGAGGCGCATCGAGGCTATACAAGTGATAGAGAAATGACAGAGGAAGAATTAGAGTTCCGTGATCAGAATGATTATATTAGTCAATATCGGCGCGTTATCGATTATTTTGATGCGGCATGTCTAGGGCTTACCGCAACACCTGCTCTACATACAACAGACATTTTCGGTATGCCAATTTTTAAATATTCATATAGCGAAGCAGTGTTGGACGGATATCTAGTGGACCATGAGCCCCCTTATTTGTTTAAAACAGAACTTTCACAAGTGGGCATCACCTTTGAAAAAGATGAGGAAGTAGAAGTGTATGATGTTGTTAAAGGGGAGATTCAACTAGAAAAGTTAGAAGATACTGTGCACTTTGAAGTGGAGCAGTTTAATAAAAAAGTCATTACAGAACCGTTTAACCGTGCAGTTTTAAATAAATTAGTTGATTATATTGACCCTGCAGGTAAAGAAAAAACGCTCATCTTTGCAGCTACTGATCAACACGCAGATCTTGTTGTTCGCTTATTAAAAGAAGCATTTAAAGAACGTGGTGATGAGATTGAAGATGATGCCATTATGAAAATTACTGGATATATCTACAAGCCATTAGATGCCATTAAACGTTTTAAAAATGAGCGACTACCTAATGTCGTTGTTACAGTTGATTTGCTCACAACAGGTATTGACGTGCCTCCGATCACAAATTTGGTGTTTTTAAGAAGAATACAATCTCGTATCCTCTATGATCAAATGCTTGGCCGTGCGACTCGTCTCTGCCCAGAGATTGGGAAAACACACTTTAACATCTACGATGCCGTTGGAATATATGACAAGTTGCAACATTATACAGAAATGAAACCAGTTGTGAAGAAACAAAACTTTCGTATTGGTGATTTGTATGATTCTCTTGTAAATGCAACGACTGATGAGGAAGCTTCGTTTTATCGTGATCAATTAGTAGCAAAAATCCAACGTCGCAAACAAATATTTGACGAAGAAGGCATGGGAAAGTTTGAAGAAATATCAAATGGAAAACATGTGGATGAATGGGTGAAAGAAATTCAAACATACTCACCGCAAGAAGCCACACAGCATAATATCCTATTTGAATACATGGAAACGTACCAAGTGACACGTGAAAAACGCTATATATCTGATAAGGAAGATGAAGTAACACACGTCATTCGTGGGTATGGTGAAGGAAACAAGCGACCAGAAGATTATCTGGATGGTTTTGTTCGATTTATCCAAGAAAATATCAATGAAATTCCCGCTTTGCATCTGATTTGTACACGACCAAAAGATCTAACAAGACAAGATTTACGAGAACTAATGACGATTTTAGAAACAAAAGGTTTTAAACAATCACATTTACAAACAGCCTGGAAACAGACAAAAAATGAAGACATTGCAGCAGATATTATTAGTTTTATTCGCCAAGCTGCATTAGGTGAAGCGCTCGTTGACCATGAATCACGTATTAAACAGGCAATGCACAAAGTGTATTCACTGCATGATTGGACGCCAAGACAAAAGAAATGGTTAGAGAGAATAGAAAAGCAATTACTTCAAGTGCCTGTTCTTGCGCCTACCGCAGAAGAGGCATTCTCGGAAGAACCTTTTAGAACGTCTGGTGGCTACAAATTACTGAAACGTGAGTTCGGTGATCATATTGATCAAATTGTGAATACGATCAATGAGAACCTTTATATCAGCTAACGACTGTGCCTCTTCATTGAGGCACTTTTTTGGGTTATAATGAAAAGGTTCGCTTTCAACTAAAAATCATCAAATTTGATTTAATAGATTAGAAGCTTTTCAGGAGGAAAAAGGATGAATAACCAAGAAATCGTTCAAAAATTATGGAATTTATGCAATGTGCTTCGTGATGACGGTATTACATATCAACAATATGTCACGGAGTTAACCTATATTTTATTTTTAAAAATGATGAAAGAACAGCAAACAGAAAATGTAATACCCGAAGGATATAGATGGGATGATTTGCTAGAAAAAGAAGGGGTAGAACTCAAAACATTTTATCAGCGATTGTTACTTGAATTAGGAAGCAGTGAAAATGAGCGGCTGCGTCTAATTTACAGTGATGCTGCTACTAGTATTACAGAACCCAAGAACCTAGAGAAAATTATGAAAACCATTGATGGCCTTGATTGGTACAACGCAAAAGAAGAAGGTTTAGGTAATTTATATGAAGGCTTGTTAGAAAAAAACGCAAGCGAAACAAAATCAGGTGCTGGCCAATACTTTACACCGCGTGTATTAATTGATGTAATGGTGCAGCTGATTGACCCTAAACCTGGAGAAAGATGCAATGACCCTGCAGCTGGTACATTTGGTTTTATGATTGCGGCAGACCAGTATTTGAAAAATAAGACAGATAACTATTATGATTTAGATCCACAACTGGGCGTTTTCCAAAAGAAAGAAGCGTTTACTGGAATGGAACTCGTCACAGGGACTCATCGTCTTGCTCTAATGAATGCATTACTTCATGATATCGAAGGGCGGCTGGAACAAGGGGATTCATTATCTAGTAATGGAAAGTGGATGAAAAACTTTGATGTCATTTTAACCAATCCACCATTTGGGACGAAAAAAGGTGGGGAGAGCGTCTCCCGTGATGACCTGACGTTTGAAACTTCCAATAAACAGCTTAATTTTCTACAGTTAATTTATAACGCTTTAAAAGACGATGGTCATGCACGCGCAGCAGTTGTATTACCTGATAATGTCTTGTTTGAAAGCGGGGTTGGTGCACAGGTTCGACGTGATTTAATGAATAAATGCAATCTGCATACAATCTTACGCTTACCAACGGGGATTTTCTATGCCCAAGGTGTGAAAACAAACGTCTTATTTTTCACAAGAGGAACAACAGACCAAGATAACACAAAGGATGTTTGGGTATACGATCTCCGCACCAATATGAAGTCATTCGGAAAACGGAATCAGCTAACAATGGCACACTTTGAACACTTCATGAAAGCATATGTAGCAGAAGACCGCTCAAAAGTGGAAGATGAGCGATGGAACAAGTTTACACGAGAAGAAATTGCAAAAAAAGATGATAGTTTAGATATTGGATTGATTGCAGATGAATCATTATCTTCATACAATAATTTACCAGACCCGATTGAGTCGGCAGAAGAAGCGATTGCAAAACTTCAACAAGCAATGGATTTATTAAGTGAAGTAGTTGAGGAGTTACGTACTGTTGAAGAGGGTGGGGTGTCACAAAGTGAGTAAGAAGAAGAAAACTATTGAGGAACTATTAGAGGAGGCATTAGTTCAAGAGGAAAAGCAACCATATAAAGTACCGAAGAATTGGAAATGGGTAAAGATGGGTAGTGTGATTACCTTGATCTCAGGTAGAGATTTAAGCACAAAACTTTGCAATAGTGAAGAGAAAGGTATTCCTTATATAATGGGTGCGAGTAATATAGTCGATAATCAGTTGGATGTTGAAAGGTGGATAGAAACTCCTACTGTCATCGGTGTTAGAGGAGATATTTTAGTTTCTGTAAAGGGAACAGTAGGAAAAGCCATTATTCAAGAACTAGATGAAGTGCATCTAAGCCGACAAATAATGGCATTAAGAAGTAAAGATACAGTGTTAAATAAATTTCTATACCTGTATATACAAACTTATGTTGAGAAGTTGAAGGAAGTCGCAAAAGGAATTATCCCAGGTATATCTAGAGATGACATATTGAATGCTCCTTTTCCACTGCTACCTCTAAACGAACAAAAACGGATTGCTGATAAAGTGGAGCGGCTTTTAAGTAAAATTGATGAAGCAAAGCAGTTGGTTGAGGAAGCGAAGAAAACGTTTGAACTTCGTCGGGCGGCTATTTTGGATAAGGCATTTCGTGGGGAATTGACTAGGAAGTGGAGAGGGGAAAATGCTGATATTGATATTTTTGAGGTGCAAGAACATTTAGATAGGTTAAGGGCCGATAAAGAATCAAGTCCGATTAAATCCAATACTTTGAATGTTAAGTCTGTTAATGAAGATGATGAACCTTTTAATTTACCTAGAGGATGGAAATGGGCTAGATTAGGTGAACTATCTTACTATGTAACGAGTGGTTCTAGAGATTGGTCTAAATACTATGCTAATCACGGTTCATATTTTATTAGAACCCAAGATATTAATAAAAATAAATTAAATTTAGCAAATGTTGCGTATGTACTACTTCCAGAGAAGGTAGAAGGTAAACGAAGCCTAGTAGAACCTTTTGATTTACTAACAACTATTACAGGAGCAAATGTCGGGAAATGTGCTATCGTTGAAGAAATAATTCCAGAAGCTTATGTAAGTCAATCAGTTGCACTTACTAAGTTAATAGATAAAAGCATGGCTCAATATGTTCACTTAAGCTTATTATCGACCTGTGGAGGTGGAGGTGAACTAGAAAACAGAGCATATGGAATTGGAAGACCAGTCTTAAGTTTAGAGGATATTAAAAATATTAGATTACCAATTGCTCCATACAGAGAAAGACAGGTTATAATTAATATGGTAAAAAAATTATTAGATATGGAAGAAACAACAGGAAATTTGCTTTTGCTTGAGGAGAAATTAGACCAATTAAAAAATTCTATTTTATCTAAAGCTTTTCGTGGCGAAATTGGAACAAATGATCCAAGTGAAGAAAGTGCTCTTGAATTGCTAAAAGAAATGCTACAAGAACAAGTGAATTAGTTGTAAGAAGGCATCCAAAATAATTGGATGTCTTTTATGATTGCATACATGCCAAGTTGTGGTATTGGTTTGATAAAGAACCACTCTAATTCACAAACTGATAATCGGTAAATTTCCGACACGACTCACATAACCAATATGATTTAGCATGATAAAGCAATAAGAATTGCAGTAAAACCTTATTCAAGTTCGATAATAATATCGATAGCAGAGGGTGTAACCTTATAAGTGATATCAAAGAAAAGATACCGCTGCCTCTATCACATTGTTTTTGATAAGCTATCTGTTTCAAAAGGTACAACTTTGCGACGTATCCTGTGAAACGGTAGAATAAGGGTCCAGATACAAAGATGTTACGATTACAGTATCAAATAACAAGGTAAAATCAATTATGGACAACAAAGAATTTGTATACGTTAGAGTAAGTAGCAAAGACCAAAATGAAGCACGACAACTGGATAGTATGTATGCTCTTGGAATTGATGAGTGTGATATTCATATCGATAAGCAAAGCGGGAAAGACTTCAATATAACTCAATACCAAGCTTTGAAATTGCATTTGCGAAAAGGAGGTACGTTAAACATACATTCATTAGATAGGCTAGGTCGTAACAAAAAGATGATTTTAAACGAGTGGAAAGATATCACACAGAAGAAGGAGATGATGAACCGAGTATGAAGAAATTCGAGCATTTACAAAATCAAATTGAGTGATTTTCTTTTGAATGAAGGTGAAAAAAGACAAGTATATAGATGAGAATAGAGATGAAGTTTGTCTTGTTTCAGATTTTTTATTGACGGATTAAAAGGGAGAAAATAAAACAGGAACAAAAGACAAAACAGAGAAAAATACATAATCCCAAACGTCTCATAAAAACAATGAGAGGAATGATCCCTTGTACAACATCGATCCAACAAACTTAATTTTTGAAAATGGAGAGAACAAAAGCAGCTCAGAAGGTGATCAATTATTTGTAAAACAGTTTGGCCATATTGAGATCACAAGCGGTCATATCGTTGCCTGTGATCCTTTTGTTTCAGAAGGGAACCAATCGTTTACGAGGAAGGTGGCTCTAGGGAAACATCCTATTCTACTGATGGTTAAGCGGTTAGAAAGCGGAGACGAACGCGTAGCCTATGCAATGATCAAGTTTACAAACGAGCAAGCAATAGAATGGGAGATTGCCACACGAGCAGGGCAGGAACTCAAACAATTAAAAGAAGACGAGTTCTTTGGCTACGGTGTAAATAAGGGGATGGGTTGTTTCATGGATGCGGAGACAGCACAATATCTTTAAGCTTATGAGGCTAAGCAATATAAAGAGGATAATTATTTTTATCTTTATGAGGAATTTGCAGAGCCTCTTGAGCAAAACTACAAGCATACATGGGACTGGCTTGTCACCCGTTTTCATAACAAAGTGGACATTGCCATGTTTACAACAGGCTTCGGTGACGGGATGTATCCAAGCTTTTGGGGGATAGATGAAAACGGGGAACCTGCTTGTCTTGTGACGGATTTTCTTATAGTGGATTGATGAGAAACCCATTAAACCAGGGGTTCTTATCAAGATATAATGTAGGAAATATTCACATAGACGTTAATATAAAACAAATTTTCTTAAATTTACCTTAAAATCATTGAAAATCTAATTGATATAATATAATATTTTTATTCAACTAAATTTCTAATGAACTATAAGGAGTATTTAACATGATGAAAAAAATAATTTCCACACTATTAGCTCTATCCGTATTTACCTTTGTTTTACAAGCACCAGCAAAGGCAACAGAAAATGAAACTGTTGTAATTAACACAAATGATTCTGTATCATCTGAAGGAGAATTAAATCCTGATCAACTTGCAGAAACTAAATTCGCCATCCCACTTCCTTTCTTCTTTATTCCAGGGTTAGGACAAGCTGCAGTATTAGCAACTGGTGCTGTCATTGTAGGTGGTATGATATTTTCTTCAAACTCTTGGGAGGCTCAAGTTGTCAAACATCATAAAATGACAGCAGACCAATTCATCTCTAAGAATAGAAAAGGGTCAATCAGAAAAGAGTTTCCAAGTGAATACTTAAATAAAACGATAGAACAAATCAACAAAGACGCAAAAAAAGGAAAAAAGAATGCTAAAAAAGCTAAAAAACTGTTAACAGACAACAGGTTTAAGAAGAAATGAAATGAAAGGTGATAATTTATGTACGATATTTATTCTGTAAAAGTTTTATTTGAATCAACAACTTCGCCACGATTAAGCCCTGAAAAAATATTTGAAGAGAGGATTTTTTTAATAAAAACAAAAAAGCCAGATGAAATTGAAAGTATCATATACGAAAACTTTCCAGAAGAAACTTATGAAAATTCAGAGGGGGGAATGACTACTAATAAAGTAGTTGCAATTTTAGATACCTTTGAATTAGTAGATAATTTAGAAGAAACAGTACATTTAAAAGAAGTTTATAGTCGTTATCTTGTGTTCGATAAAGAAACGTCTCCAGAAGAAGCTATTAAAAGATATTCTCTAGATAAATAAAATTCACACAAATTTGAAGTAATTGATATCAAAGCCATCTAGTCCAACTAGGTGGCTTTTGCGTTAGTTCGACAGCTTTCAGCAATTTTAAGGTAAATTTAAGCTTCCATTTCATTTCAATTATATTAAATTTTTGTTACAATAAGACAGGTTTGCCCGAAGACACGTTCATACTTTGGACATCTTTTTTTCATAAATTCTTAAAATTTTTATGTTTTGATATGAAACTCTTTTGATGGTCCATGCGTCTTTATAAGTGTCAAAAGAAAAGAGGTTATCAATATGCTATTCAAAAAGCTATCAGAAAATAAGTCTGTAAAATGGATAGGATATACAAGCTTTTACTTACTTATTTTGCTATTATTGTTCTTTATTTACGGATTCCATACAGCAAATACGGGATCATTCATTTACAACGATTTTTAATTGGAGATTAAACTATGAAACTATTACACACGATTCATGAATACCAACAAACGAAACCGACACAGCCAGCATTTGTTTCTCAACATGCTTCGATCACATATGATGAGCTTTGGCGTCTATCAGACCAAATGGCTGGTGCGATCGATGCAGTCGCAGCTGGCAGTGAACCTGTCATTGTCTACGGTCATATGGAGCCAGAGATGCTGATTTCTTTCTTAGGCAGTGTGAAATCAGGCAGACCTTATATTCCGGTCGACATCTCAATACCTATCGAGCGCATCGTCTCGATCATTGAAAGCTCAAAAGCCAGTCTATTGATATGTGCAAATGAGCAGAATGTATTAGATGTAGAAGAACACATTGAAGTGAAGAGTGCGGCATCGATTTTAGCACTTGAAAAAGAAGCACCGCCATCCACGCAGTGGGTTCAACAAGATGATGTTTTCTACATTATTTATACGTCTGGTAGTACCGGGAAACCGAAAGGCGTTCAGGTAACAGCCAGCAATTTAGAAAGCTTTACAGGATGGATGTGCCGCGATTTCCCAATTGGTGAGGGGCGCACGTTCTTAAATCAAGCACCATTTTCTTTTGACTTATCAGTCATGGATCTCTATCCAGCGCTTCAATCAGGCGGCACGCTGTACTGTTTAGTGAAAGATTTTGTGAATAAGCCGAAGGATATGTTTGCAGCACTTGGTCAATCTGACGTTGAAGTGTGGACATCAACACCTTCCTTTGTGCAAATGTGCTTAATGGATCCTTCCTTTACAGGGGAGCTTTTACCAGAGTTGAAAGTTTTCTTGTTCTGCGGAGAGGCACTTCCTGTCTCTGTAGCAAGCGCGCTTCTTGAGCGTTTTCCTAAGGCGCAGGTCTTTAATACGTATGGTCCAACTGAAGCAACTGTTGCGATTACATCGATTGAAGTCACGCAGGAGATTCTTGATCAGCACGATTCTTTACCAGTGGGTTATGCCAAACCGGATACAGATATCGTCATTTTAGATGAAGAAGGCAAGACACTCCCTGATGGGGAAAAAGGGGAAATTGTCATTGTGGGGCCAAGCGTCACGAGAGGCTACTTAGGTGAACAAGCCTTAACGGATAAAGTGTTTTTTGAACATGAAGGACGCCCTGCTTACCGCACAGGTGACGCAGGTGTGGCGCAGGATGGTTTGATTACGTGCCACGGTCGTCTGGACTATCAAATTAAGCTACATGGATACCGGATGGAGCTTGAAGAAATTGAATATCATGTAAGCGAGACAACGTATGTCAATGCTTGTGTGATTGTGCCATTCCAGCCAAACGGGCATGTGGAGTACTTAATTGCAGCAATTGTCCCAACTGAGCATTCCTTTGAAAAAGAATATCAGCTGACAAGTGCGATTAAGAAAGAAATGGCGGATTCACTTCCTGCGTACATGATTCCAAGAAAGTTTGTCTATCTGGAGCAGCTGTACATGACGCCAAACGGGAAGGTTGATCGTAAAAGAATCGCGAAAGAGGTTCTTCTATGATTCCGTTTAGTTCATTCTTTTTCTTCATTCTAATTGGTATTCTTCTTCTGCCGACGATGATACTTGGTCTTCGCGGCAAAAGAATGCAGGGCTACAACATGTTTGCAACGGTTGTGGCACTCGCGCTTATTTTCTCAAAGGATGCACATGGCGCATTGCTGCTGTTCTTGTTTACAGTGTGGCAAGTCTTGATCATTCGCCTATACCTTGCGTACCGGCTGAAGGCGAACCGTGCGTCTGTCTTCTATATGGCAGTGGTGGCATCGATTTTGCCCCTTGTACTATCAAAGATTTTACCGTTCTTTTTAACTCATCAGCCGCATCAACCGCCGCCAATGAACTGGCTGAGCTTTTTGGGGATCTCGTACTTAACATTTAAAGGTGTTCAGTTAATTATCGAGACGAGAGACGGCTTGATTAAAAAGAAAATCCCGATTCACCGTTTGGTCTATTTCATCGTCTTTTTCCCGACGATTTCGTCAGGTCCAATTGATCGTTACCGCCGGTTTGAAAAGGATATGGATACACCGCCTGAAAAAGAAGCGTACAGTGACCTTCTATATGCAGGGATTCATAAAATTTTTATTGGGTTCTTATATAAGTTCATTATTGGTTATCTCATTCACACATATATTCTCATGAATATTCATCACATTAGTAGCAGTCACTTTGTTCAACAGTTAACGTATATGTATGCGTACAGTATGTATTTGTTCTTTGACTTTGCTGGATATACAGCATTTGCTGTAGGTGTGAGTTATATCATGGGTATTAAATCACCAGAAAACTTTAACAAACCGTTTATCAGCCGTAATATTAAAGACTTCTGGAATCGCTGGCACATGTCGCTATCCTTCTGGTTCAGAGATTATGTGTTTATGAGATTTGTGTTCTTTATGACAAAGAAGAAGTGGATCAAGAACCGAATGGCTGTATCAAATATCGGGTACTTTGTCCTCTTTCTATTGATGGGTGCTTGGCATGGTCTCGCCCTTCAATACATTATTTACGGACTATACCATGCAGTTGTGATGTCCGGTTACAATTTATTCGAGAAGTGGAATAAAAAGCACAAGTGGTGGCCGGATAATAAGGTCACAATGGTTGTGTCGATCATTATTACATTCCATGTGATTTGTTTCGGATTTTATATTTTTTCAGGAAAACCATTTCATCATTAATGATTAAGGGAGTAGAAAATTATGGAATTTAAAAATCAAGTATACGGTATTATTGCAGAGGTTTGTCAGGACGACGTTGTGAAAGAAAATCCAGAGATTGCAATTTTTGACGAAGGTCTTCTAGATTCATTTGGTACAGTAGAACTACTTATGGCAATTGAAAGTCAACTTGGAATTACTGTTCCGATTACAGAGTTTGATCGTGATGTGTGGGATACACCGAATCACATTGCTGAGCAGCTGGCAGAGATGAAGTAATGAAAAAGCGTTTTTTTGGGCCGCTTATTTTAGCGGCTGTTCTATTCATTGGTGTTCTTCTTGTACCAAATGCATGGCTCTCACATCTGATCCCAAAAGACAAATTACAAAAGTCAGCCACAGAATTAGATCCAGGGATGTTCCAAGGGCTTTATTTACAAGATGAAATGCTAAAAGATCCAACTTATTTGCCGATCTATGGATCTTCTGAACTTTCCCGTTTTGATCCATATCACCCTTCGAATTTCTTTCATGAGAATCCTCAAGGGTTTACACCTTATCTTGTTGGAAAAGGTGGATCGCAATCATTAATTCATGCCATGAACTTTGCAGCGCATATGGATGAATTAAAAGGGAAAAAGCTTGTGTTTATCGTGTCCCCGCAGTGGTTTGTCAAAGGGGGATCAGACGAGAATCACTTTGCTCCTAACTATTCAGCGCTTCAGGCGCTTGATCTTGCTTATAATAAAGAAATTGATCCAGCTGTGAAAAAAAAGCTCATCAAAAGAATCATGAAGTTTAAGGCAGTAAAGAACGACATGGTCATCACAGAGCTTTTTAAAGCAGAGCTTTCTGGGAACAAATTCGCTTATGGCGCGATTTCTCCTATTGCAAAAATGTATTATGGCATGCTTCAAAAGAAAGACATGTACTATACAATCGGATCTGGGCATGAGCGCAAGCTTCGTCCGTCTCCTTCAGTGAAAGGGAAAACATGGACTGAGCTTGAAAAAGAAGCGAGTGTCTTAGGATCCGAAAAAGCAGGGGACAACCCGTTTTATATTGATCAGAGACTGTTTGATCGTAAGCTGAAGCCGATCATGAAAAAGATGAAGGATTCTCGTCGCGACAATTCTTATGCAGCATCACCTGAATATAAAGATTTCCAGATCATGCTGGATATTTTAAAACAGGCAGGGGCGAAGCCTTTATTTGTGACGATTCCCGTCAACGGAAAATGGTATGATTACACTGGTTTTCCGAAAGAGGGACGTACAGATTATTATCAAAAAATCAATCGTCAAATTCGAGATAATGGGTATGAAGTCGCAGATTTGACTTCGCATGAGTATGACCCATATTTCTTTAAGGACACGATACATGTGTCGTATAAAGGATGGGTATACATCGATAAGGCGATCGAAAAGTTTTACAAAGAGCAGTAGATTGCAGCAGCTTTCTGCTGCTTTTTGTTTGTCGAATGAGTGGATTTCTTGTATAAATAAGGTGGAAGGGCTATGCTGAATATGGAGGCGATACGATGAATCGTTCTGAGGAAAAAGAACTATTAAAGCGTTCAAAGAAGCATTTTAATGATCAAGCCTTTTGGGAAAAGTTAAAAAAGACGGCACAAAAAGCTGGAGTTTCTCTTGTCTATGCTGTGCTATTACTTTATTATACATTGCAAAAACCCGAAGTACCGGTTAAAGCGAAGACCCTCATCATTGGGGCGCTAGGGTACTTTATCCTTCCGATTGACCTGATCCCTGATACATTGGTGGGGATCGGCTACACAGATGATCTAGGCGCCATCACATTTGCTCTGCTTCAAGTCGCGATGTACATTGATGACGATGTCAAAGGGAAAGCGAAAGACAGGCTTGGAAAATGGTTCGGTGAAAAAAGCGATACGTCTTTCATTGATCAAAAGCTTGAAGATGGCGGTATGCCGTCTGCTTAAAGAAAAGCCTCCTAAACGGTGGCTTCAGTGTGTAGACAAACTCTCGCATTCTTTGTCAGTCCTGCGCTCCGGTGCTCGTTCTTCCTAGACTTCAAGGGTTTTCAACTACGCTGAAAAAAGACAAAGGGCTAAAATAAAGTTCATTTTAGCCCTTTGTCAACAATCTATAGCCTCCTAAACGGAGGTTTTTTTCATTATCCTAAAAATTTCACGCAAACCGGATGCGGAACGGTGATGTCTGATTGTAAGACAGTGAGTCGACCGGTTTCTTTGTCACGTTTGTATAACACAAGATTACTAGATTCTTGGTTTGAGCCGACGAGAAATTCTTCTGTTGGATCAAGGACAAAGTCTCTAGGCCAATTTCCTTCAGATGAAGCAATTTCAACGAGGCTTAGTTTGCCGTCATGATCTGCTTTGAAAATGGCAATGCTGTCATGTCCACGATTTCCTGCATACACAAAGTGACCGTCAGAAGACACATGAATGGCGCTGCCTTGATTATTCTCTGTGAAGTCATTAGGAATGGTTGCGATCGTTTGGATCTCTTCGAAATGACCATCTTCAAAGTAACGAAGTACAATGACCTCTGAGCTGAGCTCTGTCATCACATAGGCCACAGGTTTCGTTGGGTGGAATGTGATATGACGAGGGCCGCTTCCTGGTTTTGTTTCAAATGTATGGGTAAGCTCAAGTTTGCTGTTTTCTTTCTTATACGTATAAATTCCGTCTGTGCCAAGGTCAACAGCTACTGCAAATTGTTCATCAGGTGTCAAACCCATAAAGTGAGTGTGCGGTTTTTCTTGACGGTCTTCGTTTGGTCCAGTGCCTTCATGCTGCGCCTGTGACAGCGTGCGAATCACTGAGCCGTTTTCAGCATCAATTTCGTACATCTCTGCTGTTCCTTTATGATAGTTTGCTGTAAACGCTGTTTTCGTTTGGCTGTCCACGCTGACGTGACAAGGAGAAGCCCCATCGGCAAGCTCTTGGTTGATGAAACGAAGTGCGCCGGTGTCGGCATCAATTTGATACGCAGCAAGACCGCCCTGTGCTCCTTCTTTCACAACAGCATACACAAACTTTTGAGAATCTGAGACAGTTAAATATGTAGGATTTTCAAGTTCTGCAGCCACTTCTACTTGTTCAATCTGCTGCTTGTCCGTATTTAAAGTAAAAGAATAGATTCCTTTGCTGTCTCCCTTTGTATACGTTCCGATATAACCTCTGATGTTAGCCATGTATTGCCCTCCTTCTATTAGATGCTCTCATTCTATCATAAATTCATAGGAAAACGCTTTAGAAAGGCATGCTGAAGGAAAAAACAAACGCAATGAAATCTCACAATATTCTTCAAAAACCGTGTGAAAAAATATCACAAAAGCTTGTTCAAAAGAAAACAGTTCATGTAGAGTAAATAAATTGAAGAAAAAATACAAAAAATTTTAAGTTTTTTCATTCCTTGTCTAGCAAAGGTGTAAGCGTATACATTTTATTTTGATTAGTCTAAATTGTCTAATAATTTTAAAAATGCTGTTGACACTGTATGGAAAGCGGCGTAAGATGGGTTCAACAAAAGCAAACAGACACGCAGAGTAAGCGTAAGACACTTCAATATAAAGTGTCTGAAAATTCAACTACTTTTTGTTTGAAAGAGAGGGTGCTCACTGAAGATGGAAGACCAAAAGGAACAGTGGATCTTTTTAAACGATGAACTCGTGAAAAAAGAGGATGCGAAAATTTCAGTTTATGATCATGGCTTCTTATATGGTGACGGTGTGTTCGAAGGAATACGTGTATATAACGGAAATATCTTTCGAATGAAAGAACATTTAGACCGCCTGTATGATTCCGCTAGATCGATTATGCTGAACATTCCATATTCACTTGAGGAGCTCACTGAAAAAATGATTCATACAGTTGAAAGGAACGGCCTAAAAGATGCCTATATCCGCCTTGTTGTCTCAAGAGGAGCCGGTGATCTTGGCTTAGATCCAAACAACTGTGGGAGAGCCAACACAGTGATCATTGTAGAGCCGCTGGCCATCTTTCCAAAGCACCTATATGAAACAGGTATTGATATTGTGACAGTACCAACGAGGCGAAATCGTCCTGACGTACTAAGTCCAAAAGTGAAATCATTAAACTATTTGAATAACATCCTTGTCCGAATCGAAGCCCATATGGCCGGTGTGAGTGAAGCGCTGATGCTGAACGATCAAGGGTACGTGGCAGAAGGTTCTGCAGACAATGTGTTTATTTATAAAAAAGGTAAGCTCTATACACCGCCAGGTTATATCGGCGCTCTTGAAGGCATCACAAGAAATGCCATCATGGAAATCGCAGAAGACTTAGGCTACGAAGTGAAAGAAGAACCTTTCACAAGACATGATGTGTATACAGCTGAAGAAGTCTTCCTGACAGGAACCGCTGCCGAAGTCATCGCTGTTGTAAAAGTTGACGGCCGTATCATTGGCGAAGGAAAGCCAGGGTTCCACACACAAAAACTTCTTGAACAATTCCGCAAACGAGTCGTTGAAGAAGGAGAAAAAGTAGTCTTTACCGATGAAAACATTCACGCAAGCTAAATAGATATCGATAAACGTTGAAGAGGACTAGTAGCTTTAGAGTCAGTATCTACAGAGAGCCGGTGCTAGCTGGAAACCGGTGTTACTTTCTAAAGTGAACTCACCTCTGAGTGTCTGCTTGAAATGATAGTAGGGCAGACCGAGTGACATTGCATCACTCGTTACCAAAATGGATGAAAGATGTCCATGAGACGGCAGCATGATTTGCCGTGAACAAGGGTGGTACCGCGAAAAACAAAGCTTTTTCGCCCCTTTGACCTAGTGAAAAGTAGTGTCATTGTGGGGTGAGAAGGCTTTTTTATATGGTCTCATATCTCTATCTTGAATGGAAAAGGGTGAAAGGACTTGACTGAAGCAAGACAAAGAGGAGGAAATCAAATGGGGACAAATGTACAAATGGAGACGGGAAAATCAAATGCACCACAAACGATGAACGGTGCACTCATGTTAATTGAAGCACTCAAAAGAGAAAAAGTAGAAGTCATTTTTGGTTATCCTGGCGGAGCCGTTTTACCGATCTACGATAAAATTTACGATTCTGGTTTATTTCATGTCCTGCCAAGACATGAGCAAGGAGCGATTCACGCAGCGGAGGGATACGCAAGAGTATCTGGTAAACCAGGCGTTGTTATTGCCACATCAGGACCGGGGGCAACCAACCTAGTCACAGGAATTGCGGATGCGATGATTGATTCACTACCTATGGTTATCTTCACTGGACAGGTGGCAACCTCAGTCATTGGATCAGATGCTTTCCAAGAAGCAGATGTACTTGGTATCACAATGCCAATCACAAAACACAGCTATCAAGTGAGACGCCCAGAAGAGTTACCGGGTGTCATTAAAGAGGCATTTCACATCGCAACAACCGGCAGACCTGGTCCAGTCTTGATTGATATTCCAAAAGATGTCGCTGGCATTGAAGGGACATTTGAATACGATCAGCCAATCGATTTGCCAGGTTATCAGCCGAAAATTGAGCCGAATTATTTGCAAATTCGCAAGTTGGTAGAAGCTGTAAGCAGAGCAAAGAAACCAGTTATTCTAGCAGGAGCTGGCGTTCTTCACGGCAAAGCGTCGGAAGAATTAAGGCAATATGTAGAGCAGCAACAAATCCCTGTCGCTCATACATTGCTTGGGCTTGGTGGATTCCCAGCAAAGCATCCTCTTTTCCTAGGAATGGCGGGTATGCACGGCACATATGCAGCGAACATGGCACTACATCAATGTGACTTACTCATTTCAATCGGAGCGAGATTTGATGACAGGGTAACCGGCAACCTCAATCATTTTGCAAAGCATGCGAAGGTTGCTCATATTGACATCGACCCAGCGGAAATTGGTAAAAACATTCACACCCATATCCCAGTTGTTGGTGACAGTAAGCTAGTGCTTCAAGAACTGATCAAGCAGGACGGGAAAAAAGGTGAATCAGACGAGTGGAAGAGCCAGCTAAATCAGTGGAAGGAAGAATATCCACTCTGGTATGTCGAAAACGAAGCTGAAGGCTTTAAGCCTCAAAAGCTGATCGAATACATTCATCAATTTACAAAAGGTGAAGCCATTGTGGCAACTGATGTCGGACAGCACCAAATGTGGGCTGCGCAGTTCTATCCATTCGAAAATGCCGATAAATGGGTGACATCTGGTGGGCTTGGCACAATGGGATTTGGTTTACCGGCAGCGATTGGCGCGCAGCTAGCTGATCAAGAGGCAACGGTTGTGGCGATTTTAGGAGACGGAGGTTTCCAAATGACCCTGCAAGAACTTGCCGTTATCCGTGAGCTGAACCTTCCAGTGAAAGTGATTGTTCTCAATAATCACAGTCTTGGAATGGTAAGACAATGGCAAGAAATTTTTTACGAAGAACGCTACTCACATTCTAAATTTTCAGAGCAGCCAGACTTCGTGAAATTATCTGAAGCTTATGGCATTAAAGGGATCAGAATCTCATCAGACGAAGAGGCGCAAGAAAAGCTAGAAGAAGCATTAACGTCTAGAGAGCCTGTTTTCATCGATGTCAATGTAGCGAGAGATGAGAAAGTATTCCCGATGGTAGCACCGGGGAAAGGACTTCATGAGATGGTGGGGGTGAAACCTTGAAAAGAATTATTGTGTTGACTGTATTAAATCGATCAGGCGTACTGAACAGAATCACAGGCCTTTTTACCAAAAGACACTACAATATTGAAAGCATTACGGTCGGCCATTCTGAGATTCAAGATGTATCACGCATCACGTTCGTCGTCCATGTAGACCAGGAGAAAGACATCGAACAGCTGACAAAACAGCTGAACAAACAAATCGATGTCCTCAAAGTAACGGATATTACAAACCAATCAATCGTTCAGCGAGAGCTGGCTTTGATAAAAGTCGTATCTGCACCAGCATCTAGAATGGAGATCACGGGGGTCATTGAACCTTTTAGGGCTTCTATTGTAGATGTGAGCAGAGAAAGTGTCGTCATTCAGGTGACAGGTGAGTCTTCAAAAATTGAAGCACTCATTGAATTACTTAAGCCATACGGCATTAAAGAAGTCGCCAGAACTGGCACCACGGCCTTTGCGAGAGATAATCAGCAAAAGCCGCAAACAAATAAAACAATTTCAATTGTCTAAACAAAAGGAGAGAGTCAAATGGTAAAAGTATATTATAACGGTGATATTCAAGAAAACGTATTAAACGGTCAAAAGGTAGCTATCATTGGTTACGGATCACAAGGTCATGCACATGCATTGAACTTAAAAGAGAGCGGCGTAGATGTCATTGTCGGCGTAAGAAAAGGCGGATCTTATACAAAAGCACAAGAAGACGGTCATCAAGTATTCACAGTAAAAGAAGCAGCAGCACAAGCAGATGTCGTCATGGTATTACTTCCAGATGAGCAGCAAAAGAAAGTATATGATGAAGAAATCAAAGATCAATTAGAAGCAGGGAATTCACTTGTATTCGCACACGGATTCAACGTTCACTTCCATCAAATTGTTCCTCCAAGTGACGTAGATGTGTATCTTGTGGCTCCAAAAGGTCCAGGACATCTTGTAAGAAGAACATATGAGCAAGGCGCTGGTGTACCTGCACTATTTGCTATCTATCAAGATGTATCAGGTCAAGCGAAAGACAAAGCACTTGCTTATGCAAAAGCAATCGGCGGAGCAAGAGCGGGCGTTCTTGAAACAACATTTAAAGAAGAAACAGAAACGGATCTATTCGGTGAGCAGGCAGTTCTTTGTGGAGGTCTTACTTCATTAGTAAAAGCAGGTTTTGAAACATTAACAGAAGCTGGTTATCAGCCGGAGCTTGCATACTTCGAGTGTCTGCATGAACTGAAATTGATCGTTGACCTTATGTATGAAGAAGGATTAGAAGGTATGAGATATTCCATCTCTGATACAGCGCAGTGGGGTGACTTCGTATCAGGACCACGCGTTGTGGATGCAAAAGTAAAAGAATCAATGAAAGCAGTCTTGACTGACATCCAAAACGGAACATTCGCGAAAGAATGGATTGTTGAAAACCAAGTGAATCGTCCACGTTTCAATGCGATCAATGCAAATGAAAATGAGCACCAAATTGAAATCGTCGGAAGAAAGCTTCGTGAAATGATGCCTTTCGTTAAACAAGGAAAGAAAAAGGAAGCGGTGAGCGTCGGTGCGAAAAATTAATTTTTTTGACACAACACTTCGAGATGGAGAGCAATCACCAGGAGTGAACTTAAATGCACAAGAAAAGCTAATCATTGCTAAGCAGCTTGAGCGCCTTGGGGTTAATATCATTGAAGCGGGTTTTCCCGCTTCATCCCGAGGGGATTTCTTAGGCGTACAAGAAATTGCAAGAACGATTAAGAACTGTTCAGTTGCAGGACTTGCACGATGTGTGAAAGGTGACATTGATGCTGCATGGGACGCATTAAAAGATGGAGCTCAACCAAGAATACACGTCTTTATTGCGACTTCTGACATTCACCTCAAGCATAAGCTAAAGAAAACACGTGAAGAAGTGGTTGAACAAGCTGTTTCAATGGTGAAATACGCGAAAGAGCGCTTCCCAGTTGTTCAGTGGTCAGCAGAAGATGCATGCCGGACAGATCTTTCTTTCCTAGCAGAAATTGTAGAAAAAGTGATCGACGCAGGCGCAAGTGTCATTAACTTGCCTGACACTGTTGGATACCTAGCACCAAAAGAGTACGGAAATATCTTTAAATATATGAAGGAACACGTTCCAAATATCGATCAAGTCATCTTGTCAGCACACTGTCATGATGATTTAGGAATGGCTGTAGCGAACTCACTTGCTGCCATTGAAAATGGAGCAGATCAAATTGAAACAGCTGTCAACGGTATTGGAGAGCGCGCAGGAAATGCTGCTTTAGAAGAAATTGCAGTTGCCCTTCATATTCGCAAAGACTTTTACCAAGTCGAATCAACCATTCAGTTGAATGAAATTAAGCGCACAAGTGATGTAGTGAGCAAATACTCAGGTATGATTGTACCGCGTAATAAAGCAGTCGTTGGAAACAATGCATTTGCCCATGAATCAGGTATTCACCAAGATGGATTCCTCAAAGAAAAAACAACCTATGAAATTATCTCTCCAGAGCTTGTAGGCGTCACAACAGATGTGCTTGTCCTTGGTAAACACTCCGGAAGACACGCGTTTAAAGACCGCTTAAAAACACTCGGCTTTAAATTGACTGAAGAAGAAATCAATAAGTTCTTCGAAACGTTTAAGAACTTAACAGAGAAGAAGAAAGAAATCACAGATGATGATTTAATCTCTATTATATTAGAAGAAAAAGTAGCAGACCGTAAAATTGGCTATGAATTTGAAAGTCTTCAAGTTCACTATGGGACAGAGCAAATGCCGACAGCAACAGTCTCTCTTAAAAATCAAGAAACGCAGGAAGTCATTCAAGAAGCAGCTACAGGTGCAGGCAGTGTAGAAGCTGTGTACAACACGCTTGAGCGCTGTATGGAGGAAAGAATTCATTTGCTAGATTATCGTATTCAATCCAATGGAAAAGGCAGAGACGCACTAGCGGAAGTATATGTCACTGTTTCAATAGAAGGAAAAGAAACAGCAGGACGCGGTGTAGCGCAAGATGTGCTGGAAGCATCGGCTAAAGCTTACGTCAATGCAGTGAATAGACATTTAATCTTTAAATCAAACTTAATAGAAATTGAGAAACATCACGCCATCTCATAAGAAAGGAGGAAGGGACTCATGAAAAAGAAAATTGCACTTTTGCCCGGCGATGGAATCGGACCGGAAGTCGTCACATCAGCCGTCGCTGTCCTGAAAGAGACAGCGGCTCAATTTCAACACGAATTTGAATTCGAAACAGCTCTCATTGGCGGTATAGCGATAGATGAAAAAAACAATCCGCTCCCTAAAGAAACAGTAGAAGTGTGCAAAAGCGCAGATGCGATTTTATTAGGAGCCGTTGGCGGACCGAAGTGGGATCAAAACCCGCCAGAACTTCGCCCAGAAAAAGGCTTGCTCTCCATTCGCAAGCAGCTGGACTTATTTGCGAACATCCGCCCTGTCAAAGTATTTGATAGCTTGAGTGAGGCTTCACCGTTAAAACAAGATCACATTAACGGAGTAGATTTCGTCATCGTTCGTGAATTAACTGGAGGTCTCTACTTTGGCGAACCAAGTGAGCGCTACACGGATGATGAAGGAAAAGAAGCTGCGGTTGATACACTTCTTTATACAAAGGAAGAAATTGTTCGTGTATTAAAAGAAGCGTTCGACATGGCGTTAACGAGACGGAAAAAAGTAACGTCTGTGGATAAAGCAAATGTTCTCGCTTCGAGTAAACTATGGCGGGATGCGGTAGAAGAAGTTGCATCCCAATATCCAGATGTCGCATATGAGCACATGCTCGTCGATAATGCCGCGATGCAGCTTATTTATAAGCCCGCTCAATTTGATGTCATCGTGACAGAGAATATGTTTGGTGACATTTTAAGTGACGAAGCATCTATGATTACTGGCTCACTCGGCATGCTGCCATCTGCTAGTTTATCAAGCACCGGCCTTCATTTATATGAGCCGATTCATGGTTCAGCACCCGATATTGCGGGGCAAAATGTCGCAAACCCTCTGGCTACTATATTGTCAGCAGCCAGCTTGCTTAGAACATCCTTTGCTTTAGAAGAAGAAGCGGCTGCAATTGAAGCTGCTGTGGAAGCCGTTCTTGCCTCTGGCAAACGAACAAAGGACCTAGCATCAAAAGAGGGAACGTATGAAACGACTGATGATATCACGAAAGCCGTTGTAGATGCACTCAAACAACGTACGAAATCCATTGTATAAATAGAAATCTTGTTGAATTAGGTAGAGGGAGGAAAAAGGGTTATGCCTCGAACAATCATCGAAAAAATATGGGATCAGCATGTTGTCAAAAATGGCGAGGGAAAACCAGACCTTTTATATATTGATCTGCACTTGGTGCATGAGGTGACGTCACCTCAAGCATTTGAAGGATTAAGACAAAAAGGGCGCAAGGTGCGAAGACCACAAAACACATTTGCGACGATGGATCATAACATTCCGACTGTGAATCGATTTGTGATCAAAGATGAGATTGCGAAGAAGCAAGTCAGTGCTCTAGAGCGCAACTGTGCTGAATTCGGGGTCCGTCTAGCTGACCTTCACAGTGTAGACCAAGGAATTGTTCATGTCGTTGGACCTGAGCTTGGTTTAACACTTCCGGGGAAAACAATCGTGTGTGGAGATAGTCATACATCTACTCATGGCGCATTTGGTGCACTTGCCTTTGGGATTGGCACAAGTGAGGTTGAGCATGTGCTTTCCACACAAACACTTTGGCAGCAGCGTCCGAAGACACTAGAAATTAGAGTAGACGGAACGCTTCAAAAAGGGGTAACAGCCAAAGATGTCATTTTAGCAGTCATTGGCGCACATGGCGTGAAGTTCGGTTCAGGTTATGTCATTGAATACACTGGGGAAGTATTCAGAAACATGTCAATGGATGAGCGGATGACCGTTTGTAATATGTCAATTGAAGCAGGCGCAAGAGCAGGATTGATCGCACCGGATGAAGTGACCTTTGAATATTGCCGCGGACGCAAATACGCACCGCAGGGTGAAGATTTCGAAGCAGCGATAAAAGAATGGAAAGAACTAAGAACAGATCCGGGTGCGACCTATGATAAAACCATTGTTTTAGATGGAAATCATATTTCGCCAATGGTCACGTGGGGAATTAACCCAGGAATGGTGCTCCCTGTGGATGCAGCAATTCCAGGACCTGAAGATTTTGCACAAGAAGATGACCAAAAAGAAGCAAAACGTGCTTATGAATACATGGGGGTTCACCCGCATCAGCGTATTGAAGATATTACGATTGAGCATGTGTTTATTGGCTCATGTACGAACTCAAGAATGACTGATTTACGCCAAGCCGCTTCTATGATTGAAGGACAAAAAGTAGCTGATCATGTCAGAGCGATTGTGGTTCCTGGCTCACAAAGTGTCAAACTGCAAGCAGAAGAAGAAGGTCTTCATGAAATTTTCCTAGAAGCAGGATTTGAATGGAGAGAATCTGGCTGTAGTATGTGCCTCAGTATGAATAACGATGTGGTGCCAGAAGGTGAACGATGTGCATCTACATCAAACCGTAACTTTGAGGGACGTCAAGGGAAGGGTGCAAGGACGCATCTTGTCAGCCCGGCAATGGCTGCAATGGCTGCCATACATGGCCGATTTGTCGATGTCAGGAAGTTTAATCAAGAGAAAACAGTCGTGTAAGGAGTTGTGTCATAGATGGAGCCTTTAGTCACTCATAAAGGAAAAGCCGCTGTGCTTAACCGTATAAATGTAGATACAGATCAAATCATTCCGAAACAGTTTTTGAAAAGAATCGAACGAACAGGATATGGCCGATTTGCCTTTTTTGACTGGCGATATTTAGCAGATGGCAGTCCAAATCCAGATTTTGAGCTCAATCAGCCGATTTATGAAGGAGCCTCTATTTTGATCGCAGGCGAAAACTTTGGGTGCGGGTCATCAAGGGAACATGCGCCTTGGGCGCTTGATGATTATGGTTTCAAAATTGTCATTGCCCCATCTTTCGCCGATATTTTTCATCAAAACTGTTTTAAAAACGGGATGCTTCCAATTCGCCTTGATTATGATGTGTGGAAAACGTTTGCTGCATCATATGAAAACAAAGGATATGAAATGACAGTTGATCTGGAAAAACAACAGATTCAAGACCATGAAGGGAATGTTACTCCTTTCGATGTAGATCCACACTGGAGAGAAATGCTCTTGAATGGCTATGATGAGATTTCATTAACATTGTTACTAGAAGATGAGATTCAAGCATTTGAAGAAAAACGTAGCAGCTGGCTGCGTGCATAAACAACGAGAAGCCGTCCCCGTGGTGTGACGGCTTCTTTTTTGCATGAAAACCTCTCGTTACTTGTGTTTACTAATCTTCGTTGGTAAACTGATAAAAAATATGCGCCCGAAAGGAACGTAAGCATGAAACATGACAAGAAGAAAGATAATGTCATTTTGTTTCCTGGTCTGAAAGAAAGACTGATTGAAAAAGGAATGGCAGCATTAAAAGATAAACAGTATCAAGAGGCGCTTCACTTATTTTCAGAAGCGAAATCGTATGATGACGATGAAGAATCCGATATTCATCTCGGTATGGCGATTTGTTTTCTAGAGCTTGGTGAGCTGCAGGATGCAAAGCGAGTCTGTGAAAAGATGCTACATGAAGGATATGGCCACTATTTCACTGTGCTTCAAGTATATATGACCATCTTAATTCAGCTGAAAGAGTACGAGGAAGTCAAACAAACAATTGAGGCTGTCCTTGAAGAAAATCACCTTCCAGCAGAAAGCGCGGAGCATTTTTATAAGCTGCTTGAATTTAGCAGAAAGATGATTGAATCACCAGAAGAGATTTTAGACGAAGACGAGGAAGGCAGCGGAGAAATCAATATAGATGAAATGCTCGAGCGGCCAGAAGAGCAGGTGCAGTTCATCCATTCGCTGAAAGACCGAAACATCACGCCGCATATGGGTCTATTAAATACGATCCTACAAAAGCCTGATGGCAACCCTTTGGTCAAATCATTGATCCTGCAACTTCTGTCAGATCATGATGTGGCAAAGCCGGTTCATGTGACGAAGTTCGGTGATTCTTTAACGCTTGTTCCTTCTGAGGCTGTCAAGCCAGAGCAAATGCCACTGCTTCAGCAAGTCCTTCGAAAGCTCGATGACACACTCGGCAATGAGAACCCAACCCTTTACCAAGGAGTTGAAGAGTTATGGCGCCGGCACTTATTTGTGCTATATCCATTTCTTCCTAAATATACGGATCCGAGTCTTTGGGCTGCGGCACTTCATAAAGTCGGCTATGAAATGCATGGAATCGAGATTGACCTCGAAGAATTGCATTTATTGTATGATTTTAACGAACGAGAGCTGAGAGAAGCTTGTACAATGCTGAAAGATATTGAAGAAATTTCTTATTTGTAATTTGTCGATTTAGTTGAAAGACGGACTTGTTATGTTATAATATAATGGTTGTATTTGTGCATATATCGTGCGGTTGTAAGATTCCAACGGTTAAAAGACGTTATGTATAATCAAGTCAAATGTTGTATACATAAGACCGCTTCTTTAGCGGAGTGCGTGGTTTTTGATTGGACGAAGTCTTTATGATGCTTTAGAATGTAACAACGCACAATCTGAATAGATTTTTGGAGGGAAACACACATGTCAGTAAAATGGGAAAAACAAGAAGGTAACGAAGGTGTCTTAACAGTAGAGGTTGACGCTGAAACATTTAACAAAGCACTTGATGATGCATTTAAGAAAGTAGTTAAGCAAGTATCAATCCCTGGATTCCGTAAAGGGAAAGTACCACGTGGTCTTTTCGAGCAGCGTTTTGGAGTAGAATCTCTTTATCAAGATGCACTAGATATTCTTCTTCCAGTTGAATATCCGAAAGCAATCGACGAAGCTGGTATCGAGCCGGTTGACCGCCCTGAAATCGATGTTGAGAAAATCGAAAAAGGCGAAAGCTTAATCTTCACTGCAAAAGTAACAGTGAAGCCAGAAGTAAAACTTGGTGACTACAAAGGTCTTAACGTAGAAAAAGACGACACATCTGTGTCTGATGAAGATGTCCAAGAAGAGTTAAAAGCTATGCAAAACCGTCAAGCTGAGCTTGTTGTCAAAGAAGAAGGCGCAATCGAAAACGGCGATACAGTTGTTCTAGATTTCGAAGGATTCGTTGATGGAGAAGCATTCGAAGGCGGAAAAGCTGAGAACTACTCTCTTGAAGTAGGTTCTGGTTCATTCATCCCTGGTTTCGAAGAGCAATTGGTTGGTCTTGAAGCAGGTGCAGAAAAAGATGTTGAAGTGACATTCCCAGAAGAATATCATGCTGAAGACCTTGCAGGTAAACCAGCTGTATTCAAAGTGAAAATTCATGAAATTAAAGCAAAAGAACTTCCAGCACTTGACGATGAGTTCGCTAAAGATGTTGATGAAGAAGTTGAAACGATTGCTGAATTAACTGAAAAAACGAAGAAACGTCTTGAAGAAGCAAAAGAAAACGAAGCAGAAGGCAAACTTCGTGAAGAGCTAGTAGCAAAAGCTTCTGAAAATGCGGAAGTTGACGTTCCTCAAGCGATGGTTGACACTGAGCTAGACCGCATGATGAAAGAATTCGAACAACGTCTTCAAATGCAAGGGATGAACCTTGAGCTTTACTTCCAGTTCTCTGGACAAGATGAAGATGCGCTAAAAGAGCAAATGAAAGAAGATGCTGCTAAACGCGTAAAATCTAATCTTACTCTTGAAGCAATTGCTGCTGCAGAAGACCTACAAGTGTCTGATGAAGAAGTGGAAGAAGAACTTTCAAAAATGGCTGAAGCATACAACATGCCAGTTGAAAATATCAAACAAGCGATCGGTTCTACTGAAGCAATGAAAGAAGATTTAAAAGTTCGTAAAGCAATTGATTTTCTTGTAGAAAACCGTTAATATGGTGCATAATAATAAAACAGGGCGCGAGTGACTCGTGCCTTGTTTTGTACAATTTTTGACTTATCATCGCTTCTTTTGGAAACGATAGTGTAAGTCGCATCTTTCTGTCATACATATCTCAATGTGCAGTGTTACAAACACATCATTACCGTCTTTTAGGAAAGTATGGTAAAATGCATACATACTGGACCCAGAAGGGTAGCTGACTGTTAGCTACAGGCAAGTGAAGAAGAATAAGGGGTGAAAGAATGTTTAAATTCAACGAGGAAAAAGGTCAATTAAAATGCTCGTTTTGCGGAAAAACGCAAGATCAAGTGCGTAAACTGGTCGCAGGACCTGGCGTATATATATGTGATGAATGTATCGAGCTTTGCACGGAAATAGTTGAAGAAGAGCTCGGTACTGAGGAAGAAGTTGAATTCAAGGATGTTCCGAAACCTCATGAAATCCGGGAGATTCTTGATGAATATGTCATCGGACAAGAGAATGCGAAGAAATCCTTAGCTGTAGCGGTTTATAACCATTACAAGCGGATTAATTCCAACAGTAAGATTGATGATGTTGAGCTTTCGAAAAGTAACATTTCTATGATTGGACCTACAGGAAGCGGTAAAACATTACTTGCTCAAACGCTTGCACGTATTTTAAATGTTCCATTTGCGATTGCAGATGCGACGTCTTTAACAGAAGCAGGTTACGTTGGGGAAGACGTAGAGAATATTTTACTAAAGCTGATCCAAGCAGCAGATTATGATGTAGAAAAAGCTGAAAAAGGCATTATCTACATCGATGAGATCGATAAAGTAGCAAGAAAATCAGAAAACCCTTCTATCACCCGTGATGTATCTGGGGAAGGTGTACAGCAAGCCCTTTTGAAAATTCTTGAAGGAACAGTCGCTAGTGTACCGCCTCAAGGTGGACGTAAGCATCCTCATCAAGAATTCATTCAAATTGATACAACAAATATCCTCTTCATTTGTGGTGGAGCCTTTGACGGCATTGAGCAAATTATCAAACGCCGCCTAGGTCAAAAAGTGATTGGATTCGGTGCGGAAAATAAAATTGAAGATCTTGAAAAAGAAGTCCTTCTATCAAAAGTTCTGCCAGAAGACTTACTTCGCTTCGGTTTAATCCCAGAATTCATCGGTCGTCTTCCGGTTATTGCAAGCCTAGAGCCGTTAGATGAAAAAGCACTTGTAGAAATCTTGACGAAGCCTAAAAATGCGCTCGTTAAGCAATATACAAAAATGCTTGAGCTTGATGATGTTGAGCTTGAGTTTGAAGAAGATGCTCTTAGCGAAATTGCGAAAAAAGCAATTGAGCGTAAAACAGGAGCTCGTGGTCTTCGCTCCATCATTGAAGGCATCATGCTTGATGTGATGTTTGACCTTCCATCTCGTGATGATATTGAGAAATGTGTCATTACTGGTGCAACGGTTGCTGATGGTGAGCCGCCTCGTCTTGTCTTAAAAGACGGTACAGTCGTGAATAAAGATACAAAAACATCAGCATAAGCCCATTTGATGACTCCTGAATCTTTTGATTCAGGAGTTTTTTATTTATCGTGGAAGTTGTGTTTATTCCGTCCAGCTCTAGGAAATACTAGCAGACAGAAACCAATACATAACGATAGATGAAGGAGGGAGCACCGATTGAGCTGGACAGGAATCGTATTATTCATACAACTGTTCTTTGGTATCGTCATCGGGTTGTACTTTTGGAACTTACTGAAAAATCAGCGCACACAAAAGGTGACGATCGATAAAGAATCAAAGAAAGAAATGGAAGCACTCAGAAAGATGCGATCCATTAAACTGAGTGAACCTTTATCAGAGAGAGTCCGGCCAAAGGGGTTTCAAGATATTGTAGGGCAGGAAGACGGTATACGTGCACTGAAAGCTGCCCTGTGTGGACCGAACCCGCAACATGTCATCGTCTACGGGCCGCCTGGTGTTGGAAAAACAGCTGCTGCTCGTCTAGTGATGGAAGAGGCGAAGCGTCACGCTGATTCACCATTTAAAAAAGATGCAGTATTTGTTGAGCTTGATGCCACAACGGCAAGATTTGATGAACGAGGCATCGCAGACCCCTTGATTGGTTCCGTACATGATCCCATTTATCAAGGAGCAGGGGCCATGGGACAGGCAGGCATTCCGCAGCCGAAACAAGGAGCCGTCACACATGCTCATGGCGGCGTTCTCTTTATAGATGAAATTGGAGAATTACATCCGATTCAAATGAACAAAATGCTCAAAGTGCTAGAAGATCGAAAAGTGTTTTTAGATAGTGCTTATTACAGTGAAGAAAATACGCAAATCCCGAATCACATCCATGATATTTTTCAAAATGGGTTGCCCGCTGATTTTCGACTGATTGGCGCCACGACAAGAACACCGGACGAAATTCCGCCGGCTATTCGATCAAGATGTTTGGAGATTTTCTTCAAGGATTTGGATCAGCATGAGCTGAAAATTGTTGCAGCTAAAGCAGTCGAGAAAATTCAGAAGGAATTAAGTGACGAAGGACTGAACCTGTTAACATCCTATGTGAAAAATGGACGTGAAGCGGTCAACATGGTACAGATCGCCGCAGGTATGGCTGTCACTGAAAACCGAAAAGATATTACGATCGCCGATGTAGAATGGGTCATTCATTCAAGCCAGCTGACACCAAGATATGAACAAAAAGTACCGGAAAAGCCAAAGGTAGGAGTAGTAAATGGTCTTGCCGTGTATGGACCGAATAGCGGGGCTCTGCTTGAAATTGAAGTGAACATTTGTAAAGCGCTTGAAAAAGGCAGTATCAATATTACTGGTATTGCGGAAGAAGAAAGCATCGGCAATCAGTCGAAATCAATCAGACGGAAAAGTATGGCGAAGGGCTCAGTTGAAAATGTCTTAACCGTGCTTCGAAACTTAGGTATACGAACAAATGAATATGATATCCACATTAATTTTCCGGCTGGTGCCCCGATTGATGGACCATCTGCTGGAATTGCGATGGCCACAGCCATTTTCTCAGCCATTCATCAAATCCCGATTGATCATTTAACGGCGATGACCGGTGAGATTGGATTACAAGGTCAGGTGAAGCCGATCGGCGGTGTCATACCAAAAATCAAGGCAGCCAAACAAGCGGGTGTCAAAACAGTGATCATCCCTTATGACAATCAGCAGTCGATCTTAAAAGAGATTGAAGGGGTTACGATTGTGCCTGTGAAGCACTTCCAAGAAGTGCTGGATCAGTGTTTGGTCAATCCGCCAGATGAGAAGAAAGATGGACTAGAAGAAGAAATGAAAAGGAAATCTGTTTAATCCCCATCTCATATGGGGATTTTTTAGTGAAATAGATCTTTTTTTCTTTTTCAAGATAAAAAGAAAGGGTATACTACGGTAAGATCATCATTTCTCAAGTCTTTTACATTGTACAAGACTGAAACAGGTATATTATAATGATTCATACTAGTGACGGAGGTGTCTATCAACATGGCAGATGAAATCAAAAAGAATGTTCCGCTCCTTCCGCTGCGAGGCTTGCTTGTTTATCCAACAATGGTCTTGCATTTGGACGTTGGGCGCGAAAAGTCTGTTCAAGCATTAGAACAGGCGATGATGAACGATCATATGATTTTTCTAGCAACACAACGGGAAATTTCAATAGATGAACCAGGTGAAGAGGAAATTTTCAAAGTCGGCACCTACACAAAAATTAAACAAATGCTGAAGCTGCCAAATGGAACGATCCGTGTGCTCGTCGAAGGCTTAAATCGAGCGCAGATCGAATCCTACATGGAGCTAGAAGACTATACGTCAGTCGATATTAAAGAGTTGACAGAAGAAGAATTAAAGGACGCAGAAGCAGAAGCACTCATGCGCACTTTGTTAGATCACTTTGATCAGTACATAAAAATTTCAAAAAAAATCTCAGCTGAAACATATGCAACGGTGACGGATATTGAAGAACCTGGAAGAATGGCGGATATCGTCGCTTCCCACCTTCCTTTGAAATTAAAAGACAAGCAAGAAGTGCTGGAAACAGTCGATGTCAAAAAACGATTGAATCGGGTCATCAGTCTCATTCACAATGAAAAAGAAGTGCTAGAGATTGAAAAGAAAATTGGCCAGCGTGTCAAACGTTCAATGGAGCGAACGCAAAAAGAATATTATTTGCGCGAACAAATGAAAGCTATTCAAAAAGAGCTTGGAGACAAAGAGGGGAAAACAGGCGAAGTCAGTACGCTTATGGCTAAAATTGAAGAGTCCGGCATGCCAGATTCCGTTCGTGAAACGGCTTTAAAAGAACTGAACCGTTATGAAAAAATCCCTTCAAGCTCTGCTGAGAGTTCTGTCATTCGCAATTATATTGATTGGCTGATCAATCTGCCGTGGGGCACTTATACAGAAGATCGTCTAGATTTAAAGCTTGCAAGCGAAATTTTAGATGACGAGCACCACGGGCTTGAAAAAGTAAAAGAGCGGGTACTCGAATATCTTGCTGTTCAGAAACTGACAAATTCATTAAAGGGACCGATTCTTTGCTTAGCAGGACCTCCTGGGGTAGGGAAGACGTCACTTGCTAAATCCATTGCCAAATCACTCGATCGAAAGTTTATCCGTATCTCTCTTGGCGGTGTACGTGATGAATCTGAGATCCGTGGTCATCGAAGAACTTATGTAGGTGCGATGCCTGGCCGTATCATTCGCGGGATGAGCAAGGCGGGCACGATGAATCCGGTCTTTCTTTTAGATGAAATTGATAAAATGTCTTCTGACTTTAGAGGAGATCCGTCTTCTGCGATGCTTGAAGTGTTAGATCCAGAGCAAAATCATAACTTTAGCGATCATTATATTGAAGAGACATTTGATTTGTCTCAAGTCTTATTTATCGCAACTGCCAACAATTTAGCAACCATTCCAGGTCCACTTCGTGATAGAATGGAGATTATCACGATTGCAGGGTATACGGAAGTTGAAAAAGCAGAAATTGTGAAAGATCACCTTCTGCCGAAGCAGCTAAAGGAGCACGGATTAAAGAAAGGGAACTTGCAGCTTCGTGAAGCAGCGATTTACGATATGATTCGCTATTACACGAGAGAAGCAGGAGTCCGCGGGTTAGAGCGTCAGCTTGCGGCGATTTGTCGAAAAGCGGCAAGAGCAATTGTGGCTGAAGACCGCAAACGCATCACAGTGACGGAAAAGAACTTATCTGAATTCCTCGGAAAAAGACTTTACCGTTATGGTCAGGCGGAAACGACAGATCAGGTCGGCGTTGTCACAGGCCTTGCATATACCACAGTTGGCGGAGACACCTTGTCCATCGAGGTCTCACTCTCGCCGGGTAAAGGCAAGCTTTTGCTAACAGGTAAGCTCGGTGATGTCATGAGAGAATCTGCGCAGGCGGCATTCAGTTATGTTCGTTCAAAAGCAGATGAACTGAACATTGATCCTCAATTTAATGAAAAGCACGATATTCATATCCATGTTCCAGAGGGTGCGGTTCCAAAGGACGGGCCATCAGCTGGTATTACCATTGCGACGGCTCTTGTATCAGCACTCACAGGACGTCCTGTTTCAAAAGAGGTTGGCATGACAGGAGAAATTACGTTAAGAGGAAGAGTGCTTCCGATTGGCGGATTAAAAGAAAAAGCATTAGGCGCACATCGTGCAGGACTGAAAACGATTATTCTTCCAAAGGACAATGAGAAGGATATTGATGATATTCCTGAAAGTGTGAGAGAAGGATTAACTTTTATTCCGGTTTCACATTTAGATGAGGTGCTTGAGAAAGCGTTAGTAGGAGAGGGAAGATGAAAGTAACAAAATCAGATATCGTCATTAGTGCGGTGAAACCAGAGCAGTACCCGAGCGGGGGACTGCCTGAGATCGCACTTGCTGGACGATCAAATGTTGGAAAGTCCTCGTTCATTAACTCATTGATTAATCGGAAAAATTTAGCGCGTACGTCTTCTAAACCAGGAAAGACCCAGACGCTTAATTTTTACATTATTAATGATATGCTCCATTTTGTGGACGTCCCAGGTTATGGCTTTGCGAAAGTATCAAAAACAGAGCGCGAAGCATGGGGGAGAATGATCGAAACGTATATTACAATGCGTGAAGAGTTAAAAGCAGTCGTCCAAATTGTGGATCTGCGTCATAAGCCATCCGCAGATGATGTGAACATGTATGAATTCCTTAAATACTATGGAGTTCCTGTGATCATTATTGCGACAAAGGCCGATAAAATTCCAAAAGGCAAATGGGAAAAGCATGCGAAAGTCGTCAAACAGACACTCGACATCGACCCATCAGATGAATTAATCCTTTTCTCTTCTGAAACAAAAAAGGGAAAAGATGAAGCCTGGAATGCGATCCTTGCGAAGATTAACAGCTAAGAAGATAATAAAAAGTTGTAAGAAAACATTTGTTTTCTTACAACTTTTTTTCATATGCTGAGAAAAACGTAGAACTTGAAGGAAAGCGATTAAGTTTAAATTCGTTCTGTTTCTAGAAATTATTGAATGCCGAAAGTTTATTTAAATAGATGCTAAATTATAATTAATTTCCATATTTACAAATAAAATCAAGTGCAGTAATATGATATTGAAAATATTTCAGATAGGAGTGGTAATAATGAAATTAAAAGCAAGAACTTGTTACAATTACTCACTAAATGAAATGAAGGAAAAACAATCAAAACTGAAAGCGAGAACATGCTATAATTACTCGCTAAATGAAATGAAAGAAATGCAAAAGGAATTAAAGAAAAAGTAAGAGAGTATGATGAGAAACAGAGGTTTTTTAGAATCTCTGTTTCTTAACACTTAAATAAGGAATAGTGTACATGAATATTAGTAGAGTGAGTACATTAGTTTATTTGGATACTATGATTGTTTTCATAGGGGCACTAGTTTGGACTGGATTGCCTCTTTATTTCTTTGAGATGACTGGTTCATATTTTTATGCAGGCAGTATGTATTTGATTGGTGGCTTTTCGTTTATTTTAAGTAATATTGTGAGCAACTATTTATTTAAAGTTTTATCTAGATACACGGCAAAATTTTTCGTCACCACATTGTCTATCCTAACCCTTGCTTCGTTTTTTGCTTTAAACAATCAATTATTTAATCTAATGTTTTTTTTAATGCTTTCTTTTCAATTTTTTATAAATGGCTTATCGTTTATTTTAGAATCGGGATTTAACATGTTTTTATCCAATCAACCCCATAAAGATATTGCATATCGTAATATGTTTTTACTCTCAGCTAAAACAATTGGTTTCTTTAGTGGGCCAATTTTGTTTATATTCTTTGGATCAGAAATGTATCTTGTTTTTCTGCTCTTTTTTATTGGTTTGTTGGTTTATGAGTATTTGTATCCAATTGTTGCCCAGTTGAAAATCGAAAGTATATCTTTCGCGAATGTTGAAATATTTAAAAAAGTACCAAAGAGTTATTTGTTCATCATGTTTATTGATGGGATGTTTTTACCTGTAGTAATGAATTATTCGTTTATTATTCTGAAAGAAACGTTTTCGGCAAGTGATCTTACTGTATCATTATTTTGGCTAATTGGCGGAGTATCGATTTTACTGGGAAATCTATTGATCCGAAGAATGGATATACAAAAAATACATTCGAAAGTCTATCTTATAACGATATATCTCATGTTTGGGTTAATTCTAATGATTTTAGCGCCCAATAGTTCACTGTTTTTAATTGGTTTTTTTATTTTGACACTCATTAACCCGTTGTTTATGAGCTTAATCAAAGCATCTTTTTTAGTTGTTTTTGATCCTCACTATAGAAGTATGGCACTTGCAAGTATGAATACATTGAATCAGCTAGGAACGATATTAATCATTACAGTGATTACATTCATGTTGGAAAGTTCGGAATTTTTCAATATTGCTTACATCATTCCATTATGTCTTTGTATAGGAATCATTCGATTTTTGATTCTAAAAAATATTTTAAAAAGGGGAATTCAATGAATGGATAAAGTGAGTTATCCTGACTTTTCGGTGGACTTAGTAGAAGCATGTTTGAAGTTTGGTTACTATTTTGAAGGAATGGATAAAGAGAATGTCACTCGATTAGTAGATCAATACAAAAAATTTTGGTTCTTGATCAAAAAATATCCCGATTGTTCTTTTGCCCCAAATACTGAAATTGATGAGGTTTGGCATTTACATATGCTGTTACCACAAAACTATTATTACGATTGTATGTCGTATTTCGGCATTATTTTAGCTCATGATGCTGGATTTGGGAATCAAGCTGATGAAGTGGATATACTAAATGAAATGTTTGATAGCGGAAATGATTTATGGGAAAAAGAATTTGGATTTAGATTACCTGATGAAAATGAACTTGAGACGAAACCATAAAAATGATAATAATTGCTTGACAGTGACACTGATATCAATTTAATGATACTTGACATAAGGGGAGAAAAACAAAACCGCCTTACCTGCAAAATGTTGCTACACAAGCAACTGCAGATAAGGCGGTTATTGTCGTCTATATCAGTTAAACTGGATCTTATTCTTCTCGTAAGATGTGTATTATAAAACACCCAATTGATGGCTTATCAAACAATTATATTGTATAAGTTATTTCCTTTTTAAAAATAATAAGAGGAGACTGACGGCAATCAATACATATGGCCAGTACAATTCAAAACCGGAAGTAGGGATCGAAAGTGTGCTAAGTTGCTTCGTAATTTGTTGAAAGAAATAAAGGAATAGACCGAGTGCAATGAGAACAACACTTTCTATTCGATATTCCTTTTTCTGTGATGATTTCATCAAAAGTGCGAGGCCGACGATGAACACAATCATCGTAAATGTATCTGGCCAGTGTTCTAATTTCGGCTGAAGGATAAAGTGTAGCGCAAGGCCTGTCATGAGCATACCGATAAACACATGAGAGGTTTCCTGCTCCTTCTTTCCTTGATATAAGAAAGCAAGGCCAAAAAGCAGTACAAGTGTATACCATTTCTCCTGATCTTTCCAAATGTCAAATTGATCTCCTGAGAGAATGGCATATAGTGCTACAGCCAGCAAAGTGAGCGGCAGCAAAATAGATTTCTTCTTCAAAGATGTCACCTTCTTATAAGCAGATCATTTGTCCGCACGTGCCAAATCTGATAAATTGCTTGAAGTGATGATATGGCATTCGATGTCGAACATTTTTCTACTATATCACAACATTTTTGAAATCTGTTCACAATTTTTATCCAGTTAAAAATGAATATATGTTATAATCATTATAAATAATAAATTCTATATTGTAATTATTATAAATTAGACAGGGCGTTGGGGGTGCAAGCTGAAGTTATGCATATTCTTGTTGTGGGTTTAGATTATAAAACAGCCCCTGTTGAGATACGGGAACAGCTGAGCTTTGAACCGAGCGAGCTCGGAACAGCGATGTCCAAGCTTAAAGAAGAAAAAAGCATTCTAGAGAATATCGTCATCTCAACATGTAATCGAACAGAGATCTACGCAGTTGTAGATCAGCTTCATACTGGTCGGTTTTATATAAAAAGATTTTTAGCAGATTGGTTCGGTTTAGAAAAAGAAGATGTCTCTCCATATTTGAAGTTTTATGAAAATGATGGAGCGGTTGAGCATTTATTCCGGGTTGCCTGTGGACTTGATTCTATGGTCATTGGTGAAACACAAATACTCGGTCAAGTGCGCTCAAGCTTTAAAGTCGCTCAAGAGGAGAAGACCATTGGTACCGTTTTCAATTATTTGTTTAAGCAGGCGGTAACAGTTGCGAAGCGCTCTCATGCGGAAACAGATATTGCGTCTAATGCTGTATCTGTCAGCTATGCGGCAGTGGAACTTGCAAAAAAAATCTTTGGACGTCTTTCTGATAAACATGTCCTTATTCTTGGTGCGGGTAAAATGGGCGAGCTGGCGGCTCAAAACCTTCAAGGTCAAGGGATTGGCCAGGTAACAGTCATCAATCGAACGTTTGAAAAGGCCAAAGAACTGGCCGGTCGTTTTTCAGGAGAGCCTAAGAGCTTGAATCAATTAGAAAAAACTTTATCTGAAGCGGATATTTTAATTAGCTCTACTGGGGCTAAACAATTTGTGATCACAAAGGAAATGGTCGAAAAAGCGAACAAACAGAGAAAAGGCAGACCTCTATTCATGGTGGATATTGCAGTACCACGTGATTTAGATCCAGCTATTTCTGAAGTAGAAGGTGCTTTTTTGTATGACATTGATGATCTTGAGGGCATTGTGGCAGCTAACCTGAAAGAGCGCCGTGCAGTAGCTGAAGAGGTGGAGCTTCTCATCGAAGCTGAAATTGTGGAATTTAAGCAATGGCTTAATACGCTCGGAGTGGTTCCTGTGATTTCTGCTTTAAGAGAAAAAGCACTCTCGATTCAAGCGGATACGATGCAAAGCATCGAACGAAAGCTTCCAAACCTCACAAATCGTGAAATGAAGCTGTTAAATAAACATACGAAAAGCATCATCAATCAAATGCTGAAAGATCCTATCTTAAAGGCCAAAGAAATTGCCGGGGAGCCGAATGCAGAGGAAAAACTTTTACTCTTTAAAGAAATCTTTGATTTACAGGTTGAAGATGAAGAGCAAAAGGCAGAGCCGATGCAGGTGGAGCAAGGGGCATTTCAGCTGTTTAAAACAAATATGGCACAAGGCCTTGCTACAGTTGCCAGTGAGTGATTAGGCGATGATGGAATCCATTGTAGCGAGACTAGGCGAAGCGACGACCTTGATCTATGCACTCAGTGTCTTGTTCTATTTCATAGATTTTCTTCAACACAACCGGAAGGCTGGAAAAATGGCTTTCTGGTTGCTTTCTATTGTCTGGCTGCTGCAAACAGTCTACATGTTTTATATTATGATGGAAACAGACCGATTCCCTGTGTTGAATGTAGCAGAGGGGTTATATTTTTATACGTGGGTGCTTGTGACATTGTCACTTGTTTTGACAAAAGTATTACGTGTTGAATTTATTGTCTTTTTTACAAATGTGATTGGTTTTTCCATGATGGCGATTCACACCTTTACACCATCTGATCTTCATTCTGCCGAACTGACGGGAAAGCTGACGAGTGAGCTGCTCGTCATTCATATTACGATGGCCATTTTATCATACGGCGCTTTTTCACTTTCATTTGCTTTTTCACTACTCTACCTATTTCAATATCGTTTGCTGAAAAAGAAAAAATGGGGAAAATGGCTTTTGAGAATTGAAGACTTATCAAAGCTTGATCATATGGCGTATGTCTTAAATATTATTGGCGTGCCGATGCTCTTGCTTAGTTTAATTCTTGGCATTATATGGGCATATATTTCGTATGATACGTTGTACTGGACAGATGCAAAGGTGCTCGGTTCGTTTATTATGCTGTTTTTATACGGCTTTTACTTATACATTAGACTGGTGAGAAATATGCAGGGCAAAATCGTGGCGCGATGGAATGTCGCTTCATTTCTTGTGCTGATGATCAATTATTTTCTGCTTGGTAGCTTATCAACCTTTCATTGGTTTCAATAATGATGAGTCTTAAGGGCATTGTCGGGAGGAAGACGTAATGCGTACAATTAAAGTAGGTTCTAGACGAAGCAAACTTGCGATTACACAAACAAAATGGGTCATTCAAAAGTTGTCTGAACTAAACCCTTCTTATTCTTTTGAAATTAAAGAGATTGTGACAAAGGGTGATCAAATTTTAGATGTGACCTTATCAAAGGTTGGCGGAAAAGGTCTGTTTGTTAAAGAGATTGAACAGGCAATGCTGAACCATGACATTGACATGGCGGTACACAGCATGAAAGATATGCCGGCCTCTCTTCCGGAAGGTTTAGTCATCGGCTGTATTCCTGAGCGTGAAGATGTGCGGGATGCATTGATTTCAAAGGATCATCTCCGTCTTCATGAACTGCCAAAGGGAGCGGTTGTGGGAACGAGCAGCTTACGGCGCAGTGCCCAGCTTCTTCAGGAGAGACCAGATCTTGAGATTAAATGGATCCGTGGAAACATTGATACGAGACTCGAAAAACTGAAAAATGAAGAATATGATGCGATTATTCTAGCGGCTGCCGGATTGTCTAGAATGGGCTGGAGTCAAGAAGTCGTGTCGGAATTTTTATCTCCTGATACTTGCCTTCCTGCTGTAGGGCAGGGCGCATTGTCGATAGAATGCCGAGGAGATGACGAAGAGCTATTGCAGCTGTTAGCTCAATTCACAAATGAGTATACAAAGAAAACGGTCCTTGCTGAAAGAGCTTTCCTTCAACAAATGGATGGAAGCTGTCAAGTGCCGATCGCTGGTTACGCAACGATGAATGAGCGTGATGAAATTGAATTGACAGGTCTTGTGGCATCTGCGGATGGGCATACGATTATTCGAGAAACCGTAACAGGTACTGACCCTGAGGCAATTGGAACAGCATGTGCGAAGCAGATGGCTGATAAGGGAGCAAAGGATTTGATCGACAAGGTGAAAAAGGATCTGTCTTCCCAATGACGATAGCCAAATCGCTTTACGGACAGACGGTGCTTGTCACTCGAAATGAACGTCAAGCGGGTGCGTTTCAGCAGAAAATTGAAGCGCTGAACGGCCATGCTGTTTTAACCTCTCTTATCAGGTTTGAACCAACGCTGACAAAAGAAAAAGCGAAGGTATTTTTAGAAGATTTAGAAGCAAGCCATTGGCTTGTGTTTACGAGTGTAAATGGTGCGTCTTTTTTTCTCAGTTATATAGAGAAGCATCAATTACATCAAAGCTTATCCCACTTGAAAGTGGCGGCCGTAGGTGAAAAAACATCTGCCTATCTGATGCAGCACGGCTTAAAAGTGGATGTGGTTCCAGAACGTTTTATAGCAGAAGAACTGGCAGATGCTTTAATTGAACATGTACACCCAGAAGAATGTGTCTTTGTAGCAAAAGGTCACCTGTCACGAGATGTGGTGAAGAATACCCTCGTTCCGCTTGGCATTGACGTAAAAGAGTGGATTATATATGAAACAGTGAAGGATGAGGACGGAATTATCGCACTCAAGTCGGCAATGATGGAGCAATCATTTGATTTTATTACATTTACAAGCTCTTCCACTGTTCATTCTTTTATGCACGCTATGGAGGCTGATATCGATAGATTAGCTGCATCAGACACATGTTTTGTGAGCATCGGTCCTCTTACACAAGAGGCACTGCTTCAATACGGGATTTCTTCTGAAACCCCAGATACTTATACGATAGACGGGATGCTTGATTTGATGTGCCGTTTATCTGAAAGGAAGTTGAACCAATGATGAAATTTAACAGACACCGCAGATTGCGTACAAGCGCAGGAATGAGAGAATTGGTGAGAGAAACATTTTTAAGACCCTCTGATTTCATTTATCCCATCTTTTTTGTAGAGGGAGAGAATGTCCGGAAAGAAGTCCCTTCAATGCCGGGTGTCTATCACATTTCAGTTGATCTTGTGAAAGAAGAAGTCCAAGAGCTTGTTGACCTTGGGATTAAATCTATCATTGTTTTTGGGGTACCAGACCATAAAGACCATGTAGGCAGTGAAGCTTATCACGATCATGGGATTGTTCAAAGAGCAACGCTTGAAATCAAAAAGCATTTCCCAGAGCTTGTGGTCATTGCTGATACTTGCTTATGCCAATATACAGATCACGGACATTGTGGAATCGTTGAAGATGGAGAAATTTTAAATGATGAATCTCTTCAGCTCTTAGCGAAAACCGCTGTCAGTCAGGCTCGTGCAGGTGCAGATATCATTGCTCCATCAAACATGATGGATGGCTTTGTTATCGCAATTCGTGAGGCGCTTGATGAGGCCGGCTTTGTGCATGTGCCTGTCATGTCATATGCTGTGAAATATGCAAGTGCTTTTTACGGTCCGTTTCGTGATGCGGCGCATAGCACACCGCAGTTTGGAGATCGTAAAACGTATCAAATGGACCCTGCAAACCGCTTAGAAGCACTGAGAGAAGCGCAGTCTGATGTAGAAGAAGGCGCTGACTTCCTGATCGTGAAGCCGTCACTTTCATACTTAGATATCATGCGTGATGTGAAAAATGAATTTACACTTCCTGTTGTTGCGTACAATGTGAGCGGAGAGTATGCAATGGTGAAAGCAGCAGCTCAAAATGGCTGGATTTCTGAAAAAGAGCTTGTTCTTGAAATGCTGACTAGCATGAAACGTGCAGGCGCAGAATTAATCATTACGTATCATGCAAAAGATGCAGCGAAATGGCTCTCAGAATAAAGAACGGATAGACAGGAGGACATTGAAATGGGACGTAGCTATGAAAAGTCAAAGCAAGCATTTAAAGAAGCGCAGCAGTTAATGCCGGGTGGTGTGAACAGCCCTGTGCGCGCATTTAAATCAGTCAATACAGACCCGATTTTTATGGAACGAGGAAAAGGCGCAAAAATATACGATATTGACGGAAATGAATATATTGATTATGTCTTATCGTGGGGACCGCTTATTTTAGGGCATACGAATGACCGTGTGGTTGAAAGCATTCAGCGAGTAGCTGAACATGGTACAAGCTTCGGTGCTTCTACTTTAGTTGAAAATGAATTAGCTAAGCTTGTATCAGAACGAGTTCCTTCTATTGAGGTCATTCGTATGGTCAGCTCTGGAACAGAGGCGACGATGAGTGCGCTTCGTCTAGCACGTGGTTTTACAGGCAGAAACAAAATTGTGAAATTTGAAGGCTGTTATCATGGACACGGTGATTCTTTGCTCATTAAAGCTGGTTCGGGTGTGGCAACGCTTGGACTTCCGGATAGCCCTGGTGTCCCTGAAGGTACAGCAAGCAATACGATCACCGTTCCATACAATGATTTAGAAAGCATCAAAGTCGCTTTTCAAGAATTTGGAGACGACATTGCAGGTGTCATTGTAGAACCAGTTGCAGGAAATATGGGGGTTGTCCCTCCGCAAGAAGGTTTCTTGCAAGGATTGAGAGACATCACAGAGGAATATGGCTCTTTACTCATTTTTGATGAGGTCATGACAGGCTTCCGTGTGGATTATCATTGTGCACAAGGCTATTTTGGCATTACGCCTGATCTGACATGTCTTGGTAAAGTCATCGGAGGCGGCCTGCCAGTTGGTGCTTACGGCGGTAGAGCGGACATTATGAGACAAATTGCGCCAAGCGGCCCGATTTATCAAGCAGGAACGTTATCCGGTAACCCGCTTGCGATGACAGCAGGTCTTGAAACATTAAAACAGCTGACACCTGAGTCTTATGAAGAGTTTAGACGCAAAGGAGATCGTTTGGAAGAAGGCATTTCAAAAGCGGCGAAAGTACATGGGATTCCATTAACATTTAACCGTGCCGGTTCCATGATCGGATTCTTCTTTACAAACGAACAAGTCGTCAATTACGATACAGCGAAAACAGCTGACCTCGCTTTATTCGCTGAATTCTACAAGGAAATGGCTGATCACGGCATCTTCCTTCCGCCTTCACAATTCGAAGGGTTGTTCCTCTCAACTGCTCATACGGATGAAGACATCGAGTATACAATTGCGACAGTTGAAAAGGTATTTCAAAAATTAGCTCAGTAACCAAAAGCCGATATGGAGACATATCGGCTTAGATCGTTGACAAAGGGTTAAAATGAACTTTATTTTAGCCCTTTGTCTTCTTTTTAGCGTGAAAGAAAACCTTTGCAATCTAGGAAGGACGAGTACTGGAGCGGAGCGAATTTGACATTCGTGAGCACCAGCGCACAGGACTGACACCGAATGCGAGGGTTTGTCTACACGCTGAGCCGATATGGAGACATATCGGCTTTTTGCTTTGCATAAAACCAATCATATTTTCACCGCCTCCTTCATACACCTGTATTGACATCTAATTTTATTTTGAAGGATTAGATGAAAGGAGGACACCGACTTGTCTCAAAACAATCGATTACAGTTTTCGGTAGAAGAGTCCATTTATTTCAAAAACGGACAGGAAGTCAGTGAGCTACTGTCAATTTCTCTCGATCCTGACATTCTCGTTCAAGAAGTGAATGATTATGTTTCCATTAGAGGTTCACTCGAGCTAACAGGAGAATACAACATAAATCAAGAGGAGCTAATGGGTGAATCCAGTTCCTATGCATCATACAGGCAGGCTGATGAGGTGAAGGTAAGAGAGGACGGAACGGCGGAGCTGCTGCATCAATTTCCGGTGGATATCACGATCCCCAAGAACAAAATTAGTCATTTAAATGATGTATTTGTGTTTATTGATGCATTTGATTACCAGCTGACAGAAAGCCGTTTGCTCACGATTCAGGCTGATTTGGCCATTGAAGGTCTGTTAGATGAAGGAACGCCTGAACCGCTGGTAGAAGGGCCATATGAATTTGTCCATCGTGCTGAAGAGGAATATGGCGATGTCACCTATGAATATCAGGCGCGGCCTGAATATGAAGAGCAAGAAATGCTCCCACGTGAAGAGCATGAAGAAAATGCAGAACAGCATGCTGCTTTGCAACATGAAGCGCGAACTGAACAAGAAGAGGATGAAATAGACATCGAGACGGTGATGGTGGAAGAAGCAGAAGAAGAGGAGGAAAATGAGGAAGAAGAAGCCGTGGCGCTTGGGTATCGTTCCTTCCCAGAAGCTCAAGTACAAGAGCCGCCATTCTTTGACCCGCCTAAGCTGTTAGAAGAAGAGGAGCGGGATGATACGTTCTTTGAGGTGGAAGTGAGGAAAGACCCTGAAGCAGAGAGCAAGGAAGAAGAAGAGCCGCCAGCTTATCCAGCCTTTGAATCACCTACTTATCAGATGGAACAGACGCAGGAAGAGCGGGATGACAGCTATCAGTTCGAACGATTATATGAACGTGAAGCACCAAAGGTGTATGAATCAGCTCAAGAAGCTGAGGAGTTTGAACATGACCAGAGAGAAGCGTCTGGCAGTGAGAATTCTCTTTATTTAACGAAGCTGTTCGCTAAGCAGGAGGAGGAAGATTTTTCTCGCATGAAAATATGTATAGTTCAGCAAGAAGATACGGTCGATCGTATTTGTGAGCGATATCAGTTGAATGTGCAGCAGCTCCTTCGAACGAATTCATTGTCGGTGGATGCAGAGCTTGAAGAAGGGCAGATTCTTTATATTCCTGAATATCAAAAAAGCAATGCATAGTATGAGATGATGGACCGAGAAAATGTGGTGAGAGAACGTGGATGAAATCCAATCTGTCCTATACGAATACGGGCTTGAGGCTGAATATATCGAACCTGTCAGTCCAGCTGTCGTTAGAGTGTATACAAAGCAGGGCGTATTTGCACTAAAGCGGGTAAAGCCCCATCGACACATGCAGTTTACAGAGCAAATGCTTGAACTAGAATCAAAAGGCTATCGCTCGTTTGTGCCGATTTATCGCACGAAGAGCGGTTCCTTTTTCTCTAATCATCGGGAAAGCCAGTACACGTATTATCTCATGCCATGGCTGACCAATGAAAAGAGAGAAGAGCAGGACGATAAACATGAATATTTATTTCAAGAGATTGCAAGACTTCATAAACGAACAGAAGTCATGATGGACATTACTGAGCAGGAAATAGAGGCTCACTACACCCAAATGAAAAGCAAATGGGAAACAGAGAAAGACATGTATGAACGATTTATCGAGCGGGCAGAACAAACATGGTATATGTCGCCATTTGAGCTGGCTGCTGCTATGTATTTTTCAGAAGCGATGTCTGCAAGTGAATTTGCACTTGAACGTTTAGAGGATTGGCATGAGGAAATGAAAGACCAAGAGACGACACGTATTGTGTTAAACCATGGGCAATTGTCAATCCATCACTTTTTGTACAATGATGTAGGTACAGGACATTTCACCAATTTTGAGCGGTCCAAAAAGGCTGCCCCCATTTATGACCTTTTGACCTTTTACTATCGCACATTCAAAACCTACCCTACTCCTTGTCCTGAATGCACATCTTTGTTTTATACGTATCAAAAGGGAAATAAACTTCGTGAGGAAGAGATTCATTTGTTCTTGAGCTACCTCGCTTATCCGCAGAGTTTGTTTGATACGGTGAAAGCCTATGAAGCAGGCGGACAGGATGAGATGGAAAGTTGTCAGGAGCTGTTAAGGGCGTATTGGCAAATGAAAAATTCTGAGCCGACCGTCATGAAAATACACGAAATTGAGCAGGCTAGACGCCTTGAAGAAGAACAAAATGCCTCGTCATCAGAAGAGTGACGAGGTTGTTTGCTGTTGCGCTATGAAATGTCTAACGAGGGACCTATACATAAGAGTGAGCCTGCAGCTTTCAGCTCTCTTAAAACCAATCAAGGTGAAAGGCACAGGCGAGAAATATAAGAATTCCTAAGATGAGGACGTCAAATGTTGTGGGAAAAATGATCGTGCGAAAGCCTTGAAATATGGCAATCGGGAGAACGACTTGGGAGGCAACTGCCCGAATTTGTCTAAGCCATGGGGGGAGTGTGTAAGGATTGATCTTTTTCAAAATAAAACGCCCTCCTTCTTTATTTTGTTATTATCATATGGGCAAAGAGGCAAAGGGTGCCTGCCCAATTTGTATAAAGAAGAAGAAAAGCGGAAAAGATGATTGACGAAAACAAAAGGCATTTAGTAATATTAATAAAAGATGAGTATAAGCTGATGAACGTGATATATCGTAAGCGTGGATCAGGAAGAGTACGAGCAAGCCCCTAAAGAGAGGGAAACCAATAGCTGAAAGGTTTTCTAGGATGCACTTGTTTGGAAGGTCGCCTGTGAGCTTAATTTCTTGAAACATGTAGTAGAGAAATTCGGGAGATCCCCGTTATCCTTTAGAGAGTACGGGACACGTCTAAGTGTTTCGTGAAAAAAGGTGGTACCGCGAAAAAGCTTTTTCGTCCTTTTATAAGGATGAAAAGGCTTTTTTATGTTTCATCAGCCGAAAAAATGTGGAGGTAACACAAATGGGAACAAATAATCAAGAAATGCCAACAAAGTACGATCCAAATGCGATTGAAAAAGACCGCTATACGTACTGGCTTGAAGGGAAATTCTTCGAAGCACAAAATGACAAAACGAAAGATCCATATACAGTCGTCATTCCTCCACCAAACGTGACAGGAAAATTACACTTAGGGCATGCTTGGGATTCAACTCTTCAAGACATCGTGACTCGTATGAAACGGATGCAGGGCTATGATGTTTTATGGCTGCCAGGAATGGACCATGCGGGTATTGCAACACAAGCCAAGGTAGAGGCGAAGCTTCGCGAAGAAGGTGTGAGCCGCTATGATCTCGGACGTGAAAAATTTGTAGAAGAAACGTGGAAGTGGAAAGAAGAGTATGCCGATTTTATTCGCAGCCAGTGGGCGAAAATGGGTCTAGGTCTAGACTATTCGCGTGAGCGTTTCACATTAGATGAAGGCTTGAATAAAGCGGTCCGCCAAGTGTTTGTTCAATTGTATGAAAAAGGATTGATCTATCGCGGAGAATACATCATTAACTGGGACCCAGCAACAAAAACGGCCCTTTCTGATATTGAAGTCATCTACAAGGATGTGCAAGGTGCGTTTTATCACTTGAGATATCCGCTTGCAGATGGATCAGGTTCGATTGAAATTGCGACGACAAGACCTGAAACGATGCTGGGAGATACGGCAGTCGCTGTACATCCTGAAGATGAACGCTATCAGCATTTGATTGGGAAAACAGTTGTTTTACCAATTACAGGCCGAGAGATTCCAATCGTTGGGGATGACTATGTCGATATGGAATTTGGATCAGGAGCTGTAAAAATAACGCCGGCTCATGACCCGAATGACTTCGAGCTTGGAAACCGTCATAACCTAGAGCGCATTCTTGTGATGAATGAAGATGGCACAATGAATGAAAACGCACTTCAATACAAAGGAATGGACCGCTTCGAATGTCGTAAACAGCTTGTGAAAGATCTTCAAGAAGAAGGCATTTTGTTCAAAATTGAGGACCACATGCATTCAGTTGGTCACAGTGAGCGCAGTGGCGCTGTAGTGGAGCCATATTTATCAACACAATGGTTTGTGAAAATGCAGCCGCTCGCAGATGAAGCCATCAATCTGCAAAAAGGTGATGAGCAAGTTCAATTTGTTCCAGACCGATTTGAAAAGACGTATTTACACTGGATGGAAAACATTCGTGACTGGTGTATTTCTCGTCAACTATGGTGGGGACACCGCATCCCGGCTTGGTATCATAAAGAAACGAAGGAAGTATACGTGGGACTTGATGCGCCAGAAGATATTGAAAACTGGGAGCAAGATAACGATGTACTTGATACATGGTTTAGTTCAGCGCTTTGGCCTTTCTCTACAATGGGCTGGCCAGATGCAGACAGTGAAGACTTCAAGCGATACTACCCAACCAATCTGCTTGTAACAGGCTATGACATCATCTTCTTCTGGGTATCCCGTATGATCTTCCAAGGTCTTGAATTCACAGGAGAAAAACCATTTAAAGATGTCCTCATTCACGGTCTTATCCGCGATGAACAAGGGCGTAAAATGAGTAAGTCACTTGGCAACGGAATTGATCCAATGGAGGTTATCGACAAGTACGGAGCGGATTCATTGAGATATTTCTTAGCGACTGGAAGCTCTCCAGGTCAAGATTTACGTTTTAGCTTTGAAAAGGTTGAATCCACTTGGAACTTTGCGAACAAAATTTGGAACGCATCCCGTTTTGCTCTCATGAATATGGATGGTTTAACGTATGATGAGCTTGATTTAACAGGAGAAAAATCAGTTGCTGATCAATGGATTTTGACACGCTTAAATGAAACAATTGAAAGTGTCACACAGCTTGCTGACAAGTATGAGTTCGGTGAAGTAGGCAGACATTTATACAACTTCATTTGGGATGATTTCTGTGATTGGTACATTGAAATGGCGAAACTTCCGCTTTATGGAGAAGATGAAGCAGCGAAGAAAACGACTCGTTCGATCCTTGCGTATGTATTAGATCAAACGATGAGACTTCTTCATCCGTTTATGCCATTCTTAACAGAAGAAATCTGGCAGCATCTACCTCATGAAGGTGAGTCCATTACTGTAGCGGCATGGCCTGAAGTGAAGCCGGAGCTTTCCAACGAACAAGCTTCTGCTGATATGAAACTGCTTGTTGAACTGATTCGTTCTGTTCGTAACATTCGCAGTGAAGTCAACACGCCAATGAGCAAACAAGTTGAGCTTTACATTAAAGCATCTACGTCTGATGTTCAGGAACGTTTAGAGAAAAATCGTTCATATATTGAGCGCTTCACGAACCCAAGTGTTCTTGAAATTGGCACAGATGTCCCAGCTAGTGATAAAGCGATGACGGCTGTTATTTCTGGAGCAGAACTCATTCTGCCGCTTGAAGGCTTAATCAACTTAGATGAAGAAATTGCTCGTCTGCAAAAAGAGCTTGATAAACTGACAAAAGAAGTGGAACGAGTTCAGAAAAAGCTTGGCAATGAAGGCTTTATGAAAAAAGCGCCTGAAAGTGTCGTAGAAGAAGAGCGTGCGAAAGAACGTGATTATGTCGCAAAACGCGAAGCTGTTCAAAAGCGTATTGAAGAGCTGAAAGCATAAGAGTGAAAAGACGGCTCCTAATGAATTGGAGTCGTCTTTTTTGAAAATTTCGTATGAAATGAGAGATGACATTGTTTACAACCTATCATGAAGCCATTGAATGGATTCATAGCAGACTCGCTTTCGGTGTCAAACCGGGACTTGAACGAATGAAATGGCTGATGGACAGACTAGACCATCCTGAACAAAAAATAAAAGCGGTGCATGTAGCTGGAACAAATGGAAAAGGATCAACGATTGCATTTACGCGATCCATTTTACAGTCAGCGGGCTATTCAGTTGGAACCTTCACCTCGCCATTTATTTTAACGTTCAATGAACGAATTAGTGTTAATGGGGAGCCGATTTTAGACGAAGAGTGGCTGAGTTTGGTGAACGAAATCAAGCCTTTAGTTGATGAATTAGATGACACTGAGCTTGGTGCAGCAACAGAGTTTGAGATTATTACAGCATGTGCGTTTGCTTATTTTGCCTATGTGCACCAAGTAGACTTTGTCCTCTTGGAAACAGGACTTGGCGGAAGGCTTGATTCTACAAATGTAGCAGCGCCCATCTTAACAGCAATTACGTCGATTGGACACGATCATATGGCCATTTTAGGCGACACACTTGATCAGATTGCAGCAGAAAAAGCTGGCATTATTAAAGCTGGGATTCCGATAATCACGGCCGTTCATCAAGCGGAAGCTCTTACTGTGATTCAACACAAAGCCGAAGAAAAGAATGCGCCGTTTATCTCGTTACATGATACTTGTACCTTTAGGGACCAGCATCCGACTGAAACAGGTGAACGCTTCACATTCACTACCCCAAAAAGGGAGTACTCGCAGCTAGAGACAGGGTTAATCGGAACGCATCAACGGCAAAATGCTTCCCTTGCTGTTCTACTCATTGAATGGCTGGAGCAAGAAGGATATATCCATGTGCTAAATGAGCAAGTTTATGAAGGAATTCGGCAGGCGGTGTGGGCTGGAAGATTTGAAAAGGTCCAAGATCAGCCTCTTGTTTATTTAGATGGTGCTCATAACGAAGAAGGAATGGACCGTTTAATCGAAACTGTACAAGCTCATTTTTCTAGTAAACAGGTTCATGTATGTTTTAGTGCGTTAAAAGATAAACCTTACAAACAAATGATCGAAAAGCTTGAAAGGATTAGTTCATCGATTCATTTTGTTTCCTTTGACTTTCCAAGAGCTGAATCAGCGGAAAAGCTTTATGCTTGCAGTCATTTAGAAGCAAAATCGTTTGATGAAGACCCTCGTGCAGTGCTTGACTTCATTCAGAAGAAAAGAGATGACCCTTCAGCAATGATTCTGGTGACAGGTTCCCTTTATTTTATCTCAGATGTACGAAGTCGTATTTTACAGTAAGGAAAAGACGCAAATTGCTTCTATGCAATGTGCGTCTTTTTTCTTTTGATATGTAGGAGAGGGGGAAAATCACTTTTTCGCAAGGTGATCAAAGGTGAATCGCTATGGTACAATCCGGTCTATTCTATTTCCGGAAGGAGTCACCTAATTTGATTGATTTTTTTATGTTTTTCACAGGCATGGTCATGGGGTCATTTTTTCATCTTGTTGGTGAGAGGCTTCCAATGAAGCGGTCTATTCTTTTTCCTCGTTCACACTGCGGAGCTTGTAAAGAGCCGCTTTCTTTTCGCGACATGCTCCCGCTTATTTCTTATATTGTATTGAAAGGGTCATGTAAGCATTGCGGAACCCGGCTCTCTTTGCTTTATCCAATGGTTGAGCTGTTGACAGGCGGCCTTTTTTTACTCGTTTATAGACATGCTGGTTTCTCTTTTGAGGGCCTTTTTCTTGTGAGTCTATGTAGTTTATTCGTGATTGCTGTCGTGAGCGATCTTTTTTATATGAGAGTACCCAACGAGCTCTTTCTCTTCTTTTTTCCTCTTTTCGTCATATACCGCACGCTAGAACCGCTTTTTATTTGGTGGGAAGGAGCGGCATCTCTTCTTATTTGTCTTCTTTTGTTTTATAGTTTAGAACATTTCAAGCCAAATAGTATGGGGGGAGCGGATGTCAAACTATTTGGTGTGCTTGCATTTTGCTTCGGATTTAAGCCGTTTCTGACCATTCTTTTTCTTTCGTCTGTCACGGGAATGGTTTACGCAAAGGTGTTTTCTTACAAGGCAAATGAACCCTTTCCTTTTGTTCCTGCCATCGCTTGTTCTTTCTGGTTTTATCTTTTTTTGTGTGATCTGTTAAACCCAATTGGTGATTTTTTTGGATGAGAAAATTGGCGAACACTTTTTGAACCTGCCGACAAAAGTCTTGTTCTTTTTTTTATTGGCTATGTTAAAGTGTGAAACAGAAAGAAGGACGGGTTACATTCGCGCTATTTCATTGGACAGAAAGGTCTTTCTTACAAACAATGTCAGAAAGCGGGGAATGACAGTGAAAAAAAGGCAGGCAAAAAAACAAGGGTTAAAGGTCAATATTAATGGCAAGGAAGAAATGCTGCATGGAGAAGAGCATCAGCCTCAAAAACAGCAAGAGGATCAAGTGACGTTTTCGAACTGGGAGGAAAAGAGGCAGTCGGAACAGGAGACAGCCGCTTCCGGGGAAGAACCGTCTAAACCGAAAGAAGAAGATTTTCAATGGGACGATGCGGCTGATCACATTTATCATTCGGATCCAAAGGTCGTCACACCTTATCAAAAGAAAAAAGGTTCTTTTGAACAGAAGTTCAGTAAAAACCGCGGTCCCTTCAAACGAGTGATGACAACGATTGTGTTTGCAGTCGTTCTAGGGACAGGCCTCGGTGTATTTGCACTAAGTTTAAGTAAAGATGGATCTGCCAATCCATCAGGAGGCGATCATATCAGCGTCTCAGCATCTGGAAGCGGGCCTTCGGCGAAAGCTGGGGGAGATGCACCACCGGCTGATCTTGCAGATACGTCAAAGGACAATGAAGGTGAAAAAAGTGCAGCAGGTCATTTTTCAACCTTTGTGGTGCAGGCTGGAAAGTTTTCTTCTGAAAAAGGAGCAGATGACTTAGTTGACAGTTTAAAAGAGGCAGGATATGCAGGTAAAAAGGTATCAATGGATGATGGATATTATGTTATTGCCGGACTTGCCACAGAACAAGGTATGACAAGTGCCGTTGGGAAAAAATTGATCGATCAGCACTTTGAAGCATGGGGAGGAAAAGAGCTCTCATTTCAAGTGCCGGATGAGCTGACAGGTTTAATAGAGAAGGCATCTGTCCTATCCTCTAAGGTGATTGCAGGAGAAGATGTGGATCAAAAAGAAGTCACTCAGTTGATTTCTGAGCTTGAAAATGCCAAAACAACCGACGCACCAGCTAAAAGCAGTTTGCTGAAAGCTGTACAGCTTTTAAATGACCCATCTGCTGAAAATGGCTGGAAATCTCAGCAAGCGCTATTAGATCAACTAAATACGTAAAATCATGTTTTTAACAGCCAAACTAGTCTAAAAATGACTAGTTTTTTTCTTTTGCTTCCAACATAATGATGTAGGAACATGAAAATGGCATTTTCGTTAATTGTCGGTAAGATGTTCATTTGATAGGATGAATGGGTATCTTACTTCTTAGGCTAAACCCTGAAAGGATGAACAAACATGAACCAGTTAATACTCGCATCTCAATCACCTAGAAGAAAAGAATTGCTTGATTTAGCAGGGTTTTCTTATGACATTCAAGCAAGTGATTTAAAAGAAGAAATAAATCGAAACCTTTCTCCTGCTGAGAACGTCCAATGGTTGGCAGAACAAAAAGCAAATGATATTCAAAAAATACATCCCAAAGCTGTGATCATTGGTGCAGATACAATTGTTGCAATTGATGGCAAATGTCTTGGGAAGCCAAAAGACAAGGAAGATGCAGCCTCAATGCTTCAATTATTGTCAGGTAAGACACATCAAGTCTTGACTGGTGTCACGATTCAATCAGAGAATAGAAAAGAAACATTTTATGAACAGACAGACGTGACATTTTGGCCGCTTACACAAGATGAAATAGACCGCTATATTGAAACAGGTGAGCCCCTTGATAAAGCTGGAAGCTATGGCATTCAAGGAAAAGGTGCCCTGTTTGTACAAAAAATAGACGGTGATTATTTTTCCGTTGTAGGACTCCCTATTGCTAAAACAGTCAGAGTGCTTGAAACATTTGGTATCACCCCTTTTTGATGACGGGAAGGAATCAAAAAAGGAGTGTAGATCTTGAATCATTTCCCTATGCTGCTGAAGCATTTTCCTCATGATGAAAAGCCGCGCGAACGATTTGTCAAATATGGCCCAAGCAGCTTATCAAGCCATGAACTTGTCGCAATTCTTTTGAGAACAGGCACAAAAAAGGAATCAGTTCTTCAAGTGTCCGCAAGACTTTTGCAAACATTTGGTGGTCTTCGTTCTGTGAAGGAAGCTTCGATTGAAGAACTATCAAAGATTCGAGGAGTTGGAAAAGCGAAGGCGATCTCTCTTTTAGCTGCTTTAGAACTCGGCACTAGATTACACCATCAAACGACGGACAATCGTTATGTGATCCGCACGCCGGAAGATGGTGCGAATTTTGTGATGGAAGATATGAGATTTTTGACGCAGGAGAATTTCGTTTGTCTTTATCTCAATACCAAAAATCAAGTTCTTCATAAACATACTGTGTTTATCGGAAGTCTAAATTCGTCGATTGTTCACCCGCGCGAAATTTTTAAAGAGGCCTTTAAACGTTCGGCCGCTTCATTTATATGTGTGCACAACCATCCATCTGGAGATCCGACGCCCAGCAGGGAAGATATTGAAGTCACACAGCGACTTTTTGAATGTGGAAAGCTGATTGGAATACAGCTGCTTGATCATCTAGTGATCGGTGATCAAAAATTTGTGAGTTTGAAGGAAAAAGGGTATTTGTAACACTTTTTTTTTCAATGTTTTACGATATAATAGAGTTTATGAGTTTTTCCCTAAAGGGAATTTTGGTTTAAGAAAGGAAGATACATACATATGTTTGGAATTGGTACAAAAGACCTTGGAATAGATCTTGGAACAGCGAATACGCTTGTTTTTATTAAAGGAAAAGGCATTGTTGTGAGAGAACCTTCGGTCGTAGCTTTGGAAACTGATACGAAGTCTATAGTGGCGGTTGGAAATGACGCTAGAAACATGATCGGTCGTACACCTGGTAATGTTGTGGCACTGCGCCCAATGAAAGACGGAGTCATTGCAGACTACGAGACGACAGCAACAATGATGAAATATTACATTAATCAAGCATTAAAAGGTAAAGGGCTTTTTGCTCGTAAACCGTACGTGATGGTGTGTGTACCATCTGGTATTACAGCAGTAGAAGAGCGTGCAGTCATTGATGCAACAAGACAAGCTGGTGCTCGTGACGCATACCCTATTGAAGAGCCATTTGCTGCGGCAATCGGTGCTAACCTTCCTGTATGGGAGCCAACTGGAAGCATGGTTGTAGATATTGGCGGCGGTACAACAGAAGTAGCCATTATTTCACTTGGCGGTATTGTGACATCTCAATCGATCCGTGTGGCAGGAGACGAGATGGATGATGCGATCAGCAGCTACATTCGTAAAACGTATAATCTTATGATTGGTGATCGCACGTCAGAAGCGATTAAAATGGAAATCGGTTCTGCGCAGCCTGACGTACATGATGAGATGGACATTCGCGGCCGTGACCTTTTAACAGGTCTGCCAAAAACGATCTCTATTACGGCAGAAGAAATTGCAAAAGCGCTTCGCGATACGGTGGAAACAATTGTCGATGCGGTCAAAATGACACTTGAAAAAACGCCACCTGAGCTGGCAGCAGATATTATGGACCGTGGAATCGTTTTAACAGGCGGTGGTGCATTGCTACGTAATCTTGACAAAGTCATTAGTGATGAAACAAAAATGCCGGTCATTATTGCTGAAGATCCGCTTGACTGTGTGGCGATCGGAACAGGGAAAGCACTAGAACATATTCACTTGTTCAAAGGAAAATCTAAAGATAATCGATAATTGGGCGTAAATAAAGAGGTGTAAGACATGCCGCAGTTTTTTATGAATAAAAGATTAATGTTGCTCCTTGTCTGTGTCATCGTACTGGTGGCCATGATTGGTTTTTCAGTGAAAAGCGGCAGAGGTGCTTCATGGCCGGAAAAATTAGTGGGGGATACGACAGGCTTTTTTCAAGGTGTCTTTCATAAACCATCACAATTTATTGCCGGTATTTATGGGAACGTACAAGATTTAAAGAACACATATGATGAAAACGAGCGTCTTCGAAAAAAACTTGATGGACAAACCCAATATGAGGCGAAACTTCAAGAACTAGAAGATGAGAACAAAAAGCTTCGCAAGCAGCTCGGATATGTGAACTCTATTCGTGACTACACGCCCATTCTTTCAACAGTCATTGCGAGAAACCCGTCCCTTTGGGATAGTTTTGTCATGATTGATAAAGGGAAAAAACAAGGCGTTGAAAAAGATATGGCGGTCACCAATGAGAGTGGTGCGTTAATTGGGAAAATTGAAAGTGATAAGCTCAACAATTTTACGTCGACTGTAAGGTTGCTAAGCTCTACAGATCAAAATAATAGAATTTCAACGAAAATTTTTGCGAAAAAGGGCAAAGAAGAACTCAATGGAATTATTAACGGTTATGACAGCAAGAAAAAAATGCTGACAATGAACATTTTAAAATCCGATGCTGATGGGGATGTCAAAAAAGGAGATCTCGTTGAAACATCTGGAGCAGGGGGCGTATTCCCGCAGGGCTTGACGATTGGAAAGGTAAGCGAAATTGAGCCGGACCATTACGGACTGACAAAAATTATTTATGTAGAACCAGCTGCTGAACTCAATAATTTAGACCGCGTGATTGTTGTGAATCGCAGTACAAGTTCGGCAGATGCATCTCAATTAACGAAGGAGGAAGGCTCGTGAAACGTGTCCTTCTTGCTTTCGTCATGTTGTTTATTTTCGTATTTGACAGTATTTTTGTCGATTTAGTGAAGCTCCCATTTGTTTCAGATAATCAAATTTTAGCACCTCATTTCATCTTACTCGCACTTGTATTTATGACAGCTTTTGTGAATCAAAAATATGGTGTGATTTATGGATTTATCTTTGGACTTTTATATGATATTTCGTATACAGGTATTCTTGGTGTTCATATGTTTGGCTTTGGTGCGCTCTGCTATTTGTTAGCAAAAGCCTTCAAAGTTCTCCAAACGAATATGTTAGTCGTTGTCTTTCTATCGATGATTGCTGTTGCAGTGATGGAGTTTTATGTGTACGGCGTTCAAGCGACGATTCAACCAGGTATTATGCCTTTTAATACGTATGTCATCGAACGCTTTATTCCAACGATTCTTTTAAATACTGCTGCGTCTCTCATACTTGTTGTGCCGCTTAGGCTCTTTTTCATCAATGTGAAACAAGGACTGATCGACAAATAAAAGCAGGAGTTTGTCCAATTACGGCGAAATGAGTATGTTGTTGAGGTGAGCATCTTGAAAACTCAAAAACAGCAGTATGTGACAATAAAAGGTACAAAAAACGGATTAACATTACAGCTAAATGATGACTGTTCGTTTGAAGACCTTCTTTCTGGCTTGCGAGAGGTTCTTTTACTTGAGCAATATACAGATGGAAGAGAAGGACATAAAGTCAATGTGCATATTAAACTTGGTTTTCGATATTTAACAGAGGATCAAGAGGCGCGTTTAACTGAAGCGGTGTCTGAAAATGAACATCTCGTCATTCACTCTATTGAAAGTGACGTCATGTCAACTGAAGAGGCGAGACGTTTAAAAGCAGAGGCTGAGATTACTTCTGTAGCAAAAATTGTACGCTCTGGACAGGTGCTTTATGTCGAAGGGGATCTTTTATTAATAGGAGATGTCAACCCTGGCGGAACCATTCGTGCAGGGGGGAATATTTTTGTGCTCGGTGCATTAAAAGGTGTAGCGCATGCTGGATGTAATGGAAACAAACAAGCTGTGATTGCGGCATCTCATATGATTCCAACCCAGCTTCGCATCGCACAGGTGTTTAACCGTGCACCGGATCAAAAAGAAGATGGAAATGAAATGGAATGTGCTTATTTAGATATAGATGGCAATATGATCATTGAACGCCTGCAGCAATTGGCTCATATAAGACCTAATCTGACAAGGCTTGAGGGAGGAATGTGAAATTGGGCGAGGCTATTGTGATTACCTCAGGAAAAGGCGGCGTTGGCAAAACAACAACATCTGCAAACTTAGGCACAGCACTAGCAATTCAAGGGAAAAAAGTGTGTCTAGTTGATACCGACATCGGCCTTCGGAATTTAGATGTCGTGATGGGGCTTGAAAACCGCATTATTTATGATCTAGTCGATGTAGTAGAAGGAAGATGCAAGATTCACCAAGCGCTTGTGAAGGATAAGCGGTTCGAGGATCTGTTGTATCTTTTACCTGCTGCTCAAACAAGCGATAAAACGGCGGTAGAGCCGGAGCAGATCAAAGAATTAATTCAATCATTGAAACAAGACTTTGATTATGTTGTCATTGATTGCCCTGCTGGAATTGAGCAAGGCTTTAAAAATGCTGTATCAGGTGCTGACAAAGCGATTGTGGTCACGACACCTGAAATCTCAGCTGTGAGAGATGCAGACCGAATTATCGGCTTGCTGGAACAAGAGGATATTGAACCGCCTCGTTTGATTGTGAACCGCATTCGTACACACATGGCGAAAAATGGCGATTCGATGGATGTGGATGAAGTTGTTCATCATTTATCAATTGATCTTCTCGGCATTGTAGCCGATGATGATGATGTCATTAAGGCTTCAAACAATGGTGAACCGATTGTCATGGATGCTAAAAATAAAGTTTCCATTGCGTATCGCAATATTGCTCGCCGCGTACTAGGTGAATCTGTTCCTCTTCAATCCTTTGAAGAAGAAAACAAAGGGATGTTTGCAAAGCTGAAAGCATTTTTCGGTGTAAGAGCATAATGATTCACGTGAGATGAGACCGATTCGATGAGAATCGGTCTTTTTGGTGCATATCATATGAGGTCGCCACATAAAATGTACAAACTGTTTGTATGTAAAGGGTGATCTTATGAAAAGAGTGGACGAGTATCGAAAGAAAATAGCGCAGCGCCGCAAAATGAAGCAGCCAGCTGCAGCCCCTAAGAAGGCAGCTTTCAAGAAGAAAGATGATATTCCGCCATGGGTCATGTTAACAGAAGAAGAAAAGCATTCTGGCTCGGCTTCCTACGAGTCAACTTCTCATCAGCCGAAAAAATTTCGCCATCCGTTATTTCATTCAAATACATTTGTGCTTAAATGTTTACTTTCTGCCTCTCTTGTACTGATTGCCGCTATTTCATTTAAAGGACAGGCGGGGCCTTTTCAGCAGCTGAAGCCGATGATCAGTCAAACCTTTGAACAAGATTTTCAATTTGCCGCCGCCAACCGGTGGTTTGAGAAGACTGTCGGAAACCCACTTGCCTTTTTAACCGATAAAAAAGAAGGACAAAAGGACGTACAAGCCAATCAAGAGCTGGCTGTCCCTGCCTCTGGAAAAGTGCAGGAATCCTTTACGCAAAATGGTGCCGGAGTGAAAGTTGAAACATCTGCTGAAGCCATCGATAGTATGAAAGAAGGCTATGTCGTAGAAGTGAAAAAGAAAAGTGATACGGGGCTCACAGTCGTGGTGCAGCATGCAGATAACAGCTACAGCTGGTACGGCCAACTAAAAGAAGCTGATGTGGCTTTATACGATTTTGTCGATAAAGGGGAAAAAATTGGTCAAATTGCGCTTGATAAACAAGGCAAGGGGACATATTACTTCGCCATTAAGCAAAATGAACAGTTTATTGATCCCATTCAGGTGATGACCTTTGAATAGATGGCTGCTCATGCTGACAAAGGTCCATGTTCACCCGCTCCTTTGGATAGTCATGGCATTTGCCATGCTATCAGGTCAAATTAAGCCGTTGCTTTGTCTGCTCATCATCGTCTGTGTCCATGAGCTTGGACATGCAGCGGCTGCTTGTTATTATCACTGGCGGATTCGGCGGATTTTTTTACTGCCATTTGGCGGGGCGGTAGAAGTAGAAGAGCATGGGAACCGTCCGCTAAAAGAAGAGTTGGCGGTCATTTTATGCGGACCGCTTCAGCATGTCCCGCTCCAGCTCGTCGCCTGGCTTCTCATGGAAGCCTCACTTATCTCATATGATGTCTTTACGATGTTTACTTTTTATAATGTAGCGATTTTTTTAGTGAACCTTTTGCCCATTTGGCCACTTGATGGCGGGAAATTATTCTTTTTGCTCTTATCTGTTTTTTACCCTTTCCAACAGGCACATGCCCTTGCAATAAAAGGCTCTCTCATTTTTTTCGGTCTTTTGACAGCAGGGTTACTCTGTTTTGCTCCGCTGCAATTCAACGGCTGGATCCTGCTCACTTTTTTAGCCTACTCGCTTGTGATGGAGCACCGGCAGCGGCATTATATCAGGGTACGTTTTTTACTAGAACGTTATTACGGTAAAAAAGAGCAAAAGGTAGAGAAACTCATTCCGCTGAGAGCCAGTGCTGAGGAGAAAATATATGAAGTGATGGCGCGATTCCAAAGGGGCTGTAAGCATCCCATTATTATCGAACGGAATGGTGTGAAAATGAGCCAGCTAGATGAAAATGAATTGCTCCATGCTTATTTTTCAGATCGAAGAACCACCTCTTCCATGGAAGATCTTCTTTTGCCGTACTAATGGTGAAAATACATTGACATTCAGCGTCTAATTTGATATATTTTTTAATGTTATGGATATGTAGCACCCGTGCTACAACCGCGCGGAGCAGGTGTAAAGTGCCTATTGGCCCCCTGTATTCGGCGAGTCTGAGTTTATTAGGAGGTGCAGAGATGTACGCAATTATCGAAACTGGTGGTAAACAAGTAAAAGTTGAAGAAGGTCAAACTGTTTATGTTGAAAAACTAGCTGCTGAAGCAGGTGAAACAGTTACTTTCGAAAACGTATTGTTTGTCGGCGGAGACACTGTCAAAGTGGGTAACCCTTCAGTTGCTGGAGCAACAGTAACGGCTAAAGTTGAAAAACAAGGTCGCGGTAAGAAAATTACTGTGTTCAAGTACAAACCGAAGAAAAACAACCACAAAAAACAAGGTCATCGTCAACCTTACACTAAAGTTGTTATCGAAAAAATCAACGCTTAAGGCGTGTGAGTGATATGATCAAAGCAACCATTACTCGGTCGCCGGCAGATGAAAGCATTACGTCTTTTCAGATGACTGGACATGCCGAGTTTGCTGAAAAAGGTCAGGATCTCGTTTGTGCAGGTGTATCTGCTGTTGTTTTCGGATCAGTCAATTCAATTATTGCACTGACAGGAATGGATCCACTGCTTGATATTGGAGATGAAGGCGGGTATTTCTCTTTTGAACTGCCAGCTGATACAGATCCAGTCACCTTTGAAAAAGCCCAGTTGCTTTTAGAAGGCATGGTCGTTTCCTTAGAAACAATTGAACGAGATTATCACGATTATGTGAGAATATCTACAAAAAAATAGGAGGTGAACTTCATGCTTAGATTAGATCTTCAATTTTTCGCATCTAAAAAAGGGGTAGGTTCTACAAAGAACGGACGTGACTCTGAGTCTAAACGTTTAGGCGCTAAACGTGCTGATGGTCAATTCGTAACTGGTGGTTCTATCCTTTATCGTCAACGTGGAACGAAAATCTATCCAGGTGAAAACGTTGGACGCGGAGGCGACGACACTCTTTTCGCTAAAATCGACGGAACGGTTAAATTCGAACGTTTCGGTCGTGACCGTAAAAAAGTGAGCGTATATCCTGCGGCACAATAATTGCTAAAAACTCCGGTCATTGACTGGAGTTTTTTTCACTATTCAGGGAGCTTTTGCGCTTTTTACAAGTAGTACCGAAGATGATAAAAGAAGATGCACTCCATAAATATCAAAGAATGTTTGCTGACTTTGCCTCATTTTCTCCTATACGATCAGAAAAAACAACCTTTCCTCACATAACTAGTGTTTTTCTAAGCTGTCTTCTCTGTTATAATTCAGGGAGACATATTGATGATAAGACTCCTAAAAGAGAGACCAAACGATTGGGAGTGCGATAATGGAAGAGATACCAAGTAAACAAAACGAAAAATTAACTCACGTTGCATTAACGAATGAATTGATCCATTTGCTTAGTCGTTCAAGACACGACTGGATGAATAAATTGCAGTTAATCAAAGGCAACTTGACATTAGAAAAATATGACCGAGTGTTCGAAATAATAGAAGAAATGGTCATTGAAGCACAGCATGAATCCAAACTCTCAAATTTAAAAATTCCCCAATTGGCCTATTACTTTCTAACCTTTAATTGGGAGTCGCATTTTATCACCCTAGAATATGAAGTGCTTGGTGAAACCCGAGACTTATCAGCATATGAATCGCAGCTGCTAACGGTATCACGGGAGTTGTTTTCGATATTCGATCAATCAGTTTGCCAAAAAACTGAAAATCATTTAACGGTCACTTTCCAAACGGATCATGAAGAGAATGATGTGATCTTATATTTTGATTTCAAAGGAAAATTAACAAGTTTGGATGCGTTAAATGCGTTTCATGACGCAAACTATCCATGTATGAGTATAACGCAATTTCATGTGACGAATCACGAGTCCATGATTGAGCTTTGTTTGAGGCAAGAACGAGATATGTGATGCAGAGAAACGGAGGAAGTTATGTTTGTAGATCAGGTTAAAGTGTATGTTAAAGGCGGTGACGGCGGAAACGGTATGGTGGCGTTCCGTCGTGAAAAATATGTGCCAAAAGGCGGGCCAGCAGGCGGCGATGGCGGAAATGGTGCAGATGTAGTATTTGAAGTAGACGAAGGACTCAGAACGTTAATGGACTTTCGTTATAAGCGTCATTTCAAGGCGGACCGCGGTGAGCATGGAATGAGTAAAAACCAGCATGGCCGAAATGCGGAAGAAATGATTGTTAAAGTTCCGCCGGGTACAGTGGTGACAGATGCCGAGACGGAACAAGTACTAGCTGACTTGACAGAGCATGGACAGCGGGCTGTGATTGCCAAAGGTGGACGTGGTGGACGTGGAAATTCACGCTTCGCAACACCAGCAAACCCTGCACCACAGCTGTCTGAAAACGGTGAGCCAGGTAAAGAACGTGACGTCATCTTAGAATTAAAAGTACTTGCAGATGTTGGACTTGTTGGTTTCCCAAGTGTCGGGAAGTCAACACTGCTTTCGATTGTCTCTTCTGCGAAACCAAAAATTGCGGATTATCATTTTACAACGCTTGTGCCAAACCTCGGAGTTGTTGAAACAGACGATAACCGAAGCTTTGTCATGGCGGATCTGCCAGGACTGATCGAAGGAGCGCACGAAGGTGTTGGCTTAGGTCATCAATTTTTACGCCACATTGAACGTACACGTGTCATTGTCCATGTCATTGATATGTCTGGACTTGAAGGGCGTGACCCATACGAAGATTACGTGACGATTAACGAAGAGCTTGAGCAATACAACATGAGATTGACAGAGCGTCCGCAAATCATTGTAGCGAACAAAATGGACATGCCGGATGCAGCTGACAATCTAGCGGCATTTAAAGAAAAATTAACAGATGACTATAAAGTGTTCCCAATTAGTGCGATCACAAGAGAAGGGCTTCGTGAGCTCTTATTTGAAATTGCCAATCAGCTTGAAACAACACCGGAATTCCCGCTCTACAATGAAGAAGAGCTCTCTGATAACCGTGTGATGTACAAGTTTGATGAAGGAGAAGCAGCATTTGAGATCTCAAGAGATCCTGATGGTACGTTTGTCTTAACTGGTAAAGCACTTGAGCGACTGTTTAAGATGACAGATTTCTCAAGAGACGAGTCAGTGAAACGATTCTCTAGACAGCTGCGCGGAATGGGCGTTGATGATGCCCTGCGTGAACGTGGTGCAAAAGATGGAGACATCATTCGTCTGCTTGAATTTGAATTTGAATTTATCGATTGATCAAAAGGAGGGTCCAGTTCATGGGCTCTCCCGTTTTTAAAAGGGGAGAAAACAGGTGAAAGAAGAAACGTTCTATTTAGTAAGAGAGGATGTACTTCCGGATGCGATGCGAAAAACGCTTGAAGTCAAAAAGCTTCTCGATCGCAAAAAAGCGGATTCAGTTGCTGATGCTGTTCAAAAAGCGGATTTAAGCCGCAGTGCTTTTTATAAATATCGAGATGCTGTTTTTCCATTTTATACTATGGTCAAAGAGCAGATCATCACATTGTTTTTCCACCTGGAGGATCGGTCTGGGGCTCTGTCTAGGCTGCTGCAAATTGTGGCTGACTCTGGCTGTAATGTGTTATCCATTCACCAAACGATTCCGCTGCAAGGAAGAGCGAATGTTACCCTGTCGATCAGTACGGCCGGCATGGCAGATGATATCAATACAGTCATGAATCAATTAAGAAAACTTGAATTTGTCGAAAAAGTTGAAATTCTAGGTTCTGGGGCGTAAAAGGAGAGATCATAGCAGATGAAGCAATTAACGGTAGGTTACTTTGGACCAGAGGCCACATTTACTCATTTGGCTGTCTGTTCTTGTTTTCCAAAAGAAGCAGAGCAACGGGCTTATGCAACCATTCCGCAATGTATGGATGCCGTGTCAAAGGGAGAAGTAGATTTGGCGGTCGTTCCACTTGAAAATGCACTCGAAGGATCTGTGAACTTAACGATTGATTATTTAATTCATGAGGACGCTTTGTCCATTGTGGGCGAAATGACAGCACCGATTCGCCAGCACCTGCTTGTCCATCCATCGAGAGCGGAGAGCTGGGAGACATTAGATGTGATTCAGTCACATCCGCACGCCATTGCGCAGTGTCATCAATTTTTGAAGAGGCAGTTCCCTGATATTCCGCATCGGCCAGTGGAATCAACAGGCTATGCAGCAAAATACATCAGTGAGCATCCAGATGAAGCTGTTGGTGCGATTGCGAATGAAATCGCCGCAAAAACGTACGGATTGACGATTGCGAAAAAAGACATTCATGATTATCCGCACAATCATACACGCTTTGTTATTTTACATAAAGAGGCGAAGGCATCGTTCCCAATGAATTCTGGTTTTTCTTCAAAGCCAAAAACGACCATTGTTGTCAGCCTGCCAAAGGATGATCAGTCAGGTGCATTGCACCGCGTGTTATCAGCTTTTTCATGGCGGAATCTCAATTTGTCCAAAATTGAATCGCGTCCGACAAAAACAGGCCTTGGACACTATTTATTTATCATTGATATCGAAAAAGAGATGGATGATGTACTTGTCCCTGGCGCCATTCAAGAATTAGAAGCGATTGGCTGTGAAGTGAAACTACTCGGCAGCTATCAAACATATGAATTAACGAATGAAAAATAGTGTCCTGCAGGGGACACTATTTTTTTAGTCTTTAATGAGAAATCCAGCGTCATCAAGCGCTTGAATGGCTTGGTCAAGCTGCTTTTGGCTGTAGGAAGTAAGGGTATGTAAGTGTACGCCGTCTGTCAGCTCTGATAAGTAGGAGGCGCCTGTATTAGAAATATGATGTACGAAGTCAGCCACTTGTTTGCGCGTACTCACTCGAATAGAGGCCGTTAGCTCCCCGTAGACAGGGTGCTCAATCATCACGTCTTTCACCGTTACACCGTAGTCTACAATCAGTGTGAGCTCCTCTTCTGTACGATGAGGATCGTGCTTGCAAGCGATAATCTGTTCAATTTCAGTTTCCGGTGTATGCTGCGCCATATACACATAGCCTTGGCTTGTGGCAATAATGGGTTCGTTTTTTGCTTTGAGTAATGAAATATCTTGTACAATGACTTGTCGTGAGACAGCGGCTTTTTTGGCTAAAAAACTTCCAGTGAGTGGTGTATCAGTCTCTTTCAGCCACTTTAAAATGGCGTTTCTTCTTTCTTCGCCAATGAGTTTTCTCTCTTGTTCCACGTTTTATGCTCCTTTCTTCTCCTTTTGCAAGCGCTCAAATGTATGCAAAAGCTGATCGATGTCATCCTTTGATGATCCTCGTCCAAATGATAGTCGAATAAATTGAAGGGCATCACGATCTGATACATGTAATGCCTTTACAGCAGGGGAAGGGTGATGATAACCAGAAGCGCATGCACTTCCAGTAGATATACAAATTCCCTGCCGGTTACAAGCTAACATTACATATTGTCCTTCAAACCCTTCAAAAAAACAACCAATAATATGAGGCAGCGTGCGGCGCTGGTCATTTTCTTGCAGCATGCGGACAGGCAGCTGCCTTTTTTTTAGCTGCTGAAGAAAATAATCACGAAGCTGAATATCTAGCTGTTGCTGTTGATCTATTTTCAGCATGATTTGCTCGCTCGCGGCCACAAAAGCACCAATGCAAGGTACGTTCACTGTCCCTGGGCGTAGACCATTTTCCTGTACAGTATGTTGATATATAGGCTTCCAAGGGACATGTGCTCCCATATAGACAGCACCGGCGCCCTTAGGTGCATACACTTTATGACTCGAAATGGAGAGGGCATCAACCCCAAGTTCTTTAATCGACACATGCATTTTTCCGAATGTCTGCACTGCATCTGTATGAAAAAGAATATCTCTTTCTTTTAAGAGCGTCGCTAATTCAGCTAATGGCTGAATAATCCCAGTTTCTGAGTTGGCATGCTGGATGGATACTAGTCCGGTTTCAGGCAATAGAGCCTGTTTGAGAATCTCCTTTGTGATAATTCCTTCTTGATTCGGGTCTATGACCGTCACCTTCACACCGAGACGCTCCAAGGCATTGACCGCATGATGAACGGAAGGGTGCTCTACTGATGTGGTAATGACATGCTGTTTATGTGGAGGTAGCCCATTTATGATCGATTGAATCGCAAGGATATTGGATTCAGTTCCGCCACTTGTAAAGTAAATGCCATCAGGTTCGCCCCCTAGAATCGCTGCAAGTGATTGTCTGCTGTAAGCCAAGATTTCATTTGCTCTTCCTCCTGCATCATGCAGGCTGCTCGCATTTCCGTAACATTCTTTGCTCAACTGCTGAAATACATGCAGTGATTCCTCAGAAACAGGTGTAGAAGCTGCATAATCTAAATAAATCAAATCCATCCATCTCCTGTGTGAAAATTTTTTCTTGTATTTATTGTAGTGTTGTGTAATGATATGTGTCAAGACAGGTGTAAATGACAGGAGGGGCAATTGTGTCATCTATTAAAAAAGTCATTGTGGTGGGGTCGGGCATTGCGGCTCTTTCCTTTGTGAATACGATCTCAGAGAACTGCCAAGTCATCATGATGACAAAAAAACAATTTTCCTCTAGTAATTCCATGCTCGCACAAGGGGGAATCGCTGCAGCCTTTTCCGCACATGATTCTGTCGATCAGCATGTGCAAGACACTTTAGCTGCGGGGTGTGGTCACAATGATGACAAAACTGTACAGGAGATCGTCCGTCATGGAAAAGATCTTGTAAAGAAGCTCGTAGAAGAGGGCTGCCCATTTGATCGAGATGAAACGGGAATCCCGCAGTTAGGTAAAGAGGGAGCCCATACGACCCATCGTATTCTGCATGCAGGAGGAGATCAAACGGGAAAAACCCTCGTGCAGTTTTTGAAAGGGAAGCTCGGCTCACACATTCATGTATACGAAAATCATCATGTCATGGATCTGTTAGTTCATGATGGGGTATGTACAGGTGTTGTGTGGAAAGACGAAAAAGGTCATGTACATACAATGACCGCAGATGCAGTTGTATTATCCACTGGCGGCTGTGGATCCTTATATGAGACAAACACAAATGATCCGTCTGTGACAGGAGATGGTCTGATGATGGCCTATCGCGCAGGGGCACAGCTAGTAGATCTCGAATTTGTGCAATTCCATCCGACCCTTTTGACCACTTCAGGTAAAGCGATCGGGCTCGTATCAGAGGCAGTCAGGGGAGAGGGCGCCTATTTAGAAGATGAATCAGGCAGGCGGATCATGAAAGGAATCCACCCACAGAGCGATTTAGCGCCTAGAGATGTGGTGGCAAGGACCATTTTCCATGAGCAGCAACTCGGTCATTCCATTTATCTGAACATCCGTGATATTCCGCATTTTTCTGCACGTTTTCCTGCGATTGCTTCGATGTGTCAGCGTGCGGGAGTTGATATGGCAAGCGGGAGGCTGCCAGTTTCACCCGGTATGCACTTTTTAATGGGTGGAATTAAGGTGAATGAACATGGAGAAACAACAGTTCCATCACTTTTCGCCATTGGTGAAGCTGCTTGTACAGGTTTACACGGCGCCAATCGACTGGCAAGTAATTCGCTCTTAGAAGGTCTCGTTCTAGGAAACAACGCAGCACGGTATATTGAGCGGTTGCAAGCCCGGCAAGATAAAAAACTTGCTCCTTCCATTCAAGAAGTATGGTCTGTCCCAACGGTGTCACTGGCTCAGCTCAGAAAATGGATGACAGCATATGCCGCAATTGTGAGAGATGAGAAAGGCTTACAGACTTTGCTCGATCATTTAGAACAAGTCTCTTTTCAGCAAATCAATGTGAAGAATATCACAAATGAACAGATCGAAATAACTAATCAATGGGCTTTAGCCATATGCCTTGTCAAATCTGCATTACTCCGAACAGAAAGCAGGGGCGGTCATTATCGCACCGATTATCCTAATCGGCACGATGCCTCGTGGCGAGCAAAACAGATTGTACATGAACAGGGCCATATTTATATCGTAAAAAATGAAAGGATTGGTGCCAAATGGAACGTTTACAGTTAAAGCAAATGCTCACTCATTTTTTAAAAGAAGATATTGGGTTTGGAGATGTATCCGCTGATGCCATTTTTGGAGACAAGAAAGGAACAGCTTATATCATGGCGAAACAATCAGGCGTATTGGCCGGGACGCAAGTCATTGATATGGGATACAAACTGCTGAATGAACAAGTTCAAACTGAGCTGTTTTTCCAGGAAGGTGATTGGATTCAGGAAGGGGCTGTACTGGCACAAATAACTGGCCCCGTTAACGACTTGCTGAAAGGGGAGCGGGTGGTGTTGAATATCCTGCAAAGAATGACAGGGATTGCTACACTAACGCATGAAGCAGTAGAGCGATTAGCTGATCCATCTATTACGATTTGTGATACGAGAAAGACGACACCCGGTTTGCGCATGATGGAGAAGTACGCAGTAAAAGTCGGAGGCGGAAAGAATCATCGTTTCGGCTTATCCGATGGGGTGATGATTAAAGATAATCATATTGCGGCTTGTGGTTCTATCAGGGAAGCTGTGGAGAAAGCAAGAGCATACGCCGGTCATATGGTGAAAATTGAAGTGGAAATTGAATCAGAAGCACAGCTGATGGAAGCCATTGATGCCAAAGCAGATGTCATCATGTTTGACAACTGCTCTCCAGACGAAGTGAAGCGCTTTAAACAAATGACTCCTGAAACCATATTGACAGAGGCATCTGGCGGCATCACGTTAGAGAATGTGGCTAACTACCGGGGGACAGGTGTAGACCTTATTTCACTTGGATTCCTCACACATTCTGCTCCATCATTCGATTTTAGTATGAATATGGAATTCAGCCATAAAGGGGGAACGACTCATGTCCATGCTTGATGTGTTAGCAGCGCAGCATACAGCCATGATGCCAGATGAATATAAACAGCGCTCTTATGATGAAATGAAAGAGAGAGTATTAGAGATTAAACGCGCCTTTGGATCAAAGCTTTTTATACCGGGTCATCATTATCAAAAAGATGAAGTCATCCAATTTGCTGATGTGACAGGTGATTCATTGCAGCTTGCACAAATTGCTGCTGACAATCACGAAGCAGAATACATTGTATTTTGCGGGGTTCATTTTATGGCAGAAACGGCCGATATGCTATCAAAAAAGAATCAGCACGTCTTTTTGCCAGATATGAGAGCAGGTTGTTCAATGGCAGATATGGCGAATATGAAACAAACAGACAGGGCGTGGGATAAGCTCACTGAGCTGTTTGGAGATACGATCCTTCCGCTGACTTATGTAAACTCAACGGCTGATATTAAAGCATTTGTCGGCAAACATGGCGGATCGACTGTCACATCTTCAAACGCTAAAAAAGTATTGGAGTGGGCGCTGACCCAAAAAGAGCGGATTCTTTTTCTTCCTGATCAGCATTTAGGGCGTAACACGGCCTATGATTTAGGGATTCCGCTAGAGGAAATGGCTGTCTGGGATCAAATAGAAGAAAAGCTCATCACCGACCAACCGCTTCATCGAATCAAAATGATTTTATGGAAAGGTCATTGCTCTGTTCATGAGAAATTTACCATTGAGAATATTGAACAAACGAGAAAACGAGACCGTGACATACAGATTCTTGTTCATCCAGAGTGTACACATGAAGTCGTAAAGGCTTCTGATCTAGCTGGTTCAACGAAATTTATTATTGATACGATCAAGCAGGCACCAGCAGGAAGCAAGTGGGCCATTGGAACAGAAATGAATTTAGTGAAACGCATCATTGACCAGCACCCTGACAAACAAATCGAATCCCTTAATCCAGATATGTGTCCATGTTTGACAATGAACCGTATTGATCTGCCTCATCTACTATGGTCACTTGAAAGCATTGAAAAAGGGGAGCCGGTCGGTTTGATTCAAGTGAATGAAGAGACGACAAAAGAGGCATTGCTCGCTTTAAATAAAATGCTCACCATTAAATAATGAAGTGTCCCCTCCTATCAGAAAACAAGTTTTTATCATATCGGCTTGTAAATAGGCATAAATTTATGTTGAAACATATTGTACTTCTGACATAACCGCTACGTTCACGTTTTGCATAGGAGGGGAAAACGTTGAAAATTCATATTGTGCAAAAAGGAGACTCCCTTTGGAAAATTTCAAAGAAGTACGGAGTCGACTTTCAAGAATTGAAAAAATTAAATTCGCAGCTCAGTAATCCAGATTTGATCATGCCAGGAATGAAAATCAAAATTCCATCTAGTGGTGTTCCTGTGAAAACCGATCATCACAAAGCAAAAGAAATGCCAAAAGCAAAAGAACACCCGTATGTAAAAGAAAAGCCAAAGGATGTCGTGCAAGTTCAAGATACGAAGCCGAAGGAAAAGCCGAATGAACCGGTACCTTATGTGCCACCAGTACCAAAGATTGAACAGCCAGTTTTTCCACAAGTTGATGTAAACTATTATCAGACGAATCTCTACCAGCCATTCACGCCTCCTCCCAAAAAAGAACATCATGAGAAAAAAGATCACGTTCATGAAAAGAAAGATCATGTTCATGAGAAAAAGGATCATAAAGATCACAAGGACCATTTTCATCATGAAAATAAGGATCATTTCAAAGATGAAGTGGCAAAGGGATATGATCCATTCATTCATATCCCACATCAAAAAGAGGAGGGAAAAGATATGGAACATAGTAATTACCCAAACCTTCCTAATTTCCCGCAAATGCCGAATGTTGGAGGGGCAGCAGTAGGGGGCATGGCTGAAAATAAAGAGCATCACCACCATCATCAAGAGTCATATGATCCTTATTATGGTTATGGTCATGGTCATTACATGCCAGCAATGTATCCATATCCGCAGCAAATGGTACCCGCTTCTCCTATTTTACCGGGATCAGGCCTTTGTTATCCGGTACAGCCGTATTATCACCATCACATGATGCCGTATCCTTACCCGGCGGCTCAGCCTTATTATCCTGCGTATCAAGCACCGGCTTATTACGGTGAACATCATGAGCATCATGCAAACGATGGGCATCACTGGCACCACTATATGCATCCAAATGCAGGCGCAAATGTAAATGCAAATGCAAATGCAAATGCCAATCAAGGCTTTTATCCAAACGCTCCAAATGAAGCATATGGCAAGGAAGACTGCGGATGCGATGATGGGATGAAGCATCATCAACCATGGCCTGGACATTATCCAAACCCTGTTCCATATGGTCAAATGGGTGCTTATCCAGCACAGCCTTATATGCAGCAGCCTTATCAAAACCCATCTGTCTTTGCAAGACCAGAAGAAGACGAAGAAGATTAATGACACAAGGGACGATCTCAATCGTTCCTTTTTTTGTTTATAACTGACAGCTTGTTTTTGTCCTCAACTGTACATGCTAAAATAGAGCCTGTTTTGCGCTCATGAGATTCAATTTGTACAGGGGGTTTTTCGTTTGAGACAAAAATGGCAAAAAACAATCGCCTTAGTGCTTCTACCTATTGGATTAACGGCATGTGGTACAAATAACAATGCGGGTGTAGATACACGTCATAATCAATCAGGTCAGCCAGTTGGATACCACTCCAATCAACAGGCAACAGACAACAACCAAGATCATCAAGGACCAGTTTCTGAGCTTATGGAGGGAATGAACGGAAGAAATACAACGAATGTTGATGATCGTTCACGCCCTACACAGGATCAAGTGAGAATGCCACTTACTGGTGGAGATGGACGCTACAGTCATGGAGATATGAACTATCATAACCAAATGTCGTTCTCTGGCTACGATAAACAAGAGAACATCCAGCGTTCAAGAAAAATCGCCAACCGAGTGAACAAAATGAACCATGTGACAGACTCACAAGTTATGGTGACGGATGAAAATGTGTATATTGCTCTTAAAACAGATGGGCGCTTGACATCAGAGGGTGTATCACAAGTAGAAGAAGCAGCGACTCGTTATGCAGATGGAAGAGCTGTCCAAGTCATTAAAGACGAAGGCGCATTTACACGCTTCAGAGATATGAGAAAAACGCAATTTGAAACAGGTCAGACAGGCATGACCCGATAGGCTGGAATAAAAAAGGCTAAAGTTCATGACGAACTTTAGCCTTTCTTTAAAAATAAACTTTGATCCCGATATAAAATTCATAAAAGAAATAACAGCCAAATCCAAGTAATAAAATACCGGCAATAATGGATGTCCACTTAATCATGGTTCGGTTCATCACTTTTCTTGTTAGGGAAACAATCGTGAGAAGACCGATGTCATGAAGAAGAATCCCTGCCAAAATACCCGTAGCAGCCAATATAAATTCAGATGAATTTGTATTTTTATAAGCATCTGCCAGTACAGCACCAAACACAGATACCCAGAACACAAGGTTTCCAGGGGATACCGCGACGAGCAGCCCATTTCGGTATGTTTTAGCGAATGATTTATTCACTTTTTCTCCTGCTAAATGGATGTCTTGATCCGCATTTTTAATCGAATCGTAGGCAAGAATCATTAAAAAGATGGCACCGATCAGCCAGAGCGGAATTTGGATAAAGGGCAAAGATAAAAATTGAGCAAATCCAGCATATAAAGCCAAGATGAGCAATATATCGATGGTCATACCACCAGCGCCTACAGTTAATCCATGAAAGAATCCGTTTTTTAATCCCTGCTTTGTCATTTCAACCGTGATCGCTCCAACAGGTAGAGCAATTGAGAATCCAACGACGATAAATGTAAGAAATGTTTGCAATCGACTAGAACTTCCTTTGAATCATGTTTGTATAAAAATTCTCCGTTTAGATTAATTATACATAATAGGAGAAAAGGATCAATGATTATTTCTGATTTAATCGAAATGAGAGAGATAAATCGTGTATAGAAAGATGTATATCGTGAAGAGCATGTATTCATTGTAGGGGAAAGGAACTATTTTCCTGAAACTTCTTTTTTTCATTTCTCAGCTATGCTACACTGTTGTGGAAATCAATATAAGTGACTAGGGGTGCCCGGAAATGCGGGCTGAGAGAGAAGACAAGCTTCTTAACCCTTTGGACCTGATCTGGCTCGTACCAGCGTGGGGAAGTTGAAGATGATACATGTGCCATATGAATGGCATACATGTTTTTTTCTGACGACGAAACCAGGTTCTTTACATAGAATCTGGTTTTTTGCTGGTGCTGATTCCATCCTGACCGGTCACACGAAAAGAAGGAGAGAACAGCAAATGAATGAAAAGACAAATGTTCCATCAACGCAATCTTTATTATCAAATTTTGAAGGCAGTCGAAAGGTATATGAACAAGGTTCAAGACCTGACATTTTGGTGCCAAAAAGAGAAATCGTGCTCACAAATACAGTGACACAAGCAGGTGATATCCAAAATGAACCGATTCGTGTGTACGATACAAGTGGACCGTATACAGATGAGGAGGCTCATATTGATGTCACAAAGGGATTAAAGCGTCTGAGATCAAAATGGATTAAAGAAAGAGAAGATACTGAAAGCTATGAAGGGCGTCAAGTAAAGCCAGAAGATAATGGATATCGCTTGAATGGGAAAGAATCCTATCAAGCTGCCCATACAGATTTTCATCATGTGCCGCTCCGCGGGAAACAAGGTGCTTGTGTGACGCAAATGCATTATGCAAAAAAGGGGATTATTACGCCTGAAATGGAGTTTATCGCTTTGAGAGAACAGCTAAGTCCTGAGTTTGTTAGAGAGGAAGTGGCTAGTGGAAGAGCGGTCATTCCAGCGAATATTAACCATCCTGAAAGTGAGCCGATGATCATCGGGAAGAATTTTCATGTGAAAATTAATGCGAATATTGGCAATTCAGCTGTGACGTCGTCCATTGAAGAAGAGGTGGAGAAGATGACATGGGCAATTAGATGGGGGGCAGATACGATGATGGACCTGTCTACAGGAAAGGATATTCATACAACGAGAGAATGGATTATCCGCAATTGCCCAGTCCCAGTAGGAACTGTCCCGATTTATCAGGCACTTGAAAAAGTGAATGGAATCGCAGAAAATTTGACGTGGGAAGTATACCGAGACACATTAATTGAACAGGCAGAGCAAGGGGTTGACTACTTCACCATTCATGCGGGCGTCCTGTTAAGGTATATTCCGCTCACAGTCGACCGGGTCACAGGAATTGTTTCAAGAGGCGGAGCCATTATGGCAAGATGGTGTCTCGCTCATCATCAAGAGAACTTTCTGTATACCCATTTTGAAGAAATTTGTGAAATCATGAAAACGTATGACATTGCCTTTTCGCTTGGGGACGGGCTCAGACCGGGATCCATTGCGGACGCAAATGACGAAGCGCAGTTTGCAGAGCTGGAAACGTTAGGGGAATTGACAGAGATCGCTTGGAAACATGATGTACAGGTCATGATTGAAGGACCTGGTCATGTTCCAATGGATAAAATCAAAGAGAATGTCGATAAGCAGATGGAGATATGCAAAGAGGCACCTTTTTATACGTTAGGTCCTCTAACAACAGATATTGCACCGGGATATGATCATATTACATCCGCGATCGGTGCGGCGATGATCGGCTGGTACGGAACCGCCATGCTGTGCTATGTGACACCAAAAGAGCATTTAGGTCTGCCGAACAAAGAAGATGTAAGAGAAGGCGTCATCGCCTATAAAATTGCCGCACATGCAGCTGATGTAGCAAAAGGACATCCTGCTGCTCAAAAGCGTGATGATGCCTTATCGAAAGCGAGATTTGAATTCAGATGGCGGGATCAATTTCACCTGTCACTTGACCCAGAACGAGCGCTGGCATTCCATGATGAAACATTGCCTGCTGAAGGTGCTAAAACCGCTCATTTTTGTTCCATGTGTGGACCAAAGTTTTGCAGTATGAAAATTTCCCATGACATCCGCAACCAATCAGAAGAAGTGAAAAGAGAGATGGAGAAGAAGGCAAAAGAGTTTATCAATCAAGGTAGCCAAATCTATCAATCCTAAAAAAAACCTCGCACTCCTCTAGTGCGGGGTTTTATAAAACGGCTGAAATGGCTTTTCTCACGAGGTGGAAAAATGCTCTTACTGCAATCGCCATCGTTTCAATACTTGGGATGAGGGCATCTGTTAAATGAAACAGGACTGTTTGTCTCTCTGGAGATGTTCGTTTTTTCTTTTGTTTCATAAAGGCAGCCTCCTTTTCATTCAATATACATCTTTTGAACAGTATATAGATAGATATGTTGTGCGAATTTAAACAAAATTTAAACTTCTTGTGTTTAGAAGGAAAGAAGCAGGGGAAACGGATTGAATAGAGAATGAATGAAAAGAGCTGACCGATTTGGTTAGTGAACAAGACAGAGTGGAAGGTGATCTTATGATGAAAGTATTTAAGGTAACATTTCATATGAACAATGGGGAAGTGCTCGATTTCGAGCTAAAACGTCCAGCTACCTATGATGTGTATAAAAAAATTGAGGAAGCCAATCATTGGTTTAAGCTGAATAATGAAATCATTAACCTATTAAATGTGAATAGTATCCATGTAGAAACAGAATAAAACAGAAAGCCGCTCAAAGAGAGCGGCTTTCAGCGTGTAGACAAACCCTCGCATTCTTTGTCAGTCCTGCGTGCCGGTGCTCACGAATGTCAAATTCGCTCCGCGCCGGTACTCGTTCTTCCTAGACTGCAAAGGTTTTCTATCACGCTGAAAAGAAGACAAAGGGCTAAAATTAAGTTCATTTTAGCCCTTTGTCAACAATCTGAAAGCCGCTCTTTTCGAGCGGCTTTCATTATGCAGTAAAATCATTTCGGTTGTTCAGCTGACCTCGAGACAGCCAGTTTTTCTTATACAAATAGGCAATCACTTCAAGCCACAGCCGCGGCGCTTTTTTAGGGAAAAAAGGTTTTTGATAATAGGCGTATGCAGCTTTTAAATCATCCCATTGATGACATGTTTTCGTTTGCGTGAAGCGGGCGACGTCAATGACCCTGACGCGGCCATCCTTTGTTAAAATTAAATTTCGCAGATGAATATCAGAAGGATTTAAACCTTTCGCGCGTGCTTCTTCCAATGCATCATCTACTTGTTCAATCATTTGTTTTTTGATCGGAATTCCTTTTGTCAGGCATTCATAGAAAGTATAACCTTTAATATATTCCATTAAAATATACTGATCCCCAGACTCGTAAATCTCAGGATAATAGGAGGAGCCGGAAAGTTTTTCATAAATTGCAGCCTCTTTGCGGGCGATGTTTCGATAAGAAGGAAAAAAGACTTTTAACGCCATTTTCTTGCCGTCTTTTTTGTATGAAAATACATAGGCACTTCTTCCTTTGCCGCACAGCTCAAGCTCAGCCGGTTTAAAGACGAGCTTATTAAAACGCTTTTCTTCTTGATACTGAATCGATTCGGCTAATCTTTTGACATCTGACATTGACTTCACCTTCTTTGGTTTCAGTTTATGCGGCTGAAAAACGAATGATGAAAAAACCATGTAATTCGGTAGAGCAATGGATTGTATAAAACATAACATTTACGCACGAAGGATACAACGAAAGACTCTCATTATGTGTCAAGACATCGATTTGGTTAATGTTTAGGAAAATGGGTCAAACTACATATGTCATGCATCGATCTTATGTTCTAAAGAGGTGTAAATAGTGAAAGTGAAAATAAAGTATTTCGTTACAGGACTTATCATGACAAGTGTACTCTTTTTCGCTGTTGATATGGAAGCAGCAGAACACTTGCAAAAAGAGTCAAAAACCATCAACGTTCAGCTTGAAAAGGTCTATCTAGACGGCGATGTAAGTATTGAAAGACAGCGGGCATCATTAGAAGACAAAGACACATTTTGGGCCCAGTATAAGGGCTGGACATTGGTAGAACAGCGAGAGGATTTTGCCCTTTTTAGAAAACAAATTGACGATATATCACCTTTGAGTAAAGCAAATGGATATATCGGATTATCAGAAGACGGCGTGATTTCTACGTTTCATGGAAGGCCTGACGGGTGGGCGGAGCCTATTCATCTCTTTTTTCAAATTGATACGTCACGCTTGGAAAGTCATGTAGAGCAGCAGCTTGCACAAGGCATTCCGTTTCGAACAAAAGATGAATTTGAGCATGTGCTTGAAGTCATGAAACCTTACCGAAATGAACAATCGTTTTAATCGTATGACAGCTTGCTGGTGTGAAGACCGCAAGCTCTTTTTCATGGGTTAACTATGAAAAAAGGCTGAGCGAACGTATGTTAACTTTTATTACGGTTTTCTCTTCGATTTATGTTACAATGGAGAACAGTCAAAGAGGTGAAAACGGTGATAGAGTTTGTAAAAGGGACCATTGATTATGTGTGCCCGCAATATGTTGTCATTGAAAACGGCGGAGTGGGATATCAAGTCTATACCCCAAATCCGTTTATCTATCGAGTATCAAAACAAGAAACGATTTATACGTATCATTACATAAAGGAAGACGCTTTTTCGTTATATGGATTCCAAACACGAGAAGAAAAAGCGTTGTTCACAAAACTGTTAAATGTCACAGGGATTGGACCGAAGGGTGCGCTTGCGATTCTTGCTTCCGGTGACCCTGGCGCTGTCATTTCAGCGATCGAACGAGAGGATGAAGCTTTCCTCATTAAATTCCCGGGTGTTGGCAAAAAAACAGCACGTCAGATCATTCTAGATCTGAAAGGGAAGCTCGCAGATGTGGTGCCTGAAATGATAGGAAACTTATTTAACCACGAGGATCATATTCAAATTGAAACGCAGCAAAGCGCTTTAGATGAAGCGGTTGAAGCCTTAAGTGTCCTTGGGTATGGTGATCGTGAAATCAAAAAGGTTCTTCCTTTATTAAAAGAAGAGAAGAATCTTACAACCGATCAATATGTGAAAAAAGCTTTACAAAAAATGTTGAAATAGGGTGATGTCTCATGGATGAACGGCTCGTCTCAACTGAAGCAGACAACCATGAATCAGCCATTGAGCAAAGTCTGCGTCCACAGACGCTTAGTCAATATATTGGCCAGCAGAAAGTAAAGGATAATCTCAGCGTATTTATTGAAGCTGCCCGGATGAGGCAGGAAACACTGGATCACGTCCTTTTATATGGACCGCCGGGACTTGGAAAAACAACGCTTGCGTCGATCATTGCCAATGAAATGAATGTTCAGCTGCGTACAACGTCTGGACCAGCGATTGAACGCCCTGGCGATTTGGCGGCGATCTTAACATCTCTTGAACCTGGCGATGTTCTGTTTATTGATGAAATTCATCGCTTGCAGCGTTCAATAGAGGAAGTGCTATATCCAGCGATGGAGGACTTTTGTCTAGATATCGTGATTGGAAAAGGAGATACAGCACGCTCTGTGCGGCTTGATTTACCGCCATTTACGCTTGTAGGTGCTACAACCCGTGTTGGGCTTTTAACAGCGCCGCTTCGTGATAGGTTTGGGGTTCATGCAAGATTGGAATACTATGAGCAAAGAGATTTGGCTCACATTGTAGCAAGAACAGCCGAGCTGTTTGAGATTGGGATCGACATTCGTTCAGCTGAAGAGATTGCAAGAAGATCTAGAGGCACACCGAGGGTCGCCAATCGTTTGCTCAGAAGAGTAAGAGATTTTGCGCAGGTGCTTGGAAATCATGCGATCACACAAGACATTGCAGAAGATGCTCTTGAGCGTCTGCAAGTTGACAGACTCGGACTTGATCATATCGATCATAAGCTGCTTTTAAGTATGATTGAAAAATTTAGAGGCGGTCCTGTTGGACTTGATACGATCTCAGCGACAATTGGAGAAGAATCACATACGATTGAAGATGTGTACGAACCGTATTTACTGCAAATTGGTTTTCTGCAAAGAACACCAAGAGGGCGGGTCGTCACAAGAGAAGCGTATGAACATTTTCATATGGAGGTTCCGATTCGTGACTGAATTCCCTAAAATGTTGATGATTTTAGGTGGTGTCCTTTTTGCCGCAGGTTTAGTGTTTCAATTGGTTGGGAAACTTCCAGGCGATATTTTCGTGAAAAAAGGGAACGTAACGTTCTTTTTTCCTATGATTACATGCATTGTCATTAGCATCGTCCTAACCATTTTACTCAATGTCTTCGGACGGATGAAATAACGTTAACTAGTTAACTACAGAATAGGTGAAGGAAATGAAGTTAGAACTATTTGATTTTGATTTACCAGAAAGATTGATTGCACAAGTGCCGCTTGAAAAAAGAGATGCATCAAGACTGATGGTCTTAAATAAACAAACAGGTGACATCACACATGATACATTCTCGCAAATCACAGATTACTTTCAAAAGGGTGATTGTCTCGTTTTAAACAATACACGTGTATTGCCTGCACGTCTGTTTGGAACGAAAGAGGATACGGGTGCTAAAGTGGAGCTGCTTCTTTTGAAACAAGAAGAAGGAGACAAATGGGAAACGCTCGTGAAACCAGCAAAACGTGTGAAAAACGGAACAGTCATTACATTTGGTGATGGACGATTAAAAGCGGTATGTACAGAAGAACTGGAACATGGCGGAAGAAAAGTTGAGTTTCAGTATACAGGCATTTTTTATGAAGTACTTGAATCTTTAGGTGAAATGCCGCTGCCTCCGTACATTAAAGAGCAGCTTGACGATCGTGAGCGTTATCAAACCGTTTATTCCAAAGAGGTTGGTTCGGCTGCTGCGCCTACTGCCGGTCTTCACTTTACAAATGAACTGCTGGATGCACTGAAAGCAAAAGGAGTGCATATTGCGTTTATTACGCTCCATGTAGGGCTTGGCACATTTCGACCGGTCAGTGCTGAACGCATTGAAGAACATGAAATGCACGCAGAGTTTTACGAAATGAATGAAGAAACGGCAGAAGAGCTTAATCGCGTGTGCAAAGAAGGCGGGCGGATTATTTCAGTCGGAACAACTTCGACAAGAACGCTTGAAACCATTGCAAGTGCTTATGATGGTGAATTCAAAGCGTCAAGCGGCTGGACGTCGATTTTTATTTATCCAGGCTATACATTTAAGGCAATTGATGGCATGATCACGAATTTCCACTTGCCAAAATCGTCTTTAATTATGCTTGTCAGTGCATTAGCTGGACGAGAACACGTCCTAAAAGCGTACAATGAGGCTGTAAAAGAGGAATACCGATTCTTCAGTTTTGGCGATGCCATGCTGATTCAATAACATCATACAACAAAGACAGGAGGGCTCATTTTTGTCGCAATTACCGATACGTTATGAGTTCATTAAATCATGCAAACAAACAGGTGCACGTCTTGGGCGCGTTCATACACCGCACGGCTCCTTTGAAACACCTGTATTTATGCCAGTTGGTACACTGGCTACAGTGAAAACAATGGCGCCTGAAGAGTTAAAAGCGATGGAGGCAGGCATCATTTTAAGCAATACGTATCATCTATGGCTGCGCCCGGGGCATGACATTGTCAAAGAAGCAGGCGGCCTGCACAAATTTATGAACTGGGATCGAGCGATTCTCACTGATTCAGGCGGATTCCAGGTGTTTTCTTTGAGTGAATTTAGAAAAATTGAAGAGGAAGGCGTTCACTTCCGTAATCACTTAAATGGAGATAAGTTGTTCCTTTCTCCTGAAAAAGCGATGGAGATTCAAAATGCGCTCGGCTCAGATATTATGATGGCATTTGACGAATGTCCTCCGTACCCAGCAGAGTACGATTATATGAAACGTTCTGTAGAGCGGACAAGCAGATGGGCAGAGCGCTGCTTAACAGCGCACCAGCGTCCAGAGGATCAAGGACTGTTTGGCATTGTACAGGGCGGAGAATACGAAGAGCTTCGTAAACAAAGTGCAAAAGATCTTGTTTCACTTGATTTCCCAGGCTATGCCATTGGAGGTTTATCTGTTGGTGAACCAAAAGACGTGATGAACCGAGTGCTGGAGTTCACAACGCCATTTTTACCGGATGACAAGCCGAGGTACTTAATGGGTGTCGGCTCACCAGATTCATTAATTGACGGCGCGATTCGCGGTGTCGATATGTTTGACTGTGTACTGCCAACGCGAATTGCAAGAAATGGTACGCTCATGACAAGTGAAGGACGCCTTGTTGTGAAAAATGCTAAATATGAGCGTGATTTCAGACCAATCGATGAAAACTGTGACTGCTACACATGTAAAAATTACACACGCGCTTATATTAGACATTTGATCCGTACAAATGAGACGTTCGGAATTCGATTAACAACTTATCATAATCTTCATTTTCTGTTAAAATTAATGGAGCAAGTGAGAGAAGCTATCCGTGAGGATCGTTTAGGTGATTTTAGAGAAGAGTTTTTTGAGCGTTATGGCTTTAACAAGCCGAATGCGAAAAACTTTTAACGCATAAACGAAAAGCTTTACAATGCTTTAGAAAGGGGTGAGATAGAATGGATGGTGGTATGGGTTCAATCATTATGATTGTTGTCATGTTTGCTGTGCTTTACTTCTTGTTAATCCGTCCACAGCAAAAGCAACAAAAAGCTGTGCGTCAGATGCAGCAATCTTTATCAAAAGGCGATAAAATCGTCACAATCGGTGGTTTACACGGTGAAATCGACTACATTGATGAATCAAAAGTGGTCATCAAAACAAGCGAAAACAACCGTTTAACTTTCGACCGACGTGCTATTAGAGAATTAGCTGACAAAGGTTAATCCTCCAATACATAGCGATAAAAAAAGAGCGATATCATTCGCTCTTTTTTTATTTGCCCCGAAGATTAACGCCAATCATTCCCCCTAGCATACAAATTCCCAAAAAGGCTGCATGATAGATGAATTGTTCTGGTGAAAAGGTTTCTCCAAACCCTAAATATTGAAATAAAAAAACAGTGAGTGAAAAGATAAAAGAGGTCATGGCGCCAATGAGCCAGCCCCGTTCCTTTGCTTTCCCTCCAGAAATCATACCTCCTAGAAAAAGTGCCGCAAAGGACAAGATCATGATCATCCATTTAAACGATGATTCCTGCATACTTGTGAAGGTAAGCATCAGTGATACAAGTAAGCTTGTGACAATCATCACGACAAAAATAGCAATTAAGCCAGATAAAATGCCTTTTCCTATTTGTTTCGTTTCCTGCATGTGATTCGTCTCCTCTCCAATTGACCGAAGCTTGTCTTTTACTAAAATGTATTCACGGAGAAGAAAAAATAGACATGTTTCTCGTGATAAAAACCGAGGCTTTCTTTTCTACATAAATAAAGTGTTTTGACACAAGCTATGGTGGAGAAGGAGGGTTTACATCATATGCAGGACATCTTAATTATCTCCATGAGAACAATCATTTTATATTTTCTCATTTGGTTTATCTTTCGTTTAATGGGCAAAAGGGAGATTGGGGAACTGAGTATTTTAGATCTTGTTATTTTTATGATGATCGCTGAAATTGCGGTGCTCGCCATAGAAGAAGTAGAGGATCACATGTTACATACAGTATGGCCGATCCTGCTGTTAACCTTCATTCAAATCACCCTTGCCTATTTGTCACTAAAATTCCAAGGTGTCCGTCGTTTTCTCGACGGTAAGCCGGCCCTGCTCATCATCAACGGAAAAATAGACGAGGGTGCGATGAGAAAACAGCGATACAATTTTGATGATTTGCTGATTCAATTAAGAGAAAATAACATCGATAGTATCCAGGATGTCTCATATGCCATCTTAGAGCCTTCAGGAAAGCTCGCCGTTGTTGAAAAAGAAAACAAGCGCAAACATGCAGCGCTTGAGCTCCCGCTTATTGCAGACGGTGTGGTTCAGCATGATCATCTCAAGCAGATCAACCATGATGAACAGTGGCTGATAAAGGAGCTTGCCAAAAGAGGCTATCATGATATCGAGCAAATCTCTTACTGCAGCTTTAATCAGAAGAATTTTTATATTGATTTGAAAGATGAAATTATAAAGAAAAGATGAGCTACAGCAGCTTCCCAATAAACGGGATGCGGCGCAGCTCTTCTCGTTTCACTAGCCCAAGACAGATTAATAGAATGACATACAGCACGCACGTCAAAAAGATCATCATGACAAGCTCTAAAGGTGCGGAAAAGAGTCCGCTCGCTTGATGTTTCATCCATAAGCTGACTGCCCCAGTGCCGATGATCACAAGGACGCAAAGTCCATATTCTTTTAATGGTAAATGAATAGGCAGCACTTTACCGACAGTTGCCGCATGGAGCAACGTGACAAGAACGATGCCAATGAGGATCGCAAGCGCTGCTCCCATAATGCCAAAGCTTGGCTGTGAAGCAAGAACAAAGATCATGCCTGTTTTCACAACAGCTCCTATCAAACTGTTGGTCATCGCTGCCCCCGCTAAATTTAATGCTTGAAGGACAGCCTGCAGCGGCCCTTGAAAGTAATAGAGCAAAAAGAAGGGCGCCATGAATTTTACATAGACAGCGGCATGAGATGAACCATACATGAAGAGGGTTAAATTTTCTGCATACACGAAAAGGATAATACATGAAATGCCCCCGCTTAATAAACAAAGGCGCATCGCCTGCTTGAGCCGGTATTCGACCGTTTTGCGTTTGTTCTGTTCCATCCCCTCACTAATCGCTGGAACTAGTGCGGTGGAGAGAGAATACGTGATAAAACTAGGAAGTGTCAAAAGGGTGAGCGCAAGTCCCGTCAATTCTCCATACTGCCTTGTTGCTTCCACAGCTGCATAACCGGCAATCGCAAGGCTTTGTGCGACTACAATCGGTTCTAAAAACCAAGAGATATTGCCGATGAAACGGCTGCCTGTCGTTGGCAGGGCAATACTCATGAGCTGCTTAAACGTATCCTTTCCATCATGAATTGCCTTGAAAAAACGTTTTCGGATACGGATGGTCTTTTTATAACGAAAGGCAATCAGTAAGTAAGCAAGTGAAATCATTTCCCCGATGACAGATGAAATCATAGCGCCTGCTGCTGCGTATTCAATTCCATAAGGCAGGAACGCTGTTGTACATACTGCCACGAGTGAAATTCTTGCGACCTGTTCTAGTACTTGCGACATCGCAAGCGGGCTCATTTGCTGTCTTCCTTGGAAATAGCCCCTTAACACACTAGAGATCGCAATAACGGGTACGACGGGTGTAATGGCAAGCAGAGGATAGACCGTTCTAGGATCTGTCAGCATATTTTCCGCCATAATAGGGGCAAACCATAAAAAGAGCGGCGTGAAAATCAGGCTGAGTGTTCCTGTTATTGCAAGGGACATCACTAGAATGCGTTTTGTTTTCTGTTTGTCACCACGGGCTTCTGCTTCTGCGACTAGCTTACTAATAGCAACAGGAAGTCCGAATTGTGTCAGCGTCACGGCGAGAAAAAAGGTAGGCGCTGCCATCATATAAAGCCCTACGCCTTCTTCACCAATGAACCTTGCAATCACAATTCGATTGACAAAACCCAATATTCTTGTAATAAAACCTGCTAAAATTAAAATAATCGTCCCTTTTAAAAACGTTTGCTTCGTCAAATCACAGATCACCTGCCTTCTCAAACGACATAGAATCATATACAATAAGATATGCGTGTATATCGTCCAAGCATGACAAGTCTCTCGATAAAAAACTGAAAAGGGGGAGCCTCACAATGACACAACATCCGGCTGCTATATACAAAGACCATCTAAAGCCTTTTCTGTTCAGTAAGCTTGAAGAATTCATCGTTTTGGGCTATAAAGATGTAGATTTAGAGGAATTATGGTCATACTTAGAGAATAAGAAGTGGAAGAAAAAACAAGAGTATCCGATTCATGAAATGGTTGCAGATATTTTATCTGTGAAAATTGGCGAATTTATGAACTATGCAACCGTTCAGTCGTTCAAAACGTCTGCTTTTTTGGACAGTGAAGATGGCAAGAATATGCTGGACGAACTGTTGAAATAAGCCATCTAAATGGATTCAGGTGTTTAAGGAGGAAATACATAATGAAAAAAGGGCGCATACTTGCGTTTTTCTTAGTGGTTCTGTTAATCGGAACTGGTGTGGGCTTATTAACGAAGCCCGTTGCGAAAGATATGACGCTAGGGCTGGACTTACAGGGTGGATTTGAGGTTCTGTATGATGTACACCCAGTGAAAAAAGAAGACAAGATCACAAATGGTGTTCTCGTCAGTACAGTAGAGGCTTTAAACCGAAGAGCCAACGTGCTTGGGGTCAGTGAGCCGAACATTTCGATTGAAGGAAACAACCGTATCCGCGTACAGCTTGCGGGTGTAAAAGATCAAAACAGAGCACGGGAGATTCTATCGACTGAAGCACAGCTTTCCTTCAGAGATACGAATGACAAAGAACTCCTAAACGGATCTGATCTTGTTGAAAATGGTGCAAAACAAACATTCAATCAAACGAATGAGCCGATCGTGACGGTCAAACTAAAGGATGCGAAAAAGTTTGGTGACGTGACAAAAAAAGTAGCGGCGATGGCACCAAACAATCAGCTTGTCATTTGGCTTGATTATCATAAGGGAGATTCCTTCAAAAAAGAAGTCTCTAAATCAAATCATAAGTATGTATCTGCGCCGAATGTAAACCAAGAAATTAACAGCAGTGACGTACAAATCGAAGGAAACTTTACGGTTCAAGAGGCAAAAGACCTTGCGAGCATTTTAAATGCCGGCGCATTGCCAGTAAAATTAACCGAAAAATATTCAACATCTGTGAGTGCACAGTTTGGTGAGCAAGCACTAAACGAAACAGTCTTCGCAGGAATTGTAGGAATAGCATTTATCTTCTTATTCATGCTGTTTTATTACCGATTACCAGGTCTTGTTGCTGTCATTACACTGTCAGCTTATATCTATATCACACTGCAAGTCTTTGACTGGATGGGGGCGGTCATGACACTGCCTGGAATCGCTGCATTGATTCTTGGGGTAGGGATGGCTGTCGATGCCAACATTATTACGTATGAGCGGATTAAAGAAGAGCTCAAGCTCGGTAAATCTGTCCGTTCTGCTTTCAGATCGGGTAACCGCAGATCGTTTGCCACGATCTTTGATGCAAACTTAACAAGTATTATTGCCGGCGGGGTTCTATTCTTCTTTGGAACAAGCTCTGTCAAAGGGTTTGCAACCATGCTTATCCTATCAATTTTGACAAGCTTTATCACGGCTGTCTTCCTATCAAGATTCCTTCTTGGCTTACTTGTAGAAAGCCGTTATCTCGATCGCAGAAAAGGCTGGTTTGGTGTTCGTCAGAAAGACATCATTGATATTCATGAAACAACTGAAAATACTGAACCGAAAACACCATTTGATAAATGGGATTTCGTCAGCAAACGTAAAGGCTTTATGATTTTCTCAGCAGCCATTACCATTGCCGGAATCATTGTGCTGTCGATCTTCAAGCTCAATGCAGGTATTGACTTTGCAAGTGGTACTAGAGTTGATATTCAAAGTGACCATAAACTGTCAACAGAACAGGTGGAGCAAGATTTTAAAAAGCTAGACCTTGAGACAGACAGTGTTGTGTTATCGGGGCAAAAAGAAAATCAAGCAGCAGCTCGATTTGTCGGTGTTCCGAATAAAGAAAAAATTGCTGAAGTGAAAGATTACTTCAAAGATAAATACGGAACGGAGCCTAACGTAAGTACAGTGTCTCCGACAGTCGGAAAAGAGCTGGCACGTAACGCATTATACGCTATCATCATTGCTTCGATCGGGATTATCTTATATGTATCTATCCGATTTGAGTATAAAATGGCGATTGCAGCCATTGTCTCTCTGCTATACGACGCATTCTTTATCGTTGCCTTCTTTAGTATTACGCGCTTAGAGGTGGATGTCACCTTCATTGCAGCGATACTCACGGTCATTGGGTACTCGATCAATGACACGATTGTCACCTTCGACAGGGTGCGTGAGCAAATGAAGAAACGCAAACCGAAAACGATCGAAGATTTATCGTACATTGTGAATTTAAGTTTACAGCAAACCTTTACGCGTTCTGTGAACACCGTGCTTACCGTACTTGTAGTGGTGATTGCACTTCTCATTTTCGGTTCAGCATCTATTACAAACTTCTCCATTGCCTTACTTGTCGGCCTATTAACAGGGGTGTATTCATCCCTTTACATTGCGGCACAAATTTGGCTGATATGGAAAGGTCGTGAGCTGAAAAAGCCGGCGAAAATCGACACAGAACAAGATATTTAAACAAGAAAGACTGCCAGCTTGGCAGTCTTTTTTTCATGCATCATATTTGTCAACGTCACAACAATAAGATGATATGTAAAAACATTTCGGGTTTCATTGATCTTGAAATGGTCTTTTGCTATAATGACATACGTTTAGATCAGTATAGAAAGCAAGTGTCCGTTTGGGGCATTTCGCTTTTATTCATTGGAGGGGCTGTTATGAAGGTTCGGGAAACTGAACTGCCAGGTATCGGTCACAAAGCCGAAATGATCACAAGAAATAATGAGAAGCTTGCCATTATCACACATGATGACGGCAGAAGAGAGATGTATCATTTTCAAGAAGATGATCACGAAGAATGTATTTCTGGTATCTTGCTTAGCGATGAAGAAGCAAGACAAATCTCGGCTATTTTAGGCGGCATGGTCTATAAACCAAAAGCGCTTGAGACAGTTGAGGTGGCCATTGATGAACTCATCATTGAATGGTTTAAGATTGAAAAGAACGCACCGGCTGTTAACCAGACGATCGGAGACCTGAGTGTTCGCCAAAATTATCAAGTAACAGTCATCGCCATTGTGAGAAAATCACATGAGAAAATTTTAAACCCAGGACCAGATACGGTGATTGAAGAAGGAGACACCCTTGTCATCTCTGGAGAAAGAAAAGAATTAAAGAGCCTTATTAAAGAAAAACTCAGCAGCTAAGCGCCCATGCTGATAGAAAACCTTCCACCATGTTCTTTCTGTGTTTAAAAAGGACAAGAAAGAGGGAAGAATAAAAGAAAAAGCTTGGGGGATTTGTAGATGAATAAACAACAATGGACCATCATACTCGCATTTATTTTCGTATTAATTGTCTCAGTATTTGCTGTTATTAACGTGCGGCCTGTACAGGTAGACTACTTATTTGGAACGGCTGAATGGCCGCTGATCCTTGTCATTATCGGTTCTGTTCTGATGGGCGGACTCATTGTGGCTTTTGCGGGGATTTTCCAAATTGTGAAACTAAAACGTGAATTAAAAGCATTAAAAGCTGAACGTGCAGCCACTGTGACTGCCCCTACTGCTTCTCCAAAAAAGGTAGACAAAGACGTTCAAAAGAAAACGAATGTCACACCTTTAAAAGAACAGCCAGCGTCTTTTGACCGGAAGGAAAAATAATCTTCCAGTACAATTTCATAAAATAAAAATTGAAACCCCTCAGTCCACTCTAGTATAATAGTGTGGTTGAGGGGTGAATTTATGTTATTATCCAAAATGCGTTGGGAATATGAACATCCTAGCGAAGAAAAAGTGAAATCACTCTCTGAAAATCTGAATATTTCAGCGCTGACTGCATCACTTCTTGTACAAAGAGGGCTCGAAGAAGTAGAAGAAGCGAGGTCTTTTTTATTTGATCAAAAAGCCGAATTTCATGATCCATTCTTATTAAAAGGAATGAAAGAAGCAGTAGAGCGCATCAACAAAGCGATCGAAGAGCAGGAATCGATTGTGATCTTCGGAGATTATGATGCAGATGGTGTGACAAGTACTTCTGTACTTTTACATACACTTAAAGAACGATCTGCGAAGGTAGACTTTTATATTCCAGATCGATTTAAAGAAGGATATGGGCCAAACGAACAGGCTTTCCGATATATCAAAGAGCAAGGAGCATCGCTTGTCATCACTGTGGATACAGGGATCGCTGCTGTAAATGAAGCACGTATTGCAAAAGAAATAGGATTAGACCTGATCATCACAGATCACCATGAACCAAGCGAGGAACTGCCTGAGGCACTTGCGATTGTACATCCTAAGCAGCCAGGGTGTGAGTATCCGTTTAAAGAGCTGGCGGGTGTCGGTGTTGCGTTTAAAGTGGCACATGCACTCCTCGGTAAACTCCCAGTAGAATTATTAGATCTTGCTGCAATCGGTACAATTGCGGATCTTGTCCCGCTGCATGATGAAAATAGATGGATTGCCAAAAAAGGTCTGATGCAGCTTCGTCAATCTAGACGGCCTGGATTAAAAGCGTTATTAAAAGAAGCAGGCGCCACTCTTGAAGAAGCAAATGAGGAAACGGTCGGCTTTCAAATTGCGCCAAGGCTGAATGCTGTTGGACGAATTGAGCAGGCAGATCCGGCTGTTCATCTTCTCATGACTGAGGATATGGATGAAGCAGAAGAACTCGCTCGTTTTGTACAAGAATTGAACAAAGAACGGCAGAAAATTGTGAGTACGATCACGGAAGAAGCCATTCAAATGGTCGAAGAGACAGGCGCTGACCAGTCTGCTATCGTCGTAGCAAAAGCTGGCTGGAATCCAGGCGTTGTCGGCATTGTTGCCTCAAAATTGACGGATACATTTTCTCGTCCGGCGATTGTGCTTGGAATAGATGAAGAAACGCAGATGGCGAAAGGGTCAGCACGAAGTATTCCTGGCTTTGATTTATTTTTCCATTTGAGCAAGTGCCGTGACATCCTGCCGCATTTCGGTGGACACCCGATGGCAGCTGGAATGACACTTCAAGCGGATGATGTTCCTTTACTTAGGGAAAGATTGAATCAATATGCAAATGAAACGTTGACAGAAGAAGATTTCATTCCAATTCAACGGGTCGATGCAGTATGTAAAGTGGACGAAATGACGGTGCAAGCCATTGAAGAAGTGGGACTGCTGTCCCCGTTTGGCATGCAGAATCCTAAGCCGTTCATTATGATTGAAGACGCCCAGCTTGAAGACATCCGAACGATCGGGGCCAATCAAAATCACATTAAAATGTCACTAAAAGACGAAGACAAGCTGCTCGACTGTGTCGGTTTTCACCAAGGCAAACTAAAAGAAGAACTTGTCCCAGGGAGTCAAATCTCTGTCGTTGGCGAGGTCTCGATTAATGAATGGAATAACCGAAAGAAACCTCAGCTCATGCTAAAAGACGCTAGAGTCGATGAATGGCAGCTGTTTGATTTACGCGGGAAAAAAGATTGGGAAAAGAAAGTATCAACACTTGATCCAGCAAAAACAATGGTCTTCTGTTTTGACGAAGAAACAAAAAAGCAATCGGAGCTGGTGGATATTCCGATTCACCTTATTGATGCAGAAAATGTATCCACGTTTGATGTGCAGGAAAAGTATGTGATCTTTGCCGATGTTCCTGCCGATGAACACTTGCTCAAGCTGCTTTTAGAAAATCAACAACCAGCAAGAATTTATACGGTGTTTCAGCGGAAAGAAGATCACTTTATGTCCTCATTCCCGAGCCGTGATCAATTCAAATGGTTTTATGGGTTCTTGTTCAAACGGGGAAGTTTTCCTATTAAAGAACAAGGCATGGAGCTTGCCAAACATAGAGGTTGGACAAAAGATACAATCATTTTTATGACAAAGGTGTTTTTTGAACTCGGTTTTGTTAAAATAGAGAATGGTGTGCTGTCAATAGTGCGTGATGCCCCTAAAAAAGATTTAACCGCATCATCGTCTTATACAGCAAAACAACGATTGATGGAACTCGATCAAACACTAACATATTCCTCAGCCAAAGAGCTGAAGGAATGGCTGAATAGCATGATGAGCGAAGTCTCACCTGTGCTTTGACGTACGAGGAGGAAAAGGAAAAGATGGATTTAAAACAATATGTGACAGTTGTACCTGACTACCCAAAGGAAGGTGTACAATTTAAAGATATTACAACGTTAATGGATAAAGGCGAAGTGTACCGTTATGCAACGGATCAAATCGTTGAATACGCGAAGGAAAGAGACATTGATCTCATTGTTGGACCTGAAGCGCGTGGATTCATTATTGGCTGCCCTGTAGCATACGCACTTGGTGTAGGTTTTGCCCCAGTTCGTAAAGAAGGAAAGCTTCCTCGTGAAGTCATCAAAGTCGATTACGGTTTGGAATACGGTAAAGATGTATTAACGATTCATAAAGATGCAATTCGTCCTGGTCAGCGTGTACTGATCACAGATGATTTGCTTGCGACAGGTGGAACGATTGAAGCATCCATCAAGCTGGTTGAAGAATTAGGCGGCGTTGTGGCAGGGATTGCATTTTTAATTGAGCTGACGTATCTTGATGGCAGAAAGAAGCTTGACGGTTACGACATCTTGACGTTAATGCAATACTAATGGAGTTTTACGAAAAAAGCACTCAGTAAGAAGGGTGCTTTTTTCCTATCAAAAATCTTTTAGCGGACTTCTTCTCTTTACATCTATCGAATTTTTCTTGATAATAAACTACAATACAGTTTTCATTTAAAAAGGTGATTCCATGGCGAACGAACAAGTTTTAACGGCGCAGCAGGTCATTGATAAGGCAAGAGAATACCTGTCCGCTGAACATATTCAATTTATAGAGCGTGCATACGAATATGCTGAAAATGCTCACAAGGAGCAATACCGGAAATCCGGTGAGCCCTATATTATCCATCCTATTCAAGTGGCGGGAATTCTTGTTGATCTTGAAATGGACCCTTCGACCATTGCTGGCGGCTTCTTGCATGATGTTGTCGAAGACACGGATGTGACATTAGAAGATTTAAAAGAGCATTTTAACGAAGAAGTAGCCATGCTTGTTGATGGTGTGACAAAGCTCGGAAAGATTAAATATAAATCACAAGAAGAACAACAGGCTGAAAACCATCGTAAAATGTTTGTTGCAATGGCGCAGGATATTCGCGTCATCTTAATTAAGCTGGCAGACCGTCTTCACAATATGAGAACACTCAAACACCTTCCGCAGGAAAAGCAACGAAGAATTTCAAATGAAACCCTTGAAATCTTTGCACCGCTTGCGCACAGATTAGGGATTTCAAAGATTAAGTGGGAGCTTGAAGATACAGCCCTCCGCTATTTAAATCCGCAGCAATACTACCGGATTGTGAATCTCATGAAGCGCAAACGAGCGGAACGTGAGGAATACTTGGACGAGGTTGTCAATGAAGTAAAAGACCGCGTGTCTGAGGTGAACATTAAGGCTGAATTCTCCGGCAGACCGAAACATATTTATAGTATTTATCGAAAAATGGTCATGCAAAATAAGCAATTTAATGAAATATATGATTTGCTGGCTGTACGTATTTTGGTTGACAGCATTAAAGACTGCTATGCGGTACTTGGTATTATTCATACATGCTGGAAGCCGATGCCAGGCAGATTTAAGGATTATATTGCGATGCCAAAGCCGAACATGTATCAGTCTCTTCATACAACGGTGATTGGTCCAAAAGGGGACCCGCTTGAAGTTCAGATTCGTACAGTGGAAATGCACGAAATTGCTGAATACGGAATTGCCGCACATTGGGCGTATAAAGAAGGCAAAGAGTCAGCAGAATCGACGGAAGAAGCCGTTTTCCAGAAGAAGCTGTCTTGGTTTAGAGAAATCCTTGAATTCCAAAATGAATCCACAGATGCGGAAGAATTTATGGAATCGTTAAAAATCGATCTCTTCTCTGATATGGTGTTTGTATTTACACCAAAAGGTGACGTCATCGAGCTGCCGTCTGGTTCCGTACCAATTGATTTCTCATACCGGATTCATTCGGAAATTGGGAATAAAACAATCGGAGCCAAAGTCAACGGTAAAATGGTTACACTTGATCATAAGCTAAAAACAGGTGATATTATTGAAATTCTGACTTCTAAGCATAGCTATGGACCAAGCCAGGATTGGGTCAAACTTGCCCAAACCTCCCAAGCGAAGCACAAGATCAGACAGTTTTTCAAGAAACAGCGCCGTGAAGAAAATGTCGAAAAAGGCCGAGAACTTGTGGAGAAAGAAATCAAAAACCTTGAGTTCGATGTTAAAGACATCTTGACCGCTGAAAATCTGCAAAAAGTGGCCGATAAATTTAATTTCTCAAATGAAGAGGACATGTATGCAGCCGTTGGTTATAACGGAATTACGGCACTCCAAGTCGCCAATCGTTTAACGGAAAAAGAAAGAAAACAAAGAGATCAGGAAGAACAAGAGAAAACCGTTCAAGAAGTGTCTGTAGAGTCAAAACCATATCACGGGAAAAAACGGGAAGCTGGCGTGCGAGTGAAAGGCATTGATAACTTGCTTGTCCGTTTATCTAAGTGTTGTAATCCTGTTCCTGGTGATAGCATTGTTGGCTTTATTACAAAAGGCCGTGGCGTATCTGTTCACCGTGATGACTGTCCGAACGTGAAGACAGGAGAAGCGCAGGAACGGTTAATCCCGGTTGAGTGGGAGCATGAACAGCCTGCTCGAAACCGTAAAGAATACAATGTGGAAATTGAAATATTAGGATATGACAGACGCGGCTTACTTAATGAGGTGCTTCAAGCAGTCAACGAAACCAAAACGAACATCTCGTCGGTTTCTGGTAAGTCTGATCGTAACAAAGTGGCGACGATCCATATGGCGATCTTTATCCAAAATATTAACCATTTGCACAAAGTGGTCGAACGCATCAAACAAATCAAAGACATTTACTCAGTTCGCCGATTTATGAATTAGAAAGGAAGTATATCGTCTATGAGGCTTGTTGTTCAGCGTGTGACGAGTGCATCTGTGAAAGTAGAAGAAGAGATCACAGGTGCCATCAATGAAGGCTATATGGTGCTCGTTGGGGTTACACATGAAGACACAGAAGAAGATGTGCATTACTTAGCTGAAAAGCTCGCACACTTGCGTATTTTTGAAGATGAAAACGGGAAAATGAATCATTCTTTGTTAGATGTAAAAGGGAGTGTACTGTCTGTGTCTCAATTTACCCTTTATGGTGATACGAGAAAAGGCAGACGGCCGAACTTTATGAAAGCTGCCAAACCGGATGTAGCGAATTCACTTTACGAATGCTTCAATGAAACGCTTAGAGAAAAAGGCATCCATGTTGAAACTGGACGTTTTGGGGCGATGATGGACGTCTCATTGACCAATTCGGGGCCTGTCACCATGTTGATGGACAGCAAAGAATAGAAAGACATTAGACTGTAGATAAACTCTTGCTGAGAGTTTGTTTAGAGTCTTTTTCTTTTGGTATCAAAAAAGAGGCGCGCGGCCTCTTTTTTCTATCGGAAATATTGTTTTAATCCTTCTGTCATTCCTTCTGTCACTCGTTCTTGGTAAGAGGCGCTATAAATGATCGCTTCTTCTTGAGGATTGCTTAAATAGCCGAGTTCATATAAAAGGGAAGGGCGCTTGTTTTCTCTTAAAACAAAATAATCTCCAAATTTGACTCCTTTATCAGGGATCTGTGATCGTTTTGCGACTTCCGTATGAACGCTTGTCGCCAGACGTTCATCTTTGGATGCCTGATAATAATATGCGGTGCTCCCTCTGATACTTTGGTCCATAAAACTATCATAATGAAGACTAATAAATGCATCTGCATTTCGGTAATGTGAAGTGGCAACCCTCGATTGAAGGCTAATGAATGTATCATCACTTCTTGTTAAATAGACATTTGCTCCAGAAGCTCTTAACTTACCCGCCAGCAAATGAGCGGTTTTGATCGTGATATTCTTTTCAAATGCACCGTCTGCGCCGATTGTGCCGCTGTCTTTTCCGCCATGCCCAGGATCAAGAACAATTGTTTTGCCTTTTAAAGATCCAGTGCCAGACGATGAATCCTGCTGAGGTCTTGGTGCTTCGCTGCTATTTTTCTTTGTTTGAACGACCCAGCTTGCCACGTAGCCTGTTCCGCCGTTTGATAATGTCACCTCGTACCAGTCACCTTGCGTACGAACAATTTGATAAGCAGCTCCTTTTGTTGCTCTTTCTGCAATTCCAGCAGAGGTAGAAGCGCTTTTTCTAATATTCGTTCCATCATAAACGATGTACGCTTTCTGATGAGATGACGAAGAGGATGAATTCTTTTCAGGTGCTGCACTTGTTCCTTGGTTTGAGACAATATAATAACTTGCAACCCAGCCTTTAACGCCTTTTGCTTCGATTTCATACCAGCCATTTTGCTCCCGTAAAATGGTGACTTGAGTGTTGCGGGAAAGTGAAGCGGCCACTTGTGCGTTTGGTGCCGCCGATTTTCGAACATTCAAGCTTGATACGCCAACTGTGCCGGACTGTTTAGAACGAGCGGGCTCAGCTGAACTGGATGAAGAAGCGTTTTGTCCGCCAGAAATATAATCAGAGTGGACCCAGCCTTCCGCTTGTTTGTACGATATTTTTGTCCATTCGCCGCTTGTGTCCAGCTTTTTAGCGGAAGCGCCCTGCGGGAAAGTGCCAATGACTTGATAGGAAGTCCCTGGGCCTGTCCGAATGCGAAGGTCAGAGGCTGTTGACGTAATTGAACTGCTTCCTTGCGTACTTTGACCTTGCGTCTTTTGCTTAGCAGGCTTTTGTGCATCAGATGACTTGGTAATCAGCCATGAGACGACCCAGCCTTTTTGTCCGTTCGATAGCGCGATCTGTACCCATTCTCCTTGTTCAGTGAGAATCGGGTAGCTTTCTCCTCGTTTCACAACTGCTGCGATCCCGTAGCTTAAACCAGGTCCGGTTCGCACATTGATTTCATCTGTTGCAACGACAGCTTGATCTGTTTGAGCCGTCGCATGTGTCATTGGCCAAGTGCTGGCAATGAGGACAAAACAGGTGAGCAGCAACATCATGTGATGGTGTGTTTTCAGATTCAAAACGGTGTTTTCCCCTCCCTTGTAAAACCGATGAATGTTAATTCGTTATGTAATGGATGAATTCCTTGCAGTTTCCCTAATAAAATTGAATCAATCTGTTTATACTAGATAAAAATGTGATAAAAGGATGTACAAACATGAGATTAAGCAGAAAATTAGGACGAGTGCAATATAATGGACATCGTGATATCGACCGCTGGCAGCACGACGAAATGGATCAACCAGGCTTCCTTGAAGAAACGGCATCTGAATACGGATGCACGTCAAAAGAAGAGCTGGAAAAGAAAAAGAGACACGGCAAGGGTTGACAGAGTGGCAGCACCGACCTTATTATAATATAAATCAACACACTTGAAAATTTAAAATGTGGAACTGATGATAGAGAATAGTAGGGTAAATTGCGTGAGCAGAGAGGAATCGCCTTAGGCTGAAAGCGAATCCGCATGGCATTTATCACGAAAGAACACTCTGTAGGTTTCCTGCTGAACACTCAAAAAATGAGTCATTAGGCGGAGAACGTGAATCTGCGTTAAGGATTTGAGCGGGAACATGGCTAGATCATGTTCCAACTAGGGTGGCACCACGGGTATAACTCTCGTCCCTACTATACACATAGTAGAGGCGGGGGTTTTTTATATGTCCACATAAAAAATGAATGATGGTCGTAGGAGGACGAAAAATGAGTTTTAATATTCCAAGAGGCACACAGGATATTTTACCGGGAGAATCAGAACGCTGGCAGTATGTTGAACAAATTGCGAGAGATACATGTGCAGCCTTTCAATACAAAGAAATCCGCACACCGATTTTTGAGCATACAGAACTGTTTGCACGAGGAGTAGGCGAGTCAACAGATATCGTTCAAAAAGAGATGTACACATTTGAAGACAAAAAAGGACGTAGCATCACACTTCGCCCAGAAGGAACAGCTTCAACTGTCCGTTCTTATGTTGAAAATAAACTGTTTGCACAGCCTTCACAGCCTACAAAGCTGTACTACATTGGACCAATGTTCCGCTATGAGCGTCCGCAAACGGGAAGATATCGTCAATTTTATCAATTCGGAATTGAAGCGATCGGTTCAAAAGATCCTGCCATTGATGCAGAGGTCATTTCATTAGCGATGAGTGTGTATGAGAAAGCAGGTCTTTCCAACTTAAAACTCGTCATTAACAGCCTTGGTGACAAAGAAAGCCGTGCAGATTACCGTCAAGCACTTGTTGAGCATTTTGAACCAAGAATTGATGAATTCTGTCACGACTGCCAAATTCGTTTACATCAAAATCCATTACGTATTCTTGATTGTAAAAAGGACCGCGATCACGAACTGATGGCAACGGCACCATCCATTCAAGATTACTTAAATGAAGAATCACGGACTTATTTTGAAAAAGTAAAACAATACTTAACCGATCTAGGCATTGAATATGTCGTCGATCCGAACTTAGTGCGCGGTCTTGATTATTACAATCACACTGCCTTTGAGATTATGAGTAATGCAGAAGGCTTTGGCGCGATCACAACATTAGCCGGCGGCGGCCGTTATGATGGACTTGTTGAAGGAATTGGCGGTCCTGAATCACCAGGTATCGGCTTTGCGATGAGTATTGAACGTTTCCTATCAGCGATTGATGCAGAGAAGATTGAGCTTCCTGTTCAAGACGGCATTGATTTATATATTGCGGCATTAGGAGATCAAGCAAAAGATTATGCTGTTGGCTTATTGAATCGCCTAAGAAAAGAAGGCATTTCAAGTGAAATGGACTATACAGGGAAAAAGCTAAAAGCACAATTTAAAGCGGCAGACCGCTTGAAAGCCAAGTTTATTGCAGTTCTTGGTGAAGATGAGCTGGCGCAGCAAATTGTAAATGTAAAAGATACGACAACGGGTGAGCAAATTGAAGTGAAGCTTGATGAGCTGATTCAAATGATGAAAGCCCACCAGAAAGCGTAAAGAAGGAGTGGAATGTTTGTGTTTGGTAGAACTTTTTATTGTGGAGAAGTAACAGAAGACCAAATCGGTCAAACCGTTGTATTAAAAGGATGGGTACAAAAACGTCGTGACCTTGGCGGATTAATCTTTATTGACCTGCGTGATCGTACAGGCATTGTGCAAGTTGTCTTTCATCCAGACCAATCAAAAGAGGCTCTTGAGACAGCAGAATCGATTCGGAATGAATATGTCCTTGATATTAAAGGGACAGTGGTCGCAAGAGAAGAAGCCACGATCAACCCAAATTTAAAAACAGGTAAAATTGAAATTCAAGTCGACACAGTCACTGTTTTAAATGAAGCCAAGACGCCTCCATTTGTGATTTCTGATCAAGCAGATGAGGTATCAGAAGATGTGCGCTTAAAATATCGCTACCTAGATCTTCGCCGCCCTGCGATGTTTGAAACGATGAAAATGCGACATGAAGTCACAAAAGCATTCCGCCATTTCTTAGATGATCACGGCTTTCTAGACATTGAAACGCCAATTTTAACAAAAAGTACGCCAGAAGGTGCGCGTGACTATCTTGTGCCAAGCCGTGTACACGAAGGAGAATTCTATGCGCTGCCGCAGTCTCCGCAATTATTTAAGCAATTGCTCATGGTGTCTGGGATGGACCGCTACTATCAAATCGCTCGCTGCTTTAGAGATGAAGACTTGCGTGCTGACCGTCAGCCGGAATTTACACAAGTCGATATTGAAATGTCCTTTATGAGCCAAGAAGACATCATGACGCTTGCTGAAGAGATGATGGCAAAGGTGATGAAAGATGTCAAAGGCGTTGACCTGACATTGCCATTACCTCGTATGACGTACGATGAAGCGATGAATTCATATGGTTCTGACAAGCCAGATACCCGATTTGACATGAAGCTTGTCAACATTTCAGACACGGTAAAAGACTCAGATTTCAAAGTCTTCAGCGGTGCTGTAAACAATGGCGGAGCTGTCAAAGCCATTAATGTCAAAGGGGCTGCAGCAAACTACTCAAGAAAAGACATCGATGCACTTGGTGCATTTGCAGCGAACTATGGTGCAAAAGGTCTCGCTTGGCTAAAAGCTGAAGGGACAGAGTTAAAAGGACCAATCGCTAAATTCTTTGATGAGTCAAAACAAGCAGAATTAAAAGAACAGCTTCAAGTTGAAGAAGGCGACCTTTTACTTTTTGTCGCTGACAAAACGTCTGTTGTCCATGATGCGCTTGGCGCACTTCGTTTAAAACTTGGCAAAGAGCTTAAACTCATCGATGAGTCTGTCTTCAATTTCTTATGGGTAGTCGACTGGCCGCTCCTTGAAAAAGATGAAGAAGAAGGCCGCTTCTATGCTGCTCATCATCCTTTCACAATGCCAGTTCGTGATGATCTTGAATTAATTGAAACAAGTCCAGAAGATATGAAAGCTCAAGCGTATGATCTTGTGCTGAACGGCTATGAGCTTGGCGGAGGTTCTATTCGTATTTTTGAAAAGGACATTCAAGAGAAAATGTTTGGTTTACTTGGCTTTTCTAAAGAAGAAGCGTACGATCAGTTTGGCTTCCTTCTTGATGCATTTGAGCATGGTGTGCCTCCGCACGGCGGAATTGCGCTTGGACTTGACCGCTTAGTGATGCTGCTTGCCGGCCGATCTAACCTAAGAGATACCATTGCGTTCCCGAAAACGGCAAGTGCAAGCTGTGTTCTCACAGATGCTCCTGGCACTGTAAGCGCAGCGCAGCTAGATGAACTGAGTTTGGCTATTAAAACAAAAGTAAAACAGTAAAATAGGCGCATGTTTATAGGCATGTAAACGCTTGAAAAAGGGACATGCCTATGATATGCTTTCATCAACCAATAAATAAAGTCCTGATACGTACGGTGGTTACCTAGTTTTGACCGAACATTTTTTTCTACGGGAGCTTGCCTTTCCTTTCTGCATAAATGCCTCTTCTGAGGACTTATAAAGTGAGGGAGAAAGCACCCACCTGCATGGTGCGGGGTTCAAAACGAAGGAAAAGCTGGCGGCGTGATCGGGACTTTTTTGTGTTTTTTTCTATTTGAGAAGGATGACGGAGAACTCTGAATATGATATGATTCTTTCGATTCATTTTAAATAAAGGTGGAGTGAGGCACTTGTTACATCAGTTTTCAAGAAACGAGCTTGCCATTGGCAAGGAAGGCTTAAATATATTAAAAAACAGTACAGTTGCAGTGCTTGGAGTAGGCGGCGTAGGTTCTTTTGCAGTAGAAGCTCTTGCTCGTTCAGGTGTTGGCCGTATTGTTCTTGTTGATAAAGATGATATTGATATTACAAATGTAAACCGGCAGCTGCCAGCTCTGCTATCAACGGTTGGTCAGCCTAAAGTTGACTTAATGCAGGCAAGAATTGCTGACATCAACCCAGAATGTGAAGTTGTTGCGCTCAAAATGTTTTATACAGAAGAAACATATGAACAATTCTTTGAGTATCCACTTGATTATGTCATTGATGCATCAGATACAATTCATTATAAAATTCATTTAATGAAAGAGTGCCTGAAACGCGATGTGAACATTATTTCGAGTATGGGTGCTGCAAATAAAACAGATCCGACACGCTTTAAAATTGATGACATCTCGAAAACACATACAGACCCAATTGCGAAAGTCGTCAGAACACGCCTGCGGAAGGAAGGCATTCGTAAGGGAATAGAAGTTATTTTCTCTGATGAAAGTCCGATTGTCATTCGTGAAGATGTGAGAAAAGAAGTTGGAAATGATGAAGCGAAAATTCGTAAGGCACAAATGCCGCCATCATCCAATGCGTTTGTTCCATCTGTGGCTGGACTGATCATGGGTGGTCATGTCATTATGAAACTGTTAAAAGACATTCCGATTACACGTGTGAAAGATAAATAAACAGCCCGCCTGCCTAGAGCAGGGGGCTTTTTTTATTTTTGCCGTCTTAAATTTTCATACACTTGCTTTAGTGCACCTTCAAATTTTCCAGTTTGCTTTGGTTCATAATATTGTTTGTTTTTCAGCGGATCAGGTAAATATTGCTGCTTCACCCAGCCATTTTCATAATCGTGCGGATATAAGTAATCGGCGCCCCTTCCAAGTGCTGCTGCTCCTTTATAGTGGGCATCTTTTAAATGAACGGGAACTTCACCAATTTTCCCCGTGCGAATATCATGCAGTGCCGCATCAATCGCTTGGTAAGCGGAGTTTGACTTTGGAGAAAGACACAGTTCAATCACGGCATTAGCGAGTGGAATTCGTGCTTCTGGAAAACCAACTCTCTCAGCTGTTTGAACAGCGCTTAACACACGTGGCCCTGCCTGCGGACTGGCTAAGCCAATATCTTCATAAGCCATCACAAGTAATCGTCTCGAAATGCTTTCAAGGTCTCCCGCTTCAATGAGTCTTGCAAGGTAATGAAGCGCAGCATCTGCGTCAGATCCTCTAATGGATTTTTGAAAAGCCGAGAGGACATCATAATGGGCATCACCGTTTTTATCATGCGAGAAGCTCTTTTTTTGTAAACATTCTTCTGCTGCAGCTAGAGTGATCGTGATCTGTCCAGATTCATCCGCTTTTGTCGATAAGACGGCTAGTTCAAGTGCATTTAAAGCGGAACGCACATCTCCTCCGCATCCATTTGCAAAATGATTCATTGCCTCCTCATCAACTTTGACCGAATAACCGCCAAGCCCGCGATGTTCATCCTGTAAAGCTCGAGATAATGCAGCTTTAATTTGCTCTGTTTCCAGCGGCTTCAGCTCAAATATTTGTGTCCGGCTGCGGATGGCTGGGTTAATCGCATGATACGGATTAGCTGTTGTCGCGCCAATTAAAATGATCATGCCATTTTCTAAATACGGAAGAAGAAAATCCTGCTTCCCTTTATCGAGTCTGTGGACTTCGTCTAAAATCAAGATGACCTGACCACTCATTTTCGCTTCAGCGGCGACAGCTTCCATATCTTTTTTGTTATGAATCACCGCATTCAATGTACGGAAGGCAATGCTTGTACTGCCAGCGATTGCAGTTGCAATGGATGTTTTGCCGATTCCCGGCGGTCCGTATAAAATCATCGAGGACAAATGTTTTGCCTCGACCATTCGTCTAATAATTTGACCTTCCCCAACGAGATGCTCCTGCCCAATAATGTCTCCAATATGACTTGGGCGCATCCGATACGCTAAAGGTTTCATGATTATCTCTCCTAAAGCAATGTCTTGTTTGTATAGAGTACCGAAATTTCTTCAAATAGAAAAGGGATGCGTCCTCGTTTTGAGCTCAGAACCCGCAAATGAAAGTTGGCTAAAAGTATGATATAATTGCTTTTGGTCTATATAAGCGTATATGAAATCAGAAAAATAATTGATGACATAGAAATAGAAAACGCAGAGGTGTTTAACTTGAAAATTTCTACTAAAGGCAGATATGGTCTGACGATCATGATCGAATTAGCCAAAAAACATGGCGAAGGCCCTACATCATTAAAATCAATCGCTCAAAACAATGATTTGTCTGAGCATTATTTAGAGCAGCTTGTATCACCACTTCGCAATGCACGTCTTGTGAAAAGTATCCGCGGAGCGTATGGCGGCTATGTGCTTGCCCATGAGCCAAACGAGATTACAGCCGGTGATATTATTCGTGTATTAGAAGGACCTATTAGTCCTGTTGAAGTGATTGAAAACGAAGAACCAGCAAAGCGTGCACTTTGGATTCGTATTCGTGATGCAGTAAAAGACGTACTGGACAATACAACTCTTGAAGACTTGGCAAGCTATAAAGATGACGAGGATCAAGAGGCGTATATGTTCTATATTTAGATCAGAGGTGTACCGTAAATGGAACGTATCTATTTAGATCATGCAGCTACAACGCCGATGGATCAGCGAATTGTGGACAAGATGATGCCTTACTTTACAGAGATATTTGGCAATCCCTCTAGTATTCATTCATATGGGCGCGAGGCAAGAAAGTGGCTCGATGAAGCAAGGGAAGTCATTGCAGGAGAATTACACTGTAAGCCGCAGGAGATCATCCTCACAAGCGGGGGAACAGAGGCAGACAACTTGGCCATTACAGGTGTGGCAATGGCAAGGCAGCATGAAGGAAAACATATCATCACAACAAAAACTGAGCATCATGCAGTGCTGCATACATGCGAACGCTTAGAGAAGCTTGGTTTTGATGTGACGTATTTAGATGTGGATCACACTGGATTGATTCATCTTGATCAATTAAAACAAGCACTAAGAGACGATACAATTCTTGTGACCATCATGTATGGCAATAATGAAACGGGTGTGATTCAGCCAATTAAAGAAATTGGTCAACTTTTACACGAACACACTGCTTATTTTCATACAGACGCTGTACAGGCATTTGGGACAATATCAATTGATGTCACAGAACTTCATATCGACCTCTTATCTGCGTCCGGTCATAAACTAAATGGCCCGATGGGAACAGGCTTTTTATATGTGAATGAGCGTGTAAAACTTTCTCCACAGCTATTCGGAGGAGAACAAGAGAGAAAACGCCGTGCTGGCACTGAAAATGTGGCGGGAATCATTGGGCTTGCAGAAGCAGTTCAATTAACAAAGCAAAATAGAAGAGAAAAAGCAGTGCATTATGGTAAGCTCAAAGAAGCGATGCTGCAAGTATTCGAAGAGGAATCACTCAATTTCTCTATCAATGGACATCCGAAAGAGACATTGCCGCATATTTTAAATGTCCACTTCCCGGGCGTTTCTATTGAATCGTTACTTGTGAACTTAGATATGGAAGGGATTGCTGTTTCAAGCGGGTCAGCATGTACGGCTGGATCTGTCCTTCCTTCGCACGTATTAAGCGCCATGTATGGTGAAGAAGCAAAAGAGCTGACATCCTCAGTCAGAATAAGCTTCGGTCTTGGAAATGAAGAGGAACATGTGAAGCAGGCGGCGCATAAGATAGCGGCTGTCGTGAAACGCCTAGCCAAATAAATGCTCCCTTTTGTTCGTGTGTGAAAAATGAAACAGCTAGGCACCTGAAGAACGAAACGCGCACGTTGTTTCATTGAAATTGGAGTTGATGAAGATGACAAAAAGACCTGAAGACACAAGAGTTGTGGTCGGTATGTCCGGAGGCGTCGATTCATCAGTTGCTGCGCTCATGTTAAAGGAGCAAGGCTATGATGTGATCGGCATATTTATGAAAAACTGGGATGACACAGATGAAAATGGTGTATGTACAGCAACGGAGGACTATGAGGATGTCATTCGTGTTTGTAACCAGATTGGAATCCCATATTATGCAGTGAATTTCGAGAAACAGTATTGGGACAAAGTGTTTCAATATTTTCTTGATGAATATAAAGCAGGCAGAACGCCGAACCCAGATGTCATGTGTAATAAAGAAATTAAGTTCAAAGCATTTCTTGAGCATGCATTGTCGCTTGGAGCGGATTATTTGGCAACAGGCCACTATGCCCGTGTCGACAGAACCGGCGATGAAGTGAAAATGCTAAGAGGTCTTGATACAAACAAAGACCAAACTTATTTCTTGAATCAGCTGACTCAAGAACAACTTGATAAAGTATTGTTCCCAATCGGCGATTTAGAGAAAAAAAGAGTGCGTGAATTAGCGAAAGAAGCAGAGCTCGCAACAGCAACGAAAAAAGATTCTACGGGCATCTGCTTTATTGGGGAAAGAAACTTTAAAACGTTCCTTAGCCAATATTTGCCTGCACAGCCCGGTGTGATGCAGACAATGGACGGAGAAGTAAAAGGTGAACATGATGGACTCATGTATTACACGATCGGTCAACGCCAAGGACTTGGCATTGGCGGAAGCGGTGATCCGTGGTTTGTTGTTGGGAAGGACTTAGAGAAAAATATCTTATTTGTTGAACAAGGCTTCCACAATCCGCTTTTATACTCTGAAAGTATTTCAGCTGTTAACATCAGCTGGACTCGTCCTCATATTGTCGGCGAAAACGGTGAACTCACATGCACAGCGAAATTCCGATACCGTCAAGAAGACCATCATGTAAAAGTCAAAATGACAGGTGAGCAGGAAGCAATGGTGATCTTTGATGAACCCGTTCGTGCTGTCACTCCAGGACAAGCTGTTGTTTTTTATGATGGCGAAGAATGTCTTGGCGGCGGGACCATTGACGATGTCTTTAAAGATGGCCAAAAGCTGTCGTATGTGTAACATGTGTTAAAAACCTCAACGTCGCTGTTGAGGTTTTTTAATGAAAGGATGAAGAGAGCGAATGAATCATAACGAAATCGGTATTGAAGCTTTAAATCAAGGGAACATCGAACAGGCAGCTGAAGCTTTTACGAAAGCCATTGAAGAAAGCCCAAAGGACCCGGTTCCATATATCAACTTTGCGAATTTACTTTCAAGTGTTCATGAATTTGAACGTGCTTTGAACTTCTTTCAAAAAGCCATTGAACTTGATCATACAGCAGCTGCAGCCTATTACGGAGCAGGAAATGTTTACACGATGAAAGAAGACTTTATGAAAGCGAAAGACTATTTTGAGCAAGCGCTACAAGCTGGAATGGAAAACAGTGATTTGTTTTATATGTTAGGGCAGACACTGATGAAATTAGAGCAGCCAAAGCTTGCGATGCCTTATCTTCAGCGTGCAGTTGAGCTAAACGAAGAAGACAACGAAGCAAGATTTCAATTTGGCATGTGCTTAGCGAATGAACATCTGCTGGAGGAAGCAGTCGAAGTCTTTACTGAAGTGATTACGCGAGATCCGCAGCATGCAGACGCCTTTTATAATGCAGGCGTTGCGTATGCGTATTTAGAAAAAAAGGACGAAGCGCTTGAAATGCTAGGAAAAGCCATTAACGTGCAGCCTGATCATATGCTTGCATTGCATGCGCAAAAGCTGATTCAAGAGGCAGAATAACCGGAAGGAGGGAAGACCTGTGCAGGAACATCCAGATCAAATGAAGCTTGAAGACGAACCGTTTTTAAAAGGGACGGTTCAAGCCGTTATTTTCCATAACGAAAGTAATTTATACTCGGTGTTAAAAGTAAAAGTCATTGAAACATCAGAGAATTTAGAGGAAAAAACAGCATCTGTCACAGGGTACTTCCCAGCGCTTCATGAGGAGGAAACCTACACCTTCTATGGCAAGGTCACAAGTCATCCGAAGTTTGGCGAGCAGTTTCAAGCCACTCATTTTCAAAAGGAAGTCCCTACAACAAAGCAAGGCATCATTCATTATCTCTCTAGTGACTTGTTTGAAGGGATTGGAAAAAAGACGGCGGAAGAAATCGTCGGCAAGCTTGGCAATCAGACGCTTCATCAAATTATGCGTGATCCGTCTGTGTTGTATGACGTCCCTCGCCTGTCAAAAAAGAAGGCCGATAAGCTGGCTGCCGCACTCCAAGAGCATCAAGGGCTTGAGCAAATCATGATCAGCCTGAATCAATATGGTTTTGGTCCTCAGCTTAGCATGAAGATTTACCAAGTATACGAGAGTGAAACGTTGCAGAAAATTGAAGAAAATCCTTATCAGCTCGTCAAAGACGTCGAGGGGATTGGATTTATTAAAGCAGATGAACTCGGCGCTAGAACAGGGATATCTGGAAATGATCCAGACCGCATTCGTGCAGCCCTTTTGTATACCGTTGAGACAGCAAGCCTGCAGGACGGTCATACGTACATACAAACGAAAGATCTGATTGTCGAGACCCGTAAACTGCTGAATCAAACCGGCAATGACTACAAAGTGACTGAAATGGACGTTGCCAATCAGATCATTGCACTTGGTGAAGGGAAAGACATGATTATTGAAGATGAGCGCTGTTATCATCCGTCGCTCTTTTATGCGGAGCAAAGTGTGGCAAAACGCATTCAAAAAATTGTCGCTCAAACGGAATATGCAGATCAATTTCCTGAATCAGAATTTCTGCTTGCACTCGGTGAACTGGAGGAACGGCTTGGTGTCCAGTATGCACCAACCCAAAAAGAAGCCATTCAAAAGGCACTCATGTCTCCAATGCTGCTTTTAACAGGCGGACCGGGGACAGGGAAAACGACGGTCATTAAAGGGATTGTCGAGCTTTACAGCGATCTTCACGGCGTATCTCTTGACCCGGGTGATTATAAAAAAGATGAAGCATTTCCGTTCGTGCTTGCCGCACCAACTGGACGTGCTGCGAAACGAATGACAGAATCCACTGGACTTCCTGCTGTGACCATTCACCGGTTGCTAGGCTGGAATGGATCAGAAGGCTTCTCACATGATGAAGACCAGCCGATTGAAGGGAAGCTTGTCATCATTGATGAATCGAGTATGCTGGATATTTGGCTGGCGAACCATTTGTTTAAGGCGATCCCAGATCATATTCAAGTCATTATGGTTGGAGACGAACATCAACTTCCATCTGTCGGACCTGGTCAAGTGTTAAGAGACCTGCTTGCGTCACAAGCTATACCGGCAGTTACACTAACTGATATTTACCGGCAGGCAGACGGTTCAACAATTGTTGAGCTTGCGCATGATATGAAAAATGGTGTATTGCCAAAGGATATTACTGCACGCTCGAAGGATCGATCCTTTATTCAATGCTCTAGTGACCAAATGAAAGAAGTCATCGAGAAAGTGGTCAGCAATGCTGCGCAAAAGGGTTATTCAGCAAAGGACATTCAAGTGCTTGCCCCGATGTATAAAGGAAAAGCAGGCATTAATGAACTGAATAAAATGCTCCAGCAAATTTTGAATCCTAAAAAGCCAAAAGGAAGAGAGATTCCATTTGGTGATGTCGTCTACCGGACAGGTGATAAGGTACTTCAGCTTGTCAATCAGCCGGAGAATAACATTTTTAATGGAGATATTGGCGAAATTGTCTCGATCTTTTATGCGAAAGAAAACACGGAAAAAGAAGATATGGCGGTCATCTCCTTTGATGGAAACGAAATCACGTTTACGAAAAAAGATTTTCATCAATTTACACACGCTTATTGTTGCTCGATTCATAAATCTCAGGGCAGTGAATTCCCAATCGTGGTGCTGCCAGTCGTGAGAAGTTATTATCGAATGCTTCGAAGAAATTTGCTTTACACGGCCATTACACGAAGTAAAAAGTTTTTAATTTTGTGCGGCGAGGAATCAGCATTAGAGTGGGGCGTGAAAAATAATGAAGACTCCCTCAGACAAACGTCTTTAACCATGCGTCTTACTGAAACGGAAGAAATCATGGACGCTGAGCTAGCAGCCCTCCAAAAAGAACTTCCTTTCAGCGTACACGATGCCAATATTGGCATGGAGGGAATCACCCCGTTTGATTTTATGCAAGAGTAAATGGCTTCCTTCATGGAAGCCATTTCTTCGTATGAGTCATAGAGGAAACGCACACGATAAGACTGTTCCGAAAAGGTGGTTGATCACATTTTGAGAACATGTCGAGAGCTTGAAGGACAGACGATCTATACAGACGAGCTGTCTCATTCACTTGGGGCGATCAAAGATATTTGCTTTTTAGCCGGCGGCAGCTGCGGGGGATATGTTTTAGATGGGAAAAAGAAAGACTGTGCTTTCATTCCATTCTCAGCTGGCGACAAACTGACAGACAAAGGTCTATATGTGAGCTGCCAGAAGGGCATCGAGATAGATACCTCCGCCCCACCCTTCTTCTTTTCGAAATTAAAAAAGAAAATGATCCGTACGCCAGATGGTGAAACATTAGGTGTTTTGGAAGATGTATACTTTTGTACAAATTCGGGCACAATCGTAGCATATGAACTCTCGGACGGCTTCTTTACAGAGCTATCAGGGATTCGAAAGCAGCTGCATGCTGCCGGAACCTTGATGGATGTTCAAAAGGAAGCACTTGTTCTAAACCGAACGTAAAGAGGTGCTGAGTATGCTCATTTGCCCAAATTGCAAATGTAAAGACATCGGAAAAATTGGGGTCAATCAATATTATTGCTGGGGCTGTTTTATTGAATTGACACTGTCAAAAGGCAAAATATCTACTCACCAAGTGGAGGAAGACGGTACACTAAGCAGTTTAGACGACCTGTTTAGTGATGATGAACGTTCAATTCAACTATAAGTGTTAAGGGGGAATTTCGAATGGGCAAAATGACTTCTTCACTATTAACGCTTGGTGCAGGTGCACTCGCATATCACTTTGCAAGTCGATATGATATGCCATCTAAGCGGGATATGAAAAAGATGAGAAAACGAGTTATGCGAATGCTTTAAACAAAAAGGGACATCCACCATGAGTGGATGTCCTTTTTTTATGCCTGCCTGTACTCTAATCTCCGTGCAAGTATAGACAAGCTGAAGTTCACAACAAAATACATCATGGCGGCCAAGAGGAAAATAGGAAGTAAATAAGATTGGCTTTGACCATTTAAAATCTGCGCGTGATGCAATAGTTCTGGAAGGGCAATCACAACGGCAAGCGATGTATCTTTTAAAAGAGAAATAAATTGACTGACAATCGGCGGGACCATTCGGCGTAATGCCTGTGGCATGATAATCATTTTTAACGTTTGAATATAGGTTAAACCAGAGGATCTGGCCGCTTCGATTTGTCCTTTATCAATTGATTTTAATCCGCTGCGAATAATTTCTGACAGCATGGCAGATTCAAACACGGTTAAAGCCGCAATGGCAGAGGCTGTAATGCTCAGCTTAATGCCGATTTCAGGCAGGGCGAAATACGTAAAAAAGATGATCAGCAAAAGCGGCAGGTTCCGAACGGTTTCCACAATGACCGCAAGCACCTTTGATAAAATAGGGATTTGTGCGAACCTCAATGTGCCAACGACTAATCCGATGATAAAGCTTAAAATGATGGAGATAAAAGCCACTTTTAAGGTGACAGCAAATCCTTCAAGTAAAAAGGCGAGATGATCGGGCTGGTAGGCACCTATAAAATCCATTGTGTTTTCCTCCTTTCTAGTGGCTTCGGGCTAATCTTTTTTCTAAATAACCAACGCCTAGACTAAGCGGAATGGTCAATAGAAGATAGAACATGGCAACAAAGATGTATACATCAAATGTCACAAACGTTCTCGAAGCGATAAGGTCTCCTTGGTACATCAGATCAAACCCTGCAATGACACCTAAAATAGACGAGTTTTTCACAAGGTTGATAAATTGATTCCCAAGTGGTGGAATGACAATTTTGATTGCCTGCGGCAGAATAATATATCGCATCGTTCCGCCATATGACAGACCAGAAGCTCTAGCTGCTTCCATTTGTCCAAGCGGTACAGCTTGTATACCTGCACGAATGGCTTCAGCGATAAAAGCAGACGTATAAATGGAGAGGGCAATGGTTCCTGCTGTAAAGCCATCTGCCACAATGCCAAGTACCGGTAAACCAAAAAAGAACACAAAGGTGATCAATAATAACGGAATATTCCGAATAAATTCCACGTAAGCCGTCCCTAACCAGTTGAGCGGCCTTAGTGGCGCAATTCTCATAATGGCAATGAGTGTACCGATGAAAAAGCTTCCAATCAACGCAATGACACTTGCACCAATCGTATATTTAAACCCTTCTAAATAAAGATGGAAGTTCTCAGTTAAAATGGAAAACCGCAGCAATCAGTTCACTTCCTTCCTAATCAACAGAGGAGCCGGCAAGCGGCTCTCCTGAGGGTGTTGAGGTTGATCGAGTCAATTAATTATTCTTTGATCCATTTTTTATGAATCTTGTCATACTCTCCATTATCTTTTAATGCCTTTAACGCTTTATTAATGGCTTCTGTCAATTCTTCATCGCCTTTTTTCACAGCGATGCCATAAGGCTCATCGGTAAATGTTCCGCCAACGACTTCATAATTTGAATCTTCGTCTGCCATGCCAAATAAAATTGCATTATCAGTTGTCAGAACTTGCCCTTGATTTGATTTTAAGGCTGTAAAGGCTTCTTGGTAATTTTCAAATTCTAAAACGGATGCTTCTGGTGCTTTTTCGCGAATGTTTTGAGAAGAAGTCGACCCTTTCACTGCAAGCACCTTCGTACCTTTTTTAAGATCATCAATCGATTGAATGTCGCTGCCTTTTTTCACAAGCAGTGATTGTCCTGCTTCAAAGTAAACATCTGAGAAATTGACCTCTTTTTTACGCTCTTCTGTGATCGTCATTGTGGCAACAATGGCATGAATATCTCCTTTTTGCAGTAAAGGAATTCTTGTTTTAGATGTCACTTCTTTGAATTCTGCTTTTCCTTCATCACCGAGCATTTCTTTAGTGATCGCTTTTGCGATATCAATATCAAACCCTTCAATATCCCCGCTACTAGGATTTTTTAGACCGAATAAACGAGTATCGTTTTTCACACCGAAAACGATTTTTTTGTCTTTCTTAATGGCTTCTAATGAGCTGCCTTGTTTTGCATCGGTTGAGCCTTTCTCGGCAGAGCCGCAAGCAGCGAGAGCGATCATACAGCAAGTCATCAACAGTAATAGGCCAAAGCGTTTCATTTTTTTCATCAAATTCATTCCCCCTAGTGATTTAAAATACGGCTTAAAAAGAGCTGAGCGCGTTTCTCGCGCGGTTTTTCATAAAAGGCAGCTGGTGTAGATTCTTCAAGAATTCTTCCTTCATCAATAAACACAATACGGTCTGCGACTTCACGGGCAAACCCCATCTCGTGCGTGACAACGACCATTGTCATTCCTTCCCTTGCCAGCTGTTTCATCACATCTAGCACCTCACCGATCATCTCTGGATCAAGAGCTGATGTTGGTTCATCGAAAAGCATGACCTCAGGTTTCATTGCAAGTCCCCTTGCGATTGCCACACGCTGCTGCTGTCCTCCTGAGAGTCTAGAAGGGTAGGTGTCTGCTTTTTCAGGAATGCCAACTTTATTTAAATAAAATTCAGCTGTTTCCTTTGCTTCTTCTTTGCTCACTTTTTTAACCTTCATCGGCGCAAGCATAATGTTTTCAAGCACCGTCTTATGCGGATAAAGATGGAAGTGCTGAAACACCATCCCGATATTTTGCCTGATGAGATTGATGTTGGTTTTCGGATGCTGAACAGACACTTGATTGACAAGGACTTTTCCTTCATCAATGCTTTCAAGACGATTGATACATCTGAGCATCGTGCTTTTTCCAGACCCTGAAGGACCGATGATCACAACAACCTCACCTTTTTGAATATGTAGGTTAATGTTCTTAAGTACATGGAACTGGCCGTAATGCTTGTTGACTTCTTCGAATGTGATCATGAAGAACCTCCTCTTCTAATGATTGAGTTAAAGCGGATTCTAGCATAAACGAGGTAAAAATAAGAAAATAATGGAATATTTTCTAACGAGATTTTACAGCAAACAGTGACTTTGGATGGAGCCGTATGTTTCATGTGTATTCATTTTTAACAAAGTTAGGACAAATTTTATTTACATGGATAATTGCAGAAGTTGGTTAAACAATAAGAAGAGAGGTGAAAAAGGTGAAGAAACGTCCGATCGAGTTTCTAATGTATGCTGCAGGTGTACTGCTTGTCCTTGCGTCTTTACTCATTTTGGTTCAGCTCGACGAGTTATGGATGCCTATTTTTTTATTGCTCAAAGCGGTTTTGATCCCGCTTCTTATCGCTATTTTTATTTCTTATCTTCTTTATCCCATTGTTGAAAGACTACATAAGCGAGGTTTGCCAAGGACGGTCAGTCTCTTATTGATATATGTGCTGTTTTTTGGAGGCATTGGTTTGGCTGTGTATAAAGGGGCACCGGTTTTAATCGCTCAGTTAAATGAATTGTCGGAGCAAATTCCCATGCTTGCCGAAACGTATAATGGTGCTTTATCGCATGTTCATCGTCATACAAGCCACTGGCCTGATGGACTACATGAACGACTGGATCGTTTTATTGTCCAATCTGAGACGTATGCCGCAAATGGGGCAGAGCGGATGATTCTTAGCTGTAAAGTACTGCTTGATTACGCCTTAGTTGCTGCACTTATTCCTTTTCTTGTCTTTTATATGGTGAAAGATATGAACACGATGAAGCGGGCAGCATGGTATTTAACCCCGCCAAGCTTCCGAAAAAGGGGACATGCCTTTGTGAAAGCAGTGGATGACTCACTTGGGGATTATATTAGAGGGCAATTGCTTGTCTGTTCTTTAATTGGGGGAGCTGCTGCCATTGTTCTTTGGCTGTTTCATATTCCATATCCGCTTGTACTAGGTATGTTAATCGGCGCAACGAATGTCATTCCGTATTTTGGCCCGATTATTGGAGCGATTCCAGCTGTTTTTATCGCTTTTACCATCTCAGTGAAGTCAGTGATCATTGTGCTAATTACAGTAGCCGTGCTTCAATTTTTAGAAAGCAATGTACTGAGTCCGATCATTGTCGGGAGAAGCCTGCATATGCATCCTGTCGTAATCATGCTGGTGTTACTCGCTGGAGGTGAGCTGTTTGGCTTGATTGGAATGATTTTAGCCGTGCCGTCCGCAGCCATTATGAGGGTCATCATTGTGCAATATATTCACATGAGACGAAGCGTTCATTGACAAGACGAGCCGAGTTGTCTATAATAATTTCGATTCATACATATTGAATTCAATGACGGACCCGAGTACGTTAAAAAGCTGTTGCAGAGAGAGGCTTTGTTTGCTGAGAAAAGCCTTATCAGACCTTTAACGGAAGCTAGTCCCGAGTGCAGATAAACACTGCCGCTCTCTTCCGGCGTTATCGGATGTGAAGGTGATAGACGCATATGTCTATAATCAGGGTGGTACCGCGAGAGCATCTCGTCCCTGTGTAAGTAGTTTTTTGCTTGCATAGGGCGGGATGTTTTTTCGTTTGTGTGAAGATTGAGAATAAAAAAGGGAGGATTTATGATGAAAACTTTAACTTCAGCTCAAGTACGTCAAATGTTTTTAGATTTTTTTAAAGAAAAAGGACATGCTGTCGAACCGAGTGCGTCTCTCGTACCGCATGACGATCCAACACTTTTATGGATTAACAGCGGGGTGGCAACATTAAAAAAATACTTCGATGGCCGCGTCGTGCCTGAGAATCCGCGTATTTGCAACGCACAAAAATCAATTCGTACAAATGACATTGAAAATGTAGGGAAAACAGCACGCCATCATACGTTTTTTGAAATGCTGGGCAACTTCTCTATTGGAGACTATTTCAAAGAAGAGGCAATCGAATGGGCTTGGGAATTCCTCACAAGTGACGAGTGGATTGGTTTTGATCCGAATCTGTTATCTGTAACGGTACATCCAGAGGATGAAGAAGCGTATGTTCTTTGGAGAGATAAAATTGGTGTCCCTGAAGAACGAATTATTCGTCTAGAGGGCAATTTCTGGGATATTGGCGAGGGGCCAAGTGGTCCGAATACAGAAATTTTCTATGATCGCGGAGAAGCATATGGCAACGACATGAACGACCCTGAATTATATCCAGGCGGAGAAAATGAACGTTATCTAGAAGTATGGAATCTTGTTTTTTCTGAATTTAACCATAATCCAGATGGTACATACACACCGCTTCCGAAGAAAAACATTGATACAGGAATGGGTCTTGAGCGTATGGTCTCTGTGATTCAAAACGTACCGACGAACTTTGATACAGACCTGTTCATGCCGATTATTCGTGCAGTAGAAACGATTTCTGGAGAAAGCTATGGGGAGTCAAAAGAAAAAGACACAGCATTTAAAGTCATTGCTGACCATATTCGTACTGTTGCCTTTGCCGTCAGTGACGGAGCACTTCCTTCTAATGAAGGCCGAGGTTATGTGTTAAGACGTTTGCTGCGCCGTGCTGTGCGTTATGCAAAAACGATCCATATCCACCGTCCATTTATGTATGACCTAGTTCCAGTTGTTGCGGAGATCATGAAGGATTTCTATCCAGATGTTCAAGCAAAAGAAGAATTTATTGCAAAAGTGATCAAAAATGAAGAAGAGCGTTTCCATGAGACACTGAATGAAGGGTTAGCCATTTTATCAGAAGTGATCAAAAAAGAACGAGACAATGGCAGCTCACAAATTTCCGGTAAAGATGTGTTTAAGCTTTATGACACATATGGATTCCCGGTCGAACTTACAGAAGAATATGCAGAAGATGAGAACATGACAGTCGATCGTGAAGGCTTCCAGCTAGAAATGGAGAAGCAGCGTGAACGTGCAAGAAATGCCAGACAAGATGTAGGTAGTATGCAGGTTCAAGGCGGGGCTTTAGGCGATATTAAAGCAGAAAGTACGTTTGTTGGCTACGAAAATTTAACTGCAGATGCTCGTATTATCGAATTGCTTCAAAACGGTGAAATTGTCACAGAAGCTCACGAAGGGGAAACGGTGCAAATTTTATTAGATGAAACACCTTTCTATGCAGAAAGCGGCGGACAAGTGGCGGATAAAGGAACGTTAAAAAGTGCCGAAGCGATCATTGATATCAAAGATGTGAAAAAGGCACCAAACGGCCAGCATGTCCACGAAGGAGTCGTCGTAAGTGGTACGGTTCAAAAAGGCATTGAAGTCACTGCAGAAGTCGAATCAGCGCTTCGAAAAGGCATTGTGAAAAATCACACAGCGACACATCTTTTGCACCAAGCGCTAAAAGATGTATTGGGTAGCCACGTTAACCAAGCGGGTTCACTTGTGAATGAAAACAGACTTCGCTTTGACTTTTCTCACTTTGGACAAGTAACAAAAGAAGAATTGTCACAAATTGAAAAAATCGTCAACGAAAAGATTTGGGAAGGCATTTCGGTTGCCATTGACCTGAAACCAATTGCAGAAGCAAAAGAAATGGGAGCAATGGCGCTGTTTGGCGAGAAGTATGGCGATATTGTCCGTGTGGTGCAAGTGGGTGATTACAGCATCGAGTTATGCGGAGGCTGTCACGTTCAAAACACTGCGGAGATCGGATTGTTTAAAATTGCATCTGAATCGGGTATTGGTGCTGGAACACGCCGTATTGAGGCTGTAACAGGTAAAGGTGCTTATGAAGAATTAAATGATCAGCTTGCGATTTTAGAAAAGGCAGCTAATGAACTGAAATCAAATACAAAAGATGTACCAAAACGCATCGCTTCCTTGCAGGCTGATTTAAAAGAAGTTCAAAGAGAAAACGAATCACTTCTTGCGAAATTAAGTCAAGCAGAAGCTGGCTCTATTTTAGAAAAAGTCATCGAAGTTGGCGGAGTGAACGTGTTAACTGAAAAAGTAAACGCCAAAGACATGAACCATTTAAGAACGATGGTTGATGACTTAAAAGCGAAATTAGGTTCAGCTGTCATCGTACTTGGTGCCGTTCAAAATGGAAAAGTCAACATTTCAGCCGGTGTGACGAAAGACGTCATTGAAAAAGGTCTTCATGCAGGAAAACTTGTGAAGCAGGCAGCTGAAATCTGCGGCGGAGGCGGAGGCGGACGCCCAGATATGGCACAAGCAGGCGGGAAACAGCCAGAAAAGCTTGAAGAAGCACTGGCAACTGTCGAAGAATCTGTCAAATCCGTTTTATAATCAGTCAATGTAGTGTAGAATAATGGTATTAGATGAGCGGTTAGAAAAAAGCTTGCTAGTAGAATGTTGGAAGAGAGGTGCAAGAAGCAGTGAGTTCATTTGATAAGACAATGAAGTTTAACTTCTCTGATGATTCAGCTGAAACCAATGTGAATGAAGTGCTCATAACAGTTTATGACGCACTCCAAGAAAAAGGATACAACCCGATCAATCAAATTGTCGGATACTTGCTGTCAGGCGACCCTGCTTATATTCCAAGACATCAGGATGCACGCAACCTAATTCGTAAACTAGAACGAGACGAATTAATTGAGGAATTGGTTAAATCGTACTTAGAGACACATAAAGAGGCGTAAAACATGAGAATTTTAGGCTTAGATTTAGGCACGAAAACCCTTGGTGTGGCAATCAGTGATGAAATGGGATGGACAGCTCAAGGGATTGAAACCATTAAAATTGATGAATCAGGCGGAGACTTTGGTCTCAGCCGCCTGTCTGAGATCGTCTCGCAATATGGAACGGATAAAATTGTACTTGGTTTTCCAAAAAATATGAACGGTACGGTCGGTCCAAGAGGCGAGGCCAGCCAATCATTTGCGAAAGTGTTAGAAAACACGTACAATGTTCCTGTTGTGCTTTGGGACGAGCGTCTGTCAACGATGGCAGCAGAAAAAATGCTCATCTCTGCAGATGTGAGCAGACAAAAGCGTAAAAAAGTCATTGATAAAATGGCGGCTGTTATGATCCTTCAAGGGTACTTAGACAGCTTAAATTAAAATGAGGTGAATCAAATGGAACACGGAGAAAAGCAAATTACAATCGTTGATGATAATGGAAATGAGCAGCTTTGCGAAGTACTATTTACTTTTGAAAGCGACCATTTTAACAAATCATATGTTCTTTACTACCCAATTTCTGAACAAGATAACGAGGAAATTGAAATTCATGCATCAAGCTTCACACCAAACGAAGACGGTGAAGATGGCGAATTAGAGCCAATTGAAACGGATGAAGAGTGGGACATGATTGAAGAAACGTTAAATACGTTCTTAGATCAAGAAGACGAAGAAGAATAGAATGAATAAAAGGCCTGTGAAGCAGATGAGAGTTATCTGCATGATCACAGGCCTTTTATTATTTATGGAAGCTTTGAAGTGATGGTTAACTTTTGATTATTTCGTTGTGCATTTTGAAAGTTAAGTAAATAAAGACCATGATCAAATGTTAAATGAAAATAATTTTCTTTCTTTAGGGAACCAATTTTTTTGATGGAATCGTTCTTCTCTTTAAGTATCGTGTAACCACTCTTTTTAGGTTCATCTGTTTCGACGAAAAATCGATTATGATCATCAATCACGATTGATCCGATACCCGAGTCAGTGTTCTTAATTAGTTTAGATTGTTTTGTGTTTATGTCATAAAAGATTAATTGGCTTTTATTGATTGTTCCTTCCGAGTCAGTAAAAGCCTTCTCGTAAACAAATTGATGGTCGTTAATAAGTTGACCGTTATTGATTAAACTTTGATTCAATGGAATTTTTTTAAGTGACTCAGTAGTAAGATTGTAAATGTATGCTTGCTGCTTTCCATTGTCTTTATTAAAAAAGAGAAGCTTATCATTGTGAACAGAGAGATGGGCGTTATTCATTGAGTCTAGTTTAAAGAGCTTTTTTGTCTGCTTTTTTTTGAGATCTTTCATATAAATATGAGTAGCATCCTTTTCTTCATCGTGAGATATCCACACTGCACGATGACCTGTTAATTCAAGAGTGTCACTTAATGTCTCCGAAGTGTTATTCTTTTTAATCGACTCTATCTCTTGTGTGCTCAAATTCATGACGTAATAATTCATCTGTCCGCCTAATTCATCACTGTCAATCCAAACGACCCAGTCTTTATTAGCTTTTAAACCTTGAATGGAAGAACGCTCGAAAGTTGTTGTAAATAGTATGTTGCTTTTCAGTGTCTTTCTATTAAATTCAACTACTTTATTTGCCATCTTTGAAGGACTATGGTCATCTACACTTAAAAATAAATGATCTCCAACGGCTGAAACAGAGTTTGTCACAAGATAGTTGAGCATAGTTGTATGACCAAATTCTTTGTCCTCAATTTTAAACTCTATTTTATGATCTTCTGAAACGGTCTTTTTTTGACTACATCCGCCTAGATATAAAAGAGTTACTGAACCAATTAGTATCATTAAAATATAAAAGATTTTACGCAAAATGTGTTTCCTCCAGTATGTACTTTCACTAAGATATAGGTATTAATGAAATATATCCTTATCAAGAAAATAATAGCATTTAGTTAATCAGGAAATAAATAGATCTACAGTTAATTTAAGTTTAATTTAAAGACATGATCTAGAGGAATTAAAATTTTATATTAAGTTAATTCTTTTTTACATCCATTATGTCAACTTTAAATTATTTTAAGTTGACATAATGAACTGTACCTTTTACTCTATTTTTAACAATGAATCGAGTGAGGGGTATGAAAATTGAAAATTCACGATATGATGCAAATGGCGTTAATGACAGCAGTTATTGGGATGTTAGGATTGATTCCGCCTATTTTTCTTGCGTTTACACCTGTACCAATCACCTTACAAACCGCAGGTCTTTTGCTTGCTGGAGGGCTGTTAAAACCAAAGCAAGCGCTGATTAGTTTACTTCTGTTTCTTCTAATAGTGGCAGCAGGCGCACCTCTTTTATCTGGAGGGAGAGGCGGAATAGGGGTCTTTTTTGGGCCAAGCGGTGGTTTTTTACTTGCTTATCCAGTGGCTGCCTTTATGATCAGCCTGTGGCTGAACCGGCTGAAGAAAGTGACGGCCTTACGCCTATTTTTAATCTATGCGGTATGCAGTATCGGGATATTATATATAGGCGGAATTCCCTTTCAAGCCATGATGATGCATATAAAGATCACCCAAGCAGCTCTGTTCAGCGTCATTTATTTACCGGGTGATCTGATCAAAGCAGGGATATGTGCCGTCTTCACGGTGAAAATCATTCAAGCGATGTCATATCGAAAAAGGGACTTACATAGAGGGAGGCGAGCAGTTTGATGAGAATAACGGAAAACTATGCAGCTCATGCAAAAGTGAAGCCAGATCAGATGGCGATCAGAGATGAAAAAGAGAAGATCACTTATGAAGAATGGCATGAGCGTGTGCAGTCATCTGCACAATGGTTAAAAGAAACGCCTCATCAGCAAAAAAGAGTCGCTTTTTTAGTATCAAATGGTGTTCCGTTTCTCCAACTATTTGCTGGTGCAGCTTCTGCAGGATGGACAGCGGTGCCTCTTGATCCGCGGTGGAGTGATAAGGAATGCGCGGAAAAGCTCTTATTAAGCGAGGCAGACCTTGTCATTGTGGAAGATCGATATATCAAAAGAATTGAAAAGTACAAGCTGGATATGCCAGTGCTCTCTTTATCTGAATGGAAAGAAAGAATCAGCCTCAGCATAAACGTTCAATCGAACAAAAGTGATACGGAGGAAGATCCTGCTTTTTATATGGGATTTACTTCAGGATCAACGGGATCGCCCAAAGCCTTTATAAGACGCCAGCAGTCATGGATCGAGAGCTTTCAAATGACAACATCCGTCTTTGGGATCACACATAAAGATCATGTACTGATTCTGGGCACACTTTTATCCTCTCATTTTTTATACGGTGCCATCAGCACACTTTATTTCGGGGGCACCGTGACATTGTTAGAAAAATTTGTGCCAGAGAAAGCAAAGAAAACCTTAGAGAAAGGAGACATCACGGCTATTTATACGGTTCCGACCATGACAGAAGCGTTACTGCAAATGGATGCTTTCGAAAAAAATCCGTTCCTTGTCCTGTCGTCTGGTGCAGATTGGGGAAACTCTTCAAAAAAACAGCTCGTCAACCGCAATCCCCACATCACATTTTTTGATTTTTATGGAACATCAGAATTGAGTTTTGTCTCCTATTTATCTTCAGATGACTTTTTGCAAAAACCTACTTCTGTCGGAAAGCCTTTTCCTTCTATTCAGGTTGAAGTCAGGAGGGCAGATCAAACCGTTTGCAAGCCAAATGAAATAGGGAGAATTTATGTGAAAAGCCCAATGTCTTTTTCAGGCTATTTACAAGATGAAAAGCCGCCCGAAGAGTGGCTGACCGTATATGACATGGGGTGGCTCGACGAAGATGGTTACTTGTATATGAGCGGCCGCGAGAATGGCATGATTGTCTATGGGGGACTGAATATTTTTCCAGAGGAAATTGAGCGTGTGCTGAATGAACAGCCAGAGGTGAATCGGTCAATCGTGATTGGACTTCCTGATCCATATTGGGGCGAAATCCCTGTTGCCATTATTGAGAATGTACAGCAAACAAAAACCATTCGGCAAGCTGTAAAAGAAACATTAGCGGCATACAAAGTACCAAAAAAATGGCTCGTCACGGACAAAATGATCGAAACATCAGGAGGGAAAATCGCTCGTGCCAGTATGAAAAAGTGGGCGGAGGAACAATTATCATGCAAGCCGTGATCGTACAAGCGAAGCGGACGCCCTTCGGTGAGAAAAATGGAATGTTGAAGGATTACCGCCCAGAGCATCTAGCTGCGCCCTTGATCCAGCATTTTTCAAACGTGACCAAGCCAGATGACATCATTTTAGGCAATGTCGTCGGGGGTGGTGGCAACATTGCCCGTCTGTCCTCGTTAGAAGCAGGGCTTTCATTACATATTCCGGGTATGACCATTGATAGGCAATGTGCTTCCGGTCTTGAAGCCATTAGAACGGCGTGCATCATGATTCAGTCGGGGGAGGGATCAATGTATATCGCTGGTGGAACGGAAAGCATTTCTCGGTCACCAATGAAAGAAAGGGCCCGCTTTTCTTCAGAGTGGATAGGGGACCCTCATATGGGGGAAGCGGCAGAGCTGACGGCGTCGAGATTTTCAGTTGCGAGACAAGAGCAAGATGACTATGCACTTTTAAGCTGGGAACGAAGTATAACCGCATTCAAGCAAGGAACGTATTCAGAAGAAATTGTTCCGATTAGCGGGATGAGCACAGATGAAGCGGCAGCTAAAATAAGACCGATTGCAAGCTTGATAAAGCGAGCAAAACCTGTCTTTTTACCAGGCAAAGGTACTGTGACTGTGACCAATAGTTGTAAAGAAGCAGATGGTGCAGCTGCCGTCGTTGTGATGGAAAGAGCGGAAGCGGAGGCAAAAGGCTTCAGCCCTATGCTGCGGTATATCGGGAGTGCCGTGACCGCTATGGACCCGCATTATCCTGCTGCTTCACCAATTGATGCAATCAAGAAACTTTTACATAAAGAACAGGTGAAGATAGAAGATGTTGCACTTTTTGAAATCAATGAAGCGTTTGCGCTCAAAGTAGTACTCATTGCCCGGACACTAGGTATTCCTTATGACCGTATCAATAAAAGAGGCGGTGCGCTTTGTCTTGGTCATCCATATAGCGCCTCGGGAGCTGCTATGATGGTGAGACTGTTTTACGAAGCCCGCGCCTTACCGAATGGAAGTTATGTCATGGCTGCAATTGGCAGTGGAGGCGGTGTCGGTTTAGCCACACTATGGCAAGTTCTGTCATGACATGCATGAGCAAGTAATTGCCGAACTCCGTCGAATCATGTACTATAAAAGCTAGATGTGAGGAGGGCCATGCATGTTTTCAGAACAAAAGAAACGACCATTTTTTAAACGAAAAATGGGGATCGTCCTGTTATCTGTACTTGCTGTGATCATCATTGCAGCATTATCAGGTTTTTTATATGTAAAATCAGCACTCGGGCCGGTCGATCAAAAAAGCAAACAAACCATTAATATTCATATTCCAAATGGGACATCTGTCAGTGGAATTGCGAGCATTTTAAAAGAAAATGAGCTGATTTCAAATGACACGATTTTCACTTACTATGCAAAGTACAAAAAAGCGTCAGGCTTTAAAGCGGGCTATTTTCATCTCAAACAAACAATGGATGCGGATCAGCTAATTCAAAAGCTGACATCTGGCGGGACAGATTACGCATTTCAGCTTGTGATACCTGAAGGGAAACAGTTGTCTGATATTGCAACTATTATCGCAAACCAGACGAATTTTTCAGCGAAGGAAGTTGAAGCGAAGCTGGATGATCCAGCCTTTATTAAAAAATTGATGAAAAAATACCCGAAAACGGTGACATCACAAGTGAACGGGAAACAGGTCAAGCATCCGTTAGAGGGATATTTATTCCCGGCGACGTATCCGTTTTATCGTGAGGATGAATCACTTGAAACCATCATTGACACGATGATTAAACAAACAGATCAATATGTGAAAACGTATGAAAAGGACATGAAAAAGAGAAAGATGTCCATCCATGATGTCCTAACGATGGCATCCCTGATAGAAATGGAAGCAACCGAAAAAACAGACCGGGCAAAAATCTCAAGTGTGTTTTATAACCGGTTGAAAAAGGACATGCCGCTTCAAACAGATCCAACCGTTCTTTATGCGCTTGGCGAGCATAAGTCCCGTGTTTATTACAAAGATTTAAAAGTGAAATCACCTTATAATACGTATACCAACAAAGGACTGCCGCCTGGACCTATTGCCAATGCTGGAGAATCTTCTTGGAAAGCAGCACTCCATCCAGAGAAAACAGATTTTGTTTACTTCCTAGCAAAGAAAAATGGGGAAGTCGTCTTTACGAAAACGTTAAATGAGCACAACAAAGCGAAAGCGAAATACATCACAGGCAGCAACTAGCGCTCATGTGAGAGGAAAAAGACTGTAGACAATGGTGAAATTGCCTGCAGTTTTTTTCGTTGTTATATCCATTTTATAGGTTCGCAATTACCACATCTTTGTGGTAAAATATATCGGGTTGTTTTTACTTAGATGAACGAAAGATTGACGAGAAAGAGAGCTGCAGCAGGCAGGACTCTTCTTTTTCAGGTCATGAAGGAGCTAGACATATAATGACAATCGAAGATGATCAAATAAATGATTATATTGAAGATTTAATTGAGCCGAGTCCTGATGCCATCGCTCAATTAGAGGAGTATGCCAAAGAGCATCATGTGCCAATCATGGAAAAGGTGAGCATTGAACTGTTATTGCAGCTGCTTTCTTTGAAAAAACCGAAGAAGATTCTTGAGGTTGGGACAGCGATTGGCTATTCAGCGATTCGAATGGCAGAAGCTCTGCCAGATGCTGAAATCTATACGATTGAGCGAAATGCGAAACGTTATGAGGAAGCGACACGAAATATTGAAGAATTGCATTTCAAAGATAGAATTCACGTGTTTTTTGGCGATGCGATCGAATCAGCTAAAACGGTTCAGACGATGGCGCCCTATGATGTGATCTTCATTGATGCGGCAAAAGGTCAGTATCAACGCTTTTTTGAGCTGTTTGAACCGATGCTGTCCGATGACGGAATGATTATTACAGACAACGTATTATTTAAAGGCTTAGTTGCGACAAATTATGAAGAAGAAATTGAAGATAAACGAAAAAAACAATTAATAGGCAAAATTGATCGATACAATCAATGGCTGATGTCAAATCCTGACTACCAAACGTGTATCATTCCGGTTGGAGATGGGATCGCTATTAGTACAAAAAGAGGTGACCAATCATGAAAAAACCAGAATTGCTTGTGACGCCAAGCAAGGTGTCGGATGTACTGCCGCTCATTGAAGCGGGTGCTGACGCATTTTTAATAGGTGAACAAACATATGGAATCCGTCTTGCAGGTGAGTTTTCAAGAGAAGATGTGAAACAAACGGTTCAACTCGCACATGCACATCACAAAAAAGTATATGTCGCCATGAATGCGATTTTTCATAATGACCGTGTGGCACTGCTTGGAGATTATTTAACCTTTCTCGATGGGTTAAACGTGGATGGTGTCGTTTTTGGAGATCCGGCAGTGATCATGGCCGCAAAAGAAACAGGTGTCAACTTGAATCTGCACTGGAGTACAGAAACAACTGGGACAAACTATTACACTTGTAACTACTGGGGCAGAAAAGGCGCAACACGTGCGGTTCTTGCCAAAGAACTCAATATGGATAGCGTGATTGATATCAAAGAAAACGCCGAAGTGGAGATTGAAATTCAAGTCCACGGCATGACCTGTATGTTCCAATCCAAACGGACACTTGTTGGCAACTATTTTGAATATCAAGGCAAACAAATGGACGTGGAAGGCAGAAATATGGAAGAAGGTCTATTCCTTCACGACCAGGAGCGTCAAAACAAATATCCTATTTTTGAGGATGAAAATGGCACACACATTATGAGTCCAAATGATGTATGTATGATTGATGAATTAGAAGAATTTGTCGACGCAGGCATTGACTCATTTAAAATTGACGGAATTTTAAAGTCACTTTCTTATATGACAGAGGTGACATCCCTCTATCGAAAAGCCATTGATTTACTAGTGACTGATAAGGAAGCCTATGAAGATCAGAAAGATGAATGGGTGGAGCGTATTGAAGAGATCCAGCCTGTCAACCGTTCAATCGATACAGGGTTCTTCTTTAAAGAAACGGTTTATTAAGATAAAAGGAGGCTGAGGAAATGGCACTTTTAAAAGATGGAATTTCTGAAGTGATCGATGGAAAACGTGTCATTACAAAAAAACCAGAACTGCTAGCGCCAGCAGGTAACTTAGAAAAACTAAAAATTGCTGTGCATTATGGAGCAGATGCTGTTTTTATTGGCGGGAAAGAATTTGGACTTCGTTCAAATGCAGATAACTTTTCAATCGAAGAAATGGCAGAAGGTGTCGCATTTGCGAACAAATACGATGCTCGTATTTATGTGACAACGAATATTTTCGCCCACAACGAAAACATGGACGGGCTGGAAGAATATCTTCAAGGGATTGAAGGAGCCGGTGTAGCGGGAATTATTGTCGCTGATCCACTCATTATTGAAACATGCAAACGAGTAGCTCCAAAGCTTGAAGTTCACTTAAGCACACAGCAGTCACTTTCAAATTGGAAAGCGGTGCAGTTTTGGAAGGAAGAGGGGCTTGAGCGTGTGGTCCTTGCTCGTGAAACAAGCGCCCTAGAGATTAAAGAAATGAAAGAAAAAGTGGATATTGAAATCGAAACGTTCATTCACGGGGCCATGTGTATTGCTTATTCTGGCCGCTGCGTGCTCAGTAACCATATGACAGCGAGAGATTCAAACCGCGGGGGCTGCTGCCAATCTTGTCGCTGGGATTATGATCTTTATAAACTAGAAGGCTCTGAGGAAGTGCCTTTATTCAGTGAAGAAGACGCACCATTTGCGATGAGTCCAAAAGATTTAAAACTCATCGAATCCATACCGCAAATGATCGAAATGGGAATTGATAGCTTAAAGATCGAAGGACGAATGAAGTCCATTCATTATGTAGCAACAGTTGTCAGTGTCTATCGTAAAGTCATTGATGCTTACTGTGCGGATCCAGACAATTTCGTCATTCAACAAGAATGGCTCGATGAATTAGACAAATGTGCCAACCGTGACACGGCTCCTGCCTTTTTTGAAGGTGTACCAGGAACGGATGAACAAATGTTTGGCATTCACGGAAAGAAAACGACCTTTGATTTCGTCGGACTTGTACTTCATTATGATGAACAAGAACAAATTGTCACATTACAGCAGCGTAATTTCTTTAAAGCTGGCGACGAAGTTGAATTTTTCGGTCCAGAAATCGAAAATTTCACATGCAAGATTGAGACGATTTGGGACGAAAAAGGGAACGAACTCGATGCCGCTCGTCATCCACTGCAAATTGTGAAATTTAAGCTTGATCAAAAAGTATACCCTAGCAACATGATGAGAAAGGGGAAATAACCGGCACATGGGGAAAAAACCAGTGGTGATTGGAATCGCTGGCGGCTCGGGTTCAGGTAAAACGAGCGTCACCAATTCCATTTACGAAAAATTTAAAGGACATTCAATCCTCATGCTTCAGCAAGATTTATATTATAAAAATCAAAGTCATATGCCTTTTGAAGAGCGCCTGCTGACCAATTATGATCATCCGCTTGCATTTGACAATGACCTGATGATTGAGCATGTAGAAGCGCTGCTAAAGTACGAGTCCATTGAAAAACCGATTTATGATTTTAAACTAAACACACGTTCAGAAGAGACGGTACATGTTGAACCCAAAGATGTCATCATCGTTGAAGGAATCTTTGCTCTTGAAAACGAACGTCTAAGAAACTTAATGGATATTAAACTGTATGTGGATACAGATGCAGATCTTCGGATCATTCGCCGTATTTTACGTGATACGAAAGAAAGAGGCAGATCGATTGATTCCGTGATTGAACAATATGTATCTGTCGTCAGACCGATGCACAATCAATTCATTGAACCGTCAAAACGATACGCCGATATCATCATCCCAGAAGGCGGTCAAAATCATGTGGCTATTGACCTCATGGTGACAAAAATTCAAACGATTCTTCAAAACCGCGGAGAGTAAATGGTGGAGAAGAACAAAGACCTTTACGACGTAAAGGTCTTTTCAACATCCTGCTCTTGTAGTCAATACTTTAGTAATGGCTAGTCCGAAATCATCGGTGAGCATTGTAAGAAGTAGTCCCTGAGTAAAAGATTTGATATGATAGGAAAACAATGCTGCGAAATGAAGACAGGAAAATCACGATGGGATGCTGAAAGTTTCAGTTATTCCTGCTTTGTAAAAGTATATTAAAAAAACGACAAACAAATCATCACAAATTTTCAAACAATTCTTGATCAAAATGCAATTTTGTAATAATATAGCATAGACATATCGTACACTGACCATATTATGTATTGGAAGATGGAGAATGGATAAGCTATTCTTCTACATATGATCGAAATGGCCGAACGAGGTACAGGAGCTTCCTGTGCCTTTCCACAGTTTGTGCGATGAAGATAATACATCATCATGAGAACGCTGCTGTTCCTGCCTAATAAAAAGGCATAATAGTTGCATCTAAAAGGGACGCCATGTAAGATGGACTTTTACGAATATGGGACAGAAGGAATGAGGGCCGGAATATGTCCTCATTCTTGTATATTTCAGTCGTCACTCACATGCAGAAAGCTTGTATGATGAGGATTAATAGAAGGAGTGAATGATTCATGGCACAAGAGAAAGTATTTCCAATGACAGAAGAAGGAAAGCGCAAATTAGAAGAAGAGCTTGAATATTTGAAAACGGTTAAACGTAAAGAGGTTGTAGAGCGTATTAAAATCGCTAGAAGTTTTGGAGACCTCTCTGAAAACTCGGAATATGATTCTGCTAAAGAAGAGCAAGCGTTTGTAGAAGGTCGTATTACAACGCTTGATAATATGATTCGTAATGCCAAAATTATTGAAGATGAAGGTAACTCAAATATTGTTTCACTCGGTAAAACGGTGACATTCGTTGAATTACCGGACGGTGAAGAAGAGTCTTATACGATTGTAGGAAGTGCAGAAGCTGATCCGTTTGAAGGCAAAATTTCAAACGATTCTCCAATTGCAAAAAGCCTTTTAGGCAAACAAGTAGACGACAAAGTCACGGTTCAAACACCTGGCGGAGAAATGTTCGTCCAAATTGTAAAAATTTCATAATTACGTTTATACGATAAACACCTCGTCCACAATAGGGACGAGGTGTTTTTATGCTGAAAACAAGAAGAATCCAATGGACAGGTGTCATTATTTTTATCTTATTGCTCGGTCTCCTATTTAGACTAGCGGAAATTCAGTTGTTTTTCACAGAATCTTTTTCAAAGCTGGATATTAATTTGATCCAAGAAAGTGTCAGGCAGCGGACAGAAGAAGTAGTCATTTCAGACGGACGCGGCGAATTTTTAGATCGAAACGGCGAGGCACTTCTCACAAAAGAAGAGCCTGCGGTCATCATATTTCCTTTCCTGCAATATGACCTCCCTCACTTAAAGCAAACCGCTTCTATACTTGAGATGGAAGAAGATGAATTGAAGAGCCAGCTGATAGAAACGAAGAAACCACTCATTTTAAAAGATGATATCACGAAAAAAAAGCTAAAAGACATCAATGATATGAAATATTCAGGTGTTTACGGCGTATATATGAAAGAGAAGGACAAAAAAAGACTTGCCCTCCACACATTAGGTTTCACAAGCGAGAATCCAGAACTCTTGAGAAAACGTTATCCGGACAAAAAAGAGCTTTCAATCCGCACTGAGATCGGTACATTCGGTTTGGAAAGTACATTTGACGAATTTCTATTACCAGAGCAAGACACAAAATTGTTATACCATGTGGACGGAAGGGGAAACCCTTTGTTTGGGATGGACGTCAAATATACAGCAGAAGCTCATTCGTTTTATCCGCTGCAAGTGCAGACAACCATGGACGAAGACATGCAGAGGGAAATGGAGAATGTTCTCAAAGCACAAGGTGTTGAAAAAGGCGGAGCGGTTCTGCTCGACATTCAAAATAGCAGTGTGCTAGCGATGGCGAGTGTTCCAAATGTGACCAGCAAAAACCGGCATGAGGCAAGAAATTACATGCTGACCGCAATGGCTCCTGGTTCTGTATTTAAAACGGTCGTACTTGCCGCAGCGATTGAAAAAAACTTGAACCAGCCACAAACGATGTATGATTGTCGAAAGAATTTATATGGAGAGCCAGAAGGAAAGCAGGAAGTACTGAATCTGTCTGAAAGCTTTGCGCAAAGCTGTAATTATACATTTGCGACACTCGCTGAGCAGCTCATCCAAACAGATGATCAAATCCTTGAAAAGACAGCTTCAAAGCTTGGGCTTGTGGATCGAGCCGGCTGGGAAGGGGATGTATACCATAAGCAACAATTCAAACAGTTTGATCGTGAAGAAACAGGCAGTGTGTGGGGAGATAAAAGAGACAAGCATGTCAAAAAAGCCATTGCGCAAACGGCGATTGGTCAAAAAAATGTCAAAACAACCCCCTTACAAATTGCCAATATGATGGCAACGATTGCAAGGGGCGGAGAACGAAAAGAAGTGAGGATTGCAGATAAAGTGATGTATCAAAACGGAACAACGATGCTATCCTTCCAAAACAAACGACCTGATGGTGACAGTATTGACCGCTATACAGCTCAAACCTTGCAAAAGTACTTAAGGCAGGTGGTGACGTCTGACAAAGGAACAGGAAGAAGATTTCAAGACCTGCCGTTCCATATAGCAGGGAAATCAGGCACTGCCCAAACCGGCAGCAAAGATAAACAGGGGAATCCACTTTATCACAAGTGGTTTGCCGGATACTTTCCGGCAGAAAAACCAAAATACGCTCTCGTCGTTGTTCACCTTGATGAGGCAAGTGGCCGGGCTAAGACAAATGAAGCGTTTTATGATATTGTAAAAAAGGTCAATGAAATTGAAAAGAAACAGACATAGAACATCCCTTCATGTCATGTTAGAATAGTAACGACTTAGGGAACAGAGGCAAAGGAGTGCAGAGATTTTGAGTAGAAATTCTCGATTTGAACATCGTGATAAGCGCAGAAAGGCGAATATGGTGCTTAACATATTAATTGGTATCGTTGTGGTGCTTATTTTGGTTGTCGCATCGAGTTTGTTAATTTTTAATAAACCGAAAGATACAAATGTAGCAGACGAACCATCCAAAACAGCACCGGCATCGAGTGAAAATAAACAAAACTCAGAAGAAGATGTGAAAGATCAAAAGAAAGATACATCCGATGATGCGGATGCGAAAAAAGACGATTCATCTGACAAAAAAGACGATACAAAGAAAACAGATGATGAAGAAGAGCCAAACAAAGATGCGTTAAAAGATGCCACAGAAACAGATGGTGGTAAAACAAGTGACGTAGACAAAACATATGAAAACGATAACTGGGAGCCTGTAGGAACAGAGCAATCGGGATCACATACAGCAACCTATGATGCTAACTCAAAAGACTGGAAAGAAATGATCAAAGCCATGTCCTATGCGACAGGAATCTCAGAAGATCAAATGACTGTTATTTGGTTAGGAAATAACGGAGGACCTCAAGATGCAAAAGGAACCATCCGTGATAAATCAACAGGTGAACGCTACCGTGTAGAAATTACGTGGGTGGACGAAAAAGGCTGGAAACCTGTGAAGGTTGAAAAATTAAAATAAAAAAGATGCATGCAAAAAGGCTAAAATGAACTTCATTTTAGCCTTTTTCTTCTTTTCAGCGTGATAGAAAACCTTTGCAGTCTAGGAAGGACTAGCACCGGCGCACAGACCTGACTGCCTATACGCTGATCTTTTTTTTATGAGACATTCGCTTTAAAATGAACAACTGCTGTATACAAAATCTTATCATCAATGACAGTCGTTTGATGACTTACAGAATGAACAGTCAGCAAGATCGCCTGATTATGTTCAATTTGTTTTTGGATCTTTTGTTCAAGTTCTTTTAAAGACGTTGCTTTAAAAAATTCAATTTTGTCCTTTAAAAAATCCAGTTGAAAATCCATTTCATTCATCCCTCCATGCTCTAGATTCATCATAATCTCTCCCATTCAAAAGGGCAAATATTTTTCTACCCCACTCAGTATTTTTTAGTAGGAAAGAATCAGAAGATGTGGTAGGATAGGAACTGTTCGACGGAATAAAACATACTATACGGATAGGAATAAATAGATAAAGTGGAGGGAAAGAAAAATGGGACGTGAGTTTCTTTCTTTATTTGATCATTGGGCTGAATCTTATGATGACACTGTAAGTGGTCATGACGAGCAGTATAAAGAAGTGTTTCGCCGGTATCCGGCCATTCTAAAAGAGATTACTCGCCGTGCAGGTCAACATGTCATTGAGTTTGGAAGCGGCACAGGAAACCTAACGGCGGCGCTGCTTCAAGCAGATAAGAAAGTGTTTGGCGTTGAACCTTCAGAGGCCATGAAGAAAGCGGCTCTTCAAAAAGGAATACCAAATGTATTTCATGACGGAGATTTTTTATCGTTTCCAGCTCCACCTTTTGAGCCTGATACGATCGTCAGTTCATATGCTTTCCATCATTTAACGGACGAAGAAAAAAAACAAGCCATCCACACCTATGGCAACATCCTTCCCTCAGGTGGTAAAATAGTCTTTGCTGATACAATGTTTCAAAATCAAGCAGCACATCAAGCTGCAACGAACAAAGCGAAAGCCGCTGGGTTCGATCAGCTTGCAGAGGATTTAGAAACGGAATATTATCCATCCATAGGTGTGTTAAAGCAAATCTTTGAAGAAGAAGGTTTTAGCACATCTTTTCATCAAATGAATGATTTTGTGTGGATCGTAGAAGCGAAGAAAAGGGAATGAAAGGATGTTTTTGATTTGAAAATCGCAGTGATAGGTGCAATGGAAGAAGAAGTGACGATTTTAAGAGACCAACTAAAGAATGCCACACAAGAAAACATCGCTGGGTGTGAATTTACAACAGGTGTTTATGAAGATAAAGAAGTGATTTTATTAAAATCAGGGATTGGAAAAGTAAATGCAGCGGTCAGCACAACACTTCTGCTTGACCGCTTTCAGCCAGATTATGTGATCAATACAGGATCAGCTGGCGGTTTCCATCACTCATTAAATGTAGGTGATATTGTCATCTCTACAGATGTTAGACATCATGATGTGGACGTGACGATCTTTAATTACGAATATGGACAAGTGCCAGGATTACCAGCTGCTTTCATCGCAGATGATCAGCTTGTGAAGCTGGCAGAGGAATCTGCTTCAGAAATCGATCATATTCAAGTGGCAAAAGGAACGATTGCAACAGGAGATTCATTTATGGATGATCCTGGTCGTGTCGCGTTTGTGAGAGAGAAATTTCCAGAGCTGTATGCAGTGGAAATGGAGGCAGCAGCAGTTGCGCAAGTTTGCCATCTATTTGAAACGCCATTTGTGGTCGTTCGAGCGTTGTCAGATATTGCTGGGAAAGAATCCAATATCTCTTTTGATCAATTTCTAGAGCAAGCAGCGATTCACTCAACAGACCTTGTCCTGCGTATGATAAAGCAAACACAATAAAAGAAGGGGTTTCCCCTTCTTTTCCATACAAAGGAAGGGATTTATATGGCTGTCATACATGATATTACGGAATTAATCGGCCACACACCGCTTTTAAAACTGTCAGGGATGGGTGTGCCGGCAGGTGTTGATGTTTATGCAAAACTTGAAATGATGAACCCAGGCGGAAGTATTAAGGATCGCTTAGGTGATATGCTGATTAAAGAAGCGTTGGCATCGGGCAAACTGCGCCCAGGCGGAACCATTATTGAAGCAACTGCAGGAAACACAGGCATCGGGCTTGCGCTAAGTGCAAGAAAACATCAATTGCATCCGATCTTCTGTGTACCAGAACATTTTAGTCAAGAGAAACAACAGCTCATGAAGGCGCTTGGTGCAGAGATTATTCATACACCAAGAAAAGATGGGATGAAGGGTGCGATTGATCGAGCCCTTGAACTAGAGGCAAGCCTTGACAATGCGTATTGTGTCTTACAATTTAAAAACCAAGTAAATCCATTGACTTACTATAAAACGCTCGGGCCAGAAATATGGTCCGACCTCCAAGGGAACATAGACGTGTTTGTAGCAGGAGCGGGCTCTGGCGGAACGTTTCAAGGCTGTGCTGCCTATTTAAAAGAGCAAAAAGAAGCGCTAAAAACAGTGATCGTGGAACCAGAAGGATCTATTTTAAATGGCGGAAAGCCGGGACCGCATAGAACGGAAGGAATTGGCCTTGAATTTATTCCAGATTATATGGAATCGACTTTATTTGACGAGATTTATACCGTCAGTGACGATGATGCTTTCCGAATGGTGAAAGAAGCAGCTGAAAAGGAAGGTGTTCTGCTCGGAAGCTCGTCTGGAGCCGCTCTATTTGCCGCTTTAGAGGAAGCGAAAAAGGCATCACCTGGGACAGTGATCGTGACCATTTTTCCTGATAGCAGTGAACGTTATCTAAGTAAAGGTATTTATGAGGGAGGAAAATAAAATGAAGCCAAAAACAATGATGATTCATAGTGGAATCACTGGTGATGAAAAAACAGGAGCCGTGTCTGTTCCCATTTACCAAGTCAGCACCTATAAGCAGCCTAAAGCAGGCGAGCACACTGGATATGAATATTCCAGAACTGCGAATCCAACAAGAACAGCACTGGAAACAGTCATTCGTGATCTTGAAGGCGGGGCAAACGGCTATGCATTCGGTTCAGGGATGGCTGCAATTACAGCTGTGATGATGCTGTTTAACAGCGGAGATCATATCGTACTGACTGACGACGTGTACGGCGGAACCTATCGTGTGATGACAAAGGTGCTCAACCGAATTGGCATTAAAGCCACATTTGTAGACACAAGTGATCCTGAAGCGGTGAAAAAAGCGATTTTACCAGAAACAAAAGCCGTCTATATTGAATCACCAACCAATCCATTGCTGAAAATGACCGATCTACAAGACATGAGCCGGATCACAAAAGAAGCTGGCATCTTGATGATTGTCGATAATACGTTTTTTACCCCATATTTCCAAAAGCCGATTTCATATGGGGCTGACATTGTCTTGCACAGTGCCACAAAATATTTAGGCGGCCATAGTGATGTGGTGGGCGGACTTGTCGTGACAGCTACTGAAGAGCTTGGTGAAGAATTGCACTTTGTTCAAAACTCTACAGGCGGTATTCTTGGACCGCAAGATGCGTGGCTTCTAATGCGAGGAATGAAAACGCTAGGGCTAAGAATGGAAGCACATCAACAAAACGCGCAGAAAATCGCTGAGTTTTTAGAACAGCATCCTGCGATTACACGTGTCTATTACCCAGGTTTAAGCGCTCACCCAGGTCATGAGCTTGCAAAAACTCAAGCAACAGGCTTTGGCGGTATGATTTCTTTTGATATTGGAAAAGAAGAAAATGTCGACGTGTTTTTAAGCCAATTGAAATTGTTTACAATCGCAGAAAGCCTAGGGGCGGTTGAAAGTTTAATCTCTGTTCCTGCTCGCATGACCCATGCATCTATTCCAAAAGAGCGCAGAGAAGAGCTTGGTATCACAGATGGTTTAATCCGTATTTCTGTCGGTATTGAGGATATTGATGACTTATTACATGATATTGAACAAGGGCTCGACGCAGTAACGAATGGATAGATTTACATGCCCCTCGCTTTCTCTCACTATGGTAAGCTATCAATAGACATTGATAACGGGAAGGTGAAACAAGTGAAGAAAAAGTGGGATGGTTTAGTGACAGATTACAAGCAATACGCTTTTATTTTGCTTGCTGTTAGCACCTTTTTATATATTGGTACGATTTTACCGAATCAGCACCTAGAAGCATCACCAAAAATGCTGATGCTGGCAGTTGATTGTGTTTTCCTATTGGCTGCTTTTCTTTGCGTGAAACGTGCGATCTTTTTTCAAAAAAAGCTACAAGAACTAGATGAAGATTAAGCAAAAAGTCTCCTCATATGATGAGGAGACTTTCAGCGTGTAGACAAACCCTCGCATTCTTTGTCAGTCCTGCGTGCCGGTGCTCACGAATGTCAAATTCGCTCCGCGCCGGTACTCGTCCTTCCTAGAATTCAAAGGTTTTCTATCACGCTGAAAAGAAGACAAAGGGCTAAAATCAAGTTCATTTTAGCCCTTTGTCAACATTCTGAAGTTTCCTCATGTGATGAGGAAACTTTTTTTTAATTGCACTGGATAATCGGACAAGAATCACTGTAGAAATTTAGTCAAACACACAAAAATCATCTAATTTACTAAAAACAGGTTTACAAAATGGTGCTCGCTGGATATACTTACAAAGTAATTAAAAACGTAAAGGAGGCTGAAGAATATGTTATTCGTATCTACTTGTGATCAATTCAACAACCAATTTCATCATGTCATCAGCCTGTGGAAGAGCTCGTGTCCTTCCTTTACCTTTTACGGTTCACGCTACAAAACTGTTTAAGTAAACGAGGATTTCACGTATCATCCATCGCAGGTTAGAAGACACTGTCTTTTGATCTGCATTTTTGTGTGCCCGCAGGTCAACTGATAAAGAAGATCTGCGGGCTATTTCGCGTGCTGCGAACTGAAGGGAGGTGAGCGTATATGACAATCCATTTATTTTTTATTACTTTGACGATCCAACGTAAATACAAGGACATTGAAACCGTTCTTTATGAACAACAAGTCGAAACGTTTTATGAAGAAATGAAGCAGAAACAACTAAAGTACATGAACTAAAAAGGACAATAAAAACATGAAAAGGAGGAGATTGACATGTTTATGATGCTTGCAATGCTTGATTGTTATACAAGGGAGAAGGACCAGGTTTAGACACGCTCCACATTGATCACCTGCACATATGATAACCGTAAAAGGAGATTGTGAGGTGATCAATGAATGTCGATGTCACCATATATGAGGTTTCCGTCAGTGGGGCACGGGTATGCGTCTATTCCGCATTCTTTAAAGCACGGATACGGCAATCCATACAGAATGCAAAGAGAGCAAGAAGAAATGCTCAGACGCTATATGTACAATTATCCAACCTATTGGTATTAAAGAAAAGGAGCAGGAAACGTTATCGTTTCCTGCTCCTTTTACATTAGCAAATCCAGCTTGCACCGATGATGATTAACAAAATGAACAGTACAACAAGCAATGCGAATCCGCCTGCAAAACCGCCACCGTAGCCACCGCAGTAGCCTCCAGAATAACCGCCAAAGCCCATAATCTAGCACCACCTTTATCTAATCAAGATACATTCATAAAATATGCAGCTCATGCAGAAAACGAAATCAATCTGAGCACAATTAATGAAAATGCCTATTTGTTTAAATATTTTTCATTACGTGCGAAACATTTTCAGAAAAGGTGCCGTCTAATAAAAGACAAAGAAATTAGGACTAGGTCTTAACTTTTGTTAGGCGAGAGCCGATATGAAAAGTAAGAAAATTCGTAAATAGTTTTATTTACTGGTGCAAAGCAGGTGTTGACATTGATTCAAAGCTGGATTGGAAAACAAATGAGGGAACCAAAGGGCTTGTTCTCAAAATGGGTTGCCCGCTATATGGAAAAAAATCATCATAATATCAATCAATGGACGATTCAACTCTTAAATATACAAGAAAACGACCGGATTTTAGAAATTGGTACTGGAAGAGGTATGACATTATCTAAAGTAGCGGAAAAACTTGATCGAGGGAAAGTATATGGAATCGATGCTTCGCGTCATATGGTAAAATACGCGAAAAGAAAACATAAGAGGCTTGTCGAGCAGGAAAAAGCCGTTATCACACTTGGAAAAGCTGAGCAATTACCTTTTGAAGACAGATCATTCAATAAATTGTTCACAGTGCAGACCATCTATTACTTGCCAGATATCGAACAAGTCATGAAAGAGGTATATCGTGTTCTTCAAGTGGATGGAGAAGTATTCTTATCTTTTCAAAAGCAGGAACTGATGAAGGAACAAAAACGCTCTCAGTCTCTTTCAACGTACAGTGAAGAAGACATCAGCTGTCTTTTTTCAGCGTATCACTTTAGAGACGTCTCTGTTTACCATTATGATACATACATCTGTATCAAAGCCTTAAAATGATGAAAATATTTCCCAGGTAATGAACAAGCACTCAAAAAAAGGCTCTTCGCCAGAAGGGCCTTTTTTGCATGTGGGAATTGATCATTCATCAATAAAAAAGACTCTTCACAAGAAGAGTCTTTTGCATTCATTTCATATGTAGGGGCCAGCCAGGTGTGTAAGGAATGATAGTATATATAAGGAATTTGTTTGTCGATTAAGGATACCTGTCTGGCTTATTCCTTATATCGACAATGTTCTGCAAATGTTTAGCTTTTTTTTCAATATTTTCTTTTTTATTTGACTGGAAAATACATTTTTCTCTCCTAGATAGACATTTGTCACTTATTTTTTGAGTCAATGTGCGGTTAAAAGAAGGAAAAAGCCCGAGAAAGAGAGAATTTTGGAGAGACTTCATTTTTAAACAAAAAGGGAGGAATGAAAACATGTCGGGAAACAAAGGTGTCGTTTACAAAGGAGCAGGAAATGTAGCAGTTGAGGATATTGGATACCCTGATTTGGTTTTAAGGGATGGCCCTGGTGTACCTAAAGCCAATGTTGGACGTAAGTGTGAGCATGGCGTCATTTTAAAAGTGGTGACAACAAACATTTGCGGGAGCGACCAGCACATGGTAAGAGGGCGTACAACTGCGCCTGAAGGACTTGTCCTTGGTCATGAAATTACTGGTGAAGTCGTTGAAGTTGGACGAGATGTAGAGTTTATCCAAAAGGGTGATCTCGTATCAGTTCCGTTTAATATTGCCTGTGGTCGCTGCGTCATGTGTAAAGAACAAAAAACCCATGTGTGTTTAAATGTGAACCCCGATCGACCTGGCTCAGCTTATGGTTATGTAGATATGGGCGGATGGGTTGGCGGCCAATCAGAGTACGTCATGGTGCCATATGCTGATTTCCAGCTGCTTAAATTTCCGGACAAAGATCAGGCGATGGAGAAAATACTTGATTTGACAATGCTTTCCGATATTTTCCCGACAGGTTTTCATGGTGCGTATTCGGCTGGCGTAAAACCAGGCTCTACTGTCTATATTGCTGGTGCAGGGCCAGTAGGTCTTGCAGCAGCGCATTCCGCTCAGCTCCTTGGCGCTTCTGCTGTCATCGTCGGCGATCTCAATGAACAAAGGCTCGAGCAGGCGAGAAGCTTTGGCTGCGAAACGATTAATTTACGAAAACATGATCGAATCGGTGAACAAATGACAAACATCCTTGGAGAGCCAGAAGTCGACTGTGCGGTCGATTGTGTCGGCTTTGAAGCTTCAGGTCATGGAGATCAAGGAGAAGCACCAGCCACCGTTTTAAATACAATTATGGATATTACCAAAGTTGGCGGTAAACTTGGAATTCCAGGACTTTACGTCACAGAAGATCCAGGTGCTGTGGATGAAGATGCAAAAGTTGGATCTCTGAAAGTGCGAATTGGACTTGGCTGGGCCAAAGCCCATACCTTTGTGACAGGCCAAACCCCTGTCATGCAATATCACCGCAGCTTGATGAAATCTATTTTAAGCGGAAGAGCACAAATCGCCAAAGCCGTTAATGCAACCGTCATTTCCCTTGATCAAGCCCCTAAAGGATATAGCGATTTTGATTCGGGTGTGGCGAAGAAATTTGTGATTGACCCGCATGGCATGATTTCTAAATAATGATCCATCGAAAAAAACTTACAGGATTTTTCCTGTAAGTTTTTTTGTTTATAAATATAAAAAGACCTATACTGTTCTTCTATATTTCATAACGTGGTAAAATGAGTAAATTGGAAAAAATGATCTTTAGTTGAAAGACATACCATAAAACAGTTGGCAATGATTGGACAGGATTATGATAGATAGAATAGAGGAGAGATTGCGATTGCTAAAAGTACAAAACATCATCAAAAATTATGAAGGTAAACAAGTATTAAAAGGGGTTAGCTTCCACTTAAAACAAGGTGAATCATTTGGACTGTTAGGCCCTAATGGTGCAGGGAAATCAACCTTAATCGGTATCATGACAGGACTTATACATGCAACGAGCGGGACTATTACGATTGGAGGCATTGATCTACATAAAGAAACAAAGCATGCACAGCAATTGATTGGCATTGTTCCGCAAGAGATCGCTTTATATTTAGATATGTCAGCAAAAGAAAATTTAACGTTTTGGGGGAAAATGTATGGACTTAAAGGAGAAGAATTAAAAAGCAGAGTACAAGAAATCCTTGAATTAATTGGTCTGGGCAATAGAGCGAATGATAAGGTGAAAGTATTCTCAGGAGGGATGAAAAGAAGAGTGAATATCGGATGTGCGATTTTGCATCGGCCAAAACTATTAATAATGGATGAGCCTACAGTGGGTATAGACCCGCAATCCAGAAATCATATATTAGAAACAGTTAAAACGCTAAATAGTGAAGGAATGACGATTATTTATACGAGTCATTACATGGAGGAAGTCGAATATCTATGTGAAAAAATAGCTATTATGGATCAAGGTTCTTTCATTAAGATAGGTGATTTAAGTGAATTGGCTGAGTTTGTTGGAGAAAAAAGAGAAATCATTTTTACGATTAAATGTGAACAAGGACAAAAGGATATGGAGCGAGTGTGCCAATATATAAATGAATACCACCCACTGAATGACTTTATGGTGCAGGAAAATCAAATCAAATTATTTGATGACAATCCTCAGCATTTACTAAGTCAACTTATTCAAGGTGTAACCGCATTAAATGTTCAATTAATTTCAGCAGAAGTTGTAGAACCAAATTTAGAAAATGTTTTCTTGTATTTAACAGGTAAGAAATTACGAGACTAGATCGAATAGAGGTGAGTATATGAGTATTTGGGTTGTACTGAAAGATCTATTATTGTTTTTTAGGGATAAGAAAAGCTTTTTTACACTTTTTTTTATGCCTATCATATTAATTGCTATATTAGGTGCAGCATTTGGAGATAACATGAAGAAAGATAGCGAAATTAGGATCAATTCATTTCGAGTAGGAATAACAGATCAAGATAAGTCCGCTACAAGTAAAATGTTTCTTTCAACATTGTCTAAGAGTGAACTCAGTGACATATTTGAAGTGAAGGTCACCTCGAAAAATCAGCTAGAGAAAGATTTAAATAGTAGAGACATTACAATGGGTATAATCATCAAGCCGAATTTTGAAAAAAGCATATTAAATCACGATCATGTGCAATTGAATATTTTGAAAGGACCTAATTCAAGCTTACAGGAAATGGTCCTAGAAAATGTGGTTTTGCAATTCTTTCAAAATTATCATATGAATCGTATTCTGATGCCGTTGAATCAAGGTAAAGAAGTGGAGATCGTGTCTGATCAACTGAAAAAAGAACTATTGAACGAAAGGAACATTCATATCAACAGCCAGCCGATTACATCCTTCCAATACTACGCAGGCGGGATGGGTGTGCTTTTTTTATTAATGACTGTTGTTTTCTTGGTTGGCAGTATGATAGAGGAAAAAGAAGAAGAAGTCTATAAAAGACTACTAGTATCAAAATTAAGCAATACTAGTTATATCATTGGAAAGTTATTGGGCATTTTTTTAATGAGTATGATTCAACTTGCGGTCATTATTTTATTTACTAGTTTTGTCTTTAAGGTGAATTGGGGAGAGCCTTTTACTGTTGTTATGATCGGATTTAGTTTTATATTAAATGCTGCGGGTTTAGGGGTGCTGATTGGTTCTTTTATCAATAGAGAAAAAACGTTTAACAGTGTGGGGATTTTAGGAACTCAAGTGTTAGCTGCTTTAGGTGGGAGTATGGTGCCCTTATACTTATTCCCACAATGGGTGATGAATATCAGCTATTTTTTACCTAATTCTCTTGCACTTCAAATGTTTTTGAAAAGTATGGCAGGTGCTGATTTTAGTGAAATTCAAAGCGGATTATTACTTAGCTGTGGGATGGGACTAGCTTTCTTCATCATTGCTTTATTAAGAATGTCTTTTGAAAGGAAGCATCGCTATGCATAAAATATTAGCCATTATCACGTTAAAGTTAAAAGAAACATTAAAGTCTCCATTGGCTCTCATTTTTTTATTTGTTATGCCAATCATATTTAGTTTTATCTTTGGCAGCACGGCATCAGATACAAAGAAACCCACAGTTGCTTTTGTTCAAAATCCTCAACAAGACGAACTCAATCAGGAAATATTAAAAATGCTCAAAAAGAACACGACATTTCTTTGGATAAAGGCGTCTGAAATTGAAGCGGAAGAATTAGTATCTGATGAAAAGGTAATTGCGTCGGTTAAAGTCTCTGATCAATTAGAGTCCCATTTAAAAGAAAATAAAGAGATTTTTGATGTGACAGTTTATAAGAAAACTGAGGAATATGCAGTCTTATCTCCCTATTTAAAAGAGGCAGCAGCGATCATTTATCAGATCAATTACGGTGTGAAAGATCAGAGAAGTGCTTCTCTCACCACTGCATTGAATAAGTTAAATGAATCTGGCACCATTTCGTTGGTTGAAAAAAAACAAAATGGTCAAGCAAACCAGCAACCAAATTTAATACCGCTTGGCTTTACCATTATGTTTATGATGTTTGCGATTTCAAGCTCTTTGTCATCTATACATTTGGAGTATAAAAATTATACATGGCAAAGATTGCTTTCGAGTCCAATCCATAAAATATATGTACTTCTGGGCTATTTAATAGCATATTTCCTTCTTGGATGGCTACAATTAGGTGTTCTTTTGACCATCTTATCTATTTTCTTTAATGTCTACTTAGGCAACCTATTTCTTATTTTATTGTTCGGATCATTTGTTATAGGCCTTGTCGTAAGTTTAGGATTTATGATAGCTACTTTATCTCAAACAAAAAAACAAGCTGAAATCTTTAGTGCAATTGTCATTGTAGGATCGTGCATGCTGGGTGGTATTTATTGGCCTCTAGATATCGTTCCAGACACTATGAAGAAGATTTCTTTGACTATACCGCAAACATGGATGATGTCTGGTTTTGGTGAGATCATGAGCGGCAATGTTAATCTTTCTATCTTATTATTAGATGCGACGGTTTTAATTGCTTTTACGGTGGTCTTTATGATCATTGGTTTGAAGAGTATCAGATCCTATTAATCCATTGTTCTTCTAAAAAGCCCTCTATAGCTATGTAGAGGGCTTTTGTATACATGTGATTTACTTTAAATGATTGGATAACTCGTTAATATTTAATGGTGAAAGAAATTGAAGGCTGCCCAAATAAATATTTCACATTACCCATTGAGAAGGATATATTCCTCTGTTAAATCAACAAACGCCTTCAAAGCAGGAGACATCCATTTATTTTTATGCCAGAATAGTTGGATTTTAGTTGTGAGACAGGGTCCCATCCAATTGATTTTAATCATATGGCCTTCTGTTATTTCTCTTTTTATAGAAATTTCGGGAAGTACAGCAATTCCTAGACCAGCCATTACACATTTTTTTATGGCTTCTACATCTGCTAGTTCTAGTTTACTTCTCGGTTTTGCTCCTGCCTGTGTCAAAGAGTGTTCGAAGGCGTAACGATAATCGCAGTCTTCAGTTAACAACAATCTTTGCTCGTCTAAATCGATAGGATATACTTTTTGTTTTTTGCTCAATGGATTTGTTGGACAGCATACAATGGCCATCGGTTCATCTTTTAATTCTTTTACAATTAAATGTGAGGATACGACAGGATTCATCGATAATAGGGCGACATCAATTTGTCCTTCCAGTAATAGATTTAAAACATCCTTTTCAGCTATTCCGGGACGGAAAATCAGTTCTACTTTAGGATACGTTGTTTGAAAGTCCGTTAAAATATGAGGAAGTCGATAGGTACATTATGCCGCTTGGCTCACTCATTCCGCCAACAGCCTCTAATGCTTCTCCTGTTAAACCTAAAATCTTATCCGTATAATCTTGAAACTTCATACCAGCTTCTGTTAAAATTACCCTTTTTCCAAGCCTTTCAAAAAGAGGGGTTCCTAACTCTTCTTCTAATGCAGCGATATTTGCCGTGATACTAGATTGAGCATAGCCAAGTATTTGTGCTGTTTTTGTAAAGTTTAATACTTTTGATGCTGTTTGGAACATCATCAGTTGCTTTATTTCCAACGTCAATCCCTCCTAAATCGGATGAGCCGATTGATGCAATCAGAAAACTTCTATAGATAGATCATAACATTTTTACTATGATAAAAGTAGGCGCTTTCATTATTTAGAATGTTCAGATTTTATAGGGGGGATGGCTTTGTTTGAAACGATTGTCAATTCAATAAATGACTTTTTATGGACATATATTTTAGTCGTTATGTTAATAGGGATTGGAATCTACTTTACGGTGAGAATGAAGTTTATGCAAATTGTCTTACTAAAAGAGGTCTTCCGTTCTATTTTTGAAAAAGCCCCAAAAATAAAAGGGAGTCAAGACATTTCTTCAATGCAAGCTTTCTTTATCGGAGCAGCGACGAGGATTGGAACTGGAAATATGGCAGGTGTTGCTATTGCCATCACAGTTGGTGGTCCTGGAGCTATTTTCTGGATGTGGTTTGCAGCAGTTTTAGGGGGAGCTTCTGCATTTGTCGAAAGCACACTCGCTCAAATATATAAAGTGAGAACAAGTGATGGTTTTAAAGGGGGGCCAGGCTATTATATACAAAAGCAATTTGGACTGAAATGGCCAAGTAGGATCTTTGCCTTTTCTGTTATTCTTAGTTTTGGCTTAATTTTTAATGCAGTACAAACGAACACCATCACAAATGCCTTTCGATATTCATTTGGTATCAGTCCAATTGGCATGGGGGTATTCGTAACCATTCTTACGGCACTCATCATTTTTGGTGGTGTAAAGAGAATTGCCCGCTTTACCCAAATCATTGTGCCAATCATGTCCTCGTTTTATATTATCTTAGCACTTTATGTGATAGTGACAAATATCGCTGATGTACCCGCAGCATTAGCAAGTATTATGAAAAGTGCGTTTGGATTAGAGCAAGTGGTTGGAGGCGGAATCGGCGCTGCAATAATGAACGGTGTCAAACGCGGTTTATTTTCCAATGAAGCAGGAATGGGAAGTGCACCAAATGCAGCAGCTGCTGCCCATGTTTCACACCCAGTAAAACAAGGGTTTGTTCAATTATTAGGTGTATTTTTTGATACATTAGTTGTTTGTAGTTGTACAGCATTTATTATTATGCTATCAACAGTAGAAACAGCAGGTGATTTGTCAGGTATTGAAATTACTCAAGCTGCAATGGCGCAACATTTTGGTTCTTGGGCTAGTATTTTCTTAGCATTTGCGATCTTTACTTTTGCATTTAGCTCCATTGTAGGTGGCTACTATTACGGTGAAGCCAATATCGGTTTTATTCATCACAGTGTAACCGCGCTATTCGTGTATCGAATCACTGTTTTAATGATGATCATGTTTGGTGCTCTCGCCAACTTACAAATCGTTTGGACGTTAGCGGACTTGTCGATGGCGATTATGGCTATTGTTAACTTGGTTGCCATTGCGATTTTAGGCAAATTTGCTTTTGCGGCTCTAAATGATTACATGGGACAAAGAAAGGTAGGAAAGAACCCTGTTTTTTACGCTTCTACCATTCCAGGTTTAAAAGGAATAGAATGGTGGGGAGCAGAAAAACAAGCGATTAAATCAACAAATGAAGGGGTAGAAAATCAATGATAAATTTTGAATATGATTGTCATACGAAAATGATCATGGGGGCGGGGAAATCTAAAGAAATTGCCTCTATTGTAGAGGACATTGTATTGCCTAGTGCTACAATTATGATTGTAACTGACTCTGGTGTAAAAAGCGCAGGATTGGTGACGCCTATTGAAGCATATTTGCAAGAAGCTGGTTATTCCGTTGTCGTCTTTGATCAAGTATCTCCAAACCCTAGAGATCATGAATGTCTAACGGGTGCAGAGCTCTTTAGAAAAGTACAAGCATCAGCGGTAATTGCGATTGGTGGAGGAAGCCCAATGGATACGGCAAAAGCCATTGCTTTATTAGGTCCAAATGGTGGTAATCGTGAAGAGTATATAGCAGGGAAGAAGGCGTACACAAATGTATCACCCTTAATTTGTATTCCAACCACGGCTGGAACTGGCTCTGAGGTGACCCGTTCATCTGTGATTACGTTAGCTGCTTCACATAAAAAAATCACCTTAAAACATGCCTTGCTTCGACCAACTATTGCGATTTTGGATCCTGCTCTTACTTCAACGGTGCCAAAAAGTATAACAGCGGCAACAGGTGTTGATGCACTGGTCCATGCGATTGAAGGCTATACATGTAAAGAAACAAACCCTATTTCTAAGGCGATGGGGGCAAGCGCAATGAAAACCATTGTGACCTATTTACCGAAGGCGTATGAAGACGGGTCTGATTTAGAAGCAAGATACAAAATGCAGGAAGGCAGTTTACTCGCTGGCTTATGCTTCGGTTCCGCTGATGTAGCAGCCGTGCATTGTTTAGCGGAAGCGCTCGGCAGTCTTTATGATACGCCTCATGGTATCGCAAATGCTGTGTTTTTACCTTATGTCATACAATTTAATGCAGCTGAAAACAAATCATTGCACATAGAGCTTGCAAACATCATGGGCTTTGCAGATAAAACGGATGCAGATGATGTGGCGATTCAAAAATTAATGGATGGTATGTATACATTCACAAAGAATTTAGGTATTCCATCACTAAAAGAATTATCTTATGTAAAAGTAGAAGATTTTGAAAAAATGGCTGAACTAGCAGAACAAAACAACTCTACAAAAAGCAATGTTCGTGCCGTTACGAAAGCGGACTACTTAGATATACTAAAGGCTGCTTTTTAAGTCATACAGAAAAAGAGCCGAATAGAATGACTGAATGATATACACAAACTTTCCCAGACTTTACACAAGAAGCAAACGACTATGTCGTCAATATGGAGAATTACAAATATACCACCCTCCTAATGTATGATTTAGGTGGTGGTTTTTCTATGTCCCATTTGACTAGGTATCATGTATACATGAGTGGTATGATAGACGACAACATCTCATGAGAGAAAGGATAGGATAAACGATGAACTTTCACAATAAAACAGTTGTCATCACTGGCGCAGCCAATGGAATTGGTGAGTCGATTGCGTATGGCTATGCGAAAGAAGGGGCGCGTGTTGTGCTTGCGGATATTGACGAAGAGAAGGGCAAGCGCTTGGAAGATCAGCTGAAAAAGGAGTCCTTTGAGGCTTTTTTTAAAAAGACGGATGTGAAACAAGAGAAGGATATTCAAGACATCATGTCGGCTGCTGTGGCTCGTTATCAAACGATCGATATTCTCATCAATAATGCAGGGGTTATGTGTACAAAATCGCCTTATGAGCTAACGGTTGATGAGTTTGATCATGTGCTGCATACAAACCTACGAGGTGCTTTTTTATGTGCAAGGGAAGCGGCACGTTATATCAAAGAGAATCCAAACGGCGGTTCCATTGTGAATATTTCATCTACCCGTGCGACCATGTCAGAGCCTCATACAGAAGCGTATGCTGCATCAAAAGGCGGGATATCAGCACTTACTCATGCGCTGGCTGCTTCTTTTAGTCAGGATCACATAACAGTAAACAGCATTTCCCCTGGATGGATTGAAACGAAGGATGAGAAAAGCCTGCGAGAAATTGACCATCAGCAGCATCTTTCCAATCGAGTAGGAACACCAAAGGATATTGTCAAAGCTTGTTTTTATTTAACAGACGAAGACAATCAATTTGTGACAGGAACCGATTTGGTTGTTGATGGCGGCATGACGAGAAAAATGATTTATGCGGATTAACATGAAAAAACATTGACGCCCTGACGGAGGCGCAGTACAATATAGAACAATTCAGCTGAAGATCGTGATGAAAAAAAGATAAAGCGCAAATAGAGAAGAGTATGTAATGGCTGCCTCACACAGAGAACTCCGTGAAGCTGAGAAGGAGCTGGGAAGCGTTACAGAACCAAGCCTCTTAGCTCTGCACCGGATTCATTGTGATGGTGGTGCAGCGGCATTCTCCCGTTATAGAGAAGGGTTAGCGATAACCTGCTAAGGTTCATCTGGTAACAGGTGAATGAACTGAGGTGGCAACGCGGAGTCAATCCCGTCCTCAAGACAGAAATGTCTTGGGGGCGGGATTTTTTTATGACAAAAAGGAGGGCACCACGATGAAAAAACATTGGCGGGATATGAGCATGTTACTTGGAGCGATTGGTATTGCGAACATAGGAGAATGGATTTATATGATTGCTCTCCATCTGCTGATTTTTCAGGAAACGGGCTCCGTTCTTGCTGTAACAGCCGTCTATATGTTAAGACCTGTCTCGGCTCTTTTAACAAATAGCTGGTCTGGTAGTTTAATAGATAGACTGAATCAGCGGAATGTCATGATCAGTCTAGATTTATGCCGGGCCATTCTGATTGCTTGTTTACCCTTTGCCTTATTTTCAGGCCACTTATTGATCGTATATGTGATGCTATTTCTCATTCATATGGCACAAGCCATGTTTCATCCAGCTTCGATGGTGTATATGACAGCACTAATCCCGGCGGATAAACGAAAACGGTTTAATGCCATTCGATCTTTGCTTCAGTCGGGTGGATTTTTACTCGGACCCGCCGTAGCAGGGTTGCTTTTTCTCATTGGTACACCAGTCCTTTCAATTTATGTAAATGCAATCTGCCTTTTGATATCTGCTGTTTTGACGATGTGTTTACCGACTTTGTCAAAAGCAGCCGGGGCACAAAAAGGCTTTTCTCTCTCAGTATTAAAGGAAGATGCAAAACTTGTACTTCATTTCAGTCTCACATCCCGTCAAGTGATGGCCGTGTATTTATTATTTAGTGCCGCCATCACGGTGCTACCGACTGCGATTGACTCACTTGAAGCAGCTTTTGCAAAGGAAGTGCTGATGTTGACCAATACCGAATATGGGTTTCTTGTCAGTGTAGCTGGAGCAGGGATTATCGCAGGGGCATGTCTTAATACGGTCATTGTCGAAAGGCTGCCTATTTCAGTGATGCTTGGTGCGGGGAGTTTGTTTGTGGCTTTTGGATACTTGATCTATGCTTTTTCAAGCACATTGACTGTCGCAGCAGCTGGCTTTTTTGTTCTCGCTTTCTTTTTAGCATTTGCAAACACCGGTTTTATGACTTTTTATCAAACGAATATCCCGGTAGAGGTTATGGGGAGAGTGGCAAGTTTTTATGCGTTATGTGAAGCTGTTCTGACGATGATGATGACAGGAATATGCGGCGCATTGGCGCATGTTTTATCGATACGTACTTCTGTCATGATTGGCTGCCTATGTATGCTTCTTATTTGTCTGTTGCTATGTTTTGTCATTTTTCGTCCATTGACTGTCAAAAAAATAGTGCATCTTACTTAGAAAATTAAAAAAATTATGTTATCATTATTTAAGTAAGTTAATTAAATTGATGAGAAAAGGAGTCTTACAAATGAAAGCACTACGCTGGCACGATCAAAAGGACATTCGACTAGAGGAAATTGACGAACCAACAGTTGCTCCAGGAAAAGTGAAACTGAAAGTAAAATGGTGCGGCATTTGTGGTAGTGATTTACATGAATATTTAGGCGGACCGATCTTCATTCCTGTGAACGAACCTCATCCACTTACAAAAGAAAAAGCACCCATTACACTGGGACACGAGTTCTCTGGTGAAATTGTAGAAGTTGGAGAAGGCGTGAGTAATTACAAAGTAGGCGATCGAGTGGTTGTTGAACCTATTTTTGCAACTCACGGGCACCAAGGTGCTTACAACTTAGATGAAAACATGGGCTTCTTAGGACTTGCTGGTGGCGGTGGAGGATTCTCTGAATATGTATCTGTCGATGAAGAATTACTTCATTTGTTACCAGACGAAATTTCATATGAGCAAGGTGCACTTGTTGAACCTTCTGCAGTTGCTTTATATGCGGTTCGTTCTAGTAAAGTGCAAGCTGGGGATACAGCAGCTGTGTTTGGCTGTGGACCAATCGGTTTACTTGTCATTGAAGCATTAAAAGCAGCTGGTGCTACTGACATTTATGCAGTGGAATTATCAAAAGAGCGCCAAGAAAAAGCAAAAGAACTTGGAGCGATCATTGTAGATCCTTCTCAGTATGAAGATGTTGTTCAAGAAATCGCACGCCGTACAAATGGTGGAGTCGATGTTTCTTTTGAAGTGACAGGGGTACCTGTTGTATTGAAGCAAGCAATCCAATCAACTAGAATTTCAGGTGAGACAGTCATTGTAAGCATTTGGGAAAAAGGCGCAGAAATTATGCCGAATGACATTGTCATTAAAGAACGTACAGTCAAAGGAATCATCGGCTACAGAGATGTTTTCCCATCTGTATTAAACTTAATGAGAAAAGGCTATTTCTCTGCAGATACACTCGTCACGAAGAAAATCAAGCTGGACGATGTGATCGAAGATGGCTTCCATGCATTAATCAATGAAAAAGATCAAGTGAAAATTTTAGTCAGTGCTGAATAAGTAGGACGATAAAGAGAATGGCAGATGCCGTTCTCTTTTTTTAACGTCCAAGAGATTTTCCGTACACGCTGACTCGTTTCTCTAACAAAGCAAAAGCGAGTTCAAAGAAAATACTAAGCATCCAATAGATCAAAGCAGAGACAAGATACGTTTCTAAAAATTTGTAGCCGTCATTTGCAATGATGCGAGAGATTCCCATGATTTCCAGTACACCAATTGTAAACGAAAGGGATGTGGCTTTTAACAGCTGAATGAGCTGATTCCCTAGGTTTGGCAGGGCAACCACAAACGCTTGCGGTAAAATAATGCGCATCATCGCCTGTCTGGTGGTCATGCCAACGATTTTCGCCGCTTCAAGCTGCCCTCTGTCTACCCCAAGGAGTGCGCTGCGGACCACTTCTGTTAAATGTGCGGCTGAATGCAGGCTGAAGGTGATAAGGGCGACGGTAAGTGGAGAGACCATATCCGGGTGAAAGGTCAACCCAAAAGTGCTATTCATTTTGGTCAGAACAAATGGAATGCCATAAAAGAAAGCAAACAACTGAACAATGAGAGGTGTTCCTCTAAAAAATGAGACATAGAGCGTGACCAGCTGGCGGAGCACAGGGATACGAAAGAGGCGAATGAAAGCAAAAACAGATCCAATCAAAAGGCTCACAGCCATAGAAACAAGTGCAATCAATAAGGTAAAGGGAACGCCTTTTAGAATATGTGGTATTTGGTCAATCGCAAATGATATATCAATGGTTTGCATCAAATCGCCTCCTTAGCGTGACAGGCTGGTGCGGCCTTTCACAAATTTTCTTTCCAGTAGCATCGTGATCAGTTCAATACTGATGCAAATGAGCCAATACACAATTGCAATGATGACGTACACTTCAAACATCCCTATCCCGTAGTTATTGCCTAGGATGATTTTGACCTGTCCCATCATATCAATGAGTCCGATTGTAAATGAAATGGCGGTATCTTTCACGAGATCAATGGTGTAATTTCCGAGGTTCGGAAGTGCAATGAGAAAGGCTTGCGGAATAATGATCCTCATTAATGCCTGCGTATCTGTCATCCCAACAATGTAAGCTGCTTCAAGCTGATCTTTCCCAACAGAGGAATATGCACTGCGAAAGACTTCAGATAAATAAGCGCCCGTATGTAACGAGAATGTGATCATCACAAATAACACACGATCCCAATGATTGATTTGAATTCCGGCCATGAGTAAAAGCTGAGGCAGGCCAAAATAAATCAGAAATAACTGAACAATGAGCGGCGTACTTCGTGTAAATGACAAATAAATGACCGCCAATTGTTTCAGCACTGGAATTTGTTTGATTCGAATGCAAGCAAACAGCAATCCGATGATGATGGCAAAAAACAATGACACCACAATCATAAGAAATGTGAGTGGCAGACGATCAACCACCTGTAAAAAGATTCTTAGCCAATCTCCAGCTGTAAACGTCATGGCGCTTCCTTCCTTTCTTCATATTGATAGCCTTGCTCTGATATATAGTCAATATCTTGAAAGAAATCAACGCCAAACCATTTCTTCGCAAGGTCAGGTAATGTTCCGTCTTCTATCATCTCTTGTGTCACTCGGTCCAATTGTGATGCTAGTTTCTTTTGACTAGGCTGCAAGACAAGATAAATAGGTTCCTTTGAGACAATGCCGCCCACTTTGACTTTCAGGTGAAGATGTTTTTGAATCGTATCAAAGGTCGAAATATTCATAAAAGCCGCATCGGACCGTCCACTTTCGACTCGTTTTAAATTGAGTTCGTTTGAAGGGCTTTCAATGGTCGTGAGCGGAATTTTCCGATCATTTTCTTCATTATATTGATTTAATATGGAACGAAGGCCGCCACTAGGACTGACGGGAGCGAGCTTTTTTGATGTCATATCGTCTAGAGATTGAATATCTTGCTCTGATTCATTCACAATTAAACCTGTCATCGAATAGCCGTATGGAACCTTAGGATAAAGAAAGCGTTTTTCACGTTCAGGATTACTAAAAAACCAATTAGCCGCCATTTCAAATTTCCCAGCGCCGATCCCAATTAAATTGGATTCTTCCTCGCCAAAGATATAATCAAAATGAATGTGTGGCAAACGTTTCTCGACTTCATTTAAATAATCGATGTTATAGCCAATCGGCTCGTTGCGGTCATTTGTGGCTAAAAAAGGCGGATTGACTTCTGCGCTTAGTGCGACTTTGACAATTTGTCTGCCATCATCTGTTGTCGTTTTCACACTGCTGCAGCCAATGAGAGAGAGGAGAAACAGAAGGATACTAGCGGCGGTGAATAAAGTCTTGCGCTTCATCTGTCTTCCTCCAATCCTTGCCACATCCCGCGATGAATTCTTGATAAAAATTGTTTCGTCCGTTCATGCTGAGGCTTCATCAGGACGTCTTCTGGTGAGCCTTTTTCAACGATTTCCCCATCTGCCATAAAGATCACTGTATCCGCTACATCTTTTGCAAACGAGATTTCATGCGTCACAATGACCATCGTCATTCCTTGGCTCGCAATATCTTTCATCATTTCAAGGATTTCTCCGACCATCTCTGGGTCCAGTGCGGACGTTGGTTCATCAAACAAAAGCACCGCAGGATTCATGGCAAGAGCACGAGCAATCCCAATCCGCTGCTGTTGACCGCCGGATAATTCACTTGGAAACGCATCTTTTTTATGAAGCAGCCCAATTCGTGTTAACAATTGCTCTCCGATTTTTTCCGCCTTTTTTTTAGACATGTTTTGAGACACAATCAATCCTTCTGTGATGTTTTCAAGTGCTCGTTTATTTTGAAACAAGTGATAATGCTGAAACACCATAGACGATTGCTGTCTGAGTTTTAGAAGATCTTTTTTTCGAAATTGTTCAAATTGAATCGTGGCTTCTCCAACTGTCAGCGTTCCTTTGTCTGGGATATCAAGGCTGTTTAAACTGCGGAGAAGAGTTGTTTTTCCTGATCCGCTCGGTCCAATAATGGCGACCACTTCACCTTCTTGTACGGTGAAATCAATTCCTTTTAACACATGAGTTGACCCATAGGATTTATGTAGATTAGTAGCAGAAATCATAAAAGCATCACGTTCCTTTGACATATGTACTTAATATTGATAAAATTTAACACATTAAATCCTATAAGTAAAGTATGCTTTAATAATACCTATTGGATAAATCGGATATGATAGATTGCGAGAAACAGAGGAGTTGGATACGTTTTGTCTAAAGCATTATTTGTCGATACAGATTTTCAAAAAAATTGGCTAGATCAACTAGAATCCCTTCGTGAAACGATCGAACAGTCTGCAAAAGAACATGATGAGGGTGCCTATTTTCCTAAACAGAATATCAAATCATTAGTAGAACTGGGCTATACAACGTTGTCTCTGCCTGTTGAGTACGGGGGCGGGGGTCAATCTGTAAAGGATATGGTCCTTTTTCAAGAAACACTAGGAAGTATGGATGGAGCAACTGCCTTATCGATCGGCTGGCACCAAGGAGTTGTTGGTGAAATTTATGAAAAGAAACTATGGAATGAGAAGCAGCTGCAATTTTTTGCTGAAGAAATCAAAAATGGGGCTCTTGTGAACCGGGCCGTCAGTGAAGCGCAAACAGGGAGTCCAACAAGAGGAGGCAAACCTGGAACAACTGCAACGAGATCAGGAGATCAATGGGTGATCAGCGGCAGGAAAACATTCACAACGATGTCACCAGCACTCACATATTTTCTCGTCGGTGTATGGATCGAAGAAAAAGAAGCGATGGGCTTCTTCTTAATTCACCGTGATACAAAAGGTGTTTCTATAGAAGAAACGTGGGATGTTGTTGGCATGAGAGGAACAGAGAGCCATGATTTAATTCTAGATCATGTGGAAGTTCCAGATGACATGTTGGTTGAAGTGCAAAAAGGACCTCGGGGCGGTACGTTAAACCCTTGGATCGCACATATTCCTTCCTGCTATTTAGGGATTGCACAAGCGGCAAGAGACTATGCTGTTCAGTATGCCATCACCCATTCACCGAACAGTATTAGCGGAACGATTAGCGAACTGCCAAATGTCCAAACACTGATTGGCGAAATTGATTTACTACTAAAGCAAGCACGCCATGTCATCTATTCAACGACAACATTGTATCAGCAGCCAGAGAAAAGAGAGCTGTTAATCAATGAATTCGGTGCTGTGAAGCATACAGTCGTTAATGATAGTCTGCAAGTGGTCGATAAAGCCATGCGTTTAGTCGGTGCAAAAAGCTTAAGCCTTAGCTGCCCGCTTCAACGTTACTATCGAGACATTCGTGCTGGCCTTCATAACCCACCAATGGACGATATGACGATTTCGAAAATTGCAAAGCAAGCGATAGAAGAGAAAAAATTGAACGTACAATAAACAGAAAGCCGGATAAAACCGGCTTTTTTTATTGAAAAAGAGGACGAGCGGCTCTTATTTCTGATCAGTCAGCATGCTACAATCGATTGCAATCATGAGCAAAGAGGGTGATTGTTTGCAAAAAAAGAAGATGAAATGGCTGATTGCTGGCGTGATGCTTGCAGTACTTTGTATGAGCAAGCCTGCATCAAGTGAAGGAACATCTCCAAAATGGTCCGTCGATGAATTCATGAAAGAGCAGGAAGGCACATTTGTGATTCAAGAAGTAAAAGAAAAATCACCATGGGTGTATAACAAAAAAAGAGCGAACAAGCGCTTTGCACCTCAATCAACGTTTAAAATAGCAAATGCCTTAATTGGACTTCAGACAGGTGCAGTTAAAGATGAATACGACATCAAATATTGGGACGGAGTAAAAAGAGAGATTGATAACTGGAATAAGGACCATACACTGGGCACTGGTATGAGAGATTCAGTCGTCTGGTATTATCAAGCCATGGCACGTGACATCGGGGAAGAACGCATGGGCCATTGGATAAAAGCCATTCATTATGGGAATCAAGACATATCTGGCGGAATTGATCAGTTTTGGCTAAGCAGTACGTTGCGCATTTCTCCAGTAGAACAAGTCCATTTCCTTAAACAGCTATATGAAGAAAGTCTCCCATTTGACCTATCTGTTATGAGAACCGTCAAACGAATGATGATACAAGAAGAAGAGAAACACGCCACGCTATACGGAAAAACAGGCTCCGGATCAGGCATCGGCTGGTACGCAGGCTTCATCAAACATGAAAACAAAACCTACATCTTCACCACAAATATCGAAGGCACCGGACTAGAAGCAAAAGAAATCACCTATCGTATTTTGAAAAAATATCATTTGGTAGAAGCATCCGTTTAGGATGCTTTTTTATGGTTATCTACAAAACTAAAGTTTGAATAAATCAAAAAATTTGACGAGTAAGAGTATAGATAATGACCGTCGAATAAAGAGTTGTCATATAAATTAGTGAATAGACAAACATAAATGATGCCCACTTCTCAGAATTCATTCGCTTGTAACCTAAAATACTTAAACAAATCCATATAAAACCTAGAAAAAAAGACACAAGCACAAGCCCTATGCTTAAAGAACGGAAAAGAAAACTGCTTAAGGTAATTGCTAAGATATAAAGATTCGTTTGCAAGTATGTTCTTTTCATTCCTTTTACAACAGGTAACATGGGAATGTTCGCAGCCTTGTATTCATTTTGCTTTCTAATAGCTATTGAATAAAAATGCGGCATCTGCCAAATAATTGTAATGAAAAACAACCCCTGAATAGCTGGGTGTGAGATGTCTGGTGAAATAGCCGTCCAACCAATGAGAGGCGGCATTGCCCCAGAAATGCTTCCAATTTCCGTGTTGTAAACGGTTTTTCTTTTACTCCACATTGTATAAGGGAAAATATAAAAAAGTAAACCAATCAATCCTATAATAGCTGCTAGATAGGTTGTAAATGCTAAAAAAATCAAACCTAAAATAGACATTAAGATACTAAGCCATAGAACTTTTTTAAGATTGACTTCTCCTGTTACAGTAGGTCTGTTTTTTGTTCTATTCATCACGGAATCTATGTCTCTGTCATACAAATTGTTTAATGCTCCAGCAGCACCAATTAATAAAATTGAACCGGCAAATGCAAATAGTATCTCAATAGATTTATGAAGGATGTCAATTTGATAAGTGTATAATGCCAAGGTTAAGCCAGCACACATTGGCATTAAATTTGATGTAATAATTCCTGATTTAACTGTTTGAGCTATTATGTCCCTTTTCGTTTTGTGAATTTTTTTCCCCACTTTTCGCATTGTTTTGCTCCTTTTCAATAGCTATTAATTGCTTATGCTGTTCACCAATATATATACCATATAGAATTAATATACTAATTGGTATATTAATTCTATATGGTATGATTGTCAAGATAAGGAGGTAAAGGAATGATTAGACAAAGAAAAACGCAAAATGAAAGGAAAGAGGAAACACGGAAATTACTCATAAATTCTGCAGTTGAGAATTTCGCCAAGTATGGTTTTCATGGGGTCTCTATTGATAAATTGGCGGAATATGCAGGCTTTAGCAAAGGGGCCTTTTATGCGCATTTTCATTCAAAGGAAGAGATCTTTTTAGCTCTATTGGAACAACAAATGCAATTACATGTAGAAAAAATCAATTCTTTTTTAGCAGAACAGCCTTCTCTTTTACACTTTCCAGAAAAAATGAATCAACAGTCTATTCAAAATCTTGAAGAAAATAGGACGTGGAGTCTGCTAAATATGGAATTTCTTTTGTATTCAATGAGAAATGAGGAAGTAAGGTGTCAGTGGTCAAATATGATCCTACAATCAGTAAAACAAATCTCTCAATCCATTGAGAATTTAATAGAAAAAGAGAACCTTACATGTACTCTTTCACCTGAAGAAATGGCATGGACAATTCTCTCATTGGAAAATGGTATAGCAATATTTCACTATATTAGTCAAGACCATGTACCAATTGATTTATTAGAAAAATCTCTAAAAAGAATATTTTCTTTAAATAAAAATTAAGGTCCCTCAGTTTGAATGTAGCGGAGATAGTAATTCTAGAAAGGAGGATATAAGAAGTGTATTTGAAAAATATACAATTAATGTCAGATGATGATCGTGGGAACTTAGCCAGCCAATCCCTTTGTATGACTGAAATGTTTTTATACGAATTAGAAAAGAAATTTCAAACGAAAGATTGTGAGGCTATTGTTTTGATATGTGGGTCTTTTAAAGACTACAAATTAATTAGTACTTCAAAAGATGAACCAGACATCTTATTTTTAAAAAATACGTACGAGCTGGAAGTACCCTTCCGTTACAGTGAATTTGAAAATGCAACAAATAAGAAAAAGACCTTAGCAGATACTTTGGAAAAAGCGATACTCTATCTGTGTGAACTGAAGAATTGGGACAGTCAGCTAGTCAAAGCAACATTTAAGAAAATGAAAGAGAAGGAATATAAAACGGAGATTAAAGGGAGAACAAAACTAAGTCCCGATAAAAAAAGAAAAGCTTACCCACTTATCGAATTAGATTTAAAACAGTTTACTCTTTATCTTGTAGTTGAAGACAATAAAAGAAATATCTTAGATAAAAAATTAATTGCTAAAACCGATACTTACTTAGAAGAAATTTCCTATCATATGAGAGAGCTTAAGTGGTTAACGGATCATGAAGTGGCACTTTTCAAACGTGCACATAAAACAGTTTATACAAGTATACGTTTATCGTGATAAAGCAAAATGAGAATAACATAAAGAACACAATATATAAAGGGGGTATTCTAAATGGGCTTTTGGGAAGAAGTACATAAGAAAAAGAACATCATAATTGGTGATGATGGATTAGATATTTTTGAAGAAGCGATTGAACAATTCTATGAAATGACTGAGGAACATTTGAAGAGAAAGCCAACGATTGATGAGATGCTTTTGACAATTATGATGGCTTTAAACAATGGAGGTAGTCACTATTTTGATGATTTAAACGACAAAGAAGTAACGGATATTAAAATAACAACTAAAAAAGTAAAAACTTTAAGTAAAGTAGAACCAGGAGCTATATTTGAACTCCCATTAAAAGAAGTTGGGAAATTGAGCTATGCTTTGATCATTTCGGGTGAGGGGAAAAATCAATATGATGATATTTTAATCCAATACTATGATTTGTTTGTTGATGAAAGAATAGAAAAAAATGAGTTAAAACAATTGATAAAAAAAGAGAAAGGACTATTCGTTGCAAATACAGGCCTGACAGGCTTTTTAAGTGGTTCATGGAAAGTCATCACAAAAATAAATCAAGATTTTATAAAAGAAGAGGATCTTCAAAATCTGAAATTCGTGGAATACCGAAATGGAAATTATTACATAAGCGAGGGTAAAGAAGGTTCCGATGCACCTGCTATGGACTTAGAGGTTGCTGATCCAAAAACGGCTAAGACTATATTTAACCCGATGGGTATACGTAGCGAATACACTATTAAAAACATTCTTACTTTATATTTTAAAGGTATGTCAATGGAGGATATTATTAAATATGAAATATAGGCAGTTTACAGCGTAAAATGAGTTTTGAGAAAGGAATGGTGTAATAAATGGCTGACCCAAAATGCTAGACTGTTAAAATAAAATACGAAATGTCTTAAAGGGGACGATCACAAGAGAACAAGTGTCTGATTGGGCTGAAATTTACGTTTCTGCAGACGATCCAGAAATAGACGATGATCAAGTTTGGGATATGCTGATTCTTTTAAGTGGAATTGATTTGAAAGATTCACCTAATTCTTACTTACATCCTGTAGATGATTTGAATGACTGGTTAGAAGAATACAAATAGTTCCTATATATGAGCTTGCTAAATTCTTATGGTTAAGCCCATTTATAAATAAAAGGAGTGACGCAATGTCCATGCATCCGAAAGAATTAGAAACCACCATGCAATTACCTGCGAAAAAGCGTTATGACTATTTCATCAAAAAGATTGTTGATTTTGAAGAGGTTTGGTCATTAAGAAACGAGAAGGGGTGGGTGATGTCAGAGGATGATTATCGTGTACCGCAGCTTCATTTTTGGCCGACAGAGGATCATGCCGCTTATTGTGCGATCGATCAATGGGAAAAAACAGTACCAGAAATGATTGATTTAGACGATTTTATAGAAGAGTGGCTGCCGGGAATGATAGCAGATGGAATCAATCCGTCCATTTTCTATAATCGAAATAATTCGGTGTCAATTGAAATTCATACATTAAAAGAAGATATAGAGGAAGAATTAAAAAAACTACTAGTTCGACAAGAGTGGAGGTAGTTGTTTGAAACGGCTTGAAGACTTATTTATTCGTTCAGAAAAAGAATTCAAATTCTATCAGAATTTAGTAGACCATGTGTTTGAAACAAATAAAGAGCTGCCACAACAAGTCTTTCGTAAGACATTTGATTGTTTTTTGTTTCAAGAGTTTGATTGGGCATTGAGTGATGATATTTTACCAACCATAAAAGAGTTATCAACTGTTACACAAGATAGAGAATTTTTGACTGCAGTCCTTCAACCAGATCCAACCGCATATTATTTGAAGGAATTTGGTTATTATCATTGGCTGAAAGCGAGTGTGAACATTTCAGGTGAGGATTATGTAAATGCACTATGGATGCACCCAAAAGGTTTCATAGCAGATAATATAATCACGAATTCGAATATAGTTGTCTGGTTATCTCATTCTTTGCAGTGGGCGATTTGGGCAGATAGAGATATGGAAATTTGTATCATAGGGATGGTATCAACAAAAGATTCTGCAAAAAATATGTTATTAAAAGAAGGATGGAAGCCACTGGATCACCCTGTTTTAGCAAAATGGCTACAACTATTATTAAAGGATCAAAAAACATTCGATGACTATTTCACTCAAATGCTTTCTAGTTATGCATAATGTTCCAAGCGGTGGAATTGAGAATCAATGACTGATAATAGCCTTACCCGAAGATGTGAAAGGAGCATAAAGTGAAACATTTGTTTATATCCGATCCAAAAGAATTTGAACATGTTCTATCGTTTGTTCATTCGCTCGTTCATAGTACGAAGACATTCCCTGATCAAGTGTTGAAAACGAAAACCCCTCATTATTTATTCGAAGAATTCCATTGGTTGTTATCAGATGATGGCTGGGAAATGTTAAAAGGTTTAGCTTTGAATCATCATGATGACTATATACTCATGGCTGTTTTAGATGAGCAGAAAAGTATGGATGATTATTATTATCATTTTGGTTATTATCCTTGGGTGAAAATCCCCTTAAACCTCACATCAAGCGATTACCTTGATCTCTTAACGGATTATCCGATAGAGAGTGTAAATGATAGCTTGATGAATATTGCTTCACGCGTGATATGGGTTTCCCCTTCTGCGAAATGGATCATTTATGGCGAAAGAGGTTATGAGATAGGAGTTTTAGCGATTCATCAATTAGAACATATGAATAAACAATTGCTAAAAACGTGGAGAACTTTAGATGAGATTGTATTAGGCTGGATTTCAGTTGTATTTCCGAATCAAAAACTTCCTGATGATTTTAAAAAAGAACTGATTCGAAATTATACTAACTTTGAAGAAATGACTTCATAAGGAGGAAGAAATGAAACAAATAGACCATGTATTAAACACATTAGATAAGTCTTTTCTAAATAAAGAGTTTCCGCTATTAGATAACGAGAACTTTGATTTTGCCAAAGGGAAGCTTTCTCTATTTACTAGAGATGGAAATTGGCTGATCACGATTCAATTATTCGGTTTATCGAAGTTAGGACCGGCTATTGATTTTTTTGCGTTTGGTCATGAGTTGAATAATGGATCCATCAATTTTCTATTGGATGAGCTCTTTGTTTTCGTGGATCAGCATTATGAAATAATAGATGATGATGAGATAGAACCTGGATTCACCAAACAACCATTACGAATTAAATTGAATGGTGGCTATTTTAATGTTCAAATACCAGAGTCATGCCAATCTGATGTAACAGAGGAAAATGAATGGATTACTCTGTTAAGAGAAATGGCCAAACATCGAGATTTGCTGGATAGTTTATGGATGACAGATCAAGAACAATTTGACATCGTTCAGCATGTATATGATAAACCGCTCTATACAACTGAATCATGGTTTCATCCAGAAACGCATAGCCAACTCCCTAGTCAATCTCCTTTTTTTCAATCGGTTGCGAAGAGTTTGATCTATCAAGATCCAACATGCATTGTAAATATAAACACGAACACTGACTGGAGATTATGGTCAGATTTTGATACTGTGGAATATTTTTAGTTTCGTCTGATGTTTTAAATCGGTGAGGTGGAGCAAGTAATGAGAATCGTATTAGCAAAAGAGAAAAATCTATTCGAAGTAAATGAATTAATAAAGAAAATCAATTTAAACGTAGAAGAGTATCATTGGGTCATAAGTGATGTGACACTCCCAATGCTTCATGATCGGAATAATCAATCTCATTCAGAAGTCATGCCGGATTATACGGATTTTTTATTTCTGAAGGGTGAACATTTCAAAAAATTCTTACATGACTATTCTTATTCTTTTATTTTCGCTGTTTTGACCGCATTGCCTCGTGATGTAGATCATTTGAATATTCATTCAATACCTCAAATTGAAGATAATGAACGATATTGGAACGTGAATTATACACCCGTTATCCCTCAAGCCGTGTTTGAAATCGGATTTTTTGATTCGACAGATGTTATTTTTACAGGAGATCAGAAAATCTTAAGCGAATTTCGAAAAAAAGCGGACTTTATTTCATTTGAAGAATATTTACAAACTCCGTGACACGATAAGAATAGAGTTCATTCTGAAAAAATAGGGGAATACGTTAGGGGAGTGAATGAGATGTTTAGCAGTATAGAGAAATGGATCGATTATTTAGATGGTGTCTGTGATGTACTGGCATTCTCATTTGATTTTTTTCGTAAAGAACTAGTCATAAACATTAGTATAAGTGAAATAAATGATGCTCGGTATCATGAATTGCGATTTATGAATGTGGCGAGTCTTTATTATAATGGGGGTGAAGGTAATGATAGATTTGAAGAATTGATACAAGAAGAGATAAATTGGCAAATTTTTGAATGCAGTTACCATCCTTATGGGATAGGGAACCTTAAAAATGTACTTCTTGAAGAATTTGATTCAAATGCAAATTTTCTATTTAACATCAATGGGATGTTACTCGCAATAGAATCGAAAAACGTATGTTTCGATTCACAAGAATTTATTTGCAGTGTATAGGAAGATCTCATTAGCGTCTAAATAAGAATTAAAAACAATGAGAGATTGGAGAAAATCCATGAGAATCAGCCGTGATAAACAAGGTTTATTCGATGATTTAAAACAACGTTATCAATACTTATTAGATTCTGCTTATCCAGATGATATCATCTCTTTTGAAGAAGAAACTGGGATATCCTCAGATGATTTTTATATGTTTTTTTCACTTGTTGCAGGTAGCTTAAGTCTTGTGATCGATCATAAACGAATACCGAAAAAACAGTTAAACGTGCTGCGTCAGTCATTTGAAGAGCAATATCCTCAAATCAAAACATATCAACATATCCTTGATTGTTATCCTTTATTGCATTCCTATGTTCAATACCATGAAGAAACAAGAAAACGAATCATTGCACTTATTTAATAACCTTCTGGAGGACAAACGATGACATGATTTTCAGATGAAAAAATCCAGAAACAAATCCCTGATTTCAATATCAAGCATCTAAAGCAAATCAATGAATTTCACTACTTTAAAGAGTATAATGAACATTACGACTTGATCAACTGTATTGTAATACACATCCCATATGATTCCCCGAATCTGCAAGCAGACATTCATCTGAAATTTACCAACGTCTCTTCTGTTCAAATCAAAGATTTGGAGTTAACAAACGATTCCTATCTTTTTTTGAACATTCAACTTTTGGATAGAGGCTGGGAATATTTGAATTACTTTGTCGAAGATTATGAAGAACAGTATTTTTCTTTTTACTGTCAAACGGTTCAAGTCATACAAGTCGTATCAAATGAATCGGGCTAGTCGCTCTACATATGTGCGAATCATACTTCCCCATCCCAACACAGAAAGGTGCAATGACATTGAATCGAATCATGAAATGGCTCTTATTTGCGGCGGTCATCGCTGGCTTATTGGTATGCGCATTCTTTGTGTTCCGTTTCAACCAGCCTAAGCCGACGACGAACATCCATTATGCAGACACACAAAATAAACAGCAAACACTGGATATATATATGCCAAAGGGAAAAGATGAAGACAAAAAGAAGAAGCATCCAGTCATGATCTATCTCCATGGCGGCGGCTGGACAGGCGGCGATAAGAATAGAGTCGCTTCAAAGGCTGATTATTTTACGGGTCAAGGGTATGTGTTTGTTTCAATGAATTACAGGCTTCACCCTGATGCCAACTTCGAGCAGATGGCAGATGATACGGCAAGCGCTATTAAATGGGTGAAGGATCATGCAGATGAATATCAAATCGATTCGTCAAAAATCAATGTCATGGGTCACTCAGCGGGTGGTCATTTGACAGCATTGGTTGCTACAGATTCGACTTACTTAAAACGTGTGGGGCTGTCGCCAAAAACGATCAATTCTATCGTGATTTTAGATGGACCGTTAAACATCAATCAATTTATACAAGCCATTCCATCGTACAAAAAAGTCTTTGGCAAACAAGAGGAAAACTGGACAAAGGCATCACCGGTCACTTATATGAATCAAACGAATGTACCGCCTGTTTATTTGGTCACAGGATGGGAAAATCCTGAGGTGTACCGATTTGCAGAAAAACTGAATCATGAGAAAGGCTCACGGTTTGTTTTTCGGGTTCATTCGCTGAGCCACAGTGATTTAAATAAATGGTTTGGATCTGACAGAGCGCCAAAAGAAGCGCAAGAGATGACAAAGGCTGTGATGGCTTTCGTCAAAAAACAAAATCAATAACAAAGACTGTATGCTAGGGCAATCCATTTTGCCGCAGTATATGATAAAGTGGTTTGAAATTAAAGGAGTGTATGTTGTTGTCATCACGTATGGAAAATAAAGTGTTCAATTGCGAAAAAGAGCTGACGCTGAATATTATCGGCGGTAAGTGGAAAATGTTGATCTTATGGCACCTTGGCAGAGAAGGGACAAAACGGTTTGGTGAGTTAAAGTCGTTAATGCCTGGGATTACGCAAAGAATGCTTGTCAATCAGCTAAGAGAATTAGAGGAAGATCACATTGTGCACCGAGAGGTTTATCCTGTCGTTCCGCCAAAGGTTGAGTATTCTCTCACAGAACTCGGAGAAAGCTTAATGCCAATTTTAGAGGCGATGTATGATTGGGGCAAACAATATCTCGACAGCAATTTTTTAAAGGACGATAAATAGAAATACCTACAAATAGATACTGAACGAGAGACAGTATCTCAGATTGTTGACAAAGGGCTAAAATGAATTGATTTTAGCCCTTTGTCTTCCTTTCAGCGTGATAGAAAACCTTTGCAGCCCTAGGAAGGACGAGTACTGGCGCGGAGAGAATGTCACATTCGTGAGCACCAGCACGCAGGACTGACACCGAATGCGAGGGTTTGTCTACACGCTGAGATACTGGTCGAAAGACAGTATCTTTTTTGTGCCCATATGCGAAAAAGTATAGTATGTAAAAAAAAAGTGCGTACTAGGATTGCGCCATTCCTGTTGTTATACTCGTTTCATGCAAGAAAGATTCAAGATGCATCATCCGCGGAGCTCTTGAAGATGACATGATGAAACAGGAGTGAATGTAGATGAAATTACAATTAGCGTTAGATTTAGTGAATATACCAGAAGCGATCGAGCTGATCAAAGAAGTAGAAGCGTCTATTGATGTGGTGGAAATTGGGACACCTGTTGTGATCAACGAAGGACTTCGTGCTGTAAAAGAAGTTAAACAGGCGTTTCCGAATTTACGTGTGCTGGCGGATCTCAAAATTATGGATGCTGCCGGTTATGAAGTGCAGCAGGCATCTGAGGCTGGAGCGGATATCGTGACCATTCTTGCGGCAGCGGAAGATATGTCTATCCAAGGAGCGGTGAAAGAAGCAAAAGCAAGAGGGAAACAAATTTTAGTCGATATGATTGGTATCAAAGATATCGCCGGCCGCGCGAAAGAGCTGGATGAGCTTGGGGTAGATTATATTTGTGTGCACACAGGTTATGACCTGCAAGCGGTTGGTCAAAACTCATTTGATGACCTCATGACCATTAAACAAGTGGTCAAACAGGCAAAAATAGCGATTGCAGGCGGTATTAAGCTTGATACGTTACCTGAAGTCGTCAAATTAAATCCAGATTTGATTATTGTCGGCGGCGGCATTGCGAGCCAAGACAATAAAGCAGAAGTGGCTGCGCAAATGAAGCAGTTGATTGCACAATCATGAAAACAAGTGACTATGTGAGAGCGATTCTAAGCGAGCTTTCTGAGCACTCGCCCGCGATTCAAGACGAACAAGCAGAGCAGCTTGTCAAAAGCATTTTAGCGGCTCGAAAGGTCTTCGTCGCAGGGGCTGGCAGGTCTGGTTTGATGGGGAAATCGTTTGCGATGAGACTCACGCATATTGGTGTCGAAGCTTATGTGATCGGTGAAACGAATACGCCTGCTTTTACATCTGAGGATTTATTGATTGTAGGGAGCGGTTCTGGCCGAACAGAGACGCTGCTTGTGCTCGCGAAAAAGGCAAGGGCGATTGGCGGAAGCGTGGCGTCGTTCACGCTTTCAGCTGAGTCACCTATAGCTGATCTATCGGATGAAGTCATCTTACTGTCAGGTGCGCCAAAGGATCAACATGAAGGAAACCATCATACGATTCAGCCGATGGGCTCATTATTTGAGCAAACTTTGCTTCTTATGTATGATGCGGTCATCTTGAGATTGATGGAAATGAAGAAGCTCGACACCCATAAAATGTACGGTCACCATGCGAATTTAGAATAGCCGTGATGAAAACCTTTCCTTTTTTGAAGGAAAGGTTTTTTTAATACATGGTACTTAAAAAGAAGGATCACTTGACATAAACGATAAGATGTAACTATAATAGTTACATCTTGAAAGAAAAAACGTAAGCAACGGAAGGAAGATGAAGATGAAAGTACAAATTTGGTCAGATATCGCCTGTCCTTTTTGTTATATAGGAAAAAAACAGTTGGAAACAGCGCTTGAGCAATTCCCTCATAAAGAACAGGTAGAAGTAGAGTTTAAAAGCTTTGAGCTTGATCCGAATGCACCTGTTGCAGTGGATTATGATGTGCATGATATGCTTGTCAAAAAATATGGCATGAGCCGTAGCCGGGCCATCGCGATGAATGAACAGGTGAAACAGGCGGGCAAGGAGAAAGGAATCGATTTTCAATTCGATCCACTCGTTTTGACAAACACCTTTGATGCCCACCAGCTCGCACAATATGCTGGAAAAATGGGAAAAGGCGATCTCGTCATGGGTGAGCTGTTTCAAGCGTATTTTACAGATGGAAAGCATGTTGGTGATCGTCAAACCCTTTTAGATATCGCAGAAAAAGCAGGCCTTGATCAGAACGAAGTACAAAAGGTTCTAGACGGGCAAGAATTTGCAGACGATGTACGAGAAGATGAAAAAGAAGCAAGACAGCTCGGGATTTCTGCTGTGCCTTTTTTCTTGATCAATGATCAATATTCGGTTGCTGGTGCACAGCCAGCAGATACGTTCCTTCGTGCCCTTGAAACGGCTTGGACAGAAGAGGCAGCACAAACGGAAAAAGCGGCTGATGCTTCATTTGAAGAAGCATGTGCAGATGGCGTATGTGCAGTACCTTCACCTAAAGAAGAAGTATAATCGGCATTTTCCCTATCTTTGATAAAAGATAGGGATTTTTGTTGATTAATAATTAACATACCTTTATACTTAAGCTATCTTAATTATGAAGGTGATGACAGTGACATCCAAAACAACGATGATCCAAGAATTAAACCAAATCGAAGCGCGCATCCATCAAAAGCTCCGATTAGAGTTTGAAGAGTTATTTGTAGATGAGTTAACTGATAAGCAGCACATTGTCCTTGATTTCGTAGAGCAAAAAGGGGGAAGCTCACCTATTCAAATTGCTCAGCAACTAGGCATCACCCAAAGTGCTGTGAGCCAGTTGTTAAACACGCTTGAAAAAAAAGAATGGGTTCGCCGCAGCATCAACCCGCAAAATCGTCGGGAATTGCAAGTTGAACTTTCTGAAAAGGCAAAGACGTACTTGGAGAATATGAGAAAGATAGAACTTGCGATCATTGAAAAATACTATTCAAAATTAAGCCTCGAAGAGATCAACACATTGACATCCATTTATACAAAGCTTGATCAATTGATTGTAAATCAAAATGAAGGGGAAGGATGATGATCCATTGATGATGCTCAAACAAGAAGTACAGCGAATTGCCTTTTCTTATACGGAGAAAAAGAAACAGGCACTGCTCGTGATCGGCCTGATTCATCAAGGAGAAAGACACGTTTTTCATTTCGGAGATCACCCCATACAGCAGCGCGTGCAGCCTGAGGAGGTCATTTTTGAAATCGGCTCTATTTCAAAAGTCTTTACGACAAGTATATTGGCAAGCATGATTCAAAAAGGGCAGATGAAGCTAGACGATTCCATTTCACTGTATTGTCCCGAAATAAGAAAGAATCACCCCATCCAATTGGAACAGCTGGCAACCCATACGTCTGGACTTCCTTCACATCGTTTTCTCAGAGATTTACAACTAAGGTTCCTTCCAAAAGTGAGAAGAGATATGTACTGTCAATACTCCCTTGATGAATTAATGAAACTGTTACACTCGAAAAAATGGAATGAGCGAAAAGAATACCCATCTCGTTACTCCAATGTAGGGATGGGACTCCTCGGGTTGATTATGGGGTGGTCTCTTCACAAAACATATGAAGAGTTGCTGACTGAATATATCGTGGATGAGCTGAAACTATCGAACACCTTGATTACGATCAAGGAGGACGTCAAAGAGAAGATGATCCTCGGTCATCAAGAGAATGGAAAAGAGGTTCCTCCGCTTCAGATGCATGACTATCAAGGGGCTGGTGCGATTCGTTCGACGATCACTGATTTGCTTTCATTTCTCTCTGCACATATGAATGCAGACGTCGTTTCTCCATGGAAAATGACCCACGAGCCAAAGGTGAAGATAGGGAAAAACATGTCAATGGGACTTGGGTGGGTCATAGATGATACGGGATTGATTTGCCATAATGGTGCAACTTCTGGTTTCTCCAGCTTCATGGGTTTCCGCCCGCATTCAAAAACAGGAGTGATCGTCTTGTCTAACTATCGCAATCGTATCACGCAAGATTCTCCTGACCGAATTGCCTATGACGTGATGAATATGCTTGAACAAGAGCCTAAAGCCAAATGAGCCTCCTATGAAGAGGGCTCATTTTTTCTTGCGTTCAGCGCTTTAATCGTTTCACCAGGAACGAGTTCAGGCTCATAAAATGTTTGATCAGGGAGATTCTTTTTCCCTTGTACTTTTTTAATCATCCAGTCTGCCGCATCTCGTCCCATTTGCTCTTGAGGGTGTGTCAGCGTTGTCAGTTTCACATGGGCATTTTTTTGGGCAATATACGAGTTATCCTGTCCAATAATGGAAAGATCATCTGGAATAGATAAACCCATTTCACTACATACATTTGCTACTTCTAACCCGACTTCATCGTTATAGCAAACAAGGGCGGTCAGCTCATGCTGGTGTGCTTGTAAAAAGGTTTTGATATGATCCCCTAAATACTGCTTCGATTCTGTATCGAAAAAAAGGACATGCTCTGGTAGGAAGTTGAGCTTCGCTTCACCAAGTGCCTGAATATAGCCCTTCATTCGATATTTCCCTTGTAAATCATCTGTTTTTGAAATCAGTCCAATGTGCTGATGTCCAGAGGTGATCAGCTCCTTTGTCGCTAAATAGCTGGACTTCACATCATCCAAACAAAGGAAGGGAACCTCTAACTGCTCATAGTAGGCATTGATCATAATAAGCGGGACATCCTGCTCTTTAAAGGATAGGTAGTACGAAATGTTTGGATTATATAAATTGCTTTTTGTCGGTTCGACAATTAATCCGTCCACACCAAAGGACAGCATCATTTCAAGCGCTTTTTTCTCCTGCTCCACATCGTTATTTGTACTCGCCAGTAACAAAGAATAGTTCTCTTCATTTAATCGGCTTTCGATGCCCCGAATGATCGACGGGAAAATGTAATCGGATATGTATGTGGTGATGACGCCAATCGTTTTCATATGAGCATGTCCAGCAGGTTTTGTTTGATATTGATTGGTGACAAATGTGCCCGAGCCTTTTTCGCTTCGTAAAAAACCTTCACTCGATAATTCTAAGATTGCTTTTCGCACCGTATGCCGGCTTACTTGATACAACTCTTGTAAGCTTGATTCGGTTGGAATACGCTCCCCGATCCGGTAATCCCCTGTCAGTATTTTGCTTTTTATATCATCCATAATGATCTGGTACTTCTTTTTCATCGTTTCACTTCTTTCACAGTTGATCCTCTACTCGGATTGAGAAGAACTTGTATGGACATATTTTAACATGGTTGCTTAATCAAAAACAGGCGCTTGCAGTGTCTACCGTCTAATCCTTAGAGAATATGAAAGTTTTTGTCTGATTATGTATGCACAAATATATTTATTATTGACATATGTACGGACAAATATTATATTGTTTTTGTGCACAGGTAAAGATGGATCAAACGAAATAGATATTTGAAACCGCTATCATCATGGGGGTGAACAAAATGAATCGTGAAGAGACGGCCAAAGCCATTAGAGAAGGCAGGACATCTTTGGGCATTGAATTTGGTTCGACACGAATTAAAGCCATTTTAATAGATGAAGAGTTTCAGCCAATTGCGCAAGGTGCATTTGAATGGGAAAGTTCTCTTCAAGAAGGAATATGGACGTACAACTTAATTGAGATCATTACAGGTCTTCAAGTGGCATACCGTCAGATGAAAGAACAGGCTGCACAATTGTATGGGGTGACGATTCAAACCATTGGCTCCATCGGGATATCTGCGATGATGCATGGCTATGTCGCCTGTCATCATACAGGAGAGCTCCTCGTCCCGTTTCGAACGTGGCGGAATGGAACAACGACCGAGGCGAGTCAAAAGCTAACAGATGTATTCCAATTTCATATTCCAGAAAGATGGAGTATCGCTCACTTATACCAAGCGATACTAGGAGAGGAAAAACATCTGTCCCGGTTAGAGTATGTGACCACTTTGTCCGGCTACATTCACTGGCTGTTAACAGGGAAGCAGGCCATCGGAATTGGCGATGCGTCGGGAATGTTCCCCATTGATGAAAAAACGAAGGATTACAACGAAGTGATGCTTCATCAATTTGAAGCATTGATTGCAGAAAAAGGCTACCCGTGGAAGCTTCGTCATCTTTTGCCGCGCATCTATTTAGCAGGCGAAGAAGCTGGTGTGTTAACAGCAGCTGGAGCATCGATTTTAGACCAAGGCAAACAGTTGCAGCCAGGTATCCCTTTTTGCCCGCCAGAGGGTGATGCAGGAACAGGAATGATCGCAACAAACAGTGTGGAAAAGAGAACTGGGAATATTTCAGTTGGGACATCTGTATTTGCAATGATTGTGTTAGAACATCATCTAAAAGGTGTGTACCCAGAAGTGGATCTTGTCACGACACCAGATGGCCTGCCAGTCGCGATGGTTCATGCCAACAATTGTACAAGTGACCTCAACGCTTGGATGAATGTATTCAAAGAAGCGTTTGAAGCAATGGGTCAGCCAGTTGAAACAGAAAGATTGTACGAAACCCTATTAAATCAAGCTTTAGAAGCAGATCATGATGGGGGTGGGCTTTTAAGCTATGGCTATTATTCTGGTGAAAATATTACGAGACTAAAAGAAGGAAGACCCCTTTTTGTTAGATCTCCTCAAAGCCGGTTTACCCTTGCTAATTTCATTCGGACACATCTCTTCTCTGCATTTGGCGCAATGAAAATCGGGATGGATCGGTTAAAAGCACATGAACAAGTCAAGATTGATCGCTTACTAGGACATGGCGGTTTATTTAAAACACCGATAGTTGGGCAAAAAATGGTCGCTGCTGCACTCGGGACACCTGTATCCGTCGTATCAACGGCGGGAGAAGGCGGTGCGTTTGGGATGGCGGTCCTTGCTTCATATATGATCAATCACCAGCAGCAAACACTGAGCCATTTTCTCAAGCATCAAGTATTTGTCCATACATTAGAAGAGCTTATTGATCCTGATCCACTGGATGTTAAAGGTTTTGAGGAATTTATAAAGCGCTATCAAGAAGGACTCCCGATAGAAAAAGCGGCAGTAGAACATTTGACGCCACAGAAAGGAGCGGCACCTGTATGTTAGAGCGGTTAAAAGAAGAAGTGTTTCAAGCGAATCTAGATCTACCAAAGTACGGACTTGTGAAATTTACATGGGGCAATGTCAGTGCGTGCGATCGTGACAGTGGACTGTTTGTCATTAAGCCAAGCGGCATAGCGTATGACAAATTATCAGCAAAAGACATGGTGGTGGTCGATTTTGACGGTCAAGTGGTCGAGGGGGAATTCAATCCTTCTTCCGATACTGCCACACATGCTGTTCTTTACAAACACTTTGAGGAAATTGGCGGCATTTCACATAGCCATTCAATGTGGGCAACGGTATGGGCGCAAGCTGGACTTGATTTACCAGCAATGGGCACAACACATGCAGATACATTTTACGGACCTGTTCCGTGCGCTCGATTTCTCACAGAAGAAGAGGTGAATCGCGGGTATGAGGTGGAAACAGGACACTTGATCATTGAAACGTTTGAGAAAAGACAAATAGATGTCATGGCGGTTCCTGGTATTTTGCTACAAGGTCATGGTCCCTTTACGTGGGGAAAAGATGCAAAAAGTGCGGTAACGAACAGTGTCATTTTAGATGAAGTAGCGAAAATGAACCTGTTTGCAAAGCAATTGAACGAATATGCGGAGCCTCTTCCGCAGGTGATTTTAGATAAACATTATTTAAGAAAACATGGAACACATGCGTATTACGGACAAAAACCTTCAAGATAAAGAAAAGAGGGATTTCTATGTTAACAAGTCAGAAGAAAGAATGTTGGTTTGTCGTCGGGTCACAGCACTTATATGGGGACGAGGCACTGAAGCAAGTGAAGGCAGATGCGCAAAAGATAACAGATGCCTTAAATGAGAGCGGTTTGCTGCCTTATCCAATTATTCTGCAGGAACTGGCGGTCAGTGCGGATCAAATCACACAGCTGATGAAAGAGGTCAACTATCGTGATGAGGTCATCGGTGTGATGACTTGGATGCATACGTTTTCTCCAGCAAAAATGTGGATACGTGGTACGTCTCTTTTGCAAAAGCCTCTTTTGCATCTCGTCACGCAATACTATGAAAACATTCCGTGGGACACGATTGATATGGACTATATGAATCTCCATCAATCGGCACATGGAGACAGAGAGTACGGTTATATCAATGCACGTTTAAATAAGCAAAACCAAATCGTTGCAGGTCATTGGTCGAAGCAGGAGGTGAAGCAGCAAATCGCTGATTGGATGGACGTTGCGGCTGCCTATCATGAGAGCTTCCACATTAAAGTGGCTCGGTTTGGTGACAATATGCGCCACGTTGCGGTGACAGAAGGAGATAAAATTGAAGCGCAGATCCAGCTGGGATGGACCGTTGATTACTTTGGAATTGGCGATCTTGTGAACTATGTAAATGCTGTGGAAGAAGCAGAAGTTGATGCTCTGTTTGCTGAGTACTTAACATTATATGACGTGGATTATGGGAGCTATTCGGCGGAAGAATGGGAACAAAGTGTGAAAGTGCAGGCACGATATGAAATTGCCATCAAGCGTTTTTTAGATGAAGGCGGCTACAATGCCTTTACGACAAACTTTGAAGATTTACATGGCATGAAGCAGCTTCCGGGTTTAGCCGTTCAGCGCCTCATGGCAAAGGGGTATGGCTTTGCAGGTGAAGGGGATTGGAAAACCGCCGCACTGGATCGTTTATTAAAGGTGATGAGCCATCATCAATCGACTGGTTTTATGGAAGATTACACATATGAAATGACTGCTGGTCAGGAAGCAGTGCTGCAATCTCATATGCTAGAAGTAGATCCTGCGCTTGCACATACAAAACCTGTCATTGTCGTGTCTCCGCTAGGCATTGGAAACCGGGAAGACCCAGCACGTCTTGTGTTTGATGGAAAAGCAGGCGAGGGCGTTGTTGTCTCCATTGCTGATTTTGGAACACATTTCAAATGGTTGATTCAAGAAGTGGAAGCCTTTGAGCCGCAGGAAGCAGCACCTCAATTACCGGTAGCACGAGTCCTCTGGAAAATCAAACCGAACTTTCAAGATGGAATCAAAGCATGGATTAAGCACGGCGGAGGTCATCATACAGTCGTATCTCTCAATTTAACGGTTGATCAAATTGTTCATTTTGCAAAGCTTGTGAATGCAGAATATGTGGTTTTATAAAGAAGGGTGAAATGCATTCTACTGTGAACGGTAGAATGGCAGGGAGAAATGAAAGCGGTTTATTAAGTGAGGGGGGTCATCCACTTGGAGAAAAAAGTATCAAGTAAATTTATCTTCTTTTTCGGGTCCTTTGCAGGTATCTTATTTGGATATGATATTGGTATTATCGCAGGGGCAGAAGGGCACATTCAGGAAGAATTTCAACTCAGCCCGTTATGGCTTGGCATCGTCGTTTCTTCATTAATGGGCGGGGCGATCATTGGTTCCATTTTAAGCGGTCTGATGGGGGATAAGTTTGGCCGCAGAAAGCTCATTTTGGTGTCATCGATTATCTTTTTTGTCGGTGCGCTTGGCTCAGCCATTGCACCAGAAGAAATCTCATTAACCATTGCCCGGATTTTCTTAGGAACAGCTGTAGGGACAGCCTCATCGCTCGTGCCTGCTTACATGTCTGAAATCGCTCCGGCCAAAATTCGCGGGAAATTGTCCGGCCTGAATCAGCTGATGATTGTGAGTGGATTATTGCTTAGCTATATCGTCGCATTTGTGTTTGAACCAATTCCAGACAGCTGGCGCTGGATGCTGGGAAGTGCTGCTTTATTTGCGATCGTGCTTTATATTGGCATGCTGAAACTTCCTGAATCTCCAAGGTATTTAATTAAACACGGAATGGCTCATAAGGCACGTGAAGTATTAGGATCACTTCGTTCATCACGTGAAGAGATTGAAGCAGAAATGCAAGAAATTTTAGAAGTGGCAAAAGAAGAACGCTCAGGCATTCGTGAATTATTTCAAAAGAAATTCCGAATGGCTCTCTTTATTGGGGTCGGAATGGCGACACTCCAGCAAATACAGGGGGCGAACTCCATTGTGTATTATGCAACGAGTATCGCAAGAAATGTAGGTCTTGCTCCGCAAGTTGCCGCAGGTTTTACCGTCATTGTGGGTGTCATATTTGTTGTGACGACCGTGATCTTTTTACAATTCGTCGACCGGTTCGACCGCCGAACGATTCTCACAGTTGGGGGAACGGGGATGGCCCTGTCTTTCTTTGCACCAGCGGCATTAGGTGCGCTCGGAGTGAGTGAAGGCATATTAAACTGGGTCACATTGATTTCACTTTGCTGCTTTATTTTGTGCTATGCCTTCTCATGGGCACCGATCACATGGATTATCATCGGTGAAATTTTCCCACTTTCTGTCAGGGGTATTGGAGCGGGCATTTCCTCTGCCTTTAACTGGACGGGATCATTAGCAGTTGGCCTTGTGTTCCCTATCTTGGCTGACCAATTCAGCTTTGGCGTCATTTTCTCTTCATTTGGGGTCATCTGCTTAATTGGCCTGTTGTTCACGCGCTTTGTATTAGTTGAAACAAAAGGAAGAAGCTTAGAACAAATCGAAACCGATATGGCTGCACGTGTCTAAAGGAAACCATCTATCCACACAGGATAGATGGTTTCAGCGTGTAGACAAACCCTCGCATTCGGTGTCAGTCCTGCGTGCCAGTGCTCACGAATGTCAAATTCGCTCCGCGCCGGTACTCGTCCTTCCTAGAATTCAAAGGTTTTCTATCACGCTGAAAAGAAGACAAAGGGCTAAAATCAAGTTCATTTTAGCCCTTTGTCAACAATCTGAACCATCTATCCTGTGCGGATAGATGGCTTTTTTAATCAAGTATTTGTTTCAGTTCATCTGGCAGTAAATCCATTAATTGATCAGATGAGGATACGTCCAGCACTTCAAGAAGCGCATAATATTTCGCATAAATTTCACTCAGCTGATCAGGATGATTTGCTTCATATCGATTCAAATGCAATTGCGTCAGTTCAAGTGCAATGTCCAGTTTGTTTCGTTCGATGGTTTGTGTTGTGTTGATCAAATCGTTCACCTCTAATTTTAAAGTTATTGAAAAATGTTATGGTGCAGTTCCGCAGCTGACCTTATATTCATGGTCTTCTATCTTTTTTGAATAACAGACGGAAGGTGTCATTCCTGTCTCGCTTTTCCAAGCCTGCCAATACACATCATACAGCTGACCATATTGAGGGTCTACATCGTCCTTTTTTTGCAAAATAGCAAAATAGCTTTGGTAAGGGTAGCCTTCTTGATAAATGGCCTGCCGTATCGCTCCTCTTTCAGTCGCATTTGTAAAAACCATAGGCGACAGCAGTGGAAGAGTGATGATCACGACGAGCAGGATGAAAAATGAAAAAAGTTTATGTCTTGTCTTCATCAATGAATGTCCTTTCCTTCACAAGAGATCATTTGTATAATATGTTAAAATTGTCCTAATGTAAAGAAAGAGACTACTAGATCACAAGCGGATTTTTTCAAAAATAGACAAGCATCTAATCACTAATCGTGCCTCTGACATACGATAGAGTGTAAGTGAAAGACAACTTGAAGGGGTGTTGAGAATGAGCCGGAATCGATTAGACAATTTTTTCTTTGGGCCTCGCAGAGGGAATCATGGAGAAGTTGAAACGGTTGTATCCCCTACACGTCAAATTGTCAACACGACAACAAATGAACAAACGATCAGAAAGATTCATCCAACTCATATCACAAACGTCAATAAAAACATTAAAAGAATTGAAAACTACTACCCTGTGACGCAATCTACTCGAAATGAGTATATTGTGGAAGAATATGACTGTGGTAGTGATATCAAGAATCCTTGCTGCCGCCCGGTCAAACGCTGTAAGTGGTAGTTTAATTGTGAAAAGAAGTGAGGCATCCTGTGATGGGATGTCTTTTGTATGTTTAACGCTCTATTTCATTTAGTTGTCCGTGATCAAGCTCGAAAAAACGATTTCCTAATTCTGAATAAAGGTAGCGCTGATGGCTTGTAAATAAAACACATTGATCAGAGAATTCTTCTTTTAATAAAGAAATAGACTGCATTTGAGATGCCTCATCAAGAGATGTAAAAGGTTCATCAAGAATGATTAGCTCTGGTGATCTGGCCGCCATACAATTAAAGAAAAGCTTATATCTCATACCTAGTGAATATTGTTTGACAGGCATCTTAAGTGCATGAGTTAAATCAAATGCATCACAAAGCGAGAGAAAGGTCTTTTTGTATACCTCTTTTTCTGACTGATTCATTTTCCATAGCGACTGTATAAGAGTCATATGCTCCATACCAGTCAGCGCATCATAAACCAAAGGCTTATCTGGGATGTACGCGACCAACCCTTTATAAAGAGCTGACCCAGGATGATGCTGTTCATTGAGTAAAACCGTTTCGGATACTGAAGGAAGCAGACCTGCGATGATCTTTAAAAGTGTCGATTTACCGCTGCCGTTTTTTCCGATAATACAAGCACGATCACCTTCTTTCAGATGAAAGGATACTTGATCAAGGAGGGGAGAGCTTTCTTCAGTTGTTTCATAACGAAAAGATAGCTGAGACACTTGCAAACTAGCCATTGATAAATCCTCCAATAACAAAAACAGTGGTCACCAGCATATACAAGATGACGGTCGCAAGGGCGGCTTTTTTTGATCCTTTAGCATAATAAATGATCCCATCATATAGGATGCGTAAAAGGTACAAGTTGATCAAAAACGAAACCGCTTGGATGAAGATAAAATAATGATCTAAATCGAGTACCATCACACAATAGATTGCTGCGCTATTTACTAATAGAAGAAACGCATTATAAAGCAAGATGACAAAATACATTTTGCGCAAAATAAACGTTTTATGAAAAAAGTACATATAAATTGAAGTCACGACAGTACCGAGAAAATTCAATATGAAATAAAGTGGGATTGTCAGTAAAAAGATAAACACAATGCTGGCTAATTGTTTTCCCGCAGATAATGGTTCCTCTACTAACAAATCAATAATGAAAAAGGTTAAAAAAACAGTTGAAACAAATAAAGATAGTAAGACTAAGCCTATAACGGTTTTGGTCGATTGATGTTGGTTGAAAAATTGCTTAGGGCGTAGAAGTAGCTCCATAGAACCACATTCTCCTTTCTTCTAAGATAGATGTACATGGCTGACATATTCCTCTAAAAGAGAGGCAATCAACAAGAGCACTACAGCGGCAAAGATTAACTGAATCACAGTCCGAGTCAGCTTTCTTACATCAATGGCCTTACCTTTCATAAACCGGTAAAGATAAATAAATGGAAAAGCACTGACGATTGAAAATAGGATCAAACCAAGAACCTCAACAAAAGCATGTGGCATGAGGCCAGTGAATAACTGCTGCACTTCATGCTGAGCTATCAAAAACTGAATGAGTTTTCCAATGATATAGCCATTATAAAAAAGAATGCCAGCAGACATAATGCCGCCAGTAAAAGCCCCGATACCTAGAATGGCAAGCCCAACCTGTAAATTGTTTGAAAAAATAGAGAGAAAAAACATGTCTTCATCCTTTTTTAAATAAGGAATCTGATCATAAGGTAGGAGACTTCCAATGAGCAAAGCTACAATAAATACACCGGCGTAAAGATAGCCGAGGCGTAGAATCAATCTATTCTCCGATAGAAAATATCTTATTTTTTTCAACATACTCAATTCCTTTATAAATGGTCTTGCGGCATAATATCCAGCAAATCACTGAAACGATCACAAAATATATAGCGAACAGCACGTTTACGAGCCCTGAGGATTGCTGCAATATAGGGAGAAAAGAGGTCAAAATCAAATAGTACATAAAAGGCAGAACAAGAAAGTTTCTTGCAAATGCCTGACCTTTATCGATGATCTCTAGTTCCTCATTTGTTGTCCCAATTTCATGCTCATGAATAAAATTGAATTTCGTTGTGAATGGAAACAAGTAAAGCTGAATCAAAGGAAAAATGAAAAAGCCAACCCCTAATACCACCAGTTGAATGAGCATCTGAACATGAAACAGTTGATACACAGTCATAATAGATAGATTAATGAATAGTAAAAAGAGCGCTGGTATGGAAAATAAACAATAAAATAACTGGATTTTTGATAAGAAAAATTGCAAAAGAGATATTTGAGAAAGCTCGTAAAGCCAAATGTTCTTTTTTTCAGCACTTAAAGCAAAAATAGAAGGTGTCAGCATTCTCATCTCATAAGATTGATTCGCTAGTATCATAATATTGAGTGTGAATAGCAGCTGAATTTGCAAGGCTTGATGATCGATGATCGAGATCAATCCGGTAAAAACACCAATATAAAAGAAGGCTTCATATGACATGAACATATAATTAAAAAATTCTTTAGATAAGAGCCACCTTTTTTCTTTCAGCAGCTTGATGTCTTTTTGAATCAACACATTTTGTCTAAACAGCGAACCCTGAATTTTATGCAGTACTTGAAAGTACCAATAAAATAAATCCCGAAAATGCTTTGAGCTTTGGTCTTGATCTTTTTCCGTTGGAATCCATCGAACAGGACTTCTCATGACAAGCGCACTACCTAATAGCACAACAATCAATGTAATAGGTGAATGGAACAGAGCTTGAAATTGTAGAAAAACAGAGCCATCTGAAAATAAAGTATGATGCATTTGCTGAAGATCATGTTGATATAAAGAGATCAGCTTGTTTGAAAGAGTGATCCAAAACGAATCCTCTGCAAGCGATGAGATCGATTGAAAAAGTTTTTGGAAGGTGTGATAAAAAGGGAACATGATGTTTAATATGAGAACCCTTCCGAATAAGAAAAAAAGCAAAGCGATGCTTGCAAAAAAGAGGACACGAATAGCCCCGATTTTTTTCACGACGATGTTATAGATATAAGCACCGAATATCTTATTGCTGATGATAAATAGGAAGATACTTGTCAGCATCACATTGACATGTTTTAACCAGAATGCCAGATCGTGTGTTTGAACAATATCATATTGGAATAAAAAATAGATCAAATAAGTGCTCAAACTCGTAAACACAAGCCAAATCAATTCTGAAAACAGAAGCGTTTGAAAAAGTTGTCTAGAGGAAATAGGTGCTAGCTGTATCAATTCTTTAAAAGGAAGAAGATGAGTTCTTCTATAAGATTCAATTCCTTTGACGATAGAAAATAGAAATAAAAACATCACAAAAGCACTTTCCCATTCTATTTGATAGACGGGGGAGTAAAGAAATGAAGATATAACGAATACAATCATGCATCCGAATATGATATCAAGAATACAAGAAAAAAATATGTACTGTTTTGAAGAAAACGACTTGAGAAATGGAATTTTTCGTATAACGAACTGAGCGATATTAGAATACTGTTGCTCCAGTCTAATGGATAGAAGTAGTGATAATAATGGATATAACATCTTCTCACCTGCACTAAAATTTAAATAGAAGGAGAACAGAGTCTCCTTCTATTGAGTCGTTAAATAAATTACCAAGCGATAACGGCTTTACGGCCTTTTTTCTTAATTTCGTTTTTAAGGTATTGACGAATTGTCTCTTTACCAGCCGCAGCAATAAGAGAAAGACCGCCTGAACCTACAGCAGTTAAAATGGAGACAATTGTAGTGACAGCTCCACCCGCTTCAACCACATTAAGAACTACAGCGGCAACACTGCCTGGAATACCAAATTCTTTTGCTAGATCAGCAACTGGGAGTACTTGTAGCGAGAAGGAAAAAAGAGCTAGCATAAGAAATCCTACTGCTAAAGCACCAAAAAGAACATGTAATTTGATTTCATTTCTTGTTTCTGTCATATCAAATTCCTCCCTTTTTTGTCTTTTTATTACTATTCTATCTTATGATATGTTTTTGTTCATATCAATCCTTTTTTTTCTTTTTTTTATGAATTAGTTATAGGTTAATATAAAAAAAGTGAAAAGATAAGTGAGAAAAGAATCGTTTTGGATAGGAAATATCGAGTGAACATGATCAAAATGACCTTGTTTTCACAAAAACGAAAGAGAGCCTAAAAGTCTATAAGAAATGTGTTATATGTAAATGAACCAATATTCTTTGATCTAAAGCGCCTTTCAAGATAAAATTGGAAGTATCAATTCATTCTGATGGAGGCGATTTTCTGAATATTCGATTGTTAACACCAGAAGATGCTCAAGAATATGCGAACTTGAGATTAGAAGCACTCCGATTAAATCCAGAGAGTTTTGCTATGAGTTACGAGGAAGAGAAGCTAGATACGAAGAATAAATATAAGGCTCGTTTTGCCTCTACACAATCTATGTGGACATTCGGTGCCTTTCATCAAGGTCAGCTGGTCGGCTCGGTTACACTCATACAAGAAACCTTGCAGAAATTAAAGCACCGTGCCAATGTGGCAGCGATGTATGTAACGGCTAATGGACGCGGAAAAGGAATGGGGAAGGCACTCCTGACAAAAGTTCTTTCTTTTGCACGCGAAAAAAAAGACATCGAACAAATATATTTAACAGTGGTCACAACAAATGACCCAGCCAAACATCTTTACAAGTCTGTTGGATTTAAGTCGTATGCGGTAGAAGAAAAAGCACTAAAAATAAATGGTGCTTATGTAGATGAGGAAAAAATGGTGCTATGTTTATCATCGTTTGGAGGGGATATAAATGAGCCAGCCAGTCATGCGCATCACATTGGCAGCCGGACCAAATAGTGAGCTGGAATCCTTTGCGCTTCGTGCAGCACTTGAAAACTTTGGCGCAAAAGTCGATATGCATTGGATAGGCAGACCGAATGACCTGATTGATGTATTATCCGGGAGGAATAGAGGCGAGACGGATTTCATTCTTTTATCCTTTCACGGAGAAGAAGGAGCGTTTCTCATGCCGGAGTTAGGAGAAGATGTATACGAAGAGGGTGAGCCGAGAGGTGCTACTTTTGATGCGGATGACATAAAGCGGTATGCTTCGTTAAATGGAGTTCACATTATATGTACAGGCTGTACACTAGGCGAAAAAAAGGTGGCAGAAGCTTTTTTAGAAACAGGAGCGATATCCTATACAGCGCCCGATGACTACATCGATGGAAATGCGTCATTTATTTTTGTTCTCACCATGCTGTATGAGCTGGTGAACAACTCAAAAACAGTCAGAGCAGCTTTTGACCAGGCACGCTCTATTGATGAAGAAACAAAGTTATTCCAACTGTATATGCAAAAATAAGGGCTGAGCGATCAAGCCCTTTTTATATGTCTCTCGTGAAATATGTCGAAAATGTGACAAATGTGTTTTTTGCAAACTAAAAAGGGGCTGCGAAAAGTCTATCCTACAAACACACGTCATCCAGACAGGACGGCATCACGAGAGGAGAATCATTGTGCCAACGAAAGGGAAGATCAGCCTCGTCCTATGTGGACTTGCAATCGTCATCGGTATCGCTGCGTTTTATCATAACCAGCAGGCAAGCGGGACAGAGAGAAAAAAAGTAGAACAAGATGCGAGCTACAAACAAGTTGAAATAGTCACACTTGTGAATGACGGGAAATTCATGAGATATGCTGTCAACTATCCGCTGTTTCATCAAGAAAAACTAGATCAGGAGATCAAAAGATTTGCAGAGACAGCGTTAGAAAAGTTTAAAACATCATTTAGTCAAGCGAGTGATGTCAATGAAGAAAAACGATACGAATTAAACATCGATTATGAGATCATTCATTATGCCAAGCAAACAGTCGCAATCAAATTCAATACATATGAAGTGAAGGGCGGAAAGCAAGGCGTCAATCAAACGAAGGTGATGAACTTTGATTTCAAGAAACAGACATTTTTATCAATCAACGATATCTTTCTATCAAAGAAGGACAATCTTCAAAAATTATCTCATATGACTTTTGAGGAATTAAAAAAAGATGGAACGCTAGCTGAAAATCAGCCGCTGCTTAAACAGGGAACGTCTCCTGCGGCGAAGAACTATCAGTATTTTGCCATCAAAGATCGTTTTATTGAATTCTACTTTCTAGCAGGGCAAATTGCACCAGACAATAAAGGCCCTCAAGTGCTGGCGATTAAGAAAACACTGCTTAAAGGAATATTAAAACCTGAATATATGAAGAAAGAAATGAACAAAAACGAGAAAAAAGAACCGATTCCAACAAGAAAGATTGTGAAACTGCCGAAAACATCCACATTTCATCCGAATCAAAAAGCCATTGCACTCACATTTGATGATGGGCCCAATCCATCAACGACCTCAAAAATTTTAACAGCATTAAAAGAGAACAAAGGACATGCCACATTTTTTGTATTAGGCAGCAGGGTTCAGTATTATCCCGATATGTTAAGTTAAATCAGAAAGGGTGGAAATGAAATTGGAAACCATTCCTATAACCACCCTTTGCTCACAAGACTTCCTTTAAAACAAGCGGTCAAACAAGTAGAAGACACGCAGCAAATCATTGAAAAAGCGAGCGGGTTCACACCGACTCATTTTAGACCACCATATGGCGGGACAAACGGGCAAATCAACGAAGCTCTTCACATGAAAGTGACCCTTTGGGATGTGGATCCTGAAGACTGGAAATATCGAAATAGCCAATACGTCGCGAACTACATTCTAGCCCATGCATCTAGCGGTGAAACGGTCTTAATGCACGACATCTATGACACCTCAGCCAACGCAGCCGTCACGATTATCAAAGAACTCACTAAACAGGGATATCAATTATTGACGGTGTCTGAGCTTGAGCAGTGGAAGGAAGCGCGTGAGAAGAGAAGTGAGTCGAATAGGTAATACCCCTTTTGGTGTGAATCTTAGCGGATTCGCATCTTTTTTTAGGCAGGTCATGAAAATAAAGGGAAAATCTGTTATGGTGAATATGAAGGGGGACTTCAAGTGGTATTGATAAGATTTATAAGTCTCGTTATGCTGACAGTGGTTGGTTTGGCTTTTGTCATAAACAATGTACCTAGTTTGATGCTGCCCATCTATATACTTTCAATGATCGGGCTTATGTTCTGTCTCGTTCACATTGCGCTCCATTATCTACAGCGGATCAGATATTTGTTATACGATGAGAAACAATTGAAAGAGAATCAAATAAACAAACCTCCCGCTAAATGAAGGAGGTTTTTTACTTGTCTGTTTTTCAATGATTTTCTCGTTTGACTTCTTGAATTGTCTCAAAAGAGAGACGATGTTCCTCGTAAATCTGATTTGGACAATCAGTAAGAGCATAATGATCCACGAGCTAAGCCCTCCAATCTTTCGTAACAAGGATACAGTATAATGAGAAAAGATTGATATGAACAGCTCGTTTTATATTTTCGACAATGGGTGAGGAGGATTCAGTTGAAGAGAGTAGACGTGGTGTCAGCTTTGATTTATGACATGGATGAACATATTCTCATGGTGAAAAATGTGAAAGGTTATTGGGAGTTTCCCGGTGGTGCAGTGGAAAAAGGAGAACATCTGCAGCAAGCTGTGATCCGTGAGGTGAGAGAAGAAACAGGATATGTGATCAAAGTAAATGAACTTCATTCTGTTAGAGAAATACTTTTTCAAGATAACATGCATCATGCACTTATTTTTACGTTTTTTGCGGAAATCATTGGGGGAGAGATGAACATTTTAGATCCTGATCATGATATTGAAGAAGTAAAATGGGTAAGCATCCAGGATGCTGAAAAATTAAATCCACAGTTATTCAGCATGCTAAAATTAAATAAACAGACGTGTGCATTTTACACATTTGAAGGAAAGAGAACAAGGGATCAATAAATGAATAAGGAGAGAATGGAATGTTTTTGTATTATGGACCAATCGGTGCTCCAGTGGAAAATCCAGGAGAAGAATGGATGAAAGAAATCTTCTTCCATAAGGGTGAAGACTATTGGAAACAAGGGAATGGAGAATCTTCTATTGAAGTGGATGAAGATTGGGAAACGGAAAGTCTTGTTTTCTTTTATCATGAACCTTATGGCTTTTTTCTCATGAGACATCCAGATTTTTTGGTTCCTTTTAAAAAAGTAGAGAAGATAGAAACGATCAAGCATGTCGTTGCAGGCGCACCATTGTATGTACCTTCATGCAGCTACGTCGATCGACATCAAGCTTATGAAATCGTTCAACATTTTCTAAAAACAAAATCGATACCTGATAGTGTTGAATGGGTGGAGTTGAGGACGATTGAATTTCAGCAAGGTCTATAAATTCTTACGAGGAACGAGAAGGAGAATAAAATGTGTCGTTTAGATGATACCATGCATGTACATGTTGGCTATTACGAACAGGGTCTTGATGTTGAAGGGGTGTTTTTTAAGAGTTTAGAAACAGGAAAGTGGCAATTATTCTTTGACCATACATGGTATCAGATAACGCTTTTAAAACATTATGAAAAATATGAAGATTTAGGGCTGTTGATTGGCGAGTATTCTATTGAAGATGACAAAATTGAAGGTGAAGGAAATCAGCTGTTTGAGCGTTTTTTAAAAGAAAACGGGGTAGTGAGATAAATACAGAATGTGAAACATCACTCAATGAAAATGACGAGTGATGTTTTTTTATGTTGGATACTGATTTTATAAAATTTTGCTCTATGTAATCTAAAGAACATCTAATACAAATCCGCATTGATTGTTTAAAAATTCAAAAAATAGATAGACAAATGCTTGCAAGAATTGTATAGTGTTCTCATAAATTACTTGTCATACAAGTTAACAAGTAACTAAGAATATAAGATTGGATTTCAAATAATAAAATGAGGTGATCCAGTGAAAGATGTAAGTTTGGCGAATTTAAAAGCAAAAGCGATTGAACTTAGACAAACGGCGATTACGATGATTTATGAAGCGCAATCGGGGCATCCTGGCGGCTCTTTATCAGCTGCTGATATCATCACGGCCCTTTATTTCAAAGAGATGAATATCGATCCCCAAAATCCTAACTGGGAAGATCGTGATCGTTTTGTTTTATCGAAAGGCCATGTTGCACCTATTCAATATGCTGCCTTAGCGCTAAAAGGTTATGTCCCTTTTGAAAACGTATACAAATTGAGACAGTACGGTTCACCGTTCCAAGGTCATCCTGATATGAAGAAATGCCCTGGAATTGATATTTCAACAGGTTCATTAGGCCAAGGACTTTCTTGTGGGGTTGGTATGGCGCTTGCGGGTAAACGGGATGAAAAAGATTATCGGGTATTTGCGATGGTAGGCGATGGCGAATGTCAAGAAGGACAAATTTGGGAAGCGGTTCAAACCGCAGTCAAATATCGTCTTGATAATTTAATTGTTTTTGTTGACAATAACCGTCTGCAAATTGATGGTTTCTGCGAGGAAATCATGCCGCTGCAAGACATAGAAATGAAGTTTGAAGTATTCGGGTTTGAAACAAAGCGAATTGACGGACATTCGATGGAAGAGATAGTCGAAACATTGAATCAAGTGAAAAACATGAAAAATGGAAAGCCGAAATGTATTGTAGCAGACACGATTAAAGGCAAAGGCGTTTCCTACATGGAAAATATCTGCTCATGGCACGGTGTTGCGCCAAATGAGAAAGAGTATGAACAGGCATTAGAAGAATTAGCAGGAGGTTTGAGATCATGAGCCAAACTGAAAAAGCGGTCATTAAGAAAAAAGCGACACGTGAAGCCTTCGGTGATGAAATTGTTAAGTTAGGAAAAGAGAATCAACATATTTACGTGATTGATATTGATATCGGAAAATCATGCAAAACAGGAGAATTCATAAAACAGCTTCCCAATCAGCATGTGAACGTTGGAATTGCCGAACAAAATGGTGCCGGGCTGGCAGCTGGTCTTGCGACAACTGGAAAAATTCCATTTGTAAGCACTTACGCAGTTTTTGGTTCGCTGCGCATGGCAGAGCAAATCCGCCAAGAAATATGCTATCCGAATTTGAATGTAAAGATTGCCTGCTCGCACGGAGGATTGACACCGGGAAATGACGGTGGAAGTCATCAAGCGATAGAAGATATGGGCGTTTTAAGAGCATTTCCCAACATGACGGTCATCATGGGCTCTGATTACTATTCGACGAGAAAATTGATCAAAGAGGCAGCGAATACGTATGGCCCCATGTATTTGCGTTTTACCCGAGATGCTGTGCCGATGATTTATGATGAACATGAGGAGTTTGTGATTGGAAAAGCCAAAAAATTAAGGTCTGGCAAAGATATTGCGATCATTGCAAATGGTGATACAGTATACCTTGCTTTGGAAGCGGTTAAAAAACTAGAAGAACAAGGGATTGAAGCATCACTTTTAGATATGCATACGATCAAACCTCTAGATCGAGAGGCGGTTGTGGAGTGTCTCGATATTGGACGTATGATCACTGTAGAGGATCATAACATTTTGAACGGATTAGGCAGTGCTGTATGTGAAGTAGCAGCAGAAGAAGGTCGAGGAAAAGTCAAACGGATCGGAGTGCAAGACCGTTTTGGAGAATCTGCACCTTACGAAAAACTTTTAGAAATAAATGGAATAACAATCGAAAACATCATAAATACAGCAAAAGACATGCTGAACAATCACATTTGAAAGTAGGTTATTTACAATGTTTACATTAAACAATCAAGTAGCTATTGTAACAGGGAGCGGTTCTGAAAAAGGAATTGGCCGAACAATCGCTCTAACACTTGCTAAACAGGGTGCTGCTGTCGTGGTAGCAGATATCAATGAAGAAGGGATTCGCTTCACAGTAGAAGCCATTCAAAAAGCCGGAGGAAAAGCGTTAGGCGTAGTAGTAAATGTAACAAATAAGGAATCAATTGACCAAATGGTGGCTGTAACGCTTGAGGCGTTTGGCCGCATTGACATATTGGTGAATAATGCAGGTATTTCTCAAAAAGTAACCGTTCAGAACATGACACTTGAAGATATGACAAGAGTCTTTAATGTAAATATGTTTGGTTTGTTTTTGTGTACACAAGCCGTGCTAGAACCAATGATCAAGCAGCAATATGGGCGTATTATCAACCTGTCTTCTGTATCGGCTAAAAGGGGAGGAGGCGTATTTGGAGGAGCACATTATTCAGCTTCCAAAGCAGCAGTATTAGGTTTTTCTAAAAACCTTGCCCGTGAAGTAGGGAAAGATGGTATCACAGTGAATTGTGTGGCACCAGGCCTTGTGAATACGGATATTTGGAAGTCACTTCCTATCGATGAAGCCGAAAAAGTAATTGATAATATACCACTTGGCCGACCAGGTGAAACGAAAGAAATCGCAGCCGCTATTACATTTTTGGCTACTAAAGAAGCATCCTACATCACAGGAGAAGAAATCGATATCAATGGTGGTTCACATATGGACTAGTAGAAAGAAATGGAGCAGGCACATGAATATGCCTGACTCTATTTTAAATAAAAAGGAAGTAGAGTCACAGTCAAAATGATTGATGAAATGATATTTTGTAAGCGCTTAATAAAAATATGTTATGCCATTTAGACATCTTCACGCAGTTGGCCAAAGCAACTTGAAGGGGGAATCATGTTGAATCAACAAGCATTAGAAAAGTCGACGACTCGTAAAGTTACACTTCGCCTTATCCCATTTTTATCCTTATGTTTTGTTATCGCTATTTTAGATCGTGTGAATATTGGATTTGCTGCTCTTCAAATGAATGAAGATTTAGGGTTTTCAAATGCTGTATTTGGACTTGGGGCTGGAATATTCTTTTTAGGGTATTTTTTATTAGAAGTTCCGGGAAGTGCCATTATGGCAAAGATCGGTGCGAGTAAATGGATCAGCCGAATTATGGTGACATGGGCAATTATTGCGATTTTAATGGCTTTTGTCCAAGAACCATGGCAGTTTTATACAGCACGTTTCTTATTGGGTGCGGCAGAAGCTAGCTTTTATCCATGTATGGTGTTTTATTTGAGCGGTTTTTATCAAACCAAACATCATGCCAAAGCCATTGCTGGATTTATGCTGGCGATTCCGGGAGCGAATGCCCTAGGTGCACCACTTTCTACATTTCTATTAGGTGTTGATTGGCTGGATATGTCTGGATGGCAGTGGCTGTTTATTTTAGAAGCGATTCCAGCACTCATTCTTGGAGTAATTGCATTCTTTTATTTGGATGACAAACTTGAAGATGTAAAATGGCTGAATCAAGATGAAAAAGAGTGGCTGATTCATGTCACAACAAAAGAAAAGCTTGAGAAAGAACAGGTCAAGCGATATACATTCACTCAAGCTTTAAAAGATCGAGATGTACTCATTTTATCGGCAGGCTATTTCTGCTGGATGGTTGGGTTTTACGGCATCAATATGTTTTTGCCGACAATCTCTAAAGGATTATCAGACACCATTTCCTTAAGTACGCAGGGAATGGGCTGGCTGTTAGGTTTCATGTATACCGTCGCTATCATTGTAATGGTGCTGGTCGGGAATCATTCTGACAAGAAAAACGAGAGGCGATGGCATGTATCTGCCTGCTTAACTGTCAGTGCGATGGCCATGATCATTAGCAGTTATATAGCAAATTCCAGTGTGATCTTATCCTTTGTGTTTTTAACCATTGCCTTGTGCGGAGCCTTTGGTGCTTATTCTCCATTTTGGGCCATTCCCCCTTCTTTTCTAACAGGAGCAGCCGCCGGTGGAGCGATCGCACTAATCAACAGTATTGGCAATCTTGGCGGTTTCTTTGGGCCATATATAGTCGGGTACATTAAGGATGTCACAGGTTCTTTTCACATTAGTATGATTTTTTTAGGTGTTAGTATGATACTGGCTTCTTTTATTATTGTATTTTTAGTTAAACAGTCAGGAAAAGCACTAGTTGTAAAAGCAAGTACAGAAAAATCCAGTATAGAAAAGTCTATTTAAACGAGGGTCATAAAAAACTATGATGGAAGTAGTAAGGGGAAATATTGTGGTGATTTAGCTGTCAGGAGAAGTTCTGAAAGAAAACGAGACAATACATGAGAATAAAACGATTGGAGCTGAAATTTTCATGGAAAAAGAGACAAATGTACCACAAAATACGATCGTTTGCCGGGAATGTGGAGAAATCATTGACATCGCTTATGGCTCTGAAGGGGTTAAAGTCTTATACGGAATATGTGAAGGGTGCCGAGCATCGGAAAATAAATGAACTTAAAAAGACAAAGACGCATAACAGCAAGGCTTCTACTTGTTGTATGCGTCTTATTTTTCGATTAAATAAAAAGAAGCTTCTCATATCGTATTTGGAAGTGGAAGATCCTAGCTTTTCCAATATCGATCATATAGGTTTTGCATGTGGGCAGTCATACGTTTCACAGCTTCTGCTGCGTTCCGTTCTTCGAGTGCTTCTATAATCAGTTTATGCTCCTGAAAGTTGACCTCACGATAGTCAGAACGGGTAACGGTTCGATCACGTATAAACCTCCACATTTCCTGCTGCTTCATAGCGTTCGTAATGGAAGACATAAAGGTAATGAATAAATCATTATGTGACGCTTTTGCAATTCCCATATGTAGCTGCTCGTCAGTTGCCGGGACGTATACACCTGAATGTGTTTCTTCTTCCATTTTTTTGATGGTTTGTTTCAGTTCTAAAATATCTTCGTCAGTCGCTCTCAAAGCCGCAAAATGAATAATTAAAGGCTCAATATGCATTCTAGCTTCCACGATATCCTCAGGTGATGCCGATTTCATAGAGATGGACCCTTCATTGTGTATGGTCGTACTCTTAACGAAGACACCTTCTCCTTGACGTGAATAAATAATACCATTCATTTCTAGTGCACTGAGGGCTTGTCTAACAGGTGCGCGGCTGACACCAAATTGTTCGCATAATTCCCTTTCTGAAGGAAGTTTATCTCCTATTTGAAAAGAGCCTAACTGTATTTCAGAAAGGATCTGATTATAAATTTGTATGTATAATTTTTTATTGGAAACAGGATTGAATGTAATAGAAATCACCCCTCTTTATTTGTCATACAAGTATATTAATTATATACTTTTCAGATTTGAAGGGCAAAAAAATATACTGAAACCATATTTAAAATTAAAAGATAATCCATAAATGGTAAGAGCCTAAACAAATAAAAACAGACCTTATAAGGCCTGTTCTGTTGCAAAATGTTTTCTATTAAAATTCCCTGCTCATTTCGCCTTCTCTTTCTTTAACTTCAAACCGGACCGGTCATGTAGAGCTGAATGGTATCAGTCACATCTTCATTTTCAGATGTTAAGAAGGCAATTAATGAAATTTCGTTGCCTTCTTTAGCCTGACTGATGTCATGCAATGGAGATTGTCATAAATGTACAACACAAATATGGCTGATAGTCAGTTTTAGATGCAGTTTCTTATACAGCGTATCAACGGGAAGCTTGAATAGAGGCTTAAAAAGCAATGCAGAGAGACAGTAGTATAGAGCTAAAATAAAACAACAGACCTCATACGGTCTGTTGTTTATCACACAAAATGAAGTGGTTCTTTTACATCTTTCAAATCACTTCCCCTTCTCTCGCTTCCGTTTCTCCTTCTCCGCCCGGTAAAACTCATGAAACATCTTCATCAGTGCGCGTTTCTCTATCCGAGACACATAGCTTCGCGATATTCCGAGCTCCTTGGCTATTTCCCGCTGTGTTTTTTCTTTCTTTAAATCAAGGCCGAACCGGCCGACGATCACTTCTTTTTCTCGGCCGTCGAGAATGTCGATATACTCCTTTACTTTTTCAAGCTCCATGTTGAGCTGAATGGTATCGATCACATCTTCATTTTCGGATTTTAAGACGTCAATTAATGAAATTTCGTTGCCTTCTTTATCCTGACCAATGGGGTCATGCAGAGAGACGTCCTTTTTTGTTTTTTTGAGTGCGCGTAAATGCATGAGGATTTCGTTCTCGATACACCGCGCCGCATATGTCGCCAGCTTTGTTCCTTTTCCAGAGGAATAGCTTTCGATGGCTTTAATGAGTCCGATCGTCCCGATGGAGATGAGGTCTTCAGCGTCTTCCCCGGTATTTTCAAATTTCTTGACAATATGGGCGACGAGCCGTAGGTTATGTTCAATCAGCATGTTTCTTGCGTGTTCATCGCCCTGAGCCATGAGGGCTAAGTATTTTTTCTCATCATCTCCCGAAAGGGGTTGTGGAAAGGCATTGTTTTTGACATAGGACACTAAAAACACCAATTCTTTGACCATCAATCCCATCGCTGTAAATACTCCTGCCACGATTTTCACCTCCACCATGTTTAGGCCGTTGCCTATATCCTCAAATGTATGTGAAGGAAGGATTGTCTGTGTCTGTACGATGAAAAAATCATCTTATTTGAAAGAAACGTGCTTCTGTGCGTATGTTTTTGCTGCCCCTCTCATATGTTTGCGGTTTCTTTGCGGTGCTTGGCGGTCTAGAAGCGTGCTAAAATATGTAATATTAGACCGAAAAGGAAGGGGTTTTTTCGGAACATGGGGAAGGTTCTTTCTTCACATGTCGGTATGAAAATTAATGAATGGTATCGAATGATACGGCAGTTCAGTGTTCCAGATGCGGAAATCTTGAAAGCGGAAGTAGAAGCGGAAATTGAACGTATGGAAGAGGACCAGCATTTACTGATTTATTATCAGCTCATGTGTTTTCGGCACCAAATTATGCTCGACTATATACACCCTTCAAAATATCAACCTTTCTCAGTATCTAACCTTGTCGATAAAATCGAAAATTCCAATCATGAGTTATCTGATATGCTGCATTATTACCATGCATTTTTTCGTGGCATGCATGAGTTTAGTCAAAAAGAATATTTGGAGGCCGTCAAATATTATCGCATGGCAGAAAAACAGCTGTCTATGGTATTTGATGATATTGAGCAGGCCGAGTTTCATTTTAAAGTAGCAGAAGCCTACTATATAATGAAACAAACGCATGTCTCCATGCACCATATTTTAAAAGCGCTTGAAATATACGATCAGCATGATGCATATTCCATTCGCATTATTCAGTGCCTCTTTGTCATCTCGGGAAATTATCAAGATTTAAAACGTAAAGATCGAGCACTGCCTCACTTGAAAAAGGCGAAACAACTCGCATCCGAAATTGACCACCCGCGCATCTATAGCTCAGCACTCTATAATTTAGGGAAATGTTACGGGGAGTTAGGTTATCGAGAAGAAGCAGAACGATATTTAACCGAATCGGCTGACCTCGCCAAAAAAGAACTGCTTCCCACGCTGCCTCATACACTTTATACACTGGCCAAGCTGCTTTTTAGACAAAATGAGCAGACTGAAGCAAGGCGCATATTAGAGGATGGGAAATTGGCCGCAAAGAAGCATGAAGACCAGCTGTTCTGTCATATGTTTGAGTATCTGGATGCTTTATATGTTCAGGAAATCAATGAAGAACAACTGCAAAAAACCATTGATTATTTGGAAAAACTTAGCCTATACTCTTATATAGAGGATATCTCACTAGAAATTGCGACAGCCTTAGAAACCTCTCAACAATACCAGAAGTCCAACCAGTATTATCAAAAATTGCTATGGGCTCAAAATCAAATCCAAGAAGGAGAGTGTCTGTATGAATTCTAAGCAACGTTCGACAGTTGAAGAGAGAAACCAAACGTGAGACAAAAAGCGGGCCTGATGGGCCGGCTTTTTTTATGTGAAAAAGAAGCGTAGACGTTCACGAAACTTGAATGAATTCATCAGAAAGCGGGCAATTTAATGTGTAATGATGTTCTGTGGAGGCGGTCTGATGAAAGGGTTGCATATCTTGTTATGTATATTGGTAATATGCGCTTTTGTTCCTGGTAACATAGAGGCGCGTACATTAAAAAGAATCGACCTAGAAAAAACGGGACGAGCCTTTTGGGACATGAGAGAGGAACGGAAAAAGATTGCGTTAACCTTTGATGATGGGCCTCATCCGGTATACACAAATCAAATACTAGATGTACTGAGAGAGCATGAAGTGAATGCCAGCTTTTTTGTCATCGGAAGCCGTATTCATGCATATCCCCTGCTCGCAGAGCGGATTGTGAGCGAAGGAAATGAGCTTGGCAATCACACGATGAACCATACGTATTTTGACCTTTTGTCATCGAAAGAAATCAAGCAAGAATTAAAAGAATCAGCGGCTCATATCGCTTCTCTCCAGCCTGGCGGACCCTTATTATTTCGTCCCCCGGGCGGGCGCTTGACGATGAAGTCATTCCGCATTCTTTCAAAGCAAGGATACGATGTCGTGATGTGGTCCTTTACGCAAGATCCGAAGGACTGGTCAAGGCCAGGTGCACACAAAATTGCCAGCCGTATTATTGAGAATATTCAGGGCGGTGATATCATCCTTTTACATGATGGCGGAGGAAATCGTAAGCAGACAGTAGAAGCGCTGAAACAAGTCGTACCTGAACTAAAGAAAAGGGGCTATGAGTTTGTGAAAGTAAGCGAACTACTGCACCATGACAGAGATTATCTGCCGGTTCAATTACAATAAGAAACAGTCATTCATTGAAACCAAAAGTCTTGTCGTTTACTATATGAAGAGGGCTTTTGGAGGTGAATGTTGTGAAGAAATTTGTTTTCCTTTTCATCCTGTTATGTGTTGCTGCTGGGTGCTCGAAGCAGGCGCAGGAAAGCGTGATTGCATTTGGTGACAGTAACACAAGAGGATCGAACTGGGATTTTCGAGATTATCCCACATCTGAAAAATGGGTGAATCTCATGAAAAACGTCGAACGTGGCCAAATCAAGGTACAGAATGCCGGGATTGGCGGGCAGACAACAGAAGATGCGAAGCTGCGCTTTGAGCAGGATATTTTAAAACAAAAACCAACTTACGTCCTCATCATGTTCGGTACAAATGATGCGGCGATTCTAGACGGGAAACATCCCCGTGTGACCAAAAAACGATTTAAAGAAAACTTATCCTACTTCATTTCTGAAAGTAGGAAAGAGGGAATTACCCCGATCCTCATGACGTGCGTGCCTGTGGTGGAAGGAGGCAAAAAGGGCTTGTATTATTATTCTAGATATAAGTCATCTTATTTTGCTGAGAGAGGCGGGGCGAGAGCTTGGCAAAACTCATACAATGACATCACAAGACAAGTAGCTGAAAAACAGCAAGTGCCGCTTGTCGACAATTGGAAAGCGTTCATCCGAGAAGCGGGTGAAGATAGTGACAACGCCTTGATTCAGTCTGGCCTCATTGACCCTTCTGGCAATCATATGACACCAAAAGGGGCAAGAATCATTTATAACGAAATCAAAGAGCGTGATGTCATTAAACATTTTTAAATGCAGGCCATCTGCCTAAACAAGACGATCCATCCAGCATAGTCTAACAGTATATCTTCTTAGAAGGAGGTAACTGATATGTGGGGATGTCCTTATCCTTACCCTGCGTGTTCGCCTTATCCAGCTCAAGGAGCAGGAATCGGTTACGCTTTTCTTGTTGTGTTCCTTGTCGTCATTTTGGTCGTAGGTGGAGGGTTATGGTTTTGGAATGAACAGCCTTGCAAATAAGACACCTCTTCTTTGATCAGAAGGGGTGTTTTTTACGGAAAATAGTAGTAAGCCTATAGCGCAAGTGATATAATATCAGTCACCTGAGTTTAAAAAAGGAGAGTGCTCGGGAGGCATGGTTCCTGGATATATGGAATTAAGAGGAAACAGAGAGCATATGCCCGAGCGAACGTCTTTTCATTTCTGTCTCAATTAATTCAATGAAGTCGCGATTTAAGTTCATTTCATTTGCTTTATAATACGATTCTATAAGTAAATCATCTGACAGCTTTTTCATACTAGAAACCCATATGATGGGAAAAACACCTCCCCTGAAAAAGTTGGCATAAAACTTGAGGAAAAGACATATCATCATAGGTTGATCGAATGTCTTTGAAGTACCTTTAATCTACCATGAATGGGAAACAAGAACAATCGTTCTGTTATCCACATGGTTAAGTGGATAACTTGTGGGTAGAGTGTTTATAATTGAATGAAAGCATGATGAAATATAGGTGGATAATGTGTGTAAAATTATCCACACCTGTTGAAGGTCCTCATCATATGTCGAAAACTTTTTCATTGTATTCGATAGACAGACAAATTGTGATTTGATTCGACACAATCGCTGAAAAACCAATGGAAGAAAGGGTGCAAATTGTGCTAAAGAAGTATTTCTTACCGGATGAATTTGTGAAAAGTATTTTCCACATTTCGCCGCAAAAACTAAAAGAACGAAATGTAAAAGGAATTATTACGGATTTAGATAACACACTAGTAGAATGGGATCGTCCAAGTGCGACCCCGCGTTTAATTGAATGGTTTCAAGAGATGAAAGATCACGGGATACAGGTGACGATTGTATCGAACAATAATGAAAAAAGGGTCAAGCTTTTTTCTGAGCCGGTTCATATCCCGTTTATTTATAAAGCGAGAAAACCGATGGGAAGAGCCTTTAATAAGGCCGTCGCTGATATGCAATTGAAGAAAGAAGATGTGGTTGTCATTGGCGATCAGCTTATGACAGATGTGCTTGGCGGAAACAGGCATGGCTTCCATACCATTTTGGTTGTACCTGTTGCGGCATCGGACGGATTTTTCACGAAGTTTAACAGGCAGATTGAACGCAGAATTTTAGGAGCCTTAAAGCGTAAGGGCCACATTCAGTGGGAGGAAGAGTAATAATGGAAAAGGTTGTTTGTATTGGCTGCGGTGTAGCCATTCAGACGGAAGATAAAGATCAATTAGGATATGCGCCGGCAGCATCTCTATTGAAAGAAGATGTGATCTGTCAGCGCTGTTTTAGGTTAAAGAACTACAATGAAATTCAGGATGTGTCTTTAACAGAAGACGACTTTTTAAATATTTTACACAGCATTGGCGAGACTGATTCTCTGATCGTCAAGGTCGTTGATATTTTTGACTTTAACGGAAGCTGGATTAATGGACTGAGCCGTATTGTTGGGGGTAATCCCATTTTACTTGTCGGCAACAAGGTAGATATTTTACCGAAATCCGTGAAAAAAGACCGTCTTGTTCAATGGATGAAGCGGGAAGCAAAAGAAAATGGGCTCAATCCGATCGATGTGTTTTTAATCAGTGCGAGCAGAGGACAAGGTGTGCCTGAGGTCATGGAGGCCATTGATCATTACCGTGAGGGCAGAAATGTCTATGTTGTCGGCTGTACAAATGTTGGGAAATCAACATTTATTAACCGCATTATCAAAGAGGTGTCTGGAGAAGAGAATGTGATCACCACATCCCAATACCCAGGGACAACACTTGATGCGATTGAAATCCCGCTTGATGACGGGTCTGCTTTATTCGATACACCGGGGATCATCAACCGCCATCAAATGGCGCACTATGTCGGCAAAAATGACTTAAAGATTTTAACGCCGAAAAAAGAATTGAAACCGAGAACGTTCCAGTTAAATGAAGCTCAAACGCTTTACTTTGGCGGACTGGCTCGATTTGATTATGTAAAAGGCGGAAGAACATCCTTTGTCTGCTATATGCCAAATGAACTCAACATTCATAGAACGAAGATGGAGAATGCAGATGAGTTATATGAAAAGCATGCAGGTGAGCTGCTTTCACCGCCATCAAAAGAGGGAATGGAAGATTTTCCGCCGCTCGTTCCGCACACTTTCACCATCGATCAGCCAAAAATGGACATTGTCTTTTCAGGATTAGGCTGGGTGACGGCGAATGATGCTGGGAAACAAATCAAAGTATATGCGCCAAAAGGCGTGCACGTGTTTATGAGACGTTCGTTAATTTAAATGTTCAGAGGGGGAGAGACCTTGAAACCTTTATACGGAGTAATCGGTAACCCTGTTGGCCATTCAATGTCTCCAGATATTCATAATGCAGCATTAAAGGATGCTGGAATTGATGGACATTATCATGGCTTTCAAGTAGAAGAAAACGACCTGAAAGATGCCATTAACGGTATGAAAGCCTTAGGAATCAGCGGCTTTAACGTCACTGTTCCGCACAAGGTAGACATCATGCAGTACCTTGACAAAATTGATGTGACAGCTGAACGCCTGCGTGCCGTCAATACAGTTCGCCTCGAAAATGGTCAGCTCGTTGGGTACAATACAGATGGAGAGGGTTTTCTTCATTCATTGCTTGAAGCGTTGGATCAGCCGTTATCAGAGCTGTCATTTCTCCTGCTTGGTGCTGGTGGAGCAGCAAGAGCGATTTACACGACGATTGCTGAGTATGCACCGAAACAATTTGATATCGCCAACCGCACCATTGAAAAAGCTGAGGCTTTAATTGAAAGTGCCGATGGGAAAATCACATCTCGTGCCATTGCATTAAATACAGCAGAAGAGGGGCTTGGGGAATATGATGTCATCATCCATACGACCTCAATTGGTATGTATCCGAATGTTGAAGAAACCCCAATTTCTTTAGCGAACGCAAAAAAAACAGCGGTCGTTTGTGATATTGTGTATAATCCAATAGAAACAAAGCTGCTAAGCGAAGCAGCCGGGTTAGGTTTGAAAACAGTCGATGGCGTCGGCATGTTTGTTGGTCAGGCGGTAAGAGCCTTTGAACTATGGACGGGCATTACACCTGACGCCCGAAAAATGAAGTCAATTGTCATAGAGAAATTAGGAGGAACACCATGTTAAAAGGTAAGCAAAAACGTTTTTTACGTGCGCAAGCACATCATTTATCACCTATTTTTCAAGTTGGAAAAGGCGGGGTAAATGACAATATGGTCAAGCAAATTTCCGAGGCGCTTGAAGCAAGAGAACTTTTGAAAGTCAGCGTATTGCAAAACTGCGACGAGGACAAAACAGAGGTTGCAAAAGCACTTGTAAAAGGTGCAAAAGCTGAACTCGTTCAAACGATCGGAAATGTGATTGTCCTTTATAAGGAATCAAAGGAAAATAAACAAATTAAGCTGCCGTAAAGGTGGATATGATATGAAAAAAATAGGATTGTTCGGTGGTACGTTTGATCCCCCGCATAATGGGCATTTGCTGATGGCAAGTGAGGTGCGTTTCCAAGTAGGGCTTGATGAAATTTGGTTTATCCCAAATCACAAGCCCCCTCATAAAACGGGCCGAAAACGAGCAGAGAGTCATCACCGCGTAAAAATGGTGGAAAAAGCGATTCAGACAAATCCTCATTTTCGAGTTGAGCTTATTGAAATGGAGCGGGAGGGCCCATCTTATACAGTAGATACGGTTGAGCTGTTAAAGAAGCGCCATCCTGAAGATGAGTTCTTTTTTATGATTGGAGCGGACATGGTCGAGTATTTGCCGAAATGGCACAGAATCGATGATTTGCTTCAGATGATCACCTTTATTGGGATGAAAAGACCAGGTTATGAAGGAAGTACGGCGTATCCTCTTTTGTTTGCAGATGTTCCGGCTTTTGATGTATCATCGACATTGATTAGGCAGCGAATGAAGCAGGGGCAACCTGTTGATTATTTGATTCCGAAAGCGGTTGAGTGTTATATAAAGGAGCATCATTTATATGAATCGTGAAGAAGCTTTAAACTGTGTCAAACAGCAGTTAACAGAGCATAGATATACACATACAATTGGGGTAATGGAGACGGCCATTTCATTAGCTGAACGTTTTGGTGCAGATGTGAAAAAAGCAGAGGTCGCGGCTATTTTCCACGATTATGCTAAATTTAGACCGAAAGAAGAAATGAAGGGCATCATCCAGCAAGAACAGATGAATCCTCTATTGCTTAAATATTCACCTGAGCTTTGGCATGCCCCAGTTGGTGCCTATTTGGTCAAAAAAGAAGTTGGAATTGACGACAAAGATATTTTAACAGCCATTGAATTCCATACATCCGGCAGACCGAACATGACATTGCTTGAAAAAGTGATTTATGTCGCCGACTATATAGAGCCAGGACGCCATTTTCCTGGTGTAGAGGAAGTAAGAGAGTTAGCAGAGCAGGATTTGGACCTTGCCTTGATTCAATCTTTAAAAAACACCGTTAGCTTTTTAATGAAAAAGAATCAGCCAGTTTTCCCAGATACACTTGCTACTTATAACTCACTTGTGCAAAAGAACAACTAAGGAGGAATTTTGATGGATGCATCATCAATTTTAAACATCGCAGCAGGAGCGTGCGATGATAAACGGGCAGAGGACATTATTGCCCTGAATATGCAAGGAATCTCACTTGTTGCAGATTATTTTCTCATTTGTCACGGGAATTCTGACAAACAAGTACAGGCCATTGCAAGAGAAGTGAAACACCTTGCAGAAGAAGGCGGCATCGAAGTTAAAAAGATGGAAGGCTTCGACGAAGCAAGATGGGTATTGATTGATTTAGGAGATGTCATTGCTCATGTGTTCCACAAAGAGGAAAGAGGATACTATAACTTAGAGAAGCTTTGGGGAGATGCGCCGAGAGAAACGCTTTCACTTGGCATTAACTCATGATTTATCAAGGGTTTGCAGGTGTGTATGATGAGCTCATGACACATGCCCCTTATGATGAATGGGTTCAGTGGATACAGCGGTATATCAAGCCAAATAGTGCGATTATCGATGTAGGTTGTGGAACTGGAGAGATCTCTCTTCGGTTAGCTGCAAAAGGCCACATGGTCACAGGAATTGACCTAAGTGAAGAGATGCTGGCATTTGCGCAGCAAAAAGCACAGGCTCATAAGCAGTCTATTCAATTTTTACATCAAGATATGAGAGAGCTTGAGGGGTTTGAACAAACTTTTCAAGCAGCGGTTATTTGCTGTGATTCTTTGAATTATATAAAAAACGAAAATGACGTCAAAAAAACCTTTAAAAACATGTTTCAGCTTTTAGAGACAGGTGGGGTTTTATTGTTTGATGTTCATACCCCTTATAAAATGGAAGAGGTATTTCCTGGCTCTACTTATGCCGATCAAGATGAAGAAATCAGCTACATTTGGCAGAGTGATAAAGGGGATGACCCATATTCGGTTATTCATGATTTAAGCTTTTTTGTAAAAGACGGAGACGTGTATGAGCGTTATGATGAAACGCACGAACAACGTACATTTCCTTTTGAGACATATGCAGCGTTCCTTGAGTCCGCTGGCTTTGAACAGATTGAAGTGACCGCTGATTTTACAAATGAAGCACCTCAAGAATGTGCAGAAAGATATTTTATTTCAGCGAAGAAACCAAAAACCATCGTTTAATGGACGATGGTTTTTTTAAAACCCTTTTTTCGCTTGTTGCGAACATGTTTAATTTCTGAGATCATCAGTAAACACACTCGGTGGGTATTGATGCGCAACCGCTTCTACATCCTCATCGAACTTGTCATGAGTGTTCTGAAAAAGCTGATGGAACATATCTTGAACACCTGCTTCAAGTGCTTTAATGCCCTCGCCGGTGACGCCGCCTTTTACACACACCTTCTCTTGCAGTGTGGGCAGGGTATACACCCTTTTTTCAATCAAACGGCCAAGTCCTACAAGCATATCTTCTGATAAGGTGGTGGCTTCTTCTTTTGAAATATCCGTTTCTTCAACAGCGGCTTCAATCATTTTCTGAACAAGAAAGCTAATAAAGGCAGGACCGCAGCTGACAATATCTGAGGCTGCTCGTGTGATTGAATGATGAATTTCTATTGGTGTTGAAATGCGGGAAGCGAGTTGTCTGAGCGCTGCTTTTGTCGTGACATTGCATGATGAACCAAATGTTAAAAGTGATGCGCCTGATAATGCGCGGTTGGTGATGCTTGGGATCAGTCTGGCTGTTTGACAAGGAACAATGTCTTGAAGCTGTTCAGGATGAACCGGACTTGTAATGATGACAATGGTTTGCTGTTCTTTTAAAAGTGGGCTCAGCTCTTTTAAAAGCGGATAAATATCAAGTGGTTTGACACAAACAAAGATGAAATCTTTATCTGTTACAGCTCCTGAAAGCTGTTTCGTCACTTCGACCTCTGGGTGATTCTTTTTTATATTGAACGCTTTTTCGATGGTCCGATTTGTAATGGTGATGGATGAGGGATTGACTGCTTTTGATTCAATAAATGCCTCAGTAAGTATGGTACCCATGTTTCCTGTACCGATTAACCCTATATTCAAACGTTCTCCCTCCTTAGACGCATAGGATCTGTTATCTTCTAAACAGTATGTGAAGCAGCGTTAAAATATGATTGAAAGAAGCGTGAACAAGTGAAGCAGCTCATTTCGTTGAAAAAATACAGACTTTATCTGATAGCGGGCATCATCATCCTCATCATCTGTTTCTGCTTTTTAGTAGGAAAAGAGAAAGGCAGCGCCGAGCCAAGTGTATTGAAAGAACAACATGAAACGCGGGTCACATTAGAAGAAAAACAAGAGAGTGCAGAAAAAGAGCCAACATCCATCGTAGTAGAGGTCAAAGGAGCTGTACGGAAGCCTGGCGTTTATGCATTTATGGCTGAGGACAGAGTTGAAGAAGCCATTAAAAGAGCAGGTGGTTTTACGAGCAAGGCAGATACAGTTGACATCAATCAAGCAGTAAAATTAGAGGACAGTATGATGATTTATGTACGAAAGAAGGGGGAAGCTGACAAGCAGGGACAAACAGCAGCGGCTAATACGCCGCCGGGAAATGAACAGAGTCAAGGGGTGAATGTCAATCAAGCTGATGCAGCGGAATTGCAGACCATTAACGGAATAGGCCCAGCCAAAGCGGAAGCCATCATTGCGTATAGAGAAGAACATGGAGAATTTCAGCAAATTGAAGATTTGCGGAATATTTCGGGTTTTGGAGAGAAGACCATTGAACGGCTGAAAAATCAACTGACGGTTAAGTAGATTGACGGTATAGAAGAAAGGCATGTACACTTAATACCATACATCATTCTGGAGGGATCAGCTCGTGGAGAGAATTTCATGGAATCAATATTTTATGGCTCAAAGCCATCTGCTTGCTTTGCGAAGCACCTGTGAGCGGCTAGCTGTTGGGGCAACGATCGTAAGAGACAAGCGCATCATTGCAGGTGGATATAATGGATCCATTGCCGGCGACGTACATTGTGCAGATGTAGGATGCTATGTCATAGATCATCACTGCGTTCGTACAATCCATGCGGAGATGAACGCTATTTTACAATGTGCCAAATTTGGTGCACCAACAGCTGATGCTGAAATATATGTGACGCATTTTCCTTGCTTGCAGTGCTGTAAAGCGATTATTCAAGCAGGTATTCGAACAGTGTATTATGCGAAGGATTATAAAAATCATCCATATGCTGTTGATTTATTTGAACAGGCCGGAGTTCAAACAGAACAGGTTGAACTAGATGAGATGATTATTGACTTAAAAAACCAAGAAAAATTAGCCTTTGTTGCGGATTTAATAGGCAAACTAAGTGAATCAGGACGTAGCGAAACAGAAATTCGTCAAATGCATGAAAAGGCGAATCAATTATTTACTTCCTATGTTTAAGTATTTGCCGTTCGGGGCGATTTCAGCAGCTGTTGGAATTGCTCTGGCCGCATATCATCTTCATTTGTATTTTCTCCTTTTTCTTCTTGTATGTCTTCTTTTCAGTCTGCTGAAAAAAACACCCCAGCTCTTTCTAATGGTCAGTTTGTGTGGAATGATCTATATGCTCATTTTTATGGTGCATCAGTCTTTTGAAACGGATCATCCTGTACAAGAAAAAGCATTTTCTGATTCGGTTGTGATTGAAACGATTCCGAAAATAGATGGCAATCGCTTTTCAGCGACTGTTTCATCAGAGAATCGTCGACTAGCGGCATTTTATACGATTCAAACGGAGCGTGAAAAAGAAGCGCTAAAAGATGTTGGGCCAGGTATGAGCTGTCATATGACAGGTGAGATGCGGTTGCCCAAACATGCAACCATACCGAATGGCTTTCAATATGATCAATTTCTAAAAACAAAAGGCATTGATGCTATTTTCCTAACGCAGTCTATGAAAAGCTGCACGAAACATGACAGCCCTTCACATTACCTTTCATCTATTAGGCAGAAGGGGTTGAAATTTCTAGAAGATCACGTTCCGAAGAGTTCTGTTGGGATTGTGCAGGCACTTATTTTTGGCGATCGTGATTTAATAGACCCTGATACATTAAGAGATTATCAAATGCTTGGCATCATTCATTTATTAGCCATTTCAGGACTTCATGTTCAAACATTGCTCGCTTGTCTATTTTGGTGTCTACTCCGCGCTGGCGTGACAAGAGAGACAGCGCGTATTCTTTTATTATCCTTTTTGCCGGTTTATGCTTGTTTAACAGGTGCTGCACCGTCTGTGTTAAGAGCCTGTCTCATGGCTGGAATTTATTTAGTCATCACAAGCCTGCCAAAAGAAATGAAACAGCCTTCTGCGGTCGTGTTAAGTGCAGCGTTCTTGCTTTTATTAGCCATTCAACCACTTTATATATTTGATGTCGGTTTTCAACTGTCATTTGTGGTGACCTTATTTATTTTGCTATCCACTAGTATTTTATCAAAAGCAAAAAGTTCGGTGATGCAGTTATTCCTCATTTCCTTGATTGCACAGCTTGCTTCGCTTCCTGTTCTTTTATATTATTTTCAGCAATTTTCCTTGCTGAGTGTTCCTTTAAATATGATGTTTGTTCCTTTTTATACAATGGTTGTCCTGCCTCTGTCCTTATTCTTTTTTCTTTTATCTATCATTTATCTTCCGCTTGGACAAACACTGTTTCAGCTGCTTGATTGGGTGATCCAGTTTAGTCATCAATTGTCTGCACACATGGCTGCTTACGATAGTCTTACTCTCATTTTTATGAAATCGACATGGTGGCATGTGCTCCTAGAGGTTTCCTCCATTGTTTTTCTATTCATTGTGATGGAATGTAAAACTTCTATCAAATCTTATCTTGTGCCTATTTTGATTCTCGTTTGTGTGCTGGCTGTACACTATTTCACGCCGAATTTTCTTCAAAGAGGAGAGGTCACAATGTTAGATGTAGGACAAGGGGATAGTTTGTTTATTCAGCTACCTTATCGAACTGGGCATATATTAGTCGATACAGGAGGCAGACTTTCTTTTGAAGAAGAGCCATGGAAAAAAAGACGTAAAGTATCTACAATTGGGGATCAAACGCTTATTCCATTTCTGCATTCTAAAGGCATAGCAAAACTTGATGTCCTCATCCTTACCCATGCAGATCAAGATCATATGGGAGAAGCGATGCGGTTAATAAAGCGAAATAAAGTCAAACGCGTTGCAATCCCAAAAGGCTTTGCTCGAAATCCAGAGGATGCGCAGCTTTTAAAGGAAGCGGCTGATCAACGGATTCCTGTAGATGAGTTGGAAAGAGGAGATCAGCTGAGAATTGGAGGACAAAAATTCGACGTTCTGCATCCCGCACGTGACCAGGTGACGAGTAAAAATAATGATTCACTGGTCCTCACCTTTACGCTTGGCGGCAAGCGTTTTATGCTGACTGGGGATCTTGAACAAGAAGGGGAACGAGACATCATTCAAGCTTACCCCAAGCTACGAGCGGATGTCTTGAAGGTTGGGCATCACGGGAGTAAAGGATCAACAAGTGAAGAATGGCTTCAGCATTTGAACCCGTCATATGCACTGATTTCAGCAGGTGAACGAAATCGGTATCACCATCCTCATCAAGAAGTTTTGAAAAAATTAAATGAGCATCAAACAAAGGTGTATCGTACAGATATCAATGGAAGTGTGACCTATGAATTTCTTGAAGAGGATGGAACATTTTACGCTCATCCTCCATATGATATCTTACAAAATCAATAAAAAAACTGCCAAAACGGCAGTCATCTTGCATTCATGTAGTTAAGATCCAACGAGGTGTATCACTGTTGCCAAAATAAACATTGAGGCGAAAAATCCGAATGTGACGATAAAACCAACAGCTGAGTCGGTCACATCATTCCGCTTGCTTTGAACATTCTTTTCAAATTCATTCATTTTCATCCCTCCTGGCTATTTTTAGTATACTTGAACTCATTTGGAATTGCTAGAAGGTAAAGTAACCGTTTTCCATTTTCATGATCATTTTGTGAATATCGTCTGACTGTAAGCTGACCCGGGAGCTTACGTGAGACGTTTACTATAAATGAGGAGGCGGCACTTTCAGCTTCCTCTTTACTAATGTCTCTACACGCTTTAGGATAGAGGAGGAAGTGAAAGAGAGGGATTTAAGCGAATGGTCTTTGAAGTATGGAACAATTTAAAAAAAGGGGATATCCATCCCGTTTATTGCTTATATGGAAAAGAAACGTATTTACTTCAAGAGACAGCTGCAAAATTGAGACAAGCTGTCGTCGACGAAGAAACAAAGGATTTTAATTACTCTGTCTTCGATATGGAAGAGGTGCCGCTTGAGCAGGCTGTGACGGACGCAGAAACATTTCCGTTTATGGGAGAGCGGCGTCTCGTTGTGATCAAAAACCCTTATTTCCTCACTGCAGAAAAGAAAAAAGAAAAGATCGAGCATCAGCTTTCTGTGTTAGAAGCTTATTTAGAAAAGCCAGCACCCTACACGATTCTCGTGTTATTAGCACCATATGAAAAACTGGACGAACGTAAGAAAATCACCAAATTGTTAAAAAAGAAAGCGGCTGTGGTTGAGGCGAAAGAGTTAAATCCGAAAGAAACAACAGATTTCACCATTACATTAGTGAAAACAGAAGGAAAAACAATCTCGGCTGAAGCGGCAGAACAGTTTGTCATGTTATGTGGTGGGAGCCTGTCCTCACTTTTTCAAGAGGTTCGAAAGCTAAGTACATATATTGGGCAGCGAGAGGAAATTGAGCTGGCGGATGTCAATCAGCTCGTTGCACGAAGTTTGGAGCAGAATATTTTCGAACTGATTAACCAAATCGTGAACAGGCGCCGGTCTGAAGCGATGCAAATGTTTTATGACCTCCTAAAGCAAAATGAGGAACCCATTAAAATATTGGCACTCATTTCAAATCAATTTCGGTTGATATTGCAGACAAAGTACTTTGCTCAACAGGGATACGGGCAAAAACAAATTGCGTCAAACCTGAAAGTCCACCCATTTCGGGTCAAACTCGCGATGGATCAGGCAAGACTGTTTTCAGAAGAAGAGCTAAAGTACATCGTCAAAGAGCTCTCCACGATTGATTATGAAATGAAAACGGGTAAAAAGGACAAGCAGCTATTATTAGAATTGTTCCTGCTTCGGTTATTAGGGGCTTGAACATAAAAAAACGACCTTCTCAAAAGAGGGTCGTTTTTGTTTAGATGTATAATTGCCAGTCTGTCCTTATGGCTGAGCCGTTCAGGACGGACGTACAGTTAAACAGGTGCCTCATCACTGAGGCGTTGCAAACATTATGCAGAAAGTCCGTTTACTTGTTTCGCAAGTCTTGATTTGTAACGCGCAGCTGCGTTTTTGTGTACAAGACCAGTTTTAACGGCTTTGTCAATGCGTTTTGCAGCAGAAGAAAGAGCAGCTTTTGCTTGCTCAGCATCGTTGTTAGCTACAGAAACTTCAACTTGTTTAATCGCAGTACGCATCGCAGACTTGATTGTTGCGTTGTGTGCACGGCGTTCGTTATTCGTTTTTGTACGTTTGATCGCTGATTTAATATTTGGCATGTGTTTCACCTCCTAAGATACAACCTAAACACAATTGTCTTAAGGTTAAATCTTCACAATAGAACAAATTGTATTCTATCAAACACACCTTTAGAATGCAATATAAATGTAAAGTATTTTTCATTGATGAAGCGCTCGAATGTTTCTTGAAAGAGATGGAAAGACTACTGTTAATTACTTGATGGAAGGAGCCTTTTCATGAAGAAACAGAAACTCGATTTAAGCGCTTATCAAATCCGGACCGATTTGGCCGTTGAAACAAAAGAGATACTAGAACAAGAGAACGATCCGAATGTGGTCAAAAAGGACGGTATTCAAGGAATTGTTGAGAAGGAGAAGGAAGAGCACGGCATCCGCATCCGCACTGTGGAGATTACGACAGAAGGAGAAGAGTTGACCGGAAAAAAGGCAGGGACATACTTGACGCTTGAGGCGCAAGGAATTCGGGAGAAAGACTCTGAGATGCAAGAAAAAGTGGTCGAAGTTTTTGCTCATCATTTTGCTCAGTTTTTAAAAGATCACGGCATTCAGGCAGACGCGAGCTGTCTTGTCGTAGGACTCGGAAACTGGAATGTCACGCCGGATGCTTTAGGGCCGCTCACAGTTGAAAATTTGCTGGTGACACGCCATTTATTTGAATTACAGCCTGAGAATGTGCAGGAAGGCTATCGCCCGGTGTCTTCACTATCGCCTGGAGTCATGGGACTGACTGGTATAGAAACAAGTGACATTATACAAGGTGTCATTGAACGATCTAAACCAGATTTTGTGATCGCCATCGATGCACTAGCTGCACGTGCAGTAGAACGGGTGAATACAACGATTCAAATTTCTGATACAGGTATACATCCAGGATCGGGTGTCGGAAATAAACGAAAAGAATTAAGCAAAGAGACCTTGGGGATTCCAGTCATTGCCATTGGTGTACCGACAGTGGTCGATGCAGTGACGATCGCAAGTGACACGATTGATTACGTGTTAAAGCATTTTGGTAGAGAACTGAAAGATGATAGACCTTCCCGATCTTTAGTACCAGCGGGTCTGACATTTGGTAAGAAAAAAGTGCTGAATGAACAAGATTTGCCAGATGATGAAACGCGTCAATCCTTTTTAGGAATCGTCGGAACGCTTCCTGAAGAAGAAAAAAGACAGTTGATCCATGAAGTACTTGCGCCGCTTGGACAAAATCTAATGGTCACACCGAAGGAAGTGGATACATTCATTGATGACATGGCGAACGTACTCGCCAATGGGTTAAATACAGCACTTCATCAAAAAATCTCTCAAGACAACATGGGTTCCTATAATCATTAATCAGTTCTACTTTCTCTAGCTCGCTCATAGTTTAATTACTAGAAAGCGTGCTGGAGGGAGTAAATCATGAAAAAAAGACCTCGCCGTCCTCGACAGTTGGTCGTTGCGATTAATGGAACAAAAGTAGTGAAGAGTATTTTTTTGTTTATTGTCTCTCTGGTGGTTGTGTTTGTCATGTCAGGGGCTTTGACGTCTTTAAAACCTGAGCTTAGGCCTCAAGCATCATTATATGGTGTGGCAGATGAGCTGTCAGGGGCATTCTTTGCAACTCTAATGGGGATGGAAAATCAATATTTTGCCTCAGCAGTCCCTGAAGATCAAAAAGGATTTCATTTCTCCGGGCTGTCACTCAAACTTGCCACAAGTATCAATTTAGAAGACCCCCGCAGTTTTCTAGGAAGAGAGCTGCCAGGCTTTGAACATTTTGATACAAAAATCATCCTAGCAGGTGAAGGTACAGACTATACGAATATGCCAATGGAATCGCCGCCTCCAAGTGAAGTCATCAAAGATGAAAAAGAAGCAAATCTAGCTGAGCTGGACAAGCTTGATGAAGATGAACCGAAAACGCCTGCAAAAGAGCCGGACCAGTCGACAGGAAAACGAAAAGCTGTGTACATTTATCACACACATAATACGGAATCATATTTACCATTTTTAAAAGGGGAAACAAACCCAAACAATGCGCGCCACTCAAAAGTGAACGTCACCCTTGTCGGGGAGATGTTTGGTAAAGCGCTCGATCAGCAAGGAATCGGCAACACAGTGGATAAAACAGAAATTGAAAAAAGACTGCTGAAAAAAGGGTTGAAGTACCCGCAATCGTATAATGAATCCAGATTGGTTGTAAAAGAAGCTCTCGCTAAAAATGATGACTTAGATTACTTAATCGATATTCACCGGGATTCAAGAAGAAAGAAAGATACGACAGTAGAAATCAAAGGCAAGAAATATGCGAGAATCGCGTTTGTTGTAGGGAAGAAGAATCAAAGCTATGAGAAAAACTTAAAGCTGGCGACAGAGTTCCATCATTTGATGGAGAAAAAATATAAAGGACTTAGTGTCGGTGTGTTTGCCAAAGGAGAAATTGGTGATAATGGAATCTATAATCAAGATTTATCTGACAAAGCCCTCCTATTAGAATTTGGCGGTGTGGATAATAATATGGAAGAACTGAAAAACGCATCCAATGCAGCAGCTGATGTGTTCAGTGAAATTTTCTGGGACGCAGAAAAGGTAGACGGCAAAGCAAAGGATGAGAAAAAACGGTCTTAAGGTGGTGGAGGACATGGGCTCATTTATTGGAAAAACCATTATTTTATCGCTCGTATTGCTATTCGGTGTCTTTTTAGGAATGCAGCAAGCCAATAATGGCATGCTGCAAATGAAAGGGTATCATGATCCGCAATTAAAAGGGGCCTTCACTGTCCAAACGAATGATGATCAAGAAAAAGAAGCTTCTATCCTCGGAACAGCTGTCACACAAAAAGACTTAGCAGAAAAGCAAAAGCAGCTAGAAGAAATGGAGAGCTTTAATGCCTTCTCTAAGGCCGGAAAAGCATTATCAGATGGTATGACGCATGCAGCCCGTACACTTTATGATTGGGTGAATGGTAAATAAACTGTTGTAAGCATCATGTTGGATGTTATTTCATAAGATATCACACCTTTTCATGAAAGCCGCTAACCGATGAGCGGCTTTTCTTGATTTCGATTGAATCTTTACAGCCCTATTGATATAATCTAACCTAGCGCAACCCGCGTTTTATAGTAGGAGTGATAGATTGTGACAGATAAAGAAAAACGATTAGAACGGCAATCAAGAATTCGAAATTTCTCCATTATCGCCCATATTGACCATGGGAAATCCACATTGGCTGACCGTATTTTGGAAAAAACAGCGGCGATTACGCAACGAGAAATGAAAGAACAATTACTTGATTCCATGGACTTAGAGCGTGAACGCGGCATTACGATCAAATTAAACTCTGTCCAGCTGAAATATCAGGCGAAGGATGGAGAAGAATATATAATGCACCTGATTGATACACCAGGGCATGTCGACTTCACCTATGAGGTATCTCGAAGCCTAGCTGCCTGTGAAGGTGCAATTCTTGTGGTGGATGCAGCACAAGGCATTGAAGCGCAGACACTTGCGAACGTTTATTTAGCTCTTGATAACAACTTAGAAATCCTGCCGATCATTAACAAAATTGATCTGCCGAGTGCAGAACCTGAACGTGTAAGACAAGAAATTGAAGATGTCATCGGGTTGGATGCATCTGAAGCTGTTCTTACCTCTGCTAAGGCGGGCATCGGGATCGAGGATATTTTAGAACAAATCGTCGAAAAGGTGCCGGCACCAGCTGGAGATCCAGAAGCACCACTTCAAGCCCTCATTTTTGATTCTCTCTACGATGCGTATCGTGGCGTCATTGCTTACATACGAATTGTCGAAGGAACCGTCAAACCGGGTCAAAAAATCAAGATGATGGCGACAGGCAAAGAATTTGAAGTGCTTGAAGTCGGCGTATTTACACCGAAAGCAATGCCAACAGACGAACTCACTGTTGGAGATGTTGGCTATTTAACAGCTGCTATTAAAAATGTTGGCGATACACGTGTAGGGGATACGATCACAAGTGCGGTAAACCCTGCGAAAGAAGCTCTACCTGGATATAGAAAGCTGAACCCAATGGTGTACTGCGGCCTTTATCCAATTGACACAGCGAAATATAACGACTTGCGTGAAGCGTTAGAAAAGCTTGAATTAAACGATTCTTCACTTCAATATGAGGCAGAGACATCCCAAGCACTGGGCTTCGGTTTCCGCTGCGGCTTCCTTGGCATGCTTCATATGGAAATCATCCAAGAACGGATTGAACGTGAATTTAAAATCGACCTTATTACGACAGCGCCAAGTGTTATTTACGATGTGTATATGACAGACGGAGAAAAAATCGTCGTAGATAACCCGTCCAATTTGCCTGATCCGCAAAAGATTGAGCGAATTGAAGAGCCATACGTGAAGGCAACAATGATGGTGCCAAATGATTATGTTGGTTCTGTGATGGAGCTTTGCCAAGGAAAGCGCGGCAATTTCATTGATATGCAATATCTTGATGCAAACCGCGTGAGCATTGTGTACGAAATTCCTCTGGCAGAGATCGTATACGAATTCTTTGATCAATTAAAGTCCAATACAAAAGGGTATGCATCCTTTGATTACGAGCTGATCGGCTATCGCCCATCCACTCTAGTGAAAATGGATATCATGCTTAATGGCGAAAAAATCGATGCGCTATCCTTTATTGTTCACCGCGACTATGCATATGAACGCGGAAAGATCATTGTAGAAAAGCTGAAAGAACTGATTCCGCGCCAGCACTTTGAAGTACCAGTTCAGGCAGCGATCGGTCAAAAGATTGTTGCTCGGTCTACCATTAAAGCAATGCGCAAGAACGTACTAGCGAAGTGTTATGGTGGAGATATTTCCCGGAAAAGAAAGCTTCTTGAGAAGCAAAAAGAAGGGAAAAAGCGCATGAAGCAAGTGGGTTCTGTAGAAGTCCCACAAGAAGCATTTATGGCCGTGCTGAAAATGGACGACAGCACACCGAAAAAATAACATCCTCAAGGCAACCTGCTTTACAATGCTCGCCTTGACGTTTATAGTCGAAAACAAACGAAGAGGCCGCAGCGATAAACTGCGGCTCTTTACCTGTAAAGAAGGTGTCAACAAATGAAAGCAGCATACATTCACATTCCATTTTGTGAGCACATTTGTCACTATTGTGATTTTAATAAATTTTTCATTAAAACCCAGCCGGTCGATGAATACTTAGTCGCTCTTGAAAAAGAAATGCAGCACACGATCGATCAAAAAGGGGAGCAAGAACTAAAGACGATCTTTATTGGCGGAGGAACCCCGACATCACTGACAACCAGCCAGTTAGATCAGCTTATGGACAGCATTCACCGCGTATTAAAACCAACCAAAAACTTAATCGAGTTTGCAGTAGAAGCAAACCCAGACGAACTATCGCTTGAGAAATTGAATGTCTTAAAATCAGCAGGCGTTAATCGGCTGAGCTTTGGTGTTCAAACATTTGAAGATGACCTGCTCAAAAAAATCGGACGGGTTCATCAAAAGAAAGATGTTCTCACATCTTTCGAGCGAGCAAGAGCAGTTGGGTTTGACAACATTAGTCTTGATCTTATGTTTGGTTTGCCTCATCAAGAGAAGCATCATGTCATGCATTCACTAGAGACCGCTTTTTCATTAGGTGCAGAACATTATTCGGTTTATTCGCTGATTGTCGAGCCAAAGACGGTCTTTTACAATTTGATGCAAAAAGGGAAACTGCATTTACCACCGCAAGAACGTGAGGCTGAAATGTATGAGCTCGTCATGGATGAAATGAAGCGGCACGGACTCAAACAATATGAGATTAGCAATTACGCCAAACCAGGTTTTGAAAGCCAGCATAACCTCACCTATTGGAGCAACGAAGATTACTTTGGTTTTGGCGCAGGAGCGCACGGGTATGTAGATGGCGTCCGCAATGTGAACGCTGGACCAGTGAGGCATTACTTAGAGCTCATTGAACAAACAGGGTTTCCATATAAGGAAACGCATCAGGTGACAAAAGCAGAACAGATCGAAGAAGAAATGTTCTTAGGTTTGCGGAAAATTGAAGGCGTGAAAAGTGCTCACTTTCAAACGAAATTTGGAGCATCACCAGAAGCACTCTTTCCCGCCGTTCTTGAAGAATTAGCAGAAAAAGGTCTCATTGAACAGGATGAGATTGGCATTCGTTTAACAAGAAAAGGAAAATTGTTAGGGAATGAAGTATTTCAAGCGTTTCTCGGTGAGTTATAATTGACATTTTAATTTGAGTTTGGTAATTTTGTTTATACAATTAGCACTCGTTGAAAGAGAGTGCTAACAGGGGTGATGATGATGTTAACAAATCGTCAGCTTTTGATTCTACAAGTCATTATTAATGACTTTATTCGTTCGGCGCAGCCAGTTGGATCAAGGACTCTTTCCAAAAAAGAAGACATTACATTCAGCTCTGCGACGATTAGAAACGAAATGGCTGATTTGGAGGAACTCGGTTTTATTGAAAAGACCCATTCTTCATCAGGAAGAATTCCTTCCGAAAAAGGATATCGTTATTATGTAGATCATTTGCTCTCTCCGCGAAAACTGTCATCTAAAGAGCTTGTGCTCATCCAGTCAGTATTTCAGGAGAAAATTTTTGAGCTGGAAAAAACAGTTCAAAAATCGGCGGAAATTTTATCAGATCTCACAAACTACACATCGATTGTCCTTGGTCCAAAGCTAAGTGAAAATCGATTGAAGCAAATTCAGCTTGTCCCTGTCCAGCCTAATAAAGCAGTAGCGATTATGATTACAGACAGCGGGCATGTTGAAAACAAAACCATTACCTTCTCTGAGCATCTTGATGTCTCCGATATTGAGAAGCTGATGAATATTTTAAACAGCCGCTTAGCTGGAGTCCCGATGGATCAGCTGAAGGATAGGATGTATAAAGAAGTAGTGATGCTCCTTCGCACGCATTTAAAAGACTATGATCATATTTTAGATGCGCTTGGTAACACATTCACTTCAACACAAAATGAATCAAAACTTTTCTTTGGCGGGAAGATTAATATGTTGAACCAGCCAGAGTTTCATGACATTGACCGCATTCGTTCACTCATGATGCTGATTGAACAAAAGAATGATGTCATGCAGCTGTTTCATCCAAATCAGCAAGGAATCACCATTAAAATCGGTTCAGAAAACAATTTGGAAGCAATGGAGAACTGCAGTTTAATCACAGCAACTTATGCGATTGATCAAAAATCACTCGGCTCCATCGCTGTCATTGGTCCAACCCGTATGGATTACGGGCGAGTCGTTAGTCTTTTGCATCATGTATCAAAAGACTTGTCAAACGCACTTTCCAATTTGTATGATGAGTAGGGTGATAAAAGGTGGGGGCACAGCCCCTTCGTATAATTGAATCTTTTTGAGGGAGGTGAACACAATGTCAGAAGAAAAACAGACACCTGAGCAAGCAGCAGAGGTTGAAGCACAAGAAGAAGCAGTTCAAGCAGAAACTGAGGAAGTAAAGCACGATGAACAGTCTGCCTTCCAAGAGAAGATTGATGAATTGCAGCAGCTTCTAGATGAAAAAGAAAACAAAATTCTGCGTGTTCAAGCAGATTTTGAAAACTATAAACGCCGTGCTCGAACTGAAGTGGAGACCGTGCAAAAATATCGTTCTCAACATGTTGTCAGCGACCTTCTCCCAGCTCTCGACAACTTTGAAAGAGCGCTTGGAATCGATCCAGACAATGAGCAGACGAAAAGTTTGTTAGAAGGGATGCAAATGGTTTACCGCCAGCTGGTAGAAGCGTTGAAAAATGAAGGCGTTGAACCAATTGAAGCTGTCGGCAAAGAGTTCGATCCAAACCTTCATCAAGCCGTCATGCAAGTTGAAGATGAAAACTACGATTCAAACATCGTTGTAGAAGAATTGCAAAAGGGCTATAAACTCAAAGACCGAGTTATTCGTCCATCAATGGTAAAAGTAAATCAATAACTACATAATGGGAGGTCATCGAATATGAGTAAAATCATTGGTATTGACTTAGGAACAACAAACTCATGTGTTGCAGTACTCGAAGGCGGCGAGCCAAAAGTTATTGCAAACGCTGAAGGAGCACGTACAACACCATCTGTTGTCGCTTTTAAAAATGGAGAGCGCCAAGTAGGTGAAGTAGCAAAACGTCAATCAATTACAAACCCAAACACTATCATGTCTGTTAAAAGACATATGGGTACAGATTATAAAGTAGAAGTTGAGGGCAAGAACTACACGCCGCAGGAAATCTCTGCAATCATCCTTCAACACCTTAAATCTTACGCTGAAGCTTATCTTGGTGAAGAAGTAACAAAAGCGGTTATTACAGTTCCTGCTTACTTCAACGATGCAGAGCGCCAAGCAACAAAAGATGCTGGTAAAATTGCTGGTCTTGAAGTAGAACGTATCATCAACGAACCAACAGCAGCTGCACTTGCTTATGGTTTAGATAAAACAGATGAAGATCAAACGATCCTTGTATATGACCTTGGTGGCGGTACATTTGACGTATCAGTCCTTGAGCTTGGAGACGGCGTCTTTGAAGTACGCTCAACTGCTGGGGACAACCGTCTAGGTGGAGACGATTTTGACCAAGTCATCATCGATCATCTAGTGGCTGAGTTCAAAAAAGAAAACGGCATTGATCTTTCTAAAGATAAAATGGCGCTTCAGCGTTTAAAAGATGCTGCTGAAAAAGCGAAAAAAGATCTTTCTGGTGTATCTTCTACACAAATCTCACTGCCATTTATCACAGCTGGAGATGCAGGTCCTCTTCACCTAGAATTAACGCTAACGCGTGCTAAATTCGAAGAGCTTTCTGCAGACCTTGTAGAGCGTACAATGACACCTGTACGTCAATCACTGAAAGATGCTGGTCTATCTGCTAGCGAGATTGATAAAGTTATCCTTGTTGGTGGATCAACTCGTATTCCTGCAGTACAAGAAGCAATCAAAAAAGAAACAGGTAAAGAGCCTCATAAAGGCGTAAACCCTGATGAAGTGGTTGCACTTGGTGCGGCAATTCAAGGTGGAGTTATCACGGGAGATGTCAAAGACGTTGTTCTTCTTGACGTCACACCACTTTCTTTAGGAATTGAAACAATGGGCGGCGTATTCACAAAGCTGATTGAACGTAATACAACCATTCCAACAAGTAAATCTCAAGTATTCTCAACGGCTGCTGACAACCAAACTGCTGTAGACATTCACGTCTTACAAGGTGAGCGTCCAATGGCAGCAGACAACAAAACATTAGGTCGTTTCCAATTGACTGACATTCCACCAGCACCACGCGGCGTACCACAAATCGAAGTATCTTTTGATATCGATAAAAACGGTATCGTCAACGTACGTGCGAAAGATATGGGTACTGGAAAAGAACAAAACATCACAATCAAATCTTCTTCAGGTCTTTCTGATGATGAGATCGAAAAAATGGTCAAAGAAGCAGAAGAAAATGCTGAAGCAGATGCGAAGAAAAAAGAAGAAATCGAAGTGCGCAATGAAGCAGATCAATTAGTGTTTACAACAGAAAAAACATTAAAAGATCTTGAAGGCAAAATCGATGAAGAGCAAGTGAAAAAAGCAAACGACGCGAAAGATGCACTAAAAGCTGCGATCGAAAAAGGCGAGCTTGAAGACATCAAAGCGAAAAAAGATGAGCTGCAAACAATCGTTCAAGAACTAACGACAAAGCTCTATGAAGAAGCTGCAAAACAAGCACAAGCTCAGCAAGAAGGCGGCGCTGAAGGTGCTCAAAAAGCAGATGACAATGTAGTGGATGCAGAATACGAAGAAGTAAACGACGATCAAGAGAAAAAATAATCACCTTTACTTTTGAAAAAGACTGCTGAAACGTACTCGTCAGAAAGTCAAAGTCAGGATCTCTTGGCTTTGACTTTTTTCTTTTCAGCGATGAAAAGGAATTGAAAAAGATCAATTTAAAATGATACAATCGTATTTATGTGAGAAAATCGGGAGTGTGAAGAGATGAGTAAGCGTGATTACTATGAAGTGCTTGGCGTGAGTAAGAGCGCCTCAAAGGACGAAATCAAAAAGGCATACCGCAAGCTTTCAAAAAAGTATCACCCTGATATTAATAAAGAAGCTGGCTCAGATGAGAAATTCAAAGAAGTAAAAGAAGCTTATGAAACCCTTTCTGACGATCAAAAACGTTCACATTATGACCAGTTCGGTCACACTGATCCAAACCAAGGATTTGGTGGCGGCGGATTTGGCGGTGGAGGAGACTTTGGCGGCTTCGGCGGCTTTGATGACATCTTCTCTAGTATTTTTGGCGGCGGAGCCAGAAGAAGAGATCCAAATGCACCGCGTCAAGGAGCGGACCTACAATATACAATGACCCTTTCATTTGAAGAAGCGGCATTTGGGAAAGAAGCAACGATCGAGATTCCCCGCGAGGAATCATGTGAAACGTGTCATGGATCAGGTGCAAAACCTGGAACACAGGCGAAGACATGCTCACATTGCGGCGGATCAGGTCAACTAAATGTCGAGCAATCCACGCCATTTGGTAAAGTAGTCAACCGCAGAGTATGTAACTACTGTAGCGGAACTGGTAAACAAATTGAACACAAGTGTTCAACATGTGGTGGATCTGGTAAAGTGCGTAAGCGTAAGAAAATCAATGTGACGATCCCAGCAGGTGTGGACGATGGTCAGCAGCTTAGAGTATCTGGTCAAGGTGAACCAGGTGTAAATGGAGGACCTCCAGGCGATCTATTTGTTGTTTTCCATGTGAGGGCACATGAATTCTTCGAACGAGATGGAGATGACATCTACTGCGAAATGCCGCTTACCTTTGCGCAGGCTGCACTAGGTGATGAAATTGAAGTGCCGACATTACATGGGAAAGTCAAATTAAAAGTTCCTGCGGGCACACAAACGGGTACGAAGTTTAGACTCAAAGGAAAAGGTGTAAAAAATGTACGCGGTTATGGTCAAGGCGATCAGCATATCGTTGTACGCGTCGTAACACCGACGAATTTAACTGAAAATCAAAAAGATATCATTAGAAAATTTGCTGAAGTGAGCGGAAATAAACCGGACGAACAAGAAATGAGCTTTTTCGATAAGGTGAAACGCGCATTTAAAGGCGAGTAAGACGGATAAGGAGTTGGTAGTATTGAAGTGGTCAGAAATAAGCGTCCATACAACAAATGAAGCGGTGGAACCGATCACCAATATTTTGCATGAAGCAGGTGCAAGTGGTGTCGTGATTGAGGACCCGCTTGATTTAGTCAAGGAACGTGAAAATGTATACGGTGAGATCTACCAGCTCGATCCGAATGATTATCCTGAGGAAGGGGTCATCGTCAAAGCCTACCTTCCGATGAATAGCTTTTTGATGGAAACGGTAGATGAGATCAAAGAAGCCATCAATAATCTTCTTCTATACGATATTGACCTTGGACGAAATACACTGTCAATTTGTGAAGTAAACGAAGAAGAATGGGCGACTGCATGGAAGAAATACTATCATCCTGTGAAAATCTCTGAGAAATTTACCATCGTCCCAACATGGGAAGAGTACACACCCGTTCATTCTGATGAATTGATCATCGAAATGGACCCTGGAATGGCATTTGGAACCGGTACACATCCAACAACGGTTCTTTGCATTCAGGCGCTTGAGCGCTATGTGAAGGAAAACGACACGGTGATTGACGTTGGAACAGGATCTGGCATTTTAAGTGTTGCCGCTGCAATGCTCGGTGCAAAAGACATTCATGCATTTGATCTCGACACCGTTGCAGTGGAAAGTGCAAAGCAGAACATCGAATTAAATGGTGTGAGCGAGCAAGTAACGGTAAAACAAAATAATTTACTTGATGGGATTTCAGGTGAACGCGATGTGATTGTGGCCAACATCCTCGCAGAGGTCATCATGCGCTTTACAGATCAAGCGTATGATCTATTGAAGAAAGACGGTTACTTTATTACATCAGGCATTATCGGACAAAAGAAATTACAAGTCAAAACTGCTTTAGAAGAAGCCGGTTTTGAGATTGTTGAAGTGCTGTCAATGGAAGATTGGGTCAGCATAATAGCGAAAAAATAAAGCGAGTAGGTGTCAGGACACGTATGCAACGATATTTTATCGACCTCACAAAAGAAGAAGTGACGGAAAAGGGAAACATCGTCATAAAGGGTGAAGATGTTCATCACCTTGCAAACGTCATGCGGATGAAAGCAGGGGAGGACATCCTTTGCTTAACGACAGACGGCTTTGAAGCGCTCAGTAAAATTGATACAATAACAAAGGAAGAAGTGATTTGTCACTTGGAAGGCTGGACGAATCAGAATCGAGAACTTCCGATCAAGGTGACGATTGCAAGCGGTCTGCCAAAAGGGGATAAGCTTGAATGGATTATCCAAAAAGGCACCGAGCTTGGCGCAAGTGCTTTTATTCCGTTTCAAGCGACTCGTTCGATTACAAAACTTGACCAAAAAAAGTCATTGAAAAAACGAGATCGCTGGGAAAAAATTGCGAAAGAAGCTGCCGAGCAGTCTTACCGGAATATCATTCCGCGCGTTCATCCAGTATCAACATTTAAAGAGCTGATTCAACTGGCCGGTGAATTCGATAAATGTGTCGTTGCATACGAAGAATCATCGAAAGAAGGCGAGCAAAGCCGGTTTCAAACGGTGCTCCAACAGATGAAGGGCGGACAAACCTTATTAGTGGTTTTTGGTCCAGAAGGCGGTTTAGCAGAAAAGGAGATTGAAGAACTTGAAGCGCATGGTGCAGTCATTTGCGGGCTTGGACCACGCATTTTAAGAACAGAAACAGCTCCTCTTTACGCGCTTTCTGCTATATCTTATCAAACAGAGTTATTAAGAGGTGAATCATGATGGGAACAGTAGCGTTCCATACACTTGGCTGTAAGGTCAATCACTACGAAACAGAAGCCATCTGGCAGCTGTTTAAAGAAGCTGGCTATGAAAGAAAAGATTATGAATCAAAAGCAGACGTATATGTCATTAATACATGTACCGTCACCAATACAGGCGATAAAAAAAGCCGCCAAGTCATTAGAAGAGCCATTCGTCATAATCCGGATGGTGTCATTTGTGTAACAGGCTGTTACGCACAAACGTCTCCGGCAGAAATCATGGCGATTCCTGGTGTTGATATTGTGGTTGGCACACAAGACAGACATAAACTGCTTGGTTATATTGAAGAATACAGAAGAGAAAGACAGCCGATCAACGGAGTTGGCAATATCATGAAAGCACGGGTCTTTGAAGAACTAGATGTTCCTGCGTTTACTGACAGAACACGTGCTTCATTAAAAATCCAAGAAGGCTGTAACAATTTCTGTACATTCTGCATTATCCCTTGGGCTCGCGGATTACTGCGTTCTCGCGATCCAGAAGAAGTCATCAATCAAGCGCAGCAGCTTGTCGATGCTGGCTACAAAGAAATTGTATTAACAGGTATTCATACAGGTGGATACGGTGAAGATTTAAAGGATTATAACTTTGCTAAGCTTCTGAAAGAATTAGATGAACGTGTGGCGGGATTAAAACGAATCCGCATTTCATCCATTGAAGCAAGTCAAATTACAGACGAAGTGATTGAAGTGCTCGATCAGTCAGATAAAATTGTGAGACACTTACATATTCCGCTTCAATCTGGCTCTAATACTGTACTGAAAAGAATGCGCCGTAAATACACAATGGAATTCTTTGCAGAGCGTTTAACGAAGCTCAAAAAAGCATTGCCAGGTCTTGCTGTCACTTCAGATGTGATCGTTGGATTCCCAGGAGAAACAGAAGAAGAATTTATGGAAACATACAATTTTGTCAAAGACCATCAATTCTCTGAGCTCCATGTGTTCCCTTACAGCAAACGGACAGGTACGCCTGCTGCAAGAATGGAAGATCAAGTAGATGAGAATGTGAAAAACGAACGCGTTCACCGCCTCATTGCTCTTTCTGATCAGCTTGCGAAAGAATATGCATCGGCATATGAAGGCGACGTCTTAGAGATTATTCCAGAAGAATCCTTCAAAGAACAAGACGGAACGCACAATCTGTATGTAGGATATACTGATAACTACATGAAGGTCGTATTTGAAGGAACAGAGGACATGATCGGCCGTTTGGTAAAAGTGAAGATTACGAAAGCAGGCTATCCTTATAACGAAGGACAATTCGTCCGTATAAGTGATGACGTGCAGACGGATCAAGTGAGAATGACCTCATAATGAATGAAAAACCGGCAGCCATTAGGCAAGCCGGTTTCTTTTATGTTGACTGATTTGGAAGAAGGAACAAAATCAAGGCGTGAAAAGGGCGGATGAACGGGAAAAAGAGGAGAGAACTTGCAACATTAAACAGCAGACTAAAGTGCGCAATCTGCTGGGCAGGAGAGCTTGCTAAAAGCGCAACAAACTCTGTAATAAAGGCGAGAAAAGGAAGACATAAAAGTACACCTAGAACATTAAACACGACGTGTGCATACGCGGTTTGGCGGGCTGCATAACCACCAGAGATAGCAGCCATCACGGCAGTAATACATGTTCCGATATTGGACCCTAAAACAAAGCTGATGCCTTCTTTTAGAGCGACAGTCCCTTCATTCATAAATCCCATCAAAATACCGATACATACAGAGCTTGAATGAACAATGGCCGTGAACACTGTACCAGAGAGAAGAGCTGTCCAATCGGAATGCTGCATCATTTCAAGGAAACGCAGTGTCTCTGGCTGACTGGTCATCATACCTGCAATTTTTGAAAAACCTTGAATACAAAAAAAGATCATGCCAAGCCCAAATAAACTTTTTCCTGCATATCGAAAAGACTTCCTGCCCAAAATGATACATAAAAGACCAGTTGCAATCAGAACCCACATAAACACGTCCATCTTAATGGCAATAAATTCTGTCGTAAATGTTGAGCCGATATTCGTTCCAAGAATCATGGGTATGGATTTTTTAAACGTGAGAATGCCTGTACTCACAAAGCCGATAACGATGACCATAAACGCCGAACTGCTTTGAAGAACCCCTGTAAACACAATACTGACCAAGAATGCTTTGACTGGATGATCTGTAAAGAGAAGAAGTGATTTCTCAATACGAGACGACGTGAGTGCCATTAATCCTTTCCTAAGCAAACCCATTGCCCATAAAAAAATGAAAATAAGTGCACAAAAATAAATGATCGCCATCATAGAAAAGTCCTCCTCTTACCAATGAATATATGGACTTGTCTACCTGCTCATGACGAAAATATATTTCCAAATCACTTAGTTGACCTCAACCTAGGCTTATATTATAATGTCTAGGTACATGTTTTGCATATGTATATCTTTTTTTAATGCAGTCGATTGGTGTATTCGGAGGGAGGGAAAGAGAATGTCAAAAACGGTCGTTAGAAAAAACGAATCGCTTGAAGATGCTCTTCGTCGCTTTAAACGCAGTGTATCCAAAACTGGAACATTGCAAGAAGCAAGAAAGCGTGAATTTTATGAAAAGCCTAGCGTAAAGCGTAAGAAAAAGTCTGAAGCTGCTAGAAAACGTAAATTCTAAAGAGGGTGGATTTTATGAGTCTTCTTGAGCAATTAAATTCTGATATGAAGCTTTTTATGAAAAACCGAGAGAAAGACAAGCTTATTGTCATTCGTATGGTAAAGGCTTCACTGCAAAATGAAGCAATAAAGCTTAAGAAAGACAGTTTGACCGGAGATGAGGAACTAACCGTCCTTTCCCGCGAGATTAAGCAACGTAAAGACTCCCTCCATGAATTTTCGAAAGCTAATCGCTTAGATTTAGTAGATAAAGTTCAAAAAGAGATTGACATTTTAGACGTTTATTTACCTGAACAGCTTTCTGAAGAAGAACTGCAGGCGGTTGTGAAAGAAACAATCGCCGAAACCGGTGCTTCATCGAAAGCTGATATGGGTAAAGTGATGAGCGCTATTATGCCAAAAGTAAAAGGTAAAGCTGATGGTGCTGTGATTAACAGACTTGTCAGCGAGCAACTGTCTCAATAAAAAAGTATCCTTCTCATGTTAGAAGGGTACTTTTTTTATGCCTCCATAAACCTGTCATATAAAAATGAAACCTATGATACATTTGTAACGTATGTAAAGGAACGGTAAAATGAAAGAAAGAGAGGGGGGATCACCAAATAGATGAAAAAAATCAAAATTTCTATTGCTCTCTTCAGTTGTTTTATAATATGCTTGTTATTAGGGGTTCAATTGACCGCGAAATCAGCAGATCAGAAAGTTCATGTTATCCCAATTGAAGATACTGTAGAAAAAGGACTTTCTAAATTCATTGAACGATCATTTGAGCAGGCAAAGTCGGAACGGGCGAAGCACATCATTCTCGACATCAATACACCAGGTGGTGCAGTCGATGCGGCGCTTGAAATAGCCGATACCATTCGTGCATCCGACATCCCAGTGACAGCGTTTGTGAATCATAGAGCGCTTTCAGCCGGGGCATTCATTGCCCTAAATGCCGATCAAATTTATATGACCCCAAACGGAAAGATGGGGGCTGCTGCGATCATTGACGGTGAAGGCAACGCTGCCGATCAAAAATCTGAATCTCTATGGCTTGCTGAAATGAGTGACGCTGCTGAAAAGCAGGGGCGTGATCCAAAATATGCTCTTGCGATGGCAGATGTAGATATAGACGCAAAAGAAGCTGGTGCACCAAAAGGAGAACTGCTGACCTTTAACACAGATCGGGCGCTTCAGTTCGGTTATGCAGAAGGAGAAGCGAAAAATATGGATGACTTGCTTCAGAAGCTGAACTTAGCAGATGCCTCTGTTCAATACGATGAAGTGAGCTTTGCTGAAAAGGTTGCGCGTTTTCTCACGCATCCGATCGTCATTCCTATCCTTTTATCCATTGCGAGCTTAGGATTAATTGTTGAATTATATTCTCCCGGCTTTGGGGTTCCAGGCACCATGGGAGTCACAGCGCTTCTTCTATTCTTTTATGGTCATCTCGTGGCAGGTTTTGCAGGATATGAGACATTGTTCCTGTTTTTGGCAGGGATTGTGTTGATCATTCTGGAATTATTTTTGCCGGGGGGAATCGTGGGTGTCATTGGACTAATCTGTGTCGTTGTCAGCTTATTTTTAGCAGCTGGAAGCTTTACAGAAATGGCGATTTCCATCTTGATTGCCACTGCTGTTTCAATCATAGCAGTTATTTTATTGACAAAGGTGTTGGGGAAACGTATGAAATTTTTTAAAAAGTTCATTTTAACCGATTCAACCAATAAAGAAAGTGGTTATGTCTCAAATGAAACAAGAGATGATCTTGTAGGACAAATCGCAGTGACAGCAACAGCACTTCGTCCATCTGGTACGATTGTATTCGGAGACGAGCGCATTGATGTTGTGTCAGAAGGTGCTTTTATCGATAAGGATGAACAAGTAAAAATTGTGAAAGCGGAAGGCTCACGCATTGTCGTGAGGAAAGTATAGATATACTGATTTTATAGGAGGAATAAAATGGATCCATCTACTTTACTATTATTTGTGATTATCGCAGCAGGTTTGATCGTTCTATCGATCTTCTTCACCTTTGTACCGGTGATGCTGTGGATTTCTGCCCTAGCGGCTGGCGTAAGAGTGAGCATTTTTACACTTGTAGGAATGAGGCTTCGCCGAGTGATTCCAAACCGAGTGGTCAACCCGCTCATCAAAGCGCATAAAGCAGGTCTTGATGCGACGATTAACCAATTAGAAAGCCACTATCTTGCAGGTGGTAACGTAGACCGCGTGATCAACGCACTGATCGCAGCTCAGCGTGCGAATATCGAATTGAACTTTGCTCGCTGTGCGGCAATCGACCTAGCAGGCCGTGACGTACTTGAAGCTGTCCAAATGAGTGTAAACCCTAAAGTCATTGAAACACCATTTATCTCAGGTGTTGCGATGGACGGGATTGAAGTAAAAGCAAAAGCACGTATTACAGTTCGTGCAAACATTGACAGACTTGTCGGTGGTGCAGGGGAAGAAACGATCATTGCTCGTGTAGGTGAAGGGATTGTTTCGACAATCGGTTCATCAGATAATCATAAAAAGGTTCTTGAAAATCCTGATATGATTTCTCAAACGGTTCTTGGTAAAGGATTAGATTCAGGTACAGCATTTGAAATTCTCTCGATTGATATCGCAGATGTTGATATCGGTAAGAACATCGGGGCAATCCTGCAGACAGACCAAGCAGAAGCCGACAAAAACATTGCACAGGCGAAAGCAGAAGAACGCCGGGCAATGGCTGTTGCACAAGAACAAGAAATGCGTGCGAGAGTTGAAGAAATGCGCGCGAAAGTAGTAGAAGCAGAGGCTGAAGTACCACTTGCAATGGCCGAAGCACTACGTGAAGGTAATATTGGAGTTATGGACTACATGAACATTAAGAATATCGATGCTGATACGGATATGAGAGATTCATTTGGCAAAATGACAAAAGGTCCATCTGATAATGAAAACAAATAAGCATCCTCTCACGCTTTAAGGAGGGAGCCCATTGGACATTCTATTTGAAAATCCGTTACTAATAGCGATTATCATCGGTATTATCTCTGCAATCTTTGGGAAAATCGGTAAACAAGAGGAGAACGAACAAAAGAACCAGCAAAACAAACCGGCTCCTCAGCGTAAACCAGTGCCGCAAAAGCAAACAAAACAAACAAGTCCAGATCCGGTCGTAACGGACCAGCTTGACGATTTTGGCGATGTACATGATCATGGCGGGATGAAAAAACAAGGTTCACAATCCTTACAGGATCGTTATACCGCTACACTTGCCGAAATGGAAGAAAGAAAAAGCGAGCTGAATAAAGAGTTTCAATCGCTTGAAAGAGAACTTACAAGGCCAAAAGCAGCATCTGCTGGAATGAAGCCGAAAATGATTGAGAAACTCAACCAAGATACGGTCGTTCAAGGGATGATCCTTGGTGAAGTATTTGGAGAGCCTCGTGCGAAAAAGCCGCATCGAACGATGAAACGACCATATAAAAGATAAAGAAGTAAGCCCCCTCATCCTTAAGGGGGCTTTTTTGTTGTGTAATGGAGACTTTTCTTAGTCAAAATGATGAAACGGCTGTTTTACGGGATTCATTAGCATGATATGAACCGCTGAGGAATAGGATGATATAGAGGCTTTCTCATCAGTCTCACCATCTTTCAGTTTGATCTCATACACATGAGGTGGGAAGGGGTTCTTATTGAATGGGAAAAAGAAAAAATCGACTTAAAGCATGGCTGACAAGAACACTTGAAATCCCTCCGGACGTGATGATGGATCTTCCCCGTATTACGATGGTTGGCAGACTCCATATTTACATAGAGAACCATAAAGGGCTTTTACTTTTCAGTGATCAAGAGGTAAGGCTGATGCTCAAGCAAGGACAGTGCATTATTTCAGGAAAAGACTTTGTGATTAAAACGATTTTGCCAGAAGAGATCTTATTAGAGGGGAAAATCGATGAGGTCCGTTATATTGATTCCTAACTGACGGAGGGGAGAAACGTGAAGAACAAATGGTTTGCCTATTTTATTGGCAGAGTGGAAGTGGAGATAAGAGGAAGCGGTATTGAGCGGCTAATCAATGAGTGCACGAGACAGGGGATCACAATTTTTCAAGTGAGCCGCCGTCAAGACAGCGTGCGCTTATTTATTCGCCTCTCAGATGTACATGCCTTTAGAAAAGTGCGCAGACATCATGAGGTGAAATGTTCATTTCATCAAAAGAAAGGGTTCCCGTTTCTTCTTCTATGGTCGAGAAGAAATATTGGATTCACCCTCGGGATGGCTTTTTTCCTAGTGACGATATTGGCTCTTTCAAATATGGTGTGGAAAATTGAGATTAAAGGTGCGAATCCAGAAACAGAACACCAAATGAGAAAGCATTTGGACGAAATAGGGGTACAAAAAGGGCGTTTTCAGTTTCTTATGGGGACACCTGAAAAAATACAAAAGTCATTGACGACCAATATTCAGAGCATTACATGGGTCGGAGTTGAACTGAACGGAACGACGTTTCAAATGAAAGTGGTCGAAAAAAATGAACCTGAAAAGGAGAAATATACGAGTCCTCAGCACATCGTTGCCAAGAAAAAGGCGGTCATCACGAGAATGTATGTAGAAAAGGGGGAACCGCTTGCCCAGGTCGATGAACATGTGAAAAAAGGGCAGATGCTCGTCTCAGGTTTAATTGGGAGTGAAGATCAGAAAAAAACGGTCGGAGCCAAAGCGAAAATTTATGGTGAAACATGGTACCGATCTGAAGTTTCTGTCCCTCTCCGAACATCTTTTGATGTCTTTACGGGTAAAATGAAGACAAAGCACAAGCTATCCTTGTTTGGAGGCTCCATCCCATTTTGGGGATTTTCCTTTAAAAAAGATGATTTTCAGCAGCCGAAAACAGAAAAAGAAGTTCACCCGCTTCATTTTTTGAATATGCAGCTACCGTTCTCCTATGAAAAGGAAATCACACGAGAAAGTGAAAAAATAAATCGAGAATACACAAATAAAGAAGCGGTTCAAGCAGGGATTAAAATGGGTAAAAAAGAATTAGAAGAAAAGCTAGGTCAAACAGGTGAGGTGAAAAGTGAAAAAGTTTTGCACGAGACAACAGGGAATGGTAAAGTTAAGTTAATCATCCTTTACCAAGTAATAGAAGATATTGTTCAACCAACACCTATTGTTCAGGGAGACTAGAGAATGACAGAACATTTACTTGAGATTCAACAAAAATTGGATAGCCCAAACGAAGCCATTGCTTTATTTGGCAATCAAGATGCTTATCTGAAACTGATGGAAAACGAGCTGAATGTCTCCATTATCACACGTGGAGAGAAAGTGTATGTTTCTGGTCAGGAAGCATCAAGAGATACTGTGAGCCGTTTGATTACATCTCTCTTACATCTCATTCGTAAAGGAATTGAGATTTCTGAACGGGATGTCGTCTATGCCATTAAAATGGCGCAAAAAGACAAGCTCAATTATTTTGAAAATATGTATGAAGATGAAATTACGAAAAATGCCAAAGGAAAGTCGATCAGAGTCAAAACGATCGGCCAGCGTGAATATGCTGCGGCAATGAAAAAAGATGATCTGGTCTTTGGGATTGGACCTGCTGGTACAGGTAAAACGTATTTGGCAGTGGTCAACGCCGTACATGCCCTCAAAAATGGACATGTCAAACGGATTATCCTGACAAGGCCAGCTGTTGAAGCAGGGGAAAGTCTTGGCTTTTTGCCAGGAGATTTAAAAGAAAAAGTCGATCCTTATTTAAGACCGCTATATGATGCTCTGCACGATGTGCTTGGCAGTGATCATACGGAACGTTTAATTGAGCGCGGAGTGATTGAAATTGCCCCTCTTGCCTATATGAGAGGGCGGACGCTTGATGATGCATTTGTGATTTTAGATGAAGCGCAGAATACAACGCCAGCTCAAATGAAAATGTTTTTGACGAGACTAGGCTTTGGTTCTAAAATGGTCATTACAGGAGATATTACACAAATTGACCTGCCTAAAGGTATGCAGTCAGGTCTTGCGGCTGCAAAGGACATGCTTGCTGAGATCAAGGGTATCTCATTCATTGAATTAGATCAGACAGATGTGGTCAGACACCCGCTTGTGGCGAAGATCATTGGAGCATACGAAAAGCAAAAATGAACTGAGTGACCCGATCGCCTTAATCGGGTCATTTTGTTTCGATCGTGGTTTAAAGTAAAAAAGGAGGTACTTTCCTTGAGAAAGAATCAGAAAGGCAGTAAGCGAAAAAGACTGCTGTCTAAAAAAGAACCTCAAAAAATGGAGCGCTCACGCTATTTAAACGTACTGCTATACGCTGGTTTAGCGGCCATCATGTTTGTGGTGCTCTTCTTCCATGTAAAGCCTGAATCGCTCGACCTAGATTTGTTTTCAGTGAGCGAACAGACCATCTATTCTCCGTCTACCGTTGATGACCAAGAAGCAACAGAAGAAAAGAAACAAGAAGCAACGGATCAAGTGGAAGACCAATATACACTCAAAAAAGCGTATTCTGATAATCGTGTTGACCTCATTTCATCCCTCTTTGAAGCCATTAAAGAAGAGAAGAAAGCAGCAGCTGATGACAAAGAGAACCCGCCAACAGATCAAGAGATGGTGAAGCGTGTAAAAGAGAAACTCACAACTGATATGCAGGAAGCTGTTTCGGATCAATCGATTAAAGCACTGCTCCAAGCAAGTGACGAAAACCTTTCTTTTACAAAGGATTCCATCATCACAGTGGTCAATTCTCTCATGGGTAAAGAAATCACAGCTTCTAAGCTGCAAGATGAAAAGAAACAAGTGAAAGCAGAGCTTGAAAACAATTCGATTCCGTCAAAATATTTAAATGCAGCGAAAGAAATTGGTGAATTTGCGATTATTCCAAACTATGTATTTGACCCGGTCGCAACAGAGAAGAAAAGACAAGAAGCAGCTGATAATATCCAGCCGGTTCAAATCAAGCAAGGGCAAATTTTAGTAGAAGAAGGCGAGCTCATTGACCGTGAAGTGTATCGTAAATTAGAACTGACGGGTCTTTTAAACAGTTCCAATTTGTTTAAGCCTGTAAGCGGTCTTATCATCTTAATCGGTCTCTTCTTAGCGGCGATTGTCCACTCACTGGAATCGAGGAAAAAGTCGCTCGTCCATAAGAATAAATCGTTACTGCTGTACTCGCTCATTTTCACCATTATTTTAATCATCATGGAAGTATTCAGTCTCTTCCAGGAAACGAAGTATACGACCATAGGCTATGTCGTGCCTGTTGCACTTGGTACGATGCTGATTAAGCTGCTGATCAATGAGCGGCTGGCAATCTTCTCCGGCCTTGTATTTGCCCTTTGCGGCAGTATGATGTTTAATCAAGGAGTAACAGGTGTCTTTAACTATGTCATCTGTGCTTATTATCTAATAAGCGGGATGGCAGGAATTTTATTTTTGAGAAAACACAATGCAAGATCGAAAATTTTGCAGGCGGGGCTTTGGGTAGCTTTGGTGAATGTACTTGTCGTGCTGTCCATTACGCTGATTCAAAATTCTTCTCCATCAGGGCTTGAAATAGGTGTGAACCTCATCATGGCGATTGTGTCAGGGTTTGCATCGGCTATTCTGGTTATTGGGTTAATGCCAGTCTTTGAGAGCATGTTTGGCATTCTTTCGACCATGAAGCTTATTGAATTATCGAACCCGAATCATCCGCTGCTGAAAAAGATCTTAACAGAGACGCCAGGTACATATCATCATAGTGTCATGGTGGCGAATTTAGCGGATGCTGCATGTGAAGCAGTCGGTGCAAATGGATTGTTAGCAAGGGTTGGGGCTTATTATCATGACATTGGGAAAACGAAAAGGCCACAATACTTTATTGAAAACCAAATGAACATTGATAATCCGCACGACAAGCTTTCTCCTCAGCTGAGCAAGAATATTATTATTGCCCATACGACAGATGGTGCTGAAATGCTGAGAGAAAAGAAGTTTCCAGAGGAACTTGTGGACATTGCAGAACAGCATCACGGAAAGTCCCTGCTGAAGTTCTTTTACTATAAGGCAAAAGAACGGGATGATCAGGTGACAGAAGAAGAATTTCGTTATCCTGGTCCAAAACCGCAATCGAAAGAAGCGGCCATTATTTCTGTAGCTGACAGCGTGGAAGCGGCGGTTCGTTCGATGCATAATCCAAACCCTGAGCGGATTGAAAAGCTTGTCAAAGGCATTATTTCAGATAAGATGCAGGATGGACAATTTAGTGAATGTGATCTGACATTTAAAGAATTAAATATTATTAGCCAAACAATTTGTACAACATTAAAGGGGATTTTCCATTCTCGGATTGAATATCCAGATGCCCCGAAGCAGAAGGTGAAGTAAATGACATTGTTAATCGATTTAATAGATGAAACAGGACAAGTATCGAAAGAGCAGCTTGAAGAAGTGGAAAAACTTCTTCAATTTGCTGCGGATGCTCTTGAAGTAAAAGATCAAGCAGAAGTATCAGTATCGATCGTTTCAAATGAAGAAATTCATCAAATTAATAAAGAATACCGAGGAAAAGATGCACCAACAGATGTAATTTCATTTGCCCTTGAGGAAGAAGGCGAAGGGGAAATTGAAATCATTGGAGCTGATGACATTCCGCCTGTACTTGGTGACATTATCATTAGTGTTGATCGTACGAAAGAGCAAGCAGAGGAATATGGACATTCCTTTATGAGAGAGCTAGGATTTTTAACGATTCATGGTTTTCTTCATTTGCTTGGTTATGATCATATGACAGAAGAAGATGAAAAAGAAATGTTCGCCAAACAGACAAAAATCTTGGATGATTATGGCCTTTCGAGATCATCGTAAGAAGCGAACGCCGCTTGTCCGTTTTTTTCGGAGTTTTTATTATGCATTTAGAGGAATATGGCGAACTTTCTTGAATGAACGGAATTTTCGGTTTCACACAGTCGCAGCCATCATCGTGGTGATTTGCGGCTTTTGGTTTCACATTCATCCGGTTGAATGGATGATCATTCTGCTTTTATGCGGCGGGATGTTTGCGTTAGAACTTGTGAATACAGCGATTGAACATACAGTAGATCTTTTCACAGAAGAGAAGCATCCTCTTGCTGAGAGAGCGAAGGACGCGGCAGCAGGCGCTGTTTGCGTTTACGCCGCCATTTCGGTTATGATTGGGTTGATGATCTTCTTACCGAAGATCATGCAATAGAACAATATTACTATTTATTAACATTTTTAGAAATGGGCGTGAAAATGTCACGTGAATTATGTAAAATATAAATGTGACAGTGGTACCATTTCTTCTGAAAGTGGGAACTAGAATGAACAAACAAGAGTTGATTTCAGAAGCAGTCAAAGCAAGAGATTTTGCATATGTACCCTATTCTAAATTCAAAGTCGGTGCAGCATTATTATCGCATGACGGAAAAGTGTATGGCGGCTGCAATATTGAAAATGCAGCATATGGTATGTGTAATTGTGCGGAAAGAACAGCACTTTTTAAAGCTTACTCAGAGGGCATCACATCTTTTCAAATGCTTGCAGTAGTGGCTGATACAGATCGACCTGTTTCACCATGCGGCGCATGCAGACAGGTCATTTCAGAGCTATGTGCACCTGATATGCCAGTGATTCTAACGAACTTAAAAGGACATATATACGAAACGACAGTAAACGAACTATTGCCAGGCGCATTTTCACCGGAGGATTTAAATGACTAACGAAAGCTTCAAATCAGGATTTGTATCAATTATTGGAAGACCAAATGTAGGGAAATCGACCTTTCTTAATCGTGTGATTGGACAAAAGATTGCGATTATGAGTGATAAGCCCCAAACGACTCGAAACAAAGTGCAAGGTGTTCTGACAACGAACACGTCACAAACGATTTTTATCGATACACCAGGAATTCATAAACCGAAGCACAAACTTGGCGATTTTATGATGAGGGTGGCTCAAAATACACTCAAGGAAGTCGACCTGATCTTGTTTATGATCAACGCACAGGAAGGCTATGGAAAAGGTGATGAATTCATCATTGAACGACTAAAGCAAACATCGACACCGGTGTTCCTTGTCGTCAATAAAATTGACCAAATTCATCCGGATGAATTGTTCCTTTTAATTGATGAATACCGCACACGTTACCCATTTAAGGAAATTGTGCCAATTTCAGCACTTGAAGGCAACAACATTGATACGCTTCTTCAGCAAATTGAAGGTTATCTTCCAGAAGGCCCTCAATTTTATCCGGCAGATCAAGTAACAGATCACCCAGAGCGATTTATTATTTCTGAATTAATTCGTGAAAAAGTGCTGCATTTAACGAGAGAAGAGATCCCTCACAGTATTGCGGTTGCGATTGAATCGATCAAGCCAGATGAAAACGGCAAGATTCATGTTGCAGCGACCATCGTCGTAGAACGTGATTCACAAAAAGGGATTGTGATTGGTAAGCGCGGCAGCTTATTAAAAGAAGTGGGACAAAAAGCGCGCAGAGACATTGAAGCACTTTTAGGCTCAAAGGTGTATTTAGAGCTTTGGGTAAAAGTGCAGAAGGACTGGCGTAATAAATCCACACATCTTCGTGATTTCGGATTTAGAGAAGACGAATATTAAAAACCGATACAGTTGTTAGTAGATCTGACAATGGTGCGGTTCGATTAGTAAAAATTGTTTATCATGAAATGGAGGTAGCCTGGTCAAGATAAAGTTAATATGTTGGATGTAGCGTTGCTGCTTCTAATAAAGAAAGGTGGGGTTTTTATGTTGAATTTTACATGGAACGTATTTTCACAAACAGGAAGCGTTGACACGTATCTGCTTTTCAAAGAGTTAGAAAAGGAGAACCTGGAAAGACCCGATGTACTTGAAGAAGAAATAGCACGACTTGATTTTCCAATCTTATAATTCTTGACCCCCTCCAACGCTCGGAGTGTAGACAAATGCTCATTAAAAGTGAAGGAATCGTCCTTAGAACAACAGATTATGGCGAAACAAACAAAATTGTCACGCTGCTCACTAGAGAACATGGGAAAATTGGTGTGATGGCAAGGGGCGCTAAGAAATCGAACAGCCGCCTGTCAGCCATAAGCCAGCCGTTTTTATACGGAACCTTCCTGATCCAATCATCAACAGGACTTGGAACGCTCCAGCAAGGTGAAATGATGGAAAGCATGCGAACCATTCGGGAAGATTTATTTCTGACCGCATATGCCGCATATATGACAGAATTACTTGATAAAGGAACAGAAGAAAAGAAGCCAAACCCTTACTTGTTTGAACTTCTTCTTCAATCTTTACGCCATCTCAATGAAGGCACAGATGCTGATATTATTTTATTTATCGTAGAGGTTAAAATGCTGTCAGTGATGGGGTTGAAGCCTGAACTGGACCAATGTGTACACTGCGGTCAAAAAGAAGGGCAGTTCCACTTCTCAATTAGAGATAACGGATTCATCTGTAAGCAATGCTTTTCTAAAGATCCATATAAACTGCCCTTATCCCCAGCAGCAGCAAGACTGCTCCGTTTGTTTCATTATTTTGATTTATCAAGGCTTGGTCAGGTTGACGTGAAACCACAAACGAAACAAGAAATTCGTCAAGTGCTCGATCATTATTATGAAGAGTATTCAGGTCTTTATTTAAAATCAAAAAAATTCATGAATCAAATGGAACCCATGAAAAAGCTAATGGACGGTGAAAACAAAAGTTGACATCTCTCGTGACTTTTTGTAAGATCATCTAAGATCAAATATGTTGCATTGACAGAAAGAAGTACTTACGTATCAGCCATAAAAGCGACCTTAGGGCGGTGTGAGCTAAGGATGGACACGTAACGAAAGGCATTCTTGAGCAACGTAAAACAAAGCGGCTGGGTGCTACGACACCAGCAAATAGGGTGGAACCGCGGGAAAAACTCTCGTCCCTATGTTTGCAAGGAACCTTGTGAGCATAGAGACGGGAGTTTTTGTGTTTTGCAAAAAGGTTCTAGGCCCCACCGCCATACATAGCGGATGGTGTAAAAAAGATGGAGGTGCGATCATTGAATATTCAAGACATGATTTTGACACTGCAAAAGCATTGGTCAAATGAAGGCTGCGTATTAATGCAGGCATATGACACAGAAAAAGGTGCTGGAACGATGAGTCCATACACGTTCCTCAGAAGCATTGGGCCAGAGCCATGGAAGGTAGCCTATGTAGAACCTTCAAGACGCCCGGCTGACGGCAGATATGGAGAAAACCCAAACAGATTGTATCAACATCATCAATTTCAAGTGATCATTAAGCCATCACCTGACAATATTCAAGAACTGTATCTAGAATCATTGAAGGCGCTTGGCATTGACCCGCTGAAACATGATATTCGTTTTGTTGAAGACAACTGGGAAAACCCATCTCTTGGCTGCGCAGGACTTGGCTGGGAAGTTTGGCTTGATGGAATGGAAATTACGCAATTTACGTATTTCCAGCAAGTCGGCGGTTTAGAATGTAAGCCAGTTTCTGTTGAAATCACATACGGAATTGAGCGTCTTGCTTCTTACATCCAGGACAAAGAAAATGTATTTGACCTTGAATGGACAGATGGCTTTACTGTAAGAGATTTATTCTTAATGGCTGAATACGAGCATTCTGTGTATACGTTTGAAACATCTAATACGGATATGCTGTTCGATTTATTTACAACATATGAAAAAGAAGCACATAGCCAAATGGACAAAGGGCTTGTTCACCCGGCATATGATTATGTACTCAAATGTTCTCACACATTTAACCTGCTTGATGCCAAAGGCGCGATTTCTGTGACTGAGCGAACAGGTTATATCGGAAGAGTACGTCAGTTAGCGAGAAAAGTAGCCAAAACATATTACGAAGAACGAGAAAAACTAGGATTCCCTATGCTAAAAGAGGAGGCGGCCTCTCATGAATAAACAAGATGTATTACTTGAAATCGGCTTAGAAGAGATGCCGGCTCGTTTCATGCCAGAAAGCACAAAGCAGCTAGGTGACAAAGTAAAAGCTTGGTTCGTAGCGCAAAATATTTCATTCGAAGACGTTGCTTTATTTAATTCACCAAGACGTCTAGCTGTACTCGTCAAAGGTGTTGCAGAAAAACAAGAGGACATCAAAGAAGAAGCAAAAGGACCGGCTAAAAAGATTGCTCAAGATGCTGAAGGCAATTGGACAAAAGCTGCCGAAGGTTTTGCCCGCGGACAAGGCGCTTCAACTGATGATCTGTATTTCAAAGACATCAAAGGTGTGGATTATGTCCATGTCCAAAAGTTTCAAGAAGGAAAACAAGTCAAAGACCTTCTTCCAGCATTGGGGGACATTGCCGCTTCATTGAGTTTTCCAAAGAACATGAGATGGGGAAGCGAGGATTTACGCTATATCCGTCCAATTAAATGGATTGTTTGTTTATTTGGTCAAGAGATCATTCCTGTCGAAATTGCAGGAGTGAAAAGCGGACGGGAGACTAGAGGACATCGTTTCCTAGGGACGACAGCCAGCATTAACACACCAGCTTCTTATGAGCAAACATTAAGAGATCAATTTGTCATTGTAGATTCAGATAAAAGAAAACAATTAATTACTGAGCAATTACATGCCCTTTCTTCCGAAAAAGGCTGGGTCATTCCAGTTGATCCTGAGCTTCTAGAAGAAGTGAACGATCTCGTTGAATATCCAACCGTTCTATTTGGTTCTTTTGAAGAAGAATTTCTTGCGCTGCCAGAAGAAGTGCTTGTCACGACAATGAAAGAGCATCAGCGTTATTTCCCAGTGAAAAATGAACAAGGGGAATTACTGCCGCACTTTATTACGGTCAGAAACGGGAACAGTGAGGCACTTGAAAATGTGGCAAGAGGGAACGAAAAGGTCCTTCGTGCACGTTTATCAGATGCGGCATTTTTCTATAAAGAAGACGAAAAACTCGTCATTGAAGACAACATTCAAAAGCTTGATAAAGTCGTATTCCATGAGAAACTTGGCACGATTGGCGACAAGCTGAAAAGAGTAACAGACATTGCCGTCCGCCTTGCTAGTCATGTGGGTGCAGATGAAGAAACGTCTAAACGCGCTGCAAGAGCAGCCAGTATTTCTAAATTTGACCTTGTGACTCAGATGGTCTATGAATTCCCAGAACTGCAAGGAATCATGGGTGAAAAATATGCTAGAGCACTTGGCGAACATGAAGAAGTGGCAAAGAGTATCAACGAGCACTATATGCCGCGTTTTGCCGGTGACGATGCGCCGTCAACACTTATTGGGGCGATTGTTGCAGTGGCGGATAAGTTAGATTCTATTTGTTCATTCTTCTCAATTGATGTCATTCCAACGGGCTCTCAAGATCCTTATGGATTAAGAAGACAAGCGAGCGGTATCGTTCAAATCCTGCTCGACCGCCAATGGAATCTTTCATTTAAAGAGCTTTTAGCACTAGCTCAAGTAGATGAAAAACATGAAGCTGCTCTCATTGAATTTTTAACACACCGTTTGAAATATGTCCTCCAAGCAGAACATATCCGTCATGACGTGGTGGAAGCAGTCCTTGATGTTGAAAATATTGAACCATATGCGGTTGTGAAAAAAGCGGCTGTTCTTGAAGAGAGCGTGAAACAGGAGAGTTTCAAAGAAACGGCTGAGGCACTAGGCCGCGTCATTTCAATCAGTAAAAAAGGGGAAGACGCACAGATTCAGCCTGAACTGTTTGAAAATGAACACGAACAAAAGCTATTTGAAGCGTATCAGCAAGCGGAAAAAGCCGTCAAAGAGTATATGGCAAAAGGTCAGTACCAATCAGCACTTGAAGCGCTAGATACATTAAAAGCACCAATTGTTCATTATTTCGACCATACCATGGTTCATGCCGATGATGAAAAACTGAAACAAAATCGTTTGGCACAAATGGTCAAACTTGCAAAAGTCATTCAATCATTTGCGAATATGAACAATTTAATTGTAAAATAAATACCTAAGAACGGTTGCCTTTTTCGAAGGGCAATCGTTTTTTACTCATTTAATTCACGGTTTTTGAGTGGATTTTTGTTTCATTCGGACGAAGATGCGCTATAATATGATGAGTTATGAAATTGATATACATAAAGTAAGGATTCGCTCTCTCTATTTAAAGGTGGTGAGTACAATCGAGTTAAATAAACGGCAAGAGCAGATTTTACAGATTGTCAAAGAGAATGGTCCGATCACTGGAGAGCATATCGCCGATCGGCTGAACTTAACAAGGGCTACCCTCAGACCGGATTTAGCCATTTTAACGATGTCTGGCTTTTTAGAAGCAAGACCAAGGGTCGGCTACTTTTTTACAGGCAAAACAGGCACGCAGCTTCTGGCAGATAAGCTGAAAAAACTTCAAGTGAAAGATTTTCAGTCCATTCCGGTCGTGATACACGAGAATGTTTCGGTTTATGATGCGATTTGTACGATGTTTTTAGAGGATGTGGGCACATTATTCGTTGTGGACGATCACTCTATTTTAACAGGCGTGTTATCAAGAAAAGACCTCCTTCGAGCAAGTATTGGGAAACAAGAGCTTCCATCTATACCTGTCCATATTATTATGACAAGAATGCCGAACATTACCGTTTGCCGCAAAGAAGATTTTATTATGGATGTGGCCAAGCACTTGATTGAAAAGCAAATAGATGCACTTCCTGTTATAAAAGATACGGATAAAGGCTTTGAAGTGGTCGGCAGAATTACGAAAACAAACATGACGAAAATACTTGTTAGCTTATCAGAGAACGAAATTATCTAATTACAGAAGACTGCGAGGGGATGTTATGAGTAATCGCGTAATTTTTGTTGTATCAGATTCAGTAGGAGAAACGGCAGAGCTCGTGGTCAAAGCGGCACTTAGCCAATTTGATGGCGGCTCATCCGACCATTCAAATATTAGAAGAATCCCATATGTAGAGGATGTCGGTACGATTAAAGAAGTGATTTCATTGGCGAAAGCAGATAATGGGATCGTTTGCTTTACTCTTGTTGTGCCAGAAATGCGCCAATTCTTAATAGAAGAAGCAGAAGCGAATGGCGTCGTGTACTATGACATTATCGGTCCACTTATTGATAAAATGGAGACGGCATATGGAAATGAAGCGAAACATGAGCCAGGTCGTGTACGTCAATTAGATGAGGACTATTTTAAAAAGGTAGAAGCCATTGAGTTCGCTGTGAAATATGATGATGGCCGGGACCCAAGAGGTATTCTAAAGGCTGATATTGTGCTGATTGGTGTATCGCGTACGTCTAAGACACCACTTTCTCAATACTTAGCACATAAACGCTTGAAGGTAGCAAACGTTCCGATTGTTCCTGAAGTTGATCCGCCAGAGGAGTTATTCTCAGTTGATCCAAAAAAATGCATCGGCCTGAAAATTAGTCCAGATAAACTAAATCATATCCGTAAAGAACGTTTAAAATCACTCGGTTTAAATGACCGTGCCATTTATGCGAATATCGAGCGGATTAAAGAGGAACTAGAATATTTTGAAAAAGTGGTTGACCGCATTAACTGTCAAGTTGTTGATGTATCGAATAAAGCAGTTGAGGAGACAGCAAATGTCATTCATCAAATGCTGACCAAAAGAGGTTCCGAATAAACTCAGGATGCTCCTCCTGGGTTTTTCCTATGGTGGGAAACGGGTAAACAAAAACAATGGCATATTTGCTGCATTTGTATTATAATAAAAAATTGTGATAAAATGATTGATTTTAGGTTTAAGTTAAGTCAAGAACGAATAAACTAATATTGGCAGAAGTCAAGTGATTCTGAACATAACTTTTCGACAAAATGAGTTTTACTGTTGATTGCTTTATGGGGGAAAAGTATGGTCTTTTTGCTTCTCTAAAGCAGGAATAAGGTGGAGGGATGGAGAATTAGTCACCTGAATGAACGTAAAAAAGAAAGGACGATTTATGTCGATGCAGATGCTTGTCCTGTAAAAGACGAAATCCTTTCTGTCGCATCTCAATTTCAAGTACCTGTGACTTTCATTGCTTCATATGAGCATTTTCAAACCAAACGGTCACCACTTGAAGATTGGCGGTTTGTTGATACACATAAGGAAGCAGCAGATTTAGTCATTGCGAACTTAGCTGTCAAGCACGATATTGTTGTCACCCAGGATATTGGTCTGGCCTCCTTACTGCTTCCAAGACAAGTCATTGTTCTGTCTGAAAGAGGACGAATGTACACAAACGAAACAATTGATTTTGATTTGGAACGCAGGCATGTTTCCAGTAAACAGCGAAGAAAAGGTGTATACGGAAAAGGTCCCAAAAAGCTTTTAGAAGAGGATAAAAAGCGATTTATTGCCCAACTACAAAAAATCCTGTCGAATCATGAAGGATTTTTGAATTAAAAGGCGAATAATGTACGACGGAGTGTTATTAGGATGAGCAAACGTATACCAGATGAACTTTTGGAGCAAATCCAAAAAAACGCAGACATTGTCGAAGTGATTGGAGAATACGTACAGCTTAGAAAACAAGGTCGGAATTACTTCGGTCTTTGTCCATTCCATGGTGAAAATACTCCTTCATTCTCTGTTTCAGCAGATAAGCAAATCTTCCATTGTTTTGGCTGTGGTGCAGGAGGCAATGTATTTTCGTTCCTCAGACAAATGGAAGGCTACTCATTTATTGAAGCCGTTTCACATGTTGCTGATAAGTACCATATTGATTTGCCGGATCATGTAGCGAATGCGCAGATCAGTTCCTCACAGCAAGAGGATACAGCAGATCATAAAATGATTGAGGCGCATGAGCTTCTTAAGAAATTTTACCACCATTTGCTGGTAAATACAAAGGAAGGTCAAAACGCACTCGATTATTTAAGGTCTAGGGGCTTTACGGATGAAACAATTGCCAAGTTTGAGATCGGGTATGCTCTCGACTCGTGGGATTTCGTGACCAAGTTTTTAGAAAAACGAGGGTTTGATCCTGCGATGATGGAGAAGGCTGGTCTTTTGATTCAACGAGAAAACGGCACAGGTTTTTTTGACCGCTTTAGAGATCGTGTCATGTTTCCAATTCATGATCATCACGGGACGGTCGTCGCTTTTTCTGGAAGATCACTTGGTGATCAGCAGCCAAAGTATATGAATAGTCCTGAAACGCCACTTTTTCATAAAAGTAAGCTGCTTTATCACTTTCATGACGCGCGTATGCATATTAGAAAACGCGAACGTGCAGTCCTTTTCGAAGGATTTGCTGACGTCATCTCGGCTGTCACAAGTGGTGTTGGCGAAAGTGTTGCAACAATGGGTACGTCTTTAACAGAAGAGCACGTAAAGCTTCTTAGGCGGAACGTTGAAGAGATCATTTTATGTTATGACTCTGACACGGCCGGGTATGAAGCGACCATGAAAGCATCAGATTTGCTTGGAAAAAGAGGATGTAAAGTTCGCGTTGCCATGATACCAGATGGACTTGATCCAGATGATTACATTCGTAAATATGGCGGCGAGAAATTTAGGAATGACATCATAGATGCAAGTGTGACATTAATGACATTTAAGATGAACTTTTTCCGAAGAGGAAAGAATTTGTCTGACGAAGGAGACCGCCTGACTTACATGAAGCAGGTTCTCCGAGAAATTAGCCGATTAAACGGTTCCTTGGAACAAGAGATTTACATGAAGCAGCTGGCTGGGGAGTTCTCCATTTCACTTGACTCATTAAAGGAGCAATTGGAGCTTTTTGAAAAGCAACAGCGACAAGAGGCAAAGAGCTCGCAAGAAGAAAATGGACTTGAAAAGCGGCGTGCACATCTGTCAACACAGGTAAGACGAAAACGTCTAAGGCCGGCATATGAAAACGCAGAGCGAATGCTCCTTGCACATATGTTGAAAAATGATGACGTGATCCGAAAAGTGCTTGATAGGATAGGGTTTGAATTTAATATAGATTCGCACAGAGCGCTGGCAACATACATTTATGCATTGTATGAAGAAGGCAAGGAGCCGACCCCGCAGCATCTGATGAACCGTATAGAAGATGATGTGATTAATCAGCTCCTGACGGATATATTCATGATTCAAGTTGGAGACGAACTAAGTGAAGCTGAATTAAGTGATTATGTAAAAAAAGTGTTGAATCATCGGAATTTGTCAATGATAAAGGAAAAAGAACTAGAACGTGCAGAGGCGGAGAGGCAAAAAGATTTCTTCAAAGCGGCAACACTTGCAAAAGAAATTATTCAGTTGAACCGTTCGCTGAAGTAATACGTCTACTATTTATGACAAGACTTACGGCTGGCAATGAATCCTTTAATGGGAGGAGCATAAGACCGCAAGCATCTTGCCTTCATCATTATTTATTTTATTCCTATTTGCTCATTCTGTTTGATAGAGAGAGAAAGGCAGAGCAGAAGCAAATCGCAAGTTACTTTAGAATTCGTTGCAAGCTTTGGAAGGAGGGATCCATAATGGCTGATAAACAAGCCCACGAAACTGAAACTGAATTAACCTTTGAACAGGTGAGAGATAAGCTCACTGAAACGGGTAAAAAACGGGGCGTTTTAACATACGAAGAAATTGCAGAGCGTATGTCTAGCTTTGAAATTGAATCAGACCAGATGGATGAATACTATGAATACTTAGGCGAACAGGGTGTAGAACTCATCAGTGAAAATGAAGAGACTGAAGACCCAAATGTTCAGCAGCTGGCTAAGGCAGAAGAGGAATTTGACCTGAATGATTTAAGCGTACCACCAGGTGTCAAAATTAATGATCCTGTTCGTATGTACTTAAAAGAGATCGGGCGCGTCAATTTGCTATCTGCTAAAGAAGAGATTACGTATGCTCAAAAGATTGAAGAAGGCGATGAGGAATCAAAAAGAAGATTAGCGGAAGCGAACCTTCGTCTCGTTGTCAGCATTGCGAAACGTTATGTTGGTCGTGGTATGCTGTTCCTTGACTTGATTCAAGAAGGAAACATGGGGCTCATGAAGGCGGTTGAGAAGTTTGATTACCGCAAAGGATACAAATTCTCAACATATGCGACTTGGTGGATTAGACAGGCGATCACACGTGCGATTGCCGATCAGGCGAGAACAATCCGGATCCCGGTTCATATGGTGGAAACCATTAATAAATTAATCCGTGTTCAAAGACAGCTTCTACAAGATCTAGGTAGAGAACCAACGCCAGAAGAAATTGCGGAAGACATGGATTTAACACCAGAGAAAGTAAGAGAAATTCTTAAAATTGCGCAAGAGCCAGTATCTTTAGAAACACCTATTGGTGAGGAAGATGACTCGCATCTTGGTGATTTTATCGAAGACCAAGAGGCGACTTCTCCATCAGACCATGCTGCCTATGAGCTCCTAAAAGAGCAGCTTGAAGATGTATTAGATACGCTAACGGACCGTGAAGAAAATGTGCTAAGACTGCGTTTCGGACTAGATGACGGAAGAACACGCACATTAGAAGAGGTAGGAAAGGTGTTTGGCGTAACAAGAGAGCGTATTCGCCAAATTGAAGCGAAAGCTCTTCGTAAATTAAGACACCCGAGCAGAAGTAAACGATTAAAAGACTTCTTAGAATAGAAACCGGACGGATCTTGAGAGAGATCCGTTCTTTCTTCATCAAAAATGAAAACGCTTTTTTGATCTGATTATATTTTACTGAATAACAAATGAATTTGCAACGTTCTTAGAGAAAAGATGTATAAAAAATACATCTAAATGTGCTGAAGGCTTCTTTTCTCATTTTGAATCATTTTTGTCTAATCTGTGAACTTGACCAAAGTTTTGTATCATAATTCGTTTACTTTTTGTAAAATTAAAGTAGAATTAGAATTGTTTGCATAGTCTCAAAGGGGTTTTTCACAAAGGGGAGGATGAAAGAAATGAAACGGAATCCACTTATACCATTCTTATTGATTGCCATTTTAGGTATTGGACTCACTTTTTTCTTATCAATGAAGGGGCTGAAAGATGAAGACAAAATTGCCTCTGGGGGCAAAGAGCAAAAGCAAGAAGAGACCGCAAATGCGACGCCGGAAGAATTGTATAAGCAGAACTGTATTAGCTGTCATGGGGAAAACTACGAAGGTGGCGCTGGTCCTGCATTAAAAGGTGTTGGCGACAAGCTTGAAGTAGCAGACATCAAGAAGAAAATTCAAGAAGGCGGAAATGGGATGCCGGGCGGGCTAATTCCGAATGAAAAGCTCGATGAAATGTCAGAATGGGTATCCAAAATTAAATAATAAAGCGCAAAAAGCTCTTTTTCATCAGAAGAGCTTTTTTCATTTGAAAACGACTTTTAAAAAGTCCATAATTTATATAAGATAGACAAGTATGAACATTAAAGAAAAGTAGTGATATGGATGAATGAAATGAATTTGTCAAAACGATTAAAAAGAGTCGCAGACTTTTTACCAAAAGAGGCGGTCTTTGCTGATATCGGCTCAGATCATGCCTATTTGCCATGTTATGCGATATTATATCATAAAGCATTGAAAGCCATTGCTGGTGAAATTACTGATGGACCGCTTCAATCTGCGAAGCAGCAAGTACATAGGCTTGAATTAGATGAGCAGATTTCAGTCAGAAAAGGCAATGGCCTTGAAGTGATTGAAAAAGGCGAGGTGAATGCTGTCACAATTGCAGGAATGGGCGGAGCACTCATTGCAAGCATTCTAAATGAAGGTAAACACAAGCTCACAGGGCAGGAGCGGCTTATTCTTCAGCCTAATATTCATGCCCACCATATTCGTTTATGGCTCTATCAAGAGGGGTATGAACTGTTGGATGAAGTGATTTTAGAAGAAGATGGAAAAATATACGAAATCATCATTGCCGAAACTGGCGACAAAGATAAAGCCTATGAAGGCATGTCGATTGAAACAGGCATGCTCGTTGGTCCGTTTCTTGCCAAAGAGCAAAATGATGTCTTCCGGCGCAAATGGATGAATGAGCTTCAGCACATGGAGCATATAGAAGGCCAGATTCAACAAGCAGCGCCGACGGAAGAGAACAAAGAACGTCTGAAAGAGCTGAATGCGAAAATAAAAATTCTAAAGGAGGTTTTGACTGTTGGCTAAAACAGTGAACGGGCATGAAATCATCCAATTATTTGAGCAATTTTCACCAAAGGCATATGCGGTGGAAGGTGATAAAATCGGGCTCCAGATTGGAACGCTGAATAAAAAAGTGACCAATGTCATGATCACCTTAGATGTATTAGAAAATGTGGTAGATGAGGCAATTGAGCGGAAGGTGGATCTCATTATTGCCCACCATCCGCCAATTTTCCGTCCATTAAAACATGTGGCGACAGATCAGCCGGCAGGACGGATCATTGAGAAATGCATCAAACATGATATTGCGGTGTATGTAGCACATACAAACCTGGATGTGGCTGATGGAGGAGTCAATGACTTGCTTGCAGACGCTTTAGAGCTCGGGGAAACAAAAGTGCTAGTTCCAACATACGAAGATCCAATTAAGCAGCTAGCCTTGTATGTTCCAGTGGAATTTGAAGAGGCCATCAGGACGGCTTTAGGAAATGCGGGAGCTGGCCATATTGGCAACTACAGTCATTGCGCTTTTTCAAATGAAGGGACAGGCAGTTTTCTGCCATCAGAAGAAGCTGTGCCATTTATTGGTGAGACGGGTAAATTGGAATTTGTGAAAGAAGTACGAATCGAAACCATTTTCCCAGCAAGTATTGAAAAACAAGTGATTCGTGAAATGATCAAAGCACACCCTTATGAAGAAGTGGCTTACAGTGTACACACGACAGATCTTCCTCCTATTCAAAAAGGCCTTGGTCGTATTGGTGAATTAAAAGAACCTATGACACTTAAAGACTTCACTCAATTTGTGAAAACGAAGTTAGATGTGAATGGAGCGCGTTTTGTAGGAGATCAGGAAGCGGTCGTGAAAAAAGTAGCTGTGCTTGGAGGAGACGGAAATAAATATATCCATCAAGCGAAAAGAATGGGTGCAGATGTGTACGTGACTGGTGACCTTTATTTCCATGTCGCTCACGATGCCATGATGCTCGGACTGAATGTAGTGGACCCAGGTCATTACGCAGAAAAGATCATGAAAGAGGGCGTGAAGACAAAGCTAGAATCGCTATGTACAGATAAAAAATATGATGTGCAATTCTTTGTATCAGAATCAAACACAAACCCGTTTCAATTTGTGTAAGCAAAAACGTCAGAGCATAGCAGCTCTGACGTTTTTTTATTTCTTTGTTTTCACACGAGGTAATATCTTAGAAAGAGGAACCGTCCGTTCAATTTTCCATGTCGATTCATCATCAGGTTCGTAGTTTTCTAAGAAACGAATGACTTCTTTTGTAATAGGTGTTGGTGTGGAAGCACCTGCAGTAACGGCAACGGTTTTTACCCCTTGGAGCCATTCAAGCTTTAACTCACTGAGATCACCAATTCGGTAAGCCTGCGTTCCTGCAATCTCCATTGACACTTGCGCCAGACGATTTGAGTTATTGCTTTTTGGATCGCCGACCACAATGGTCAGATCGGCTTGGCCTGCTTGCTGTGACACAGCTTCCTGACGTACCTGTGTCGCAAGGCAGATTTCTTGATGGTACTCGACGTGAGGATATTTTTCTTTAATGAGCTCCATCAGATCATGAACATCCCACTGAGACATTGTCGTCTGATTGGTGATGAGCAGTTTATCTGACGTTAAATCGAGCGCTTTAATATCAGCTTCTGTTTCGACAAGGTGGACTTTGTCAGGTGCAACACCGACGGCTCCTTCTGGCTCAGGGTGACCCTTTTTCCCGATATAAATAATGTCATATCCATCAGCTGTTTTTTCTGAAATGAGTTCATGTGTTTTCGTGACATCTGGACAGGTCGCATCAATGGCGACAAGGCCTTTTTCTTCTGCAATTTGACGGACTTCAGGAGATACGCCGTGAGCGGTGAAAATCACTGTGCCACTTTCAACCTGTTTTAAAATATCCAGACGGTTTGGTCCGTCCAGTGTGTAAATTCCATCTTCTTCGAAGGCATCTGTGACATGTTTGTTGTGCACAATCATACCTAATATATAAATTGGGCGTGGCAAGTTTTTATCAAGTGCGGCATTTTTAGCAATGACCATTGCATCTACAACGCCATAGCAATAGCCACGCGGCGAAATTTTAATTACATTCATTTATTCGTCCTCCTGTAGGGAAGTGCTGCTAGAGAAGAACAATATAAAAAGCCGTGAAAAACGGCTTTTGATCATTCTCTTCCTTCATTATAGCCAAAGTAAGCGCATATATCAAAGATTGTTATACATGGGAAACACTTTGCCTTTAAAAGATCACTAGACATATAGTTTCGGAATGGAACTACCCGATCTTTTTTTCGATTTTGCTTCAGGAGCAGCTGATGTGTGTACAGTGGTTTTTTTGACAAGGATGTCCTCTGGTTCTTCTTCTTTTCCTTCTTCTATTTCATCATCAACTGATTCGTGCGGAACGTCTGTTTCTGCAGTGATTTCTTTTGGTTCTTCGTCTGCATCATTCGTATTTGTTTCATCGTCATCCGCACTGCCAAGCTGGCTATAGAGTTTAATCATGGCAGGCAAATTTCTGACTAAAGGACCGTATTGCTGAATCATAGGCGTGAATTGCTGCGCCATTCCGAGTACTTTTTGAACATTTCCTAACATGCTTGAAAGGTTCGCAGGGTTTGCGAAGCTCTGGATTCCTTGTAATCCCGCACCACCTCCAGCTCCAGATATCCCTGCTCCTCCAGCTCCAGGAAGAAATTTTGCCAGCATGCCCTTAATTCCGGCTCCGCCGCCTAGTGCACGGCTTTCGCCTCCAGGAATGCCACCACCCATCCCGCGTAGACCGCCGCCTTGTACAGACGGAGAGCGAGGCATCATTTGTTGAAATTGGTTGCCTTGCCCTTGAAAAGGCTGTTCGATCGGAGCCTGCTGTCTCCGTTGAAAAATTCCGGGCTGTCCGCCATTTCCAAGGTGCCGGCGTGAGGGGCGATGCGGCTGAAAATCGCCCATAGGCCTTTGCCCTAACATACTTGTACCTCCCTTACTGCATTCTCTTTCTCTTCATAGGTTATGCAGGGAAGTATCATTTGGTTTCCTGTGAGAAAAGCGGACATGGTTTTTTTGCGGAAAATCAGCTATAATGAGGAGATGAGCAAAAAGGCATTGCCTTAAGGAGTGAAAACATGAAAGAAACGAAATTTACGACATATGAATTAAAGTCTTTTATTATAGATGCTATTCATGAACTGGGCTTTTATGAGCCGACTGATATTCAAAAAAGAATCATACCTGCGGTTTTAAAAGGTGAAAGCGTGATTGGACAGTCTCAAACAGGGACAGGGAAAACCCATGCGTATTTATTGCCGCTTATTCATTCAATTGATCCAAGCAAAGAGCAAGTACAAGTGGTCATTACTGCACCAACACGAGAATTAGCGAATCAAATTTTTAAAGAAGCACAAACGATCTTAAAAAATACGCCTCCAGAAGAAGAAATCAAGGCAAAGCTTTACATTGGCGGAACGGACAAGCAGAAATCCATTCAAAAGCTAAAGAATCAGCCGCACTTAGTGGTCGGCACTCCTGGACGTATTGCTGATCTTATTCATGAGCAAGCGCTGAATGTGTACAAAGCAACATCTCTTGTCATTGATGAAGCCGACCTGATGCTGGATATGGGCTTTTTAGAAGATGTGGATCGTATTGGTTCACAAATGCCAGAACAGTTGCAAATGCTCGTGTTCTCAGCAACTATTCCAGAAAAATTAAAACCTTTCCTCAAAAAATATATGGATAATCCGAAATATGCACATGTTGAACCGAAACGCATTACGGCTGAAAACATTCAGCATATTTTAGTTCCATCTAAACAGCGTGATAAATTAAAATTACTTCATGAAATGGTGACGAATGTACAGCCTTATTTAGGGATCATCTTTGCCAATACGAAATCAACTGTTGATGAAATTGCCTCATTCCTACAGGAAAAAGGAATGAAAATTGGGGTACTTCATGGTGGTTTAACGCCTCGTGAACGTAAAAAAGTGATGAAACAAATTGAAGATTTGGAGTTCACCTATATTGTGGCATCTGATCTTGCTGCCCGCGGGATTGATATTAAGGGCGTCAGCCACGTGATTAACTATGAGCTCCCATCCGATCTTGATTTTTATGTTCACCGTGTGGGAAGAACGGCTCGCGCTGGTTCATCTGGCATTGCGATGACCATTTATGATCTTGCTGATGAGGATGCACTCGTTCAAATTGAAAAAATGGGTGTTGTGTTTGAAAACAAAACGATTGTTCATGGCGAATGGCGAGATGCAGATGATCGTTTGAAGCGTCAAAGACGTAAAAAAGCACCAAATGAAATTGAAGAAAAAGCAAAACGTCTTGTCAGAAAACCGAAAGCCGTCAAACCTGGATATAAAAAGAAAATGACACGTGAGATGGATAAGATCAAAAGACAAGAACGTAGAAAGTCAAAGCGTAACGGAAAGTAGGGGGACACATTGTTGAAGATTGGATCACATGTATCCATGAGCGGAAAACATATGCTACTTGCAGCGAGTGAGGAAGCTGCCTCTTATGGTTCAAATACTTTTATGATTTATACAGGTGCACCGCAAAATACGCGCCGTAAAAAAATTGAAGATCTCAATATTGAAGCTGGACAAGCGCATATGAAAGAGCATGGTATGACAGATATCGTCGTTCATGCACCGTATATTATCAATATTGGGAACACAGTGAATCCAGCGACATTTGAGCTTGGAGTGGACTTCCTTCGCTCTGAGATAGAGCGTACAGAAGCGCTAGGTGCAAGACAAATTGTTCTTCATCCAGGTGCGCATGTCGGAGCAGGTGCAGATGCTGGAATTCAAAAAATCATTGAAGGTCTCAATGAAGTCATTGTGAAGGGGCAGGAGGTTCAAATTGCGCTGGAAACAATGGCAGGAAAAGGATCAGAGTGCGGAAGAAGCTTTGAAGAGCTTGCCCAAATTATTGACGGTGTGACACATAACGAAGCACTTTCTGTTTGCTTTGATACGTGTCACACGCACGATGCAGGTTATCCCATTGTGAGTGATTTTGATGGAGTTTTAGAAGAATTTGATCGAATTGTCGGGATCGACCGAATCAAAGTTCTTCATATTAATGATAGTAAAAATGTACAAGGCGCAAGAAAAGACCGACATGAAAATATCGGTTTTGGAGAAATTGGTTTTGATGCCCTGAGCTATATCGTTCATCATCCACAGCTTCAAGATGTGCCGAAGATTCTAGAAACGCCTTATGTAGGTGAAGATAAAAAGAACAAGAAACCACCTTATAAATTCGAAATTGCGATGCTGAAAGAAAAGCAATTTGATGAAGGTTTACTAGATAAGATTACGGGTCAATAAAAAGTGCATGCAATGTGATGAGGTGCCGCTAAATGCGGCCCTTTTTTGCCTAATTTGTGAATTGATTAAACAGATCATTGACGGTCTGTGCTGTCTGTTTAGACGTAATCGCTTCCACTTGCTTAAGCAGCCGGTTGCGCTCTGCATCGTTAAAAATATTGACGTTTTTCCCATTCATAAGTTTGGCGACCTCTGCAGCCTGATTGGATGTTAAGCTGACCCCATACTGTTTTGCATACCTTAACAAGTCATTTGCTGTGATCTGATTCAGACGCTGCAACACAATTTTTTGAATTAAAATCAATTCCATTCCTCCCCTCTGTATCAATGTATGGGCGAAAACGGAAAATGTGCAAAAAATTTTATTTTACTCTGTGAAATGATAAAATAGTAAAGTGAATAAAATGTTCATTGAAAACTAAACATGTGTAGAAGGGAGAACGTATGGCAAATAGTAAACAGCATAAAAAGGAATCAGTGCCTCATTTTATTTTGAGAATTTTTCTGATTCTAGTAGGAGCTGCATGTGCAGCAGTCAGCATTGAATTATTTTTAGTGCCAAACAATATTATTGATGGAGGCATCATCGGTATTTCGCTTATTTTGGATTATCTTTTTACGGATAACCCATTCATTAATTTTGCGACGATTGTTGTCATTTTAAATATTCCATTTATGATATCAGGATACAAACATATTGGGAAAACCTTCTTGATTTCCACTGTGATTGGGATTGTCAGCTTGGCCGTGATTGAATCTTCACTCCATCATGTAGAAGCATTTACGACGCAGCCGATTTTAGCTACTGTATTTGGAGGGCTGTTACTCGGGTTTGGCGTTGGGCTTGTGATACGGAATGGAGGCTCAATGGACGGAACGGAAATCTTAGGAATTCTTCTCACGAAAAAAATTCCTTTCTCCGTCGGTGAGTTTGTCATGATCGTCAATGTGTTCATTTTTATTTGGGCGGGCTTTGTCTTCGGACCGGAGCAAGCTATGTATTCTGTCATGACATATTATTTGGCAATGAAAACAATTGATGCTGTTATTCAAGGGCTTGATGAAACAAAAGCGGTCATTATCGTTTCGGATTATTATGATGAAATTTCAGATGCGATCCTTCATCGTCTCGGCAGGGGAACCACCAAGCTTAGAGGAAAAGGCGGTTATACCGATGAAGAAAAAGATGTCATTTACGCCGTCGTGACAAGACTTGAAATTACGAAGCTGAAATCTATCGTGTTTGAAATTGATGGTCAAGCCTTTATTACGATTATGGATACGCATGAAACAAAAGGCGGTAAATTCAAAACAGCCATTCATTAGCTTTTATTTTACTTTTTTATCTTTCTTTTATATAATGAAATGTATGTATGGACAAAGAAAATGGCTTTTGCCATTTTCTTTTTGTTGTATAAATCGTAATCATTCTTTTTATATTGGATTAAAGGTGGAAGATTTATGGCAAAGCCAATTATTGAAATGAAGGACATTTCGTATTCATATGGACAGCGAAATGTCATTGATCACATTCATTTAACAGTAGAGGAAGGAAACTTTCTAGCACTTGTTGGACCGAATGGATCTGGTAAAACAACCTTATTAAAATGCCTGCTTGGCTTGATTAAACCCCAGCAGGGAGAATTAAAGCTGTTTGGCACACCTGCTCAAAAATTTAAAGACTGGGATCAAATTGGATTTGTTTCTCAAAAGGCGAATAGCTTTAATACAGGGTTTCCTGCTTCTGTATACGAGGTCGTGGCAAGTGGTTTAACGGCGAAGATTGGTTTATTCAAACGCATGAGTAAGCAGGATAAGCTTCAAGTAGATGAGGCGATCCGCTCAGTTGGTATACAAGACTTAAAACATCAAAACATTGGTGAGCTTTCAGGCGGTCAGCAGCAGCGTACATTTATTGCCCGTGCACTCGTCAGTCAGCCGAAGCTGCTTATTTTAGATGAACCGACTGTGGGTGTAGACCAAAGAACAGTAGAGGGCTTTTATCAGCTGTTAGAAACATTGAACAAAGAAAAAGGAATGTCTTTAATTCTCGTTACACATGATGTAGGAACCGTTTCTGACAAAGTCACGCATGTGGCTTGTTTAAATCAGACACTTCATTTTCATGGAGATGCGGAAACGTTTGATTCGATGGATGATCAGGCGCTTTCTCAGTTTTACGGGCATGACATTCAAGTGATTCATCACGATCATCACCATCATGGGGGACATGAATAATGCTATTTCCATTTTTTCATTATGAATTTTTACAAAATGCGTTTATCGCAGGTATGCTGATCGGCTTTATTGCGCCCTTACTTGGTGTATTTATTGTCGTGAGAAGGCTCTCTCTCATCGCAGATGCACTTAGTCATGTGTCACTTGCTGGGATAGCGGCGAGTTTATTCCTTGATAAAAAGTTTGGACTTTTGACAGGGGTTAGCCCGCTTTACTTAGGAATGGCTTTTTCTGTGGCTGGCTCATTGTTTATCGAACGTCTGCGCTCTGTGTATAAACATTATCAGGAGCTGGCGATTCCCATTATTTTATCAGGTGGTATTGGGATCTCTGTTATTTTCATTTCACTTGCAAATGGTTTTAATACAGATTTGTTCAGTTATTTGTTCGGAAGTGTCAGTGCGGTTTCAAGGCTTGATCTTTGGATTATTGTTGGGATCTCACTTGTCGTTGTATTAGTGGTTGTGCTCTTATATAAAGAATTGTTTTTGCTTTCTTTTGATGAAGAACATGCAAAGGCTTCTGGTATTTCAGCTAAGTGGATTCATTTTATTTTTATTTTAGTCGTTGCACTTGTCATCGCAGCATCGATGCGTATTGTCGGTACACTCCTAGTGTCCGCACTCATGACACTGCCTGTTGCGGCAAGTATTCGGATTGCCAAAGGGTTTAAACAGGCGATTTTCCTTTCCATCTTATTTGGGGAATTGTCTGTCATGGTCGGCTTGATTTTAAGTTATTATCTTGATTTAGCGCCGGGTGGAACCATTGTGATGCTGTCTATCTTGATTTTAATCGGATGTATTAGTATTGGGAAATTCAGAAGGGGGAATCATCATGAACGTACAAGAAGCGCTTGATTTATTAAAGGAAAAAGGCTATAAATATACAAGCAAACGTGAAGATATGCTTCAATTGTTTTCTGATTCTGATAAATACTTGACCGCTAAAAATGTATTAACAGCATTAAGTGAAGATTACCCAGGGCTTAGTTTTGATACGATTTATCGAAACCTGTCTTTATATGAAGATCTTGGGATATTAGAGACAACGGAATTATCAGGGGAGAAACTGTTCCGTTTTAAATGTTCGTTTTCCCACCATCATCATCACTTTATTTGTTTGACGTGTGGTAAAACAAAGGAAATCGACGCTTGCCCTATGGACAAGCTTGATGCTGATCTAGAGGATTATCACATTAGCGGACATAAATTTGAAATTTACGGAACGTGTCCTTCTTGCGAACCGAAAGAAGTTCATTCATGAAAGAAGCCAGCCGATGGGCTGGCTTTTTGTTTTGTCATATTGAAAACGTTTTACAAAGGGTAGCTGTTTCATTAAAATGAGAACAACAGATCATCTATTGAAACATATTTGAGTCTTTTGAAATAGGGGAGTGGTCAAAGGTGGCACATTATGTTGTTTTCGATGTAGGCGGAACAAAAACAAAGCATGGGGTCATGGATCGAAATGGTGAGCTGATCACGAGCGGCGACTACGAAACAAACTGCCGACAGCTTGAGCCGTTTTTAGAGGACATGGAGAACGTGGTGAAAGAGTATCAAAGGACTTGGGATATCAAAGGGATTGCGATGAGTCTTCCGGGTTTTGTTGACAGTCAAACGGGTTATACGGAATTTGCAGGAGCGATTATTGCTTTAAATGGCCAAAATGTCAAAACGCTTTTGGAAGAAAAAACATCACTTCGTGTAGAAGTAGAAAATGATGCGAACTGTGCAGCTCTGGCTGAAAAATTTAGTGGTCATGCGAAAGAGTGTGACAGCTTTATATGTATGACGCTTGGGACTGGTGTCGGCGGCGGTATTTTTGCTGGTGGCGAGCTTGTTCGCGGTGCCTCTTTTCGCGGCGGTGAATTTGGTATGATGCTGACAGAAACAGAAAATGGTCAGTTTACCACACTCAACAGCAGTGCTTCGACAGCTGGATTGATACGAAGCTACAAAGAGCAGCAGGGCATTCCACAAAGTCAGCAAATCGACGGTCAAGAAATCTTTGAAAAAGCCAAGCAAGATCCGGCCATTGAGAAGATGATCGATCAGTGGTACAAACGAATCGCAATTGGTATTTACAATGTGGCAACAGTTCTCAATCCAGAGAAAATCCTCATTGGCGGGGGCGTGAGTGCAAGGCCCGATTTGATTCCAAACATTGAGAAACATTTACATACTTTGCATGCATGGAAAAACATACAGGTGACACTGGAAACGTGCTATTACTTCAATCAGGCAGGCATGATGGGTGCACTTTATCATTTTTTAATAAAAGAAGGACATCATCGTACAATCAAAAAGTCGATACATTAAACGGATCGGCTTCAGCGTGTAGACAAACCGTCGCATTCTTTATCAGACCTGCGTGCTGGTGCTCACGAATGTCAAATTCGCTCCGCGCCAGTACTCGTCCTTCCTAGGGCTGCAAAGGTTTTCTATCACGCTGAAACGAAGACAAAGGGCTAAAATAAATTTCATTTTAGCCCTTTGTCAACAATCTGAAGCCGATACATTAAAAACGTATCGGCTTTTGATCTGTTTTAGTAAGCAGTTTGCAGACGCTTTTCATACTGTTTGATCCATTGGGATGCTTCTTGCCAGTTATTAACGCGAATGATCCGTTCATCAATTGGCATTTGATTATACGGTGAGTTAAACAGAATCACTGGAATGTCAGCTTCTTTTGCAATCATTGTGGCATTGCCATGGTGATCTTCAAAAAACACATCGATCTTATGTTTTTGAACAGCTTCCACCTTATGATGTCCGCCAACAAGCTCGATATCGTCATAATGGACATGATTCTCCTCAAACCATTTGTAGGTGATGTCTGAGTGATGCTGCCTTCTGGCTGTGATATAAATCAATTGATGATGATGTTTCATTTGATTGAGGATTTCTTTTGCACCCTCGGCAGGCTTTGCCTGTTTATAAATAAGAGGCTCATACTCATTCATCCAGCCCCAAAATTCTTCATTTGAAATCTTTAAAAGCTTCGTCAAATCATATTCCGTCATATCATCTAGTGTGATGTCACATTGAAACGACTCATTTAAGTAGGGGACAAAGGTGTCCTGCGCCGTGACTGTGCCATCGATATCAATTCCTAAACGTAACATGCCCACACTCCTCATATTTATCCTCTTAAAGTGTAACATAATCAATTCACAATTCCAGCAAGTTTTAGCAAACATGAAACAGACATTTTTGCTCATACTAAAAAAGCTCCTTTCTATTAACCAAAAGGGGGAATTGATCATGGAAAGAGACGAAGATTTCAGAAGAAATGATCGTGAAATCGACACACACTTTAGTAATGATGATGGCTATTTAGAGGAAACAGCTGCTGAAATAGCAGAGCCATATCAAGCATCAAGAGATCGTGAAGACAGAAGAGAACGTGACCATGTAGGTGACGATTCAGGCAGTAAGGGGATAGGCTATACAGCACTCGCGATTGCGATTATCTCATTATTTGTCTTGCCGGTGCTATTAGGCGTAGCGGCAATCGTCGTTGGTTATATTGCAAGAAGAAAAGGAGCACATGCGCTTGGCGCGTGGTCAATCGGGATCGGAATCGTTTCCGTCATCCTCGGCATCTTTATCACCCCGTTCTTTTAACAGGACAGGAACAGAAAAACGCCTGACAGTGATGTCAGGCGTTCTTTGTTATGCGTTGGCTTGTTTTGCTTTTTCAGCTTCCATTTTTGCATAATGTTCTTCAGCGATTTTATCGATTTCTTTTTTCAGTTCTTCGACCATTGTTTCTTCTGGCACTTTCCGAACGATTTCACCTTTGCGGAATAAGAGGCCTTCACCTCTAGCGCCAGCGATGCCGATATCAGCTTCACGCGCTTCACCCGGACCGTTTACAGCACATCCGAGAACAGCTACTTTGATCGGTGCTTTAATTTTAGAAATATATTCTTCGACTTCATTTGCAATGCTAATGAGGTCAATTTCAATTCGTCCACAAGTTGGACATGAGATGAGTGTTGCTGCATTAGATGCAAGGCCAAATGATTTTAATAATTCACGTGCCACTTTGACCTCTTCGACCGGGTCAGCACTTAATGAAATACGGAGTGTGTTACCAATCCCCATATTCAAGATTGCGCCAAGACCAGCTGCACTTTTGACCGTACCAGCAAATAACGTACCTGATTCTGTAATCCCAAGATGAAGAGGATAATCAAAGGCTTTTGCTGCTTTTTCGTATGCCTCAATCGCAAGGTTTACATCAGATGCTTTCATACTCACAATGATGTCATGAAAGTCTAGGTCTTCTAAAATTTTAATGTGATGCAGTGCACTTTCAACCATACCATCTGCGGTTGGATAGCCGTATTTATCAAGAATCTTTTTCTCGAGCGAACCGGCGTTTACCCCAATACGAATTGGAATGCCTTTTTCTTTTGCCGCTTTCACAACAGCTTCGACTTTTTCTCTTCTTCCGATGTTTCCTGGGTTGATACGAATTTTGTCTGCACCTGCTTCAATCGCTTTCAGTGCAAGCTTGTAGTCAAAATGAATGTCGACAACAAGGGGAATGTTGATTTGTTTTTTAATGTCCGCAATCGCATTTGCTGCACGCTCATCTGGGCATGCGACACGCACGATTTGACAGCCAGCTTCTTCTAAACGTTTAATTTCGGCTACTGTCGCTTCGACATCATGTGTTTTGGTTGTCGCCATACTTTGAATGACGACTTCATTGTTTCCACCTATAGTTAAAGGTCCCACTTTGACGGGACGCGTTTTTGTACGATGTGTGACTTCACTCACTTGTCAATCGCTCCTTAGTGTACATGCAATTCGTTTGCAGTGTACGACGTGTTTTACATCTCATATTGTAACAGTCTCTTCGTATGAATGACAAGGAATTAACGTTTTATCTCTTATAGACTGGAAACTTGTATGTGCTGCCTGCCCGAATTTCGTTCGCTTTGACGCCTTGATTCAGTGCTTCAAAGTCTTCGATCACTTCATCTAATGGCTTACTTGTATGTACGATAGAGACGACGGTTTGACCTTGTTTAACAGTGACAGTTTTATATGCCTGTTTTTCAGCTGTTTGAAAGGCGCTGGCGGGAACAGCAGGGCCATCCTGAACGGGGATCGTTCCATTTTTTAAATCAAAAAAGATAATAAAGAGGACAAACAAACTGACTAGTAAAAAAATAATTCGCCGCATTTTACTCACCGCTTTTAAGAGTTTACTTCAGATTATGCATGTCCCTGAGTTGATAGAACAAAAAAGAGTGAAAAAGCTAGGAAGGGTGGTTCTAGTGAGTTCTAGTATGACTTGTAAGTGAAAAAAGTTTGGAAAAAGCAATCCTAAGCCCTTTCTTTATTATGATAAAATCAAAACAGGGGGAGAGTATATGAAGAAAATCAGTCAGCATATATATGTGAGAACACTAACAGAAAGTGATGCAGAAGCACTATTAACACTTGAACGAGGAAACCGCACTTATTTTCAGCAATTTACTCCTTTGGTTCAGGATGATTTTTTTACTGTACCTCGTCAAAAGGAACGGATTAACCGCAGTATGCAAAGGCGTGCAAAAGATGAAGCCTATATGCACGGTATTTTCTTAAATGAAACAGATGCATTAATTGGAACGATCTCACTCAATTCTGTTGAAAGAGGACCGATTCAAGGGGCTTTGCTTGGATATGTACTTGATGAAAAGCAAGGCGGGAAGGGGTATATGACAGAGGCAATTCGTTTGATTATCGATTATGCCTTTTATGAACTGTACCTTCACCGTATTGAGGCTGGCGTAAAACCATCTAACATTGATTCCATTCGTGTGCTTGAGAAGACAGGGTTTGAAAAAGAGGGACTTCATCGTAAAAAAGTAAAGATCAATGATAAGTGGGAGGATCACTATTTGTTTGCGATCATCCATCCAGATGAGTCATAGGGTCAAAACAAATAAAAAAGCTCCCCAAAATGAGGGAGCTTATTTTTTTGCAGGTATTTCTTTAACGACAAGATATAAGAAAATAAAGTTAATCACCCAATTTAATAAAAATGAGTTCGCAACCGGCGTGTTTAATGCACTCATGATGGCGAAAAAGACGGTTGTTAATGTGAGTGAATAGGCAGAGAGCTTCCAAAGCATTTGAAAGGACAGCTCTTTTTGCTGCATTCGTTTAATAAATGTGCCAAGCATGGCTAGGAATGTTGCGCTGATGAACATGAGAGCAGCAGTAGATAGGTACAGCAGGACACAAATGACAGGGATAATGATCGCTTGATTCTGGTTTGTGACGCTGGCAAGTTCATCTTTTGTGAGTGTTCCGCCAAGCAGCTGGTATGGAATATCTGTCATTTGTCCGTCAATGGCAATCACTGCTTTTTCTTTTAATAACGCAATGGCTGTTTGTTTTGATTCAAGCTCACTTGATTTTATTTTTTCATTGGGATCAAAGATAATCGTGATGCCGTTTTCTTCTTTTTCGATCGGCGTGCTTTGATCCGCTTGAAGCGTTCCTTTTTCAATGGAAAAGTCGGGTAAATCTTTTTTAATCACATGTTGAAATCCTGACATCGCATTTGAAATCTCTTGGCTCATATGATAGCCCTGGGGGACAGCTGCGATGATCGAAAGGATAAAGATGAATAAAATGGCCTTTCCAATCCCAGTAAAACGAGCTCTGGCAATATCTTTTGGTGAATAAATTCCTTTTAACAATAAACTAAATACGTTCAACCGATTCACTTCCTACATTCTTTTCTATTTCTCACATTGTATCAATGTCTATCCATCCAGTACAAGTACGGCCTTCATTACTGGTTAAGATAGAAGGAATGAGGCATAATGTATACAGCATATAAAAAGGAGGCGGCAGCGGATTGGACGTGCTGTATTGGATTTTGATCGGCTGTGCATTTATCATTGCGTTTGTGGGACTTGTCTATCCAATCATTCCTAGTGTGGTTTTCATGGTTCTTGGGTTTATTTTATATGGGCTCTTTTTTAGCTTTGAGAAATTGACGCTCACCTTTTGGCTCATTCAAGCCATGTTTACAGCTGTGTTATTTGCTGCGGATTATGTCTCCAATCTGATTGGGGTGAAACGCTTTGGCGGCAGCCGGGCGGCCATTTGGGGAAGTACCATTGGGCTTTTAGCCGGTCCTTTTGTGATTCCGATTGCTGGAATTATCATTGGTCCATTTATCGGCAGTGTCATCGCAGAGCTGCTCGTTCATCAAAAAGATCTGAAGACAAGTGTGAAAGTTGGGCTTGGCTCATTAATTGGTTTTGTGTCAGGTGTATTTGCAAAAGGGTTGATTCAAGCACTGATGCTGGGAATCTTTTTATTTTATGTGCTTCGCTAAATGGAAAATCGGTGTTTAACACTCTTTCTGAAGGGTTAAATACAAAATAAACACTGAAATGTTTCAGATCATGAGCAATAACGTTGAAACAAGCCGTTTCTTTTGATACTCTTTGATTAGGGTGAATTGCTTGCTTACTAAGGAAGCATTTCAGTACATACATTTCTAAGGAGGAATTTAACCATGGCTTTTAAACTTCCAGAATTACCATATGCTTACGATGCATTAGAACCACATATCGACAAGGAAACAATGACGATTCACCACACAAAACACCACAACACTTATGTAACAAACTTAAACAAAGCAATCGAAGGTGTATCAGCTCTTGAAGATCAATCAATTGAAGAGCTAGTGGCTAACTTGAACTCTGTGCCTGAAAACATTCGTACAGCTGTACGTAACAATGGCGGAGGACATGCAAACCACTCATTATTCTGGACGCTTCTTTCACCAAACGGTGGCGGCGCACCAACTGGTGAACTTGCAGATGCGATCGAAAAAGAATTAGGCGGATTTGAAAAATTCAAATCTGATTTCGCTGCAGCAGCTGCAGGACGCTTTGGTTCTGGTTGGGCATGGCTTGTTGTGAACAATGGCAAACTTGAAATCACAAGCACACCAAACCAAGATTCTCCTTTAACTGAAGGAAAAACACCAATCCTAGGACTAGACGTTTGGGAGCATGCTTACTACCTAAACTACCAAAACCGTCGTCCTGATTACATTTCAGCATTCTGGAATGTTGTGAACTGGGATGAAGTGGCTCGCCTTTACAGCGAAGCTAAATAAATGATTTGATTTGAAAAGACCTGCTTCTCTCTGAGAGCGGGTCTTTTTATATTTTCCCTCCTTTTTTTACATATCTGCCTTTTGATGAGACAGACTATTGTGTAGAAAAGGAGAATGAATGATATGAGCAGATTAAAGAAAATGTTCGGGGACATGGATGTCACAAGAGATTTATTGCTCCTCCTCACGATTGGCGGATTATACGCACTTGCGATTGCGCTTTCGAATACGTTTGTGAACGTGTATTTATGGAAACAGTCTGGGCGATTTACAGACCTTGCGATTTATAACTTGGCGATAGTTGTCCTTCAGCCCATTACCTTTTTATTTGCTGGTCGGCTCGCTAAAAAAATAGATCGTGCATTTGTCCTTCGTTTCGGTGTCATCTTCTTAGCCGCTTTTTACTTAATTGTTCTCATGGCAGGAGAGCAAGCGGCAGCTCGGCTCGTGTTATTAGGCAGTGTGCTTGGAATCGGCTATGGTTTTTACTGGCTTGCCTTTAACGTGCTCACTTTTGAGATCACTGAACCTGAAACAAGGGATTTCTTTAATGGATTTTTAGGAGTGCTTACCTCTACAGCCGGTATGATTGGGCCGCTCATTGCAGGAATTGTGATTTCTCAATTAACGGATGATACAGGCTATACAGTGATTTTTACTTTATCGCTTTTTTTGTTTTCACTAGCGGTGGTGATGAGTTTTTTCCTCAAGAGGAGACAATCAAAAGGAAAATTTATCATTAAGCAAATTTGGAAAGAGCGCCATGCGGACGAGAATTGGCGTAAGATCACAACTGCTCACTTTTTTCAGGGGCTCCGTGAAGGCGTGTTTGTCTTTTTAATCAGTGTCTTTGTGTTTATTGCAACAAACAGTGAGCTTGCTTTAGGCACATTTGGTCTAGTCAATTCAGGTGTTGCCTTTTTTGCCTATTTCTTTGCTACCCGTTTGATTAAGAAAAAATGGCGCAAAAAAGCGATTATGTTTGGCGGGCTTATTTTATACGGCGCTTTATTTTTAATCGTCTTTCACTTGTCCTATGTATCACTGCTTATGTACGCTGTAGCCATTGCGATCGGCTACCCGCTTCTGCTTGTTCCGTATGTCTCTTTAACTTACGATGTCATCGGTCATGCCAGATATGCAAGAAAAGCCCGAATTGAATATATTGTCGTTAGAGAACTATTTTTAAATGCAGGGCGTATTTGTTCGATTGTCTTTTTTCTTTTATCTGTCACCTTACTGGGCGATCGGCTTGGGATTCCTGCTTCACTTGTCGTACTTGGAGCGGGGCACACCCTTATTTATTATTTTGTAAAGGACATTCATTTAAAAGAGAAAACAGCTGATATAGAAGAGGCTGACGGTCAAAAGCCTGTTTCTCAAACGAACCTTATGAAGGGAGAAAGGTAAAATTTCTTACCAATGGAACATCAAATTTCTAGATAAATGATAGAAAAACCGCTAAAATGATGATGGCACCTTTTATACACAAAAAGGGGTGCCATTTCTTTCTTGATAGAAAAGGTGATGTGATGAGAAACAAGAAAAACAAAAAAGACGCGAAGGAAGGGCGCAAAACACTTCCGATCCGGCTGAATTTATTATTTTTAGCTGCGTTCATTATTTTTACCGGTGTTGTGGTCAGACTCGGTTTTGTGCAGATTGTGAATGGAGAAGATTATAAAAAGCAGGCAGAGAAACAAGAAGACGTGAATGTCAGCTCATCTGCTCCGCGCGGAAAAATTTATGATCGAAACTATAACACGATTGTCAGCAATAAAGCGCTAAATGCCATTACATATACGAGAACCTCGACGACTTCACAAGAAGAGCGGCTCAAAGTGGCAACAAAATTAGCGGATATGATTCACGTAAGTACGAAGAAAATCACAGATCGTGATAAAAAAGATTTCTGGATCTTAACCCATCCGAATGAAGCGAAAAAGCTTGTTCAAAAAGAAGCCGATTTAAAGGGTGACGATAAGGTCTCTGATGATAAACTATACGAGCTCCAGCTGAAACGCATCACAGACAAGGAATTAAATCAACTGACGAAAAAAGATTTGCAAGTGCTTGCGATTAAAAGACAAATGGATGCAGGCTATGCACTTACGCCTCAATTCATTAAAAATGAAGATGTAAAACCAAGTGAAATTGCTTACGTCTCTGAGCATTTGGACGAGCTGCCAGGTGTAGATGTCACAACAGACTGGTCACGCAGCTATCCTTATAAAGGACTGCTCCGCAGTATGCTCGGCAGTGTGTCTTCAAGTGATGAAGGTCTTCCGTCGTCACTGCTTGAACATTATCTATCACTCGGCTACAGCCGAAATGATCGTGTAGGAAAAAGCTATCTTGAATATCAATATGAAGATGTCCTGCAAGGTCAAAAAGAAAAAGAACAAAGTACAACGGATAAAGAAGGCAATGTCACAAGCTCTAAAGTGTTAACAGAAGGAAAGAGCGGGAAAGACCTTGTGCTGACGATTGATATTCAGCTGCAAAAAGCGGTAGAAAAAATCATCGAAAAGAACTTGAAAAGTGCGAAGCAAAGAGGCGGCACAGAACTTCTTGATCGTGCGTTTGTTGTCATGATGGACCCGAGAAATGGGGAAGTGCTCTCGATTGCGGGTAAACAGATTACCAATAAGAATGGGACATACAAATTTGATGACTATGCACTAGGAACGATGACATCATCATATGCGATGGGATCAGCAGTAAAAGGGGCAACTGTGCTGACAGGTTATAAAACAGGCGTCCTTCACATTGGAAGCACCCAATACGATGAACCGCTCTATATCGCTCAGTCACCGCCGAAAAAATCCTATCAAAATATGGGACTCATTAATGATTTAACCGCACTAGAACGTTCATCAAACGTGTATATGTTTAAAACAGCGATTGCAATTGGGAAAGGGGAATATCGTAAGAATCAGCCGCTCCCAATTGATACAAAGGCGTTTGATACGTTCCGTTACAATTTTAGTAAATTTGGTCTTGGAGTGGAGACAGGTATTGACCTGCCAAACGAAGCAACTGGCTATCGTGGAACGTCTACACAATCCGGTCTTTTACTTGACTATGCGATTGGACAATATGATACGTTTACACCGCTGCAAATGGCGCAATACGTTTCAACGATTGCCAATGGCGGCTATCGTTTACGTCCTCAGCTCGTAAAAGAAGTGAGAGAGCCAGATCCGCAAAGAGGCATTGGGGCTGTAACGGAGTCCGTCAAGCCGGATGTACTGAATAAGCTCGATATGACAAGTGATGAGATCAAACGCGTACAGCAAGGATTCAAGCTTGTGATGCAGAACCCAAGAGGGACAGCATATTCGAATTTTGGCAACAAAAAATACAATCCAGCTGGCAAAACAGGGACCGCTCAATCATTCTATGACGGCCCGATTAAAAGTAAACGCGGCACACCAACGTATAACACAACACTTGTTGCGTATGCGCCTGCTGATAATCCAGAAGTAGCGATTTCAGTTGTCGTGCCTTGGGTGTATCAAGATTACAACCAGCGCTATCCGATTACAAATGATATTGGTGAACAAGTATTAGACAAGTACTTTGAACTGAAATCAAAACAGGAAAGCAATGATACACAAGCGAAGAACAAAAACAAAATTGAAAATGAAGCAGAAACAAATAACTAGACCTTTTCTAGGTAAAAACGCTCACTTTTTGTGGGCGTTTTTTTATATTTTCTTCAAACTTTTCGATATAAATTGACAAAAATCATAAAAAACCCCGCAATTTCTCTACAAATCTTCGACATTTACAAAACCTTAACATTCCATTTAAACGAAATTAATAAAGAACCTTTAATGTATTACTCGTAGGACAAATTATTCAGGGGGTATTCTTGAAATGAAAAAGAACAAATTATGGCTGCTTACTTTCCTTACTATCGCATTGTTAGCATTCGTCACAGCATGCGGAAACAGCAGCTCAAGCGGAGATTCAAAAGACAGTAAAGGAAATGCTTCAAACAAAGATGAGGCATCAGGTTCCATTACCATCTCAGGATCATCTGCGATGCAGCCTTTAGTTCTTGCGGCAGCAGAAAAATTCATGGATAAACATCCAAAAGCCGATATTCAAGTACAAGCCGGCGGTTCAGGAACAGGACTTTCTCAAGTATCAGAAGGATCTGTACAAATTGGGAACTCAGATGTATTCGCAGAAGAGAAAGACGGAATCGACGCAAAAGCTTTAAAAGACCACAAAGTAGCAGTTGTTGGAATGGCGGCAGCTGTTAACCCTGAAGTTGGTGTCAAAGACATCACAAAGGACGAATTGAAAAAAATCTTCACTGGTAAAATCAAAAACTGGAAAGAGCTTGGCGGGAAAGACCAAAAAATCACACTTGTGAACAGACCAGACTCATCAGGAACTCGTGCAACATTTGTGAAATATGCACTTGACGGCGCGACACCTGCAGAAGGAATCACAGAGGATTCTTCAAACACAGTGAAAAAGTTGATTGCAGAAACACCAGGTGCGATTGGGTACCTAGCATTCTCTTATTTAACAGATGACAAAATTACACCGCTTAGCATTGATGGTGTGAAACCAGAAGAAAGCAATGTAGAAAGCGGTAAATATACAATTTGGGCATACGAGCACTCTTATACAAAAGGTGAGCCAGAAGGTTTAGCAAAACAATTTTTAGATTACTTGATGAGTGACGAAGTACAAAAAGAAATCGTTAAAGACCAAGGCTACATCTCAGTCTCTAATATGAAAGTAGAAAGAGACGCAACAGGCAAACAAACAGAGAAGTAAAGGGTCTTGAATTGATGATGAAGGAAAAGTGGAGCTTTTCACTTTTCCTTTTATGACATTCATAGGAGTGTAGAAAAAGATGAAACAGATAGAACATACAGAAGCGAGCGATCGACTGATCAGCTCGAAAAAAAATAGGCAAATGGATGAAGTAAGAGGAAGTATTTTGGTGAAATTTTGCGCATTCTTAATGATTGCTGTATCAATTGCCATCACAATCTTCCTTGGCATTAAGGGTTTACAATCTTTCATCGTAAATGGTGTAAGCCCAATTGAGTTCTTAACCAGTATCAATTGGAACCCTACAGCGGAAAATCCGCAATACGGCGCATTTCCATTTATCTTTGGATCAATCGCTGTCACGCTTCTATCAGCACTCATAGCAGCACCGCTAGGCATCGCAGGAGCGATCTTCATGACAGAAATTGCACCTGCATGGGGACGGAAAATTCTCCAGCCAGTGATTGAACTGCTTGTAGGGATTCCATCCGTTGTTTACGGATTCATAGGTCTTACAGTATTGGTGCCGTTTATTGGACACTTTAAGTCAAGCGGTTCAGGGCACAGTGTTTTAGCAGGAACGATTGTCCTTTCTATTATGATTCTGCCAACTGTTACATCCATTGCAACTGACGCAATGGCTTCACTTCCAAAAAGTTTACGTGAGGGATCGTATGCATTAGGCGCAACAAGATGGCAAACGATCAGACGTGTTCTTGTACCTGCAGCGCTTCCGACATTAATGACAGCAGTCGTGCTTGGAATGGCAAGAGCATTTGGAGAAGCCCTTGCCGTTCAGATGGTTATTGGAAACACGCGTAATCTACCAGAAAGTATTATGGACACAGCTGGTACATTAACAACCATTATTACGTTAAACATGGGACATACAACGTATGGAAGTGTTGAAAACAATACACTTTGGTCAATGGGACTTGTCCTTCTAGTTGTATCATTTATGTTCATACTCATTATCAGATACTTGTCATCTAGGAGGAAGATTTAATGAATAGCAAAATGACCGATCGTTTTGCCACAATCGTTTTTGGATTATGTGCCGCCATTATTACGGCGATACTTGTTGGCTTGTTTTCTTATATCATCTTCAACGGTGCCAAAGAATTAAATTTTGACTTTTTGACTACACGCTCAAGTGCGATTGGTTCTGGCGGCGGTATTAGGGATCAGCTGTTTAACTCGTTTTACATTCTATTTATTACGATGCTGTTTACCGTGCCTCTTGGCGTGGGTGGCGGGGTCTACATGGCAGAATATGCACCTCAAAACAAAGTGACTGATTTTATTCGTACATGTATTGAAGTGTTATCCTCTCTGCCATCGATCGTCATCGGTATGTTTGGTTTGCTGATGTTTGTTAATTTAACAGGATGGGGCTATACGATTATCGGAGGAGCCCTTGCGCTGACTGTCTTTAATCTGCCAGTGATGGTCAGGGTGACAGAAGATGCCCTTCGATCTGTACCGAAGGATCAAAAGGAAGCATCGCTTGCGCTCGGTGTGACAAAGTGGCATACAGTGAAGACGGTTCTGATCCCAGGAGCGATTCCATCCATTATTACCGGAGCGATTTTAGCATCGGGAAGAGTTTTCGGTGAGGCGGCTGCTCTTCTTTTCACAGCAGGTCTTTCAACACCGCGTCTTGATTTTACAAACTGGAGTCCTTTCTCCGATACGTCACCACTCAATATTTTTAGACCGGCAGAAACATTAGCCGTTCATATATGGAACGTCAATACACAGGGAATTATTCCAGATGCAGAGGCCATTGCAAATGGTGCATCAGCCGTACTTGTGCTCTCTGTATTAGTATTCAACTTAGCAGCTAGATGGCTTGGTTCATTTATTCATAAGAAGCTTACGTCAAAATAAATAGTGAGAGGTGTGAAGGGGAAATGGTTCAAATGCTAGCAGAAAAAAAAGAGATTGCAGCAAAAAAGGCTCCACTTCAAGCGGAACAGATTCTACAGGTGCAGGATTTAAGTATTTATTATGGTGAAAAAAGAGCAGTCAATCAAATTTCATTTGAAATTGAAAAAAATGCAATTACGGCATTAATCGGCCCATCAGGGTGCGGAAAATCGACTTTTTTACGCAGCATTAACCGCATGAACGACCTAATTCCAGGTGCACGAAGTGAAGGGGCGATCATGTACGAAGGGTTAAATATTTTGGATGACCGTATTAATGTGGTGAATTTAAGAAGAGAAATTGGGATGGTCTTCCAAAAGCCAAATCCATTTCCTAAATCCATCTACAACAACATTACACATGCGCTAAAATATGCGGGTGAAAAAAGGAAATCAGTGCTTGATGATGCGGTAGAAGAAAGTTTAACAAAGGCAGCGCTATGGGATGAGGTCAAAGATCGCTTGCACCGCTCTGCCTTATCATTATCAGGAGGCCAGCAGCAGCGCCTCTGTATTGCACGTACCCTTGCGATGAAACCTAGCGTGCTTTTATTAGATGAACCGGCTTCTGCCTTAGACCCGATCTCAAATGCAAAAATTGAAGAACTATTATCGGAATTAAAACATGATTATTCGATTGTCATTGTCACACACAATATGCAGCAAGCGTTACGTGTATCTGATCATACAGCCTTTTTCCTGAACGGTGATCTAGTGGAATACGATGCGACTGAACGTATCTTTACACGTCCTGCGCAGCAAAAAACAGAAGACTATATTAATGGTCGATTCGGATAAGGCGGGTGGATTTTGATGAATGCAGTAGCAACTGAAACAGCCAAAAAAGAAGTGTTTCGTGTGAATGATATGAACCTTTGGTACGGACAGCATCACGCACTGAAGCATATTGATTTAGACATTAAAGAGCATGAGGTCACAGCGATTATCGGTCCGTCCGGCTGCGGAAAGTCAACATTTATAAAGACCTTAAATCTCATGGTCAAAACAGTGCCAGGTGTGAAAATCACCGGGGATATGATGTATAACGGTGACAATATTTTAAAAGGTCGTGTCGATCTAGTGGAACTGCGTAAAAACGTCGGGATGGTCTTTCAAAAAGGAAACCCATTCCCTCAATCTATCTTTGATAATGTCGTCTACGGGCCAAGAATTCACGGGGTGAAGAGCAAGCAGCAATTGAAAGAAATCGCTGAAAAAGCGCTTCGTGATGTTGCCCTTTGGGATGAAGTGAAAGATCGATTAAGTGCGCCTGCATTAGGTCTTTCCGGCGGTCAGCAGCAGCGTCTTTGTATCGCAAGAGCCATTGCCACAAGCCCGGATATTCTATTAATGGATGAACCAACATCTGCGCTTGATCCTGTTTCAACATTAAAGATTGAAGAATTAATCATGAAACTGAAAGAGAAATATACGATTGCCATTGTGACGCATAATATGCAGCAAGCGGCAAGGGTATCAGACCGAACAGCGTTCTTTTTGATGGGCGAGCTTGTTGAGGTCAATGATACGAATGTGATGTTCTCAGAGCCAAATGATCAAAGAACAAATGATTATATATCAGGACGATTTGGATAATCAAAAACCCCCTGGAGGTCAATGCCGCCAGGGGGTTTTTTGATGTTATTTTGTTAAGGCTTTGACAATTTGTTTAAATGTCATACCTGTTTTTAAATTGAATTTGCCGGCACGAATTTCTTTATGGTAGCCTGCGTCTATCACATAATCATTAAAATCTTTAGACGAGTTGATGATTCCGTCCTTTTCAAGCATGTCTGAAACATCACTTGTGCTCATACCGTTTTTAATCACGAATTTAACCGTTTTGCCTTTTGGCTTGTCCGTTGTTTGTTTATCGTTCTGAGAATCGCCGTCTTCATTTGCTTTCAACGCTTTTTCTTTATAATCAAGAAGTTGTTGATATGTTTCACGGCTGACGGAGACTTCTTTTTTAGAGTCTAAGTAATTTTTCACGTCAGTGTCTGTCACTTTCGCTGCGAGGGTTTCTTTTGTTGTAGAATCAGCCGCCGCTTCATCTTTTCCAGTAAGGAAAAAAACGATCGCCAGAACACCAGTTGCAAGGATCATACCTGCTGCAAACGTTTGGATGCTTTTTTTCGTCATACAAGCACCCTCTCGTTGTCTTTAATGATCATGTTCACATCTTCTACAGATACATGCTCAGCGCGCGCAATCGCCTCAGGAGACATGCCATTTTGATGCTTTGAAATGATTTGTCTTGCAATAGATGGATCAATTTCTGAATGCTTGCGGACAACGATGTTTGTTTCAAGCAATTCTTCTTCAAGAACCTTCATTTTCTTTTTCAGTTTATAGATTTCTTGCATTGCAGATAGTTGAAGTGTTTCAAGTTCCTGTTCGACTTCTTTAATCGGCTCTCTTTGAAAATATGAGAATGCGATCAGTACAATACTGACAACAAGCAATCCGATAATTGCAATTTCCATGTTTCATCACCTTTTATTCATATTTTAATGCTGAAAGCCAAAAAAGGCTCTCATGATTGTTTCAGACAGTTTTCGACCCTTCTTTTTTATACCATAAAAAAGCTAGTTTCAAAAGGAATTGCTGAAAAAATCACCTTTTTTTCATCATTTTTCTTTTTATAGGGAAACCAAGTATGAAAACCTTGCCCGCTGTTAAAATAAAAGAAGACGGATCAGATGAAAAAAAGCTGTGGAACAAAGAGGGGGTTCTCATGTATACAGTACGACAAAGAACGTGTTTTTATAGGGGAGAAGGCGATTTTTCATCACATGACCAGACAATATGGATCAGGATGCAGGTGGAATGCATTGAAAAATGAAATTGGTGAAAAAACATTCTAGCATTCCTTAGCTAGAAGTGGTATTATAGTTAGGTCTGAATGTGAATTGATTTTAGTTTGGAGGGAAAAACATGCGCGTAAATATTACTCTAGCTTGCACTGAATGCGGTGAGCGTAACTATATTACTAAAAAGAATAAGCGAAACAATCCAGATCGCGTTGAATTCAAAAAGTATTGCTCACGTGATAAAAAACAAACTTTACATCGTGAAACAAAGTAAGCAGCAGGGAATTTTCCTGCTGTTTTTTTATGATGGGAGATGAACCTGTATGAAAAAGGAGCTCCGCCTTCAAACATTGGCCATGCTTGATCAGATAAGCGCTGGAGAGTTCAATCGCCACGCTTCTCTACTTCATGAACACGTGCTGCAGCTGTCAGAATGGAAACAGGCGAAAACGATTGCTTTGACTATGTCTAGGGGAAAAGAAATACCGACAATGCCTCTGATTGAAAAAGCGTGGGAAGAAGGAAAAACAGTTTGTATTCCCACCTGTTTTCCGAAAACAAAAGAGATGGTGTTTTATGAATATACACCTGAAACAAAGATGACATCCAGCTACTTTGGACTATTGGAGCCAGACCCTCTTGAGTCTACAGCTGTTCATAAAGAAGCCATTGATTTGATCATTGTCCCTGGGGTGTGCTTCGATCAACGTGGTTACCGGATTGGGTTTGGTGGGGGCTATTATGATCGCTACTTAGCGGACTACCACGGCGTAACCATTGCCCTTTGTTTGTCTTTACAGCAGACGAGGCATATTCCGGCTGAAGCGCACGACATACCGGTATCTATGATTGTCAGTGAAAAAGGTACGTTATATCAAAAGTGAAAGCCCGCTCATTGTCCAAAAACGGGCTTTTTGTGTTGAGCTCGTTTCATTAGCTCAGGGCATTTTAGCTAGTAGGAGTCATATATTGAAAAAATTTCGAGGAAAGAAAAGATACTTCCGTAATTTGTGGGAGGAAGTGAATACTTTTGACTTACAACTTGATCATGATTCATGGGTTTATTTTTGGCATACGCACCTTGATTTTTTTGTAGTCGGAAAAATAAGAAGAGAGCATATCAAAGCGTTCAAAGATTTAATCGCCCTTCATCAATTTGACGTTTCTTATGATTAATCTGAGTGTGAAGAGGTCTATTATATTCAACAAAGAACAAGGGATTAGAGTGTGAAAGTAGATCGCATGGTAAGAGATAAAAATGTTGGTTTATGCATAAACAAATCCTATTTAAGCCACGATACGAACATAGGAGGGAATATGATGAATAAAATGATTTGGAGCATTGTGTTCACACTGTTTGCATTCGTTCTTGTGCAAAATCGTTATCGGCTCATGAATTTGATCTTAGGTCAAAACCAAGTGCGTCACTTTTTTATTAAATGGCTGATGAAAATCCCATATTTTCGGACGAAATTTATTCGCCAAGCATTCTAATCCCGCAAAAGCCGGGATTTTTTTGTTGAGAAATGCGTATAAGAGTAATTCTTGCTATAATAATGTAAAAAATGGAGCGCGAATGAATGAATGTCATAGATAGTCTATTTTGGCGAGTGATTGATGAACTCAGACAAAAAGGATACGAGATGATTCAAAGTCCGTACCCAGAAGATGAAATCTTTTTTGAAGCACCACGAAACTCAGGATATGATCTCATCCGTCTCTATAGAAGAGATGTGAATTTTAGACAGGAGATCGTTCGAGATATGGAAGAGCAGGCCTTTCGGATGAATCAGTTGAGAGAAGCCATGCGTAAACGTTCTCTTCATCTCCTGCAGCTACAATTTACAGCTGATCATCCAGTAGATGATTGGGAAGACATAAACGGTCAACCGCAAAAACAGCAAAAGGTGACGGTGACACCTGTTTTACTGAATGAAGAAACCCTTCAAAACGATGGACACGAGCTGCAAAAATGGCTGAATACATCACTTTCGATTGATGTAGAAGAGGCGAAGGCAGATACAGCCGAAGATGTGATGCAGCTTAAAATGAACGTGCTTCAGGCATTTCAAGATCAGGAAAAGCAGCGTGAACGAGAACGGGCTGTTTTTCAAAATGGCAGACCGATTTTTACCTACTTGTTAATCGCAGTTCAAGTGGTGATGTTTCTTTTACTCGAATTATCTGGTGGAAGTACCAATACAGCCACTTTAACAGCATTTGGTGCGAAGAATAATGTGCTGATACTAGAGGGTGAATGGTGGCGTTTTGTGACACCTATGTTTTTACACATTGGTTTGACGCATTTACTCTTTAATACATTTGCTCTTTGGTCCGTTGGAGCGGCTGTTGAGAGAATTTATGGTTCAGGAAGATTTTTGCTGATTTATTTAATTTCCGGCATCTTTGGCTCCATAGCGAGCTTTGTGTTTAATACAGCCATCGCAGCAGGAGCATCAGGTGCGATCTTTGGCTGTTTAGGCGCATTGCTATATTTAGCGATCTCTAACCGGAAGCTCTTCTTTCGTACGATGGGGACAAATATTATCGTGATTATCCTCATCAATTTAGGGATAGGTTTCACTGTATCAGGGATTGATAATGCAGGGCATCTTGGGGGGCTCGCTGGGGGATTTTTAGCCGCTTTAGCGGTCCGTCTTCCTAAACAGTTTCAGCCTGTCAAAATGCTTCTTGCTAGTTTTCTTCTCCTCCTTATTGGCGGCTTTGGATTGTATACAGGGTTTCATTCAGACGATCAAAAAGAAGCGGCGGCAACTAGCGAGGCAGCGAGTTTATTTGATGAAAAGAACTATAGCGAAGCAAGTCAGCGTCTAGAGGAATATGTAAAGCAAAAGGATGCCTCAGCTGAAGCACTTCATATATATGCGCTTTCCGAAGCGCAGCTTGGACATCTTGACGAGGCCATTGAGTATTTGCAAAAGTCGCTTGAAAAAGATCCAAATGAGCCGAATAAATTGTATCACTTATCGTTGTTGTATGTAGAAAAAGGCGAGACAGCGGAAGCAGACGACTTCATCGAAAAAGCATTAAAACAAGATCCGCAAAATGACCAATTTTTAAAGTTGAAACAATATATTGAAAACACTCAAACACGTTGAATGACTTGACTGAAAGCGTATTTATGAATACGCTTATCCTATCTGTTGATTTAGAGAAATGGTGAAAATAATGAAAACGTTATATGATGTACAGCAGCTGCTCATGAGATTTGGAAATTACGTGTATTTCGGAGATCGTGAAGTGGAATTAGAATTTATGGCAGATGAATTGAAGGAAATGTACACATCGGGCATCATCGATCGAACTGAATGGTCAAACGCAATGACCATCCTTCAAATGGAACTAGCCAAATTAAATCGAAAAACAATGTGAAGGTGGAGGACATATGACAGGGGATTGGTTTGTAGGAGTTGATCTTGGCGGTACGACAATTAAGCTTGCGTTTATTAATCTTTATGGTGAAATTCAGCATAAGTGGGAGATTCCTACGGATAAATCTGGGCAGACAATTACAGTCGACATTGCCAAGTCAATTGACCATAAACTAGTTGAGATCAGCATGCCGAAATCAGCCCTAATTGGGATCGGTATGGGGGCACCTGGACCAGTGGATAAAGTATCCGGAATTGTCTATAAAACAACGAATCTGGGCTGGACAAACTATCCCTTGAAAGACCATTTAGAGGCAGAGACAGGACTTCCATCTGTCATCGAAAATGATGCGAACATTGCTGCACTCGGTGAAATGTGGAAGGGTGCAGGTGATGGCGCCAAAAACATCCTGATGGTTACACTGGGCACAGGGGTTGGCGGCGGTATTATTGTCAATGGAGAAGTGGTTCAAGGCGAAACAGGTGCTGGTGGAGAAATTGGCCATATTTGTGCCGTTCCATTTCAAGGAGCACCATGTAACTGCGGGAGAACAGGCTGTATTGAAACCATTGCGTCTGCCACAGGTATCGTCCGAATCGCAAAGGATACATTACAAACAAAGAGCCATACATCATCACTTGGCTCACTTACTTCGCTGTCTGCAAAGGATGTATTTGAGGCAGCGGAAAACGGAGACGAACTTGGGATGCATGTCGTAGATGAAGTAACAACCCATCTTGGTCTTGTCCTTGCGAATCTAGCCAGTGCCTTAAACCCAACAAAAATCGTCATTGGCGGCGGTGTATCTAAAGCGGGCGAGCTTCTTCGCAGTAAAGTAGAGCGTGTCGTCAAACATCATGCCTTCCCGCCATGTGCTGAGGATGTTGAAGTGGTGATTGCCTCACTAGGAAACGATGCAGGCGTGATCGGCGGTGCATGGATGGCAAAAAACAAGTGGCTGTCTTGAACAAAAATGTCATAATGATGTCATTTTTATTAAAATCAGCGATAGATAGGCATGAAATTGAATGTTTAGCATATTCATAAGTTTGTCATGGGGAAAAAGACATTGATTTTCCATCATAGACAGGATAAGATATACTTTAGTTATTTTTGAAGAAGCACCAATAATTGGGGATGTCCCTAACCTGAGTGCATTTTTAGCATAAGGAGGTTACAATGCGAAAGAAAAGATTAAAGGCGATTTCATTTTTACTGATTGCGACTTTGTTAATGTGGGTGAAAACCTATGTTATCTATAAATCTAGTTTTAATATCAAAATTGAAAATTTCATGCAGGAATTTATCCTGTTTATTAATCCGCTTAGCTTTCTCTTGTTTATCTTCGGTATCGGTTTATTCTTTAAAGAAAAAAATCGCAATCGATATATCATCGTGACGAGTTTTGTTCTGACATTTATTTTATTAGCTAACATTGTATTTTATCGATTCTACAGTGATTTTCTAACCATCCCCGTCCTATTTCAAACAAACAATATGGGTGACCTCGGGTCAAGTATTACCTCTTTAATTGAACCAGTTGATTTTCTGATGTTTGTTGATATCATCATTTTAATTTGGCTCTATAAAAAACAGCCTTCCTTTAGAACAGATGTAACGATTTCACGTAAGGGACGTGCAGCTTATTATTTATTTGTGGCAGCCACTTTCTTTTTTAACCTTGGTTTGGCTGAAACAGAAAGACCAGAGCTGTTAACTCGTTCATTTGACCGTGAGATGCTAGTGAAAAACATCAGCTTATATAACTTCCATATTTATGATGGGGTTCTGCAATCGAAGCAATCCGCTCAGCGAGCACTTGCCGACAGCAATAGCTTAACTGAAATTGAAAACTATGTAAGCGCAAATCAAACAGACCGTAATGAAAAGACGTTTGGTCAAGCAAAAGGACGAAATGTCATTTTAGTATCGCTTGAGTCTACTCAGAGCTTTGTGATCAATGAAAAATTGAATGGGAAAGAGATCACGCCGTTCTTAAACAAATTGATCAAGAAAAGCTACAATTTCAGTAATTTCTATCATCAAACGGGTCAAGGGAAAACATCGGACTCCGAGTTTATTGTTGATAATTCACTCTATCCGCTTGGAAGAGGAGCTGTATTTTTCACAAATCCAAGCAACGAGTTCAAAGCCGCACCTGAGTTGTTAAAAGAGGAAGGCTATCATTCTTCTGTTATTCATGCGAATAACAAAAGTTTCTGGAACCGTGACCTGATCTATGACAGCTTTGGCTACGACAAATTTTTTGATATTAAATCATTCGATGTAAATGAAGAAAATTCAGTTGGCTGGGGGCTGAAAGATGGTCCATTTTTTGAGCAGTCAGTAGATTTAATGAAAACGATCCCGCAGCCGTTCTATACGAGATTGATTACATTAACGAACCATTTTCCATTTGACTTAGATGAAGAAGATAAGCTCATTGATGAATATGACTCAAAGAGCAAAACGTTGAACAAATACTTCCCTACAGTGCGTTATCAAGATGAGGCACTAAAGCTTTTCTTTAAAAAAATGAAGGAAGCAGGGTTATACGATAATTCCATTTTTGTGTTATATGGGGATCACTACGGGATTTCTGAAAACCATAACGAAGCAATGGGACAATTCTTAAACAAAGACATTACACCTTTTGAAGAAGTTCAGCTTCAAAAAGTACCATTTGTTGTACACATTCCTGGTATCACGGATAAACATCCAAAAGAGATTGATACAGTTGGCGGGCAAGTAGATATCCGTCCAACAGTCATGAACCTTCTAGGAATCGATACAAGCAAGCAAATTCAATTTGGTCATGACCTATTATCAAAAGATACAAATGACTTCACAGTGCTTCGAGATGGAAGTTTTATTACGAAGGACAGTGTTTTTACAGCTGGTGTGTGCTACAACAAAAAAACGGGTGAGCCGAGAGAAGATGAGTCTGTTTGTCAGTCTTATGAAGAAAAGGCAAAACAAGAGCTTCAATTCTCTGATCAAATTATCTATGGAGATCTCCTTAGATTTTATGACCGAAACAACTCGGACCATTCACCATCTAAAAAAGAAGATGACACTGAGCTAAAAAAGGCGTCTTAATTTAAAAGAAAACCTCTGCTATTTACATGCAGAGGTTTTCTTTTTTTACTTACTGGTTCATATAGTGTAAGAGGAGGGATGTAAATGAAAAAGTCGTTTGGCACAATTGAATGGCATCTGGATGAGGCAAGGAAGGAGGATGTGGCAAAGCAGCTTGGTATAGGGAAAGAAGCTTTCCGTTTGTCCAATCAGTCAAATACGGAGCACCTCCTTTTACCGGGGTATAGACTTCCAGAAGGGACCCATTCATTTCAATCGGTAGGTGAGGTGCAAAGCTTCATTGCGCCTTACCGGCTCCAGCAATCAGATGATTGGATCAGCGGCACATTTGAATATGATAGCGCTCACTTAGAACGAGAGCTTCAATATTTGAAAGCTGTTTTTCCTTTTCTTCAGATGAGTGTGATTGGTCAATCAGTGCTTGATACGCCCATTTATGAAATCCGTACGGAGCCTGTACAACATTTACATTCCATACATGTTAATGCCTCTTTTCATGCAAATGAATGGATCACGACCTCTGTTTTATTAAAATGGCTTAAATCACTTTGTTTAGCGGCCTCGGACCCAGTGCAAGCAAGACATCATGAAGCGGTTCGTATATTGCAGACCACTGCTTTGTCTATTGTCCCGATGGTAAATCCAGACGGTGTTGATTTGGTTCGCAATGGTCCAGAATCTTTAGGGTTGTGCCGTGAGGAGTTCGCACCGCTAAATGGTGGATTTTCCGATTATCGAGAATGGAAGGCGAATATTCGAGGAATTGATTTAAACAATCAATTTCCTGCTTATTGGGAAATCGAATATTATCGTAATAAGCCGAAGGCACCGTCTTATAGGGATTTCCCAGGGCATCAGCCGTTAACAGAACCAGAAGCGAAAGCAATGGCACATCTCGCCTTACGAAAACGCTTTGACCGGTTAATTGCCCTTCATACACAAGGAGAAGAGATATACTGGGGTTTTCTTGGCCACGAACCGGCCATTTCAAAAGAGACGGTCGAACGGTTAGAACGGGTGAGCGGTTACAAAGCGATTCAATATCTTGATAGCTATGCAGGTTATCGAGATTGGTTTATTTATCAATGTAAAAGTGAGGGCTATACGGTGGAACTTGGGCGAGGAAAGAACCCACTTTCTATGAGTCAATTTGATTCGATCTATGAAAAAACAAAGCGGTTATTGTGGGAAGCATGTAAGTATTAAAAGCACCTAATCGGTGCTTTCAGCGTGTAGACAAACCCTCGCATTCTTTGTCAGTCCTGCGTGCCGGTGCTCACGAATGTGAAATTCACTCCGCGCCACCTAGGGTTGCAAAGGTTTTCTATCACGCTGAAAAGAAGACAAAGGGCTAAAATCAAGTTCATTTTCGCCCTTTGTCAACAATCTTTTAATACGTTCAAACCAATCAATTTCTTATGGTCAATAAAAACCGTGCTGATGTGATTGACGAGAGCATTCCTGTAAGCTATTGTGAAAGAGTGGATGTAAAAAAAAGGATATGAATTAGGGAGATGTCGATGATTGAATGCTCAAAGCCTGTGGAAACGGAATTTTACTTATCTATTTGTTTCTAAAATGTGTAAAATTACTGCTGATAGTTTATCTTTTAACACCATTTTGTGGCTTTTAGTGCTAGGGGGAAAAGGAGCAATTGGAACAGCATTTTTTATTGCCGTTAGTTTTGTCCCTCAAGCCATTATTGGGCCGTTTATTACCCCAATGATGAAGCCGCATCAATTGAAATTTTGGATGTGCTTTGCTGATTTAACTCGGGCGGCGATTATACTTGTGATTGTGGTGAGTTACTTTTATGATTTTTCTCCTTTGGCACTCATCATTGGCGGTATGCTGCTGCATTCAGCGACTGGTGGTTCCTATGAACCAGCTTCGGTGTCCATTATTCCAAAGCTTGTGCATGAAGATGTGATACAAAAGGCGAATGCAACCATTCAATCAGCCAGTCATGTGGTCAGGCTTGTGACTGTGACGATTTGTGGTGTCATGATTGCATTTGTAGGGGTAGGATATACAATGCTTGTCATTATTCCTCTTTACCTCATGTCCGCTTTGCTGGTTTTGCTGATTACATATAAAACGGAAGCGATCATGGATAAAGGAAAAAAAGGATTGTCATACGGAAAACGATTAATAAGAGGATTTTCACTTGTGAAAAGTCATCATATTTTGTTTCCATTAGCCATTTTTTGTGTCTGCTCCAATTTTGCTGCGGCACCGTGGGAGGCATTGTCGGTTATTTATTTAACAGAAGATTTACATAGTGGACCAGTAGTATATTCATTCATCAAAGTGACCACGGCATTGGGTGCATTTTTGATGGGATTCGTTTTAACAAAGGTGAAAGTGAATCGATACGGTCTGTTGTTTATCGGGGCAGGGATCGTTGATGGAATTGCATTTTTCATTACAGGGATGAATGCCTTATTACCACTTGTGTTTATATCTGCATTTGCCTTAGGTGCAGCCATCAGTGCAGTCAATGTACCTGAACATACAATGATTCAATTGTCAGTAAAAGCGGAGGATCAGCCACAAGTGTATGCGATTATTAACATGATCTCTTATTTAATGATACCGTTAGGCGCTCTCATTGGTGGTTATATGGCGACGTTATTCGGTTCAGGTTATGTCATTGCAGCAGGAGGACTGATAGAGGCTATTTCAGGTATATGCTTGCTCCTTTTCACAAATATTGGGAAGGTAGAGAGAGCAGATTTGACGATAGAACGGGACAAACCAAGCTTACACGCCACATGATGATGGCATTTTTGAATCGCGATGGGTTACAATGAGAACGAGAAAGAAATAGGATGTCATTGAAAGGAGCAAGAACCATGGCGATAGCAGATGTCACCATCATTCCAATAGGCACTGAGACACCAAGCGTGAGTGCATATGTAGCAGACGTACAAAGATTGTTAGAGGGCTTTCAACAAGAAGGGAAAATCAAATATCAGCTCACACCAATGAATACATTAATTGAAGGGGAGCTATCCGTTTTATTTGAGGTCATTCAGCGTATTCATGAAGCTCCATTTGAAAAGGGTTTACACCGAGTAGCAACCAATATCCGCATAGATGACAGAAGAGATCAAACGACCACCCTTTCAAGCAAATTAGAAAGCGTGAATAAACATTTGAATCAATAGAAAAAGCCTGCTTATTGCAGGCTTTTAATGTGCAGTTGGATAACCGCTATAGATGATGGTCATGACGGTAAACCATCCAAAAACCAAAAACGTGGCGCCAGCGAAAGCAATGGCCAGTACGTTCACTTTTTTGAGTGAGCGATAGATGCCGAGAGCGGCTAAAATCGTGACTAGACCAAAAATAATGACGAGCATCATATGAAAGTCCCCCTTTGTCATCAATCCCCTTGATTTCCTTTCTTTTCATTTTAACCGTTTTCATAAAGCTTGTCGAGTACATTCAAGTTGACGATTGTTTGAATTTTTATTGAATAGCCTTCATAATAAAAAAGAATGAAAAAAGTAGTAGGTGATGAAAATGAATTGGAGAAGAATGCCGCTAGGCTATGTGCAAGCGAACGCATATATTTGGAAAAATGAACAGGGAGAATGTTTAATTTTTGATCCAGGCGGCGAAGCGCAAAAGCTAATTTCTTATGTGAAAGAAAAACAGCTGAAACCACTTGCTGTCTTATTGACACATGCCCATTTTGATCATATTGGTGCAGCAGATGAGGTGCGTCAAGAATGGGGAATTCCGCTTTATGTCCATGAAAAGGAAAAAGAATGGCTGACAAATGCTCAGCTAAACGGTTCAGCTCGACTAATTGGTAACGGAATTACGGTCAAAGAAGCTGAACAATTGATTACGTCAGAAGGACCTCTTCAAATTGGATCGTTTACATTAGAAATGTTCCACACACCAGGTCATTCACCTGGCAGTGTGTCTTACTATTCAGCGGAAGAGGGATTTGTGATTTCTGGTGATACTTTATTCCAAGGCGGTATCGGGAGAACTGATTTAACGGGCGGTAATCAAGACGTGCTGCTTCAATCGATACATGACAAATTGTTGTCATTGCCAGAATCAACTCTTGTGTTAAGTGGACATGGCGAGGAAACAACTGTGCTTACAGAACAGGAGCAAAATCCGTTTATCAATGGGTTTTCTTTATAATAGCACGCACGAAAAAAGCATCTCTTTCAAAGGAGATGCTTTTTTCTATTAATGTCCGGTACCGGGAACCATGATGAAAATCGAATAATATGTAAATCCGGCAAAGAAAATCGTCAAGTACGCTCCGAAAATGTAAATATACATTCTTTCGGATAAATTCAAGTAGGATAAAAATACAAAAAGAACGGTTTGACCGAAGAACAGCAAGGATGCATCTTTCATATGTCCTAAATAGAACATGACAGCAAAAATACCCGTCCAAAACCCAAGAACGCGGAACATGCGATTCATTTCTTTCCCTCCCCTTAAAAAACCCCTTTGATTCATATTATAGCTGATGATCACTTGTTATGTAAACATTTACATTTTTGACAACGTGTGAACATTCATTATTTCGTTAGAAAAAATTTTTTTGAAAAAGTGATGAAAAAGTGTTTATGCCTAAATGCATGAGGGTACTTAGTCCATAAGAGAAAAGGTTAACGACCTAAGGAGGAAGACTAATGAGTGACATTACTTTTTATTCATACCCAAGCTGCACGTCTTGCCGCAAAACAAAGCATTGGTTAAAGGCGAATCAAATTGATTTTAAAGAGCGTCACCTTTTCAGAGAAACGCCAACACTAGACGAATTGAAAAAAATCCTTTCCTTAACAACAGAAGGAATGGATGAAATTTTAGCTACTCGAAGCCAAGCTTTTAAAAGCTTAAATTTAAATATTAATGATCTAAAAGTAAATGAGGTACTTCAGCTTCTCATTGAAAAACCAAAGCTGCTCCGGAGACCTATTATCATTGATGGAAATAAATTAGTGGTCGGCTATAATCCAGGGGAACTCATGAAAATTTCAAAAAAGAAAGCGATTCATCAATCGGTTTCCTAATCAAAAACGAAGATCAGCTGAATGATGTTTCAGCCGTCTTCGTTTTTGTGCTGAACTGGGCTAGCTGGGTTCGAACCAACGATCACGGAGTCAAAGTCCATTGCCTTACCACTTGGCTATAGCCCAATATGAAACGTGTAATGCTATTGTTCACCATCTGCGGTCATTTATACATAAAAAGTTGGTTGTCACTAGTTGTAAGTGAAAAAGGAGCGAACGACAGAAATGAAAAATGAAAAATCTGAGCAATTATATGAATTTATTCTTAAAGAAGCCCCTGTCATGACCGAAGAATGGCTGAAAACAAGAACAGAAGAAGGCTCATTATATTCCAAACATGCTTCAGAGGAGACAGAAAAGAAGCTGAAAGAACAAAACACAGCATTTATCCAAACGATTGCAGCAACGTTAGTCACGCTATCAGATAAAGTAGAAGACCATCTAAAAAAGTGGTCAGTTGATATTGCCCGCGATCGAGCTGTTCATGAAGTACCTTTATATGAAATCATCGGACAATTTAAGGTGTTCCGCCACATTTTTTGTTCCAGAATTGAGACCTTTACACAACATACGGAGCTTGAAGTGACACTCAAAGATGTGTGCGATTGGAATCAGCATTTTCACGCCACATTTGATGACATGATTGCACGTTTATCAGAAGAGTATGACCGCGTGACAATCAATCAGCTTAATGCACAAAGAGAAATGATTCAAGAGCTTAGTGCGCCTGTTATTCCAGTTTCAAAAGAGATCGGTATTTTGCCGCTGATTGGTGAAATTGATACGTACAGGGCGAAAATCATTTTGGAATCAGTACTAGAACAGGCATCTAGACTGCGTCTAACCCATTTATTTATTGATATATCTGGCGTTCCCGTTGTTGATACGATGGTTGCTTATCAGCTGTTTAAAGTGGTTGATAGTGCGAAGTTGCTAGGAATTGAGACGATTATATCAGGCATTCGCCCAGAAATCGCTCAAACTGTAGTGAAACTCGGTATTGATTTCTCAAAAGTAAATACTGAACACAGCCTTGCAAAAGCTTTAGAAAAAAGAGGATTTCGTATCTTTGAAGAGCAGCAGCAAGAAGCAACGTGAACCAAAAAATGTTACTAGTAAAAGTAAAAATCCGTTGACAAGGAGAAACAATATAATGAGCATATGAATGAGATGACCAATTCGCATACAGATTTGGTCTCTTTTTTTATCCATAAATCAGACACGAAAGGATATTCTTTATCTTCAAATCAGTAATCTATTAAGGAGGATTAAATTTGGAGACACCTCCTTGTAACAGATCATCCATAATGAAAGAACCAAATGAAATGATCATAAAAAGAGGTGCCAATAGCACTTCTTTTTTATTTTCTCCTCTGAACGGAACCCGTTGTTGTAAAAGTCAAATTTTTTGATATGTCCTTCTGTTATTTATAGATGAAATACACCTCAAATTGAACATTTTCACACCTTTTCAGTCATGAAAACCATGAAATACGCTTTTGTCAGGCACGTTACGCCATCATACAATATGGTCACTGAAAGGAGTGAACCACTTGTATGGTATTGAATATTTGGGGCAAGAGCTGCTAGAAGAGGCGTGCCGCATGAGAGCATCTGATGTGCATATTGTTCCGAGAGAAAAGGAAGCTTCAGTCTCTTTTCGTGTAGACGCTGACCTCATTCAGCAGCGCATCATTGACAAAAAGAGCGGAGAGCGGCTCATTGCTCATTTCAAATTTTTATCTTCTATGGATATTGGTGAAAGAAGGAGACCACAAAATGGATCATTGGCTGTGATGCTAAGACGCGGTCAAGTGTTTGTTCGGCTCTCTACACTACCAACTGTCAATGATGAAAGTCTAGTGATTCGGATTTTACCGCAGGATCATGTGCCGAAAACAAAGTATTTGTCACTGTTCCCGAAAGCTTCAACGAGATTATTATCGTTTCTGAATCATTCGCATGGGCTCATTTTATTTACAGGACCAACAAATTCAGGGAAAACGACAACACTTTATTCATTGATTCAGTTTGCCAAAAAACATTTTAATCGGAATATTATTACCCTTGAAGATCCTGTGGAAACAAGAAATGAAGAAGTGCTGCAGGTTCAAGTAAATGAAAAAGCTGGTATCACGTATGCGGCAGGTTTACGCGCTATTTTAAGACATGATCCAGATATGATTGTGCTTGGAGAAATAAGAGATGCGGAAACAGCCAGAACAGCTATTAGAGCAGCTTTGACAGGTCATTTAGTCATGAGCACATTGCACGCAAAGAATGCAAAGGGAGCTCTTTATCGAATGCTCGAATTTGGTGTGACGATGAATGAACTCGAACAAACAATGGTTGCCATTGCTGCTCAGCGGTTAATCGAACTCGCATGTCCATTTTGCGGCGAAACGTGTGAGCTTTATTGCAAACTAAATCGGCCAGTCAGACGAACAAATGTATTTGAATTGCTTTACGGAAAGGAGCTTGGTGAGTGTATCAAAGAGGCAAAAGGAGAATACGCTCATTCGTCATACGAAACACTGCAAAGATTAATTCGGAAAGGAGTGGCACTCGGCTATTTATCAAAAAGCACATATCATCGCTGGGTTTATGAAGAAGCGAACCTCTAAACCCTGGTCTAAAAAAGAACAAGCTGAATTCTTATCGAAACTGGCTCAATTGATTCAAGCTGGATATACATTGGTTGAGGCATTAACGATGGTGAATATTCAGTTATCAAAAAAACAGCAACAGCGATTAACGCCAGGCATTCAGTGGCTGCTTGAAGGGGAGCCTTTTTACGTTGTACTTGAGCGACTTCATTTTCAGCGGGAAGCCGTCGCTATTCTTTGTTTTTCAGAGAAACATGGCAGCCTAGCGCGAGCTCTTGAACAAAGCGCCCGTTTTCTAGAGAAAAAAATCATGCAGGTTGACACATTCAAGCGTATGTTACGATATCCGATTTTTCTTATGTTTACGGTTTTTGTTGTGCTCATCATTGTTCAGCAAATGATCGTCCCTCAATTTTCTTTATTATATTCATCTATGAATACAAGCATGACATGGCTGATTCAAGGGATGTTTGGCCTCTTCCAATTCCTACACGCTTTGTTGCTTATGATCGGTTGTATATGTATCTGTCTTTTTGGATATTATGAGCTCTTTTTTAAGAAAAAATCGACCCTTGAGAAACTGAAAGTCATCAGCAGGCTGCCGGTGGTATTTAAAGGGGTGCAGCTGATGCATACGTATCTTTTTTCCCTTCAGCTAAGCGGACTTCTTCAAGCTGGGTTATCGATTTACGAAAGTTTGCAAGCTTTTAAACAGCAGACCTATTTACCCTTCCTTCAAGAAATGTCTGAACAAATGATAGGGGAGTTAAGAAAAGGTGAGAGTATGGAACATCAAATAAGCCGGTCTCCTTTTTTCGAAAGGCATTTTGCGGCTGTCATTAAGCATGGGGAAGCAAGTGGGATGCTAGCAAGAGAGATGTACACATATAGTCAATTTCTTTTAGAGAATGCAGAATTGAAAATTGAAAAATGGGTTTCATGGCTGCAGCCTGTCATCTATGGCTTAACAGCATTTCTTATACTCATTGTGTATTTATCTATTCTTTTACCAATGTATCAACTAATGGAACAAGTGTGAAAAGGAGGACTAAGGCATGAATGATAAAGGATTTACACTGTTAGAAATGTTAATTGTCATGCTTGTGATCTCCATTCTTTTATTGATCACCATTCCAAATATCACTCGGCATCATCAAAGCATTCAAGCAAAGGGCTGTGAAGGGCTGAAATCAATGGTGAGTACACAGGTAATGGCATATGAATTAGAGCATGACGGCAAGACGCCATCTTTAGCTGAATTAGAAAAAGAAGGCTATGTCAAAAAAGGATTAACTTGTCCAAATGGAAAGGCAATTTTCATTCAAAACGGGGATGTGAAAAATGAATAAATCGCTTTTCCAGGAGAAAGGATTTACACTCATTGAGCAGCTCTTGATCGTCATGATTTTCTCTATCTTATTATCGATAATAGGTGGAAAAGTGCCCAATATATTAGAAAGTGCTGAAGCAAAAAAGCAAGTGAACTTGCTAAAACAAGATCTTACATTGGCATCTTATACTGCATTTATTAAAAAAACACGAGTAACTGTTGAGTTTCACCCGCCCAATGTATCTTATCAAGTCATCGAACAGAATAGTGAGCAGATCATTGCTTCTAATCCACACAAAAAAGGCACCATCAAGCAATCCACATTTCAAAAAGGCCTTCACTTTAATAAAAACGGACATCCAAATAGCGGCGGTTCTCTCATTGTTCAATTTGGCAGTCAAATATATAAACTCACGATTTACTTAGGGAGCGGGCGGATTCATGTTCAGCAACAATAAAGGATTTAGTACGTTTGAGATGCTCTTTTCTTGCCACCTCTTTCTATTTGCTGCTCTTGTGCTCGTGCCATCCTTTGAAAAACTGACAATTGGGAAAGAAGAATTAAGGGCTAAACTGGAAGCTTATCAAATCTTACATGAGTATATGAATACAGCTTTTATAGAAGGTCAAAATGAATCAAGTACAAAGAAACGAGGCGAGATCACATATGAATTCATTTGGGGTCAGGAGAAGGGATGTGTTTCATACAAAGTACAAAAAAAGAAGACGATTTGCTTTCGACATTTGGAGCGATGAACAAGGCTTTACACTCGCTCAAGCAATATGGCAATTGCAGCTATTTTTGCTGCTTTCTTTTGGCTGCATGCTGCTTTTATCAATTGCTGAAAAAGCTCATCCGTTTGCAGAAATCAACAAATTTTCGCAAATGGAGTGGAAACAAACGGTCCTGCAATTAGAGGAGGATCTAAATTGTGCTGTCGCTGTAAGAGCGGTGAAAAATGGAACAGCACTGGAGTATATTTCAAATCAAGGGCGAGTGGTGACGATTGAGCCTTATCAAGAGATGCTTCGTAAACGAACGGATCAGGCAGGTCATCTCCCTTTATTACAAAAGGTGAAACAATTCCATGTAAGAACAAAAGAGCAAACCATCACTCTCCAAGTCACAGATGTATTTGGTCAAGTATATGAAGCTGTTTTTTTCACTTACAAAGGAGTGATTCCTAAAACGTGAAAAGAGAAGATGGGTTTATTTATCCACACGTATTTGCTGTCATTCTTTTATTTTTATTGATTCTAGGATCGATGACCATTGGGTTTCAAAAAGAGTTGAAAAGTGCAGAGCTCGCGATTTCTTTTTATCAAAAACAGCAGTTATTTCGTTTAGGTCTAAGTGAAGCTGCAAACAAATTAAATCGTATTTGTGATCAGCCATTGAGCCCAATTGTCACAGAAGAAGGTCGAGTGACGTTGAAGCGAATTGGGTGCGATGACAGAAAAAAGCTAGTCCGCCTCTTGGTTAACATCGAGACAAAGGGTGGTGTAACTGACGAGCGGGAACTAGAGATGAATAAGGAGACAGGAGAAATCAATCAATGGATCAGCACTTATTAGCGAGTGTATAAAACGATACTCTTCTTGGTAACACTTTAAGGAAGAAGAGGTGAGTGTTCGATGAAGACAAATGATTATGTAAAATATATGACGCAGGAAATCATTAAATATATGAATACACCACGTGACGAACGGAAAGAACATAAACAGGAAAAAATGGAGACAAAACCACCATTTTCTCAGCGTTTATTCGGTGTTCTGCCTTTTGGCTTCTCAATGATGCTAAAAAAACGTCAACGTCATCGACGAAAGTAAAAAGCCGCCAGCAGGCGGTTTTTTTCATGCCATTTTAGCTGTATTCTTCCACAACAATGACTTTATTGACCTTGTTCGAGTAAGGGTTATAGGAAATGGTGACATATACCCCAAATTCTTTGGCCTGATCTTTCAACGTAATATGATATTGCTTCACGGATTCTTTCTCCCGGTGCCGATCCCACACTTTTTGTTTGAATAAAACATGTGCTAACGGATACCGTTTTTTTGCTTCTTTGACTGCCCTTGTTTCCCATTGATCTGCGGCAGCAATGATTCCTTTTGCCTCCGCTAGATGGGCGCTTTGGATCAAAGGGCTTAACAGTAAACTGAGCATGATCATGATTCTTCCATATTTCAACTAACATCACCTCACCAATTATTATCCTGACCAAATCCTGCACTTTTATGTAAATTTTTAAGAAGTACAAATGTCACAGAAAAAAATATTGAATATGGCGAAAGAATGAGAAAATGGAAGAATTTTCTCGGTAATGTTCTTGTTTAAGAACAAAATGGACTAATTTGACGTTTTGGATTTTATAGGTAATTCCTTATACTGAGTGTAATCGTTCTTTTTAAAGAACAATTGTTCAAGGAGTTGAAAGATTCAATGAAACAGCCGCTCTTTGTACTATTTTGTGCTATTTGTTTGATTTTCACTTCTTTTTTTATTACGTCTACTAACGCTTCTTTTAACGATGTCGAGCATTCGAATTTTGTCATGAAAACATGTGAAAATTTCGAAGAGACAGATCAGCATTGCCAGCCAAAGAAATGGGATAGAAGTCATTTGAAACTGATCGATCAAACGATCATTGAGGGGACAGTCTGTGCGCCTCAAAAGCTGAGCATGTCACTAAAAAATATTGGACAACCCATCGCGCACTCTGAATGGAAGTGGGAACTACATAAAGTAGAGAGTGTTCAGATGCCATTACAAGATGGCCATGTTATTGAAAAAGGTGCTATACAGTCCCTCTCATCAGAAGAAATGACGACTGTCACGGCAGTTAAAGCAAAAACAAATGGAATCTATGTGTTTAAAATCTATTATCCTAAAGGGTTTGGTGGTTCTGAAAAGCCATTCTTTACGTCTCAACATATGCAGCTCTCGAATTGTCAAGAAAAGGCGTCCTAAATAGGGTTTGCCTGCTGAATGAAACATGATATGTAAAGGGGAGAAAGGTATGAAAAAGTGGATGAAAATGTCTGGGAGTATTCTTTACGCGCTGGTCTTCACGATGATGATTGTGTGTATTATTGTCGTGTTGTCATCAAGGACAACAGGCGGAGATCCTCAGATTTTTGGTTATGAGTTCAAGCAAGTATTATCTGGATCAATGGAACCGGAATTTTCGACTGGTTCATTGATTGTTGTGAAACATGTCACCTCACCTGAAACACTCAAAAAAGGGGATATTATTACGTTTCAAACGAAGCAAGACCAATCCTTTGTGACTCACCGCATTGTTGGGGTGAAAGGAAAAGGAGTAAATAAAGCCTTTGAGACAAAAGGAGACCACAATATGTATCAAGACGGCACGCTCGTCAAAGCGAATCAAGTGACTGCGCAGTATACGGGCGTGAACATTCCTTATGCAGGAAAGCTTCTTTCGTATGCAGGAACTTCTGCTGGGACCGCTCTTTTGCTCATTATTCCAGGGGTGATGCTGCTTGTTTATTCAACCATTCATTTTGTTGGTGCTGCCAAACATCGAAGACATACGGCTGAGTTACACATGTCAGAGGAACAAGCATAAATTTTCGTTTGTAACCTAAATCAGGTTTCAATAAAACAATTTATTAGGGGGTTCAATCATGGCAATGAAAAAATCAATTCGTTTAGGTGTTTTATCGGGAGCGTTAGGTCTTGCTTTAATTGGCGGGGGAACGTGGGCTGCATTTAATGATGTTGAGACGGCAAACGCGGTCTACTCTACAGGAGAGCTGAATCTATCTGCAAAAGAGAATTCCGGCGCCATCAACCTTGCGAACATAAAACCCGGTGACCGTATAAAGAAGGAATTTAATTTTGAAAATAAAGGGTCTCTTGCAATTAATCAAGTGCTGATGAGTCTTGATTATAGCCAGTTTCAAGATGGAACATCAGCGAAAAATGGCGGGAAGAATACAGCTGAAGAATTCCTCAGCCAATTTCAGGTGAGTGTTCTAACGGTTGGAGCCGAAGGTGGGAATGGATACCCGAAAAATATTATTTTAGACCATGCAAACCTGCTTGACCTGCATCTATTAACGTCAAAGCAGGATCAGACCGCATTTGAAAAGCTTCGTCATGCCGTCGATGAGAAGTTTTTACATGAAAGTGGTAAAATTAATGTTGCCACCGTTGATGGATCAACAGCTCCAGAGTATGACGGCATTCCAAAGAATCCGTTTGATTACGATAAAATGGAAATGATCATTGAATTTGTCAATGACCAGACGAAGGATAAAGCGGGTAACTATATCCAAAATAAATACCAAGGCGATGCGATTCAAGTTGATCTTTCCTTCGAAGCGACTCAGTGGAATGGTTTAACGATCAATCCAAAAAAGCATACGGATGAAAAAGGCTACGTGAAAGAAAACGAAAAAGCACACAGCGAAGATAAAAAATAAAGTCAGTCTTTAGACTGATAACAAGATCTGCATAGCAATTGGAGGAGTATGCGCTAAAATATGCGCATTACTCCTCTTCTTGCTTTTTTTTCCAGATTTGATAATCTAAAAATTCACGAAATTGCTTTTTCGAAACCCCTGATGTCATTGCATCTCGAACTAGTTTTTCCCATTCACTATCTAATTGACCATCGTATTCGGTTTCATCATTTTCGTTTAACAGTGTATGAACCGAGACGTCCAGAACAGCGGAGACTTTTTCAAGAAATTGAATGGAGGGGTTTGTTTGCAAGTTTCTTTCTATTGAACTTAAATAAGACTTCGCTACCCCAGCCTTTTCGGCCAGTTCTGATAGTGAGTAGCCTTTTTCATTGCGGTATTGTTTAATACGCTGGCCAATCAATGTCATCACCTTCCTTTCGATATTATAGCACATTCAGAAAGGTTTGATAGAATGACTTCTTGCCATAGGGGGAGACTCAGAGGACTTTTCGCGTGATTTGAGAAAATGACGGACTTCTTCTACTGTTAGTCCTGCTTTGCGCGCTTCGCGTAATAATTGAACCCATTCACTGTCTAATAACTTCGTTTTCTTTTCCATACAAATACCCTCCTAAAATACTGAATCGTGTATTTCAGGCACTTAACGCATGAAATGGAAAAACACAGGTGATAAGACCTCATAGATTGCTTGCGTCATGTTTCCGCCCAATACAAACAGACAAACGTTGCTTTTGATTGATCGAAAATTTGATATCACATGAAAGGGAGGGAGACTCGCTAAGTCAGCCTCCTCTTTTTTGCTGTAAGTAAAAAAGTCCGCCATTTTCAATCGTAAGACTGATTTTTGGTTCGTATAAAGTTTTAAGTGCTTGTCTTTCTATTTCATATTCTACAGATGTGTCTGAAGTCCCTTCATAAAATTGGTTTAAAAGTTCCGAGTCTTCTTTCCACTTTTGAACAGCTCTTACCGCCCAATCATCCGGCTCTTCATTGGCATAACGTTCCATCAGGCTGTAAAGCCGTTTGACGCCGCTCTCTGGCTTAATCATCGTACTCATTGTGAAGCAATAATCAGGAATTTGAGACGATAGCTCACGCGCTTCCAGCTTCTCTTGAAATTGTTCGATGACTTCTCCGCGTATTAGATGAAGTCCAAGAGACAGCAGTTTGTCTTTTTTGCGGTCTGCCAGATAGGATATTTTGACATTGAGACCAAGCCACGGCTCCAGTGCGATCTGGCTGTTTGTGAGCGGTCTGACTTTTTCGTACAGCCGAATAAAACGGCCTTGCTGTTTCACAACCTCGAATATTTGGAATAAACGAGGGGAGCCGAAGTGGACAAATTCTCCTTCGACCGAGTCATCAGCTTTTTTTTGATCGGTGATTAAAGTCAATTGCCGCGGCTCAGGTACGCCTCCCGTTTTTTCGAGCCAATGCCAATAAAAAGGACGGTTCATGATCAATTTATCCATTTCGATTGTCAGCTGTACGGTCATGTGTCCTGCACTTTCTTCAAGTATGTCGCATTGATTTGCCTGAAAGAAACGGAGAAGAAATGTGTGAATCTCGCGCTGCTCCATTGGTCAACTCTCCTTTATGAACCTTGCTGTCTTTCTTCTAAAAGCGGTGTTTGTGCTTCTGTTAAATAGGAAGCAAATTGGGTTAATTTCTTTTTCATGTCTACGTCAGACTCGTGCTGGAAGAGAATTTGATGCAATTCTGTTTCAGCATCTTGGATATCAATTCGGGTTAAAATATCATCTAGATCGCCAATGACGTTTTCAAACAGCTGAATTTTTTCATATAAAAGTTTTAAAATATGTTCTTCAACTGTCCCGCTAGTTGCCATATTGTAAATGTGGACATCCCGCTCTTGACCGAGCCTGTGAATACGTCCAATTCTTTGTTCCAAGCGCATTGGGTTCCACGGAAGGTCGTAGTTGATGATTTGGTTGCAAAACTGAAGGTTGATCCCTTCGCCGCCTGCTTCTGTCGCAATGAGCACTTGCGCCCGCTCTCTAAATAAATCTTTCATCCAGTCTTTTTTACTCCGTTTAAACCCGCCTCGAAAAGGAACCGAACTGATGCCGTTTTGCTGGAGAAACCATTGTAAATAAATTTGTGTCGCACGGTATTCAGTGAAGATAATGACTTTTTCATTTAATTGTTGAATGAGTTTAACGACTTCAAGTGCTTTAGAATTTTGTTCTACCTGGTTGATTTTCTCCATGATGTGCATCATCGCAGAAGCACCTAGAATGTGTTTTTCCTCTTCTTGCATTTTTTTAATGGTCATATAGACGGCCTCACGACTCGAACAGCATTCTCGTTCTAAGGTCATAATTGAAAACATGTGCTTCGTATAGGAAGGGTTTTCTTTTAACTTACAAATTTCATCATATAGTGCTTGTTCTGTCGGGGAGAAATCAATAGAAATCGTCTTTACATGCCGCTTTGACCATTCGATGCCAGTGTCTTGTCTTCTGTTCCGAATCATGACTTTATTGACTAACTGTTTTAGCCGGTCATGGTCCTCAAGTTGAAGGTCTTTTTTGGCAAAGAGGTCTTTAAACTGTGTTTCATTACCTAAATGGCCTGGCTTCAACAGAGAAACGAGATTAAAAATTTCTCCTATTCGATTTTGGATAGGTGTGGCTGTGAGCAGTAAGCAGAACTTTTTATTCAAATTTCTCACAAACTCATAGTTTTTCGTTTTATTGTTTTTCAGTTTGTGTGCTTCATCAATAACGACCATATCGTAGGAGATGGATAAGATCGTATCTCGATGTGGCTGTCTTTTGGCTGTATCAATTGAGGAAACCACAACATCGCACTGCTCCCACACATAGCTCTTCTTTTGTTCGACAGCATCTATGTAAAATTTCGACCGCAGTTCTTGTACCCATTGGGACACAAGGGAGGCGGGTACGAGAATGAGAATCTTTTTGGCAAGTCCGCGAATCATGTATTCTTTGATAATCAGTCCTGCTTCAACGGTTTTTCCAAGACCCACTTCATCTGCTAAAATGGCTTTCCCATTCATCTCTTCTACGACTCTTCTAGCGACTTCGAGCTGGTGTTTTAAAGGAGTAAATGCAGGCAGGTGCGCAGGTGCTTGCAGTCCTTCAAATGAATCAATGGCTGTCACTTTTTGTACTTGTGCTGCTAAACGGTACATATCCCAATTCGCCCAGGGACCGTCTGCTGTAAGCCGCTTTTGAAATTCACTTGCCCATTTTTGATCAAATATCGTTTGAATATTCAATGTGACCGCCTGCCTTTCTGGTAGAGTGATGATAAAATCGTTCTGTTTTTAAACGCTTCATTTTTTCATAGCGATTTAAAAGATGTTATATATCAATAAAAGCGAACGATAATGAATGATTATTTTAAAAATGTTAATGATTTTTCTGTTGCTCTTCATCCATTTCTAATGGTAGGATGTTGGTAAGTGATCTAGAGAATAAGTCACCCATTTTGATAGTATGTCCAATAAAGGTGAAGAATATGAGCGGATGATGGTATGGGGAGAGACCTAGCGGTTATTTTGCACTGACAGGCGCCGAAGGAGCAAGCTGAATTGGTTCAGTGAATCTCTCAGGCAAAAGTACTCTTACCGGACGCAACTCTGGAGAGTGTTTGCGCAGCGATTTTTAGCAAACCACCAAAGGGGAAAACGCACAATGATGTTGTGCTGTAAACTTTCAGGTGCAAGGACAGAGACTTCTTTTTGATAAAAGGGAGCGCTCTGTCCTTTTTTGCTGTGATTTTTTTCTGAAAATTCAGCTTGTGATGCACTGTAAGAAAAAAGGGGGAAACGATTGATGTTGAAACGAACACCGCTTTTTCATGCGTATGAAACGTTTGGCGCAAAAACCATTGACTTCGGGGGCTGGGAATTACCTGTCCAATTTTCTTCCATTAAAGAAGAACATGAAGCTGTTCGAACAAAAGCAGGGCTGTTTGACGTGTCTCACATGGGTGAGGTGGAAGTCACAGGTCAGGGAGCCCTTCCTTTTTTACAAAGGTTATTAACCAATGATCTGTCAAAGCTGACAGACGGTAAGGCACTATATACAGCCATGTGTTATGAAGATGGCGGAACGGTGGATGATCTGCTTGTCTACCAAAAAGAAAAGAACAACTATTTGCTTGTGATCAATGCTTCAAATATTGAAAAAGATGTGGATTGGCTGCTGAAACATCAAGGTGAGGAAGACGTTTTCATTAAAAATGTCTCTGATCAAACCGCCTTGTTAGCCCTTCAAGGACCTCTTGCTGCTGACATCATCAAAGATGTTGCGGATGAAGAGGTAACATCACTGAAGCCATTTACGTTTTTATCAAAAGCAATAATTGCGCAAAAAGAGGTGCTTGTATCAAGAACTGGCTATACAGGAGAAGATGGCTTTGAAATCTACTGCCAGTCAGAAGATGCTGTTCACCTTTGGACCGCTTTATTAGAAGCCGGACAGCCGAAAGGACTGATCCCATGTGGACTCGGTGCACGTGACACCTTAAGATTTGAAGCAAGACTCCCGCTTTATGGCCAAGAGCTCACGAAGGATATTTCTCCTTTAGAAGGCGGCATTGGTTTTGCTGTAAAAACGGATAAAGAAGCAGATTTTATCGGAAAAGATGCACTTAAAAAACAAAAAGAAGAAGGACCGAAGCGAAAGCTTGTCGGGATTGAAATGATAGATAAGGGGATTCCGCGGACAGACTATCCGGTCTTCTCAGGAGATAAGCAGATTGGTGTAGTCACAACCGGTACACAATCTCCAACATTAAAGAAAAATATTGGGCTTGCCTTGATTGAAACATCAGAGGCGCAGCTTGGGACAGAAGTGGAAGTGCAAGTTCGTAAAAAACGTCTAAAAGCCAAAATCGTCGCCACACCATTTTATAAAAGAGCCAAATAACGAGGAGGAATAGAGGATGAAGCACAGGTATTTGCCGCAAACAGAGCAAGATCAAAAAGAAATGCTGGATGTCATCGGTGTTCAGTCAATTGATGAGCTTTTCTCAGATATCCCAGAGAAAGTCAGATTCAAAGGTGCGTACAACATCAAAGAAGCCGCATCTGAAACAGAGCTAGTGCGGGAATTGTCTCGTCTTGCTGCAAAAAATAAAGATACAGTGGCTTATGCCTCGTTTTTAGGTGCTGGTGTGTATGATCATTACCAGCCTGTGATTGTCGACCATGTGATTTCACGTTCTGAATTTTATACAGCGTACACACCTTATCAGCCTGAAATTTCTCAAGGTGAATTGCAAGCAATCTTTGAATTTCAAACAATGATTGCTGAGCTGACTGGCATGGATATTGCCAACTCCTCGATGTATGATGGCGGAACGGCATTAGCTGAAGCGGCGATGCTGGCAGCAGGACATACAAAAAAGAAAAAGATTGTGGTCTCTGAAACGGTTCATCCTGAATCAAGAGCGGTGCTGAAAACATATGCGAAAGGACAGCATATTGAAGTCGTCGAGGTACCTGCGCGAAAAGGTCAGACCGATCTAGCCGCATTAGAAGAAGCCGTCTGTGACGAAACAGCAGCGGTCCTTGTACAATACCCAAACTTCTTCGGTGTTGTTGAACCATTAAAGGACATTGAACCGATTGCGCATAAAGGGAAAAGTTTATTCATCGTCTCAAGTAACCCGCTTGCACTTGGTTTACTGACACCACCAGGAAAGCTTGGGGCAGATATTGTCGTTGGTGATGCGCAGCCATTTGGCATTCCAGCTGCATTTGGCGGCCCTCATTGTGGATATTTCGCTGTGACGAAAAAATTAATGCGGAAAGTGCCGGGGCGTTTAGTCGGGCAAACAGAAGACGAGAACGGGGTGCGAGGATTTGTGCTGACCCTTCAAGCGCGCGAGCAGCATATCCGAAGAGACAAAGCGACTTCAAATATTTGTTCAAACCAAGCATTAAATGCGTTAGCCGCTTCTGTTGCGATGACGGCGCTTGGGAAAACAGGTATCAAAGACATTGCCTATCAAAACGTACAAAAGGCCCATTATGCCAAGACGCAGGCAGAAAAACATGGGTTACAGGCTGAAATAGAGGGTGCTCATTTTAATGAATTTGTGTTGAAACTGAATGAACCTGTGAAAGAAGCGAATGAGCGATTGCTTGAAAAAGGAATCATCGGTGGATATGACTTGGGACGGGATTATCCAGAGCTTCAGCAGCATATGCTCGTCGCTGTGACAGAACTAAGAACAAAAGAAGAAATTGATACGTTCATCAAGGAATTGGGGGATCGTCATGAATAAACAAGATCAGCCGCTTATTTTTGAATTATCCAAAGAAGGAAGAATTGGTTACAGCCTGCCTGATTTAGACGTACCTGAGGAGAAGCTCCCAGATTTATTTGATGAAGCGTATATCCGCCATGAAGATGCGGAGCTGCCAGAGGTTTCTGAACTGGATATTATGCGTCACTACACAGCATTATCTAGGCGTAATCACGGGGTCGATTCTGGCTTTTATCCTCTAGGCTCTTGTACGATGAAATATAATCCAAAGATTAACGAAAAGGTGGCACGTCTTGCAGGCTTCTCGCATGTGCATCCACTTCAAGAGGCAGACACTGTGCAAGGTGCATTAGAGTTACTTTATGATTTAGGTGACCATTTAGAAGAAATTACAGGAATGGACGCCGTGACATTACAGCCTGCGGCAGGAGCACATGGCGAATGGACGGGGCTCATGATGATTCGTGCATACCATGAAGCAAGAGGAGATCTTAAACGAACAAAAGTCATCGTACCTGATTCTGCTCATGGAACAAATCCCGCATCTGCAACAGTAGCAGGATTTGAAACGATTACGGTGGCATCTAATGAACATGGGCTTGTCGATTTAGACGACCTGCGCCGTGTTGTCAATGAAGAAACAGCGGCTCTCATGCTCACAAATCCAAATACACTCGGCCTTTTTGAAGAAAATATTTTAGAAATGGCTGAAATCGTCCACGGAGCAGGCGGGAAGCTTTATTATGATGGAGCGAACTTAAATGCTGTATTAAGCAGAGCAAGACCGGGGGATATGGGATTTGATGTGGTTCACTTAAATCTTCATAAAACCTTTACAGGTCCACACGGAGGAGGAGGCCCTGGTTCAGGTCCAGTTGGCGTGAAAAAGGATTTGATTCCATATTTGCCAAAGCCAGTGCTTGTGAAGAAAGAAGGTCGTTATTTCTTTGATTACGATCGTCCAGAATCCATCGGCCGTGTGAAACCGTTCTATGGGAACTTTGGTATCAATGTCAGAGCGTATGCGTATATCCGCTCTATGGGACCAGACGGCTTAAAGGCTGTAACGGATCATGCGGTGTTGAATGCAAACTATATGATGCGCCGCTTATGTGCTCATTATGATTTGCCATTTGACCGCCACTGTAAGCATGAATTTGTCCTTTCAGGTAAACGTCAAAAGAAACTAGGTGTGCGGACACTGGATATTGCCAAACGATTACTTGATTTTGGCTATCATCCGCCAACGATTTACTTCCCGCTAAATGTAGAGGAATGTATCATGATTGAACCAACTGAAACAGAATCAAAAGAAACCCTTGATGCATTTATTGAAGCGATGATTCAAATTGCAAAAGAAGCGGAAGAGAACCCAGAAATCGTACAGGAAGCACCACATACAACCGTTGTGAAACGAATGGATGAAACAAAGGCTGCACGGAATCCAGTGCTGGTTTTTGAAAGAAAATAAAAAGACTCATGGGGGCAATAGCTCCCAGAGTCTTTTTTGTTAGTTCTTTGTTTTAATGCGGCCGCCCCATTTTTTAAAGCCGCCCTTTAAATTATAAATCTCACGACAGCCATTTTTACGTAACGTTTGAGCAGCTTTTCCGCTTCTCAAATTATTTTGGCAATAGAGATAAACAGGCTTGTCAGGGCGTATTTCATTTTTGCGCTGCTTTAATTGTGAAAGGGGAATGTTTCTTGCGCCTAAAATATGTCCACCTTCAAACTCATTTGGTTCTCTCACATCAATGAGTTGGGCTTTGCGGTAACCTTTGATAAATTCTGCTTCCGTCAGCGTTTTCATTATGCGCTGCTGATAAATGTAACTGCCGATGGAATAAAGAACGAAAAGTCCACAAAGTGAGAGGACGATATAGTTGAATATTGGCAATACGACTCGACTCCTTCTTGAGCATCAGCACAGTCACCTGTCTGATGGTACGTTTTAGACAAATACTATTATAGTAAAGCAAAAGAAACTTGTCATCATAAATGGTAAGAATTATTTTCAATTCCTTCCCTATTTGATAGACTGATGAAGAGAGAAAATCGGTGGTCACCACCATTATCTAACATTGACTACGTAAAAGAGAAGGGATTTTATATGCAAAAAGAGAAATGGTGTTTCATTGATACAGGAAACCAAGACCCTGCCTTTAACATGGCCATGGACGAAGCCTTGCTTTATTGGCATAGCGAGAAGCTGATCCCGCCTGTGATCCGTTTTTATGGTTGGAATCCAGCGACATTATCTGTTGGATATTTTCAACATGTTGAAAAAGAAATCAACATGGAAGCGGTTGAGCGCTATGGTCTTGGATTTGTTCGCAGGCCTACAGGAGGTCGCGGTGTTCTTCATGATCAGGAATTGACCTACAGTGTGATCGTGTCAGAAGAGCACCCAGAGATGCCAGCGACGGTGACAGAGGCATACCGCGTCATTTCAGAAGGGATTTTAGAGGGCTTTAAAGAACTGGGACTCGATGCGTATTTTGCCATTCCTCGTACAGAAAAAGAAAAAGAAAGCTTAAAAAATCCAAGATCGTCTGTATGTTTTGATGCGCCTTCATGGTACGAGCTTGTTGTAGAAGGCAGAAAAGTAGCAGGCAGTGCGCAAACAAGACAAAAAGGTGTGATCCTCCAGCATGGCTCGATCTTAATTGATCTTGATGAGGACAAATTGTTTGATTTATTTCTGTATCCAAACGACCGGGTGAGAGAGCGGATGCAGCGCAGCTTTAAAAACAAAGCGGTGGCGATCAATGAAATTTCAGATCGAACATGTACGATAGACGATGCGCGTGTTGCATTTAAACGAGGGTTTGAAAAAGGATTAAATATCGAGCTTGTGCCTTATGAGCTGACAGATGAAGAGTTGGCATTTGTTCATCACCTCGCCAAAACGAAATACGCCACAGATGATTGGAATTACAAGCGTTAAGACGAAGGACTCTTCTTGTTTTTTAATGGGCGATGGTGTAGAATTGTTATGATTATTAAGTAAAGGTGCATTTTGGAGGGGTTTTATGACTACACCTAGTATGGAAGATTATATTGAACAAATTTATATGCTGATAGAAGAAAAAGGATATGCAAGAGTATCTGATATTGCAGAAGCCCTCGCTGTCCATCCCTCCTCTGTAACAAAAATGGTTCAGAAGCTAGATAAAGATGAATACCTCATTTATGAGAAATATCGTGGTCTAATTTTAACCCCGAAAGGCAAAAAAATTGGAAAACGTCTCGTATACAGACATGAACTGCTAGAGCAATTTTTAAGAATCATTGGTGTAGATGAAGAGAAAATTTATGATGATGTAGAAGGTATTGAGCATCATCTCAGCTGGAACAGCATTGACCGCATCGGCGACCTCGTCCAATTCTTTGAAGAAAACGATGAGCGATCCGTTCAGCTGAAAGCGATTCAAAAGAAAAACGAACAAACAAATCAAGAATCTTAAGAAAAAGGACACCTGGCGAAGGGTGTCCTTTTAAATTGTTGACAAAGGGGTAAAATGTACTTTATTTTAGCTCTTTGTCTTCTTTTCAGCGTGAAAGAAAACCTTTGCAGTCTAGGAAGGACGAGTACTGGCGCGGAGCGAATTTGACATTCGTGAGCACCGGAGCGCAAGACTGACACCGAATGCGAGGGTTTGTCTACACGCTGAAAGGACACCTGGCGAAGGGTGTCCTTTTTGAATATAGTTCTAATGAAAGGCAAATGCTCCTACACTATTAATAGTGTGACAGAAAAGGGGGCTCCTTGATGAAGATAGATGGTGTGTTCTCAGGTGGAGGCATTAAGGGTGCAGCACTTGCAGGCGCCTATGAAGCGCTTGAAGCAAGAGGATTTCAATTTGTCCGTCTCGCTGGAACAAGTGCGGGAGCAATCATTGCTTCACTCATCGCAGCGGGTTTTTCGAGTCAGGAGATTCGGGAGCTGTTAGACGAAATGGATGAGCATCAATTGCTTGACCGAAGGTGTCAATTCATCCCGTTTAAAATGCTCAGGTGGGTGTCTATTTATTGGCGTCTTGGCCTTTACAAAGGTGACCGTCTAGAAAAATGGCTGACAGACGTGTTAAAACGAAAAGGCGTCACCGTATTCGGTGATCTGAAAAAAGATACGCTCAAAATCGTCGCTTCTGATTTAACAAATGGCAAAATCCTTGTCCTTCCAGATGACCTTCCTTCCTATGGGTTAAATCCAGAACGGTTTTCTGTCGCCAGAGCCATTCGGATGAGCTGCAGTTTGCCTTATTTTTTCGAACCTGTGAAACTAAGGTCTTCAAAAGGAATTTGTACCATCGTGGATGGCGGCGTGCTCAGCAACTTTCCGATTTGGCTTTTTGCTGAAGAGAAAAAAAGGCCGTTTGTCGGTGTCACATTAACGCCAAACGAAAAAGAACGCCCTCAACATTCCATCCGCAATGCGTTTGAACTGTTTGGCGCTCTATTTGAAACGATGCGTGGTGCTCATGACGAAAGACATATTGCCACAAAACACGAACGTCATATTATTTTTATCCCTGTAGAACACGTCATTGCCACTGATTTTCATCTCATGACAGAAAAGAAAAAGGCGCTCGTCGATCTAGGCAGACAGAAGGCCGAGCAATTTTTAAAGAGCTGGACATTTTAAAATAAGGCGCGATTTTTCTTTTTGTTTTTCTTGCCTTCAATGACTGTCAAATGTGTTTGGCTTTTCTTTTTGAGAAGGACGGGCTTAGACTTGTGGTCAGTCGGCACGCTTCGCAAATGAGTGACCCGGTTTTTCATCTGGCTTTTCGTTTTTGGTTTAGGCTGCTGGTAGCGACGTTTTGATTGTTTGACTGCTTTACGATAAAGATTTCCTTCTGTTCCAGTTCTTCGATTCATCAGCCATCTAAATAAGAAAAATAGAACCGCTCCAATGATCACAACTGATAGCAGCATCGTAAAGAGTCTGCCTGGATTCGTTGTGAGTAAATACACAAATCCCAAAACACCTAAAGCGAAAATAATGGTAAAAGCAGGATGTACTCGGCGATTCATAACTGTCCACCTCCGAAAGAATTTACCGGATTTATAAACTAGATCACTTGATGAGCAGAATCTGATGCTTGTTTCGCAGATGCTTCCTCTAAACGAAGAAGTTCATTAAAACTTGCAATGGCTACCTCGACTTGATCATCAGAGGGTTCTTTTGTTGTGAGCAATTGCAGCCAAAGGCCAGGATAGCCAAGCACTTTAAGCACTGGCACGTCACGGAGTTTGTTTGTGAGCTGAAGCACTTCAAATGAAATGCCCAGAACAACCGGAATAAGCGCCAAGCGATTCAGAACTCTCACCCATAAAGGATCTGTCGGTACGAGTAAATAGACGAACATGCCGACAATGACAGTGAATAAAATAAAGCTGCTGCCGCATCGATAATGCAGGCGAGATTGGCTTTGGACATTTTCCACTGTGATGTCAAGATTCTGTTCATAGCAGTTTATGACTTTATGTTCTGCCCCATGATATTGAAATACCCTTTTAATTAAAGGGGTCATGGAAATAAAGTAAATATAGCCTAATAACAGGATCAATTTAAAGAATGTTTCCACTGCAATTTGTGCGAAGTTTCCAGAAAACACCGGACGCACAAGTTCGGCTAAAAAGACAGGCACTAAAGTAAAGACAAATTTACTAAAAAGAAGAGAGAGAACTCCGATCACAGCAATGCCAAAGATCATTGATAATTTCGAGCTTTTTTGTTCCTTTTCAAGAGAATGATCTTCAGAAGGATCTAAGTCATAGCGCTCGCTGGAGAAGTTTAAGTGCTTACTGCCGTTTGCGCTTGCTTCAACAAGTGCAGCAACACCCCTGACAAAAGGGATTTTCTTAAGAAAGGCGGTTCGTTTATTGGAGGTCCGGGGAAGCTTTAAAAACTCAATCGACTCATCCTTACGCCGAATCGCTGTCACATAGTTCTTTTTACCTCCGAACATGACACCTTCCACAACTGCCTGCCCTCCATATGCTGGAGGTTTTGTTTGATTGGACATATTTCATCAACCTGCCTGTTTCCTGTAATTTACATGCATTTCCTTATACCTTTATTGTACAGGAAAAGAGGGGAAATCACTAGCTCACAGGTCGATTATCTACTAGAATTCTATCTACCTCTTTTTAGCCAGTATACCCTGTTATAAAAATTTTACACTCTCGCACGGAAATCCTTTTTTTTCATGACATTTTGGACATACTACTTGCTGGAGGTGTTCATATGAAACGTGATGAAAAGAAAAACCAAGAAGAAAAAAATCAATCAGTACAAACGTCTTCAATGGTGGCAAGGGCAGCAGCCACAGGTTTTGTCGGCGGAGTTTTTTGGGGCTTTATCGGATTTCTGACCCATATGTTTCATTTTTCAGAGGTGAGTCCAAATATGCTGTTGCAGCCATTTGTGCTTGGTGAATGGAAAAAAGGCGGACTTGGTACATTTATGAGTATTGTACTTTTAGGGATTTTATCTATTGGAGCAGCCTTTATTTATTATGGACTGCTCAAACGGATCAAAGGTTTTTGGATGGGACTGATTTATGGAGGGATTTTGTGGCTGCTTGTTTTTTATGTATTTAATCCTATATTCCCCGATGTGAAGCAAGTGCAAGATTTGCAGCAAAGCACCATTGTGACGACATTTTGCCTATATATTTTATATGGCATGTTTGTCGGATACAGTATTTCATTTGAATACAATGAATTAACGAGTCAGAAGCTTGCAAGGGCACTCGGGAAAAAGACAGAATAAAGTGTAAATCCACCTTTCATATGATAAAATTATTTTTGGAAACGAAAGGTTTCTAAGGAAAAAGAAACAGACATCGATATAGAGTGAATTAGGGTGAAGGAGTGGTCATATGCCTCATTTTCTAGTGCTGAATGGGCCCAACTTAAATAGGCTCGGCAAGAGAGAGCCAGGAGTTTATGGAAGTAAAACATTAACAGATTTAGAAACGGATTTGTTTCAGTTTGCAGAAAGAGCAAATATTCAATTGACGTTCTTTCAATCGAATCACGAAGGAGATTTGGTTGATGCGCTTCATGAAGCAGAAGATCAGTACGATGGCGTCGTGTTTAACCCGGGTGCTTTTACCCACTATAGCTATGCACTGAGAGATGCCATTGCAAGTATTACGTTACCTGTCATCGAAGTACATATCACAAATGTTCATAAGAGAGAGGAATTCCGCCATCATTCGGTTCTTGCTCCAGTATGCCAAGGTCAAATCGTTGGACTTGGTTTAGAAGGATATAAATTGGCGATTCGTTATTTAGTCAGTGAAGGGGGAGCAGTATCATGAAACTTGAAAAACTAAGAAAACTTTTAGCCGAATTAGACATAGATGGTTTAGTGATTACAAGCAGCTTTAATTTGCATTATATGACGAGTTTTACTGGATCAGCCGGTCTTGCCATCGTTTCAAAGGATCGAGCCGCCTTTATTACGGATTTCCGTTACACGGAGCAAGCCAAGGATCAAGTAAAGGGCTATGACATCATTGAACATAAAGGAAACATTGTGGAAACTGCTGTCCAAACGGCAAACGAATTTGGGGTGAAACGTCTTGGTTTTGAACAAAACCATATGACATTTGCCACCTACCAGCAGTACTCGGGGAAAGCAAGCGGTATCGAGCTTGTTCCAGTCTCGGAATCAGTTGAAAAGTTGCGCTTGATTAAGTCTAATGAAGAGATTAAGATATTAGAGGAAGCTGCGAAGATTGCAGATCATGCCTTTGATCATATTCTCACGTACATCAAGCCGGGCCTGACAGAAATTGCGGTCATGAACGAGCTTGAATTTTTCATGAGAAAAGAAGGGGCAGAAGGATCTTCATTCGATATGATTGTTGCCTCTGGCGTTCGTTCAAGCCTGCCACACGGGAGAGCGAGCGAAAAGGTGATTGAATCTGGCGACTTGGTGACACTGGATTTCGGTGCCTATTATAAAGGCTATTGTTCAGACATGACAAGAACCATTGCTGTAGGAACACCAAGCGACAAATTAAAGGAAATTTATCATATCGTATTAGAAGCAGAAAACGCTGGTGTGGATAAAATCAAGCCAGGCTTAACAGGAAAAGAAGCTGATCGCATCACACGAGACATCATTGAAAAGTATGGCTACGGTCAATACTTCGGGCATTCGACTGGACATGGGCTTGGTATGGAAGTACATGAAGCACCTGGCCTTTCCTCACGCTCAGATGTCGTGTTAGAAGAGGGAATGGTTGTGACAGTTGAACCAGGCATTTACTTGCCGGATGTCGGCGGCGTGAGAATTGAGGATGATATCGTCCTGACAGCTGACGGCAATAAACGATTGACCCACTCACCGAAAGAACTTATCATATTATGATGGTGAAATGTAGGAGGATGACAAAATGATTTCAGTAAACGATTTTCGTACAGGCCTGACAATTGAAGTGGACGGCGGTATTTGGCGTGTAGTGGATTTCCAACACGTAAAACCAGGAAAAGGCGCAGCGTTTGTCCGTTCGAAACTGCGTAACCTGCGTACAGGTGCGATTCAAGAGAAAACATTCCGTGCAGGTGAAAAAGTAGCGAAAGCTCAAATTGAAACAAAAACAATGCAGTATTTATATGCAAATGGCGATCAGCATGTATTCATGGATACAAGCTCATACGAACAACTTGAACTAAGCGAAGCGCAAATCAAAGATGAGCTGAAATATTTGCTTGAAAATATGTCTGTTCAAATCGTCATGTACGGTGATGAAACACTTGGAGTAGAACTTCCAAACACTGTAGAACTAGAAGTAGTAGAAACAGAGCCTGGTATTAAAGGTGATACGACATCAGGTGGATCAAAACCTGCAAAAACAGAAACTGGTTTAATCGTGAACGTTCCTTTCTTTGTGAACCAAGGTGATAAACTAGTGATCAATACATCTGACGGTTCATACGTTTCAAGAGCGTAATGAACGGAGAGAGACTGTAAACCTCGTGTTTACAGTCTCAGCGTGTAGGCAAACCCTCGCATTCTTTGTCAGTCCTGCGTGCTGGTGCTCACGAATGTCAAATTCGCTCCGCGCCAGTACTCGTTCTTCCTAGACTGCAAAGGTTTTCTATCACGCTGAAAAGAAGACAAAGGGATAAAATCAAGTTCATTTTATCCCTTTGTCAACTATCTGAGACTGTAAACTTCGTGTTTACAGTCTTTTTTTATTTGAAAAATAGGACGCCTCGTTATGACACCCCTTACTCTATTCTCTCATCCATCTCTCTTCCTTTTGAAAAACAAGACTACTTCTAGCTAGTGAAGCATATAGTGTAAAAAAAGCTGGAGGTTCTATATGAAACAATTTCTCCCGGGTATACACCCATCAGTCGCTGCCATGGCAGGGATGAGGTTTTTATCTGCCGCGATTGAACTGACGGCCGCCATCCTCATTTTAGTGACAAATGATGTGCGTAAAGCGGTTGTCATCAATAGTATATTAGCGATCATCGGGCCGCTCATTTTTATTATTACGATGACGATTGGAATCTACCAAATTGCAGGGCAGTTATCCTATGCGAAGCTTGTGTTTATTTTCATTGGTGTCGTATTTATTCTTGTTGGAATTTATAAGTGAAATGGCTTGGCATAATTAACGGCATGCATCATACATTTTAGAGAAGAAAAAAAGGAGGGGAATTCGTTGCGGAGTTTGTTGGATATTCTCCCGCACTCAATTGGACAAGAACTCAGCATGTTAAAAGAAGCAGAGTGGGCGCAAATAGAAGAAATCCGCATTCGCACCGATCGCCCAATTGAGCTGATGCAAGGAGGAAAACCCCGCTTTCTTTCCTATTATACAACAGGTGAAGATGCGGCTCAGCTATTAGGCAGGCTCAGTAATTACAGTATGTACACACTGGAGGAAGAGTTAAAACAGGGCTATATCACCATATCTGGCGGACATCGGGTTGGGCTTGCTGGAAAGGTCATCGTCGAAAATGGATTCGTCAAAGGCTTAAGAGATATTTCTTCATTTAATATTCGTATCGCAAAAGAGAAGATCGGAATTGCTCTGCCGTTTCTCCCTTATTTATATGAAAAACATTGGTGTAACACACTGATTATAGGTCCGCCGCAAACCGGGAAAACGACATTGCTGCGTGATCTAGCCCGTCTTGTCAGTACAGGAACAACAGCCATTTCTCCTAGAAAAACAGGGATTGTAGATGAACGCTCTGAAATCGCAGGTTGTATAAGAGGAGTGCCGCAGCATTCTTTTGGGCACCGGATTGATGTACTTGATGCGTGCCCAAAGGCTGAAGGGTTAATGATGATGATCAGATCCATGAGCCCAGAAGTCATCATTGTCGATGAAATCGGAAAAAGTGAAGATGTACAGGCACTGTTAGAAGCAATCCATGCTGGAGTCACCATTATCGTCTCAGCTCATGGGTATTCTCTTGAAGACTTATCTAAACGGCCATCATTTGAACCGTTATGGCAGCTTCGTGTGTTTGATCGATATGTGGAATTAAATAGAGAAAAAGGGCCTGGCACGATCGGACGGATATTTGACCAAGAGGGACAAGAGCTGAAGCGGAGGCGGGGAGTGGACGTATGTTAAAGCTTATTGGTGCTATTTTCATTGTTGCGGCTACGACATGGGGGGGATTCGAGTTTGCGAAGCGGTACAGTGATCGGCCAAAGCAAATCCGCCAGCTCCGGTTTGCACTCCAATCTCTTGAAGCTGAAATTATATATGGTCAAACACCTTTAGCTAGAGCTGCTGACCAAATTGCGTCCCAAGTAGGACCGCCTGTGAATCGGCTATTTGAACAATTTGCAGAAAAACTCAACGTCGGAACCTTTTCTGCGAGGCATGCATGGAATGAAAGTCTAGAGGATGTATGGAAAAAAACCGTATTAAAAAAAGGCGAATATGAGGCGCTGAAGCACTTTGGAGAAACCCTTGGTCAGCATGATGTGACGGCTCAGCAAAAATATATCAAGCTAGCTTTAGGTCATTTGGAATCAGAGGAAAAAGAAGCTGAAGTTGCCCAAGCGAAAAATGAAAAAATGGTGAGAAGTCTTGGTTTTCTAAGTGGGTTACTACTGATTCTGTTATTGATGTGAGAGGAAGGGAGTCGAGAGCATGGGCGTTGATGTAAACGTCATTTTCCAAATTGCGGGAGTGGGTATCGTCGTGGCTTTTCTTCATACGATTTTAGATCAAATGGGGAAAAAAGAGTACGCACAGTGGGTGACACTGCTTGGATTTATCTACATTTTATTTATGGTTGCTACCATTGTGGATGATTTGTTTAAGAAGATTAAAGCCGTATTTCTATTTCAAGGATAGGGGAGGGCTTACAAATCGAAATTATTCAAATTGTTGGACTTGGTTTAATCGCTACTTTTCTAGCATTAATCGTCAAAGAACAAAAGCCAACCTTCGCCTTTATGCTTGTTGTGTTTACTGGGTGTGTCATTTTCCTTTATTTAATCGATCAAATCTATGCCATTATCTCCATGATTGAAAAAATTGCAGCAAGTGCAGGCGTCAATATGAAATACGTGGAAACCATTTTGAAAATCATTGGCATTGCCTATATTGCAGAATTTGGTGCCCAGCTCACAAAGGATGCTGGACAAGGCGCCATCGCTTCAAAAATAGAGCTTGGCGGCAAGATTCTTATTTTGGTCATGGCGGTACCGATTTTAACGGTCATCATTGAGACGATCCTAGGTATGATCCCGTCCATGACTTGATGGAAAAGAGGTGATGATGATGAAACGGGTGACAGCTGTGCTGGGGTTTATGATGTTCTTTTGGATGATCGTTCCGTATGCAGGTGCAGAAGAAAGTGTGCCTTTATCAAGTGAAGAACCGGTCGCAGAAGAAGTTGCGGGTGGACAGGCTGATGCCTTGGAGCTTCATTCTATCAGTGACTTTTGGGAAACGATATTGGACGAGTATGGCGGCTTTCTGCCTGAAAGCCAAAAAGGTACAGTGAAGGAAATGATCGATGGCGATAAAGAGCTGTCTCCCCAAACGTGGCTGAAGGCTTTTGTTCATTATCTGTTTCATGAGCTGATTGCCAATGGAAAGCTCTTAGGCACACTTATATTACTCACCATCTTTTGTTCGCTTTTGCAGCTTTTGCAAAATGCGTTTGAGCAAAGCACTGTTAGTAAAGTTGCATACGCTCTTGTTTATATGGTGCTTATCATTATTGCATTAAACAGTTTTCATGTTGCGATCTCTTATGCAACAGAAGCCATTCAAACGATGACTAGTTTTATTCTTGCTCTTATTCCTCTTTTATTAGCACTTATTGCCTCATCAGGCGGGCTTGTCTCAGCCGGATTCTTTCATCCTGTGATTTTGTTTTTAATGAACACGAGCGGTGTTTTTATTCAATATGTCGTTCTTCCGCTCATCTTTTTATCAGCGATCTTGAGCATAGTCAGTACATTGACCGAACAATACAAAGTGACCCAGCTTGCCCAGCTGTTAAGAAATGTCGCCATTGGCGGGCTCGCTGTTTTTTTAACTGTATTCCTCGGCGTCATTTCTGTACAGGGGGCATCTGCTGCTATCACTGATGGAATCGCTCTTCGCACAGCCAAGTTTATTACCGGAAATTTCATCCCTGTCCTTGGCAGAATGTTTACTGATGCGACAGATACCGTTATCAGCGCCTCTGTGCTGCTGAAAAATACGGTTGGCCTTGTAGGCGTCGCCATTTTGATTTCAATTGCGGCTTTCCCAGCGATTAAAGTGCTGTCGCTCGCTCTCATTTATAAACTGGCCGCTGCGATTCTTCAGCCTTTAGGGGGCGGGCCGATTATTAGCTGCCTTGATGTCATTTCGAAAAGTGTTCTTTATATATTTGCTGCATTAGCTGTTGTATCGCTTATGTTCTTTTTAAGCATTACCGTTATCATCACAGCTGGCAACCTCACCATGATGATGAAGTAAGGAGGGGACACCATTTGAGTTTTCTCACAGAATGGATCACAAGTATTATCCTATTTATTTTATTTGCGATTGTGATTGATCTTTTGCTTCCCAATTCAAGCATGCAGAAGTATGCAAAAATGGTCGTCAGCTTATTGTTAATTGTCGTGATGCTCAATCCGATCTTTGCGTTATTCCGGGCAGATCCGGACCAAATTTTCTCAGAAATCATGAAAGGGAAGGACCAAGCGCAATCAGAAGAAATAAAAAATCAGATGAATTTAGAAAAAAAAGAAATACAAGCTTCACAGCGTGCATATATTTTAAAGCAAATGGCTGTCCAACTAGAAAAAAGCGCAAAGGAGCCACTGGAGAAGGAGAGCTATGAAATGAAACACGTAGAAGTGTTGGCAGATGAGGAGCACCTTGATCAGAATATGGAGGCAAATCAATTTCGCATCAAAGCAGTCCTTGTCCCGCTCACAGGTGATGCTGTAGAAACGGTGGCAAAGGTCGACATTGATCTCTCCAGGCAAAAGGAGGAAAGCGCCGAGACGTCAGCAAAAGAGATGGCGAGGGTGAAAGAGACGCTTGCAGATGTTTGGAATACACGGCCTGAACACATTGCGCTCAACATTGAGGGAGGTGACGCAGCAGATCATGAATAACAAGGACTGGAGACAAAAACTGAAATCAATGTTCCAAGCACCTGAAAAAGGTGAAGGGAAACCAAAATTAACGAAGCACCATTACTTACTGCTTGTCTTCATCATCGGCGTGTCATTCATGTTAGTCAGTCAAATTTTGTCACCGCCATCAAGCAAACAAGAGGCCGCTGTTCCTGCGTCTAAAAAAACATCCTCAGAAGAGCAGGCGGTGTTCAAACCATCCTCTTCAGGTAAGTCAAACAACTCGATAGAGGATGTTGAACAAGAATACGAAAATCAGCTGAAAGAGATTTTAGAAACGATCATTGGTGTTGAGGATGTATCCATCGTGGTAAATGTAGACGCAACTTCTTTAAAAGTGTTTGAAAAAAACAAATCCAATAAAAGCACTACGACCGAGGAAACAGACAAAGAAGGCGGCGTGCGAAGTGTCACGGATCAAACAAAAGAAGAAGAGGTTGTCATTATTAAAAATGGCAATGAAGAAACACCTGTTGTTGTCCAAACGAAAAAGCCAGACATTCGAGGTGTCCTCGTTGTTGCTCAAGGAGTAGACAACGTTCAAATAAAGAAAACCATCATTGAAGCGGTTACACGAGTGCTTGATGTACCGAGCCATAGAGTGGCTGTTGCCCCTAAAAAAATCAAGGAGGATTCGGAATGATGTTAAAAAAACAAACGGTTTGGCTATTAACGATGCTAAGTTTAGTTGTCGTATTAAGTGTGTACTATATCATGTCCCCACAAGGTGAGAATGCTGTGACAGTAGAAGATACAAAATCAAAAGGAATGGAAGAGAAAAAGGCTGAGCCAGAAAAAGGGACTGATAAAGGAACCGAAAAGAATGCAGAAGAGAAATCAACTGACAAAGAAACCAATGCGAAACAAGAAGATGTTGAAACAAGTGGAGAAGAAGGAAAGGCTGTTTCAGAGCAGACCGACGATGAACTTTTCACAACCTACAGACTTGAACTGGAAGATAAGCGCAGCAAGCAGCGTGAAGAGTATAACGAAATCGTGTCTAGCGATGATGCAACAGCGCAAGAAAAAAGTGAAGCTTATGATCAAATGACAGCGCTTAGTGAGGCCGAAGGAACAGAGCGTCAGCTGGAGACATTAATCAAAACAAAAGGGTATAAAGATGCGCTCGTCAGTGCAGAAGGAGATAAAGTGAACATCACGGTTCGTTCTGATAAAAAATCAAAGTCCCAAGCAGCAGATATTATTGATTTGGTCACAAAAGAAATGAGAGGGCTTGATAACGTAGCCGTCACTTTTGAGCCATCGAATCAATAAAAATGCACAAGCGCCCTTTTCTGAAAAGGGCGTTTTTTCATGCGGGTTGACGCCCTTTTTCAGGTGCTTGCGCGAGGTGTCTCATCACATTAATAGTTGAATTCAACGAAATCCTCCTGTAAGATGGTTATAGTATGTACTTTTAGTACTAGCCTATAAAAAAAGATAAATCCATACATAGGGGTGCAAATCCATGTTAAAAATTGAAGAGATTCATGAACTGATTAAATTAATTGACGAATCAACAATTGATGAATTTACGTACGAAAATGAAGGCGCAAAAATCAAGTTAAAGAAAAATAAAGAAGTCGTTCAGCAAGTTGCGGCACAAGCACCAGTGGCTCCTGTCCAAGCAGCTCCAGCTCAACAAGCTCCTAAAGCACAAGCTCCAGCTCAGACCGAAGCCCCTGCACAAGAGGAAACTGCGTCTGAAAACCTGCATAAAATCACATCCCCAATGGTTGGCACATTTTACGCTTCTTCTTCACCAGAAGCAGATCCATATGTGACAACAGGTTCTAAAGTGAAGGAAAACTCAGTTGTATGTATCGTTGAAGCGATGAAACTGTTTAATGAAATCGAAGCAGAAGTAAAAGGCGAAATCGTCGAAGTATTAGCTGAAAACGGTCAGCTTGTAGAATTCGGACAACCCCTCTTTCTAGTGAAAGCAGAGTAAGGAGTACGATCATGATTAAAAAGCTATTAATTGCAAACAGAGGAGAAATCGCAGTTAGAATCATCCGTGCTTGTAAAGAGCTTGGAATTGAAACAGTTGCGGTATTTTCTGAAGCGGATCGTGATGCGCTGCATGTTCAAATGGCTGATGAAGCATATTGCATCGGACCGACTGCTTCAAAAGATAGTTATTTAAATGTGACAAATATTGTCAGTGTGGCAAAACTAACAGGTACAGATGCCATCCATCCAGGATATGGTTTCCTTGCTGAAAATGCAGACTTTGCAGAGCTTTGCGAGGAATGTAATGTCATCTTTGTTGGACCAACTGCGTCAGCAATTTCCAAAATGGGAACGAAAGATGTGGCAAGAGAAACAATGAAGCAAGCTGGAGTTCCAATTGTCCCTGGTTCTCAAGGAATTGTAAAAGATCTTGATGATGCTGTTTCAACAGCAGCTAGTATTGGGTATCCTGTCATTATTAAAGCAACTGCAGGCGGCGGTGGTAAAGGTATCCGTGTGGCTCGCACAGAAGAAGAGCTCATTAACGGTGTCACCATCACGCAGCAGGAAGCAGCACAAAACTTCGGGAACCCAGGTGTCTATTTGGAGAAATTCATTGAAGACTTTAGACACGTTGAAATTCAAGTCCTTGCTGATCAGCATGGGAATACCATTCACTTAGGTGAACGTGATTGTTCTATCCAAAGAAGAATGCAAAAGCTTCTGGAAGAAACGCCATCACCTGCACTAAATGCAGATATTCGTGAGCAAATGGGTGAAGCTGCCGTAAAAGCAGCCGAAGCTGTTGAATACACAGGTGCCGGAACGGTTGAATTCATTTACGATTATAATGAAGAGAAGTTTTACTTCATGGAAATGAATACACGTATCCAAGTAGAGCATCCTGTAACGGAAATGGTCACTGGTGTTGATTTGATCAAAGAACAGATCAAAGTAGCTTCAGGTGAAAAGCTTTCCCTTACGCAAGAGGATGTCGTATACGAAGGCTGGGCGATTGAATGTCGTATTAACGCAGAGAACCCTGAGAAAAATTTCATGCCTTCTGCTGGTGAAATTAAAATGTACCTTCCGCCAGGCGGTTTAGGAGTACGTATTGATTCTGCCGCTTACCCTGGTTATGTGATTCCGCCATATTACGATAGTATGATTGCGAAAGTGATCACATATGGTAAAACGAGAGAAGAAGCAATTGCAAGAATGAAACGTGCGCTTCAAGAATTCGTCATTGAAGGAGTCTACACAACGATTCCATTCCACCTCAGATTACTAGAGCACGAAACATTTGTGAGCGGTAATTTTAATACGAAGTTTTTAGAAACGTATCAAATTATGAAATAATAACAGCTTTCGGAGGTGAATGATCGTGTCAGAAAACAATTTGCTTGAAATGAACCTTGATGAAGATCAATTGGGAAAAGTGCAAATTGCGCCAGAAGTGATTGAAGTCATTGCTGGGATCGCTGCATCAGAGGTCGAAGGAATTGCGGAAATGCGCGGCAACTTCGCTGCTGATGTGGCAGAACGCTTTGGGAAGAAAAATCACCGTAAAGGTGTGAAAGTAGATGTCTCTGATGAAGGCATCACAATTGATGTGTATTGTGTGGTTGAATTTGGCCTATCCATTCCAAAGGTATCCACTGCTGTTCAAGAAAATATCCGTCAAACCCTTTTAAACATGACGGCCTTAACGATTAATGAAATCAACATTCATGTCGTTGGCATTCAATTTGATACAAAAACAGCTGAAGCTGAAGTTGATCAAGAAATGTAAAAAGGGTTGAAGTGAAACCAAGGAGGCATTGCCTCTTTGGTTTTTTAAAGCCCATTTTTGGGAAAATTCCGCATGATGATTACGTCACGCATGGAGTGATTCGTTTTTCGTCACAGCTCGCATGGATCTTGGTGCGACTACGGTCAAAATATGTTATGATCTCTGTATGGCTTAACGACAAGCGGATAAAGTGGTTAAAGGAGTAAATAATGAAAAGAAGAACTGCAAGAGAAAAGGCGCTACAAACATTATTTCAAATTGATGTCAGCAATATTGATCCGAAAGAGGCCATTACACATGCGCTGGATGAACAAGAATCAGATCCTTTTTTCGAGGAACTGGTTTTCGGTGTGCTCGAACAAAAGGACAAGCTCGATGACATGATTTCACAGCATCTTGTGAATTGGAAACTTGATCGTATTGCGAACGTAGACAGAGCCATTTTAAGGCTGTCTGTGTACGAAATGGTATATCAAGAAGATATCCCGGTGAGTGTTTCAATGAATGAAGCCATTGAACTGGCTAAATTGTTCGGTGACGATAAGGCGCCGAAATTTGTAAATGGTGTACTTTCAAACATTAAAAACGACCTAAAGCAGCAATAGGAGGATTCGACATGACAGCAACAATCATCGATGGAAAAGAAACAGCAAAAGAAAAGCGTGAACAATTAGCAAAAGAAGTAGAAGAGCTAAAACAAAAAGGAGTCACACCTGGTCTTGCCGTTATTCTAATCGGTGATGATCCGGCTTCACTTTCTTACGTACGCGGGAAGAAAAAAGCAGCAGAAGCCATGGGCATGCATTTCCAGCTTGATCATTTAGATGCTTCTTTAACAGAAGAGGAATTGCTAAAGATGATTGATCAGTACAATGCGAATGATCAATTCCACGGAATTCTTGTTCAGCTTCCACTGCCAAAACATATTTCTGAAAAAGCCGTCATTGAACGAATTTCACCAGAGAAAGACGTAGATGGTTTTCATCCGCTGAATATCGGGAAAATGCTACTTGGGGAAGACACATTCCTCCCTTGCACACCAGCAGGTATTGTTGAATTATTGAACAAAACAGGTGTGGATCTCTCTGGCAAAGAAGTGGTCGTTGTAGGACGAAGCAATATCGTCGGCAAACCAGTTGGACAATTGCTACTAAACGAAAATGCAACCGTCACCTACTGTCATTCAAGAACGGCGAACATTTCAGAACATACGTTAAAAGCGGACATTTTAGTTGTTGCCGTCGGTCGAGCAAACTTTATTAAAGCTGACCAAATTAAAGAAGGCGCTATTGTCATCGATGTAGGAGTCAATCGTCTAGAAACAGGGAAACTTGTAGGGGACGTTGACTTTGAAGCAGCAAAAGAAAAAGCTTCTTACATCACACCAGTCCCTGGAGGAGTGGGTCCAATGACAATTACGATGCTTGCACACAATACGGTTAAATCAGCAAAACGTACATTATCATAAGCTTGATCCATTCATCCACCTGCGTGCTGCCGGTGGATGAATGTGCGTTTTTGAAGAGGAGGAATACGTCATGAGTGAAAAAGCCTTTGTGACGGTCACAGCCCTTACAAAATACATAAAAAGAAAATTTGATGTTGACCCTCATTTAGAAGATATTTGGATCAAAGGTGAGTTATCAAATGTGAAGATTCATTCAAGAGGTCATGTTTATTTCACCTTAAAGGACGAAAATGCACGTATGCAAGCTGTCATGTTCCAGCGCTCCGCGTCCAAGCTGCCTTTTTCACCAAAGAGCGGAATGAAAGTGTTCGTACGTGGCGGAATTCAAGTCTACGAACCGAGCGGAAGCTATCAATTATATGCAAAAGAAATGCAGCCTGATGGTGTTGGTGCTCTTCATCTTGCCTATGAAGAGCTGAAGAAGAAACTAGCAAGTGAAGGCTTATTTGATGAGCGCTATAAAAAAACAATTCCTGAATATCCAGAGGTTGTTGGTGTCATTACATCCCCAACAGGAGCAGCTGTTCGAGATGTCATTACCACGATCAATCGGCGCTATCAGCAGGCCAAGATCATTGTGCTTCCGGCATTAGTCCAAGGAGAAAATGCTCCGCGTTCGATTGTGGAACGGATTAAAGAAGCCAATGAAAAACAGCTTTGTGATGTCTTGATTGTCGGGAGAGGCGGAGGATCGATTGAAGAACTTTGGGCCTTTAATGAAGAAGCAGTCGCAAGAGCGATCTTCGCATCAGACATTCCAATCATTTCTGCAGTTGGGCACGAAACAGACTTTACCATTAGTGATTTCACTGCAGACATGAGAGCACCCACACCAACAGGAGCAGCAGAACTAGCTGTTCCAAGCACCGCTGATTTAATTGAACGAATCAAATCAATCGACATTCGGTTAACAAGAGCAGTAAAAAATCGAACGTCACAAGCAAAAGACCGTCTTGTGGCACTTCAATCCTCTTATGCTTTCCGATTTCCAAAACGATTACAAGAGCAAAAAGAGCAGCAATTCGATATGGTATTTGATCGTTTTCAAAAACAGCTGACAAGACAAATGGAACAAAAACGCAGTCAACTTGACCGCCAAACATATAGACTGAAGCCGCTTCATCCAAAAGAGCAGCTGCTTCAGGCGAAAAAACGTCACGCCAATGAAACAGAACAGCTCGTTCGGAGCATGAATGTGCAAATGAAAACAATTCATTCGCAGTTCCAATCGGTTCTTGGTAAACTAAATGCATTAAATCCGCTTCAAGTCATGGAAAGAGGCTATAGTTTAGCTTATAAAGAAGATGAGCTCATTAAAAGTGTGAATCAAGTAGAAACGAAGGATCAACTGACGATTACAATGAAGGATGGACGTCTGATTTGTGAGGTTATTGAGAAGGAGGGCAATCATCATGACAGAATCAAATAAACAAAAAGAAGAACAAATGACATTTGAAGAGGCCATGAAAGGACTTGAAGAGATTGTGGGAAAGCTCGAAGAAGGCGATGTACCGCTAGAACAAGCTATCCACTATTTCCAAGAGGGTATGACGCTCTCAAAACTTTGCCATGAAAAATTACAGCATGTTGAAAAGCAAATGGATTTCATTTTAAAAGAGGACGGTGAACTGGCTCCTTTTTCTGTGAAGGAGGCAGATGCTGGTGACAAGTAACTTAAACGAATTTTTAACAACACGAAAACAAGCAATTGAAGACTATTTATTTACATATGTGCAGGAATTGTCTATTCCAGAAGACCTGAAATCTTCTATGCTTTATTCTCTGAAAGCTGGCGGAAAAAGACTGCGTCCTGTGCTTGTTCTTGCTCTTTTAAATGCGTATGGGAAAAAGGAAGAAGACGGTATACCAGTAGGTTGTGCAGTGGAAATGATTCATACGTATTCCTTGATACACGATGATCTTCCTTGTATGGATGATGATGATCTGCGCCGAGGAAAGCCGACCAACCATAAAGTATACGGCGAGGCAACAGCCGTTCTTGCAGGTGATGCGCTGCTCACTGAAAGCTTCCGTCTGATTACATCGCAATTATCTGACGATGTACCTGCCGATCAAAAGCTTCGAATCATCGATGAACTTGTTACATCAGCAGGTGCACTCGGAATGGTTGGCGGACAATTTGATGATATGGAAGCAGAACAGAAACAAATCCCTCTTTCTGAATTAGAATCGATTCATGCCCGCAAAACAGGAAAGCTACTCACCTTTAGTGTGGTTGCTGGTGCGATACTGGCAGGTGCATCTGATGATGAGATCGAAAAGCTGAGAGAATTCAGCTATCATATTGGCATTGCTTTTCAAATCCGTGATGATATTTTAGATCTTGAAGGCAGCGAAGAGAAAATAGGAAAGCGGATCGGCTCCGATACAGCAAATGAAAAGTCGACATATCCTTCTTTATTAACGCTTTCAGGAGCAAAAGAAAAGCTGGATGAACATATCACTCGTGCGAAAGAAATTGTCTCAAATCTTGAGTTGGAGCAAAACTTGCTGCATGATTTATGCGATCTGATTGCCTCACGAGATCACTAAAAACAGCCTAAATTTGAGGGTCCTCGAGCAATTGTGGTAAACTGTAAACAGTTTATCATGATGAGACAACTCTTATTCCTGAATTGGTTTTCATAGGAATAAGGCATTATATATGTAGATAGAAATTTTGTTGAAAGCGAGTTGATCCTGATTGGATCTTTTATCAATAAAAAATCCAACGTTTCTAAAAGGAATGTCAAATGCAGAATTAGAGGAGCTGAGTGCGGACATTCGCACGTTTTTAATTGAGTCGTTAGCGAACTCTGGTGGGCACATTGGTCCAAACCTTGGTGTCGTTGAACTTACTGTTGCACTTCACAAAGTATTTGACAGCCCGAAAGACAAATTTCTTTGGGATGTTGGACATCAGTCTTACGTTCACAAGCTGTTAACTGGAAGAGGCGCCGAGTTTGATACACTTCGTCAATATAAAGGGCTCTGCGGTTTCCCTAAACGAAATGAAAGTGAACATGATGTTTGGGAGACTGGACACAGTTCAACCTCATTATCTGGTGCAATGGGAATGGCAGCAGCGCGTGACATTAAAGGAACAGATGAATACATTCTCCCGATTATCGGCGATGGTGCACTAACCGGCGGTATGGCGTTAGAAGCACTGAACCATATCGGGGATGAAAAAAAAGACATGATTGTGATCTTAAACGACAATGAAATGAGTATTGCGCCAAACGTTGGTGCGATCCATACAATGCTTGGCAGACTACGTACAGCTGGTAAATACCAATGGGTAAAGGACGAGCTTGAATACTTATTCAAGCGTATCCCAGCAGTAGGCGGGAAGCTTGCTGCAACAGCAGAACGTATCAAGGACAGTCTGAAATATTTGCTTGTCTCTGGTATGTTCTTTGAGGAAATGGGCTTTACTTACTTAGGACCAGTAGACGGACATTCCTATGAAGATTTGTTTGAGAATCTTGAATACGCAAAGAAAACAAAAGGCCCGGTTCTCCTTCATGTCATCACGAAAAAAGGAAAAGGCTATAAGCCGGCCGAATCTGATAAGATCGGCACATGGCACGGAACAGGACCATACAAAATCGACACAGGTGACTTTGTAAAACCGACAGCAGCTGCACCGTCATGGAGTGGTCTCGTCAGTGAAACCGTCAGAAAGCTGGCACGGGAAGATGAGCGGATTGTCGCAATTACACCTGCAATGCCCGTTGGCTCAAAGCTTGAAGGATTTGCAAAAGAATTCCCTGAGCGAATGTTTGATGTTGGAATTGCAGAGCAGCACGCTGCAACAATGGCAGCTGGACTTGCTACACAGGACATGAAGCCATTTTTAGCGATTTATTCAACGTTCCTTCAAAGAGCCTATGATCAAGTGCTGCATGATATTTGCCGTCAAAATCTCAATGTGTTCATTGGAATTGACCGTGCAGGTCTTGTCGGTGCAGATGGAGAAACACATCAAGGTGTGTTTGACATTGCTTTCATGCGTCATATGCCGAATATGGTTCTCATGATGCCAAAGGATGAAAATGAAGGACAGCATATGGTCAACACAGCCATTCAATATGATGATGGTCCAATCGCCATGCGCTTCCCGCGTGGAAATGGACTAGGCGTCAAAATGGATGAACAGCTGAAAACCATCCCAATTGGTTCTTGGGAAGTTCTTCGTCCCGGGAAAGATGCTGTCATTTTAACATTCGGTACAACCATTAAAATGGCGCTGCAGGCAGCAGAAGAACTGCAAAAAGAAGGGAAATCAATCCGTGTTGTCAATGCACGTTTCATTAAGCCTCTTGATGAAGGCATGTTAAATGAGATACTGTCTGAAGGTTTGCCAATTTTAACAATAGAAGAAGCGGTGCTTCAGGGTGGATTTGGCAGCAGCGTATTAGAATATATTCACGACAAAAAAGCGTCTCATATAAAAGTAGAACGTATGGGCATTCCAGATGAATTTATTGAGCATGGAAGTGTCGATGCGCTACTTGAGGAAATTGGACTGACGAAAATACAGGTTGCTGAAACGTTACGTGACCTGCTTCCCGCAGCACCAAGAAAAGGAATTGGATCATGACATCAAAGAAAGAACGACTTGACGTTTTATTAGTCGAACAAGGACTAATGGAAACGAGAGAGAAAGCAAAACGTGCCATTATGGCAGGGATCGTTTACTCAAATGAAAACCGTTTGGATAAGCCAGGAGAAAAAATCGCTCGTGATACCCCGCTGACTGTGAAGGGGAATCCGCTGAAATATGTCAGCCGAGGTGGGCTAAAGCTCGAAAAGGCACTTCAGGAATTTGATTTAACCGTTGAAGGAAAGCTTTTAATTGATATCGGCTCATCAACAGGGGGATTTACAGATTGCGCACTCCAAAATGGAGCAGTCAAATCCTATGCTGTGGATGTTGGTTACAATCAGCTTGCGTGGAAATTACGACAGGATGATCGGGTGATCGTCATGGAACGCACCAACTTCCGCCATTCTGTTCCGGCAGATTTCACCGAAGGATTACCAGAGGTTGCATCTATTGATGTATCATTTATCTCGCTCAAACTCATTCTTCCCGCATTAAAGCATATTCTTATCCCAGACGGCGACTGTATTGCGCTAGTGAAGCCGCAGTTTGAAGCGGGCAGAGAGCTTGTTGGAAAAAAAGGCATTGTGCGAGAACCTTCTGTACACCTTGGTGTGCTAGAAGAAATGAATCAATTTGCTGCAAAAGAAGGCTATGATGTAAAGGATGTTTCGTTTTCACCGATTACAGGCGGAGATGGAAATATCGAATTTCTCCTCCATTTGGTCCTGCATCCCGATCAAGAAGAGAATACGGCACTTCCAGTATCTGAACTTGAAAAAGTCGTCAAAGAAGCCCATGCCGTATTGAAAGAAAAGAAAAACAGTCCTGAGCCGGCTGACACATGAATTATTGAAACAAAAGGAATAATAGCTCGCTATTATTCCTTTTTACATGGTCAAAAGATCAGAATTGACCGTTTCTCACGTAATGCTTGTTTTTTGAAGTGTGCATCATATAACATAGAACGTAAAGACAAACTGAGATTCTAACGCCTAGGGGGGTCAAAATGAACAAAGGTCAAAGACATATTAAGATTAGAGAAATTATCGCAAGCCAAGAAATCGAAACACAAGACGAATTAGTCGATATTTTGAAAGCGGATGGATATAACATCACACAGGCGACCGTATCAAGAGATATCAAAGAACTGCATTTAGTCAAAGTGCCAACAAATAATGGAACATATAAATACAGCCTTCCTGCAGATCAGCGGTTTAACCCGCTATCGAAATTAAAGCGTTCCTTAATGGACGCATTTATTAAAATGGATGCTGCCAGTCATTTAATCGTTCTAAAAACAATGCCTGGGAACGCTCAAGCCATCGGTGCTTTAATGGATAATTTAGATTGGGAAGAAATTATGGGAACCATTTGTGGGGATGATACCATCTTAATCATTTGCCGCACGCCAGACGATACGGATACCGTTTCGTCCAAAATTTTAGAGCTTCTATAAAGAGATCAGGTTTACAAAAAGAGGTGTCAAATGAGTGTTAGCAGAACTAACCATTAAAAACTTTGCAATCATTGAGGAGTTAACGGTTTCGTTTGAAAAAGGACTCACAGTTCTAACAGGGGAAACAGGTGCCGGAAAATCAATCATGATTGACGCTGTCTCACTTCTCGTAGGGGGAAGAGGATCATCCGAATTTGTCCGTTATGGCGAAAAAAAAGCAGAGCTGGAAGGTCTTTTTCTTGTACCAGCAGATCATCCTGTATTTGCCCTTTGCGAGGAGCAAGGAATTGATGCATCTGATGAAATGATGATTCTTCGCCGTGATATCAATCAAAGCGGGAAAAGCATTTGCCGCATTAATGGTAAGCTTGTCACCATCTCGCTTTTAAGAGAAGTTGGCCGGCTTTTGCTTGATATACATGGACAGCACGATAATCAGCTGTTAATGGAGGATGAAAATCATTTGCATTTGCTTGATCAATTTGGAGCAGAAGAAATTGCACCTGCTCTCTCGCAGTATCAAGAAGCGTATGATCAATATATGAAGACGGCGCAAAAACTCAAACAGCTGTCTGAAAATGAACAAGAAATGGTTCACCGGTTAGACTTATTGCAATTTCAGCTGGAAGAGATTGAAGCGGCACAATTAGAGCCTGGGGAAGATGAGAAGCTTCAAGAGGAACGTCATCAAATCAGCAATTTTGAAAAAATCTTTTCCTCGCTTCAAAACGCATATAATGCTCTGCGTAATGAGCAGGGAGGACTTGATTGGGTTGGAATGGCTTCAAGCGAGCTTGAGCAAGTTTCTGAGATCAACGACGATCTGAAAAAGCTCTCTGAGCAAGTGTCAAACTCCTATTATTTATTAGAAGATTCTACTTTTCAAATGCGCAGCATGCTTGATCAATTAGAATTTGACCCAGCCCGTCTTGATTTTATTGAGTCTAGGCTAAATGAGATGAAGCAGCTGAAGCGAAAGTACGGCACAACCATTGAGGAAATTTTAGAATATGCGGCTAAGATTGAAGAGGAGATAGACCAAATCCAAAATCGAGACAGCCATTTGCAGACACTTAAAAACAAACTTGATGCGATAAGCCGGGATGCATTGCTTGAAGCGCTTAACGTGTCAGAGCTCCGTAAAAAATGGGCGAAAAAACTGGCGAAGCACATTCAAGCTGAATTGAAGGATTTATATATGGAGAAGTCTTCTTTTGATACCGCTTTTACGATTCGATATGCACCTTTTGGCAGTACGGACTGCCCGCTTTTAGATGGAAAACCCGTACAGCTCGGGAAAAATGGCATAGATCAAGCGCAATTTGTCATTTCTACAAATCCGGGTGAACCGATGAAATCTTTGTCAAAAGTAGCATCTGGAGGAGAAATTTCACGTGTCATGCTGGCAGTGAAAAGTATTTTCTCAGCGAAACAAGAAGTGACGTCCATTATATTTGATGAAGTGGATACGGGCGTTAGCGGCAGAGTCGCACAGGCCATTGCTGAAAAAATTTATAAAGTGGCAGCATGCTCACAAGTACTCTGTATTACCCATCTGCCGCAAGTCGCAGCAATGGCTGATACACATCTTTTTATTTCTAAACGCGCTAAAGCTGGTAGAACAATGACGAACGTCAAACCACTTAGTGATGATGAAAAAGTGAGTGAAATTGGCCGAATGATTGCTGGTGTAGAAGTCACTGAGCTCACAAAACAGCATGCAAAAGAATTACTGCACCAAGCAAATGATGTCAAAACGACAGGGTAGCTGAAACAACAGCTGCCTTTTTTATATTGTCTCATATTCGCCGTATATACGCATGAAATCGTCTTTTTCTTTTATCAATTTATCCAATCATTTTCTAAAGGTGTCGGTTATAAATCCTCGCTAAGAAGGCAAAAGTAAAGATGTAGCCAAAACATTAATGTTCTGGTGTGGGTAAGGAGCGAGGAGAGTGAAAAATGAATGCCCGAAAAGATGAGAAAAGCCATTGGTGTGATTCTCCTTGTTTCTTTAATAAGTACAGGGTTTATGAGCATAGTGAAGGAATATATCAGCATTCCAACAACTGTCGCAGTATTTGAACACGAGAAGCATTCGATTGATACATCCATTGAAGCGTCAGCCAATGCTTCTTCACCAGCCTTTAGTCTTTCAGAGAAAAAGAATCAACTTGAAGTAACGGGACAAAAGGCGGGAAAAGCCGAAATTGTTTATGATTTTAAAGGATTTCCTATTAAGAAAACAAAAGTCGATGTTCTTCCCGAATTAAAAGTCATTCCTGGAGGACAATCCATTGGCGTCAAACTCCATTCTGTCGGAGTACTCGTTGTCGGTTTTCATCAAATCACAACAGCAGACGGCAAAAAATCACCAGGTGAAGCTGCAGGCATTCAATCAGGGGATATGATCATTGAGATCAATGGTCATAAAATGGAGAAGATGAATGACCTCACCCCATTTATTCAGAAAGCAGGAAAAACGGGGGAAACCCTTCATTTACTCATAAAAAGAGACCATAAAACCTTTCAAACGACATTAACACCCGCGAAAGATGCAAGTGAAGGTACTTATCGAATCGGCCTTTATATTCGTGATTCCGCAGCAGGAATCGGGACGATGACCTTCTTTGAACCATCTTCTAAAAAATATGGCGCCCTTGGGCATGTGATTTCTGACATGGATACAAAAAAACCAATCGTGGTTGACAATGGTGAAATTGTCAGATCAACTGTCACATCCATTGAAAAAGGGACAGGAGGCAACCCTGGAGAAAAATTGGCCAGGTTTTCTTCCGAAAGAAAAACGATAGGTGATATTTCGCGTAACAGTCCATTCGGTATATTTGGTACGTTAACCGAAAAACTTGAAAATCATGTAGCAGACAAACCACTTCCAGTCGCATTATCAAATGAAGTAAAAGAAGGTCCAGCCGAAATATTAACGGTTGTGGACCATGATAAAGTAGAGAAATTTGATATTAAAATCGTCAGCACAACACCGCAAAAATTCCCGGCAACAAAAGGAATGGTGCTTAAAGTAACAGATGAACGCTTATTAAGCAAAACGGGCGGAATCGTTCAAGGAATGAGCGGAAGTCCGATCATCCAAAATGGCAAAGTCATTGGAGCGGTCACTCATGTGTTCGTCAATGACCCGACAAGCGGATACGGCGTACACATTGAATGGATGCTGTCAGAAGCAGGAATTGATCTTTATCAAAAAAACAAAAAAGCAAGCTGATGAAAACTGCCGCGAATCTTCCGGCAGTTTTTTTCTACCCTTTCTTTCTCTTCCATCATGTTATAAAATAAGGAAAAAGAGATTTTTCGACAAAATAAAAAACAGTGTGTTGTCAAATTGCAATAATCGTCGATTCATTAAGAAAAACGTAGAAAAAGCTAGATAATGCTCTATTATTCGGAAAATTAAACTTTTTTAAAGGGGATAGCATGGTTTTGTCGAATTGAACACTCAGAAGAGAAATGCAAAAGACTAAGGAATCGACATTGGGGAGGAAAGAACGTGGAGAAAATTAAAGTGTGTGTAGCTGATGACAATCGAGAACTTGTTGGCCTTTTGACAGAGTATATTGAGGGACAGGAAGATATGGAAGTACTTGGCGTGGCGTATAATGGTCAGGAATGTCTGACATTATTTAAAGATAAAGAGCCCGACGTTCTCCTCTTAGATATTATCATGCCTCATTTAGACGGTCTTGCTGTACTGGAACGCCTCCGTGAAAACAATGAAATGACCAAACAGCCAAGTGTCATTATGCTGACGGCTTTCGGACAAGAAGACGTAACGAAAAAAGCAGTCGATTTGGGCGCATCCTATTTCATTTTGAAACCATTCGATATGGAAAACCTCGTAGGTCATATTCGTCAAGTCAGTGGAAACGGCACACAAGTCAGCCATCGATCTTCATCTATCCAAAACAGTGTCCTTCGCAGCAAACCTGAACCGAAACGTAAGAACTTAGATGCGAGCATTACGACGATTATTCATGAGATTGGCGTGCCAGCTCATATTAAAGGCTATTTATACTTAAGAGAAGCCATTTCGATGGTGTACAATGATATTGAACTACTCGGCAGTATTACAAAAGTATTGTACCCAGACATTGCAAAGAAATTTAACACGACAGCCAGCAGGGTAGAACGAGCGATTCGTCATGCTATTGAAGTGGCTTGGAGCAGAGGGAATATTGACTCCATTTCGTCACTCTTTGGTTACACAGTCAGCATGTCAAAAGCCAAACCGACCAATTCCGAATTTATTGCCATGGTGGCTGATCGTCTGCGTTTAGAGCATAGAGCAAGCTAAGTCACCTTCCATAAAAAAACGTTTCTTCAATGAGGCGTTTTTTTATTTTTGTAAAATATTGCTAAAAAATGGTTATGTTGATAAAATCATCTTTAATGTTTAAATTGGACAAACGGGTCGCTTTATTTTCAGAATAAAATGAAAAATAAAGCATGAAAAAAATGAATAGGACATAAAATAGTGGTAATCAGCTACGCTAATCAATTGGCTTATAGAAGAAGAAAACGCTCATTCGTAAGAAAAAGGATGAGAGGAAAAGGTCTTATGTAATTAGTAAATAAAGTAAATGAGATCGAAAGTTCTATTTCTATTGACCTGATTGGTTGGCGTTTTAAAGTCACTGGCTTCTTAGAGATTGTGCCATTTGAACTGAATATTCCCATTGTCGAATTTAATAATTTTCACATTCTTTTACTATGCTATAATAATGAAAAGAAGAGGGTGAGGTTATGGGAAAGCTGAAAATCCACTCTGCTGAGGTTGCGAACGAAATTAGCAAGTGGACGAGGGTCATTTCTCAGAATGACCTAGAAAAATCTGCTGTCTATAAAGAGAAAATTCAGAATTTGCTAAAAAATACAGATGAGGATCGAGAAGTTCTTCTTTATTATCAGCTAGTCGACGGCAGACATGAAATGTTACTTGGAAATATTGAAAAAGCCAATCAGATTATGAAAAGTGTCGGAACGCTGGATGAAAAAGCAGATGACATTATTAATTTTTATTTTTACTTTTATAAAGGCCAATATGCTGCCTATGTCAAAAAATATGATGAGGCGATTAGTTTTTATAAGATTGCTGAGCAGCGTCTAAAACGTGTGAATGAAGATCTTGAAGTAGGAACTTTTCATCATAAAGTCGCTTCCATTTATTACGAACTGAAGCAAAATTTCATTTCCATTAATCATATTAAAAAAGCCATTGATACGTTTAAAGCGCATGAGGAATATACCGCACAGGCGATTGACAGCTTAATTTTACATGCGAGCAACTGTATAGATTTACTACAGTTTGATGAAGCTGAGGAAAAGTACCAAGAGGCACTTGAGAAAAGTAAGCGCATTAACAATGAAGTGCTGATTGGGAAATGCTATCACAATTTAGCGGTTCTTTATTACGCAAAACCTGATTATGAAAAAAGTGCGCAATACGCCAAAAAAGGGATGAGCATTCAAATTCATCGCGACAATAGCCATTATTTCATCCAATCTTTATATGTTCTCGCAAATGCCTTAGTTCATTTAGGAGATCATGAGGCGAAAGAATATATTAAAGAGGGGATTCAATATAGTTGTGATATCCAAAATAATGAATATATAGTAAAATTTGAAATTTTGGATTTGATGTGCGAAAATAGTGGAGCAGCAGACGTATTCTCTGAAAAATTAGACTACATAGAAAAAAATAGATTATATGTGGAGCTTGAGGATTTGTCTGAACAAATATCGAAATACTTCAAGGAACGAAATGATTATCAAAATGCCATTCGTTTTCTTGAAAAGAAATTCGATGCACAAATACTTCAAAAGAAAGTGGAGGTTATCTTATGAAAAAGTTGTTGTTAGGTGTAACAATCGTTACAGCAGTCGCAGTTGTTTCTTCCCTTTTTGCTCTTGACGCAGAGACGACAGAGCAAGCCATCAGAGCGATTACGTGATTGAATTTACCTGTCAACCTCTTCTCTCTTATTAGAAGAGGTTTTTTTATGTGCTCAAACTGGCAAAACGAAAAAAGACACGTCATAATATAGGTAATCATTATATTTAGAGGTGGCATATGACGAAAATTTTTGCACATAGAGGCTTTAAAGGAAACTATCCAGAGAACACCATGATTGCCTTTGAGCACGCACTCCATTCTGGAGCGGATGGGATTGAGCTTGATGTTCAGCTCACCAAAGATGGCAGACTAGCTGTCATTCACGATGAAAAGCTGAACCGAACGACCAATATGAAAGGGTTAGTGAAAGACTATACATATGAAGAGTTAAAAAGAGGAGATGCCAGTCATTCTTTCTATGAAGAAACGGGTGCGGTCTCCATTCCTCTTTTAGAAGAAGTATTAGAGCTAGTGACGCAGAGACCATCCTTTATGATCAACATCGAATTAAAAAACTCTATTTATCGATATCCAGGGATTGAAGAAAAAGTAAAAGAGCAAATTGAGCACTTTCAAATAGAGGATCGAGTACTTGTCTCATCATTTCATCACGGCAGCTTAGCTCTTTTTCACAAGCTGATGCCGCACATTGAACTGGCGGTCCTCACGATGGATGTGATTCATCAGCCAGACATGTATTTAAAAACAATCCCGGCTAAGGGCTACCATCCGAATATAAAGGGCGCTGGGGTGACAAAAGAAGTAGTAGCCGCTCTCCATGCGGACCAACAAGTGATTAGACCGTTTACTGTAAACAGTGAGAAGCAAATAAAAAATATGTTGACATTGGGTGTTGATGGAATCTTTACTGATTTTCCTGATCGAGCCGTCAAAATAAGAGAAGAAATGAAATAAAGACCCGCTATCAACAGCGGGTCTTTTTCATGATTACCTTTGCTTAAAACGAGTTGTTACTTTATTTCGTTTACGGTCCCTATATAAAATAAATCCTGCAACAACATAAAGACCTCCTCCTAAAAATAACAACCCTGCAATTCCTTGCAGCCATAAATATGGAAATGGTGCAATGATGATGCCGAAAACAGTGTCACGCAGCAGCTTAATGCCAAGTGCTGCAAAGGCTCCAGGTATTAAAATAATCACTAATGCCAGTATTCTCCCCATCAAATGTCCCCTTAAACGTCATTTACTTCCATTGTCTAATTCAAAAAATATTTTGTCAAGAAAGGAAAACGTGGTAATATAGGTGTTGTGCAATTTTTTGCAACGGAAAAATATGGTGTGCAAAATTTTTCATATAAAGGGGTAACGGGATGCAGAGAGTCTTGATTGTCGGTGCAGGACAAGGTGGATCAGCACTGCTTGAAACATTGCTGAAAACAAATACGGTTCAAATCATTGCGATCGCCGACCTTGATCTCGAGGCACCGGGGATGGATGAAGCGAAAAAGAATGGAATTGAGACGACGACGGATTGGAAAGAATACATAAAAGATGACATTGATATCATCATTGAAACCACAGGCAGTTCTGCTGTACTGAAAGAATTAATTGAACAAAAACCAGAGCATGCTGTGATTGTGCCAAGCTCGATGGCATACGTCATTTCAGAATTAATGGCAGAAAAACAACAGCTTATTCAAATATTGAAGGAACAAACCTATAAACATGACCGCATTTTTAATGCAACGAATGATGGCATGATTTTTATTAATATGGATGAAGAAGTGGTCCTGTTTAATCGATCGGCTGCCAAAATGGTGGGGTGTTCGCAAAAGGATGCGATTGGCCGTCACATTCGAGAAGTGATTCCGAACACAAAACTTCCCGATATATTAAGGTCAAGGGAGCCGGAATTTAACCAAAAGCAATTTTTGAATCAGCAAATTCAAATTGTGACCACTCGTCTGCCGATTATTGATGACGCGGGGAGAATGTTAGGTGCTTTATCGATCTTTAAAGACATAACAGATGCGGTGGAGCTTGCGGAGGAAGTAACGAACCTCAAAGAAGTAAGAACGATGCTTGAGGCTATTATTCAATCATCAGATGAAGCCATATCGGTTGTCGATGAGCAGGGGAAAGGTATTTTGATCAACCGTGCTTATACGAAAATGACCGGTTTAACGGATAAAGAGGTCGTGGGTAAACCAGCAGGAGCTGATATTTCCGAAGGGGAAAGCATGCACTTAAAGGTGCTTGAAACAAGAAGACCTGTTCGAGGCGTCAGAATGAAGGTTGGTCCAAATAAAAAAGATGTCATCGTCAATGTAGCACCTGTTATTGTTGACGGTATTTTAAAAGGCAGTGTCGGGGTCATTCACGATGTATCCGAAATTCAATCATTGACGAATGAATTAAATAAAGCAAGACAGCTCATCCGAACACTTGAAGCAAAGTACACATTTGAAGACATTATTGGAGAAAGTGAACAAATGCTTGTCGCACTTGAGCAGGCAAAGCTGGGTGCAAAAACGCCAGCAACCATTTTACTCCGCGGAGAATCAGGTACTGGGAAAGAGCTGTTTGCGCATGCCATTCACAATGAAAGTGATCGCAAGTACAACCGCTTTGTCCGTGTCAACTGTGCTGCCTTATCAGAAACTCTTTTAGAGTCAGAACTGTTTGGCTATGAGGAAGGAGCGTTTTCTGGTGCAAGGCGTGGCGGGAAAAAAGGGCTGTTTGAAGAAGCCAATCACGGCAGTATCTTTTTAGATGAAATCGGTGAAATGACGCCAAGTACACAAGCGAAATTGCTGCGTGTCATGCAGGAAAAAGAAATTGTTCGGGTAGGCGGAACGAAAGCGATACCGGTTGATGTGCGTGTGATCACAGCGACAAATGTCAATATTGAAAAGGCGATGGCAGAAGGAAAGTTCAGAGAGGATTTATATTATCGAATGAACAGATACCCGATATCGATCCCACCGCTCAGACAGCGTCTCGAAGATATTGAATCATTAAGTAAACGCCTCATCCAGAAGATCAATTTAGACTATGGGCGAAACGTCAGCGGCTTAACAGATCGTGCACTTAATAGACTTCGATCATACAGCTGGCCAGGCAACGTGAGAGAGCTTGAAAATGTGCTTGGACGAGCGATGATCTTTTTGAATCCGCAAGAAGAATGGATCGATGAAGCGCATATCGCCTTCATGGAGTCAGACGAGCATGAGGAAAAAGAGCAGCAGGAACTGGCTGTTAGTCAATTTGAGGGGGAGACGCTCTCAGATGCTGTAGAAGCATTTGAAGCGCAGCTGATCAAACAAACCCTTGAAAAACATCAATTCAATCGCACAAAAACAGCGAAAACGTTAGGGATCAGCATTCGAAATCTTTACTATAAAATGGATAAGTATCAGCTTGCAAAAGATAGCATGCAGTAACATGCACGTAAACTGCAAAAAATTGCATGATTTCTTTGCGAAAAGGCTAATTTTTCACACATTTCAAGCTGGCACGGAACTTGCATATAAAAAGAGGAACCGAGCACAAGGAAAGGTGGGCAAGTATGAAGCTTGACGATCTGATTATCAAAGCCTCGCAGCTGCAGAATAAAACAGCGGCTGTGGCTCATGCAGAAGACGAAGAAGTGCTTCATGCCATCAAAATGGCAATCGAACGAAAAGTCGCTCGCTTCCTGCTGGTTGGAAACAAACGCAACCTAAAGGAGCTAGTCAAACAGCATGAGATTAATGAAGACTGGATAGATATTATTCATTCAGATTCACCCGAAGAATCTGCCAAAATTGCCGTTCAGGCAGTAAGTGAAAATCATGCAGATATTCTCATGAAGGGTCATGTCCCGACAGCCGTACTGTTAAAAGCTGTACTAAATAAAGAATATGGACTTCGGACAGCGAGTGTCCTTTCACATGTTGCTGCCTTCGAAGTACCGGGCTTTGACCGTTTTATCTATGTGACGGACTCTGCGATGAACATTGCGCCTGATTTAAATATGCTGAAAGAAATTACGGTGAATTCCGTTCAAGTCGCACAAGCTGTCGGAAATGATATGCCCAAAGTGGCGGTATTATCAGCGGTAGAAGTCGTAAACCCAGCGATGGATTCGACGCTCACAGCTGCAAGCCTTGCGCAAATGAATCGAAGAGGTCAAATTTCTGGCTGTCTGATTGATGGGCCGCTTGCTTTAGATAATGCCATTTCTCAAACGGCAGCTTCTCATAAAAATATTACGAGTGATGTGGCTGGTCATGCAGATATTTTGCTTGTGCCAACCATTGAAGCAGGCAACATTCTTTATAAATCTCTCATCTACTTTGCTCATGCAAAAGTGGGAGCTGTGGTGGCAGGAGCGAAAGCACCGATTGCTTTAACAAGCCGGTCTGATTCAGCTGAAAGCAAGCTCTATTCAATTGCACTTGCCATCTGTACATCTAATTAAGCGAAAGTATTAGGAGGAATAGAAAATGGAACTTTTTAAATATATGGAACGATACGATTATGAACAGCTTGTATTTTGTCAGGATGAACAGTCTGGTTTAAAAGCCATCATTGCCATTCATGATACAACACTTGGGCCGGCACTCGGCGGAACAAGAATGTGGACATATGAAAATGAAGAAGCAGCTATCGAAGATGCCTTGCGTCTTGCAAGAGGTATGACCTATAAAAATGCGGCGGCAGGGCTTAACCTTGGCGGCGGTAAAACGGTCATCATTGGTGATCCGAGAAAAGACAAGAATGAAGAAATGTTCCGTGCTTTTGGCCGTTACATTCAAGGATTAAATGGCCGTTATATCACCGCTGAAGATGTCGGTACAACGGTAGAAGATATGGATCTTATCCATGAAGAAACAGACTTTGTCACAGGCATCTCTCCTGCATTTGGTTCTTCAGGAAATCCATCTCCAGTGACTGCTTACGGTGTATATAAAGGGATGAAAGCAGCTGCAAAAGCAGCATTCGGTACAGATTCATTAGAAGGAAAAACAATTGCCGTTCAAGGTGTTGGAAACGTGGCTTACAACCTATGTAAACACCTGCATGAAGAAGGCGCACAGCTTATCGTCACTGATATCAACAAAGACTCAGTTCAGCGAGCTGTAGAAGACTTCGGTGCAAAAGCGGTAGACCCTGATGATATTTATGATCAAGAATGTGATATTTACGCACCATGTGCACTCGGTGCAACCATTAACGATGTGACAATTCCTAAATTAAAGGCAAAAGTCATCGCAGGTGCAGCGAATAACCAGCTGAGAGAAACACATCATGGAGATCTTATTCATGAAATGGGCATTGTGTATGCACCGGATTATGTCATCAATGCAGGCGGTGTGATTAACGTTGCAGATGAGCTTTATGGCTATAATGCAGATCGTGCAATGAAAAAAGTAGAAGGCATTTACCAAAACATTGAGCGAGTGATTGAAATCTCTAACCGTGATGCCATTCCAACTTATAAAGCGGCAGACCGATTGGCTGAAGAGCGAATTGAAAGAATGCGCAAATCAAGAAGCCAATTCCTGCAAAATGGTCAACATATTTTAAGTCGTCGCTAAATGGATGAATGAGTTGAAACGGAGGTTTTGTTTTTGCTGACAAAAGAATGGCGTATTCTCACTATTAATCCTGGCTCTACTTCAACAAAAATCGGTGTGTTTCATAATGAACGATCTATTTTTGAAACGACATTAAGACATACAGATGAGGAAATCAAGCAGTTTCCTCATATCATTGATCAATTTTCATTCCGCAAAGAAACCATTTTGAAAACACTGCATGAACAGGGGATGAACATCTCAAAGTTTGATGCAGTTTGCGCACGCGGTGGTCTTCTTCGTCCGATTGAAGGTGGCACATATGAAGTAAATGAGCAAATGGTTGAAGATCTAAAAGAAGGGTATGCTGGCCAGCACGCCTCTAATCTAGGCGGAATTATTGCCCGAGAAATTGCACTTGGCCTTAACATCCCAGCTTTTATTGTTGATCCCGTAGTCGTAGATGAACTGCAGCCGATTGCTCGTATTTCAGGACTGCCAACAATTGAGCGGAAAAGCATTTTTCATGCGTTAAATCAAAAAGCAGTCGCAAGAAAAACGGCTGCTTCGTTTGGAAAGCGTTACGAAGATTTAAACATGATCATTACCCATATGGGCGGTGGAATTACGATTGGTGTACATCAAAAAGGAAAAGTCATTGATGTGAATAACGGTCTTCATGGCGAGGGTCCTTTCAGCCCAGAGCGGGCAGGTACTCTTCCAACAGGTGACCTTGTTAATTTATGCTTTTCTGGTGAATATTCGCAAGAGGAAATGCTCAAACGTATTATTGGCGAAGGCGGTCTTGCGGGCTATCTTGGTACGACAGATGCAGTAAAAGTAGAGCGCATGATTGAAGCAGGCGATGAGCGTGCGGCGCTTATTTATGAAGCGATGTGCTATCAAATTGCCAAAGAAATCGGTGCGGCTAGTGCGGTTTTAAAAGGAGCTGTTGACGTCATTGTGTTAACAGGTGGCCTTGCGTACAGCAAACAAATTACGTCAAGCATTAGAGGATACATTGACTGGATTTCAGATGTTGTTGTGTACCCAGGTGAAAATGAATTGCAATCCTTAGCAGAAGGGGCGCTTCGCATTTTAAAAGAAGAAGAATCACCAAAAGAATACCCAAATGATCAAAAGGCGGAGAAAGGAGTGACAAGTCATGGCAACTGAATATGACCTCGTCATTCTTGGTGGAGGCACAGGCGGCTATGTAGCGGCCATTCGTGCCTCTCAACTTGGATTGAAAACAGCAGTCGTAGAAAAATCAAAGCTCGGTGGAACATGTCTTCATAAAGGCTGTATCCCATCTAAAGCGCTTCTTAGAAGTGCAGAAGTCTATCAAACGGTCAAACGTGCCGCTGATTTTGGCGTTGAAGCAAGCGGAATTGCCTTACAATTTGCCAACGTACAAAAAAGAAAAACAGAGATTGTCGACAAATTAGCAGGCGGCGTCAAACACTTAATGAAACAAGGGAAAATTGATGTATACGAAGGAATAGGCCGTATCCTAGGCCCTTCGATCTTTTCGCCAATGCCAGGCACCATCTCGGTAGAAATGGCGAATGGCGATGAAAATGAAATGCTGATTCCAAAGCAGGTCATCATTGCGACTGGGTCAAGACCGCGCGTCCTGCCTGGGCTTGAAGCGGATGGAACACACATCCTTACATCAGACGAAGCACTTGAACTGCAAGAACTTCCTCAGTCCATGCTGATTGTCGGCGGAGGCGTGATTGGGATCGAATGGGCTTCCATGCTTAACGATTTTGGCGTAAAAGTCACAGTGATCGAATTTGCAGATCGCATTTTGCCAACAGAGGATCAAGATATTTCTAAAGAAATGGAAAAGCTTTTAACGAAAAAGGGCATCACCTTAGTGACAAATGCGAAGGTTCTGCCAGATACTGCCGAAAAGCACGAGAATCTCGTCAAGATCCAAGTCGAACAAGGTGGAGACACTCAGTCGTTTGAAGCAGAGAAACTGCTTCTTTCAGTTGGCCGAGTGCCAAACGTGGAAGGCATAGGACTTGAAAACACAGACATCCAGACAGAAAAGCAAGGCATTGTCGTGAATGAGCATTATCAAACGAAAGAGTCGCATATTTACGCAATAGGTGATGTCATTGGCGGTCTTCAGCTGGCACATGTCGCATCACATGAAGGCATGATTGCAGTGGAACATATGGCTGGTCAAGATCCAAAGCCACTTGATGAAACGCTCGTGTCTAAATGTGTTTACTCTCACCCAGAAACCGCTAGTGTTGGACTGACTGAACAGGCGGCAAAAGAGCAAGGCTACGAAGTCAAGATTGGGAAGTTTCCCTTCATGGCCATCGGAAAAGCGCTTGTATTTGGAGAGTCTGATGGATTTGTCAAAATCATTGCTGACCAAAAGACAGATGATATCTTAGGGATTCATATGATTGGTCCTCATGTAACAGATATGATATCTGAAGCTGGATTAGCCAAAGTACTAGATGCAACTCCGTGGGAAGTGGGACAGACGATCCACCCGCACCCAACCTTGTCAGAAGCAATTGGCGAGGCAGCACTGGCTGTTGACGGAAAGGCGATCCATTTTTAATCAAGGAGGGAAACATGATGAGTAACATGCGTCATCAGGAATTAGGATTATCAGATGAACAAGCGATTGACATATATAGAACCATGCTTTTAGCAAGAAAAATTGATGAACGGATGTGGCTTTTAAACCGTTCTGGAAAAATTCCATTCGTCATCTCTTGTCAAGGACAGGAAGCGCAGCAAGTCGGTGCCGCTTTTGCCCTCAATAGGGAAGAGGATTACGTTTTACCTTATTACCGTGATATGGGGGTTGTCCTTGCATTCGGGATGACGGCGAAAGATTTAATGATGTCTGGTTTTGCGAAAAAAGACGATCCAAGCTCAGGCGGGAGACAGATGCCAGGTCATTTTGGGCAAAGGTCAAACCGAATTGTGACTGGATCATCACCTGTGACAACACAGGTTCCTCATGCGGTTGGAATCGCACTTGCCGGGCGTCTAGAGCAAAAGAATTTTGTTAGCTTTGTCACGTTCGGTGAAGGCTCTTCAAACCAAGGAGACTTCCACGAAGGCGCCAACTTTGCTGCGGTGCATAAGCTGCCAGTTATTTTCATGTGTGAAAACAATAAGTATGCGATTTCTGTCCCGTATGACAAACAAGTGGCATGTGAGCGTATTTCAGATCGTGCAATAGGGTACGGAATGCCTGGTGTGACGGTTGATGGAAATGATCCGCTTGAAGTGTATGCAGCGGTCAAAGAAGCGAGAGACCGTGCGGCAAGAGGCGAAGGCCCAACATTGATCGAAACCATTTCTTACCGGTTAACTGCGCATTCAAGTGATGACGATGATTCTAGCTATCGAGAAAAAGAAGAAGTGCTCGAAGCAAGAAAGAAAGATCCGCTCATTCAATATGAAACGTACTTAATCGAAGGAAATGTCATGACTTCTGAAATGAAAGAAGAGATGACAAAAGAAATCATGCAAATCGTAAACGAAGCCACTGATGAAGCGGAAAACGCAGCTTATGCCGATGCAGAAAGCGCACTTCGTTACGTGTATGCGGAGTAAGGGGGAAGAAAAATGCCTGTTATGTCATATATAGACGCTATCACATTAGCGATGAAAGAAGAAATGGAGCGAGATCCGAAAGTGTTTGTGCTCGGAGAGGATGTCGGGAAAAAAGGCGGCGTATTTAAAGCAACAGCGGGTCTTTACGAGCAATTTGGAGAAGCGCGCGTCATGGATACACCTCTTGCCGAATCAGCGATTGCAGGTGTAGGTATTGGGGCTGCTATGTATGGAATGCGTCCGATCGCGGAGATGCAATTTGCGGATTTTATTATGCCAGCCATCAACCAAATCATTTCAGAGGCTGCAAAAATTAGATATCGTTCCAATAATGATTGGAGCTGCCCAATGGTCATTCGTGCTCCTTACGGGGGCGGCGTACACGGGGCGCTTTATCATTCACAATCGGTCGAAGCCATTTTTGCCAATCAGCCAGGCTTAAAGATTGTGATGCCTTCTACACCTTATGATGTCAAAGGGTTGTTAAAAGCCGCAGTGCGTGATCCAGATCCTGTATTGTTCTTTGAACACAAACGTGCATACCGTCTCATTAAAGGAGAAGTGCCTGAAGAGGATTATACGCTCCCTATTGGAAAAGCGGATGTGAAACGAGAAGGCGATGACATTACGGTCATTACATATGGCCTTTGTGTTCATTTTGCCCTCCAAGCAGCAGAGCGCCTTGCGAAGGACGGAATTTCTGCTCATATTCTCGATTTACGTACGGTGTACCCGCTTGATCAAGAAGCGATTATTGAAGCGGCATCAAAAACAGGGAAAGTACTCTTGTTAACAGAAGATACAAAAGAAGGAAGCATCATGAGTGAAGTAGCTGCCATCATTTCAGAGCACTGCTTGTTTGATTTAGATGCGCCAATTAAACGTCTAGCAGGACCTGATATCCCTGCAATGCCTTATGCACCGACAATGGAGAAATTCTTCATGGTTAATCCGGATAAGGTAGAAGCTGAAATGAGAGAACTAGCGGCGTTTTAAGAAAGAGGAGGGTTTCAAAGTGGCAACTGAACAAATGAAAATGCCTCAGCTTGGTGAAAGTGTAACAGAAGGAACCATTAGCAAATGGCTCGTTTCACCTGGCGATCATGTGAATAAATACGATCCGATTGCGGAAGTCATGACAGATAAAGTAAATGCAGAGGTTCCATCATCCTTTACAGGAACAATCACTAAACTAGCGGCTGCAGAGGGTGATACACTTCAAGTAGGAGAAGTGTTTTGTGAAATTGAAGTAGAAGGCAGTGCGCAGCAGAGTGCGAAAGCAGAAGAGGCGCCTGCGCAAGATGAAGCACCAGAACCTGACCAAACAAATGTGGATCAGAGTCAAAAGAAACGATACTCTCCGGCAGTCCTGCGTTTAGCAGATGAACACGGAATTGATTTAACGGCTGTTCGAGGAACGGGAGCTGGCGGCAGAATCACAAGAAAAGATTTGCTGAAGCTTATCGAAAGTGGAGGCGTAAAAGAAGCGGCAGCACCTGTGAGTGAAGGTACGGGTCAAACAGAACCTACGCAACCGTCACAAGCAAAAGCGGCTCCTTCCATCTCTTCAATGCCTGGAGATGTTGAACTGCCGGTCACGCCGATTAGACAGGCGATTGCCGCAAACATGCTAAGAAGCAAGCATGAAATTCCACATGCCTGGACGATGATGGAAGTGGATGTGACAAACCTTGTGACAAGAAGAAATCAGCTAAAAGATCAATTCAAAGCAAAAGAAGGCTTTAATTTGACGTTTTTTGCATTCTTTGTCAAAGCAGTGGCTCAGGCCTTAAAGGAATTCCCTGAAATGAACAGCATGTGGGCTGGTGATAAAATTGTTCAAAAGAAAGCGATCAATGTCTCCATTGCTGTTGCGACAGATGACGCTCTTTTTGTCCCAGTGATTAAAGATGCGGATGAGAAAACGATTAAGGGAATCGCCAAAGAAATTCATGAACTTGCTTTCAAGGTCAGACAAGGCAAACTGAAGCAAAGTGACATGGAAGGCGGCACTTTCACTGTGAACAACACAGGCTCATTTGGTTCGGTTCAATCAATGGGGATTATTAACTATCCGCAAGCAGCCATTTTACAAGTAGAATCTATTGTAAAGCGCCCGATGATTGTAAATGGTATGATTGCCGCAAGAGATATGGTGAATCTTTGTCTTTCATTAGATCATAGAGTACTCGATGGTCTTGTATGCGGTAGATTCCTGCAAAGAATTAAACAAATTCTTGAAGGCATTGACGAAGAGACGTCCGTCTATTAAGCTCATTTATATGTCCCCTTCTCACAATGAGAGGGGGATTTCCATATCAATCAGAAAGGAGCGATGAGATGTCTGGACTAGATTTTTTTGCTTTTCTTACGATCGGTCTGATGTTTATCACAGCCATTGCGTTCGCTTTTCTTCGGTATATTTCCAAATCACGCAATCATCCTGAACGCTTACTACTCATCATATCGATCGTTTCAATCATTCAAATCGCCTATTGCTTGTTGATGATAGGAGGATTTAAAGGAGTCGCCAATAGTTTATTAGGCATTTCCCTTCTGATAGGTACACTGCTAGGGTATGCACTTGAATATTTATACAGACGTTATATCAAAAAAACGCCCGCATCGAAATGATGCAGGCGCTTTTTTATTCTGGTGGAACAATAAAGGTCAAATGCTGTTTTAATACTTCAAGGGAAGAAGGAGCGGTCATGTATACTTCACCATCTGTATCTGCATCCATTTCCTCTTTAGTATGAATATGAATGCGGGATGCTTGTATAAGAGACAGGTCACCTTTAAAATCTTCTAGCTCTTCGCGGTTCATTGAAAAAATCTCTTTTAAAGCAGAGAAACTCGTATTTCTGCAAATTAAAATTTCGGCTTTTCCATCATCAATTGAAGCATTTGGCAGATCTAATTTATTTGTACCGATAAAGTGCCCATTCATGACAAGGACAATCACAGCTTCTTCTTCCCAGTTTTCCTCTTCAGTTTCAATGCGTACGTAGAAAGGTTCTGTCTGCTGAAGGGTTCGAAGAGCGCTCGTGAAGTAGCTGATTTTTCCGAGGACAGCTTTTTCTTTATCATTAATATTGTTTGAGGTATCTGCGATGAGACCAATCCCCCAAAAATTTAAAAGGTATCGATCCTCTGCTTTGATTAAATCGACCTTTTTTTCAGTGCCATCTATCACCATTTGAGCGGCCTTTGGCATCTGCTGAGGGATGCCAAGCGTTCTAGAAAAGTCATTGCACGTCCCGCCAGGTAAGATCGCTACAGTCGGCCTTTTTTCTAAACCGCCAATTCCATTCATACATTCATGGACGGTTCCGTCTCCGCCGAGTATAATCAGCAATTCAACCGACTCATCCATTTCACGGCAGAAATGATAGGCATCATTCGGCTGTTTTGTAGGCTTAAGGATGAGTTCATCAATATGTAAAGAAAGAAGAGGCACTGTTTGACCTAGTGTTTTTTCCATGTTTTTTTGTCCAGCATTTCCGTTATAAATGAGTATCGCTTTTTTGAATTGTGCCATCACGCAGTTCTCCCTTTCATCACTTTACTATCACTTTTCCCCAATTCCACAGGTCATAAACGACGTTTGAAAAAAGTGAAGGGGGCGAAACAAGACATTTGCCCGCCGGCGTTTTCCTTGATATGATGTAGTTAAAATGGTTTGGTACGTAGAAGGAGTGGACGGTTATGAATATTGATTTTAATTTATTTATGAATGATATTGTGAAACAAGCACGAGAAGAGATTAAACAGGCAGGTTATACGGAACTGACAACAGCTGAAGAAGTCGATGAAGCGCTGACGAAAAAAGGAACGACACTTGTCATGGTGAATTCAGTGTGCGGCTGTGCAGGCGGTATTGCTAGACCAGCGGCTGGTTATTCTGTTCATTACGATAAGCGTCCAGATCAATTGCTCACAGTGTTTGCTGGACAGGACAAAGAAGCAACCGCAAGAGCACGTGAATACTTTGAAGGCTTCCCGCCATCTTCACCATCATTTGCTCTATTAAAAGACGGAAAAATCATGAAAATGGTCGAACGTCACGAAATCGAAGGACATGAACCGATGGAAGTGGTGTCAAAACTTCAAGCCGCTTTCGATGAGTATTGCGAAGAAGTGTAACATGTTACTTTTGAATGAATCATTTAGAGGCAGTCCGGTCTTTTGATCGGTCTGTTTTTTTGTTTTATATGACATACGAATCAAAATAATTTTAGCAAAATACTATTGCATATCAAAAAGAAAGTGTTTAAAATACATTATAGTGAATAAATATTCAAATCTACTCATGATTTTAAATACTAGGAGGCATTATCATATGAAAAAGTGGTTATTATTACTTATGACAGCTGGTCTTGCAGCTGCATTAGCAGCATGCGGAACTTCTTCTAATAATTCAAACGCATCAGGAGACGACAAAACACTCATTATGGCGACTTCAGCAGATTATCCACCATTTGAATCAAAAGACGGTGATAAAATTATCGGTTTTGATGTCGACCTTGCTACAGCTCTAGCGAAAAAGAACGGCTATAAGCTAGAAATTCAAGATATGGACTTTGCAAGCCTCGTGTCAGCTCTTAAAACAAATAAAGCTGATATTGTGCTTGCAGGCATGACACCAGATGAAAAGCGAAAAAAACAAGTAGACTTCTCTGACATTTATTACAATGCTAAAAACATGGTTGTGACGAAGAAAAATAGTGGTATTAGTACGGAGAAAGATTTAAAAGATAAAACTGTGGGAGTTCAACTAGGTTCTATTCAACAAGATGAAGCAAATGGAATGCAAAAGAAATATAATTTGAAGGTAGAAGATCGTAATAAAATCGCCGATATCATTCAAGAGATCAAGGCAGGCCGTTTTGATGCAGCTATTATTGAAGATAAAGTAGCAGCAGGATATTTAAAGAAAGAGAAAGACTTTCAAGCTTTTGACCTTAGTGGGTCAACAAATAATGGTTCAGCCATTGCATTCAAGAAAAATAGCGACTTAACAGCGAAATTTAATAAATCATTAAAAGAAATGAAAGATAATGGTGAACTTGATAAATTAATTAAAAAATGGTTTGCTGATGAAAAGTAAGTTAGGAAAAGGATCAGCGTCATTCATGAAAATCAAGTAGAAAAAGCGCTGAAAAGTTCAACTCGTGTTGAACTTTTTTCCTGTTTTGTATGAAGGCAAAAAAAGGAGAATATCATGATGGATTTTAAAGAAGTAATACCTCAGATGCCCTTTATTTTAGAAGGTCTTAAAGTAACGCTTTCTATTGTTGTGGTATCACTGTTCCTTGGTTTTATTTTAGGGATCTTATTAACGCTCTGTAAAATTAGTGTATTTAAGCCGCTTATCTGGCTTGCCGATTTTTATACGTCAATCTTCCGAGGCACACCGCTTGTGCTTCAGCTTTTGATTATTTATTTTGGTCTTCCCCAGCTGCTCGGCTTTCAAATTGATCAATACTGGGCTGCTGTAGCCGCCTTTTCACTAAACTCGGCGGCGTACGTTTCTGAGATCATTCGTGCGGGTATTAATGCCATTGATAAAGGGCAAAAAGAAGCGGCCGTTGCTTTAGGTATTCCGTATGCTAAAATGATGAAGGACTTATTGCTTCCGCAAGCATTCAAAAATATTTCCCCAGCACTAGTGAACGAAACGATTACACTGACAAAAGAATCAGCGATTGTCACAGTCATTGGACTTGGCGATGTCATGAGACGAGCCTATCAAGCAGGTGCCGTCACCTATAACTATCTTGAACCGCTTATTTTTGCGGGTCTCATCTATTATGTCATCGTGCTTATTCTTACCTTCGTCGGCAAATCGGTGGAAAGGAAGTTAAAATCAAATGATTAAAATAGAGAAACTCACAAAATCTTTCGGTAAAAATGAAGTGTTGAAAGGGATTGATACCACGATTAAAGAAGGCGAAGTGGTAGCTGTCATCGGGCCCTCTGGTTCAGGAAAATCAACATTTCTTCGCTGTATTAACTTACTTGAAAAACCGACTTCTGGAGTGATTACGATTCAGGGGACGGAAATTACCAATCCAAAAACAAATGCACTAAAAGTGCGCGAGAATATTGGTATGGTATTTCAGCATTTTCATTTATTCCCGCACAAAACAGTGCTAGAAAATATTACGTATGCGCCAATGAATGTAAAGAACCAATCGAAGGAAGACAGCATCAAGCAGGCAGAGGATCTTTTAAAAAAGGTCGGACTTTTAGAGAAAAAAGATGATTATCCGAACCGGCTGTCAGGTGGCCAAAAGCAGCGTGTCGCCATTGCACGTGCCCTTGCGATGACACCAGACATCATGCTTTTTGACGAGCCGACGTCTGCTCTTGATCCAGAAATGGTAAAGGAAGTATTAGAGGTCATGAAAGAGCTCGCTCAATCTGGGATGACGCTGATGATCGTCACACATGAAATGGGATTTGCAAAAGAAGTAGCAGACCGTGTGATCTTTATGGATGATGGGAAAATTGTAGAGGATGCAAATCCTGTAGAATTCTTTGAATCTCCGTCTTCACAGCGTGCTCAAGATTTCTTGCAAAAAATATTATAATGAAAAAAACGAGGGGGAGACTTAACATCTCCTTCTTTTTTTGATTATAATGGGGAAAGTAAAAAAAGTTCATCATTTCACAAAAGTAGACAGAAAAGAGTGAATCACATCATGTTTAAAATCGGCTACCGAACGCTGAAAACAGCATTAGGAACAGCTCTAGCCATTTATATTGCACAAATGCTTGGTCTGCAAAACTATTCAGCTGCCGGCATTATTACGATCCTTTGTATTCAGGTGACGAAAAAAAGGTCACTCCTCGCATCTGGGGCCCGCTTTGCCGCATGCAGTCTTGCCATCTTATTTTCTTATTTGTTTTTTGATCTAATTGGGTATCACCCTTTCGTCATTGGACTGATGCTGCTCGTCTTTATTCCAACAACGGTCTTACTTCGGATTAAAGAAGGGATTGTCACAAGTTCAGTGATTATCCTTCATTTGTATATGTCTGGAGGCATTACGCTTCAACTCATCTGGAATGAGCTTTTACTTATCACCATTGGTGTAGGGGTCGCACTCATTATGAACCTGTATATGCCTAGCGTTGATAAAAAGCTGAAACAATACAGTGAACAAATTGAGGCGAATTTTGCGAAAATCTTTGAAGAAATCGAGCAATATTTAATGACCGGAAAACAAGACTGGACAGGAAAAGAAATTCCAGAGACGCATCAATTGATTAAAGAAGCGAAAGCTCTTGCATACCGTGATGTTGAAAATCATGTCTTAAGACATGAAAATCTGTATTATCATTATTTCAACATGAGACAAAAGCAATTTGAAATCATTGAGCGGGTGCTTCCGAAAATTACGTCCATATCTGTTACAACGGAGCATGGGCAAATCATTGCAGAATATATTAGAGATTTACGAGAACATATTCACCCAGGGAACACGGCGCATAAGTTCTTAAGACGCCTGATTGATATGAAAGAAGAGTTTGATGCACTGCCGCTTCCGCAAACACGTGAAGAATTTGAGGCTAGAGCCGCACTCTTTCATTTTCTCGGAGAAATGGAACAATATTTGGTGCTGAAAAGTTATTTTAAAGGGATGAAAGAATAAAGACGCATGAGTTCCTCCTTCATTGGTCAATCTAATGAAAAAGGAGGAGCCTATGCGTCTTTTATTTTATACTGTGCTGACCATGTCCCTTTCACCCATCTGGCCGCTCGGGCAAAACCCGCTTCCAGGAGATCCGTATGTCATTATTAATAAACAAACGAACGAGCTTGCGTATATTGATCATGGGAAAATTCAAAAAGTCTACCCGGCTTCTACTGGCAAAACAGCTGATTTAACGCCAGAAGGTGAATTTACGATTATGATCAAAGCGAAAGATCCTTATTACAGAAGAAAAAATATTGAAGGTGGCGCGAAGAATAACCCACTCGGCCGAAGGTGGATTGGATTTGATGCGCGAGGAACCGACGGGAGAACCTATGGCATTCATGGAACAAGTGATGAGACATCGATAGGGAAATTTATCACGGCAGGCTGTGTACGTCTTCATAATCAAGATGTAGAACGGCTATTTGATCAGCTTCCAGTTGGTACAAAGGTATGGATCACGACATCAAGCGATGCATTTGAAAAGCTGGCCAAAGACAAACAGGCCATTCGTTAAATAAACGAATCACCTACTTGTCTGCTTTTTTTCAACACTTTATAAAAAGGCTGCCGCTCCTGCTAAAAGTGAAGAAATCAACAGTAAGCTAATCATGAGCAATACCATAAATTTCATGAATTTCTGAGACATATCGCACCCCTATAATCAAATGTTTTTGCGACGAGCGCACCTTTCTTTATTCTAGCTCGTTTTTACGCAGGCGACAAGTGATGTACAAAGGAAGTGAACGGATGAATCAAATCGATCATATAGCCATTGCCGTTTTTTCTATTCAAAAAACAGCACGTACGTTCTCTAGGCTGTTTAACTGGGAATTTTCAGACATAGAAGTACTTCCGAATCAAGGGGTCAAAGTATCTTTTGCTTCCCTAGGTGATCTGCACATTGAGTTGATTGAACCGATGTCAAATCACAGCACATTACATACCTTTTTAATAAAAAGAGGAGAGGGGCTTCATCATATTGCATTAAAGTCAGGTGACATTCAGGCTGATCTCAGTCAACTTGACGAGCTCGGTGTACAGCTCATTCAAAAGGGCGCACAAAATGGTGCGAACGGAAAGCGCATTGCGTTTATTTCACCAAAAGAAACGTCAGGTGTGCTAATTGAATTGTGTGAGCCTTTGAAAGGAGAGAAACAGGAAGATGCATGAATCGTTCAATGACTTGTCTGAATGGCGCCAGAAAGCTTTAAGGGGCGGCGGTGAAAAACGAGCAGCGGCTCACCGAAACAAAGGAAAGCTGACTGTTCGTCAGCGGCTTCATGAACTTCTTGATGAAGGCAGCTTTATGGAAATCCAGTCATTTGCTAAAGGCTGCCGCTCAGAACATTTAGGGGATGGCGTTGTCACTGGGACGGGACTGATTCATGGGAGACAAGTAGGCGTTTATGCACAAGATGCGACCGTGTACGGGGGTTCGCTAGGGGACATGCATGCGAAAAAAATAGCGGCTTTAATGGATTTGGCTGCTAAAAATCAAATGCCTGTTATCGGTCTAAAAGACTCAGGTGGTGCGAGAATTCAAGAGGGTGTGGTATCATTAGAGGGATACGGTCAGATTTTTAAACGGAATGTGCTGTACTCTGGTCAAATTCCGCAAATATCCGTTATTTTAGGCTCCTGTGCGGGAGGTGCAGTATATTCACCTGCATTGACGGATTTTGTATTCATGACGGAGCAAACAGCTCATATGTTTTTAACTGGTCCGAAAGTGATAGGAAAAGCAACAGGAGAGACGGTCTGTCCTGACCGGCTTGGAGGTGCAGCAGTTCAGCATCAAACAAGCGGGAATGTGCACTATACAGGGAAAGATGAGAGAGACGTGTTAAAAGCAGTTCGAACGCTTTTAACGTACATACCAACGAAACGACGGCCTGTCATTCATCGTAAGGTGCAAAAGCATGATGCGAGCGATCTTGGGAACATCTTGCCAAAGGAGCCATCACGTACTTATGATGTCAAACAAGTGGTGACAGCGATCACCGACCACGGCTCATTTTTTGAAACGCAGCGTTGTTTCTCCAAAAATATCGTCACAGGTTTTGCCAGATTACAAGGGTCTTCCATTGGTCTTGTAGCCAATCAGCCTAAGGTGCTGGCAGGAAGCCTTGACCTCAATGCTGCTGATAAAGCGGCTCGGTTTATTCGATTTTGCGATGCGTTTCATATTCCCATTTTAACCCTTGTGGACGTTCCTGGTTTTTTGCCAGGTGAGAAAGCTGAGCATGCAGGCATTATCCGCCACGGCGCAAAGCTTCTGTATGCGTACGCTGAGGCGACTGTTCCAAAGATCACTGTGATTTTGAGAAAGGCGTTTGGCGGTGCATACGTTGCGATGAATAGTAAGGGCTTAGGTGCTGACTTTGTGTATGCATGGCCAGAGGCAGAAATTGATGTCATGGGAAAATCGTTTGCAGACGAAATTGTTCATCCTGCTTTGCGTGAGGTGGACAATGAACCTAGTGTCATGAAGGCAGCACAATTAGGATTAATCGACGATATTTTAATGCCAGATGAAACGAGAGAGCGGCTCATTCGCTCATTTGACCTGCTTCGCAGTAAGGAAGAAGATAGACCGTTAAAAAAGCATGGAAACATGCCGCTATAAGAGGAGGAACATCATCATGATCAATGAGAAACGCTTATTAGACGAATTTTTAGAACTTGTTCAAATCGATTCAGAAACGAAACATGAAGAAAAAATTGTTGAAGTCCTAAAAGAGAAATTTACTGGTTTAGGGCTTAATGTAGTTGAAGATGATTCAAAAGAGACAACCGGCCATGGAGCAGGCAATCTTATTTGCACACTTGAAGGGAATCAAGAGGCAGATACGATTTATTTTACTTCTCATATGGATACAGTTGTACCAGGTAATGGTGTTAAGCCAGTCATTGAAGACGGCTATGTCAAGACAGATGGCACAACCATTCTTGGTGCTGACGATAAAACAGGGCTTGCCGCGATGTTTGAAGCAATCCGTGTCCTAAAAGAGAAAAATGTACCGCATGGCAAGATTGAATTTGTCATTACAGCTGGTGAAGAATCAGGACTTGTAGGAGCAAAAGCGTTAGATCCGAAACTGATGACAGCAAAATATGGTTATGCCCTTGATTCAGATGGCAAGGTCGGCACCATTATCGTGGCTGCGCCAACACAGGCGAAAGTACGTGCAACCATTTACGGAAAAACAGCTCACGCAGGCGTGGCACCTGAAAAAGGCGTCTCTGCGATTACGATTGCATCAAAAGCGATCGCGAGCATGCCGCTTGGCCGTATTGATGAAGAAACAACGGCGAATATCGGCCGCTTTGAAGGCGGAACACAAACGAATATTGTCTGTGATCAAGTGGATATTTTGGCAGAGGCACGTTCTTTAGAACCGGCAAAAATGGAAGCGCAAGTAGCGAAAATGAAAGAAGCCTTTGAAAAAACCGCTAAAGAAATGGGCGGAAGTGCCGATGTACAAATTGACATCATGTATCCAGGCTTTAAATTCTCACACGGCGATCAAGTCGTTGAAGTGGCGAAAAAAGCGGCTGCGAAAATTGGCCGTCCTTCAGAACTACAGACAAGCGGGGGAGGCAGTGATGCAAACGTCATTGCTGGAAACGGCATCCCGACCGTCAACCTAGCTGTTGGATATGAAGATATTCATACGAAAAATGAGAAAATGCCGATTGAAGAATTAGTCAAGACAGCTGAAATGGTTCTCGCCATTATCGAAGAAACGACAAATCCATCGTAAAGGCAGGAGACTCTGTGAGCACGCAAAAGATCATTATTTTCCAAGTGGGACAAGAGGATTTTGGTATCAGCGTAGAACATATACGCTCAATTGAGAAGGTCCCTTATTTACAAGAAGTATCGAACCTTCCAAAAGAGATTAAAGGACTCATGTCGTTAAGAGGAGAGGTCATTCCAGTCAGTGACACAGGTGTCATGCTGCACGGAAAACCTCTGGATGTAACCGAACAGTCTAAGGTTCTACTATTTGAATTAAACGATCAAATGATTGGCTGCCTTGTTTCTGATGCAAAAGATATCATAGATATCGAGCTAAGTGAGATCAAGCCATTTCATATGAACACAAAAGCATCTGAATATTTCTTCGGCGTCGTTGAGAGAGAGAACAAGATGATTTTACAAGTGGACCCTAATAAGTTTCTAGGGAAAATTGAGGATCTTGATCAATTGCCTGAGCGATTGAAAGAGGAATTAGCATAAACAAAGGCCCCTTATCCATGGATAAGGGGTCATTTTGCGTGCCGGAGCTCACGCATCTTTTATTTGTTGCGCTCTACAGAAGACAAATAAAGCCTCCTTACCATGTTCGGGTAAGGGGGCAATCATTTATTCAGCTGCTGGGTTAATTGAATCGTTTGCCGCAGCTTTTGTTTTTGATTTTTGGTACATCACATTTAATATAATCGTTTGAATGGTGAGTAAAAGTCCGCTTGTCATCCAATATAAAGGAAGAGCAGCGGGAGCATTAATTGATAGAAACAGCATCATGACTGGGAAAATCATGCCCATGATTTTTGCTTGTTTCAGTGCAGCTTCTGTTTGGGTGCCTGATTGCTTTGCGAATTTTTGTGTGACATAAAATTGCAAGAAATACATGGCCCCTGCAAAGATCGCCACCAAAAGATCAGTTTGTCCTAAGTTAAACCATAAGAACGAATGTGTTGCGATCTCAGGTGTTGAGCGGATTGCCGAGTAAAAGCCAAGAACAATTGGGATTTGAATCAGCATCGGCAGACAGCCCATTGCCAGCGGGTTCACATTGTTGTCTTTATATACTTTCATCATTTCCATTTGCAGTTCTTTTTGTTTTTCAGGTTCTTTTGTTTTTTTCAATTTGCTTTGTATTTGGTCAATCTGAGGCTTAACGAGTGCCATTTTCTCTTGCATCACTCTCTGCTTTTTAAATTGGTTTGCAAAAAGCGGGAAAATAAGCAGCCGGACAATCAATGTTACGAACATAATAGATAAACCGTAGTCATCATGGAAAAAGTTCGCAAGCCAGATAATCAACTCAGAAAAAGGCTGAACAAAATAATGATGGAAAAACCCATCAGAGCTTGTATTTGTTTGCGCACTTGCAGCAAATGCAGGTGACGCTACCATCATAAAAAATAAAGTCGTACAAATTGTCAATAAACGTTTCAATTCGTTTCCTCCTCAATAATAAAATCTAATAAGAGAGAGGAAGCGAATGGTCTTCATCATCATTTGATGATCTTTTCATTCGAATGACTTTACTAATCCAAGTTGTAATGCGATCATATATGATAAACAGAAAGTCTGTTCGATTCAAACAAGATGCATCCAACTCTTCTAAACGATGTCCTCCGAGGTGCTCGTTCATTCGGCAGTCTTTTAATAAGAAAGCAATACCGATGGCGGTCAGCGCTGGAAGAATAATCGTAAAGAATTCAACAAGGAAAAAGACTTCATTGAATATATCAATAATCATGATTATCACATCCATTTCATTACTCACAGTGTACTATACACCATATGAAATGTCTAATGGAACAAACAGGTGAAATTACGGTGAAGTGAAGGAAAGTAGATCACCTAAGGAGGCAAGCAAATGGCTGATTCTCAAAAGAAGGGGCGAATCATTTTTCATATTGATATGAATAGTTTTTATGCATCGGTAGAAATGGCGTATGATCCTTCTTTGAGAGGGAAACCTTTAGCCATTAGCGGAAATGCAAAAGAGCGCAAAGGGATTGTTGTGACCTGCAGCTACGAGGCAAGAGCACTCGGGGTGAAGCCGCCGATGCCACTCTGGGAAGCGAAGCGGCTATGTCCGGGACTGATTGTGCGTACACCCAACTTCGACCGGTACCGCAGCTCCTCACAAGAAATGTTTACCATACTAAGAGAATATAGTGACTTAGTTGAACCCGTTTCAATTGACGAAGGCTATATTGATTTAACCGATACACCTTATGCTGAGCATGCCGTGAAAACCGCTCATGATATTCAAACGAGGCTCGTAGAAGAGCTCATGCTTCCTTCGAGTATTGGCATTGCACCAAATAAATTTCTAGCGAAGATGGCGTCTAATTGGAAAAAGCCAATGGGCATTACCATTTTGCGTAAACGAGATGTCCCGACAATGCTCTGGCCGCTCCCTGCAGGTGACATGCATGGGGTTGGACAGAAAACGGCAGATAAGCTGAAAACCATCGGAATTCATACAATTGAAGATTTAGCGAAAGCGAATGAATATGCGCTGAAAGAGTTATTAGGCATCAATGGACCGAGGTTAAAGCAAAAGGCAAACGGAGAGCATGACGGCATTGTCGATCCAGAAAGAATATACGAATTTAAATCTGTCGGCAATTCTTCCACTCTTCCTCACGATTCTGATGATACAGATGAACTCGTCTCATTAATAGAGAAACTGTCGCAATCGGTGAGTGCCAGATTACGAAGAAAAGAAGTGATGGCAAACCGGCTGCTCATTATGATTCGGTATGCAAGCTGGAAAAATATCACACGGAGCGTCACACTCACGAATCCTACTGATCGAAAGGAAGATCTATTTGAGGCGGCAAAGCAGCTATTCCTAAAGCATTGGAATGACCAGCCAGTAAGACTTTTAGGCGTGACGGGGACCGATCTTGTGGAACGAAAATCAGCCGTCAAGCAGCTTGATTTATTCTCTTATACAGAAGATGCAAAAGACGAACCGCTCCAATCTCTTTTAGACGGACTGAAAGAAAAATACGGTAAACCACTCATTCAAAGAGGAGTGACCATTAAGGAAAAAGAGAGCAAAACAAGTGGTACAAGTTTTAATAAAGACTTTTTTCAGGACGAAAGAGGAAATGACTAGCCTGAAAACTTGATAAAAGAGGTGATGTTGTGGTAATTTCAAAGGGTACATCATTTCAGCAGTAATCAATATAGTGTGTTAGAAGGGACGTCAGAATTATGTCAAAACAACAAATCGGTGTCGTTGGACTAGCCGTTATGGGGAAAAACCTTGCCCTAAATATTGAAAGCCGCGGTTTCTCCGTGTCCGTTTATAACAGATCTAGCAGCAAAACAGAAGAGTTTCTTCAAGAATCACAAGGGAAAAACGTTGTAGGCACATACAGCATTGAAGAATTTGTTCAATCGCTTGAAACGCCGCGTAAAATTCTTTTAATGGTAAAAGCAGGCGCAGCAACAGATGCAACCATTCAATCATTACTTCCTCACCTAGAGAAAGGTGACATTTTAATTGATGGTGGAAATACATATTACAAGGATACACAAAGACGTAACCAAGAGCTTGCGGAAAGTGGTATTCACTTCATTGGTACAGGTGTTTCTGGCGGTGAAGAAGGCGCACTTAAAGGTCCTTCTATCATGCCTGGCGGTCAAAAAGAAGCGCACGAGCTAGTGAAACCAATTTTAGAAGCCATCTCTGCGAAAGTAGATGGTGAGCCTTGTACAACGTATATCGGTCCAGATGGAGCAGGACATTATGTCAAAATGGTTCATAACGGTATCGAGTACGGAGATATGCAATTGATCTCTGAATCATACTTTATCTTGAAGCATGTCGCTGGTTTATCAGCAGATGAGCTTCATGAAGTATTCTCAGAGTGGAATAAAGGCGAACTTGACAGCTACTTAATCGAAATCACAGCTGACATTTTCACAAAAGTGGATGAGGAAACGAACCAGCCGCTAGTAGATGTCATCTTAGATAAAGCTGGCCAAAAAGGAACTGGAAAATGGACAAGCCAAAGCTCACTTGATTTAGGTGTCCCGCTTCCAATCATTACGGAGTCTGTTTTCGCTCGTTTTATTTCTGCGATGAAAGATGAGCGTGTGGAAGCAAGTCAATTAATTCAAGGGCCTGAGCCAACTCAATCAGCTGAAGATAAACAAGCATTAATCGAAGCTGTTAGAAAAGCTCTCTTCATGAGTAAAATCTGCTCATATGCACAAGGTTTTGCGCAAATGAAAGCAGCGTCTGATGAGTATAACTGGGATTTGAAATACGGTGAAATTGCGATGATCTTCCGTGGTGGATGTATCATTCGTGCAGCCTTCCTGCAGCAAATCAAAGAAGCATATGACCGTAACCCTGAATTGAAAAACCTATTGCTTGATCCTTACTTCAAGGATATCGTAGAAAGCTATCAATCATCACTTCGTAAAGTGATTTCACTTGCAGTAGAACAAGGTGTTCCTGTTCCTTCATTCTCAAGTGCACTAGCTTACTTTGATAGCTATCGTACAGCTGTCCTTCCAGCTAACTTAATTCAAGCACAGCGTGACTACTTCGGCGCACATACGTATGAGCGCACAGATAAAGAAGGCGTCTTCCATACTGAATGGATGAAATAAGTATAAAACCTCAAAGACCTTACCTTTGGTAAGGTCTTAGATTGTTGACAAAGGGCTAAAATGAACTTGATTTTAGCCCTTTGTCTTCTTTTTAGCGTGATAGAAAACCTTTGCAGGACTGACACCGAATGCGAGGGTTTGTCTACACGCTGTGACCTTACCTTTGGTAAGGTCTTTTTTGTGTTTATATCTATTCGGCTAAAAATCCGAAAAAGAGGGATGCTAAGTAAAAAAGAACAGAAAGTAGGGATAGAAGTGGGCATTTTATATGCACTTCTCCCAGCGATATTTTGGGGAAGTATTGTTCTCATCAGTGTCAAACTTGGCGGGAATGCCTATCAGCAAACACTCGGCATTACCCTCGGCGCTTTTTTGTTTTCAATCGGCGCCTATTTGATCAAAATGCCGGAACTGACACCGCTTATTTTTGCGGTTTCCGTTATCTCTGGGATCTTTTGGAGTATTGGGCAAATGAATCAGCTTTCAAGTGTCGCCTTTCTAGGGGTGTCAAAGGCTGTTCCTTTATCAACGGGTATGCAGCTTGTGAGCACGACATTATTTGGTGTCATCGTTTTCAAAGAATGGCAAACCATGACGGTCATACTTATTGGTTCTTGTGCCATTTTATTTATTATTGCTGGCGTTGTCATGACATCCCTCGGTCAAAGAAAGAGTGGCGGGAACGAAGGCGGCAATTTTAAAAAGGGAATCATCATTTTGCTCATCTCAACCGTAGGCTACGTCGGATATGTCGTCATTTTAAGATGGTTTCATATAGATGGCTGGTCTGCGCTCGTTCCGCAATCTGTCGGCATGCTGCTTTCATCGTTAGCGATTAGTCTAAAGCAAGACCCGTTTAGCAAATATACGTTCAGAAATATCATTGCTGGTCTTGTGTGGTCGACAGGAAATCTAGGACTTCTTTTGGCGATTCCACTCATTGGCGTAGCAGTAAGTTTTTCCATGTCTCAAACAGGAATTGTCATCTCGACTTTAGGCGGTATTTATTTATTAAAAGAGAAAGCATCAAAAACAAGCTTTGTCATTGCAGGCTGCTTGATGATTATCGCAGGCGGTGTGCTACTAGGTTTTACAAAATAGGAGGTTTAAGCGAATGTATCCAGATTTGGAAGGAAAAACAGTTCTCATCACAGGAGCAGGTACAGGGATAGGTCAGGCGATGGCACGCCGGTTTGGACAAGAAAAAGCCAATGTAGTGATCAATTATTTCTCAGATAAAGAAAACCCGGACGACACGATTGCTGAGATTCAAAAAAGTGGCGGACAGGCTGTCAAAATTCAAGGGGATGTTTCAAAAGAAGAGGATATGAAGGCGATGATTGATCAAGCTGTCAATACATATGGCAGTCTTGATGTCATGATCAATAATGCAGGAATTGAAAATGAAGTTCCTTCAACTGAAATGACGCTAGATAACTGGAACAAAGTGATGTCCACCAATTTAACAGGTATGTTTTTAGGATGCCGTGATGCATTAAAGTATATGACAGAACACGGGATCGAGGGGTCGATTATTAATATGTCGTCGGTCCATCAGCAAATTCCGTGGCCTCATTTTGTCCATTATGCAGCAAGTAAAGGAGGCGCCAAGCTTTTGACGGAAACGCTGGCACTAGAATATGCCCCTAAAAAAATTCGCGTAAACAGCATTGCACCAGGCGCAATTGATACCCCGATCAATGCCGAAAAATTTGATGATCCAGCATTGAAAAAGGGCGTCATTGAGCTGATACCGATTGGTTATATCGGAAAACCGGAAGAAGTGGCAGCATGTGCTGTCTGGCTTGCATCAAAAGAGGCGAGCTATGTGACAGGGTTGACGTTATATGTAGACGGCGGTATGACCAAGTACCCTGGATTCCAAGCAGGAAAAGGATAATCGTGATGATCACGGGCTGGGCCCAGAGGACAACACAACATCAAATTATGATCTAGTATGTGCATGTGAAGACTAGTGAAAAGCGTGTGTATAAACATTCACACGCTTTTATCCGTTTATACGCCTTATTCAAATATGGCTTCTTTGTTCTTCACGATGATGCCTACTTTCGTTTTGACACGAGGAACGCCATCTTTTTGAAGATAATCATATAAAATAGGTTCTATTTCATTTATATCTGTACGAAGTATTTTAGGAGATAACTCCTCGATAAATGGATCGTTTTTAACTGCTAGACAGTTCGCCATTGTATCGAGTGCAATTAAACTGAAAGGTCTTCCTTTGTTTAGCCATGATTTCATTCTGAGCCATGTTGGAAAGCATGCTGATGCCAACCTGCCCCAACTGTCGTTAAAAGAGGAGCAATGAGACTCCATCCAATCAAGTATGTGATGTGAACGGAAACGAAATAGGCTGGAGAGAGCCGTCATTGGCAATTCCTTTTCACTTACACATTTCAATTGATCAAAAATACGTCTCATTCCTTCCTCGGCTGGTAAACTACTGGCTGCTGCCCAAGAAAGCGGATGAAAAAATTTATCGGCATCATTCTCCCAAAGCTCTCTTACCCAATCCGAAGCTGTAGTACCTAAAACATCAGCTGCGATCTCCAGCATTCTTGATTTAACTTCATGATTTTCCGTTCCATAAAATCTAGATTTTACAGACATCAAAATTTTTTGTGTATCGTGTTTTTTCAGGGCATTGATGACATCGTATTGAAGAAACCATCTTGTGATTGAGAAATCTAATAAAGACTCCAAATCGTGTTGAAGCGCTTGTAATGTGGGTATTTTCTCTTCTGCTGTGACCAATACATCTTCTTCTGGCTGACAAGCCTCTCCGTCTTCTTCATAAAAATCATCGTGCAATAAAAATTTCTTTGGAGAGTGGATGATCGCTAAGTGATACCATTCAATTGGACGTAAAGAATAGGTTAAGAGCCGCCTGTGACAATCATTGCATAAACGATAAGGCTGAGCTGGTTCATCAGAAGTTTTTACAACATCAATCTCATTTCTTTTACAGGCTTCACACAAATGAGTGACTGCCATGATATCGACTCCCTTTGATTGCAAAGATATGAATAGATTCGAAAAGTAGCAGCAAAAGACGTTTACCTATCTATCAAATTGAGTGGGAATAGAATCTGTTTCCATCTCGGGGCAGTTACTTCTCATGATTTATGGGTTTTTGAATGAGCTAAGTCATTAGCACTTATTTTAACAAAGTTCTCAAAGACTGTCTTCTGAAGAAGAAGCTACTTTATGGTTCATTCGGAGAGTATTTTTTAAAAGAAAAGGGGTCTCGTTCATATCTGGATGAGATCTCTTTCGTTCTGAAAGCTTGTTATGAAAAATGATACGGTCATTTATAAAATAAAATACATACATATAAAATTAAATGTCTAGACATTTAAAAATAAAAATATATAATATTAACTGGAAGCGCTTTTATTACAACAATGGGGTGAGAGAAATGAAACGTATTTTATTAGCATGCAGTTCAGGTATGTCTACGAGTTTACTAGTCACAAAGATGAAGGCACATGCTGAGTCTATAGGGGAGGAAGCAGAGATTTGGGCAGTCGGACAAGACCAAGCGAGAAAAGAAATGGCACATGCCGATGTTGTATTAATTGGACCGCAAATGAGCTTTTTAAAAGGGGATCTTCAAAAAGAAGCTCAAAAATATGGGATTGAAGTAGAGGTCATCGATATGCAGGCGTATGGGCTAGCAGATGGACAAAAAGCGTATGAACAAGCGGTTTCATTGATGGGGGAATCTTAAAGGATGGAAAAGAAAACGCTCGAAGGACTCACGGAAGAACAAATCAGTTTTCAATTGATCTTACACAGCGGAAATGCACGAAGCAAATTGCTTCAATCTCTTAAACAATTTAGAGAAGGTCATGAAACAGTAGCATCTGACCTTCTCAAAGAAGCGGAAGATGACTTGCGGAATGCACATGATATCCATTTTCAGATGGTACAGCAAGAGGCAAGCGGAGAAACGATTTCATTCTCCTTGCTGCTCATGCATGCCGAAGATCATTTCATGTCAACGATGACAATAAAAGAGCTTGTGGGAGAGCTCTTACCGATATTGCAATCACTGAAACAATAAAGGGTGTAAACAAGGGGGGAAACCAATGTTTGATAAAATAAGTGCGATTTTGGTTCCGATTGCTGGGAGATTGAACAACAATCGCTATCTAGGGGTATTAAGGGATGCCTTTATGCTTGCGTTCCCATTAACAATTTTTGGTTCCATCATGGTCGTATTAATGAATTTGCCATTTTTAGATAAGATCATGAGTCAAACAGCACTGGAAGGTGTTCAGTCTGCACTGAATATTGCACCTAGTGCGACCATCAGCATTATGAGTGTGTTTGTTGTATTTGGGATTGGCTACTATTTATCGAAAAGCTATGATGTGGAAGCTGTCTTTGGCGGTGTGATCGCTTTAGCCTCTTTCCTGCTCCTTACGCCATTTTTACTAGAACAAGAGGGCGGTGCATCCATTGCAGGCGTCATCCCAGTCGATCGTTTAGGCGCAAAGGGAATGTTCCTTGGAATGATCACAGGCTTTTTGTCAGCTGAAATTTATCGCTATTTTGTCCAAAAGAAATTTGTCATCAATATGCCGCAAGGGGTTCCGCCAGCTGTTTCTAAGTCTTTTGCTGCACTTATCCCGGCTACTTTGACACTTACAACCTTTTTACTGATCAATATCATCATTACACAAGGGTTCAAAACCAACATGCATGACTTGATTTACAATGCGATTCAGGCGCCGCTTGTCGGACTTGGGAGCGGTATCATTCCGACCTTGATCGCTATTTTCTTTATACAAATTCTTTGGTTCTTTGGGCTCCACGGCCAAATTATTATCAACTCTGTCATGGACCCGATTTGGAATACATTGTCCATTCAAAATCTAGAAAGCTACACAAAAACAGGTGAGGTTCCGAACATCATCAGCAAGCAGTTTATCGAAATCTATACAGTGGGTATGGGTGGAACCGGTATGACGCTAGCTGTTGTGTTTACGATTTTAATTTTTCTTAAAAGTAAGCAATTGAAACAAGTAGCAAAGCTCGGCTTAGGACCAGGTTTATTTAACGTCAATGAACCCATTATCTTCGGTTTACCGATTGTGATGAACCCGCTTATTCTCATTCCATGGATTTTGGCGCCAATGGTGATTACTTGTATTTCTTATTTTGCGATGGCCGCAGGTATTGTGCCGCCTCCGACAGGCGTGAATATTCCTTGGACAGTCCCGATCTTTATTAGCGGAGTCATGGCAACAAATTCATTAGCGGGCGGTCTGCTTCAGCTGTTTAATTTAATGATTGTGTTTGTCATTTGGTTCCCGTTCCTAAAATTTATTGATCGTATGAATGTGAAAAATGAAAAAATAGTCCCGACAGAAAAAACGAAACAAACAAACATCAAAGGTGAAGGAGACTCAATACATGTCGATGGAAACTAACAGTCAATCATATACATTTCCAGAAGGTTTCTGGTGGGGATCTTCTGCCTCTGCTACGCAAACAGAAGGCAGTTATCCAGGAGATGGAAAGGGACCGAACATTTGGGATCACTGGTTTGAAAAAGAGCCGAATCGTTTTTTTCAGGGCGTCGGTCCAGGTGTAACCTCGCAATTTTATCGTAAATACAAAGAGGATATCCGCCTCATGAAGGAGATTGGGCACAACTCGTTTCGTCTATCTATTTCATGGTCACGCCTTTTACCTGAGGGAAAAGGGGCTGTTAATGAAGAAGCTGTAGCTTTTTACAATGATGTGATCAATGAACTGATAGCGAGTGACATTGAACCGTTTGTGAACTTGTATCATTTTGATATGCCAATGGCGTTGCAGGAGACGGGAGGATGGGTAAACAGGCAGGTTGTAGACGATTATGTCAGCTATGCGACATTGTGTTTTCAGCTATTTGGCGACCGGGTGAAAAAATGGTTTACCCATAATGAGCCGATTGTCCCTGTAGAGGGTGGATATATGTATAGCTTCCATTATCCAAACGAAGTTGATTTCCAAAAGGCAGTGCAAGTTGGATTTCATGAGATTTTATCAAATGCTAAGGCCATTGCGGCTTATAAAGAGATGAAGCAGGATGGGAAAATAGGCATTATCCTGAACCTTACTCCTTCGTATCCACGAAGCCAGAATCCGCGGGATGTCGAAGCAGCTGAGATGGCTGACGCCTTCTTTAACCGGTCCTTCCTAGATCCAGCAGTGAAAGGACATTTCCCTGAGAAGCTAGTGGACGTGTTAAAGAAAGAAGGATTGATGCCGGCTATGGAGGAAGGAGACCTTGAACTCATTCAAGAGAACACGATCGACCTTCTCGGCATCAACTATTATCAGCCAAGAAGAGTGAAAGCAAAGGAACATATGCCTCACCCTGATGCACCATTTATGCCAGATCATTATTTCGATTCTTTTGAAATGCCTGGCAGAAAAATGAATGTGTACCGCGGCTGGGAAATCTATGAAAAGGGTATTTACGATATATTGAAAAAAGTCCAGACAGACTATGGGAATATTGAATGCTTTATTTCTGAAAATGGAATGGGTGTTGAAGGAGAAGAGCGGTTTCAGGATGAAGAAGGAATGATTCATGACGATTACCGCATTGATTTTATTTCTGAGCATCTTAAATGGGTGCATCAAGCCATTCAAGAAGGAAGTCATGTAAAAGGCTATCATCTGTGGACGTTTATGGATAATTGGTCATGGTCGAATGCCTATAAAAATCGCTATGGATTTGTCTCAGTGGACCTTGAGGAAGACGGGAAACGTACCATCAAAAAAAGTGGCTACTGGTTTCAATCGGTTTCAGAGAATAATGGTTTCTAATCAAGATACTTGCTCTTTCCTTGAAAAGGGCAAGTATTTTTCTTATGTAAAGATGAAAGGGTTGAAATGAAAGTGGCGAACCTTTTAAGCGCACTAGGCTTAGTGTAGAATGAGAGGAAGGCTAGAAAGCGCTATAATAGGATATGAAAAAACAAGTCAGTTGGTGGTGTGAGATGACAAAGTACGAACTCATTTCAGAAGAAATTAGAAAAAGAATAGGAACAGCATATTATCCAGAAGATCAACCCATTCCAGATGAAAACTCGCTTGCCGCTGAATTTAAATGCAGCAGAATGACGATGAAGCGTGCGCTCGATCTTTTAGTGGCGGAAGGTCTGCTCTTTAGAAAAAGAGGTCATGGCACATTTATTGTGAAGGCAGCACTAAATCAAGGTGCGATCAACGTATCAGGTCATGAAAATAAAGGGTTCACGAAAGTGATGGCAGATAAAAACGTGACGAGCCAAATCATTCGCTTTGATGTGCATTTTCCAAGTGAAGAGGTGGCAGCTCATTTATCCATTGACTCAAGCACACCTGTCTATGACATTATTCGGCTCCGTTTGGTAGAAGAAGAGCCATATGTATTAGAAAAAACCTTTATGCCTGTCAATGTCATTAAAGGAATAGATGAAGAGGTTTTATTGGGTTCCATCTATAGCTACATTACAAACACACTGCAATTAAAAGTAGCAGGAGCGCACAAAAAAATTAGAGCGGCTAAATCAGATCAGCTTGATCAGCAATATTTAGGCTGTGACCCTACGGATCCGGTGCTAGAAGTGGAGCAGGTGGCTTATTTAAACACAGGCCGTCCGTTTGAATATTCCTTTAGCCATCATCGCTATGATAAATTTGATTTTTCAACGGTTGAAATTACGAAAACACGACTTTAAAAAAAGAGCAGAACCCCCTCAATCGGGAGACTGCTCTTTTTTTGTTGATTTTATATATTCCACCAGTGATATCCATCTTTTTCAAGAAGCTGATCTGCTTCTTTTGGTCCCATAGAACCAGCAGGATAATTTGGTTTTAACGTTTTGGTTTCAGCCCATTTTTCTGAAATTGGATCAACAAAGTTCCAAGACAGTGCTACTTCATCCCAGTGGGCAAAGTTTGTTGCGTCACCTAGCAAACAGTCATGAATTAGCTTTTCATACGCTTCTGGTGTATTCATGATGTCGTTGTAATTTGTTTGATAGTCAAGCTTAATTGGTTTAGCATACGTTCCGCCATCAAGCTTGCGAGCATTCAGGTGAAGGGTGATGCCTTCGTCTGGCTGAATGTGAATCACCAGTAAGTTTGGATGCATGGAATTCCCGTTTCCGTAGTACAGGTTCATCGGAATGTCTTTAAATTGCACCACGATTTGAGTGGATTTCTTTTCTAGACGTTTTCCTGTACGAATGTAAAATGGTACCCCGGCCCATCTGAAGTTATCGATGAGAAGTTTTCCTGCAACGAATGTTTCTGTGTTGGAGTTTGGGTCCACATTTTGCTCTTCAAGATAGGAAGGAACCATATTGCCATCAATCGTTCCTGCATCATACTGTCCGCGGACAAAGAATTGATCCACTTCATCTTTCGAGAATGGACGAAGCGCACGTAATGCTTTCCGTTTTTCGCTACGGATTTCCTCTGTATTGAGCTTAATCGGTGGCTCCATGGCTAGTAGTGCAACCATTTGAAGCATATGGTTTTGTACCATATCTCTCAGTGCACCAGAACTCTCGTAATATCTCGCACGGTCTTCGACACCTAATGATTCACTCGATGTGATTTGAATGTTTGAGATATAGCGGTTTGTCCAAAGCGGTTCAAAGATCGCATTCGCAAAACGAATTACCTCAATGTTTTGCACCATCTGTTTACCAAGATAGTGGTCAATACGATAAATTTGATCCTCTGTAAATGCATCTCGGATCTCTTCATTTAATGTTTTGGCACTAGGCAGGTCATGACCAAACGGTTTTTCAATAACAAGTCGAGACCATCCAGTCGTTTCTGATACGCCTTCACTTTTTAAAAACTTCGCAATGGTTCCGAAGAATTCTGGTGCCATCGCTAAATAGAACATCCGGTTATTCGGGATACTGTATGTATCTTCAAGACCAGAAAGAAGCGTGTTCAGTGCTTGATAGGAAGCAGGGCTTGAGACATCAAAATCATGGTAATAGAAATGAGAAATAAATTCCTCTGCTTTTGCTTCTGCATCATCAGAAGAGACCGACTCTTTTACCACAGCTCTTAGGTCTTCATGAGACCAAGGGCGACGTCCAACACCTACAACGGCGAATTGATCTCCAAGCTTTCCGCTATGATAAAGTCTATGTATAGAAGGGTAGAGCTTGCGTTTTGCAAGGTCTCCTGTTGCGCCAAAAATGACAATGACTGCTTTTGGATAGTTAGTTTCTGTATTCACGAAAAGTACCTCACTTTATTCGTAGCATTGTTGTAAAAACCGAGAATGTATGTACATTTTCTTTATTTTAAAGGTTCATTGTTCGTAAAGCAAACATTTGATTCGACTTTTTCTGCCCGAGTTTGACTTTTTTCAAAAATTCCGCTGAATTCACATTTATCCTGTCTTCATGTATTCTATATGAATGAAGAGATTGTATACCGGCTGTAGGAGGAAATCGTAATGGAACTGCTCTTTTTAGGAACAGGTGCAGGCATTCCTGCAAAAACAAGAAACGTCACTTGCACTGCGCTGAAGCTTTTAGAAGAGAGAAAAGCCGTGTGGCTTTTTGATTGCGGAGAAGCGACGCAGCATCAAATATTACATACAACGATTAAACCAAGAAAAATTGAGAAGATCTTTATCACGCATATGCACGGTGATCATGTATATGGTCTCCCGGGTCTGCTTGGCAGCAGGTCCTTTCAAGGCGGAGAGGATGAATTGACGATATATGGTCCAAGCGGCATTAAAGCTTTTGTAAACGCGGCACTTTCAGCGACACAAACGCATTTGACTTATCCGCTGCATATCATAGAAATAGAGGAAGGGATCGTTTTTGAAGATGAGACCTTTCAAGTAGAAGCAAGACGAGTGTCTCATGGGATCCCAGCTTACGGTTATCGGGTCGTGGAAAAAGATGTACCAGGCGCACTAAAAGCCGAAGACCTAAAAAAAATCGGTGTAAAACCTGGACCTTTGTATCAGAAGTTGAAAAATGGGGAAACCGTTACACTCGAAGATGGAAGAATGATTGATGGAACCGATTATTTGGAACCCCCTAAAAAAGGGAGAATCGTTGCATTTTCAGGAGATACCCGTTTGTGCGAGAATATAACAAGGCTTGCCAAGAATGCGGATGTGTTAGTCCATGAAGCAACATTTGGGAAAGAAGATGCAGAACTAGCCTATAATTATTATCACAGTACGACAGAACAGGCAGCAAAAACAGCGCAGGAAGCAGGCGCAAAAAGACTGATTTTGACCCATATTAGTGCACGGTACCAAGGGGAAGAGTCACTGAAACAATTACTCAAAGAAGCCCGCGATATATTCCCGCTGACTGAAGCTGCACATGATTTCTTTTCTTTTCCTATTGACCGTACCCTGTAAAAATTGGATGAATCGTCAAAAAAAGTTGTGTGATTTTTTTGATATTTATGATGACGCTCTTTTTCAGGTAGTGGTAAAATGGTGAAGAAAAAACAAATGACGAATTACACTATGAAGAATACGGGAGGCACAATCAAAGATGAGCGGTTTTACAGCGTTAAGTGAAGCAGAATTAAATGACCTATATGCAGCACGACAAAAAGAATATGAAACGTACAAAAGTAAAAACTTACACTTAGACATGTCTAGAGGGAAACCTTCACCAAAACAGCTCGATTTATCTATGGGCATGCTCGATGTCGTGACATCAAAGGATGCAATGACAGCTGAGGATGGTACAGATGTGCGAAACTATGGCGGCTTGACAGGCCTTCCTGAAACAAAGAAATTTTTTGCAAGTGTGCTCAATCTGAAGCCAGAACAAATCATCATTGGCGGTAATTCTAGTCTGAATATGATGCATGACACAATTGCACGTGCTATGACTCACGGCGTATATGGCAGCAAAACACCTTGGGGAGAGCTTCCAAAGGTAAAATTCCTTGCACCAAGCCCAGGATATGATCGTCATTTTGCCATTTGTGAGCATTTTAACATAGAGATGATTACGGTAGATATGAAGTCGGATGGACCTGACATGGATCAGGTGGAAAAATTGGTTGCAGAAGATGAAGCCATCAAAGGGATTTGGTGTGTACCGAAATATAGTAACCCTGACGGCATTACGTATTCAGATGAGGTTGTTGACCGTCTTGCTTCTATGCAGACAAAAGCAGACGACTTCCGTATTTTTTGGGATGATGCCTATGCAGTCCACCATCTAACAGATACGCCTGATACGTTAAAAGATATTTTTCAAGCAGTAGACAAAGCAGGACATGCAAACCGTGTGTTTATGTTCGCCTCTACTTCTAAAATTACGTTCCCAGGCTCAGGTGTTGCACTAATGGCATCTAGTCAGGACAACGTCAGCTTTATTCAAAAACAGCTATCAGTTCAAACCATTGGGCCAGATAAAATCAATCAATTAAGACACCTTCGTTTCTTCAAGAATCCAGAAGGATTGAAGGAACATATGAAAAAGCATGCAGCGATTATTAAGCCGAAATTTGACCTCGTTCTTTCGATCCTTGATGAAAAGCTTGGTGGAACAGGCATCGCTGAGTGGCACAAACCAAATGGCGGATATTTTATTAGCTTAAATACACTCGATCATTGTGCAAAAGCTGTTGTGCAAAAAGCGAAAGAAGCCGGTGTGACACTAACAGGTGCAGGGGCGACATATCCTTATGGAAACGATCCGCTTGATCGTAACATCCGTATTGCGCCAACGTTCCCAACACTTGAAGAACTAGAGCAGGCGATTGACATCTTTACGTTATGTGTTCAGCTTGTCAGCATTGAAAAGTTGCTGTCTGAGAAAAGTCAATCAGCACCAACGGTATAATGAAAAAACTCCTTGACTGATGTCCGGTCAAGGAGTTTTTGTTTTTAGTTAGCTGTTTGATAATAAGAGACAGGCTGTTTTGCTGCACACCACACATCATAAATCGCAAGCTGCACAATATGTGGTTCATCGTGATGAATATAGTGCGAGCTGTTCTGCGCCTGAATCCATCCGCTTTGGGATGACAATGTGAGCATTCGTTTATGAAGCCTGAGCCAAGCTTCATGTGCTGGATGAAACAAGCGGCTTTTGCCTGATGAAATGACAAGAAGGGGCATCATCCCATAATGCGTTTGCTCCTCTTTGATCGTACGCAGCATTTGCTCAAAGTCCTCATGTGTACATTCTGCTGTGAACTGCGCCATATATGAAGTGCGTTCTTCCTTTGATAAGAGCGGCAGAATGACCTGCTCTTGCTCCTCACTTGCTGGGTCTAGAAGGACCATACCGATAACATCTTCTTTTCTGCGGCTTGCCCATAAGCGGCTGACAAGAGAGCCAAATGAGTGCGCCACAATGAGAAATGGCGGCTGAATATTGGCTTGATGTAAGAGTGTATCTAAATCATCCGCAAGATCATGCAAAGTTCTTCCTTCTTTGCTTTCACTGCTTTTTCCATTACCTAAACGGTCATATAAGAAAACACCAAGCTCTGGGTCAATATCACGAGCGATATTCGCCCACGTATCGCCTGAAATTCCATATCCTGCTTCAAAAATAATGGTGGCTTGCTTTTTTCCTTGACGATGCCTTGTATAAAAGTGATGTCCATCTATATGATACGTTCTTTCAATCAATGCCGAGTTCATTCTTCCATCTCCTCTAAGTGGTTCTTTAGCTAAAAGACGGCACAAAAGGCAAAGATGTTTCTCTTAAAAACAAAAAAGATGCCTATTTCAAAAAATAGACACCTTTTTGCTTAAAGATGTTACCAAGCGCGATCGTATTGGCGCGGGCTTTCGATGGATGTACGAAGCTCTTTAGCGGCTGTTTTTGGGAAATACGGATCCCGTAAAAATTCTCTGCCGATAAAGATCAAGTCAGCACGCTGATTTTGTAAAATTTCTTCGGCCTGTACACCAGATGTGATCATACCAACAGCGGCTGTTTGGATGCCGGCACCTTCTCTTATTTTCTCAGCAAAGGTGACTTGGTAGCCGGGGAATGTTTTAATACTGGCTTGCACCACAGCGCCTGAGCTCACATCAATTAGATCGACTCCTTGCTCTTTCAGCCATGCGGCAATGCCAATATAATCTGCAATATCTAGTCCCTTTGTTGTGTAATCAGAAGCGGATACACGGACAAATAATGGTCCATCCCACACTTCATTGACTGCATCAACAACTTCTCTCAAGAAGCGATAACGATTTTCTGGTGAACCGCCATATTCATCTGTCCGGTGATTGGCAAGCGGTGAGAGAAATTCGTTAATCAAATAGCCATGCGCACCATGAATCTCAATGATGTCAAATCCAGCTTTCTTGGCGCGGACAGCGGCATCTTGAAACGCCTGAACTGTGTCTTTTATTTGATCGATAGACATCTCAAGAGGTGTTTTAGATTGCTCGTCAAATGGAATGCTGGATGGAGCAAGAATGTCACCATCTAGCTCAGCCTTGCGTCCTGCATGGGCTAGCTGGATGGCCGTTTTTGTTCCGTACGCTTTGATTTGTTCGTTTAATGAGGCAAACCCTTCAATGTGCTCATCACTCCAAATTCCGAGGTCCTGATCACTAATTCTTCCCTCAGGTGAAACAGCACTTGCCTCGACCATAATTAATCCGGCCTGACCTTGCGCACGGGAAATATAATGTGCAAAGTGGAAAGGCTGTAATTTTCCATCACGGTCATAGGATGAATACATACACATCGGGGACATGACGATGCGGTTTTTGAGTGTGACACCTTTTAATGTCCAAGGTGAAAAAAGCTTTGTTTCCAATTACCTTCGCCTCCTCATAGAATGGTATAGCCGATTATAACAGTCATTCAAACATTCGTCATAAAAGGTGCTCAAATCATATAGCTTTTGAACATGATTTTGTATAATGAAAGATATGGACATCAAAGGGGGATAAACGGATGAAATGGCAAACGGAAAGTGAACTAAAGGAGCTACTCACAGCTCTGATGCAGTATGAAAGCATATCTGGTACAACGGGAGAAGTCGCATTAGCGGAATATTTATATTACTTGCTGAGGGAGCGGCCATATTTTGAGCAGCATCCTGATCACTTGGCTTTGCATCCAATGAAAGATGGCCGGTATTTTTTAACGGCACTTGTCAAACGAAGTACGCTGCCACGTACTGTTTTACTCCTCAGCCATTTTGATGTCGTCGATACAGAGGATTACGGAGAATTTCAAAATATGGCGTGTAAGCCCGAAGAGTTAATGGCGTCCTTTTCTCAAAAAAGTGCACTTCTTCCAAAAAGGGCAAGAGAGGATTTAGCTTCAGGTGACTGGCTGTTTGGACGAGGGTCCATGGATATGAAAGCAGGCCTGACTGTCCAGCTTTCCATGCTGGAAAGAGCGATGGCGGGCAGGTTTGAAGGAAATATTCTGCTCGTCACAGTGCCAGATGAAGAAGTGAATTCACAGGGAATGCTGGAGGCTGTTCCGAAACTAAAGGAAATCAAGGAGACGTATGACCTTGAGTATACCGCGTGTTTAAACAGTGAGCCGATGTTTGAAAAGTATCCCGGGGATGCGCACCAATACATCTATACAGGTAGTATAGGGAAGGTACTTGCGGGATTTTTCTGCAAAGGAATTGAAACACATGTAGGTGAGCCCTTCTCAGGATTAAATGCAAATTTTATGGTATCTGAATTAAACAGGCTGTTAGAACTGAATAGTGATTATTGTGAGGAAGTAGATGGTGAAGTGACACCGCCTCCGACCAATTTGATGCAAAAGGATTTGAAAGAAGCTTACTCTGTTCAAACGCCTCATACGGCTGTTTCTTTATTTAATGTGCTGATGATGAACCGCTCTAGTGAAGAGCTTCACGGCCTCCTCTATGAAACTGCGAAACAAGCAGCAGCCCAAATCGAAGCTAATCTCAAACAGAAAACGGCTGCATTTCAACGCTTTAAACATTTTACACCCATCGATACAAACATCACGGTGTTAACGTATCATGAGCTGTACGAAAAAGCTGCTGAACGATCCGGCAAGCAGGAGGTCGAGCGAATTGTCAACTACGCCTTTGCCAACCGGGGTGAGCTTGGGGATCGTGATTTTTCAACCAAAATTGTATCGGAACTGACGACCCTTTGTAAGGAAGATGGAGCACTGATTGTGTTGTTTTATAGTCCGCCATTTTACCCATCAGTTTCTTCAACAAACGATCTGCATATTCAAACGACCTTAAAGAAGATTCAAAGAGAAGCAAAAGAGATCTATGGAATCGAAGTAGAAGAAGTCAAATATTTTCCTGGTTTATCTGATTTAAGCTACTTACAGCTTGAAAATCAAGATATAGCCGATTATACAGCCAACATGCCGCTATACCAAAAAGGCTACTCGTTACCACAAGGAGAAAAAGAAGCTCTTAACGTTCCTGTCATCAACGTTGGTCCATTAGGAAAGGATGCGCACAAATGGACAGAACGGCTGCATGTCCCATTCTCTTTTGGCGTTTTGCCGTCGCTCTTAGAATCAACAATTCATTCGTTATTAGAGAAAGAGTAAGCATATGTGGTGATAAGCCCTATCGTGATGATAGGGCTTTTAGTTGTGAATATATATTCTTTTTATTCTTCATTATGCCAGAAGTTATAGATGGAAATGGCAATGTAAAACGATAGAACTAACAAAAAATAGTTAAAATGATTGAAATATTCAGAAAAGTCTATTATAATCAATTATGTAATTAAATTACAATTATCCTAATTGTAAGGAGGTGATTTAAATGAAACGTAACGAATGGATTGCGATCTAAAAAATTACCGAATACTTACAAAACAGTGTGTACCGCAGAGAAGCGAATGATTTAGCTTCTCTGTGAATTTGTATAAGGACTAAAAATAGATGAGAGTTGGGTGAGAGAATTGTCAAATATGAAAAATTATTATGAAGAGCATCCGCCTTTATGGAATTTTCTTTATCCGTTTTTTGGTCAATCTAGCCAAGAAGGAGCACAATCTCGTGTGACAGAATTCATCCAAAAAGAACGAACATTTCAAAAAGGGAAAAATGCTTTATATTTACATATCCCTTTTTGTGATACCATCTGTTCGTTCTGCCCCTTTATTAAATCCACAAAATATGAGCCTTTGATCGGAAAATACATTGATGCTTTAATCAATGAGATGCGTATTCTATCACAATCAACTAATATTCAAAAGATGACTTTTGATGTGGTATTTGTTGGTGGAGGGACGCCTTCCATTATGCCTCCTGAGCTTATTTATCGACTTTCGACTGCAATAAAAGAAAACTTCACATTATCACCTGACTATGAATGGACTTTTGAGTGTGAAGCAAAGACAGCTACACCAGAAAGAGTCGCTGCCATGTCTGAAGGTGGAGCAAATAGAGGGAGCTTTGGTGTCCAAACATTAAACGAACATTATCGGAAAATGTTCAATTTAACAGCTAGTTTTGATCAAATCTCTCAGACGGTAGACTTAATGAAGCGGCATTTCCAATCCTATAATATTGATTTATTATATCAGCTGCCTGGGCAAACGAAAGAAGAGATGATAGAGGACATAAATGGAGTGATGGCATTAGGAAGCACCAGTATTGATACGTATCCATTAGAATACATTGCATGTTCAAAGGGATGGTTATCAAAAATAAATAAAGGCAAAGTTCCTATGCCTCCCAATCCTAAAGAAAAGTTTGAGTTTAGCGATACACTCTATCGTCACTTAAAAACGAAGGGCTGGCATCAAAATTATGTCTATACATTTATGGCTCCTGAGCATCAAAATAAACGTTTTCAATATGGCGAAGTGATTTACGGTGGTTATGAAGATCAATATATTGGACTGGGCACAGGTGCCATCTCGTACATGCAAGGTATGATTTGGGCAAATGAAGCAAATACCCAAAAATATATTGAAAACCTGACAAATCAAGAGTTACCTATCGTCAAATCTAGAGAGTATCATGCTTTTGATAGAAGACTTGTCTTTTTCCCTAAAACAATGAAAATAGAAAAAGCACATCTCAATCAAATGCCAAAGCGTGAAGAGATTTATCGTAAATTAGAATTACTCATGTTAAGAGGGATAGTTGAGGAGGCGGAGCAATATTTTGTGATAAAAGAAGAAGCCAAACCTTGGTATCCTGCGATTTTAGTTGATCTTATACCAGAAAAAGAAAGAGCTAATTATGATCAAGCCGTCGAGTTTATGCAAAAAGAATTAGGCTGGTATGAGACGACAGAGGTGCTCCTCTAATGATTTTAAAGAAAGAAACGACATCGCTTTTTAAAAATCAGAACTTTGTCAGTTTCTTTATTGGACAAAACTTATCTGCTTTTGGAGATTGGTTTAGAACGATTGCTACGATTGGCTTAATCTATGAACTTACTGGCAGAGCGACCCACCTAAGTATTCTATTTATTTGTTCAATGCTTCCTCTCATTTTAACATCTATGCTTTTAAGCCCAATTATAGATAAGTTTTCTTATAAGAAAGTTGTGATTTTTGCAGATTTGGCACGATTTATAATAGGACTAGGCTTTGTTTTAGTAGTTACATTGAATGTGACACCGTTTATCCTTTATTTTTTACTAGCGTTAAATGGTGCTTTTTCAGGTATATACTTGCCTGCTCGTTCATCTATGATACCTGAAATCCTAGATAAAGAGCAGCTTTCTAAGGGAAATAGTATACTGGCAACGTCTTTTAGTGCCTCAATGCTGATTGCGACAGGTGTAGGCGGGTTGGTCACAGAAATCTGGTCCGTTTCCACCATTTATTTGGTGGATGCGATGACATTCTTATTATCGGCAATGCTGCTAATCCCTATTAAAGCGAAAGAAACATCTGAAAAAAAAGAGTATGTGTCATATGTTCAAAGCTTTAAAGAGGGCATTGAAGAAATCAAAGGGTCACCCAAAATTCAAAGTGCCATATGGATATTGATGTCTAGAGAATTCGCTTTAAGCATTGTTTATGTCATGTTTAGTTTGTACATTTTAGAAGTAGCAAAGGAAGGGAATTTTGGCTTGGGCCTTGGACATACAATAAGTGGACTAGGACAAATAATCGGAGGAATTACACTCGCAGCTTATTTTAAAAAAGCGAAATTCTCCTTTCAGTTTTATAAAAGATGGTCAACGGTATCGATCATATTGTTAGCGATATTACATGCACTGTCCTATCAACAAACAAATTTTATTGGATTTTTATTTGTTGTTTTATTAGCGAATCTATTATACAGCCCAGTCGAAGTTTTGTACTCTACAAATATTATGACATATGCAAGCAGTCATTTAAGAGCCCGGGTTTTTTCGGCAGGTCTTGCATTATCACGCATATTTTATATTAGTGGATTTATCATTATGGCGTTCATCGGAGATCTGATTCCTATTCATGTCATTGCTATGTGTATGGCAGGTCTTGTGATATTAGCTGGTTTGATGAACAACTTATTGTTACTAAAAGAGAAACAGCAAGATGAATCCAAAAGAGAAATGCATTCACTATAAAGGAGACTTTGATTACGCAATGGAAACCGGAAAATTAACAAAAACAGAAATCGTCACATCACTTCGAGAAAGTATTCGTGAGCTTGAGGAACTAGTGCAGGCATGTGATGAGCGCACATTAGATCAATCTTTAGAAGAAGGCAAGTGGACTATTAAACAAATCACTGGCCATTTGTATGATACAGAGGAAGTCTGGTCGAAGCGGATAGAGCAGGTACTTTCAAATGAGAACATACCTTTCCAATCGTATGATCCTGAGATTTATGTGAAGGAAAGAGCTTATGAAAGGTACACCGCACAAGAGATTCGTGCTTTGATTGAGCGCCTAAAAGAGAGCAGAAACAACACACTCCAGCTATTACACGAGGATACATGGGATTGCTCTGGCTTTCATCCTGAAGAAGGGGCGATGACAGTCCAAATTTTAGCTGAAACCATTGCTTTACATGAAAATCATCACCTCGCCCAAATAAAAGCCATCCTATCCATGAGCAAATCATCTATATGAGGAGGTGCTAATCAATGAAGCACCAAGAATTGTTGATTGATGTTCATTTTTATCAAGCGCGTGATTATCTAATAGAACAAGCCGCTTTAAATAAAGAACAGAAAGAACCAAAAGATCAATCACACTGCTTGAATTCAATGACGAGCGAGGAAAAATAGATGGACATATGTAAAAAAAGCACCTGTCATCAAAACAGGTGCTTTTTCATATCACTTATACGTACTCGCTGAAAACATATCGTTTAATTCTGCTGCGCGTTTTGTCGCTGTTTTCACACAATCGACAATCGCTTCTTCAAATTGATAGGAAGCAAGGGTATTCAGTCCTGCTTCTGTCGTTCCGCCTTCGCTCGTAATTTCTTTGCGCAGTTCAGCAGGTTCCTTTCCGCTATCCTGCAGCATGTTAGCAGCCCCTGCAATCATTTGACAAATGAGCAATTTCGCTGTCTCTTGGTCCATCCCAAGTTCCGATGCACCTCGCTCCATTCCTTCAATCAAATGATAAATAAAGGCAGGACCGCTGCCTGCAATGGCTGTGACCGCATTCAGCTGTGATTCATCTAAAACCGTCACATGACCGATCGTTTCAAACAGCTGAACTGCTTTTTCCTTTTGCGCCTCTGTGACTTCATCACTGACAGCAATGCCAGTAGCTGATTGTTGTATGGCTGCTGATGTATTTGGCATCGCACGAACCACCGCCGTTTTTGCGCCAGCATAATGCTGAATGGTTTCAATAGAAATGCCCGCTAAAATAGAAATAATCAGCTGTCCATTTAAATGGGGCCTTACTTCAGAAATGCCACTTTCCGCATCTTTTGGTTTTAAAGCAAACACCAGCATATCGGCTTCTTCATAAATAAAGGAACGAGCGAAATCTGTTTTGACTCCATAACGTGCATTTAATTCTTCTAATCGTTTTTCATTTGTTTTATTTGTGACAATGATATCTTCATTTGACATAATGCCGCTCTTTAAAAGACCTTTAATCATAGACTCGGCCATTGAGCCTGCACCAATAAATCCAATTTTACTCATAAGCTGCTCCTCCTTGTAGAAAATAAAAAAACCTCTCGTCTGCAAAGGACGAAAGGTTTTTCGCGGTACCACCCTCAATTAGCATGCAATGTTGCATACTCAGCTCTAGTCCCTTAACGCGGGAAACGTTTAGGTTTGCCTAACAGCTCAAAGGGCAGGTTCAGCAAATAAGAGGATGGTGAAGTCTTACAGCCGGTGGACCTCACTCTCTTGCATCGTTATTTTGCTTACTAATCCTTGTCATCGCGCATCTTATATTTGTTGTTCATTATGCAACGATGGACAAGTTTGTGTCAATAGGGATAGATAAAAAAATTGACCATCTAAACCGCATGACAGTCTGCCCTTTGCAAGATACAATGAATAAAGAAGAGTGAGTTCAGATGATCTATGAGTCAAAAATCAGGAGATGACGTATAAAAGTGAAAGAAGAAATGATTCAATTATCCATCCCCACACCGTTTGCGGTGGGGGATGTCCATGCATATGTATTAAAAGGCGATGCCGTGACCTTAGTCGATTGCGGACCGATGACACAAGAGGCGCAGCATGCCTTTGTCACGCAATTAAAGGAACATCATTTATCAATAGATGATATTGATCAAGTGGTTTTGACACATCATCATGCAGATCATGTCGGTCTTTTAGATCTGATGAAACCCCATGTCCGTGTCATCGGACACGAGTTGAATGAGCCCTATATTAGTCAGGATGAAGCGTTTAAACAGCGTCAAATCCATTTTATGAATGATTTTTTTCAGCAGTTAGGTGTGCCGCTTCGTCAAGGTGAGTGTGAAAGAATTGTGAGGCAGTCCTATACATATTCATGTACGGCACATGTCGATGACGTCATAAAAGAAGGCGATCGTTTGAAGGGACATGAGCACTTCCAAGTGCTAGAGACCCCGGGACATGCACAATCTCATCTTTCTTTTTTAGATGAAACAACAGGGAATTTCATCGGCGGTGATCTGCTGCTTACGACCATTTCTTCCAATCCGTTAATGGAAGCGCCAATGAAAGGAACAGAACGTCAAAAATCGCTGCTTCAATATAAAGCATCACTCAAGCGTTTATTGCATTTGCCCATTCAGGCGATTTATCCAGGGCATGGCCAGCTCATTACCTCTTATCACGAATTGATCGAAGAAAGATTTAAAAAACAGGAAAAACGGGCCAATACGATGTATCAGCTGCTTCAACGAAAGGAAATGACCGCCTTTCATCTTTGTCGCACCCTATTTCCGGGCCTGTATGAAGAAGCATTATTTCTGACAATGTCTGAGACAGTCGGACAGCTTGATGTGCTTTTAGCGGCTGGACAAATTGAAGAAGTGCAAAAAGACGGAACCCTCTACTATCGAGCAAATGAAGGAGTGAAATAAATGGGGCGACTAACAGGAAAGAGAATATGGATTACAGGTGCTTCAGGCGGTATTGGTGAAAAGATGGCGTACTTGGCAGCAGCCGAAGGAGCAGAAATCATTGTGTCGGCAAGACGAATTGAAAAGCTCACAGGTGTACAAGAAAAGATTATAAGTGCTGGCGGCGTATGTCACATCGTTCAGCTTGATGTCAGTCAGCTTGAGGACATTGATCAAGCCTATCAACAAGTGGGTGCTGTTGATATTTTGGTGAACAATGCCGGCTTTGGTGTGTTCGATCTCGTCGAAGACGCATCCATTGAGGAAATGGTGTCGATGTTTGAGGTCAATGTCTTTGGTTTAATTGCCTGCACAAAAAAGGTCCTTCCTGAGATGAAACAAAGAGGGAAGGGACATATTATCAATATAGCGTCACAGGCAGGCAAAATTGCCACCCCTAAATCCGCCATCTATTCCGCATCAAAACATGCGGTTCTCGGATTTTCAAACAGCCTCAGAATGGAGCTGGCAGACAGCGGGATTCATGTCACAACCGTCAATCCAGGACCGATTGCCACAGACTTCTTTACCATTGCAGATCGCAGTGGTGAATATGTGAAAAATGTTGATTTTATGATGCTCAGTGCTGACAAGGTAGCAGGGAAGGTCGTATCCGCCATGATGACAAAAAAAAGAGAGATTAATTTACCAGGATGGATGAATGCTGGCAGTAAATTGTATCAATTATTCCCGTTTTTATTTGAAAAAGCAGCACGTAAAGCGATGATGAAAAAATAACAAAAAAAGAAACCGGTCACAGGCTGGTTTCTTTTTTTGTTTGATGGGGCTTAATATTGGTGACGCCAAAGACATTGCCATCAACATCTTCGAAGCTAAAACCGCCTAAGTTTGGGTCAGCTAATATTTGAATAACCGATACGGTCACTTCATGCTCGCTTAAATACTGGTGAAAGTTTTTTAAATCCTTCACAAATAGATCAATCATACTATGCCGAACTCCTGTAAAAGAGTTCATAAAGTAGATTCGTTTCTCGTGTTTTGTTTTGACGAGATAAAAAGAAGGTCCCTCGCCATGAGTAAAAGTGAGCATGGCGGCTTCTTCTGATTGATGTAGAACGATCATCTCTAAAATCTGTTCATACCAAGAGACAGCCCGGGGGATATCAGTCACAGGAATTTCAATAGTAGCAATTTGTTGAATGGTCAATGGCTTCACTCCTTTTTCTATATTCGTCTTGCCGCTTGCTGAAGTGGATCCCATACACTGTTAAAAGGAGGGGCATAGCTAATATCTAAATCTTCAAGGTCTGTCACAGTCAGCCCTTGATAAAGAGCAGTTGCCATGACATCAATTCGTTTATCAACACCTTCTTTACCGATGATTTGTGCGCCAAGCAAGGTGTGATCATCGCTTCTGTAAATCAGTTTCACTTTCATTTTCTCTGCATCTGGGTAATATCCAGCGTGGTCAGTGCTGTCGATGGTGATGGTGGAGAAAGGAAGGCCCGCGTCTTTTGCTTCTTTCTCTGACAAACCTGTTCGTCCCGCCGTCACGTCCATAAATTTCATCACCGCTGTGCCGGTTACGCCTTGAAACGCGCGGTTTGTTCCTGTCATATGAAAGCCTGCGATTCTTCCTTGTTTATTTGCTGTCGTGCCGAGCGGAATATAGTCCAGTTCCTTTTTGATACGGTGATAGGTTGCTGCGCAGTCACCCGCCGCATAGATATCTTGTACATTGGTCTGCATGTATTCATTCACAACAATTGCGCCATTTTGAAGTCGCTGAATTCCTGTGCTGTCTAAAAAGGATGTTTGCGGAGTGACGCCAACGGCAATGATGACCATATCTGTTTCAATGGTCTGTTTGTCTGTTTGAACAGCTGTTACATGTGTCTTACCCCTTAACTTTTGCACTGTTTCACCAAGTACCACGTGAATGCTTTGATTGTCCGCTTCTTCTTTCAGATATTTTGCCATATCGGGATCAAAGCCTGGGCCAAGTGTTGCACCCCGCTGAATGATATGAACGTCTTTGCCTAGCCCTTTTAAATTTTCTGCCATTTCTAAGCCGATATATCCTCCGCCGATAATCGTGATATGTGTGACGTCTTTTTTTAGATTGTCTAAAATAGACAGCGCATGCGGGATTGTTTTTAATACGTGGACACCTTCTAATGAATGACTGTCTAGATTAAGTGTGACGGGGCTTGCTCCTGTCGCAATTAACAGGCGGTCATACGTTTCTGTAAAGGGCTCTTTTGTTTTAGAATGAATACCCGATACTGTTTTTTGCTCCGGGTCAATTGAGGTCACTTGGTGTAAGCATCTGGCATCAATTCCGTATTTGTCACGAAAAGTTTCAGCGCTACGTGCGATGAGTTTTCTGTGATGATCAATGAGACCGCCGATCAAGTAGGGGAGTCCACACTGTCCATATGAGAAAATATCTCCTTTTTCAAAAGCTACAATTTGCGCGTCTGGATCCTCTCTATATATTTGCATAGCGCAGCTCATTCCTGCTGCATCTCCGCCAATCATCACATATTTCATTTGGTGTGCTCCCTTCTATCTATCAAACTGAATACTCTTATTTACCCTCATTTTCCTTTATTTAATGCTTTTTTTTTCGCAAAAGAAGCAAACTTTCGTTGAAAAATAAAGACAGCGCCTTCATTTTAAGCTACAATCGGATTATCGTCTTTTTGGTTATGAGTTTAGTTTAGATTGGTGGGAAAGACTTTGGGTGACGAACGACTAGATTTTAATACACTATATACACGCCATACGAGAGAGGCATGGGCCGCTCTTGGAGAATATATGCCGGTATCTGTTTCAGAAGAAGAAGTGAGAGCACTTCAAGGATTAAACGACTACTTATCGCTAGAAGAAGTTCGAGATATTTACATACCGCTTATTCGGTTTCTGACATTACATGTCTTTGCAGAAAAACAAAAAAATCAGCATGTCAATGCTTTTTTAAACTACCCGCATCATGCGAAAATCCCTTTTTTAATTGGGATTGCAGGAAGTGTGGCCGTCGGAAAAAGCACGACAGCACGTATCATTGAAACGCTTTTATCAAGGCTTGGAGATGGGCTGAAGGTGAGTCTCGTAACAACGGACGGCTTTTTGTATCCTCAAAAAGAGTTAAAAGATCGGGGGCTGATGGAAAAGAAAGGCTTCCCGGAAAGCTATGATGTTAAAGCGCTACTTTCGTTTTTAAATGAATTAAAATCAGGGAAACAAACTGTGCATGCACCTGTATATTCACATCTGACCTATGATCGTCTTGAAGGGGTGTATGAAACAGTAGAAGATGCAGATATTGTCATCATTGAAGGGATCAATGTGTTGCAATCACCGGCACTGGATGATCTGAAGGATGAGCCGCGCGTGTTTGTATCAGATTACTTCGATTTTTCGATTTATGTAGATGCCGCTGAGACGCAAATTCAATGCTGGTATAAAGAACGGTTCCGTTTGCTGCGGGAAACAGCCTTCCAAGACCCTGAATCTTTCTTTCATCAATACAAAGATTTGACGGATGAAGAAGCCGATCAGATGGCAAGCACGATTTGGAATACAGTGAACCGACCAAATTTATATGAAAATATTTTGCCGACAAAATATAGAGCCGATTTGATTTTAAAAAAAGGCGATCAGCATAAGGTGGAAGAGATCGCCATCCGCAGGGTATAAAGAAAACCGCTCAAATTGTGAAGTGACCCCCTAAATTTAGACGCGTTTTTTTATGAGACAGCTTTCGAGGCATGAGTTCGATATTGTATCGGACTCATGCCTTTTAGTTTTGTCTTTATACGTGTGTGATTGTAGTAATCAATATATTGTTCAAGTTCTTGCTTGAAGTGTTCGATGTTCTCAAATTTTTTTAGGTATAGAAATTCAGACTTTAAGATACCAAAAAAGTTCTCGATAACTGCGTTATCGTAACAGTTACCTTTTCGGGACATACTCTGTGTAATCCCACGCTTTTTTAAGGCGTGTCTATATTGCTTCATTTGGTAATGCCATCCTTGATCAGAATGTATCATTGGTTTCTCCTCTTCATCTAAACGGTTGAACGCCTGATGAAGCATCGTTGAGACGAGTGAGTAAACAGGTCTTGAACCGACTGTATAGGTAATGATTTCACCATTAAATAGATCTAATATGGGCGAAAGATAGAGCTTCTGACCAAATAACTTGAACTCCGTTATATCTGTGACCCATTTCTCATTTGGTCTATCAGCTTGAAAATGACGAGCCAAAATATTAGGCGCTATTTTGTTCACTGTGCCTCTGTATGAACGATATTTCTTCACTCGGACCATGCATTTTAGCCCTAGAACTTTCATGATGCGCTGGACTTTTTTGTGATTCACCTTTTGTCCTCGGTTGATTAGTTCATCACGAATCCGGCGATATCCATAACGTCCTTGATGTTCCTGATAAATGGTTTGAATCATCTTTTTCAGTTCGACATCCTGATCAGGACGATCTAAATGCTTGATCAAGTAATAGTAGGTACTGCGTGGAATACATGCGAGCTTAAGAAGTGATTTCACCGGATATTGATGCCTTAAATCATAGACTACTTGCGCTTTGTCTTGTTTGGTGATTGTTCCTTGTTTTGAACTAAGGCATTCAACTTTTTTAAATACTCATTTTCCATGCGCAAATGTTCTACTTCTGCCTGTAACGCTTCCATTGATCCTTTCGTTATTTCTTGTTTTCCAGTTTTCTTTTTCATAGACGGACGCCCCTTTTTCTTAGATTGAAGGGCGTCTACTCCTTGTGTTTCCAAGATGCGCTTCCAGTTCCAAAGCGTTGTATCAGAAGGCAGGTTAAAGAGTGCAGCTGTTTCCAAGATAGACGTCCCATGTTCATTCATATAATCAAGTACGTCTAGTTTATATTGGACTGGATAATTTGTATATGACTTTGAAAAAGCTTTTTCGCCATGATATTGATACTTTCTGACCCAATATTGAAGTATGCTTTTGTGCACGCCAATCTGTTTTGCAATTCCAAGCAGGGGTTCGCGGTCAATGAGGTATCGTTTTACCGCTTTGATTTTATCTTCAATTGTAAATTTAGCCAAAAGAAAAGCACCTCCAAATGTTAGACTGTGTCTAATATTTGGGGTGCACTTCAAATTGAGAGCGGTTTTTTTAATGACCTCCACTTACTTTCACAGCCACGGCAGCCGCCGTTCGTTTTTTTAGGCGGTAGTATCCGATGAGTAAAAACGGAACGCCTGCAGCGGTGACAATCGCCAAGACTGAAAAAATAGAAAGGGGATGGGCTGCGCCAAATAAGTCAATACACAATCCTCCGACAAACGGTCCGACGACGCTGCCGAGCTGAGAAAACCCCATTGCGCCGAAGTATGACCCTTTCACTTCAGGTTTTGCAATATTGTCTACAAACAGATCCATCATCGCAAAGAGCAGCACTTCACCAATCGTAAACACGACAATGATAAAAGCAAGCGTACCGAGACTTTGTGAAAAAGCAATGGCAAATAAACTGCCTGCTAGAAGCACGTTCCCAGTCGTTAATGACAAAATCGTTGAATAGCGCTTAGCGATCATAATCAGCGGGTACTGAACGACAATGACAACCACTGCGTTTAAGGATAAAAGATACCCAAACAGTTTAGGGCCATCCTCAATCATAGGGGATGCCGATAAATATTGAGGCAGTGTTGAGCTTAGGTGTGAATAGCCAAATGAACATAAAGTAACGCCAATGAGGATGATGCTAAAGACCGTATCTTTCTGAATAATGGAAAGAGCTTTTTTGACGCCGATTTGTTTGGTGCTTTCTGGAGCAGCCACTGGGTGCTTTTGAAATTGCCATGCCAGCGTTAACCCGTACAACAAGTAAATGAGGGCAGCGACGAGAAATGGAAAAGTCGTTTTTGATGACCCGAGATATAAGCCAAGCAGCGGGCCGAAAATGACACCAATGTTAATGGCCGTATACCGTAAGTTAAAGACAAACAACCGAATGCTCGATGGGGTGACATCGGATAGGAGTGCTTTAGACGTTGGTTCAAACAGCGCCCGGCACAGTCCATTTAAAGCATTCATAAAAAAGAAGACCCAAATGGCATCTGCAAACGCGAAGCCAACAAAGACAAGTGTCCAGCCAAAGATGGATAAAAGCATGACCTTTTTTCTGCCGATTCGGTCGGAAACATAGCCGCCGTAAAAACTCGCAACAATCCCAATAAGAGAGCTGACGGCAATGATCAATCCAGCTGAAGAGGCTGAGGCGCCTTTGACTTGTGTCAAATAAACGGCTAAAAAGGGAATGCTCATGGATGTCGCCATTCGGCCAAATATCGTGCCGATGATGATCGTCCAACTAAGTGGATGTAAAGTGCGTAAGTTATTTTTCATGCTGTGTCTCCCCTGAGTTTGTAAGATGTTCCAATCATACATGAAAAATTGTGCAAATTAAATACACAATTTGATGGAGGAGTCATCCGTCAAATGACAGAGAAGCTTGAACCGTTCCGTTCATTCGAAGAGCATATGCCTCGTTTTCAAGGTTTTAAGCCTTGATGGGTCATAATTTTTTCGGGAAAACGAAGCGGGTTTTTCAATGATCATGTTTTCGTTTTGCGAAAATCAATTGAGATCGATGGCAATAATTTGATGTAAGGAAAGGTTTAGAACATCTTCGTCATTCACGATTTTCATTTGGCGTGTTTCATAATGAATGGCTTTCACCCAGCCCCAAAACTGTGCTTTCATGCCTGATGAGACATATGTCACGCAAATCGCTTGATCCTCGGTAATCGACTGTGTGATCAAAACATTCATTTCCTCTAGCTGATCGGAGCTGAGCGGTAGAGGTGTATATTCTTTTTTCTTTCGTTTTTGAGCAAGTAGTTGCTCCCGGTGCTCTGGTAGCATCATTCGGCTTGATTCCCACATGATGTTGTATCCAGGTGTTAATTTATTGGGATTCATGCTTGTTCGCCTCCGTTATTTGTAATGCCCGCCAATTTTTTCGGCGCGGTGATATGCCTGCCCAGCGCTTGTCAGTGACGAAGCATGTAATAATGCCGCAGGTCCATATTTCAGATGGATTTCATCAAATACTTTGCTGAGTTGATCTTTCTTCAAATGATGATCAAATAAAGTCAGCTGATAGTGGCTGTCAGGCTGCAGCTGTGAGAGGGTAATGCCTACACTGCGAATGGGCTGGCCATCCCAGTGCTGCTGGCATAGCTGAATCGCTGCCTCTGCAATATCTGAGCCATACTGTGTCGATGAATGAAGCTTCATTTGTCGATGAAAGCCTGTTGGATGTGAAAAATCAGCCCCTCTTACACCAACAGACACCGTTTGACCGAGATAATGCTTAAAACGTGCCCGCCTAGCGACTTCCTCACTCAATTCAAGAAGAGCGACTTTGATCTCCTCAAAAGATGCGTAATCACGGGGAAGGGTCATATGGTGCCCAACGGCTTTTTGCTGATCATGTGTGTGAATAGTGACTGGGGAGGGATCGTGTCCTAAAGCTGTTCGCTGCAGAAGCTCCCCATTGATTCCCCAGCGTTTTTTTAATCGGTCTAACGGATAAGTAGCAAGTGTGCCAATAGTACTGATGCCCATTCGTTTCAAATGATGCTCCATTCGTTTGCCGACGCCAAATAATTTTCCAATTGGAAGCGGCCATAAATCAGCAGCAAGCCGGTCGGCACTCAGTTCATAGATGCCGGATGTGTTTTTTTTGGCAAAATGGTCACAGGCCATTTTAGCGAGCACTTTATTAGGACCGATGCCCACACGTGCGTAAATGCCAGTCTGATTCATAATCGTTGTTTGTATATGTTGAGCGATCTCATGTGGAGAGCCGAATAGTGTAAGACTGCCTGTAATATCAAGAAACTGTTCATCAATGGAATACGGCTCGACAAGGTCTGTGTATTGTTCAAGCAGTTCTGTAATCATGACAGAGACATCGAGATAGCGCTGCATACGTGGACGTACAACCACTGCTTCAGGACATTTCTCCTGTGCTTCCCATAACCTTGATGCATTTTGTACGCCACGTTTCTTCGCGAGAGGGCAGGCTGCCAGGACGACTCCGCTTCTTCGTTCTGGATCTCCAGAGACAATGAGCGGCACATTCTCCAAATGAGGCGCCTCCACCTTCTCAACTGATGCATAAAATGACTGCATATCCACAAGCAGAATGGCTCGTTCATTCATTGTACTTCACCTCTTAGAACGTATGTTCTGTATCTATTGTAAACAACATGAGGTGAAATTCATACTGGTAAATCATTCAAAAGCTGTCCATACAAAAAAGACGAAGTGGTGAACACTTCGTCTCGTCTGCTGCAACGATTGTTAGGCATGTGCCATGTTGTGGAATGTTTGGAGCGGTTCAGAACGCAGACGATAAGCCATCAGCTTTTTCTTTGGCTTATGTGTAAACTGCCGAACCACATCCACATGGTCATCATAATGGAACAGATAAAGGGTGACATCATGTTTCCCATGCTTTGTTTGCATAGTAAGCGGCGCTGGCCCTTCATTCGGATGAAGAAAGCGTTCTTCATCACCAGGGTAAATATAATAGCGTTCAATAAAGATCGCATCATTAAAATGTTGAATGATTTCAGATGCTCGCTGCTCATCAAGCGAACGACCTTGAAAAGTAATATTTGTTTGCTCACTTGTTACTTTAGCATGTACGGCGTAGCGGCTAAAAAGGCGCTCAACAACACCAGAAGGCAAAGAGGTGACAAGCAGCTTTAAAAGACTAAATACAACAAGCGAAATAACAACCCAAACCAATCTCATCATCTCCAATAAACATTTGTACCATTTCCTATATGAACCATCTTAACATAACAAATGAATGAAACTTTCGCACAAAAAGTGAACTTTTTGAAATAAGTGTGAAGATTTAAAAGGAGATGACGGCTGAAAGACGAAGAACCAACAAGTGAATATGAAAAAAGACAGGCATACTGTCTTTACAACCATTTGATCAGACAGTAGACTATTGAAACAATCGCATTTTTGAGAAAAAACGAATCAAAGGAAAGCCAAAAAGGAAAAAGGGGCGAGGCCATCATGATACGTCAAGTGAAACCGTCAGATTTTTACGCAGTCACATCCGTCATTCAAAGCTGGTGGGGAGGCAGAGATTTGCGTGCAAAATTGCCAAAGCTCTTTTTTGAACATTTCCAGCAAACAAGTTTTGTTGTCGTTGAAAAGGGAGAGCTGATCGGCTTTTTGGTTGGTTTTTTATCGCAATCTCATTCGGATGAAGCCTATATTCACTTTGTTGGCGTCCACCCAGATCACCGTAAATTAAAGATAGGTAAAATCCTCTATCAAGCTTTTTATGAAGCGGCTGAAAAGGAAGGAAGAACAACAATTAAAGCTGTCACAGCTCCTATCAATAAAGTCTCCATTGCTTACCATACAAAACTCGGGTTTCAGATAGAAAAGGGAGATAAAACAGTAGATGGCATCTCAGTCTTTTCAGATTACGATGGCATTCATGAAGACCGTGTGTTATTTGTGAAGAAGCTGGAGGCAATGAAATGATTGTTTATTTAGATCACACAATAAGTGATGTAGCAAAGCAGATCTTACATATTCAACTAGCTGCATACCAACAAGAAGCTGAACAAATTGGCTATGCTGATCTTCCGCCATTAAAAGAGACCATTCAAGATGTCATGAAAGCAAAAGAGCAATTTATTGGTTTTCAGCAACATGATCTCTTATTAGGTGTAGTCTCTTATGAAGAGCTGAAAGATTGTTTGATCATTAGTCGATTGGCTGTGCATCCAAAAGCGCTAAAGCAGGGTATTGGAACAAGACTTATGTCCACAATCATAGAGAAGAATGTTCCGATAGAACTGACCACAGGGCAGGAAAACACCCCTGCAAAAAGGCTATATGAAAAATTAGGGTTTTTTGAAACAAATGTCATTCATGTGGAAAAAGAGCTCACCCTATCAAAAATGAAATGGACACCGCGACGCAAGGTTGAGGTTGTCGAATTCAAAAAAGAATGGCATGAAGAATTCCGTCAAGAAAAGCAGCGACTCAAGCAAATCATTCAAAAGATCTGGATAGAAGGATATCATATTGGCAGTACGTCAGTTACAGGACTTGTTGCCAAACCAATTATAGATATATTAATAGAAGTAAGCGATATAGAAGAGATTGATAGAAAAAAAGAGAGATTTGAACACCTTGGATACGAAGCGCTCGGTGAAAATGGTATAAAAGGGAGACGTTTTTTTCAAAAGGGTGGCTTGAATCGTACGCATCATGTCCATGTGTATGAAAGGAATCATCCTGATGTGAAAAGACATTTATTGTTTCGAGATTACTTAAGACTCCACCCAGAACGATCTGAAGCGTATGCGTCTGTCAAGGAACAATTAGCAAAGCAGTATCCGGAAGATATACAAAGCTATATGGCGGGAAAGAATGAAATCATAAAAGAAATAGAAAATGAGGCATATCACTGGGATAAAGAAGGAAGAGAGGAAGCTCTTAAATAAGCTGCCTCTTCATCTCGTTAATTAGGAAACTGAACATTGCCTTTTACAATATAGGCCTGTGAAGCAGCAGTAGATGGAAGAGCGGGTAATTGATCCTTTACTATGACCCCGCGAATATCTGTGATTCGAACAGGAAGAGATGTAGACCCCATATGAAAGCCAAGGAAATGGTTGTAGTCTGTCTTTTCCATGTTCACCCATTGTCCATCTTTGTAATATTCCATTTTCATAACCGGATATTTATGATTGCGCACTTGAATCGCAGCCCACCACTCACTGCTACCTTCTTTTATTCTGTAAGCTACATTTCCGCTAATCGGTGCTTTTATAATTTTCCAACTAATTGGGATTTTCCCATCTTCCATATTGCCAATTTTGGCAAAGGCATTAGGAGAAAGATCAAGAGCTCCTTTTGCTCCTTCTGGATATTTATCGGTTACATATACAACGGTTTTTCCTTTTGGCCCCGTTACTTCAAGGTAAGCTCCTGCAAGTGCCGCATTTACCCCTTTATAGTTATAGTCATGGGGATTTAAAGCCGTAATTTTCATGTCAGATGGAATAGGATCTAATAAAGCGGCGCCCCCTGAGTAACCAGATCCCGTATAAGTCGCATAGCTTTCTCGTACTTCATCAAGGATAGATGCCGCTTTCATGTTGGGCATAGTGAAACTCAACATCAACATCAGCGCCCCGATAAAGCAGAGAGATAATCTTTTTTTCACGATCTAAAACCTCCTGTTTTTTCTTTTAAAATTGATAGCGTCATCAGTATAATTCTAAAAAACAGGATGCAGAAAGAGCCAATAGATAGATATAATCCTAGTGAGAAGAGCGTGTATTTCAAAGAGTATGACTTTCGGATTTAGTCGTGTGTCATGTTTTATGGTGTTTTATGTGTTACAATGTAAGCATCAATTTAAAAAGGATGTTCGCCATGTATATTCACATCACAGAACTGGCTAAAACGTATATAGAAAAACAGCAAACAGGAAACGGAACGAAGGAATTACTGCTTCGCTACGATTCAGAAGGTTGTGGCTGTGCAGTGAGTGGCGTACCGATGCTTTGGTTAACAAGTGAAAGAACAGGTGAATGGGAACCACTTAAAAATAGTCAACATTTAAAACTATATATACACACAGCACAAAAGGTGTTTTTTGACGAGGAAATGACGATTGATTTTAATGAAAAAGCCAATACACTTATGTTGAAAAGTCCTCAACAAATACTCAGCCCGAGAATGGGTATACTTGTAAAGTAAGGTGGAAACGTAGTGGATCAAAAGCTGAAAGTGATACAAAATACGGCACAAAATAAAACGTGGGTGTCGTTTTTAAATAATAATCATCCATATAGCCTTTTGCACTGGTCAATCGGTGGAATGGATTCAGTAAAAAAGGACGTCTGGCTTCTCCAAGATGAAGTCACATTTGAAACGGAAGAATTTCCAACGCTTGAATTAGCAGTCAGTTGGATAAAAGAGAATATGGAACACGTAACAGATGTGTTATAAGCCCTTTGCTGAAGAGGGCTTTTTTTGTGCCATCATCATCTCATCAAACAGGAGAACTGTCTAATTTGAAAAATGAGATTTTTCAACGATAAAAAGTCATTTTTAACAAACATTTCAACAAAATGAGAAAAATAGAAAGAGAAAAATAGAGACTGTAAATGCCGAAAAATCGGCAATGAAAGCGGTTATTGCGGGATACCGAAAACTTTACGAAAAACGACATTTCATATTTCTTCCATTCGAGGAAATATGATAGAATACAACATGTATCGTACATGAGGAGGGAGGTGCTAAGGTGAATTGAAGCTCAAGCTGTCATCGCCTCAGGTTGGAATCAAAATAAACGAATGGTATAGGCAGATTTGCGGATTTCATGTCATGAAAGCAGAGAAGCTAAAGGCCGAGATCGAGCAGGAAATCCTTGAGATGGAGCAAGATCAGAACTTGCTGCTTTTTTACCAGCTGATGGATTTTCGACATAAGGTCATGCTTGAATATTTTGAACCGGCAAAAAAAGCCTCGAATGATGAGGAGATTAAGAAGCTTCTAGAAACAATTGAACATTCGCAGACCAAATTAACAGATATGCTTGAATACTATGTTCATTTTTTTACAGGAATGTTTGAATTTGAACAGAGAAACTATTTGAGCGCCATTGCTTATTACCGTTCCGCAGAAAAAAAGCTCAATCTCATATCAGATGATATAGAAAGAGCAGAATTTTATTTTAAATTAGCAGAAATATACTACCACATGAAACAAACCCACTTTTCGATGCACTATGCTTTGCAAGCGTTAGATACGTACTCTGCCTACAGAACGTACACGCTGAGAATCATCCACTGTGAATTTGTCATCGGTGCAAACTATGATGATTTGAAATGCTATGAACATGCATTGCCCTACTTTGAAAATGCTCTAAAGCGAGCACGCTCAATTGGAAACCCTCGAGTCATAGGTTCGGCCCTTTTCAACTTAGGTAACTGCTATTACCAAATGAACGATCTTGCTACAGCAAGTCGCTATCTCAAAGACTCTCTTGAAGTGTTTGAAAAGGAGAATTTAACCCATCTGAATCGCTCTCTAGACCCACTATTTATGCTGACCCAAATCCTGTTTAAACAAAAACAAATAGAAGAGTCGTTAACCCTCTATCAACAAGGTATTATGAAAGCCTGTGAATTAGAAGATGAAATTTACATCTGCAAGTTTCAGTTTTTAAAAGCATTATACGTTGATGCAGAAATAAAAATCATAGACGATACATTAGATTTGTTGGAGGACAAGCGTTTATACCCAGATATTGAGGAACTGGCACTTGATGCGGCTCATTATTATAATGAGCTTGGATTATTTGAAGTTTCTACCCGGTATTACGAAAGGAAAATTCAAGCCATATCAAAAATTCAAAATGGAGGTCATTTATATGAAAATGAGTTTGATAGTTCTTTTATTGGCAGCAACTGCAGGGTTATCGGTCATGAGTCAGCAGCAATCGGAAGAGAGCCATATGGAGCTGGCGGGCAGACACCATACAACAGTGGTGACTATCGTATAAGTTAGCAAAAAGAGGAGACGAACGGCTGTTCATTCTCCTCTTTCATTTTGATTGAATTGAAATGCTTCCAAAAATGCTTCGACCTCTTGTTCATAGACTTCCCTATTGTCACTATAAGACATCGCATGCGCACCATGTGGCGCAATAAATAGCCGTTTATCACCCTTTTTGCGTGCGTATAACTGCTCGCTTTGTTCACAAGGGATATAGTCATCATGGAGGCTATGAATAAAAAGGATAGGTTCTTTCACCTGGTCGATGACATCAAGTGGAGAAACTTGCCGAATGCTGTATCCGTCCCGCCATTTCAACACTTGATCACTTAGTGGAAGAATCCACTGTCCTGAAAGACGAAAATCTGTTTTTAATCGATACAGAAGCTGATCCTCAAAAGAAGCAAAAGGACAATCAGCGATGTAAAAATTGGCGTTTGCATCCGGTTTTGCAGCATATAATAAAGTTGTGACTGCGCCCATCGATTCTCCGTGTATCCCAATGATTGTTTTTTCCCCAAGCCTTTTTCTCAGCCACTTGACGACTTGAGCCAAATCTTCTTTTTCATAATATCCATAGCTCGTTGTTTTTCCGCCGCTCATCCCATGTCTTCTATGATCATAAAGCAGCACATTCCATCCAAGCTTTTGGAATAATTTCATATACTTCACAGAATTGATCAAACTGACTGTAACCCCGTGACAAAGAACGATGGTGCGTGTTGTATGAGGGATCGGTACAAAATAGCCATGAAGATCATAACCAAATGTTGAAGGAATACAAACTTTCTCTTTTTGCAGCTGTTGAAACTCCTCGTGATGATAGTGCCCTTCATCTGATTCTCGTTTGATGAGCTCTTCATCCGTTAATTTTCGTATATACATCATTTTATTGGTAAAAAAAATGCCGATTGCAGCGAGTGGAAATAATACCAAGGCGAGTATAGCGAGCCATTTCTTCTTCAAGCTGATTCTTCCTTTCCGATGGGTTTCTATGAAGATCATACCACATGTTGGGAGTTTGGCGTGACTCTTGCTGAGCAAATAAAACGGATGATACACTAAAGCAAAAGGAGAGAGGCAAAGTGAAAAAGAGCAATCAAGATCAAGCAAAGCTAAAGGACGGCATAAAGGATGATGTGAAACAGCAGCTCCTTCAAATGAAGCAGAATCTGGCCACCGAGACAGAAAAAAGAGAAGAACAAAAACGACAAGACCTCCTTCGGCAACAGAAAGAAAAAGAAAAAAATAAAAGCTTCTCAGAGCTGCTAGATGAAAGTCATTTAGACTGGAGAAAGTATAAAAGTTAAAAAGGGAGCTACGATGCTCCCTTTTTTTGTTATATCATTGAGATGAATACATACTACATAAGCCTGAGAGAAAACACGTCTAACTCCCTCGTATCACTTCATTTCAGAATCCCATCAATAGGATTTTACGTTCAAACCAAAACAAAACGTATTTTATAAACGATAAATTAAAACGAGGAGTATTGATTTATTTAAATTCCTTTTTATCCCAAAAATAGTAGTTAAGACCCTTTTGGAAAAGAGCCATTTCTCTTATAATTAAGGTGTATTACAAAATTTGGGAATGGAGATGATTCACATGAAATTGAGAAGAACAATGACTGGAGTTGCTTTATCTTTAGGCTTGCTTTTACCTATTTCTGGACAAGCTCTTGCTACAAATCATTCAACGGATGCAGATCTGCGTACGAAGGCTACTAAAATTGTAGATTGTTCCGAAACTCCTTTTAAAAAAGAAACGAATAGATTATGTATGTACTCAGATAATGGTGTTTTTGCAAATAGTTTCAATAATTTCGGTACTACATTTTATTTTAAAGGCAAAGCTGGAAATTATGGATATTATGAAAGTAGCAGCAAAAGTTAATTAGTCAACGGGGGCTTTTAGCCCCTCAGTCTTAGAGGGAATCTTGATTAGCTCGCTGCTGTTGGATGAACGGGAAACAAAACGTAAGTGGCAAGTTGTTCTCCTATTTGCATGTAGAACATGAAAACGAACATCCATATATACATACGCTAAAAAGAGATCACATACATGTGATCTCTTTTTGCTTTCTATTGATTCAAACGATGCGTCTCATACACAGACTGTTTTGTGAAATATGACAAAGCTTTTACTTCTTGGTCGCTTAATGAACGTGCATTTGCCGCTGCCACATTTTCTTTTAACTGTTTCACCGAGCTTGCGCCAAAAACAACAGAGCTGACTGCAGAATGCTTGAGCAAGTATTGAATGGACAGCTCTGTCAGTGATAGGTCATAAGCGACTTTCTTTAACGAAGGAATGATTTGCTGGAGCTCTTCAAATGAATATTCAAGATACCCGTTCTTTTGAATCGCCGCACTTGCTTGCGAAAGGGGTTTTTCAGTTAATAATCCTTTTGCTAAAGGACCTCTTGCCACGACACTAATGCTTTGTTCTTCAAGAAGAGAAAACCATTCTTCTGGGCGGCGATCGAGTAAACTATATTGCATCATCACACTCACGATATTTGATTTTTTGGCGTATTCTTTAATGACATTTGGACGGATTGACGATATGCCGTAATAGCGAATGACACCTTCTTCAACCAATTCTTCAAATGCCTCGATGGTTTCGTCAATTGGATCGTCAATTGTGCCGCCATGCAATTGATATAAATCAATATAATCTGTTTGAAGTCGTTTCAGGCTTTGTTTCACTGCCTCTTTTATATATGCTTTTGAAGGATCCCAGTCCCAGCCAGGTTTGCCTTTTTCAAAGCGGTTGCCGCCTTTTGTGGCCAAAATCAAATCTTGGCGTCTGTTCTTAATGGCTTCCCCGACGATTTCCTCATTTGTTCCAAAATCATATAAGTCGGCTGTATCCAAATAGTTAATCCCAAGATCAATGGCTTCATCTAATAAAGAGAGCGCTTTTTCTTTTTCAGTCCCAAGGGACATACATCCTAGTGCCGCCTCACTAACCAAGAGATCAGAGGTGCCAATTCGTCTTTTTTTCAATTCAATCACACTCCTATCCTTTCACATTAAGTGAAACAATTCTGGAATTCAAGCTAGGTGATTTCAAAAGGCGCATTGAAGCAGGCATCCGCATTTTGGCTTCTCCTAAAACATCTATGTTAAAATGAATGAAGTAAAAAGTGAAAGTAGAACGAGGAGCTGACAAAATTGAAGGACTTTGAAGAAAAAACATTATCGTCAAAAACATTATATAACGGAAAAATCATTGACTTGGTTCTTGAAGATGTAGAATTGCCGAACGGAAAACCAGGCAAACGCGAAATCATTAAACATCCAGGTGCAGTAGCCGTCATTGCACGTACAGACGAAAATAAAATCATTTTGGTCAAGCAATACCGTAAAGCACTGGAGAGAGCCATCGTTGAGATTCCGGCTGGAAAACTAGAAAAAGGGGAAGAGCCGGCACATACAGCACTGAGAGAATTGGAAGAAGAGACAGGCTATACTACTCAGGCGCTCCAAAAACTGACCGCCTTTTATACATCACCAGGGTTTGCGGATGAAATTGTTCATATCTACCTTGCCGATCAGCTGGTCCCGCTTGAAGAGAAACGAGAGCTGGATGAGGATGAATTTGTCGAAGTGATGGAAGTTTCATTAGAAGAAGCGCTGCACCTCATCGAAAAACAGCATATTTATGATGCAAAAACAGCCTATGCCATTCAATACTTACAATTGCAAGAGGTACTTAAGTCTACAAAATGAGGGAATTCTTTGCAGATATCCATATTCATATTGGTCGAACAAGAACAGGCAGGGCTGTCAAAATTACAGGTGCAAGGTCACTGACCATTGACCAAATTCTCATTGAAGCGTCTCAAAGTAAAGGGATGGGGATGATTGGTGTCATTGATGCACAATCTCCCGAAGTACTAGAAGAACTGATAGAAGGTGTAGAGGAAGGCACGTACACTGAACTAACCGATGGCGGTTTATCATTTGGAAAGACCGTTTTGCTTTTAGGCAGTGAGCTAGAAATCAATGATGACCAATCAAAAGGTCCGATTCATGTGCTTGCCTTTATGCCCACGCTTCGTAAAATGTCTGAGTTTTCCGCATGGCTGTCTCTTCATATGAAAAATGTGCATTTGAGTTCACAGCGGTTATATGTGGATGGGAGAACGCTTCAGCATAAGGTGAAGGAACTAGGGGGATTATTTATTCCTGCCCATATTTTTACGCCGCATAAAAGTTTATACGGCAAAGGGGTCAATACGTCTTTAACCGAAGTATTCGATCCAGAACTCATTGATGCTGTTGAGCTTGGCCTTAGCTGTGATACGTCTATGGCCTCCCAGTTAAGTGAGCTAAACCGTTATCCTTTTTTAACAAATTCAGATGCCCATTCTTTAGGGAAAATTGCGCGAGAATATACTAAGATTCGAATGGATCATGCCTCCTTTGCTGAATTCGAGCTAGCGCTTCAAGGAAAAGATGGCAGAAACATCATTGGAAATTATGGGCTCGCTCCGCGGCTCGGAAAGTATTATCATACGACTTGTGAGAAATGCGGAGTAAGACCTGACAGTCAGGAGCAAGAACAGTGCCAAGCATGCGGCCATACCCGAATGACAAAAGGGGTGAGTGAGCGGTTAAAGGAGCTTGCTGACCAAGAAAGTGACAAAGGAATAAGGCCTCCTTATGTTCACCAGCTTCCCCTTCAATTTATTCCGGGTGTTGGAGCCAAAACGTTAGAAAAGTTAAAAGCTGTCTTTCATACAGAGATGAATATTCTTCATCAAGCAACAGAACAAGAATTAAAAGCGGTCCTGCCTGAGAAAACAGCCGATTACATCATCAAAGCAAGAAGAGGTGAAGTTGGACTGATCGCTGGCGGAGGCGGGGTCTACGGTAAGGTGGATATCAATCATGAATCAACTTAAATGGACATGTCACACATTTGAACAACTGTCTAAAGAGGACCTTTACCTGATTTTAATGGAAAGAGTGAATGTGTTTGTTGTAGAACAAACATGTCCTTATTCTGAAATTGATCATCGTGATCAAGAGGCGCTGCATGTAATCGCCAAAGAGAACGGCACGATTGTGGCTTATTGCCGCATTTTCCAAAGCGGGATCATGTACAAAGAGGCATCCATTGGCCGTGTCCTTGTGACGAAGACCGGCCGGAAAAAAGGTTACGGGAAGATCCTGCTCGATCAGGCGATAAAAAAGCTCAGTGAATTAGGCGAAACAAAGATTAAAATCCAAGCACAGGCTTATTTGAAATCGTTCTACGAATCGTTTGGCTTCGAAGCTGTCTCAGATTGTTATGATGAGGATGGAATTCCGCATCTTGATATGATGAGAATAGAAAGATAGGCGTGTATACGTCTATCTCAGCGTGTAGACAAACCCTCGCATTCTTTGTCAGTCCTGCGCTCCGGTGCTCACGAATGTCAAATTCGCTCCGTGAAAGTAGCTGTCCTTCCTAGACTGCAAAGGTTTTCTATCACGCTGAAAAGAAGACAAAGGGCTAAAATCAAGTACATTTTAGCCCTTTGTCAACAATTTGAGATAGGCGTGTATACGTCTATCTTTTTTAGGTGCTTTCATGTATCATAACGACAATGAAAGGGGTTTTGCGAAATGGGAAAAAGCAAAGCAAAGAAAAAGAGAGAACACCTTCAAAGGCAGCACAGTCGAAATCCAGAACAATCGAGAGGAAATATACCGCATTTTAGTACACACGAAAGAAAGACAAAAACAAAACAAGAAGCCTTGCAGCATATGATGAAAAAACATAAAGGTAGGAATGCTTATGATCGCTATGAACAGGATCATAAGCATTTTTATTTTGCTTTTTTGTGACAAGTAGATCAAATAATTGGAAAAATTTTAAAAAATAGGACAAACGGTCGTTTCTTTTTGTCTAAAAATGTAGTTAAATGACAAAAAGAAATGAAAGGGAGAGTGGGTATCGTGAAGGTCAAATCATTTGGAGCAGGGCTTTGTATGGCAAGTATGCTGCTGGCATCGATGACATTCGGCGCATCAGATGTATCTGCAAAGGATCAAGCAAAAAAAGAGTATATGATCGGTTTTTCTTCTTCCGTTCAAGACAAAACACAAAAACAGCTTGTTGAAAAAGCTGGCGGTCATGTGAAAGAATCAATAGATAAAATAGATATGATGAAAGTTTCGTTGAACGAAGCATCAAAAGAAAAACTACATCAAGCAAAAGAAGTTACTTTTATTGAGGAAGACCAAAAAGCAAAAACAAGCGGTCAAAGCGTCCCTTATGGTATCAAAAGCATTAAAGCACAAAAGGTACATAAACGAGGATATGCCGGACAGAATGTCAAAGTAGCTGTTCTTGACAGTGGAATCGACGGCAAGCATGAAGATTTACATGTAACTGGTGGTGTCAGCTTTGTTCCAACAGAGTCCGATCCGCTCGTTGACCCGCATGAACACGGAACACACGTTGCAGGCACGATCGCAGCATTAGATAATAAGGTAGGCGTGGTTGGTGTGGCTCCAAAAGCTTCGATCTATGCGGTGAAAGTGGCAGATGAAAATGGTGACGGCTACTATAGCTGGATCATTAAAGGCATTGAATGGGCGATTGAGAATGAGATGGATGTCATCAATATTAGTATGGGGGGAGCAAGTGAATCAGAGGCGCTGAAAGAAGCGGTCGATCGAGCATATGACAACGGGATTCTCATTGTCGCATCTGCAGGAAATGCTGGGAGCTACGGGTCACTTAATACGATAGATTACCCGGCCAAATACAGCTCTGTCATGGCAGTCGCATCAGTGGATCAACGAAAGCAAAGAGCCTTTGATTCCTCTGTTGGGGAGGAAGTGGAAGTATCAGCACCAGGTGTTTCAACATTAAGTACCATTCCTCATAACGAATATGGATATAAGAGTGGAACGTCTATGGCATCACCTCATGTAGCTGGTGCTGCGGCAGTCATTCTATCAAAACATCCGAATCTCACAAATGATGAATTGCGTGAAAGGCTGACAAAAACGGCCACAAAACTTGGCGAACCTTTTTATTATGGGGCTGGGCTTGTGAACGTACAAAAAGCTGCACGATAAAGGAAACGAGAAAGCAGTGTACAGTTGCTTTCTCGTTTTTCTTTTCATAAAACTGTCATGTTTCGTCTGCTCTCTCATAGAATCTAGTAACCTTTACTATTTGGGAGGAAGGCGCATGCGGAAAAAGTCTTGGAAAGAACATCTTCTTCAGCACGTGAAAGATCATTTATCAATTTATTTGTTTGTTTCTGTACTATTTTTAATGGGCGTCATTTTTGGAGCCATTATCGTCAATAGTATGACAATGAGTCAGAAAGAGGATTTATTCTACTATTTAAATCAATTTTTTGGTCAACTGACGAATGAGAAAGCAGCAGAATCAAAAGAAATGTTTTTGCAAAGCTTTTTGCATCATATGAAATATTTGGGTCTCATGTGGATACTCGGAATTTCCATCATTGGCCTGCCGCTTATTTTTCTGATGATCTTTCTAAAAGGGATTGTAGTTGGGTTTACTGTCGGTTTTTTGGTCAATCAAATGGGGCTTAGCGGTTTTTTTCTATCTTTTGTCTCGGTGCTTCCTCAAAATATCTTGCTCATTCCTGCGTATTTAGTGATCGGAACTTGTGCGATTGCGTTCTCCATTCGTTTAATTGGTCAGCTTTTTATGAAAAAAACCATCAGTCAAGCGCCAATCCATTGGTTTGGCCGGTATGCTTCTGTTCTACTGATGATTTTAACCCTCGCTGCTCTTTCGTCCTTTTTTGAATCATACTTATCATTCATGCTGATGAAAAAGCTGGCAGGTGTTCTGTTTTGATGATTTTATAATCGTTATTAAATAATAATCAATTTATTTATCAATTTAAAATGATTATAGTTGGCTCTCTGCACATCATTTGATATAATGATCAAGTAATGTGGCGTAGGAGGGAAAGTCAATGGAAAATCGGATTGATCGAATTAAGAAACAGCTTCATTCTTCCAGCTATAAGCTCACGCCACAGCGTGAAGCAACAGTAAGAGTACTGCTTGAGAATGAAGAAGACCATTTAAGTGCAGAAGATGTATACCTCCTCGTAAAAGAGAAGTCTCCTGAAATTGGTCTTGCTACTGTTTATCGGACGTTAGAATTGCTTACTGAACTGAAAGTTGTTGATAAAATTAACTTTGGAGACGGCGTTTCGCGATATGATCTTCGCAAAGAAGGAGCCGCTCACTTCCATCACCATCTTGTCTGTATGGAATGCGGAACAGTCGATGAGATAGAAGATGATTTATTAGAAGATGTTGAAGAAATTATTGAACGCGACTGGAAATTTAAAATTAAGGATCATAGATTGACATTCCATGGTATTTGCCACCGGTGTCATGATGATGAATCCGGCAAATAATCCGAATTGGAACCTTTTCATTCAAAATGAAAAGGTTTTTTGCATGTTCGCTGTATATTCCTTGTCCCACCTGGCATATGCTGAAGTAATGAGAACACGAGAAAGGACATGAAGAACATGCGAAAATGGCTCAAAACAACAGGTGAAGTAATGAAAGTATTTATCTTGTTCACTGGTTTTACCGTCCTGTTCTATTATGCTATGATATGGATAAATTCAGAATATGAAAGCTATCATCGTTATGATAAACCAGAAGGTGCAGCGATAAAAGTGATGGAAATGGATCAGCCGAAACAAGACAGGTGGCAGGATCGATTGATTTATTTTTATCAAAACGGGGAGTAGAAACCATTGAAGGATCAATTATCCGACTTTATTCATTTTATGACAGTAGAGAGAGGACTCTCTGAAAATACCATTGTCTCTTATAAAAGAGATTTACAGAACTATTTGTCTTTTTTAATGACGCATGAACAATTGACAGATGTAAAAGACGTCACACGCCTTCATATTATTCATTATTTAAAACAGTTAAAAGACGAGGGGAAATCGAGTAAAACGTCCGTCCGTCATCTATCATCGATACGCTCCTTTCATCAATTTTTGCTCCGTGAAAAAGTGACAACAGATGACCCGTCATGGAACATTGAATCACAAAAAACAGAGCGGAAATTACCGAAAGTTCTATCATTAGATGAGGTAGAAAAGCTGCTCGATACACCTAAGCAGCAAACACCATTTGACTACCGTGACAAAGCCATGCTCGAACTTTTATATGCAACAGGTATTCGCGTAAGTGAAATGCTTGATCTGACTCTTGCAGATGTGCATCTGACCATGGGGTTTATCCGCTGTTTTGGAAAAGGAAGAAAAGAGCGAATCGTGCCTATTGGTGAAGCTGCTGCAAGTGCGATTGAAGTGTATATAGAAAAAGGCAGAAACAAGCTGCTCAAAAAACAGCCGGCCGATGCCTTGTTTCTGAATCATCACGGAAAAAAAATGTCGCGGCAGGGCTTTTGGAAGAACTTAAAGAAACGAGCCATAGAAGCAGGTATTCAAAAAGAACTGACGCCTCATACGCTCAGACATTCATTTGCGACACATTTGCTTGAAAACGGTGCGGATCTTAGAGCCGTACAGGAAATGCTCGGACATGCCGATATTTCTACTACACAAATTTACACACATGTCACAAAAACAAGATTAAAAGACGTGTATCACAAATTCCATCCAAGGGCATAAGTAAAGCATGGCACGGTGAACGTGTATCATGCTTTTTTATGTTTGGACCGTTTATGGTTGTCAATTGACTTGAAAACGGTTTATACTTGAGATGTCTGACCTCTCCAGTTGTGAAAGGTGAAAGGACAAGAATATTGAAGGAGGCGCTTTTTTATGCCTGATTATCAGTATAAACGTATTTTCCTCATTGTGATGGATTCAGTAGGGATCGGGGAAGCACCTGATGCTGCTGATTTTAATGATGTAGGTGCAGATACACTTGGACATATTGCTGAAAAAATGAACGGGCTTCATATGCCGAATATGGCGAAGCTTGGGCTAAGTCATATTAAAGAAATTAAAGGAATTCCAGCGGACGAAAAACCGCTTGCGTATTATGGGAAAATGCAAGAAGCATCCAACGGTAAAGACACAATGACAGGGCATTGGGAAATCATGGGTCTGTACATCGACACACCATTTAAAGTCTTTCCAGACGGCTTTCCAGATGAACTGTTAAATGAATTAAAAGAAAAAACAGGGCGCGGCATCATTGGAAATAAACCAGCGTCTGGTACAGAAATTCTAGATGAGCTTGGCGAAGAGCACATGAAAACAGGCGATTTAATCGTTTATACTTCAGCAGATTCTGTGCTGCAAATTGCTGCACACGAAGAAGTTGTGCCATTAGACGAACTTTACCGCATTTGCGAAATCGCACGTGAACTGACTTTAGATGAAAAATATATGGTAGGGCGCATCATCGCTCGTCCATTTGTCGGAGAGCCGGGGGCATTTGTTAGAACACCAAATCGTCATGACTATGCATTAAAACCATTCGACCGTACCGTCATGAATGAATTGAAAGATGATGGACTTGATGTCATTGCGATCGGAAAAATCTCTGATATTTATGATGGTGAAGGAATCACCTCTTCACTCAGAACGAAATCCAACATGGATGGAATGGACAAGCTAGTGGAGACGCTGAAAACAGACTTTACTGGGCTGAGCTTCTTAAATCTTGTCGACTTTGATGCGCTTTATGGACATAGAAGAGATCCAGAAGGCTACGGTAAGGCACTAGAGGAATTTGACGCACGTCTACCTGAAGTGTTTGATCTATTAAAAGAGGATGATCTGCTTGTGATCACAGCAGATCACGGAAATGACCCGGTTCATCACGGAACAGATCATACAAGAGAATACGTTCCGCTTATTGCTTACAGCAAAAAGCATCAAGAAGCGAATGAGCTGCCAACAGCGAAAACATTTGCTGATCTTGGGGCAACGGTAGCAGATAATTTCAAATCAACGCTGCCAAAATACGGAACGAGCTTTTTATCTAAACTCAAATAGGGGGAAATCACGTGGGAGCACAGTTTTCAGAAGCGGCGGCATATATTAAACAAGCATCGACATATGTACCAACAGTTGGATTGATTTTAGGTTCAGGTCTTGGCATTTTAGCAGATGAGATTGAAAATCCAATCAAATTGAAATATGAAGATATTCCTGGATTCCCTGTTTCAACAGTAGAAGGGCATGCAGGCCAGCTCGTCATTGGAACGCTGAAAGGCACGGTCGTTTGTGCCATGCAAGGACGTTTCCATTACTATGAAGGGTATGATATGAAGCAGGTGACATTTCCTGTCCGTGTGATGAAAGAAATCGGCATTGAGACATGTATTGTGACAAATGCAGCGGGCGGTGTGAATACGTCCTTCCATCCTGGCGATCTTATGTTGATTACAGATCATATCAATATGATGGGAACCAATCCGTTAATTGGACCAAACGACAGTCAAGGGGTTCGTTTCCCTGATATGTCTGCACCGTATGATAAAGATTTGTTGGCACTTGCAGAGAAAACGGCTAAACATTTAGGCATATCTGTGCAGCAAGGGGTTTATGCAGGAATGACAGGCCCTTCATATGAAACACCGGCAGAGGTTCGTTTCCTCAGAACGCTAGGCGCTGATGCAGTCGGTATGTCGACTGTGCCAGAAGTGATTGTGGCACGTCATGCAGGCATAAAAGTACTTGGTATTTCATGCATCTCTAATGCGGCTTCAGGTATTTTAGATCAGCCGCTTTCTCATGATGAAGTGATCGAAGTGACGGAAAAAGTGAAAGCAAGTTTCCTTGATTTAGTGAAAGATGTTATCAAACAACTCTCATAGATCGTGTGAAAAAGCCTTCTGTTCATAAACAGAGGGCTTTTTTTTATGGCAATCAAACGATCTCTGAATAAAACGGCCTTTATGAGGAAAAAATAGAAAGGATTACGATAATGGAGGTCTGCCACTTGAAACGTCATATATGTGCATTGTTTACTTTAATGATCCTTATCTCAATGGTTTCACCATCAGCGATGGCAAAAGAAAAGATTGAAAAGCCAGGAGAAAAACAAACATCAGAATTGGCGCATGAAGCCAAATCAGCAATTTTAATGGAACGTGACACGGGAAAAGTGCTTTACAACAAAAACAGTGATGAAAAACTTGCCCCTGCAAGTATGACCAAAATCATGACGATGCTTCTCATCATGGAAGCGATGGATCAAGGGAAATTAAAAATGACTGATAAAGTAAGAACGAGCGATCATGCAGCATCTATGGGAGGCTCACAAATTTTCCTTGAACCGGGAGAAGAAATGACGGTTAAAGACATGCTAAAAGGCATTGCGATTGCGTCAGGAAACGATGCTTCAGTTGCCATGGCAGAACATATTGCTGGATCTGAAGAACAGTTTGTTGAGCAAATGAACAAAAAGGCAAAAGAGCTTGGGCTCACCTCAACGGTCTTTCAAAATCCAACAGGACTTCCTGAAAAAGATCATTACAGCACGGCTCATGATATGGCGAAAATGGCGAAAGAGCTGTTGAAATATGAAGAGATCACCAAGTTCACAGGTGTATACGAAGACTATCTTCGTCAGAACACGGATAAAAAATTCTGGCTTGTGAATACAAACCGTCTCATTAAATTTTATCCAGGTGTGGATGGGGTGAAAACAGGGTTTACAGGCGAGGCGAAATACTGTCTAACTGCATCTGCTAAAAAAGGCAACATGCGCGTGATTGCTGTTGTATTCGGCGCAAGCACACCAAAAGACAGAAACGCCCAAGTCGTCAAAATGCTGGATTACGCCTTTAGTCAATATACAACGCATCCTCTGTACAAGCGTGGTCAAGATGTAGCAGAGATCAAAGTGAGCAAAGGGAAAAAGAAAAAAATTCAGCTTGTCACGTCTGAACAGATTTCTCTTCTAACGAAAAAAGGCGAAAATGTCGATCAGATCAAAAAAGAAATTAAATTAACTCAAGATGTCACAGCTCCATTTTCAAAAGGAACGAAACTTGGCACCATCATCTTGAAAAAAGATGGAAAAGTGCTTCATGAAAGTCCTGTTGAAGCGAAAGAAGATATGGAAAAAGCCGGTGTTTGGACGTTCTTCAAACGGGCTATGGCCGAATTTGTTAAATGGAAGTAAAAGGTGAAAGACTGCTGCAACTGGCAGTCTTTTTTGCTTTGAACGAAAAGAACATCTAAATGTGACGAATGATCACTAGTTTTGTCATGGTGAAGGATTTGCATGTGAAGAAAGAGAAACATTCTTTATCCGAAAATAGAGCAAGGAGGAAGAAAAGATGAGCCTTGGTATTGATTTTCAAATAAAAGAGAGCGTACTTTGCATTCGGTTGACAGGGGAGCTTGATCATCACTCCGCAGAGACATTGAGACAAAAGGTAACGAATTATTTGGAAACAGAGGACATTCGCCACATTGTGCTGAATTTAGCTGATTTATCGTTTATGGACAGCTCTGGGCTCGGAGTGATTTTAGGAAGATACAAAGAAATTAAACAACTTGGCGGTGAAATGGTCGTCTGTGCGATCTCGCCAGCGGTGAACCGCTTATTTGATATGTCCGGCTTGTTTAAAATTATTCGTATGGAGCCTTCAGAGCAAACTGCGCTGCAAACATTGGGGGTGGCATCATGACAAATGAAATGAATCTGACTTTTTCTGCTTTAAGTCAAAACGAATCTTTTGCGAGAGTAACGGTGGCAGCATTCATCGCTCAGCTTGATCCAACATTAGATGAGCTAACAGAAATCAAAACCGTTGTATCAGAGGCGGTCACGAACTCGATCATTCACGGGTATGACGGGAATCCAGACGGCAAGGTGCACATTAGCGTCACGCTGGATGACCATATTGTGTATCTGACGATTCGAGACGAAGGTATGGGCATTTCAGATCTTGAGGAAGCAAGGCAGCCGCTTTTTACGACGAAACCAGACTTAGAGCGCTCCGGGATGGGCTTTACGATCATGGAGAACTTTATGGATGATGTCATGGTGGACTCATCTCCAGAAATGGGCACAACGATCCGCTTAACAAAGCATCTATCAAAAAGCAAAGCGCTTTGTAATTAAGGAGCTGCTCATATGGATGTGGAGGTAAAAAAGCAAGCAAAAAAAGCACAGCTGTCTAATGATGAAGTGAAACAGCTCATCAAAAAAAGCCAAGACGGAGATCAACAAGCAAGAGACCTCCTCGTAGAAAAAAACATGCGTCTTGTTTGGTCCGTTGTTCAGCGCTTTTTAAATAGAGGATATGAACCAGATGATCTATTCCAAATAGGTTGTATTGGCCTGCTGAAATCTGTTGATAAATTTGATTTGTCTTATGATGTGAAGTTTTCGACGTATGCCGTTCCAATGATCATTGGTGAAATTCAGCGTTTCATTCGTGATGATGGAACCGTCAAAGTCAGCAGGTCTTTAAAGGAACTTGGAAATAAAATCAGGCGGGCAAGGGACGAATTGTCTAAATCTCATGGAAGAATGCCGACTGTTCAGGAAATCGCTGAATATCTGGACATCACACCTGAGGATGTCGTCCTTGCTCAAGAAGCGGTCCGCTCACCATCATCTATTCATGAAACCGTGTATGAAAATGACGGCGATCCGATTACGTTGCTCGATCAAATTGCCGATCATTCAGAAGAAAGATGGTTTGATAAAATTGCGCTAAAAGAGGCGATTAAAGAATTAGAAGAGCGTGAGAAACTGATTGTCTATTTAAGGTATTATAAAGACCAAACACAATCAGAAGTAGCAGAAAGACTCGGAATTTCCCAAGTGCAAGTCTCACGGCTTGAAAAGAAAATTTTAAAACAAATTCAAATGCAAATGGATCAAAAGGACAGCTAGCCAATTCGGCTGGCTTTTTTTGTGTGGTAATTACCGGTAAATTAAGTTCTTTCAGTATGAGAACCATTTTTCACCACATACTATTTTTAACCCATCGTATAGGAAGTGACTTGGATGGACGGACAAATCTTTATTCGGCTGCGCCATCGGATTAAGACTGGTAATGATCAGCTTATTTATTTAGAGGATATCGCCCAAATCACTGGAGATGACAGTGCTGTGCAAAAGCTGAGCAAAATGCCGATATACCATGTCAGCAAAAAGGATCGTCACATCGTTGTGTTAGATATCATGCATGTGGTCAAAACGATCAAAAAAACATGGCCTGACATCGACATTCAAACGGTCGGAGGCTCAGAAGCCATTGTTGAAATAGACACAGGCAAACGCCAGCTGTCCCCCGTATTATTCGTGTTTGTATGGCTCCTCTTATTTGTCGGAGCGGCCCTTGCCATCATGAATTTCCATGAGGATGTTAGTATGCGGCTTGTTCATATCCGCCTTTACGAGATGATTACTGGAAACACGGTTGAGCATCCGTATTTATTACAAATTCCATATAGCTTTGGACTCGGTTTTGGCATGATTTTATTTTTCAATCATGTGTTTAAAAAGCGTTTAAACGAAGAGCCAAGCCCGCTTGAAGTGGAAATGTTTAAATATCAGCTCGATCTTGATCATTATGTCGCACTCAATGAAAACAAAGAAACATTGAAAGATATCCATGATCGGTAAATGGCTTTTTGTGGTGCTTGTTGGGCTCGGCGGCGGTTTAACGGTAGGGGCAGGATTTGTGGCGTTTCTCACAGTGCTTGGTATTATCCCTCGATTAATGCAATTAACGAAAACGCAGCGTTTTATTCAAGGATATGAGGCTGCCGTGATAAGTGGAGCGGTCGTTGGCGGCTGGGCTACTTTAAGTCAAGTCCATTTGCATTTATCCAAATGGCTGGCGCTACCGATCGGTCTTTTATCTGGCATTTTTGTCGGCATGCTTGCTGCCGCACTCACTGAAGTGTTAAATGTACTTCCTATCTTAACGAAAAGAATTGGAATGGACGGGAAAATTGTGCTGCTACTCATGGCCATCGTCTTAGGAAAGGTGTTTGGCTCGCTATTTCATTGGCTTATTTATATTTAAAAATGTGGAGGGAACAACACGTGTCAAGTTTAAAAGAGAACTATCCATCTAAAGTGAAAACGTATCAGCCGAAACCTCCTTATGTACTGAACTGCATCAAGGCTTTTCTTGTCGGCGGTTTGATTTGTGCGATAGGCGAGGGATTGCAAAATTTCTATATTACTTTTTTTGATTTTAATGAGAAGACAGCAGGGAATCCAACGGTGGCGACCCTTATTTTAATTTCTTCTATTTTAACTGGTATTGGTATTTACGATAAAATCGGCCAGTTTGCTGGAGCGGGATCAGCTGTCCCGGTGACAGGATTTGCAAATAGCATGACAAGTGCGGCTCTTGAGCATAAAAGTGAAGGGCTTGTGTTAGGTGTAGCGACCAACATGTTTAAACTAGCTGGGAACGTCATTGTGTTTGGTGTCGTCTCGGCATATGTCGTAGGGATTATTCGATACGTCTTGGAAAAGATGTTTTCGTAGGAGGAATAAAACGTGAAACTAACAGGTAAGCAATCTTGGGTATTTGAACACAAGCTTTATGTGAATGCGGAAGGAACAGCAGCAGGACCGAAAGAAAAAGAAGGCCCAATCGGTCATCTCATTGATAAAACCTATGATGAAATGCACTGTTATCAAAAGAACTGGGAAATGGCTGAAAGGCAGCTCATGGATGATGCCATATCAATGGCCTTATCAAAAGCGAATTTGCAAAAAAGTGATATTGACCTTCTGCTGGCAGGAGATTTACTGAACCAAAACGTGACAGCCAACTATGTGGCAAGAGAACTCAAAATCCCGTTTCTTTGTTTATTTGGTGCCTGCTCCACATCTATGGAATCAGTCGCCATTGCCTCAGCGTTAATAGATGGTGGGTTTGCCAATAGAGCACTTGCTGCGACAAGCAGTCACAATGCGACGGCAGAGCGGCAATTTCGTAATCCAACAGAATATGGCGGGCAAAAACCAGATACAGCCACAAGTACAGTGACAGGGAGCGGTGCTGTCGTCATCAGCCAAGAACCTTCCCAAATTCAAATTACAAGTGCCACCGTCGGACGGGTGATGGATCTTGGGATTACAGATCCATTCGATATGGGTTCGGCTATGGCGCCTGCAGCGGCAGACACAATCAAACAACATTTAGAAGACTTAGGAAGAACAGTAGATGATTATGATCTCATCCTAACAGGAGATCTATCTGGAATTGGATCGCCTATTTTAAAGGATCTTCTGAAAGAAGATGGCATTCAGCTTGGGCGGAAGCATGATGATTGCGGATTAATCATATACACACCTGATCAAAATGTATTCGCTGGAGGCAGCGGCTGTGCCTGCTCAGCTGTCGTGACATTCAGTCACATCTTTCAAGAAATGAAAGCAGGGAATTTGCAAAGAGTATTGGTTGTAGCAACCGGGGCGCTTCTCAGCCCAATGATGGTTCAGCAAAAAGAGACCATTCCAACCATTGCGCACGGAGTTGTATTTGAGCGTGTAGGAGGAGAAAGCTAATGGATTATTTGATTGCTTTTGTTGCAGGCGGACTGATTTGCGTGATCGGCCAGCTTTTACTTGATGTACTGAAACTCACACCAGCACATGTCATGACGACCTTTGTTGTGGCGGGGACGATTTTAGACGGGTTTGGTATTTATGATAAATTTATTGAATTTGCAGGAGCGGGTGCTACCGTCCCTATCGTAAGCTTTGGTCATAGCTTGCTTCATGGGGCGATGCATCAGGCCGATGTCCACGGATTTATTGGAATCGGAATTGGGATTTTTGAGTTAACCTCTGCTGGAATATCAGCTGCGATTTTATTTTCATTTATCATTGCACTTATCTTTAAACCGAAAGGATAACCTAATATGGGGCAAAGACGCAAAGTCATTTTAGTGACAGACGGAGATATATATGCTGCCAAAACGATTGAGCTTGTCGCAAAGAAAGTCGGCGGAAGATGTATTTCCAGCTCAAAAGGGAATCCGAGCAAACGAACAGGGCCAGAACTGGTCCAGATGATTTTAAAAACGCCGTATGACCCAGTGTTTGTCATGTTTGATGATTCTGGCCTAACAGGTGAAGGAACAGGGGAGACGGCTATGAAGCACGTAGCACGTCACCCTGAAATTGAAGTGATTGGCGCCATTGCAGTGGCATCTAAAACCCATCAAGCGGAATGGACAAAGGTACATGTCTCCATTGACCGGGAAGGTGAACTGACAGAATACGGCGTTGACAAACATGGACTTCCAGAAATGGAACCACACAAAATGAGTGGAGATACAGTGTATTGTCTCGATTCACTACAGCTTCCGATTGTTGTCGGCATTGGAGATATTGGCAAGATGGGACGGAAAGATGATCTAAGCAAAGGGTCTCCCATCACAATGAAGGCAGTCGAATTAATTTTAGAAAGGAGCGGTTTCCATGAAGAAAGACAAGGTGCACGTGTACCGAGATCCGAAGAAAAATGAAGATTTTTTCAAAGACAATGTCGGGATGGGTCTCAGCTTTGACCTTGGCGTTCGGAAAATTTATGTCCATGATCAGGAAATCCAGCTTTACTATGTAAATGGATTATGTGATACACAATATGTGATCTATTTATTAAAAGAACTGATTGAAATCAATGACAACGAACCTGAATCAGATGATCTTGCACGTGTGGTAGAAAACCGTCTTGTCAATCAGCAAGTCTCAAAAGTTGAAACACTTGATGAAGCAGTGGATCAAGTGTTGTCTGGACTTGTGGCAGTCGTTGTCGAAGGTGAAAATTACGCATTTATTATTGACGTCAGGAGCTACCCTGGCAGAATGCCGGAGGAACCGGATACAGAAAAGGTTGTCAGAGGTGCAAGAGACGGCTTTGTTGAAAACATCATTGTGAACACAGCACTCATTCGCAGAAGAGTGCGGGATGAAAAACTGCGATACAAAATGCTTAAAGTAGGCGAGCGTTCTAAAGCGGACGTTTGTGTTTGTTATATTGAAGACATAGCTGACCCTGATCTTGTTGATATTATCGAAAAAGAAGTGTCTGGGATTAAAGTTGACGGACTGACGATGTCTGATAAAACAATAGAAGAATTTATCATTAAGCAAGGATATAATCCCTTCCCGCTTGTGCGATACACCGAGCGCCCAGATGTAGCCGCTAACCATATATTAGAAGGGCATGTCATCATCATTACGGATACATCCCCTAGTGTCATCATTACGCCAACCACTATTTTTCATCACGTTCAACATGCTGAAGAATACCGCCAGGCGCCAGCAGTTGGGACTTTTTTAAGATGGGTGCGTTTTTTAGGCATCTTATGTTCTACTTTTCTTTTGCCGATCTGGTTTCTTTTTATTCTAGAACCGAATCTTCTGCCAGACAATCTAAGCTATATTGGATTTAACAAACCTTCTCATATCCCTGTCATTCTCCAAGTATTCCTTGCTGATTTTGGGGTGGAATTTTTACGAATGGCGGCGATTCATACGCCGACCGCCTTGTCGACTGCCATGGGTTTGATTGCAGCCGTCTTAATTGGACAAATTGCGATTGATGTCGGTTTATTTACACCAGAGGTCATATTATACGTCTCGCTAGCAGCCATCGGTACATTCACCACTCCAAGTTATGAACTGAGTGTCGCTAATAAAATCATCCGACTGATCATATTAGCACTAGTAGCGATCTTTAAGCTGAATGGACTGATCATCGGTTTTACGCTGTTACTTATTTATTTAACATCCATTCGTTCCTTACAGACGCCTTATATGTGGCCGTTCATTCCTTTTAATGGAAAGGCTTTGTGGCAAGTGCTCATTCGGACGTCTGTTCCTGGCTCAAAAGTAAGGCCAAGCATCGTTCACCCTCAGAACAGATCAAAAATTCCGCCAAATTCTTAACGCTCGTTGAAAGTGGCTGAAGATTGTGATATTGTATTTTTAACTTTGAGAAACGGCAAAAGGCAGCTTGTGCAGCTGTCTTTTTTCAGCCGAGGCGGAGAAAGAGGGAATGACATTGTATTTACACGGCACTTGCAGACAAAATGAACTCGGACATTTAGAAATTGGTGGTGTTGATGCCGTTTCTTTAGCTGAAACGTATGGGACACCACTTTATGTATATGATGTGGCTTTAATACGGGAGCGTGCAAAAAGCTTTCAGAAAGCATTTATTGAAGAAGAACTAAAGGCTCAGGTGGCATATGCGAGTAAGGCTTTTTCTTCTATTGCCATGTTCCAGCTGGCAAAAGAAGAAGGCTTATCACTTGATGTCGTTTCAGGCGGGGAGCTGCACACAGCCATTTGTGCCGGGTTTCCAGTAGAAAAAATTCATTTCCATGGTAACAACAAAAGCAGAGAAGAATTAAAGATGGCATTAGCGCATGGAATCGGTTGTATTGTTGTTGATAATTTCTATGAAATCAACCTCATTGAACAGCTTGGGCAAGAGCTGTCAAAACAGGTGAAAGTACTCCTCCGCATCACGCCGGGCGTTGAAGCACATACGCATGACTATATTACAACAGGTCAAGAAGATTCAAAATTCGGTTTTGATCTTCATAATGGACAAGCAGACGAAGCGGTCAAACAAGTGCTTAAATCAGAAGTGATCGAGCTCTTAGGTGTTCATTGTCATATCGGCTCACAAATTTTTGATACAGCTGGTTTTGTCCTTGCGGCAGATAAGATTTTCTTGAAGCTAGATGAATGGAGAGAATCATTTGGATTTATTTCCACAGTGCTGAACTTAGGCGGAGGTTTTGGCATCCGTTATACAGAAGAGGACGAACCACTTCCAGCAACTGAATACGTGGAGAAAATTATTCAAGCGGTGAAAGAAAATGTAGCCCGCTATGAATTTGAGATGCCTGAAATTTGGATTGAGCCAGGCCGCTCACTTGTTGGAGATGCGGGAACCACTCTTTATACGATTGGTTCATCAAAACATGTACCTGGCATTCGCGATTATGTAGCCATTGACGGCGGAATGAGTGATAACATTCGACCTGCTTTATATCAAGCAAAATATGAAGCAGCAAGCGCCAATAAAATGAGTCAAACGCATGATCAAACTGTGTCCATTGCAGGAAAATGCTGTGAAAGTGGAGATATGCTCATTTGGGATATTGATCTGCCAGAGTTATCACAGGGAGACTTGTTAGCTGTCTTTTGTACAGGAGCTTATGGCTACAGCATGTCAAACAACTATAACCGCATCCCTCGCCCGGCTGTAGTATTTGTAGAAGATGGGGAAGCGCAGCTTGTCGTTGAGCGTGAGACATATGAGGACATTGTCAAATTGGATTTACCTTATCAATCAAAAGTGAAATCATCGACTTAAAAAAAGCTGCCTGATCATCAGGCAGCTTTTTCTATGACATTTATTTTCCACCAGTAAATACAGAGACGATCGCGTTCCAAATGGAGACAAAGAAATCCCAAATCTTCTGTAGAAGGTTTTTCCCTTCATCTGATTCTATGAATTTTGTAATCTTGTCTTTTGCTTTATCAATTTGAGATCCGACTTGTTTCCAATCGATATTGATATTTTTCATCTTATCAAAGAGAGAGACAAGTTGATCTTTTTGGTCTTGTGTTAGATTTAAGTTCAAATCAGAAGCGGCTTGATCTACTTTTTCTTCCACTTCTTTTGTTGTTTTAGGAACTCCATTTTTGGCAATGTCATCTTTGATTTTTGCAATCAGGGCAGAAGCATTGTCTTTTCCAATAGAGTCTCCCAGTTTAGATGTTGTTACAAGCTCTTCGTTTGCTACCTGTTTCACATCTTCAGGAATGGCTTTGTCGCTTGACACTTCATAGGCTTTTAATAGACCTGTCAGTGCTGCTGTACCAGATACTTCAAACGGCGCCGTCACGACAACCTTTGCATCTTTCACGCCTGCGGTCATTAAAGCATTTAAATACATCTCATCTGTAATGGTCTTAATGTTATGTGTATCCACGGTCAGACCCGTACCTGATTTTTCAATGGTGATGGATGAAGATGATAATGCTCTCGTCCCGATAGAAGAACGAGGGATATACTTTCCTAAATATTCGTGCTCTTCTTTATTGGTTACTTCAATTTTTGTCGCATTTTCAGGTGGATTCAACTCGTCAAGCACCTTCTGGCGATCAGCCGGTGTTAAGTCTTGCCCAAGTGTGACGATGACATCGCCGACAGCTGCATCCGCTAAGCTGACTTTTGGCGCACCAATCAGTAAAAGGAGCGCTGCCATCATACCAAGCATTGTTTTTTTAAACATGTTGACCTCCTTCAAGTCGAAAGCGTTTCTCGATGGTGAGAAACTCATCTTTTGAGTACATGATTTGAATCGTACTCCATCATATAGACGTAACAAATCAGTCTGACGTTTCAATTTTCTTTTAAAGATGTTTGAAACCTCCAATATGATGAAGTGATTTGCTCAGTCTGTGATCATTTCCTTAGGAGAAAAGGATCAAGCTCTTTTATTTTATCAATGATGGCAAAAGAGGTAAATCACATTCGACAAGCAGGGGATGTTTAACATCACCGAAAATGTGCTATAATGAGCGTTGTTTAACCTGAAAGGAGAATGTGAAAAATGGCGAAAAAAGGATACATACAATTAACGAATGGAAAGAAAATTGAGTTTGAACTTTACCCAGAGGCTGCTCCAGGTACAGTAGCAAACTTTGAAAAATTAGCGAATGAAGGCTTCTACGATGGATTGAAATTCCACCGCGTGATCCCAGGGTTCGTAAGCCAAGGCGGCGATCCAAACGGTAATGGAACTGGAGGACCTGGTTACACAATTAAATGTGAAACAGAAGGAAACCCTCATCAGCACGAGAGAGGTTCATTATCAATGGCACACGCTGGTAAAGACACTGGCGGCAGCCAATTCTTTATCGTACATGACCCACAGCCGCACTTAAACGGTGTTCACACTGTTTTTGGTAAAGTAACATCTGGTATCGAAGCTGTTCTTGATATGGAACAAGGACAAGGCATGGAAAAAGTCGAAGTTATCGATGCTTAATCCAAAACACCGCTTAATTGCGGTGTTTTTTTATTTTACATCTGATGTTCCTGTGATCTGTGCCGTGAAGCGGTAGGTGATCATCCAATATAAAAGGGCTAAGGCGCTGATAGAGGCTCCAAATAGACATACCCCATTCCAGCCAGCGTTTGCGTATATGTTAGTTGATACAATAGAACCGAGCGCACTGCCGAGGGAATAAAAAATCATATAAGCAGCAGTCAGCCGGCTTCTCGCCTCAGGCCGGACCATGAAAATCATACTTTGATTGGGCACGTGAACGGCCTGCACAGATAGGTCAAGAATGACTATACCAACGATTAATAAAATGAGGGAATATTCAGTGAAAAAAATAAAACACCATGAAAAGAGTAATAGGACAAGGGCGATGCACGATGTTAACTGTCCTAAGCCTCGATCAGCAAGGCTTCCAGCTCGAGCGGCACCTAATGCTCCGGCAACTCCAGCAAGGCCAAATGCACCAATTGCCGTATGTGACAGATTGTATGGCGTAGTGCTGAGAGGCAGCACAAGTGAAGTCCACAGCGTGCCAAACACAACAAAGATCAGAAAACCCAGTACGCCACGAATACGTAGAATTCGTTCTTGTCTGAACAATATAAACATTGAAGCGAGCAAGTTCACATAGGATATGGAGACTCTCTTGCTGTCAGCACGCGGAAGATACCGGTACAACACGCCAGTTATGATCAGCATCATCACGCCGGAAACGAGATAGACTGATCTCCAGCCGGCGAGATCGGTTAGTACACCAGTAAACGTTCGTGCGAGAAGAATACCAATCACAATTCCACTTTGAACCAAGCCCACTATGCGGCCACGTTCTTCAGGAGCGGCCCATGTCGCTGCGAATGCTACGAGTACCTGAGTGACTACAGCGAGCAGTCCCACCGCAGCTAGTCCTATGAACAGGACGGTGGCGGTAGGGGCGATACCGACTAGAATGAGAGATAACACGGATACTAGCATTTGAGCTACGATGAGCCGCCGTTGGTTGAACAGATCACCAAGTGGTACGATCAGTAGCAGTCCTAGCGCATAACAAAGCTGAGTAATCATAATGACCATACCAACGGATGAATAGCTGATACCAAACTCGGCTGCGAGGGAGTCTAATAATGGCTGTGCAAAGTATATGTTTGCAACTGCCATCCCTGAGGCTGTCGAAAACAGTAGAGCCATATTGCGAGTCATCGTTGATCGGGTGTTTATTTGTAAATGAGTCGTTTCCAGATCAGAATGTTCAACGGCATTCATTTTTTCATGCATGTCATCAGCTCCTTTCCTTTTGTGCTGAAAAGTATAATATACTGATTGGTATAAAATGATTCCTGTTAAGGATAACCAGAGAAACGTTTTAAAGTCAAGATGATGTAGTGGAGATCTTGAGAGGGGCAGTCGGTTTGACAATGATACGTCAATAAAATAAAATGATAATATACCGATGAGTAAAAAATCCTTATAAGAAATAGATGATTGATTTAGTGAAGAGATTTTTATGATAGAAATGAGGGTTGATGATGGTTCGACAACGGGAATTTGATGAGGAAAAAGCGTTAGATGAGGCCTTGTTGCTTTTTTGGGAGAAGGGGTACAGAGCGACTACATTAAGCGACTTAACTGCAAAAATGGGAATACAGCGGCCAAGCTTATACTCAGCGTTCGGTGATAAAGAGGAATTGTTTGAAGCGGCATTACGCAAATATACAACTCAGCATGCTGCCCACATTCGAACCAAACTTCAAAACAATCTATCTACAAAGGAAGCATTTCATACATTATTTGCTGAATTAGTAGAAGAGGAATATGGAAATGGGCCGAGTAAAGGGTGCTTCTGCATCAATACAATAGTCGAGCTTGCCCCCCACGAAGAGAAATTTGAAATTCTCACAAGAGAGCATCAGATGTATCTTTCGGTCATTTTTGAAGAAAAAATTGTACAAGGTATTCGCTCGGGTGAGCTCGAAAGCAGTCTGAATGCCAAAGCCTTAGCACAGGCGCTGGTTGTTTCTTTTATTGGACTTACAGTCCTCATGAAATCTCGCCCAGAGCGTTCGTTTGTAGATCATTCTGTAGCGACGATCCTATCCATATTGAAATAAATAGTCTATATAAAGAAAGCGTATTTTGATCAATTGATTAAAACACGCTTTTTCTTTTAGGGTGTGATGGACACGTTTTTGTGATATGATAAGAGAACAAACATTCGTATTTGTGAGTGTCACCATTTGCAGCTCTAAAAATAAGTGAAAGTGCACATCTAAAAAGCGTGTGATCATGCTGTAAGAAAGCAGGAGATACTTTGAAACCATTAACAAAAGAAGAAAAAAATCAGATGATGATTGCCATTCAGCGTTACTTTGCTGAAGAACGAGAAGAGGAGATTGGTGAATTAGCAGCCATCAATATATTAGAATTTATCACAAAACATCTTGGAAGCTACTATTATAATCAAGGGGTTCGTGACAGCCGAAATATCGCTGTTCAAAGATCTCAATTGTTAGAGGAAGATCTATTCGCATTAGAGAAAAGAATATAATCAAAAAGCTCGTCTTTCTTGTTCACCCTGCTAACAGATAAAGAGGAAAAAAGACCCCCTTAATAAAGAACGCATATTCGTATCATATGTAATGATGAAAAGGTGGAACCAAAAGTCCACTTGAATCGTTATATAAGTAACCATTAATGAAAATCAGCTTTTTTGGTTTTATTTCATCAAAAGAAGGAATAGAACATACAAATAGGCGAAGTGCAGATGATGGAGGTTCTAAATATGGGGAAAATCAAATTAAAAATCGCAATCTTATTTGTTTTACTGCTTTGTTTAGGCGCAGGTTATTTATACATGAATGGCATGAAAATTGAAGATGTACCAACAGCCATTGGCGAAAGTTTAACGAATAATGATAAAGATTACACCATCTATGAATATACCATTACAAAAATTGATGGTGATGAGTATTACGGTCAAGCCAAAAATGGCACGAAAATCATTTTTAACGGAAAGAAATTTGAAGATGATGTGGCCGATCTGAAAAAAGGCGATCGTATTAAAGCATACTTTAGTAATGAAAAAAGAATAGACGGTCTTATAAAAGTAGTAAAAGTCGTCAATTAACAAGTCTCCTTTCCTATAGGGAGGCTTTTTTTATGAACAGGTGATAAATCTTGATTGTTGCATTTGACCACAAGGATCGCTATAATAGCCCCTAAGGACAGCTAAATATCGATTGTATCCTTCGGGGCAGGGTGAAAATCCCGACCGACGGTAATAAAGCAAATGCTTTACAGCCCGTGACCCGTTAATTTATTAACGGTTGATTCAGTGAGAAGCTGAAGCCGACAGTGAAAGTCTGGATGGGAGAAGGATAACGAGAGCTATGTATGAACAAAAAATATGTGTTGATCATAGTTTTATTTCTAATGCAAAAAAACCAAAGCCCCGGAATTTTTCCGGGGCTTTCTGTATGTCAATATAGTCATCGCATGCAGTGTTTATTAGGTGATCCCTCATTTACCTTGTATGGACCATAAAAAGCGACGAAGGTGTTCAATCGATCACATGTCCAAAACATCGCTTTTTCATAAAGTGAGAAGTACAAAAGAAAGAGAAAGGGAGGATCACATGTTTACGGGGATTATTGAAGAAGTGGGTACAGTCCAGTCATTAAGCAAAAGATCCGCAGATGCCATGGAAATTATCATCAAGTGCAGTCGTGTACTAGAAGATGTTCACCTAGGCGATAGTATCGCCATCAATGGCGTTTGTCTCACTGTCACAAGCTTCACAAAAGAACAGTTTGTGGCAGATGTGATGCCTGAGACGGTCAAAGCGACATCACTTGATCAGCTTGCGCCAGGCAGCCAAGTGAATTTAGAGCGAGCGATGTCATCAAATGGACGATTCGGCGGTCATTTTGTTTCAGGCCATGTTGATGGAACGGCTGTGATTACCCGTGTAGAAAAGAAGAGTAATGCCATTTACTATGATTTGAAAATGGACAAGACCCTCACAGATATGCTCACAAAAAAGGGATCGATCGCAATAGACGGCGTCAGCTTGACTATTTTCGATTTGCGAGATGCTCATGTGACAGTTTCTATCATTCCACATACGCTTGAAGGAACTATTTTCCCGACTAAAACTATGGGGGATGTAGTAAATATTGAATGTGACATGATCGGTAAATACATTTATCGCTTTTTAACAAAAGAGCAAAACGAAAAGCAGCCATCACGATTAACCCCATCATTTTTAAAAGAGCACGGATTCTAGGAGGCGATTGTATGTATCATTCAGTTGATGAGGCAGTAAATGCCCTGAAACGAGGAGAAATCATTATCGTAGTAGATGATGAAGACAGAGAAAATGAAGGAGACTTTGTGGCACTTGCTGAGCATGCAACGCCGGAAGTCATTAACTTCATGGCTTTACATGGAAGAGGTCTTATTTGCACACCAGTTCATGCCTCGATTGCGAAACACTTGGATCTGCATCCCATGGTCGAGCGAAATACGGATGCACATCATACAGCATTTACAGTGAGCATCGACCATACGTCAACGACAACTGGTATAAGTGCTTTTGAGCGCTCAACGACCATATTGGCCATGTTAAATAAAGAGTCAAAACCAGAAGATTTTGCCCGACCAGGTCATGTTTTCCCTCTTATTGCGAAAGAGGGAGGCGTAGTAGAAAGACCAGGTCATACAGAAGCGGCCGTTGATCTTGCTAAACTTGCGGGTTCAGTGCCAGCGGGTGTCATATGTGAAATTATGAATGCAGATGGAACCATGGCCCGCGTACCCGAACTACAAAAAATTCAAAAAGAACACGATTTAAAGATGCTGACGATTGAAGCATTGCAGGCATATATAAACAAGCAAACAACGACAATGAAAACAAAATAAAAATCACAAAAAAGGATGATGAACATATGAATACAATACAAGGTAATGTAGTAGCAGAAGGATTAAAGTTTGGAATCGTCGTCGCTAGATTTAATGATTTTATTACAAGCAAATTGCTAGATGGAGCAGAAGATACATTGCTCAGACACGGAGCAAACGGTGACGATATTGATGTCGTGTGGGTGCCGGGGGCTTTTGAAATTCCGTATATGGCAAAAAAACTAGCAGAAACAAAAAAATATGATGCAGTCATTACACTTGGAACCGTGATTCGCGGGGCAACATCACATTACGACTATGTTTGTAATGAAGCGGCTAAAGGAATCGCACAAAGTGCCATCTCGACAGGGGTGCCGATTATCTTTGGTGTACTGACAACAGAATCTATTGAACAAGCCATTGAAAGAGCCGGTACAAAGGCTGGAAATAAAGGCAGTGAATCGGCTGCAGCGGCTATTGAAATGGCCAACCTAAATCGAACGTTTCGTTAATTTGATGAAAAAGAGTTTAAAAACAACCTAAAAGTGTTTATAATGTGTGATGAGCAAGTGATTCATAAGACATTTGCTGGAGAATAGGATAATTTTAATATTGAGGGGTATATATGTTAATTCGTTACAAGAGGTCTTTTGAAAAAATTGCCATGGGACTCCTGTCCTTTATGCCGGGTGAGAAAGACGTCAAACAGCTTCAGCAGACGATAAAGTCGTATGAAATGGATGAAGATCGGCAGCTGTTCCTTTGGAAAGATGGTGAGGATATCGTCGGTGCGATTGGTGTGCTGAAAACAGACGACCAAGTACAAATCGAACATATTAGTGTCAATCCGTCCCATCGTGACCAAGGCATCGGCAAGGAAATGGTATTAGCCGTGGAAGAAGTATTCAAAACGAAAACACTCATTCCAAATGAATTAACGCAAGGCTTCTTTCATAAGTGTCACAATGAAACAAACTAAATATCACACATGTAAAAGCAGAGGTTATATGCCTCTGCTTTTTTTACGTTCCATCTGCTTTTCACGTTCAAGCAATACGTCCGTCCGATCACGCAGTCTATGCTTTTCAATTAAGAATGTATGGGATAAGTTGCTCTCCTGTCCGAAGGTTAAGCCTTCTTTTTCCGCCATCTCTTTGCATAAAGAAAGAAGCGTTTCATCTCGGATTGGCAGCATCACACTTTCGTAGGGCATGTCTTCATCGATTTTCTTTTTCAGTGTTCTCAGCAGTAAAAGAAATGCCTCTTCATCAAGACCTAATTCTGTTAGTACGTTCCGGTCCGAATCTAATATATGAAGGCTGTTTGAAATCAGCCGTTTTGCTCCTTTTCCATTTCCTCGTCTTTGATGATACAAAGCAACAGCAAGCTGAATGAGACCCACCCAGTACTTTTTGCGCTGATGAGGAGGATCTTCTTTCCAAAATTCTTCAAGAATTTCATGACACTCAAAATAATCTCTTGTCGTATGAAATTCATGTAAAAAAGCCACGTACGCTTTAGGATACACAGCGGTCATCTCCTTTTCCACTATCAGTCTAACATACCGAAAAGAAAAGAAGAAAGAGCGTCCCTTTATGAAAGGACGCTCTGTTTCTTTAATAAACCCAAGCCGCGCCAACGATGATCAGCAAGATGAACAGCACAACAATAAGCGCAAATCCTCCGCCGAAGTAATAACCATCTCCCATAATGTTACGGCCTCCTTTTTCATCAGTTCTGATTACAATGGTATTCTATGTATAAATGCCCTCATTGGTATGGGCGAATCCACTGTTTTTCTTTTTTTGCCTGCTGCCTCATGGTCGAAATTATATTGGACGAGAGCTTTATCGTGTCTTATACTAAAGGTTAGCCGATGAAAAAGGTACTTAGAAGACAGTAGAAATGGTGAGAAAAGAATGCTGGAATATCAGGTGAAAATAGATTCGTTTGAGGGTCCTTTGGACTTGCTTTTACATTTAATTAACCGTTTGGAAATTGATATTTATGATATTCCCGTCGCTAAAATTACGGAGCAGTATTTATTATATGTCCACACGATGAGGGAGCTTGAACTGGATGTTGCAAGTGAGTATTTGGTGATGGCTGCAACTCTCCTCAGCATTAAAAGCAGAATGCTTCTTCCAAAACAAGAGGAAGAGCTGTTTGATGAAGACCTGATGGAAGAAGAAGAGGACCCTCGTGATGAGCTGATTGGCAAATTAATTGAATACCGCAAGTATAAAAATGCAGCGCAAGAACTGAAGGAACGTGAAGAAGAGCGGCAAAACGCCTTCACAAAACCACCAAGTGATTTAAGTGAATTTGCAAAAGAAGCAGAAGCGAAGGACACAAACTTACACGTCACGGTGTATGATATGTTAGGTGCGTTTCAAAAGGTTTTGAACCGCAAAAAAATAACAAAACCAGCACCATCAAAGATTACAAGACAAGAAATCCCGATTGAAGACAAAATGAATGAGATTATGAACCACTTAAGAAAAACAAAAAAGCGAACCAATTTCATTACTTTATTTCAACATGATCAAAAGGAACACCTTGTCGTGACGTTTCTTGCTGTTCTCGAATTGATGAAAAGCCATCAAATCATGCTGGAGCAGGAAGGAAACTTTGAAGATATTTATATCATAGGGAGTGAAACGATTCATGACGCTTGATATCGTGAATTGGAAAGCCATCTTAGAAGCGCTGCTATATGCAGCAGGTGACGAAGGCTTAACAAGAAAACAGCTCATGTCTGTTCTTGAAGTTGATGAGGCAGCGTTGCTTGATATTATGTCTGCCGTAAAGGAAGAATATCAAAAACAAGAACGAGGGATTGAGCTTATTGAATATGCAGATTCATATATGCTGCTGACGAAAAAAGAATACAGCGTATATTTAAAAAAATTAGTAGAGACACCATCGAAAGGTTTGTCACAGGCAGCGCTAGAAGTGCTCGCCATTGTCTCGTATAAACAACCGATTACACGCAGCGAAGTCGAGGAGATCAGAGGCGTTAAATCAGAACGAGTGCTGCATAGTTTAGTTGCCAAAGCACTGCTCTGTGAAGTAGGACGTGCCGATGGTCCGGGACGAGCGATTCTTTATGGGACAACACCTACCTTTTTAGAGCAATTTGGTTTAAAAGCCTTAGATGAATTGCCGCCACTTCCAGAGAATGTGGAAGCAGATGGGGTGCAAGAAGAGGCTGATCTCTTTTTTGAAAACTTCAATCAAACATTTGAAGAGATAAAATAGTTCAAAATAAGGAAAAATGTATGATAAAATATAAAAAAGATTTTAGGTCTAAAATCTTTATTTGAAAGATAAAATGGTGACAAAGCCATGAGGGGAAGGTAAACACGAAACAAATGGCACATATGAATGTAAAGGCTCAAGTTGATCAAGCAGGCGTTTTTTTATCAAAGGTTGCAGTTGAAGTGAATGATTTTCTGAACGAAGCTACCTTATCAAGCTTGAAACGATTAAACCCGGAAGCGGAAGCCTATTATTGTGACATATTAAGTACATTGCGGAAGCTTGCAGTTTATAGCGAGGATGCCGCGGCGGTTTGTAGGAAAATCAGGCAGCAGCAGACATTCCCGCAGCAAGCCGCCCAGCAGACGCTTCATCGTATTTATCATCAATGTATTGAAGAATTTTTTACACCAAAAAAGGATACATGGTATGAAAATAGCCGTTCAGCCTACACAGGAAAAAGCTGCATTGTTTTCCATCATGAAGTATCGGCTGAGGTCAAACGTTTGTTTTCTTCATTAGAAAAAGATTTTTTAACGATGAGAGAAGAGCTGGAATATACAACATCTCATCAGCAAATGAAAATGGTATAAAGAAGACAAGGCAACTCTCATATGAGAGTTGCTTTTTTTTATGGACGAGGCATCATAACTTTTTCAGCCGCGCATACACTTGTACAAAACGGACAAGGACGTGAATGAACATGCCCTATTTAAAAATTGGAACAGCAGTCCTTCTTCTATTAACACTCTTACTGCCTTTTTCCTCACACGCTCAAGCAGACGTCTCATTATCGGTGAGTGCGAGAAGCGCCATTTTAATAGATGGACAGTCAGGCAGAGTCCTATTTGGAAAGGACGAGCACGAAAAAAGAAGAATCGCCAGTATCACAAAAATTATGACGGCTGTATTAGCCATTGAATCAGGAAAAATGAACGACATGGTCAAAGTGTCAAAACGTGCGATTCAAGCGGAAGGTTCTTCGATTTATTTAAAGGAAGGACAGAAGGTGAGTTTAGAAGACTTGACATACGGGCTCATGCTGCGCTCTGGAAATGATGCAGCTGTTGCCATTGCAGAACATGTTGGCGGCAGCTTAGAAGGCTTTATTTTTATGATGAACCAAAAGGCCTCTGAACTAGGCATGGAGAATACGAATTTTCAAAATCCGCATGGACTCGATGATCATAAAAACCATTATTCATCAGCTTATGATATGGCGATCTTAACGAAGTACGCCATGAAGCATCAGCAATATCAAAAAATTGCCGGTACCACCTTTTATAAAGCAAAAACAATCGAGGGTTATTGGAAAAATAAAAACAAGCTGCTCACGGGTTTGTATCAATATTCGACTGGAGGGAAGACAGGGTATACAAAACTTGCAAAACGCACACTTGTCTCCACAGCTGCAAAAGGAGATGCTGCGCTCATTGCTGTGACGATTAATGCACCGGATGACTGGAAGGATCATATCTCAATGTTTGAGTATGCATTTGATCACTATAAAACGTATGTGCTTGCTGAAAAAGGCAGGCTCGCTTCGTTAAAAGGGACTTTTTACGAAAAAAAAGCGTTTATTAAGCGGGATGTGGACTATTTACTAAATGAGGATGAGAAAAAACTAGTGGAAATCGAAACGGAAATGCTGACGCCTGAAAAGAAATGGGAGAAAAACAAAGAAGCGATCCCAGATGTAGTAGGGAAAATGACGTTTTTACTGGATGGTCAGGTAATTGAGCAAGTCCCCATTTTTTATGAAAACAAACGCAACCGAATGCCCCAAAAAAGCTTTCAAGAAATGTTTAAGTCTGTCTTTCAGACATCGATAGGCGGATCTTCATGGTCAATCTGATTTGGGTATTCCTCACGGTCATCGGTCTTGTCTATGCAATGTTTAACGGAACGATGCATGAAGTGAATGAAGCGGTCTTTAAAGGATCAAAAGAAGCGGTCACCATTTCAATAGGGCTGATTAGTGTTCTTGTATTCTGGCTAGGATTGATGAAGATCGCAGAAGAAGCGGGGTTGTTACATTTCTTTAGTAAATTATGCCGGCCCTTTATCTCAAAACTATTTCCTGAGATTCCTGCGAATCATCCAGCGATGGGGTATATTCTGTCCAATCTCATGGCAAATTTCTTTGGCCTTGGGAATGCCGCTACACCACTTGGGATTAAGGCGATGGAGCAGATGAAAGCATTAAATGGCGGAAAAAATGAGGCGAGCCGGTCTATGATCACTTTTTTAGCAGTCAATACATCTTCTATCACACTTGTGCCAACGACTGTCATTGCCATTCGTATGACCTATGGCGCAGATCAGCCAACAGATATTGTAGGCCCAACCATTTTGGCGACACTTATTTCAGGTATCGGTGCGATTATGATTGATCGCTATTTCCACTATCGCAGAAGCAGGCGGGGGTGATCTTGTGGCATTTATTAACTGGCTGTCACTTGCTTTGATTCCACTGATCATCGCAGGAATATTGATTGCAGGGACGATTAAAAAAGTACCGACGTATGAAACATTTGTAGAAGGCGGGAAAGAAGGCATTCAAATTGCCTTTTCAATTATTCCGTATTTAGTCGGTATGCTTGTCGCCATTACGATTTTCCGAGCATCAGGTGCCCTTGATTTTGTCATGGAATTATTGAAACCTGTGTTTACAGCGATTGGTGTTCCTACAGAAGTGGTGCCGCTTGCGCTTATTCGTCCTATATCAGGAACAGCGGCGCTTGGTATGACATCGGACTTAATTGCGACTTATGGTCCAGACTCTTTTATCGGCAAGCTTGCCGCCGTTATGCAAGGGTCAACGGATACGACCCTTTATATTTTAACCGTCTATTTTGGAGCAGTTGGTATTAAAAAAATGGGAGATGCACTGAAAGTGGGGCTGCTTGCAGACCTGATTGGGATCATTGCATCGATTATTATCGTCAGTTTGTTATTTAGCGGCGCCTAATCAGGTGCTTTTTTTATTTCGTGGATGGAAAACAGCTTTTTTGTTGAAATTAGACAGATGAAACGCTTATTTTTCCACGAATGCTTGTTTGTTTCAAGCCAAGCAAGTAAGATAGTACATGAGGTGAAAGACAAATGGAACGTTTACAGAAAGTAATTGCCCATGCCGGCGTCGCTTCTAGACGAAAGGCTGAAGAATTAATTAAAGAAGGACGAGTTACCGTTAATGGTGAAACAGTGACAGAGCTCGGAGTAAAGGTGGGCTCTTCAGATAAAATTGAAGTCAATGGCTTAAAGCTTGAAAAAGAAGAACCGGTTTACTTTATGCTTTATAAACCGCGCGGCGTCATTTCAGCTGCCGAGGATGATAAAGGACGCAAAGTCGTGACAGACTTCTTTGATGATGTTCCGCAGCGTCTGTATCCGATCGGCAGGTTGGATTATGATACGAGCGGTTTAATTTTGATTACAAATGATGGCGAATTTGCCCATAAGCTCATGCATCCGAAATATGAAATTGATAAAACGTATGCAGCGAAACTAAAAGGCATCCCTTCAAAAGAATTGCTTAGAAAGTTAGAAAAAGGAATCATGTTAGACCATAAAAAAACAGCACCTGCTCGTGCCAAAATGCTCTCGATTGATAAACGAAAGCAAACATGTATTGTGCAATTAACCATTCATGAAGGCAGAAATAGACAGGTTCGCCGCATGTTTGAAGCAATCGGCCACGACGTTTTAAAACTCAAAAGAGAGCAATATGCTTTCCTTCATATTGAAGGCATGAGACCAGGAGATCGCATAGAATTGACGCCGCATGAAGTAAAACGCCTAAGAGCGATTGCGGATCATGGGAAAAGCGCTTTTTAATTTTCACATAAACTTCAAAAAATGAAGAAGCATCAAAAGAAGGAGAATGCTATAATTTACCTGAATGTCTATGGGGAAGGGGTACTTCAGATGAAGAAAAGACGATTTTTCATACGGACGGGCATTCTCCTCGTGATGCTTGCTGCACTGTGTTATACGATGTATAACTCAGTATTTGCCAAACAGGATCAAATCAAAGAAGGATCTATTGCGCCGAACTTTGTCCTTCAATCGGTAGATGGGGAACGGATTGAATTAAAGGACTTAAAAGGCAAAGGTGTCTTTCTCAATTTTTGGGGTACATGGTGCGGTCCATGTAAGCAGGAATTCCCTTATATGGCAAATCAGTATGAAGTGTTCAAGGATCGCGGTGTCGAAATTGTTGCCGTAAATGTGGCAGAATCCAATATTGCTGTGAAGAATTTTATGAATGCTTATGGCGTGAATTTTCCTGTTGCCATGGACAAAGACCGTCAAGTGACAGAGGCATATGATATTGGGCAGCTGCCAACTACACTTTTAGTTAATCCTGAAGGCAAGGTAATCAAAGTCATAAAGGGAACGATGACAGAACGTCAAATCTATGAATATATGAATTTGATTAAACCAAAGGGGTCATAGAATGAAAGAGGTAAAGTGTGAGTGTGGACATATTAATCCAATCGGTACTGTTCTATGTGAATCATGCGGGAATCCCATTGCAGCAAAAGAGAAAAATTCATCAAAGCTGCTTGATATGAGATATGACGGAAGTGCAAGACGCTCGCAAACATACAACAAAACGATTGTTGATAAAGTATGGAACTTTTTTTCTTCCGTAAAAGTGGGTGTGTGGCTCATTGTCATCACACTGTTAGCTTCTTCGCTAGGAACTATTTTTCCGCAGGAGCGGTTTATTCCGCCAGGTGCATCAGCTTCCACTTATTATGAGGAACAATATGGGTCGTTTGGCAAGTTATATTACATCCTTGGATTCCATGATCTTTATAATTCTTGGTGGTTTTTAGCCCTTATCGCATCTATCGGAATTTCCCTTGTGATTTGCAGCCTTGATCGAGTGATTCCACTTTATCGTGCACTCAAAAATCAAGGGGTTGTCAAAAAAGAAGGCTTTATGAGAAGGCAGCGTCTTTTCAGCGAAACAAACCAAACATTAGATCAACATACATATGAAGGCATCGTTAGTAAAATGAAACAAAAGCGTTACCGCGTTCGAGAAGAAGATGGACATATTTTAGCTGAAAAAGGCCGCTTTTCCCGCTGGGGACCTTACGTCAATCATATTGGATTAATTATATTTCTCATTGGATCCATGCTCCGGTTTGTCCCAGGAATGTACGTGGATGAAACATTATGGGTAAGAGAAGGCGAAACGGCACCAATCCCAGGGACGGGAGGCCAATACTTCTTAAAGAATAACGCGTTTTCAATTGATCGCTATGAATCTGAAAAAGAAAAAGAAGTCTTTGAAAATGCTATTGAAAAGGCTGGCGATGGTCAAGTCGTCAAAAGTTATAAAACCGATGCCGTTTTATACAAACGTGAAGGGGAAGTTGTTTTTGGTGAAAAGCCCAAGCTGAAGCAGGTAACAGAACACGATATTAAAGTGAATGAACCGCTTAAGTTTGACAATTTCTCATTATATCAAGTGGATTTTAAACAAAATGAACTCGATCAAATGGTCTTTCAGCTGATTCGAAAAGATACTGAGAAATCTTTCGGAACAGTGAAGATTAATCTGTTGGAGCCTAAGTCAGAATATGATCTTGGTAGCGGTTACAAAGTCAAGGTGATGAGTTATTTGCCTGATTTTTATTTTGACGAAGATGGCACACCTAGTACGAAAACGAGGAATCCGAATAATCCTGCGTTCGTATTTGAAATGATCTCTCCTGAAAAACCAAAAGGTGAAAAAAGTTTTGTCGCGATTCAAGAGACAGTAGAGGGTTCTGATAACAATCTTTATAAAATGAAATTTGACCGGGTTGAAACAAAAAACGTGACAGGGTTAACGGTGAGAAAAGACTTAACACTTGGGGTACTCATTGTTGGCGGAATCATCTTTATGATTGGGGTCATACAAGGGATGTACTGGCAGCATAGAAGAATCTGGCTGTCGGTAAAGGATGGAAAAGTGTTTGTGGCAGGACATACAAACAAAAACTGGTTCGGCTTAAAGTCTGATCTCAAGGTGTTACTGCACGGCAGTGGCATCAAACAGCCAGTGGATCAAAAAGAACTGCCTGATACAACAAGTATCAGCAAAAGCAAGGGGGAAGGATTAGATGGCGGCAGTCAGTGAAAACCTGTTATTTGCAGCTTTTCTATTGTATTTAGCGGCAGTTCCTTTTTTTGGAGGGGCCATTAAAGGAAAAAAGAAAGAAGAGGGTCCGCGCAAAAACAAGGCGGCACTTATCGGCATAACGCTCACCATCATTGGTTTTTTGAGTCAATTTGGCTATTTTATTTCAAGGTGGATCGCATCTGGTCACGCACCAGTCAGTAATCTGTTTGAATTCACCACAGCCTTTGGCATGATGCTGGTGCTCGCATTTATTATTTTATATTTTGTCTATCAAGTGTCTGTGCTAGGTTTATTCACACTTCCAATCGCTTTATTAATCATTGCTTATGCAAGCATGTTTCCATCGGATATTTCACCGCTGATTCCTTCGCTTCAAAGTAATTGGCTATATATTCACGTCACGACAGCAGCGCTTGGTCAAGCCATTTTGGCGATCAGTTTTGTGGCAGGTGTGATTTTTCTTTTGAAGCATGTCGATCAAACAAAACCGGGGAAGAAAACCTTTGGCTTAGAGCTGGTCATGTTTATGATTGTGGTCACCCTTGCATTTATCGCAGTCACGTCCATTTTTAGAATGACAGGGTATGAAGCGAAATTTAATTGGGTAGATAAAAATAAAGAAGAGAGCGTCATGGTCTATGAGCTTCCTGCCTTAGTAGGACCTCATAAAGGAGAACTTATCACAAAAGATCGTTTAGAGCCTGTAGTTGATCTGCCGCCTGTTTTTTCAGGTAGAAAGGTGAATACAGTGCTGTGGTCATTTGGCGTTGGGCTGATTATTTATGGACTGCTAAGATTGATCATTCGCAAACGACTAAGTGCGCTGCTTCAGCCGCTCGTAAGACAGGTGAATCTCGATTTAGTCGATGAAATTGGATACAGGGCTGTTTCCATAGGATTCCCTGTATTTGCGTTAGGCGGTCTTATTTTTGCGATGATCTGGGCACAAATTGCATGGACGAGATTCTGGGGATGGGACCCGAAGGAAGTATGGGCTTTAATTACATTTTTATTTTACGCCGCCTATCTCCACCTTCGGTTATCACGAGGCTGGCATGGTGAAAAGTCCGCTTGGCTTGCTGTAATCGGATTTGCGATCATTATGTTTAACCTCATCTTTGTCAACCTAGTGATTGCGGGGCTTCATTCTTACGCGTAATCGCATGAAAAAGGCCAACTTTTATGATTCGATTCGGCTTTTTGTTAAAATGTATGTAACAACGGAGAAAGCAGGAGGATTGTCTAATGGAACACACAACTCAAACGAAAATATTAGTCGTCGATGATGAGGCAAGAATTCGTCGCCTTTTAAAAATGTATTTAGAACGGGAAAATTATGAAATTGATGAAGCGGAAAATGGGGATGAAGCCATTCAAAAAGGACTTCAAACCGATTATGACCTCATTTTGCTTGATTTAATGATGCCTGGGACAGATGGGATTGAAGTGTGTAATCAAATCCGAGATAAAAAAGCCACCCCAATTATTATGCTGACAGCAAAAGGTGAGGAAGCTAACCGTGTGCAAGGCTTTGAGGCAGGAACGGATGATTATATCGTCAAACCTTTCAGCCCGCGTGAAGTGGTTCTTCGTGTGAAAGCACTGCTAAGAAGATCGTCTCAAACGTCATACCTTAATACTGGAACAACCACAAAAGATGTTCTCGTGTTTTCTCATCTATCCATTGATCATGATGCACACCGGGTCACAGCAGATGGAAAAGAAGTCAGCCTCACGCCGAAAGAATACGAACTTTTGTATTTCTTGGCAAAAACGCCGGATAAGGTCTATGACAGGGAAAAGCTTCTCAAAGAAGTGTGGCAGTATGAATTCTTTGGGGATCTGAGAACAGTGGATACCCACGTCAAAAGGCTTCGCGAAAAACTGAATAAAGTGTCACCAGAAGCAGCGAAAAAAATCGTGACAGTATGGGGTGTCGGGTACAAATTTGAGGTCGGCGCTGAATGAAGCTGTGGAAAAGTGTCGTAGGAAAGCTATGGTTAACCATTCTTTTCCTCGTGCTCATTGTTTTATCGATTTTAACTGTGCTTCTTTTAGAGTTCATTGAGAATTACCATGTGGAAGAAGCAAAGTCTGATTTAACACAAATGGCCAACAAAGTAGCAGTCATTTTAGAAAGCCATGAGGATCAATCACTTGCAAGATCGATTACATCAGAACTAGCTGATAAATTGACAAGTATCGCGATTGTTCAAGAGGATGGACTAGAATGGTATTCGTCTGAAAAAGGCGGGAAGCTTCCTGCGATCACAAAAGAACAAATTGAAGCAGACAAAGATTTGAACAGGGCACTGACACAACGAAAAAAAATCAGTAAACGAGCTGAATCTGATACAGGCAATCAGAAGGATGAACGCATTGTAGTAGGTGTTCCTTACGAGGCGAACGGAAAGAAAGGGATGGTCTTTCTTTCTCAATCCCTCCTTGCTGTAGAGCAGACAACAAAACATACGACGCGTTATATCTTCCTTGCAGCCGGAATTGCGATTGTGCTGACGACGATTTTCGCTTTCTTCTTATCCACTCGTGTCACCTATCCTCTCAGAAAGATGAGAGAGGGAGCACAAGATTTGGCGAAAGGGAAATTTGATACAAAGATTCCTATTTTAACGCAAGATGAAATTGGGGAACTGGCGATCGCCTTTAATCAAATGGGTAAGCAGCTTAAATTTCATATAACCGCTTTAAATCAAGAAAAAGAACATTTGTCCAACATTCTCAGCAGTATGGCAGACGGCGTCATCACGATCAATATTGATGGAACGATCCTCATGACAAACCCTCCTGCAGAAAGATTCTTGCAGGCTTGGTATTACGAGCAAAATATGAAGATCAAAGATGGGGATGAACTGCCGCCAGAAGCACGTGAATTGTTTCATACTGCCGTCAGTACGGAAAAAGAGCAAATGATCGAAGTCACGCTGCAAGGGCGTACTTGGGTTCTTCTCATGTCTCCGCTTTATAACCAGCAAGATGTCAGAGGGGCGGTAGCGGTACTTCGCGATATGACAGAAGAGAGAAGACTGGATAAGCTCAGAAAAGACTTCATTGCAAATGTCAGTCATGAACTCCGTACACCTATTGCTATGCTCCAGGGCTATAGTGAAGCGATTGTCGATGACATTGCCGGATCAGAAGAGGAAAAGAAAGAGATTGCCCAAATTATCTATGATGAATCACTTCGAATGGGGCGTCTTGTGAATGATCTTCTCGATCTCGCACGTATGGAAGCTGGTCATATTACACTGAATCTTGAATCAACTGATACAGAAGAGCTGACTGAAAAAATCTACCGTAAATTCCTTGGAATTGCGAAAGAAAAACAAATCAACCTGACGTATGAAATTCAAGTAGAAGAACCGTATTTTGTATTTGATCCAGATAAAATAGAACAGGTTTTTACAAATCTCATCGATAATGCCATTCGTCATACACCAGAAGGCGGAGAAGTTCACTTCTCAGTTCAATCGGTGGAAAATGGGCTCAAGATGGATGTGAAAGATTCGGGAAGCGGCATTCCTGAAGAGGATCTCCCGTTTATTTTTGAACGGTTCTATAAAGCAGATAAAGCAAGAACAAGAGGACGTTCCGGTACGGGGCTGGGCCTTGCGATTGTGAAGAACATCGTAGAAGCGCATCAAGGCTCCATTCATGCACATAGTAAAGCTGGAACAGGTACTCACTTCACTTTCTATATTCCGAAAAAAAAGCAGGAACTCGTCTAATCTTGACGAAGAATCTTGTTACATGAGAAACACTTCTTTTCGAAAGAAAATGAAGTGTTTTTTCTATTTTCATATTTTTAAGGAGAAGTTAAACTAAAAGCCCTTTCCAAATTGTCGATCTTGTAATATATTTGTCATAAAGTTGTAATGTAACGTTTTGTGAGAGTCACTCGACAAAAATAAGTGAACGGAGGGGTTTCCTATGCATGAAACCTTTCAAAAAATATATGATTCGTACCATCAAGATTTGTACCAATTTTTATTTTATATGGTAAAAGATAAAAATCAGGCAGAGGATCTCGTGCAGGAGGTTTACATTCGGGTACTTCACTCATATAAAACTTTTGAAGGAAGAAGCAGCGAGAAAACATGGCTGTTTTCAATTGCAAGGCATGTGGCAATTGACTGGTTTCGCAAACAGCAAACCATCAGACAACGGGTGCTCGGCACGTTTGATTGGGATAAACAGGATGTAAAAGATCCAGACCTGCTCCCAGATGAATTGGCTGTACAGGATGAAAATATCAAAGAAATTTATGCCGCGCTTGATCATTGCACCATTGATCAACGAGCCGTCATCATTTTAAGGTTTATCCAAGGCTACTCAATCATGGAGACGGCCAAGGCGCTAAAGTTCTCGGAAAGCAAAGTCAAAACAACGCAGCACCGAGGCCTGAAAGTGCTCCGAAAACATATGGAGCTTTTGAAGGAGGAGCTAGTGAATGAAAACGAACAGGTCCAATTGGAGCGAAGAACGAATTAAAGTATTACTCAGTCAGCTTCCAAAGGTGGAGGACAACCGTTCATCTAAGCAGATTTACCAGCAAATGCTGATGGCAAGCGGGAAGAAAAAGAAAAGTGCCAGATGGATCGGTCCAGCGGTCGCAACCGTTGTGGTCTTATTTATGGCGTTTTTGATTTCTCCTCATTTATTTCAGCCGGCTGCTCAAGATATAAAGAAAGTGAAAATGGACTCGAGTGCTGAAAAAGGACAGGTGAATGCTACATTAGAGGCGGTAAAAAACACAAATGATCCTTCACATGTTGCTTACGCATCTGACAAAGAAAAGTATATGACGATTTCATACATAGATGAATCGACTTCTCAAGTTGTCCCAATCAGTATTCAAAAAGAAAATAAGCATGACGATGTGCAGGCGCTTCTTGATACATATGAAAAACTGGAGCTGCCTGAAATGACAAAACCCCTTCAAGCCTATATGGATATGGTGGATGTGAGTGAAAAAGGGGACACACTGATTTTTCAGCTGAAAAATGATTTGTCTCTTGATACATTAAAAGAAGCCAACCGTTTTAAAGACATGGTCAAAGAAACGTTAAAATGGAGCCAATATAAACAAGTACAGGTCAAGTCTGTCAATGGCTCGCACCTTCAATTAGGGACGAATGGCCGTCTTGGTACCATTTCAATTAATAAACAAACAAAGCACGCTTACTACGTTTTAGAAAATAAGAGCGGGACATTTTTGGTGCCGTCAAAAGATGATTATCCTTCTTATAAAGATGCGGTAGAGGCGATGAAGCGGGCGAATGATGCAGGACTCGATCCACTCATTAAAGAAGAGCCTATTCAAAAGGTGACATCAAAAGGAAACCATGCAACCATCACGTTTGGAGCATCAGCACAATTAACGGACTCAATTGATCATATTTTACTTATTGAAGGACTGCTGCTCACAGCGAAAGATTTCGGTTTTACAGATGTCACGATACAAAATGCAGGAACAGATCAAGTAGGCCCATATGAATTAAAAGAACCGCTAGAGGTACCGGCATTGCCAAACCCAGTTGTTATCAAAGAACGCTAAAGGACGCAACTTATTGCGTTCTTTTTTCATGTATAGAAAAGGGCTTCCTTGAGGTATACTATGCTGTCATGAAAAGAACTTCAAAGAAGGGAAGTCACTGATGAAAAGGTATTGCTACATATGTGCTAGCTGTTTCTTGTTCTTGACCTTATCACCGTTTGCCCGTGCAGAGAAAACAACCGAGTGGGTGGAACCAATCAGAGGTGAAGTCACTGATTTGTTTGGGACAAGAGGGGGTTCGCATAAGGGGTTAGACATTGCTGCACCGGAAGGAGAATCCATTTTGGCTGCTAGCGAAGGTGTGGTCACTCGTTCCTATGTATCTGCTACATATGGTGAAGTTGTATTTATTCGGCATCCAAATGGATATGAAACCGTCTATGCGCATTTAAATGCGCGTTTTGTGAAGAATGGTGACCATGTACAAACAGGACAGCCGATCGGCATCATAGGCAACACAGGCGCTTCTAGGGGCACTCATTTGCATTTTGAGGTGCACAGGGGTAATTGGTCAGTCAGTAAAGAAGATGCAGTAGATCCGCTCACAATCATTGCAAGAGATCGTTTCCAAGAGCCAGCCCTTCATGTAGATGGATATGAGAAACATACATATGTCATACAACAAGGTGACACGCTCTGGTCCATTGCTAAAGCACATCAAATGACCGTTGATCAATTGAAGAAAATCAATGCACTGACAACGCATCTCATACGTACAGGTGAACGTTTAATCGTTTCAAAAAAATAAACCTCATGCTTTTGCATGAGGTTTACCATTTTTTATAGGTCAATCAGACGCACAGAAATAATATCGCTTACTTCAGTTAACGTTTGGACAATTTCATCTTCAAGGTGCTTGTCAAAAGAAAGCATCATGATGGCTTCGCCGCCTTTTTCTTTACGGCCTACTTGCATTGTCGCAATGTTCACATCGTGGTCGCCTAAAATCTTTCCAACTTGACCGATCACACCAGGTGCGTCAGTATGCTGAATATAGACAAGGTGCCCATCTGGGTAAAAGTCAATATTGAAACCATTAATAGAAACGACACGTTCACCTAGATGCGGGATATACGTTGCTTTTAATGTAAAGGTGGAAAGGTCACCTTTGACTTCAATGGAAATGCTGTTCTCATAGCCAGATTCGCTTGAAGAAATTTTCTCGCTAAAGCTAATGCCGCGTTCTTTTGCCACCATACCTGCATTGACTTCATTTACAGTCGAATCGACGCGCTCTTTCAAAAAGCCAGAAAGCAGACTTTTTGTAATAAATGATGTTTCGAGTTTTGCGATAGATCCTTCATATGAAATGCTGACTTCTTTTACAGGTTCTCTCATCGATTGAGAAACAAGACGTCCAAGTTTTCCAGCAAATTGATGATAAGGCTGGATTTTTTTGAACTCGTCTTTTGTCATCGCTGGTAGATTAATAGATGACATGACCGGGAGTCCTTTTGCAAATTGAAGAACTTCTTCAGAGACTTGTGCCGCCACATTTAATTGTGCTTCTTTTGTAGATGCACCAAGATGCGGAGTGGCAATGACGTTTGGATGATCCACAAGTGGATTTTCAGTAGGTGGTTCCACTTCAAATACATCGAGTGCAGCCCCTGCGACATGACCATTTTCAAGTGCTTCAAGAAGGTCTCGTTCGTCAATGATGCCGCCGCGTGCACAGTTCACTAGACGAACACCTTTTTTCGTTTTTGCGATTGTTTCTTTATTGAGAAGTCCTCTAGTTTCTTTTGTTAAAGGTGTATGTACCGTAATAATATCTGATACTTCAAGCACTTCATCAAGTGATTTTGCATTGACACCAATTTTTTCGGCACGTTCTTTTGTGAGGAAAGGGTCAAATACGTTGACCGTCATGCCAAATGCTCTTGCACGTTGGGCGATTTCACTTCCAATTCTGCCTAAGCCAACAATCCCAAGAGATTTTCCGTAAAGCTCAGCACCAACATATGCGCCTCTGTTCCATTCTTTTGATTTCACAGAAATATTCGCTTGAGGAATATGACGCATGAGAGATGAGATCATCGCAAACGTATGCTCTGCCGTTGAAATCGTATTCCCATTTGGTGCATTGATGACAATCACACCGTGTTTTGTCGCTTCATCAATGTCAATGTTGTCGACTCCCACACCGGCACGGCCAACAATTTTTAATGAAGTCATTTTTTCATAAAGTTCTTTTGTCACTTTTGTGGCACTTCTGACAAGTAAGGCATCAAACGTGTGTAATTCATCTTCTGCTTCTGTTACATTTTTTTGAACAATTTCAACAAAATCTGATTCTAATAGTGGTAAAAGACCATCATTGCTCATCTTATCTGAGACTAATACTCGAAACATCGTAAGATTTCCTCCTAAAATAAACGTCATAAATATCTGATAATTTACCATATTCCTTTTCACTGTGTCAATCAAATTAAAGCAGTAAAGCGAAAAAGAAAACACGAACATTTTTTAGTGTCTTGATCAAGAATGGACACCTTTAAACAAAAGATAACCAATTTTTACGCATTTGTCATTATAAATTTTAGGTTTTTTACGATTTCTTAAAACTGATGAATTTGCTCAGGATTTTTATCTGTACAAATGCTCATATATCATATATAATGATGTCGAATTGAATAATGATCAATCTTCGGGGCAGGGTGTAATTCCCTACCGGCGGTGATGAGGCATAGTCTCTAAGCCCGCGAGCCTTTTTTGGCAGGATTCGGTGTGATTCCGAAGCCGACAGTATAGTCTGGATGGGAGAAGATGGAGGTTCGTAAACGTTGAAAACATGTCTGTTTATACGTTTATTTGTGTAGCCTAAATTTCCCGCTCCTGTGTATGTATTCAGAGCGGTTTTTTTGTGGCTAAAATTGAACAATCCTCTTTTCGAAAGATTTGATCGAAAAGGAGAGAGAATATTGAATCAAAGTAAAGTAAAACGTTTAGTTGTCATCAGCATGCTCAGCAGTATCGCATTTGTATTAATGTTATTGAATTTCCCTTTCCCTGGGCTTCCTGGGTATTTAAAAATTGATTTTAGTGATATTCCTGCGATTATTGCGATTTTAATTTATGGGCCAGGTGCTGGGATTGCTGTTGAAGCTTTAAAGAATCTACTGCACTACCTCATTCATGGTAGCATGTCCGGTGTTCCTGTGGATCAAGTAGCGAATTTTACAGCAGGTGTACTATTCATCTTACCGGTGGCTTTTATTTTTAAAAAGATTAAATCAGCAAGAGGGTTAGCGTGGTCCATGATTCTCGGAACATTACTCATGACAGTCATGATGAGCATCTTAAACTATTTCTTGTTCCTACCTGCTTATACATGGTTTTTGAATGCACCCGTCCTATCAGATCATGTGCTAAAGGCAACCATTACAGCAGGGATCTTGCCTTTTAACCTGATTAAAGGAATCATCATCACCATCGTTTTTAGTTTCATTTTTGTCAAAATGCGTCCATGGTTTGAAAATAAACGCCGACTTCAAAATAGTTAATATAAAAAAAGCCCCTTTTAAAGGGGCTTTTATCCTATTCATGCTTAAGTGGATCACCATCGAAAGTTTCGTCCGCAACTTTAATTGAGTCAGTTGGGCAACCTTCAAATGCATCAAGCATATCTTCTTCAAGTACTTCTGGAACTTCTACAGTCCCCTGATTGTCATCAAGCGTGACAAATGCAATGCCTTCATCATCATAATCATAAATGTCTGGAGCAGCTGCACCGCATGCGCCGCAAGCAATACATGTGTCTTTGTCTACAATTGTATATTTTGCCATGTTAAAAAAATACCTCCCAGATTGTTCGATGGAACAAATGGTTTAACCTTTTTAGTTTCACCGATAAAAAACCAATTTCCTCAAACCTTATTGTAATGATTTTAAATTCACATTTCAACTGTAAAGTGATTGAGAATGCTTATCACATAAGGGTTTGTTCATAACTTTCCCCCATTAATTGAGTTTAAACATTTCTTCTTCAATGAAATCTGTTAAAATAAAGGGAGAAAATATTCGAATTTTGTCAGGAAGACAGGTGCTTTGGTCAATGACGATTCATTACTTGGATGTCATGTTGATGGACAGCGTACATAAATTGAACGGCGAACGCTCCATTAGTGCTGTCTACCATCTTTTTAAAGGAAAAAAGTCATCGCAAACGATACAGGATGCAAGTTTGTTTCAGCTTTCTAGCTACTTCGGCTGCTATCCAGCTTTTACGAGGGATCAGCTGAATCGCTCTGTAAAAAGGCTGCTAGAGCAACACTTTATCAGAAATACAGAGGATACATTCATTGCCACAGATGAAGGAATAAGTATGCTAAGTCAGCGTTTTGCTGAAAAACCGATGCCAGTTTATTTTGATGGTGCCAAGTATCATGATAAAGCAAAGGTGTTATGGATGAGGCTGTCTTTACTTGTGCAGGTCCTTTCACATCATGCAGCGCGGTCACAACACTATGTGCCGATTCAAAGAGATATATCGGTTCAAAACTGGACGAAATCCTTCTTCTCGCAATATCACCAGAAGAAAAAGCTTTCTGAAGATATCCATCATGAGCTTGAAACACTTCTTGCTCATTTAACTGATCAAGAGGCACTGCTTTTTGTTTATTCATTGACTTCCAATGAAAGAATCGGACGGACGTACCAGCAAATGGCGGAATGGATGAAAGAAGATGTATGGTATGTTTACTTGCTTTTTTGGAATGTGCTCCATTATTTTATTCAATGTGCGCAAAAAGGTGAGGCACCGATCATCCAGCGAATGATAGATGATCTTCAATTCAAACGTGTGCTGACCACCTCTACCCATAAAACGCTTGAGCTTGTTCAAAAAGGGTTCAGTATTGATCAAATTGCTCATATTCGTTCATTAAAAAAAGCGACAATTGAAGATCATATTGTGGAGCTCTCGATACATGAGCCGAGCTTCTCGATCGAACCATATGTCAGCAGTGAAGCTCAAAAGGCGATACATGAGGTAGCCGGTCAGCTCCAAACCAACAAGATGAAGCTGATCAAAGAAAGTCTCGAGCATTCATTTACTTATTTTCAAATACGATTGGCATTGACAAGGATGGTGAAAGCAAGTGGATAAGCTTCATCAGACGCTGATGCGATACTTTGGTTATGATGCTTTCAAAACAGGTCAGGAGGACATTATTCGAAGTGTACTTCAACAAAAAGATACGGTTGCCATGCTTCCTACTGGTGGCGGGAAGTCACTTTGTTATCAAATTCCGGGCTATTTGACAGACGGGTTAGTGCTGATCATTTCACCTCTTTTATCACTCATGGAAGATCAAGTGGAACGCATGAAAATGCGCGGTGAAAAGCGAGTGGCTGCGCTTAACAGTACACTGTCCTTTCAGGAAAGAAGACATATTATTCGACATTTGCCATCATATAAATTCTTATTTGTCGCACCTGAGGCGCTTATGTCAGAGGTGTTGTTGGAGCAACTCAAAGCGATGCATGTGGGTCTATTCGTTGTAGATGAAGCTCACTGTATATCGGAATGGGGACATGATTTCCGCCCGGAATACTCCAAGCTTGGGGAATGGAGGGAAGCGCTCGGCAATCCTGTCGCCTTAGCACTAACGGCAACTGCAACGAAACAAACCTTAAAAGATACTGTGCAAACGTTGCGTCTAGAGCATCCAGATGTTCATATTCATTCAGTCAACCGGCCGAATATTGCACTATTAAAAGAGGCGCATGAAACGAAAGAAGCAAAAGAGAAACGAGCACTGGAGCTTGTGGAAACCCTTCAAGGGCCTGGGCTGATTTATTGTCCGACCCGGCAAATGACAGAAGATATTTCACGTTTGGTGAAACAAAAAACGCATCAGCGTGTAGAGTTTTATCATGGTGGAATGGAGTCAGGAGACCGCATGCTGATCCAGCAGCAATTTATCAGTGGTCAAATTGATCTCATTTGCTGTACAAGTGCTTTTGGAATGGGAATTGATAAAGCAAATATACGCTTTGTGATTCATATGAGTCCGCCTCAGTCAATTGAAGCATTTATGCAGGAAATTGGAAGAGCTGGACGGGACGGGAAAAATAGTGTGAGCGTTCTTTTATATACAGAAGAGGATGCGGATATTCAAAGTCATTTGATTCAAGCAGAAGGTTTTGATGATCCAGAAATTGATTTTTTCTTAGCCCGAGTATCACATATGCCGATAAATGATGAAAAGAAATTACGTGAACAATTGATGGAAGCAGGGCTTCAGGAGACGCGCGCGCGAATGCTCTCGCATTATTACACGATGTACCAAACTGAACAGCCCCGTTTGCTCATGAAGAAGCTGAAAGAAAAGCTGCAGGATAGACAAACAGAAAAGCTAAAAAAAGTGTGGCAGTTTAAAGAGCATATCACTGGCCATCGCTGCTTTAGGCAATCTCTGTTATCATACTTTGATGAGCAGCTTGATCTAACGGAGGACGCTTCCTTTGGGAACTGCTGCTCTTCATGCGGACTTGACCTGTCTGATTACGAAAAAAAAGATCAACCATTGGAGCTGAATGAAATGAAACACTGGAAGACCGAGCTGGATCGTCTGTTTCACCTGACAAAAGAGGCGCAGCATTGATTGAACAACATCGCCGTATTATTGAAAAATTAACCGATCGACAAGTAGTAGAACAGTTGTATTTCACACAGCTGCTCATGCTGATTGTCTCTTTTTTACTAGGGATGTTTATGTTTGATCATTGGACTGATTTTACAGCCTTATGGCAGATCCGAGATATGCGTATCCTGACTTACGGAATTGGCGGCGCTTTGCTTGTGATTATTGTCGACGCTATTGTCATGAAGGTGTTTCCGGCTCATATGTATGATGATGGCGGATTAAATGAAAAAATGTTCAAAAACCGCAGCATCCTGCATATTGTTTGGTTAACGCTGCTCATTGCCTTTTCAGAAGAAATTTTATTTCGCGGGATCGTTCAGCAGCAATTTGGACTGGAGATTGCAAGCATTGTGTTTGCACTTCTTCACTTTCGCTACTTGTCAAAAATACTCTTGTTTATCCTTGTGGTTTCTATTAGTATTTTTTTAGGACTTTTATACGAGTGGACAGGAAATTTATTCGTTCCTGTCATGACACACTTTGTCATTGACCTAGTCTTTGCATGTCAAATTCGTTTTAAATATTGGGGGAGGGATGAACATGGAAGAAATGTCGAGAATGAAGAGAAAAAAGCAGCAGCTGACAAACATCCATGATGATGTAGAGGAAAATCTTGAAGAAGAAAAAGTGCATCCTTCAGATGACTCTCACTTTCCTACACGAGAAGATTTTCATGAATATAAAAAGCAGCGAACCAAAAAGGTGCGTAATCCATTGTTTACGACACTGGCTATTATCTTTCCTATTATTGTCGTCACGGTTTTCTTCCTGTTGATTTATTACACATCAAAGGAAATTAACGATAACAACAATCAAGGTGTTTATATTGATAAAACATCGAGTGCTGACACAGATCCAGTCCCGTCAGCACTTGTTGAAACAAAAAATGATTCAAGCGCTGACAAAGCGGATGCGTCTGATGATGAGAAGAAAAAGAAAGATGCTGATAAAGAAAAGCAGCGTTCAAAAGAAAAAGCAGAGCAAAAGAAAAAAGAACAAGCCGCTAAAGAGAAGGCTGAGCGTGAAAAGGCCGAAGCTGCAAAAAAGCGTGAGCAGCAACAGCTCGCTCTTCAAAAACAGCAGGAAGAGAAAAAGCGAAAAGAAGCAGAAGAGAAGAAGAAGCAAGAAGAAAAGCCTGTTCGTGTCGTGCAGCATACTGTTGGACCAGAGGAAAACTTGTATCGAATTTCCATGAAGTATTATCAAAACCGATCAGGGGAAGAGAAAATTCGAGCTTACAATCATTTAAAAGGAAATAGCGTGTACAGCGGGCAAGTATTGAATATCCCATTAGAAAATTAATATTTGACATGAATGAATCGAAAAGCACATACATATGTAGAAAAAAGGGACAAGGGTGTATGTGATGACTTTGCACGCAATCAGCCGCTATATGGATCAGCCGACACAGAAAATGATTGAAACATTGATCAAAAGGAAACGCAAATACGAGGGATTTGCAAAACAATGCAAAAGGTGGCAATGGACAGCCCTTTTATCACTTGCGATTCTTCTGTTTTATTTTGTGATAACAGCTAATAGCGGGGGCTCTCTGCAGCCGGAAGCGATGATTGCCACATTGCTTGGCCATGAGGTGTTTCTGTTTTGGATCATGGCTGAAGTGTTTGCTTTTTACGCATCGTATTATTATAAGAAAAAAGAAGAAAAGGCTGAGGATGAATATCATAAGCTCAGATGTGAAATTATACAGAAAAGCACAGATTTATGGCCTCAATCAAATCAGTGGAAAGAGCGCGAGGCCGTTTTTCACTTCATGCAGACGCAATATGACATCAACCTCTATTATGAAAGTAAATAAATGAGCAAAAGACGTTTAAACAGTTGAAACGTCTTTTTTCATTCAAGCGTCCTATAAAAGAAAGCTGATACAAGGGAGTCATTCATAATGAAATATGCCATCGGATTTACTGCTGCCATAGCGGCTGTGACAACAGGTGTGTGTGTAACAGCGAAAATGGTGAAAACGGCAAAACAAAACAACATCAAAAAGCATTACTTTACAATAGAAGGACTTCAGTCAGATCGACCTGCAGTCATTTTCTTTATTTCTGATACCCATCGCCGTCTAATTAGTGATACTTTATTAGCGGAAGTGGAAGAGAAGCAGCCTGATGTCATTATGATCGGCGGGGACTTAGCTGAAAAGGGAGTCCCATATGCTAGAGTCGAAGAAAATGTGAAACGTTTAGCAAGGATTGCCCCGGTGTATTTTGTGTGGGGGAATAACGACCATGAGCTGCATCAGCAAAAACTCAAAGACATCCTCCATACCTATCAGGTGACGACATTGCAAAATGAGACGGCTGTGTGGAATTTTGAAGGACAGCCCATTAAAATAGGCGGAATTGATGATATCCGGCTTGAAAAAGCAGATTATGAAGCGATACGGCCGGAGTTTGTCAAAGAAGACGTGAATATCCTTTTATCACACAACCCAGATGTGCATCACTTGATGAGTGAAGAAGAGGGAATTGATCTCGTTTTGAGCGGTCATACCCATGGGGGTCAAATTCGCATTGGGAAATTTGGTCCGTATGAAAAAGGAAGAACAGGCCAAGTCAAAGGTGCTTTCTTTCTGATTAGTAATGGTTACGGAACAACAAAGATTCCGATGCGTCTTGGAGCAGAACCAGAAACCCATCTGATCTATTTAATGCCGCTAAAAACGCGCTAAGTTGATGCCCCATCAATATTTTCCATAAAAGTCACCGTAAGCATAGCTTCATGCTTGTCTTCCGTCTTGACACAGTGTAAACTGAATACAAAATTAAGAACCTATGACTCATCATCTCATATACTACAGTATGATGTGTGTTAGAAGAGGCAGGAGGGAACGTTATGCGGCTAGAGCGTCTGAATTATAATAAAATCAAAATTTTTCTCACACTAGATGATCTGACAGACCGAGGTCTTACGAAAGAAGACCTTTGGAAAGATTCGTTCAAAGTTCATCAGCTGTTTAAAGACATGATGAACGAAGCGAATCAGGAGCTCGGTTTTGAAGCGAATGGACCGATTGCTGTTGAAGTATTTTCTCTTCAGGCGCAGGGGATGGTCGTCATTGTGACAAAGAGTCAGCAGGAAGATGCTGATGATGAGTTTGATGAAGATTACATTGAGATGCAAGTCAAGCTCGACGAGAGCAAGCATGTGCTCTATCAATTTGCCTCGTTTGAAGATGTGATTCAACTGTCCCATAGTTTAAGTCGTATTGGACTTTTAGGGGGTACAGTTTACCATTATGAAGGTCAATATTTTCTCAGCCTAGATGATTTCGAAGAACTGTCTGCAGATACGGTCATTTCTATTTTAGCGGAGTTCGGTTCACCGACGACATTAACCATTCACCGGTTAAAAGAATACGGAAAAGTGATCATGCAGGAAGATGCAGTGAAAACGATTCAACTGTATTTTTAATCACTTTTTTCTATTATATTTAATACTGTTGTGATGAAACAACAGTATTTTTTTATATCCATTTTTATATTTATAAACGCTGATATTTTATTTTGATAAAAAACGCTTTTTACCTTTGCTTTACCAGTACGAAGGTGTATACTATTGCTTGAAAGGGAGCAGTAGATCATGAAAGATTTCTAGGGGGTTTATTTTAATGGCAGCCGATCAAAACGCCGCTCATAACGCAGAAGATAAGCTAGATGTTTTAAAGTCAACTCAAACCGTCATACATAAAGCGCTTGATAAATTGGGCTATCCGCAAGAAGTGTATGAATTGCTGAAGGAGCCAATTCGCCTATTAACGGTCAAAATTCCAGTACGTATGGATGATGGATCGGTGAAAATTTTCACTGGTTATCGTGCGCAGCATAATGATGCTGTCGGTCCAACAAAAGGCGGAATTCGATTCCACCCGAACGTTACTGAAAAAGAAGTAAAAGCGCTTTCAATTTGGATGAGTTTAAAATGTGGTATTGTGGATCTTCCTTATGGCGGAGGAAAAGGCGGTATTATCTGTGATCCAAGAGAAATGTCATTTAGGGAGCTTGAAAAACTAAGCCGCGGATATGTTCGCGCAATTAGTCAAATCGTTGGACCAACAAAAGATGTTCCAGCGCCAGATGTGTTTACAAACTCTCAAATCATGGCATGGATGATGGATGAGTATTCTAGAATTGATGAATTTAACTCGCCAGGATTTATTACAGGAAAACCAATTGTTCTTGGAGGCTCACATGGACGTGATACTGCAACGGCAAAAGGTGTAACGATCTGTATTAAAGAAGCGGCGAAGAAAAAAGGAATTGACATCAATGGGGCTCGTGTTGTCGTTCAGGGATTCGGAAATGCAGGAAGTTACTTGGCTAAATTTATGTATGATGCCGGAGCGAAAATTGTAGGAATTTCAGATGCTTACGGCGGTTTGTATGATGAAGATGGTCTCGATATTGACTACTTGCTTGACCGACGTGACAGCTTTGGAACCGTCACTAAATTATTTAATGATACAATTACAAACCAAGAGCTGCTTGAGCTAGATTGTGATATCTTAGTACCTGCAGCCATTGAAAATCAAATTACAGAAGATAATGCGGCGAACATTAAAGCCAAAATTGTCGTAGAAGCAGCAAATGGACCAACGACATTGGAAGGGACAAAAATTCTTTCAGATCGTGGTGTACTGCTTGTTCCAGACGTACTTGCAAGTGCGGGTGGAGTGACTGTTTCTTACTTTGAATGGGTTCAGAATAACCAAGGGTTCTACTGGACAGAAGAAGAAGTAGAAACTCGTTTAGAAGATATGATGGTGAAATCATTTAATAATATTTATGAAATGGCGCAAAACCGCCGTATTGATATGCGACTAGCAGCATATATGGTCGGTGTACGTAAAATGGCTGAAGCTTCTCGATTCAGAGGCTGGATTTAAGCGACTTATTTGCATCGCGCCTTAAAATCTCCTATCCTTAAATAGGAGATTTTTTTATGGAATCATGCAAAGAATCAAACAGCCCAGCAATTGTTATTGCAGTGAAACGACAGGAGTGGAACAAATGAAACAAGAAAAAGCGATCATAATAGGAGGCGGCCCGTGCGGTCTATCAGCTGCCATTGCATTCAAGCAAATTGGGATTGATGCACTTGTGATTGAAAAGGGCAATGTGGTCAACAGTATTTATCATTACCCTACACACCAAACCTTCTTCAGTACAAGTGAAAAGCTTGAGATCGGTGACGTCGCTTTTATCACTGAAAATCGGAAACCCGTTCGTATTCAGGCGCTTTCCTATTACCGAGAGGTGGTCAGACGAAAAAGCCTTCGTGTGAATGCTTTTGAAAAGGTAAACGCTGTGACGAAAAAAGATGGCCGTTTTACGGTAAATACATCAAAAGACGACTATACATGTGAATATGTTGTGATTGCGACTGGCTACTATGATCATCCTAACTATATGAATGTAAAAGGGGAAGACCTTCCTCATGTGTATCATTATTTTAAAGAAGGACACCCCTACTTTGATAAAGATGTGACGGTGATCGGCGGGAAGAACTCTAGTGTTGATGCTGCCCTGGAACTTGTGAAATGCGGAAGCAGGGTGACGGTTTTATATAGAGGAACTGAATATTCATCCAGCATCAAACCTTGGATTTTACCAGAGTTTGAAGCGCTTGTTCGAAATGGCACCATTCGAATGGAGTTCGGTGCAGAGGTGAAGGAAATCACAGAACAGGATATTGTCTTTACAAACCAGCAGGGCCAAACGGATCGAGTGAAAAGTGATTATGTGTTTGCGATGACAGGTTATCATCCTGATCATTCATTTTTAGAAAAAATGGGTGTAACAATCGATCCAGAATCAGGCCGCCCAGCATTTGATGAACAAACAATGGAAACAAATGTAGAAGGTATTTTCATTGCAGGGGTCATTGCAGCTGGTAACAACGCCAACGAAATTTTCATTGAAAATGGAAGATTTCATGGTGGGTTAATTGCAGAAGAAATCAACAAAAGAATCAACGGGTAAAAAAAGAACTGGGTCCTTCTAAGGGATTCAGTTCTTTTTTATGTAAATTGGGATTATATAGAAGATTATTTTTGGGAAAATGGGCTCGAGTCATATAAAAAAGGGGTGATTCGTGGTACGATAATAAAGGATAATGTAGGGAAAGAGGTCTGATTATGATCGCAATCATTTCAGCAGGTTTAGCTCCCGGCATCGCACTTTTAAGTTATTTTTATTTGAAAGATCAATACGACAATGAGCCGGTTCATATGGTCATCAGATCTTTTATGCTAGGTGTCATACTTGTGTTTCCAACCATGTTTATTCAGTATGTCCTCCAAGAGGAAAATATCGCTACGAATCCTATCGTGATTTCATTTGTGACATCGGGTTTTTTAGAAGAATCATTAAAGTGGTTTATTTTAATGGTCAGTGTCTATGCGCACGTACAGTTTGATGAACACTATGACGGGATTGTCTATGGAACAAGTGTCTCGCTTGGATTTGCGACACTTGAAAATATTCTGTACTTAGTGGGTCATGGGGTAGAGTACGCGTTTACACGTGCCTTGCTGCCTGTATCAAGCCACGCTTTATTTGGTGTGGTGATGGGATTTTATATAGGTAAAGCTCGCTTCTCTGATAAAAAAGAGCAGCGAAAATGGCTGATTCTCTCTTTAATACTTCCTATTCTTTTTCATGGCTTATATGATTTCATTCTTCTTGGCATGAAAAATTGGGGATATATTATGTTGCCGTTCATGATTTTTTTATGGTGGTTTGGTCTGCGGAAAGCCAAAAAAGCCCGTGCGGTGAAGATGGTACAAATTTAAATTGGAAAACGTCCTATACGTCTTTAGGGCGTTTTTTGTCTTTTCCATCCAATTCCCTCCTGTGATGAATGTATAAAAATAGGGATCGGAAGAAACATATATTCAAACATCAAAAGTACAGGAGGATCAAATATGGACAAAGCTCGTTTTATGAAACAAATCGTCCTTATCTTCTCAATTGTTCTGCTCGCGTCTTCATTGATGACAGCTGAAAAAAGTGAAGCTTTCACGAATCAAGTGATTCAGCGAGGAGCTACAGGAGAAGATGTCGTCGAGCTCCAGGCAAGGCTCCAATACAATGGTTTTTACAATGGAAAAATAGACGGGGTGTATGGCTGGGGAACTTACTGGGCCGTGCGCAATTTTCAAAGCCAGTTTGGTGTAAAGAAAGTCGATGGACTCGTAGGGGAAAAAACAAAAAGCCTATTAGTTCAAAAGACGAAATACTATAAAGAGTTTGTGCAGCAGCAGCTGCAAAAAGGAAATCAGTTTACGCATTATGGCGGGAAACCTCTTGATCAGCAAACAAAGGCTCCTGCGCAAAGAAACACGCAAAAAAAGACAGCACAAGGTGCAAAAGAGAATCAAAAAAGTCAAAGCGGAGGAAACAGCTCGTCTGGAAAGCAGTCAGGAAATGGTCAAGCAAATCAAACGCCGAAACAAACAGCAGCCAACATGCCAGGTGGTTTTTCAAGCAATGACATTCAGCTTCTTTCACAAGCTGTTTATAGTGAAGCGAGAGGTGAACCTTATGAAGGACAGGTAGCGATCGCAGCCGTCATCTTAAACCGTTTAAACAACCCGACCTTTCCAAACACGATTGCTGGTGTCATTTTTGAACCGCTTGCGTTTACTGCTGTAGCAGATGGACAATTTTATATGGCGCCAAATGAAACCGCTAAAAAGGCAGTATTTGATGCCATTAATGGCTGGGACCCATCTGAAAGCGCCGTTTATTACTTTAATCCTGATACAGCGACAAGCCCATGGATTTGGGGAAGACCACAAATTAAACGAATCGGGAAACATATTTTCTGTGAATAAAAAGAGGTGTAAATAAATGATCAGAGGAATATTGATTGCTATTTTAGGAATTGCTGTCATCTCAACAGGATACTGGGGCTATAAAGAGCATCAAGAAAAAGATGCAGTACTGCTTCATGCAGAGAACAACTATCAAAGAGCCTTCCATGATTTAACGTATCAAGTCGATCAGCTGCACGATAAACTTGGCGCAACACTTGCGATGAATAGCCAAACATCTATATCTCCAGCACTGGCAGATGTATGGAGAATGTCATCAGAAGCGCATAACAATGTCAGTCAGCTTCCGCTCACATTGATGCCTTTTAACAAAACAGAAGAGTTTCTAGCGAATGTCGGTGACTTTAGCTACAAATCGTCACTTAAATCTTTATCAGATGAACCATTAAACAAAGATACACACAAAACCATTACCACTTTATATGATCAAGCGGCAGATATTCAAAACGAACTTAGACAAGTGCAGCATCTCGTACTCAACAAAAATTTAAAATGGATGGATGTTGAAATGGCACTGGCTGATGGAGATCGAAAAAACGACAACACCATCATTGACGGATTAAAAACCGTTGAAAGAAATGCTGATGCGTTTGCAGATGTTGATCTTGGCCCTACAAATGTGTCAACTGAATCAGAAACGCAAGGCTACAATCACTTAAAAGGGCAAAAGATTTCAAAAAAAGAAGCGATTCGTATCGCCCAGCAATTTGCGCCTGACCATAACAAAGATTTCAAGGTGAGAAAAAGTGGGAGTAAAACGAACCGTGATGTCTACAGCCTGTCAATGTCTGACCCAGACAACCGGGCAAACTTTTATTTAGACTTGACTGAAAAAGGCGGCCATCCTGTCTATCTTCTTCAGAACCGTGAAGTGAAAAAACAAAAAATCAGTTTAAATGATGCCTCAGAAAAAGCACTAAGTTTCTTAAAGAAGCATGGATTCGATACCGAATCATTTCATTTAGATGAGAGTGCGCAATTTGATAATATCGGCGTATTTACCTATGTCCCTTTACAGAATAACGTATTGCTTTATCCAGATAGCATTCGAATGAAAGTCGCTTTAGATGATGGTGAGGTTGTGGGATTCTCAGCGAAAGACTATTTAATGAATCACAGAAAACGTGACATAAAAGCACCAAAGATTTCTCGAAAAGAAGCTGAAAAGACCTTAAATAAACATGTGAAGATCGAGGATACACATGTAGCTCTTGTTCAAAATGATATGTCAGAGGAAGTTCTCTGCTATGAGTTTTTAGGAACCATTAAAAACGACACGTACCGAATGTTCATTAATGCAGATACTGGAAAAGAAGAAAGAGTAGATAAACTAAAAAATGCAGAACCTATATATAAAGACCTATAGAAAAGGGAGCGAGGAAAAGGCGAATAAGCCTTTTCCTTTTGTTTTATACATGGTTTAATATAAGAGAGGATACGATTTCACAGATGAAAAGAGTGATGAGGAATGTTACAAATAGGGGATGCAATCACAATTGAGTATGTCAATGAGAACAAAGAAGTGAAAACCGCAAAATCGAAAGTTTTGGAAAATAATAACGATGATATTTGCATTAATTATCCAGCTGATAAAGAAACGGGGCGCACGATCTATTTAAATCAAGAAACAGAAATCACCGTCTTCTTTTTCGATGAAAATCAAATTCCATACAAATGTACAAGCAAAGTCATTGGGAAAAGAAAAGAAGATATCCCGATGATTGTCGTTTCGATTCCGCCAAAAGAAGAAATGATTCGGCTTCAGCGAAGAGAATATCTTCGAGTGGATACGATGGTGAAAGCGTCCATTACGCAAAATGGTGAAGAAACCTTCGACACATTTATTGTCAATATGAGTGCTGGCGGTGTAGCAATTGCTGTTCCAGAAGGTGTCTCACTAAAAGAATATGGCGAGGTCGTCACAGAGTTTGAACTTTCACTTAAAGAACCAGTGAAAATTAAAGCGATTGCAGAAATGAATCGTGTTTATCAAGATGAACAGACGGGGAAAACAAGAGCGATCATGGAATTTACTGAAATCACAAACGACCACCAGCAACACATCATGAAGTATTGCTTCCAGCAGCAGCTTCTAACACGTGTGAAAAAAGTATAAGAATAAAGGTTGTCAAAAGCTTCCATACTAGAGAGAAAGAATCTAGCGTTGGAGGCTTTTTGTATGAAAACAATGGAAAGATGGCTATTCAAAGCAGTGCTCATTCAGCTCATTCTGCTTTTGGCGGTTCAGGTCACCCTTCACTTGACGAAAGGAGAACTATTTTTGTCAAAAGTCGTACAATACGAGGGTGTGAATAACATGAGCATTGAAGATTGGATTGAGACATTTAAGCAAAAGGATTGATAGAAAATTCCCCCGTTTGAGCAGTGATCGTGTTACAATTCATAAGGGAGATTCAATCAAGGAGAGGTATTATGAAAAAGAAATTATCTATCGCAATTGACGGTCCTGCTGCAGCAGGAAAAAGCACTGTGGCAAAAATTGTCGCAGCGAAAAAATCATATATTTATATCGATACAGGTGCGATGTACCGCGCAATTACACTTGCAGCACTCAATCAAGGCGTAGACCTTGAAGACGAACAGGCACTTGATGCGTTATTGAAAAACACAGTCATTGAACTTGTGTCAACTGACGAAGGTCAAAAAGTACATTTAGACACGATCGATGTCACAGAAGACATCAGAACAGACCGCGTAAGCAATCAAGTCTCTGTTGTTGCAAAGCATAGAGCTGTCCGGGAAGAAATGGTCCGCAGGCAGCAAGAGCTGGGGAACCGAGGCGGTGTCGTCATGGATGGAAGAGACATTGGCACGCATGTTCTTCCAGATGCAGAAGTGAAAATTTTCTTGCTTGCGTCAGTAGAGGAAAGAGCAAAACGTCGTTTTGAAGAAAATCAGAAAAAAGGCTATGATGTCAATTACGATCAGCTGATCGAAGAGATTGCAAGACGTGACAAGCTTGATTCTGAGCGGGAGGTATCACCGCTGAAGAAAGCAGATGATGCCATTGAAATTGACACGACTTCCCTTTCTATTCAAGAGGTTGCAGGTAAAATTTTAGATGCAGCAGAGCGTGTAGAAAAACAGTAAGAAATTTTAGAAAACTTTTATAAGTTAGAGGTTTATCTCTTGACAAACAAGGTCTTTTATTAGAAGTTTATACTAATACTATTTTTATTGATCATTCAAGCAATTCTGTTGATTTGAATGTTTCTATAATACATATTCGGCTGGCAATCATCATGCTAAGGACACATATTCACCCAGTCGTTTTAACTAAGCTGTGTAGGTTTGGACCAAGGAGGTTATCGAAATGACAGAGGAAATGAATCAAATCGATGTTCAGGTACCAGAGGTTGGAGATGTAGTGAAAGGGATTGTTTCTAAAGTTGAGGACAAGCATGTCAATGTAGATATCGTCAATGTGAAACAACCTGGGATCATCCCAATCAGTGAATTATCAAGTCTTCACGTTGAAAAAGCATCAGATGTCGTGAAAGATGGCGACGAGTTAGAGCTTAAAGTAACAAAGGTCGAAGACGATGCTTTGATTTTATCGAAACGTGCTGTTGATGCAGACCGCGCTTGGGAAGACCTAGAGAAAAAGTTTGAAACAAAAGAAGTATTTGAAGCAGAAGTAAAAGACGTTGTCAAAGGTGGTCTAGTGGTCGACATTGGTGTTCGCGGATTTATTCCTGCGTCTCTTGTTGAGGCACACTATGTAGAAGACTTCACTGACTACAAAGGAAAAACACTCTCGCTTGTTGTGGTAGAGCTTGACCGCGAAAAAAACCGCGTGATTCTATCGCATCGTGCAGTCGTTGAGCAAGAACAATTAGACAAGAAGCAAGACTTCCTGCAAAAGCTTGCAGTAGGCAGTGTGATTGATGGAAAAGTGCAGCGCCTGACTGACTTTGGTGCATTTGTTGACATTGGCGGCATTGATGGATTAGTTCACATTTCTCAACTATCCCATGCGCATGTCGAAAAGCCATCTGACGTTGTTGAAGAAGGACAGGAAGTGAAAGTCAAAGTTCTTGCTGTTGACCGCGATAACGAACGTATCTCACTATCTATTAAAGAAACATTACCAGGACCTTGGAGCCAAATTGGCGAAAAGGTAAAACAAGGTGATGTTCTTGAAGGAACCGTTCAACGCCTTGTGAGCTTTGGAGCATTTGTTGAAATTCTGCCAGGTGTAGAAGGACTTGTGCATATTTCCCAAATTTCACACAAACATATCGGTACTCCTCAAGAAGTCCTTGAAGAAGGGCAGACTGTGAAAGTGAAAGTGCTTGATGTCAATGAAGATGAAGAGCGCATTTCACTTAGCATTCGTGAATTAGAAGAGAATCCTGAAAAACAAATCGAAGAGGATTACCGTCAATATCAGGCGAAAGAAGAAAATACAAGCGGATTCCAGCTTGGTGACCTGATTGGTGATAAACTCAATAAACTAAAATAATTTGGTGATCAAAATTGACGCGAGCAGAAAGAAAGAAACAGCATATTGAGCATGCTTTGTCGACTGGCCAGCATGCAACAACAGGTTTACAAGATGTTTCCTTCGTTCACGCCAGTTTACCAGATCTTGCGACATCACAAATTGATACACATACGACAATTGGCGGACTGACTTTCGGTTCGCCAATTTTTATCAATGCAATGACTGGTGGAGGCGGAGAATCGACCTATGAGATTAATCGCTCTTTATCTATCGCAGCGAAGGAAACCAATATTCCAGTAGCAGTCGGATCACAAATGGCTGCACTGAAAGATGCAGACGAACGTCGTACGTATGAAGTGGTTCGAAAGGTGAATCCAGATGGACTCGTTTTTGCCAATTTGGGCAGTGAGGCGACAATTCAGCAAGCACGGGATGCCGTTGACATGCTGGGGGCAAACATGCTCCAAATTCACTTAAACGTGATTCAAGAGATCGTCATGCCTGAAGGAGATCGTGATTTCAGAGGTGCTGTTGAGCGGATCTCAGCCATTACTGAATCAATTGAGGTGCCTGTTGTCGTCAAAGAAGTTGGATTTGGGATGAGTAAGGAAACAGCAAAGAAATTATTTGATGCTGGAGTTGCTGGTGTTGATGTAGGTGGATTTGGGGGAACGAATTTTTCTAAAATCGAGAACCTGCGCCGTCAAAAAGCACTTCGCTATTTTGACCAGTGGGGAATTCCAACTGCAGCGAGTCTGGCTGAAGTACATACAGCCTTTCCAGATCAAACCGTCCTAGCTTCTGGAGGCATTCAAGATGCTCTTGATGTGACAAAATCAATTGCTCTTGGTGCGTCTGCCGTTGGATTAGCCGGCTTTTTCTTAAAATCCCTGACGAGTGGAGGAGAAAAGGGCCTCATCTCTGATATCATTGATCTACAAGATGATGTGAAGATGTTGATGACAGTACTTGGCATGAAAACAATTGAGGAGCTAAGGCAAGCTCCGATTGTGCTTACAGGGGAAACAAGTCATTGGCTAAAAGAAAGAGGCGTGGATACTACGTACTATAGTTTAAGAAATAAGAAGACAAAGGACTAAATGAAATGTAGCCCTTTGTCTTCTTTTCAGCGTGAAAGAAAACTTTTTTTGTCTATGAAAGACAGCTCCTTTTTGCGGAGCGAATTTGACATTCGTGAGCACCAATGCGCAGGACTGACACTGAATGCGAGGGTTTGTCTGCACGCTGAGACATGTGGTAATCACATGTCTTTTTTTTATTGATTTCTTTTACGAGCGTCTTCCGGGCCTTCTAAAGTTGTTGCCCCTTTGTGATGAATGGATTGATCGCGATCAGATTCAACTCTTCTTGACGCCTTTAGGCGTTTTTCCTGTCTATCCTTACCCATCATACATCCCTCCTCAACTATTAGGGTGTCACCTCTTGTTTATTTCATGCAAATCCCGCACCTTCTCATACGTTTAAAAACTGGAGATTTTCCCATAATGTAATTGAGGTGATGAGGGTTGGAGGCATTGTACTATTATTGGTCAATATGGTTCGTTTGGATTATGGTGACATTTATCATGGAGAAAAGCACGTGGCGCAATGTGCTGGGCGTATGTGTTCTCATTCATATTATATGCAGTCATGTCATGGTTTCTATTTTAGACATTAGGATCAATGCAGGATTTTTGATGACCTTTTTATATGCTTGCATGTCATTCGTGATCTTTCGGCCTGCTCATCGAATCATGCGAATCATGCAATTAGGTTCCATGGTCAGTGCGTATGCCTTTTTTATGATTTTTGCATTATATGATCCAGTTTGGTTCACGATAATAAAGGTGGACTGGGTTGTATTTGCCTTGCTGATCTTGATGTGTTTAACATATGGGCATCAGTTAACGGAACGGATCACTTTATGGATGATGGCTATATGTCTGGGGGAAGCCCTTTATGCGCTTACGATTCATCGCCTCACATCTTCCATTGTCATAGGAGATCTCTCGTTTCTTTCCATGGCTGTTCAAGGAGCTGTCTTTCTATTAGGTGTAGGTCAGCTTGAAAAACTCTTGAACATCCGTTCATCTAGAAAACCAGTAAAAGGGGCTGCAAAATCAACATGACGGATTACACGTTTCCTGTGATTATTGGTGTCATCTTTGGGATGGCGGCTAGGCTTTATATGCTAAGAACTGATTATCGGCAATATCCCACATATATTCATGGACAAGTGATTCACATTGCGCTAGGTTTTATCGCATCAGGGCTTGGTGCTATTATTATGCCTGCGCTGATCCAGGAAGAATTCACTGCAATTACCTTTCTGACGCTTGCAGCCACGCAATTTCGTGATGTGCGTAATATGGAAAGAAATACATTGACCCAAATGGATTCGTATGAGCTTGTCTCACGAGGCAGTACATATATCGAAGGCATTGCGATCGCCTTTGAAAGTCGAAATTACATTGCCATTCTTACTGCCCTTATTACAACGACCGCCTGTATTTTCTTTTCGCTCGTCGTTGGGACCGTGGTCGGTATTCTTTGTTTTTTCATGGCAAAACTATTAATGTCAGGGAGCCAATTAAAGGATATCGTGAATATTCAAAAAGGGGAACTTCGTTTTGACGGCGCAGGACTTTACGTAAATGATATTTACATTATGAATATCGGGCTGCCTGAAAAGCAAAAATTGATTTTAGAGCATGGAATGGGGTTCATCTTGACTCCGAAGAATTTTAACTCGGCCACAACCATCGCAAACCTTGGGCAGCGGCAAGCCATCTTATTTGATTTATCCAACGTGCTTGGTGTATACCGAGATTCTGGTGAACCATCGCTTTGTCCGCTCGCAAAACGTGATCTGAATAATGGCACACTTGGCGTATTCATTTTACCGCAATGGCAGCGTGAAGATTTGGCTGTCCGTGTATTAGAAGAGGTGCCTATTTTAGAAAATGCCATTAGAATGCCGACAGATTTCATTAAAAAGAAAGTGAGGTAATAGGGCATGGCGAACACCATTGAACAATTTATATTGGCTGTGGCGACAACAAATAAAGAGCGGGTCATTGGCGGAACAGCCGTTTTTTTCTGTGAAAATAAAGAAGAGCTCGACATGTATGCCATGAATTTAGAGGCCATTTTAGATGGAATTGCACACGGCATTGGAGAAGATCTTTACTTGATCGTCAAACATTTTTAAGTTATTCATTGTGGTCTGATTAAAAATTGATATAATATATAAGTTGAACCCTTCATGTTTGAAGGGTTTATTTCATAAAACTGAATGAAAATTATAAATCCCGGTTGAAACATGATGATGAACATATTGAATCGCGGCTGGATTGAAAGGAAGGGTACTATGGGTAAACCTGTCGTAGCCATTGTTGGAAGGCCCAACGTTGGAAAATCTACAATTTTTAATCGAATCGCAGGCGAAAGAATATCGATTGTAGAAGACACACCTGGTGTAACAAGAGATCGAATCTATAGCTCTGCTGAATGGTTAAATTATGACTTTAATTTAATAGATACTGGTGGAATTGATATTGGAGATGAGCCGTTTTTGGCGCAAATTCGCCATCAGGCTGAAATCGCAATGGATGAAGCGGATGTTATTATCTTTATGGTCAATGGAAGAGATGGCGTCACATCTGCGGATGAAGAAGTCGCAAAAATTTTATATCGCACGAAAAAACCTGTCGTACTTGCTGTCAATAAATTGGACAACCCTGAAATGAGAAGCGACGTGTATGACTTTTATGCACTTGGATTTGGCGAACCGTATCCGATTTCTGGAACACACGGACTCGGTCTAGGTGATCTGCTTGATGCTGTCGCAGAGCATTTCAAAAACTTACCAGATACACAGTATGATGAAGAAGTGGTCCAGTTCTGCTTAATCGGCCGCCCAAATGTAGGGAAATCCTCTTTGGTGAATGCGATGCTTGGTGAAGAACGTGTCATTGTCAGCAACATCGCTGGTACGACAAGAGATGCTGTAGATACAATGTTTACGTACAACCAACGTGACTTTGTCATTGTCGACACAGCCGGTATGAGAAAAAAAGGGAAAGTATATGAAACAACAGAGAAATACAGTGTACTCCGTGCGTTGAAAGCCATTGATCGATCGGATGTTGTCGCTGTTGTTCTTGATGGTGAAGAAGGCATTATTGAACAGGATAAACGTATTGCCGGCTACGCACACGAAGCGGGTAAAGCCGTTGTGATCATTGTGAACAAGTGGGATGCTGTTGAAAAAGACGAGCGTACAATGAAGGAATTTGAGCAAAACATTCGCGAGCATTTTCAATTCCTTGATTATGCACCTGTCTTATTCATGTCTGCTCTTACGAAAAAGAGAATTCACACGTTAATGCCAACAATCATTACCGCTAGTGAAAATCATGCGATGCGCGTTCAAACTAACATTCTAAACGATATTATCATGGATGCCGTAGCAATGAACCCAACGCCGACCCATAACGGACAGCGTCTGAAAATTTACTATGCAACACAAGTGGCGATCAAACCGCCGTCCTTTGTTGTGTTTGTAAATGATCCAGAACTTATGCACTTTTCTTATGAGCGTTTCCTAGAAAACCGAATTCGAGATGCATTTGGTTTTGAAGGAACACCAATTAAAATATTTGCGAGAGCGAGAAAATAAAAAGGGTGAGCAGGATGAAGAAAATTTCAGTACTTGGAGCAGGGAGCTGGGGAACAGCTCTTGCGCTTGTATTAGCTGATAATCATCATGATGTACACATGTGGGGACATAGACAAGAATTAATTGATCAAATCAATGAGAAACATGAAAATCATGATTACTTGCCTAATGTTGCATTGCCAGCGTCTATTCAAGCGACAACAGATATGAAACAGGCACTAGAAGGGACAGATGCGATTATTGTCGCTGTGCCAACAAAGGCTATTCGAGAAGTATTGAAACAGGCCAATGAGTTCATTACGTCAAAGGTGCCATTTGTTCATGTCAGTAAAGGAATTGAACCAGATACGCTTCTTAGAATTTCTCAAATGATTGAACAAGAAGTCCCAGAAGCGAAAAGGGAAGCAGTGGTTGTCCTGTCAGGACCAAGTCACGCTGAAGAAGTTGGCTTGCGTCATCCGACAACTGTGACTGTCTCGTCAGAAAATATTGAAGCAGCTCAATTTGTTCAAGATTTGTTCATGAACAATAATTTTAGAGTGTACACCAACCCTGATGTGATTGGGGTGGAAATTGGCGGGGCGCTGAAAAACATCATCGCTCTTGCGGCAGGGATCACAGATGGACTCGGATATGGCGATAATGCGAAAGCAGCGCTCATCACAAGGGGGCTTGCTGAAATCGCCCGCCTCGGCACAAAAATGGGAGGAAACCCTCTTACGTTTGCCGGATTAACAGGTGTTGGAGATTTGATTGTCACATGTACAAGTGTTCATTCGCGTAACTGGCGCTGCGGTAATTTACTCGGTAAAGGATATAAGCTCGAAGAAGTGCTTGAAAAAATGGGGATGGTTGTCGAAGGCGTCCGCACAACAAAAGGCGCTTATCAGCTCTCCAAAGAATACAAGGTCAGCATGCCGATTACGGAGGCTCTTTACGGCGTCCTATTTGAAGGGAAAAAAGTTGACGATGCTGTAGAATCCTTAATGGCACGTGTGAAAACACATGAGATGGAAGACCTTGTGAACATGTTCGAAAACCAAACAAAGTAATTGGAAGACTGAACTTAGGCGTGTAGAGGATGCAAGAAGGGGAAGACTTGCATAACATAACAATGAAGTTTGAATAGAGCTTTGCCTCTACAGAATGAGGAAAAATAGTCGACCTAATGACTGAAGCAGAGTCCCCCTCTTTGCTTCAGTTTTTTTATTCACTTTTTTCTGAATGATTGGAAAAATGATTGATATTTTACTTAATTTTGGTTTAGAATGAAATATAAACGCTTACAATTCGTTTATATTAAAGGGGGACAGGCACGATGAGTTTTGCTTTAATCAAGATGTGGTTTGCGCTTGGTTCAATGGGGCTCATGTTTTTAGCCGTTGTAACCATTTATTTGAGTAGGTTTAAGCTGAAGAGCCGATTTCTGAAAATAACAGCCTCAACTGTCGCGTACAGCTTAATGCTCATATCAGGTATCATTGTGTTTTTAGTTGTAGTTAGCGGGCCGGTCAATGAATAAAGAAAAAGGAAGAATGTGATGATCAAAGCAAAAATCAGTGTCATGCTGTTAACACTTATTTTACTTACGGGGTGCCTCTATCCAGAGAATCGCAAAGCTGAAAACCGCGTGCCATATAAAGAGCAGCTGCAAAGTGTGCAGACAGCGATTGAAGACTTTCAAAAAGCGACAAATGGCCTTTTACCGATTGAAACAAAAGAAGGCGACACACCGATTTATCAGAAGTATGTCATTAACTTTAAGCGTCTGTCACCAAGATATTTACACGATGTACCGTCGACATCTTTTGAAGGCGGGGGCGAATATATCTATGTCCTCACAGACGTCGAACAAAATCCAACGGTGAAACTGCTTGATGTCAAAATGACACAAACGATCAGTGAATTACGTCTAAGGATCAAAATATATCAAGATGAACATACATATCCGCCATATGGCAAAGTAGTATCCAAAGATTTATATACGTTAAATGAAAAAAAACTAGGGTTAAAAGCACCGCCTACAGTGACGAGCCCTGTCACGGGTGAATCACTTCCATTACTGATTTCCTCAAATGGCGAAATCTATGTTGACTATCGCAGTGATTTTGCCCAGATTTTGAAAAATACGAAACAAAAGCTGAAACCAGGTGAAAATATTCAAGATGTCTATTGGCAGGAAACCCCGTTTGTACCAGCGTTTTCTGTTCCATATACGATCAACAAAAAAGGTGAGCCGGCTTTTTTAGAAAAAAAGACGTCATAAACAAGAATGAACCTTTCTCCTCTGCATATAAATGAGGAGAAAGGTTTTTTTATGGCTAAACATACTCTCAAAACAAAAAAGGTGTCATATTCAAATAGGACAACGTCATACACATATATTGTCCTGACACCTTTCAAGCACCGTTTGATTGAAGTATAGAGTATTTTATTTGAAAACGAGGATAGCAAGTCCGGGAGGGGATCACTTGGAAAAAGTCGATATTTTCAAGGATATCGCTGAACGAACAGGAGGCGATATATATTTAGGAGTCGTTGGAGCTGTTCGTACAGGGAAATCTACGTTTATTAAAAAGTTTATGGAGCTCGTGGTGCTCCCGAATATCAATAATGAGGCAGACCGTGCAAGAGCACAGGATGAATTGCCGCAAAGCGCAGCAGGAAAAACCATTATGACCACAGAGCCAAAATTTGTGCCAAATCAAGCGGCATCCATTCACGTGAGTGACGGCCTGGATGTCAACATTAGGCTTGTCGATTGTGTAGGCTACACCGTGCCTGGTGCACGCGGGTATGAAGATGAAAATGGTCCGAGAATGATTAATACGCCGTGGTATGAAGAGCCAATCCCGTTTCATGAAGCAGCGGAAATTGGTACACGCAAGGTCATTCAAGAGCATTCAACCATTGGTGTTGTGATTACAACAGATGGATCAATTGGGGAAATCCCAAGACATGACTATATTGAATCAGAAGAACGTGTCATTGACGAACTCAAAGAAGTTGGAAAGCCTTTTATTATGGTGATCAACTCTGTGAGACCTTATCACCCTGAAACAGAAGCACTGCGGCAGGAACTTAGTCAAAAATATGATATTCCTGTACTCGCGATGAGTGTCGAAAGTATGAGAGAACAAGACGTCCTCAGTGTACTTCGTGAAGCATTATATGAATTCCCAGTGCTTGAGGTGAATGTGAACCTGCCAAGCTGGGTCATGGTACTAAAAGAAGATCATTGGTTAAGAGAGAGTTATCAGGATTCAGTGAAAGAAACCGTCAAGGATATTAAGAGATTAAGAGATGTTGACCGAGTGGTAGGTCAGTTCAGTGAATTCGATTTTATCGAAAGAGCGGGCTTAGCAGGCATTGAAATGGGTCAAGGGATCGCAGAAATTGATCTGTATGCGCCGGATGATCTATATGATCATATCCTAAAAGAAGTGGTTGGTGTGGAAATTAGGGGCAAAGATCACCTTCTTGAGCTCATGCAAGATTTTGCACATGCGAAAACGGAGTATGATCAAGTGTCTGACGCTTTAAAAATGGTGAAGCAGACTGGTTATGGAATTGCGGCACCAGCTTTGTCGGATATGAGTTTAGATGAGCCGGAAATCATTAGGCAAGGATCAAGATTCGGCGTCAGATTAAAAGCAGTCGCACCATCTATTCATATGATTAAGGTAGATGTAGAAAGTGAGTTTGCGCCGATTATCGGAACAGAAAAACAAAGTGAAGAGCTCGTCCGATACTTAATGCAAGACTTTGAGGATGATCCGCTTTCTATCTGGAATTCCGATATATTTGGACGCTCACTCAGCTCGCTTGTCAGAGAAGGCATTCAAGCAAAACTCTCGCTGATGCCGGAAAATGCAAGGTATAAACTAAAGGAAACGCTTGAACGAATTATTAACGAAGGATCAGGCGGTCTGATCGCGATTATTCTATAGGATGTGAGACCTCTCATTGATGGGGGTCTTTTTTTGCGTGCAGGTGAAGTCATAAAAAGACAATTGTATAAAGATTAGTCAGATTCAGGCTGAAATTAGGAATATTCGTTCGCAAAAGTGCCCTTAATCCTTGACGAATAAGGATTCTTCCCTTTAAAATGCTTGATATGGTATTTCATATGTGTTAATCTACTTACAGAAAATCTTCACTTTGTTGGACAAACATTCCTTCAAAGAGAAGTTTTCTAATGAAAAGCCATGTATGACGCTTTCTAGACGCTCTTTTTTTCAAAAAAAGTGTATAGAAAGAAGATGAATTGTGAAGAAATGATAACAATCTATTGAATGCATATTTTTGGGAGGAGGTGAAAGGCATGAACAAGACAGAACTTATTAACGCGGTTGCTGAAGCAAGCGAGTTATCTAAAAAAGACGCGACAAAAGCAGTTGATTCTGTTTTTGATACAATTTTAGATGCACTTAAAAATGGTGACAAAATCCAACTTATTGGTTTTGGTAACTTTGAAGTACGTGAGCGTTCAGCTCGTAAAGGACGTAACCCACAAACTGGTGCAGAGATCGAAATCCCTGCAAGCAAAGTACCTGCTTTCAAACCAGGTAAAGCACTTAAAGACGCGGTGGCAGGTAAATAATCGTTATGTGTAATGATCCTATTGAAGGAGTTATACATATACAGTTTCACACTGGTCTAGAAAAGCCCCTTTGATAAGGGGCTTTTCCTTTTGAATCAAATGGTTTGTTTAGAACGCTCTCCTTTGCTTTTAGGATCTGAAGTGTGCTAGAATCTGAATGAAATGTAATCGCCTTTGGAGGATATAATACATGAGTGAAATAAATAAAGAATTAATCGAACACGCAGTACGCGATATATTAAAAGCAATCGGAGAAGATCCAGATCGTGAGGGACTTCTTGATACCCCAAAACGAGTAGCAAAAATGTATGAAGAAGTGTTCTCGGGATTAAATGAAGATCCAAAAGAACATTTTAAAACCATTTTTGGTGAAGATCATGAAGAACTTGTTCTTGTGAAAGATATTGCTTTTCATTCAATGTGTGAACACCATCTTGTGCCATTCTATGGCAAAGCCCATGTCGCTTATATTCCGCGCGGCGGAAAAGTAACGGGACTCAGCAAGCTGGCGAGAGCAGTAGAAGCCGTGGCAAAGCGCCCGCAGCTTCAGGAGCGCATTACATCAACGATTGCAGATAGTATGGTGGAAACTTTAAATCCACATGGTGTGATGATTGTCGTTGAAGCCGAGCATATGTGTATGACGATGCGCGGAGTGAAGAAACCCGGCGCTAAAACCGTCACTTCAGCCGTACGCGGTACATTTGCAAATGATGCGGCAGCAAGAGCAGAAGTGCTTTCATTTATTAAAAACGACTAATCCATAGATGGAAGGTGAACAGATTGAGTGAAAATAAAGCATCTGATTTTGTGGTGATTAAAGCCATTGATAATGGTGTCAATGTGATCGGCTTAACTAGAGGTTCCGATACAAGATTTCACCATTCCGAAAAGCTCGATAAAGGTGAAGTCATTATCGCACAATTTACTGAGCACACATCAGCCATCAAAGTGCGGGGCGATGCTGTCATTCAAACAAGCTTCGGTGAAATTCAAAGCGAAGCAAAGAAATAACGCACGACTATGCACTTGATAGCATGAAAGTCAGGCCTGATATGGTATAATAAATCTCTATACAATGTAGAGAGCTACATATGAAACTGTAATTTTTGGGACAAGGGTGATATCTTTGCAAGACATCTACGGAATTTTATCTAATCTGAATATAAAATTAAACAAAAAGCTTTCTCATCCTTATTTGGCGAAGCATTTGCGTGCGCCGCTCATCGATGAAGATAAGCTCCTTCTTTTTCATGCAATGTTTGATGAAGCTCAAATCGATGCTGAGAAAAAAGAAAATTATATTTTAACGGCGATGCTTGTGCAAATTGCCCTTGATACCCATGACGAAGTCACAACTGCTGCAGCCATCAAACAAGACGAGTTCAAAAATCGTCAGTTGACCATCCTAGCAGGAGACTATTTCAGCGGTCTCTATTACTCTCTTCTCTCTGACATGAAAGATATTTACATGATCCGTACTCTCGCCACGGCGATCAAAGAGATTAATGAACATAAAATTAGACTATATGATCGATCCATTCAAGATGCAGCCCACTTTTATAAAAGTGTTGCTACAGTAGAATCTGCGCTATTCCAAAGAATTTCTGAGCACTTTCAATTGACGCATTGGAATGAAATTGCAAGTCGCTTCCTTGTTTATAAACGTTTTATGAAACAAGCAGAAGACGACAAACATTTAAAACTTTTTTTGAACGATAGCTATACGGACGCCTATACATGTTTTGACAACTTTGAAAGTGAAGGCTATGAAAAGGCCAAACGATCAATCAAGGAGCATCTAGTTTCATCTCCGATCGTTCAAAAAGAGCTATTAAATCGCTTGGATCATATGAAAAATGAACCTGCGTACCATCAGAAAGTGGAAGAAGGGTAAGTCATGCAGCAATCAAAAGAACAGCGAGTACACGGTGTATTTGAAAAAATTTATAAAAACTATGACCAAATGAACTCTGTTATTAGCTTTAAACAGCATAAAAAATGGCGCGATAAAACAATGAAGCTCATGAATGTTCAAAAAGGAGCCAAAGCACTAGATGTATGCTGCGGAACTGCCGATTGGACGATTGCGCTTGCAGACGCTGTTGGAGAAACAGGCGAGGTCAAAGGCCTTGACTTCAGTAAAAATATGCTGAGTGTTGGCGAAACGAAGGTGAAAACAGGCGGCTACAATCAAATTGAGCTGCTCCACGGCAATGCAATGGAGCTTCCTTTTGAGGACAACTCATTTGATTATGTCACAATCGGTTTTGGCCTTCGAAATGTCCCTGATTACTTAACAGTGCTAAAGGAAATGACACGAGTGGTAAAACCCGGTGGAATGGTTGTCTGCCTTGAAACATCACAGCCTGAGATGATTGGGTTTAAACAAGGGTATTATGTCTATTTCAAATACATCATGCCGCTCTTTGGCAAGCTGTTTGCCAAAAGCTATCAGGAGTATTCATGGCTTCAAGAATCAGCCAAAACGTTCCCTGGCATGAAAGAACTGGCGTCTCTTTTTGAAGAGGCCGGTCTGTCTGATGTCTCGTATCATCCATTTACAGGCGGTGTAGCAGCAACACATATCGGAAAGAAGCTTTGAATAAACGATATTTGGGTGAAAATAATGAAACTAAAAGCAATGATTTCTTTTCTAAATCATGATATCGATATAATTGAAAAAGAGCTTGAACAAACCGTTCGCTCTGATTATGCATTATTAAGTGAAGCCGGTCTTCATTTGCTGCAAGCGGGCGGAAAACGAATCCGCCCCGTTTTTGTTCTCCTTTCAGGCATGTTTGGTGACTATGATATTAATAAAATTAAATATGTAGCCGTAGCGCTTGAATTAATTCATATGGCATCACTTGTCCATGACGATGTCATTGATGATGCAGAACTAAGACGAGGAAAACCGACGATTAAAGCAAAATGGGACAACAGAATTGCGATGTACACGGGGGATTACTTATTTGCAAGGTCACTCGAGTACATGACGAAAATCAATCACCCAATGGCACATGAAATTTTGTCAAAAATGGTCGTCGAGCTCTGTCTTGGGGAAATAGAACAAGTCAAAGATAAATACAACATGGACCAAAACCTTCGTACATATTTAAGAAGAATTAAACGAAAAACAGCCTTGCTTATTGCAGGCAGCTGCCAATTAGGTGCGATTGCAGCTGGAACAGATGAAAAAACACATAAAGCCCTTTACTGGTTTGGGTACTATGTTGGTATGTCGTACCAGATCATTGATGATGTCCTTGATTTTACATCAACTGAAGAAGAATTAGGCAAACCTGTTGGCGGGGACCTTTTACAAGGAAATGTCACTCTTCCTGTTTTATATGCGCTTCAGAACCCGACGTTAGAAGGTCAGTTGAAGCTGATCAATAGTGAAACGACGGAAAAGCAGCTGAAACCTGTGATTGAACATCTCAAACAAACAGATGCGATCGACCGTTCTATTCGAGTGAGTGAAATGTATTTGAAAAAAGCATTTGAACAGCTCGATCATCTTCCGCGTGGGCGGGCTAAATCTTCATTAGCGTCGATTGCAAAATATATTGGTAAAAGAAAATTCTGATCAACGTTTCGTTGATTGGTTTTTTTGTGAAATTTTTTGTCAAAAATTGATTATTATAAAAAAAAATGATACGATCACTTTGTAACAATGTAAGCCTATACATACATAACGACGGGGTGGAAAACGTATATGGACAAAACATTTCTTATGGTCAAGCCTGATGGTGTGGAAAGACAATTAATCGGTGAAATTGTGTCAAGATTCGAAAAAAAGGGGCTTCAGCTTGTTGGAGCAAAGCTCATGAGCATTCCAAAAGAAGTAGCAGAAACACATTACGGAGAGCATAAAGAAAAACCATTTTTCGGTGAATTGGTTGACTTTATTACGTCAGGACCTGTATTTGCGATGGTATGGCAAGGTGAACAAGTCGTAGACGTAACAAGGCAGATAATTGGAAAGACAAATCCGAAGGAAGCGCTTCCAGGAACAATAAGAGGCGACTATGGATTAACTGTTGGCAAAAACATTATCCATGGCTCAGACTCACCAGAAAGTGCCGAAAGAGAAATCAACCTTTTCTTCAAACAAGAAGAACTGACAAACTGGGAACAAACGATCTCAAGCTGGATTTATTAATGTTCAAGCCAAAGTGTTCATCAAATGATCACTTTGGCTTTTTTATATTGAGATTTCTATACGATTTTTCGCATGAGATGATACAAATTTATGATAAAAACAGCTATACTAGGACAAAGATAGATGAGACAGGAGAGGACATTGATGGATCAGTATCAAGTATTTGTTGGGAAATGGAAAAAACTAACTGGGGTAGATCTGAATTTATATAAAGAAGCACAAATGAAACGAAGATTAACATCTCTTTATGATAAAAAAGGATATAAAGATTTTGAGGCATTTGCGTCTGCTCTTGAAAAGGACAAAGCGCTATTAGATGAAACGATGGATCGAATGACGATCAATGTGTCAGAATTTTACCGAAATTATCAGCGCTGGGAAGTACTTGATCAAAAAATCCTGCCGCTGCTTTCAAAAAACAGCGGCACCCTAAAAATATGGAGTGCAGCTTGCTCTACTGGAGAAGAGCCATATACACTCTCAATGTTGCTATCAAGCCATCCGCTTGTGAAGGACTTCCAAATTATTGCAACGGATATAGATGATAAAGTCCTGCAATCTGCGCAAAAAGGAAGATATCATGAACGATCTTTGCAAGAGGTGCCAGATCAAATCAAGCAAAAATATTTCACCAAAGAAGATTCTTCATTTTACACGGTGAAGGATGAGATTCGAAAGCACATTCAATTTAAGAAACACAACCTTTTAGCAGATCCATATGAAAAACAGCTGGATCTCATCGTGTGCCGAAATGTCCTCATCTACTTTACAGAAGAGGCGAAAGAAGAAATTTACTTAAAAATGAGCAGCAGTTTAAAGCAAAACGGCGTATTATTTGTTGGTTCTACAGAACAAATTTTTCACCCAGAAAAGTTTGGACTAACCTCTGCTGATACTTTCTTTTATCAAAAGAAGGGGTAGTAGCTGACTTTTTAGTAGGAAGTGTGTTATTATAGTTTTACTTAAAAGCGTTAATGCGATGAAGGGAGAATAAGTCATGAGGTACTTAACAGCAGGTGAATCACATGGTCCACAACTGACCACAATTATTGAAGGAGTTCCAGCGGGACTTTACATAGAGCAGGATGACATCAATTATGAACTGGCTAGAAGACAAAAAGGTCATGGCCGCGGAAGAAGAATGCAGATTGAAAAAGACCAAGCAAAAGTGTTAAGTGGTGTCCGCCACGGGAAAACATTAGGTTCTCCTATTGCACTTGTTGTTGAAAATAATGATTGGAAGCACTGGACAAAGGTCATGGGTGCAGAGCCGATTACTGAAGAAGAAGAGAGTGAAATGAAGCGTCAAATCTCTCGTCCAAGACCAGGGCATGCGGATTTAAATGGTGCGATTAAATATGGTCACCGTGATATGAGAAACGTATTAGAGCGCTCATCAGCACGCGAGACAACGGTTCGTGTAGCAGCAGGCGCAGTAGCGAAACAAATTTTGGCTCACCTTGGAATCAAAGTGGCTGGTCACGTCCTTGAAATTGGTGGAGTAAAAGCTTCCCATACCGCTTATGAATCTATTGAAGATTTGCAAAAAGTAACAGAAGAATCACCTGTTCGCTGCTATGACAGTGAAGCTGGTCAAAAAATGATGGATGCCATTGACGAAGCGAAGAAAAACGGCGATTCAATTGGTGGTATTGTCGAAGTCATCGTTGAAGGAATGCCAGTTGGAGTCGGCAGCTATGTGCACTATGACCGCAAACTGGATAGCAAGCTTGCGGGTGCAGTACTTAGTATCAACGCTTTTAAAGGAGTTGAATTCGGTATTGGCTTTGAGGCGGCTTCTAAAAATGGTAGTGAAGTTCATGATGAAATCATCTGGGATGAAGAAAAAGGCTATACGAGAAAAACAAATCGCTTAGGTGGTCTTGAAGGCGGAATGTCAACTGGCATGCCAATCGTCGTAAGAGGGGTTATGAAACCAATCCCAACCTTATACAAACCATTGCAAAGCGTGGATATTGAAACAAAAGAACCTTTCTCTGCAAGTATTGAGCGTTCTGACAGCTGTGCTGTTCCAGCCGCAAGTGTTGTAGCAGAAGCAGTCGTTGCATGGGAAATCGCCAATGCAGTGGTTGAGCAGTTTGGTCTTGATCAAATTGACCGCATTAAAGAAAATGTGGACAAAATGCGCCAGCTTCAGAGGGAGTTTTAATGAAAACACTGGAAGTGAAGACGTCTTCAGCCACTTATCCTGTATATATCGGTGATGGGATTAGACAAAATATCGTAGACTTGATTACTTCCACTGGGCGATCCTACACGAAGCTCTTTATCGTGACAGATTCAGCCGTCGATGCCCTTTATGGAGATGAAATGGTTCAATTACTTAAACAGAAATGGTCTGTACAAAAAGTAGTGGTGCCAAACGGAGAACAATCAAAATCTTTTGCGCAGTTTGAGCAGATTCATACGAAAGCCATCCAATTTCAACTCGACCGCTCCTCATGCATCATTGCATTAGGCGGCGGGGTGATTGGAGACTTGGCTGGCTTTGCTGCTGCCACTTATATGAGAGGCATTGATTTTATTCAAGTGCCGACCACGCTGCTTGCACATGATAGTGCAGTCGGCGGAAAAACCGGAATCAATCATCCGCTCGGCAAAAATTTAATTGGTGCGTTTCATCAACCGGCTGCTGTCATCTATGATACAAGTATGCTAGAGACACTCTCACCAATAGAGCTGAGATCAGGCTTTGCAGAAGTGATAAAACATGCACTGATTTCAAGTGAAGTCTTTTTATCAGAACTGATGTCCATTCGTTCGTTGACAGAATTATCAAAGGATGAACTGGCACATATGCTTTATCAAGGGATTCAAGTGAAAGCATCCATTGTTCAAGAAGATGAAAAAGAACAAGGTGTGCGGGCATATTTGAATTTAGGTCATACACTAGGGCATGCCATTGAAGCGGAGTATGGATACGGTGCGATCACGCATGGAGATGCCATTGCAATTGGCATGCAGTTTGCTTTATATGTCAGTGAAAAAGAGCAAGGACTCAGCCTAGATCGCGAGAAACTTAAAGTGTGGATGAAAGAACTAGGGTTCCCAGTACAAGTCACACAAACGATTTCAACCAAAACATTTGTCGATCGCATGATTGGTGATAAGAAGGCAAGAGGCGGGAGTGTTCAGTTTGTTTTGCTAAAACAAGTTGGAGACGTCACCCTGCAATCTTTCACAAAAGATGAGCTGTATCACTGGCTCGAAGAATGGAAACGGGAGGAGGGCTGTCTATGATGTTTCGCGGGATACGCGGGGCTACAACTGTGACAGAAGATACAGAAACAGAAGTGTTAACCAAAACGAAGCAGCTGCTAGAAGCGATCATTTCAAAAAATCAAGTAGATCCAGAGCGTGTCGTGCAGATCTTGATTTCAGCTACACAAGATATTCACTCTGTTTTTCCAGCAAAAGCACTCAGGCAGTTTGAAGGATGGACCTATGTGCCTGTTACTTGTATGCAAGAGCTTGACATTGATGGAGGTCTAAAGAAGTGTATTCGCGTTTTAATGACCGTTCAGACAGATGTCAAGCAGGAAGACATCCAGCACGTATACTTGGAAGAGGCTGTCACGCTTCGGCCTGATTTACAGTTGACAAAAAACAAGGAATTATAATACGATATGAACAGCCGAAGTTTACACACAGGTGTGAACGGCATTGCAAGCTTAGAGAAGATGAGAATGAGACTAGGGTAGTTGAGATGAGTAGAGTTGAGCAGAGATACGATACTTCTATTTAATCATACTGCCTAAAAGAGCGAAGCCTCTTTTAGGCTTATTTCGTATACTCAAACAAATCCTCAAGATGTCCCCTCATTCTCCTTAATTCCATTTAAGGAGTGTGCTTATGAAATCCCAATCAAACCTTACCCAATTTTTAAGAGACAGTCAGTTTTACAAAACCATCCCGATTGTTGAAACCATTACAGTTGATACGCTCTCACCTATTCAAATTGTTGAGAAACTGAAACAGGATATTGTGTATTTGCTAGAAAGCAAAGACGAATCTTCTAGCTGGTCGAGATATTCCTTTATCGGATTACATCCTTTTTTAACATTACATGACGAGCAAGACCATTATATTGCTCGTGACGCTGCGGGAAAGTCAGTGATGCAAAAAGCGGAGCTGAAAGAGTTGCTTGACTGGATGAAAGAGCAATATCAAATCAAGACACCTGAAATTGATATCCCATTTACTGGCGGAGCCGTAGGGTACTTAAGTTACGACCTCATTCCAAACATTGAACCGTCTGTCAAGCCGCATCCGAATGCATCAACAACAGATAATTGCACATTATTTGTTTGCCAAACAATGATCGCATTTGATCACGAAACAAACCAAGTTCATTTTATTCAGTACACGCAGCTGAACGGTCATGAAACAGAGGAAGAAAAAATTCTGGTTTATCGAGAAAATCAAAAGCAGCTTGAACTGATGATACAGCAGCTTCATACAAAAATTGATATGAAAGAACTGATAATCTCAGGGAATATGAATGAACCCCCTTCGTTTGAACAGGTGACGTCTACCTATGAAAAAGCAAAATTTTTAAAGGATGTCGAAAAAATCAAGGAGTATATTCGAGCGGGTGATATCTTCCAGGGTGTACTTTCTCAGCGTTTTGACATTCCAGTGACAGTGAGCTCATTTGAATTATATCGTGTGCTTCGGATCGTCAATCCATCACCGTATATGTATTTTATGAAATTAAAAGATCGAGACTTAGTCGGAAGCTCGCCAGAACGATTAATCCATGCGAAAAACGGACACTTAGAAATCCATCCAATTGCTGGTACAAGAAAACGAGGAATCACAAAAGAAGAAGATGATGCACTAGCAAGAGAGTTGATCGATGATGAAAAAGAAAAAGCAGAACATTACATGCTGGTGGATCTGGCTCGAAATGATGTGGGACGTGTGGCAGAATACGGCAGTGTGTCTGTCCCAACTTTTACAAAAGTCGTGAATTTTTCGCACGTCATGCACATTATTTCTATTGTGACAGGGAAGCTGAAGCAGGATACACATCCAGTAGACGCACTTATGTCCGCTTTCCCAGCAGGCACATTGACAGGCGCCCCAAAAATTAGGGCGATGCAATTATTAAACGAAATGGAGCCTGAGCCAAGAGAGACGTATGGCGGCTGTATTGCCTATATTGGTTTCGACGGCAATATCGATTCCTGTATTACTATTCGTACAATGAGCGTCAAACATCAGACTGCTTCTATACAAGCAGGTGCCGGCATTGTCGCTGATTCCGTTCCAGAAAACGAATGGGAAGAGACATGTAATAAGGCAGGAGCACTTCTAAAAGCCATTCAGCTTGCTGAACATATTTTCTCAGAAAGGGAGAGTGTGCCAAATGAATCAACGACTATCAGCTCTTGTTAATGGAGGAAAACTATCAGAAAAAGAAGCGAATGACCTGATGCATGATATGATGAGCGGCTCGTTAACAGATGCTGAAGTCGCTGCTAGTCTATCTATTTTAGCGCATCGAGGAGAAACCGCCGAAGAAATGACAGGCTTCGTGAAAGCCATGAGGCAGCATGCAGCACCAGTAGAAAGGTCACTTGATGTCGTTGATACGTGCGGGACAGGAGGCGACGGTTTATCAACATTTAATATATCAACAGCCGCTGCCATCGTTGCTTCGGCTGCTGGGGCGAAAATCGCCAAGCACGGAAATCGTTCCGTCTCCTCTAAAAGCGGGAGTGCTGACGTGCTAGAATGTCTTGGTATTCAAATTCAATCCACACCTGAAGAAACAAGACGGCAAATACAGCAGAAAAACATGGGCTTTTTATTTGCACCGCTCTATCATTCTTCTATGAAACAAGTAGCCGCCGTACGCAAGCAGCTCGGATTTCGGACGGTATTTAACTTATTAGGACCGCTTTGCCACCCGATGCAGGCCAAAAAGCAAATCATCGGTGTGTATGCAAAGGAAAAGGCAAAGCTCATGGCGAAAGCTCTTGCTCCTTTAGAGCCAGAACATGTCCTGTTTGTTTGCGGAGATGATGGGCTGGATGAATTAACCATTACAGCAAATTCATACATCATTGAACTCAAAAAAGGTGTCATGACAGAATATACGTTAAACCCAGAAGACTTCGGACTTGAAAAAGGGAATTTATCAGACATTCAGGTCCAATCACCAGAAGAAAGCGCCAAATTGATTCAGAATATATTGAATTATCAAGCGGGTGGAGCACCGCTTCATATTACAGCTCTTAATGCTGGGGCCGCATTATATGTGGCAGGAAAAGCAGAGAGTCTGATGGCAGGCACAATGAAAGCATTAGAAACGATCAAAAACGGATCAGCTAAAGAACAATTAGCCCGTCTAAAACAAAAAACGAAGGAGGAAGAGATCTATGCTTAATCAAATTATCGCCCGTAAAAAAGAACATGTGCAAACCTTGCAATTACCTGAGGAAGGACATTATGAAAGACAATCATTTAAAGAAGCCCTTATGAATCCTCACCGCTCGATCGGACTGATTGCTGAGGTGAAAAAAGCGTCTCCTTCCAAAGGCATCATTCAGCCTCATTTTGATCCTTTACAGACAGCAAAAGCATACGAAGCATCAAATGCAGATTGTTTATCTGTCTTAACGGATGAACCGTTTTTCCAAGGGAAAAACGAATATTTGTCTCTTATTAAAGAACACATCACACGTCCTATTTTAAGAAAAGATTTCATTATTGACTCTATACAAGTAGAAGAATCGAAACGGATAGGGGCAGATGCCATTTTATTAATTGGAGAGGTGCTTGAGCCGCAAAAGCTGTATGAGCTCTATACAGAAGCGAAAGAAAAAGGACTGGATGTCCTCGTTGAAGTACATGCAGCACATACACTAGAAAAGATCTTACACCTATTCACTCCTGAGATTATCGGTGTGAACAACCGGAATCTCAATACGTTTACAACAACTGTTGAACAAACAAAAGAGATCGCGCCACTTGTTCCAAAAGACGTATTACTAGTAAGTGAAAGCGGGATAAAGACATTTGATGATCTGACCTTTGTGAAACAGCACGGAGCAAATGCCGTTCTTGTTGGTGAATCTTTAATGAGGGAACAATCACAGGAGAAAGCCGTTCAGGCATTGTTCGGAGAATGAAGAAAAGTAAGCCTTACTTAAAATATTGCGGGGCTGTCTCACAAGAGGATGTCGCATGCATCTCGCAATCTCAAGCGGATGCCATCGGTTTTATTTTTGCGCCGAGTAAAAGACGAGTTGATCCAGATCAAGTGAAACACTGGCTGTCAAAAGTAAAATGCAAAAAAGAGATAGTGGGGGTATTTGTGAATGAAAAAACACCAAAAGTGTGCGAGATCACAAACAACCTCCCCTTAGATATTGTGCAGCTTCATGGCGATGAGACGCCAGAAGATGCAAGCGACATCAAACAACAAACGAAGGCGCTCGTTTGGAAAGTGTTCCATCACGAGCCCGATGTAAACGACACACTTGAACATATGACGGCATTTGCTCCAAGTGTCGACGGCTTTCTCATTGATGCGAAAGTAAAAGGCATGAGAGGCGGTTCTGGAACAGCTTTTGCATGGGAGGCGGTGCCTTCATATGTTCAGCATGCAAAACAACTGGGGAAAACTTGCGCCATTGCTGGCGGGATCACGCCAGACACCATAATAGATCTGCTTGCTTTTGGTCCAGACGCCATAGACCTTTCAAGCGGTATAGAAGAAAACGGGAAGAAAAGCAGTACAAAGATGAAAGTGCTCGAAGAAAGGATGTTGAACCATGTACGCATATCCAAATGAGATTGGCAGATATGGAGAATTTGGAGGGAAATTCGTTCCTGAAACGCTCATGCAGCCACTAGAAGAGATCGAACAAGCTTTTCGTGAATTAAAAGAAGACCCTGCTTTTCAAAAGGAATATATATCGCTTTTGAAAAACTATTCAGGCAGACCAACTGCACTCACATACGCTGATCAATTATCGGCATATCTCGGCGGTGCTAAAATCTATTTAAAAAGAGAAGATTTAAACCATACAGGCGCTCATAAAATTAACAATGCGCTTGGGCAGGCACTCCTAGCGAAAAAAATGGGAAAATCAAATATCATCGCCGAAACAGGAGCAGGTCAGCACGGTGTAGCTGCTGCAACGGTGGCCGCAAAATTCGGTTTATCCTGCACTGTATTTATGGGAAAAGAAGATGTGGAAAGACAATCACTCAATGTGTTCCGAATGAAACTGCTCGGCGCTGAAGTCATACCTGTCACAAGCGGGAACGGAACATTAAAGGATGCAACCAATGAAGCCATCCGCTATTGGGTCCAGCATTGCAGTGACCACTTTTATATGATCGGCTCAGTCGTTGGACCTCATCCGTATCCTCAAATCGTCAGTGAATTTCAGCGGATGATCGGAGATGAGGCAAAAGCGCAGATACTTGAAAAGGAAGGGCAGCTTCCTCATAAAGTCGTTGCCTGTGTTGGCGGCGGGAGCAATGCGATAGGAATGTACCGGGCGTTCTTAGATGAAGAGGTCGATATCATTGGTGTAGAAGCTGCTGGGAAAGGAATCGACACTCCGCTTCATGCAGCGACCATCACGAAAGGGACAAAAGGTGTCATACATGGATCTTTGACATACTTGATTCAAGACGAATTTGGTCAAATTATTGAGCCTTATTCGATTTCAGCTGGATTAGACTATCCGGGGATCGGGCCAGAGCATGCGTACTTGCATGCGAGCGGCCGGGTTCAATATGTGAGTGCGACAGATCAAGAAGCACTAGATGCGTTAAAGCTGCTCACAGAAAAAGAAGGAATCCTGCCAGCAATCGAATCTGCACATGCTTTAGCAAAAGCGTTTGAAATGAGCCAGAACATGAGTGAAGACGACATTGTTCTTGTCTGCTTGTCAGGCAGAGGAGATAAGGACGTGCATACATTAATGAATGTGCTTGAAAGTGAGGGTGAAACAAAATGATCACATTTCAATTAGAGCAAGGTCAGAAATTATTTATTCCATTTATTACAGCGGGTGATCCATCAGAAGAGATCACCATTGATTTAGCCCTCGCGCTTCAAGCAGCAGGGGCACATGCGATTGAACTAGGTGTTCCGTATTCCGATCCGTTAGCGGACGGCCCCGTCATTCAAAGAGCTTCTAAAAGAGCACTTCATCATGGTATGAATATCGTAAAAGCGATAGAATTAGCAGGAAAGATGAAAAAAAACGGCGTAAAAATTCCTGTAATTCTATTTACGTATTATAATCCTGTGTTACAATTAGACACAGAATACTTTTTCGCTTTACTGCACAAAAATCATATTTCGGGGCTCTTAACACCCGACTTGCCTTTTGAAGAGAGTAGCGAGCTGCAGAAGAACTGTCAAGCACACGACATTTCATATATATCACTCGTTGCACCAACAAGCAAGGAACGATTAGAAAAAATTGTAGAGCAGGCAGAAGGTTTTGTGTATTGTGTTTCATCTCTCGGCGTCACAGGTGTCAGACAATCTTTCGACGCATCGATTACAGATTTTATTCAACAAGTGAAACAGTTGAGTCAAATACCAGTTGCTGTAGGTTTTGGTATTTCAACAAGAGAACAAGTAGACTCAATGAATAAAATGAGTGATGGTGTCGTTGTCGGCAGTGCGCTTGTCAAAAAAATTGAAGAGCTTCAAGAACAATTAGTAGCAAGTGATACACGCCAAGAGGCTTTAAGAGAATTTGAAACATATGCAAAAACATTTAGTCCCCTCTATTCATTCAAATGAGGTGAAACATTTTGCAAATCAAAGATCAATTAAAACAGCTAAAACCGTATCAACCTGGGAAACCAATTGAAGAGGTCAAAAAAGAATATCAATTAGACAAAATTGTGAAATTGGCTTCAAATGAAAACCCTTTTGGATGTTCCACACATGCAAGAGAGGCCATACAAGCTGAACTTGAACATTTAGCGATTTATCCAGACGGATACAGCGCAAGTTTAAGAACGGAACTGGCTGAGTTTCTTCAAGTAAATGAAAAACAATTAATATTCGGGAATGGCTCAGATGAACTTGTGCAAATTATTGCTAGGGCATTCCTTGATCAACATACAAATACGGTGATCCCATCCCCGTCATTCCCGCAATACCGTCACAATGCAGTGATTGAGCATGCAGAGATTAGAGAAGTACCACTTCTAAATGGTGGAGCTCATGATCTAAAGGGAATGCTGGATGCGATGGATGACAACACAAAAGTCGTTTGGGTGTGTAACCCGAACAATCCGACAGGAAATCATTTGTCAGAGTCTGAGCTCGTATCGTTTTTAGATCAAGTGCCTGCTCACGTGCTTGTCGTTCTAGATGAAGCATATTTTGAATATGTTCGCGCTGAAGACTTTCCGAACAGTTTATCTCTATTAAAAGCCTATCAAAATGTCATTGTACTGCGCACGTTCTCTAAAGCATATGGACTTGCGGCACTTCGAGTAGGTTATGGGGTTGCCTCAGAGGAGTTGATTACTGCCATTGAACCTGCGAGAGAGCCTTTTAATACAAGTCGTATCGCTCAGGCAGCTGCACGTGCAGCCATTAAAGATCAAGACTTCATTCAATCGTGCAGACAAAAAAATGAAGCAGGTCTTAAACAATATCAAAAATTTGCAGACCGTTTTGGATTGTTTATCTATCCATCTCAAACAAACTTTGTGCTGATTGATTTTAAAAGAGATGCAGATGAGCTGTTCAATGCACTTTTGAAAAAGGGCTATATCGTTCGATCTGGTCAAGCTCTCGGATTCCCAACTTCTTTACGTATTACTGTTGGAACAAAGGAGCAAAATGAAGAAATCCTAACTACACTTGCCGATTTATTACAAGGCATTCGTGCGTAGCATAACAATGAAGTCATATCCTGTTTATGGGATATGGCTTTCGTTGTAACTCATCCAATATACATATAAGTTATTGAAACAGCTTGTTTAATTTACGCGAAAAATCAGGTGATGAACATGAATGAAGCAAACGAAACCATATTAATCGCTGGGCTTGGTTTAATTGGTGGTTCTATTGCACTGTCGATTAAAAAAGAATTTCCACATAAAAAAATTGTAGGCTATGATGTCTCTAAAGAACAAATGATTGCTGCAACAAAACTAGGAATCATCGACGCGACTGCCGAGTCCTTGATGGAAGGCTTAAAAGCATCAGCAACGATTATTTTGGCAACGCCAGTACAACAAACCGTCAAAATGTTAAGTGATATTGCAGCATCTGGTATTGAAAGAGAGCTCACGATTACGGATGTAGGGAGCACAAAGCAAAAGGTCGTTCACTTTGCTGAAAAAACGTTGCCTGATCATTACCAATTTATTGGCGGGCATCCGATGGCAGGGTCTCATAAGTCAGGTGTCATTGCAGCAAAAGACTTTTTATTTGAAAATGCATTCTACATTTTAACGCCAGCAAAAGTAACAAGTCGTCAAGCTGTTGACCGTTTGAAGGATCTACTGAAGGGAACCAATTCTCATTTCATTGAAATGACACCCGAAGAACATGATGCTGTGACAAGTGTGATTAGTCACTTTCCACACATCGTCGCTGCCAGTCTTGTGCATCAAGCGCATCATTTTGAAGAAGAATTTCCTCTTGTAAAACGGTTTGCTGCTGGAGGCTTTCGAGATATTACCCGTATTGCATCAAGTAATCCTGGAATGTGGCGCGATATCCTTTTGCACAATAAAAACAAGATTTTAGACCGATTTCATGAATGGAAAAAAGAGATTGACCGCATTGAATCCTTTGTGCAACAAGAAGATGCTGAGGGGTTATTCTCTTATTTCCAAGAGGCCAAGGAATATCGCGACGGCCTGCCTCTGAGGAAAAAAGGAGCTATCCCTGCTTTTTATGATCTTTATGTCGATGTGCCGGATCATCCTGGTGTTATTTCGGAAATTACAGGATATCTAGCAAATGAAAACATCAGTATTACAAATATCCGTATTATTGAAACGCGAGAAGACATTAACGGGATTTTACGCATTAGTTTTCAAACAGATGACGATCGAAAGCGGGCAGAACTCTGTATAAAAAATAGAGCAAATTACGATACATTTTATGCTGATTGAGGTGAGGAACATGAAAATTCATAAAAGTGCTCCTATGAATGGAGAAATTCATATTCCAGGAGATAAATCCATTTCTCATAGATCTGTGATGTTTGGCGCTATTGCTGATGGGACTACAGTAGTAAAAAACTTTCTTCCTGGCGCTGATTGTTTAAGCACGATTGATTGTTTTAGAAAAATGGGTGTCGACATCGAACAAAAAGGTACAGATGTTGTCATTCATGGTAAGGGACTAAAAGGACTTAAAGAGCCGAGCGATATTCTCGATGTTGGTAACTCTGGCACGACCATTCGTTTAATGATGGGAATCTTGGCTGGCTGTGAGTTCCACAGTACGCTGATCGGAGACGAAAGTATTGCCAAAAGACCGATGAAACGGGTAACAGGTCCGTTAAGACAATTAGGAGCCAAGATCGATGGTAGAGCAAATGGCGAGTATACACCGCTTTCTATACGTGGTGGTAATTTAAAAGCTATCTCTTATGAGTCTCCAGTTGCCAGTGCCCAGATTAAGTCGGCTGTCCTTCTAGCTGGACTGCAGGCAGAAGGAACAACGACGTTAACTGAACCGCATAAATCAAGAGACCATACCGAAAGAATGTTATCAATGTTTGGTGTCTCGCTACTTGAAGATGCACAAAGTGTTTCAATTGAAGGTGGACAAACGTTAAAAGCAACAGATGTATTTGTCCCTGGAGATATTTCTTCAGCTGCATTTTTCTTAGTGGCTGGATCTATCGTTCCAAACAGCCGGATTGTATTGAGAAATGTCGGTTTGAACAAAACGAGAACTGGTATAATAGATGTGCTAAAACAAATGGGTGCAGACCTCAACATTCAAGAAGTGGATGCTAAAGGCGGAGAACCGTTCGGTGATTTAACGATCTCTACCTCTTCATTAAAAGGGATCGACATTTCAGGTGATATGATCTCTAGACTCATCGACGAAATTCCTATTATTGCGCTCCTAGCTACTCAAGCAGAAGGAACAACGATCATTAAAGATGCCGCTGAATTAAAAGTGAAAGAAACCAATCGGATTGATACAGTCGTTTCAGAACTTAAAAAACTAGGTGCTCATATTGAAGCAACAGATGATGGAATGAAGATTCATGGTAAAACGAGCCTTAAAGGCGGCGCAGTCGTCTCAAGCTACGGAGATCATCGAATTGGTATGATGTTAGGAATTGCGGCATGTATAACAGAGCAAGCAATCGAGATTGAAGATACAGATGCAGTACGTGTATCTTATCCAAATTTCTTTGAACACATTGAATACTTAACGCAAACAGTCTGAGGATTTCCTCAGGCTTTTTCTTTCCTTTTGCATATTTGAAAGAACTATAGCATAGCTTGTCTCAAGGTGAAACCTTGAAAAAGGGCATTTTGCTGATTCAAAAACAATTTTTTAGCGTATTCGGTTTACAAATCATCAGTTTAGTAAAGTATTGATTGAAAAAGAGTCTTCAAAACACAAAAATGGCTTCATGTTAAAAGAGCAACATATTTGCTGGATATGCAGCTGTCGATTATGATATGAAGTAACAACAGTTTAGGTTTTTGGAAACAGAAAGGAACGGTTTGATTTGAATAGTTCATTACAAGAAGCCATAAAATTAGTTGAGGCGGGTGAGACTGAAAAGGGACTCCAAACACTTGCTCAAGCAGAGAAGCATCTTCATGATGAAGAAAAAGCGCAGGCAGCTCAGTTATATTATGACTGGGGAGATATTGACAAAGCGCGGAACCTCATTAGTGATTTACATGATTTATATCCAGAAGAAACAGGATTAACCTGTTTTTATGCAGAGCTGTTAATAGACTCTGATGAAGAAGAGAAGGCAATAGCAGTTCTTGAAACGATTCCTGAAGATGACGATGCGTATCCAGAGAGTTTATTGTTAATGGCAGATTTGTATCAAATGCAAGGACTATTTGAAGTTAGTGAACAAAAGCTTTTAAAAGCGAAAGAGTTACTACCTCATGAAGCCGTCATTGATTTTGCTTTAGGGGAATTGTATTTTTCCCAAGGTCTTTCAAAGAAAGCAGCCGACTATTTCTACAAAGTGGCCGATCAACAAAATGAAATTGGTGGTGTCAATGTATATCAGCGGCTCGCTGAATCATTAAGCACGGCTGGAGAATTTGAAGATGCCCTTGAATGGTATGAAAAGGCTGTAAAGGATCAAGTGGATCCAAATACACTTTTTGGCTACGGATTTACAGCGATGAGGGCTGGCAGAACGAAAACGGCTATTCAGCAGCTCTCTGAACTAAAAGATATTGATCCTTCGTATTCGTCACTTTATATGCCTTTAGCCAAAAGCTATGAGGAAGAAGGACTATATCATGAAGCTTTAGAGATAGTAAAAGAAGGAATTAAAGTGGATGAGTATAACAAAGAGTTATATTTATATGGGGCAAAGATTGATTTGAAAAATGGCCATTCGGAAGATGCGAAAAAATTGCTTCAAGAAGCACTTGCTCTTGATCCAGGATATATTGAAGCCGTTCAAACGCTGCTTGCGATCTATTTAAATGAAGAGCTGTTTGATGAAATTCTGGATGTGATTAAAGAGGTTAAAAGCTTTGGGGAAGAAGATCCAAAATGGAATTGGTATGCTGCTTCTGCTTCTGTCGGACGAGAAGAATACGATGAAGCCGCTGAGTATTTCAAACTTGCTCTGCCTGATTTTGATGAGGAACGTGACTTTTTATATGAATATGCTTCGTTCCTTTTAGAAGAAGGCAGACAAAAAGAAGCCTTGCCGTTATTACGAAAAGTTCTTCAGAAAGATGGCACGAATGAAGAAATTGAAGAAACGATTTTAAGAATTGAAGACGAAATTTCCTTATAGTTTGCAGGAATGAAGAACTGGTTTGTTGAATAATTCATGTATAGCAATTTAATTTACGATAGAGGAGGGAATAACATGCAGACCCCTGTTTCTGTCAATGAAAAGAAGGAATTTATCCGGTGGTTCTTAAACCATTATCAGTTAAAGCGAAGAGAGTGTGTTTGGATATTAAATTATTTAATGAGTCACGACTCTTTGATGGAAAAGGTTCATTTTGTAGAGCAAGCAGAATTTTGCCCAAGGGGAATTATTATGTCAACACACTGTGTGGATGAAGTTCCCTTTAGATTTTATAAAGAAAATATCATGACGACAGATGCAGAAAAATCATTTCATGATATTCGTTTGAATAAACAGCAAGATTTGTTTATTCAATTGAATTTCCGATCTGCATATCGTTCGCCGGAATATGCCGCTGTACTTGAAACAAATCCTCATATTCCTAAAGATCTTTATGAAAATGAAAAAGATAAAGATCTTGCTGAGAAAGTGCTAGAGCATTCTATCGCTACTTTCCAAAAAGAACGGCTGATGAAAGAAATCGATGAAGCGCTTGACCGTCATGATCAAGAAACATTTAATAAGTTAGCAAAAGAATTAAGCCTATTATCATAAACCAAGCCAATAAGCCTTGCCCTATACAGGCAGGGCTTATGTGATGAAAGAGGGGAACTAGATGAAGTTTCAGGCGGAGGACGCGGATCTCTTTTTACAATCTAAAGATTACATTGATACCGCTATCATTCCATTAGTTGGGATAAATGCAAGCCATATCAAACAAACCGTGTCTTTAGGTGAGTTTACAATGCTTGTGGCAGAGGATCTTGAAAGGCAACTGAAAGGCAGAGTGTTTCTTTTTCCTCCATATACATATTTAGAAGTAAATAATCGTAAGCAAGAAGACATACTTGCACTAAAACAATCATTGCAAGAACATTTTCAGCATGTTGTGTTTATCACATCTGATAACAAATGGAAAGAACAGCTAGAAGTGAGTGAATCGGCATTTATATTGCAGTCTGTTCCGCTTGAGCATTTAAAGGTCAATTTAAAGCAAAAAGTCATTCAAGACAGTGTAGAACAAATTTTGAACTTTTTGTTACAAAAATGGAACCCGTCATAAAAACCCTTACATTTGCATTGTACATAGCTTTTTAGGCTGTTGACCTTGTGAATAGATTGATATATTATGAGGGTGTCCTAGTTTTATGAAATTTTTTCTAATTCAGTTATAAAGTAGCTGACGACCTGAGGGGGGGAGAAAAAAATGAGCGAGAAGAGACATGGAGTGTCCAGGCGTCAATTTTTGAATTACACGTTGACCGGCGTGGGGGGATTTATGGCCGCTGGAATGCTCATGCCTATGGTTCGCTTTGCGCTTGACCCTGTGCTAAAAGGAACAGAGGATCAGGATATGGTTCAAGTTGTCAGTGTAGATGAACTGACAAAAGAACCGAAGCGCTTTGACTTTAAAATTGATCAAGTAGATGCATGGTATGAGTCAAAGGAATCTAGGTCTGCATGGGTGTACAAAGAAGGGGATGAAATTGTCGCTTTATCGCCAATCTGTAAACATTTAGGATGTACAGTGAACTGGAACAGTGATCCGAAAAATCCAAACAAATTTTTCTGCCCATGCCATTATGGGCTGTACGACAAGGATGGTACAAACGTACCCGGAACTCCGCCGCTTGCTCCGCTTGACCATTATAAGCAGCAAGTGAAGGACGGATACCTCTATCTTGGAAAAGCTGTGCCGAAAGGGGAAGGGTAACGATGCTTAACAAGATTTACGATTGGGTAGATGAGCGGCTGGACATCACACCGATATGGAGAGACATTGCGGATCATGAAGTGCCAGAGCACGTCAATCCAGCACATCATTTCTCTGCTTTTGTGTATTGTTTTGGCGGTTTAACGTTTTTTGTGACGGTCATTCAAGTCCTTTCGGGCATGTTTTTAACGATGTATTATGTACCGGATATTAAAAACGCATGGGAATCTGTCTATTATTTGCAAAATGAAGTGGCATTCGGACAGATTGTAAGAGGGATGCACCACTGGGGTGCGAGTCTAGTCATTGTTATGATGTTTTTACATACGCTGAGGGTCTTTTTCCAAGGGGCGTATAAAAAGCCTAGAGAGCTAAACTGGATTGTCGGTGTGCTCATTTTCTTTGTGATGCTTGGACTTGGTTTTACAGGATATCTTTTACCGTGGGATATGAAGGCGCTATTTGCGACGAAGGTTGGTCTTCAAATTGCAGAAGCGACACCTTTCATTGGGAAAGAGATTAAAACGCTGCTTGCAGGTCATCCTGACATTGTAGGTGCACAAACGCTGACGAGATTTTTCGCTATCCATGTCTTTTTCTTGCCAGCGGCATTATTTGGGCTGATGGCTGCCCACTTTATTATGATTCGTAAGCAAGGAATTTCTGGACCGCTGTAAAATTTTGCGTTTGATGAATGTTCAATGAGGAGGGGATGACTTTGCATAGGGGAAAAGGGATGAAGTTTGTCGGAGATTCCAGAATACCGGCAGAAAGAAAACCTAACATACCTAAAGACTATTCCGAATATCCGGGAAAAACCGAAGCCTTTTGGCCGAACTTTCTTTTAAAGGAATGGCTTGTAGGTGCTGTTTTTTTAATTGGATTTCTTGTCCTAACTGTTGTTCATGCACCTCCGCTTGAGCGGATGGCTGATCCGACAGATACGGGCTATATTCCGCTGCCAGACTGGTATTTCTTATTTTTATACCAGTTGTTAAAATATGAGTTTGCTGCAGGAAGCTATACGGTAGTTGGCGCAATGATTATGCCTGGAATTGCGTTTGGTGCTCTTTTACTCGCACCATTTCTTGATTCTGGTCCTGAACGCAGGCCATATCGAAGACCAATTGCAGTTGGGATGATGATTCTTGCAGTTGGTGCAGCAACCTATTTAACATGGGAGTCTGTTGCTACTCATGACTGGGAAGCAGCAGCGAAACAAGGTGAAATCAAGAAAGAAGCAGAGATTGATACCTCAGCTGAAGAGTATAAAATTTATCAAGAGCAGACATGTATCTCCTGTCACGGAGATAATATGCAAGGCGGGGCAGCTGGACCGTCACTTGTTGACAATGGCTTAGCACCAGAGGAAATTGCGAAAATCGCTGTAGAAGGAAAAGGCAACATGCCTAAGGGCATTTTTAAAGGCAGCGATGAAGAACTTGAAAAGCTCTCGAAATATTTATCTGAGGTCAAATCTAAATAATTCAGTTGTTTAAATGCAAGTACAAGGATATACTCAAAAGGAGAAAAAAGCTGGCGCTGTCAGCTTTTTTCTGATTTTAACAGATCGTGAGTGAAGAGAAATATGAGATGGATTCAATATCTGCTAGCCACACGCTACATGCTTGTGCTCGTGCTCATTGTCAACTTTCTTGGCACTGCGTACGGCTATTACTGGTATATTCCGCAGCTCGTAGAGACGCCGGCTGTCTTTTTACCTTTTGTACCGGACAGTCCGACGGCAAGTTTTTTCTTTTTATTTGTATTACTAGCCTTTCTAATGAAACGCCATGCTCCTTATTTTGAAGCACTGGCCCTTGTCACCTTGATCAAATATGGATTATGGGCTGTAGGGATGAATCTTTTCGTGCTCGTTTCTGTTGATGATTTTCCGTGGGAAGGATATATGCTAATTGGTTCGCACTTTGCGATGGCGGTACAGGCTGTGTTATTTGCGCCGTATTATCGTTTTCACATGCGTCATTTGGTTGTAGCAGGCATATGGATTTTACATAATGATGTGATTGATTATGTATTTGGAATGATGCCGCGTTATTCTATGCTTTCTGCCTATTCAAATGAGATCGGCTACGTGACGTTTTGGTTAAGTATTGCCGTTCTTCTTGTTTCGTATTATCTTGTCCTCTCGAAAAAATCGGTCAAGCTTGAGCTCCCTTAACAATGTTGGTCTAACCTTGTCCTTTTCTTCATACGCTGTATGGAGAAAGGCTAGGAGGGACTTGCATGAAACGAAAGTCAATCGCGATGATTCTATTATTATTTCTCGTCTTGCATCCAGCTGCTGCAAAAGGTGAGGAAACAACAGCTGCTAAAGCGCTGCAAGAATTAACGGAACTATCAGATTCAATCTTTCAATTAACGAGACAAGCTAAATATGATGAGGCATTACAAGTCGCATTGTATGCTGAAAAGACATTTAAAGCTGAGAATTGGCGTGGAACTCTGACGAATACGCAGGTTCGGCAAATTACACTTGGCTATCAAGATATCATTAAAGGACTCCCGCAGGAAGACTTAAATGAGCGCGAAAAACTTCGGTATGCCTCTCAGTTTAGAATGCTTCTTGATGCGATACAATCAAATTCGGAACCTCTTTGGGGTTCGCTCGAGAAGCCGATTATGGGGTCTTTTCCGACATTAAAGAAAGAAGTAAAAGATCCAGAATCGACGACGTTCTATGAAACTTGGAATGAGCTGGTTTCATTGTATGATATGATTTATCCGAGTTTAACCATTGATATCTCTCCTGAAAAGCTGCAAACGATTAAGCAACACATGGAAGTAATTGAACAAGGTGAATTTTTAAAAGCATCGAGTGGGACAAAGCTTGAGCGTCTCACGAAACTCGAAGAAGATTTATCAAGTGTGTTTGCGAACGTTGATCAAGATGAAGCGGATCCATCGCTTTTATGGGTCATTTTAACAACAGGAAGTATGATTTTACTCACTTTAACGTATGTTGGGTTTAGGAAATACCGTGCTGAAAAAGAAAAAAAGCAAAAGCGACAAGCCGATTATCCAAAGTCATAAAAAAAGAAGCACCGTTATCGGGCTTCTTTTTTTAGTGGGGATTGAGCGGCTTTTTATGTTCATCTAATGTGAAGCCTTCACCAAGTACGTCATGCACGTCACTCACTGATACAAAGGCATGAGGATCGACGGAAGTTACGACGCTCTTGAGGTGGACAAGCTCATTTTTTGGAACGACGCAGTAAAGGACGTTGCGTTCCTGTTTCGTATAGGAGCCGACACCTTTTAAAATGGTCACTCCGCGCTCCATTTCCTCTGTGATTTTCTTTTGAATGATGTCATCCTTTTCAGAAATAATCATCGCTCCTTTGGCAGCGTAAGCGCCTTCTTGCATGAAGTCGATGACTTTTGCAGCAACAAATACGGCAACAAGTGTATACATGGCTTCTTTGTAATTTAAATAGGTGAGAGAGATGGTAATGACGCATGCGTCGAAGATAAACATCGTTCTTCCCATTGCGACTTGATAATGTTTGTTGATCAGTCTTGCAATAATGTCCACGCCGCCTGTTGTCCCGCCGAATTTAAAGATGATTCCGAGGCCTGTTCCGATAAATACACCTGCAAAGAGTGCGGCTAAGGCTAAATCGTGCTGAAGAGGCATATGTATTTGAAAGCGCTGGAAGATGGCTAGAAAGACAGAAAGACTGACGGTTCCGACAATTGTATATGTAAACATGGTTCTGCCAAGCATTTTCCAGCCGATAAAAAAGATCGGAATGTTTAAAACAAGGTTTGAAATAGATGGGTCAATGTGAAATAGAAAATATAAAAGCAGTGTGATACCTGTAAATCCGCCTTCCGCCAAGTTGTTCTGCATATTAAAATGAACAAGGCCGAAAGAAAAAATCGCAGATCCTATTAAAATAAATACGATATTTTTAAGACGAATTTCTTTTAGCAAAAGATCACTCCTTTTTTTGCTTAGACAGCGATAATATTATATGGTATGGAAGAGAAACAAGCAAACTGAGTTTTAAACATTTGTCAAATATTTATGATTTCGCTAACATGTAAGAGATGGATAGGAGGATGAGCTTCATGACGAATGAAAAAACGCTGCGTCACGTGCAGCAAGAAGTCGATGATTACATAGGACAATTTAAAGAAGGCTATTTCAGCCCGCTTGCCATGATGGCCCGTCTGACAGAAGAATTAGGTGAGCTGGCAAGAGAGGTCAACCATTACTATGGAGAAAAGCCGAAAAAAACAACAGAAACAGAAAAAAGCATGGAAGAAGAAATTGGCGATGTGCTGTTTGTGTTAACATGCCTTGCCAATTCACTCAATATATCACTTGAAGAAGCCCATGATCGTGTGATGCATAAATTCAATACAAGAGACAAAGACCGCTGGACGAAAAAAGAAGGGAAGTAGAGAAGATGACGAATCAAACCATCAAAGTTGTAGTCGCTGGAGCAAGAGGAAGAATGGGGATAGAGGCTGTCAAGCTGGCAGAAGAAACAAGCCATTTTGAACTAGTAGCAGCACTTGATCACACACATGAGGGGAAAAAGCTATCAGATGTGCTTCATACAACATCTGATGCGCCCATTTATACGGATATTGACGTGTGTCTTTCAGAAACAGCACCGGATGTATTAATTGATTTGACGACCCCAGAAATCGGGAAAGTACATACAAAAAAAGCCCTTGAACATGGCGTACGTCCAGTCGTAGGCACAACAGGTTTTTCAGAAGACGACCTAAAAGAACTTCAGCAATTAACAGAAGAAAAAGGGATAGGCTGTATTATTGCGCCTAACTTTGCTGTTGGTGCTGTTTTAATGATGAAATTTGCCAAAATGGCAGCGAATTATTTTCCTGATGTTGAAATCATTGAGCTTCATCATGATAAAAAATTGGACGCTCCGAGCGGTACAGGACTAAAAACGGCTGAAATGATTGCTGAAGTAAGAGAAAGCAAAAAGCAGGGGCACCCTGAAGAAAAAGAACTAATCGAAGGTGCTCGAGGAGCAGATTATGATGGCATCCGTCTTCACAGCGTAAGGCTTCCAGGCATGATTGCTCATCAAGAAGTGCTGTTTGGAATGGACGGGCAGACGCTCACGATTCGTCATGATTCTTATAACCGTGCATCCTTTATGTCAGGTGTGAAGCTTTCTGTTGAACAGGTGATGCATATTGATCAACTCGTCTATGGCTTAGAAAATATTATCGACTAATAAGGAGTGGATCCCTGATGAACATTGCTTTAATCGCTCACGATAAGAAAAAAAGTGACATGATTCAATTCGCCATTGCGTATCGAGATCTTTTGGCAGATCATACACTTTATGCAACAGGAACCACAGGTTTAAGAGTGAAAGAAGCGACTGGGCTGCCCATTCATCGTTTCCAATCAGGACCACTTGGAGGAGATCAGCAGATCGGTGCTATGATTGCTGATAATGCAATGGATCTTGTGCTCTTTTTTAGAGACCCTCTCACTGCACAGCCGCATGAACCGGATGTATCTGCACTCATCCGGCTTTGCGATGTGTATGCCATCCCATTAGCAACCAATATGGGGACCGCCGAAATTTTAGTCAGGAATTTAAATAAAGGTACGTTTGATTTTCGAGATGTAGCAAAAAACGGAGGAACGCATGAAACCACTTGATATCCTTGCATTCGGTGCCCATAGCGATGATGTAGAGATCGGTATGGGTGGAACGATTGCAAAATACGTAAAAAAAGGGGCACGTGTTGGGATTTGTGACTTGACTCAGGCTGAATTATCTTCAAATGGAACGGTTGAAAGCCGAAAAGAAGAGGCCAGAGCAGCCGCTGCCATTTTAGGCGTCACGACTCGAATCCAGCTCACGCTGCCAGATAGAGGACTTTATCTGAATGACGAAGCGATGAAAGAAATTGCAGGTGTCATCCGAACATACAAACCGAGACTTATTTTTGCCCCGCACCACCAAGATCGGCATCCTGATCATGGTCATGCGGGTTCACTTGTAGAAGAGGCCGCTTTTTCTGCAGGTATACATAAATTTGAAGATTCATACAAGCAGCCAGCGCATAAAATAAGCCAGATGTATTATTACATGATTAATGGCCACCATCGTCCAGATTTTGTGATTGATATTTCAGACGAGATGAAGCAAAAAATTGATAGCTTACATGCGTATAAAAGCCAATTTGTCAAAACAGAGAGTTCAGTGGAGACACCGCTTGTAAATGGTTATATCGATTTTGTCAAAATGAGAGAGTCGATGTATGGAAGGGAAGTCAATAAAACTTTTGCAGAAGGGTTTCTGGCAAAGAAGCCACTTTTGATGGACGATGACTTACTTGGGGGGTAATTATGAAAAAATTGAAGATCGGAATCACTTGTTATCCGAGTGTTGGCGGTTCGGGCATTATTGCCACAGAGCTTGGAAAACGTTTAGCTGAAAAAGGGCACGATGTTCATTTCATTACCTCAAGTATTCCGTTTAGACTCAATAAAGTGTATCCGAATATTTATTTTCATGAGGTGGATGTCACTCAATATGCTGTGTTTCAATATCCGCCTTATGACCTTGCACTGGCAAGTAAACTCGCAGAAGTGGCAAAACGAGAGAAGCTTGATATTATTCATGCGCATTATGCGGTCCCTCACGCTGTCTGTGCGTTCTTAGCCAAACAAATGACTGGACAGTCTGTCAAAGTCGTCACCACCCTTCACGGGACGGATATTACGGTTTTAGGCTATGACCCATCTTTAAAGGAAGTCATCCGGTTTGCGATCGAATCATCTGACCGCGTAACAGCTGTATCACATTCATTAGCTGCGCAGACATACGATCTGATTAAACCGAATAAAAAAATTGATACGATCCATAATTTCGTCGATGAGCGCGTATATTTGCGTGAAGATCACGAAGTGCTGAAGACGCATTATGGTCTTCTGCAGGATGAGAAGGTCGTCATCCATGTATCAAATTTCCGTAAAGTGAAGCGGGTGTATGACGTAATCCATGTGTTTAAACAGATTTCTGAACAGGTGAATGCAAAACTGCTACTGATTGGGGACGGCCCTGAAAAATCGGTTGTTTGCGAGCTTGTGAAAAAGCTTGGATTAACGGACCGCGTGTTATTTTTAGGAAAGCAAGAGAAGGTGGAGGAGCTCTATTCGATTAGTGATTTGAAGCTGCTGCTTTCTGAGAAAGAGAGTTTTGGTCTTGTACTACTTGAAGCAATGGCATGCGGAGTACCTTGTATAGGAACAGACGTTGGAGGAATTCCAGAGGTGATTGCACATGGAGAGACAGGATTCCTTGTTCCGCTTGGTGATGTAGATGGAGCAGCAAAACATGCCATCTCTATTCTGAAAGACAATGCGCTCCATAAGCAAATATCGATGGCAGCCAAGTCTAGTGTTGAAGCCAATTTCTCTTCTGACAAAATTGTGAGAGAGTATGAAGAGCTTTACTTAGAATTGATCGAAGGTGATGTTGAAGATGAATGAACCATTCACACATGCGATCCCTATTTTACATACACTGCATGAACATGGGTATCAAGCTTATTTTGTCGGCGGTGCGGTGAGAGATGTCCTTTTAGGCAGGGAAATTGGGGATATCGATATTGCGACAGATGCCACACCTGATGTGGTGGAGTCTTTATTTGATAAAACAGTAGATGTCGGCAAAGAGCATGGCACTGTTATTGTGTTACTTGACGGGGTCAGCTATGAAGTCACTACGTTTCGGACTGAATCAGAATATGAAGACTTTCGACGGCCTAAAGAAGTGGCGTTTATTTCATCACTAAAAGAAGATCTTTTAAGAAGAGATTTAACGATCAATGCAGTGGCCATGGATATTCATGGTGACATCATTGACCATGTAGGCGGCAAGCGGGATATGAAGCGAAGACGAATTCAAACGGTTGGAGATCCTGCATGCCGCTTTCAAGAAGATGCGCTTCGGATGATGAGAGCGGTGCGGTTTTTAAGCCAGCTCGGGTTTGAGCTTTCTAAAGAGACGGAAGAAGCAATGAAAAAAGATAAACATCTGCTTGCTAACATATCTGTTGAACGCAAAAAAATCGAAATGGAAAAACTTTTAAAAGGCCGCTACTGTGAACAAGCCATCAAGGTGCTCATCTCCACCAAATTGTATGAAGAATTGCCCGGCCTCAAAAAGGATCAGCTGAATGAAACGTTCCAAGCTTTCCCGTATTATTTATTGGATGGGTTAGATGAGGTGTGGGGAGCCTTTATCCATTTACTTGGTCTAGATGAGGCGGAGGCGGTGTCCTTTTTAAAAGAATGGAAGTTATCAACGAAACTTTTAAAAGAAGCCGTCGCCATTTGCAAATATGTTGATTGTGACTGGGATGCGGAAAAAATGTTTGAAGCTGGTGAACATGTCCTGCTTTCTAGTATGAAAATCACGCAGCTCAAACATGAGCGCCGCATTTTCTTTGATGAGCTGGAGGCGGCGAAACGTTCATATGATGCGTTGCCGATTAAACAGCTTCAAGACCTTGCAGTGTCAGGAAAAGATTTGATGGCCTTTCGGCAAAAGCCAGCTGGTAAATGGATTGCAGAAGAGCTTTCTTCTGTAAAAAAAGCCGTTTTGCAAAACCAGCTTGAAAACCGAAAAGAAGCCATAGAGGAGTGGCTCATAGCGTGCGATCAGCGATTAGAAAACGATTAATTGAACTATTTACAGCATCTGAGCAAGATTTTGTCTCAAGCCAGCAAATATGTGATGAGCTTGGCTGCTCCCGAACGGCAGTATGGAAGCATATAGAGGATTTGCGAAAAGAGGGATATGAGGTCGAAGCGGTCAGAAGAAAAGGATACCGGCTGCTTCGTAAACCGGACAAAATTAGTGAAGACGAAATTCTGTTTGGTTTGGAAACAGAGCTGTTTGGCAGGCATATTTATTTTCAAGAAGAAGTCGCCTCAACTCAGCTCATTGCCCATGACCTCGTCAATAAAGGAGCCCCGCACGGCTCGCTTGTTGTCAGTGATCATCAGACAAACGGAAAAGGCCGCCTTCAAAGAACGTGGCATTCACCAAATGGGACAGGCATTTGGATGAGTTTGATTCTCCGGCCGGAAATACCGCTGCACAAAGCGCCGCAAATGACGCTTTTAGCATCTGTCGCCATCGCTGAAGCCATAGCGCAGCAAACGGGTCTCAGTCCATCAATCAAATGGCCAAACGATATTTTGCTAAACGGAAAAAAGGTCGTTGGTATTTTGACTGAATTAAAAGCAGAAGCTGACCAAGTTCACGCAGTCATTATTGGTCCAGGCATTAACGTGAATCAGACGGCAAATGATTTTCCTGAAGAATTAAAGGATGTTGCAACGAGTTTGCAAATGGAGCTGGGTGAAAAGGTAGACAGAGCGGCATTGATTCAAACCATCATGTCCACCTTTGAAAAAAGGTATGATGAATATATGACTAATGGTTTTGCTCCGATCAAACAATTATGGGAATCGTATGCGATGACCATTGGAAAGCGTATCATCGCACGCACCGTCAATGGACAATATGCTGGAATGGCGCTTGGGATTAATGATGAAGGCGTTCTTTTACTCGAAACGGAGGGCGGAATCCAAAACATCTACTCCGCTGACATTGAGATCAAGTCAACTTAAGTGGAACACCCGGCACATTTTTGATATACTTCGTGTGGGCAGTATCTGAAAAAGAACTGTACCTGTTAGGAAGAAAAATTTGATAAATTTCTGCCTTGATCCTAAGGGACTTGGACAGAGGGATGATTCGTCTGCACATGAGAGATAAAAGCGTGTGAGATCAGACAAGCCATCTCCTCTCCAGAATGAGGAGGAACAAATGAAGACAAAGTTAGATTTTTTCAAAATGAAAGAACAAAACGAACCTATTGTGATGCTGACAGCATACGACTATCCAGCTGCAAAGCAAGCGGAAAAAGCGGAAGTCGACATGATCTTAGTTGGTGACTCACTTGGGATGGTTGTCCTTGGACTTGATTCCACAGTGCAAGTGACGATGGATGATATGATTCATCACACAAAAGCAGTCAAAAGAGGCGCAAAAGACACATTTGTTGTGACGGATATGCCATTTATGTCTTATCATTATTCATTAGAAGAAACGATGAAAAATGCAGCACGCATTATGCAAGAAAGCGGTGCTGATGCCTTAAAGCTTGAAGGTGGAGACGGAGTATTTGAATCCATCCAAGCACTTACAAGAGGCGGTATTCCTGTTGTAAGCCATTTAGGGCTCACCCCTCAATCAGTCGGTGTCCTTGGCGGCTATAAAGTGCAAGGAAAAGACAAAGAGAGTGCACAGAAATTGATTGAAGATAGTCTGAAATGTGAGGAAGCAGGCGCCATCGCTCTTGTGTTAGAGTGTGTACCTGGTGAACTGACAAAACGGATTACTGACATGCTAAAGATTCCTGTGATCGGAATTGGGGCAGGGGCTGAAGCAGATGGACAAGTTCTCGTTTACCATGATGTGGTAGGGTACGGCGTGTCTAGAACACCTAAATTTGTGAAACAATACGCGCAAATCGATGCTGTATTAGAAGAAGCGCTCATACAATATACAAAAGAAGTAAAAGCACGCACATTCCCAGAAGATGCTCATACCTTTCATATGAAAGAAGAAGTCCTTGATGGTTTATATGGGGGGATCAAGGAATGAAGGTTGTCTCCCATATTCATGAACTAAAAGAAATGATCAAGCAGTATCAAAAGAAGCAGCATTCCATTGGATTTGTCCCTACAATGGGTTTCCTTCATGAAGGACATCTTACGCTTGCAAAAGAAGCAAGAGATCAAAATGACATCGTAGTGATGAGCATCTTTGTTAATCCATTGCAATTTGGACCGAATGAAGACTTTGAATCCTATCCAAGAGATATGGAAAGAGACCAGCGTCTTGCCGAAGAAACTGGAGTAGATATATTATTTACACCTGATGTGAAGGAAATGTACAAAGATGAGCCATCGATTACGATGACTGTTCAAAAGCGTACAGACGTCTTATGCGGGAAGAAACGCCCAGGACACTTCGACGGCGTTGTCACGGTGCTGACAAAGCTGTTTCACCTTGTCGCACCAACCAATGTATACTTTGGGCTAAAGGATGCACAGCAAGTCGCTGTTATCGATGCGATGATCAAGGATTTCTTTTTTGATCTTCACCTTGTGTCTGTTCCTACTGTTCGAGAAGAAGACGGTTTAGCGAAAAGTTCAAGGAACGTGTATTTGTCTGAAACAGAAAGGCAAGAAGCACCTGCTTTATACCGGGCATTAAAAAAAGGACAGACAGCTGTAGAAAACGGTGAACATGATGTAAATCGTATTTATCAATTAGTGGAAGAGGAGATTCTTCAAACGAGTGGAGAAATCGATTATATTGACATTTACTCCTACCCAGAGCTTGAACCCCTTCAGCACATAACGGGCCAAGTGATCATTGCCACTGCTGTGAAGTTCTCCCGGGCAAGACTGATTGATAATGTGATTTTCCATGTTCCTGAAAGCGGTGAAAAACATGTATAGAACTTTTATGACCTCGAAACTTCATAAAGCGACAGTGACTGAAGCAAACTTACACTATGTAGGCAGTATTACCATCGACGAAGATTTGCTTGATGCGGCAGGCATGATGGCAAATGAGAAAGTGCAAATTGTTAATAATCACAATGGTGCTAGACTTGAAACATATATCATCCCTGGAGAAAGAAAGAGCGGTGTCATTTGTTTAAATGGTGCGGCAGCAAGATTGGTTCAGCCAGGAGATGAAGTCATTATTATCGCTTATGGGATGTTGTCAGAGGAAGAAGCGAAATCGCACACACCTAAAGTGGTCGTGTTAAATAAACAAAATCAAATTGAACAAATGATTGGGCAAGAGCCTGCGAGAACGATTTTATAACGCACGCTCACATGGAAACAGAACAGTTTCATCATAAGGAAGCTGTTCTGTTTCAGCTATATTGCCCAGAGTGTGTTTCACTATGAGTGGAACGAGGAATTGAGGTGTCCATTTTATGACCGATCAAAGGTTTGTTGTCGTTGATATTGAAACCACCGGGAATTCACCAAAAAAAGGTGATAAAATCATTCAAATTGCTGCGGTGGTCATTGAAAATGGACAAATTGTCGAACGGTATTCAAAATATGTGAACCCAGGGAAAACGATTCCTGGATTTATTGAACAGCTGACAGGTATTAAGCAGCACATGGTTGATGACGCGGTGTTTTTTGAGGACATTGCCCAAGAGGTGTATGATCTCATACAGGGCGCTTATTTTGTTGCGCACAATGTTCATTTTGATTTGAACTTTTTAAACGATGAACTAAAAGCATGCGGGAAAAATGAGCTGGATGTGCTAGCGATTGATACGGTTGAAATTTCTAGAATTCTTTATCCTGAGCTTGAAGGTTATAAGCTAACTGAATTAAGCGAAGAGCTCATGCTTCCACATGACCACCCGCACAGAGCGGATAGTGATGCGGAAGTTACTGCCATGTTATTTTTAACCTTATTACATCAATTAAGGAATACACCGCCAAATGTGTTAAAACAGCTGCGCAGATTATCCTCTTATCTTCTAAGTGATATAGGACTTTTAATTAAGCAGCTTGAAACCAATCACTCTAGTCAGTATGATTCGCTTGTAGAAGTAGGATCTTTTGCTGTGAAAGATGTGACCAATCCTATCACTGAATCGACATATGCAGTAGGCGCTGACGACGAGCAGCTGTTTGAGGAGATAAAAGAGAAGCTTCCTCAAACATTAGAAGGCTATGAAGTAAGAGAAGGCCAGCTCACGATGATGAACAAAGTAAGAGATGCGTTCCATGAAAAAGCTTATGCGTTAATTGAAGCGGCGCCAGGAATCGGGAAAACACTCGCTTATCTTATACCAGCTGCTTTAGAAGCAAAGAAATCAGGAAAACCTGTCATTATCAGTACATATTCTATTTTACTGCAGCAGCAGATGCTTCAGCGCGATGTTCCGCTACTCAAGCAATTGCTCCCATTTGAGCCAGCCGCCTGTGTGTTTAAAGGGCGGGCACATTATATTTGTTTAGATAAGTTTGAGCATGTCCTGCATGAGGAAGATGATAACTATGATGTTGTCTTAACAAAAGCGCAAATTTTAATGTGGCTTCTTGTCACTGAAACAGGTGATTTGTCTGAACTGAATTTACCGTCAGGAGCTGCAAATATAAAAGACCGTATCTCTTGTGTGCACATGCCATTTACATCGAAAAAACGCCGTTTTAAAGAACATTGTTTTTATGAACGGGCTAAACGAAAGGCTCAAACCGCTGATTTAATTTTGACGAATCACCGTCTGCTTTTATCTCAAACGGAAGGACCTTCTATCTTTCAGCATGCAGATGTCTATGTGATTGATGAGGCCCACCAATTTGAAAAAACAGCCAATGAAACGCTAGGTGACAGTGCGTCTTATCTCCAGCTTCATGCGAAATTAACGCAGCTTGGCTCTTTGCATGGCGGGCTGCTTAAGAAATTGAAAAAGAGATTTCATGGGGCAGGTTTATCAACTGACACCTTTATTGAAATGGACGAGTATCTTCAGCAGCTTCAGATGGAAAGTGACGCATTTTTTAGTACCGTTCATTCTTTTGTCAAAAGGACAAAACCAAAAGCGGACATCAATCGTCTCATTCATAGAGTCCGTCATCATTCGAAACATGCTCAGTGGGTCCGAATTAAAGAATCAGCGAGTAAGCTTTGTTCATTATTGATTGCTTGTGAGAAACTGTATGAGCAGCAAAAAAATGAGTTACTTCACAAAAGTGATCAGTTCATAGAACACTTTGCATTTGAAGCAGAAGAATACGATCAAGTGATGTCATTTATGCAGACATTCTGCAGTACGCTGTACCGGTTTATCTTTGAACCAAACAATGATGAAACCGTTTGGATTGAGATTGATGCAAAGGGTGCCAAGAATGCTGTCTTTATGCACGCGCAGCCGCTGGATACAGGGGAGCTGCTAGCTGATCGGTTCTTCATGAACAAAAAAAGCGTCGTCCTCACATCAGGGACGCTTACCATCAATCAACGCTTTGATTATTGCTTGGAACGATTTGGTCTGCAAGATTTTTACCCACACCTTGTCCAAATTGATTCACCTTTTGAACTTGAAAAACAGCTTAAGGTCGTTGTACCGGCTGACATGCCGCCGATCACAAACCGTGATGAACGCGAATATGTGAAGCAAGCTGCAACATATATTAAGATCATGGAAAAGCAGGATCAAGCGAAAATATTGGTGTTATTTAATTCACATGAGATGTTAAAAGCAGTGTATGAAGAGCTGAAATCAGAAGGTATGCAATCGGCCTTGTTTGCTCAAGGTTTGACAGGCGGGAGCCCTGTAAAATTGACAAAAATGTTCAAATTGGCTAAGCAGGCCATCTTGCTAGGAACAGGGAGTTTCTGGGAAGGTGTGGATTTTCCTGGCTCAGAGCTAACGACCGTCATTATGGCAAGGCTTCCTTTCCGACCACCCGATTCACCGCTCATTGAAGCAAAATGTGAAGCCGCAAAAAAACAGGGGAAGAATCCCTTTAAAGCCGTCGCTCTCCCAGAAGCTGTGTTAACCTTTAAGCAAGGAGCAGGCCGCTTGCTGCGCTCGGAAAAAGACATCGGAACATTACTGATTTTAGACCGCCGAGTGAAAACCGCTTCGTATGGAAAACTATTTTTAGAATCACTTCATCATGCGCCAGTTCACGAGATGTCCAAAGAGTCGCTTGAGGCGTATATAGAAAAGCTCAACAACGAAAAGCCGCTGTCATAAGCGGCCTTTCACTGGTGTGGGTTTGGAGTTAATTTATCGTAACGGCTTTTTATGTTCCGTTGTAAAAATAGTATCGGTTCTCACATTGAAAAGTATGACTAACAATATTTACGTACCGAGGAGGAATTAGAAGTGGAAAGTAAAATAGAGGTACTTTCAACTGTTCAAATTAAGCATTCAGAAGACCTATACAAAATCGTCGATTTGCTGAACAGAACGCTTAAAAGGGAAGATCTTATGTTTGGATTAGCATTAGATCAAGAAGATCAAAATCAAGCGATATTTACCATATATCGCACTTAGGGGAAGCTTGACATGAAAAAAATAGTTTGGATTATTTCATCCATTGCTGCGCTCGTTTTACTCATTGGCATCATTAGCTTTTCGTGGATTTATCAAATTGCCATGGGACAAAAAGAAGAAGGTCATCAGGCAGCGATTGAACGAGCAAAAAAGCAAGCATCATTAGCACAAGTAGAGCAAGTGGATACCTTTGTTGGGAAAGAAAAGCAATTTATTGTGGAAGGTAAAAACAAACAAAACGAAGCGATCTATGTGTGGGTACCTGCCAGCAAAAAAGAAAAAGTCATTGCTAAAAAAGCAAAAGAAGGCATTACTTCAAACCAAGCAGTACAAGCCGTTCAAAAGGAGAACACCATTTCTAAGCTAAAAAATGTTCAATTAGCACGAGAAGGTGACGTCCTCCTTTGGGAAGTAACGTACTTAAATGAGAACAACCAATATAGTTTCAGCTATGTTGATTTTACGACAGGACGAGTGGAAAAAAATTTAACACCGTAGTTTCTTCTGTCTTGCGTTGACCATGCTGATTTAGAACGGTTATAATAAAATGTATGAAAAAAGAATCACACCTATCTAACAAGGTGAGTTTCTTTCTGGCTTTGGAGGGAAATATGTTGAAAACAACTATTAATCAAGTGTTTAAACACGTCGATGAAGAAGTAACAATCGGCGCATGGATTGCCAATAAACGTTCAAGCGGGAAAATTGCATTCTTGCAGCTTCGCGACGGGACAGGCTTTATTCAAGGAGTCGTTGTAAAAGCAGAGGTGGAAGAGGAAGTCTTTAAGCTTGCGAAATCAGTGACACAAGAGACATCGGTCTATGTCACAGGACAAGTAACAAAAGACGAACGTTCACCACTTGGTTTTGAATTACAAGTGAAATCCATTGAAGTGATTCACGAAGCAACAGATTACCCAATTACACCAAAAGAACATGGAACAGAATTCTTAATGGATCACCGTCATTTATGGCTGCGTTCTAAAAAACAGCATGCCATTATGAAAATCCGTAATGAAATTATTCGTGCTACATATGAGTTTTTCCATCAAGAAGGCTTCGTGAAAGTGGATCCGCCAATCTTAACAGGAAGTGCTCCTGAAGGAACAACAGAGCTGTTTGCTACTAAATATTTTGATGAAGATGCATACCTTTCTCAAAGTGGACAGCTTTACATGGAAGCTGCTGCGATGGCACTCGGAAAAGTATTCTCATTCGGTCCAACATTTAGAGCAGAAAAATCGAAAACGAAACGTCATTTAATCGAGTTCTGGATGATCGAGCCTGAGATGGCATTTGTTGAATTTAATGAGAACCTTGAGTACCAAGAAAATTATGTGTCTCACGTTGTTCAAAGTGTACTTGAAAATTGTAAAGTAGAACTGCACACACTTGGCCGTGATACAGCAAAATTAGAAAACATCAAAGCACCATTCCCGCGCATCACATATGATGAAGCGATTAAATTCTTGCAGGATAAAGGATTTGATGACATTGAATGGGGAGATGACTTCGGTGCGCCGCATGAAACAGCGATCGCCGAAAGCTATGATAAACCAGTCTTTATCACTCATTACCCAACCTCATTAAAACCATTTTATATGCAGCCTGCACCAGACCGTGATGATGTCGTCCTTTGTGCAGATTTAATTGCACCAGAAGGCTATGGAGAGATTATCGGCGGTTCTGAACGTGTTCATGATTTAGATCTGCTTGAAGCAAGATTAAAAGAACATGGGTTAGATCAAGAAACGTACAAATGGTACACAGAATTAAGACAGTATGGTTCTGTACCACATTCAGGTTTTGGTCTTGGACTTGAACGAACAGTTGCTTGGATTAGCGGAGCGCCGCATGTGCGTGAAACAATTCCATTCCCAAGATTATTAAACCGTTTATATCCTTAAGACGTGAAAGCCTCCAACATATGGAGGCTTTTTCAAACGTCTTAAGGGCAGCACGTATGAGAAAACGTGATATACTGAAAGTGAAGAGGTGTATCCGATGAAAAGGCAGCAATTTATAGATATGCAGAAAATGGGTTCGACCAGTTTGCCTAATTTGCTGATTGCCCATTATGAGCAATTAGGACTGAATGAATCACAAATGATGGTCATGTTAAAGATTAAAATGAATGAAGAACAAGGCGTCTTTTTTCAAACATTTGAAGAGCTTTCACATGGTATGACCATTTCGGCCGAAGAATGTGCTTATATGGTGCAGTATTTGATTCAAAAAGGGTTTATTTCGATCCAGCCGTTTGAAGACAGGTCTGGTATTCAGCATGACCGGTACTCGGTAGAACCCTTATGGGGTGTGCTGTATGACTTTTTAGAAGCAAAACAGGCGAAAGACCTGCAAAAGAATCATGTGCAGGCTGAAAAATCTTTATATGCGCTATTTGAAGATGAGTTTGGCAGACCACTTTCTCCTCTTGAAGGGGAAACACTCTCGATCTGGATGGACCAAGACCATCATGATGCTGAAATGATTCGTCTTGCTCTAAGAGAAGCCGTTTTATCAGGAAAATTAAATTTTCGCTATATCGATCGAATATTGTTTGAGTGGAAAAAGAAAGGGCTGAAAACAGCGGAAGAAGCGAAAGAGCATAGCCAGCATTTCCGTTCGCAGCAAAAAGCCCCACCTTCAAAAGAAGAAACATCTTCATATAAACGACAAGTTCCTTTTTATAATTGGCTGGAACAATAACCAATAAAGGAGAAGGCATGTTATCAAAAAAACAAATCAATGAATGTTTAGATATTATAGGAGATATGTTTCCAGAAGCTGAGTGTGAGCTTGTTCATTCCAATCCATTTGAACTAGTGATTGCTGTCGCACTCTCAGCGCAATGTACAGATGTTCTAGTGAACAAAGTGACCAAACATCTATTTCAAAAATATAAAACACCAGAAGACTATTTAAGTGTGCCGCTTGAAGAGTTGCAGCAGGATATTCGTTCGATCGGTCTTTATCGTAATAAGGCAAAAAACATTCAAAAATTAAGCCAAATGCTGATTGAAGATTATGGCGGTGAAGTGCCAAGAGATCGAGATGAGCTAATCAAGCTCCCAGGGGTTGGGCGGAAAACAGCAAATGTCGTTGTATCTGTCGCTTTTGGAATTCCCGCCATTGCAGTAGATACACATGTCGAGCGCGTCAGCAAACGACTTGGGATTTGCCGCTGGAAGGATTCTGTTCTTGAGGTAGAGCAAACCTTAATGAAGAAGGTGCCAAAAGAGGATTGGTCCGTGACCCATCATCGTCTCATCTTTTTCGGCAGATATCACTGTAAGGCACAGCGACCACAGTGTGAATCTTGTCCACTTCTTGATATGTGCAGAGAAGGGCAGAAGAGGCTGAAAAAAGGGCTGGTGAAGCTGGCATGAGCGGAGCAGCTGTTTTCACCTCATATGTCGAAAAGCTAAAAGAGAAAAAGGTAGAGATAAGCGGCGAAAAAAAGGATATATTAAGAATCAATCCACTCGCATTTGATCTATCTTCAGAACCTTTACTAGATGAGCAACCGTGGCAGAAAACGGAAGAATTTGTTCCTTTGATGTTTGATCTGTGGAGTGAATTAAAAGACAACATGCTTCCTCGCTTTCAAACGAGAAAATCTCGGTGTGAAGAGGATGATATGCTGCAAGGCATTGTCAGTATGATTGCAATGTTTTACTGGATCAAAGGAGAGAAGCTTCAAACCGTTGATTGGGAGCAAATTAAACAACAGACGTTTCCAGTAGCCCCTATTAACTGGACAGAACGATTAGAGTTTATTTTGCTTAAACCTACCCAATATCATTGCTTTATTCAATTGGACGAGTTATACACAGAGCTCAAAAAGCAGTATGGAAAATACGAAGCACTCAGAAAGTTAAAACAAAATCGTTAAAAAAGCACTTGCCACATAGGGCAAGTGCTTTTTTGTTATTCGTCTTCTTTGCGAGAAGTAGAATTTGACTGAGTATTTGAGCTTTGAGAATTGGCTTTCTCGTCGTCTTTCTTTTTATCTTTATTGGCATCCCTCTGTGAGTTGCTGTTTCCATTTGTACTGTCTGAGCCATCACTTGAACCGCCATTGCCGTTTTCGGTATTTCCGCCTTGATCTTGATCTTTTTTATCATCAGGCTTCTGCTCATCAGTGCCGCCTTGGTTTTGATTATCATCTGTTTGATCTGTTTGCTCATCATCAGGTTGCTGTGGCTCTTCTTCTTCTTTGTTCTCATCATCTGCTTTTTCTTCCTCTTCTTCGTCATCTTTAATGGTGAGGAAGGTAGAAGCAGCTTTACTTGTGACATCGTCTACAGTCGCTGTCACTTGGAATTTATAGGTGGAACCTGGCTTCACATCAGAGATGACGGCTTCTTTAGAAGAGCTGTTTTGAATGTCTTTATAGCCTCCATCATCGACCGCTTGCTTCACATTAAATGTTGCATCTGCATCGTCATCATAACCCCAAGTGAGTGTAATCGACTTTTTCTCTTCATCATACACCGCTTTTAAGTCAGATGGTTTGTCAGCTTCTTTCTTTTCATATGTGTCAGAAACTTTTGTTGGGACAGTTCCTTTGACGAAGTATTCCGTTGTCTTCTTATCACTTGGTGTGTTTGGTCCAGCTAACTTCGCTGGATCTGATCCTTTTTCAACCGTTGCTTCAACGACACTGTCTGGCTTTTCAAATGAGCCGCTTCCATCATCAATTTGAGAAATTAATTTCTGGAAGACAACTTTGGCAACACGTTGTTCATAATCCGTGAGCCACATTTTGCCGTCTGCATCTTTTGAGTTGCCGATTCCGGTCCATACAGCTGCTGTGTATTGCGGCGTGTAACCGACAAACCAAGAATCTTTCGCCCCGCCAGAAGGGATGTTGTATTTATTAATATCATCTTGTGTAAAGTTGGTTGTACCTGTTTTACCAGCTACTTGAACATTCGGTACTTGTGCGAGTGTACCTGTTCCAGATTGTACAGCAGTTTTCAGCATATCTGTGATCATAAATGCAGTGTAATCACTCATGGCTGCTTTAGAGTCTGGAGTTAAGTCAAGCTTCGTCCCGTCATTAAATTCAACAGACGTTACAGCATGCGGTTCATTATAGTATCCGTTGTTACCGAATGCACTAAATGCACCAGCCATTTTAAGAGATGAGACACCTTCGTCAAATCCGCCGATTGAGTAAGACTCAGGAATGTCAGAAGGTAAGTCCAAACCTAAGTTATTGGCGAATTGAACAGCATTATCTGTACCAGCTTCTTGGAAAGCTTTTAAAGCAGGGATGTTTCGTGATTGTGCCAAAGCACTTCTCATCGACATTTTCCCTAAGTGTCTTCTGTCAAAGTTGTTAATTGGTGTACCGTTAGAGTACGTATAAGGCGCATCATCAATTTGCTGATATGTTGACCATTTTTTGTTTTCAATTACAGGACCGTAATCTAAAATTGGTTTAATTGTAGATCCCGGCTGGCGTTTTGCATCAGTGGCATAGTTAAAGCCGCCGGCTGGCACATCACGACCACCACCAATGGCACGAATTTCACCATTTTTTGTATCCAGCAGGGTGACTCCAGCTTGCATACCTTTCGTAAATCCGGCTGAATCCCCATTGATGATGTCATCCAGATGATCCTGAGCTTTTCGATCAAGAGAAGTATAGATTTTTAATCCATCTGTTGATACATCTACTTTGGCTTTTTTCTGTACTTCTTCCATGACTTCTTCAATATAAGCAGAGTACTTACTTGAGTTTTGACTCTTATATTTATCAGCCGAAACAACTGTTTTGCTGACAGGTGTTGCTTTTGCTTCCTCATACTCTTTCTCTGAAATATAGCCTTGTTTTTTCATTAGGCCTAAAACGATATTACGGCGTTTTTCCGCTGCCTCTGGATGTTTCACTGGGTTATAGGCAGATGGACTTTGCGGCATACCTGCAAGTGTGGCAGCCTGTGCAACAGTTAGTTTATTTAAATCTGTCACTCCGAAAAATTGTTCAGCCGCTTTCCCAACACCATAAGCATAAGGAGAGAAGAAAATACGGTTTAAATACATTTCTAAAATTTCATCTTTAGAGTATTTTTGCTCAAGCTGAATCGAGAGCCATACTTCCTGTACTTTACGTTTTAACGTCTTTTGATTGTTAAGCAGGGAGTTCTTCACAACCTGCTGTGTAATCGTACTTCCACCTTCTGCTCCAAAACCGTCCTCGACGTTTGCGACAAGAGCACCGCCAATACGGATAGGATCAATCCCGTGGTGTTTATAAAAACGTGCATCCTCAGTTGCAATAAACGCGTCTTTTACCACGTCGGGTATATCTTTAATCGAGACATACGTTCTTTTTTCCGCCCCGACTTCTGCAAAGACTTTTTTGTCTTTATCGTAAAGTTTTGAAGAATACGGCGTTTTTAGCTTGCTATCATCAATAGAAGGAGCGCTTGATGCAAAAACGGCAAAAGTTGTGATTCCGGCTACTAAACAAAGAAGACCGATCACGAGTAAAGATAAAAATATTTTTTTAAATAGACCTGCTTTCTTTTTGCCTTTTTTGTTCTTTTGCTTCTTATTGTTTTCTTGACTTGCTTTACGTCGCTGTTCACGACTTGTAAATTGATCAGACATCACATCTCAACCTTTCGTGTTAAACCTTTTTCGAACGTAAATGTTGCTTGCTATCATCCGAAAAATGAAGTGTCTCCACTACTTTAATATAATCAATTCTTGGCGAATATCCAAGTGTCATGAGGTGACCTGCTTCCATTAATTCATCTTTGCTAATGGATTTACGGCCGTTTTGCTGCTGCCGCTCCCAAAAGAAGAAGAGGTCAGTAGCGGACAAATAATAAACGGAACCAAATGCGGATATAATAACAAAACAAATACCGCCTTGCTTTTCAACCTGTTTCATATGCTCAATTTGATGGTCGTGGAAATTTTTGAGCGGAAACGAGGTGGTGCTTTTGGTTTCCTTTGCTTCAAAATCGATATAACGCCCTTTGTATACCCCGTTGTAGTCTGTTGTGGAGGATTGTTTAAAATAGGCTTCTTTAATGACAGCAGCGCTTCTTTTTGGATAATCCACATTGACAATTTGAACAGGGGTAGGCTTTTTATGAATGACTGCGATCCCGTTGACCAAATAGTACTGGTTCGTTTCATTTAAGTCAGCTTCAAGCGTCATCCCGCGGTTACTATAAGATGATTCGCCGCTGATTCTTTTTTTTGTCCCAATTTGTTGAATGGGCTGATACGATTTTCCGTTAGGATACCGAATCATCAAGTTTCAGCCTCCTTTTAATGCATTTTGTATTGGAGAGATCACCATGTTGTCACAACAAGAGCACATGATTACCCAGCATATTTTACATGAAACGAAAGCGAAAAATAAGGACAACCTGACAAGGACAAATGCGTACAAGCGCTTTTATGACCGTCATCCAGAGATGAAATGGTCTCTGCTTGCTTCTTTTGTCTCCAGAAATGCTGGATGGTCGATGACAGATTTAAAAGGCGAGCTCTTCCATCCGGGTTTAACGGATCAGCAAGGGCATCTGTTCTTTACAGCATATGAAAGAGCGAATTGGCTGATCTTTTCAGATGCTTACCCGCAGCTTCTCTTGTATGAATGGTCAAAAAGGTACCGTAAACCTTTATTTCATCTGCTGCCCCATTTCGGTGTGTCTCGTTTTATGAGCGCTGAGTGGGAACGATTTTGGCAAACGCGTGACACAGAGCGACTGCTGCATGCACTCATCATAAATGAACAATATACTATACAATCTCCTATTATACAAAATCCTCTCCTGAAAAAGAATGTTTTTCACTCGATTCAATATCTTTTCAGCGAGTGGGCACATTTTCAAACCGTCGTTTTTCCGACAGTAGACGGGCATTTGTACGGGTTAACCATACGAAAGTTTTCCCAAGTAAAAGAGCGCATTACGTTAGGGAAAAAACTAGCAAAACTATTGTTTCGAGCCGATTTGTTTTCGGATTTTTATCATTTTTTGCATACCGTGCCGCATACGGGATCTCGATTTGATTTTGAACCGTTTTTAGGGATTGCGCGAAGGTCAAGCCCTTTCCTCAGAACGGTGTATCCAGTCATGACACATTCATTAGACGATCAAAGGGAAGATTGGTTTCAAAAGAAATTGAGTCCATCCTTGTTTGAAGCAGAGCGTTTACCAAAACAAATTGAGCTGACCGACTGGTATTTTCATAAAAAAAGGCAGCTTCGTTTTCTTTTCTCATTAGAACACTATTTTTTGCATAAATAAAAAGCAGGGGGTACCTGCTTTTTTTACGTGGATGGACGGTTAGGGCCGCCGAGCTTTTTATCAAGCTGATCTGTACTATTTTCTTTCCCTTTTGTTTTTTGCTCTTTTGGTGCTTGCTGCTTTTTCATGACATCTACCTCCTTTGTCCTTAGAATTTACACAATCGGACGCGATCATACAAAGAAGGACAAGCACGTGTCGAAATGGAAGAAATTGCGCTTATCTTCACTTAGATTGGCGATTTAGTTCTAGTTTTGTCATGTATGAAGGAGGGAGCAAAAGAAAAGAGAATGTAACGAGAGATGATAAAGGAGGAATCTGATGATGAGCGAATTTGTATCAAAAGAATCCATTATGCAGTTGTTAGAGGAAATTGAGCGAAAGATTGATGCGGTGGAAGAAGAACTGTCTTTAGCTGTCAAAAAAACAAAAAACGCTGCCGTAGAGGAACAAGAACAAATCATTGACCGTCTTGAATCTGAAGTGAAGGAATGTGAATTGAAAATTCATGCAGCAGAGTATAAGCTGCAGGCAAGACCCGCATATCACGCCGGATAGCTTTTCTATTTGAGCAATAAGTAAACGTTTGATAGGATGGTTCATAGAGGTGAACACTTTGGATAATCAAACATTACTTAAATATACACAAGAGTTGATCACGTGGATCGAAGAAGCATACGAGCAGTACCTAAAGGGAAAGGCAGAAGAGGAATACCCAGTTTATGATTTTTACAACGATATTCAACCGGCCGTTGTCAAATTTGATCAGCAAATGGAAGAGTGGCTTACTGCTGCTACCTCATTTATTCATCAGGCCAAACCTAGATACTTACATCAAGAACAGCTTGAAGCCGTCCAAGAAAATGGAAAAGAGGTTGTGCTGCAATCTTATTTTGGCAAACAGCATGCACCTCGTGTGAAAAATTTAGTTGAGTCAGTGATTTATACACTGAACCTTTTAATAGAAGAAATCAACAAACGCAGCTGATGAAACAGCCTGCGTTTTTCTTATGGCTGCTGTAGGCACATCTTCTGCTTCCTGAACATAATATATCATTGACTTCAATATGTTTTCAGAGCGAGAGGAGCGAGATACATGTTCCCTTATTCAAACCAGCCATCTTATGAAATGAATCAATTTCAGCAACGGCCTTTTCCGTATCCAGATATGCAGCAGCCTCCGCAGCCTCCAGAATATTTCATGCCCCCATATCAAGGTGAAATGAACCAGCCGCCGTCTGCAGGTTATCAGCCGCCTTTTGGATATCAGGAAAACTTCCAGCCTTATCAGCCGCAGCCTGAAGCAATGAATCAGCCGCAAATGCAGCCGCCGGGCATGATACCTATGCAGCAGCCTATGAATCCTTATCCTTTGCCAAGGCCGCAAAAACAGCAATCATCTCAATTTAAAAGTGTGCTGTCACAATTTAAAAAAACGAATGGGCAATACGATTTTAATAAAATGTTTGATACTGCTGGACAAATGATGAGTACAATGAATCAAGTGGGCTCATTGGCGAAAGGATTTACTAGTATTTTTAAAGCATAGCAAAACCCAATAGATATACATCTATTGGGTTGTTTGTTTTGGCGCAGTCACACGAAGTGATTGATCTTTCCAAACGCTCTTCATATTGGTTTCATCTATTTTTGCAGGCATTAAAATGGTTTTGGTAAAGCTCGAATAGGAGGAAGTCGTGTCTGTTTTGATTTTTTCCTGTACCGATAAGTGTAAATATTGCGCTTTCACTTCTAGTGCGATATCACCTTCGACAAAATGGTCTGGAAATCGAATCTCAATATATACATATTGATCATCTTCTGTCACATCGGTTGTAATGGATGCAAGTGAATGGCTCGTGGTCATCAGCGCCTCTGCACTATTTAAAATGTCGTGAAACGGCGATGATGCAAAAAATTGTTCAATCGCTTCATATAGAATGTCTTCATTTGTTAACAACTCGTGTTTCTTTTCACTTTCATGTTTCATTTGAATCACCTCTCATCTACAGCCTATGCAAAAGGGGCTCAGGCGGTTATCAATTGATGAGAGGAAAAAATTATGATTAAATAGTGTTGAATGAAGCAAGGTGTATGGGCGTGAAAGTTTATACGCTGAATAGATCTAGAAGCAAAGCTTGAAGGGAGCAAATGAACATTGCTGAAAAAATTATTCGGTTTCGGAAAAAACCAAGATGATGTAAAGGAAGAAGTCATTTATTCTCCAGTTGATGGAGAGTTAATGGATATGACCGATGTACCAGATCCCGTTTTTTCTCAAAAGATGATGGGAGACGGCGTAGCTGTAAAACCAAAAAACGGAACCATTGTGTCGCCAGTAGATGGTGAAGTTATTCAACTCTTCCATACAAAACATGCAATTGGGATTCGAACACTCTCGGGGCTTGAGCTTCTGATTCATATCGGACTTGAAACGGTTGGATTAAATGGTGAAGGCTTTGAAGCACACATAAAAGAAGGGGATAAAGTGAAAGCAGGTGATCCTCTCATTACATGTGATTTAGCGCTGATTGAAGAAAAAGCGGCAAGCACAGTGACACCAATTGTCATCATGAATGGTGATTTAGTAGAACATCTTGACAAAGAACCTAAGGGCTCTGTAGAAAAGCAGACGTCCAAGCTTTTTACAGTGAAAATGAAATAATCCAAAAAAACTACCCTGAGTTGATAGGGTAGTTTTTTTATTGAGGAGATTAATCCTCCATTGGAACCCAGCCTTTACTTGCTTCCATGACAGTCCATAAACCCTCTGGAATCATGTACTTGTCTTTTTGACTGCGTTTAATGACGGTTTCAATCTCGTTTTCTCTGCCTTCTTTAATCTTTACTGCCCAATCGGGATCAACAATGACTTCTCTTGCAACAGCGATGAGTGGAATCCCTTGATTGTATGCATTCAGTGCATCCTCAGCTGTAATGACGCTGCCGACGCCGATGAGTGGAAGCGTGTCACCACAGCGCTCTTTTAATAACTCCATCCGCGTCTTACTTGTATCAGCACCACGTCTTGCCTTAGCGTCAATCTCCATTAAAGAAATATGCAAGTAATCAAGGTTTTTCGTCTTAAGTACGTCCACTAAAGTAAATGTTTCTGTCATGGTTAAACCAGGTGTTTCTGGTTCTTCAGGTGATAATCGATACCCAAAGATAAATGGTTTTGTTACATGCTCTTTGATTGCTTCTTTCACCGCATCTACAACTGCAATTGGAAATGCGAGACGTTTTTCTTCGCTTCCGCCCCATTGATCTGTACGCTGATTACTATGCGGGGAGTAGAATTGCTGTAATAAATATCCGTTCGCTCCATGGATTTCGATCCCATCAAATCCTGCTTGGATTGCGCGCCTTGCTGCTTCTTTAAATGAGTCGATGATGTGAGGTATTTCTTCTTCTGTCAAAGCTCTCGCAATTTGTTTTCCATCTTTAAATACATCACTTGGTGCAACGACATCACCGTTTGGGACTAAATGAGGGAGAGCCTGAGAGCCGCCATGATGAATTTGCATAATGGCTTTTGTTCCTTTCGCTTGAATCGCAGAAGCAAGCTTTTGAAGGCCAGGTATATCTTCATCCCTTGCAATAGAAGGCTGTCCTTCAAACGCCTTACCATCTGGCGTCACGTTTGCACATGCGGTGATGACCATGCCCATTTCGCTTGATCTAGCGGTAATAAAATCAATTTCTTCCTTTGAGATCGTGCCATCCTCATGAGAACCGAAGTGTGTCATTGGTGCAACGACTAAACGGCCATCAATAGAGGCACCCCCTGGGAATGTAAAAGGTTCAAATAAAGGCTTAAATTCGTTTTTCAATCTGATCATCTTCTTCCTTGATAAAATCATTTCACTATAGAAGTGTAATAGATATTGTTACAACACATCAAAATATTTGCTCACAAGCGGTGCATCAAAAAATTGCCGCCTAGTCATGCAAACAAATATTCGGTACACTAGAATGAGAGGTGGATACCAGATGAAGAAGAAAACAATGAACGAACTCATAGAAGATTTAAAAAAAGACGAACAGGTCGAGCATTGGCATGAAATTGAAGCGAAGCCTGCACTGACTTCTCCAATTCCTGAAAGAGTCAATGACAGGCTCAAAGTGGCGCTTGAAAAAAGAGGTGTGACCGAACTGTACATTCATCAAAAGGAAGCCTTTGAACGTGTGATGGATGGTGAGAATGTGGTGACTGTGACACCTACAGCTTCAGGTAAAACGCTTTGTTACAATCTGCCAGTTCTTCAGTCGATCGCAGAAGATCAGACAAGCCGCTCCCTCTATTTATTTCCAACAAAAGCACTTGCGCAAGATCAAAAAAGTGAATTAAACGAAATCATTCATGAGATGGATGTTCCAATTCACAGTGAAACCTATGACGGGGACACCTCCCCAGCGATTCGCCAGCGCGTCAGACAGGCAGGACATATTGTCATCACAAATCCAGATATGCTGCACTCAGCGATTTTGCCTCATCATACGAAATGGGTCAGTTTATTTGAGAACTTAAAGTATATTGTCATTGATGAACTTCATACATACCGAGGCGTGTTTGGCAGTCATGTCGCCAATGTCATTCGTAGACTAAAACGAATTTGTGCTTTTTACGGAAGTGACCCGACCTTTATTTGTACATCAGCGACCATAGCGAATCCGAAAGAGCTTGCAGAGCAGCTGACCGGAAGCAAGGTGCATCTCATTGAACAAAACGGAGCACCTAGCGGTAAAAAGAATTTTGTCTTTTACAACCCGCCAGTCGTCAATAAGCCATTAAATATTAGACAAAGTGCGGCCACTGTTGTGAATCAGCTCGCTAAAACATTTTTAAAAGAAAAAATTCAGACGATTGTTTTTGCTAGAAGTAGGGTAAGAGTTGAAGTCATCCTAAGTCATATTCAAGAACTAGTGAAAAAAGAAATTGGTCCTAAATCGATCCGTGGTTATCGCGGGGGCTATTTGCCGAAAGAGCGGCGCATGATTGAAAAAGGCTTAAGGGAAGGAGACATTCTCGGTGTTGTCAGCACAAACGCACTAGAATTAGGAGTAGATATTGGACAGCTAAAAGTCTGTATCATGACCGGATATCCTGGCAGTGTAGCGAGTACATGGCAGCAGGCTGGACGAGCTGGAAGGCGTCATGAGGAAGCACTCATTATCATGGTCGCAAGCTCATCGCCACTTGACCAATATATTGTCAGACACCCTGAATACTTCTTTAACAGACCACCTGAATCGGCAAGAATCAATCCTGAGAACCTTATCATCCTAGTCGATCATCTAAAATGTGCGTCCTACGAGCTACCGTTTCGAGAAGATGAACAGTTTGGTGGTATGGAAGTAGAAGAAATTTTGCAATACTTACATGAAGAAGGGGTTCTCCATTTCAGCGGCAACCGTTATTATTGGTCAGATCAATCGTTCCCGGCTCATGGCATCAGTCTGAGATCTGCAAGTCAGGAAAATGTCGTCATTGTCGATCAATCCGATGTAACGAACGTTCGAGTTATTGGGGAGATGGATCGATTCAGTGCGATGACTTTACTTCATGATGAAGCGATTTATTTACATGAAGGGGTTCAGTATCAAGTGGAAAAGCTAGATTATGAACATCTTAAGGCTTATGTGAAACAAGTCGATGTAGAATATTATACAGATGCGAATTTAGCAGTTCAGCTCAAGGTGCTTGAAATTGATCAAACAACAGAGAAAGAGGCGGTATCTGTTCACTACGGTGATGTGACCGTTAATGCAATGCCGACTATTTTCAAAAAAATTCGATTATCAACCGGGGAAAATATCGGTTCCGGCCCGATTCACTTACCTGAAGAAGAGATTCATACGAGTGCTGCTTGGTTTGAATTACATGAAGCAGAGCGGACATTTGAAGAAAAAACACTTGAACAGCTCTTGCTCGGTATTGCCAATGTTCTTCAGCATATTGTTCCGGCGTTTGTCATGTGTGACCGTTCAGACATTCATGTCATTTCTCAAATAAAGGCAGCCCATACCGGGAAACCGACCGTATTTTTATATGATCATTACCCAGGTGGAATCGGTTTAAGTAAAGAGGTGCAGGCTCGCTTTGATGAAATTGCCCGTGCAGCCACTCAGCTGATTGAGCGATGCAGCTGCGAAAACGGCTGTCCATCTTGTATTGGCATGGAAATGAAAGAGATCGATGGAAAAAGCAGTATCATTCAATTGATGGCAGGATTTTAAGGGAAGGGGGAAAAGACGTACTCATGTCATTAAAAGGAAAATTAAACAGAATGAAAAAACACCTCTCGCACAATCAGTCAGATGAAAAGCGTGGGGCAGTAAAAGAGGGACAAACGCCCACTGTGACGGCTGAAACCATTCCATTTCTAAAAGAGTGGGGGGAATTAGGTGCAGCTCCTTACTACTTTGAAGACTCTTTCTGCCTCATTCGGGAAGTGACCTATCCACTTGACCATCAGCATGGGCGATATTCATTTGCAGAACTGCCGGAGATGGTGAGTGCATGGAACAAAAGTGAGATTCAGCATTCTCTTTCTGCAAAAGGCTACAAGCCTCACGAGCTATTTTTCTTCGATACAGAAACAACAGGACTATCTGGCGGAACGGGAAATATGATTTTTCTACTTGGGCATGCGAGAGTTTATTCAGATAAAGTGGTGGTAAAACAACATCTGCTCACGAATCCAGGAAATGAAGCGGCACTTTACAATAGCTTTCTTAGTGAGGTGGATGTTGAATCGCTAGTGACATATAATGGAAAATCATTTGATTGGCCTCAAGTCAAAACGAGGCATACATTATTACGCGATCAAATACCTGCTCTACCTGAATTTGGTCATTTTGACCTTCTGCATGGGTCAAGGAGATTGTGGAAACATAAATATGAGCGTATGGCTCTTTCGGTTGTAGAAAAAGAGGAACTGCACGTCAATCGAGAGGGAGATACACCGGGGTTCCTCGCACCAATGATCTATTTTCACTTTTTAAAGGAACAAAACCCGAAACTGATTGAAGGAATTTTGACTCACAATGAACTTGATGTCTTATCGTTAATCAGTCTCTACATTCATTTGTCTAAAAAAATCTTATCCAAAGATGCGGTGAAGGAAGACGATGAGAAATATGCATTAGCTAAGTGGCATCTTGCTCACCGTGATGTGCAGGAAGCAACAAAGCACCTGCAAGAATTAACGGGAGCAGCGTTTGAGCATGCGGATCAAGCAGCTTATGATCTATCGTTACAGTACAAGCGATTAAAACAATGGGATGAAGCGGCATGCATATGGAGACGTCTATTTGAATCAAGTGATGTTCATTTAAGATTAAAAGCGGGTGTAGAGCTTGCAAAGTATGAAGAACACCGTCAGAAAGATCCAAAAGCAGCCCTTTCCATTACCCAAACATTGTTATCACGATCGTCTTTAAGTGAACGAGACATTGTGGAACTTGACAAGCGAGAAAAGCGGCTCTTAAGAAAAGCTGGGCAATGAAATTATTGCCTGGGAAAGCGCAAAAAAAGACAACGTTCGGCTCTCGGCCGAAAATAAAAATTGTTTAGCACTTTTATTGTAGAAAAGTCACGAATCCTGTAAAATAACGTTAGATATTGAATGAGGAGCGTAGAGCATGTATAAGGGTCTTTTCTACTTGTTTTTTCTTGTTGTCATATTGGTCGCTTTTGTGTTTTCAAACTATAAAGATGTTTTTCTTGCAAACTTTTAAAATAGGTTAATGCATTAGTACATGTACACCTCTTGATTCATACATTATTAATGTAAGAAAATCAAGGAGAGGGGAATGCTACATGTACCATCATCATCATTGCAATCCAAATGTTACACAGCCAATTGTACATCCAACGAATCACTGCTGTACGCACAGTGAGTCAACTACAATTGTGCCGCACATCCACCCGCAGCATGTAACAAATGTTCATCACCAAAATTTCCAACATGTTCACTACTTCCCGCATACGTTTTCTCAGGTGGACCCGGCAACACATCAACACTTTAACTGCGGTGGACCTTGCTGTAACAGATAAAGTGAAATGGGACTTTTATAAGTCCCTTTTTTTAAAAGCAGGTGAAAAAATGAAAATTATTGCTGTCACAGGGTACAAGCCATTTGAGCTTGGGATCTTCAAACAAGACGAGCCTGCACTTCAATACATAAAAGCGGAACTTCGGAAAAGGCTGACGGCACTCATTGAAGACGGGCTGGAATGGGTGCTCATTTCAGGTCAGTTAGGGGCAGAAATATGGACAGCTGAAGTGGTCTTTGAGCTTCAAGAGGAGTTTCCAGATTTAAAACTTGCTGTCATTACACCATTTTATGAACAGGAAGAGCGCTGGAATGAACAAAATAAAGAGCTGTATGAAGGCGTTCTTGCACAAGCTGATTTTGTAGAAAGTGTCACGCATAGACCGTATGAAAGTCCGGCACAATTTAAACAAAAGAACCGCTTTTTTATTGAAAAAACGGACGGCCTTCTCGTCTTATATGATCCCGAGCACGAAGGCTCGCCAAAGTATATGATCAAAGAAGCTGAAACCTATACCGACTACCCAATTATGTATATCACAATGGATGATTTAAGAGCACAGGTTGAGGCGGAAGATCCGTTTTTTGACTAAAAGCAAGAGAAAATTTGACAACGTCACGTATTTCTGAAAAAATATACTATGAATTCACGATATGAGGTGAAAAAGATGCTTGCTGATAAAGTAAAGCTTTCTGCGAAAGAAATTTTAGAAAAAGAATTTAAAACAGGTGTCCGAGGGTATAAACAAGAAGAAGTCGATAAATTTCTAGATATGGTCATTAAAGACTATGAGACATTCCATCAAGAAATTGAAAAACTCCAACAAGAAAACCTTCACTTGTCAAAACAGCTTGAAGAAGCGGTTGAGCAAGGGAAAAGACAGCCTGCACAGTCCAATACAACAAACTTTGATATTTTAAAAAGACTATCTAATCTTGAGAAACACGTTTTCGGCAGCAAACTTTATGATTGAGTAATACCAAAAAAGCTTGTGTCAGATGACATTGTCGTTTATAATAACGCATGTTGATTAACGTTCGGGTAATCGCTGTAATGCATTGACATTGCAGAGGAAAGTCCATGCTCGCACGGTGCTGAGATGCCCGTAGTGTTCGTGCCTGGCGAAAAAATAAGCCAGGGCAGCCTGGGAAAGGCTGACGGCAGGAAAAATGCCTACGTCCTTTTAGGATATGGCAAAGTATCCTTGAAAGTGCCACAGTGACGAAGTCTCACTAGAAATGGTGAGAGTGGAACGCGGTAAACCCCTCGAGCGAGAAACCCAAACTTGGTAGGGGAACTTTCTCAAAGGAACCAAACGGAGAGAAGGACAGAGAATTCTGTAGATAGATGATTACCACCTGAGTACGAGGCTTTTGCCGTTTGCAGTACGATGGAACAAAACATGGCTTACAGAACGTTATATCCGTTATCATAAACATGATGAAATCAAAGCTCTCCTATTTCTACATATGGAGAGCTTTTATCTTGATTAAGAAAAGAACGAGAAAACAGGTGATAAACAAATGAAAACCTATACACTCATCGCAACAGCGCCAATGGGAATTGAAGCGATAGTTGCAAAAGAAGTAAGAGACCTTGGGTATGAGTGCACCGTAGATAACGGAAAAGTTATTTTTCAAGGAGATGCGCTTGCCATTTGCCGTGCGAATCTATGGCTGCGTACAGCAGACCGGATCAAGGTCCAAGTTGCTGAGTTTTCGGCTAGAACATTTGATGAGCTTTTTGAGCAGACTAAAGCCATTGACTGGGCCGCGTTTTTACCGAAAAATAGCACATTTCCTGTTATTGGTAAATCTGTTAAATCTCAGCTTGCCAGTGTGCCGGATTGTCAGCGCATCGTCAAAAAGGCTATCGCGCAAAAGCTTAGATCATCTTACAACATACAGTCTGAATGGCTAGAAGAGACGGGCCCTGAATACAAAATCGAGGTAGCGCTTTTAAAAGATAAAGTATTGCTGACGCTTGATACGTCTGGTGTGGGTCTTCATAAACGTGGATACCGTGCAGATCAAGGGGGCGCTCCGATTAAAGAAACCCTTGCAGCGGCGCTTGTCTTATTAACGAACTGGACACCTGACCGTCCGTTTGTCGATCCTTTTTGCGGATCAGGAACAATTGCTATTGAAGCAGCGATGATTGGACAAAACATTGCCCCTGGATTTAACCGTGAGTTCGCATCTGAATCATGGGAGTGGATCGGTGAGGACGTTTGGAACAAAGCACGCCTTGAAGTAGAAGAAAAGGCGAATTATGATCAGCCGCTTCACATTATCGCGAGCGATATTGATCATCGTATGGTAGAGATTGCGAAACTGAACGCAGAAGAAGCTGGACTTAGTGAACTGATTCAATTTAAGCAAATGCAAGTGAAAGACTTTCAAACAAAAGATGAGTATGGTGTGATTGTCGGAAATCCGCCTTACGGTGAACGTCTCAGCGATAAGCCAGCTGTGGAAAAAATGTATCAAGGCATGGGCGAAGCAATGAAAAACCTAGATACGTGGTCCATTTACATTTTAACGTCACATGAAAAATTCGAAGAGTGTTTCGGAAGAAAAGCGACGAAAAAGAGAAAACTGTTTAATGGATTTATTAAAACAGACTATTATCAATACTGGGGAAAACGCCGGCCTAGAAAGCAAACAACTGAATCGTAACAAATGTCCACACCACGAGAAGGTGTGGATTTTTTATGCTAAAAAGGTATAAGTCTTCACGGGACGGAATAAACTGAACTTGATTTTAAAAAAAGAGGTGTCTTCATGATTCATTATGATCAATTTCAGTTAATTCAAAAAGCACTCGCTTCGACGGCCCGAGAAATAGAGGGGATTGAAACGGGACAATCTGCTAAACTTACGGTAGCCATCGAGAACTTAGCAATGGCTCAAAACTACATAGACCATTCAGAGCACGCATTTTTAATGAAGGAAAGCTACCAGCATCGCCTGCGCTCTTAAAAAAAGATTGTCATACCCCAGCATAAATGTTACTATTGAATGTCTGAATGATTCAAAAGTTGGGGGTTGAAGCAGGTGACAGCATCTCGTTTGCCTTTTTCATTAACAAAAGAACATAATTTTTACGAAGAACTGGGCAACTGGATTGGTGATGTGTTTTATGACATTTTGCCAGAAAAGGGCTTTGATCTTCGAGATGAACAAATATTCATGGCCTTTCAGTTAGAAAGGGCCTTTAAAGAAAAAAGTGTGATGTTTGCCGAAGCTGGGGTAGGCACAGGCAAAACAATCGTTTATCTTTTATTTGCGGTCACATATGCAAGATATACAGGGAAACCTGCGATCATTGCATGTGCAGATGAAACGTTAATTGAACAGCTGGTCAAACAAGAAGGTGATATCTATAAAATTGCCAATCACCTTGATATTCAAATAGATGCGAGATTAAGTAAATCGCATGATCAATATTTATGCTTAAAGAAACTAGAGAAAACGATGCAACGTGAAGATGATGAGAAGTGGCTCGACATTTATGAATCGCTTCCTTCATTTGTTCATGAATCTCATGGGATGCAGACATTTTATCCGTATGGTGATCGAAAAGAGTATCCAGAATTAACAAATGATGAGTGGTCAAGAATTGGTTATGACTCTTTTCAGGACTGCTTAACGTGCGACATGCGGCACCGCTGTGGCTTGAATTTATCAAGAGACCATTACCGAAAAGCAACAGACCTCATCATTTGTTCTCATGACTTTTACATGGAGCATATATGGACAAAGGAGTCACGTAAACGTGAAGGACAGCTGCCGCTCCTTCCTGAGCATAGCTCTGTTGTATTTGATGAAGGACATCTTCTTGAGTTTGCAGCACAAAAAGCGCTAACATACCGAGTGAAACAATCAACACTTGAGACGTTTTTGGAGCGTCTTTTGCAAAATGATATTCGTGAAGAGTTTGCAGAGCTTGTTGAAGATGCACTTGCAACAAACGATCAGTTCTTTTATCTCTTAAAAACGAATGCCAAAGAAATCAAAGGATCACACCGTCTTGAAATTGGTCGTGTAGATGAGGTAAAGCGTTCAGCAAGTGAATTATGTGATTTGCTTGAGAAGATTGGAGAAGCGCTCGTATTTGAATCAGAGATGTACACAATTGATCAATACGAATTGTCTGTTGTGGAAGAGTACATTGAGCAGATGGCGTATTCTCTGTCGCTTTATCAGAAAAATGCCATTAGCTGGCTGGAGAAACAGGATTTAGATACTACATTTGTCGTCATGCCAAAAACGGTAGCAGAGGTGCTTGGTGAAAAGGTATTTTCGCAAAAAATCCCTTATATTTTCTCATCTGCTACGTTGTCTGAAAATCAATCATTTGATTATTTAGCTGAAAGCCTTGGGATCAAAGATTATTTATCCATGAGTGTGGCTTCGCCGTATGATTATGAGGAGCAAATGCAAATGTATTTCCACGGAATTCAGCAGCCAATGACAGAGTCAGCTGTAAAAGGTCAGCACGTGCTATCTCAGGTAAAAGAAAATGGCGGTCGATCTCTTATTTTATTCCCTTCATTTGATGAACTGCATGTATTTAGAAAGCAGCTCGATGCATCAAATGAATCACTGCCTTTCCATGTGTATTTTGAAGGAGACGAGGAGATCAGTACCATTGTTCAAAAGTTCCAAGCGGATGAAACATCTGTGTTATGTTCCGTTCACTTGTGGGAAGGGCTGGATATTCCAGGACAGTCTCTAACAAATGTGGTCATTTGGGGACTTCCATATCCACCGCATGACCCAGTATTTGAAGCAAAACGGAATGAAGCGAAAGATGCATTTACTGAAGTGGACCTTCCGTACATGCTGCTTCGTCTAAGGCAGGGCATTGGGAGACTGATTCGGACAAGCCAAGATGCTGGCAGCATTCATATATACTTTGGCAGTCAGAAAGATATTGAGCTACAAAGTAAAATTGAATCCGTTCTTCCAGTGAGGCCAGTGATCTCTTAATGATAGAAAACCATTCAATAAGAGGAGGATACGATCAGCGTATCCTCCTTTTTCATTGACAAAAGAACATTTATTGAAGTAGCCTTGAAACGTACATACATATTTTATTGATTGGGGGAACGAACGCATGAGTCTTGAATCAAAAGAGAAAGCGTTTTATCAATTACTAGGAAAAATCGCCCATTATACAGAGGCGCTTCATTTACTTTATTGGGACTCTCGAACACAAGCGCCTAAAAAAAGCGCTGATTTCAGAGCAGAAACCATCGGTCAATTATCCAGCGATATCTTTAATATGAAGACTTCTGATGAAATGAGAGATCTTCTTGAAGCATTAAATAAAGAGAAAGAAAAGCTGTCAAAAGACACGCAGAAGGCACTCGAATTATCGCAAAAAGAATATGATGAAAACAGTAAAATTCCAAAAGAAGAATTTAAAGAATACTCCATTCTACAATCAAAAGCAGAACATGTTTGGGTAGAAGCAAGGGAGAAATCAGATTTTTCACTCTTTGCACCCTATTTAAAACAGCTGATTGATTTTAACAAGCGTTTCATTCAGTACTGGGGCGTGAAAAAAACACCATATGATGTGCTGCTCAATAATTATGAGCCGGATATGACGGTTGAACAACTCGATCAAAAATTCGGTGCACTTCGAGATGCCATCGTTCCTCTCGTGAAAAAAATTGAAGCTTCGCCAAATAAACCGGATACTTCGTTTTTATCGAAAAGCTTCCCGATCGACAAACAAAAAGAGCTGAGTCTCTTTTTCTTAAAAGAGTTAGGGTATGACTTTGACGCAGGACGACTTGATACAACGGTTCATCCATTTGCTGTGACATTAAGCAGAGGGGATGTACGTGTGACGACGCGTTATGATGAGCACGATTTTCGCATGGCGATCTTTGGCACCATTCACGAATGTGGCCACGCCATTTATGAACAAAATATTGATGAGGCACTGAGCGGAACGCTCTTATGTGACGGGACATCAATGGGTATTCATGAATCACAGTCTCTTTTCTTTGAGAATTTTATCGGCAGACATGAAGATTTCTGGAAAACGTATTATCAAAAGCTGCAAGAGGCATCTCCTGAACAATTTAAAGATGTCACTTTAGAAGAATTTGTGCATGCGGTGAATGAATCGAAGCCGACTTACATTCGAATTGAAGCAGATGAACTCACGTATCCACTTCACATTATTATTCGCTATGAAATTGAAAAAGCCATTTTCAATGAAGAAGTAGCCGTTGAAGATCTGCCAGCGTTATGGAATGAAAAATATAAAGCATATCTTGGCATTACGCCGCCTAACGATGCGCTTGGTATTTTGCAGGATGTTCACTGGTCTGATGGTAGTTTTGGTTATTTCCCTTCATATGCACTTGGTTATATGTATGCGGCGCAATTAAAGCAGCAAATGATCAAAGATTTACCGAATTTTGATGAACTGATTCAAAATGGGTCTTTTGCACCGATAAAAGAATGGCTAACTGAACATGTCCACAAGCATGGAAAACGGAAAAAGCCATCAGAGATCATTCAAGACGCAACTGGTGAAGAATTAAATGTTCAATACTTAATTGATTATTTAACAGATAAGTACACGAAACTGTATTTATCATAAATGAAAGGCACCCTTTGATCAGAAGGGTGCTTCAGCGTGTAGACAAACCCTCGCATTCGTTGTCAGGGTCTGCGCGCCGGTGCTCACGAATGTTAAATTCGCTCTGCTCCGGTGCTCGCCCTTCCTAGACTGCAAAGGTTTTCTATCACGCTGAAAAGAAGACAAAGGGCTAAAATAAAGTTCATTTTAGCCCTTTGTCAACAATCTGAGACACCCTTTAATCAGAAGGGTGCTTTTTTGCTGGTTGAATATTCTAAAAACGAACGTTTAAAGCTTAATGATTATTTAAGTTCGGTATTTTTCTAGAAAAGTGCTTTCCAAGCGTCTGAAATCTTGTTATAATTTGAACACTATAACACTCATATAATCGCGTGATGAAGGCACGCAAGTTTCTACCGGACACCGATACCGTCCGACTATGAGTGAGCAAAATGAAACAGCTTTTGTATGAGCTGAAGATCCCGTGGATCGTTTTCGCATTGCTTGCTCCTTAATGGACAGCAATGCTTTTTTTATGCAAAAAAATGAAAGTTGCTAATATGCTGGGAGGAAGAATGATGGAATTGTTACGTCAAAAGATCGAGAACGAAGGAATCGTTCTGTCAAATCAAGTGCTAAAGGTAGATGCTTTTTTAAATCATCAAATTGATCCTGTGTTAATGCATGAGATCGGTCAAGAGTTTGCTAGATTATTTAAGCATGATGGAATTACTAAAATTATCACAATCGAATCTTCTGGTATTGCACCTGCTGTCATGACTGGACTTGCCCTTCATGTGCCAGTTGTTTTTGCCCGAAAGCGGCAATCACTGACTTTAACGGATAACCTTTTGACAGCAAGTGTGTATTCTTTTACCAAAAAAGTAGAAAGTACGATCGCTGTCTCTAACACGCACCTTGGTGAGGACGATTGTGTGTTAATTATCGACGACTTTTTAGCAAATGGAGAAGCCGCTAAGGGACTAGCTGCAATCGCAAAGCAAGCGAAAGCAAAAGTAGCTGGTTTTGGAATTGTTATCGAGAAATCATTCCAGCCTGGAAGAAAAGAGCTTGTGCAAATGGGCTATAGAGTCGAGTCACTCGCACGTATCGAATCGCTCGAGGAAGGAAAAGTCACGTTTGTACGCGAGGTACAATCATGAGTGCCGCTAAAAAAGCCAAAACACTTTCGCTAGGGATACAGCATGTACTGGCGATGTATGCAGGTGCGGTTCTTGTCCCGCTCATTGTTGGAGATGCGCTTGGGCTCACGCCAGCCCAGCTGACGTACTTAATTTCGGCAGATATTTTCATGTGCGGTGCCGCCACACTGCTTCAAGTATGGAAAAACCGCTTTTTTGGCATCGGTTTGCCTGTTGTACTAGGCTGTACATTTACTGCGGTATCTCCTATGATTGCGATTGGCTCTAAATATGGAATTTCGTCTATATATGGAAGTATTATCGCCGCAGGGTGTATTGTCATTGCTCTTTCATTTTTCTTTGGGAAGCTTGTGAAATTCTTCCCGCCCGTTGTCACAGGTTCCGTCGTCACGATCATTGGAATTACCTTAATTCCGGTAGCCATGAACAATATGGCAGGTGGTGAAGGAAGTGCAGACTATGGTTCTTTTGAGAATCTTGGACTTGCTTTTCTAGTGTTGTTTATTATTGTCCTTCTCTACCGATTTACAAAGGGATTCATGAAAGCCATTGCTATCTTAATCGGCATTCTACTTGGGACAGCAGTGGCTGCTTTCTTAGGGAAGGTGGAGACGGCAGAAGTGGCGAATGCACAAGTTTTCCGCATCATTGAGCCTTTTTACTTTGGGTTGCCTACTTTTGAGTTTGCACCAATCATGACGATGACATTAGTTGCCATTGTGTCATTAGTCGAATCAACGGGTGTATACTTTGCGCTCGGAGATTTAACGAATCGTTCATTAAAAGAGAAGGATTTAGCAAAGGGATATCGTGCAGAGGGAATTGCCGTCTTATTAGGCGGTATCTTCAACGCTTTTCCATACACAGCCTACTCCCAAAACGTTGGATTGATCCAATTAACAGGTGTGAAGAAAAATCAGGTCATTGTGGTGACAGGTGTATTATTAATGGTATTTGGCCTTTTTCCTAAAATCGCGGCATTTACAACGATTATTCCTAAATCCGTTCTAGGCGGTGCAATGGTCGCCATGTTTGGCATGGTCATTGCGTACGGGATTAAAATGCTCTCACGCGTCGATTTTGCAAAACAGGAAAACTTGCTCATTGTCGCATGCTCAGTTGGCATCGGGCTCGGAGTAACGGTGGTACCGCAAATGTTTGATCATTTGCCAGAATCGATTAAATTGTTAACAAGTAACGGAATCGTCGCCGGAAGCTTTACCGCTATTTTGCTTCATATTATTTATCACATGATTCCTTTTAAAAAAGAAACAGAGCAGGAGCTAATGGAAGAACCTAAGCAATCTGTTATGTAAACACTTCTCTTGGAGAGGTGAAAGCCCGCATCCTTTGGATACGGGCTTGTTGTGATTAGTGCTATTAATGTTGTACCGGCGGCATTGTTTCGTTAATGACTGCAAATGTATAGCCCCTTGCTTTTAGTTGTGTAATCAGGCTATCTAAATAGTTCGTGGTAGAGGGTTGATCATGCATTAAAATAACTTTTGGTTCCCATGGTTTATTTTTCTCAAACATTTCCAGTTGATTCAATACCTCTGGAACATATTGTGAGTTTTTATATCTCCAGTCAAGGCTATCAATCGTCCAATCCCAGTAAATAAAGCCATTTTGGTTTAAACGTACTTTTTGATCATATGTTAAATTTGGAACACTGCCATAAGGTGTTCTCACAAGACGGGTGTAAACGCCTGTAACAGAAGCAAGAATGAGCTGAGCTTCTCTCATTTCATTTGCGGGAGACTCACTGTTTTGATAAAAGCGGTTTATATCATGCGTCATGCCATGAAGCCCTAATTGATGTCCTTCTTGATAAAGTCTTTTCACAGCTGCTTGGTGAGCTTGGATTTGCGGTCCAAGCATGAAGAATGTCGCCTTCACTTGATGTGCTTTTAAGACATTTAACAGCTGATTTGATGTAGCAGAAGGGCCATCATCAAATGTTAAAAAGACCGTTTTATTCGTTGTCTGTTGGTTTGGATTGGTCCTAAATTGTTGATCCAATGTTCTTGTAGAATGATCTTTTGCTTTCAGACTGATACTTGTGTCTCGGAAGTCACTGTTAGTAACAATTGTTGCTTGCCCATTTGTCGCCTGCAAATGGGGTTTAGACATATCCCAGATAAAAACGAGAAACAGTGTAAGAAGCACTAAACCAATTATCTTCGAGAGAAATATCGTGTTGTAGGGTGTCTGTTTTTTGGACACCTTTTTCATGACAATCACTCCAGTCAATTAAATTTTGTGCCGAATCATGTAGTAGATTCTGTCTTTTTTCACTGTTTTTCATGGTGTTCATATTGATTAAGTATACAGGAAAAAACCCCCTTTTCATAATATAATCATCAAATAAATTAGCATTTTATGGTTATTTATTTGTGTTGATCAGAAAAAAGGTGATCCATTCATGTTTAAATGAAACAATTCTGAATAATGATCGAAACGTTGATATTTATACGCTAAGTTAGCAACAGATTTAACCATTAATGCGAAGTGAAAGGAGATTCCGTATGAAAGTGTTGTATAATGACGATTTCATTGAAAAAAGGGTGCTCATGTGGATATTGGAGATAGAGGCTAGCAATCGCGAAATACATAGAGAAAAGTCCTCCCCTACAAAATAAAGAAGAAACAAAAGAAAGCAAAGTCAGTATAACTGAATCAGAGATTGGCTACTATGTAAAAGGTGAACGTGAAAAGTCATTTGCTTATTCCTTTCATACAGCACTTAGGTGAGAGTGAATTGTTAAGAATCGTATTGAATGACATCAACTAAGAAATAGATCTAAACGAATAGGATGATTGTTGAAATCTGTCTGCTCTCTCCATATGGGACTTATGATAAAGTTGGTTTATTAACATTCTCCAAATGGGTGTTAAAAGGTGGGATAAGTAAATGTTAGGATTACCAAGAGGGGAAGTCTTTTTAGTTCCTTGGTCTATTGAGTGGACAAAAGAATTTGAAAGTGAAAAGCGAAAGATAATAGGTGATATTGGTCAATACATAATCAATGTACACCATATTGGAAGTACAGCAGTAAAAGGTTTAAGCGCTAAGCCAATTATTGATATTGCAATTGAAATAGAACATTTTTTTGATGGAGAAAAATGTGTAATAGCGTTGGAAGGACTCGGTTACTCATATAAAGGAACAAACGTATTACCTGAAAGACACTACTTTAATAAAGGAGAACCACGAACACATCAAATCCATATGTACCAAAGACATAATAAGTATTTACTTGAACAGTTAAATTTCAGAGATTACTTGAGAAATAATGAGCAAGCTAGAAGTGAGTACCAACAGCTTAAACTTAAATTATCAAGATTACATGGAAATGACAAACACAAATACGCACATGAAAAAACTGATTTTATTAAGTCAATCCTTGAAAAGGTTTAGGTGAGGGTTTGCTCTTTAGATGTTCATAATAGAGGTCATTCACAGAGGAACTCCCATAACGGAGTTCTTTTTTTTTTCATTAAATCGCCATTATTTTTGAACATAAATTGCATAAAAAAAGCAGGTTCGCTTGGCTTGGAACGAACCTGTGAAGGAGGAAAACTACATCATGTTTTCACTTATATTATCCAATATTTATCAATTGTCGTCAAGACAAAAAGTTAGACGGAGGAAAATATTTTGACTGAATTGTGTCGTTTTGGCATGTATATCCTTTTTTTGATTGGGGATATTAACCGAAAAAAGAGGTGAAGCCGATGGCATACATTCTTTCAGTTGGAACAAGTCTGCCAAAACATCATGTGGATCAGCAAGCAGCTGCTCAATTTGCAAGGTCTCAATTTAAACGATCGTTTAAAGATATTGATCGGCTATTAAAAGCTTTTAATAATGGCGAAATAGAGAGCAGGCAGTTTGTACAGCCTATTGATTGGTATCAAGAACATCACTCTTTTGAAGAGAAAAATAATCTCTATGTCGAAAAAGCATTGGCTCATGCGAAAGAAGCCGTTTTTCACTGTCTGCATGAAACAGCGTTCCTTACAATGCCAGTTCCTTTTGATGAGATTGATGCTTTGTTTTTCATCTCCAGTACAGGGTTATCAACACCAAGTCTTGATGCAAAGCTGATGAATGTTCTTCCATTTTCTCCTTATACGAAACGAGTGCCAATTTGGGGGTTAGGATGCGGGGGCGGGGCGGCAGGCTTATCTCGAGCTTATGAATACATCAGGGCGTATCCAGAAGCGAAAGTGCTCGTTGTTGCCTGCGAGCTTTGCAGCCTCACTTTTCAGCCGCAAGATCAATCAAAAAGCAATTTAATTGGAACCTCGCTGTTCGGTGATGGGACTGCGGCCGTTCTTTTAACTGGAGAAAAGGCTGCCTCTAAGTATACGCGGTTAAAAACAGTACCTAAAGTGCTTGGCACGCAGTCAGTGACCATGAAAGATTCTGAGGATGTGATGGGATGGGATTTTACCGCCGACGGATTTCGGGTCATCTTCTCACGTGACATTCCGTCCATCATTTCTGGATGGTTAAAAGAGCAAGTGGATCAATTTTTACATCAGCTAGGGTTTTCAACAGAGGATGTATCCGTTTTTCTTGCTCACCCTGGAGGAAAAAAAGTGATTGATGCCTATCTTGAAAGCTTATCTTTACAAGAGCATCAGCTATTTTCTTCAAAAGAGGTTCTGAAACAGCATGGAAACATGTCCTCTGCCACTGTTTTATATGTCATGAAGCATTTTCTTGAACATCAGTCACTAGATGCAGGACAGGTGGGGCTTTGCGGAGCACTTGGTCCAGGCTTTTCGTCAGAATTATTGCTCATGAAATGGGAGGGGCTCTCGTGATGATTTTCTGGATAGTGATTGGCATTTTCATTTGTCAGCGTCTCATTGAAATGCTTGTGGCGAAAAGAAATGAAAAGAAAGTGAAGGCGCACGGAGCGATTGAATTTGGTGCAAGCCATTATCCTTATATGGTCGCTATGCATGCAGCTTTTTTCCTCTCGCTTATTGGAGAGACATGGCTGCTGCATCGTCAACCGTCTCGTTTTTTCCTATTGCTGCTTGTGTTTCTGTTTGCGACCCAGGTGATTCGGTACTGGGCACTATGTTCACTTGGAACGTTTTGGAATACAAAAATCTTAGTCGTTCCAAATGCGTTGATTGTGAAAAAGGGGCCGTATCGCTGGTTAAAGCATCCTAACTATGTGGTGGTGGCGATTGAACTGATGTTCATTCCGCTGTTATTTAACGCATTTATTACTGCCATTTTGTTTACGTGTTTAAATGGATGGATGATGATGGTCAGAATACAAACAGAGGAAAAAGCACTGAATCAGTATTTACTAAATTAATATTGAAAATCATTATCAATTGTGCTACACTTTCATTAATGATAAACATTCTCAATCATGAAGGATGGACGGTGATCACATGACAATGATTTTCTTACTCGGTACGGTCTGTGTATATAGCTTATTGATTGGCTTCGTATTAAAAGGTGTTTCAAAAAAATCTGCTTCCTGATTGCAGTCCATTGTGACTGATCGGGCAGCAGATTTTTTTATTTCCTCAGATGAGAAGAAAAATCTCTTTATTTTGTGTAAAATGGTACACATACATAACTGACTTTTCTAAAAACAAAGGGGTTTATCGTCATGAAAGACTTGTCTATTCGACATTCGCTCGTTCAAACTACAGGTGCTTTATATCAAAGCCTTCTGAAAAGGGATGATCACGAGCGCGCAGCCAAACTTGCATCTATTATGAAAAAGGAAGCTGAAGAAGAAGTATATATCGCATTTACCGGCCACTATTCTGCTGGTAAGTCATCACTAGTGAATCATCTTCTTCATGAACACATCCTGCCCACAAGCCCAATTCCAACGAGTGCAAACTTGGTTGTTGTCAGGAAAGGGGTCAGTGAAGTTCAGCTCCATACGTCTGATGGACGTTTTGCAAAAATGAGCGGTTCTTATGATAAAGAAGCGGTGCAGCGTTTTTGTAAAGATGGGGAACAAATTGAGATGGTGGAAATTAGCGGTGATTATAGTGGACTTGAAGAAAAAGTGGCACTCATTGATACACCGGGAATTGATTCAACGGATCATGCGCACTTTTTATCCGCTGCTTCTATTCTTCATCAAGCGGATGCTCTTTTTTATGTCGTTCATTATAACCATGTCCATTCTGAAGAAAACATTCGCTTCATTCGCTCGATTAAGGAGAAAGTGCCCAATCTTTATTTCATCGTCAATCAAGTGGATCGGCATGATGAACAAGAGACAACTTTTGAAAACTACAAAAAACAAGTCGTTGAGATGCTTTTAAAAGAAGGCATTGAAGAAGAACATCTATATTTTACTTCTGTGACGGATGAGGCACACCCAAAAAACGAAATGATCCGTTTAGTGAAGAAACTACAAGAATTACAAACCATGCCTAAAGCATCACTTCGAGCCTATACAGAGCAGAAAATCGAACATGTTTTAAAAGAACATATAGACTCTTTAAAAGAAGAACTGCATGAAGAGGACCTTGACGCGCAGCTTCAAGAAAAAAGGAATGAAGTGCAAGAACTAGAAGAGAAACGCCGATTTATTGAAAATGGTGCAAAGCAGGTAGAAGATGAAGTGTCTTCTGAAGTAGAGAACATCTTAAAAAATGCAAACCTCACGCCATTTAAGATGCGAGAGCTTGCAAGTGACTATATCGAATCAAAAGCACCTGGCTTTAAAGTAGGTTTACTTTTTGCAAAAAATAAAACCGAGCAGGAAAAGGAAAAGCGGGCAAATGATTTCTTAGCAGATGTAAAAAAGAGAATGAAAGCGGAAGTTGACTGGCACATTGCCGAGCTCCTCAAAAAAGAAATAAAACAGCATCAGCTTGGGGAAGCGTTATTAGACAAAGCCATGGCATTTGAGACACCTGTTGAAGAATCCTTGCTTGAAAAGGTCATTCACCAAGGGGCAACTTTTTCTAACGAATATGTTCTTAAATATGCGAAAGATGCTGGTGAAGCATTGAAAAGACAGGCGAAACAGCAAGCGCTTCAATTGATTGAACAGATGATTGAAACCTTGAAAGACCAGCTCAAGAATGAACAGGAGAAGCAAGAGGAAAAATGGGAGCAAGCGAAACAAGAGCTTCAGAGCCTTGAGGAGTATAACGAAAAAAATGAACAAATAAGACAGGATATTCAGCATTTATGGGATATTTGGCAAAACGGAACGGATGAGCCTATCCCAGGTGACTGGTTTTATGCGAAAAAGCAATGGATGCAGCACGACCAGCTGGAGAAGAATCGCGCATCAATTCATGTTGAAGAGAGCGATCAAGCTGCTGAACGGACAAAGCGCGATCAATACCGTCAATCGCAGCATTTAACAACAGCACAATCGATTGCACAATTTAAAGAGCTTTCCCGCATTTTATCGCCTTTAGATATTCTAAAGTCTCAAAGAGATTCCTTTGAAAAACGAACAGAACGGCTGCAGGCAAAAGAATTTACACTCGCATTATTTGGCGCTTTTAGTTCTGGAAAATCTTCTTTTGCCAATGCGCTTGTTGGACGGAAGGTGTTACCATCATCTCCTACGCCAACAACTGCGACAATTAACAAACTGACACGACCTACGGAAGATCATCCTCATGAAAGTGTTAAAGTGGTGTTTAAAACGAAGCAGGACATTCTAGAGGAACTCGATCAGATTCTTGGATTTTCGATCACAACAGAAAAAGGAGATTCGTTTAAGGCAAAGCTGGAAAGAGTGCTGAAAAAACGGCAGCTCGAACAGGATCACCGAATCATTGTAGAACATTTTCTACAAGCCTATGCCAAGTTTCATGATGACATTGACAACCAAACCAATTTACATGTCACACTTCAAGAATTAAAGCCTTATGTAGCGGAAGAATCTGTTTCTTGTGTGGTGAAGGAAGTGACGGTGTATTTAAGTACACCTCTGACAGATAAAGGGCTGACGATTGTCGATACACCAGGTGCAAGCAGTATGAATAAGCGTCATACAGAAATCGCCTTCCAGTATATGAAGGATGCAGACGCCCTTCTTTATTTAACGTATTATCAGCATTCTTTCTCAAAAGCTGATCGCTCATTTTTACGGAAGCTTGGACTCGTAAAAGATTCCTTTAGCATGGATAAAATGTTCTTTATCATCAATGCAGCTGATTTGGCTAAGGATCAAGCAGAGCTTGAAACCGTATTTGACTATGTACGAAGCGAGCTCACAAAAGAAGGCATCCGCAATCCAAACCTGCATCATGTGTCTAGTAAGGAAGAGATCGAAGGGAAAGAGCCGACATCGTATAATCAATATGCAACACTGAGAAAACAGCTCGACTATTTTATTGAGGAAGAATTAACGAAAGATGCCATTGAACTTTTGCATTTTGAAGCTAGTACATTATGTACAACGGTCGATAGACTACGTGCGACCTTGCATCAATCAGAAGATGAGAAAGAAGCTGAAAAGAAAAACATCAAGACATCCTATGAAGCCATTCTCGAAAAAATGCAAGATGTGAAACGGTCTAAACTTGTGACCGAAAGCGTAAAAAAAGACGTGCATGAACAGCTCTATCATATTGTACAGCGGCTTTCATTATTTGCGAATGATCTATTAAAGTCGGCTTTTTATCCTGGCATATCTCAAGGGAATTTTGGTCAGCAGTTAAAAAAGGCACTTGAGAAAGCGTTAAAGGAGTATGAATTTGAATTTGTGCAGGAGCTCAAGGCACTTGATATCCGAATGGAATCGTTTATCCATCATTATTTCCAGGAGGAGTGGGAAAAAGGGATGCAGGCTGCATGTGCGGAAGATCCTTACTTTTCTCTTAGCTTGTCAACCCCTGAGGAGAAAAATGCTGAGCTAAAACAAATTGAAGTCGAAGCAGAGATTACACCATTTGAGCCGCTTTTAAAGAAACAAAAATCAGCGAAAGCCTTCTTTGAACAAAATGAAAAGGCTACGTTTATTGAAGCAATTCGAGATGTTCTACATCAAATGACAACACGTTGGGCAGATAACGAAAAAGAAGAGTTGCTGAGCAGATATGAAAAGCTAGTGAAGACCTATACGGAAAGGTACGAACAAGATGCTCTCCAACAGCTCAATGAGCAAAAACAGACATTTATGACGAGCCTTACAACAGATGCTGAAAAACAGGCGATCATTGAACAAGTTTATGAACAAATAAATGAATGGAAGAACCAGTTGAAAACGATATGATTCATGGTAGACTATATAAAAAAGAAAGCAGTTGATAGACGATGACGAGCGTACACGAAGAAATTTCTGCACATTCACAGAAACAACATGCCCACATCCAATCTTTTCTTGCACTTGAACAAAAAAGAGAGCAGGCGATTGAATCGGCTGTGAAAAAATGTGAACACAATGAACCATTTTCAACAGATGAGATCAACGCCATTACGTCTAAAATGAATGAGCTTGCCCGAGGCGGAATTGTTCCGCTTCGTAAACATGTCACGATTGAGATGGTGGAGGAATACGCCCAGCGTAAACAGAAATAAAGAGTAACTTTCTCATTTTTGGTCATCTTAACAAATGAACCAGAAAGGGGAATGATCATGGCAAAAAAGCAAAACGTAAAGCAGCAGGAGGAGCGCATGCCGAAGGAAAAAGGCATGCCATCCTACGCAGAAGCGGAAACGAAAAAAATGCAATATGGTAAAAAGTAATCGGGCTGCCTCTTCTTTATCAAAAGAAGAAGGCGCCTTTTTTATGTTCGTTTCAATGTTCTATGATAGAATAGGAGTATTGTTTATAAAAAGGGAGTTTAGATGAATGAATAAACACGTACTACTTGTAGATGGCATGGCACTTCTTTTTAGGTCGTTTTATGCGACGGCTGTCCATCGCAATTTTATGATAAATGATCGTGGTGTGCCGACAAATGGAGTGAATGGGTATTTGAAGCATTTGTTAACAGCTGTCCAAACATTTGAGCCGACTCATATCGTATGCTGCTGGGATATGGGGAGCCAGACATACCGGAACGAATTGTTTCAAGATTATAAAGCCAATCGAGGCGAGGCGCCTGTTGAGCTTATCCCACAGTTTGATTTAGCAAAAGAGGCGACAGAAGAACTTGGGATCATGAACATTGGTGTGAAAGGTTTTGAAGCAGATGATTGTATTGGAACGCTTGCATCTATCTATCAAAACGAAGCACATGTGACCGTCTTAACAGGAGATAAAGATTTGCTGCAGATCTTGAATGAACAAGTGACCGTGGCTTTAATGCAAAAAGGCATCGGGAATTATAAGCATTATACAAAAGCCCTTTTTGAAGAGGAAATGGGCATATCTCCAAAGGCGCTGATTGATATGAAAGCGCTGATGGGTGATGCTAGCGATAATTACCCTGGTGTAAAAGGAATCGGCGAAAAAACAGCATTGAAATTTATTCAAACGTATCAAACGATTGATCGACTGTTAGAAAATGTTCATGCATTAACGGCAGCTCAGCAAAAGAAAATGCAAGCAGGATTAGAAGATCTGAAGCTTTCTCGTATACTGGCAGAAATTAAATGTGATGTACCACTCAGCTGTCCGATTGACGAAACAAAAATAAAAATGGACCCAGAGCGGGCAGCGGCAATGCTTCGCTTGCATCAAATTAAAGGGATCGAACCAATGCTTAACCGCTTAAGTCAATTAGGAATCAGTTAAGGTTGTTCTTATGTAGAAAAGAAACAAAGGGCTACATGTATTAGCCCTTTGTGTTGCTTTTTTTCGCCTTATTTTCTAATTGCGATATTGGCTGTTTATCTTTTGTCTGCGCATCACCTTGAGGAGTCGTTCCGTTTGTGACACGGCCTCTGTTCTCTTTATCCAATTCCGTATCACCTCACACATTAGCATAACCAAAAGAAAAGCGATTCATCCTTTTGAAAGGTGAATCGCTTTTCTAGCGAGCTGATCAGCCACTTGATTTTCCTTGCTCGGAATCCACTTAATGAAAAATAAATCAAATTCGCTTTGAAGCTGCAGCATTTCTTCGATAAAATGACGAAAAGATGGATTTTTAGCAAATCCTGCATTGGCTGCACGGTCCACTACTTGTGAATCAGTGCGGAATGACACGGTCCGTAATCCTTTTTCTACGCAAATTTTCATGCCTTCAATGAGCGCGGAAAACTCTGCTTCATGATTGCTCATGATGCCAAGAGGAATGGAGAAAGACTCAGCTTTTCCGTCATATTTCAAGAATATGCCGATGCCAGATGGACCTGGGTTTCCGGCACTAGCACCGTCAATATATATTTCAGCTGGCAATTTATTTCCCCCTTTCATCAATCGGAACCATTTTTTTCGCCGCATAGGCATAAGGTGTGCCAATGGCAGCGACGATAAATTTAATCACATAAGTCGTGATGAAAATTTCGATCCATATATGGAATGGGTAGGTCCCAAGAAAGGCAATGGTTGTGAAAACGAGTGTATCAAGTAGCTGGCTAATCATTGTACTCCCCGCATTTCGCAGCCAGAGCGCACCGTCTGAAGGAAATATCCGGCGAATAAACGAATATACATAAACATCTAACATTTGACTGATGATATAAGCAGCAAGACTACCAAGAGCGACCCTTGGCATAAAGCCAAATATCGTTTCTAATGATGATTGGGAAATGTCAGATGGAGCGGGATGGAAAAGCAAAGCCTCCTGCATGACAACAGTTAATGTTAAAAGGGTGGCAAAACCAATCCAGACAGCTTTTTTCGCTTCGGTTTGTCCATATTTTTCATTTAGGACGTCCGTTGCAAAGAACACACTGCCATATAAAATGTTGCCAAGTGTTGCTGTTAAGCCAAATAATTCAACGGTTTTGACCACTTGTAAATTGGCAGCAACTGTTGCAAAACCAATCCATACGAAAAGCCCCATCTTGCCAAATCCTTTATAAAATAGAAGAACAATGATAAAATTAATGATCGCAAATAAGATCCAAATACCTTCATTAAACAAGTGACATGAACTTCCTTTCTAAATGTAAAATGTAACTTTTTGATTATAGCATAACGAACGTTTACCTTAAAAGCACGGGAAGGCGATGTGATCAATGAAACTAAGAGCGCACTATACAATGAAAGTGAAATCGATTGGGTCCATTGCTTTTTTCCAAGAAGATTGGATGGAGCTCAAAGAGGCCTTGCTTTTAGCAAAACATATAGACAAAAAAGAACCGCAGTCACTTCTATCATTTGAAGATGAAAAGGGTGCGATGTGGTCGATGAAAGAACTTGAAAAGCTAAACGAAGAACTTAGGCTTGAACCCGATCAGCTTCAGGTCTATTTTGATGCGAGTTTTCGCAAAGAAACAGGTGATGCTGGGCTTGGAATTGTCGTGTATTATCAGCTCGGACAGGATGCATACCGGTTAAGGAAGAATCACCCTTTTCAGAGCACCACGAACAATGAGGCAGAGTATGCGGCTTTATTTGAAGCGGTAAAAGCTTTAAAAGAACTGGGAGCCAGCAGAAACTCTGTTACGATTAGAGGAGATTCTCTTGTTGTGATGAATCAGCTCAAAGGGGAATGGCCTTGTTATGATGATATACATAACAAATGGCTCGACCGAATTGAGGCTGCGATCAAAGAGCTGAAGCTCACGCCAACATATGAAGTCATCGATCGTAAACAAAATGCAGAAGCAGATCAGCTTGCCAGACAGATACTTGCAGACGTCCCTATCGAAAGTAAGTTGAAATTAGAAGCAGACGGAGCTGAATAAAGTGGATAAAAAAACAGCAGTAAAAGAATTAACAGATCTTCAAGACACGTATTGTTCAGATTGCTTGATTAAAAAGCACTTTCGTAAAGAATTTGGCAAAAAATACGCCCACTCCTTTTGTATACAGCAATGCACGGTAGGAGAGAAGATCAAACAATACGGGAATGAATTACTCAAAAAATAAGCGTACACTCCGGTTTTCCCCTAGATGTATCACGCGTTCACGAAAAAAAAACGAATAGAATGTGTAAAAAAAGAACATATTCTGAAAAATGAGCCGATATAACTATAGAAAGTTTTGGTTGAGTTACTTTTTGACTAAGTGACGGATAATAGAGGAAAAGGGGAAGGCCGGCATGGATAATAAGGATTTTGAAACGGTATTACATCGGACATTTCAAGAGGTGTACAGTGATCTAGAGCAACTGGTAGATGTAGCAAAGAAGGGAAGACCTTTTCTCGAAAAAGATATTTCTGAAATTGAACAACGACTGAAGCAAAATATTTTAGCGATTGAAATTCAGCTGAAAATCAAATAAGAGAGGCATACGCCTCTCTTTATTTTGTCGTTTCATCATTGATTGAGTTGATTAGATTTTTGTTACGTTTGCAGCTTGAGGTCCACGATTACCTTCAACGATTTCAAAAGAAACTTCTTGTCCTTCTTCTAGAGATTTGTAACCGTCACCTTCGATAGCTGTGAAGTGAACGAATACGTCGTCTCCGCCTTCAACTTCAATGAAGCCGAAACCTTTTTCATTATTGAACCATTTTACTTTACCGTTTTGCATATTGCTTTTTCCTCCTAGTACTGTAGCACACCTTTTGGCATACTAAAAAAAATTTTTCATCACCTAACGACTTAAGAAGTTGTTAAATGATGGTTCCACTATACACCATCAAAAGTAAAGCGTCAAGCAGGCAAGCCAAATTTTGAGCAGAATGTTTGATTTTTTTGTTTTTTTAGTGAATGACATTTATCTATAAAACGTCCTAATCTCATGAAACCTAACGTATAACTTGTCCGTATATAGTAAAAATACAGAAAGAGGTGCGTCATGAATCGTTACACAATTGAGGAGTTTGTTCAGAATACGCAGCAAGAAGACAAAGGGGAAGGGGTCTTTGAACTTGAAACACCAAGATTGTTAGAAATTAATTTAACGGATACCATTTGGGCAAAAACGGGCTCCATGGTTTCATATCGCGGGAAAATAAAGTTTGAACGTGAAGGTGTGTTTGAACACGGTGTGTCAAAGATGTTCAAAAAAATGTTAACAGGAGAAGGAACTTCTTTGATGAAGGCCACAGGTGATGGGAAATTATATGTAGCAGACCAAGGGAAAAAAATCTCGATTCTTCGATTGGCTCAAGGGGAGTCTATTTTCGTTAATGGAAACGACTTGCTCGCATTTGAACCGTCTGTTCGGTGGGATATTAAATTAATGAAAAAGGTGTCTGGCATGCTTGCAGGCGGATTATTTAATGTCAAACTTGAAGGACCAGGTCTTGTGGCAATCACAAGTCATTACGAACCGCTGACGCTGATTGTTCAGCCAGGTGATTCTGTTTATACAGATCCGAATGCGACGGTCGCATGGTCAGGAGATTTGCAGACTGAATTTGTGACAGATGTATCGTTCAAAACGTTTATTGGCAGGGGAAGCGGAGAGTCCATTCAAATGAAGTTTAGCGGAAGCGGCTTTGTTGTCGTGCAGCCGTTTGAAGAAGTGTATACAACGAATGGAAATCAAGGTTAAAAGAAGAAAGGTGTCCGTCAATGACGGACACCTTTTTATGATAATGCTTGAGCATACGATTTGTTGCTCATGATCAGATCTGATTGTTCGACGATATCTTCTAAAATGGTTTGAGAAGACTGTTTTAAGTGTAATTTTTTGATGTTTTGTTTCATGGATTCTAATTTTTCTTCGTCTTGCAACAAGTTGGTGACAGATTCTAAAATGTCTTCGTGTCTGTTGATGACAATGGCAGCACCGTAATCTTCAAAGAAAAGAGCATTTTCTTTTTCTTGTCCTGGAACAGGTTTGTAAAGAATAACTGGGACACCAATTGCTGTTGCTTCTGTTAATGTAATTCCGCCCGGTTTTGTAATCATACAGTCCGTTACTCTGAACAATTCATCAATTTGTTCCACATATCCAAGCGCCTTCAATTGATTTGGGTGTGCTTGTTCAAGTTCGCTAAGCGATTGCTTCAGCGCTGCATTCTTACCGCACACAACAACAATTTGTACTTCACTGTCAAGAAGTAGTGCTTCACACAGTTCCTTCACATTTTTTAGTACACCATGGGCACCCGCCATAATGAGAAGGACTTTTTTGTCTGATGATAATCCATATTTTTTATAGATGATCGATTTAGGCACGTCTACTTCAAATTGTGGTCTAATCGGAATGCCTGTTACCTTGACATCGCTTGGATGTGTGCCGATTTCTACTAGCTTTTGTTTCACATAATCGGTTGCAACATAGTATCGGTCAATGTTTTCATGTACCCAAATTTTATGAAGACAAAAGTCTGTCATCACATTAAATGTTGGAATGACTTTACCTGTTTTGTTTCGGTATTCAGGTACAACAATCATCGGGAATGTAATGATGATGATATCTGGATTGTGTAATTGAATTAATTCATCAAGACGCTTATTTCCCATCTTTAAATAAATGTTAAATTTGCGTTTATTGTAAATTTTATCTACACCGTAATAAAACAAGCGATAAAATTGTTTCCCAATGGAGAAGCTCTTTAAATATAAATATTGAGTCACTTCGGACACAATGGGATTTGATTCTTGATACAAATTAGAAACTATCACATGTTCAAACCCTTGGGATTTGCATTCATCATACAGTGTTTTTGCAACCTGCATATGTCCATTTCCATAATTTGCGGTCAAGATTAATATTTTTTTATTGGTATTCAAGAATATTCACCTCAAATGTAATCAACAACAACAAAACTTCGTACGAAACTATAAATCTCATAGGTCTACATATACATAAAGATAACATATAAACAGCGAGAGCATATCATTCGTTACGAAAGAATTAAACTAATTTTAAAAAACAAACAGACTAAATTGATAATGGAAGACAGAGCCATTTGTATTTTAACACATTTTAAGCATTTATCATCAGACTACAGTCTATTTTATTCCCACACATATGGTGTTTCTTGATAAACATAGTAATTAAGCCAATTCATAAACAGCAAAGTGGCATGGGCTTTCCAGCGGTTCACTGGGACTAATGTGTCTCCATCTTCTATAAAATAGTGGACGGGTTTTTTGACTGTATCATGTTTCAACAAATCTCTTTCATATTCCTGCTTCAATGTATCTGTATCGTATTCAGGATGTCCAGTTAAAAATACTTGTTTATCATCATCTGAAACAATTAAACAAACACCAGCTTCCTCAGACGTGCTCAATACTTTTAGATTCGGCGTGTTTTTTAATTGTTCTGTATTAATATCTGTATGCCTAGAATGTGGGACATAGTATACTTCATCGAAACCTCTTACTAATCTTTCTTTTTTCTCTTTGACAAGATGCTCAAAAACACCGAATTTTTTCTCTGGAAGCTTGATTTTTTCAATGCCATAATGATGATAAAGACCAGCCTGTGCCCCCCAGCATATATGGAGAGTAGACGTCACATTCGTTTTACTCCAGTCCAAAATGTCCTGCAGTTCTTTCCAATAGGAAACTTCTTCGAAAGCTAAATGCTCAATTGGTGCACCTGTAATGATCATGCCATCAAATTTTTTATGGCGAATCGAGTCAAAGGTCGTATAAAATTCATCTAGATGCTCTCTCGATGTATTCTTCGGTGTATGTGTACTTGGAATCAAAAATGTAAAATACACTTGCAAAGGAGAATTTCCGAGCATTCTCAGCAGCTGCGTTTCAGTTTGTATTTTTTTTGGCATTAAATTTAAGATCACGATATTCAAAGGACGGATATCTTGTTTGAATGCCCTTGTCTCATCCATGACGAAAATGTTTTCGCTCTCTAGTATTTGTTTTGCCGGCAGATGAACTGGTATGTTAATAGGCAACTCGCCACCCCCTGAACCAAAGCTAATTTCACTTCATTATAGGAACTTTCTGGCGATATTTCAATGTTTCAATTATGTTACAATGAAAAATAGAGCAAAAAAGAAAGCTGTTTCTGTCAAAAAAGGAGGCCATTAATCATGATCACAAAGCATTTATCAGATATTGAGATTGCCCAAAAGGCAAAGCTGAGACCGATTCAAGACATCGCAGCAAAATTACAAATACATGACGAAGAATTAGAATGCTATGGTTTCACAAAAGCGAAAATATCTTTGACTATTTTTGACCGTTTAAAGGAACAAAAAGAAGGAAATGTGATTCTTGTGACTTCGATCAACCCAACGCCAGCAGGTGAGGGGAAGTCCACCGTAACAGTTGGCCTCGGTCAAGCCTTCGAGAAAATCGGGAAAAAAGCGATCATTGCCATGCGTGAACCTTCACTAGGTCCCACTATGGGTATTAAAGGCGGTGCAGCTGGCGGCGGATATTCACAGGTGTTGCCTATGGAAGAAATCAATCTTCATTTCACAGGGGATTTTCATGCGATTACATCTGCACATAACGCTTTATCTGCTTTTATTGATAATCATATCCATCACGGAAATGAGCTTGGGATCGACGCACGCCGAATTGTATGGAAACGAGTGTTAGATTTAAACGATCGTGCTCTAAGACAAGTGGTTGTAGGACTTGGCGGTCAATTAAATGGGTACCCTAGAGAAGATGGGTTTGATATTACGGTTGCATCCGAAATGATGGCCATCCTCTGTTTAGCAGACGACTTAAACGATCTAAAAAAACGTCTTTCTTCTATTGTTGTTGCCTACAATCAAGAAGGTGAACCGGTCACAGTTGGAAATCTAGGATATGAAGGCGTATTAACCTTGCTTTTAAAAGATGCGCTGAAACCAAACCTTGTTCAAACGATTGAAGGAACTCCAGCCCTTGTTCATGGTGGTCCTTTTGCCAATATTGCACATGGATGCAATAGTTTAATTGCCACAAAAATGGCGGCAAAACTAGCAGATTACGTCGTAACAGAAGCGGGATTTGGTGCAGACCTCGGCGCGGAAAAATTTCTTCACATCAAAACAAGAGCCGGTGATTTTAAACCAGGCGCTGTTGTCATTGTAGCAACTGTCAGGGCGCTTAAAATGCATGGCGGAATGCAGAAAACAGAGCTCAAGGAAGCAAATGCACAGGCTGTATTAGAAGGTATACATAATTTAGAGAAGCATATTGAAACAGTGCAAGCCTTCGGCCTACCATACATCGTTGCAGTGAACCGTTTTATTACCGATACAAAAGAAGAAATTCAAGCAATAGAAAACTGGTGCGAAACGAATGGACATCCAGTCAAAGCCGTCAATGTATGGGAAGAAGGAGGAGCTGGCGGCGTAGCACTTGCCGAAGAGCTCACGACACTAATTGAAAAGAATGAAAACAGCTTTTCTTATTTATATGAGGAGCAAGATTCCATTGAAGAAAAGTTGTCAAAAGTCGCCAAAGTGGTTTATGGTGCAGACGGCGTCAACCTTACATCAAAAGCAAGAAAGCAGCTAGCTGCAATTGAGAAAAATGGCTGGGCCCATTTGCCGGTTTGTATGGCAAAAACGCAATATTCACTATCGGATGATCCGGCTTTAATCGGCAGACCAAAAGGCTTCACCGTTACGATTCGGGAGTTAAAACCATCTGTAGGAGCAGGTTTTATCGTTGCACTAACGGGAAGCATCCTGACCATGCCAGGTCTCCCTAAAAAACCTGCGGCACTTGAGATGGATTTATTAGAAGACGGCAGTGTGACTGGACTCTTTTAGCAGGAAGCATAAAAAGCGATTTTCTAAAAGAAGCATGTTACGATAGGAAAAAGTGAATCCTAGGAGGCTATGAGATGTCAATTTATGATATTCAGGTCAAGACCATTAACGGTCAGGAAAAATCAATGGCAGATTACAAAGGGAAAGTACTGATCATCGTGAACACAGCGAGCAAATGTGGACTGACCCCTCAATTTAAACAATTACAAGAGTTATACGATCAATATCATGAAAAGGGCCTTGAAATTTTAGGATTTCCGTGCAATCAATTTATGAATCAAGAACCAGAAGGGGAAGAAGCAATTCAAGAATTCTGTTCGTTAAACTATGGTGTGACCTTCCCGATGTTTGCAAAAGTAGATGTCAATGGTGACAATGCGCATCCGCTTTTCAAATACTTAACGAGTCATGCGAAAGGTGTGCTTGGTACAAAAACGGTGAAATGGAATTTTACAAAATTTATCGTTGACCAAAACGGAGAAGTGACTGAACGATTCTCTCCTAAAACACCACCAAAAGAATTAGAAAGCTCCATTATCGCTCTTTTGGAGAAATAAGCATGTATTCGAGTAAGCAGCAAGAACAATTGGAGGCAGCTGCCTCCTTTGTTTCAAAACAGCTAAAGAATGAACCGACTGGACACGATGAAGCTCATATCAATCGTGTTCGCCAGCTTGCCGTCCATATTGCACAACAGGAGGGCGGGTCGCTTTTTGTCATTGAAATGGCAACGATTGTCCATGATGTAATTGATGACAAGCTGTCTAGTGAATGGAAGCTTTCACCGCATGATCTTAAGCAGCAGCTCCTTTTGTGGGAAGTGGACATGCGAGATATTCGCTATATCATGGATATCATTACAACGATGTCTTTTCGTCACCGGCATATGCAGCATAAGCCAGTGACATTAGAAGGGGCCATTGTTCAAGATGCAGATCGACTGGATGCAATAGGTGCAACCGGGATTGCAAGGGTGTTTACATATGCAGGTGCAAAAGGGGAGCCTCACTATACAGAGGGTGCTCACCAAGGCACAGTACTTTTGCATATGCAAGACAAGCTGCTTCAATTAAAAGACTTGATGAACACACGTGCTGGAAAGCAGCTGGCTCATGAGCGGCATGAGTTTATGTGTCTATTTATTAAGACATGGAAAGAAGAATGCGGCCTTACAGATGAGTAGGGTCTTTATGTGTGTAAGGAGGATGTATAGATGAAAATAACTGCCATAGAACCAACGCCAAGCCCGAATACAATGAAAGTCATTTTGACAGAAGCGCTTGCAGGCGGTAAAAGCAATAACTACAAAAAAGATCAAAAAGAAGAAGCGCCAGAGATGATCAAACGCATTTTAACCATTGAAGGTGTAAAAGGTGTTTACCATGTAGCCGATTTCTTAGCGGTTGAGCGTAATGCGAAATTTGATTGGCAAGGTATTTTACAGCAAGTCAGAGAAGCCTTTGGACAAGAAACAGAAGGTCTTCAGGGAGAATCGCAGTCAGGTGATGACACATTTGGAGAAGTCAAAGTGTTTGTTCAAATGTTTAATGGGATTCCGATGCAGGTGAAGCTGACAGACGGTGAAAGAGAAGAACGATTTGGAATGCCTGAACGTTTCCAGGCAGCGATTTTAAAGCTAAGAAGCAGTTCAGATAATGTTGTATTTGAACGTGTGTGGAAAGAACATGGCGTACGTTTTGGAGAATTTGCTGATATCGGTCAAGAAGTCACAGAAGAGCTGCAAGCTGCATATGACGACGAGCGTTTATCGCGTTTAACAGAGGCAGTGAAGGAAGGTCAAGAGGCTGTAGATAAACAAGTGAACCGAAAAGCATATGATGTGACAGAAGAGATGCTGCGTGATGAAGATTGGAAGAAACGTTTTGCTCATTTAGAGCAAATGCAGGCAGAGAAAAAAGATATACCTGTTTTAATGAAAGCGATGGAGGATCCAAAAACATCGATTCGCAGACAAGCTGTTGTGAATGCTGGCATGATTGAAGATCCAGCCATTTTGCCTATTTTGTATAAAGGGCTTGAAGATAAAACAGTGACAGTTAGAAGAACTGCAGGAGATTGTATTTCGGATCTTGGTGATCCTAGTGCGATTGAAGCGATGATCCAAGCCTTAAAGGACCCAAGTAAGCTTGTCCGCTGGCGTGCGGCCATGTTCCTTTATGAAGAAGGTGACGAAACAGCACTAGAAGCTTTAAAAGAAGCGGAGCAGGACCCTGAATTTGAAGTCAGTCTTCAAGTAAAAATGGCCATCGAACGAATTGAGCACGGAGAAGAAGCAAAAGGCTCTGTGTGGAAGCAAATGACAGAAAGTAGAAAAAATGCATCAGAATCATAAGAAAGACGAGCAGGCTGCCAATAAAAGGCAGCTTGTTTTCTGAAAATGGCTTTTTTATTGGCAGAAAAATTTTTTTAGAAAAATTATTTTGAATATTGTTGAAATATGAGAAAAAACTCTATATAGTAGTACCAATATAGAATATTGGAGGTCAGATTTTATGACACAATCCTTGCTGAGCACTTGCTTCAGCAGAGAAATCAGTCACTATCTATTATAGGTGGCTAAATAAACAGAAAATTTGTAAAATAAAATGAACTCAAAATCATACAGTCAACAAGACTAGTAGTATAGGAGGCTTTTTAAACAGATGGCAGAACTTCGCAGTAATATGATTAAACAAGGAATTGACAGAGCACCTCACCGAAGCTTACTAAGAGCAGCTGGGGTAAAAGATGAGGATTTTGGCAAACCGTTTATTGCCGTATGTAATTCCTATATTGATATTGTCCCAGGGCATGTCCATCTTCAGGAATTCGGAAAAATTGTGAAAGAAGCCATTCGTGAAGCTGGCGGTGTTCCATTTGAATTCAATACAATTGGGGTAGATGATGGTATTGCGATGGGGCATATTGGGATGAGATATTCATTGCCAAGCCGTGAAATCATTGCTGATTCAGTAGAGACCGTGGTGTCTGCACACTGGTTTGATGGAATGGTTTGTATTCCTAACTGTGATAAAATCACGCCAGGTATGATGATGGCTGCCATGCGTGTGAATATCCCAACTGTATTTGTCAGTGGTGGACCGATGGAAGCTGGTAGAACAAGTGATGGCAGAAAAATTTCTCTTTCTTCTGTCTTTGAAGGCGTAGGCGCATACCAATCAGGGAAAATTAATGAAGAGGAATTAAACGAATTAGAGCAATTTGGCTGTCCAACATGCGGATCTTGCTCTGGTATGTTTACAGCAAACTCAATGAACTGTTTAGCAGAGGCGCTAGGGATTGCTCTTCCTGGAAATGGAACCATTTTGGCGACTTCACCAGAACGAAGAGAATTTGCGAAGAAGTCAGCAAAACAATTGATGGAGCTAATCAAAAAAGACATTAAACCACGTGATATTGTCACGGAAAAAGCGATTGATAACGCATTTGCTTTAGATATGGCACTTGGTGGTTCAACCAATACAGTTCTTCATACATTGGCGATTGCAAATGAAGCAGGCGTTGAATATTCACTTGAGCGTATCAATGAAGTCGCAGAACGAGTGCCGCATTTATCGAAACTCGCTCCAGCTTCAGATGTATATATTGAAGATTTACATGAAGCAGGCGGAGTGACTGCTGCGCTAAATGAATTGTCCAAAAAAGAGGGGGCTCTTCATTTAGATACCATGACCGTCACAGCGAAAACGTTAGGCGAGAACATTGCAGGTCATGAGGTAAAAGATTATAACGTCATTTATCCAATTGACAAGCCATTTACTGAAAAGGGCGGCTTAGCCGTTTTATTTGGAAACCTTGCGCCAGATGGAGCAATCATTAAAACAGGCGGTGTACAAGACGGCATCACACGTCATGAAGGACCTGCGATCGTATTTGAATCCCAAGAGGAAGCACTTGAAGGAATCATTAATCGAAAAGTAGAAGCAGGACATGTTGTCATTATTCGTTATGAAGGACCTAAAGGCGGTCCAGGCATGCCTGAAATGCTTGCACCAACTTCACAAATTGTTGGAATGGGACTTGGTCCAAAGGTTGCTTTAATTACAGACGGACGATTCTCCGGTGCTTCTCGCGGATTGTCTATTGGACACGTTTCTCCAGAGGCAGCAGAAGGCGGGCCGCTTGCCTTTGTTGAAAATGGTGATCATGTCGTTGTCGATATCGAAAAACGCATTTTAAGCGTAGATGTCCCGGAAGAAGAATGGGAAAAAAGAAAAGCAAACTGGAAAGGCTTTGAGCCAAAAGTAAAAACAGGTTACCTTGCCAGATACTCAAAACTTGTGACATCAGCCAATACAGGCGGAATCATGAAAATTTAATGTGAAATTGAACATTTGAAAATTGGCTCTCTCTATAGTATCCTTTATTCACAACATAAGGATTATAGAGGGGGCTTTTTTATGTCAATGGCATATGAAGAATATATGCGTCAGCTCGTCGTACCAATGCGCCAAGAACTGACAAGTGCAGGGTTTCAAGAATTGACGACTGAAGAAGAAGTAGAAAAAACGATGCAGGAAGCAGAAGGAACAACATTTGTTGTCGTCAATTCCGTATGCGGATGTGCGGCCGGTTTAGCACGCCCTGCTGCTACTCAAGCTGTCATGAAAGCAGAAAAAGCACCAGATCGAATGGTGACGGTCTTTGCTGGTCAGGACCGGGAAGCTACGGCTAAAATGAGAGAATACTTCACAGGTGAGGAGCCATCTTCTCCATCTATGGCACTTTTAAAAGGAAATGAACTCGTTCATTTTATCCCGCGTGACGAAATTGAAGGTCATGAAATGGAAGATATTATGAAGAACGTCTTATCTGCATTTGAAAAACATTGCTAATACAAATGTTGAAATGTCCTGTGATCCATCAGGGCATTTTTTCTTGATTATGATGGAGGAACGTCATGCTCATTACAACAAGCTTTAGAGCAAATGAACAAACAATTGAAACGGCAATGGCCCTCGCAAAGGACTTGGATGGTGAGTATATCGAGCGGCGCAAACAATCTGTCAAACAGCTTGCGATCAAGCGGGGGGATGTACTGGTTGTTGGGAAAGAACGATTTGAATGGTATCAGCCAAATGGTGAAAAGTTCTTTTTCCATCCAAGCTCAGCGATGTTTAGGGTGAAGCGGGTTCTGCGAGGGGAAAAAGATCCATTAATAGAAGCAGCACAATTAAAGCCGGGCGATTCCTTTTTAGATTGTACGCTTGGCTTAGGATCTGATGCGATTACCGCAAGCTGCGCTACAGGAGCCAATGGAAAAGTAGCCGGTATTGAAAAAAATCCGATGACGGCATTGCTTGTTCGAGAAGGACTCAGCACTTGGGAAACGGGTGTGGAAGAGGCAGACGAAGCGATGAAACGGATATCTGTCATCAGCGGGGATAGTATTGAGCAGTTAAAGAAGCTCCCTGATCGATCCTATGATATCGTCTATTTTGACCCGATGTTTGAAGAAACCATACAAGAGTCTGCTAGTATGATGCCGCTTCGTCATGCAGCTGAGCATCATTTTGACCATGAAACCGCTGTGAAAGAAGCAATGAGAGTGGCTAGAAAAAGAGTGGTTTTAAAAGATCATTGGAAAAGCACACGATTTACCACTGATTCCTATCAATTTCAGGTGATGAAACGTAAAACCGCCCAATTCCATTACGGATATATCTCAATAGAAGAAGACAAATCAACAAAACTTTAATCACTCTTAACAATTAAAAAAGCCCTATTTCAGGGCTTTTAATCGGTGATCTCCATATAGACAAAATAAAATAACGTCAGCAAGGAAGCTGTGATGAAAAACCCTTCAAGCATATCCATTCCTCCCAAATTTTAGTCGTCGTTACTGTCATTGTAAACGTTTTATCATGAAAAAGAAAGTCTCAACTGAATGACCAAATTGAATGACTGAAAATTCATTATATGCTAGAATAGCAGTATGATAACTTATGGAAGGAATTAGATATCATGAAAATGTGGATGAGAAAAACGCTCGTTGCACTCTTTACGATTGCGACTTTTGGTTTAATCTCTCCTCCATCAGCTTTGATGACAGACAAGCCATCTGAACTTTCTTCATCTGATAAATCACCTTATACAGCAGTTTATGATACATCAGATGATACGCGCAGCTGGGAATTATCGCAAGAAGACAACAAAGAGCGGGTAGACCCCTTTGAGCAATATAAGCAAGAGGTTCTATCAAGTGCAGAAAACCAATCCTTTCTCAAATTTGGTCGTAAAATCACACCTGTCATTGAGGACGAGTATAGAGAAGAGATTCAACCAAAAATTGAACAAGTGTTAACCGACTTTTTAACAAATTTCAAAGATGACGAAAAATTTCAAGATGTTGTTTTAACTGATCAGCCTTCAAGCGGAAATGGGGAAAAAATCTTCCACATTTATAATAGAAAGACTGGAGAAGATTTGCTTCGTTTTCATGTCAGGAGAGATCAGCCGCCTCACAGCGGATATTGGTTTAACTTTCACTACCATACAGCAGAAGATGGATTCCAGACGCATCATGAACTCGGTAATATTTACTGGGATAAAAACACCCCGCCGAGCTGGATGAGCCACTAGAAGGAGATGTCATGCCAATTGAAAAAGTATACAATGAACGAAATGGTTCGCATTACAAAACAGATGTTAAACGAGCGTGGAGTGAAAATAGAAGATATTGCACACATTGTGCTGAAACTCCAAGAGAAATACAACCCAAATCTTCCACTTAGTGTCTGCATTGAAAATGTTGAAAAAGTGCTGAATAAAAGGGAAATTGTCCACGCAGTTTTGACAGGACTTGCTCTTGATCAGCTGGCAGAAAAAAAGCTTTTGCCAGAACCTTTGCAGCATTTAGTTGAAACAGATGAACCGCTATATGGAATTGATGAGATTATTCCGCTTTCCATTGTCAATGTATATGGATCAATCGGTTTGACCAACTTCGGTTATCTAGACAAAGAGAAATTTGGTATTATTAGAGAATTAGATGAAGGTCGTCCTGGTGAAGTACACACCTTCCTTGATGACCTTGTCGCTGCGCTTGCCGCTGCAGCAGCAAGTCGCATAGCTCACTCACACCAAGATATTAAGGACGAAGAGCAGGATCGAGTGAATCAAGCATAAAAAGAAAAACATGTCTGCTCATCATGCAGACATGTTTTTTTGGTTTCAATTGGTTTCAACAAAAGCAGAAATAAGGTAAACTACAACAAGAACATAAATAAAGGATGAAAAAAATGAAACAATACAAAGAGTTATGCCGTCATGTATTACAGCACGGGGATGAAAAAGGTGACAGAACAGGAACAGGCACTATCAGCACGTTCGGTTATCAAATGAGATTTGATTTACAGGAAGGGTTTCCTTTATTAACAACAAAGAAATTACACCTGAAATCAATCATTCATGAGTTACTGTGGTTTTTAAAAGGTGATACAAATGTCAAATATCTTCAAGAAAATGGTGTCCGTATTTGGAATGAATGGGCAGATGAAAATGGAGAGCTAGGGCGTGTGTATGGTGCGCAGTGGAGATCATGGGCGAGTGGAGACGGAGAGACAGTAGATCAGATCAGCAAGCTGATCCATGATATTGAGAATCATCCTAATTCGAGAAGATTGATTGTCAGTGCGTGGAATCCAGGAGAAATTGATCAGATGGCGCTGCCTCCTTGTCATTGCTTGTTTCAATTTTACGTATCAAACGGTAAATTATCGTGCCAGCTCTATCAACGTTCGGCAGATATCTTTTTAGGTGTGCCTTTCAATATTGCTTCGTATGCACTTCTAACGATGATGATTGCCAAAGTGACAAACCTTGAGCCAGGAGAGTTTATTCATACGCTAGGAGATGCTCATATTTATCAAAATCATCTTCCGCAGGTCAAAATGCAATTAGAGCGTGAGGAGCGCACACTTCCGCAGCTTCGCATCACTAGAGATGTCAAAAGTATTTTTGATTTTACGTTTGATGATTTTGTGCTTGAGAACTATGATCCACATCCGCATATTAAAGGAGAAGTCAGTGTATGATTTCCTTGATAGTGGCGACAGGAAAAGACAGAGTCATTGGCAAAGATAATCAAATGCCTTGGCATTTACCCGCTGATTTAGCGTATTTTAAAAAAGTCACAAGTGGCCATACCATTGTCATGGGCAGAAAAACGTTTGAATCAATTGGACGAGCGCTGCCTAACCGGCGGAATATCGTGTTGACCACAAGTTCTTCTTTTCAAGCTGAAGGATGCGAGGTGGTCCATTCAATCGATGATATTTTAACCATTGCGAAGACCGAGGAAGAATTATTGATCATTGGCGGGTCTAAGCTGTATGAGGAAATGATGCCATATGCAGATCGTCTATATATCACGCACATTCATCATTCATTTGAAGGCGACCGTTTCTTCCCTTATTACGATGAAGAGAATTGGACGGTTGTATCACGTGAAAAAGGCCATCGTGACGAAAAGAACCCCTACAATTATGAATTTGTCGTCTATGACAGAAAAGAAGGATAAGTGAGTAGGAGGAGTACGGTTGTTTCGTTATTGGTTTTTAACGATTTATGTTGTTGTATCCTTTTTTAAAAGTATAAGGCATTTGTATGATCATGAATTAACGGATCCACGCATTTCCTATACGAAACGAATGCATCTCATCCATGAGCATGCAAAAAGGTTTGCCAGAGGGTGTATTGATCAATCAGGATCGGTCATGACCATTCATCAGCAAAAAAAGCTGCCAGATGGTCCTGTTATTTATGTCACAGAAGCACATCACCCAGTGACGACGACATTGCTGATTGGTCACTTAGAGAAGCCATTTGCTTTTATGGCAAAACCGCATCTGTTTCGCTATCCCATCTTAAAACAATGGTTGAAGAAGATGGCGGTGATCAAGCAGAATCAATCTGATGAGGCGTTATTAGAAGAAGCAAGAGAAAGAGTTCTATCTGGCCAGAGTCTGTTGCTTTCTGAACAGTATCGTGTCATGGCAGAAACGCTTGCTGAAGAATGTAACTGCTCACTTGTTCCGGTTGAAACAAGCGGCACAGACCGTCTTTTAACAGGGAAGATCGTCAAAAGACTTCGTCCAGTTAATGTCGATATCCATATCAAAGCACCGGTCAAGATGAGTGATTACGCACAAAAGCGCGCATAGAAAAAACCAGCATCCGAATGTGGATGCTGGTTTTTTGATCATGCTGGGATGTTGACGCAATAAAATAGAATGCAGAAGAACATGGATGCACTTCCGCCGAGAACAAAGCTGTGCCAAATCGCATGATGATAGGGAATTTTCCGCCAAATATAAAAGATCGTTCCGACTGAATACAAAATACCGCCTAATAGTAAGAGGCTGAATCCAGCTCCTGTTAATTGAATATACAGAGGTTTAATTGCGATGATAATCATCCAGCCCATTAATAAATAAACAAGGGTGGATACAATGATAAACCGTTTGACGAAAAAGATTTTAAAAACGATACCGCCTGCAGCAAGCGCCCATACGATTGCAAGAAGAGTATAGCCAAGTGCGCCTTTTAATGGGCCAAGCAAAAATGGCGTATATGTACCAGCAATCAATACATAAATCGCAGAGTGGTCAAGGATTTCAAATACATCTTTTGTTTTTTTGTGCCGAATGCTATGAAGCAAAGTAGAGCTTAAATAAAGCAGCAGCATCGACGCACCGAATATCGAAAAGCTAATAATGTCAGTGACAGTGCCGTATTGAACAGCGAATAAAACGAGAAAAACAATGGCGGGAATGGATAAAATGACGCCAATGCCATGTGTAATTGCGTTGGCAATTTCTTCTTTTACAGTAAACAATGGATGTCCTCCTTTATTGAACCGGTACATAACCATCAAGCGACTTCAGAAATGAGAGACCTTCAAGTGTAATCTTCGTTCCAGCTCTGCCTTTCCCTTTCGTCACATAGGCTTTTTTCTCAAGATCATCTAATCGACTCCTGACTTGCTGAGGGGTCAGCGGGATGTCGCCTTGTTTGCTTAACTCAGACAAGATACGTCTGCTTGCTGCTTCTCCTTTTTCATTTAGAGACTTAATGGCTTCGAGTAAGAAAACAAATTCTTGTTTCTCCATAAGCGTGAGCTGGTGTTCTTCTTTTTTTCCTTTACCAGCTGTTTGTTGAGGTAATAATACAAAAGGTGGCAAGTGATGCAAGAAAACTGTTTGTCCTTCGAGAATCGCGGCTGCATAATGAACGATATTTTTGAGCTCCTGGACATTCCCTTCAAACGAATATTGCTGTAAGACTTCCCACACACTTGAGTCGATGTCAGGCGTTATGTTCAGTTCTTGAAAGAAAGCAGCGGTTAAAATAGGAATATCTGTTTTTCGATCTTCTAAAGGCGGGAGAGTTATATGAAGCACATTGAGCCGATAAAACAGCTCAGGTAAAAAACTGGACGAAACGCTCATCGCCTCTAATGATAAAGACGAAGAAGCAATGATTTTTGTTGCAGGAGAATCTTCGAGAAAACGAATGACCTGATGCTGCATAGGAATACTAAATGCGCTGACTTCGTCTAAATAAAGCACATGATTTGCCGCATGAGTAAATGCTTCCTGCAAAGTCACTTCATCTACAATGGGGCAATAGATATATTTCATCGAAGCCTGCGCAGCAAATGAATGGGCCATTTCTTGTGCAAAGCGTGATTTGCCTGTTCCAATTTCACCTGTGATCAACACAGGCTGATCGTTTTTCGTGAATTGTTTTGCCAAATGAATGGCGTGTTTTATATCTTGGTGTTCTCCATATATATTAGCAAACGGATGTGTGGTCATCGAGCGATTCCTTTCTTTTGGTTCTAATTGGTTTTATTATAACACCCAATTAGAACAAATGTATAGAAAAACGAAAAAGTTCATGAAATTTATCTCCGATCCATGATCTATTGGTTTATTTTTTGAATATTCATGTTATAATGACAAATTAAATAAGGTTAAAGAGAAAGGATCTTGTACATGAAACCGTTGCTCAAAGAAAACACGCTAATTCAAGTGAAAGACATCTTAAAAGCCCATCAAAATTTGAAGGATGTAGTGATTCATACACCACTTCAAAAAAATGAGCGACTTTCTGAACGATATGAATGTAATGTCTACTTAAAAAGAGAGGACCTGCAAGTTGTTCGTTCTTTTAAATTAAGAGGCGCTTTTAATAAAATGAGCCAGCTGCCAAAAGAAAAACTAGAAAACGGCATTGTTTGTGCCAGTGCAGGAAATCACGCACAAGGCGTTGCCTATTCTTGCAAATATTTAGGTATCCACGGGAAAATCTTTATGCCTGCTACCACACCAAGGCAAAAAGTATCTCAAGTGGAGCTTTTCGGAAAAGAATATGTTGACATTATCTTAACCGGAGATACCTTTGATGATTCGTATCATGAAGCAGTCAAATGCGGAGATAAGGAAAAGCGGGAATTTATACATCCATTTGATGATTTAGATGTCATGGCAGGACAAGGAACAACTGCTGTAGAAATATTAAATGATATCGAAGTGGAACCTCACTTTTTATTTGCAAGTGTCGGAGGTGGAGGTCTGTTATCTGGTGTAGGTACATATATCAAAAATATCTCACCAGAAACCGAAATTATTGCAGTCGAACCGCTTGGCGCAGCTTCACTGCATGCTTCACATGAGAAGGGCGAGGTTGTGACACTTGATTCGATTGATAAGTTTGTAGACGGAGCAGCGGTTCAGCGGATTGGTGAAAAGACGTTTACATCGCTTCAGTCTGTTGTCGATAAAATCAGTCTTGTACCCGAAGGGAAAGTATGTACAACGATTTTAGAACTGTATAATCAATGTGCGATTGTAGCAGAACCGGCAGGCGCATTGCCTATCGCAGCATTAGATGCCCATCGCGAGGAGATTAAAGGCAAAAATGTCGTTTGTATTGTCAGCGGAGGCAATAATGACATTGGCCGAATGCAAGAAATCAAGGAACGCTCCATGATTTATGAAGGACTCCAGCATTATTTCATCGTTAATTTTCCGCAAAGAGCAGGTGCTCTCAGGGAATTTTTAGATGAAGTGTTAGGGCCAAATGATGATATCTCACGCTTTGAATATACGAAAAAGAATAACCGAAGCAAAGGACCTGCGCTTGTTGGGATCGAATTGAAAGAAAGAGATGACTATGCAGCGCTGATTGACCGAATGAATAAAAAAGGCTTCCACTATGTTGAAGTGAATAAAGATCAAGATTTATTCCACCTATTTATTTAGGCTTAACAGATAATTGGAAAAGAGGATTGATCGTTTGTGCTGCTCAAAACAATATGTTTTAGACGGATGGATGGAGCTCAGATCAAGGTAACAGAAGTCCCTGTTTTAAAGGGAGATGAATCCTATGGTTTCATGCTCACCTTTAGACTTGAAGCTTTCTTGAAAAAAGTCTATGTATCTAAGGGAAAGAGGCATGTGTACTCTTTCAGGGAGGATGTGAAACGTAACGTCAAGTGGAGCACATATGAACAGATCTACCAAGAGCCTACACTAAAACACAATGCGTAAATTGGAATCTTTGCCAAAGAGAGTGAGCGGCCATTTTCAAATGGGGGCTACTCATCTTGGCAAGGATTTTTTACATGAAAAGAAGAAAATGTGACAATTTCAAAAACGTTCTGACAGTTGTTTTCAAGTATGCACGAAATAAGGTAATATCATATGTAAAGACTAAGACAGCAAGGATGAGACGATAGTGAAACAAATTAAAATTGTAACAGATTCAACTGTGGACCTTCCGCAAGAAAAAATCAATGATCTTTCCATTCATGTCATTCCGCTCAATATCTCCATTTCTGGGGTTGATTATATTGACCGAGTGAACATACAACCAGATGAATTTATTGAAAAAATGGAGGCCGCTGATGAACTGCCGAAAACGTCTCAACCTGCGATCGGTCAATTCGTCGAATTATATGAAAAACTGACGGCAGATGGAAGCGAAGTCATTAGTATCCATTTAACTGGTGGGATGAGTGGTACGGTTCAAACTGCTGAAAGCGCTTCTAAAATGGTAGACGGAAATATCACTGTCATCGATTCGAATTTTATTTCCTATGGTTTAGGGTTTCAAGTCACCAAAGCAGCAGAGCTTGCAAAAAAAGGGGCAAGCCGTGATGACATCCTCAAAGAAATGGACAAAATTCGTCTTAAAACAAAGCTATTTGTCACAATCGATACATTAGAAAATCTCGTGAAAGGTGGACGAATTGGAAGAGGAAAGGCGCTGATCGGTTCACTTCTTCATATTAAACCAATTGCCAGCTTAACAGACGGCATATACACACCAGAAGCGAATGTGAGAAGTTACTCCGCTCTTGTCCGCTATTTGACAAAACAGTATGTACAGGCGGTGAAAGGAAAAACCGTTCAGGCAATTGGGATTGCACATGCAGACGCATTAGAACTTGCAGAAAAGCTTAAAGCAGCACTGCTTGATCACACACCTGATGCACTAGTTGACATCGCTTATACAACACCGATTATTTCCTGTCATACTGGTAAGGGCGCTATAGGCTTTACTTTTTATACCGATTGATTGAAAAGGGGATGTAATTGTCATGTATACAAAAAGGGGAGCCTTATTTGGTGCGCTTACGATCATAAGCGTGCTTCTTTTAGTCTCATGTTCAAATGGACAAATCAAGGATGCATTAAATTATCAAATCCAGCCGTTTGAGTATCAAAACCAGGATGGTCAAAAGGTGTCGCTCGACGATTTAAAGGGGAAAGTCTGGGTGGCAGATTTTATTTTCACAAGCTGTGAAACGATTTGCCCGCCGATGACCGCACATATGACAGAGCTACAAAAACGGTTAAAAGAAGAAAAATTGGATGCGCACATCATTTCATTTAGCGTCGACCCAGAGGTGGATTCACCGAAAAATCTAAAAGAATTTGCAAAAGCATATCCATTATCCTTTAAAAATTGGGATTTTCTCACTGGTTACTCGCAGTCAGCGATTGAAAAATTTGCAATGAAAAGCTTTAAGACGATTGTGAAAAAACCTGAAGACGAAGACCAAGTGATACATCAATCTCTGTTTTTCCTCGTTGATCAAGAAGGAAAAGTGATGAAAAACTATGATGGTGTTCAAAATACGCCATATGATGAAATCATCAAGGACATCAAAACACTGAATCGAAGCTAGTATAAGGATGTTCAAATGAGCGAAAACATGATACACTTTTTTAATCAGAAAAAGGAGGGACATCATCGTTTGAAGGCTCGTTTGATTTTGATTGTGATGTCTCTAGCTTTTGTTCTTTCTGCATGTTCCGCGCAAGAGGCTGGCATAAAGGATAAACTAGAAGACACACAAAACGTAAAAGAACATATTACGATCGCAGCGGTTGGAGATTCCTTAACAGAAGGAATCGGAGATCAAAATAAAAAAGGGTATGCCGGCATCACTCGTGACAAGATAGAAGCGGTGGACGGTGTACAGTCTGTTACATTAAAAAACTATGCCATTAAAGGCAGTAGAACGGTAGATTTATTAAAAAGATTAAAAGAAAAAAAAGTGCAGGATGGACTGAAAGACGCTGATTATATTTTCTTTACGATCGGCGGAAATGACTTAATGCATGTCGTCCGTCAAAATGTGCTCAACTTGACATTTGCTCCTTTTCAAAAAGAGCAAGGTCCTTTTGAAGAGCGTTTTAAGACCATTCTTGCTCAATTAAGAGAGCATAATGACCATGCAAAGATCATGTATGTCAGTATGTACAATCCTTTTAAATTCAGCTTGTCTGAGCTGAGAGATATTGATGAGGTCGTCAAAGACTGGAATGCTGCTGCCGAAAAAGAACTAAAAAAAGACGGCAATGCTGATATGATCGATGTAGCAGATTTATTTGAAGATGATAAAGATGAAAAATTACTGGCAGATGATGATTTCCACCCAAACCAAAAGGGGTACTCTCTTATGGCAAATCGTTTATTCTCAGAAGTGAAAAAAGAAGGACTGCCGAAGGAATAGGGTGAAAAGATGAAAAAATGGAAGAGTTTATTTTTTATTTTACTGTCAATTAATCTATTGATTGTTCTTGTATGCGGTATTTTTATGCTGCTGCCGAGCGATCAATCCGCTTCGGAAAAAGAAGTGAACAGCGAGTATGCTTTTAACATTTCTAGTTCAAAAGAATCGCTCACCAGCTTTGTCAATGATTATTTGAAAAACCAAGGATCAAGCGATATGCCCGACTTTCATGTTGCGATTGACCAAGATGTGAAAGTAACAGGTGCAATCAAAGCTTTTTCTTCAACGATTAATGCAAATGTATCATTTACACCAACTGTTGAAGATAACGGGGATGTTCTGCTGAAAGTAGATGACTTTTCAATTGGACAATTAAGCATCCCAATCAGTTTTGTTTTAAGCTACATGGGTCAATTCTATGAACTGCCTGATTTCGTTCATGTGAAACCAGACCAAAAAACGGTGGAAGTGCGCCTTTCAGAAATGCCGCTGACGAATGATATGTATGTCAAAGCGAACAAAATTGATCTTGAGAATGATGAAATTGAATTCTCATATTATCATCCAAAGCAATAGAACGTGTAAGTCAGGAGTGAAACTATGAAGCGAGTCTATCAATATTTTAGTTTACTGTCGCTCTTATTTGCTGCATACTTTGGCATGACAGCTGCCTCTCATTTGAAAGCAGAAAATATCGACCAGTTTTACTTAAATATCGCCTATTGTGCATTATTTTTAGGTACCATGATTCTTGCTTTTGATTTTCAAAAACAAGAAAAAGCTGAAGATGTCTCGTAAATAGCCTTTTCCATTTGGAAAGGCTATTTATCTTCTTTTCAGCGGAATAGAAAACCTTTGCATTCTAGGAAGGACGAGTACTGGCGCAGAGTGAATGTGACATTCGTGAGCACCAGCACGCAGGACTGACACCGAATGCGAGGGTTTGTCTTCACGCTAAGAGCCTTTTCCTTTTGGAAAGGCTCTTTTTACATTTGGTGAGACAAGACGACTTTTGCCATTAGCTCTGGCTCTCCGTTTGCAAATCCATGAAGTAAAATAAGATAGGCCCGCTTTGTTTGCAGGTGAACTTTCGGAATATCAAGCAGTACACTTTGAGTACCGGCAGCTTTTAATTCAAAGTGATACTTATTCGGAGAGAAGTGGTGGATTTGGGTGCCGTTCACATATCCGAGTTCCTTTGATAACATGCCTTGATCTCGTTCATATATATCAATGAAAGGGAGGTCTGGTGACAGCTGGATAAACGTGAGTGCTGATAGCTCTTCTTGCTTAATCAGCGAGTCTTGCTTTTCTGTGAGCAGCGCAAAGCCGGTACGAGCTCCTGTGATACATAGCGTGTAAGTCTCGTTTCCATTAATCATCATACGGGAAGAAAGAATTCTTTCTTTTGTAGCCAGCTTGAATACTTCTATCTCATAAACACCCTCATCCCATTCCATATAAGCAGACAGCTGACCGTATGGCAGCTTTTTTTGGATTGGCTGCTGATTTACCAATACAGCAAGCTCACTTAAATCCGGTGCAGCGTGAAATAATCGAATAACAGCTTTGGAAATGGTGTTTCTCGGATGGTATGGGGGAAAGGTAGCTAATGGACGATATAGAAATTGATTCATCTCGTAGAGCTGCTGCACGTCTTTATCCCTTCTTTCTCTGCAATGTGTTTTTTGTAGCGTATGCAAGAAAGGGACGATCTGTATAGGCAAAAGAAACATAGAAAAAAGCCTGACAAAAAGTGTCAGGCTCTCGTATTAAGAAGGAGATGAATATTGATGATATTCAGCCAGCTTAATGAACGTTTTTTCATCCTCAATTAATCCGCACACGCCGCACTGGACTTTGATTTTCGGTCCTTGATAGTTCATGTGAAAAGGAGAAAGCTGATCTCCTTCATATGTTTCGACAATAGCTCCAGTTGCTGGATCAAGTTTCACAGGTTCTGAATGCTGCTCGATGAGATTAAAACGCGTTCTGTTGGTTTTGCAGTTCGGACAAAGATATGGACTTGTCATGGTTCATTCCACCTTTTTATCCGTAGCATGTCCTCCACGCTAAATTCTATGCTTAATCCTTTTGACTTTTATCCAGCTTTTTAAATAATTTGATCATCGTTTTCAGTTCTTCATCATCAAATGATTCAAATCGTTCCATGAAGTATTCTGTTTTCTTTTTCTCAAAATGCTCAGTAATTTCCTTACCCTTATCGGTTAAGTGGATTTTGATGATGCGTCGATCCTCTTTTGAACGGATACGAGTGATCCAGCCTTTTTCTACAAGTGTGTCGGTTACAGCTGTAATATGGCTTGCTGATACACCGAGAATTGAGGCGAATTCCGTTACTTTTTTTGCGCCTTGTTCACGCAGCAGATTTAAAATGAGAAATTCATTCCGAGATAATTCGTTTTCAAGCAAGCTGTTAATTTCATAACGTATTTGCTTAAATACGGTTCTCAGTAAAGTATCCATTTCATACATCATTTGTTTTCTTTGTTCCAATCATTAAACCCCCATTATATTTTAAGATACGACAGAATGCTTTCATTTGTTTTTAGGTATACAAGTCGTATCATTTTCATTATTTTTTATCATGTTATAATATGATGATACCATTTTTTAAATGAAGGGGGCACTAATATGTCTGAAAAACAAGAATTAGCCACATTTGCTGGAGGCTGTTTCTGGTGTATGGTTAAACCTTTTGATGAACAGCCAGGCATTATCAAAGTTGAATCAGGGTATACTGGCGGACATACAGTGAATCCAACCTATGAGGAAGTATGTACAAATACGACAGGCCATAGAGAAGCCGTTCAAATTACCTATGATCCAGACATTTTTCCGTATGAGAAGCTATTAGAACTATATTGGCAGCAAATAGACCCAACAGATGATGGAGGACAATTTGGTGATAGAGGAGAGTCCTACCGTACAGGGATTTATGTCCACAATGAAAAACAAAGGCAACTTGCAGAAACATCAAAAGAGCAGTTGAGCCAAAGTGGAATTTTCCAAAAGCCAATCGTGACAGAAATTTTAGAGGCTAGTCCTTTTTATCCTGCTGAGGAATATCATCAGCATTATTATAAAAAGAACAAAATGCACTACGAACGATACCATGTCGGTTCGGGCAGAGCAGGTTTTATTCAATCTCATTGGAGTGATAAATAATGGCTAACGAAAAAGAGCAGCGCATCAAAGAATTAAACCGAATGCAGTACGAAGTGACGCAAAATAATGGCACTGAGCCGCCATTTCAAAATGAATTTTGGGATCATAAGGAAGAGGGCATATATGTAGATATCATTTCAGGCAAACCATTGTTTTCTTCTTTAGATAAATTTGATGCCCATTGCGGCTGGCCAAGTTTTACAAAACCGATTGAAGATCAAGAGGTAGAAGAGAAAGTAGATACGAGCCATGGCATGGTGCGGACTGAAGTTCGCAGCAAGACGGCCGACTCTCACCTTGGTCATGTATTCCCTGACGGCCCAGGGCCAAACGGTCTTCGATATTGTATTAATTCTGCCGCTTTAAAGTTTATCCCGAAGGATGATCTTGAAAAAGAAGGCTATGGTCATTTGAAACACATCTTTCAATAATTGATTTAAAAATCGTCACATGGAAGTCAGCTGCTTCCGTGTGACGATTTTTTTATTTTTTATGATGGGTATGATGTAATTGTTCAATGATGTGAAACAGTTTCTCTTTTGTAATGAGCGGTGCTTCGTTTGATGTGTAATGGGTCAAATGGACTTTTTGAAAATGAGGGTGAAGATGTGGTCTTGGTAAAATGGCATAAAATTGTTCATGTTCAAATAGTGCATCTGCCTCGTGAGGGAATGTGAGCTCCTCGTGAAGTTTTTCTCCAGGTCTTTTTCCGACAACAAGAATATCAGGAGAAGGAACGTTGATCTGACCGGCATATTCATGAAATGCTTTCAATAGATCAGCCAGCTGTAATGACTCCATCTTGAGGATGAATGTTTCGCCGCCTTTCATCATGATAGCTGCTTCAAGCGTGAGAGATACAGCTTCTTCGATAGACATAAAAAAGCGTGTCATCTTAGGATCAGTTACAGTTAGAGGTTGTTCATTTAACAACTGTTGAAGCATGATGGGGATGACGGAACCCCTTGATCCAAGCACATTGCCAAACCGGACAGAGCAAAACCTCGTTTTCTGATTTGAAATACTTTCATTCGCTTGAAAAAACAATTTTTCTGAAATTAATTTTGTAGCTCCCATGGCATTTGTCGGAGAAACCGCTTTGTCGGTTTATCATGATGATTAATGAGATATGTTAGCAATTCGAAGATACGGATAAATCTCAAACTTAGCAGGGATGGGGCCTCGTCTTTTTTCTGTCATTTCTAAAACTATATAATCAAAAACAGTTCTTAATTTTTCATTTTTCAAACCTCTACTTTTAGATTCTTTATAAAATTTAACTACATCTGCTATGTTGACTCTGAATTCATTGACATCTTCATCTTTGACTTCAAACGTCATACTTAGTTCTTGTTTTAATTTTTTTATGTCACTTATTTCTTTTTCAATGGCTGCTTTCCTTTGCAAAAACATTTCATCAGTATAGATTCCTGATTCAAATTTTTCAAAAATAAATGTCAATTTGTTTTCAAGTTCTTTTTGTTTTAGATTCGCTTGAACAACTATCTGTTCACTTGTCTTTTCCGAATTGTTGTTTTCTGCTGCTTTCATGGATTTTTCAATTATAACCTTTAGTTTATCATTTTCTAAAGCAACTAACTGCTCAAGATAGTCTAAAATAGCCTCTTCAACATATTGATACCTTACAGATGTGCACTTGTTTTTCCTGCAAATAAGCAACTTCACATGAAAATAGCTAGAAGTTCCATCTTTGTTTTTTCTGTTGTATTCAGATTCAAATTTTTGAAGTGATTTTCCACAAACAGAGCAAACGCATATTCCCGCTAATTCATTAGGTTCGTAAGATGTTACGACTGGGAGCAGAGGAACTTTATTTTTAATCTTTTCTTGGACAACTTCAAAGTCCTCTTTATTGATTATTGGTTCATGAGCATCATCTACAATAATGTGTTCACTTTCAGGTCGGAAGACTTTTTTTCCATCTTTTGTGGTTTCTCTTGCTTTATACCTAACCCTTCCCATATAGGCTTCATTTTGAAGAATATTTCTAATGCTGTCCTTACTCCATCTTTTTCCTCCCCTAGGAGTAGTGAATTGAAGTTTGGTAAGATGGGTGGCAATAGCTGTATAACTTAAATCCTTACCATCAAGACCATTTAAGAAAATATCAAATATCAACTGCACCACAGCTTTGTCTTCATCCACTGGTTCAAGGCGAGAAGTGCGCTTGTTTAATTTATATCCAAATGGAGCTAAACCAGAAACCCATTTACCTTGTGCAGCATAAGTGAATTTAGCGCCATTCATTCTTTCTCTTGTCATTTCAAATTCTTCTCTGGCCATAAATAATTCAAATCTAATCTGACGAGCATCAATTGGATTTCTTGGATCATAAACTTTATATGGTGTAATTATGATAATTTTTTTATCATTTAGGAGATTGACGATTTCTCCAGCATCACTGTAACTACCACGACTAAGACGAGTTATTTCCTTTACAGCAATTGCTTGAAATTTTCCAGACCTCAGATCAGCTAGACAACTTTTAAAAACTGGTCTTCCTTCAATACTTTCACCAGAACCAATTTCAGTTCTTGTTTCATAAGGTATCTCAATCCCAGTCAATATTTTATTCATAAGTTCTTTTTGCTCAGTCAAAGTGTCCTCGCCAGTACGCTTCTCTCTTTCAACATCTTGCCTAGAACGTCTTAAATAACCAATAATTTTAGTCACATTATAAGAGTTGACAATGTGTTTTAATTCCAATAAAAAAGCACCTCTTCTCGTTATAAACGGTTAAACCGTATTTTGATAAAGTGATTGTATTATATATTTATTACAAAAAAACAAAATATTACCTGTATGCATATGGCTATACATTCTACATAAAACATATCTTTTATAGATAAGCATTTTGCGGTATACTGAAAACTTTCAAAATGACTATCTTAGCTTTACATATGCTGTAAATATCATGTTGAAATTATACAAAGGAATTGTATATAGGGGGTAACGGGATGACAAGGTTAATAGCCTCTCAGGAGGTAGGGAACATGTTAAATACTTGGAATCTTGCCATACAAAAAGGGGATTTATCAGCAGCTATTGAAATGCAAGATGACATAGATAAGGCAATCGAATCAATGGAAGAAAATCAAGATATTCTTTTGTACTATCAACTTTTGAGCTTTAGGATTAAGCTGAAAATTCAGAATATTAGCAGAAATTTAGATAAGCCATTCTTTCAGCGGAATGCTCCAGACGAAAAAGAAGAAAAAACAAATAAACTCATGTCTTATTACTTTTATTTTTACAATGGGATATATCATGATTACTTGCAAGACTACGATAAGGCTTTAAGCTATTTCAGAATAGCCGAAAAGAAGTTGGCTTATGTTGATGATGAAATAGAAAAAGCTGAATTTCATTATAGATTAGCTGTTCTATTTTATGATTTGAAAATGACTTTCCTATCTAAATATCATGCTCAAATCGCTTCTGATACTTTTAATGCTCATGAAACTTATGTCAAAAGACAAATTAACTGTAGGTTACTGCACGCCTTAAACTTAATAGATCAATTTAAATACGATGATGCAAGCGACCTCTTTAATGAAGCAGAGGGAATGATTAAGAAAATAGAGGATAATCACTTAATCATACACCTGTATTACAATATGGGATTTTTGGAAAGTAAAAAAGGCAATTACTCAGATGCTGCTGAACTATACAGGCGCATCTTAAGCTACAGAGAAATTGAAAAAAATGATTTATTGAAATTAAGATGTTTGTATGAATTATCTAGGGTTGGAATACTAACTCAAAGTAAAGAAGCAATAGAAGTAATAGATCATGGCTATAGCTTGTCTGAACAAGTTAATCATGAAATTTTTAAGGTTAAATTTAAATTATTGAAAGAGCTTGTTTATGATGTTACTGAATCGCAATTAAACAATATTAACACCTTATGCGTAGAGCTTGAAGAGAAAAGAGTGTGGGTTGATTTAGAGGAAATCTTGGTTGATGTGGCGAAATATTTAGAGAGAAGAGGCTTGCTGCAACAATCATTGGATTACTATAAAAGAGCCTTACGTGCAAGCCAGTATGTAGGAAAAGGAGTGAATTAAATGAAAAAGTCTATTTTTATAACATTATCAATAGCAGTACTAGCACTAGGTACACTTTTCTTTACAAATGGTTTAATTCAACCTCTGCAAGATGATGTCCAAACAGTTGCATCAAGAGGTAGCTCTGGAGGATGAATGGTTAAAAATGGATAAATCGGATTAAAGTATAAGACTCCTTATGGTATTCTAGTAAAAGAATATTTCACAAAGGAGTCTTTTTTTATGAAAATATTAGACGCTCCCTCTCTTATATCAGCTGTTGAGAAAAGGTCAAAGGCATATGAACAGCTTCGAGAAGAAATAACAGATTTGAAAAAGGCATTACAAGGTGTTGCCAACCTCGGTGATGAGTTCACAGGTAAAGGTGCAGACAATATCAAAGCTTTTTATAATGATCTTGCACTATACACAGACACTTATCTTGATTTTATTGATATGCAAAAGGCTTTTTTAGATGGAGTCAAAGGAAAGCTTGATGATGAATCATTAGGCGGTAGTACATTTATTGATGAGCATTTCTTAGACGCTCAAGTGAAGCAAGGCATTAAGAACAATAAAGACATGATTGAAGAACAAAAGGAAGCCCTTACGGCTATTTTCGATGATATTAGTGATTTGATTGAACTACAGACATTTTCCAGCAAAAAAGTAGATGAGCATTTAGATAATGCGAACGAAGAAAGAAAAGATGCGATTGAGGCTTTACATAAAATAGATCATGAACTAAAAACAGAATATGAAAAATCAGAACCGATTGAGAAACATCTTGCAACCTTTTATGCAAAGATGATGGCTGCTACTGGAAAAGGTAAGAATGCTCAACCCATGTATTACGATGCAAAAGCATTTCATGAGACAGATGTGTACAAGAATCATGATAAAATCGATGCACAGGTGAAAGCATATTTAAAGGTGAAAAAAGAAGAAAAAGAGAAACGAAGAATCAAAGAATTGAAAGAAAAACTCAACGATCCTTCGTGTCTATCAGAAGCAAAATACTTTGAGATTGTAGATGAGATCGGTTATGAGAATCTCACATATGATCAAAAAATGTATTACAGCCAGCTTCTCCAAATCAAAGCACAGGAAGAAGCATCGGAGGTATTCGTTGATAGTGTAAAAGGTGCTGCAGTGGGTCTATATGATGTGGCAAAAGATACAGTAGTTGGTATCTACGATCTTGTGACAGATCCTAGAGGTGCCGTTGAATCAGTCGTAACGGCTGTTTCTCATCCAATTGAAACGTCGAAAGCGATTGGAAAGTCGATTTCAGACTCATTCCAAAAAGAGGTCATAGATGGTGATGCGTATTCGCGGTCACACTGGTTCGCCTATGCGACTGGTTCTCTTGCAGAAATTGTCTTTGGTTCTAAAGGGGCAGGTGCCTTCACAAAAACAGGGACAACAGCGGCCAAAACAACAGTGAAGAAAGGCCTTGAACAAGGAGCAAAATCAATAGATAGAGTTTCTATTCCGAATCTATTGCCATACTCACCAAAGTTTCAAATAGCAGGTGGAGGGAAACTCCCTTATAACGTGTTTGACGGAGAAAATCTCAAAAAAAAACTCCTCTCCATGGCAAAGCGTTTAGACAACAACTCAGGATACGGTATCTCTCAGACAGGCAGAAGATTACCAGCACCCAAATCACCACCGATCGTTGTCAGTTACGGAGAGCACTATGTGCGATGGAAACGCAAAAAGGTATTAAAACCGAATGTCGTTTATTCAACAAAGCAAGGTTACACCTACACAACAGATCACTATGGCCGCATTGTCAAAGTCGAAGCAAATAATTTAAAATATGGAGAGGTCAAAAGAAACCAATATGCTCAATCCAATTCAGGTAAGCCGGATCGATTATTAAAAGATGATGGAGGTCATTTAATTGCCTCTATTTTTAAAGGGTCTGGAGATATTGATAATCTTGTACCAATGAGTTCACAAATTAATCGAAGTGGTGGGAAATGGTATGAGATGGAGCAAAGATGGTTGAAGGCATTGAGGGCTGATCCACCTAAACATGTAGAAGTTAGCATTGAACCTATCTATAAAGATGCTTCCTTAAGACCAGATAGTTTCGTCATCGAATATAACATTGGAAAACGATCCTATCTTGAAAAAATTAAGAATCAACCTGGAGGCTAAAGATAATGGAAGGATTAGAATTGAATTATAAAAAAATAGCAGAAGCAATTAATGAAATGATTCCATGTGATTGGGATAAAGTTTGGATGTATGCAGAAATATTGGATGATTCAGCAGGAATTACCTTTTATTTTACTGAACCTAATAATGAAGTAAGAGTCTATGGGCACGATATTCCAAAACGATATAGTGTAAGTAACTCTACATATAAACATTTATTTGTCGAGCTCAGTGAAATTCTTGAAGAGTTGAAGAAGGAATATATAAAAAATGGTCTAGGTGCTTGGACAACAGCTACTCTCGAGTTGGAGAAATCGGGTAAATTCTCAACTGATTTTGGATACGAAGATGTTTATTCTTTAGGTATTGACAATGTACAAAGAATAGCCGTTTGGGAATACGAAACGTTCGGATTAATACCTGAAGATGAGGAAGATAAAGAAGCTGTGCTAAATTATTTGAAAAATAAAGAAGAAAATAACAAATAGTAAATGACCCTCCAAATAAATGAAGGAGGGTTTTTGTAATATTTGTTTTCATCAGAATTTCTCATTTTAAACCGATAAACCGTCACTTCACACTCACCAAGGACCTCTTCTATCATCTCTCGAACAACCGTCCAATCGCCACCTGTAAGCCAGATCGATTACCTGATGATGATGGCGGACACTTGATCGCGTCTATTTTTAAAGGATCAGGCGATATTGATAACCTACTTCCGATGAATTCACAGATTAATCGAAGTGGTGGAAAATGGTACAACATGGAGCAGGAATGGTTGGCAGCCTTGAGGAAAAAGCCGCCTGAGACTGTATCAGTTAATATCGAACCTGTTTATAAAAATGATTCAATGAGACCAGATCGTTTCATTGTTAAATATTCAATAGCAGATGGTGATTTTAAAAGAACAATTATTAAAAATCAAAAAGGTGGATAAAAATGGAATTAGAGAAACTAGATACTCTTTATGGAGAAATTGCACAAACTATTGATGAAATGATACCAAAAGAATGGGAAGAAGTTTGTTTATATGCAGAGATACTTGATGATTCTGCAGAGATTAATTTTTATTATAAATTAATGGGTGAAAATGAATATCGTTACTCACATAATATACCTGAAGATCATAATGTAAGTGAATCAATCTATAACGAGTATTTAATAAAATTACATGATTTATTTGAAGAGCTACAACAAGCGCATGAATTAATTAATCCTGAAAAATGGACAAATTTAACTATGAAGTTAGATGCGAATGGAAAATTCTCTTTAGATTTAAATTATGAAGATGTATTGAATCAAGAAATTAACGGATCTCAAAGAAGAGCAATATGGGCATACGAAAATTTAGGGATACATCCAAAAAGAAAGTCAGTTAGAGAGTTTCTGGATCAATATATTAAAAACAAAGGATAAAAGTAACAACTAACTTACCGCCCTCCAATTAAAGGAGGGTTTTTTATTATAATAGGCATATTATTAAGGAAAAAGTAGACTGACTGTTTTGATTGACTTACATAAAAATGTGCCACATATTGGTGCAGCATCAGACTTAAGAGGAGGCTATTAAAATGAGCTTTAAACGGATTAAAGACAAACTTGATCAATACACTATTGATATTAGATCAACCAAAACAAACAACTCGTTAAACGAAATGAATAAAATGGAAGAAGAAAATGCTTATCACATTTCTCCTGATTATAAAAGTTTTATTAATGAATACGGAGAATGTTGGATTGAGGACAATGTATATACCTATTTAAAAGAAAAACCAGTGTGGCTAGTTGGTGAATCAGTGCCAATCGAATTGTTTTATGGGTTGGAGCAGAATGATTATGATATACGAGAAGCCATAAAAACATATAAAGAGCAATTACCAGAACAAATAATTCCTATCGCAGATGCAGATGGTGGAGACCTAATTTGTTTAGATGTTAGTGAAATAAATCAAGGGAAAATATATTTCTGGGATCATGAACTAAGAGATGGCGAACAAGACCTATTCCTGATTGCTGATACTTTTACCGAGTTCATTGAAGGGTTATTTGTTGTTGAAGATGATGATGAAGATAGTGATACAGAAGATATTGATATCCAACTTAGTGACGATCTCTTAAAAATGTTAAAGGAAAGAAATTAAAAATTTAGACAAATTCTTTCAAGAAGACTAAACGTTTCTTCTATCTATATGGAAATTCATTTTAATCTGAATAATTTTTAAGTTTAAAGGGTGCTAAAGTGTATCCTTTTTATTTTTTTTAAAAAAAACACTCTTTAGGGATGTTTTAGTTTGTATTAGCTATAGGATGTAATGCATGGTTATGATCATCTAAAAGATAATCAGGATGGCTTTTAACATTGTATATTTAATTGTTTTATCAGGATTATCCACGAAGTATTATGTCATCAATGGGAAGGCTTTTTATTATGGTGATGCATATTCTCGATCACACTGGTTCGCCTATGCGACTGGTTCTCTAGCAGAAATCGTCTTTGGTTCTAAAGGGGCAGGTGCCATTACAAAAACGGGAACAACAGCGGCCAAAACAACGGTGAAGAAAGGCCTTGAACAAGGTGCAAAATCATTAGACAAAGTTTCTATTCTGAATCTATTGCCATACTCACCAAAGTTTCAAATAGCAGGTGGAGGGAAACTCCCTTACAATGTGTTTGGCGGAGAAAATCTCAAAAATAAACTCCTCTCCATGGCAAAGCGTCTCGACAACAATTCAGGCTACTGCATCTCTCAGACGGGCAGACGCTTACTAGCACCAAAATCACCACCGATCGTTGTCAGTTATGGAGATCACTATGTGAGATGGAAACGTAAGAAAGTGTTAAAACCAAATGTTGTGTATACAACCAAGCAAGGGTACACCTACACAACCGATCACTACGGACGCATTGTCAAAGTCGAAGCAAGTGATTTAAAATACGGAGAGGTCAAAAGAAACCAATATGCCCAATCCAATTTAGGAAAACCCGATCGATTACTGGATGATGATGGAGGACATTTATTTGCGTCTATTTTTAAAGGGTCTGGGGATATTGATAACCTGCTTCCGATGAATTCACAGATTAATCGTAGTGGTGGGAAATGGTACAACATGGAGCAGGAATGGTTGGCTGCACTAAAAGAGATTCCACCTAAACATGTAGAGGTATGTATTGAGCCTATTTATCAGGGTGATTTGTTAAGGCCTGATAGTTTTTTTGTGGAATATAAAATCGGAAAAAATTATGTTCAAGAATTTATCAAGAATCAACCTGGAGGTTAAAGATAATGGAATCAATAGAACGCTATTATAAAAAAATAGCAGAATCAATTAATGAAATAATACCGTGTGATTGGGATAAAGTTTGGATGTATGCTGAGATACTTGATGATTCGGCTGGAATTACATTTTGTTTCAACGAGACTAATAGTGAAGAGTATGTTTATGGACATGAAATTCCACTTAAATATAATGTAAGTAAATCGACATATATTCATTTATTATACGAACTCAGTAAAACTTTCGAAGAATTGAAAAAAGCATATATACAAAATGATTTAGGTGCTTGGACAACAGCCACCCTCCAATTGGATAAAACAGGGAATTTCTCGATTGATTATGGATATGAAGATATTTTATCTATAGGGCTATATGGTATCCAGAGAAGAGCCGTATGGGAGTATAAAACGTTCGGGATTTTACCAGAAGACGAGAAAGATAAAGAAGCTGTGCTGAATTATCTTAAAAATAAAGAAGAAAACAACTAACACAGCCCTCCAAATTAAAGGAGGGTTTTTAAATACCAATATTCACATCGAACAAAAGTTCTTAAAACAGATTGATAAAGAACGTTTGTTCTGTTACTATTTAATCATTCAAGAAGGAGTGATTAAATGCTTAGAGACAGAAGTACGATCAAATGGACAGCTATGATGTTACCTGAGCATGTTGCACGACTTAAACACGACTTAGCAGAAACTAAAAAAATAGATAAACCAATTATAGATGAACAGCAAGCAGAAGAATTTGAAGCAACAATTGCTTACGCCATGAGTGTTAACAAGCCGTTGAATTTTTAAATTTTTGATTTGGGAGTTATCGATCAACTAAAAGGTTTTACACAATACATCAACTACGAAAAGAAAATGCTACATATAAAGGATTTATCAGATGATATTCACTTTGTTTTATTAGATGACATAGTTGGTGTTTCTTATGATTGATTACACCAAGTTTCCACGTCACAAGATTCTGTGTGTAGACATGAAATCCTTTTATGCATCCATTTCAGCAGTTATGATGGGTTTAGATCCTCTAGAATGTTACTTGGCTGTTGTAGGTAACGTAGAGAGGCAGGGGAGTGTAGTGTTAGCTTTGAAATTTAAAGATTCGTTGATTTTATCACTTGACCAAGTCGATACCTTATCAACGTTATTGTCTTGAATAGGTTGATTGACCATTGGCTATACTTGAAACTCTTCCCTTGTCATCGACAGTGACAGTGGGGTTAACATACGTTCCTGGTTCAACACCGTTTTTAACTAATTGGGCAAGGGATGCGGTACCCGTCAAGTCACCAGCTAATGTAATTCCACCCTTAACTGTTGATGTGGCATCGTTTATAGAAGAAGCGCCTCCCGCATAAACCCTATAGATGTACTGAGTTTTACTCCCACTGTGATTCGAATCACTCTTTATAAAAATCCATTATCCACGTTGAGGAGAAGGGAAAGCTTGCATTGCAGCTGAGTATGTATCAAACTCACCTTTAAACTGAACTCCAGTAGTGATTCCATTAATCTGATCTTGGATATTGCCTGTTACACCTAGTAAGCTATTAATCTCATCGATTGATACGACTTGTCCAGACAGAGATTTTGCGAAGTCGACTATGTCATCTCCATCTGCATCATAGATTGATCTTTGCATATCTCCAGAAGCCACTTTTGAACTACCATACATTAGGCTTCCGTTTTGTTCAGAAAATTTATCAATAACTGCTTTATTGCTGTGCGAATGACTCTTATTTTCAAGTTTACCAATTGACGTGTAAACTGTTTCAATGTTTTCTGCACTAGTCTTTAGTCTGTTTTCGATGTTACCTGTCAATCCTTGTAGATAAGCAATTTCTTTGGGCTTAACGTTTCCTATAGCGGTTGTTTCTGGTAAGTGAACATTTCCTTCAAACACAGGGCTATCCATCGGGGCTTTCTTAAAGTCGAGTTCTTCAATAGCCATTTGAACATTATCAGATTCGATTGATTCAGTAGGGTTGAACACAACTGTAGAAGCATCGCCGCCTGATCCACCGCCTTGCGGAGCATCAACAAATATTAGCCCAGTACCACTTGGATTTATCTTAATCCACTTGTTCGCATATCCTTCATACGAAGCTGGCGTGTCTATCAGGTCAAGAAAACTTAATTCTGTATCACCGACAGATGATCCACTAACAAGCTCAAATTGCTCATTTTTATAAATATAGAGAGTTGGCTTATTAGATTTGGATTCATCATTTAAAACAGCGTAGATAGAGCCTTCTTGACCATTCGGCAACTTAGTTTTATTCTCGTCAACTAAAACAGCTTCTTTTCCAGCTAAGTGTTGTATGGTCTGTAAGATTAAATTCAAATTATCACCTCATTTCTATCCAAAACATCTCACCATGATCTCGAACAAATTCGTATCAACTGGGTTATTGAGGGTTATTATGTTTTTATCGGTTTTTACATAAGAGAAAGGGGAGCACTCAACTCCTCCAACAATAACTGAAAGTTGATCTTTAGCTGGGTCGTAATCTGGAACTACAATATACGAGACTGTTTGGTCGTTCTCGTTAGGGATATATTCAAAAGACCATTTCAGTGATATTCCATTGTTTAATCTGGTCTTAAAAAAACTCATGTGTGAGCACCAGCAAAGTTATACTGAATTCCTTTTTCTTTGATTACAAAGCTAAAGATAGGAGTGTCTATATGATCCATTGAAAAGCCATCCCCAGACATGATTAAAATCGGTTCTCCGTGATTTATAGAAACAGTGCAATCTTGGTCATTGCGAAATTGAAATTTATAAAACTGTGTCGGTCTATTCGAACCTTTTGATTCTGGAGGGACAATATCAAAGTTCTCAATGTTTGTTGACTCTAGTTTTAAAGAGCCTTTGTATCCAGATCCTAATCGCATAATTTAACCTCCATAAAAATGAAAAAAAGAGAGGGGTTAGCCCTCTCACATTTGTTTAATCATATCTTTTAAAACTTGAAGAAATGCTTTAGCATCTTCTTTTTCCATCCTTAAAATGTCTTCGTTGCCCAAGCCTTCAGAGAGTGAAATCTTGAGAACGGGGAAGATGGCTGGTTCACTTTCTTCATTATTTTGGGGAATTTCAACTTCGTCTAACAACAGAGTTAGAACTTTCTCCTCACCCTCAGCATTAAGGGGGCTTCACTGAATTTATTTGGGTATGGCGAATACTTAATGTTGACTGTATTCATTATTTTCTAGGCTCGTCATATTCTAAAGCTTGATTACTGTCAGATACACCTTTAGTGGTCGGATCATCAATAATGCCGATAGCAGATAAAAATATAAGCAGAGCATTAATTTTTACAGTTAGATCATCGCCAAATCCTGTTAAGTCATAACCGAATGCTTCAGCGATCATTTGAACGAATAAAAGGTGGTAGAGAGGTTTTCTTTTTGAAACGTACTTTATGAAAAATTAGATACACGGGTTGAAACTCTTGAACGAAGTGATTCAACAAGAAAGATACATCCCTCGCAGTTTACCAAAGATATTTTTTATAAGATTCTTCCTTCAGTAGTTGCAACGATAATCGGAGCATATTTGCTATACCATTTCGGAATTAATAAATAAGGAGCTTGATGTAATGAAAATCAACTGGTTATTGAGGTTTTTTAAATTATTACTCATTTCAATGAGTGTTGAAGTTAACTCTTTCGATTGCTTTTGAGATTCTTTATTAAATTCAAGTTGTTGTTCGCATATCATTTCAATTCTGTTGAGTGTATTTGTTTTATCTTCTAGCTTAACAATTTGAATTGCTTGCCGATTTGATTTTTCTTCAAGCAAGCTTATACGAACATGAACGTCATTACTTTCTATTTGACACCAGCCTTAGAGAAGGAGGTGATTTTAGTTCACCTCCTTGAAGTTGATTTTCATAAATTCTCATGGATATTTGTACATCCACAAAAATCTATATTAATTTATTTATACTTTACTGCCATATTGTCTTGAAATGTAAGCACGTTTACCTTCGTGAATTACTTCCCAGTAACCTTTAGGATTGTTACTACCTTTAACAGATCCAGAAATCTCAATTGTTTTACCTAATGCGATGGTGTCTAGATTCTTGGCTGAATTGCGGTCATGCTTATCCATGATAATAGCTGCGTTTGACACGCCAATAATTTTGATCTTTCCAACAGATTTAACTGATAAGCTCTTAGCTACTTGTTTTGGCTTTGAAACTGTCTTAGCGGGAGCAGATGTTTTAACTGCGCCTGTTACTTCAACATACTTATCAGAAGCAGTGATGTAATAAGTTGTACCCTTAGAGTTTTTCACTTTATATTGATATGCCGTGCCAACTTTTACTTTTTCGACCACAGTAGGGAAGCCAACGCCTTTGTTAACAGTACCTACAACATCTTTATCATCCCATGAAGCTTTAGCATAAAACCGAAGACCGTCTACTTTAGATTTTAGAGAGCCACTTGCTTTAGAAGAGTTAGATTTAGAAGGAGTTGGGGAAGAAGGGGATTTAGACATAGTTAACAACTCTTTGATTTTAGCAAGAGTCGCTTTACCAGCGATTCCATCTACTGCAAGCTTGTTTGCTTTTTGAAATGCCTTCACAGCAGCAACAGTTTCATCACCAAAGTGGGAGTCCACACCGTACTTAGGCAATTTATAACCAAGCTTAATTAGATTAGACTGAATTTCTTTAACTTTTGCACCTTTATCACCAAGACCGTAAGCCTCGACTAACTCAAGGTCATTTTTGTCTGATGGCTTCGGTGTTGGAATAGTTACAGTTTTACCTGTTAAAGCTTTATTAACATCACTGACAAATTGAACCCATGCACTAGGGTTGTTAGTGTAATAACGATGGCAGTCTTTCCATCCTACTACTTGATGGTGTGTCCAGAGATTTTCAGATTTGAGTCCGTAAGTTTTGAGAAGGGAAGCAGCTAATTCTACAGTTGTTTTATAAGTTGTAGCATCAGGCTTGCCAGTCCAATCAGGGTGAGTCATTTCAATTCCGATGGTACAGTTATTCGGATAAGAGCTTAAGTTTCTAAGCGCACTTGCTGTGTAAACGTTCGAACCAACATGATAGGCCAGTTCAATGTTCGGCAAACATTGAATTACTTTTGTGCCTTCTACAATGTAATGTGCTGAACCGAATCCAGATGTACCACTTTTACGATTATTGAAGAAGTTGCGGTTTCCTTCTGCAGATGAACCTGGATTAGCAACCCAGTGAATCACAACAGCTTTCACACCTTTTAAAGCCGTTTGAGGTCTGGAGTATTTGTTGGGAGTCAACAAACTTTGTGTAATATTCAAATTAAATTCCTCCAATTAATTTTTTGAGCACAAAAAGAGAGCAGGGGATAACCCAACTCTCTCGTTCTCACACATGCTCTGTCTATCTCTGTTATGTATAAGTAATATTCCTATAAAATCATAGTTTTAATCTAATTGGCCTTCGTGATTATCTTACGGATAGTATCGTCTGAGGATGTTCCATAGTAGCCATTAAAGTTTGTACCTAAAGCAATTACTCTTCCAGTACCTTTAGTATTAAATACATTTACGTCAGTCGCTTCATTACCAATTAAAATAGCAAATTCTTTCTTATTACCATAAACTCGATTGTTTTCAACTTTGCCACTGTCGCCACTTTCAACATAGATACCACCACGACTGTTTTTAGGGTCATTTTCTAAATTTGAGTCAATAACAGTATTGTCATTAATATCAAAGTAATTGCAGTTTTGTGCATATATTCCGTTTCTACCAACAGGTAGATTCATTGAAAAAATTAGAATGATCCATTCTTTGCTCGAAAGTCAAAGAGGGACTTAGAACAGAAACAAACTCTTTCGCTGTTTTAACCAGTATTTTGATTTCCGTATAATGTGTTCGGTTTTCTTTAATCTTCTTCTCGATTTCAATAATAGTATCTGTGGTACTTTTCTTAACAAAATCAATAGTTTGCATATTTTCTCCTTTGTAGCGATTTGACGCAATCCAGTGTTATTAAACTATTTCCCGTCTTTAAAACGAATTATGTATGTAGCTTCAATACCTTCTTCATCAAATACCATGAATTTCTGTGAAGGCTTAGTTCCGAAGCGTCCTTGCATAGCGTATTCGTCAGCACCCACTAAAGTTCCATTTACAACTACAGTCGTACTACCGTATTCTTTTTCGTAATTGTGGTGAACGTGTCCACCGAATATGTAAGAAGGGATATAGCCAAGTAATTGAGGTAAGCGTGTCACACATTGATCAACACGATCATAGTGACCATGCACAAACACTACTTCTTGATTTTTAATTTTTGTAGGGATAAAGCCGTCTTGCTCTCGCTCAAGAGTGATATTTGGAATATGACTTAGACGAGCTTATAAATACCAGGTAATTAAATACTCGAAGTTTTCCTTAATGCCAATATCATTTTTGGAGGGGGAGAGGCGGCCGTGGTTTCCTGCGACACTATAGAACTTAACTTGTTCAAACTCACTAGCGAATTTTGCCAAAACTTCAGCTAATGTTTCTGTGACGTATTGAGTTTGCGCTATAGAATCAGTGTTAGCTTGAACTCGTGTTGAAACATGAATTAGTCCTCCAATTAAATCTCCAAGATTAGCTACATGTAGAGTTGAAATCCCCTTTGATTTACCGTAATTAATAACGTCCTGAGTTAATTTTTGAACTCTCTCGTTGAAAACATGTTCATTGAAGGTGTTAATTCGATTATCGATATCCATTCCAAAATGCCAGTCACTGAATAACGCTAGACCGTGTTTATCTGAAGTTGAAGAGGGAGGGGGTGAGAATGTAAGAGGACGCTTTTTCTCTAAATCCATAATTTCTTCTGTCATATCTTCACGGATACGATCAAAACGAGCGGAATTTCTAATCTTCTTGGCGAACTCTCTATTCTGATCACGTCTACGAACTTCTGCTTTAGCAGCTTCGATTTTAGTCTCACCATACTTATCGGCAATTTCTTGATCCAGGTTTTTGTTTGTTTACATGAAAGTCAGCCCATCTACGGTTTTGAGCGAAGTCTTTCCGCCATTTGCTTTCGCTGTAATTTTCACCTGATTCTTCATTTAGTAAGTCTCTAATAACAAACTTATCAATCTTATAATCATGTTTATTTGTATGTAATCTAATAAAGTAATCATCAAAACTTTCATCTTTACCACGCTGCAACTCGCGATCTAAGCTAATGTTCATTAATTCACCAACCTTTACTCATTATCTTTAACAGGCAGTTCATTTTCTTCTTTAATTGTGAAGCTCACCTGTTTGCCGTTGAAGCCCGCCAAAATTTCTTTGAAGTCATATACAAACTCTGCTTCTTTTGTTTGTTCCGTTACTTCCATAACATCCATATCGAAGAATCCTTTTAAATTAATCTGATTAGTCTTTTTACTTGCCATTTTAAAACCTCCGTTATATTTGTTGTTTTTTAATTTGTTCCGAATAAATTCCTTCGGATGCCCAATGCCGACACATTGGAACACCCGAAAAAGGAGAGATGATGATAGGAGAGAAAAAATGAAATGTCGGATGGGTGCTGGGGAACCACCCGAAGGAATTTACTAACTAAAATAACCCCATCTTTATAAGAGAGGGCGGTACGCTGATTACGGATTCATCAATAGAAACCTTTGTAGTTGACAGACTCTAAGTAAGTCGATCAAAACACTAATAATTACGAACCCTTTACTTTTTGATAACCTACCAAAAAGGTTCGTCTTTTTCGCTTAGCTTAATAACAAAAGGTAAAATAACAATAAAAATAAGACTAAGATTACCTAGAGTAAATGCACGTTGAGTTTTAGAAGATATATATTGCCTAACCCCGCAGTTAGGGCAGTCTTTTCCCTTTTTTGAAAATCCAATTGCCCAAATCTCCTTAGCTTTCCACTTATAATTACGGTTTGTACATCTAGCCACATAATCATCTCCTTTCGTTTCAACTTTTATTACGTTTCAATTGTTATAAAGTTACAGAAAAATCATATATAATAATATGAATTTTGAGAATCTATTAATATCCACAAAATTTAACGAAAGCACTTAAATAAGTTAAGTGAAGGTCGAAGCTCAACACTGTAATTAATTTATATTATCGAGTAAATACCTCCTAAAATAAGTCCCTGCTAAGGTACAGTCGCATTTGAGCGTAAAGACCTATTGGCATTTGTAGCCCGATAATATTCATTTGGTATAAGTTGAAGAAGGGGGTTTCCAAACCTATATAAATGAACATTATCCGACTCAGGAGTAGCCATCTCCTAAAATCTGAGCCAGACCTATCTTATGAAAGGGAGTGAGACAGTTTGGAGAATAAAGTTGTACAGGGTAGTCAACCCACTAATGACTATTATTCTATTAATAATCATTAGTCGATCACGAAGACTCCTACCTCTTCGTGGAAGACATAAGCCATTCGACTTAAAAACCAATATTTGGAATGTGTGTTATTTGTTAATTTGAATAAAATTAACCTTTTACAGCATCTTTAAGTGCTTAGGCGGCTTTAAATTTCGGCGCTTTTGTTTCAGGGATATCGATTTCTTCACCCGTTGAAGGATTTCGACCCTTGCGAGCTGAACGAGTGGTCACTTCAAATGCACCAAACCCCGCAATCTTAACTTGACCTTCTTCTTTAAGAGTAGACTCAATTGCATGTGATGTCGCCTCAACTACTGAAACAACTTCTTTCTTTGCTAATCCTGTTGCTTCGACCACTGCTGCTACTAATTCTGTTTTATTCATTTTTAAACCTCTGTATTATTTTTGTTTTTTTAAAAAGTTGGGGAGGGGAGATATACTAACCTTTTTAATTTGGATATTTGCTTTTTACCTCCCTTATGACGATTATCTCAAAAAACGATGTAACCCTTGTGGCTCTAAGGATGAGAGCACTTTCTATAGCGTTACATGTTGTTTATTTCTGTGTTTAATTTGCCTTTTTCTATTATTATCTGTTTTTATTTGTTTACTGTAAGCAGTACAATGAATCACTTTATTGGAATTAGGTTTAAACATACTACCACATTGACCACATGATTTATAATGTTTCAAGTTCTCTGTTAGACTTTTTAAAATAACATCACCAAAACATTCCCAGAGTGTAGCTTTATATCTACTTTTCTTTTTATATAGATGTTTCACCAACACATCCAGAACATAATGCTCATCACTATTAATCTCTAACAACCTATCTCTAATTAATTTATAAACATACAGCTTTTGATTCGGCTTAGTTTCTTCATTGTTAATGAGCCATTTTTTATTGCGATCAAGCCTTATGTATTCCTTAACTAACTGCTCATCTTCTTTGATGCGTTTATTCTTCAATAGAAAGTTGTAATCGAAAATACCAGCCACAGCTTTGAAATTGATTCTTTCAGTTGGGATGATACTGTCCAATTTATTAACAGTGCTTTCATTAATCGATTGCACAGAGGTGTGCTCTTTGTCCTTGGCATGAATAAAGAAGAAAGGCACTTTGTCTTTTATGTAATTTTTAATTTGTTCATCTACATTATCTGTTCTAGTCGGCATAAATAACGTTTTCGCATAGTCGATAGCAAAGTTATTTTCAGCACATAGCCATTTGATGACATTAATATTTACAGAGTCGCTATTCCAAATCTTTGTGATGTTGTTACTGTACTCACCAATGTTCACCGCATAAGCATTGGTCAGTGATTCATACAACTTTTCGCTGTTAATTACCTGTTTATTGGCTATTCCCATATCATAGTAAAGAGGAACGATGTCCACTACATGTCTCTTAACAATATCTACAAAGTAAGGATCCGATATAATAAGAGCTTTATCTCCGTCATTGTCGAACTGCAGCAACTTAGAAATTGGATCATGGATGCTTGTGTATACACCCTTTGTAATAAACCATTCATCCAATAATTTATTACGAGTATTATTTCTAATACCATGCTCACGATAAAGGTGAGGGGAGCGTAGAACATCAATATCTCCACTATCATACAAGGAACAGTAAACATCACTGCCTTTTAAAAGCCCGTTAGGATTACTAATTCCTAGAAACAGTTTTTCGCAGAAAGCGTATAAATCAGGACAAAGATATGTATACCTGGAGTTCTCAACTTGTAATTTTCCTGATTTCGCATCTTTAACAAGGCTCTTCTTTTTATTCTTGATTGTTTCTTTTACATGGTCATCATTTAAAGCTGTGGGTAGAGGAGAAGGGCATCTTGCAATGATGATCTAAATTTCCGACTTTCAGTAGCTCCCATAACCTTCATCATCACATCTTTGTCATTTCCAATTGCTTTTATTTCCCTGATTGTCTTTTCACTGATCGACTTGAGTTCATCATATGTAATATCCGTCAGCGTCTGAAGCATTTGATATGTAAGTTTTCCTTCTACAGTAGGGTCTTCTTCGTTTAATTTTGCCCCAAGGCATCCAAACTGGATAAATTTATTCTGATCTTCATCCCAAGAGGAGTAATACTTCCACATTTTAAACTGTGATTTAGTAAATATGATTTGAATATCATCATTTTTTATATCCCACATTTTTCTGTATATATCTGTTATTTTTGATTTATTGTGTTTGTCAGCAAATTTGTGAAAATCAAAAGGAACTAACAAGCCCTTAACCCAAGGAAGCCTAACCATAAAACTTTTTTTACTGAGCTGAGGAGTAATAATACCACAACCATCAGTGTGTTCAATAGGAATATTCATTTTCTTTCTCGTGATCTCGTATGTATCTCGATTTATAAAATCCACTTCACTCATTACTTCAGTCTATAAATCATCAACCACAACTGTCTTACTTATATCAATATCCCAAGGGCTGCTGGCACTATTAGATAATGCGAGATATGCATTCCACTTGTTAATGTTCATACCGCCTTTAGAATTGATATCATCTAAACTAAGGCCACAAGTCAATGAGTTTTGATATTTATCATATGTAGCTTTCTTTATAAAACATGCTTTCTTAGTACGAATTTGTCCTGCTGAACTTGTGAAATAAACGTAAAGCTCATTGTTATGTATAAAACCTTTATCAAGAATACTTTTAAAAACCTGGAAATGATAAACTTGGACAACAATTACATCATCAGAGAAGTTGTTTTCTTTGATCCCAAGAGTGCGTGTCATTACTGAATCAAACATAGCAATTTTTTTATTATCGGTTAATGTATCGGCTCTAAGCATTCTTACGCTTTCATGTTCAATGAATGCTTGATTTAAATTTTGTTTTAATTTGGAAATTCTGTTTCTTATGTATTTCTTATTCTTGCTGATATCCCCGTTATGATTTTTCAGTAAATCTCTATATCTATAAGACTTTAAAATTTTTCTATGTACTAAGTTTTCTTTGTCATTATAGAAGCTCGACGTGTTGAGACTGTAGATAAAGACTTGTTTGCTTAAATCATTTGTTTTTCTCCCAAATTCTATCTCCTTATCTATTTGTTATTTATTCTTTCAATATGTAAAACTAACTTTTTGAAAACTGTCGAAGACTCGTCCATTTTATTAAACCATTTATAATCTTCATAAAATGTGATTTCTTCTTGTGAAGCAACTTCATTTGTGATGCGATATTCTAAAAGTTCAATAATGTCTTGCTTGTTCCACGATCCCAATAAATCTCCTCTTTTCATCTAGCATAAGGTAATTATATGTATTATTTGTTGTTTAGTAAATATAAAGGAGGAACAGGATCAGGGATTGCTCCAACTTTAATTGAGTTATTAGTCGAATACTTAGACAACAAAACAGTTGTTGCTGTCCCTGTATTACCTGATCAAAATGAAGTTATTCTGAACCAATTAAACACAGTTGAGTGCCTTCAAGAGCTGTCAGAAAAGAATTGCATTAGACAATCTTAAAGTGTCTCAAAAGGGCATTAAATCATTCTCAGAGCCTGTCTTGTATTCGAAGGTGAATACTAAATTTATAGACATGATTGAAGAGGTTGAAGAGTACACAAATCTTCCATCAAACTACAGTACTTTAGATAAAAAAGACTTAAATCAGATATTTAATACACCAGGTGTGACAGTGTTATCAAAAATGGATTTATCTAATTATAACAAGGGGAAGTTTGCAAATTCTCTTCATGATGATATTAAACAGTCATGGAAAGACTCAATATATAGTGCTGATACATTTGATTCATTAATTAAAGCGGGTGTATTATAGACGGTAATGCAGATTTAACCGATCAGATCAACTTTAAGAGACTCTTTAATGATGGGGAACCATTAGATTTATTTAAAGGATATTATGATAGTGGTAAGAATCAAGTTATATCAATTTTAAGTGGTCTAGGTTGGATTAATGAAAGAATGAAGCAATTAGATGATCTGATTGAATCAAGAAAAGTTGAACCAGTTAAAGAAGAGGTGTATGTTCCAAAATTTAATTCAAAGTCAGCATTTTTAAAGCAGCAGACTAATTCTAATAAGGATGCAAAACAGGTGGGTAGGGGGAGTTACCTGGATAAACTTAAATCGTTAAAGGGATAGTTTGGGTGAGATGGTCAATTGACTGTCTCATTTTTTTGCTATCGTAAATTTTTGAGGACAATATCGTAAAATCAATCAAAAGGAGAAAAAACACAGTAATAGCAATAGGTTTGACAACAATTTGATGATAATGAGTAGTGTGTGATCGTAAAGTCGTTGTGGGAGTAAGGAAAAGTGATCAAATTTGATGGGAATTGAGAAAAATGGGTGAGAGAGGGAAGGGAAAAGCGTTGATACATAAGGTGTTTACGATAGCAAGTACGATAGAAAATAGGCTAAAATCGATAAAATTTAAAGGGTGTGGAAATGGAAGTGCTATGGGCACATTTGTTCTTTGTTTTAGCGTTTTGGATGTTAATATACCCCCCTCTAATGGTAATAGATGGTTATGAATACGTCTTATAATTATAGTTAGAGAAGTTGATCAAGAAAGAGAAATTGAAATAATTAGCACCTATATCACAACACTCGACCCTAACAAGTCAGCTGCAAGACAAGCTGTAGAATATTTAGATGCTAATCAACTTGGCGAAGAAACAGATGAACTTGTTGTTAAATTATGCAGTGCTAGCAACGCATTAAGCAAAGAGTGGGGGAATATATATCGCATACATAGAATGCTCACAAAAGGTGAAATTGATTTAACTTCTGCTATCAAAGAAACTGGCACTATAAAAATCAAGAGTGAAGAAATGTTTGTATTTGCAATGATGATGACTTTATATGAATACCTAAACTCAGGTGAGTTTGGTCTAATGAAGAGTACATCAGCATATATTGATCTTTCTAATTTAAAAAAGGGGTATGTTAAAGACTCTTATAGTTCAAGGTATTTGCTACTTATGGCCAATGTGTTTTTAAACGACAACAATTTAAAGTCTCTCAGAGACTACTGTGATCAGATTATAACCGAAGATGTTAAGGTGAATCGATTTCAAGTGTTTGCTCATCTTACCTGTGGTAATTCTTATGTGTTTGATGATTATAAGAAAGCAAAAACATATTATATCAACGGTTTGAAATTCGCAAAAAATAGCTTCCACAAATATAAACATACATCGGCTTTGGCAGTCTTAGAAAACATTTGGGGAGTAAAAGAAAATAAATACCTCGAACAGGAGTCGAAAAATGATTCTGATTTTATAGAACTTGCACATCACTTTATGCTTAATGATCAGACAAATAAAATGATGGATGTGTTTAATAAATTAGACTCAACTACTATGCATGACAATGATTTAGGTTTCCTATACTATGTTAAAGGCATATTCTATAAAGACAAAGGCTGTTTTTTGAAATCAGTTAAACATTTCAAGAAATCAGATGATAAATATTTTGTTAAACTGCCTTTAATTAAATTAAAGAATATGGGTATAGAGAATGAAATATTAGAACTTTTAGCTATTTGAGTTTTTTTGCTTGAAAGGAGGTGAGATATATGAAAAAATTAGTTATGACTTTAGTTTTAGTTGCAGCAGTAGCAGGCGTATCTTCAGGCACACAGCAATCAATTGCTATGGATGACGTCATCTGCTTCTAGAGGAGCTTAGTAATCGTTTGTAGTCAAGGGATAGAGATATCCCCTTTTTCTTGAAATTTTAAAGAATTACAATATATAATCTAATTAATAATAGTTGTACATAATATGACGTATAACCTTTCAGGGTTTGCGTCATTTTGTATTTTTAAGACAATATGCCAATTTTTCCGAAATTGAATAATGATCTTACAAAAGCACATTGAAAATGTGCTATTTGTCGTGAAAAAGCTTCACATATAAGTTTTTATCCATTAAAATATAAATAAGACATACGGAAATATATAATTTAGGAGGAGAACTATGCGGGGAGAATGGTTTAATCACCATGAAAACAAAAATAACATTGATAAAGAAATCAAAAAGAACAAATTAGAAAGTCAATGATTTCTGGGTACATGAAATTATTGAATAGTTAGGAGGTAGCGCCAGTGATTGCATCACCAGAAAAAAGCTGTGCGGACATTGAGTATCAATACGAAATAATCAACAGCTTAAAAGAAGAACTTGCATATTTACGCAGCCTAAGTTTATCAATAAATTCATCAGTTGATCTATATAAGGTTAAACAAGCTATATTTGAGTATTTAAAACAAATAGATGAGTTTTCTTTTAATCAAACCGTATTGACAAACAATTACACTGGAGATCTTCTCACAGCCTACCGTAAGAGAATGGAATTCATAAATGAACTTCGCAAATCCGTTGAATATGAATTTGAATATGAATTTGAATATTTTATCACTACATATAATTAACACCAATGGCCAGGGCATCTAAGATACATAAGCATTCGAAGGAGATGTGTCAGTGCTAAATAACATACTAAATATTATAGAACAATCGAACAAAACTATAGATAGTGTAGCTGCTGAATCAGGTATTTCAGTGAGAAGACTATAACAAATTATATCTAATCCTGAAGAGGCTAGGTTAATTGAAATGGCAAAAATAGCGATTGTTCTTAACTCAACAATTGAAGAATTAATGTGAAGGAGGGAGAAAAATGAATTCGAAAGCAGTTCCATTAAAGGAATACACTGTATATAACGATATTATGACATATCTGAAAAAAATTGATGATGAGGGATCAGTAGGAAATACAAGACACTTTACAAAAGTAAAAAGAAGACACAGTATGTTTGAGACAAACACAGTGGTGAACTACTATGGGGATATTAAGCAATTCTTTAAATTCATTAAACCTGAAGTGGGTATAGAGTTTTTAACTCCGAGTGATATTGAAATAACATCAATTGACTTAATAAATTTTAGAAAGTATCTGAAAGAAGAGGGCTTAGCGAATACAACTATTAATCGTAAAGTGATATCAGTTAAAGGCTTATACAAGTTTCTTAAGTCAGTTAGTACTTATTCTGACTTAATTGATTTAAGTCAATTTGGATCAACAAAGAAGCTAAAAGAAATATCAAAGAGTTATGGTAAAACAACTCAAACTGAAGCGGAGCGAATTGCTGAAAACATGCTATTAGAGCGGGAAAATGGCTTAAAGAAGAAACTGCTCACTAAATTTCTAATTCGTACTTCGTTTAGAATTGAGTATGCACTTACTGTTAAAATGGATGGACATCAAGAAAGTTGACGGTGAATTATATAAAGTAGAAGCCCTAAACAAGGGTTCGTATTTAGTTTCTACAGGGCTGCACGAAAATTTTTTAAATGAGCTAAGGCAATTAAAAAAACAAAATTGCATGGAGAATGATTTAGTGTTTGATGGACTGACATCAAGATCTTACAGAGAATCGTTCAACAGATCTTTGGATAGATTAGGAATACCTGCATCAAGAAATCTTAAACCTCACTCTTTAAAGGGAGTTGGGATTGATATAGCGTATGAGGAGTCTGGCCATGATATAAGGGTTGCTATGTCTCAGGGAAATCATAAAGATCCTAAGACCCCAATGAGATATTTAACTAAAAATGACAATATAGAAAATTCAGCAGGTATATTGATGGATAAAGAAGTAGATTTTTCATTGATTGAAAGTGCTACAAAAGAGGATTTTGTCAATTTTTTTCGTAAAGCAGATAGAGGAACTTGCAAAAATTCCTAGAATTTGTGAGGTAAGTTTACAATTAGATTAATTTTTTAACTAAAAATTGATTTAATATAATATATTTGTTATTTTTGTTTTAGAAGAGGTGTACACTTGTATGAATAATTTAGTGATTTTTGATGATGAAAAAGATGCGCTTCTAAACGAAACAATAGAAGTGTTATTACAAAAAAATAAACATGATAAAAATTTTAGGGATAGACTTCAAAACATTCTTTCTCATAAAGGTGTTTCACCAGGAGAAACAATGAATCTTATTATTAGATTTGGGAGACAGGAAGCACTAAGAAAAGAAGAAAAATACCTTCTAGCTTTAGGTATATATGAAGTGACTAAAAATGAAAAGATTAATCCAGTAAATTATTTCCCAGAAAGAATAATTCAGGAAATTGAAACAACGTGGGAAGATTTTTCACAGAATAATGACAGTGAGCTGAATTTTCCTATAACATTTGAGGATGTTACAAAAGTTGATGACAATAATTTTACTTTCTTGCTTAAAAGAAGTGAAATAGCAAAAATGTATGAGAATCATTTGCTTCAATATAACCCTAGAACTCAGAGAACTAGCGAGACAAAGAATTTCGAGTTCTTGGGAGGAGAAATACCTATCCCTGAGCTTAATCAAAATGCAGTAGAAGAGATTTCACAAAAAACTATCATTGGTACCTTAATAAGCTCAACTTTAATACTTAATGCAAGATTTGGTTCATCTTCCGAAGAGATTGAGGTTGTTTATGATCCCCATGAAAGAGCATTAACAGTTATGAGTGGCACTCTGCTAGATGTAATTGATGGTTACCATCGAATTGTAGGGATATCGAAAGCAGTAAGGTCTGGCAGCTTTGATGATAAATTTATGAAAATAGACTTTTACAACGTGACTCAAAAAGTTGCAAGACAGTTATTTGGGCAGCATAATACAATAACTCCAGTTAGACTATCGAAACTAAAAGAAATGAACGAAGATAACCCTGTGAACAAAGTTGTTACTCATATTAGAGACAACAGTGTAATTGGTCAAAGAATAAGTTTAGATCATGATGTGATCGCAACTCAATCAGACTATCTATATTCCTTAAATGATGTAATAAGTGCAATAGAGGCAACAAAATTCCCTAAGTTGCTGAAAGATCAAATAGCTGTAAGGAAGATTGGAGTCTTTTTGGTTAAATTCTTTGATGAATTAACTGAGCTGTATTACGAAGAATTTCTAGGAGACAAATTTGAGCAAGCCAAAAAAACTATTGTAATAAATAAAAACATTTTGGTTGGGTTCATGGAAATTGCATATTTTATGTACACATCAGGTATTAGCGCAAAAATGACGCAACAAATAATTAAAAAAATGAGACTTAGCTTTATTAGAAATAATCCAGAGTTAAAAGAACACAAAATCTTAAATAAAAAGAATGAAGTAACTCATAGTAAAAACCATGTTATTAAATATTTCCAATACAAATTGAATGAAGTAGAAGGTGTATAGCTTTGTGGTATAACGAGGAGTTTAAGAAAACTTATTCAGATACATTAAGTGATAGTTTACAAAAGCAAGCCGCTCTTTTATTTAATCATTCACAAAAAGAAGAAAAAATAAGGGATAAAGACTTATTTGATTTCACAACAGATGAAATTTTGAATGTGCTTAGAGCAATGTACTCAACTTCTCTTGTAACTTTGGAAACATTATTATACACCATGACAACCTATATAGATTGGTCAATTGCAAATGGTGTTACTAAGGGTAGTAATAATTTAGCTAGGTCGATAAAAACTAATGATTTATTGTCATGTATAGATTCATCTTTAAAATTATATATAACTAAAAATGAATTAGAAAAAATGTGTGCAAAATTAATTAATGCTCAAGATAGGGCATTGCTTAGACTACTTTTTGAGGGCATATTAGGTTACGAGGCAAGTGAAATGACCAGTCTCAAAAGAAGTGACATAGAAAAAGCGTTAAATAATAATAATATGTTAACAGTGTATGATTCGAAATTTGGAGAAAGAACAATAAAAGTAGAGAAGGCAACTTTGCAAGACTGTCTTGAAGCAAACCTTGAAACAGAATATAGACCATTGAATGGGAAACCAGGGCTAAGAAAGCCATCATTAAGTTTAGTTGATAATGAATATGTAATAAAAACAAAACAGACTAATGCAATTGGGCAAGGGCAAGCTTCGAGAACTGTAGTAAGTTCTACTTTTAGAAACCTCAAAGAAATTTTTGGTTTTTCATTTTTAAGACCTATAGGTATAGTTAAATCAGGCCTTCTATATGAGGGTTATAAGCTAATATTAAAAGGGGAAGAGTTGGACAGAAAAGCTCTTAATCAAATATATGAAGATAGAAAAGTGCGTGCAAATGATCTGAATCAGAAAATTATATCGGATAGAAGAGAATTCATGAATGAGGAAACCATAATAAAATATTACTCAGATGAACTTAAAAAAGAAGGCAAATCTATATGATTTGTCTTCTTTTTATGAAAAATTCTAAATAGTTCCCCTATTCGACGAAAAAAGACAAAATATTATGTATACAAACTGTTATGCTTATAGTAGTATAGTCTTATCAGCGAATTCGCTGATAATGGAGGTGAACTGAGACCATTGTCTCAGTTAATCAATGTCTTATCCTAAACTCGAACAAATCGTCAATCCTGCAGCCTAATGACATAGCGATCTTAGCTGCTGTTTTAATACGGATGTCTACAGGTTGATTGATTATTTGGAAGATGGTTTGTGGTGTCAAGCCAGTGGCTCTTGCCAAATCAGCCTGTGTCCAGTTTTTTTCCTTTAGCAGATTAGGAATATGACATTGCCCGATCTCTACATTTAACATCGGACAACCTCCAGTTTTGTTGTTAAAATGTACAAGCTCTATTACATATCATACCAATCAATTTGAAATAAAAAAAGAAAAAAATATTGTAGCTAATATTAGAGCTAAGATGTATAATTAAAAAAAGAAACAGAACGCACGTTCCTTTTATGTTGCAGGAGACTAATCAGATAGGGAGAAATGAGTATGGCTAAGTTTAGAACCTGCTTCGTTATAAGCGCTGATACATTTTTAGAAATTGAAGATGTTGAAAATACTGAGGCTGCGTATAAAAAAGCGGAATTGGTAATCTCACTGTTCGAGTTAACACAAGATATCATATTAAAAATTGGTGACAGGGAAATATAATTAGAAACTGGATGTTTGGATATCACATTATTAGATGATGTTGAAGAAATAGATTAAACCTAAAATAACATAAATCCTACATCTTAGATTGCGAGCAACTTGCTTTTAGATTGGAAAGAAGATAGCTAAATATAGAAAATGTCATTATCAAAAGAAAAGACTACCAGGATATTAATCTAAAAATCAATGTGGACAAACTAAGTGAAATGGAGTTTACCTTTGAGCTAATGTTTTCAGGGAAAAACAATAATATCGCAATAACAATGAATCCCTCAGACTTGATACAGCTGAGGGATAAAATTAATGAAACAATTTTTAAGCTATCATAAGAGCAAATAATGCTCTTATTTTTATGTAAATAAAAGAAAATAACAAATATCTATTGATAAGGAAAGGAAGAGTATTACACCATAAAATTACAAATAACATACATAAATGAGAGAGGAGTTCTGTTTGGAAATATTAAAATCAAAGTTAGAAAAGATTGAGGGTTCCATTTCTAATTTCAAAAGAAACTTGGAAAAAGGTGGGTCAGAAGCTATTAGAGATATTCACTCAATAATAGAGTATGGATATGAATTGCTCTACATATATGAAGCAGCAACTAAAGAAGATAAAATGTAAGTTTTATTTAGACTTTAGGAGGTGAAGGCTAAATCGTAAATGATCATTCATTCAAAATAAAAAATACAAATTACAAGTATACTGTGGATTTATTATCAGAGATGTTAAACATTACAAATGGTGTAGTTGAAAGTGGGGATACATTGATTAAGTCAATTAGATTTCTTGATGAAGGTATCTCATATTCCATTGGAGATAGTGTGGAGGGCTTCTTGGGAGCTAAGATATATTTCATCTATGACTATCGAGAAGAGCCAGAGAAAGCATTCTGGATTTATTTAGATAGTGGTGATCAGTTCTTTGTGAACGAGGGGAAACAATGTGATGGAGCTGACAGGCGAAATTGAAGCTTTAAAGCATATAAAAGACAAATAATATACATATAATATACATATTGAAGTTTATGCTGACTCTACATACGTGGTTGATGGCATGAATAGCTGGATGAAGAATTGGATTAAAAACAATTGGCGTAAATCAAACAAGAAACCAGTTGAAAATAAAGAACTCTGGATGGAATTAAACGAACTTGTTAAGAATCAAGCATCAGTCACTTTCTTCAAAGTTAAAGGACATAGTGGAAATGAAGGAAACGAAAAGGCAGATGAACTGGCCAACCAAGCAATGGATGAGCTTGAATAGCCAATAAAAGATGCATTTAAAAGAGAAAAAGAGACATTGGTATTCATCAACATCTCAACATTTTAAAATCATTTCTTCCTTGACGCTCTTTTGCCTTCTATTGAAAAATAAAGAGATGTGCTTTCTAATCCAGGTACTTGGTTATTCTTTTGAAAAGGTACATACCCAAGATGTTCGTTAAGGTCTTCTTTTAAAAGAATTAAAACACTATTAGGTATAAAACCTATCAATTGGTTCAATTCAGTTCCATTGTATTCTAGTTTAAAAGCACTGTCTGAGCCACTATGCGCTGCTCGACCTTGAATAGCGTACTTGAATTTAGATAATAAAGTAATTTTTTTAATAGTGATATTACAATTCGTCAACATAATTATCAATCCTTTTTAACTGAAATTATACAGGAAGATACAAATAGTTGCTATTTTAAGAACTTTGTAAAAATGAAATTTGTGCATTTAACTTGATATTTTAAATTCAATTGCTTACAATCCTTTTAATCTTAATCTATTGAAAGGAATGAGTTAAATGAGCGCAGAGTATTATGTGTTAAAGCAACAGATAAGAAATAATTTTAGGGATTTTAGTACATCTGGGAGCACAGGGGGCGAATGTGTTTATGAATATGGAATATGTCATAAAGATGAAGAGGAAATTTTGATTGTCACTAATATTAATCATGGTGTAATGCGCTATATTGTTTGTTATGTGTATTGGCAAATTGAAAATAAGATACCTAAAGATAAACGATCAGAAGCAATTAAAGAGATTATCAATTTAACGTTTCCGATTGAAAAAAAGAAGAGGCTATCTTTGCCTGAAAGATGTAACATTCTCGAAGAACTTCTTGAAGTGTATGTAAAACACAGAATTACAATTGAAAATGAGTTAAAAATGCATGAGGCCTTAAATGAAAATATCAAGAAAATTATGAGAGAATGCTAGGGAAATCCCCTAGCAAACTTTTTAAAAAGACTGTTTTAAGGGAAAGGGTGTGACTTGTATGAGTATGTATGATCGATTGAAAAAATGGGATGATGTAGTAGGGTTTCTGAGAGATGTAGATTATCATCCACAATGTTTTACAGTTAACTACATTTCAGAAACAGACGATACTCAATTTGGATAGGCAACCATCCATATCATTCTTATGAAAAGTTGATTGAACTTGAAGAAAAAGAACATCGTGAAACGAAGAAGAAGCTTGAAACAGAAATGAAAATTTTGAAAAGTGAGATTGATTCATTGGAAAGGTTGCTTGTTGGTTAATATTCAAGAACTAATTGAGAGGTGTTGATGAATTGGCTATTGATTTTAAAAAGTTTTCTGATCCAGAGTGGATAAAGCAGCAAGAGGAAGCGAAAGAAGAAGAAAGGCACATCTTCGAAGAAAGTGAAAAAATAAGACATAAAACAGTGTGCTTCACAGGTCACCGTCCACAGAAATTAGGTGGATATGACATGAAGAATCCAACAATGTTGAAATTAAAAGAAAAGCTTCTAGAAGTGATTGAAAAATTGATTGAAGAAAATGAATGCGAACGATTTATTACTGGCGGAGCTTTAGGTGCTGATACTGCTGCATTCTGGTGTGTACATATTATGAAAGAAAAGTATCCTTATATCAAAAATATTGTTGCGGTGCCATTTGAAAATCAAGATAAGAAATGGTCTTCAGAGCAACAGGATTGGTACAGAAAGATGCTAAGTAAAAAAGAAGATCGCTATTGTCTCTTAGATACAAAAGCGATCATTTGTAAAGTGTCTATAGTTATTCTAGATTTAAATGCTTTTTGATTACTGTAGAGGCAACATCAGCAAGTATCGTTAATGAAGCACTTCCAAGCTTAGCTACTTTGTTCTTAGTTTCCGACCAAACTTTAGACCCTTTAATATTTTCCAAAAATTCATGACCTTGAAAAGTCAGGCTTTCGATTTCAATCCATTCCATTTGTTTAGATCCTGTTATAGTAACATTTAAAAAATTAGCTTCTTTTAACTTGCGGACTGTGTAATTGATGTCTTGGATATCATATTCTTTAAGCAATGGGTATTTAGCTAGTGCATTTACATCGACCTTTTGTCGATCGCCAATATGTTCTTCAACAGTTAATAATACATTTCGGACAATTTCATGGTTTAGTTTCATTTCACAATTTCCTTCCAAAAATATTGATTAGAATTAATTATCTCATGTTCTGTATTTAATACTCAACACATTTTTGGGAGATATGAAATAGGAGCTATGTAACGGAGAGATTAAACTCTCAAAGATTCGAAGGAAGGTATGCGGAGTTTGCCGTGCTTAGTCTTAAATCTGTGCTTAACCGTACATACTATAGGATCAATAAATACATTTTCGTCAGATTCGGACTTTACTTGTTTCATAGAGTGGAATTTACTTCGTTCTTCACGTGGCATGAATTCCATAAATCCAGCTGATGATCCATCTGGATAGGATAGAAGGAATTTTATATCTTCTTTTGTATAGCCTGTAATGAGAACTTCAGTGTATTCATAATTAATGACTTTAAGCCAATTATGTGACCGTTTATTTATTTCATAAGGAGAGTTAGCTCTTTTGAGTACGATTCCCTCTAAATTCTTTTCTTTGATCAGGTTAAAGTAAGATAGCCCGTCACCTTGAATTCCTGAGATTACAAAGACATTAGGGTGATGCAGTTCAAGTGAATAAAGAAGGTTCTTACGCTCACTGAGCGGTTTAACTGCAATAGGAATATCCATCTTTAAAAATAATATCAAATACACAATAAACAATACTATGATCTGATTTTTTGGACATAAAACGTTCCATTATAGCCTCAAAGTCAGGAGCACCATTTGGAGCAGCTACAATAACTTCACCATCTAGAACTGTACCATTTGGGATATCTAAATCCAAGAGTTCTGGGAATTTACTTGTTACTTCGTTGTTATGTCGGGTGAATAGCTTTATCTGATCATTAAATTTGGAAAGAATGAGTCTTATTCCATCAAATTTAAGCTCTGTAATATATCTATCGTCATCGAATGGTTCTTTGATCGAATGCAACAACATTGGCGATACGAACAAAATATCACCTCCTACATATATCATATTAACTAAGAGAAGGCGTTATATAAAGCGAAAGGGCAGTGGTACTTACTGGGATTGTATGTGCATTAGCGAGTGTGAATAATACGAAAAATTAAAAAGGAAGTGATGCAATGTCTGTAGTCGGAACTGAACAGGTGCATGTGTATGTTGAGGGAACATGGATTGAACAGTCATTTGAAAAATTGAAGAGTGGACAAATCTTTAAAATGCTGCATGAAGAAGGTATCGGTGTTTATACTGCGATGAGCAACGCTTGGTACGATGAGTTATACGAGCAATGGATGGTACATATTAAAGAAGATCATGGCGGATTAATTAAAAAATAACATATATAAATTAGAGTAAAACAGAGATTTCATATAGTTTAAAAGGAGGCATGAACTTGTTGAAAATGAATATAGGAAAAAATAAAGAGGATATGTTTCATACCCAAAAATTCAATTTTGAAGACTTTTTATCAAGATACATTGATGAACCAGAGGAGATGGAGATATTTGATGTGGTAAATGCTCTAAAACCATTTCAAATTGAGGTTGGACAAGTGTGGGTTGCAGGTGGGGCAGTAAGAAAAACTCTTCTTCAAAAAGAAATTGATTCTGATTCTGATTTCTTTTTCTCTAATAAAGAAGCTTTAGTTGCATTCAAGCAGTATGTCAAAGAAGAAGGGGGTAAATTATCTAGTGAAACCCAACACCAGGAGACTTATTTAATTGATATCCAAAATAAACCTAGGGTGATTCAATTGATTAAAATCGGCTTTTATGAAAATGTTTCGAAATTGTTAGACACGTTTGACTTTACAATTACTCAATTTGCTTATGATGGTGAAAGTTTGTATGCAGGAAGTCATTCGCTATGGGATCTGTCGAGGAATAGATTGGCTCTTCATAAGTTAACATATGGAGTTGCAACAATGAGAAGGTTAATTAAGTACACTAATCAAGTTTTCATAGCTTGTGCGGGAACAATGCAAAGTATTTTAGAGGAAGCTGTTAAAAATCCTGATGAGATTAAGTCTGAAATTAAATACATAGATTAATTTTAAATAAAAGTAATTTTTTAAAGAGAATGAAATAGAGTAGGGGCATTTAATCCTACTCATTTGAAGAAAATTAAATAAATTAAAGCCAGGGGAAGTCCAATTGAAAAGAAAATCTTGATAAGCAGAGTTTTAGAGTACCCTGGAATAGAATCTATGAGATCCTCAATATAATATTTCTTAATATCACCACCATCCTTAGTAATTTTATCAGATTATATTAGGTTGTTTTATTAAAAAAAAATTACGGAATGATTACAAATATATTGAAGCCTAGCGGCTTAGGAGGAATGAAATGAAAGAAACTATACAATTTCTAAAAGAACTTCAACAAGAATTGAAAACACAGGATGTTGATTGTCAGGCCGCACCACGATTTTGGGTTGTAAGTGACTATAAGTGGGTTGAAGCAAATGAAGGAAATGCTGAACGATATTCTGTTTACTTACCTAATGCAGCAGAATCTTATCCTGTAAAAGATTACATCGAAAATGCAAAAGAAGACGGAGAATTTAGTGGTGAACAATTAAAGGAACTGCATGAATGCAATAATGACTACGATGAAATTTTAGAATGGATACAAAAATACGAAGATGAAGGAGCAGAACTCTTTCCTGAGAAAAAAGTACATATAAAAAAAGACAGTACATTCTTTATCACAAAAGAAGAAGCCAAAAAAGATATTAAGGCTAACAGTCATCATTACACTAGCGAAGCGCACACTTATGCGATGACAGCATGGAGAGCGGCAAAAGTCGCTAAGTTGTGGGAGATACTTCAAGAATTTGACTGGGAGAGTGTGGAGATTAAAAAAGGAGGAAGCGATAAAGAAAAAGTGCAAACTTTTCAAAAACGATATGACTTTCATATTTCACAAAAATATGAAGCAATGGCAGGGCAATATGATGGATGGAGCAGCAGTACAGATGCCAGAAATCATCATGCATTAAGTGCAAGCCTTGTTTACCAGGATGCATTAACAGCAGGAATTAGATTGAAAGTGGAAGGGGAATGAAGATGAAAAAGAAATTGTTAGCATTATTTGTTGGGATTATGATGATTACGGCTGGATGTAGTGAGGCTGATACAGTATCACAAAACATTTCTAAATCGTCTGACTCATTTGAGGTGCAGTGAAGAATCGTTTTCTTTAATGGAATCACTGATAAGTACTTACTCACTGTAGAGGGGCTTTGTGCTCTTGGAAACGATGATAGTGATCTAAGAATGACGGTAACATGCAAGGTTGGTAAGGATGAATACAAAAAGCATTATCTTGGTTTAAGTGACAACGTTAGTTTCCTTGCAGAACAACTTGAGGCTAACAAAGAAGTCCCCTTTCATTACAAAATTCTGTTCAGGCCAGAAAACATTATCCCAGATATTAAGCTACAGACGAGTAAATGACAAATACAATACATAAATTCAGATAAAACAACTTTTTAACGAAAGTGAGAGAATCATAGTATGCAAGAAAAATTAATTGACAAATTACAAGCAGATAACAGAATGTTGAGAATCGAGAATGAGAAATTAAAAAAATTCTAAGCAATATTGAGCATCGTGGAATGGAAAAGGATATCAAACTAAAAAGAAAGCAAATCTACTGAGGTGGAATTGAATTGACTGAGACGAAGTATAAGACGGAGAAACGTAAGGCAAACGTTGGGGAGCGTATCTTGATTACGGATGATGCGTACGCAATCAGTTTATATGAGAAAGGTACAGTACTTACCGTAAGTAGCGTCGACGCTAAAGGCGATTTTATTCTGCACGTACGTAATAAAGGCGGTAAGAACACGGTTGTATAAGAACGGCTAGGATCAAGGACGTTTTGATGCGGAAATTGAGGCGGCTATAAATGTCGAATGAATTTTTGGAATGGGTGAATGCGTAGTGATGATTAAACACAAATTGCAATTAAATGGATTAAAAAGAAAAACTAAGAATTGTATAACTAAAATCTTAGACCCTTTGGCAAGGTTAGAGATGAACTTATAGAATAGAAGATATCATCGAATTGTAGATAAAGTCACAGAAGAGAGAGCGATTAAAATTTTTACAAAAGAAATTACAAGCCAAATTGTAAAATATCCAAGCGAACATTATTTTATTATCGCTAGTTTTAGTGATGAAAATTATATTACAGATGACTGCATGGCAAATTTTAGCTTTAGAATTTATTTTAGAAATAGAAGAGGGCAAATAGCTCACAGTAAATTTGGTAAAAGTATTGATTTTCAGTTAAAAGTTATCGAATCTTTAAAAACTAATAGAGATTTAGAAGTGACAGAAACCATAGAAGTTATCAAATGGAGTAAACCAAAAAACTATCAAAAATCAGTGATGATCAAGATAAGGGGGATGAGATGAAACACGATAAAACATTCGTTTTAAATTAAAAATAAGATATAGAGGTGATTGTATGACATTTGTTTTAAGTCCAGAGATTCACGAGGCAGTTGAATACTTCAAGAAAAATCTTGGCTATTCAGATAAGCATCTTTATCTGGGATTAGTTCAATTTGATGTAATGAAAGACAAAAACGCTGAGTTTTCAGAAGTTATTTACAATTTTTATAAAGAAAAGCCTGAAAGCTTTATTGCAGCTTTTAAGCATGGGTATGTGGTCGAGCGACCAATTGAGTTCAACCAAGCTATTGTTAGATTCTTCAACAAGGAAGAATTAAGCGTCAAACATAAAAATTCAGGTAAGCGTCATAAAGTTCATTTAGATATGAAGAAATATCCTGCAGGTTTTGAACTAAGAACGTTGGACATGTGGAACTGAGTGAGGTTACAGCAAGTAATGAATAAACTCATTTTGTTATCAGGTCATAGTTGTATTTGGTAAGATGTCATTAATCAGTAAATATAAAGTGTAGGAGTAAAGAAAAAAGAGTTGACCCATTTTCAATAGATGAGAAGAAGATTTGAATTACGAAAGCCTCTCTAGTGAATTAACGATAGTCGAATAGTCCAAATCTCAGGCATTCGCCCTTAGATAAAGTATCTTTGTTTTCTAATCCTTAAGGAAATACATATACAATAGAATATATTGCATTTGATGGTATTTACATAAAAATAAATATAGGTTAATATGTTCTTGTATTTCATATAAAAGGAAAGGAGGGTATATTCTGTATTAATTCTAAATACTGAATGTGAGAAGGAAGTTTGAATGAAAAAGTCAAAAGCCTTATTATTTGTTTCGTTCCTAGTGACTCTTGCAATTGTATTATGTTGGGGATTATATGGCGGTATTTCTATGGATAGTAGTAAATCATCATCCAAGAAAGGCGAGGAAAAAGAACTGCTATGGGGATATAAAGTTATAGGTCAGGAAAAACCTAATAATAATAAGAATTCTGTTAAAATTGCTATCCTTGATAGTGGTATTAATAAGTCGCATAAGGAATTTAAAGATATAACTTTTTATGAATACAATGCTACTAAACCTAAAAAATCCATTGAAGATGAGTATGGACATGGTACTGCAATTGCTGGAATAATCGCTGCAACTGGTAAAGAAATAAAAGGTATTTCACAAAATGCCATAATTTATGATGTCAAGGTACTAAATAAAAATGGCAAAGGAAAAGTTGAAGATGTTGTCAATGGGATCAAATGGTGTATTGAACAAAAGGTAGACATAATTAATATAAGTTTCGGATTTGGAAAAGACTACGATGAATTACGAAATGTTATAAAAAGTGCTTTAGATAACAATATAACAATTACAGCTGCTTCTGGAAATACATTAGGTCTAACTGTTGAATACCCTGCGAAATATGAAGGCGTCTTATCGATATCCTCACTTAACGAAAAACTAAAAATTGATCCAATTTCAGCAAAAGGAAAAATTGACTTTTCTGCGCCTGGAGTAAATATTAAAACAACTGATATACACGGAGGATATACAAAGGTTAAAGGTACATCCTTTGCAACTGCGTTTGCAACAGGTGCTATAGGCTGTTTGTATTCTAAAAAAAACAAATCTAAAGAGAATATTCATCAAACACTCAAGAAAAATACAGTTGATCTTGGAAAGCTAGGTTATGACAGAGAGTATGGCAATGGGATGATTATTTGTAACAAGGGAGAGAATTAGATTGAAAAAGGTTTTAATAAAAGTTCTTGTGTTAACATTGTTTTTGTGTGGAGTTGTTCCTGAATTTGCAAGTGCAAAATCAGGCGAAATTGATTCTGATGCTTTAAGAATAGAAGAGAATGCTAGTAAAGAATATGAAGTGAATGTTGAAAAAGAATTGGGGATAGAGCTAGAACAAGATATGTTAATGGAAGTTAAGGAAAGCCCAGATGAAGTTAACGTATCTACTCAGCTTGAAGCTGAGAGTATGAATGTCCAAACTGACATGAAAATTAATCATGAGACAGGTGAAATCACAGTTGATGGTATTACAGAGTTAGAAAATGGGGAAAAAGAAACTAACAAATTCAATGTGTTAATTGAAGAGATTGAAGGAAATGATTTTACAGCAACCTTTGTGGATGATGAAACAGGAAAAGAATATAAAGTTAGCACCATAGAAGCTCAGTCATCAATTGTTCCAGCAATAATAGTTGGAATTGTTTCTAGGTTTGGTATTCAATATGCTATTAAAAAATACGGAAAGAAGTTAATAATAAAAACATTTAAAAAACAAGTAATTAAACAAGGTATAAAAAAAGTTTCTAAGTTTTCTGTTAGCAACAAACACCTTAGTAATGCTAAAGGAAGGTACAGAAAATTTAATACTACAAGTAAGAGCACAGTGAATAAATGGATAAAAGAAGCCTTACAATCTAAAAACGTTTCCTTTACAATAAACAATAATAAAAAACTATCTTTTGTCATCACTGCAAACCTGAAAAAGAAAATCGGAACAAAAGGTGAAACAAAAATAAAAATAGTTATAGGTTGGGATGGTAAAATATGGACATCTTATCCAATCAAGTAGAATTTGATTATATTTTTACTTCCGATGAGGAAGATATTCCAAAAAACATGAAGAAAGATCCCTCAACAGCGCTAAGAGTAGAGGGAGAGTTTAAAATAGTTATAAATGATGAAGTATATTTTGAAGAAAATATCGCCTTATTAGAATTTTATGCATCTTTGCACGACTGGATTAAAAAGATTAAGAAAAAAAACAAAGTTACAGAGTATAGATATTACACAATGGAGTACGAAGAAGACGATCCAATTATTTCATTAATACCATTTGATAATAAGGCTCGACTCACCACAATTTGGGAAACTCAACAGCTATATAATGTATTCGATCTTAATTATATAATCGAACAAATGAAAACATTGCATGAACGCCTTGGACGTGACATTGAACAGCATTTTAAAATTTCACTAAAAAACTTTATTGGAAATATCCCATTAAGAAAATATTGAATGGAGATAGGAACTCCTGATTTTTCAGGGTTCCTTTTAATGTTTTAGTAGGCTGTTTTTAGAGTAGGTATATTTTGTGATTTTCTATTGCTTAGTTGGTTTTATAGGAATCATAATGATTTCAATTATGCTAGGAATTCAAATTGAAGGGTCTCCATTTCCGACAAGGTTTATTAAATTGATTGGGGTATCTTTTTTGTAGGATCGATATGGCTAATTAGATCAAAACAGAAAAGGATAGCCAAAAATAGAAATAAATATCTTGAATGAATTGCGCATTGTAAAGTGGCTATACTTTTTTAAAATAAAACTTTCATTTTAAATTAAAAATAACATATATTATAGAATTACAGTTAAAGAGGAGGTGAGTATATGAAGCTATTAAAAGTAAGTAAAACAGCTGCTGATACATACAGAAAGACAGTAAAAGGACGAAGTAAATTCTCTGACCAGAAGATTCAAAAGAAACTAAATCGACACATTACCTGCTTAAAGGAAAGAGAACCCGATAGAATTATTAAACAAGGCTTACTGAGCAAGGTTTATCTCTATGGTAATTTAATGATTAAAGTGAGATGGGGAAAGATTGTAGAAGTTATTAACCTACCTCACAAATTAAGAATTGAAAAACGTTTAGAGGATAGCGTGTTTCAAGCAATTGAAAATCAATTAAAAAACAAATAACATACATAAAGGAGATTCGACTATACTTATGGCAAAAAAGAAAAGTGATATTAAAATCAATAAAAATCATGAAGGTAAAGAATTTAACAATTTTTTCAGATTTGTAGGCAAAGTAAAACCTGTTATGAAAAAGGATGATGCAACTGATAGTTGGATAGAAGCGGCGATTTCTGAATTAACGCAAACGATAACAGGCAAAGATCGTAAAGTAGTTCAGTTTATTGTAGAAACAGCTAATAGAAATGAGCTAAAAGTCGAACTTGCTGGAATGGAACAGGGCTATGTTTATCCTTTACAGCTCTGAACATAAAAATTCTTTTAAACGAGAATGGGAACACACATTCGATAAAATGAAATTTCCTGACGAATCTTATAAAGTGATTTCAACCGATTGGGACTTATGTGATGAACTGGCTACATTTATTAAACCTGGCATGTGGGTTGATGTTAGAGGAGTTTATGAATTTAGCTCCTTCAAAAATAATGAAGGTGAAACAATTAATGTTGTAAAGAGAATTATTAAACAAGTTTATCTTTTGAAAAATGGACTGGTTGAAATCAACAATCTGATTTCTGGTGAAGAGTATAGAATTTATGATTCAGAAGAAAAAGGTAGGGTTCTTGGATACGGTAAAGCTAAAGAGGAGACAGTTAAAATAAATGTTGGTTGGTTGTCACCAGAAGGCGGCAATATCTTTATTACTAAACTCAGTAAAGGGGAAGAGGGTAAAAGAGTTAAAGTTGCTTATAATGAAAATACAAGCGAAACAGATAGAATCAAAGTTGTCAATAATGTAGAAAGTACAATAAGAATCAACTAAGAAGACGGTTCATACGAATATATTCCATATATTCGAGATTTTAAATCAGAGAATTTTACTGAAATCAATGAGTTTGAGATGCAAATGGGAATTAAAAGTGTATATCAAGAAGAGGAATCAAAGGACACCAAAGTTAATGCTGCATTTCTTGGCTATGGTAAAGAAAGAAGTCAGGTGTACGATGTTGAGTTAACTGTATATCATAAAGAACCAGAGGAAGGGAAAAGATCAATTGCAGAGGCCTTTGCAAACTTAAACAGACTGGATATCTTAGTAGTGCATGGCATCGATAATAACAGAGCGGAATTTGCTACTGTTGAGGTTGAAGAACAGGAAGAAGACAATCCTTTTGCTGATGTTGATGAAAAAGTCAAATCCTATGAACAAGTTTCGACTGGTACAAAAAAAGGTTTAGAAATTCTAAATGTTTTCACAGGTACATACGCAAAAAATTTGCTTACTGAAGAAGAGATTACAGGAGAGTCTGAGCAACAAGATCCTTTTTCTAATGTTTCTGTTTCGGATGATGAGCTTCCATTTTAATTCAAATACATACTAAATAAAATAAAAATAACAAATATAGAGAGGTTTGAATAAATGAGTTTTAGAAAAAAGGTTAAGAATATTGTACCTAAAGTTGACTTGCAATCCTATATGAGTGGGATTGCTGGGGGTTACAAGTCAGGAAAAACAAGATTATGGAAAGAGCTGATTGAAACTTTTTATCCAGAGCAGAAGGAGGCAGGGCTATTATTAGCCTTTGAACCAGGGTACAATACCTGGGAATTAGATTCAGTAATTCCGATGCATGATTATGACTGGAGGTTTTTTAAAGGCGAAGTAGTGAAAGGGCTACTTGAGGAAGCGAAAAGCGGTCGGGTGACTAATGTTCTCGGTATTGATACAGCTGATAGGTTGATGGACATGGCCACAGAATATATTTTAGATGAATTAAATAAAAAGTACGGAAAGAAAATGAAAACTCTTCAAGAAGTTGCAAAGACAATTAAAGGCACGAATGGCTACATGTTATTAAAGCAGGTTTGGAAACAAATAGATTTATTGGAAAATGAAGGATACGGTATCATTTGGTTAGCATGGACTAAAGAAAAAGAAACAACAACCAGAGATGATCTTAAATATAACTCTATTGAACTAAAGATGAGTAAAACAGGGGCAGATATCTTTGAGTCTCAAGCTGATTTAATTGTTACACTGCACAATGAAGTAACGGTTATGGATAAAAACGGAAACGAAATCGAAGAAAATTTGAAGAATAAAGGAGGGAAAGAGCAAGCAGCTAAGCACCATTCAACAGAAGCATATATGTACTTCCTTCCTGTTATATTGGGATTGGAGGGGTGAGATTTACAGATCTTCCTGAGAAAGTTCCTTACGGTGTGGAAAACTTCTTAGAAGTCTTTGAGAATGCAGTTAAAGGCCAACTTAAAAAGAATACTAAATCTATTACAGAACTCAAGAGTGAAGAAGATCGAGTTAGAGAAGAGAAGGCTAAAGAATTTGTAGATAAAGTAAATGAACCTAACCCTAATGAAATTCTCGAAGAAATTAATTCTCTTGTTTCAGATATTGAACGAGACAAGAAACTTGAGTTGTCAGAGAAGTTTAAAGAGGCATTTGGTGAAGGTAACTATAAACAACTTAAAACTGTTGAAGAATTGAACAAAGCTCTTTAAATTGTTAAATCATTTTTAAATTAAGAGGGGATTTTCCCCCTCTTCAATGTACAAGAGGTGACTGTATGAAAGGCTATAAATGTAGATTTTGTGGTTTGAAAAATGACCATATGCAAATGAAATGTTATTCAAAACCTACGGGTAAGTATAATAAAAACGGTACTGAGAAGATGGCAAGAAAATATGTCCATTTAAAATGTGATGAAGAGTATAAGAACAATGAAGCATTTAAAGAAAAAGAATTAAAAGAATTAGATGAGTTGTTTACATATCTTAAGAAGTTGCACAGAATTGATACTCTTGATGGTCGAATGATGGAGAAAATTCAAGATCTCAGAAATGGAACTGTGGTGTTTAATAAGAAAAAAATTAAAAGGTATAAAGAAGGAGTGCCTTTTAGAGACATTTTATATACATACGAGATAAATGAAACCTACATAAACGAAACTTTAAGTAACATGGTTTTCGCTGCAAAGTGGAATGAGTTTTCATATGTGTTTGCAATTGTTATAAATAACATTAATGATTCAATCGGCGCTGCTTCAAATAAAGAAACAGTAATGAATCGTAGAGAGGCGATTATTGATAATAATTTAGTTGATCAAACATCCTACTCAATGGATGAAACGGCAAAATACAACAATAACAAAAAAGATGTATTGGATATCTCAGAATTTTTATAGGAGGGTTTAATGAGAAAACACTTATCGGAATTCCTGGATCCTTCGCAGGTACATGAAGCTTTATTTGTAGGTTATCTTTGGAGTAATCCTGCATTGAATCAAAGGTATAAAACATATAAAATAACAAATAAAAGCTTCACAGAACGGGACTGACCCCCGTTTTTGAGACAGGGATCAAAACACCTTTATGAAACAGCCAATTGCCGATAGTTTATCGGTGATTGGTTGTTTAGTTTCGTTTGAATACGAATGTTGTTATCATAATAAATGTATTCTTTGACAGTGCGTTCTACGATGGTGGTCGTAGTGCGATCAATCCTGTTAAGATAGAACGTTTCAGACTTTAGTGAGGAATGAAACGATTCGATGGAGGCATTATCAGCGGGCGTCCCTTTACGGGACATGCTCATGGTAATGCCTTTTATATGAACAGCTTTCTGATACTCGTAAGATGTATACACAGAACCTTGATCGCTATGTAACACGCAATTCTCAGGAAGTGCTGGGAGCTGATTAAGTGTGTTTAAGATAAAGTCTGTGTCCTGCTTATCACCAATTGTAAAAGCAATCACTTCTCCATTATATAAATCCAATATACTGGAAAGGTACAATTGTTTCTGTCCATAAGGCAAATACGTGATGTCCGTGACTAGTTTTTCAAGAGGGCGATCAGACTGAAAATTCCGATCCAGTATATTACCAGCCACGGCATAGGGCTGCCCATTCTTCTTACGCTTTTTCATTTTAACCCGGCATTGCCACTGGTTTTTCTGCATGATACGTTGAACAGTTTTATGGTTAATACGCATTCCCATTTTTAGTATGGCTGTGATTTTCCGATAACCATATCGATATTTGTGCTTTCGGCACAACGTGCCGACCTGTTTCTCTAGTTGTCTTTTAGGATGATTCTGAGTCAGATTCTTTTTCCATCTATAATACGAAGTGCGTGAGATGCCTAAATGGACACAGATGTCCAGTACCGTCATCGTTTTGCACAATTCATCTACCAGTTTGATTGACGTTTCCTTATCAACTTCCTTTCCAATTCGTTGTACTTTTTTAAAACCTCATTCTGTTGACTCAAATAGCGATTTTCTGCCTGAAGTCTCTCTAATTCTGAAGAGTACTCGGGACCCTTTCCATAGGTATATTGTTTTCCAACAGGTTGTTCGAACCTGTGTGTATCCCCAGTTTTATGCCATCTCACCCATGTCTGAACCTGCGTCTTATTCTTGATATTCAATTCCTGCATGATCTCTTTCATAGGTACGCCTGCCAATCTCATTTCTACAGCCTTCTGTTTGACTTCAGCCGGATAACTCACTCTTGTCCCCATAGAAAAAACACCTCCATGTTTTATTTCGGATCACAACGATCCGTTTTCAAACTTGAAGGTGTTTTTTATTTGTCTCATCTTAGGGGGTCAGTCCCGAACAAACTTGGTTTTTTTATTACACAGTTGGTCTTCAAATGTTTGATAATGGTATTCGGGACTTTGATGATAAAACAGTATACCCTTTTGTTGTTTCCAGACCAAAAGAAAAAAACAAGAAGAGTTATATTGAAGCATATAACGATTGTGGGTCATCTAGGCAACGATGATCGTGGAGGACATGGATCAACAGGAACTAAGTAAAAATAACACTTGGCTGTTTGCATGGTGTGATTTCTAATGATTTTATACTATGGAGTATCACAGCCAAGTGAGTCTAAATAAAAGAAGACTTTCAAGGTGAATAAGAAAGGAGCGAAGGAGTTTGATAAAAGTTGATGTGATTTATAATTCTTTAGCGAAAATCGATAAGCAGAACCAAGTATATGAGCTCATGGATGATCCTGAAATGAAAATGAAAACATTAGATAATATGATTAAAGAGTTTGATTTAATTGGAGATGCAGCCTTAGAGGGAATCAAAGATGCTGCGGATTTGTTGAAGAAAATAGACAGTGAGGATATTGGGGATAGGGTTGAGAAACTTACAGAAATAAACTAAGAGAGGAAGGCCTCTCTTATGTGAGTGTGTATTGTCTAAATTTATTGTAGTTGTAGAGTGGATGGGAAGGCATTTTAGTAATATTAGTTTTATAGCAATATAGTTCTTCTGAATACTTGCTAAGAATATTCTTTATACAATCTAAGTTACTGTTATAAATGATCATATTACTTTTATTCAATTTGGTTGGTCTATTTCCCCAACCGCAAATCACCTTTCCTCCGCTTTCAATACTTGACTCTATTGACAATTTAATCTTTTCAAGGTTTTCCTTTTGGATTGTGTCTAGTTTAGTACCACTGATTTTATCCAGCACTTTTCCAAGTTTTTTTGAATCAGTTTCATAAAATGGAAAGATGTTTACAACATCCACTATACCAGCGCCGTCATTAAATGCATCTTTTATTACTTTATTTACGGTTCTGTCATACTTGTCATGAACAGCAGCACTAGGATTCATCAAAAGAAAAGTATATTTGATATCATTTGCATTCTGTGTGGTGACTCTTAGAAGGTACCTTGTCCAAAGGTTGTTCTGAATTTGGGTATTGTCACTAATAATTGTCTGTTTATAAGTATTTTTATCATAATTGACTTGTGCATACACTGCAAAATCGCCCCTTTTTACTTTGATTATACAATATGGAGGTTTATATTGGAAAAAGAATATTTGAAATTATTGGAAAAAATCTATACATATGGTCATGATACAGAAGACAGAACAGAAACGGGTATGAGAAGTCTTTTTGGTGAGACAATGGAGTTTAATTTGGCTGAAGGGTTTCCGTTGGTTACAACTAAGAAGATGTTTACTAGAGGTGTCTTCGGAGAGCTGCTATGGTTTCTAAGTGGTTCGACCTCTAATAAAGAGTTAGAAGAGAAGTATGGAATTAAGTTTTGGAAAGAGTGGGCGAATGAAGCTGGTCAACTGCCTAATATCTATGGAAAACAATGGACTAGGTGGGAAGATGGGCGAGGCAATATGTTCAATCATTAAGTATGTGATTGAACAAATTAAAAACAACCCAACAAGTAGACGCATCTTATTTACAGGATGGAACGCTCCAGAGATGCAATGGGAAGATACAGCTTTACCATGTTGCCACAGTACCGTTGTTCAGTTTTACGTGGAAGGTGAATATATACATATGTATCACTATCAACGTTCAGGAGACATGTTTCTAGGCGTGCCAGTTAACATCGCCTCATATGCAACGTTATTGACCATTATTGCACAACAATGTGATCTAAAGCCAGGTATCATGAAACATACTATTGGTGTAGCTCATATCTATCACAACCATTTAGATCAAGTTAAAGAACAAATTACAAGAGAACCTTATCAACCTCCAAGGCTCAACATCAATAGAAAACCCGAATCTATTTTTCATTATAGTTTAGAGGATTTTGAGGTCATCGGTTACAATTACCATCCTTTAATAAAAGGAATTGTAGCAGTTTAAATTAATTCATTAAAACAGAGTGAAATAAGCATTGTGATCTATAGTTAAAAAGTCTATACTGTTATTGGCAACATTTCACTATAAAGGAATATATCTAATGGAGGAATTAAAATGAAAACAAGGAGTAAATGGCTTTTAGGAGTTACTCTAGTGATGGTTTTATTTTTGTTAGGTGCATGTGGAGAAACTAAAGATAAAAGTGAAAAAACAAACACAAAAGCACAAAATGAGAGTTCTTCAAAAACTGAGGCGAAATCAGATAAACCCATGCTAATAAGTGAAGCATTAGACAAGTATAATATGTGGTTTAAAACTGATGGGGATCCTAATAGAAATAGCAAGGTAAGAGATGTATATGTATTTAAAGATGGTAAGGCAATTCATTATTATCAAAATACCTCGGAACCGCTAACTTTAGAAAAGATTAATAGCATGACTGACAAAGAGGTTATAGAATTTTTAGAAAAAGAAGACAAAGATAGTTACAAATCTGAAGGTGATTACAAACTAAATATTATGCTTGATCAACTGGGACAAACGACTGAGATTATTACTTTAGTAATAAATAATAAATTAATTAAGAGGGTTTCCCCTTTAGAGTCTTTTGCTTTTGAGAACATAGGTAGTGACGACAGTATTAGGAAAAAGTACAATAATGATGAATATGCTTACCTCAATGCTTTAAAAGATGGCAAAGAAAAAGTTTACACTGAATCTGAGATAGAAAAAAATAAAATAATTAACCATGAAGTGAAAGGGGATTATCAAATAACAACTAAAGAAATAAACGAAGAAAGTGAGCTGGATTTTATCCAATCCTTTGTACACCAGACTATTTTGAAGACAACATATGCAGGGATATTCGTAAATGCTGATGAAAGTCTAATCACCCGTGTGGAAAATGATTCTTATCCAGGGCTAATCCTAGACACTCCAGAAGCAAAGGGCAAGGGTGTAACAATTGAAAGTATTAAAAAATAAAGTGTGCGCTTAATTGCGTTCACTTTATTTAATTTATTCTGTTAGCATTGTTTCAAGTCAAAGATTTTAAAATTAAAATAACATATAAATTATATTGAATAAACAACAAATAACATATATTATGAAGATAAGCCAAAACGGTTTATCTTTTTTATTTAAAGGGAGGAATAGTATGAATGCTTAAGACTTATTGAAAGTATCAAAGTTAATAAATGACTGTCTTAATTGCAGCAATGATCTAATTGGTAATGGACAAGGGACATTAGAAGTGGAGGAAACTTCATTTAAACGAACATGTAAATGTGTGTTTAGTATAGAGTTGAATACTCAAGACGGAGTTAATGAAAAGAACATTAGATTAGAGATTGATAAAGTGATTTCAACTATGAGATAAAACTACATAAAATCTGAATTTTATTTAATTATTATGGGGGGATCATTAAATGGAAGATTTGAAGAAAGTGCAGATATGCCCATACTGCAACAAAAAAGAAGTCAACGAAAATATGGATAAAGACAGCTCTGGGATCGTAAAATGTAGTCACTGTGAAAAAGTGTATTATTGTTATCCCTGGTTCACTTTTATGGGGTTTCATATAGAAAAAATATGAGAAGAATGTGAGGAGCCAGAGAGTGATTGCGACTGCTGTTAAATAGGAGGTGTAGACCATAAAGAGTGAAGCGTACCAACGACTAAATGAATTAGAGAAAAGTGAATACAAGCTTAAATCAGACATCTTAGAGAAAAAAAGAGACCTGTTACATATTAAAACAAATCAAAATCCGTTAGCACTAGAACGGCTGTTTGAATTAAGTGAAGTGTTGCAGCTGACAGAGGAAGCCGAGTGGGTAAGTTCACCAATGGCCATGAAGGCAGTAAGAATCAACATAGAGTTTCTAAAGCTATTTCATTTTAAAGGTGATGCCAAAGCATACATAAATAAAGAAGAGTTTAATAGGCTACATGGAGAGTTTATCAGAATAAAATTTGAGCAGAACAATATTTAAACATAGGAGGCGAGGAGAAATTGAATAAAAATAAAAACGTATATGGCCAGTACTTAAAAAATGGTGAAATTGTAGAGTGGGTAAAGGATTCAAATTCAAACATTGTGTGGAAAGGAGACAGAGCCAAATATCTAGGAAGCGGAAAATTCAAAGGTATTTCAGGCAGCGTAAAAGGTGAAATATTCTATGAGTCTAGCGATGATTGTATTTGTATAGATAAAGTTTAGCTCTTAAATGTGAGAGTAAAAACATTATCATAATGTGTTAAAACGTTGATTTTATTTAAAAGGAGTTTGATTAATGGAAAGCGTTACAGAAGTTAAGAGTTTCTATAAAGCAATGGCACTTGTAGAAGAGTACCTGAAAAAAGGTAAGACAGTAAAGATCGTTCCACTATTTCAAGGGAACGAAGAGTATACATATCGGATACAGACAACTTCGTACGGCAGAGGATATTAAATAAAAAATAAATTATATTTATTTCGAAGGAGTGATACGGTGGATGAATTAGAATGGTGGGGCATTGAGTTAAATATGAAAGATGAATCTTCTAAAGTTTTGTTAATAAAACTATTTAGAACGATTAAACAAACATTTGAGAACCTTTATAAAGTTAAACGCTCTACATTTGATTCTGCCATAGAAGATTTGGAAAGTGCGATTCCAGAGTATGAAAAAAGAATTGTCCTTTTTCTACAGAGTGAACTAATATCTCTCAGGAAATAAATTGAAAATATTGGCATATGTGACAGAGAATTCATTTTAAGATTAGAATATGCTTTATATATTTATGAACCAGAAATCGACTGTGTATATCCTGAAAGTAGTAGAGATACAATAATCACCTTTTTCAATATGATAAATGAAGAAATTAAAAGATTAAGTATGCTTAATAACATGTATCTAATTGCTGAGAAAAACACAAAAAGAGATGTGAATGGATTTACGGTGATCGAGGCTAGTGATGATTGGAGGGATTAAATCTATGATTAAAACACTGAAGTCAAAAATTAAAAAAGACGAAGAGTTGTCTGCTGAATATGTCAAAGGATTCTATTCAGGAGTATTCTACACAAACTTAATCGTATTGCCTGTGCTTGTATTAACACTATTCCATATGTGGGGAGTCATTAACAGATGAGTCAATTAAAATCAATTCGAATACCAACTGGTTAGAAGAAAGAACGATTATCTTAGCTCCAACTGGCAGTTATGCTTATGGAACAAATACAGAGGAGTCTGATAAAGAATTTAAAGGTATCTGTATCCCACCAAAGGATTATTATTTAGGACTTGAATCTTTTAACGAGTATAACAACAGCGGAGGGAAGAATTTCAAAAACACTAAGAATGATGTTGATATCAATATTATTCACATTAACAAATTTGTTAATGATGCAATGGAAGGTGTACCTAATAACATTGAACTGTTGTTTGTTAGAAATGAAGATTATCTTAAAGTTACATCTCTTGCCCAGAAATTAATCGATAACAGACATTTGTTTTTAACTAAGAACGTTCAAAAGAAATTTGGCGGTTATGCATATTCTCAAATGCAGAAATTAAAAAACACCAACTCGAATGGTGCAGCAAGAAAAAACCTGATAGAGGCGCATGGCTATGACAATAAGTTTTTCATGCATAGTATCAGACTTCTTACAAGCGCTATTGAAATTCTTAAGACTGGAGACTTTAGCACGTTCCGACCAAACCGAGAGCTTCTTATTGATTGCAGATCGGGTAAGTTTAGTTTTGAAGAAGCGCTTCATATGATCGATGCCTATGATCAAGAGTTGAAAGCTGCTGTTCATTTGTCAAGCATTCCTGAGAGACCAGATTATGATACGGTAAATAGGTTGCTAATTGAATTAAATGAAAAAGCTTTAGAAAAAGGAGTTTACTAATGAAGGGGCTTCATGTTGAAGGGACATTATTTAAAGAAGACGGTACACAGTTTACATAAGAAGAGTTTATAGAATTAATTGAAGCAAACGGTATTGAGTTTGGAGGAAGCACATGCATTCAAGATGATAAAGGGAATTTTCTAAGTGATGCTGGTGTTGTAATTACAGAGCAAGTGATAAGCAGCGAATGAGAGAAATTGAAAAAGGATAAGTGAGTTTAATCACCTATCCGTTATGAGAATTTCTGGATAATGCAGTTGTCATATAGATTGTTTTTTCGTCCTGACCCATTTCTAACAATCTGGCTAACATTTCTATCTCAAGGTGAGCGTAATAAAAAGCATTATCAAGAGAATTAAAGAAGAAATACTCGCTGAACTCAAAAGGCATATAAACTGCTTTTATAGATTTAATATTATTTAATTTCTTCTGAGCCATAATTCTTTTATTACCGTCAACGCAAAGTAAAGGGACGGGTACTCCTGGATTGTACACTATGATTGGTGGCCGATTGTCTTTGATTTTATTGGATAATAATGTAGTGGTGCTGTCTACATATACATCTTTCAAATCGACATCTTCAGGAACTAATGACTTTTGTTTTACTATTTCATTGAGAATATCGACATCATAGTGATATCTGTAGGTGCCAACGCTAGTCTTGAAATCAAAACTATAGAACTCAACATCTTTATTCCTTACTTGGGACATCTCAAAAATAGGAGTAATGTTTGATTTCTGTTTAGCATAATCTTCAATATCTTTATCACGTTCGATAAATATATCACACCAATATTTAACCCAAGATTTATAAAAAGACAGTCTTCCAATATTAGACTTTATTGGGGGGCTTTCCAGATAGGATTGAAAGTCAAATTTGTAGTATGTTGTTTTTAAATTATTAAAATATGCAGGAATTGTTAATTCCTTTCAAGTTTTTCTAAATTATAACACAAATTCAAAGTAAAGGAGAGATGTACATATGATTGTTTACACCGTATTCGGACTATATCCAATTCTTAGAGGAGAATTGAATAATCATTTTAAAGATTAGGATTTAAAGACTTAAAGGAAAAAAGGTGGTTCTTGAGCAAAGTTCTTGGATACTCATCATTCTTTAGTGAAATGACAATCAATGAATTAAAAAAAGTAATAGAAGAGCTTAATAAATATAAGAAGATTTCAGATATTAAATGAAAAATAACATATATGAAAAAGGAGGGTTCTAATTGGAGAATTTGAAACTAGCAATTTCACCATTAACAGATAAAGTTTACGTTATTGGCAGTAATCCAGAAAAGAAAGTTGATGTCACAAATGATTTTCTACACACTGTTGTTCAAAGATGGAACGGATATGAAGAAACAATCGAAACAGCAAATGGAGAAAAATATAAAGTCTGTGTCATGGAGATTAAATAAAATGGTTGTTATTTGCACAGATGGGACAAGATTCGTCGGCAGATTCAAACCAGGCCAAACATGGATCAAGGGGCGATTCAAAAGGACACTATTAGATGTTTCCAATGACAGAGTTAGATATAGCTGTTAATAAAAATGAAGTGAGACTTCTTTGGATTGCTTTGTGAACTGGGTTTTCAGTGGTGCGAAATTGGATGTAGGTAAAAGAATTATTCCGTGTTCTAACTGTCAAAATGACATGGAAATCAAAGAGCATATTAACAGTTGTGAATCTGGGATGCGAGTAAAAGTTCTTCATTAAATAACAAATAACAAACATAAAGGATATTAAAAATGGATAAATATTATTACAAAGTGGAGAAACCTTCTAACTTACACAGAGATCTAGAATATGGATTTTTCATCAAAGGACAATTTATGCAAGATAGGAATGAGGAGATTTCAAATTTAGTTGGTATCGAAGACTTAGCGAGTAAAGCAGCATATGATTTTCATGGAGGTCTTTTAATAAATGAAGCATATTCTGATGAGATTGATGATAAGCATTTCATCAAAAAAGAACAAAATTAGGCGGTCATATTTTCAAACAGTTTAAGAAAAGTTCAAGCTACTTTAAAAAATGGGATGAATTTATTAAAGAAAATAATCTGACACATGTTATTAGGATGCAAAGTTTAAATTTCTTAGTATTTGTATACGACCTTACTGGTGCTATTGAGTTTATCACATACAACGAAACATTTTATTTAGAGGCTAAAACAGAGCAGGAAAACAAATCTTTGATTCCTATCACTGAAAGAGAATTACTTGAAATGAAATTAGAGAAATCTAATAAGGCGGCGATTCGTAGATGATCGTTAAAGCATAGATTTTGTTAATTGTATTTGGACTTGTTGTGCTAAGTGAATGGGGTTCAGAAGGTGATATGAAGCTTACTGTTTGGGTTGGAGTAGCTAAGTTTATTTCAATGGTTATTGTATCAGTAGCTGCTGGAGTAATTTGGGGAGGGTTGTTCCAGTGATACACGTTGCGATAATTTATTACATATTAACCACTCTAATTAAGTTTTGCCTAGTTAGATGGGCAAGAAAAAACGGATGAGGGATGTTAAAACAAGCTGGGCAGTCATTTTTGTGCCTTTAATCGGTCTTGGATATTTAGTTATTATGTGTGGGATTGTTATACAACTTAAGAATTCTAAATAAAATCGGTCTTTTAATCAAATTGGGGGGGAGGGGTTTGAAGTGATCAGGACTGTAGAAGGTAACATATTAGACATAACAAAAGACATCATCTGCCATCAGGTGAATTGTAAGGGTGTCATGGGAGCAGGGTTAGCAAAGCAGATCAAAAATAAATATCCAAATGTGTACAAAGATTATAAGCGTTTGTGTGACGATGAAAAAATTAAAAACAGAAAAAATGGTTTACTAGGGGCGACTCAATTTGTCGATGTAAATAAGAATATAACAATCGCAAATTTGTTTGCTCAAGATAACTATGGTGTGAAATCAAGACAAACAGATTATGAAGCTCTGGAACATTGTTTGAAAAGTTTAAGACATGTAGTCAGTGATGATTATAGCAAATACAAAGGCCGTTCTATCGCTATTCCTTATGGGATCGGCTGCGGTTTAGCAGGTGGGGATTGGCGAGTTGTTGGTCGAATGATTGAAGATATCCTGGGAGATTGTGATGTGACTTGTACAAATTAAAATAAAGGGGAAATTACATATGGTTATTAGAATTCCTTTTGAACAAGACGCTTTGAAACAAGCCTATCTAACTCAAGTTGGTGGCACAATTTCATTTCAAAAAGGCAAAACACCAGTATTCTCATTTAATAGTGAAGAAGATTACAAGAAATATAGACAGCTTCTATTAGGAGGTGAGGAATCATACCAGTAGGATCATTAACAGTTGATGTAGGAAGTATGTTTGCAGAGAAATCAACGGCACTACAGCGTCATGGTAAACGTTATATGTTGGCTGGAAAGAAAGTAGTGTTTTTAAAGCCATCAACTGATAACAGATACTCAGAAGACTCAATTGTTACTCATGATGGGAAGAAAGTTGGGGCATTAAACCTACAAATAACAAATGAAAACAAGGTTGGTATACTTCAAGATTTGTTTGAAGCTGATGTTGTTTGCATTGATGAAGTTCAATTTTTCCCAGATCAAATGATCACTCACATTGAGAAACTAATTGAACAGGGGAAGAAAGTGTTTGTTGCAGGATTAGACATGGACAGGTATGGCAAGCCATTTGGAATTGTACCGTACTTAATGGCCAAAGCAGATCATGTGACTAAACATCATGCAGTTTGTGCTTTTTGTGGCGAGGATGCATGGGTGTCACTTGAAGTTTCTAATGATTCAAATAAACAAAAGTTAAAGTTGGGAATGATTATAAGCCAGCATGTAGACAATGCGCTTATGAAAGGGGAGTTAAATAATAGAAGAAAACAGTTTGGTTAAATTACATAGCAAAATGAAAAAGCAAATTGATTCAATAGAAGAAGCAATAAATAACAAAGACTATATGAAAGTTAGCCGTTTGGGCATAAGCCTAAGCAATAACAACGAAGAACTGATGCAAGAAGCAAGAGACTTGTCCAACAATGAAAAAGGGAGATACATAAATACATATGCCAAATCTAATTAACTTGAATAACTTAAAGGGAGCTTATCGATTAAAAAATCAAGGAGGTGATTTTGCTTACTTCTATAATGAGAAATCCAACAATTTGATCGTAATTAACAATATTGATGATGAAGAAATTAGAGATGTAGTAGACGGTACTTCTCAAGCAGCTTACATGTATTTAACCAACAAACTTAACATCGTAACAAATTTAACTGTCATTTGGTTAAAAACAGAGTTTGATTCAAGTGATTTCATTCTTATTGAAGATGTAGATGGTAAAGAGTTGTTCCACTTAGACTTGATTGATTTAGAGAATGCTGTTTTAGGAGAGTACAAGTTTGATAAGAAGTTTGTGAAGCTTATCAATGGAGAAGCAATCGAATTGAAATTTTAAACCCCTGTCAAATGACAAGGGTGAACATCATGAATTTTTAAAGTTTTTGATTAAAGCATTTACTTCTTCAACTAAATCTGGGTATTGGTTGTTATCTACGAAAAAGTATTCAACTTCATTAGTTTTAGCGTTTGCTTTGAATACGAGTTCAGCATTTTTAGTATCTGATTCATTGTAAACAACATAGTGTTTTTCAAATAAATGATTCTCTGACATGTCTACATGAAATCTAACTGTAAATCCTTTTGACTTTAAATAGTCAGTTAACTCGTTGTTTTGGTTGATAAGCTCGGTCAATTGGAACACTCTCCTAGATATTGATAATCATAGAATACCCCATTTAACTATTAAACACAAAGAAAGGATTGGTTCATTGAGCACCAACTTAGGTGAAGTTTTTGAAGCAAATATTCAACAGTCAGCAAAAGACCAAGGCTTGTTCTTCTATAGAATTAAGGATGTTAATCCAATGGCCATAAAAAGGAACTTTGATGTTTCTAAAAATAACTACGATTGTTTCTTATATTCTAATGGAGTTTTATTCCCCTTAGAATTGAAATCAACAAAAAGTAAGTCTATATCGTTTTCAGAAAGTATGATTAAATCTCAACAGATTAAGCACCTTGAAGCTGCTTCAAAATATGAAGGAGTGTTACCTGGCTTCCTGTTTAATTTTAGAGAGCCTGAGAATAGAGTTTTCTTTGTACATATTAATGACTTTCTTACATATAAGAATATTGCTGAAAATCAATTAGAACATACTTACATAAGTAAAGTTAATAAATCCAGCATACCAATTGGAATCTGTGAAGAAATTGGAACAGAGGTAAGGTGGATGAAAAAGAAAGTAAACTATACATATTACATAAATAAGATGTGCGAAAGTATAGTTTCAAAGAAGAGTGTAACACATAAACTGAATCAACATACCTTGGAAGCAACTAAAGCTGTGGAGGTATGAAAAATGGCTAAGACAAACAGAGGGAAATGGAAAGAAAACCTTGAGCACGCAAAGAAAAACAAAACAAAAACATTAACTTTTCCAGGAAAGCCCTACTCAATAGCAATCTTTCCTCAAGTATATGGTGATGTCGTTACAGAAGAACAGTTTTATCAAGAATTAGCGAATATCGTTATAAAAGAAGCCAGAATGTAGGCTTCTTTTTTTATGGTATTTACTTAGTATCATGATATACCGCTTTGTCAGTTGAAATGTTGACAACATGACTGACTTCATGTTCAAGTGCTGCTTCAATGACATGCTGTCCGCCGATGATGTTGGTTTGGACAGCTTCAAACGGATTATCTTCGCAGGTGGGTACTTGTTTGAGCGCAGCTGCATGGAAGATGATATCTACTCCTTTGACAAGCTGCCTGACGCGGCTTGCATCCCTCACATCTCCAAGTGCAAATACAACCTCTGGATTTGCCGCATATTCATTTTTCATCATGTATTGTTTACTGTCATCTTTACTGAAGACAATGACCTTTTTAGGAGAGCATGCTGTTAATTTTTTCACAATCTGCCGGCCAATCGAACCCGTACCGCCTGTGACCAAGATGATTTTGTCACGAAAAAAGGTCTTCAAACTCGTTTCTATTTGTTTGGACATATCTAATCCCCCAACTCTCATTTCTCTACTTTGCATCATATGTGAAAGAGTGGAAGACGTTTGAGGAAAAGAACCACTTCAGCATAAATTAGGTGAACCAATTATAACCATCTGCTTGACGACTTAATAGAATATGTAGAGATAGAAGATCAAGTAGAATAACGAGAGACCTGAAGACTTCAGTACGGCGATCAGCTCAGCTCTCAACATTTATTCACTGGATACTGAGCTGCGCGAGGGGAGAAGATCATACATGTATAGGGGAAATCGTATTTTAGCTATGATACCAGCTTTTAGCAGCAAGCAGGGACATCATGCTGAACACATTCGCGTATTGGCGGAGCGGCCGCTGATCTATTGGACCATTCAGCCATTATTACAAATGATTGAATTAGATGAAGTCATCGTATCTTCAGAGGATGTGAATACTCAAATCATTTCGTCCCACTACGGAGCAAATGTGATTGAACTGCCAAGCACACATGTGACGGAACAAACACCTTCTTTAGTAGCTGTGAAGCATGCACTTGCTTATTTAGAACGAGAGGGAAAGACGTTTGATATTGTTTTGTATTTGCATCCAGCATCACCACTAAGGCAGACGGCAGATATTGAGAACTGCTTGCAGCTTCTAGTAGAGGGGGGATATGATTGTGCGGCTTCTTTTACAGAGGCGTTAGAAAATCCAAATGAAACTTGGACACTTCATGACACCAATGAAGCCAGCCTGTATAAGGACAATCATTATTTTTTTGTACCAACTCAGGAGCACCCTTATACGTATGGACGTTTAAATGGAGCTGTCTATGCGTTTCATGTTCCATATGCAAAAGAATGCATTCATTCCTTTTTAGAAGGATCTGTTGGTGCATATATGATGGATCATGCGCAATCGCTTGTTGTGAAAAGTGAGGAAGATCGGAAAAAGGCAGAGAAGATTTTATTGGCTCGACAAGATGCAGAAGGAACGGCATAAGATGATGGCAATTAGAAAAAGCGCCCGGTCATAGGGCGCTTTTGACTATTTCATAAAGTCTGTAAGGCAGCGTATCAAATGTGTTCCAGCGAACGACTTGCTCGTAATTGTTCTCTGCAACCGATTGTCTTTGTTGAGGGTTTTTTACATAGTGCTCGACCTGCTTAATCAAATCGTTTTCATGTGTGTAAAAAGCGAAGCTTGAAAATGCCTGTGACGGTTGTAGATCTGTCAACTGAAAGCCTCCGCTTGCAGCGATATCAAATGCTCTGTTGTTGAGGCTCATATTTTGAACATTGGCTTTGTTTTGATTATAGGCAAATTGCGCGGGCCTGTGCGGATTCAGAACAATGGCTGATGTTTGATAGATGTCTGCCATCTGCTCGGGACTCAGCCAGTGGGTCATCAGTGTGAGATCGCGATATCGTCTGCGTGATTTATTCAACAGTCGATGCCATTCTTTACCTGCAACGAGAATGCGCCATTTGTTTTGATGTAAGAGTGTATCGATGGCTTTGATGCGGTTTGGATAAGGGTAGCCAATGAGTGCAATGTCATAGATGCACGACTCATGTGGTGATTCTTTTTTCTGAAATACGTGTGTATTGGTCGGAATGGGAAAGTAGTGCGAGTGATTAGCGCCCATTTGTTTGTAAAATGACAAAGCACCTTCGTCAATCGTTAAGATCAGCTGTGCATCACTTACGCATGCAGCTGACACATCTATATAAAAAGGGTCTTCTGTCATCCACAGTACGACAGGGATCTTTTCTTGTTTGAATTGATGAAGTACTTCTGTTGGAATATGATCACCGATCATCATGAAAACAAAATCCGGAGAAAATGTCCGGATTTTGTGCATATGAGCGGGTAGAGATTCCCTTTCCATCTTGATACATGAAAAGGGGGAATCAATGAAGCTCTCTTCAATCCATTGATCGAACATCCGATAGATTCCACCGTAGCCAGAGCTGACATAAAGAAACTTCATGATGGCCCTCTCACATTAAGTTGTGAACGTAACACTTTCCACTTTATCTACATCTAATAGAGTTGTTGCAGAGCCTGTAGGTGTCACAGAGCTTTCCTGTGTGACAAAAACAATACCAGTAGAAGCATCGAATGCTACGAATTGAACGGGTCCAATTAAGTCTCCAGAGTCCATCACAATACTAATAACTGTTCCTGGTGTAAGTCTTGCGAAAATCCACCTTGCTCCCTGAGATGAATTAAGTGCTGAAGCAGCATCTGAAGTTGATGCTTCAGCTGCGACTTCACTTAATAAATCGTTTAATTTATTTTCCAATTCTGCACCTCCTTCTTCGAAATTAACTGTTAACGCATGACTAAGCGGTTTGAAGAATAGTTTCAATAGTTCTTTTTTTAACTCAGTACGATTGTCATTCATTTTATCCCCATCCTTCCTTCAACAATTGAAACACACCACTATGTATATGCAGTTCAGTTTTTTTGGTATAAGCAGAATGCTCATTCCTTGTTCTTTTTTCATTTAATGACTTCACACATTTTTTAAAATGTTTTCAAATGCTGATGCTAAATGAAGTGATTCTCATACTCTAGTAAAGATCAAACGAGAAGAAAGAGGGAATTTTGAATGGAATTTGAACAATTATTAAATGGCTGGAACAAAGAATTACTAGAAACAGAAGGAATACTCGAAGTTGTGTTGATTTTGCTTCTTCTTCGTCTTTTAGAGGGACGTGAGGAAGAAAGTGAGTCAGAAATCAAAGAGTTGCTACGCCAGTGGCTTGAGCTCGGCATTCCGCTGCCACGTGTTCATTTAGTCAATGGTGAGGTGCTGCAAAACGTGGTTGTTGTTCAATTGTTTCATACAGTGGCGGTTTTTAAAAATGCTACGAATCAGCTAAGAGTGAATGTTCCTTACACAAATATTGTTAGTTGGGGAGCTTTTTAATCTCATTAAAAAGGATAATGCCCATGAAAGTATCGGTGATTTTAACAAGCTACAATAAACCTGATTTCATTGATCGTGTGTTAAAGAGTATGATAGAACAAACATATCAAAACTGGGAGCTTTTGATTATGGATGATGGCTCGGAGCCAGAAACATTAAAAAAGATTCAGCCCTTTTTAAACGATGAGCGTATCCACTTGTATCCGCATACTGTTCATCCTGCAAAAAGGCTGATGACTGTACGTTATGCGACGCTTATTAATGAAGCATTAACACGAATATCAGGGGAGCTTATTTGTTATTTAACAGATGATACAATGTATTGCAAAGATCGTTTACAGAAAATGGTGGATGTTTTTCAATCAAAATCACATGTAGATATCGTTTATTCCTCGCAGCGTGTGGTCCATATTGATAAGCATCTAGTGGAAACAATGACCTTTGTTCGAGAAGCGGAACATGTGTTAGAACATGCGTCCTTTCAAGTAGATCACTGTTCGGTCATGCATAGAAGACGCTTGCTTCCTTTGATTGATGAGGAATTTAGGCAATATTGGGATGATGACCCGAAGCATTGGCATCATGCAGATTCTGTTTTTTGGATGCGGTTGAATCATTTTGCTGCGTTTTATCCATTAAAAGAGGTACTCGATATCACATTTAAAACACCCCAATCCTTTCATCACATGTTTTCAAGTATGCCGTATGATGTAATTGATGGGACGGTCATTGAAAGAGAAGGGGCTTATTTTCAACTTGCTTATGGGAATCTTCATGAGATTGACAAACGATGGGTTCATGAAAAGAAGATACGTGCGATTCGTGTCCCTTTGATTTGTGCGATGAAATATGAGGTGAAAGATAAGCGCGTTGTGCCGAACTATACAGTGGTCACCGCAGATAATGGAAGAACGATTTATTATATTGAAGATCAGAAAAAAAGACGATTTGCTTCAAAACGTGATATGCAATATTTTCAGTTTCATCCAAAAGAAATGTGCACCGTTTCAAACGAACTGCTACAGACATTAGACGAGGGCAAAATCATTCAAGTATCTCCTGAATTCAGCCCGCCAAACCGCCGGCTTTTTAAATGGCAACGGGATGTCTATTTATTTGTTCATGATACCTTCTGCCGTATTGCCCCTGAGGTGGTCAAGTTATTCGCATTTTATCATCAGCCAATCAAATTATATCCTTCCCACTTTACTTTATTTCAAGAAGGGAAGTCGATTGTTCCATTGTATATGGAATCTTTCCACGAGTTTGACATGTCTCTTTATCAAACGTCAGGACGAAAGCACTCCTCATAAGAGGGGTGCTTTTTTTAGAATTGACGAAAAAAGCAGGAGATCGAAAGGAAAAAGCGAAACGTGAAAAGGATAGGGGAACACGTTGAATATCATCAAACCGCTGAAAATTGGGCAATACTGTGCCGGATTTTCGGCATAGAAAGTGAGGGGGAAATAGTGGGGAAGGTTGTCGAAAGAGCGGATTGGTTTGAATTAATTTTAGAAGCCATCGATGAAGCGATTCACGTTGTAGACGATCAAGGGGTCACCATCTTTTATAATCATAATGCAGCGAAGTTCGATTGTTTAGCGAAAGAAGAGGTGATTGGCAAGTACATACTGGATGTGTATCCTTCATTAACTGAAAAGACAAGTACACTCATGCATGTACTTAGAACAGGAAAACCCATTTATCATTCGTTGCAAACCTATTTGAATAAAAATGGAGAAAAAATTGAGACCGTCAACACCACACTGCCCATTATGGAAGGCAGCAAGTTAATTGGGGCGGTAGAAGTAGCGAAGGATGTGTCGAAGCTGTCGGCGCTTTCGAATCGTTTAGATCAAAAAAAACGAACGGATGGTGCCGCGGAGACCACTCAAATGCTCGATTTTTCTTCATTTTTAACAAATGATCCACACTTAAAAGAGATGCTGGAGAAAGCGAAAAAAGCTGCTGCATATCCTTCATCGGTTATGGTCTTCGGGGAAACTGGGACAGGAAAAGAGGTACTCGTACAAGCGATTGTTCATGCATCTGATCGGAAAGATCAAGTCTTTATCCCGCAAAACTGCGCTGCTCTTCCAGAATCGCTGCTTGAAAGTCTTTTATTCGGGTCTGTCAAAGGAAGTTATACGGGCGCAATAGATCGCAAGGGGCTGTTTGAGTTAGCAGATGGCGGTACGCTTTTTCTTGATGAGCTGCAAGCGATGCCGCTTACGCTTCAAACAAAATTACTGCGTGTGTTAGAGGATGGTGTTGTCCGCCGGATAGGTGATGCAAAGGCGGTTCAAGTAAATGTCAGAGTGATTACTGCCCTCAATATCGACCCATTTGAAGCCGTTAAAAAACAAATGTTAAGAGAAGACTTATTTTATAGACTGCATGTGTCATCATTTCATATCCCGCCGCTTCGCACAAGGAAGCATGATATCCAGCTGTTATCCCGCCACTTTATTCAAACGTATCATCAGCAATTTTCTAAAAACGTCAACCGCCTTTCTGAAGAAACCGTCCAAGTATTTATGGCCCATCAGTGGCCAGGGAATGTCAGAGAATTAAAACATACGATCGAGCATGCCGTCTTGATGATGCCAAAGGAAGCAGAAGAAATTACCCCAGCATATCTCCCTGCCCATTTGCGGACGCATCAGATAGAAAGTCATCCGCCAGAGTCCTCATTAAAAAGTCAAGTGACGTCATTTGAACAAACGCTGATTCAAGAAGCTTTAAGACAGCACGCAGGGAATATTAAGCAAACGGCAGCCGCTTTAAAAATTCCTCGACAAACATTGCAGTATAAACTAAAAAAATATACAGATGCCGAAAAGTAGGCGCTTCAAACAGGTGAATGTGACGGAAAAGCTCCTTTTGTAAAGAATAGGGGCATTTTCCCATGTTGGCACATAACTTGCATAGTATAAAGTGAATGCTGATAGGGGGAATGGATATGAATCAAAAACTGTATCAACCTGCGCGACATTGGAAGGACATTGAACTTTGGAAGGACGTACCCGAGGAAAAGTGGAACGACTGGATTTGGCAGCTGACGCATACGGTCAAAACGCTTGAAGATTTAGAAAAAGTCGTGAACTTAACAGAAGAGGAAAAAGAAGGGGTGAAGATTTCCACGAAAACCATTCCACTCAACATAACACCCTACTATGCCTCACTGATGAATCCAGACGATCCAAGATGCCCAATTCGTATGCAGTCTGTACCGATTGCAGAGGAGCTTCATAAAACAAAATATGACCTCGAAGATCCGCTCCATGAAGATGAGGATTCACCTGTTCCAGGTTTAACGCACCGCTACCCAGATCGTGTGCTGTTTCTTGTCACAAATCAGTGCTCCATGTACTGCCGCTATTGTACGAGAAGACGTTTTTCCGGTCAGATTGGGATGGGCGTGCCGAAAAAGCAATTAGATGCCGCCATTGGATATATTAGAGAAACCCCTGAAGTGCGGGATGTGTTAATTTCAGGCGGTGACGGGCTGTTAATTAATGATCAAGTGCTTGAATACATTTTGAAAAACTTACGAGACATTCCTCACGTTGAAATCATTCGAATTGGAACACGTGCACCGGTCGTTTTTCCGCAGCGAATTACAGATGAATTGTGTGAGATTTTAAAAAAATATCATCCGGTTTGGCTGAACACTCACTTTAATACAAGCATTGAAATTACAAAAGAAGCGAAAGAAGCGTGTGAGCGCCTTGTCAATGCTGGCGTCCCTGTTGGCAATCAGGCAGTGATCCTAGCAGGAATTAACGACAGTGTTCCAATTATGAAGAAGCTGATGCATGATCTCGTCATGATTCGCGTCAGACCTTATTATATTTATCAATGTGATTTATCTGAGGGGATCGGCCACTTTAGAACACCGGTTTCAAAAGGCCTTGAAATCATTGAAGGCTTAAGAGGACATACGAGTGGTTATGCTGTGCCAAGCTTTGTTGTAGATGCACCAGGCGGAGGAGGTAAGATCACCTTACAGCCAAATTATTTATTATCTCAAAGCCCAGAGAAAGTGGTCCTGCGTAACTTTGAAGGTGTGATCACCTCTTATCCAGAGCCGGAACATTACGTCGCAGGCCAAGCAGATGCGTATTTTAATGAAATCTATGAAGAAAAGAAAGAACCCGCCATTGGCATAACAGCTCTATTTGAGGACGAAGCAAGATCCTTTACGCCTGAAAATTTAAGCCGAATGAAACGAAGAGAGTCTTATGAGACGAATCCTGAACATGATACGCTCAAAAACAAACGCGAAAAACGAGATGAATTAAAAGAGAAGAAATATCAAGCCCAGCTCAAAAAAGAACAAACCGTAAAGGAGGAGAAATAACGTTGCTGACATGTGATTGGTGTGAGGAGAAGAAAGCGAACGCAGGACAGACCACAGTCTATTGGGAACTCATCACGGGCACACAATCGATTGAGATTTTGGAAACGCCTTCGATTTCTTGCACGCTTTGCGGGATGACGTATCAGAAGGATGAGACAGTAAAAGAGATAGAAGATCAATTAATTTTAGTCGATCAAACAAAACTTCCAGAAAAAATCTCATATGAAGAATTAATGAGCATGGAGCGGTTATTAAAGCGTAATTACTTTGATTTTTCTTCATAAGTTGTACCTCCGCCTATACAAGTCATCAAATTCCTGTATAATATAACAACAAAATAGAGTGTCGCGGAGGGAAAAACAGGTGAAGTCGTTTTACCATTATTTAATGAAGTACAGACATCCAAAACCGAAGGATGACATCAGTCATTTTGCAAATGCTGCTTATGAAGATCACAGCTTTCCTAAAGCATCCACTGATTATCATGAGCTATGTGCCTATTTAGAGTTAAATGGGGACTATTTAAGCTCCATGACGACATTTGACGAGGCTTTTGAGCAATACGAAGTAGAAGTCAAAAAAAAATAACACACACAACCGCTTGTTCCGTATGGAAGAAGCGGTTTTTTCATGAAGAAATAAAATGGCGTTTTGCATGGTGTGGTTGCCCATGCAGAATTCCTTGCGCCGGCATACGATACGTTAAGACCAAAAGTCGGGCAAGGGGGAGACAGAATGAAGGCGAAAGCACCAAAATATAAAGTAGGGGATATTGTCGTCGTTGTCATGTACGGCACAGTTGGAACGATAACAAAAGTCCATCAAATTGACCAACATTATCTATATGAGGTCAATCATAATGAGGTGCTTTATTTTGAAACATCACTTCAGCTTTACGATGAGTACGACGGGGTGATTGTAGATACAGAAAAGCTGGACATTGAATATGAGTTCCTCATTGGCGATGTTGTATATGTAAAGGATTACGGGAAAGAGCTATTTAAAATCATTGGCCATCGGACTGAGATATGGCGCTACCTTGAAGATGGCTGGGAAGATGTCATTTATGAACTGACAAGGTTAAAAGACGGAGAATGGCTGGAAACAGAAGAAGAAGACTTGACGCTTGTCCTAAGGAAATATGAGATGGATCAGTTTGTTCATCAGCTTCTTTTTGTGCATTACGTTGGAGAAACCTCAAAAGAAATAGAGGAAGATATGGTGCAAACCGCTCTATTACAGTTAGAAGAGAAACAAGAAAGCGAAGCATCACTAGAATTTCTCGCTGTATCTATAGTGGATGAGCTTCTTGATATTTACAATGATTATAAAATTCTCTATGAATTTTTCAAAGACCCAGAATATAAGGATATGATGGACTTTATTTTGGAAAGTTTAAACGAACATTTTGGTTAAAAGAAGACTTGTCCTAACACGAATAAAAAGTAAGGAACACAGAAAAAAGCAATCACATAAAACCATCCCCTCAAGATACGGCCCATCACCTGATCAAAAGTATGTCCATCTAAAATGCTTAACCATTTCATTGCCTCATGCCCCTTTTCTTTTCGTTTACTGCATTTATATGTATGGAATAAGCCATTATGACAAACTGTAATAAAAATAAGGCAGCGTTCATACATCATAAAAAAGGAGGCGGAAAGCAATGAAAGAAGCAGATTTGGTGATTGATACAGAGGAAATTGCAGAATTCTTCTACACGGAGCTGGTCAAAAGAGGGTACATACCATCTGAGCTGGAAACGTTTGAGCTTGCCGATATTACATTTGAATATATGCTGAGGAAAGCAATGATAGTTGAAGAAGAGGCGCGGTAGGCACTATACTTTGAAGAGATTCTGAGTAGAAAGGGAGGGGAATTGTTTCGCGTGTATGTCATCATTTTTTTCCTTTTGTTTGGCGCCATCGCTGCGCTTATGGTATCTGGTAAGTTTCAAGAATTGGACAACCAGATCATCTTATCGTTTGAGAACATCAGACTTCCTTTTTTAAATGATGTCATGCTGACTTTGACTGACTTTGGTATCAGTGCGCTGCTTGTCCCAATCATGCTCATCTTTAGCGTGGTGCTGTTTATGTATAAACGCTACCACTCTATTATGCTGCTTTTTCTACTATATATAGCAGAAAAAACGGTCAATCATGAACTGAAAGGACTGTTTGCTAGAGAGCGTCCAGGCTTTGATCATCTAGTGAATGAGACCTATTACAGCTTTCCGAGCGGTCATTCTATGAATGCAGCAACGATCTATCCATTTATCGCCTATCTATTAATTGAAATGGTTCCGTGGCTGAAAAAGAGACAAAAAGCAGTCTACATGGTGACAGGATGTTGTGTGCTGATGATCGGCATCAGCAGGATGTATATCGGTGTTCATTATGTCACTGATGTAGCAGGGGGCTTTGCGATAGGACTAGCTTTATTTCTCATATGTAAAAAGATTGACGAAAAATTGTCCGTCATTCGACAAAAATAGAAGAAGGAAATTCATAGATCCCAGCCAATTTTATATAAAAGGGGAGGGATTTGAATGCAATTGACGTTGAGATTTTTTCAAAAGAAACCTTCAGCTTATCACTTAACCATTTATCAAACACCTGAATATGGTGCAGAAAGCGGGCATCAACCTGTATACCGGACAAAGATTGGCGGCAGGACACACCTTGATGTACTGGAAAAAGCATTCTCGACATTTAATGTACAAGATACAGTCCCTAATGATTACAATGCACGGTTTATCACAACAGGGGATATCGTTGTGATTGATGACCAGAAAAAAGGGAAGTGCTACTACCAGCTCTTTCCGGCAGGATGGAAACGCAGTGAACGCCTAATGACGATGAGTTAAATATAAACGACGATGCCAGCTTTACTTTCAGCTGGTATTTTCTTTTTTGATCTCAATCGTTTATAATAAATGGGACTAAACACATGTTAAACGTAAGTGGAGGCTAAAAAATGAGTGTACATATTGGAGCAGAAAAAGGACAAATTGCAGAAACGGTATTGCTGCCAGGCGATCCGCTTCGTGCGAAATATATTGCAGATACATATTTAGAAGATGTTGTGTGCTATAACGAAGTGCGCGGCATGTATGGTTATACTGGAACATATAAAGGAAAACGCATTTCTGTACAAGGTACTGGAATGGGCGTACCGTCTATTTCGATCTATGTGAATGAGCTGATCCAAAGTTATGATGTTCAAAACTTAATCCGTGTCGGTTCTTGCGGAGCGATCAAAAAAGATGTCAATGTACGTGACGTCATCTTAGCTCAAACCTCATCAACAGATTCTCAAATGAACCGTGTGGCATTTGGACCGATTGATTACGCACCATGTGCTGATTTTGGTTTACTGAAAAAAGCCTACGACACAGCAGAAGCGAAAAATGTAGCTGTGCGTGTTGGGAATGTATTTACAGCAGACCAGTTTTATAATGAAAAACCACTTGAGTTGATGGACCAATATGGAATTCTAGCGATCGAAATGGAGACAACGGCTCTTTATACGCTTGCTGCAAAATTTGGCAGAAAAGCGTTGTCGATTCTGACAGTGAGTGATCATGTGCTAACAGGAGAAGAAACAACTGCTGAAGAGCGTCAAACGACATTTGACGAAATGATCTTAATTGCACTAGATTCTGTTTTATAATAGTATAAAGGGTGTGCTACGATGTAGCGCATCTTTATTTTTTTAGTAGAGCAAAAGGAAGGTATGTCATGAAGAAAAGCTATAAAATACTCTCAATCGCATCGATTCTTGGTTTGACGGCCGCATTATCAGGCTGCCAGTTGCTGGATCAGAAAAGCGGTACCACTGAATCTAACAAAACAAACGAACAAAAGAACGCAGCAAGTTCATCACCCCAGCAAAACTCAAACGATACGGCAGATTCATCTAATCAAGAGCTGACGTTAAAGAGTGAATATTTCAATGACATCAAGGTAGTGAGCGGACTGAAGACCATTCAAAACCCTGAAAATGTGCTTGCTTTAGTGAACAAAGAATATGCACTGCCAGGAACCTATAAACCTTCTGATCTCGTTGTACCAAAAGTGGAATTCTCTTTTTCAGAGGATATTGAAAAACGATATATTCGAAAAGAAGCAGCGGAGGCACTTGCGAAGTTATTCAAAGGTGCTAAAAAGGAAAACTTTGAGCTTGCTGCAGTATCTGGCTATCGTTCCTATGATCGTCAAAAAGTCATTTTTGATAGTGAAGTGAAACTAAAAGGGAAAGAAAAAGCTCAAGAAGCCGTAGCCTTACCAGGGGAAAGTGAACATCAAACAGGTCTAGCTATGGATATTTCCTCAAAAAGTGCCGGCTTTGAAATCTCTGAAAAATTTGGTGAAACACCTGATGGTAAATGGGTAGCCAAAAATGCTTATAAATATGGCTTTATCATCCGTTATCCAAAAGGGAAAGAAGACATCACGAAATATGAATATGAGCCGTGGCACCTGCGTTATGTAGGGAAAGAAGCTGCAAAAGCGATGCATGATCATGATTTAACATTCGAAGAGTACATGAACAAAGTGAAGAAAATATAAACAAATAAAAGGCCTCCCGAAGTGAAGTGCACCCCAAATATTAGACACAGTCTAACATTTGGAGGTGCTTTTCTTTTGGCTAAATTTACAATTGAAGATAAAATCAAAGCGGTAAAACGATACCTCATTGACCGCGAACCCCTGCTTGGAATTGCAAAACAGATTGGCGTGCACAAAAGCATACTTCAATATTGGGTCAGAAAGTATCAATATCATGGCGAAAAAGCTTTTTCAAAGTCATATACAAATTATCCAGTCCAATATAAACTAGACGTACTTGATTATATGAATGAACATGGGACGTCTATCTTGGAAACAGCTGCACTCTTTAACCTGCCTTCTGATACAACGCTTTGGAACTGGAAGCGCATCTTGGAAACACAAGGAGTAGACGCCCTTCAATCTAAGAAAAAGGGGCGTCCGTCTATGAAAAAGAAAACTGGAAAACAAGAAATAACGAAAGGATCAATGGAAGCGTTACAGGCAGAAGTAGAACATTTGCGCATGGAAAATGAGTATTTAAAAAAGTTGAATGCCTTAGTTCAAAACAAGGAACAATCACCAAACAAGACAAAGCGCAAGTAGTCTATGATTTAAGGCATCAATATCCGGTGAAATCACTTCTTAAGCTCGCATGTATTCCACGCAGTACCTACTATTACTTGATCAAGCATTTAGATCGTCCTGATCAGGATGTCGAACTGAAAAAGATGATTCAAACCATTTATCAGGAACATCAAGGACGTTATGGATATCGCCGGATTCGTGATGAACTAATCAACCGAGGACAAAAGGTGAATCACAAAAAAGTCCAGCGCATCATGAAAGTTCTAGGGCTAAAATGCATGGTCCGAGTGAAGAAATATCGTTCATACAGAGGCACAGTGAACAAAATAGCGCCTAATATTTTGGCTCGTCATTTTCAAGCTGATAGACCAAATGAGAAATGGGTCACAGATATAACGGAGTTCAAGTTATTTGGTCAGAAGCTCTATCTTTCGCCCATATTAGATCTATTTAATGGTGAAATCATTACCTATACAGTCGGTTCAAGACCTGTTTACTCACTCGTCTCAACGATGCTTCATCAGGCGTTCAACCGTTTAGATGAAGAGGAGAAACCAATGATACATTCTGATCAAGGATGGCATTACCAAATGAAGCAATATAGACACGCCTTAAAAAAGCGTGGGATTACACAGAGTATGTCCCGAAAAGGTAACTGTTACGATAACGCAGTTATCGAGAACTTTTTTGGTATCTTAAAGTCTGAATTTCTATACCTAAAAAAATTTGAGAACATCGAACACTTCAAGCAAGAACTTGAACAATATATTGATTACTACAATCACACACGTATAAAGACAAAACTAAAAGGCATGAGTCCGATACAATATCGAACTCATGCCTCGAAAGCTGTCTCATAAAAAAACGCGTCTAAATTTAGGGGGTCACTTCAAAGCTGGGAGGCCTTCTTTTATACGCCGTTTTAAAAAAAGAGCAAACCTGCTAATGCGAAGCCGGTAATAAAACCGAGTCCAATGCCATAAGCTGGACCCCAGCCATAATAGCCTCCGTAATAACCTCCGTAATAGCCAAATCCTAAGCCCCCGCGGGACCCGCCGACTGGTCGGATATAAACTTTGCGGTTTGTCACCCGCTCAATACGTCCAACATGTACTCTGCCATGACGATCAGTAATTCTAGCTACTTTCCCCATATGCTGCTGACAAAGTTTGTAGTAGCGCTCCATGTTTTTCCTCCTTATGACAAACTCTTTTCACTCTTATCCTATGCGAAAGACTTCATAGAGTTTGGACAAAACATATAGGAGATTCGCTCATTTTATACTGTACATTCAAATACAAGGTGACTCAGATGTTCTCGGTGTGTTTGAATCAGGTCATAGTGTGTCTGTAATGTATCATAAAGAGAAGGTGGTATTTGATCTGATAATTCCATTTCGGTCGGCTCTTCCTGCACCATGTGCTCATCGAATGAGAGAATCTGAATGTCACGGAATCCTGCGGACGCTAACTGTTTTTTCCATTCAGAAAATGAAAAGAGGGAGTGAAACCCATAAAACTCCCGAATGGCTGCCTGTTCTTTTGAGGGAAGCGGCACTTTTAACACAGCCTCATTTGCGATCAATTGTTTTCCAGGAGCAAGCACCCGTTTTATCTCAGCAAGCGCAGCAGGTAAATGGGTGAAACTTAAAACAGATTCACTGATCAGTAGAGAGAACGAGTCATCCGCAAATGGCAGGTGTTCGATCGATGCTTGCTGTGCACGGAAAGGTAGTTGTTCCCGCTCGAATCGCAGATTGGCTTTTTCAATCATCAAAGGGTGTGTATCAATCGCCTCTACTTCATAACCTAAATGTCCTAAATATGCGGCTGTTTGTCCTGTGCCGCATCCAACATCCAGTATACGATCGTCAGACGCCAGGTTGAGATGCTCAATCATCGTTTTTGTTAGCTCAATTCCACCAGGATGGGCACCTGATACCCCAAAATAAGCAAGCATTTCTACATAGTCACTCATGGAATCCCTTCTTTCTTTATCATGTTTCTCTCTAAAGATTATGCATTGCAGGGCGAAATGGCTTATCTTTTCAAATAGAAGTTTGATCCTTTGGTTGACGGATGAAGAATCGTCCTTGATAATAATGAAAGGAGATAAAGGTGGTGTTTTTTTGAAAAAACAATTCAAGTTCGTGATAGCCATTCTGGTGACAGCAGCGCTTTCCTCAGCGATTACATTTGTGATCACAAAACAAGGTGCTGTCAGCGTTTCAGGAGATGAGAAGTTTAGTAAACTCATGGCTGCATATACGAAGGTAAAAAACGAGTATTACGAAAAAACGGATGATCAAAAACTAGTAGACGGTGCGATTCAAGGCATGATTGCATCACTTGATGATCCATACTCTACATATATGGATCAGGAGGAAGCCGAAGGGTTTAACAACACCATTTCATCTTCATTTGAAGGAATTGGTGCACAAGTAGAAGAGAAGGATGGACAAATTTTAATTGTCGCACCGATTAAAGGCTCTCCTGCTGAAAAAGCTGGTTTGAAACCTCATGATCGTATTTTAAAAGTGGATAGTAAAAGTACAAAAGGTATGTCAGTGAATAAAGCTGTTTCTCTTATCAGAGGGAAAAAAGGAACGGATGTCAAACTGCATTTGAACCGACAAGGTGTTGGAAATGTGGATGTGACGATCACAAGAGATACGATTCCACTTGAAACGGTGTATGCAAAACTAACAAAAGATAAAATAGGCGAAATCCAAATCACTTCTTTTGCTGAAACCACATCTAAAGAGTTAGATAAAGCGATTGATGACCTCGAGAAAAAAGGGGCAAAAGGTTTTGTCATTGATCTGAGAGATAATCCAGGCGGCATTATGACAGAAGCAATTGAAATGAGCAATGACTTTATCGATAAAGGAAAAGTCATTATGCAGGTTGAGGAAAAAGGAAAGAAACAAGTGTACAAAGCGGAAAAAGAACGCAAAGTTCATCAGCCGGCAGTTGTTCTTGTAAACGGCGGTTCAGCGAGTGCTGCTGAAATCATGGCGGGAGCTCTGCACCAATCCTCTAGCATTCAACTTGTTGGAGAAAAGACATTTGGTAAAGGGACTGTTCAAAATGCGCAAAGCTACAATGATGGTTCTAGTGTGAAATTAACCATTGCCAAGTGGCTGACACCAGACGGGTCTTGGATTCACAAAAAAGGAATTGAGCCACAGGTGAAAGCATCTCTGCCGAGTTATGCGAAGCTGCCATACTTAAATCCGAAAAAGACGTATCAACTGAATGATGATGGAGATGAAGTCAAAGCGGCTCAAAAAATGTTCCAAGCGCTTGGCTACAAAGCAAAAGCCAATGGAGAATATGATCAAGCATTCCAGTCGGTCGTGAAAAGGTTCCAATCAGATCACGATCTAAAGGCTGATGGTATTCTGACAGGGGACACAACGACGGTACTGATGACAAACATCCAAGATAAGCTCAAGAAAAATGATACGCAAATGAAAAAAGCCATTGAAGTGTTGAAAAAAGAAATGAAATAGAAAAAGCAGTCCTCATCAGGGGACTGCTTTTTTTCTTGTGTTACGCTTTGTTAGCCACAGGTTCCGTTGTTTTCCCATTCTTTTCAAACAAATCACTTGTCACAGAATTAGATGTGACATTCTTCTGGAAGAATGGATTCAAAATCAGGATGACCACAACGTTTGCTAGTAAACCGAGAAAGCCTTCATAAAGGCCGAATGTCATTTGTGTCATATTCGCTGTAAAGGTCACGATAATTCCTACGATGAGCCCCGCAATCGTTGCTTCTCTCGATTGTTTTTTCCAGAACAAGCTGATGGCAATGGCTGGGAAAATTTGAACCATTCCAGAAACACCGATCAGCTGAAGCGTGACAAGCGCAGTCGGGAACAGCATTCCGAATAAAAGAGCAAGACCGATCACGATAAATACCATCGAACGTGTAATGATCGTTAACCGTTTAGGTGACACATTTGGATGGATTAAATCACGGTACAAATTATTGGCAAATAAATTCGACGCCCCAATGGCCATGATCGAACATGGAATGAGAGAAGCAAGTGCAATCGTTGAATACGCAAGCCCCTGCATCACGCCGCCATATGACGTCTGAATTAAATGAAGAAGAGCAAATCTTGGATTTGTATCTTCCGGTAAGACTAAAAAGGCAATGAAGCCAAGGAAGATGACCAAAATCAATACAATGTTGTAAAGAGGTAAAAACATACTGTTTTTACGGATGGCATCTGCGCTTTTGGCTGTGAAAACACCAGTTGCTGCATGAGCCCACATAAATAATGCGAGTGCAGAAACACCTGATGCGGTAATAAACCACAAAATGCCTTTAGGGCCGCTTTCAGGAATCGTCAGAAGCTGTGGAGCTTCCTTAGCTAACGTATTCATCATTGGTGTCCAGCCGTTAAAATGAATAATCGGGAGGGAAACGACCATAAAGAGCATGATCACCCAAACAAGAATATCTTTAATAATGGCTGTATATGTAGGACCTTTAATACCGCTGAAAAATGTATAAAGTGCAACTAAAATAAATGAAATCATAACCGCTGCATTCACATTAATATAACTCGTTCCAGCGACAGTTAATGTATCTTGAATCCCGCTTAGCTGAAGACAAATGTATGGTATGAGCATGAGTACACCAACAATGGCAATCAAACTGGATAACAGTTTACTGTCAAATCGCTCACGTGCATAATCAGCAAGTGTTGTCAGCTTGTGATTTTTTGCAACCGTCCAAAGTTTTGGTAAGAAGAAATACGCAATAAAATAAGCAAGAACTGAATAGGGGATAGCGAAAAAAGCAACACTTCCCGCTGTATAAGCTGTACTTGTGAGCCCTAAAAAGGTATAAGCAGTATATAAGTCTGCGCCAACAAGGAACCAGACGAGAAGCCCGCCAAATTTTCTCCCGCCAACAGACCATTCTTCGACTGATTGTCTTGATGATTTATCACGACCAGCGGCAAAACCGATGACCACGACGATGAAAATGATACTTGCAGTAATCAATAAAGCTGTTAAGTTTCCTTGCATTCGTCAGTTCCTCCATTTGAATGTTGCATCCTGTAAATGATAAATGTGCAAACGGGTGTGAGTACAATCCATAGTAAGAGCCAGAAGTGGAAAAAAGGCAGCCCGATGACAAATGGATGAATACGATTCACAAAGGGGAGCAGTGCAAGCTGTCCAATGAATGGAATCGCGATAAGTAGCGCCAGTATCAGTTTTTTGTTCATGTTTTCCTCCTCTAATATTTTGTAATTTCATAATAATAGCAGTTGTCAGATTAGATCACAAGACCATTTTCAGAAAAAACAATCATTTTTATGAATATCATACTAATATAACGCTTTCATTTTTAAAAAGAGGTAAATACTGAAGAATGAGAAAGGAAGACTTGAAAATAAGTATGGAAAAATAATATTTAGAGCAAATAAAAAAGCCCCAGCATGACGCTGAGACTGAGCCGTTTTTTATAGGAAATCAGATACTTCTTCGATGTCAAAACGATTGCTTTTGTGAGCTTCTTTTGCTGCTTTCCCGACAGAAATCAACATCACTGGTTCGTATCGACCACTCACATTGAATTCTTTCACGTACGCTTCTTTGCTGAAACCGCCCATTGCGCATGTATCATATCCCATTGCTTTCGCCGCAATCATTAACTGCATAGCAGCTAACGAAGCGTTTGAATACGCAGCTTCACGTGCATATTGCTCGCTTTGGTAAGCACCATTGATTTGCGTCATCAATGTTTCTTTAATATCTTCTGTGATGAAGCCTTGTTCTGCTAGCTCACTGTAGATTTTTTCACCCTTTAGATTGGCTTCAAGGTCACCTAGCACAGCAATCACAGCTGATGCTTGTGAGACTTGTTTTTGGTTGTAAGCAATTGGAAGAAGTTTTGCTTTTGATTCAGCACTATGGAAAACAGTGAAATGCCAATGCTGAAGGTTCCAAGCAGATGGTGCTTTTGTTGTGATATCAAGAAGCTCTGTTAACTCTTCTTTTGTCATTTCATGAGTTGTATCATACTCTTTTACTGAAGCTCTTTCTTTTAAAATGTCAATCGTTTTTTGATCGCTCGCCATATGGATATTTCCTCCCGTTTTTGCAAATAGTATGGTACAATAAATAAAAAAGTGAGAAACTTACTTATTGTAACTAGAGATATATTTTAAATTGTACACCGTTAGTTTGTCAAACGATTATGAAAAGAAAGGCTGAAATATATGGAATTTCAATTATGTCCAAACATTCAGCAAGCTTTTTTGCTTCTTGGCAAAAGGTGGAATGGTCTCATCATTCATGTATTGCTTGATGGTCCGAAGCGGTTTAAAGACCTGACGGACATTATTCCATCCATCAGTCAAAAAATGCTCGCAGAACGCTTAAAAGAGCTTGAGCAAGAAGGAATCATAAAGCGCACTGTACTTCCTGAAACGCCAGTCAAAGTCATCTATTGTCTAACCGAAAAAGGGAGTGCATTACATGGTGTGTTCGGAGAAGTATCGCGCTGGGCAGGGGAGTATGCTGGATCTCATGTAAAAAAGGAGCAAGCCTAGTTTTAGGTTTGCCCAAACGTTTTGTCTCCTAATGAATATGCTGATGTTAGGCACATGACAAAGGAGGAGAAAAGCATGTACCCTCATACTCCGTATTTTCGAGGCGGTGCCCCTAGCATTCCGCCATATGAATCTAGAGTCCCTTTGTTTTTTGGTTTTGGCGCTCCTTTAGTCGGCGGACTGCTTGGCGGATTTCTAGGAAGTGCGATTTTTAATTATCCTCGTCCATATTACCCGCCACCACCACCGCCTGTTCCACCACCTTATGGCGGCGGATATCCACCATATTATTAAGAAAAAAGAGTAAGCCTGCTTCCATTTCAAAGCAGGCTTTTTATAATGGAATATCAATTTCAGAAATGCCTGGATCATCATGCTTTAAAAACATAATTTCTAAAATACCATCTTGATACGAAGCCTTCGTTCCTTTTCTTTTCACAGCAGCAGGCAGGACAACCTTCTTTTGTTTATTCTCTTCAGGAAAATGATCAATAAACAGCAGATTGGCTGTATGTTTGATTTTTACTTTTTCCGTGTTCGGACGATCTAGCTCTATTTTGACAAACACGTGATCTGTCGTCTCAAATACTTCAACATTCGGCTCTTTCTTTTTTTTATCGTCTGTCTCTCTTGTTTTCTGCTGCTGAGACAGCGGATCCTGAAAGGGGAATTGAGCAGAATAATTGGAGCCGAAAACACTTTCCATGACTTGATTGACATATTGCTCAACGTCTTTAGGATCTGAATTTTTTAACGCTTCTTTTGAAAATTGCTTTTGAAAAGGAAATAATCGGTTCCAGTCAAACATGCAAATCATCCTTTCTAAATGCCCTGAATTAGTATATGCCCATAAAGTGATGTGCGTGCTATAATATACGATAGGTTTAGAAAGGAATGGTTAGATTGAACGAACAACAATCAAAAGGTGCCTTATATACGGCTGCATCTTTTACATTATGGGGATTGTTCCCATTATATTGGAAACTGATGGAGCATATTTCGTCAGGCGAAATTTTAGCGCACAGAATAGTATGGTCCTTTATTTTTATGTGCGGTATTCTTTTATATTTAAAGCAAGTCCGTCCAGCGATGCAGACTGTGAAAGGTCTGATGATAGATGGAAAAGCACTTTTTTCATTACTTTTATCGGCTATTTTAATTTCGGTCAACTGGTATGTATACATTTGGGCTGTAAATCACGATCTTATGCTGGAAGCGAGTTTAGGGTATTATATTAATCCGCTTGTATCAGTTTTACTAGGCATCATTTTCTTAAAAGAACGACTGAATAAAATGCAAACCACCGCCATTCTCATTGCTGCAGCTGGGGTCATCATCTCAACTGTTCAGTACGGCTCATTTCCTGTCGTGGCTTTCGTATTGGCTTTTAGTTTTGGGTTTTATGGACTGATTAAAAAAAGAATGAGTTTTACGAGTGCCATTGGATTAACCATTGAAACACTGCTTCTTGCACCAGCTGCGCTTGTTTACTTATTCTTCTTCTTAAAAGAACCTGTTGTCACGATGAATCCGAGCAGCTTCGGCTCTCTTGGGCTATTATTTTTTGCAGGTGTCTTTACAGCTGTACCGCTTCTTTTATTTTCTGAAGGAGCCAAAAGAATTCCTTTATACCAAGTTGGTATTTTGCAGTATATTGCACCGACCATTACACTCTTTTTGGGGCTATTTGTGTATCACGAACACTTATCTGCAGCAAAAATCGTGACATTCCTCTGTATTTGGGTGGCGATTTTACTATTTACAACCTCTCAACTCCGAATGAAAAAAACAGCGAATTCTCATTAAAGAGACGAAGCAGTTTGCTTTTTTTTGCAGGCGGATCATGTCATAATAAGTTGTTACCAAAACTGTAGAGGTGATCACATGTCATCAGTCGATGAGCTTGCACACGCTTATCAATCTTTATGGAAAAATCGGCAGCTTGATGTAGTGGATATGACTTCATTACACGAGGCGATACGAGATGATTTGCTTGATGCACGCACCCATCCTCGCGCAAGAAAGTCATTGCATCAAAAGTATGTACTCGCTGTGGAAAGAATTTTAGAAAGCACGATTGAGCAGGGTCATCAACTACAGCTGATCAGCTTACATACGAAAAAGCTGCGAGAACTAATTCAAAATGAAGGAAGGAACCACTCATGAAACCAATTCAAACGGAAGATGTCACAGCACATCTTGAATCGTTTTTAAATCGGCCAGTCTTCGTTCATCTTGAAACGACAACTGGTTCTTATTCAGCTCATGTGAATGAGCAAAATATGACGGTCGTGGCGTATATCCGCAACGCAAAAGTCGTTTATTCACAGGCAAAAATAAAAGGACAAGGTCCATACCGTGTCGGGATGAAAACAGAAGATGGCTGGATTTACGCAGAAGGTTTAACCGATTACGTGTTTGATGAACAAGGCCGCCTGCTGTTAGCAGGACACCTGCCAGACGGAAAACTAGCGATCTCATTACAAATTAGTGAAACACCATTTCAGGTGTAGGAGAGAGGGAACAGTGATGAACGAACATGTACTTGTGATGCTGCCTCACCCCGACGATGAATCCTTCGGGGTCGCAGGGCTCATCGCGCAAAGCAGAAAACGTGGAATTCCAGTGACGTATGCATGCGGGACACTTGGAGAAATGGGAAGAAATATGGGAAGTCCAACATATGCTAACCGTGAGACACTTCCTGAATTAAGAAAACAGGAATTAATCAATGCATGTAAAGAAATGGATGTCACAGACTTGCGAATGCTTGGTCTTCGGGATAAAACGTTGGAATTTGAAGATGATGAGTATTTAGCGGATGTGATGGAAAGTATTATTGATGAAGTGAAACCAACACTTATTGTCACATTTTATCCAGGTCATGGTGTACACCCTGATCATGACGCGACAGGTGAAGCGGTTATTCGTGCTCTATACCGCAAGAAAAAAGAAGACCGTCCCGTCACATACTGCATGGCCATTACGAAAAATCGAGAAGAAGTGCTAGGAAATGCCGATATTGTGATTGATATTACGGATGTAGCCGATATCAAATTAAATGCACTAAGAGCGCATAGAACACAAACAGAAGGCATGCTAAGAGAGCTTGAACAAAAGTTGAAAAACAAAGAACCAGTTGTCCAAAAATGGTTTGATGAAGAAATTTTCTGGACGTATCAATGGAATGACTAAATGAAAGGCAGCTGACTTCAGTCAGCTGCCTTTTCCTGTTGTATCAGAATGCATACGTCTTTCAATCAACCTGAGACGAACAAATAGGACGATGGCACCTGCGGCAAGCCCAGTAATCAGACCAATCCAATAACCGAACGCTCCAAATGAGGTATACGTGCCAATCAAGTAGCCAGCTGGAAGGCCGATGACCCAGTAAGAGACAAACGCAGCAATCAGTGTATAATTCACATCTTTATACCCGCGTAGAGCTCCCTGAATTGGTGCGGCGATCGCATCTGACAGCTGGAAAAAGATCGCATACATCAAAAAGTGCTGTGTCATTTGTAAAACAGCTGATTCAGTTGTATATAAACCAGCGATCTCAGGTCTAAATAACAAGATGAGTGCTGCGGTACATAATGAGAACAAAACAGCTGTTGCAATACCAATATAGCTGTAGCTTTTTGCGTCTTTATAACGCATGGCACCGGCTTCAAAACCTACAACAATCGTTAAAGCCATTGAGATACTAAGCGGCAGGATATATAAAATAGAAGCAAAGTTCATCGCTGCTTGGTGACTGGCGATTGTCACGGTATCAAAGTGACCCATTAAGAGCGTGACAGCTGCAAAAATACTTGTTTCAAAAAAGATCGCAAACCCAATAGGGATACCGATTTTCAGTATTTGACCCATTCGGGAGACGTTAAAACGAGGTAATGTCTGAAACAACCGAAAGGATGCAAACGGTTCGGCTTTGATGACAATACAAATACTCATGATGAAAATCGCCCAATACGTCATCGCAGATGCAAGACCTGCCCCTGCACCGCCAAGCTTTGGAAACCCAAAGTTTCCAAAAATAAAGAGATAATTTAAAACAAAATTAATAGGAAGTGCGGTTAACGTAATGAACATCGTCACACGTGTTTTTCCTAATGCATCAATGAAAGATCTCATGACTGAATAACCAAAAAGCGGGATGATCCCAATAGCAAGGAAGCTGAGAAAATGACGGGCAATGGTTTCTACGGATGGTTCAAGCCCAAGTCTCCCTAAAATAAAAGGAACACACAACGATCCAATGACAATCACCACGATACTTAAAAGAAAAGATAAATAAATGGCCTGGAAGACTGCACGAGGAACGTCTTCCCTGCGGCCGCCGCCCATCAGCTGAGCCACTATAGGGGTAACAGCCATTAAAATACCAGCGAGACCAGTATAAACAGGTGTCCAAATGCTCGAACCGATCGCTACACCTGCTAGGTCTTCTGCACTCACTTTTCCAGACATCACCGTGTCTAAAAATGTGATGAGCGAAAGACCTGCTTGTGTAATTAAAATCGGAATCAATATGGTTAAAAATTGTGCCAACTTTGCTCGAATACTATTCGTTTCTCTCATCATAAGTTCCTCTCTGAACAGAAATAACGAGAGGAATTATATCACGCTATGTAAAAAAATCAATTCTCCGTCGGATTATTTTTCTTTGAGGGCTTCGTTTTTTTGAACATTTGGGCATAAATAAAAGAAAGACTGACAACACCTAAAATGCTGCAAGCATATTGAATCACTTTTTGAATGGTCATATTGAATTCACCTCCATACAAATAGAATGTGCACAATTTGTTATTTTATGACACTAGCGAAAGAAGGAGGGACATGGTGAGATGATCAATCGCACAAATGAAGAAGCGATTTTTAAATTAGAAATGAAATCTCATTTAACGCAAATTATGATGGATGCAAGGAAAATCGTCGATTCGCTTGACCAGACGGAACAATGCCTTCTTTGTGAACTCGAATCATTGCATGATCAGTTTAATGAAATGCATGCAGAGGCTTCCTCATTTTATTTACAAGCATATATGGAAGAATTCACACCAGGTTTTGCTCAATTTTCTTTAGCCATTGAGAACTTATCAAAACAAAAGCATGGCGCACTGATTGTGATTCAAAGGAGAGATGAGGTGGAGGATTATATACAAAAAGGGACAAACCTCCATGCGAAAATTAGCGCATCATTAATAGAAAGCATTTTCTATCCTGGAAACCCACTTCATGATGGCGCCCTTTTAGTGAAAGAAAACACGCTTGTTTCCGCTGCAAATGTCCTACCGCTCACCTCGAAAAAAGTCAGCCCTTCTCTAGGCACAAGACACCGGGCAGCCATTGGACTTTCTGGCATGACCGATGCCCTTGTTCTTGTGGTATCAGAAGAAACAGGGAAAATGTCGTTTGCGAAAGAAGGCGTCCTCTATCCGTTAACTGTAAAAGATCAAGAAATCAGAAAGTAAACATGAACACAGCATTCTTCATTAGGAAGGGTGCTTTTTTTATTGAGGAGAAAAAACAGGTAATTAAGTAAAAAGTCATTTGATACAGAAAAATTTGTCATGTAGAATAGAACTATGAAACTAGCAACGTGTTTGTTTTGACAAATTTCTAAACGTCAACTTAAAAATTCCTTAAAAAATGTTTATAAAAACAGCAAACAGCCGATAGAAACGATATGGCTTTGTTTTAGCATTTTGAGTTTGCTGCTCTAAAACCTATTTAGTATTGCCCAACGTCTTCATGTCGAGTAATATTATAGAAATAAAGATAAAATAGTGTAAGAGAAGCAGAACCATTAAATGCTAAACTCAAAACTAGTACATAAGTCTTACGGTACGAAATCATGAAAGGCGGAGATTCATCTATGAAGAAAAAAGTAGTAACCGGCCTCACAGTTTCAGCGATCGCAGGCTCAGCTGTTATTGCTGCACCGGCAGAAGCACAGACGATCAAGGTGAAAAGCGGTGACTCACTTTGGAAGATTGCCGAACAGTACAACACAAGTATTTCGGAACTTCAATCTCTTAATCAATTAAAAACGACGATGATTTTTGCAGGACAAAGCTTAAAGATTCCTAGTGCAAAAAGTTCAAAATCCAGCTCATCAACAAGTTCAAAAGCAACGAAATCAAGTGCTTCAACAACATCTAGCTATACAGTCAAGCTTGGGGATTCATTATGGCTGATTGCGAAGAATCACAAAATGTCAGTTGCAAGTTTGAAAAGTTTGAACAGCTTAAACAGTGACCTCATTCGTCCTGGACAAAAGCTGAAAGTGTCTGGAACAGCGAAAACGAGCGGCAGCCAGTCCTCAAATTCAAACTCAACATCTAATTCTAGCTCAAGTAACAAATCAACGAATTCTAATAGTTCGTCGTCAGCATCTAGTACATATAAAGTGAAATTAGGCGATTCACTTTGGAAAATTGCCAATTCGTTAAATATGTCGATTGGTGAAATTAAAACATTGAACTCGCTAAAATCTGATACGATTTATCCAAATCAAGTATTGAAGGTAAAAGGAACGGTGACGTCAAAACCAAGTCAGCCGAAAGCACCTGCTCAACCTAGCACGCCTTCAAACAGCAATCAGTCTTCAAGTAGTAAAACCACATCTTATACGGTTAAATCAGGTGATTCATTATGGAAAATTGCGAATCAGTTTAAGGTGCAGGTTCAATCAATCCGCACAGCAAACAGCTTGAAAAGTGATGTGCTTAGAATTGGACAAGTATTAAAAATCAACGGAACAGCTTCCGGTTCAACTGGATCTAATGGTTCTACGTCAAATGGTTCAACAACACCGGTCAACAATAATAAAAATGACGTTCCAATGAATGCAAAAATCACGACAATGATTCAAGAAGGTAAAAAGCTCACAGGCATACCTTACAGATGGGGCGGCAATACACCAGCTGGATTTGATTGCAGCGGCTTTGTTTACTATCTCATTAATAAGGTTTCATCAGTATCTAGATTGAGTACAGCAGGATACTGGAATATGATGACGCCTGTCAGCACACCACAAGTTGGAGATTTTGTTTATTTCACAACGTACAAAGCAGGTCCTTCTCATATGGGACTATACCTAGGTGGAGGAGATTTCCTTCATGCAAGTGACAGCGGAGTAGGAATTTCAAACTTAAGCAATCCTTATTGGAAAAAAGCCTATCTAGGTGCGAAACGTTTCTTCTAAAAAAGCCGATTTTCGGCTTTTTTTGTTTGCCGGTTGCTGTGATTGTCCATACTGATAACAAAAGGGGGCAAAAGGGGGCAGTCATAAATGAAAAAGTCAGTGTGGATGATCATGATATGTTTGATCTTTACCGCATCAGCATGTCATGCACCGCCAAAAAAAGAAACGACAGAAGAAACAAGAGAAGTTGCCGCACCTAAACAAGCACCAGTCACAACGTCACTCATAAACGAAAGCGGGCAAAAAATAGGGAGCATTGAAATAAGAGAGTCCTCAGAAAATGGGCTGGATCTGCATGTGAAAGCGAAAGGACTGCCGCCAGGTCCTCACGGCTTTCATATTCATGAAACAGGAATATGTGAAACGCCAAATTTTGAAACGGCGGGGGCTCACTTTAATCCGACCCATAGAGAGCATGGCTTCGACAACCCAAAAGGGCATCATGCTGGAGATATGCCTAATTTAGAAGTAGGGGCAGATGGTCAAATTGACGTCGTTGTGAATGTTCCGAATGTGACGGTCAAAGGAGGCCCGAATCAATTGGTTGATCAAAACGGGCGAAGTTTCATCATCCATGCAGAAGCAGATGATTACTTAAGCAACCCTTCTGGCAACTCAGGGAAACGCATTGCTTGCGGAGCCATCACAAAAGAAATGGTAAAATAACAGAAGACGAACCTTTATGTATTGAGTGCATAAAGGTTTTTTTAGTATACTTGGTGAGGAAAATGATCGAAGAGAGGAATTAATCATATATGTTTAACCAACCAGCACTCCCAGAAGAAATTCAAGCAATGATCGAAGCAAAAGGAAAAGTTCTCGAAGAAGAATTTCGTCCGCTTATCGGAACAGGCGGCTATGAATCACAAGATACGTCTATTATTCAAGATGCCATGATTGCACTTGCCCTAGGAAAAAATGTTCTGTTAAAAGGACCGACGGGCTCAGGTAAAACAAAACTAGCAGAAACTTTATCCGCGTTTTTTCAACAGCCGATGCACAGTGTAAACTGCTCAGTTGACCTTGATGCAGAAAGTCTAATTGGCTATAAAACCATCCATAATGATGGACAAGTTGCTTCTATAGAATTCATTGAAGGACCCGTTACAAAAGCAATGAAAAAAGGACACCTTTTATATATTGATGAAATCAACATGGCAAAACCAGAAACACTACCTATTTTAAACGGTGTGCTTGATTACAGAAAAATGATGACAAACCCATTTACAGGTGAAGTCGTTAGAGCAGAAGAAGGTTTTGGCGTGATTGCAGCAATCAATGAGGGATATGTGGGGACAGTGCCGCTCAATGAAGCGCTGAAAAACCGTTTTGTCGTCATTGAAGTTCCTTACATTGGCGGTGGCATTTTAAAAGAAGTACTGCACACTCAATCCGTATTAAAGGATGAGCGGTTAATCGATCAATTCGTACAGCTCTCATCAGATCTCATCGTCCAAGCACACAATGGACAGGTCAGTGAAGAAGCCGCATCCATTCGCGCACTGTTAGATACATGTGATCTTGCGCAATATATCCCGCCGCTTCGTGCAATTGAACGAGGAATTGTAGAGAAGCTAGAAGATGACCGGGAAAAAGCAGCGGTAAGAAATATCGCTCAAACATTATTCGAGTGAGGTTCTGACTTTTGAAATTCATCAAATTTAATGACAGCAGAATCGATTCATTTCTATTTATGGAATTAACGGATTTAGCCAAAACTCTTGCCAAAAGTGATGATGTGGAGCTTGAATACGGTGTTCAATCGTACTATGAACCGTTTGAAAAGAAAATTTTCATCAGCCATTTTTGGGATGATCGTCATCAAGAGGATATGATGGCAGGCCTAAAAAGTGATGTGTTCCTGCGAGCAGTAGGGACAGTGTATAGCGATCTTACAGTATTTGAAGACATCATTCGCTATGCCCACACATTATCCATTCCTGATGTGTGCAAACAATTGTTTATGCTGTTTGAAGATATCCGCATTGAAGAGCGGATTAAACGTGACCGCCCAGGAACAAAAAAGGTATTTAAACGGAGAAGAGAGCTTTACAGACGTCACTTTAAAACACAATTAACGATTAACCAAGAGCGCAGTATTTTAACAGATTCACTCTTTTGTGCGATATACGTGAAGCTGACAGCCGAATCTCCGCTTGAAGAAATTCCACCCCTTCATGAGCGGATAGATCCAATGATTCCGTTTATTGAGTCAAGTCTTGAACGTGTATATGACGCACGCTCGACATCTGATATCGCCATCATTGTGAAGGAATTGACAGAAGGCTTCGATGAGCTCCTTGAAAAGGATATGCTGAACACATACTTTTTCTTCCCAGAATTGGACTATGAAAAAGCGGCAAAAGAACCGCTTTTCCATGACCTCAAAAGAAAGTCTAAGTTAAGTGAGGATATAAAAGTCGATCGGGAAAAAGAGGGGGATGAAGACATCCATAATGAATATATGGAAGTATGGCATAGAGAAACGGAAGCACCATCTAAAAGTTTCCTTCAATTTGATTTAGAACACGGTGGTAAAAGCGATCTCGGTAAAGATGCGGCAAGAGAAGGTGACGATGGAGATCAGGCGCTTGGAACGGTTCAAGGTTCAGCCAAACAAACCCATCGAAAAGACTATTCAAAGCTTGAAGCACTAGAAGAGGCAGAAGGAGAAGAAAGCGGGGCAGATGCGCATGAGAATGGAAAAGAAAACAAATATGCATTTCCAGTCATGATTTCACCAGAACCTCCTTCACCAGAGCAAATAGATGTGTACAAGCAGCACGCAAAGGCAATCGAGCCTTATCAGAAACGCTTAAAACAAATGATTCAAAAAACACTTGAGCATAAAAAAACATGGCCAAAAACAGATCTTCATGCAGGACGTCTCAGTAAAAAGCTCATTCGTTATTTTACAGAGTCCAATCCTCGACTATTTTATAAAAAACAAGCGCCATCTTCTCAAATTGATGCTGTGTTCACTTTATTAGTTGACTGTTCGGCAAGTATGTTTGACAAGATGGATGAGACAAAAAAAGGGATTGTTCTGTTTCATGAAGCTTTAAAATCAGTGCAGGTACCTCATCAAATTGTAGGGTTCTGGGAAGATACAAATGATGCAACTGAAACAAGTCAACCGAACTACTTTAACACCGTCGTATCGTTCAAAGATTCCTTATTTGACGCAGGACCATCCATTATGTCACTTGAGCCAGAAGAGGATAACCGGGATGGCTATGCGATTCGCCAAATGACAAAAATGATTTTAAAACGAAGAGAAGTGCAAAAGTTCCTCATTGTTTTCTCAGACGGAGAGCCGGCTGCATTCAGCTACGAACAAAATGGGATCGTGGATACACATGAAGCGGTTCTCGAAGCGAGAAAAAAGGGAATTGAAGTGATCAATGTGTTTTTATCCAATTCTCCGATTGAAGAGGCGCAGATGAAAACGATCCAAGATATGTATGGCAAGTTCAGCATTTTTGTACCGGATGTCGATACATTGCCAGATGTGCTATATCCATTACTCAAGAAATTGCTGCATAAAAGCATTGGGGCATAAGGTTTTGCCCCTTTCTTTAAAATATTTTTCGGAATGATTTAAATTTTTTGTTTTTCTTTGAATTTTTTATCTTTAATTGAACAAAGAATGTAGAAAGTAATCCGAAACAGTGGTAGAATATGATTGGAAGCGTTTTATTACATAAATTTGGTCATTGTGTTCTGGAAGTTATATCGAGATAGTGTTCAATCACTTGATGATCAAAGTTGGGGGTAGTGTTCAAAATGTTTCAAAATGATGTGAAACAACCGTTGAGTTGGGAAGAATTTCATGGTCCGAACCTCGGCTACGTGCTCGAGCTCTACGATCAATATGTCCAGGATCCTACTAGTGTTGATGAAGACATAAGAGGCATATTTGATGAACTTGGTGCACCACCGAGTGAAATGAAGGAGGAAATTGGGAAAAAAGAAAATAGCGTAGTTACTTCTGAACAAATCCAAAAGATAGCATCAGTCGTTAAACTGGCAGAAGACATCAGAACATATGGCCATTTAAATGCTTCCGTCAATCCTCTTCGCAAAGAAAAGGAATTACAAGAGCTGTTTCCATTAAAGGAATACGGTTTAACTGAAGAAGACGTTAAGAATATTCCAATATCAATTATTAGTCCAGATGCACCTAAACACATTTCAAACGGCATAGAAGCCATTAACCATTTGAGAAATACGTATAAGCGTACCATTTCATTTGAGTTTGATCACGTACATGACTTCGAAGAGCGCAACTGGCTCTCTAAATCTATTGAGTCTGGTGAATTATTTAAGAAAAAACCAGCAGATAAACTAGTTTCTGTATTCAAAAGATTAACAGAAGTCGAGCAATTTGAGCAGTTCCTTCACAAAACATTTGTTGGACAAAAGCGTTTTTCTATTGAAGGATTAGACGCACTTGTTCCAGTACTTGATGAAATTATATCCGAGTCTGTTACACAAGGGACTTCAAATATTAACATTGGAATGGCACATAGAGGCCGTTTAAATGTATTAGCACATGTGTTAGGAAAGCCATATGAGATCATTTTCTCAGAATTCCAGCATGCGCCTAATAAAGAGCTTGTACCATCAGAAGGCTCTATCGGCATCAGCTACGGATGGACAGGGGATGTAAAATATCATCTCGGTGCTGACCGCCAAATCAAAGATGAAGATACAAAGAGTGCAAGAGTCACACTTGCCAATAACCCAAGTCACTTGGAATTTATTGACCCGATTATTGAAGGAAGCACTCGTGCAGCTCAAGAATCGCGTACTCAAAAAGGCTATCCAGTTCAAGACGTTGAAAAAGCGTTAGCCATCTTAATTCATGGGGATGCTGCATTTCCTGGAGAGGGAATTGTCGCAGAAACATTAAATTTAAGTCAATTAGTCGGCTATCAAGTGGGGGGAACGATCCATATCATTGCCAACAATATGATTGGATTTACCACAGAAAGCAATGAATCTCGTTCAACTAAATACGCTAGTGACCTTGCAAAAGGTTTCGAGATTCCAATTGTTCACGTCAATGCAGACGATCCAGAAGCTTGTTTAGCAGCTGTTCAGCTGGCGGTAGAATACCGTAAACGGTTTAAAAAGGATTTCTTAATTGACTTGATTGGCTACCGCAGATATGGCCATAACGAAATGGATGAGCCTTCTACTACTCAGCCAATGCTGTACGATGCGGTCAGAAAGCACAAAACGGTCAAGAATATCTTCGCAGATAAGCTTGTCACTGAGGGCCTTCTGTCAAAAGAACAAAGAGAAGAAATTGAGCAGGCTGTCACGGCAAAAATTGAAGAAGCTTATAAAAAAGTGCCTTCAAAGAAAGAACATACGATTCAAGAAATCGAACTGCCAGAGCCTGTATCTAACGGTTTCCCTACAGTTGATACATCTGTAGAGTTTGATGTATTAAGAAAGCTGAATGAAGAATTAATTAGCTGGCCGAAAGACTTCCAAGTATTCGGTAAGCTAAAGCGGATCCTTGAAAAACGTGCAAAAGTGTTTACAGATGATCGCAAAGTGGAATGGTCACTTGGTGAAGCACTGGCATTTGCATCTATATTAAAAGACGGTACGCCGATTCGAATGACCGGACAGGATTCTGAGCGAGGCACATTTGCTCAAAGAAACCTTGTTCTTCACGACAGTCAAACGGGAGATGAATTCATTGCTCTTCATGAACTGAGTGATGCAAATGCATCATTTACAGTCCATAATAGTCCACTGTCAGAAGGCTCTGTCATCGGGTTTGAATATGGTTATAATGTCTATTCTCCTGAAACATTAGTGATTTGGGAAGCTCAATTTGGAGACTTCGCAAATGCGGCTCAAGTGTATTTTGATCAATTTATTTCAGCAGGCCGCGCCAAGTGGGGACAAAAGTCAGGGCTTGTGATGCTCTTGCCACATGGATATGAAGGACAAGGTCCAGAACATTCTAGTGGAAGAACAGAACGCTTCTTGCAATCAGCTGCTGAGAATAACTGGACAGTTGCGAACCTGACAAGTGCAGCTCAATACTTCCATATTCTTAGAAGACAGGCGAAAATGCTACTTCGTGAAGAGATTCGTCCTCTTGTCATCATGACACCGAAGAGTCTGCTTCGTAACCCGAACACATTATCCGAAGTCCAAGAACTAACAGATGGACAGTTCCGTCCAGTTCTTGAACAGCCGGGCCTTGTGCATGATCATGAAAAAGTAACACGCCTTGTGCTATCGAGCGGGAAGGTATCGATCGATATTAGTGATCGTTTTACTCAAATGGAAGACTCAAAAGATTGGCTTCATATTGCGAGAGTGGAACAATTATATCCATTCCCAGCCAAAGATATTAAAGCCATTTTATCAAAACTGACGAACTTAGAAGAAATCGTATGGGTGCAAGAAGAACCGCAAAATATGGGCGCTTGGGGATATATTGAGCCATATTTACGTGAAATTGCATCTGAAAAAGTAAAAGTACGTTACATCGGCCGCAGAAGACGTTCAAGTACGGCTGAGGGTGATCCAACTGTTCATAAAAAAGAACAAGAACGAATTGTATCTGATAGCTTGACTCGCAAAAACTAAGGGGGAAATGAAAAATGGCGGAAATTAAAGTACCTGAACTAGCGGAATCAATCTCGGAAGGAACAATTGCTCAGTGGCTAAAACAGCCGGGCGATTATGTTGAGCAGGGGGAATACCTGTTAGAACTTGAAACAGATAAAGTCAATGTCGAATTGACAGCTGAAGAATCTGGTGTTCTAAAAGAAGTACTGAAAGATTCTGGTGACACTGTCCAAGTTGGAGAAGTCATCGGAACGATTGCAGCAGGTGAAGCTGGCGGAAGCGAGTCCGCAGCTCCAGCACCTGAGCAAGATTCTGCACCAGCTTCGAAAGAAGAACCAGCAGCTGAACAAAAAGAAGAGGCAGCAAAAGAAGAGCCGAAATCTGGTAATGGCAGAACGATCGCTTCTCCAGCAGCTAGAAAACTAGCAAGAGAGAAGGGGTTAGACTTATCTGAGATTCCAACCGCAGATCCGCTGGGCAGGGTACGAAAGCAGGATGTAGCTTCTTACCAAAAGAATGAAGCTCCTGCAAGTGCACCGAAAGCCGCGCCAAAAGCAAATGCTGCGGTGCAAAATGATCAAGCAGGGAAACCAGTTGAGCGTGAAAAAATGTCACGCCGCAGACAAACCATTGCAAAACGTTTAGTTGAAGTTCAACAAACGGCAGCGATGCTGACAACATTTAATGAAGTCGATATGACAGCTGTCATGGATCTAAGAAAGCGTCGCAAAGATGCCTTCCTTGAACAAAACGATGTGAAACTGGGCTTCATGTCCTTCTTCACAAAAGCAGTGGTAGCAGCACTTAAAAAATATCCACTTCTCAACGCAGAAATTCAAGGTGATGAGCTTGTCATTAAAAAATTCTATGACATCGGTATTGCTGTAGCCGCCAATGAAGGGCTTGTGGTACCAGTTGTCCGTGATGCAGACAGACTATCATTTGCTGGAATTGAAAAAGAAATCGGTCATCTTGCGAAAAAAGCAAGAGATAACAAATTATCGCTCAATGAATTACAAGGTGGATCATTCACGATCACAAACGGAGGAACATTTGGTTCTCTGCTTTCAACACCAATTTTAAACAGTCCTCAAGTTGGAATTTTAGGTATGCATAAAATTCAGCTTCGTCCTGTTGCAATTGATGAAGAACGCTTTGAAAACCGTCCAATGATGTATTTAGCTCTTTCATACGACCACCGTATTGTCGATGGTAAAGAAGCTGTTGGGTTCCTTGTCACGATTAAAAATCTACTTGAAGATCCTGAACAGCTATTGCTTGAAGGATAATCGAAAGAAAAAGCTAGTACCGATGAGGGTACTAGCTTTTTTGGTCTTTATTTTCTGGGTAGCCTCTTTTTGACCAAAATGTTGCCAGCCAAGAGCCAGATAAATTATGCCATACGCTAAAAATGGCACTGGGAACGGCGGCAAGTGGAGAAAAATGTGCGGTTGCAAGGGCTGCGCCAAGTCCAGAATTTTGCATCCCTACTTCTATTGAAATTGCTCGTTGAGAAGGAATGTCCATTTTACACCATTTTGCAATGAGGTAACCCAATAATAGACCAAGAGCATTATGTAAAACAACAACGGCAAAAATAAGCAGTCCAGATTGCAGAATCTGTTCTTTATTTGCGCTGACAACAGCTGCAATGATGGCGACAATGCCAACCACAGATATAAGCGGGAGTGCTTGTACAGCATACGTCACTTGTTTTTTAAAAAACAATTTGACGATGACCCCTAAAATAATCGGAATTAAGACAACTTGGACAATCGACAAAAACAAAGCACCCGGTGATACAGATAACCAAGATTTTGCAAAGATATAAATGAAAACAGGGGTCAAAATGGGAGCAAGTAGGGTCGAGATCGTTGTCACGGCAACGGATAAGGCCGTATTTCCTTTCGCCAAAAAGGTCATTACATTGGATGCAGTCCCGCCTGGACAGCAGCCGACGAGAATGACACCAACAGCGATTTCAGAAGGCAAATGTAACCCATAGGCCAATAAAAATGCAATGAGTGGCATCAGTGTATACTGCGCTAAAACCCCGATCAATACATAAAGAGGCTTTCTAAAAAGCTCTTTAAAATCTTCAGAAGACAGCGTCAGCCCCATGCCAAACATAATAATGCCAAGTAAAAAAGGGATATAAGGTCCAATCAAAGAAAATGCCGCAGGAAAAGTAAAACCTAGACAAGCAAAGACAATGACCCATATAGCAAATGTTCTTCCCGCAAAGTGACTAATGTGTAAAAGGGTGTTCATACTATCTTTCAACTCTCTTTCTTTTCATATCTTTTCTATTTTAAATGAATTTTCTGAAAAAACAACCTATGATTTTGCATCTGGTGCTCATAATATTATTATGTAAACTAATAAAAAACCCCACATAGTATATGAACTATGTGGAGTATGCGATCAAAAAGGTGTCCATTTCACTTGTTGAGCCTGTTTTAGTCTTGCTTCTGGCTCACGCCAGTCAACGACATTCCACCACTGGTCTACATATTGCGCCTTCTCATTTCGATATTGGAGGTAATAGGCATGCTCCCACACATCAAGAGCAAGAAGGGGGATGATGTCCCATTGCGAGAGGAACTGATGGCGCTCTGCTTGTAAAATGTCTAAACGCTGAGATCTCGGGGACCATACAAGGATCGCCCATCCGACACCTTCTACTTGTTTGGCAGCAGCTGAAAAATGTGACTTGAACGCCTCATAGCTGCCAAATGATTGATCAATGAGACGAAGCATTTGACCAGTAGGTTTTCTTTTTCCTGAAGGACTCATTGAAAACCAAAAGATACAATGTAAATAATGTCCTGCCCCATGAAAGGCAAGTTCACGTTCCCAATGCTTGATCATCGTAAAGTCGTTGGTTCTTCTTGCTTTTTTTAGCGCAAGTTCAGCTTGATTTAGACCATTAACATAAGTTTGATGATGCTTTTGATGGTGCAAGTACATAATTTCTTTTGAAATATAAGGTTCGAGCGCGTCATACCGATAAGGCAGTGGTGGTAACTGATGATTTCCAGCTGCTACATCGCGCACTTCTTCGTGTGGCTGCATGTCTTCTGCAATCCTTTCGGCTAGTTCGTACCATTCTTGTTCACTCGAATGATCTTCCTCCATTTTGAGTCGTAAATTTTCCACTTTTCGATGAATTTTATCATCTTGCCACACATGTTGAATGGTGCTAAGCCACTCTTTGAGCTGTGAGCGATATTCTTCTTTATTCATGTATACGCCTCATTTCGTTTAAAAATGTAGAACAAGCCATCATCGGAAACACAAATGGGTAGCTATGATAGGTGATGTAAAATTGTTTTGGCAGTCCAATGCCGACTGGATAGTACATGGCTTCTTCAGTATGGTGATGGTTCACTAAAAAGGAGACAGCTTTCAAAATGGCTGCGTTATTTGCTTTCTCATATTGGAGGAGCGCCTCGGTCGCCCATGCGGTTTGAACCACTGTGCCAAAGGGAAGCGGGACATAGGTTTTCAGTTCTGCACTTTTACACGATTCTCCGAAACTGCCATCTTCAAGCTGAATCTGCTTTAGAAAACGGCACGCTTTTTGCACAGCAGGGTGTGAGGAGGGAACGCCGGCCGCTTTCAGTCCTGTTAACGCCGCCCAAGTTCCATAAATATAACAAACACCCCATCTGCCAAACCATGATCCGTTTTTCTCTTGGTGGTCAATGAGCCATTTTACACATCGATCTTTTTGCCTGAGAATCGAGGGTGAAGCAGTATCTTTTTCTTCTAAACCAATCAAACGGAGCACACGACCAGTAATATCAGGAGTTGACGGATCAATCGCCGCATCCTCCGCAGATTCAAGCGGAAGGTGACGAAGTAGAAAGTGATCTTGATTTTTTTCAAAAGCAGAAAAGCCGCCATCACGGTTTTGCATGGAGAGAAGCCAGTCATATCCTCGTTTCCACTGAAGTGGAGCGTATTCTTTTGGGATCGCTTTTAACACAATTTGCGTGTCATCACAATCAGGATTATTCGTATTGATATGTGAGAAACCAAAGCCCCCGGGAGCAGCATGACGGTTATGAACTGCCCAATCCGCTTTCTTCATTTGCTGCCGGTCCAGCAAATAGGTGAAGGAATTCATGATCATGGGATCTTCTCGTTTTCTTCCTGTTCTTTGAGAAGCGTAACTGACAAGCGCTGTATCCCACACAGTCGAGGTGGAATTCTCAGCATATATCTTGCCTTGACAGGAGGTGACGAGCCTTTTCATACCTCTGACTGCTTTTTGGATGAGATGATGTCCAGGGGAGTACCCAAGGCTCATGAGGGCATAGACCATAAAGATGGTTGCACTTAAGTAACTATACAGCGTCCCATCTTTTTCAAGACGGTCAAACATGTATCGCTTTGCCGCTTCATATCCGAAAAAGTCGAGCCGGCTGTCGAGGGCTGTATATGACCGCATATACATGAGGAAGTGATCAGTCGAACGTTCTTCTCTTGCCATAAACCAGTCAAATGGATTTTTAGACATGTTTTCATCAAGATGGGCTAATGATGGAAACGCAGCATGAGAGGTGTACCGTTTGTTCAGTGCGATCATCATGGGTACAAAATGAATCCTTGCATAGGCACTAAGGTGGTAGAAGTGCAGCGGAAAAGACGTAGGGATGAGTAAAAGAGAAAGAGGTGCATAGAAGTAGGGCCAAGGGTGCATGCCATTTACGGCAAGCATCCACTTTGTCATAAAATGAACGCTCTTTAGTCCACCTTTTGAGCGAATATATTGTGCTGCTTTTTCCATATGGGGCTCGTCTTTTTGAAATCTGCCAGATGCGAGCATGCCGCAATAACCTTGTACTGTAGCTGTGAGATGTCCCGACTGGTCATGATACAAAGAAAAGGAACCATCTTCATTTTGTTTGGCATGTATTGCTTCGGCCAATTGATGGATCAATTGCTGATCAGGGTCACCAACGGCTTTTAACAGCATAATGAAAAAAGCATTTGTCATCATAGGTCCTTCAAAGCAGAAAATAAATGCGCCATCTTCTCTTTGTCTGCGTTCTACCTGCATGTGAAGTTCATCGATATATTCGTTGACTTTCGTTTTAAAATCTTGCATTCGGCCATGCTCCTTTCCTTTATCACTATATTCAGGAGTCGGCCTGTCACATGCCAGCACAAAAAAAGCCGATGACATCGTCACCGGCTCAGCGTGTAGACAAACCCTCGCATTCGTTGTCAGTCCTGTGTGCTGGTGCTCACGAATGTCAAATTCGCTCCGCGCCAGTACTCGTCCTTCTAGACTGCAAAGGTTTTCTATCACGCTGAAAAGAAGACAAAGGGCTAAAATCAAGTTCATTTTATCCCTTTGTCAACAAATTAAGCCGATGACATCGTCACCGGCTTTAGCGTGATTAGTCTTGCAGATTAATCCACACGCTTTTGACTTCTGTATAGTTGTTAAGGGCATATGATCCCATTTCTCTGCCAAGGCCTGACTGTTTATATCCGCCAAACGGGGAGGCGGCATCAAAGACATTATAGCAGTTGACCCAAATGGTTCCTGCTTCTAGGCGTGCAGCGATATCGTGAGCATGCTTTAAGTTTTCTGTCCAAAGTCCTGCCGCTAACCCATAGTCAGATTGATTGGCCCGTTCGACCACTTCATCAATGGAATCGTAAGGAATCGCAGATAGAACTGGACCGAAGATCTCTTCTTTTGCGATTGTCATTTCATCTTCTACATCTCTAAAGACAGTAGGGGAGACGAAATAGCCTGCTTCATAAGGGCAGTCACCACCGACTACGGCTGTTGCACCTTCTGACTTCCCTTTTTCGATATAACCTAACACACGTTCATGCTGCTCTTTACTCACTAGAGGCCCAATCTGGGTATCATGATGAAGACCAGCTCCTTGTTTTAATGATGTCGCATATTTAGCCATTTGATCGACGACTTCATCATATTGGCTCCGGTGCACAAAGACCCTTGATCCTGCACAGCACACTTGGCCTTGGTTAAACATCACGCCGTTTAATGCACCTGGAATGGCTTTCTTTAAATCGGCATCTGGTAAAATAATATTCGGCGATTTTCCGCCAAGCTCTAAAGTAACACGCTTGATGGATTTGGCTGCTTTCTCCATGATCAATTTCCCAACACTTGTTGATCCAGTGAAAGCCAGCTTATTGACATCAGGGTGATCGGTTAATGCTTCACCGGCTGTTTCACCGAATCCAGGAACGATGTTAATCACGCCTTCTGGGAATCCGGCTTTATCCACTAATTCAGCTAAATATAAAGCAGATAGTGGCGTTTGTTCGGCTGGCTTTAAAACGATGGTGCAGCCTGTTGCTAGTGCAGCACCCATTTTCCACATGGCCATGAGCAGCGGGAAGTTCCAAGGAATGATTTGTCCCACAACGCCCACAGGCTCATGGCGGGTATAATTAAAATATCCCTGACTGACAGGAAGGGTTTGTCCAGTCATTTTTGTGGTCCACCCTGCATAATAGCGCATGTGCTCAATGGCAAGAGGGATATCCGCATTGGTTGTTTCATTAATTGGTTTTCCATTATCAAGTGTTTCAAGCTGAGCCAGTTCTTCTTGGTGTTCTTCCATTAAATCTGCCAGCTTAAACATCAAGCGGGCACGTTCGGCTGCAGACATAGAACGCCAAGGTCCATGGAACGCCTTTTTAGCAGCTTTTACTGCCTCATCAATGTCGGCTGCACCTGCTTCATATACATCAATAAGGGTTTCTCCTGTGGCAGGGTTAGGCGTAGAGAATGTTTTGTTATCATGACTTGTGACAAACTGACCGTTAATGTAGAGTTTTTTCGTCCCTTGGAGAAAAGATTCGAGTTTTGAACTGATTTGAAGTGTTGTAGAGCTCATAAATAAACAAACCTCCTTAAAGATATGGGTTGTTCTGCGAGTTCTAGGTGGAAAAAGTGGACATGAAGCCATTTGTATACGCACACGCATGTAAACGTATACATTTATCATATTACACGACATCTTTGAAAGCAATCGATAACACTCATTGCATTTCACGAAAAATTGGCTACAATAAATGTATAGATGAAAAAAGGAGTTTTTAAATCATGATCCATCAAAACTGGCAAACGGCTGAAACGGTAAAACAAGTAAAATGTGTACATACAAATGCGAAAAAATATATGGTTGACCGGGCATTAACGGTTGGGCACACATATGATGTGAAAAATGAAACAGAGGAATTTCTCTTTGTCGTTGATAATACGGGTAAAGTAGGCGGGTACTACAAAGAGTATTTCGAAGACAATTCTGCTGAATGATTTTGATGGTCATCACTCATACTAAGAAAAACAGTAAAGGGTGATGATGATGAAAAAGCAGCAGCAAGAAGAGCAGAAACATCAAAATGCTTGGCATGACAATGAAGATGCTGATATGGCGATGACACTTGAGCAAATTTCTGACGTGTATGCCGAAGGAACGATTGATACCCCAAAAGATGAATAGTCATTTAAAACAGTGATTTTACATAATCACTGTTTTTTTATGGTCTCATAACGAATGATTTCTTGAAAAAAACTGAAACTTTTTTCCTGCTTTAACAGTCTAAATAAGTAGAGGAAAGAGCATCGGATCAAAAAGAAAAAGTTAAATGAAATTTAATCTATTCGTAATGGAATAACGACGATTTATAGCGTATTCTATAAGTGAGAATAAAACGTACCCACAGAGCCGTGTGGCCGTTTTGTCATAAAGGAATTTGATGCAGGAAGAGGGGGTTTACGTGGGTATTTTTTCTGTCAGTAAACAAAATGATCATAAAAAATTCGAATCCTTATTAATTGAAGGAGAAAGAATTGAGGCTGTTTACAGACTGCGTCACGACCAAATTTGTTTCACCAATAAACGACTGATCTTTGGCGATAACCGCGTATTTTCTAAAAAGAAAGTCAGGGTCTCCTTGCCGTATCGATCAATTGAAAGTTTTGCCATTCAAGAAGCTGGCGTGTTTGATCAGGACACTGGTATGCTGCTTGTTACAAGCTCAAAAGTATTTGAACTCGATTTTTCTAAAGATACAGATTTGAGTGACGTGCAGGCCATTTTAACAAAACATCTTTGCTGATCAACGATGCGATTACATAGATCACATGCACTTTTCTCATTCTTTGTTCTTATTTTTATCTATCGCATATCCCTTGAGCTTTTCCCATCACAGTGGGGAAGGCTTTTTTCTATTCGTGTGTTTGAATCACATCAAAAAAGGATAAAGATGAAACAGATACAGAAAGGAGAATGAACAATGAAAGTATTAGTTGCTGGAGCAAACGGACATACAGGGAGACTTGTCATTCGATATTTAAAAGAAAAAGGACATGAGCCGCTTGCTCTCATTCGAGATGAAAAACAAGCAGATGCGCTAAAAGAACTTGGTGCAGCGCCTGTCATCGGTGATCTTGAAAAGGATGTGACAGATGCTGTGAAGCAAGCAGAAGCTGTCATCTTTGCAGCTGGTTCAGGCTCAAAAACAGGTGCAGATAAAACCATTGCAGTTGATCAAGAGGGGGCAAAACGCCTAGTTGATACAGCCAAAAAAGAAAATATTCAGCATTTTGTGATGCTGAGTTCTTATAATGCCGACGATCCTCATCAAGGAAAAGGACAAGGCAGTATGGAGCTTTATTATGAAGCGAAAAGAAAAGCCGATGAACATTTAAAACAGTCTGGTCTTTCTTACACCATTGTGCGGCCAGGAGCACTGCTGCATGAGGAGAAGACAGGGAAAATAGAAGCGGCTGCTCATATTCCAGACGATCGTGACATTGAGATTTCAAGAGAAGATGTAGCCACTGTCTTAGTGGAAAGCTTAACGGAATCCAATGTGAAAAATAAAGCCTTTGACTTAATCAAAGGTGATATACCAGTAGAAGAAGCACTTCGTAATCTTTAAATGAAGAAAGCTGCTGCCAAAGGCGGCGGCTTTTTTGATGTTTTCATTTCACATGGAGCGGGAAGGTAAAGAGAAAGGAGTGATTGACCGTGAGCTTAACGAAAGAGCAAAAAGCTGATTTATATGAAAGACTTATTCAATTAAAAGAAGATGTGAAAGGATCAAAAAAGAAAGAAGAATCCATGCTGGTCGAATCGAATGAGATTTCAAATGGTGTTGGAAACCATATCGCAGATCACGGAAGCATCTATTTAGATCGCATGACCGAACAGACGCTGGATCAAGTCGATGATCAGATCGAAGGTGAAATTGATGCGGCGCTTAAGCGGATGGAAGACGGAACATATGGAATTTGTGAAAAAACAGGAAAAGACATTCCATATGAACGTTTGAAAGCAGTACCCTATACTCGTTATTCAATTGATGCAAAGAAAAATGAAGAAACCAATCAAGATCCAAATGATTTTGACCGTTCGTTCTCTGAGCAAATGCGTGATTTAACAAATAGAGAAACAATGGATCAATTACATTCAGATACGTATGAAAGGCTAGAAGAAGAGCAAGATGTTGATGTAGATGAGGAAAAATAACATGATGAGAGGAATTTATGTTTTCTCAACATAATGTTTTCCCACGTCTACATGGACAAAAATCTTGTATACATGAGTATTTTTTTAGAAAAAACATATCTTGAAATTTAATAAACTTTCGTGTAGTATAGTTTAAAGGCTGCGATGCGCGTAATGTTAATTAAGTTTTAACCTTTAAGCTGTAATAGGGAGTTTTATATTGAAGCCGGAATGTCACGCCTCCTTCGAGAGGAAGACAGGAACGTTTCTGCAAACACCCACTTTGAGGAGTGGTGGTTTAAAACTTTCTTACTTAGATTACGGCATCCGCAGCTTTTCCTAGGATGATTCAAGCCATTTTCCATTTTTGGAAAATGGCTTTTTATTTTGTCCAAAATACGATTTTGAACAGACCGAATGTGGATGTACAAATGTATGTTAAAATAGACAAAACAAACGACGGAGAGGGAATTGGATGTTACAACAAGCAGAAGCACTTCTTAAACAATATTATGGCTTTGATGCTTTTAGACAAGGACAAAAACAAGCCATTGAATCGATTGTGAATAAACGGAAGGATACGGTCTGCATTATGCCGACAGGCGGAGGTAAATCGGTTTGCTACCAGATTCCTGCCCTTATGATGGAAGGAACGACAATCGTTGTATCTCCGCTTATTTCTTTAATGAAAGATCAGGTTGATGCGTTAAATGAGATGGGAATACGATCGTCCTTTTTAAATAGTACACTTTCAGCAGGTGAAATGAATACAAGGCTGAAAAAATGTGAACAGGGGGAGTATGATTTGCTTTATATCACCCCTGAACGCTTACAAAATGAACGTTTTTTTCAGCTGCTTGATCGATTGACGATTCCTTTAATGGCTATTGATGAAGCGCACTGTATATCTGAGTGGGGACATGATTTTAGACCGAGCTATCGCTTTATACAAGAATGTGTAAATAAGCTTTCAAAAAGGCCTGTTATTGTAGCATTAACAGCCACTGCTACAAAGAAGGTTCAACAGGATATATGTGAGCAACTTGGCATGGACGAAGAAGAAACAATCTTTACTGGTTTTGCTAGAGAAAATTTGTCTTTTCAAGTGGTGAAAGGGCAAAACAGCGACCAATTCATCACACAATATATGAAGAAAAACAGTCTTGAGTCAGGCATTATTTATACAGCCACACGAAAAGAAGCAGATCAAATTTATCATCGTCTAAAAAAGCAAAAGATCAAAGCGGGTGTTTATCACGGAGGATTAGATGATGAAGTGAGAGAAGAACAGCAAAATCTTTTTTTAAATGATGATATTCAAGTAATGGTAGCTACATCTGCATTTGGTATGGGGATTAATAAGTCTAATGTACGTTTTGTCATTCATCATCAAATTCCAAGAGATATTGAAAGTTACTACCAAGAAGCAGGACGTGCCGGGAGAGACGGGCTTGAAAGTGAATGCATTTTACTGTTTTCACCGCAAGGCGTACGCGTGCAGCGCTTTCTCATTGAACAATCAACAGAAGATGAATTGCGGTATCAGCATGAATTGCTCAAGTTGAGACAAATGGTAGACTACTGTCATACGGAACAGTGCCTTCAGCAATTTGTGATGGATTACTTTGACCAATCATCAAGTGCCCCTTGTCAAAAATGCAGCAACTGTCTAGACGAGAGAGAGCGTGAAGACGTCACGAGAGAAGCACAAATGGTTTTGTCGTGTACCGTTAGAATGAACGAACGATTCGGAAAAATGATGATTGCTCAAGTATTAGCCGGCTCTAAAAACAAAAAAGTGCTTGATTTTGGTTTCGACCAGCTTCCTACCTATGCTTTAATGAAACAGCATTCAGCCCAACATATCAGTGATTTCATTGAATTTTTAATTACAGAAGAGTATTTACGCATGTCTGAAGGAGCTTTTCCAACACTAAAAGTGACACAAAAAGGAAAGAAAGTGCTAGTGGGGCAGGAGACCGTCTATAAAAAGCAGGCGATAAAGGCAGAGGCTATTCAAGAAAATGATGCTTTATTTGAGCAGTTAAGAATGGTCAGAATGAAGTTGGCAAGAGAGCAGGGCGTTCCGCCATTTGTTGTCTTTTCTGATCAAACATTGAAGGAAATGTCAGCAGTAGAGCCTAAAACAGAAGAAGAACTTTTAAATATTAAAGGTGTCGGTGCACAAAAAAGAGAGAAATATGGAGATGTTTTTTTAGAAGAAATTCGTTTATTTATAGAAAAAGAGAAAAAATAAAGAGTTTGAAGAAGGAAAATAAATTTTTTTCGTTTCACTTGGACGCGTTTTCATCATGATGATTTCCATCCCTACAAAACCTTGATATGATGCGGAATTGAGCCATTTAGTGGGCTGATTTACCAATGGAGAGAGATGTTTCATGTAAAGGAACTGTAATCTAAAACATATCGTTTTGTTATTGAAATGACATTTACATATGTTACGATAGCACTCGTTAGCCGCCATAAAAAGCTAACAAGGGAGGATTTACTTTATGAAGAAGACTATTATGTCCTTGGTTGCTGTTGCAGCAATCTCAACAACAGCATTAGGAGCACAGCAAGCTTCTGCAAAGGAAATCACTGTACAGAAAGGTGATACACTTTGGGGAATCTCTCAAAAAAATGATGTGTCTCTAAAGGACCTAAAGGGTTGGAACAATTTATCTACAGACATGATCTATGTAGGAGATAAATTGACAATCTCTTCAAAAGAGAAAACTCAGGAGCAGTACAAAGTCCAGAAGGGGGACAGCCTCTGGAAAATCGCTCAAAAATTCAATGTGTCAATTAGCGATATTAAGTCTTGGAATAACTTAAACTCAGATATAATTATGATTGGTTCAACATTAAGTGTTGCTGGTCAAAGCTCAGCTCCGGTAAGCTCAGAACCTGTTCAAAAACAGGCACCTGTCCAAAAAGAGCAAACAACGAAAAAAGCTGCTCCTAAAAAGGAAACAGCTAAAGCAGAATCATCTTCTGCTAGTCAAAGTGTTCAAAAAGAAATGACTGTAACGGCTACGGCTTATACAGCAAATGATGGTGGCATCTCAGGTATCACTGCAACAGGGGTAAACTTAAACAAAAACCCAAATGCAAAAGTAATCGCAGTAGATCCTAATGTCATTCCATTAGGAAGTAAGGTTTATGTTGAAGGCTACGGTGAAGCCATCGCAGCAGATACTGGCGGCGCAATTAAAGGTAACAAAATTGATGTACACGTACCAAGCAAATCCCAAGCTAAAAATTGGGGCGTAAAATCAGTCAAAGTGAAAGTACTTAACTAGTAGTCTATTGTTTTTGGAAGAAAGCATCAGGTGGCGGCCTGATGCTTTTATTATACCTTTTTTTGGCCGGAAATACACATATTTTTCTGAAAAATTCGCATTTTCGACAAAAACCAGCGTATAAGTCCATCTCAACGCTGGTTTTTGTGTCGTTAGCTGTCCACCCAATAAATTTCTCCGCTTTGCTCTTTCCAATTAATTTGGACATCAAAATGGTGTTTTTCATAAAAATGAATCAGGCGGTCCACATGGTTCCAATCTCTTTTGACGAGATCCCCAGTAATGACTGGAATGTTTTGCTCTCTTGCGATTTCTTTTAAATGCTTCATACAAATGGATCCATAGCCATTATCAGGCGGGCCTTTAATATCGGCAATGTGAATCTTTCCTTCTTCAGGATATTCCGCGATCAAGGAAAAATCAGATTGTCCGCGAAAAGCTTTTTCACAATCGCTTAACATGATTTTGCACGTATCTGCATTCTCAATTGCAGAGACGATCATCCATTCATCTTCCTTCGCTTGATCAATGCCAATAATCTTTGCTTTTTTTGAAATATCTTTTATATTTTCTTGCATTCGATACATTTGGAACTGCAACTGCTGTAATTCTTGTTCTAATGTCTTCACATCTTTTGTTGTTTCCTGTAAGATTGACAAGTCTATTGCTCCTTTCATAGAAGAGTTGATAAAAACCACACAAATTCCCATTCTAAAGGAAGTGAGTGGATCTTTCAAGCCGCTAGAAGGCAGGCAATCGGCAAGTTTGTCTAAAATTCGACGAAGACAGCGAATTCATTGACTTTAGAGAGAAAGTTAAATAACATACTCTTAGTCGGAACTAATAAAGAGAGGTTTTCAAACATGAACGAACAGAATCAAAAACCGAAAAATTTCACCGGCATTGTTGTCTTTTTAACAATTGCCATAAACGGCTTAATTGCTTTATTATTTTTCATGCCAAAAACAGATAAATTTAGTCATCTGGATATTACATTTCTGCCGTTACTGAATGCCGTGATGAACAGTTTTACGTTTATCTTTTTACTTTCAGCGCTCATTATGATTAAACAAAAGAACATTAAAGCCCATAGACGATTTATCTTTGCGGCTTTTTCAACAACACTTGTCTTTTTAATTTCGTATGTAACGTATCATTCAATGGCAGCTGATACACACTTCGGGGGAGAAGGAATCATTCGTCCGATTTACTTCTTTATTCTCATCACACATATCGTCTTATCTGCCGTCATTGTACCGCTTGCACTGATCACTCTCTTTAGAGGCGCACAAATGCAAGTCGAACGTCATCGTAAAATTGCCAGATGGACCATGCCTCTTTGGCTCTATGTCAGTCTAACAGGTGTCATTGTATATATCATGATTTCTCCATACTACAGCTAACGTATGTCCATCTGGACATACGTTCTTTTATTTACAAGATGAAGTGCTTTGGATAAAATGGGAATTGGGTATCCGACTTGCACGGTATCTTCCCACCTATAGAATCACATCATGTCTGGCCGTTTGCTCGTTTGGAGAACACAATTGAACGAAACGGGGGTTATATGATGACTGAACAATTGCAGTACAAACCGGGGCTTGAAGACATTGTGGCAAGCGAAACGTCAATTTCGTTCCTAGATGTCCAGCAAGAAGAAATTGTGATTCGCGGTTATGACCTCATCGAGCTGGCACAAAGCAAGACGTACTTAGAAACAGCCTATCTGCTCATTTATGGAAGATTACCAGATGCAATGGAATATCACCAATTTCAGCAAGATATTTCCTCACAAACAAGCTTACATCCAACCATTCAAACCATTTTGACAAAACTGCCAAAAACCACTCACCCAATGGATGCCATGAGAACGTGTTTATCAGCTCTTGCAGGGTACGATGAACAATTGAATGATCGATCAGAAGCATGCCAACAAGCGCGTGCCGTTCGATTACTTGGCCAGCTACCAGCGATTGTTGCGGGAAGCTATCATATTCTCACACAAGACACCACACCTACTCCAGACCAGACCAAATCCTACACTGAAAACTTTCTAGCGATGTTAACAGGCCGCACTCCGGCACAAGACGAAATCAAAGCATTTGACCAAACGCTCACGCTTTATAGTGAGCATGAGCTGCCGAATTCCACATTTGCAGCAAGAGTCATTGCATCTACTCATTCTGACATGTATGGTGCTTTTACTGGAGCGATTTCTTCATTAAAAGGTGACTTACACGGAGGCGCAAACGAAGCAGTCATGCACATGCTGCTCGAAGGCAAAACAACAGAAGGTTTCCTTGCGCTCATCGAACGTAAATTAGCCGCAAAAGAAAAAATGATGGGCTTTGGACACCGGGTATACATGAGAAAAATGGACCCAAGAGCGGCTCTTTTAAAACGATCATTGAAAACGCTTACCGAATCAAAAGGAGACATGACGCTTTATGACATGTGCGTCGCAGGCGAGGCATACATGAAAGAAAAGAAAAACCTCTATCCAAACCTTGATTATTACGCAGCACCTATTTATTACGTGCTCGGCATTCCTATTTCACTTTATACACCGATTTTCTTTGCTGCGAGAGCAAGCGGATTAGCAGCGCATGTCATCGAGCAGCATTCACACAATCGGATTTTTAGACCGAGAGTAAGGTATTTAGGACCAAGAGGATTAAAAGTCTCTAATGATGATGGAAAAACGGGGGAATGAATATGAATAAAACAGCAGTAGCCAATCAAACAGACCAACTATTAGCAGATATCGCAGCCTATGCCGTGGATGGAGAAATTACGAGCAAAGAGGCCATTGAAACAGCTCGGTATGTACTCATGGATACACTCGGCTGCGGTATGCTGGCGCTCAACTTTCCAGAATGTACGAAGCATCTTGGACCCATCGTATCTGGAACTGTTGTCCCTAACGGAGCAAGAGTGCCCGGCACTTCATTTGTGTTAGATCCTGTTCAAGCGGCTTTTAATATAGGATGTATGATCCGCTGGTTAGATTATAATGACACGTGGCTTGCACAGGAGTGGGGCCATCCCTCAGATAACCTGGGCGGGATATTGGCTGTAAGCGATTATATCAGCAGAACGAGGCTTGCAAACGGAGAAGAACCGCTTTCGATGAATGACGTACTGCATGCGATTGTAAAGGCACATGAAATACAAGGTGTGCTTGCTTTAGAAAATTGTTTGAATCGAAATGGCTTGGATCATGTTCTTTTTGTCAAGGTGGCATCAAGTGCAGTCGTTTGTGCAATGCTTGGCGGAACGAAAGAAGATGTGCAGCATGTGTTATCACAAGCATTTGTGGATAATTCACCGCTTAGAACGTACCGGCATGCCCCGAACACAGGATCAAGGAAATCGTGGGCAGCAGGGGATGCCACAAGCCGTGCGGTGAGACTAGCGATGATGACATTGAAAGGAGAAATGGGCTATCAGACGCCCCTCAGTGCAGAAAAGTGGGGATTTGAAGATGTGTTAATGAAAGGAAAACCACTCACACTTGCCCAGCCGCTCGGGTCATATGTGATCGAAAATGTACTCTTTAAAATTGCCTATCCAGCAGAATTTCATGCGCAAACTGCCGCTGAGGCCGCTGTCATTCTACATGATGCGGTAAAAGACCGTTTAGATGAGATTGACAGGATTGAGATTACGACACATGAATCAGCCATTCGAATTATTGATAAAAAAGGACCGCTTTACAACCCGGCAGACCGTGACCATTGCTTGCAGTATATTACGGCCATTGGGTTAATCTATGGTGAGCTGACTGCTGATCATTATGAAGAAGAGACGGCGCAGAATCCGCTCATTGACCGTTTGCGTGATCAAATGATCGTCAAAGAAGATAAACGGTATACAGAAGACTATTTAGATCCGAAAAAGAGATCAATTGCAAACTGTGTTCAAATCTTCTTTAAAGACGGAACGATGACAGATCGAATTGAAATTGAATATCCGCTTGGTCATCGCAGAAGAAGGCAGGAAGGGATCCCGCTGCTTGAAAAGAAATGGGTATATCATTTGAAAACGAGATTTCCACAAAAACAAGTCGATCAAATTGTTTCACTTTGCCAAAATCCAAATCAATTAAAAACAACGACAGTACCAGCATTTATGGATTTATTTGTCATATAAGGGGGAGCTAGTGTGTGGATCGTGAATGATGAAGTAAATCAAGCTGACTTAGCCGCAGCTTTTAAAGAGCAAATGCACAAATCCGCTTTATTTCAAATTCCAGGCGTTCACGATGGAATGTCTGCGCTCTATGCGAGGAAAATGGGATTTCAAGGGCTTTATTTATCGGGTGCCGCTTTTTGCGCAAGCAAAGGGCTTCCTGACCTCGGTATGATTCATTCCACTGAAATGGCAGAAAAGGCAAAGGAAATCATTCGAGCTTCTCAGCTGCCTCTTTTAGTTGATATGGATACTGGCTATGGCGGGGTATTAAATGCAGCCAGGGCAGCAAAAGAAATGGTGGAGAGCAAGGTAGCGGCTGTTCAAATTGAAGATCAGCAAATGCCGAAGAAATGCGGACATTTAAACGGAAAATCACTCGTTTCTGTAGAAGACATGATGGCGAAAATCAAAGCGATCAAACAAGCGGCACCTACACTTCTCGTCATCGCAAGAACAGATGCGAAGTCAGTAAACGGGATGGAGGATGTCATTCACCGGGCGAATCTCTATCTAGAAGCAGGAGCAGATGCCATTTTTCCTGAAGCGCTGATCACAGCAGAAGATTTCACGTATGCTTCAAATAATATAAAAGGGCCGCTTCTTGCAAACATGACGGAGTTTGGAAAAACACCTTATTATCATGCAGACGAATTTTCTATGTTTGGCTTTCAAATGGTGATTTATCCAGTGTCATCCCTGAGAGTTGCTGCAAAAGCGTATGAGCGTTTATTTACAGAGATTAAAGAAAAGGGGACGCAACAGGGAATGCTGGAGGACATGCAAACGAGAAAAGAGCTATATGAAACGATTCATTATGATGAATATGAAGAAATGGATCAGCATTTAGCCAAAACGATCCTGCCGGAAATCGGGAAAGAGCATTCATAAAATGAAAAGCACTTCCTAAACGGAAGTGCTTTTTTTACGATGATGGTGTGGATGATGAAGCCAATTTCATCTTTTCTTCAACTGTTTTCGTTTTTTCTTTTACTTTTTCAGCATAAGTGAAATCACCGTAGCAATACGGATAGCGGAAGTTATCTTTGTCGCCCCCGCATGTATAGACTTCAGGGTTTCGCTTCACTTGCTTTTTGGAGTATTGCTTTGCCAATTTTTCGGAATGTTTTCCCCCGTTTTTTGCAACAAAATCAATATAGCCGATTCCCATGTTATAGCTTTGAATAATGGTTTCCAAATCAACGCCTTTTTTCTTCCCATGCTTGTACATGGTCGAAAAATGATGGACTCCTTGTTTAATGCTTTTCTGAGGGTCATTGATTTCATTTCGTTTCAAACCAAGAGATTCAGAGGACTGCATTGGATCTCCGCCTCTGCCTTTTGATTCTTGATACATCATACCGAGAATTAACGCGGTATATTGATCTAAATCTTGATCTCTTAACTCTGTTTCTACAAGCGGTTTGTAATCATCCAGTCTCGACAAAACAATTGATTCCGTATCAATCGGCAGCTTTTTTAACTCCTTTTGATTAAAGGAAATGACAATGGCCGCTAATACGCAAACAAACAGAAAAATCGTGAAACAGCCTGAAATGGCAAAACATCCTGTTTTTTTCTTTTTCAAGGTCAGTTCACCCCTGTTTTGCCCCGCTTTTAAAAGGGAAGTACAGCCTTTATATTATGCCATATCCTGCACAGGATACCAAGTGAAAACCTTATATTCAATCATATCCAAACGTAAATTCTGTTCTTGTTTTCAGTCTATAGCAGAAATAAACAAAACCGATCATGAGCCACACCATGCCGATGATTAATGCATTTGTACTGATGCTTGTTAAGAGCCAAATACAAAAAGCCGTTCCGCAAAGAGGGATGATAGCATACCTCAGTGTGTTTAATACACCTCTTTGTTTTTGTTTGATGAAATAGTAAGCGAAAACAGACAAGTTAACAAACGTAAATCCAATTAATGCCCCGAAGCTGATAAACGAGTAAATGACCTCAAGCTCACCAACAACTGCGGTTAACGAAAAAACACCAATTAATAAAATATTAAATACAGGCGTTTTCAATGTTGGGTGAATATAACCGAAGAAACGCTTTGGTAATGATTGATCTCTTCCCATCGCATACAAGAGTCTTGCGGCACTCGCATGTGATGATAGGGAGGAAGAGATGACAGCGACCATGGTGCCGGCTAAAAAGAATGAGTGGAGAAACGCGCCGCCCACAAATTCTGCAATTTCAAGTGATGCCGCATCTGGATGCTTGAACTGTTGAAAATTTGGAAACACCTGCTGTAAAAAATAAGAGGTAAGGGTAAACAACACACCTCCAATAGCGACCGTTAAAAATATGGCGAGAGGAATCGTTCTTTTTGGTTTAATTGTTTCCTCAGACATGGTCGAAATCGCATCAAATCCTAGAAAAGAAAAACATAAAATCGTTGCGCCGGAAAAAATAAGGGCGGGATCTAAGCTCGCTGAATAAAACGGACGGGCTGACAGTAACTCTCCCGTGCCTGCATGCTGCGTGAGCCCATAAATAATAAACCCAACAAATGTCACAGCGACAATCACCTGAAAGGTCACAAATAGCGCTGTAATGTTGGCTGTAAGACGTATACCGATTACATTGACAGTCGTTATGGCGATAGCAAGTATGATGATCCAAATGTAATGAGGTACATCAGGAAAGGCTGCGGTTAAATATGCACTTCCGATTGCAAAATTCACCATAGGCAAAAATAAATAGTCTAGCAATAGTGTCCAGCCTACAAGGAAGCCGACGTGAGGATGAATACTTTTTTGCGCGTATGTATATGCAGATCCTGCTTTTGGAAAAGCCTTCACCATATTCCCATAGCTAAGCGCTGTCAATAGTAATGCCAGTAAAGTAAAGATATAAGCTGCAGCAACGTGTCCTTTCGTCAGCTGAGCAACAATGCCGTATGAATCAAATACGACAAGTGGGTCCATATAAGCAAGCCCGATCACAACAAGTGGAAAAACAGTCAGGCTGCGTTTTAGTCTTGGCTCTTCAGTCAATTTGCCTATCAGCTCCTCTAAAAAAATGAATAAATAATGCTCATTTTAAAAAGAATGCTACCACGTGTCAATGCTATTTGAATAAATCTTTTTTCAAAAGGTGTGGAAGCTTTGCATGCTACACGTTTTGGTATATGATGATACATAGAATAAGTCGTGAGTTGACTGACAAGAAAGGTGAAGCGAAATGAAGGAAGAACTGAATACAAATCAAGAACAGGAACGGATGGAGCTGGACGAAGAAAGTCTATTTCTTGTCTCCCAAACATTTAAAGCCTTATCTGATCCGACGCGTATTCGTATTCTGCATTTGCTGTCTCAAGGTGAACATTCAGTAAATGATATAGCAGAAACACTAAACCTTATGCAATCAACCGTATCTCATCAGCTGCGCTTTTTAAAAAATCTTCGTCTCGTGAAATCTAGACGAGCAGGGACCTCGATTTTTTACAGTCCTGAAGATCAGCATGTAATGGAAGTGCTTGAACAAATGATACACCATGCACAGCATGATTGAGAAAAAACCTTCCTACTTTTATATAGGAAGGTTTTTTATGCATGATGTACTTGGGTTGATCGTTTATTTGCTTTCATCATTTGATAAGAAAACACAATATAGTAAGCCGCTAGAAGGAAAAAGCTGAGTATTGTCAGCGCATCATCGCTGACAATATGCTGATACAATTCAACGATATCCATTTTGGTGATCGCATGTGTTGTCAGATTGACCGATTTAAATGCAAGCCTAGATAAAAACAAACATAAAATAAAGCTTTCAATCCATTTACTTGTTTTCATATACAGCCGGCCATTTTCTAATTTCATCTGAATCGTCTGATAGGCGTGAATGGCGAGACTGCTCCCGAAGATCATGCCAATGACGGCATAGATAAAAATACTGTGATTTTGCCATCCTTCTGATAAGAGAATAAGGGCAGTGAGACTAAATACATACATTCTCATGAAAAGATTTACCGGGCGCACAAGCTGATAGCGTCTCATTCGATTCATTCGAATGATGATCCAGACGAGCATGACGATCCCGATCATGAACAACTGCCATACGTAATGTGTCATGATGCAACCTCCTCCTGCACAGGCAGGGATGTAAACAAATGCTGGCTGTTACTTATCATTACCATTCTTTCTTTTTTTATCAAATCAAAACCTATATTTATGAAAAAGAGGAAAAGTCATGAAAATCGATCGCATTTTGTCTATTGTGATGATACTGATTAGCAAACGGCAAGTACAGGCGAAAGACCTCGCTGAACTACATGAAGTGAGCGTGAGAACCATATACCGTGACATTTATACGATTAATCAAGCGGGGATTCCAGTTGTCACAAAACAAGGCGCAGGGGGGGGAATTTCACTCGTTGACGACTATCGTCTAGAGAAAAAATTATTCACCGATGATGATATTGAACTGATTTTAACAGCTCTTGAAGGCATTACGAGTGCATACACCTTTAAAGAAAGTGAACATGTACTAAAGAAAATGAAATCCCTGATTCCGCCTCAAAATGAAAAACAGCAACATGTATTTATTGATTTAAGCTCTTGGGGGAAAGACAGCTATTTAGAAAAGAAGCTCCAGCTCATTCATACCGCTGCCTCAGCGCATCAATATATCCAGTTCACCTACCGCAATGCAAAAGGCGAAACACTTCCTAGAAAAGTAGAGCCTTATACACTTGTCTTAAAAGAAAGACACTGGTATTTGTATGCGTATTGCTGCGTGAAAAAAGCGTTTCGCCTGTTTAAACTCAAAAGAATGTCAGACCTTATCACGCATTCAGTATCCTTTCTTTCTAAACGAATAAAAAATGAAGAAAAGCCTTGGAATGATTCTTGGCACGAAGAACCTTCCGTCAGTACACTAACGCTCAGGTTGACTGAAGATTCTGTTGGTAAAGTGAAGGAATGGATAGATGAAAATGAATTCACCGTATGTGCAGATGGTACGTATCTTGCCACAATCACGTTGCCTCAGGATGATTGGTTATATAGCTTTCTTTTTTATTTAGGGCCAGATATCGAGATTGTCTCTCCGCCATCCGTTCGGGAAGCGTTTGATCTCAAGTTGAAACAATTTCAAAAACCAAAAGGAACTTGACACAATGTTGTCAGGTTTCTTTTTATATGATGGAAAAAAGGAGATGAGAATGTATGTACGATATCGTGATTTTACAGAAACAATGGATCAAGGGATTATCTGTTCGAACAACAAACGAAATGGAGCAAACAAACGAGCGGAAGATTGCACCGCTTTGGCAGCAATTTTTCACACAGCAGCTTCGCGGAGGACATGCGCCAGTCATAGGGCTGTATTCAGATTATGAAAAGGATGAAAATGGTGCTTATTTGTTCACAGCGGGGCAATTGGTTGACCAGCAGCTAGCACAAGATGCAAAAGAGATTCCAGGCTCCACCTACGCAAGATTTCAAACGAGAAAGGGCCCGATTGAAGAAGTTGTGTTTGAAACATGGCAGCAGATTTGGAGTTGGGATCAGCGTTATTTGCGAACATATACTGGCGATTTTGAATGGTACGACGAACGATCGATTGATCCAAAAGAAGCGCAAATTGATATTTATATTGCTGTCGATGAAAAAATAGTTGCTAAAACTAATGATATTAGTTAATATAAAACTAACGACATTAGTTTTAGGGGGAAAACAAGATGAGATTGACAACATTTGACCGTTTGCACCAGCTTACATTAATGCCGCGTATTTTTCCGGTAAATTGTTATGTATTTGAGGAAGAGAATGAACTCATCTTAATTGATGCAGCTTTGAAAATGGCAGCAAGCTCGATAATTGAATTTGCACATCAATTAAACAAACCCATTAAAAAAATTATTCTGACTCATAGTCATATGGATCATATTGGCGCACTAGATGAAGTGAAAAAGGCTTTTCCAGAGGCAGTTGTTTATTTATCGAAACGAGATGCTCGCCTGTTTGCTGGCGATTTCTCTTTACTTCCTGGTGAGCCAGAGAAAAAAGTCAAAGGCAGTTTTTCAAAAGACATTCACACAAAACCAGACGTGCTTGTTGAAGAAGGGGACGAGATTGGGTCCCTGAAAGTCATTGCCACACCAGGACATACACCAGGAAGCATCTCTTTATACGATGAAAAGTCAGGGGTTGTCATTGCGGGTGATGCAGTTGTGACAAAAGGCGGTTTATTTGTAACGGGTGAGTTTCGCTTCACCTTCCCATTCCCGGCTTTTGCCACTTGGGATGCAGAAACAGCACTAAAAAGCGCTGAAAAATTACTGGCACTTCCCTTGTCTTGTCTCGCAGCAGGGCATGGTGATCTCATCATAGAGCCTGAGGCAAAGCTCAGAGCCGCTATCGAAAAAAGGAAGCAGCAGCTACAAAAGGGGGGACAGTAAGCCATGTCTCCAAGAATGGGTATCACACAAGAAAAAATTGTTGAATCTGCCATCGAATTTGTCGATGAAGAGGGCTTTTCCGCTTTGACTATTGCTACATTGTCCAAACGGCTTAACATCAGACCACCATCTCTTTACAACCATATATCCGGCCTTCATGAAATACAGGCAGCTCTTGCTGTCAAGGGGCTGACAATGCTTTGTGAGGCCGGCAAACAAGTAACAGCGGGGCTGGAAAAAGAAGACGCTGTTTTAGCATTTGCAAGACAATATGTTCAATTTGTTCGTCAGCATCCCGGTCTTTATGAGGCTGCTTTTTCACATATGAATGAAAAAGAAGTCAGTGTGGCTGCAGAGAATCTTGCTGATTTTGTCCAATCCATCATGTCTCGTTTTGGTGTAAAAGAAGAGGACATGACGCATGTCGTGAGAGGGCTCAGAAGCTTACTACACGGTTTTGGAGATATTTCAAACAAAAAAGGATTTCAACGGAAAGAACAGCTTGAAGATAGTGTGAGCTATGCGGTCCGTCTTTATATTGCAGGCATCAAAGAGCAAGAAGATCTGTCTCATTGACAGGTCTTTTTTATGTATCGAACCGATATGATGAAGGAGATGTAAACAAATCAAAACATTTTTTGGGCAAAAAACCAATAAAGATTTGACAGTTTTGTGAAACATGGTATGCTTATTATGTGAAATAATTCACATAGAGGAGTAGAGGCAGATGAAAAGAAAGCCTGTTTATGTGGAAACAACCATTCAAGCACCTATTGAAAAAGTATGGGAGTATACGCAAAATCCAAAGCTTCATGAACAATGGGATTTGCGATTTTCGACCATTTCATTAAATGGACCTAGTGATGAACAGCCCCAATCCTTTTTGTATGAGAAACACCTTGGATTCGGCATTAGTGTAACTGGGACAGGAGCGTATCGAACGAGCGTGAAGGATGAGCGTCATGAAAGAGCATCCTCACTTCAATTTAAATCATCACACCCTTTGTCTTTCATCAAAGAAGGCGGAGGGTATTGGAAATACATGAAAACGAATGATCACATTGTGTTTCAAACGCAATTTGATTATGAAACAAAGGAAGGAAAAGGGTGGAAATGGGCAGACCGTTTGTTTTTTCGACCAATGATGGGGTTTATGACTGCCTTTAGCTTTGGCGCATTAAAGACGTGGCTTGAAAAGGGCACGCATCCCCGGTTGCTGCTAGAGAGAACACTTGCCCATTATGGCATTTGTTTGTTGTTTGCTATCGTCTGGTTATGTCAAGCGATCATTCCTTTTTCACCTTCTGCTTTTGAACATAGCACCGGATTTCGATTGTTTTATGCGCTATTAGGTGTATCATGGCTCATGCCTAAACTGCCAAAGAAATATATATTCATCCTTCAAAGCATCTTTCTGTTGCTGATGCTTGGTATAGGGATTTTATCGCCAGAAACGACTCTGCACGAGCCGCTGGTGCTGAGTGCATTTTTCATTTTATCCGTTGCAGGAATGATTAATTTAAAAGATTGTGTAGATGTGTTTTCGATCAAACGAAAAAGGGGAGGTAGACATGGTCGCTCATCATCATCAAGTAAAGGATTACGATAAGCTGCATCCAACATTAAAAGAACGTTATAACCGCGCGTTTACGGCCGAAGGCATCATGGAGGAAATAGGAGGCGGGACAAAGCTCATCCGATTGTTATTCAAAATAGGCCCATTGTTTCGCTGTTTTTTTCCTGAAAGAGGGCGAAATATTCCCTTCCAAATTGTGAACAAGCCTTTTACTACAAGTAAAGGAGAAGAAGGGATGCACTGGTTTCGAACGTTCTATTTTCCTGACAAGGAAAGACATTTTGATGCAGATATGATCATTGATCAGAAGAGCCATCAAGTACTGGACTACTTTGGAAAACCTAGGCTTCTTGTGTCAGAGCTTCATTTTACAGTCACGGAAAAAGGGTTCTTGCACATTCAATCAGGTAAGCAAAAGTTTTTGCTGTTTGGGCGGGAGTGGCCGCTCCCTTCTTGGCTTTATGGTGAATCTGATGTAACAGAAGGGTACGATGAGCGTGCAGGTGAGTATACGATTGATGTTCAAGTGAAAAATCGCCTTTTTGGCACTCTTTTTACTTATAAGGGCCGGTTTACGGAAAGGGTGTCACCTTATGAATAAATGGCATTTGATGTGTAGCATCGTGTTGATGTCCTGCTTTCTCGTTACACGTTTGACGACAGCTCCCATACCAGAATTTTTTGTTTTGATTGCGATTTTATTTTTTCTTCCCGCTTTCTTACACTTTTTTTATCAGGAAGAGAAGAAACGGCAGCAGAAGGGGCTGATCGGTTTCATAATGAAAGCCTTTCCAGTAGCAGCTCTATGTGCAACAGGCGCATTCATCTATCATTCTCTTTGGCTTGCATTGGGATGGCTTTTCTTTACAATGATTCTGGCTTTATTTGGTTTCACCCGTTTGCTGAAAAGAGGGGCTCATCCGCTTCATGAGCTGATGATCGATGGCGCATGTATGTATATCGCTCTAGGTGGGCTTTGGTTCTGGCTGTACATAGCAGATATACAAGTGATGACATTTTCACCGATGATTGTACTTTTGACTGCTATTCATTTTCATTACTCGGCTTTTTTTATCCCTATCTTTTATGGCTTATTAGGAAGGCAACGGAAAAAAGAGACGACGCTATACAAAGTGGGCGGCTGGGTTATTTTACTGTCGCCAGTGATGATTGCTGTTGGAATCAGCTATTCTCGCCTGTTTGATACGTTCAGCGTCGTTCTTTATGTGATAGCACTTTATTTGTATGGAATTTTGTGTATGAAAACTTCTTTTCGTTCAACTGTCGCAAAAGGGTTCGTTGTGTTTTCTAGCATCATGTTAATGGGAACGATCGTCCTATCATTCCTTTATTCTGCCGGAATGCTTTTACATGTTACCTACATCAGCATGGATCAAATGATTTGGTTTCATGGCAGTATCAATGCAAGTTTGGTTATTTTACCAGGCCTCATTGGATGGTTGATTGAAAGACCAGCTGATCGATTGAAACAGAAGGATTTTCCGGTATCGAGAGTTCACGGTCGTTTTCAGATCATGTCTTTTCAACATGACGACATGCAGCATGATGAGAAGATTGGTTTAGTCGATTCTCTTGACCAATTAAATGGAAAGGCATTTTCAGCAGAGAGTGTGTCACCGGTTATTCGCAGATTTTATGAGGGCCCGATGTCCTTTACGTTAAAAGCAGCCGTCTGTTTTCATTGGTGGGTAAGGCCGTTTGTCTTTTTGCTTCAACCTATTTTTAGACAAATAGGACAGCTCTATTTAGGGTCATCACGAATGCCATATGAAATGCCGGGGAGTCTTTCAAGATTTCAACATCCTCTTGAAGAAAGGAAGAATGTACGTGTGTGGATCAGGCGCAATGAGAAAGGCGAGCAAGTCTTTTATGCGCTCTATGCCCAGCACCATGATGAAGAGACAGTCTATATGAATATTGCTTTGCCGCTTCCTTTTTCACAGCTTACGGCTATTTTAAAACCTTTTAATGAAAAGGAAGATTTTCTATTAAAAAGTAAAAGTCCAAAAGGCAGTACGGGTGATGAAGGATTGTATTTGCATACGTCTTTCATCACCATGAAACTGCCAATGGAAGAAAGCTTTCATATGAAACCGGAGACGGAAAAAAGTCTCACAGCAATTCATCAAATGAAGCTATTCGGTATTCCTTTTTTAACGATTCAGTATCAAATCGACAGTGAAAGCCACTCATCTTAATCAATGATGTCGCATGGTTCACCGTGACGAATGATGTTCACAATCGCTTGCCCATCACTCGGATGATGATCTGCATACTGTACTGGCAGTAAAGCAAAAAATACATAGTAGACTGAGAAGTAAGCAAATTGATAGAAAAATTGATGTTCTGGCAGGAAATCGTTGGCGATCATTGTGTTCAATATGAGAACACTGAGCAGGTTGCATAATGATCCGCCTAAGTAGACAAGAATGTGTGAGAAACGGTTATTTCTCCTCATTTCTTCATAGTGGCAAAATGCATCTAGAAAATAGATTCTTCTAATTTCAACGACGCCTATTTTCAATACTTTTTTGCCTCTGCCAAGTGCAAACGAAACCTTTGCTCCAAACAGCCAGGCGACTACAATGTGACCCAGCTGATGCAAGATGGCAACGATAGGAAGAATGACGAAAAACGACCAGCAAAACGTCCACATATCTGATAATGTAAACAAGTGTTAACCCTCCCCGAAATATTCGAGAGGAAGCAGTAGGATTATTTGCCATTTTACCGAATTCATTTTCATGATGCAAACATTTAATAGACTACTATAAAATCATTATGTAAACTAAAAAGGATTTTCAATGAATAGGCTTTTTAACTCTTTCTTTTAGAAGAGTAGGGTGTGCTACAATAAAGAAATTAGTGGAACACAAGTGGTCATCTAGCAGAAGAAAAATGTGACCTTTTTTATGAAAGATTGAAAGGGAGAGAGATTCTAATGGCAGATATTGAACAGTTTTTAGCGTTAGACATTCGCGTTGGGACGATAGTAGAAGCAGAATTTTTTGCAGAAGCAAGAGTGCCTGCTTTCAAGCTGAAGATTGACTTTGGGGATGAGATTGGCATAAAACAATCTAGTGCACAGCTGACAAAACGTTATCAGGCTGAGAATCTCACTGGGAAACAAATTATTGCAGTGGTCAATTTCCCGCCAAGAAGAATTGCCGGGTTTAAATCAGAGGTGCTTGTCTTAGGAGGCATGCCGTCAAAAGAAGACGTTGTCCTGCTTGCCACCGATGAGCCGGTTGAAAATGGCACCAAAATAGGGTAAGAAAAAAGACATCTTCATCAGAAGATGTCTTTTGCGTATTGAGGCGGAATAACCACACGCCACATTCGTGTGTGTCTCAAAGAGACGTGTTACCCGACTTACACAATTCAGCTCATCGCTTGATTAATATAGCATGGGATTGGTATGAATGCAACCATTATTTGAGTTCTCTTTGTTTTTGGAAGATAAAAAGAAGGTTCATATCCTCATACCATAGAAAAAATGACAAGAAATCAATTATTTGGATTATTTTTTCAAAAAATATTGAAAAGTCAGATCATATTTTATAAAATGAATTCATCTTAGTTTGTTTAATCGATAAACTAAGATGGCGATCATCTATTGATCTATTGTTTAAAGCGAATGATTTGCTGCTATGTGGGCTAAGCTGAAAGAAAGAGATGTTCAGCTTCATTTTTACAACGAATTGAAAGCGCTTTATTTTCGACCTATTGTTTGCTGCTGCCCTGCACCATCTGTCCGTTAGAAGAGGCTAAGTGAAGAAGGGAGAAAACTCATGGTAAGTGAGAATTTAAAGAAGATTCGTATGTCTGAAAAAGTGGGGTATGCTTCAGGAGATTTCGCATGTAATTTAATTTATGCAACTGTCTCTACGTATCTATTATTTTTTTATACGGATGTCTATGGATTATCAGCAGCAGCAGCAGGGACGATGTTTTTGGTGGTTCGGGCCATCGATGCGCTTGCAGATCCGTTTATTGGGGCGATGGTTGACCGAACGAACAGCCGTTTTGGCCGGTTTCGACCTTATTTGTTATTTGGTGCGTTACCTTTTGCCGTTCTTGCCATTCTTTGTTTTACGACACCGGATTTTTCCGAAATGGGAAAACTCATTTATGCGTACATCACGTATGTTGGTTTATCGCTTACATACACGTTCATCAATGTTCCTTATGGTGCTTTAACTTCCGCAATGACAAGAAATAACCAAGAGGTCGTCAGTATTACGTCTGTTCGTATGCTTTTTGCAAATCTCGGTGGGTTAGTTGTTGCTTTTTTTGTTCCGTTTCTTGCGACGTTTTTGGGTGATACAACAGGAAATACAGCACTTGGCTGGCAGATCACGATGGCATTTCTCGGCGTACTTGGGGGCGGATTACTGATTTTCTGTTTTAAAAGTACGAATGAGCGCGTCACGCTTCAAAAGCCAGAGGAAAAGATCAAGTTCAGTGATCTCTTTGTCCAGTTACGAGTGAATCGTCCGCTTGTTGTGTTAAGCATTTTCTTTATCATTATCTTTGGTGTGAACTCGATCAGCAACTCAGTCGGGATTTATTATGTGACGTATAACCTAGGCCGAGAAGATTTAGTGAAGTGGTACGGCCTGATTGGCAGTCTGCCAGCTTTAATGGTGTTGCCGTTTATTCCTAAGCTGCACAAGTTGTTAGGAAAGAAAAAGCTGCTGAATTATTCATTATTGCTGAATATTGTAGGCCTTCTTGCCTTACTTGTGATCCCGCCGAGTCAAATCACTTTAATACTTGTTTTCAGGCTCGTTGCGGCTGCAGGGAGTATTACAGCAGGTGCTTACATGTGGGCACTCATTCCTGAAACTGTTGAATATGGCGAATATAAAACAGGGAAAAGGATGGGTGGACTGATTTATGCAGTGATTGGCTTCTTCTTTAAATTTGGGATGGCCTTAGGCGGCATCGTTCCAGGGCTTGTCCTTGACCGATTTGGTTATATTGCAAACCAAGTGCAAACACCAGAAGCTTTACTGGGCATTTTAATCACGACAACGGTGATTCCTGTATGCTTACTAATTTTAGCGATGGTTGATATTAATTTTTATAACCTAGATGAAGAAAAACATAAAAAAGTCGTACGAGAGCTTGAGAATAGAGACAAGGTGTATATCGATCATATGGACGACTTTAAAATGTAGTTCTCTGAAAGAGGAGGAAGTTCAATTGAAGATTACTAATCCAGTGCTCAAAGGGTTTAACCCTGACCCAAGTATTTGCCGTGCGGGAGAGGACTATTACATGGCGGTTTCTACATTTGAATGGTTCCCGGGGGTGCAAATTTATCACTCGAAGGATCTCGTCCACTGGCGGCTCGCCGCGCGTCCCTTGCAAAAAACTTCTCAACTCGATATGAAAGGAAATCCTGATTCCGGCGGGGTTTGGGCGCCGTGTTTAAGTTATGCGGATGGTCAGTTTTGGCTCATCTATTCAGATATTAAAGTAGTAGATGGTCCGTTTAAGGATGGTCATAATTATTTGGTCACAGCTGACGAAGTAGATGGCGAGTGGAGCGATCCGGTTCGGCTCAATAGTTCTGGGTTTGATCCTTCCTTGTTCCATGATCCAAGCGGAAAGAAATACGTGTTGAATATGCTGTGGGACCATCGAGAAAAACATCACTCCTTTGCAGGTATAGCCTTGCAGGAATATAGTGTATCTGAAAAAAAACTGGTCGGTGAGCGGAAGGTCATTTTTAAAGGCACTCCAATCAAACTGACAGAAGCCCCGCATCTTTATTACATCAATGATGTCTATTATTTATTAACAGCTGAAGGGGGAACACGTTACGAACATGCAGCCACAATCGCCCGTTCCTCGCGTATTGATGGGCCGTACGAGGTTCATCCTGACAACCCAATTTTAACGGCTTTTCATGCGCCTAGCCATCCACTACAAAAATGCGGGCATGCTTCCATTGTACAAACGCATACAAATGAATGGTATATGGCTCATCTGACTGGCCGCCCAATTCATTCAAGTAAGGAATCCATTTTTCAGCAAAGAGGCTGGTGCCCTTTAGGAAGAGAGACAGCCATACAAAAGCTTGAATGGAAAGATGGCTGGCCGTATGTGGTAGGCGGAAAAGAGGGGCTCCTAGAGGTTGAAGCGCCTGCGATGAGCGTAAAAGAGTTCTCTCCAACCTATCACATAGTCGATGAATTTAAAGATTCATCGTTAAATAGACATTTTCAAACATTAAGAATCCCATTTACGGATCAGATTGGTTCAGTGACGGAAAATCCTCATCATTTAAGGCTGTATGGGCAGGAATCTTTAACGTCTAAATTTACCCAAGCGTTTGTTGCGAGGCGCTGGCAAAGCTTTTATTTTGAAGCAGAGACAGCAGTTTCTTTCTTTCCGAAAAACTTTCAGCAAGCGGCAGGACTTGTGAATTATTATAATACGGAAAATTGGACTGCACTTCAGGTGACTTATGACGAGGCGCTTGGCCGTATCCTTGAGTTATCTGTGTGTGAAAATCTGGCCTTTTCTCAGCCGCTAATTAAAAAAATCATCATCCCAGACGAGATTCCGTATGTGTATTTAAAAGTGACTGTTCAGAGAGAGACGTACACGTATTCTTATTCTTTTGATCAACAAGAGTGGGAAAAAATAGATATACCGCTTGAATCGACCCATTTATCAGATGATTTTATTCGAGGAGGGGGGTTCTTTACAGGGGCTTTTGTCGGAATGCAGTGCCAAGACACAAGCGGCGAACGTCTGCCTGCCGATTTTAAGTATTTTCGATACGAAGAAACAACTGAATAAAAAAAGACAACACTCTAAAGGCTGTCTCTCTTTAACATGTATTCCATTATGGTGAAGGCGTGACATCACGCAAAAAAGCTTCAGTGACTAGAGATGTCATCCCTAAGGCTGGTGCGTTTTGTCCTAATGACGAAGGAAGCAGCTCCACCCGTGAGCTGAATTGTGCATCCATTCTAGAGGATACTTCATCTTGAATGACACTTAGAACGGCCTGCTCAGATTCAATGACCTTGTTTCGTAAAATAACGGCTTGTGGGTTGAAGGTATGCAGAACGTTTGTGAGACCTACCCCAATGTAAAAGCCAAAGTTACGCAAGGCATTGAGTGTCTTCATATCATTTAACTTCGCCAGCCGCTCAATATCTTGATAGGTGAATGGCTGACCATCTGTTTGGAGCGATTGGAACAGTGCTTTCTCAGATGCATACAGTTCCCAGCAACCACGATTTCCGCAGCTACATGTCGGTCCATTAAAGTCGATCGTCATATGTCCCATTTCACCAGAAAAACCGTTCGTGCCTCTATATAAATGATGATTGATAATGATGCCTATTCCAATACCAGTGCCGATACTTGCATAGATCAGATGGTCATAATGTTTAGCAGCACCGAAGATTTTTTCACCGTACGCACCGGCATTTGCTTCATTCTCGATAAAAACCGGTACTTGGAATGTGTCTTGGAGACTTGTTTTTAGATCGACATTTTTCCATTTTGAATGAGGCGTAAACACAATTTGTTCATCTGCATCGACCAGACCTGGTATACAAATCCCTATACCAATCAGCCCGTATGGAGAAGAAGGGATGTGCGAACGTAACTGCTGAATCAATTCAATTAATATACGGACGGTCACATCAGGTGTGCTGGATGGGAGCTTGAGCTGCTCATTATGAATAATCGACCCTTCAAGGTCTGTTAAAATGCCGTTGACATAATCAACACCGACATCAATGCCGATAGAGTAACCTGCACGTTTATTAAACATGAGAAGCACGGGTCTTCTTCCGCCGCTAGATTCGCCTTGACCGATTTCATAAACAAGATGTTCTTTCATTAATGTACTCACTTGAGAAGAAACGGTCGATTTATTTAACCCAGTGCGTTCAGATAATTTTGCTCTGGAAATTGGTGCTTGGTGCAGAATTTCGTTTAGCAATAGCTTTTGATTTATTTTTTTCACAAAGTTCTGATCCGCAATATCCATTGTATCCACTCCATTTGTTTCGTCTTTAGATTAAGTGAAGAAAAGCCACTTTTTATCGTGTTCATTCTCTATAAAACATGCTTTTTATTTTATTATAACGAAAATATTTCTAAAAAACTAAAAAATATGGAAAATTCAAAGAGATTAGTTGGTAAACTCGTTTATTCGTTTGTTGAATCAACTTACTAAGTGAATATATAGGGGGAATCACTTATGGTCAAATCAAATATGACTTCGTTAAGTAGTTTACAGGGGATTGGCAACATTCAATATGAAGGAAAACATTCAAAGAACCCATTCGCATTTAAATATTATAATCCGAGCGAAATGATTGGCGGAAAGACAATGAAAGACCACCTGCGATTTTCCGTCGCTTATTGGCATACACTGACTGCTGATGGAACAGACATGTTTGGAACTGGCACGATGAAAAGAGCTTGGGATTCTTATAGTGGAATGGATTTGGCGAAAGCTAGATTGGAAGTGGCTTTTCAGCTCTTTGATCTATTGGATGTTCCGTATTTTTCATTCCATGACCGTGATATTGCACCAGAGGGCGACACGCTTCAAGAGACCAATCAGCAGTTAGACATCATCATAGAAAGAATGAAAGATTACATGCAGCAAAGCGGGGTTCGGCTTCTATGGAACACGGCTAATATGTTTAAGCATCCAAGATTTGTTCACGGTGCAGCGACATCCTGTCATGCCGATGTATTTGCCTATGCAGCTGCACAAGTGAAAAAGGGCATCGAAACAGCAAAGGAACTCGGCGCAGAAAATTATGTTTTCTGGGGAGGACGAGAAGGTTACGACACACTACTGAATACAGATATGAAAAGAGAGCTTGACCATTTGGCGACCTTTTTGCATATGGCGGTCGATTATGCAAAAGAAATTGGATTTACAGGTCAATTTTTAATTGAGCCAAAGCCGAAGGAACCGACAACTCATCAATATGATACGGATGCAGCGACATCAATCGCCTTTTTAAAACAATATGGATTGGATACACACTTTAAATTAAATATCGAGGCCAATCATGCGACATTAGCGGGTCATACGTTTGAGCATGAGCTGCGTGTAGCAAGAATTCATGGACTGCTCGGTTCCGTTGATGCCAATCAAGGAAACTCCCTTCTAGGCTGGGACACAGATGAATTCCCAACGGATTTATATGCCACAACACTCGCCATGTATGAAATTTTGCAAAATGGCGGACTTGGAACAGGCGGTCTCAATTTTGATGCAAAAGTCAGAAGAGCCTCCTTTGAACTGGAAGATCTTCTGTATGCCCATATTGCGGGGATGGATGCATTCGCAAAAGGGCTGCGGGTGGCTCATAGACTCATTGAAGACCGTGTGTTTGAAGATGTGATCAAGCACCGGTACCGTAGTTTTTCTGAAGGAATTGGACGGGAGATTTCAGAAGGAACGGCAAACTTTCATACATTAGAAGAATATGCACTGAAACATCCGCTCATCAGAAACGAATCTGGCAGAGAGGAACAGCTGAAAGCCAGATTGAATCAATATTTGTTAGAAGATTAATGGAGCGGGCTGCTGTTTTGAAGGAGTGAACACATGAAGTATGTGATGGGAATTGATCTTGGAACGAGCGGAGTCAAAGCGATATTAGTAGATGAGAGCGGGAAGGTATGCTGCGAGACGACTAAATCTTACCGCCTCATTCAAAGCAAACCAGGTTATTGTGAGCAAAATCCTGAAGACTGGGTAGAGCAGACGATGGCCGCGATGACAGAACTTATGGAGAGAAAGCCTGTTCAGTCAATGCAGGTAGAAGGCATCAGTTTTTCTGGACAAATGCACGGACTTGTTTTATTGGATGAATCCCTTCAGGTGCTCAGGCCTGCTATTTTGTGGAATGACACAAGAACAACATCGCAATGCGTGCGCATGACAGAAAAGCTAGGAGGCAGGCTGCAAGCGATCACAAAAAACCAGGCGTTAGAAGGGTTTACACTGCCAAAGTTGTTATGGGTAAAGGAACATGAACCAGAAATTGATCAACGAATCCATTTGTTTTTACTTCCAAAAGATTATGTCAGATATCGATTAACCGGCGCTATTCATATGGACTATTCTGATGCGGCTGGTACGTTACTGTTGGATATTGGAGAACAAACATGGAGTGAGGAGATTTGTCAAACCTTTGATATTCCGATTCGTATTTGCCCGCCGCTCGTTTCATCGGAGGCGGAGGTTGGAACACTTTTGCCGCAGATCGCAAAGGAAACCGGGATGACAGAAGAGGCGAAGGTTTTTGCAGGTGGAGCGGATAATGCTTGCGGTGCCATTGGTGCCGGCATTTTATCATCAGGTCACACACTATGCAGCATTGGCACATCAGGTGTCATTCTTTCCTATGAAGAAAATCATAACAGAGAGCTGAATGGAAACTTGCATTTATTCCATCATGCCAAAAAAGACGCTTTTTATACAATGGGAGTCACTTTATCAGCAGGTTATAGCCTCGATTGGATAAAATCTTTACTTGCTCCAAATGATTCGTTTAAAGCCCTTTTAGCCGGAGCAAAGGATATAGCGCCTGGCGCAAATGGATTGCTGTTTACGCCATATTTAGTTGGGGAAAGAACGCCTCATGCAGATTCAGTCATTCGTGGAAGCTTCATTGGATTAGACAGCCGGCATGAAAAAGCGCATATGGTTAGAGCTGTGCTCGAAGGAATCACTTTTTCATTAAATGAATCGATCGCTTTATTCAGGCAGGCCGGAAAAAGAATAGATGCTATTGTGTCCATTGGTGGAGGTGCGAGAAGTCATACATGGCTTCAAATGCAGGCAGATATTTTTCAAGCTAAGGTGATTCAGCTTGAAAATGAGCAAGGGCCTGCGTTAGGTGCAGCGATGCTTGCAGCAGTTGGATGCGGCTGGTACGAGTCACTCGAGGCGTGCGCGGATCAGTTTATCCATCAAGCGGCCGTATTTACACCAAATCAACAGCATGTCGATGTATATGATCATCTCTTTCGTTTGTATCAAAGCATTTATACAAACACAAGAGACATTCATGCGGATCTAGCACAGTATCGATAATCTAGTAGTGAGTGGGGCATGAAAGGAGGTGATGAATTCGTTTCATCTTAGAGATGACAGAATCAAAAGGATGAAAAAGGAGAGGAATGGACGATGAATTTGAGAAAATTAAGACTGTTGTTTGTGATGTGTATTGGACTGACGCTTATACTGACGGCTGTACCAGCCCATGCGAGAACTATTACGAATAATGAAATGGGTAACCATAGCGGGTACGATTATGAATTATGGAAGGATTATGGAAACACCTCGATGACACTCAATAACGGCGGGGCATTTAGTGCAGGCTGGAACAATATTGGAAATGCTTTATTTCGAAAAGGAAAAAAGTTTGATTCCACTAGAACTCACCATCAACTTGGCAACATCTCCATCAATTACAACGCAAGTTTTAACCCAGTCGGGAATTCCTATTTATGTGTCTATGGCTGGACACAATCTCCATTAGCAGAATACTACATTGTTGATTCATGGGGCACATACCGTCCAACAGGCACACATAAAGGAACATTTTATGCAGACGGGGGCACATATGACATTTATGAAACAACCCGTGTCAATCAGCCTTCCATTATCGGGATCGCAACCTTCAAGCAATATTGGAGTGTACGTCAAACGAAACGTACAAGCGGAACGGTCTCCGTCAGTGCGCATTTTAAAAAATGGGAAAGCTTAGGGATGCCAATGGGGAAAATGTATGAAACGGCATTTACTGTAGAAGGCTACCAAAGCAGCGGAAGTGCAAATGTGATGACCAATCAGCTGTTTATTGGCAATTAAAAAAGTCAAAGAAAAGAGCCGGGAGCAAAACTCCTGGCTCTTTCTATCATAATTTTTCAACTTCGACTCTGCCGGAAAAGAACGTCGCACCACCGCCCATATCTGCCAAACGATCAGGTGTGAGGCCATTCACCAAATGTTTTTTGCCTTTTTGGTCTGCCCATAATCCCTGGCTGACAACAACGCCAGATAACACATTTTGTCCGACTGACACGATGAGCTCGCATTCTCCTCGATCATTCAGCACACGAACCATGTCCCCATCTTTAATCTGTCTTTCTTTTGCATCTTTTTCATTCATATGAAGCTTCGGACATTTCTCAAGCTTTTGATGCTTCTCATGAAGAGAGAAGGTGGAATTAAGAAAATTATGGTTTGGTCCCGGTATAAACGTCAGTGGATAATCACTTTCCTTGAATAAAGGTACATAGGTTGGAAGGGCTGGATATCCATCTTTTTTCATTTGTTCAGAGTAAAGCTCAATTTTCCCGCTTGGGGTAGGGAGCTTTAAATCTTCGAAAGGCCCTCGTTTTGCTTTGATCCACTTTTTCTCTTTTAACGCTTGATATGAAATGTTTTCATAGTGCGGATTTTCAGGATGATGAAGAGCTTGTTCCATTAGTTCCGCATCTGTGTCTTTAAAGGCTTCATCTTCAAAGCCCATCGCATGAGCCAAAAGCCGAAACACTTCTGTGTTTGATTTGCTTTCTCCATAACGTTCTATAACAGGTTCTTGAATTTGAATGTAATGATGCCAGTAAGAAGTATAAAAATCCTCATTTTCAAAGGCAGAGGTCGCTGGCAGAACAATATCCGCATAAGAGGCTGTCTCTGTCATGAACAAGTCATGGACAACCGTAAATAAGTCTTCCCGCATTAAACCGTCTCTTACTTTATTTGCTTCAGGTGTCACAACAGCCGGGTTGCAAGAGTAGACAAAAAGAGAATCAATAGAAGGTTCTGCGTTCGTTAGCACGCTGCCCAGCTGATTCATATTAAATGTTCTAGGTTTGCGTTCCTTTAATAATTCCGGCCGCTGAAGAGCGATTTCATTATAACTAAGAAAAGAAGAGTTCGATTTCATCGCACCGCCGCCTTTGTGCAACCATTGACCGGTGAGGGCAGGGAGGCAGGAGATGGTTCGAATACTCATACCGCCATTATCGTGATGCTGTAGCCCATTGCCAATACGAATGAGAGACGGCGATGTCTCTGCGTACATTCTCGCAAGTGTGATGATGTCTTCTTTCGGGACACCCGTGATCTGTTCAACCGTTTCTGGATCGTACTGCTTCACATGCTCGCGAAGTTCATTGTGACCGACCGTGTAAGTCTCTAAAAATGACGCATCTGTGAGGTCTTCTTTAAAAAGGACATGCATGATCCCAAGAGCTAGCGCACTGTCAGTGCCAGGGCGAAGCGGGATGAACCAATCTGCCATCCGGCCCGTTTGGTTTTTGTGCACATCAATGACGACAATTTTAGCCCCTTGCTTTCGAGCTTTTTGTGCCAACGTGATTTGATGCATATTGGTTGAAACCGCATTGATGCCCCAAAAGATAAATAGTTTCGTATGAATGGTCTCTTCTGGGTCTGTCCCGATGCTTGCGCCCATTGTATATTTATAGCCAGTTGTTCCGGCTGATTGACAAATGGTTCGGTCTAGCTGACTTGAGCCAAGTCGATAGAAAAAGCGGCGGTCCATTCCTTCTGCATTGAGATTCCCCATATTCCCATAGAAGCTGTAAGGCAAAATGCTTTCTGGTCCTTTTTCTTCGATCAGCTTTGTCCATTTTTGACGAATGGTTTCAATCGCTTCTTCCCACGTAATTGGAGCAAACTGCCGGTCACCTTTTTGACCTACACGTTTTAATGGTGTTGTCAGACGTTTTTCATCATATAAACGAGCTGTGACATTCCGCACTTTATTGCAAATGTTTCCTTGAGTGACTGGATGATCTGGATCTCCTTGAACTTTAACGATCTTTCCGTTCTCTTTATGTATTAAAAGACCGCACTGATCAGGGCAATCTAACGAACAAACTGATTTGAATATTCCGTCTTTCATTGCTGTGTAATCGGTCATACGTTTAGCTTCCTTTCCGAATTCCGTGATCACTGTACATATGGATTTTATTTTAGCATGTTCAGACGAGGAAGGTAAGGATAAGCATATGAAAAAAAGCCCCTAATGAAAGGGACTTTTAAAAACGGGTGACCTGCACAGGGAATTCTTTGACCCCAAACACAAACGTGCTTTGAATCGGTTTCAGCTGATCTGCCGCACAGGTGATTTCTCGAAACGTACGGAGTAAAATCTCAAGTGCTAGATGAGCCTCAAGCCGGGCGAGAGGGGCACCAAGACAAAAATGGATGCCGAAGCCAAAGCTCAAATGTGGATTTGATTTTCTGTCAAGACGAAACGTATCTGGATCGTCAAACTTCCGTTCATCACGATTCGCAGATGCCACCCAGCTGATAAGATAGTCTCCTTTTTCAATGTGAGAACCGGCAATCTGAACATCCTCTGCTGCAACTCGCCCAATCGCTTGAACAGGCGGATAATAGCGTAGCGTTTCTTCTGTCAATTGAGGAATGAGAGACAGGTCTTGCCGCACTGATTCGGCGATATGCGGCTGCTCTGTTAAAAGTCGTACGGCATTTGTGATTAAATTCGTTGTTGTTTCATTACCAGCAACGAGTAAGAGTATACAAAAGCCAAGCAGTTCATTTTCTGATAAACGCTCACCGTCAATTTCCGCTTGGATGAGAAGGGAGATTAAATCATCGGCTGGCATTTCTTTTCGTTTTTGGATCAAATGAGCAAAGTACTCTGACAGCTCTTTTTCTGCTTGTTTTTGCATGTCGACAACGGCTTGAACAGCTTCTTTTGAATCATCTTTGGCTCCTGCAACTAGAGCATCTGAATGTTTTTTGATCAGCTCTCTGTCTTTCACTTCTGCACCGAGAAGCTCGGCGATGATCATGACAGGTAGGGGAGCGGCCAGATCTTGCACAATATCGAAGGTCCGTTGATCCTTTACTTGATGTAATAGATCATGGGTCAAGTCTTTGATCTTTTCTTCTATTTGTTTGATCGCTTTTGGCGTGAAGGCTTTATTGACGAGTGCTCTCATTTTGGTATGTTTTGGAGGGTCCATTGTTAAAATACTCGTTTTAGATGTGCTTCTTCCTCGCTGTGATGAAAACACTTTTGGCTGCTTCAGAACGGACTGAATATCAGCATATCGAAAAAGATCCCAGCACTTTCTCGTTTCATCGTATCGAATATCACCCTGCGATCGTAATTCATTGTAGATAGGGAATGGGAAAAGAAGGTCATCTGTAGATCGGATTTCTTTCATTGGGATGACATTGACGTAATTTTCTTTTACTTTCATTATGAACGCTCCTTTTTCTCTTGATTCCCTTTCACGGTATCACCACAAAAAAAGCATTTCAACGGACATGTTTTCTAAAATATGTCAATAGTCTAATCGAAAGATTCAAACACATTCTTCCTATAGGAAAATAGAAAGCCATCAAAATGATAGCGCTTTCTAAAAACTAGAATTGAAGTCACCGAAACCAAAAATAAAATGGTGAATTCAGTCGAACGAAAGGGTACTATGATTCAAATCTGTATAGTTCTTTTGATCTAAATTGATGATTTTAAAAAACACGGCTAACATACATACCGCAAGCTGTTCAGCGTGTATTCGGGACTTTTGAAAAGCGCTGGCTCTTTCTTGACACGATTTCTCATCATGTTACGATAACTAACGTGCGAAAAACACGAACAAAAAGCGAACAAGGGAGAGGATCAATATCATTGATCAAAAGAAAGTTGCTTTCATTGGAGCAGGTTCTATGGCGGAAGGAATGATTGCAGGTATTGTGCGATCAGGTCAGATGCCGCTCAGCCAAATTTACGCAACAAACAAGCAAAATAAGCAGCGATTAAACGAACTAACGAAACGCTACGGAATCCAAACAGCCACAATGGATTCATTTCCTTTTGAAGAAATGGATATGTTGATCCTGGCAATGAAGCCAAAGGATGCTGAAACAGCACTTGAATCATTAAAACCTCATATTCAGAAAGATCAGCTCATCCTGTCTGTACTTGCAGGTGTGAAATCATCGTATATTGAAGACATGCTGCATGAAGGGCAGCCTGTTATGCGAGTAATGCCAAATACGTCAAGTACGATTGGGGCGTCGGCGACCGCTTTATCTGCTGGACGTTATGTGAAAAATGAACATGTAAGCATGAGTCGGGCTCTTTTATCTGAAATGGGAGAAGTGTATACCATTCAGGAAGAGCAAATGGATATTTTCACAGGAATTGCCGGAAGTGGTCCAGCTTATTTTTATTTCTTAATGGAAAGAATCGAAGAGGCTGGAGAAGAAGCTGGCTTATCAAAAGAAATGTCCCGTCAAATCGGTACACAGACACTTCTCGGTGCAGCGAAGATGCTGCAAGAAACAGCTGAAAATCCTTCTGTCCTCAGAGAAAAAATTACGTCACCTAATGGAACAACTGCTGCAGGACTAGATGCATTAGATGATTTTGGCGGAGGAGAAGCCATCAAACAGGCCGTCAAACATGCCGCCAATCGATCAAAAGAAATAAGTGAACAGCAAAAACAAAAAGTAACGATATAAATAGAGCCTCAATACAGGAGTGATAAGGTGTACGCAGATAAAGAGAGAAAACGAATTGTTGTGAAAATCGGAAGCAGCTCTCTTACTAGCTTTCAAGGTGAGATTAGTTTAAAAAAACTAGAAAACCTCGTCAATCAAATTGTAAAACTCAAAGATGAAGGACACGAAGTCATTTTGGTCTCATCTGGTGCGGTTGCAGCTGGTTACCGAAAATTAGGATTTATTGATAGACCGAAAACACTGCCAGAAAAACAGGCGTCTGCCTCAATAGGGCAAGGGCTTTTAATGGAGTCATATTCTACTTTATTTTTATCGCACGGTTATATTGCTTCACAGCTATTAATTACAAGAAGCGATTTTTCAGATGAAACGCGCTATCAAAATGTGCGAAATACAATGAATGTGTTATTAGATCGGGGGATCATCCCGATTATTAATGAAAATGATACAGTGACGATCAATCGGTTGAAGTTTGGAGATAATGATACATTGTCTGCAAAAGTAGCTGGACTGATTGATGCGGATTTCCTCGCTATTTTATCTGATATTGACGGCTTGTATGAAGATAACCCTCATACAAACCCGAATGCGAAGAGAATTCTCGAAGTCACAGAAATCACAGAAGACATCGAAGCAGCCGCTGGAGATGCGGGAAGCAGCGTTGGTACAGGCGGAATGAAATCAAAACTCGACGCCTTTAAAATTTCAATGGCCTCAGGCATCAATGGCTTTTTGGGAAAAGCCGATACACCTCACATTTTAGACAAAGCCATCAACGGGACAGAGGACGGCACTTATTTTACAGCTGACGAAAATTTAGCGCCGCTGAATTATAAAAAACAGTGGATTGCTTTTCATTCTGGCCCAAAAGGCGAAATCGTTGTTCAAGAGAAAACACAGGAGCTTCTCATGCATCGTGAGAAAAGTCTGGATTCTGACGGCATAGTCAATGTAAAGGGTTCGTTTAAAAAAGGCGATGTTGTCCGTATTTTAGATCAAGATGAAAGAGAAATAGGGCTTGGCATTGTCAATTATGCGTCCGACGAACTCGCACTGAACGGTGACTTGCTACAGGATGAAGTGGTGCATGTCGTAGATCTTGAAGCGTTTGTTTGTCATTTAGATTTATCAATACCAGTTTGCTAATCATAAGGGAGGAATTTCATGACACTGACAGCTGAAGTTGTCACATCGGTCAAAGAAAAAGCGAAAAAAGCAAAGCACGTATCAAAAAAACTAGGTTTACTTCAAACAGAGGAAAAAAATGAGGCGCTGCTGAAAATAGCAGAAACACTCGAACAGCAAAGTGATTTTATTTTACAGGAAAATCAAAAGGATTTAGAGGCAGGAAAAGAAAAGGGCTTCTCTGAAGCATTAATGGATCGATTAATGTTAAATGAAGAGAGAATTCATGAGTTTGCGGAAAGTTTGCGGCTTGTGACGAGATTAACAGATCCTGTTGGAGAAATATTGGATGAATGGACTCTTGAAAACGGCTTACATGTGAAAAGCCGAAGAGTACCGCTCGGCGTGATCGGGATGATCTATGAAGCGAGACCGAATGTCACTGTCGATGCAGCAGGGCTTGCCCTCAAGGCAGGCAACTCAGTGATTTTAAAAGGCGGTTCCTCCGCTATTTCTTCCAACAAAGCCATCGTCCGCGTCATTCATGAGGCATTGGATCAAACAAAGATCCCTCGTGATGCGGTACAGTTTATTGAACAAACAGACCGTTCATCGGTTCAAGCGATGTTTCATCTAAAAGAGTGGATTGATGTTTTAATTCCGAGAGGCGGAGCTTCTTTAATCAAAACAGTTGTAGAAGAATCGACCATTCCAGTTCTTGAAACAGGGACAGGGAACTGCCATATCTTTATTGATCAAACAGCGAATGTAGAAAAAGCCATTCAGATTGTCATCAATGCGAAAACAAATCGTCCGGCCGTTTGTAATGCGCTTGAGACTCTGATCGTTCATCGCGATTGGCTGAAAGAAAATGGTGCAGCATTGAATGAAGCACTCCTTCAGCACCATGTCACTGTGCATGGAGATCAAGACGCTCAATCTTTCTTTTCCGAAGCGGTTCCTGCGGAGGAAGTAGATTGGACAGATGAGTATTTAAGTCTTGATCTTGCGGTGAAAGTCGTTGACTCAATTGAGGACGCCATTCACCACATTGATCAGTACGGAACGAAACATTCAGAAGCCATCGTAACAGAGGATGAAAAAAACGCACAAATCTTTCTAAACGAAGTCGATGCGGCCGCTGTTTATCATAACGCATCTACACGTTTTACAGATGGCGGTGCACTAGGATATGGCGCTGAAATTGGCATTTCTACTCAAAAGCTGCACGCAAGAGGCCCAATGGGACTTCCTGCACTGACAACGACAAAGCTGCTTCTATCTGGTGATGGTCAGATTAGAAGCTAGAATGAATGTAACGAACACTACCTTTCTTACTTGGGGTAGTGTTTTTTTAGTGTATGATAAAAGAAGAGAGAAAAAAGGGGGAACGACATGGAAACGATCAACACATCGATCTATTTAAGAGATTTCAAAGAAAGCGATGCTGAAGCACTGACAACACTTGAATATGAAAATCGCGAGTTCTTTCAGCCATTTACTTCATTTAGACAAGAGGATTTTTACACCATCCCCGAACAATTGAAGCGAATTCAGATATTTCAGCAAAGCCGCCAAAAAGACGAAACGTATGCAAAAGGAATTTTCCACCGTGCGTCACATCAGCTCATTGGCACAATCACATTATCTGGTGTTGTCAGAGATGTTCTTCAAAGCGCCTGGCTTGGATACGGACTTGATCAAAAACATAATGGAAAAGGCTACACAACTGAAGCAATTGCCCTCATGCTAGATGAGGCATTTCATGTGCTGGATCTTCACAGAATTGAAGCAGGTGTTCAGCCTCATAATATAGGTTCCATACGAGTACTTGAAAAGGCAGGTTTTCAAAAAGAAGGTCTATCTAGACAAAATGTAAAAATCAATGGGGAGTGGAAAGATCATTATTTGTTTGCGATTCTTGCGACGGATGAAAGGCCTCACATTATATCAAAATAAAAACTCCCCAGATGAGGGGTTTTCACTGATTTTAATAAAATTTATCTGTTGACTTAGGCTGGACATGGTCCTTTCCATGTCCAGTTTGCTAGCTTTTTGAGATTCATGGCAGCGAAAGTAAGCATCGCCTATATTGAAACTTTTTTGAGTCCACGAAGTTTCGTCCAATTGACTTTGTGTACAGTTATCTAAAAACGAGCAGGACTTGCATATCTCTGAATCAGACGCATATTGCTTATAGCCTTCTCTAGTCGTTGTACGATAATGCCCGTTGGGGCAAATGTAACAATCAAAATATGCATCATACACGTATTCATTCTTTTCAAATAACCAGCTTTTGTTCTTGGCGAATGCGAGATTTTGTCTACACGCTGAAACTCCCCCATATGAGGGGGAGTTTTTTTATGAACTTGAACGGTCTTTTTTCATGACTTTCTCAAATTTGAAAAATTCAAATGTCTCAGGCGCTAAAGGGTCATTTTCTTGATCGTTCTCATGAGGCAAGCTCGGATCTGGATGGTGCAAGTGATAAAACTCAACAATCTGAAACCCGCATTTGTTCACATAAAAATGAATGTTGCGCTTTTCAAAATAAGGAGTGACAACTTCCCACACCTTCGTTTCTGGATATTGCGCCTCAATGGCTTTCCATGCTGCCTGACCAATGCCTCGGCTGTGAGATGATGAAGAAATGTATAATAGGTCCACCGAATTGCGGTGTGTGAGAGGGTTGATTTTTAAAACAACCCCTCCTGCCTTTTGACCGTTTAGTAAAATATGATAGACAAGGTTCTCAGTCGAATAAAAAGATTCATCAATCGACTCATCAGGAGGAATTGGTCCACCTTCTGCATCGCCAAATGTATCAATGATGCCAGCTGTGAAAGCATCTTGCAGTTCTTTTTTCATCAAAGGGAAGTCTTCTTGATTTGCAAGTGATAATGTGACTTGATCTTGTGCGATTTTGTTCATGTGTAAATCCTTTCTCCACATATGTGGTGTTTCTGCATGTTATCATAAAGGATGGAGTAACTCCATAGTCAAGAAAGGAGCCCTAAAAATGATGAACGATGTTCAAAAAACATTTTTAACTGGAGAATTTGCGGCATTATTTGAAGTGAAAAAAGATACACTGCTCTATTATGATAAGATCGATTTGTTTAAGCCGGCAGGTGTTCAGGAAAATGGGTACCGTTATTATACATTTGAACAGTTTGATCATTTCATGGCCATTCAATCTCTTCGCGCTGTTCAATTTCCGATCAAGCAATTAAAACAATACTTTACTGAGCCTTCTCAGGAAAAATTGCAAAGTCTTGCGGTTGAGCAAGCAGAAAAGGTCGGGGAGGAGATCCAAAAACTACAGGATATTCAATCTTTTCTTTTTCGTGTGATCGAGACAACGAATGAATTATCATCAGTGAAAACAGGGGAGGTCTTGTTTCAAGAACTGCCAGAAGAACCGATCGTCCTCAGTACATCAAACCCGATTGATTCAAACACACCTATAGAAGAAATTTCTCGAATTGTAGGAGAATTTCTGAAAGGGATTGGTATTAAAGGTGCCGCGGCAAATGGTTCTGTTTTAAACAAGGAGCAGTTTTTGCAGCGTCATTATCATCAATCTGATAGGCTGTTTTGCCGAATGGAAGGGCCGGATGCAGTCAAAAAGCCTGCGGGTCTATATGCAGTCATTTATCAACAAGGAACATATGAAGAGATGGAGACTGCCTATTCACGTTTATTAGATCGAATCGAAGCAGAGGATATGATACTGGATGGGGATGTCTTTGAGGAGTATTTACTTCATTCTCTGATGTCTAAAAATGAAGCGGATTACATGACGAAACTTAGTGTGAAAGTCAGAAAACGGGAAGCTTAAGGCATAACAAAAAGGATAGACAGGCATTTTTACATGCTGTCTATCCTTTTTGGTGTTGTTTAACCGACTTGGTTTTCGGCAAATTGACTCATATAGAGGTCGGCATAAAAGCCTTTTTCTTTCAAAAGCTCACGATGAGTTCCTTTTTCAATGATCGTGCCATCTTTCATGACTAAAATGAGATCGGCATCTTTAATCGTTGAAAGTCGATGTGCAATGACGAAGCTTGTTCTGCCGTTCATTAATTCATTCATCGCTTTTTGAATATGCATCTCTGTCCGTGTATCGACACTGCTTGTTGCTTCATCTAAGATTAATATCTTCGGATCAGATAAGATGGCACGGGCGATGGTTAACAGTTGACGCTGACCTTGTGAGAGGTTGCCGGCATCTTCTGTTAAGAGTGTGTCATATCCATCTGGAAGGGTGCGGATGAAATCGTCTGCATAGGCATGTTTAGCGGCCTTCAACACATCCTCTTTTGAAACATTTGGTCTGCCATATGCGATGTTGTCATAAATTGTGCCTTCAAAGAGCCATGTATCCTGAAGAACCATCGCAAATAAGTCACGCACTTGCTCTCGGCTGAGGTCGGTTGTTTTTACGCCGCCAATGCGAATGGAGCCTTGATCTAGCTCGTAAAAGCGCATTAACAGATTAATAATCGTTGTTTTTCCAGCGCCTGTTGGCCCAACAATGGCCACCGTTTGTCCTTCTCGGACTTGTAAATTCAAATCTTTAATAATGGGTTGATCTTTCTCATAACCGAAGTGAACGTGCTCAAAGGCCACATCTCCGGAAAGGGATTTAAGATCAATCGCTGCATCTTCTTGCGCATGTTCTTCTTCTTCATCCAGAATTTCAAACACCCGTTCAGCAGAAGCGATAGCAGATTGAACTAAGTTTGCAACACTGGATGCTTGCACAAGCGGCTGCGACATTTGTTGTGTGTATTGGATAAATGCTTGCACATCCCCAACACGAATATTCCCATTAATGACAAGAATTCCGCCAGCAACACTTACCGCCACATAGCCAAGATTCCCAATAAAGGTCATCATCGGCATCATTAAGCCAGAGATAAATTGTGCTTTTCTTGAAGATTCATATAGTTGTTCGTTTAATTGATCAAATGTATCAATGGCTTTCTTTTCATAGCCATACGCACGAACCGTCTGATGTCCTGTGAACATTTCATTAATATGTCCATTGATCATCCCTAGTTCTTTTTGCTGTGCTTTAAAATGCTTTTGCGAAAATGATGTAATGCCTCGAATCGCAAACAAACTAAGAGGCAGCGTCAAACAAACAAGCAGCGTCAGCAGCGGACTGATGAAAAGCATCATGACGACAATTCCAATGACTGTAATAACAGATGTGATCACTTGCGTGAGTGCCTGCTGTAAAGAAGTATTAATATTATCAATGTCGTTCATCACCCGGCTCAGCGTGTCTCCGTGTGTTGTTTTATCAAAATAACGAAGGGGGAGACGTGTGAGCTTGTCATTTGCTTCTTGCCTTAATTCAGCAATGGTCTGCTGCGAGACACCCGCCATTACATATTGCTGCACGAATGAGAAGAGAGATGCTACGACATATAATAGAACAAGCAGCAATAAAATGCGTGAAATGACATCGAATTGAACGCCAGTTCCTTGTGTAAAACTTTCAAATAGGGAAGAGGTGGCATCCCCAAGTAATTTTGGACTGACGACATTAAAAACGGTTGAACCGATCGCTGCAATCAGGACAATGATCAGCTGAAATTTCCTCGGTTTTAAATAGCCCGTTAAACGAAGAAGTGTTTTTTTAAATTCCTTCGGTTTTTGTACTGGGCCGCTTGGGTGACCGCCTTTATGTCCCATTCCAGAAGACATTTTTTTACTCATCCTTGCTCCACCTCCTGACCTTCCTGTGATGCGACTATTTCTTGATAGACAAGGTTATCTTTCAGTAACTGTTCATGTGTACCGATACCTGCTATTTTTCCATCATCTAACACAATGATTTTATCGCTATGCTTCACTGTGCTGATTCTTTGGGCCACAATAATCAAAGCAGCATGCTCTTTTTCAGCTTCTAGCGCTGACCGAAGTTTTGCATCCGTTTTGTAATCAAGGGCAGAGAAGCTATCGTCAAACAGGTAGAATGAAGGTTTTCTTACGAGTGCTCTTGCGATCGAAAGACGTTGTTTTTGACCGCCAGAGAGATTCGAACCCCCTTGGTCTATCTCTGCGTGAATTCCGCCATCTTTTTGCAAAACAAATTCTTCGGCCTGTGCTGTCCGCAGTGCCTGCCAAATCTCGTCATCTGTAGCATCTCGTTTGCCAAAGCGCACATTATCAGCAATGGTTCCGCTAAATAAAATGGCTTTTTGAGAAACATAACCCATCTGACTTCTCAGTTTCTCTTGAGGCAATTCTCTAATATCGACACCATCTAATGTAATTTTTCCTTCTGTTGCTTCATAAAAACGTGTCATCAGCTGAAGAAGGGTCGTTTTCCCGGAACCTGTACTGCCGATGATCGCCGTCGTTTCACCCTTTTTGGCTTCAAACGTCATGTCTTGAACGGCTGGTTTTTCAGCATTTGAATAATAAAATGACACATTCTCAAAGCGAATGGACTGGGCTGGCTGATCAAGTTTAGTGACAGCTTCTTTTTTGTCTTTAATTTTTGGTTCTAGATTTAACACTTCATTCATCCGTTTAGCGGATGCCTGAGCTCTAGGCACCATAATAAAACTCATAGACAGCATAATGAGTGCCATTAAAATCATCATCGCATATTGAATGAAGGCGATTAGATTCCCGACTTCCATCTGTCCGGCATCAATCCGATTAGCGCCAATCCAGACAATGCCGATATTCGTGAAGTTCATGATAATGAGCATAAAAGGGAACAAGTACGCCATTAATCGATTGACTTTAAGGCCAGTATCCTTATACGATGTATTGGCTTCTTGAAAACGTTCTTTTTCGTCATCTACTCGGTTAAACGCTCGAATGACCCGAATGCCTGAAAGCGACTCTCTCATAATCAAGTTCAGCCGGTCCGTTTTTTTCTGAAGCTGGCCAAAGAGGGGGATTGCTTTTCTTGACACCAAATAAATGAACCCGCCAAGAAGGGGAAGAGCTGCTAAAAAGATGAGAGATAACACAGCATCTCTAGATACAGCCAAAATAATTCCACCAACGAGCATAAGAGGCGCCCGTGTCATCATTTGTAAGATCATGATCGTGACATCTTGAACTTGTTTCACATCATTTGTTGATCTTGTAATAAAGGAAGATGTCCCGATTTTTTGAAATTCTTCTAATGAGAATTGTTCGACATGCACAAACAGCTGTCTTCTCATATCACGCCCGAAGCCTAGAGCTGTCTTAGATGACAAGTAGGACTTCCAAATCGTGAGCAAGATGGCAAGTAAAGAACAAGCCACCATCCAGCCCCCAACCTTCCATATATAAGCGACATCTCCTTGGACGATCCCGACATCAACGATATCTGCCGTAAGCGTCGGTAAATACAGCTGGAGCATACTGCTTAAAAAGGTGAGAATCACAATGGACACAACGGATAGCCGATAGGGCTTTAAAAACGATAAAATTGATTTCATACGATTACCTTTCTTCCATATAGTCTGTTGTTCTGTAACTCATCATATACAAAGAGGGATTATTTCTACAAATGAAATGTCTTGTTTTAATGAATTATTTATATTGTTCAATTTTTGAAAAGAAGTCCTTTACAAACATATAAAAATCATGGGCAGAAGGAGACATCTCTCTCGATTTAGAAGCAATAATTCCGACCGTTCTTCTCACTTGAGGGAAATCAATGGGAATTTTCACTGTAAATCGCGGTGTTGTTTCATAAAAAGCACTTTCGGGTAATAAAGTAACGCCCATACCCGCTGACACAAGACCTTTAATGGCATCCAAATCTTCTCCTTCAGATGAGATAGTTGGCTCATAGCCAGCCTGCTTACAGGCATCAACCGCAATTTGTCTCAGCACATATCCTTCAGGAAATAAAACGAAATGGTCTTTTCTCAAATCACTTAAATGAATACTTCTTTGCCCGCTAAAGGGGTGACTAATAGGTAAAAGGGCATAAATGCTTTCGGAAAACAAGATATTTCCTTCTATTTGAGGATCGTTTGTCGGGACGGGTCCTAAAAAGGCAAGATCAATGTCTCGATTTTTGACAGCTTCAATCAGAAACTTATAGGAACCTTGACGAAGTAAAAAATCGACCTCTGGATATTCCAGCTTAAATGCGGAAATGACAGAAGGGAGCACTTGGCTTGCTAGACTTGTAGGAAATCCAATGTTCACTGTCCCTTTGTGGGGGTCTAAGTATTCATCAATTTGTTCTTTGGCGTAATCTATCGCTTTTAGGGCGGTTCTGACATGGTCCAAAAATTGTCTGCCGATTTTCGTTAATTTGATATTTCGTCCTTCTCGTTCGAATAAAGCCACTCCAAGTTCTTCTTCTAAATTGGCAATCTGCCGGCTGATGGCAGATTGGGCAACGTGTAAGTTTTCAGCCGCTTCTGACACGTGTTCACGGTCAGCAACTTCTACAAAATAACGTAATTGACGAAGCTCCATTTTTGCACTTCACACCCATCTATCTCAAAAAGAGATTGTTTTGATCTAAATTATATATTGTTTATATTAATTTGAAAACTTAAAATAAGTTACAGAGTTTGTGAGATTTTATTACTGTGAAAAAACGGATCTTTTAAACGGGGGAGAGAAACGATGACTTATAATCAACTACCACAACCACAAGGTCTCTACCGTCCTGAATTTGAACATGATGCATGTGGAATCGGACTGTACGCCCATTTAAAAGGGGAGGCGACACATAGCATCGTCAAAAAGGGATTGCAAATGCTGTGCCAGCTTGATCACCGCGGCGGGCAAGGCAGTGATCCGTATACAGGTGATGGTGCCGGTTTAATGGTACAACTGCCAGACGCTTTTTTTAGAAAGAACTGTCAAGACTTTGCACTTCCTGAAAAGGGCCGTTACGGGGTAGGAATGGTGTTCTTTTCAAAAGATGATGATGCCAAAACGCGTCAAGCGATCGAACAAAAGATCAACGGCTTCATTAAACAAGAAGGGCAAACATTAATTGGCTGGAGAACGGTCCCTGTTGATGCTGGGAAAATTGGAACGGTTGCAGCGAAGAGCTGTCCGGTTGTCCGGCAAGTGTTCATCGGAGCAAACGACAACGTAACAGACCGTTTGTCATTTGAACGAAAATTATATGTCATCCGTAAGCAGGCTGAAAACTGGGGAACAGCAGAGGAAAAACAATTTTACTTTGTCAGTCTGTCTAGTCAAACCATTGTATATAAGGGGCTTTTAACATCAGATCAAGTTGATGCTTTTTATCTTGATCTACAGGATGAAACATTTGTTTCTGCATTTTCACTCGTTCATTCAAGATTTAGTACAAATACATTCCCGACATGGGAACGAGCGCATCCAAACCGTTACTTAATTCATAACGGAGAAATCAACACATTAAGAGGAAACATCAATTGGATGAGAGCAAGAGAACAACAATTCGTGTCTGAAGCCTTCGGAGAAGATCTAGACAAGATTTTGCCAGTGCTGAATGCAGACGGAAGTGATTCATCCATTTTAGACAATGCCTTTGAATTTTTCGTGCTTGCAGGGCGTACTCCTGCTCATACAGCGATGATGCTGATTCCTGAGCCGTGGACGGAGAATACGCACATGTCTAAAGAGAAACGGGCATTTTATGAATACCATAGTTCGTTAATGGAGCCTTGGGATGGTCCGACAGCGATTTCGTTTACGGATGGTAAACAAATCGGCGCCATCTTAGATCGGAATGGATTAAGACCTGCGAGATACTACGTGACAAATGACGATCACATCATTTTCTCATCTGAGGTCGGCGTCATCGACACAAATGAAGAAGATGTGAAGTATAAAGACCGTCTTGAACCAGGTAAAATGCTGTTAATCGATTTAGAAGAAGGACGCATTATTTCGGATGAAGAAGTGAAATCTTCGATTGCGAATGAACTTCCTTATCAAAAATGGCTCGATGAAGAAATGGTTCACGTCAATCGCTCTGAAGAAAATTCAGAAAATTCTAGTATAATGAGTGATTTGCTAACACGTCAGCGTGCTTTCCATTATACGTACGAAGACATTCAAAAGTATTTAATTCCTTTACTAGAAGAAGGAAAGGACCCAATCGGCTCAATGGGAAGTGATACACCGCTTGCTGTGTTATCAGATCGTGCGCAGTCGCTGTTTTCTTATTTCAAACAGCTGTTTGCTCAAGTGACGAACCCGCCGATTGATGCCATTCGTGAGCAGCTCGTTACATCAACCATGACTTGGTTAGGTGCTGAGGGAGATATTTTACATCCAAATGAATATTCATGCCGAAGAATTAAACTTTATACACCCGTTTTAACAAGCGGGCAGTTCAACGGCTTGAAAACGATTGTTCATAACGCCTTTAAAAGCAAAACGATTCATACACTTTTCACTGATGACCTAAAACGTGGTCTTGATGCGATGTTTGAAGAGGCAGAAAAAGCCATTCGTGAAGGGGTATCTTTACTAATTCTTTCCGATCGTGACATGACGGAAGAAAAAGTGCCGATTCCACCACTTCTTGCATTGAGTGCACTTCATCAGCATCTTGTGCGTCAAGGCTTACGAACAAAGGTGAGCTTAATCGTCGAATCTGGAGAAGTAAGAGAGGTTCATCATTTTGCCGCACTGATTGGCTACGGTGCAGATGCGATCCATCCGTACCTCGTTTACGAAACATACAAACAGCTTATTGCTGAAGAAGCGATTGCGATTAGCTTTGATGAAGCTGTCACAAAGTTTGGGAAAAGTGTGACTGAGGGCGTAGTTAAAGTAATGTCTAAAGTGGGAATTTCCACTGTCCAAAGCTATCGAGGCGCACAAATTTTTGAAGCTGTCGGCATTAGTGAAGATGTCATCCAGGCGTATTTCACAGGAACAGCTTCTCAGCTAGGCGGTATTGATCTTGACACCATTGCAAATGAAGCAAAGCTTCGTCATGAGGCTGGGTATCAGGCATCAACAGATCAAACGCTAGAATCAGGCAGTGAGTTCCAGTGGAGAAAAAATGGAGAGCATCATGCCTTTAACCCAAAAACCATTCATACCCTTCAGTGGGCATGCCGCAACGAAGATTATGATTTATTTAAGCAATACACGAAGGCAGCGGATGAAGAACGAATTGGTTTCCTTAGAAATCTATTTGCTTTTCGTTCAAAACAAAAGCCAGTTCGTCTAGAAGAAGTTGAATCTGCTGAATCCATTGTACGCCGCTTTAAGACAGGTGCGATGTCATTTGGTTCACTAAGTAAAGAAGCGCATGAAGCACTAGCGATTGCGATGAACCGAATTGGCGGCAAAAGCAACAGCGGAGAAGGCGGGGAAGACCCTGCACGCTTCACAGTAGATGAGCACGGGGATGATCGCAGAAGTGCGATTAAACAGATTGCTTCTGGCCGCTTTGGCGTGAAAAGTCATTATTTAGTCAATGCAGATGAACTGCAAATTAAAATGGCGCAAGGTGCAAAGCCGGGAGAAGGCGGACAGCTGCCAGGAAATAAAGTATATCCTTGGGTCGCAGACGTACGTGGTTCTACGCCAGGTGTTGGCCTAATCTCACCACCGCCTCACCATGATATTTATTCAATCGAGGATTTGGCTCAATTGATCCATGATTTGAAAAACGCAAACCGTGATGCACGCATCAGTGTCAAGCTAGTTTCTAAAGCTGGCGTTGGTACGATTGCAGCAGGTGTAGCAAAAGGGACAGCGGATGTCATCGTAATTAGTGGATATGATGGCGGTACTGGAGCTTCTCCGAAAACAAGTATTAAACATACAGGACTTCCTTGGGAGCTTGGATTGGCAGAAGCGCATCAAACCCTTGTCTTAAACGGCCTTCGAGAGCGAGTCGTTCTTGAGACGGATGGCAAATTAATGACAGGACGCGACGTTGTCATGGCTGCGATTTTAGGAGCAGAAGAATACGGCTTTGCGACAGCTCCACTTGTCGTATTAGGATGCGTCATGATGAGAGCATGTCATTTAGATACTTGCCCAGTCGGTGTCGCTACTCAAAACCCGGAACTTCGCAAAAAATTCATGGGTGACCCTGATCACATTGTCAACTTCATGATGTTTATTGCAGAGGAAGTAAGAGAAATTTTAGCTGAACTTGGCTTTACATCAATGGATGAATTGATAGGGCGTACGGATGTCTTATCAGTAAGTGAAAGAGCAAAATCACACTGGAAAGCAGGACAGCTGAACCTTGAAACCCTGCTTTATCAGCCAGAGGGACCACGCACATTCAGAACGCCGCAAAATCATAAAATTGATGAATCACTGGATATGAATGAGATTCTCCCTTATGTACAGGAAGCGCTCGATCATCAAACACCGGTTGATCTGTCACTAAACATTCGCAACATTCACCGTGTAGCTGGAACGATTACGGGCAGCGAAGTGTCTAAGCGCTACGGAGAAGAAGGTCTGCCAGAGGATACGATCACACTTCGGTTCACTGGTTCAGCTGGACAAAGCTTCGGCGCATTTGTTCCAAAGGGGATGTCTTTATATTTAACAGGTGACTCAAATGACTATATCGGCAAAGGACTCTCTGGAGGCAAAATTGCTGTCAAAACATCTGATCACTTTGTACAAAATGGACATGAGAACGTGATTGTCGGTAACGTTGCATTTTACGGCGCGACAAGCGGAAAAGCGTATATTAACGGTCGTGCAGGTGAACGATTTGCCGTGCGTAATTCAGGTGTCAATGTGGTCGTTGAAGGAATCGGTGATCACGGCTGTGAATACATGACTGGCGGACGTGTTGTCATTTTAGGTGACGTCGGGAAGAACTTTGGCGCAGGGATGTCTGGCGGTATCGCTTATGTGCATACATCCGATGCAAAACAGTTCAAAAGAATGTGCAACATGGAAATGATCATGTTTGAAAAACTCACAGATCACGAAGAAGAACAAGAAGTGAAGCAAATGATTCAGGAACACCTTGATTATACAAACAGCTCAAAAGCAGCAGCGCTTCTAGAGAACTGGGCACAAGAAAAGAATCAATTCATTAAGATCATTCCGAGAAATTACAAAATGATGCTTCAAAGCATTGAGGAACAAAAACAAGCAGGCCTCAGCCACGAGGAAGCTGTTATGTTCGCATTTGAAGCAAACACAAAACCGAAAAATAAAGAAACGGCAAACGGGCAAAAAGCAGCCGTCGCTCATTAAGAAAGGGGAGAGGACAATGGGCAAAGCAACAGGTTTTATGGATTATAAAAGAGAAAAGCCAAATGAACGTGACCCTCTCACTCGTCAAAATGACTGGAAAGAATATTCAGCTCCTTATACAGATGAGGTATTGAAACAGCAGGGTGCTAGATGTATGGATTGCGGAACACCGTTTTGTCAAATTGGAATGGAGATCAGGGGCGGCGTTTCTGGCTGCCCGATCTACAATTTAATTCCAGAATGGAATGACCTTGTCTACCGGGGCAGATGGAAAGAAGCGCTTGAAAGACTACAAAAAACGAACAATTTCCCTGAATTTACTGGAAGAGTATGTCCAGCACCTTGTGAAGGCTCATGTACCGTCGCGATCAATGATCCAGCAGTATCGATTAAAAATATCGAACGGACGATCATTGATAAAGGTTTTGAAAATGGCTGGATTACACCAAGAATTCCTTCAAGTCGTACAGGGAAAAAGATCGCCATTGTCGGATCAGGACCAGCAGGACTGGCAAGTGCAGACCAACTAAACCAAGCAGGACACGCTGTAACCGTGTTTGAACGATCTGATCGTCTAGGCGGACTGCTCACTTATGGTATTCCAAATATGAAGCTCGACAAAGAAGTCGTTGAGCGCAGAGTTAAACTGCTAAGACAAGAAGGCATTGACTTTGTGACCAACACAGAAATTGGTGTGGATATCACGGCTGATGAACTAAAAGAACAGTTTGATGCGGTCATCCTTTGTACAGGTGCACAAAAGCAGCGTGACCTGTTAATTGAAGGCAGGGAAGCAAAAGGGATTCACCTGGCAATGGATTATTTAACACTCGCAACAAAAAGCATGCTTGATTCAGGATTCAAAGATAAAAACTTTATTGACGCAAAAGGGAAAGACGTCATTGTGATTGGCGGAGGAGATACAGGTGCTGACTGCGTCGCAACTGCACTTCGCCAAAAAGCAAAAAGTGTTGTTCAATTCGGAAAGCATCCAAAGCTTCCAGATACACGTGTAGGGGATAACATGTGGCCAGAACAGCCTTATGTCTTTTCTCTAGATTATGCTTACGAAGAAGCACAAGCAAAATTTGGAGAAGACCCGCGCCAATATTCGATTCAAACCACAAAGATTGTGGCTGATAAAAATGGGAAGTTAAAAGAGCTTCATACCATTCAAATGGAAAAGGTGAAAAACGAGCAAGGGAAGTTTGAATTTCATGAGATTCCAGGAACAGAGAAGGTATGGCCAGCTCAGCTAGTCTTTATTGCGATTGGTTTTGAGGGAACTGAACAGCCACTAGTGAAACACTTTGGCGTGAACAGCAAAAACAATCGGATTGACGCAAAATATGGGGAATATACAACGAATGTAGAAGGCGTATTTGCAGCGGGAGATGCAAGACGCGGTCAAAGCTTAATTGTCTGGGCAATTAACGAAGGCAGACAAGTGGCGCACGAGGTAGACCGTTATTTAATGGGGAGTTCGGTTCTGCCAAAATAGGTCAAACAAAGGGTGTTTACCATATATAGAGAAAAGCCATGACCAAAGAGTGGTCATGGCTTTTTATGATTCAGACATGGTTGGCTGGATAATGACTTTTTTACGTTTGAACTGGGATACAACCAAACAGAGGAAGACAGCAAGAACAAAAAGAGAAATGGTCAAAAAGCCAAACGTATAGGAGCCCGTCATTTCTTTTAAACTGCCAAGAACGTTTGGTAAAAAGAATCCCCCAATGCCTCCTGCAGCCCCTACAATTCCAGTCACAATCCCAATTTCCTTATGAAACACTTGCGGGACAAGCTGGAACACCGCCCCATTCCCCATACCAAGACACATCATTCCGACAAATAAAAGCGCAATGACCACTGGTAAAGCAGGTAGACTACTCACTGCCCCTAAACAGATACCAATCAAAGCAAATAAACCGAGCAGTACTTTCATCCCGCCAATTTTATCGGCAATCAAACCGCCAACTGGCCGAAAGAAGCTGCCTGCCGCCACGCAAAGCGTCACAAAATCACCGGCATGAATTTTTGAAATCGCATATTGGTCCACAAAGAAAATACTCAAGAAACTTGAAAGGCCGACAAAACCACCGAATGTAATTGCATAAAGAAGACAGAAAAACCACGTTGTCTTTACTTTAAAGACTGAAAAATAGGACCGAAGCGGCTGAGGGGCCGGCTGGTTTGGTGCATCTTTTGCTGTGAAAATAAAAAACAAAAAGACGAAACTTAAAGGAATAAGAGCGAGCCCCATTACTGTATGCCAGCCATACATCTCCGCAAGTCTTGGTCCAAAGAGTGTCGAGATCAGTGTTCCGCTGTTTCCGGCGCCGGCAATTCCCATCGCTACCCCTTGTAAATGAGGAGGGTACCAGCGGCTTGCCATCGGTAAAGCGACCGCAAAACTCGCACCTGCAACCCCTAATAAAATCCCGATCAGTACTAGCTCTGAAAGAGTTGTACCACCGAAAAACCCCCATATGAGCGGAATGGTGGTCAAAATCATGCCCATCATCGCTGTTTTTTTAGGTCCCATTCGGTCTGTTAATAGGCCTAGCACAATTCGAAAAAAAGATCCGGATAAAATCGGAATGGCTACAATCATGCCTTTTTCTATTGTCGATAAGGCAAAATCTTGTGCAATAAAAGCACCGAGTGCCCCCAGCAAAACCCAAATCATGAAACTCACGTCAAAATATAAAAATGAACCAAACAATGTCTTAGGGTGACCACTAGAAGTCAATTCTGAGAGTTTCACAAAACCCCTCCTTTATTTTGAATTTTCTGACTTAAAGATAGCGAGTTGATAGAAGGAATGGAAGTATTGTGTTAGAAAAAATGACATGGATAAACACTTTTTTACAAATGTGTGCCATAATCTAGGCAAACATTGCTTTGGCGCAAAAAGCTAGAAAGGTTGATCTCACATGGCAAAACGTAAACTCGTGTTTATCGGAAACGGCATGGCGAGTATGAAATGTATCGAACATATCGTAAAGAAACAGCCAGAACGCTATTCCATCACGATCATTGGAAAAGAGAAGCACCCGGCCTACAACCGAATAAAACTTTCGTCAGTTTTACAAAAAAGTGAATCGTTGTCTCAAATTGAACTAAAGCCAAAAGAATGGTACACCAAACATGACATCACCATCCAAACAGGCGAAACGGTTGTGCACATCGATACAAGCCGGCAATTGCTCATGACAGAAGCACGCCGGAATATCCCGTATGACAAACTGGTTATCGCCACAGGCTCATCGCCTCATTTTCTGCCTATACAAGGCGTATCCAAAAAAGGGGTCTATGCTTTTCGTACGATTGACGATTATGAGGCCATTTACGCTGATTCTTTACGCTATGAGCGTGCAGCAGTCATTGGAGGTGGTGTACTTGGTGTGGAAGTGGCCGCTGGTTTACAGATCGCTGGACTGAAGACAACCTTGATTCATCACACGGATTGGCTTATGCAACGCCAATTAGATGAAACAGCTGCAGGGCTTTTGTCTCAACAATTAAGTCGCAAGGGGATTCAGGTAAAAACAAATGCTCATACGATTGCATGTTTAGGAAACGAGAGAGTAGAAGGCGTTCTGTTAAAAAGTGGAGATATCGTGGATGCTGATCTCGTGGTTTTCACAACGGGGGTCCGTCCGAATATAGAGCTTGCAAAACAGCACGGCATTCATACAAGAAAAGCCATTGTTGTAAATGATGTCATGCAGACAAACGTTGAGAATATTTATGCTATTGGAGAATGTGCAGAGCATAAGGGGATGGTGCACGGTCTTGTGCAGCCTATTTATGAACAAGCAAACGTGCTTGCGAATCATTTATTAGATGAACTGGTCACGAATTTACCTCCTGCCATTTATTCAACAAAATTGAAAGCAAATAACATATCTATTTATTCTGCTGGCAGTATTGTAAACCGATCCCCCTCCGCTTCAGTGGTGACTTACTTAGATGAAGAACAAGAAGTATATAAAAAACTAGTGTTTGAACATGATGTGCTCACAGGCGTTGTATTAGTTGGTCAACTTGAGAGAGCTGAGCAGCTTTTGCAGGATGTAAAAGTGGGGCGTGATAAAAGCGTAGTCATGAAATCACTGAATGAAGAGCAGATATCCCCTTTAGATTCATTAAAAACAGAGGATCTCATCTGCCAATGCCATACGGTGACGAAGGGAGCGATATTCAAAAGCATATCGGTCCATCAGCTGACAAATTTAGAAGAGATAAAAAAACAGACAGGGGCCGCAACGGGCTGCGGAGGCTGTCAAGAGCTTGTTCGTGCCTGCTGCCATGTCTCATCAAATCAGCTAACGGAAGCACTGGACACGTTTTGCTCGTGCACAAATGTAGAGAAACAGACCATTTTTTCGTATATAAAAAATCAGCATCCGCTGAATGAAGAGCAAGTAAGAAGACAATTTAATTGGATGACAGATAACGGCTGTGAAAAGTGCCGAGCAGCCATTCCATACTATCTTGAGCAGTTTCAAGATCTTTTCGTAAAAGACAGCCCATCAGATCATGAGCACATACTAATGCCTCAGTTATATGGTGGCCGTCTTGATCTGACATTTTTACAGATGATAACCGGATTATTAGAGCAAAAGCAAATTCAGCACGTAGAACTAACGGAGAATAAACGAATTCGGCTGATCGGTATTTCACAAGAGGCCGCCCATATTGTAAAAGAACATGGACACATCATGCCACAAGAAAGCAAGAGACTTTCTCATGTTCTTTCATGTGATTGTCGTCACGATCCATCTGTCACAACACTTGTCATGGAGATCGAAAGACAACTAGAAAACACGCTTTTACCTGCAGTCACATCGATTCATATCGCTGGTCCTTCCTGCGTATGTCATTTCAGCCCCATCTATGACATCTGCATCAAGAAGCAGCTGGATGAATGGGACATTTATATAGGAGGCAGCATACGTCAACCTAAGGCAGGTCAGCTTTTTTATTCTGTGAGCCGAACGGATGAGCTGATTCCTTTTTTAAAAGCACTGCTTGAAGACTATAGAAAACGTGCATATTTTCAAGAATCTATTGGAGACTGGATCCAAAAAAACGGCAGCATTTCCATCCGAGAAAAATTGCTCGATGAGGAAATGAGAGAAGAGCTCTGCGAGCAATTTGAGCAAAGTAGACAAAAGGGTGTGAATGTATGAATCAATCTTTTTTACAATATGTGCAGCAAACATCAGAGCAGCAAGAGCGAAAAAGGGTGTTCCCATCTCAATGTCCGTTTTGCAGTATGCAGTGCAAAATGCAATTAGTCGAGCAGCACGCAGAAGGGCGAACACGCTACCAGACGATAGGTATTCATAATCCAACCACGTTCGGCAGGATCTGTATGAAAGGGCAGCATGCCCACCAGCACGCACTGCACAAGGAACGATTGAATCACCCCCTCATCAAAAGAAACGGTCAATTTGTCAAAGTGACTTGGCAAGAGGCACTTGACGAAATCAAAGCACGCACTCAAACCCTTCAGACGGAACATGGGCACGATGCTATCAGTGTGTATGGTAGTGCATCGATTACAAATGAAGAAGCTTATTTACTCGGAAAATTTGCAAGGGTCGCCCTTAAAACGAAATACATTGATTACAATGGAAGACTGTGTATGTCTTCAGCAGCAACAGCAGCTAACCAAACATTTGGACTTGATCGGGGTCTAACCTTTCCGCTTCGTGACATCAAGCATGCCCGGGTTTTACTATTGGTTGGAACCAATATAGCGGAATGTCAGCCGACCCTCATGCCGTACTTGGAAGAAGCTAAAAAGAACGGGGCATTTCTCATCGTGATCGATCCGCGAAAAACAGCAACAGCCAAACTAGCAGACTTACATGTCAGCTTAAGGCCTGGGTCAGATGCTGCACTCGCAAATGGAATCTTACACGTCATGCTTCATGAACAGTTACTAGACGAAGAATTTATTAAAAAACGAACATCAGGTTTTCAAGAAATGAAACAGCAGATTTCACACATGTCCCTGCCAGACATTACGCAGCAAACCGGTGTATCGATGAAAGTCATTCAAAAAATAGCGAGAAAATTCGCACGCGAAAAAACAGGCATGATTCTGACTGCAAGAGGCATTGAGCAGCAAATAGACGGGACAGCATCCGTTCGTAATTTCCTGAATATTCTGCTTGTTACTGGGAAAATTGGCCGGATTGGGTGTGGCTATGGTGCGATTACTGGGCAAGGAAATGGACAGGGTGCAAGAGAGCATGGACAAAAAGCAGATCAGCTTCCTGGTTACCGTGATATCACAAACCCAGTACATAGAAAAGAAATGGCTGAAATATGGAAGATCGATGAAAAAGAACTGCCTGGAAAAGGTGTATCTGCTTTTGAAATGTTTGAAAAAATGCAGAAAGGAGAGATAAAAGCGCTCTTTTTAATGTGTTCTAATCCCGTTCAATCAGGTCCGCATGCAAGCTTTATCAAAAAAGCCATCGAGCAGCTGTCCTTTTTTGTCGCAATTGATTTATTTATCTCTGAGACGGCTGCACTCGCAGATGTTATTTTACCAGCTTCGTCATATTTAGAGGACGAAGGGACCATGACGAACATTGAAGGACGCGTTACGCTGAGAGAAGCAACCTATCCACTCAAACACCAAAGAAAGCACGATTGGCAAATCATTTGTGATATAGCAGCAGTATTAGGCAAAGGCGGCTCTTTTTCTTTTTCATCTGCAGAAGACATCTTTGAGGAATTGAGAACAGCAACGAAAGGAGCCAAAGCCGATTATTCCGGTATGACCTATGACAGGTTAAGGAAGACGCAAGGCATATTATGGCCCTGCTCTCATTTGGAAGACCGAGGAACAGAAAGACTATTTGAGCATCAATTCTCACATCCTGATAAATTAGCAAAATTTGCAGTCGTTGCACATGGACAACAGGGTGCAAAAGAACCAGTCAGTCCAGAATATCCACTCTATTTAACGACCGGCAGGGTGATGGCTCATTACCAAACGGGCGTTCAAACAAGAAAAAGCACCTCTCTTGTTGCCCGGCAGTTTGAAGCTTATGTAGAGCTTCATCCTGATACAGCCAAAGCTTACGGGATTCAGCACGGGGAACTCGTCACCATCCAGTCAAAACGAGGTAGTGTCATCATGAGGTGCCACATAACAGATAGCATCCGAAAAGATACTGTGTTTGTTCCGTTTCACTGGAATAAACATCAATCAATTAACCTATTAATTGGTAAACAGTTAGATCCACACAGTAAAATGCCAGGTTTTAAATATTGTCCTGTACAGCTGTCAGCCTACAAGAATTGAAAACTATGTGAGAAATTTTAACATGTATTTTCCATCTTTGTTTAGATTATGGTACTTTCTAAAAAACGATCACATGAGGGGTGTTTTTCATGAAAGAAAAACTCGTATTAGTAGGGAATGGTATGGCTGGTATCCGAACGCTCGAAAACATTTTAAAAACGGACAATGAACGATTCGACATGACTGTATTTGGAACTGAGCCGTATCCTAACTATAATCGGATTCTTTTATCGAAAGTTCTCCAAGGGGATACAAAGACAGAGGATATTACGTTAAACGATTGGAATTGGTACAAGGAACATCATATTCAGCTGTTTACAAATGAGACCATTGTGAAGATCGATCCAGACAATCAAACCGTTATGAGTGATCAAGGACGGACCGTGCATTATGACCGTTTAATTTTAGCGACAGGGTCACTCCCGTTCATCCCGCCCATTCCAGGGAGCGATAAAAAAGGGGTAACAGCTTTTCGTACATTACAAGACACAGAGGAAATGGTCAAAGCATCTATGATGTACAAAAAAGCAGCCGTCATTGGAGGCGGGCTCCTTGGACTTGAAGCCGCGCGTGGTCTATTAAACTTAGGTATGGAAGTGACCGTCATTCACCTTGGCTCTCATTTAATGGACCGTCAGCTCGATCCGGTGGCAGGTCAGCTTCTGCAAGCAGCTTTAGAAAAACAAGGCATGAGCTTTCTATTAGGAAAACAGACAAATGAGATTTTAGGAGATACAAGGGTAGAAGGGCTAACATTTTCAGATGGTTCTACATTAGAGACAGATATGGTGGTCATGGCAGCAGGAATTAAACCGAATCACAAGCTTGCCGAAACGAGCGGCATTGAAGTGAACCGGGGGATTATCGTCAATGATTTCATGGAAACAAGTGTCCCGCGGATTTACGCAGTCGGAGAATGTGTTGAACATAGAGGACAAACGTACGGTCTTGTCGCGCCATTATACGATCAAGCAAACGTGCTCGCACAGCATGTATGTGACATGTCTCCGGCGCCTTATGAAGGATCTGTACTATCGACACAGCTAAAAGTATCAGGGGTTGATGTATTTTCAGCTGGAGATTTTATAGAAAACGATGAGAAAAAAGCGATTAAAATTTTTGATGAACAGCAAGGTATTTATCAAAAACTAGTCTTCCAGCAAAACCGCTTAGTCGGCGCCGTCATGTTTGGAGAAACAAGCGATGGACCACGTTTATTCTCGTACATTAGAGAAGGTGTTGATATGTCAGATATGGAAAAAGTATCTGTCTTAACATCAAATGAGCTGGCGCAAGAAAACACGATTGAACAAATGGCAAACGACCATATCGTTTGTGGCTGTAATGGTGTCTCAAAAGGTCAAATAGTGGCAGCTATTCAAAAAGAAGGCCTAACGACTATACAAGAGGTCAAGCAATGTACAAGTGCTTCTAGATCATGCGGAGGCTGTCAATCTGTTGTGGAAGAGATTTTATGGCACACTTTAGGCGATGATGCAAACCGCACTGCGCAAAAAGAAACCATCTGCGCCTGCACCACCTTATCAAGAGATGAAGTGATTCATGAAATCAAAGAGAAAGGTTTGCAGCATGTCAAAGAAGTGATGAATGTACTTGACTGGGAAACAGAAGAAGGCTGTTCAAAGTGCCGGCCTGCACTGAATTACTATTTAGGGATGATGTATCCTCTTGACTACAAAGATGAAAAAAGCTCGCGATTTGTGAATGAACGAATGCATGCCAACATCCAAAACGATGGTACCTATTCGGTCGTTCCACGTATGTACGGGGGCGTGACTAATGCTAATGACCTGAGAAAAATAGCGGATGTCGTTGACAAATATGAGATACCGCTTGTGAAAATGACTGGAGGTCAGCGAATCGACCTTTTAGGTGTCAAAAAAGAAGATTTACCAAAAGTATGGGCTGATTTAGATATGCCGTCTGGTTATGCTTACGGAAAATCATTAAGAACCGTCAAAACTTGTGTTGGAGAACAATTTTGCAGATTCGGAACGCAAGATTCCATTTCTCTTGGGATCGCACTTGAAAAGAAATTTGAAGGACTTGCCACACCGCACAAAGTCAAAATGGCCGTATCAGCCTGTCCAAGAAACTGTGCTGAATCTGGGATTAAAGATCTTGGCATCGTAGGTATCGATGGGGGATTTGAATTGTATGCTGGCGGGAATGGAGGGACACATTTACGAGCTGGAGACTTATTAATGAAAGTAAGTACAGCAGAAGAAGTAGAACAAATGGCCGCAGCCTACCTTCAATATTACAGAGAAACCGCAAATTATTTAGAGAGAACATCCGCTTGGGTTGAACGGCTTGGATTGAATCATATCCAAACGGTACTGCTAGATGACAAGAAACGTGCAGCACTCATCGAAAGAATGGACATCGCACTTTCAACTTATGAAGAACCGTGGCAAGAGATTCGAGAGAACGAAACAGAAACAAGACAATTATTTCAAAAGGCAACTGCTTCCGTCTAAATCAATTGAAGGGATGAGACCAGATGACAGTTTCAATTGTAAAAGTTCATATTGGTACAATATCAGATTTCCCGTTGCAGCTAGGGAAAACAGTCGCAGCCGGTCCACTTGAATTAGCTGTTTTTCAAACCTCTAACAAGCAGTTCAAAGCCATTGAAAATCGCTGTCCTCATAAAGGCGGTGTACTAGCTGAAGGAATGGTGAGCGGAGATCATGTCTTCTGTCCAATGCATGATTGGAAAATCAATCTTTCATCAGGAAATGTTCAAGAACCGGATCATGGATGCGTGAAAACATATGAAGCATTGGTTGAGGGAGACGACGTCTTTATTTTACTGCCTTCATAAATGGTTTAGAACCTTCCTTTCCTGTACATGCTGTAAGTACATGCAGTGAGAAAGGAAGGTATATGTGTGCCATTTTTTAATATTTTGATTGAACTCTTTATCGGATTTTTCGCTTTATTTTCCATTACAAAGCTATTAGGGAAAACACAATTTGCACAAATCACGCCGTTTGATTTTATTTCTGCATTGATTTTAGGGGAGATGGTCGGTAACGCCATTTTTGATCCAGAAGTCAGCGTGCTACATATCCTTTTTGCAGTTGCAGTCTGGGGCGTTTTAATCTACACAGTTGAATGGCTTTCACAAAAATTCAAATCCATTCGCGCTTTTTTAGAGGGAAGACCCACTCTTGTGATTGATAAAGGAAAGATTCACTACAATCGATTAAAGAAAAATATGCTCGATTTAAATCAGTTGCAGACGCTGATTCGAGCGAAAGGGCATTTTGCTCTTAATGAAATTGAATTTGCCATTTTGGAAACGGATGGGTCTGTGAGTGTGCTTCCAAAAATGAAATATGCACCAGCTACAGCCGAAGATGTGAACGTGAAAGGAAAAGAAGTCACATTGCCTAGAACGTTTATTATCGACGGAGAGATTTTAAAAAAAGATTTAAAGGAAGCTGGATTTGATGAAGCGTGGCTGCGAGAGCAATTGAAAAAGCAGCACATATCCTCCTATAAAGACGTCCTATTTTGTGAATGGATTGAAAATGAAGGAATTTATGCGATGAAATATGAAAAAACATCCACAACCTAACACAGTGGATGTTTTTTTGTGTTTTTTTGTTTTATAACTGAATAGGATCAAAAAGAATACGTCAATGAAAACGTTCACAATATAAGGGGGAGATGTGTGATGAAGTATGGAAAACGACTGCTGATGATGGTATTGGCCTTACTGCTTTTTGACTCAGCTTATGCGCAAGCAGCTGGACACAACCATCAAACAAACCGCGTGCTTATTGTCGGTCAAAAAGGAAATGGGACATTTCGAACGGTTCAATCTGCCATTGATGCGATACCAGTGAACAATCAACAGCAAACGACGATATATATTAAAAATGGTGTGTATAAAGAAAAGATTCTCCTTCCGCAAAATAAGCCGTATGTGTCCTTTATTGGAGAAAATCAGTATCAGACGATTCTGACGTATGATGATACAAATGCAAGCAGCGGGAGCACAACCAATAGCTCAAGTACAATGATTCGGGCAAATCATTTTTACGCAGAAAATATCACGTTTCAAAATACAGCTGGCCGAAACGCAGGGCAGGCGGTTGCCCTTTATGTATCCGGGGACCGGGCTGTGTTTAAACACGTACGTGTTCTCGGTTATCAAGATACACTTTATGCCACAGGCACAGGGAGACAATATTATGAAGATTGCTATATCGAGGGCACGGTTGACTTCATCTTTGGTTCAGCAACGGCTGTATTTAAAAGAGCTGAAATAAAAAGTCTTGGAAACGGGTATATTACAGCGGCATCCACAACAGAAGCTCAAAAGTATGGCTACGTTTTTATTGATTCCACATTAAATAAAGGAACGGCTGCGTCTCAATCTGTGTACTTAGGCCGTCCATGGAGACCTCATTCGGCCGTCACGTTCCTCCAAACAAAAATGGATGAACATATTAAAGCTGAGGGATGGCATAACTGGGAGAACAAAGACAACGAAAGAACGGCTAGATATCAAGAATATGGATCAACGGGCGCAGGGAGTCATGTGGCAAACCGGGTGAAGTGGTCAACGATATTAACAAAAAACGAAGCAAGTCAAATCACCGTTCAATCCGTACTTAGCGGAAACGATGGCTGGAATCCTGAAAAAAGGTAAAAGAGGCTTGTCAGTTTTCGTCAAAGAAAGCTGACTTTTCTGTTTTAAAAACCTTTGAGAACAAACGTTCTTTTGTGTATAATGAACATAATCTGCTAAATTTGGCTGCTTTTCTAAAAAGGAGGGATTGCGTGAAACGTTTCTCACAGGTCATGTTTTTACAACTATGTATTTTGTCGATGTTATTTCTCCCTTTTTCAGTGAAAGATGAACAACTAACGGCTCATGATGATCAATCAAAATGGATCACTTCTTTAGACGAATTCATTCGAACAGCACCTGATTTAGAGGGCGCAATTGCTGGCATCAGCGTACGCGATACTTCTGACACTTCTCTTCTTTATGAACATCAAGCGGACATCCGTCTGACTCCTGCTTCTAATATGAAATTACTCACATCTGCTATCGCACTCGATCTACTGGGTGAAACACACACTTTTCCAACAGACGTTTGGATAGATGGTTCAATTCACAAAAAAACATTGCACGGCAATCTTTATCTCCGAGGCACTGGAGACCCGACATTGTTAGAAAGCGATTTTGCCGCATTAGCCAAACAAGTCAAAAAGGCCGGAATACATACGATTCGTGGACAGCTTTTAGCTGATGATACTTGGTTTGATGATACAAGGTATTCCATCGATCTGCCGTGGAGTGATGAAGATCAATATTACGGCGCTCAAATATCTGCTCTTACTGCTTCACCGAATGAGGATTATGATGCAGGGACGATCATTCTCGAAGTCAATCCGGGAAAGAAAGCAGGGCAGAAGGCCAGCTATGAGATGATCCCGAAGACTGACGTCGCTCAAGTTGTCAATCAAGTGCAAACTGTGCCAGAAGGCGGAAAGAAGAAAATATCTTTTAAACGCTCTCACGGTACAAACAAAATTACACTGACTGGAACGATTCCGCTAAAAGCATCCTCGTCTAAACAATGGGTCGCATTATGGGAACCGACAACGTATGCTTTAGACTTAATGAAACGAGCATTAAAGGCTGAGGGGATTCAGCTGAAAGGACCACTCAAAACAAAACAAGTTCCTAAAAAAGCGAAAAAAATCGCTTCCCATTCATCAATGCCTTTATCCGATCTTCTTGTTCCGATGATGAAATTAAGCAACAATACACATGCAGAAATTCTGTTAAAAGAACTTGGGAAGCGGGTAAAGAACAAAGGGAGTTTTGACAAAGGGCTTGACGTGCTGAATGAACGTCTTCCTGCCTTTGGCATAGATCCATCCATGACTGTGTTGAGAGACGGATCAGGCATATCACCGATTAACCTTGTTTCTGCAAATCAATTCACGTTATTTTTGACAAACATTCAAAAGGAAAAATGGTTTAACACCTATGTCCATGCACTTCCGTTAGCTGGGGCAAGTGAGCGTATGGTGGGAGGTACATTAAGAAATAGATTGAAAGAACCAGCTACACTAGAAAAAGTGCGTGCAAAAACAGGTACGCTATCAACGGTCAGCACACTATCTGGATATATTGAAACGCAGAGTGGAAAAACGCTTGCTTTTTCCATCTTATTGAATCATCTCGTTGATGACGAAAAAGGAAAAGAGATAGAAGACCGCATTGTCAGCATGTTAGCTGAGGATCTTTAGACAGAGAAGGAGAACCATCATGACGTTAGATAATAATCAATCTTTAGTAAAAACCATGTCGATCTTTCTAATTCCACTTTTATTAAGCAATATTTTGCAATCAATTGGACAGCTTGTTTCCATTGTGCTTGTCGGTAGATGGATTGGAGAGGATGCAGTAGCTGCGATTTCGGCATTCTTTCCACTTTTCTTTTTACTTGTTTCTTTTTCCATTGGGATTGGATCAGGGAGCTCGATCCTGATTGGACAAGCATACGGAGCAAAAAATGAGCAGAGGTTAAAGGAAATTATCGGTACAACGCTTTCGTTCACCTTTTTAATCGGACTTTCTTTAGCTGTCATTGGAGGTTTTTTTGCCACAGATATTTTACATTTGATGGGGACACCTGCAAATATTGTGGAGGAAAGTGCGGCATATGCCAGAATCCTATTCATCTCCATGCCCATCTTATTTCTTTATTTTGTCTATACAACTTTTTTACGAGGAACAGGAGATTCAAAAACACCATTTTATTTCTTAATGATTAGTACAGGAACCAATATTTTATTGCTGCCAATTTTATTATTCGGCTGGCTTGGTTTACCGGCATTTGGTTTATATGGTGCTGCGTATTCTTCTGTGATTTCTACAATCGTTACGTTTATCATTCTTCATATCTATCTTTATAAAACAAAGCACCCGCTGCGCATTGATGCGTCGGTTAGAAAGCATTTATTGATGAAAGGGGATTTATTAAAAACGCTATTAAAGTTAAGTATCCCTTCTAGTATTAATATGATTCTCATTTCTTTATCAGAAATTGCTGTCATTTCTTTTGTCAACGATTATGGATCACAGGCGACCGCAGCTTATGGCGTTGTCAACCAAGTTGTAAGTTATGTACAGATGCCCGCAGTGAGCCTTGGTATTGCGGTTTCTATCTTCGCCGCACAATTCATTGGCGCAGGAAACATGAATCGTTTGAAAGATGTCATTAAAATTGGGCTGGGGCTAAACTTTGCGATAGGCGGATTGATTATTATTTTCGTCTATATTTTCGCACCACAAATTTTATCTATCTTTTTAACAGATCCTGCAACGATTGATATTGCATATAGTTTGGTCGTGATTACCCTATGGAGCTATCTCATTTTTGGAACAGCACAAATCGTTGCAGCCACAATGAGAGCAAGTGGCACAGTTCTATGGCCGACCATCTTTAGTATTTGTTCCATTTGGCTTGTTGAAGTACCAGTGGCTTATGTGCTATCACACCATACATCGCTTGGGATCAAAGGAATCTGGATAGGATATCCTGCAGCCTTTTTTGTAAACTTATTGCTCCAATACGGCTATTATCGACTGGTATGGAAGAAAAAGCAGATCGTTGCACTTGTCCAATCATAATGTGAGCCCATTCAATTCATCATTTCGAAAATCATCGAATCAAATGATTTAAAAATTAAATCGTTTTATGTTATGGTGTTGAAAGAATGAAACTAGTATGATTTTTGAAAGAAATGGGGCATCATGTATGAGTCAATCAGTTTTACAACGTGCAGCATATTCCGTGTTAAATTTATCCTCTGTAACAGAAGGTGGCACAATCAAAGAGTCATTTGAACATAGTATGGATTTAGCAAAAAAAGCTGAGAAGTGGGGCTACCATAGATATTGGCTTGCGGAGCATCATAATATGGAAGGGGTTGCGAGTTCAGCAACATCCGTCTTGATTGGATATATTGCTGGAGGGACTGAAAAGATCCGGGTTGGTTCTGGGGGGATTATGCTTCCAAACCATTCTTCACTCGTCATTGCAGAACAATTTGGAACACTGGAGACTTTGTATCCAGGGAGAATTGATTTAGGTCTTGGCAGGGCACCAGGAACAGATCAGTTAACGGCAAGGGCACTTAGACGTAATCTTCATAATGGGGAGGATTTCCCTGAGCAGCTTGAAGAACTTCGGCAATATTTCAAACCGACTGGTCAGGTCAAAAAACATGTAAGAGCCGTTCCGGGAGAAGGATTGGATATCCCGATTTGGCTTCTTGGTTCAAGTGGTTTTAGTGCAAGGCTTGCAGGAGAACTGGGACTGCCATTTGCCTTTGCGGCACATTTCTCCCCTAAAAATACCATTCCTGCTTTAGAATTATACAGACAGTCATTTCAACCTTCAGATGTGTTAAAAGAACCTTATGCGATGGTTGGTGTGACGGTTTTTGCTGCTGATCAAACAGAGCGGGCTGAATATTTGGCGACGTCTCATTATCAGCGCTTCTTGAGCCTCATTCGCAATACACCAGGAAAACTCAAAGCCCCTGTTGAAAGTATGGATGGGCTATGGAGTCCATATGAGAAGGCGATGGTGGACGAACAATTAAGTTCGACGATGATCGGGGATAAACAAAAGGTGAAAAAAGAGTTAGAAGCCTTTATTGAGGCGACTCAAGCAGATGAAGTCATGATTAATTCTGATATGTTTGACCATCAAGAAAGAATGCGTTCTTATGAAATCATTGCAGAGATATTTCAAGAGGAACAAGAAAAATAAGAATAAAAAAAAGAACTGCCAAGAGCAGTTCTTTTTTATTTATGCTTTAGTAAACACGCGAAATGGTTGTCCAACTGGCAGTACTGTACGACCAAAATGTGTATTCAGCACAACAGCTGCAGAACCATAAAATGAAAGAAGAGAAATAATCAATTCTGCAATACCAGCCATCGTATGAGTCACATCGTACATCACACCAAACGAGCTTAGGGACAGGCCAATGAATAAGAAATCAATAAAGACGAAAATCAAAAACAATACTTTATGTGTTTCCATTGCACCGATCGTCATAAATAAGCTGAAAATCAAATAACCAATAAAAGCAAAACCTAGTTGTTTTGGGTCCGCAGCTCCCGCAAGCGTTTTCCCAAAAACGCCCGCTTGAATGAGCCAAGTGGTTCCAACGCCCATCCAAAAAAGACCGAATGCGCCGAAGGCAGTGGCTCCAAAAATATTATGATGCTTTGAATCTTGTATGGACGCAATCAGCTGCGCGATTCCTCCAAGGAAGATAGCCCAAGGTAAAATAAGGGATGTGCCATCTGTGATTCCTAGTTTTTGTGAAGACGCAACAAGCGTCACCATTGCTAAACCAAACAAACCAAGTGGTGTTGGGTCTGCGATTGATAATCGAATTGCTTGAACATTCTGTTTTTCCATAATGACCTCCTACAATTTGCACTTACAAAAGATACTCGAATTCGATAGAAACGTCAAGCTCTTTTTTAGTAGACACTTGCAACGTCTTCCAAATAAATCTATATTTAATACAATACATCATACATGTGATAGAAAAAGAGGGATGAGAATGAGTAAAGGCTTAGCTGGAAAGACCATTGCCATATGCGGAACAAGAAAAACAGAAGAAATGCGTACACTTGTTGAAAAGCAAGGAGGACAAGCTGTTATTCGTTCTCTTCAGGGCACTGTATTTTTAGCCAAAGAGGAATTGAAGCCAGGCATAGAAACCTTTGTAAAGAAGGGAGCTGACTGGGTCATTTTAACAACGGGTATCGGCACAGACACATTAATTGAAAGTGCAGAAGAGCTGCAGCTTGGAGAAGCTTTTATGAACATTTTATCAAGTGCCCATATCGCTTCAAGAGGATACAAAACGTTCGCGGCTCTAAAAAAACACGGCATTCAGCCAGATGTTTCTGATGAAGATGGAACCGTTCGTGACCTCATTTCAAAGTTAGAAGACAAAGAACTTCAAGGTAAACGGGTCATGGTGCAGCTTCACGGCGAAAATGCACCAGCTCTCATTGATTTTTTACATCACAAGGGAGCAGACGTTTTGCAGCTCATGCCATATCAGCACACGCCCCCTGAACCAGAGGCGGCGGACACTTTGCTTCAAGAAATGAAAGAAGGGAAGGTCCATGCCGTTTGTTTTACAACCGCTGTTCAGGTTCATGCCTTTTTCAAACTAGCAGAAGAATGGGACAAAAAAGAAGAACTGCAACATCTATTCGAGCAGCATGTATTAGCTGTAGCTGTTGGAAAAGTCACAGCTGAAGCTTTAAAAGAAGAGGGGATAAGCCGCATTCTAGCCCCTTCACTTGAAAGAATGGGTGCAATGATTATGGAATTATCTCAATATATGAAAAAACAATCGACGCACGCATAGAAAAAACGCCTTTCACATGACGAGTGAAAGGCGTTTTCGTTAGATTGTCCGTTTTCGATTTGTGCGAATTTTTTTCAAAACGAAATACAGTACGATCAGAACGATGGCAATGACCATAATTGGTGTTGTATACGTGTGAGCGACACTTTGAATGTGGTCCCATTTTGTCCCAAGCTGCATTCCAAGATAAATAAATAGGATGGACCAAGGGATGGCGGCTAATCCGGTCAAAAGAACAAATTTGAGAAATGGCATCTTTGCAATACCAGCTGGAATCGAGATCGCGTGGCGCACGACTGGGATAAAACGAGCTGTAAATACGACACCAGTTCCATATCGGTCAAACCAGCGTTCTGCCGTGGCAATATGATGCTCATGGATGAATAAATACTTCCCATACTTTGTTAAAAAAGGTCTTCCGCCGTAAAGGCCGATCCAGTAAATAAAGCACTGGGCAAGTGTTCCTCCAATAACCCCAGCGATGACGGCTCCAACAAATCCAATGCTTCCTGTTGACACCATATATCCGCCGTAGGCAAGTACAATTTCACTCGGAATAATTTCAATCATCAGTCCAAGTGCAACACCTGCGTAACCAAGGCTTGTCAGCCAGGTTAAAATTTCATTAAACAAGGTTCCCATTCATTTCACTCTGCCTTTAAATACGAATTTTCTTCAAGCATCCTTATAAGAGCCTATGCTTGTTTTGCTTCTCTCATGAGTATACTTTGCATATATGCTAGCATGGCTGGCCGCATATCATGACGCATTAATCCAATTTCAGCCGCTGCCTTAAATGAGCCCAGCTTATCACCAACGTCAAATCTCATCCCATCTAATTGTTTTGCATAAATGGGTGATTCATGTGCAATGATTTTCAGCGCATCTGTCAGCTGGATTTCGTTCCCAGCACCTCTCTCAATTCCTTGTAGAATAGGAAAAATCGATGGTGTTAACAGATACCTGCCCATCACGGCTAAATCGGAAGGAGCTTCATGAATAGCTGGCTTTTCCACTAAGTCTGTGACTTCAAACACTTGACCGTCTACTCTAGCTGGTCTTATCATACCATACTTACTGACATCTAGACGATCCACTTGCTGGACGCCAATGACCTCTCTTTGTTTGTCTTCAAAGACTTCCATGAGCTGAGAGAGTGCAGGTCTTTCTGACACCATGACATCATCACCTAAAAGGACCGCAAAAGGATCATTGCCAGTAAAATGACGTGCACATAATACCGCATGTCCAAGACCTAAGGGCTCCTTTTGACGAATATAATGAATATTGGCCATATCCGCAATATGTTTGATTTCAGCCAGCTGTTCTTTTTTTCCTTTTTCAAGCAACGTGTGTTCTAGCTCAATCGAACGGTCAAAGTGATCTTCAATCGATTTTTTATTTCTTCCTGTGATAATCAGTATATCTTCAATGCCTGATTGAACAGCCTCCTCAACTATGTATTGAATGGCGGGTTTGTCGATAATCGGCAGCATTTCCTTTGGCTGTGCTTTCGTTGCGGGTAAAAAACGTGTGCCTAATCCGGCTGCTGGTATAACGGCTTTTTTAATGTTCAATTGAATCATCGCTCCATTTCTGATCGTTTGTTTTCTGATGGAAACACCCATAGGCGGCTTCCAGTAAAAGTGATCATCATGCCAAGAAGGGTACCAATCGCTTTACTAATGAATAATGAGAATCCTGCTTGTTGCATGACATATAAGACAACATAGGTGAGGAGACACGCTGCGCCGTTGACTGTGGCCCACTTGATCCATTCCCACCTGTCCGCTTTCTTTTTTACTTGGAACGTCCATTTTCGATTCCAAACATAACTGTTCATCATTCCTGCTGTATAGGACAGGCACTGTGCAAGAAAAGAGGGAACAAAGCAAGCAGTGAAAAAAAAGAAGAACAGAAAGTCAATCATCGTATTGCTTGCGCCTACAGTTAAAAATGTGACATAGGTCCGAATATTTTTCTTTGTCATGCGAAGGATCATCATCTCCTAGTGTTTGAGTGGGTGTATGAATACTGTACAAAAGCGAGTTGACGAATCAGTGAAGAAAAGATGAAAAAAACATGAACAAGCGATATCTGTTTTTTCACCAGCTCGTGATATAATTTGTAAGATGAAACGAACGGTGGTGCACATGCATGTATTTAACAATTGGAGAAACAGCTGAATACTTAGAAGTATCAGAAGCATATGTTGAAAAATTAATCCAGCAAAAAAAGATTCGTTACGTATTTGACGGGGAATCGTATCTCATTTATCAAGGGCAGTTTCAAACCCATATGAAACAGCTAGAACAATATAAAGAGCTCATTCAAGACATCTTAAATGAACCAATCCCTGAGGACCCGGACGTAAAAGATGAAGATTAAAAAAGACTGTACGAGAAGGGAGAACCTTTTCATACAGTCTTTTTTATTGGCTGACACCCGTTTGGACAATGTTCATATGACAATTCACTTGGACATCTGCATCAGGGTAGAGTTTTTGCCATTTCTCCGGTGTCATGGCTTTATCTTTAGAGCGATATCTCAAACCAAGTCCAAGTGGATCAATTTTTTGCTTTTTAAAGGATTGAACAAGGTCTTGCCCTTGCTGGGCCACACGCTTCTCCACTTCTTTTTCAACATGCTGCAAGATAGAAGGCGTATCGATTTTTTTTGATTTCATGAATTCTTTTAACTCACCTTTCAGCTTGATATCAATGGTGATATGAGGCTTTTTTGAAAGGTTTTCAGTTGGTTTAATGTGATAAGACACATGTGATTTGATATTTTCAATAACAACATGGGTTTTCTTTTTGTCATTAAATCGAAACTCATAAATCCCGTTTTTGTGATTTTCAATCATCGCTTTAAAAGTAAACGTATCTTCCCCTGGAATATGCCCAACCATTTTTTCTTGATCGAAAAGAGCGACACCTGACACTTTAATAGAGTTGCTTGTATTTTTAATGTAAGGGAGGTAGGCATCCACGCCTTTTGCCATCATCTGATTCATAAAAATATGCTGATTGGTCACAGGTTGATTGCCGTTTCGCATGTTTTGAGCCAGTAAATCTGAAAGATATACACCGATATTTAAGTTGGTTTGATTCATTTTTGTATGCAATAAATCTTCAACTTCTCCGTCTACTATGGCAAATACTTGACGAGACCCAATGATCGGATCACGATAGATGTAATTCATCAAATCAATCATACCCACTTCTTTCGCCAGCTTTTCACTTATTAAAATCACGAGTACTTGTCCCATGACAACGGGGAAAGGCGATTTTTCCGAAACAAGAAACTGAATATTACTAATGGTATTTGACTTAGCACTTACAATTTGATAGCTTCCTTGTTCTTCGCTTTTAAAAACAGGGAAAACAAAGAAGCCCTTCATTTCTCCATCTTCCAATAAGTCAAATCCCGCCGCCTGCGAGATACTTAATTCATCTAAGAGACGAGGCTGTGCACAGCTCGTTAAGAAAAGACTCAATAACATGAGACATATCAGAATAGAATGTTTCATGCTCGTTTTTTCACCCACCTTTTTTTCAGCAGCAGCCCAATGATCATACATCCAATCAATCCATAGATGAGGATGTATCCGCTATATTCCACCCATTTATTAAATGTCTCAAATGAGGTAGCTCTAATAAAAAATGAAAACATGACGAGAATGAGAAGGCTGAGAACTATTAACGTGGTGCGCTGGCTCGTGTGAAACACTTGTTTTGCCATTCTGCTGGCTGCCCATAATGGAATAGCGATATTTGGAACGATAAGCAAAAGCCATAGCGACACTTCAATAAATTCAAAGCGCTGGATAAACGGAAGTTTGACAATGCTGGTTAATGTCAATGTCGGCCATTTCGTTAGTTCGAGCTGAGCACTTGAGTAGTACGCTATAGAGACGAGAAATACAAGCAAATTCAGGCATGTCGTTAGCAACACTCCCATATGTGCAAATTTTTGCGACGTTTGTGCTTTTTTAATAAAGGGATAATAGACAAGCAATGTTCCAAAACCAAACATGGATAAAGAGGCATCTTTGACCCCCATCATGAGTTGTGAAAATGAATGATCAAACATTGGGAACATAAACCGGATGTGACTATATTTCATGACATAAAAGCAGATAAAGGTCATCCAGTACGTTAGAACAATGCTAAAGAATGCCCAGCCAGCGATTGTTCTAAATCCGCCTGTGTGAATGTAATAGACGAGGATGAGCAGCACTGATGCAAATAAAAGACCAGGAATTTCTTTAAACAGCCAAACATGGATCACATCCATATAATGAACAAGCACAATCAAAGACAATGAAGAAAAATACAAAATGTAGAGAATGTTGATGAATTGTCCGAGCCATTTACCAAACACAGATTGCGTAATGTCACTAAATTCGTCAGTAGGTGCTTTTTTAAACAAAAAGTAAATGAGGAAGATCATCAAATTGACGCTTGCACCAGCAATTAAAATGGCGATCCACCCATCATTATTAATCGTCCGGACAAGATTCGTCTGGAAATTTAAAATACCAACACCTACTTGATTGGCATTGATCAGAAAAAACACAAAAAAAGGGGATACTTGAAATTTTTCTTTCACAGAAGAAGAGCTCATGCCTTCACTTCCTTATTCATAAAAATCATTTTTCCCCTTACGGCCTTGCTTTGGCTTTTGGCGGTGTATTGTTTCATTTTGCGGCCGTAAATTTTCTGGACGTTTTTTCAAAAAGCGGAGCTGGGGACGAATCAAACTACCCTTTAAATCGGCCAATCGAAGTGGAAAGATTGGCTCTAAGTAAGGCTGGCCTATAGACGTTAATTTCATTAAATGTGTAAGAAGAAAAGCCCCCATTAGCGAAATCCCTAGCGCTCCCCACACTTGTGCAGCAAAAAGGAATGGGAAACGTAAGAGACGAATGGTTGTCCCCATTTTATAAATAGGGGTGACAAAAGAGGCAAGAGCTGATAATGCGACTATAATGAGCAGGATATTACTTGTTAATCCCGCTGCAACCGCAGCCTGTCCTATCACAATACCTCCAACAATCCCGAGCGTCTGTCCGACTTTTGCAGGAAGGCGAGACCCGGCTTCCCTAAGTAGCTCAATCGATATCTCTAAAAATAATGCTTCAATAATAGGCGGAAAGGGAACGAGATAGCGTGATGCTACTATCGTTTCTAATAAGTCCTTAGGAATCAGTTCATAGTGAAACGTTAAAACAGCTACATACAAAGGGGTTGCAAAAATAGAAAATATCACTGCAAAAATGCGTAACAGCCGAAAGGAGGATGCTGCGATCCAAGACATGTTATAGTCTTCCATTGTAGAAAAATACTCGAGTAAAATTGTAGGTGCAAGCAGGGTATGAGGCGAACCGTCAACCATAATGGCTATTTTTCCTTCCGTTAGACCTGAGGAAACCCTGTCTGGCCGTTCTGTATTTAAAAACAATGGAAAGATTGTATTGGACACATCATAAAGCATTTGCGCAAGATAATTAGAATCTAGAATTTGGTCATAGTCAACATCTTGAATCCGCTGAAGAACGGTTTCAATGTTCTGTGGGTTGGCGATATCCTCTATGTATACAACGGCTACTTTCGTTTGAGAAAGGGTACCAACTGTGTGTTCAACTACTTTAAGGTCAGGAGTGGGCAGCCTGCGTCTGAGCAAGTTTAAGTTTGTATCCAGCCCTTCCACAAAGGCTTCCTGCGCACTGATAATCCCGAATTCAATCTCAGGTTGGCTCACTTGTCTGCCTTTCTTTTCTTCAATCGGCAAAAGGAGCGCTTTGCCCCAGTCTGTCTCAATTCGAACAGCAATACTGCCTCGATGAAGCGCTTCTTCCACTTTTTGAAGGTCCCTCGTAATCACAGCTTGTTCGATTGGGATGTGTTCTTTCAGCTCTTCAAGGTTGGGTGTCAGATGCAATTGCTGAATAAAAGGCAAGATTTGTTCATGAAGGAGATTGCCATTAATTAAAGGACGAAAAAAAGAAATTCTATAAAGGAAACCTCCGGAACTTGATAATTCATTGATAAAATCAGAGGAACGCGATAGTGCCTCAAATACTGAATTCGGGTCTTTCTGTTTTGATTTGTTTTTCTTCAGCACTTGAACCATCTCCTTCCGCGATTTTCCTCTATTATCCAACCAATCGTCTGAAGATATGCATAAAAAAAGCGTTCAGCTTCATGAGCTGGACGCTTTTTTTCCATATTGAACGGCTTCTAATAAAAAGTCAGCCAGATGAATCGCTCTCATGCTAGGCGTATGTCCTGCCTTTTTGACGCCTGCTGCCATTTGTAATTGACAGCCTGGATTCGACGTCACAATGGCAGCTGCAGCTGTGTTGCTCGCTTCCGTCATTTTATGATCTAAAATTTGCATCGACATGTCTGGCTGCAAGATATTGTAGATTCCTGCAGATCCGCAGCAGCGGCCGGCATCTTTCATTTCTTTAAACGTTACCCCTCGAATGGCTTTCATGAGCACCCTCGGCGCCTGTTGTACATTCATCCCATTTCGTAAATGACAGGAGTCTTGATAGGTGATCACTTGCGCTGGCAAAACCAGTGGCACGCGGCGGTGAAACTCCAGCTCCACAAGGATGCTTGATATATCGGTTATTTTCTGTGAGAAGGCTTTACTTCGTTTTTGAAAATCTGGGTCATCCTGAAGCAAATGATCGTAATCACTTAAAAAGGCACCGCAGCCGCCCGCGTTCATGACAATCGCATCGGCATCTGTTTCCTCGAATGCTTCAATATTCCGCTTGGCTAACTGTTTTGCTTGGTCTTTTTCTCCGCTATGACCATGTAGCGCGCCGCAGCACGTTTGTATAGGAGGAACGATCACATCGCAGCCTGCCAGCTGCAAGAGATGAATGGTCGCTTTGTTTGTGTTTGAGAAAACTGTATCCATTAAACAGCCAGTAAAAAACGCCACCCGTTTTTTTGCCTGACCAATGGCTTTATATTCATTCAAACGTTTTTTCTTTTGAGGCGGTACCTTTGGAAGTGCCTGTTCCATCAACTGTAAATGGGAGGGAAGCACCTTCAGTATGCGCGTCTTCCTGGCGGCTGTTTGCAGACCAGATGTTTGATAAAATCGAAGAAAACTAGCAGCTTGTCGCATACGACTTTGTGACGGAAAGAGACCTTTAAACACAACACGTCTCATCAATTTGACAGGAAATGATAGTTTTTTATGTTGTTGAATAATGTCTCTGGCATCTTCTAGCAACTGTCCATACTTGACGCCAGAAGGGCAGACTGGTTCACATGCACGGCAGCCAAGACAAAGATTAAGGGAATGTTCAACATCTTCATCTGGCTCAATGACGCCATCTCTTACAGCTTTCATTAACGCAATTCGGCCCCGAGGAGAGTGCGTTTCTTGTTGTCCAGATTCAATATAGGTAGGGCAGGAAGGGAGGCAGAAGCCGCAGCGCATGCAATTAAGCAGCTCCTTTTCATCCATTTGCTCCTGAAACTGCTGCTGGATCTCTTTTTGCTTAGAAGAAGAACTCATGAGACCACCACTCGCTTTCTTGAGGCTTTTCCAAACACTTTATCTGGATTCATGATATTTGCTGGGTCAAGTGCCTGTTTAATCGCCTTCATGGCAGCGATTCCTTCTTTTTTGACCTTCAGCTCCAAATAGGGGGCTTTCATGAGACCCACGCCATGTTCGCCTGTAATCGTGCCGCCAAGTGCAACGGCTTTTTCAAAAATGGCCTGAAAGGCAGCTTCTACACGTTTCATTTCTTCTTCATTTCTTGCATCTGTCGCACAAGTGGGGTGTAAGTTGCCATCACCTGCATGACCAAACGTACAAATGTTCACCTCGTACTTTCGTGCAATGTCTTCGATTGCACGAACCATATTGGCAATTTCAGACCGGGGAACGGTAGCATCTTCTAAAATCGTTGTAGGACTTAATCGAGCAAGGGCAGATAAAGCAGAGCGTCTCGCTGTTAAGAGTGCACTTGCCTCTTCTTCTGAATGTGCAATCTTGACGCTTTTAGCCCCGTGCTGCTCACAGACTTCTGCGATTTTTTGGATATCACGAGAAACAGCTTCAGGGTTGCCGTCCTGTTCAATTAATAACACAGCTTGAACGTCGGTGGGCAGGCCGATGTTTGCAAAATCTTCAACGACTTCAAGGGTCGGCTGATCCATAAATTCTAATGTAGCAGGAATGATACGCTCAGCAATGATGGCCGATACAGAAGTCGCAGCTTCTTCAAGGCTTTCGTATAAACAAAGCATTGTTTGTTTCGTTTCTGGAAGCGGCAGGAGCTTTAGCACTGCTTCTGTGACAATCCCGAGTGTTCCTTCTGAACCAACGAACAATCGAGTCATATCATACCCAGCAACATCTTTTGCAAGCTTTCCGCCTGTTTTGATGATGTCACCATTTGGCAAAACCACTTCAAGCCCAAGGACATAATCTCTTGTCACTCCATACTTTAACCCCCGCAGTCCCCCTGAATTTTCGTTAATATTGCCGCCTAATGTGGAAATTTTCATAGAGCTTGGATCAGGCGGGTAGAAGAGACCTTTTTCCTCTACTTGATGAATCAATTCCTGCGTAATTAAGCCAGGCTGCACCGTTGCGGTTAAATTTTCTTCGTCTATTTCTAATAATTGATTCATTCTAGTAAAGAGAATCACCAATCCGCCCTGAGTAGGGCATGTTCCTGCGCACAGATTCGTCCCTGAGCCTCTTGGGACGATCGGCACTTTGTAAGAGGCGCACAGTTTCACAATTTGCTGCACTTCTTCTGCTGTGCCAGGTGTCACGATGGCATCTGGCATCTGTTGAAAATTTGGTGTCGCATCATAAGAGTAGGCAAGACGATCCGCCTTGCTGTCTTGGACATTGGGCGCACCGACAATCTCTTTTAATTGATTTGAAAATTCTGAATCTAGCATATGCAATCACTCCCGCTCATTTAACGTCTCTTTTCTACCAGTATAAAAAAAGAACCGTCACATGACTATAGACGATTCTACAAAATATCAGGCTGTTTTATCGCATTTTTTGTATCATGATCTAAAAGCAGCAAGGCCAAATAAAAAAGCATCGCATCTTGCATGCGCTTTGGATCAAGTGTCGTTAAATCCTGAATCCGTTTTAATCTGTAATGAAGTGTATTAATATGGACATGCATAGCTTCTGCTGTATGTTTCAATGAGTAATCCGAAGCGATGAGTACCCGCAATGTTTTCACTAGTTCAGGATAGGGGAAAAGGGACGCAATCGTTCGATCAAGAAACGCATCTTTTGTTTCCTGACTGATTTCCTCCATAAAAAGTTCAAGCGTCAAATCTTCATCAAACACAATGGGTGTTTCAGCATGCGCCAATTTTAAAGCGCGAAAAGCTTGATGAAAGGACTGCTTCATGACATGAGAAGCTGCTGGTTTTCCTGCCCCCATTAAAATCCTCGATGGTGACAGCGCTGTGAGCGCAGCATGAATATGGAACAAGCGCTTGTGCCATGTATCACGACCATCTGGTGTGGCTTGTAGCATGAGCAAAAAACGTGCATGCCCCCAGCGCACAATGATCTCCTGATTGGTGAGTTGCAATTTGTCCTTCATCAGTTTGTATTGATCCTGCTTCATAAACGATTCGTCTTGACAATCAATGAGAATAGCGACACGCTGCTTGTTGACATCAAAGCCAAGCCGCTGCGCCTTCTCGGTCATACCAACCGCTGTCTCTGGCAGATGAAGCCAGTCGAATACAAATGCTTCAAGCTGCCGTTCATCTGTTTCCGTTTCTTGAAAAAATTCATGCTCTTGAATGAGCAGCTCCGTCATTTTACGTAAAATGTCGCCAAAAGGGCAGACATGCCTTGGATCACCTGTCATTCCAATGACCCCAATGACTTCTTGTTTGAAATAAATAGGCAGATTGATACCGGCTTTGACGCCTTTCATCTGCAGCACATCATCCTTTGTGAGAATTCGTTTCTGCCCTTCTAAGGATGTGACATATGCTCCTTCATGAAATTGACCAATGCGTGCTGGATCTGTTGCAGCAATAATGGTACCGTTTGTTTGTGTGATGATGATTTCTTCCGTCAGTACCTTTTTGACCTCATCTACGATTTTTTCTGCCAGTGTCATTGTGAGCAAAACGGTCCCCTCCGAGATGTTTCTTTTTCCACTATCATACCATCATATGCTCAGGCATATCTTTCTTTTCATGTGTTATGCTAAAATAAAAAACGCATATGAAGTAGATGAAAGGAGATACAGTCATGTCACTGCAAAATCGCTTACAAGATTTATTGAAAGAAGGGCAGGCGCTCACCGACTTCGAATATAACAAAGCCGCAAGTCAAAATTGGCCGCTAGATGGGGCAAAAATGACAGAAGAAGCACGCTTTGCTGATGTTTATATAGAACGTGTAGACAAGGAATCGGAGGAAATGATTCAAACAGAAAATGCTTCCTTTTTAAATACACCTCTTACATACGTAAAAAAACAACAAAAAGAATTCATTTATATCGAGTCGAAGTGGTTTGATGTGGTGAGAGCCGACGGACTTGCCATAGAATGGGATGAAGTATTTCAGACGTATACCGTGTTATTCGGATTGAAGCGTCCTAAAAAAGATACTGGATTACTAAAAGAGATGCTCTCAACATTAAATGGTGCTCAGCTTCAATTTAATGGACAAGACGGGTTATTTGATATCAACATTCCGCTTCTTGAACTAGAAGACATCAAAGAAGATACGCCTTTAATTGGTGTGATCTCAGCAGTGTACCGCTATTTATTCAACTTGCTCATGCAACTTGAAAATGAATGAATCAAAAAACGGCTCACATTCCTGAGCCGTTTTTTAGAGCAATCCTCTTATGAATTGAGCCTCACTCATCCCGAAGCTCCAATCGGCGTCTCCATTTTCCACGATGGAGATCATCACATCCGTCTTGGCAATCCCGCATTCTTTTTCTATACGTTCTGCGATTTGTGCATAAAGCTGTTCCTTTTGCTCTTTCGTCCGCTGTTTACTGACAACACTAATGACAACAAGATCCTTTGTTCTCGGATAACCAAGCCCAGTGTCTTCAATGATCATCTCTTCAGGGCGGTGCTGATGAACAATTTGATAGCGATCTCGTTCAGGTACCCCAAAGGCATCAACCATTGCTTCATGGCAAGTGTCCAGCAGTTTTTTTAATTCCTCTTTTGAACGGCCTTCTATCATGTCAAATCGTAACAACGGCATCAGGTCAACCTCCAAACATGTGTTAAATGTACAATCATAATGTAACCAACACTTCGCCGTTTCACTCTTTTGCGCATAAGAAAAAAGCCAAAACATTGACGCTTGGCTTTTTTGCTCTGGACTAAGGCGTGACAAATTTCACATCATGCTCTTTTCCATATTGAAGGTAATCTTCATTTGGTTGTTCATTCGTCACGACGATGTCTATGTCTTTTAAGTCACAAAACGTGGTCAAGGCATAATGGTCAAACTTACTATCATCGACTAATAAAAAGGTTTTGGCGTTTTTTTCAACAAGCGTTTTTTTAATATCTGTCTCAAGCGGGGAGGAATTCGTCACGCCATGATCAATGGATAAACCCGTTGACGCAATAAATGCTTTATTGACATTGTATGCTTTTAGGCGCTCAACACTTTGATAACCAACGAAAGAATTTGTTTTTCGCTCTAGCATACCGCCGGTTGAAAAGATGGTGAGGTGTTCATAAGGCATAGCCTGTGTAATGAAATCCACGTTATTTGTCACAACGGTAATCCGTTTCTCCTTCAAATAGGGAAGCATCTCCAGTGTCGTTGTACCAGAATCAACAAAAATCATATCACCATGTTCAACAAAAGCGGCGGCAGCCTGTCCGATCAATTGTTTTTTACTCAGCTGACGAGTCTTTCGCTCCTGATACACCACCAATGTTGAGTGATTCACAGCGACGCCGCCGTACACTTTCTTTAGCACGCCGGATTCTACCAATGCTTGTACATCTCGGCGTATGGTGTTTTTTGAGACGCCAAAATGCGTCACAAGCTCATCAAGAGAGGCAGATTCCCGGTCAAATACATACTCTTTTATTTGCTGAATACGTTTTGTTTTTATCATGCTACAACCTCCAATCAATACGAATATGCTGATTCTATTATAACAATAATTCCACGTAAAAGATGTCACTGATCAACATGGGAGAATCGAATGATCTTTTTCTCTTATCTTTTCTCATTTTTCATAAAAGCGTATGATAGAGAAAAGAGGATAGAAAGGATTTTCACTTCTATGAATCAACACAATATACAATTTTCAAAGCTTGCAAATTTTAGAGAAGTAGGGGGACTCCAAACAACGGATCAGATGGTCATCAAACAAGGAATGATTTATCGATCTGCCGATTTATCACGTCTCACGAAGCAAGACATATTGACGTTCTCAACACTTGGAATTCAAACGATTTGTGACCTGCGTACAAGCTCAGAACGAAAATCACACCCGCCAAAGATCATGGAACATGACAAAATTGTTCATATCCCTATGCAGCCTGACAGCATGATGCCTAGCAAATGGACCATGTTTCGTATGCTAATAGCAGAAGGAAAATCTCTATCCTTTACACCGATCATGAAAGAAGTATATCAAAGCATGCTCTATGAGCGAAAAAAAGAGATTCAGCAATTGTTTACATTACTGTCCGATGAAAAAAATTATCCGCTTATGCTTCACTGTACAAGCGGAAAAGACCGTACAGGCTTTTTATCTGCTCTTATTCAATTAGCAGCGGGTGTGCCGGTGCATACCGTTTTAAGTGAATACATGCGTTCCAATGAAGGCGTGAAAATGCTAGTGAAAAGACAAGAACGATTTGTTCGTATGATGAGTTTATATCGGGTGTCAAAAGAACAAATTCAACCCCTGCTTGGTGTGCAGCAAGATTATCTTGAAGATGTACTGAATGAGATGATGGATACATACGGAAATGCAGAGCGGTATTTAGTAGAAGCCTGCGACGTCCCTAAAACTCAGCTGCTTAAAGTAAAAAACATCTTGCTTACACCATCTGCTGGCATTCCATCACAAAACGCAGAATAAACTTAATATGAGGTGATGCAAAACATGCTGAAAAAGATCGGTATGACGGTTCTGACACTAGTTTTCATGGGTGTCTTCTTATTGATTCCGTCTAGCAGTCTAGCTCGTTCGATGCCAAAAGGGAAGCTTGAGAGCACAAGAGAGATGCGTGCAGTGTGGGTCGCATCAGTTTATAACTTAGATTGGCCTTCAAAGAAAGGACTGCCCGCAGATGAGCAGAAACAAGAGTTCATTCAACTGTTAGACGATATCAAAGCGATGAATATGAACGCCGTCATCATGCAAATTAAACCAACAGCAGATGCCTTTTATCCATCAAAATTTGGTCCATGGTCTGAATATTTGACTGGTACACAAGGGAAAGACCCTGGATATGACCCGCTTGAATTTATGATAGAAGAAGCACATAAACGCGGTCTTGAATTTCATGCTTGGTTTAACCCTTATCGAATCACCATGAATCATACCGATCTCAACCGGTTATCAGCCGATCATCCTGCAAAAGCACATCCTGATTGGACCATCGCCTACGGAAATCAGCTGTACTTTAATCCAGGCATTCCTGATGCTCAGGACTTCATTGTTGACGGGATAGAGGAAGTAGTGAAAAACTACGATATTGATGCGGTGCATATGGATGATTATTTTTACCCGAATAAAATCGCTGGTGTGCCATTTCCAGATCAAGAAACGTATGAAACTTACGGGAAGAAGTTCACTCATATAGAAGATTGGCGAAGGGATAATGTGAACGAGCTAGTGAAGCAGATCAATAACACCATTAAGAAAGAAAAACCGTATGTGAAATTTGGTATTAGCCCATTTGGTGTATGGCGCAACATAAAAGATGACCCAACCGGTTCAAACACAACTGCAGGGATGACCAATTATGATGATTTGTATGCTGATACAAGAGAGTGGATACAGCAGCACCATATTGATTATATCACCCCGCAAATTTATTGGAGTATCGGCTTTCAGCCCGCTGCCTATGATGTGCTGACGAAATGGTGGTCAAATGAAGTGAAGGGGCAGCCTGTTCACTTGTACATTGGTCAAGCGACGTATAAAATCAATCAAAACAGTGATCCTGCTTGGTCTGATCCTGAGGAGTATTTTCGCCAGATCGAGCTGAACAGGCAGTCACAGCTCGTACAAGGAAGCATGCATTTTAGTCTGAAAGATATCAATCGGAATCCCTTGAATGTAAAGAAACGATTAATAGAAGAAACCTATAGCAAACCGGCTCTCATACCAGAGATGCCATGGCTTCATCAAAAAGCGCCAAAAAAACCAATCATTCAATCTGTGAAAAAGACAGAGGATGGTGCAGTTTTACAGATACAAAATGATCCGCGCTCTAGTGCATCCTATTATGCAGTCTATCGATTGTCGAATAAAGGGACATACGAATTTGCGCAAACGGTCAGAAAAGAAACAGGTTCCTTCACACAAACGAAAGACATTTTAGCAAATCAAAAGAAGAGCTATACCTATAAAGTGACAGCACTCAATCGCCTTCATCATGAAAGCAAACCTTCTACAAAAACAGTAAAATAACAAAGACAGCATAAATGAGGGGTTTCCTCCATTTATGCTTTTTTGCTTTCTCTATTTTTCTACTATTTTTATTTTAATTTTCTGAATTCAATCAAGCTTGGCATGAAGAAGCTATTTCAATAATAAATATGATAGAAAAGCGCCAAAGGGGGAAGCAAAATGGATTTTGAATTAACGAAAGAGCAGCAAATGATCCGTCAGATGGTCAAAGAATTTGCAAAAACAGAAATTGCACCACACGCTCAAACTGTTGATGAACAGGCAACATTTCCGGTGAACACATTTCAAAAAATGGGGGAGCTCGGTTTTATGGGTATACCCTTTCCAGAGAAATATGGAGGTTCTGGAGGAGATACGATCTCGTATGCACTGGCAGTAGAGGAAATTGGCAAGCAGTGTGCGAGTACAGGTTTAAGTTATGCCGCAGCGGTTTCCTTAGGCGCAAGTCCACTTTATTACTTCGGCACGGAGGAGCAAAAGATGGACCATCTTGTTCCATTAGCCTCTGGAACAGCGCTTGGCTCCTTCGGATTAACAGAACCAAACGCCGGATCAGATGCAAAAGGAACAAAAACAAAAGCCATTAAAGACGGACAAGAATATGTCATCAGTGGGGAAAAGTGCTGGATCACCAATGCCAATTATGCCAGAACAATTATTGTCACCGCTGTGACAGATCATGATGAAAACGGACGGCCAATCATCTCCGCCTTTATTGTGGAGAAAGGGCAAAAGGGACTTTCAATTACAAATCCATATGACAAAATGGGGGTTCGCGGTTCAGATACGGCTGAAATCATTTTAGACGAAGTGCGTGTACCAGCGCATCATATATTGGGAGACAAATCGAAAGGATTCAAGCAATTTTTATATACATTGGACGGCGGACGAATTTCCATTGCAGCCTTATCTGTCGGAATTGCACAAGCTGCACTTGATGCTTCACTTTCCTATGCAAAAGAAAGAAAGCAATTTGGAAAGACGCTCTCATCCTTCCAGGCCATTCAGTTTAAGCTGGCGGATATGGCGATGCAAATAGAGCTTGCAAGACAAATGGTCTGGAAAGCCGCTTGGCTGAAAGATCAAGGCAAACCATTTACAAAAGAAGCGGCCTATGCCAAACTGTTTGCTTCAGAAATGGCTACAAAAGCAAGTCTTGATGCTGTCCAAATTCATGGCGGAACAGGCTATATGAAAGAATGCGGTGTTGAACGGCTTGTGAGAGATGCCAAGCTCATGGAAATCGGAGAAGGAACCTCTGAAATTCAGCGGCTCGTGATCGCAAGACAGTTGTTAGCGTAATACCTTAATGAAAACGCTTACTACACATGAGGGAGGAAAGCAATGATGTCGATTCACCCGCAAACGATTGGCTCCCTATTAAGAGAAAAAAAAGAACAGCATCCAGCACATGAAGCCATTGTTTACCCAGAACGTTCTTTACGTTATTCGTACGAAGCGTTTTATCGAGAGGTCAAGGAAACAGGTAAAGGTCTCATGGCATTAGGGGTTCAAAAGGGAGATCACATCGCCATTATGGCACCAAATATACCTGAATGGCTCATTCTTCAATTTGCCTGCGCCTCCATTGGTGCTGTTCTTGTCACTGTGAATACCAATTTTCAATCACAGGAACTCGCCTATTTACTCAAGCACTCTGACAGCAAAATGTTGTTTATTGTAGACGGCTTTAAAGAAACGTCCTATGTCAACATGCTTGAAGAGCTGATTCCAGAACTTCAAACCGCTCATCAAGAGGAGATCACTTCCACACAATTTCCTTATTTAAAAAGATGTATCTATATCGGTCAGCATCTACCAAACGGCATGCTCAGCTGGGATCGTCTTCAAGTGGCAGCCAAAAGAACCGAAGATCATGAATGGGAGAAGCGAATGAATGAGCTCACGCCTGATGACGTTATTAATATGCAGTACACTTCAGGCACAACCGGCTATCCAAAGGGCGTCATGCTCAGCCACACAAACATCGTCTGTAATGCGAGTCAGATCGCAGATTGTATGAAATTAACAGAGCAGGACCGTATGTGTATCCCAGTACCGTTTTTTCATTGCTTCGGCTCTGTTCTTGGTGTACTTGCTTGTCTCACAAAAGGGGGAACGATCATTCCACTTGAATCATTCCATCCAGAACGAGTCCTTCAAACAGTAGAAAAAGAAAAATGCACCGTTCTTCACGGTGTACCAACCATGTTCATCGCAGAGCTCGATCATCCAAATTTCCACTCTTATGACCTGTCCACATTACGAACGGGGATTATGGCCGGTTCACTCTGCCCATCCCACGTCATGAAAGCAGTCATTGAAAAAATGGGACTGAGAGAGCTCACGATTGCCTATGGTCAAACCGAAAGTTCACCCGTCATTACCCAAACAAGAACCGATGATTCGTTTGAAAGACGCGTTCAAACGGTCGGACGTGCGCTTCCTCAAATTGAAGTCAAAATTGCCTTACCAGGAACGTCAGAAGAAGTGCCAAGAGGACAGCAAGGGGAGCTTTGTACAAGAGGTTACCATGTCATGAAGGGCTATTATAAAAACGAAGAAGCAACAAATGAAGTCATTGATGAGGACGGATGGCTTCATACAGGGGATTTAGCTGAGATGGATCATGACGGTTATGTGAAAATCACAGGCCGGCTCAAAGATATGATCATCAGAGGCGGAGAGAATGTGTACCCAAAAGAGATTGAGGATGTCCTATACACTCACCCTGCCATTCTTGACGCACAGGTCGTTGGTATTCCTGACGAGACATACGGCGAGGAAGCAGCCGCATTCATTCGGCTAAAACAAGGGAAGTCGGTCTCAATTGAGACATTAACGAGCTATTGTCAGTCGCAAATGGCACGCTACAAAATCCCGAAATACTTTTTCATTACAGATGAGTACCCAATGACCGCCTCAGGCAAAATTCAGAAATTCCGCTTGAAAAAGCAGGCGCTTGATCTAATAAAGGAGTGAAAGCAGCGATGTTTGAACAAGTATTGATCGCCAATCGAGGCGAAATTGCCCGTAGAGTGATTCGGACATGTAAACGGCTCGGAATCAAAACCGTTGCCGTTTATTCAGAGGCTGATCAGCATGCACTTCATGTGCAAGAAGCAGACAGCGCCTATTATATCGGCGGCGCTAAAGTTTCTGAAAGCTATTTAAACATGGAAGCGATCATTAAGGTTGCCAAACAAACAAATGCTGATGCTATCCACCCAGGGTATGGTCTTTTATCAGAAAATGCGGCATTTGCTGAGCGCTGCCGGAGCGAAGGCATTGCCTTTATTGGACCATCTGCACAAGTCATTCAGCAGATGGGAAATAAAATTGAAGCGAGAAAAACGATGGAACAAGCGGGCATCCCAATCGTTCCTGGTGTTTCAGCCCCACTCCATGATGCACACGAAGGTGTTCATAAAGCACAGACACTCGGCTATCCCATTATGCTAAAAGCATCGAGTGGTGGCGGCGGGATTGGTATGCAGCTCGTCCGCAACGACGAAGAACTGCATCGAGCGTTTGAAGGAAATCAAAAAAGAGCACAAAGTTTCTTTCAAGACGGTACTTTATACATGGAAAAGGTGATTGAACACGCACGGCACATCGAAATTCAAGTTCTTTTTGATTCGTTCGGTCACGGCGTTCACTTATTTGAAAGAGATTGTTCACTCCAAAGAAGACATCAGAAAATTGTTGAAGAGGCACCAGCCGTCTGTCTTGAAGAAACGGTGAGACAGCAAATGGGACAGATGGCCGTCAAAGCTGCCAAAGCAATTGGGTATGAAAATGCGGGCACGATTGAATGTTTAGTCGATCAAAACAAGCAATTTTATTTCTTAGAAATGAATACGAGATTGCAAGTAGAACACCCTGTCACAGAAGAAATTACCGGGATTGACCTTGTCGAGGAGCAGCTGAAAGTTGCAGCATTAGAGCCCCTGTCCTTCAGCCAGGAGGACATTCATCAAATCGGGCATGCCATTGAAGTTAGAATATACGCTGAAGACCCTGTGACATTTTACCCTTCGCCAGGCACGATCACTCGGCTTTCTACACCTGATGCCCCATATATCCGTCATGAGTCAAGCGTCACGAGCGGAAGTGTCATTACCCCATTTTACGATCCAATGATTGCGAAAATGATTGTGTACGGTGATACTCGAAAACTCGCCATAGAACGATTAAAAGCAGCATTACAAGCATATGAAATAGAAGGGATCAAAACCAATGTACCGCTTTTAAAGGAAATGGCCGAATCAACCGCCTTTTTACATGGCCGCATCACAACCGATTATCTGATGAAAAAAAGGGAGGAAAACCGTTCATGAAAACTGTCACGATACAAATGGCCGGAAACTTATGGAAGCTTCTTGTGAAACAGGGTGATGATGTGCAAAAAGGACAGGAAGTCGCCATCTTAGAATCGATGAAAATGGAGATTCCCATTGTTGCAGAAGAAGCAGGTGTGATCAGTAAAGTGTATAAGGCGGAGGGGGAATTTGTTGACGAGGGAGAGGTACTTTTAGAGCTGACAGAATAGGGGGAAAGCCGCATGGCATTACCAAAAAACGTGCTCATTAGAGAGGTCGGCCCGCGCGATGGGCTACAAAATGAATCCGTTTGGCTGGACACAATGGAGAAGCGAACATGGATCCATTTACTCGAAGAAGCCCATCTTCCTTATATTGAAGTCACCTCATTTGTTCATCCGAAATGGGTTCCAGCCTTAAAAGACGCCAAAGAATTAGCCCAATCATTAAACAAAAAAGAGGATATCACCTATGCCGCACTCATCCCAAATGAAAAAGGATTAGCTCATTTTTTTGAAGCAAACCTTGAGGTAGGGGCTATGTTTATCTCATCGAGTGAGACACATAACAAAAAGAATATGAATCGATCTATACAGGAAACACTGCCTGTGATCAAACAAATGACAGCCGATTTAAAAGCAGAAGGACGGCAAACGCGGGCCTATATTTCTACTGTGTTTGGATGTCCTTATGAAAAACAAGTGCCGATGGACCAAGTGCTGCGATTAACGGAACAGTTGCTGTCCTTCGGGATTGATGAAATATCACTTGGGGATACCATTGGGGAAGCCCATCCGCTGCAAGTAGAAAGACGGTTAGACCTTTTACTTGAACGCTTTCCTGCTGATAAAATCGCACTTCATTTTCATGATACGAAAGGAATGGGGCTTGCCAATATTTATACAGCATTAAAAGCCGGCATCACCATATTTGATGCCTCTAGCGGGGGGCTTGGCGGATGTCCTTATGCACCTGGCTCCAGCGGAAACGTGGCGACAGAAGACGTGGTGCACATGCTTCACAAACTCGGGATCGAAACAAATGTCGACCTCCCTTGCTTGATTAAAGCGGCTGAATGGATTGAAGCAAAAGTGGATCGAACCCTGCCAAGTCACTGTTTACGCGCTTTTCAGTCTCACACTACTTGATAAAGGGTGAATCACATGACTTCATTGATCAATTTTTCAATACAAGATCACATTGGCACCATGACATTAAATAGACCAGCACAAGCCAATGCTCTCTCCGCTGCTATGCTAGAGGAAATCAACCAAACGATTCAAGAAATCAAACATGATGCAAACATCCGCTGTTTGCTCATGACAGGAGCTGGCGCTAAAGTTTTTTGCGCAGGAGCAGACTTAAAAGAACGGCGATTGATGACAGAACAAGAAGCCAAAGAAGCCGTTCTGACCATTCAGCAAACCTTTACAGACATTGAATCTTTGCCTGTTCCTGTCATTGCCGTGATAAACGGACACGCACTTGGCGGAGGTCTTGAGCTCGCGCTCGCCTGTGATCTCCGCATCGCAAGAGCGGGTGCAGCGCTCGGCCTGCCGGAAACAGGACTAGCTATCCTGCCGGGAGCAGGGGGCACACAAAGACTTTCGCGCCTGATCGGACCCGGGAAAGCGAAAGAAATGATCTTCACAGGCACTTCTTTACGAGCAGAAGAAGCCGTTCAAATTGGGCTGATTGAACGTATCTCTACAGCCGATTCACTTATGAATGATGCCATCACACTCGCAAAACAAATCACCAAAAATGCACCGATCGCTTTAAAAGAAGCAAAACAAGCCATTCAATCCAGCCTTGATCACGATTTACAAACAGGTCTGACGAAAGAATACGAAGCTTATCTGCGGCTTATTCATACAGAAGATCGACTAGAAGGTCTCAAGGCTTTTCAAGAAAAACGAACGCCTTATTACAGAGGGAAATAGCAAGAAAGGGGAATGTTTATGATCGAAGAATATAAATTAATAAAACAACGAATTGAAAAGGGCGGGGCAGAACGCTACCATCAAAAAAACAAAGAAAAAGGAAAATTATTTGTCCGTAATCGCCTCCATTTGTTATTAGATGAGGATTCTTTCATTGAAGATGCCATGTTTGCAGAGTGCAAAGATGAACATTTACCAGCAGATGGTGTCGTCACCGGAACCGGGCGTATGAATGGGCAGACTGTTTGTGTCATGGCAAACGACTCTACGGTTAAAGCAGGATCGTGGGGTGTCAAAACAGTAGAAAAAATCATTCGAATTCAAGAAACGGCCGAGAAGCTCAATTGTCCGATGCTGTATTTAGTCGATTCTGCGGGTGCAAGAATCACTGATCAAATCGCAATGTTCCCAGGCAGAAGAGGAGCAGGGCGCATTTTTTATAACCAAGTCAAGCTGTCTGGGCGCATTCCTCAAATTTGTTTACTATTCGGTCCTTCTGCAGCCGGTGGTGCGTATATCCCTGCTTTTTGTGACATTGTCGTCATGGTCGAAGGAAATGCCTCTATGTATTTAGGCTCGCCGCGAATGGCTGAAATGGTGATCGGTGAAAAAGTATCACTTGAGGAAATGGGCGGTGCGAAAATGCATTGCAGCATTTCTGGATGCGGAGATATATTAGCCAAAACAGAGGAAGAGGCTATTCAAATTGCACGTGATTATTTAACCTATATGCCTGCCAACTATACAGAAAAACCAAAAACGACAGCAGCAAAAGCACCTAAACCATCTGAAACCACCATCCAAGACTTAATCCCTAAAGGCCAGAATACCCCATTTGATATGTATCAACTCATCGATTTACTGATTGATGAAGGGTCATTTTTTGAAATCAAAAAGCTGTTTGCCGCAGAGTTAATTACCGGCTTTGGCAGAATGAACGGTCAGCCTGTCGGTCTCATTGCCAATCAGCCAAGGGTCAAAGGCGGCGTATTATTCCACGACTCAGCTGATAAAGCCGCCAAGTTTATTCAGCTCTGTGATGCCTTTCATATCCCGCTGCTCTTTCTTGCGGACATACCAGGATTTATGATTGGAACAAAAGTGGAACAAGCCGGCATTATTCGTCATGGGGCAAAAATGATCTCCGCTATGTCAGAAGCGACCGTTCCGAAAATATCCGTCATCGTCCGTAAAGCATACGGAGCAGGACTATATGCAATGGCAGGCCCTGCTTTTGAGCCAGACTGCTGTCTCGCTCTTCCATCGGCGCAAATCGCTGTGATGGGTCCAGAAGCCGCTGTAAATGCCGTCTATGCAAATAAAATTGCAGAACTCCCGCCCGAAGAGAGGGCTTCATTTATACAAGAGAAACGGAAGGAATACCAGGAAGATATGAATATCTATGAGCTTGCCTCTGAAATGATTGTCGATGGCGTCATCCCATTTGACCGTCTCAGAACGGAACTTTGTCATAGATTAGTAGCCTATTCATCGAAAGACATGACATTTACGAAACGAAAACATCCGGTCTATCCGGTCTAAAGGGGGCAGACCTCATGATCAACCAGAAACCAGAATGGATACCGGAAGAAAAGCAGAGCCAAAAAACACGTTTGCATCAGTGGATGAAATCTCTTGGTTTTTCTACGTATGACTCATTCTATCAAGCCAGTATTGATCGCACAGACTGGTTTTGGAGAGAAGCGGAGAAGGCAGTCGGCATTCAGTGGAAAAAACCATATGAAGCGGCATTAGGTCACCACTCATTGATGTGGCCGAAATGGTATCAGGGCGGCACACTAAACATCACCGAAACGGCTGTGGACAAATGGGCTGAAAAAGAAGAGACGAGGCATCAGCCCGCCATCATTTGGAGCAATGAAGCCGGTGAAGAAAAGAAATGGTCATTTCTCGAACTTCAAGAGAAAGTGAGCCGTCTTGCAGCTGGCTTTTTGAAAGAAGGACTTCAAAAAGGGGATGTAGCCATCATCTATATGCCAATGCTTCCAGAAACGGTCGCCGTCATGCTTGCCTTTGCAAAGATTGGTGTTATTTTCAGCCCAGTCTTCTCAGGCTATGGAAGCGAGCCACTCGCTGTACGCATTCGTGCGTCAGGCGCATCCATTGTCGTCACAGCGAATGAAATGATGCGGCGAGGGAAAACGATCAACATGCGGGAATGTGTGGCGGATGCCATCAACAAAACCACAACTGTGCAAAAAGTGATTGTGCACACTTCCTCTCATACCGGATATCAGGACGATGTCCTGCTGAATGATTTGTTAAAAGAACAGCCGTTCACCGGCGCGACCTATGTCACAAGTGAAGACCCGCTGATGATCTTGTATACGTCAGGCACAACCGGCACACCAAAGGGAGCCGTTCATACACACGCAGGCTTTCCGATAAAGGCAGCTTTTGATGCCGGGCTATGTATGGACGTGGCAAAAGGAGACCGGCTGTTTTGGCTGACTGATATGGGCTGGATGATGGGGCCATTCCTCGTCTTTGGCGGCTTGATCAATGGAGCTACCATCGTTTTATATGACGGCGCTCCCGATTATCCAGATGAGCAGCAGCTCTGGTCATTCATCCACGAGAAGAAAGTCACTCATTTTGGGCTTTCCCCTACTTTTGTTCGTTCTGCGATGCAGCAAACGATTGATGGGGTCGAACTATCGCATGTCAAAGCCATTATTTCTACAGGGGAACCATGGAATGAAGCTCCGTGGCAATGGTTATTTCACACCATTGGTCAAAAGAACATTCCAATCTTAAATTATTCAGGAGGAACCGAGGTTTCTGGTGGCATTGTAGGCAGTACGTTGCTTCGTCCCATCAAACCGATTCTCTTTAATGCGGCGATCTTAGGAATGGCGGCAGATGTATACAATGAAGCTGGGCAAAGCGTGATGAATGAAGTAGGGGAGCTTGTGGTGAAAAAGCCATGGGTCGGCATGACATGTGGTTTTTGGAACGAACCGGAGCGTTATGAAGATACGTATTTCAAACGATTTGATGGTGTATGGACACACGGAGATTGGGTCATGCAAACAGAGGACGGAGAATTCCACATCACCGGCAGATCGGATGATGTCATTAAGACAGCAGGGAAACGCATCGGGCCAGCTGAAATTGAATCCATCCTTACCTGGCATCCTGCCGTGCACGAAGCCGCTGTGATTGGGGTAAAGGATGAGGTGAAAGGGGAGGCGCTCGTCTGTTTCATCGTGACCAGTCCGCATGCTTTTGAAGAAGCAGCCCTTATCCAAGAGCTTTCAGCCCATGTTGGTTCACATGCCGGAAAAGCGCTCACACCAAAAGAAGTTCATCTCATTTCAGCTTTGCCGAAAACAAGGAATGGAAAAATCGTACGACGTTTACTTAAAGGGGCGTATGAAGATCAGCCTTCACCCGATCTATCTTCATTAGACAATCCAGATGTATATAAGAGTCTGACCGAATACTTGAATAAGAAACAGAAAAAATAAAAAAGACAGGATGGTTCCTGTCTTTTTTTATTGCACATGAAAATTCGTTCCATCTGTTGTCTCTTTCACAATCCCTGCCCGAATGACAAAATCGCCGAAATGTTCATTTTCTTCTCGTTCTTTTGCGTAGCGGGGGAGAAGAGAGCCAAGTTCTTTTAGAATGTCTTCCTCACCCACATTTTCACGGTATAATTTACTTAATCTGCTGCCATCAAATGCGGCACCGAGATACATATTATACTTACCAGGTGATTTTCCGATAAATCCAATCTCTCCAAGCGCATGACGAGCACAACCATTTGGACAACCAGTCATTCGAATGGTGATTTCTTTATCACTTAATCCGTTTTCTTCAACGATGTCTTCGATTTTATCAATCAATCGTGGAAGGTAGCGCTCTGCTTCAGCCATCGCTAAACCGCATGTTGGCAAAGATACACAAGCCATTGAGCTGCGGCGCAGGGCAGAGTGCTGCTGGCCGTCTGATAAACCAAACTTCTGAATGAGCTGTTCGATTTGTTTCTTTTTATGAGTTGTCACATTCCCAATGATTAAATTCTGATTGGCGGTTAAACGGAAGTCACCTGTATGAACTTTGGCGATTTCGCGGATGCCTGTCATCAGCGGATAATCATCATAATCTGTGATGCGTCCGCCTTCTACAAACATCGTATAATGCCATCTGCCATTAATGCCTTTTACCCAGCCATAACGGTCACCGTTATGATCAAAGTGATAATCCTTTGCCTCTAAAAGAGTAAACCCAAGACGGCGCTCAAGCTCTTCTTTTACATTCTCAAGACCAAGGCGGTCCACCGTATATTTAAAGCGGGCATTTTTTCGCACAGAACGGTTTCCGTAGTCACGTTGAATGGTGATGACTTGTTTGGCAATTTCTACGACCTGTTCAGGTGTACAAAAGCCGATGACCTTTGCAAGCTGCGGATAAGTCGCTGTATCACCATGCGTCATACCCATTCCGCCGCCAATTGCGACATTAAAACCGACCAGTTGATCGTTTTCGATAATGGCAATAAAGCCTAAATCCTGCGAAAAGACATCAATATCGTTAGCAGGAGGGACCGCCACGCCAATCTTAAATTTTCTTGGTAAATAAAGCGGACCATACATCGGTTCAACTTCCGTATCTGGCGTTGCCGCAACCTTTTCCTCATCAAGCCAAATTTCGTGATAAGCTCTTGTTTGCGGGAGCAGGTCATCACTTAATTTTTTCGCCAGCTCGTATACATCATGGTGCACTTCAGATTGATAAGGATTTGATGTACACATGACATTCCGGTTCACGTCGCCGCAAGCAGCAATTGTATCAAGCATAGTAGAATGAATGTCTTGAATGGTTTTTTTCATATTCCATTTTAAAATACCGTGAAGCTGAAAGGTTTCACGAGTAGTCAGCTTTAACGTACCGTTTCCGTATTTGTGAGCAAGCTCATCCATCACAAGCCACTGCTTAGATGTGGCGATTCCGCCAGGCAGACGGACACGCAGCATAAATTGATAGGCAGGCTCAAGCTTTTGTTTTTGTCGTTCATTTCTCAGGTCACGATCATCTTGTAAGTAGCTGCCGTGATGCTTCATCAGACGGTTGTCATCATCCGGAATTCCCGCTGAAATCGGATCAAGCATCACTTCTTTTAACGTACCCCGTAAATAATCACTTTTTTCTTTGATTTCCTCTACGTCGCTCGGAGGTCCATCCGGCGCTGTTAATGCTGTCTTCACCATGTAAGTAAAAGCTCCTTTCTTTCAAGCATCAAATCAATAAACGTCACGCTGATAGCGTTTTTGCTGCTGTAAGTTGGCAAGATAGCTTTCTGCTTTTTCTTTGCTCATCGCACCTTCTTCTTGAATAATGGATAGAAGGGTATTGTGAACATCATGTGCCATATGCTTTTCATCTCCGCAAATATACACGTAAGCACCTTGCTCAAGCCATTCATATAATTCTTTGCTTTGTTTCTTCATTTGGTGCTGGACATACACTTTTTCCTCAGTATCTCTTGAAAAAGCCACGTCCATTTTCGTTAAGACGCCGTCCTTTAACCACTTTTGCCATTCCGTTTGGTATAAGAAATCCGTCACAAAATGCTGATCACCGAAGAATAACCATGACTTTCCGTTTGCACCCAGTTCCTCACGTTCCTGCATAAATGAACGGAAAGGGGCGATGCCTGTGCCTGGTCCTACCATAATGATCGGTGCATCTGGATCTTGAGGAAGCTTAAAGTTTTGGTTGTGCTGAATATAAACAGGTAACGTATCACCTGGCTGCAGGCGCTCTGCACATAGAATCGAACAGACACCTTGGCGTTCTCTGCCGTGCGCATCATATCTGACAGCCCCTATCGTCAAATGAACCTCTTCGTCATTTGCTTTGAGACTGCTTGCAATGGAATAAAGGCGTGCAGGGATTTTTCTTAAAATGGACGTGAAATCTGCGGCGGTTCCTTCAAAAGGACCGAAATCACGAGCCGCATCTACTAGGTCCCGACCTGCGATATATTCTTTCAGTTTTTCTTCGTTTCCTTCTTCTAAAAGGGTATGCAAGGATTCGCTTTTTGTCAGTTCAGCGATCTTTTGAAGAAGTGGTTTTGTTAAAACCGTGATCTCAAAATGCGAGGTGAGTGCTTCTTTTAAAGGAAGAGTGTCTCCATTTTTATGAACGGTGACGGATTCTTCTGCATTCCACCCGCATGTTTGAATCAGTTCGTCGACAAGCTCAGGATCATTTGTCGGATAAATGCCAAGGCTGTCACCTGGCTCATACACGAGACCTGAACCTTCAAGCGAAAGCTCTAAGTGACGTGTTTCTTTATTAGATCCACGCCCATTTAAGTTGATATTTTCAAGAACTTCAGCATAAAAAGGATTCGTTCTTGAATATTCAGAAACGGCTTGATTGTTGGCTCCCGCTGTTTCTTGCGGCAGTGATGCAGCTTCACCTTCACTCAAAGAAGAGGCAACACCTTGAAGCCATTCTGAAAACGGCTCATCATAATCAAGGTCACAATCCACTCGGTCAAACAGGCGAGTACCGCCAAGCTCTTCAAAGCGTTCGTCAAATTCTTTTCCTGTCTGACAGAAGAATTCGTATGAGCTGTCACCTAATGAAAGGACAGAAAAGCTTAAATGATCGAGCTTTGGCGCACGTCTGCCGTGAACATATTCATGGAACGAAAGGGCATTATCCGGCGGATCTCCTTCGCCATGTGTGCTGACAATGACCAGTAAATTGTTTATTTTTTTCAGATTATTCGGTTTAAAATCGGACATAGAAGAGAGCGTCACTTGAAAGCCTTTCTCTTCAAGATGCTGGGCTGTCTTTTTTGCTAACCCTTCGGAATTGCCTGTTTGCGACCCATAAAGCACGGTCACATCTTTGCTCACAGGCTGGGCAGATGCTGCGGCAGAAGGCGCCGGAGTGACAGCTTCTGAGCCGGCAAGCGCTGCCTGCGCTGATAAATAACCAGTAAGCCAAATTTTTTGCTGATCTGTTAAAGTCGGAAGCAGCTGATTGAGTAACTCTGCCTGCTCCTGGCTAAACGGACTGTTCAATACATGAAGTTGCAACAATATCCACCTCACAAGGAATATAAACATAGATTAATTCGATAGGAATTATATATATAGGTTCAATTTGAACTTTACCGAAAGTTTGCCATTAAGTAAAATATATAATATTGATTGTCATGATTAAGATTTCTAATGACAAAACACGGATGAATAGGGGAGAGGGCACAAAAAAAGGAAAACGGATCACCGTTTTCCTCTTTTTCGCCTGACTTACGCCGTTGGAAGTCCCATCACAGCTTTCACTTCTAAATATTCTTCGATACCGAAGTCTCCCCATTCTCTTCCGATACCTGATTGCTTAAAACCGCCAAATGGAGCAAAGTAATCTGTTTCAGCATTGTTAATGGTGATTTGGCCGGCACGAATATGTTCAGCGACATATTTTAATGTTTTTTCATCTTGACCAACAACATACCCGGCAAGACCATACACTGTATCGTTGGCGATCTCAAGGGCATGATCGAGGTCTTGATACGTGATCACACTCATGACTGGCCCAAAGATTTCTTCTTGCGCAATGGTCATATCATTTTTCACATTGGTGAAAATGGTATGCTTGGCGAAATATCCTTTATCGATTCCGTCTGGCTTTCCAGTTCCCCCAGCAAGAAGGGTAGCACCTTCTTCGATTCCTTTTTCAATATAAGATTGCACCGTATCCCACTGTTTTTTAGAAACAAGCGGGCCAGTAGCGTGATCTTCTCTCGGATCACCAACTGTAAACTTTGGCAGGGCGTTCAGCAGCGCTTTTTCAAACTTGTCTTTCATTGATTCTGGAATTAGCACACGTGTAGCTGCAGAACACACTTGACCTGTATTCATCGCAATATGATGAATGGCTGTTTCTGCTGCTTCGTCCACATCTGCATCGTCTAAGACGATAAGAGGGGATTTTCCGCCAAGCTCAAGTGCTACTTTCTTCACATTATCCGCTGCGTTTTCCATAATTTTAGAGCCGACGGCACCTGATCCTGTAAATGAAACGAAGTCAATATCAGGATGTGAGCTAATGCCGTCACCAATCACGTCACCCGTTCCGTTTACTAAGTTGAAGACTCCTTTCGGTACACCTGCTTCATCAATAATGTCTGCAAGAATCATCGCAGCAAAAGGGGTAATTTCCGCTGGTTTTAAGACAACTGTTGAGCCTGCCGCAATGGCACCCGCAATTTTAAGAGATGTCTGATTCGTCGGGAAGTTCCACGGTGTAATCAATCCACTGACACCAATCGCCTCTTTTATAATCGTATGTCCACCGCGGTCTTCGGTAAATGTATAAGATTTCAGTGCTTCCGCTGCTTTAGAAAAATGTTCATAACCCATTTTGTAATGAACTTCTTCGGACACTTTCAGCGGTGCACCAAGCTCTTTTGTCATCACTTCTACAAGTTCATCCTTGCGTTTTTCGTACCCGCGCACAATGTTTTCCAGCATTTCTACTCGTTCATTTCGAGATGTTTTTGAGAAAGAAGGGAAGGCGGCTCGAGCTGCTTTGACAGCTTGATCTAAATCTTCTTTCGTTCCTAAACTAATGGTGCCAATGACTTCCTCTGTCGCAGGGTTAATGACCTCCGTCGTTTCGTTTCCTGTTGATGCGACCCATTCTCCATTAATAAAGTGTTTCTCTTGATTTCTCATTCTGACATGTCTCCTTTTTATATGTGATTCAATCCAATATTCTGTTTTCAGCTCATATAAAACTGTACCCACTGTGAAAAATCTAAAACGGAGAAACTGCATGAGAAAAAGTTTCTGATATAATACGCAAAGTGGGACATATGTCCTTTTCAACATGAGGGCATCTATCATTTAATGAAACTAGACTGAAAAAAGAAGGAGCTTTTGAACGAATGAAAGGTGTTATTTTTGCATTATTAGGAGGCGCTTGTATTACACTGCAAGGCGTAGCCAACGCCAGAATTAGTCAAGATATCGGGACGTGGCAGGCGGCAACGATCACGCAGCTGACAGGGTTTATCATCTCTCTCGCCATTTTACTCATCGTACGGGATGGCCACTTTAAGGAATACAAAAAAGTGCAGCCGCTTTATTTAATTGGAGGTGCATTTGCAGCCATTATTATTTTTAATGAGGTCACTGCCATTCAAATCATTGGTGTAACACTCACCATCGCTGCTTTACTTATCGCACAGCTTGCGTTTACCTTTGCCATCGATGCAAAAGGATGGTTTGGTGTTCAGAAGAAAAAAATGAAATGGCCCCATTATGCAGGCATCTTTTTAATGATTGCAGGCGTCATCATCTTAAAACTATAAAGGAGGGCATCAGATGGAGGAGCTGCATGATGAATCTCTTTTTTCCTCTTATATGAAGACGCATCAGTTACAGAATGTCTTTCATCAAAAACTCATCTCACATGTGAGCTTGTGGCGCTATCAGCAAGGTGAGCTGATTTGTTCAAAAGGGGATAAAAGGGAGTATATGTACTTGCTGGTGAAAGGAAAATTAAAGATTTTCACCACCACAAAGGAAGGAAAAACATTTATTCTTTGCTTTAAAAACCCTCTTGAAGCGATTGGAGATATTGAATACGTTCAGCAGACAGATATGGTCAATACAGTTGAAGCCGTTACAGAAGTACATATGCTCAGGATTTCTCATCAAGCCCTTATGCGGCATGCAAAGGACGATCCTCGAGTTTTAACCTTTTTGCTCAAGGGCATCACAAACAAATTTTATACAAAATCAAATGATTTAAGCTTCCACCTTTTATACCCTGTAGAGGTCAGGCTTGCAAGCTATTTATTGTCTGTTTTAACAGGTGATGATGACGCGCACGCACGCACGCTTCGCCTCACGGATGCAGCGAGCTTAATTGGAACAAGCTACCGCCATATTAACCGGGTCATTCAGCAGTTCCAAGAAAAAGGGCTGATTGAAAGGCGAAGAGGAAAGATTACGATTTGTGATCAAAAAGGGCTTTTAGAAATAGCAGAACACAACATTTATGAATAGAAGAAACGAAGGGACTTTTATATGATCATAGGAATAATATTAGCTGTCACTGCTGGGGCACTTGTCAGCTTACAAACCATTTTTAATAGTAAAGTCAATGAGCATACAGGCTCTTGGTCAACAACGACGCTAGTTCTAGGAATGGGCTTTATCGCTTCACTTCTGATGGGTCTTTTGTTAGAAGGAACCGGCATGTTTCAATTAAGGCATATGGAAGCCTGGTACTGGATAAGTGGAGCCATCGGGGTAGGCGTTGTCATCTGTCTTGTTCAGAGCATCAAACGTCTCGGTCCCACTTATGGAATCTCGATTGTTCTCACCTCCCAGCTAGGTTGTGCGCTTCTATTTGATTCGCTTGGCTGGCTTGGGTTAGAAAAAGTAACATTTTCTTTTACAAAATTATTAGGTGTACTTGTCATTGTGGCAGGAATCCTCGTATTTAAGTTAACCAAGCTTGAACCAGTAGAAGAGGAGCAGTCAAGAGAAAAAGGGCTGCCACAAAAGTAGCTGCCCTTTTATTTAAATCAACCGCCGCCATAAAACCGTTATGGTAGATAAACCAGTTAAAAGGAGCCTTTTCATGAAAGGCTTTTTTTTCTGTCCATAGTCGCTTGCTTTATATTCTGTTCGATCTTTCGCTACGAGAACACTATAAGCGATTTTTCGTTCGATTGCTTCCGTAAGAGATAACGCAAATGGTGCACTATCAATCACCAAAATCGATTCAGTATTTAAAAAGCTGGATCTTGCATCTAGATTATATGTTCCAATAATACTTAAGTTATCATCAATGACCATTGATTTCGCGTGAATTGAATACGGACCTTGATACTCATACAAATGAACACCTGTTTTCATGAGTTCCTTTTTCGTGCTTAAATATCCTGCAAATGCTAAAGGGTTTGGTGTCGCTGTAAGAGAATTCGTCACGATCGTCGTTTGAATATCACTTGGTAATGGCGTGAGTCCGTCTTTCATTGGCCGTGTCGGTATGACATAAGGCGTCTGGATAAGAACCGAACGCTTTGACCGCTGTGCGAGATCGTTTAACTTTTTCAAGACGAGCGGACGTTTATTTAAGCGTTCCACTGGATTTGTGAAAAATGCAATCTGCTTTGCACGAATGGCGTCTTTTGCCCAATCATATGTGGACATGACAAAGGGTTCTTTTGTACGAATGGCTTCCTGATAAGATCGAAGCAGCTGTTTTCTTAGCTTTTTTCCTTTTTTCGCTTTTGCCTTGGAAAATACATCTTTCGTTCTTTTCGTAAAATCATGATTCCACAAATAAACGAAATACTGTTCCATTTCATCTAATACTTTTCCTTTTTTGGCGTTGTACAGCAGCACATCTCGGTCATACGCAAAGTCTTTCGGCGGCTGATCTGCAAAGTATTTATCACCAATATTTCTGCCGCCCATGACAGCGACCCTGCCATCTGCCAAAAGAAGCTTATCGTGAAGGCGGTTATGCCACGTCCATGGCTTGAACAAACGAAAAGGCTCATAAAAACGAATGGCCATATTCGGATGATTCGCCACAGCATAACGCAAATGCTTTAGCGGTCCACGCAGGCTATGGCAAATGCCATCTAACAACAGCTGAACTTTTACTCCTCGATCAGCCGCTTCAATTAAAGCACCAAGCACCCATTCGGCGGTTTTTCCTTTTTGAATGGAATAATAACTCAAACGAATGTTCTTTTCAGCCTCTCGAATCATTTGAACTCTCACTTGACCTGATTCAAATCCGTCATCAAGCAGCATGACTTGATTTATGCCTTGGTCGTCTCCTGAGATAGAAGAGGCTTTATAGATGCAATGTTCTTTACATGTTTTTTGAAACGGTAAATAAAACAAGACAAATGCGGTCAAAAATACATACACCACATATAAAAGGATCAGAAAAAACAAGAATTGAAGCACAGTGATCAACTCCTTTCACACAAACCGTTCTTTTTCTTAGTTTATGTTAAAAACAAAATTTCACTCATCCAGCTTTTCCAATGAAAAATACAGGATAAAAGAATCACCTTGTTTTCATAGGGCATTTAATTATAGTATGAAATGAGTAAGGGGGAATCGCATTGAATGAACCATTATTTAATATACCAAGTGATGTGTATCAAACGTTAAGTGAAACAGAACGTTATTTACTGCATTATATTCACCAGCATTTAGAGGATATCTCCACCTTATCCATCGTCACATTAAGTGAAAGAGCCAACGTGTCGACGGCGACCATTGTCAGACTGATGAAGAAAATCGGATACAACGGCTATACATCCTTTAAATATCGATTGAAACAAGAAAAGAAAATGACAGATGATAGTGATCAACTAAAAAATATTGACGAAGACATCAAACTAGCCATTCGAAAAAATGAAGAAGAGGTCTTAAAGACGATTCAACTGCAAAGTATTGGGCAAATTGAGGATGCGGTTCAAAAGATCCATGATGCGGACAAAATTTATATTTTTGGCAGAGGCTTTTCAGAGATGATCGCTAAAGAGATGACCATCAAATTGCAGCTCATCGGAAAAACATGCGAGGTACATGACGACCCGAATATCATTCGGCTCAAATCGCGTGACATTGATAAAAACGAACTTGCCATCTTTGTTTCATTAAATGGAGAAACGTCGGAACTAGTGGAAGCCTGCCAAAACCTCAGTATGAAGCAGGTCACGACCATTACGGTCACAACTAGAATTGATTCTACATTAAGTAAAATATCAGATATGACACTCGTCGGATATAAAGGGGAACAATCATTCTTCCCAGATTATGAAGTCAGGTCCCGCCTGTCGCTTCATGTCATTGCCCGCATTTTACTAGACGCCTATGTGATTCGGATGAAATAAACACTCAAAAAGCCTTCCACACTTTATGATGGGAGGCTTTTCACCGTGAAAACCTTTACACAATCTGAAAACATTTTCACTGAATCGTATGAGATACTTTCTTTAGAGAAAAGAAAGAAGGTGAAACCAATTGATTTATACCTGCACCTTAAATCCTGCTATTGACCTATATATTGCATTAAAAGAAATGCGGGCAGATACAGTCAACCGCACGGAAGATGAGGATTATCAGCCGAATGGAAAAGGTGTTAATGTGTCCATTATGCTAAAGAAATATGGCTTCACCAGCACTGCATTAGGATTTATTGCTGGGTTTTCAGGTTCATATATTGAACAATCGTTAAAAGATCTCTCCATTCAAACCGATTTTATCCCAGTGGATGGGATTACACGCATTAATGTATTTATTAACACAACGGAAGAATACAAGCTTGTGAATCAAGGACCTGCTATTGAGGCAAAAGCGCTTGATGCCTTTCGCGAAAAAATCTCGACCATTCCAAAAGGCAGCATCTTCATTATGTCAGGCAGTCTGCCTAAAGGCGTTCCTGCTAGCATTTTCTCAGAGATAGCCGCTATTTGTCATCAAAACAACGTGAAATTTATTTTAGACACAAGCTCTAAAGCGGTTTTAGAAACACTTCAATACAAACCATATTTACTAAAACCAAATGAAGAAGAGATTGCCGCATTTTTTGGGAAAACCCACCGTTTATCAGAAACAGAACTCGTTGAATCAGGACGAAAGCTGATCGAGATGGGTGCAGAGCAAGTACTCATTTCCCGAGGAGGAGAAGGTGCACTATTCCTTACAAACGAAGCCGTATTAAAAGGAAATGCACCAATAGGAACGGTCGTAAACACGGCTTGTTCTGGTGATGCCATGCTCGCTGCATTCCTAAGTAAACAGCTGGAAGGACAACCTCATGAAGAATGCTTACGATACGGCATTGCAACAGGGGCATCTACCGCCTTTTCAAAAGGGTTAAGTGATTTACATGACATTGATTCATTAATTGAGCAAATACACATTCAGAACATATAAGGGGGAGTTCACATGAGCCGCAAGAAAATTGTCGCTGCCACTGGCTGTCCAACAGGCATTGCGCACACATTTATGGCAGCTGAGGCATTAAAAATCGCAGCTGAGCAATTAGGGGTCGACATCAAAGTTGAAACGCATGGTCAAGTAGGAATTGAAAACGCTTTAACGGATCAAGACATTTTGGAGGCCGATGGGGTCATTGTCGCTGCTGACAAAGATGTGAATACAGATCGCTTTCACGGCAAACCACTCATTGAAGTGCCTGTAGCAAAGGGGATTCGCACACCAAATGAACTGATTCAGGGCATTATCAATGGAGAAGCCCCCGTTCATCAAGTGAAAGGAAGAGCTTCTGGAACAGAAAAACCATCTGCGCCTTCATCAGCTCAACAAAAGTCAGCGAATAAGTGGATACACACCATCTACAAACATTTAATGAACGGTGTATCACACATGCTTCCATTTGTTGTTGGGGGCGGTGTCTTAATTGCTTTATCTTTTCTATTCGGTATTTACTCTGCTGATCCTCAGCATGAAACGTATCATCCGTTCGCTGCCTACTTGAAAAGCATTGGCGGGCTCGGCTTTAGCTTAATGGTACCTATTTTAGCAGCATTTATCGCTGATTCAATCGCCAAACGACCAGGGATGGTTGTCGGATTTATCGGCGGCTTGCTTGCAAACGATGGAGGCGCTGGATTCTTAGGTGGTATTATCGCAGGTTTTGCAGCAGGGTATATCATCGTACTTCTTCAATTCCTGCTTCAAAAATTACCAGCATCACTTGACGGATTAAAATCAATTTTCATCTATCCTGTCATTGGTATTTTCTTAATTGGGGCTGTCATGACCCCGCTATTAGTTCCAATCACAGGGCTAAATAATTCATTAATGGATTTTCTCTCATCAGTTCAATCCACAAATCCATTGCTTTTAGGTTTAATTGTTGGAGCCATGTGTGGATTTGATATGGGAGGACCTTTTAACAAAGCAGCCTATGTCACAGGAACGGCTTTACTCGCAGAAGGTAACCTTTACTTCATGGCAGGGGTGTCAGCAGCATGTATCACACCGCCGCTTATCATTGCGATTGCCACAACGATTTTCCGAAAACATTTTACACCACAAGAACGAAATGCTGGGATGATCAACTATATTCTCGGAGCGACTCATATTACCGAAGGAGCCATTCCATTTGCAGCAAAAAACCCAGTCGTTGTCCTGCCAATTATCATGTTTGGTTCCGCCATCTCTGCTATATTGACTTATCTGTTTGGCGTACAGGTTCCAGCTCCGCATGGCGGATTCCTTGTCCTTCCAGTCGTCACAGGCGCATTCCAGTGGGTACTATCCATACTCATCGGATCACTTGTAGGTGCGATTCTATACGGACTTTACCGCAAGAAAATAGACAAACCCGCAGTTTAATAGGGAGGAAGAGAAATGATGGAACATATTTATATGAATCTACATGAAACAGCTTCTTCACAGGCTGGCGTTTTCGCAGCCATAGCTGACATTGCCTCTAAAGCAGGGATTTGTACATCTCCTGAGGCTGTCAAAAAAGGACTAGCTGAAAGAGAAGCTCTGAGTACAACCGGCTTTCAAGATGGATTTGCCATTCCGCATACACAGTCAGACGCCATTCAAGTACCGGCACTCGTCATCGTCCGTACAGAAACCGGAATCGAATGGGACGCTTTTGATGGAAAGCCTTGCTTTTTCTTCTTATCCTTACTCATTCCAAAAAGTGAAGCAGGAACCACTCACTTACAAGCACTTTCTGCTCTTTCACGCGGATTAATGGATGAAACGAAACGACAAAAACTGCTCGAAACAAGAACAAATGAAGAAATGCTCGCTGTATTAAAAACAGATATTTTGACGAGAGAGGATGTTTGACCATGCCTTTACTTTCCACAACACCTATGCTTGAAGCAGCAAAAAAAGAAAAATACGGAATTGTCGCATTCAATGTACATTCCTTTGATAGTATTTACTGGGTACTCGAAACGGCAGCTGAATTAAAATCACCTGTCATTTTGCAAACAACGGTTGGCACGGTCCAATCGCTTGGCGCAAAAGCCATTGCAGATACAGTAAAGGCGGCAGCTGATCAATACCAAATACCAATCGGCCTTCATCTCGATCATTGTACTGATTTTGATGTGATTCTTACTTGTATACGAGCGGGATATACATCCGTGATGATCGATGCTTCCATGCATTCATATGAAGAAAATGTACGCCGCACAAAAGAAGTGGTGGACCTTGCCTTAAAAGTAGGTGTGAATGTAGAAGCCGAGTTAGGCAAGGTAGGCGGGGTAGAAGATGATATTGTCGTGGATGAAAAGGATGCTCAAAAAGCCATTCCATCAGAATGCCGTCAATTTGTAGAAGAAACTAGTGTACCTACTTTAGCACCTGCGATCGGCACGGCACACGGCATTTATAAAGGGGTGCCGGATATCGACTTTGACCGCATTGAACAAATTGCAGCGCTTGTCGATGTTCCGCTTGTCCTTCATGGTGGTTCAGCTGTACCAGATGAGGATGTCAAAAGATGTGTCGCACTCGGTATGGCAAAGGTCAATGTGTCCACTGAACTGAAAAATGCATACTCTGAAGCGATTCGTGATCATTTCTCAAACGAACCTGAAAGCTTAGATCCGCGTATGTATTTACAAAAAGCAAAACAAGCAGCCAAAGACATGGTCACATCTAAAATAAAGATCGTTGGCAGTGAAGGAAAAGCCCAACTTTTATATCAATAAGATGAAAAAAAGCAGAGCCGCATCGCTCTGCTTTTTTCACATTATTCGCTTTCTTTCATTTCATTTGATGTACGTACTCGTGCATTTCCCATAAATACGACCGTAATCGCCGCAAGTGCAATCGGGAATAAAGCAATCATAAATACATACGTAATACTTTGTGACATCGCATCAATCACTTTATTTAAAATATCAGGCGGAATTTGTGAGCGTGCCCCCTCTTGGAAAATGGCTTGTGGATCACCAACTTGAGAAGAAGCTCCTTTCATTCCGCTAAAAGCATCTGCTAAACGATTTGTCAGGACATTGGTTTGAATCGTTCCAAAAATCGTCACGCCTAAAGTCATCCCAAGTGATCTCATGAACGAATTGGTAGAATTAGCACTGCCGCGGTAGCGCGGAGAGAGATCATTCATTGAAGCAGATGGCAGAAGGGAGAAGCTAAATCCAACGCCAAAACCTGAAATCATCATAAAGAGCGTAAGCCACAATCTTGCTGTATCAGGCGACATATTGGCAAGCAGCAGCATCCCAACAAAAAATGAAATCACAGAGATGGTCATTAATCGTCTAAAAGGTACTTTCGTCTGCATCGTTCCGCCAATCATACTGCCAATCACGGACCCAATCATCATCGGTGTTAAAATGAACCCGGCACTTGTTGCAGATTCACCGTACACTGCCTGGACGAAGATAGGAATAAAGACAGCTAGAATAATAAACGTCCCGCCATATAAAAACGCCAAAATTTGAGATGTCGCAAACAGACGATTTTTAAACATCCAAAATGAAATAATCGGTTCTTCTGCCTTACGTTCAACAATGAAGAAGATGGTGCCAAAGACAACAAACACAGCAAATAGTGTCAAGATTTGAACAGAATCCCATGCATACGATTTGCCGCCAAGCTCAAGAGCGAACATTAAACTGACAACCGCAACGACAAGTGTAATGGCACCTGACCAGTCAATTTTCTGCTTACGATGCTCGAGCGATTCTTGATAAAATTTGGCGATCAAGAACACACTGACAATACCGATTGGTACGTTAATATAAAACACCCAATGCCAGCCGATCGAATCCGTAATAATTGCTCCTAACAGCGGTCCTAATACACTGGATAGACCAAAAACTGCACCAAACATACCGGACATTTTCCCGCGCTTTTCTGGCGGGAAGATATCAAAGATAATCGTGAAAGCGATCGGAAGAAGAGCACCGCCTCCAAGTCCTTGAATCGCACGGTAAATAATAAGCTGATCCATCGTTTGTGCGATGCCGCACAGCGCAGATCCAATTAAAAAGAAAATAAGTCCAAACAGAAAAAAACGCTTTCGACCATACATATCTGAAAGCTTTCCATAAATCGGCATACCGGCCATCACTGCCACCATATAAGAAGCAGTCACCCAAGCAAATTTATCAAAACTGCCCAAATCGGCGACGATGCTTCCCATTGCTGTTGCGACAATGGTGTTGTCCATCGCTGCCATAAAAATCCCTAACAGCAAACCGATGACAACAAAGCGAGTGGATGCCTTGCCTTTATGATCCACGTTATTCATTTCATTTACCTCCTGCTTACGTTCTCTTCACTTTTTTGCTATGATCAAGTTAATTATAAAGTAAGAGAACATTTATCTTGATGATCAAGATAAATTGATTTTAAAGGGAGGAGAACAAGTTGTCAACAAAGAACGAGGCAGAAGATCGAGCGGACCAGATCATTCATACGATGAGACGCCTTGCTACACGAACAGTCCTATTTCACCAAGCAGCCGCTCAATCGCTCGGCCTTTTCCCAACAGATCTCAAATCAGCAGATTTGTTAAACGAACTTGGACCACTCACAGCAGGTGAATTAAGTGAAAAAACCGGTCTTAGCTCAGGTGCGGTCACCGCTCTCATTGACCGGTTAGAAAAAGCAGGCTACGTCAAAAGGGAGAAGGACCCAAAAGACAAGCGAAGGGTCATCATTGTTCCACTAACAGCGGGGAAATCACAAGTGAAGGAACTCTTTCAATCTTTATCGGCATCAACTAAACAGCTCACAAACGAATACAAACGAGAAGATTTAGACTTGATCATTCAATTTATTAACGAAGCAGCAGATATTATGGACCAAGAGCTACAATTGCTTAAGTCTAAGTCTTAAGAGAGCACAATGTTAAGGGAGTGCTTTTCTTTGAAAAATAAAATAGTGAGGATATGCTTCTGATCATTTACATATTAAGTACTGTTTTTGTATCTATATTCCTATTTAATGACAAACTTCGTGTTGGTAAAATTGACCTCGTCAATGAATAGGAAGGAGTGAATTCTTCTGGGCAAGATACTTGATGCAAAAGCACTAACCAGTGCCATGGATACAAGGGCAAAACACTATCAGGATCTCCGCGAACAAATGATAGATTTAAAAAAGGCACTTCAAGGTGTTGCCAATCTCGGTGACGACTTCACTGGAAAAGGTGCCGATAATATTAAAAGCTTCTACAAAGAACTCGCCGGAAATGTGGACATGTTTATTAGCTTCATTGATAAACAAAAAGCCTTTCATGAAGGTGTTTCTGGGACACTTGATGATACAAATTTTGGCGGCGACACCTTTGTAGAAGAACACTTTTTAGACAACGCTGTACATATGGGAATCAAGAATGCCAAAAGCATCGTGAAGGATCAAAAAAAGGCACTCAAAACGATTTTTCAAGATATTGATGACCTCATTTCTCTGGAGGTATTTGATAGTAAAACTTTTGACGAAAAGATTGCAGATGCGGAAGATGAACGGAAGAAAACGGTTAAAGATTTAATAGAACTTGATCAAAATCTAAAAGATGAATATGCTTTGTCAGAGACTGAGGAGAAGGCTACAATGGCATTGTACGCAGAAATGATCAATGCCACAAATGACGGAAAATCCATTTCGCCTATGAATTTTGACAAGAAAGCGTATCAAAATAGCGAAATCTACAAGGCAAAAAGCGATATTGAGAAGCAAACTTCTGAATATCTAAAAATCAAAAAAGATCAAGAAGAAGCCCGCAAGATCGCAAAGGAACAAGAAGCGCTCGCCAACCGTCCGTGGTATGAAAAAGCTCTTGATTACGGAGGAAATATCGTCAATGAACTGACAGGCGTGAACGATGCAAAACGTGCCGCAACAGGCGTTGATCCCATCACAGGTGAAGAACTCACCGCAGGCCAGCGAGTCGCCGCAGGCGGCATGGCAGCAGCAGGCTACATCCCAATCGTCGGCTGGGCAGGCCGCATTTTCAAAGGCGGAAAAGCCGTCTATAAAACGACTCAAGCCACATCAGCCGCAGTTAGGGCAGTCGACATCTACAAGACGTCCCAAAAGTCCTTTGATGCCTTAAAAACATCACAAAAAGGCTTATACGGTCTTACTGCGACCAACGGCTTCAGTGAAGCGATTACGGGTCGAGATATGTTTGGAAATAAAGTCTCGAAAGAACAACAGGAAGCGAGTATGAATGCGGCTTTGGGGATGCTTTTGCCATTTGGGGCAAAAGGGTTTCGTGGGAAGATAGGGTTAAGTTCTCAAAGTCCAGAAGGATTTAATCGAAAAAGGGCTTTGCGACACGCTAAGGATTTAGGGGGGATACCTAGATCTCAACAACCTACTCGTCAATGGCAAGTAGGAGATAATGTTTTTAAGAAAGGGCAAGAACATCGTAATTATGAGTACAGTTCTAACCATACTCACCATGGTCGGTACTATGAATTTGATACCCCAAAAGGAAAAAGAGTTATAGTACAACATACTAATGATGGAAAATTACACACTCATGCAGGGAAACCAAAAGAGGGTGCCGATCCATTTAATTATGATTTTAAAAAAGAAAGATATTCAAATATATATGGACCAAATGGTGATCACCATATCTATTATAATGAATAACGAGGAATGAAAAAATGGTATATAAAAATGAAAAAATACAGAAAAAAATTGCTTTGATGAATGCTAAAAAGAAAATACAACAATTAGCATATATTGAGGTAATTGATTTTGAAGATGATGTTTCTCAATGGCTAAAATTATGTGAAACAGTATTAAAACAATTTCGTCAAATAGATTCAACACCTTCCAAAATATTAACAAATACAGACAAAGACTCGATTATGACTTGGTTAAAAAATTCATTAGATTTTCTCAAAGAGAAAAAAGAATGGTTTATTTTAATTGAAAATGACCCTTTTCCTGTTTGGGCAAATGTAAAAGCTTTAGATTTCGATAAGGCAATTGAAGAAATTTGGCTATTTTCAGAGAATCATAGCATCATTGTAGCAGATAAAATAACAGGTAAAATTGCTCAAATATTTTCAGAAGAAAAACACTTTGAACTTCATATTGGAAACTGCGCAATTTAATTGTAAGCAAGATTAATTGATCAAAGAGCAGAGCCACAACCTGAAAGCTCTCGTTTGACATTAATTAGGTTAGCAAACACCACTACATTGTTTTCTATGAGATGAAGGTTTTTAAACTCGACTATTTAAACTGATAATTTTAATTATGATAGGTGATTCAATGAATGAGAGCTCTAGTTATTTAAAAAAGTTAGAAGATTTTTTAGGTGGGACATTTCATCAGGATATTGATTCACCAGAGGAAGCGTTAGATGAGTTTATCCATGAAGCTAGCAAAGAATGTCTGCAGTCTACTATAAAGGATTGTCAGGGTTTTTCGAATAGTCCTTTAACAATACAGGAAAAAGAAAGCTTTATCGAAAATAATGCAGAAATCTACTTTCCGGCGATCTCATTAAATCCTCTACAGTGGTTTGATAAAGTAATAGAGGAAATGAAAGAAGCAGTGAAAATGAAGTAACAAAATGAATCTTGATTGTCTTTATGCCTTTTAAGGTTTTTGTGTTTGTTGCGCTTCAAACCGAATAAAACCGAAACAAAGGCTATTGGCCCTGTGATTAATGTCCGTTTTATGCAGTATATATGGGTGAATCAAGAACGCGAAAGGCATTGAGAAATATTAAAATATAGGCATTCAAAAAGATTTACCAGGACATTTATGACCTCATTCCTTTCATAATAAAAGAAGACAAAGAACTCTTTGGATATAAGTTTAAAAGCACACTCATACGGGTGTGCTTTTTTGACGAAAAAACAGCACCCAAAAGCTGCACAACATTTACTGAAAACATTTGGACTTCTTTGACGCATGCGAGTTGATTAGACTTATAACCAAAGGGAAGAAGGGAGGAATTCCAACTGCACTTAACCAAGAGGGGCACGACTTTATTATCGATGCTGCTTCACACGACCACTTATCTATCAATTGAAGATTTACAGAATCGACTGAATGTCTCTACTCGAACGGTCTACGCTGAAATTAAACGAATGAATAGTTGGCTGGAAACCCATCAGCTTAGTGGCGTCCAGCGAAAAGATCAACGAGGCTACTATTTAAATCCACACGAGAAAGAAGTCATTATCGAAAAAGCTGACACTGTTCTTGTCGGTCATGACTATGAACCATGTGTAAAAGAAAGACGTGCCATCTTGCTCCTTTCCATCGCATGCAGTGAGAAGCATCTAAAAATTGATGATTTTATGGAGATGACGAAGGTAAGCCGCAATACACTGCTTGAAGATATGAAACAACTAAAAGAAGCACTTTCAAAACAGCAGCTTACACTTCATTACCAGGCGGCCAGTGGCTATTTAATTTCAGGAGAAGAAAGAACAATTCGGTTGGCGCTGAAACCTTATATTCATTTCATTCGCAACATGATAAAAAATGAAAAAACATTTCCATCGGTTTGGTTAAAGGGTCCTATCTCATATAAGAGAATACATGCTCTCCTTCAACAGTCCGAACAAGATCTAAAGCTTGAGTTTGCAGATGACATGCTGGATCAGCTGTCTATAGATCTCTTTTTCTACTTTAAACGGATGAAGCTTGGACGTGCTGTACACATTTCAACAGAAGAAAAACGGACACTGCAGGAAACAGATGAATGCTTGGCTGCTATTCGTTTCATGGCGCAAATTCAAAAAGAAACCAGTCTTTTGGTTCATGATGATGAAATCTATTTTCTTAGTACGCTATGGCTCAGTGCCAAAAAACAAAAACTTCCAACAAGTCAAAAACCAGAAGAACATCTCATTCGAACCATTGCGAGACAAATGATCATTGACTTTCAGCGTTATGCGTGTATTTCCTTCCAGGAAGTAGAAGTCTTGGAACAAAACTTAACCATGCATTTAATTCCGGCCTATTATAGGCTCATCTATCACATTGATATCATCAATGAATTAACAGATTCCATGAAACATGCACAGCCAGAGGTGTTTGACATCACGCAAAAGGTTGCTTGTCATTTAGAGAAGGCGGCCTGTTCAAAGATGAGCGATCATGAAATTGCCTATGTGGCGATGCATTTTGGCGGCTGGATGAGAAGAGAAGGGATTTCGTCGATTGCGAAACGTTCTGTTTACATTGTCTGCGGAGAAGGAATTGGCACCAGTCACATGCTGAAAACGCAGCTTCTTGAATTAATCGGCTACATCGACATACGCGGACTGTTATCAAAACGTTCATATGAAGAATTAACATCCATTGATGCCGACTTTGTTGTGTCAACGACACCTATTTCGTTTAAAGGAAAACCTGTTCATCTCGTTCACCCTATTCTCACTGCTTATGAGAAAAAAGCATTGCTTCAATATGGAGAAGGCTCAGAACCTAAGCTTGATGAGAAACATGTGAATGCTTTATTCAACATCATTCAGCAGCATACCATCGTTCAAAATGAAAAAGCATTGCTTCATGACTTGAAGGAGCTGCTTCATCCCACATATGTATCACACCAGAAAGGGTGGAAACCAGTGTTAAACGATTTATTAACAGAAGAAACCATTCAGCTCCAGCAAACAGCAGACACATGGCAGGAGGCGATTACAAAAGCAGCGCAGCCTTTAATTGATCAACAAGCGATTCAGGAAAGTTATGTGAAAGCGATGATCCAGTCTGTTCATCAAAATGGCCCTTATATTGTGATTGCGCCACAAGTGGCGATTCCGCATGCAAGACCAGAGGATGGCGTGAACAAATTAAGCATGTCACTTATGTCATGTCAGCAGCCCGTTTCCTTTTCAAAGGATGGAAAAAAGCAAGTTCGGCTCATCATTGTATTAGCTGCCATTGACAGTATGACCCACCTGAAAGCACTAAAACAGCTGACGATGCTGTTAAGTGAAGAAAAACGGGTGAGACAATTGATTGAAGCAGAGGAATTAGCGGCCATTCAACAACTAATCAATCGATTTTCACAAGTATAAAGGAGGAAAAAGAGAATGAAAAAAATTCTTGTTGTATGCGGAAACGGTTTAGGAAGCAGCTTTATTGTTGAAATGAATGTCAAAAAGGCATTAGAAGAATTAGGACTTTTAGCGGAAGTGGATCACACCGATCTCAGTACAAGCAAAAATGAACAAGCAGACCTCTATATCGGCGCAACAGACATTATCGATCAGCTGGATGACGGCACAAGAAAGGTCGCTGGATTAAATAACTTGTTAGACCAGGAAGCCATTAAAGACGTCCTTCGCAAACACATATAAGCCACGAAAAAGGGGGATTCACATCATGATAGAACTGATCATGAACGATATATTGGGCACACCTGCAATTCTCATCGGTTTGTTTGCACTAGCTGGTTTACTTTTGCAGAAAAAGTCAGCTGCCGATACTGTATCAGGCACCTTAAAAACAACAATGGGTTTTTTAATATTAGGAGCGGGCGCCACAGTCGTATCTGATTCACTTGGGGTTTTCAGGAAGATGTTTGAAGCAGCGTTTCACATTCAAGGGGTTGTCCCAAATACAGATGCCATGGCGGCCATTGCCCAAAAGGAATTCGGTACACAGACAGCGCTCATTATGATTTTTGGTATGGTGGTCAATTTGCTTTTGGCAAAATTCACACCCTTTAAATACGTCTTTTTAACTGGGCATCATACGCTATATATGGCGGCTATGCTTGCAGTCGTTCTGTCAACAGCCGGCATGCAAGGAACGCTGCTGATCATCACTGGTTCAATCGTATTAGGTGCAGCGATGGTCATTGCTCCCGCAATCCTTCAGCCGTTTACAAGGAAAGTCACTGGAAGTGATGATCTGGCGCTCGGTCATTTCAGTACGTTCGGCTATTTTACAGCGGGAATGATCGGCAAATGGGTCGGGCGCCCAGAGAAATCAACGGAAACCATTCAAGTGCCTAAATCACTCGGTTTTCTAAGAGATACATCGGTGGCCATCTCCATTACGATGGCTTTGCTTTTCTTTGCGATTGCACCGTTTGCGGGAATTTCATATATAGAAAACATTAGTGGTGGTACGAACTTTGCTGTCTTCATTCTCATTCAGGCCATTACCTTTGCTGCTGGGGTGTACATTATTTTAGCAGGTGTACGGATGGCAATCGGGGAAATTGTGCCTGCTTTCAAAGGGATTGCCGATCGTTTCGTCAAAGGGGCAAAGCCGGCACTTGATGCGCCAACTGTTTTCCCATTTGCTCCAAATGCGGTGATCATCGGTTTTTTATGCAGTTTTGCAGGTGGCATCGTGTCTATTTTCCTTCTTCCTTTGTTTGGTTTAACTGTCATTGTTCCTGGACTTGTGCCACACTTTTTCTGCGGTGCGACAGCGGGCGTATATGGCAATGCAACAGGGGGAGTGAGAGGTGCAGTCGCCGGTTCCTTTGTAAATGGAATACTCCTTTCATTTTTACCAGCTTGTTTACTTCCTGTGTTAGGCACTCTTGGCTTTGAAGGGACAACATTTGGCGATACAGACTTCGGTATCATCGGAATCTTGATTGGATTGATCAAATTTATATTTCATCTTTAAAAAGGAGGCATTTCAGGATGACAGCTATTTTCTCACCTTCATTGATGTGCATGGATTTAACGCACTTCCGTGAACAAATTCAGCTTCTGAACACAAGGGCAGATCGTTACCATGTCGACGTCATGGATGGTCATTATGTAAAAAATATGACCTTATCACCCTTTTTCATTGAACAACTTCGGAAACTGACAGACGTTCCGATTGATGTTCATCTAATGGCCGAACAGCCTCAGGAATTTTTAATTGATGCATGTATTGATGCAGGCGCAACGATGATTTGTTTACATCCAGAAGTGGTGCAAAAAGACGTTTTTCGAATCATTCGGCATATCCACGAAAGAAAGTGTGAGGTCGGCTTTGTTCTCAATCCCGCCACACCAGTTGCAACATTAGATGCTTTTATTCATTTAATAGACCGGGTGACGATCATGACAATTGATCCAGGGTTTGCGGGTCAGCCTTTTATCAAAGAAATGCTTCCGAAAATGAAAGAGGTGAAAGAAATCAAAGAGAAGGGGGGATACTCATTTTCAATTGAGGTAGACGGCTCTTGCAATGAAAGCACGTTCAGGTTGCTTGCTGAGGCAGGAAATGAAATTTACATCATCGGTACCTCAGGTTTATTTGGACTTCACGAAGAATTAGATAAAGCATGGGAAATAATGAAGCAATTGTTCGCAAAAGAAACAGCCACAATGAAATCACCTTAGTAAAAAGGAGGATGAAGCCCATCCTCTTTTTTACGCAATTTTACTAAACAAACTATCTCCTTATCAAAACATACTCAAAAACTTCATAAAAGCACAAATTTATAATTGAAAGCGCTTTATTTATGTGTTATTCTTCAAATATCTTTAGTAAACATTTAGTCAAAAATGATGAGGAGTTTGCCTATGACTACACTCAAAGATATTGCTCATGATGCAAAAGTATCCGTCTCTACTGTATCCCGTGTGTTAAATGGCGATCAAACGCTTGCCGTTTCACACGCAACAAGACAAAACATCCTCGACATAGCCAAGAAATTAAACTATACCCCAGTCAGAGCAAGAAAAGCCGATCAAGCAGAAGTAAAAAGCCCACCCGCATCCCCAGTCATCGGTGTCGTTGTCGCCCAATCCATTGACGAAGAATTAAATGATCCTTTTTTTTCATCGATTCGAAAAGGAATTGAAAAAGAATATGCCAAACAAGGTCTGTCTACTCTCCATACCTTTCGCCTAAGAAACATGGACAAAGGGGCGATACTAAAGGATATTGACGGTTTGATCGTCATTGGACGAATCAGCCCTGATACGGTTGAAAAGATGACAAACCGAATGGAACATATCGTTTTTATCAATCATTATGCGGATGAAGATTTGTATGATTGTGTACATGTGGATTTTGTCAGGGCGGCAGATCGTGCCATTCGTCATCTGCAATCTCTCGGCTATACACATCTAGGCTATATTGGCGGGAAAGAGAGGGAGCATTATTTCGAAGGAAATGCTGTGATTGAGGACGAAAGACAAACAACTTTTATCAAAAGAATGCAAGAAGCGGGAACTCTTCATATGAATGACATCCACATAGGCGAATATTCGATGCAAGAAGGCTACTCGCTTATGCAAAAAGCCATTCAGAAAGGAAAGCTTCCAGAAGCCTTTTTTATCGGAAGTGACTCTATGGCAATAGGCGCTATGCGAGCGCTACATGAAGCCGGTCTTCGTGTACCTCAAGATGTCTCAATCGTGGGGTTTAATGATATCGAAGCCGCTTCCTTTTCAAGCCCGCCGCTCACAACGGTTAAAGTATATACAGAAGAAATGGGGGAAGTAGGTCTAAAGCTTTTGCTTGAGCGGATAGAAGGAAGAAAGCTGCCTCTAAAAGTCGTCGTGCCAACAAAACTCATGCAAAGAGGCAGCACATGCCCAATCCATGAAAGGGGGTGAATGAGCATTTCAGCAAACAAAAAAGAGACAAAAAAGCAGGAAGGGAGCTGCTGAGCATGATGGCCAGATCATGCTGAAAACAACGCAGTTTACCCAATTGCTCTCTTATCTCTTTGAAAAGAATAGAATTCCAGTATAATGGACTTCTTTTGTTTCCGCAACTGCATGAATTCTACCAATAATCGTCTGAATTTTCAGTGATCAAGAGGAGGAAACGATGAATAAAAAAATTTTGATGTTGTGTGCAGCTCTAGTTTTGTCGATGATCTTGTCTGCTTGTGGCAATAACGGTGCGTCTGAAGCAAACGGAAAAGTGACCTTGACTCTATTCTCTACAATGAGCAACAGCGGGGAGAGAAAGGCATTTGAAGAAGTGATCCGTGACTTTGAAAAAGAACATCAAAACATCCGAATTGATGCCAACTTCCCTGGCAACAGCTATGAAGATATGATACGCGTCAAAATGGGCGCAAACGACATGCCAGACCTATTTGATACACACGGCTGGGCCAAGCTGCGATATAGCGAATACGTGGCTGATCTAAAGGAGATGGACTGGGTAAAACAACTCGATCCTTCACTCGATCAAATTTTAAAAGACAAAGATGGCAAAGTCTATGCTTATCCGCTGAATCAAGCAAAAGACGGACTTAGTTTTAATGCCAATCTATTAAAAGAATATGGCATAAAAGTTCCTAAAACACTGGATGAACTGAGAACTGCTTTACAGACTGTCAAAGAAAAAAGTAAAGGAGACGTTGTGCCGCTTTGGATCCCAGGAGGCGATAATTCAAATATTGCCCAAGTCTTTGATGAGCTGGCAACGCCTTTACTCATTACCGATCAAAAACATCAATACGGAAAAGACCTTGAAAATGGATCATTTGATTGGTCTCAATATACACCGCTTGCACAGTTTATGAAGGAGCTGAAAGATCAAGACCTTTTAAACAAAGATGTACTCACTGCGAAACTATCCCAAGCACCTGAGCTAATGGCACAAAACAAAATTGCTTTCACCTTTGTGGGAGGATCTTTAGGACCTGAGGCGACTGAACTCAATCAATCGATCAAAGTAGGCACCATGCCCGTACCAGCTATTCATGAAGGAGATGAGCAAAGCTGGATTGGCGGGGAACGCTTTACTGTTGCGGCATGGAAAGACTCAAAGCATCTAAAAGAAGCAAAACAATTCATTGACTTTTTAGCAAAGCCTGAAAACGCAAAGAAAATCGCAGAGGGCACTTCCTCTGAAACGGCTTTAAAAGAAGTCAAAGCCAAAAACTATTACTCTACATTTTACGAGCAATATGAAGATATTAAGATTGAACCATATTTTGATCGGAAATACTTACCGAGCGGCATGTGGGCTGTCATGGCAACGACCGGTCAAGAATTATTAGCAGGCTCCATCACACCGGAACAACTATCGAAGAAAATGGAAGAGGAATATAAGCGTCTGAAAAAACAATAGCAGGCTCATGCTGAAACAGGAGTGAAGCCAATGAGTGACATCACAAAAGAAAAACAGGCGGCGACATTTACCTCTTTTCCAAAACAGAAGATGAAAAATAGCCAAAATTCTTCACTTTGGTGGATGTATCTGCCTGCTGTTCTCGTTGTCAGTACCTTTATCATTTATCCCTTTTTTAACGGGATTCAGCTCTCTTTTACAAATTGGAACGGTTTCTCACAACAGTATGAGTGGATCGGACTTGATCAATACAAACGGCTACTACAAGATCCAACTACATGGCTTGTTGTGAAAAATACCCTTCTTTACGGCATCGGGAGCACCATCTTACAAAATATGATTGGTCTTGGATATGCACTCTTATTAAATCAAAGTTTAAAAATGAGAGCCATCACAAGAACGGTGATCTATCTACCCGTCATGATCAGCCCGATTGCTATGGGCTATATTTGGTATTTTGTCTTTGCGTACCAAGGTGGTGCTTTAAACGACGTTGTTACCCTTTTTGGATTTGATCCAATGAACGCACTTGGTAATCCGCAGCTAAACACTTGGATCATCGTGTTTGTGAATACGTATCAATTCGTCGGGATTGCCATGATCATTTATTTAGCAGGACTCCAAAGCATTCCTAAAGATTATTATGAAGCAGCACAACTCGACGGAGCTTCAGGTCTTCAGCAATTTTGGCGCATCACATTACCGCTTTTAATGCCATCTATCACCATCAATGTTGTGCTCAATGTCATCGGTGGACTTAAATTATTTGATGTCATTGTCGCGCTCACTGGCGGAGGACCCGGAGATTCCTCGCAATCGATGTCGACCTTTATGTATGATCTTTATTTCAAACGGCAGGATGCAGGCTATGCAGCGACGCAAGGTGTCTTTATGGCTGTTATCATCCTTGTCGTTAGTGTCGCAGCGCTCATTTATTTCAAACGAAAGGAGACCGAGGTGTGATGGATAACGCCTATAAACGAAAGAAAAGATGGTACTCCTTACTCGCCCTTTTGATAACATTGCTGCACCTGATTCCATTTTATATTTTAGTCACGACCTCTCTAAAGGGGATAGGAGATTTTAGCTCAAAATGGTTGTTCCCATCAACGCTTCATTTTGAAAACTTTCGCATGGCATGGACAGATGCTCAGCTTGGCCAGTCCTTTTTGAATACAGTGATCATTACGTTCAGCTCGGCTGCCCTACTCATCATCTTTGGATCACTTGCCGCCTATCCACTCGCAAGAAGAGGAACAAAGCTGAATCAAGCGGTGTATCTCTTATTCATTGCCATTATGGTGATACCGCCGCTCACAGCCCTTGTCCCTTTATACAAAATGGTTGTACAAATTGGCATGATGAATACTTATCAAATCGCTATTTTAAACAATGTTGCTGCTTTTTTGCCACTGACGATTTTTCTATATGCCGGTTTTATCCGGTCGACGATTCCCAAGGAGCTTGAAGAAGCCGCTCGTATTGATGGCGCGGGAACACTTAGAGTCTTTTTCACCGTCGTTTTTCCGCTGCTGAAGCCGATTACCGCTTCTGTTTTAATCATTGCCTGTGTGTATATTTGGAACGACTATCAATTTGCCATCTTCTTCTTGCAAGATAAAGAGATGCATACACTGACAGTCGCCTTATCCAATTTCTTTGGTCAAAATCAACACCAGCTCCAGCTCGTTGGCGCCGCTGCTCTTATTGCGATGCTGCCAATGGTCACGATGTTTTTACTTTTGCAAAAATACTTTATCGCAGGGCTGTCTCAAGGCTCTGTTAAAGGGTAATCCAACCTTGATGTAAAAAGGAGTGTCGTTCATGTCTAAAATTACATTTATCGGTGCAGGAAGTACCGTGTTTGCTAAAAATATATTAGGAGATTGTCTGTTCGTTCCCGCACTTGCCGGCTTTGAATTTGCGTTATATGATATCGACCACAACCGGCTGAAAGAATCAGAAACGATGCTGCGTCACTTAAAAGAGAACTACGGTGCACATGTGACCATTCAGTCGTATCACAACCGGAAAGAAGCCTTAAAGAATGCGAAATATGTCATCAATGCCATCCAGGTGGGAGGCTATCAGCCAAGCACTGTCATTGATTTTGAGATTCCAAAAAAATATGGATTAAGACAAACGATTGCAGATACGGTTGGCATCGGCGGCATTTTCCGTTCACTTCGAACCATTCCCGTGATGCTGGACTTCGCAAAGGATATGGAAGAGGTGTGTCCACACGCCTTATTATTAAATTACACGAATCCAATGGCCACACTGACTGGCGCTATGCTGCGTTATACTCGGGTTCAAACGGTTGGTCTTTGCCATAGCGTACAGGTGTGTACGAAAGATTTATTTCAATCACTTGAAATGGACCATGAAGGCATTGAAGAAAAAATTGCTGGCATTAACCACATGGCATGGTTATTAGAAGTGAAACGGGACGGTCAAGACTTGTATCCAGAAATCAAAGCAAGAGCAAAAGAAAAACAAAAAACGCGGCATCCTGATATGGTTCGTTTTGAACTAATGGATAAATTCGGCTACTATGTCACCGAATCCTCAGAGCACAATGCAGAATATCATCCGTATTTTATCAAATCTCGTTATCCAGAACTGATTGGACAGTTTAACATTCCGCTCGATGAATATCCAAGACGCTGCGAGGAACAAATCAACAATTGGAATACGATGAAACATGACCTTGTGGGAAACACACAAATCACGCATACGCGCTCTAAAGAATATGGTTCACGTATCATTGAAGCGATTGAAACGAACGTTCCCTTTAAATTTGGTGGAAATGTACTGAACACAGGAGGACTCATTGACAACCTGCCTGAAAAAGCTTGTGTAGAAGTACCGTGTGTGGCAGATCGAAGCGGTATCATGCCCTGCTATGTCGGAGAGATCCCTGAACAATTGGCTGGACTCAATCGAACGAATATCAACTCACAGCTGATGACGATTGAAGCAGCAATCAGCCGTAAAAAAGAGCACATTTATCAAGCGGCTTTATTGGATCCGCATACAAGCGCTGAACTATCAATTGATGACATCGTGAATCTTTGCGACGACCTCATTGAAGCACATGGGGATATACTGCCAGCCTACAAAGGGACTACCCAGTATAGCGCTTCATCCTCGTCGTCACATTAATCATGCATATCACTCTTTTTTAAAAAATAGAAGTGGGTGAAAATCACAGGAAAAAGAGCCAAATGGATGAATTGAAAGTTTGTTGACGCTTTCATCAAGATTGTATGCGTCTTCATCCGTTTTGCAAAAAAAACACATTGTCTTCATAATGAAAGAATCCGAAAAACGAAGGAGTCATTCATTGTGAAAACGTATGCGAAAAAGTTTATTGAAGAACTAAAAGAATCCATGAAGCATTACGGTGAATCTATCATTAAAATTAAGTCAAATCTATAATAAATGAACAAGGAAAAAAGACCTGATGTGCAAATGCCGTCAGGTCTTTTTACACAAAAAATCAAAAATATAATTGACTGAAAGCGCTTTTAATATTATGATTACCTTAAACTTAACCATAAGTTACCCAATTAATAATCAAAGTATTGGTTAACTTATGGTTAATTTAGAAGGATAATAAACAAAAGGAGGTTGACAAACAACGTGTCTAAAGAAATTTTATGGGGCATTGCGCCTATTGGATGGAGGAACGATGACATTCCAGCACTTGGCGCCGAAAACACACTATCTCATTTATTAAGTGATATTTGTGTCGCTGGCTTTGAAGGAACTGAAGCAGGTGGTTTCTTTCCAGAACCAGCTGTCTTGAATAAAGAACTAAAACTTCGCAATTTAAAAATAGCTGGAAAATGGTTTAGCAGTTATATTATCCGAGATGGTTTAGCAGCTTCAATACAAGCATTCAAAAAGCATTGTCAGTACTTGCAAGACATTCATGCTAGTGTAGCTGTTGTCTCAGAGCAAACGTACTCCATTCAAAAAGAAAACATCAACATCTATCAACATCAGCCATCTTTCACAGATGAGGAATGGGCTCTGCTTTTAGAAGGGCTCAATGAATTAGGTCAAATAGCAAACAGTTATCATCTCAAACTAGTCTATCATCATCATCTTGGAACAGGGGTACAAACATTATCAGATGTCACACGTCTTTTAGCTGGAACAGACCCTCGGTATGTTCACCTTTTATATGATTCTGGACACATTTACGTATCAGATGGCGATTATTTAGCCTTGCTCAATCTGCATATCGACCGTATCAAGCACGTCCATTTTAAAGATGTGAGAAAAGAAGTGATGGAAGGCTGTCGTCAAGAAGAATTGTCTTTTTCTGAATCTTTCTTAAATGGACTGTTTACAGTACCTGGGGATGGCTGTATCGATTTTAATGAAGTATACCGTTTGTTAATCAATCATGGCTATAAAGGGTGGATCGTCATTGAAGCTGAACAGAATCCTGCGATTGCTCATCCTTTAGAATATGCATTAAAGGCTCGTCAGTATATTGATGAAAACTTGGCTATTCATTCTTAAAGAGAACAGGAGAAAAGACCATGAACAAAAGTCAACAAACCAATTTAAGATCTATTATCCTAATTTCAACCTTTGGAGGACTTCTTTTTGGTTATGACACTGGTGTATTAAATGGTGCATTACCTTACATGTCTTTACCGAATCAGTTAAACTTAACAGCACTGATGCAAGGAATTGTGACAAGTGCATTATTATTAGGTGCAGCGTTAGGTGCAGTCATATGCGGACGATTATCAGATAGGTTCGGGCGCCGTAAAACTATTTTTTACTTAGCCGCTCTATTCTTTTTTTCTACATTAGGATGTACTGTATCACCAAACGCTGAAGTAATGGTCTTATTCCGATTCTTATTAGGACTTGGAGTTGGAGGAGCTTCAGTCATAGTTCCAGCATTTTTAGCTGAAATCTCTCCAGCAGAAAATCGTGGAAGAATCGTAACACAAAATGAACTGATGATCGTATCCGGCCAATTACTTGCTTTTACCTGTAATGCATTGATTGGGAACTTATTTGGAGAGAACCCGTATGTATGGCGCATCATGCTTCCGATTGCGGCGATTCCAGCCATTATTTTATTCTTCGGTATGCTAAAAGTACCAGAGAGCCCGAGGTGGCTTGTAACAAAGGGGAAAAACAAAGAAGCACTTCAAGTACTTCACCGCATTCGCTCAAAAGGGGCGGCGAAAGCAGAGTTGCTCGAAATAGAGAACGCTTACAGGGAAGAAGTGAATTTAAATAAAGCTACTTTAAAAGATTTATCCACGCCGTGGATTAGGCGACTTGTGTTTATCGGCATAGGAATTGCAGTTGTACAGCAGTTCACAGGGGTAAATTCCATCATGTATTACGGAACAGAAATTTTAAAAGATGCAGGTTTTGAAACGAAGGCAGCTCTAATTGGGAATATCGGGAATGGCTTTATCTCTGTCCTTGCTACATTTGTTGGAATTTGGCTGCTTGGCAAAATAGGACGTCGCCCTATGTTAATTTCAGGCTTGATTGGAACAACCTTTACATTACTGTGTATCGGCATTTGCTCTAATCTTTTTGCAGGAACAGCCTTCCTTCCATATTTGATTTTATTTTTGACGATTACATTCCTTGCATTCCAGCAAGGCGCCATCTCTCCTGTCACTTGGCTCATGCTGTCAGAAATTTTTCCTCTTCGTCTGCGGGGGCTTGGTATGGGGGTTAGTGTATTTTGTCTATGGATGGTGAACTTTTTAATTGGGTTGACGTTCCCAATATTACTTGCTCAGATCGGCCTCTCGATGACTTTCTTCGTTTTTGTAGCTTTCGGAGTCCTGTCTATTTTGTTTGTAGTGAAGTGCTTGCCGGAAACAAAAGGAATGACACTTGAAGAACTAGAAATGAATTTCCGTAAGCACGGTCAAACATCAATAGACATCACGACAGATCAACAAACGCTGTCTTAAATAGAGGATGAAAACAAAGATGGTCTCGAACCAATTTGTCAAAATGGAGTTTCAACAGTAAGGAGTGTTCAATGGATGACTGTAATAGATTCAAAGCTCGTTTCAATGAAAAGCATGCTGCATGAAGCAAAACAAAAACAATATGCAGTAGGGCAAATTAATATCAATGGTTTGCAATGGGTGAAAGCCATCTTACTTGCGGCAAAAGAGGAGCGATCTCCTATCATTTTAGCAGCATCTGACCGGCTCATTGACTATTTGGGCGGTTTTCACACGATTGTAGGCATGGTTGAAGGGTTAATGAAAGATTTGGCGATCAATGTCCCAGTTTCTTTACATTTAGATCATGGCATGACTGTCTCTCGGTGCAAAGCTGCCATTGATGCAGGATTTAGTTCGGTCATGATAGACGGATCTTCCTATCCTCTTTCACAAAATATCGCCATGACAAAAGAAGTTGTTCATTATGCCTCTAAAAGAGGTGTATCTGTCGAAGCTGAAGTGGGCTCTGTTGGAGGAATGGAAGATGGCTTGATAGGAAATATCATCTATGCTGATCCATATGAATGTGTGCGCCTTGTTAGAGAAACAGGAATTGATGCCTTGGCCGCAGCACTCGGTTCAGTGCATGGTCCTTATCAAGGAGAACCGAAGCTAGGATTTGATGAGATGAAGCATATATCTGAACTCACAGACGTTCCGCTTGTCTTACACGGTGGTTCAGGCATTCCTGTTGACCAGATTCAAAGGGCTATCTCACTTGGTCATGCAAAAATCAATGTCAACACTGAATGCTTGGAAGCCTGGAATCAAGCGGTCCGAGCTCAACTAGCTGAAAATAAAGCAACCAATGATCCACAAACAATTTTATCACCTGGTACAGAAGCCATTAAACAAGCTGTCAAGATGAAAATCCAACTATTTGGATCAAGTCAGCGTGTTTGATAACATCTAGCAGACACTCCCATAGATAAGATGAAAAGGAAGATTCGCATGATAAAAACGAAAAGAATCCAGCAAATAAAAGAATATGTGATTCAACATCAGTCTGTCTCGTTAGATGATCTTGTCACAACCTTTGGGGTGTCAAAAAATACGATTAGGCGAGACGTTCAAAAGCTCGTTGAAGAAGGGCATATCCAAAAAGTTTACGGAGGAGTAGCAGCAAATCATGCAAGGCTTGAATCATTTCATGACAGACAAACACGAAACCAACTTCAAAAAAGATTGATTGCAAAAGATGCGGCTAGATTAGTAGATGATGGCGATGTCATTTTTATCGACTCTGGTACCACAACATTAGAAATGATTCATTTTATAAAAGAAAAGGAATTAACGGTTGTCACGAACAACTTAGACTTTATTGTACAAGCATTGCCTTACACTGGGCTTCAAGTCATTTCAACTGGCGGCCAATTAGAGCGGAAAACGAAATCATTTTCCAGCTTTACTTATACAAATGATGTACTTCAGTACAACTTCGATAAAGTGTTTATGGCATCAACAGGAGTCTCTATTTCAAATGGAGTAACAAATTCATCGCCAGTAGAAACAAGCATGAAGGAAATGGTCGTCAAAAAAGGTAGAGAAGTGATTCTATTAGTAGATCATACAAAATTCAATAAGTATGCGATGTTGACTTATTGCCAGCTGGATGAAATCGACTACTTAATCACTGATAATTCTCTGGATAACTCGTATACAACCTTTTTCAAAAAGAATCATATCAAATGGATCGTTGCTCCTTCACAAGATGAAAGTCAGCAAACTTTAACGTGAAGGAACATGTCAAAAATATTTTCAGATAAGGCAGGGAACAAAATGGACACAATCAGATTAACGATGAGTCAAGCATTGGTCAAATTTTTAAATGCCCAGTACGTTGAATATGACGGTGAAAAAAAGCCTTTTATCAAAGGAATCTTTACAATTTTCGGTCACGGAAATGTGTTGGGGCTTGGTCAAGCCCTTCAAGAAAACCCTGGAAGGCTCGAGGTATATCAGGGAAGAAATGAACAAGGAATGGCACATGCTGCAACGGCCTTCGCAAAGCAAAAGCAACGTAAACAAGTAATGGCCTGCACCTCATCCGTTGGGCCTGGCTCAGCCAATATGGTCACAGCTGCTGCAACGGCAACAGCGAATCAAATTCCACTTTTGCTTTTCCCAAGTGATGTCTTTGCAACACGACAGCCAGATCCAGCACTTCAGCAGATTGAACAAACATACGACTTGAGTTTATCGACGAATGATGCCTTTCGGGCTGTGAGTAAATACTGGGACAGGGTATCAAGACCTGAACAGCTCATGTCGGCACTGATTAACGCCATGCGTGTTTTAACAAATCAAGCAGATACTGGTGCTGTCACAATTTCGCTTCCTCAAGATGTTCAAGGAGAAGCATGGGATTATCCGCTGTCTTTTTTTCAAGAGCGGACGTATTATTTAGACAGATATGCACCTTCAGCAAGAAGTATTCAAGAAGCAGCGGCACTCATTCGTAAGAAAAAGAAGCCTTTCTTGATTTTAGGCGGAGGGGTTCGTTACTCAGAGGCGGCAGACGAGTTTGTCCAATTTGCTGAAACTTTTCATATACCCTTTAGTGAAACACAAGCTGGTAAAAGCTGTGTTGAAAGCAGCCACCCATTAAATGTAGGCGGACTTGGTGTCACTGGCAATAGTGCCGCCAATGAACTCGCTCAGAAGGCTGACCTTATTATTGGCGTCGGCACTAGATTTACAGACTTTACAACATCATCTAAACGGCTATACGCAGACAGTGATGTTTTAACTATCAATCTATCCGACTATCATGCATCTAAATTAGATGCAACAACAGTCATTTCTGATGCGAAGATGGCACTCCTTGTATTAAAGGATGAACTAGCAAACTATCAAACAAATTATCAAAATGAAATCAAAGAAGCAAAACAGCGCTGGGAACAAGAATTACATCGGCTTCATCATATTCAGTACACTGAAACAGGCTTTACACCTGAAATCAAAAGCCACTTTGATCATGAATTAGATGAATATAAGGAAAAACTTAATACAACGCTGCCTCAAACGACTGTACTTGGCTATTTAAATGAATGGATTCCATCTGACGCCATTATTACATGTGCTGCAGGCAGTCTCCCAGGAGATTTACAGAGAATGTGGGTGACAAAAGAGCGAAACACATATCACCTTGAATATGGATACTCTTGTATGGGTTACGAAATTGCTTCTGCACTTGGAGCAAAAATGGCTGAACCAACCAAAGAAGTGTATGCCTTAACGGGTGATGGTAGTTATTTAATGCTGCATAGTGAACTTGTAACAAGCATTCAAGAAGGCTATAAAATTAATATCGTTCTTTTTGACAACTCCGGTTTTGGCTGTATTAATAATTTGCAAATGAGCCATGGTATGGACAGTTTTGCGACTGAATTTCGAAAAAGAAATAAGAAAACCGGACAGCTTGATGGAGAGATTATGAGAATCAATTTTGCCCAATCAGCAAAAGGTTATGGAGCAAAAACATATGAAGTTCATACACTCGATGAACTGAAATCTTCGCTTGAAGATGCTAAAAAGCAGACAGTCAGTACCCTGATTGATGTGAAAGTACTTCCAAAAACCATGACAGCAGGTTACGGTGACTCATGGTGGAACGTAGGAATCTCTGAAATTTCAGATAAAGAACAGATCAAAAAAGAATATGAAGAAAAACAGCAAAAATTAAAACAAGCAAGACAATATTAAGAAAAGCTACATGAAAGGTGTGTGCATAATGGCTGATTTAATTGTACCGAAACAAAAAAGAGACAAAGAGGGAAAGGTGCTAAGCATCACACCTCAATCAGCAGGTTGGACCTATATTGGGTTTGAGGTATACACATTGACAAAAGGTGAAAACCTTCGTAAAAAAACAGGTGAAAATGAGGTATGCATTGTCATTCTCTCAGGTAAACTTCATCTCCAAACGAAAGAAAAGGCATGGAAAGAAATTGGCGAACGAATGAATGTTTTCGAGAAAAGACCTCCTTTCTCCATTTATATACCAAACGATGATCATTACGAAATTGAAGCCATAACAGATATTGAGATCGCCGTTTGTAGTGCACCTGGAAAAAGCACATATCCAGCTCGTCTCATTCTTCCTGAACAAGTAGACGTTGAACATAGAGGCGCAGGTAATATCGCAAGACAGGTTCACAACATTTTACCCGAACATGAACCAGCTGATCACCTGCTTGTAGTGGAAGTATTTACACCGGAAGGAAACTGGTCGAGCTATCCGCCGCATAAACATGATCAAGATAATTTGCCGCACGAATCTTATTTAGAAGAAACGTATTATCACAAAGTAAACCCAGAACAAGGTTTTGTTTTACAAAGAGTATATACAGATGATCTTTCACTAGATGAGACAATGGCTGTAAGAGATAGTTCCGCCGTTCTTGTACCAAAAGGATATCACCCTGTGTCAGCACCACCAGGCTATGAAATCTATTATTTGAATGTCATGGCAGGTCCAGTGAGAACTTGGAAGTTTCATAACAATGCTGAACATGAATGGGTTATGAAAAACAAATTGAGTATGAAAAGGGAGGGGCGCTGATGCTAGACTTAACGTTTAAACAAGATAGGCAGCTTGATGTTATTGCAATGGGAAGATTATGTATTGATTTAAATGCGAACGAACTGAACCGGCCGATGGAAGAGACGATGACATTCACAAAATACGTCGGGGGGTCTCCAGCTAACATTGCCATTGGTTTAGCAAGGCTCGGTATGAAATCTGGATTCATTGGAAAAGTCTCTAACGATCAGATGGGACGTTTTGCAACGAGCTACTTGGAAAAGAACAATATCAATACAGACGGCATTGTCATAGATCAAACTGGTGCTGTCACGGGTCTTGCCTTTACTGAGATTAAGAGTCCCGAAGAATGCAGTATTTTAATGTACCGAGACAATGTAGCAGATTTAAAAATCGATGTCCAAGAAGTATCTGAACAATATATCAAAAAGGCGAAAGCATTACTCATCTCAGGCACTGCGCTAGCAAAAAGCCCATCAAGAGAAGCAGTATTTGTGGCACTTGATTATGCACGGAAGCATCACGTAACTGTCTTCTTTGACTTGGATTATCGTCCATACACTTGGCAAACCGAGCAAGAAACAGCGATTTATTACAATTTAGCTGCTGAAAAGTCAGACGTGATCATCGGCACAAGAGAAGAGTTTGACATGATGGAAAAACTCACAGCAGATGGACCGTCAAATGATGAATCAACCGCCAAAAAATGGTTTTCATACCATGCCAAAATTGTTGTTATTAAACATGGGGGTGATGGTTCCATCGCTTATACGCAGGATGGACAGTCATATCAAGGCGGCATCTTTAAAACAAAAGTTCTCAAAACATTCGGAGCGGGTGATTCATATGCTTCAGCCTTTATCTATGGACTGATGAACAACATGTCCATTGAAGAAGCTATGCGTTTTGGAAGCGCTTCTGCCTCCATCGTAATTTCTAAGCATAGTTCATCAGATGCCATGCCAACAGTTAAAGAAATCAAAGACTTTATGAACGAAACAAAAGTAATTGAACAAACACAACCAATTTAATCGTAGAGGAGAGAATATCATGGCTAAAACAACTGTCAAAACATTAAAAAATTATATTGGAGGAGAATGGGTAAATGCTGAAACAAGTCACACTGAACCCGTTTATAATCCAGCAACAGGGAAAGTCATTGCAGAAGTTCCCCTATCGACAAAAGAAGATGTAGAACGAGCGGTGCAAGCAGCAAAAGAAGCCTTCTCCAGCTGGTCTAAAACCCCTGTACCAAGACGTGCACGTATTCTCTTTAAATATCAGCAATTATTAGTCGAAAAATGGGAAGAATTAGCCGAACTGGTTACTCTCGAAAATGGAAAAAGTTTAACTGAAGCACGAGGAGAAGTACAGCGAGGCATTGAATGCGTCGAATTCGCAGCTGGTGCCCCAACTTTAATGATGGGAAAACAATTGCCAGATATTGCAACCGGACTAGAGTCTGGTATGTACCGTTATCCGATTGGGGTCATTGGCGGCATCACACCATTTAACTTTCCAATGATGGTTCCTTGCTGGATGTTCCCGCTTGCCATTGCCTGCGGAAATACTTTCGTCTTAAAGCCTTCAGAGCGTACGCCTATTCTTGCGGCACGGTTAGCAGAGCTGTTTGAAGAAGCGGGCCTTCCAAAAGGTGTGCTTAACATTGTCAATGGGGCTCACGATGTCGTTAACGGCCTGCTTGAACATCAAAATGTCAAAGCTATTTCATTTGTCGGCTCTCAGCCAGTCGCAGAATACGTCTACAAAAAAGGAACAGAGCATGGCAAACGTGTCCAAGCACTTGCAGGAGCTAAAAATCACTCCATTGTCCTAAAAGACGCAGATATAGATGCGGCCGTCAAACAAATTGTTGGCGCTGCCTTTGGCTCTGCTGGAGAAAGATGTATGGCGGCAGCTGTTGTCACAGTAGAAGAAGATATAGCTGACGAGCTTATTCAAAAATTAATCGCTGAATCCAATCAAATGGTCATTGGAAATGGCATGAATGAAGATGTTTTCCTCGGCCCAGTCATTCGGGAAAGTCACAAAGAACGAACACTTCAATATATTCAATCAGGTATTGAAGAAGGAGCGAGTCTCATTCGTGATGGCCGCAAAGATCGTGAAACAGGAGGAGAAGGATACTTTATCGGCCCGACTATTTTTGATCATGTAACAAAAGAAATGAAAATCTGGCAGGACGAAATTTTCGCTCCAGTTTTATCAATTGTTCGCGTTCCATCGCTTGCTGATGCTATTGAACTTGCCAATGAGTCTAAATTTGCAAACGGTGCCTGCCTTTACACTGACAGTGCATCAAGTGTGAGGGAATTCCGCGAGAATATTGATGCAGGCATGTTAGGTATTAATGTCGGCGTTCCAGCACCAATGGCATTTTTCCCATTCTCTGGTTGGAAAGATTCATTTTATGGCGACCTGCACGCAAATGGCACAGACGGTGTGGAATTTTATACTAGAAAGAAAATGGTCACCGCTCGTTATATGTAATAAAAACATACTCCTATCAAATTCAAAACAGCTGTGCGAAAAAGCACAAATACAGGAGGTAACAAGATGGAATTAAAGATTGGTGTTATTGGCATAGGTGCCATTGGTCAAGATCATATTAAGCGAATTACAAATACGCTGTCTAAAGGAAGAGTGGTGGCTGTTACTGATGTGAACAGACAGCAGGCAAAAGCCATCGTAGATGCATTCAGCCTGGATGCACGTATTTATGAGGATGGCCATCAGCTTATTCAATCAGATGAGGTAGATGCCATTATCGTAACATCATGGGGGCCGACACATGAAGAATTTGTGTTAGCTGCTATTGAAGCTAATAAACCTGTTTTTTGTGAAAAACCACTTGCAACAACAGCAGAAGGCTGCATACGTATTGTCGAGGCTGAAATGAAGAAAGGGAAATTACTCGTACAGGTTGGATATATGCGCCGGTACGATTCGGGATATCGTGCTTTAAAACAAGTGCTGGATGAAGGACAAGTAGGTGAACCTTTAATTATTCATGCTGCACATAGAAACCAAACCGTCCCTGACACATATACAGGAGACATGTCAATTGTCGATACATTCATTCATGAAATTGATGTCCACCGCTGGTTACTAAATGATGAATACGTATCCGTACAAATCATTGCACCTAAAAAAACGAAGCAAGCTGCTAAGCATTTACAAGATCCTTTAATAGTGATCATGAAAACGCAACGAGGAACCATCATCAATGGCGAAATATTTGTTCATTGTCAGTACGGCTATGACATTCAGTGTCAGATTGTCGGTGAAAAAGGGATTGCAAGTCTACCTGACCCTGCCAGTGTCGTGTTGCATAGTCAGGCAACACGATCTACAAATATCTTAACTGACTGGCAGCATCGATTTAAAGAAGCTTATGACGAAGAATTGCAGGATTGGATCAATTCTTCATTAAAAGGAGAAGTAAATGGACCTACTGCTTGGGATGGATATGTAGCTGCTGTAACAGCAGATGCTTGTCTTAAAGCAAAAGCAACTGGTGAAACAACGCCAATTCACCTACAAGAACGTCCAGCCTTTTATCATCAAACACTTATCGCTGAAAAAATATAATCAATTCAAAAGAAGAGGCTGCTGAAAGCAGTCTCTTTTTCATTACAAAAAAGAAGTAGATAGAGTGATGAGCACCATTTACAAGAAACAAGAAAATGCAGCCCCAGCATGGGAGACTGCATTTTCTTGTTGTCTCCTAGTCAAAAAGTAAGGGTTTTCATCGTGATTTCAGCGAGGATTTGCACTAGAAATCATTCTTTATATTCATTCTTCATCAGTACCTATCAACATATTTTGAAATTGGGCCTAAACCCCAATATTAGGAAGATGAAAACAGGAGGAAATGAAACGATGAGGACGAGGATGAAGTGCGGCGTAGGTTTATTGATTTTTGCTTTGGTACTGAGTTGTTTACCGGTATATGCTGCGAATGCGGCAAGCACAACAATTGCAAAACGTGTAGGAAATGCAAACCCGCTCATAGACCACCACTTGGGCGCTGATCCGTTTGCGCTCACCTATAACGGAAGAGTGTACATTTATATGTCGAGTGATGACTATGAATATCACAGCAACGGAACGATTAAGGATAATTCTTTTGCCAATTTAAATAGGGTCTTCGTCATCTCTTCTGCAGATATGGTGAACTGGACAGATCATGGCGCGATTCCAGTAGCCGGTGCAAATGGGGCAAATGGAGGCAAAGGGATTGCCAAATGGGCAGGCGCTTCCTGGGCTCCATCAGCGGCGGTGAAAAAAATCAATGGGAAAGATAAATTTTTCCTTTACTTCGCAAACAGCGGCGGAGGGATTGGCGTTCTTACAGCAGACTCCCCAATTGGTCCATGGACAGATCCTATCGGAAAAGCGCTCGTCACGCCAAATACGCCAGGGATGTCCGGGGTTGTATGGCTTTTTGATCCAGCCGTATTTGTAGATGATGACGGTACTGGTTATCTATATGCCGGCGGAGGCGTTCCAGGCGGTTCCAATCCAACGCAGGGACAATGGGCAAATCCTAAAACAGCAAGAGTCCTGAAGCTAGGTGCTGATATGACAAGTGTGGCCAGTAGCGCATCCACCATTGATGCTCCTTTTATGTTTGAAGACTCAGGGATGCATAAGTATAACGGAACCTATTACTATTCCTATTGCATCAATTTTGGCGGCTCACATCCTGCTGATAAACCACCTGGTGAAATCGGCTATATGACGAGCTCAAGTCCGATGGGACCCTTCACGTATAAAGGACACTTTCTGAAAAATCCGGGTGCTTTTTTTGGTGGCGGCGGTAACAACCATCATGCGGTGTTCAATTTTAAAAATGAATGGTATGTGGTGTATCATACGCAAACCGTTAGCTCTGCATTATACGGAAGCGGCAAAGGCTATCGCTCTCCACATATTAACAAGCTTGTGCATAATGCAGATGGCTCCCTTCGAGAAGTAGCAGCCAATTATGAAGGAGTGAAACAGCTATCTAATCTGAATCCATATCAACGTGTTGAAGCTGAAACATTCGCTTGGAATGGACGCATTTTGACAGAAGCCTCGTCAGCACCAGGAGGACCAGTGAATAACCAGCATGTCACCAATATTCAAAATGGCGATTGGGTCGCTTTAGGGAATGTAGACTTTGGTTCAAATGGCGCTAGAACATTTAAAGCCAATGTCGCATCGACAGTAGGCGGGAAAATAGAAGTACGCCTTGGCAGCGCGAACGGCAGACTGGTTGGTACACTGAATGTCCCTTCCACCGGTGGAACACAAAACTGGCGGGAAATAGAAACATCGATTAACGGCGCATCCGGAGTGCACAACGTATTTTTTGTCTTTACCGGAACAGGCGGGGGAAATTTATTCCAATTTGATTCTTGGCAGTTTACTCAAAGGTAGCGAATAAAGGTGCTTAAATGTTTGATAGAGGAGTGGGGAATTTGATGTCAAGTATAAAAAAACCAATGCTTGCTTTATTGGTGTGTTTCACCATGCTGTCTGTCATGTTCATAGGGCCCGGAGTAGCTGAAGTATCAGCAGCTGACGCAAACATTAACCTCAACGCAGAAAGACAAGTGATTCGTGGTTTTGGCGGAATGAACCATCCAGCTTGGATTGGTGATTTGACAGCACCACAAAGGGAAACCGCCTTTGGCAATGGACAAAATCAGTTAGGGTTTTCCATTCTTAGAATTTATGTAGACGAAAACAGAAACAATTGGAGCAGAGAAGTCGCGACGGCCAAACGAGCGATCGAGCATGGTGCTCTAGTCATTGCTTCCCCTTGGAATCCTCCAAGCAGTATGGTTGAAACATTCAACCGGAATGGATCACCTGCCAAGCGGCTTAAATACAATCAATACGCAGCATATGCTCAGCATCTGAATGATTTTGTCACTTACATGAAAAACAACGGAGTCAATCTTTATGCGATTTCTGTTCAAAACGAGCCCGATTATGCACACGAATGGACATGGTGGACACCTCAGGAAATCCTGCGATTCATGAGAGAAAATGCCGGCTCCATTAATGCACGTGTGATTGCACCAGAATCCTTTCAATACCTTAAGAATATCTCAGATCCTATCTTAAACGATCCGCAGGCGCTTAGAAATATGGACATTCTCGGCGCTCATCTATACGGAACCCAAATTAGCCAGCTTCCGTACCCTCTTTTCAAACAAAAAGGGGCAGGAAAAGAGCTATGGATGACAGAGGTCTACTATCCGAATAGTGATAACAATTCAGCGGACCGCTGGCCTGAGGCATTAGGGGTATCAGAGCATATTCACCATTCAATGGTGGAAGGCGACTTTCAGGCGTATGTGTGGTGGTACATCCGGAGATCATACGGTCCTATGAAAGAAGATGGAATGATTAGCAAACGTGGATACAACATGGCGCATTTCTCCAAGTTTGTGCGTCCAGGGTACGTCAGGATTGATGCAACGAAAAGCCCTGAACCGAATGTTTTCGTCTCAGCCTATAAAGGAAACAATCAGGTCGTCATTGTGGCGATTAATAAAAACAATGTAGGGGTCAATCAACACTTCGTCGTGCAAAATGGCTCTGTTTCTCAGGCGTCTAGATGGGTGACGAGCAGCAGCAGCAACCTTCAGCCTGGAACTGACTTAAACATATCAGGAAATCAATTTTGGGCTCATCTCCCTGCTCAAAGTGTGACAACATTTGTGGTCAAACGCTAAAGAAACACGAAAAGCCAATTTTCTCATTAAAAAAGAAAATTGGCTTTTTTCTGTGTAAATAGAAAGTTGATTTTTCACGACGTCAACACTTTGGGTATAATAATAACAATGACTTCAGGAGAGTGATCATCATGCCAAAGGTTCAAAGCAAAGTATTGATTATAGATGACGAAAAAGAAATTTTAGAATTAATTAATACAGTATTAACAAGAGAAGGCATTGACCAGGTGTTAACAGCTTCAACTGCCCGTGATGGGCTCACGCAATTTCATCAAGAACAACCAGATCTCGTCATATTGGATATTATGCTTCCAGACGGTGAAGGCTACGATATTTGCAAACAAATCAGAGATGTCTCACATGTTCCGATTATCTTTTTATCAGCAAAGGGAGAGGAATCAGACAAAATTGTAGGACTTGCCATTGGCGGCGATGATTACATTACAAAACCGTTCAGTCCAAAAGAAGTCGCCTACCGGGTAAAAGCCCAGCTAAGACGGTCATCTTACTTACAGCCTTCTCAAGCGGAGCCCGTGATCAAAAAAGGCCCATTTGAGTTAAACGAGCAGCAAGCCGAACTGACGAAAAACGGAGCGGCAATTGAACTCACTCCGAAAGAACTTATGTTGATGACTTATTTCTTGCAGCATCCGAATCGCGTAATCAGTAAAGAAACGCTTTATCAAACGGTTTGGGGAGAGGATTTCTTCGGTTCTGATAATACGGTAATGGTTCATATACGAAGACTGCGGGAAAAAATAGAACATTCCCCATCTACACCAGAATTTCTCGTGACGGTCAAAGGGCTTGGCTATAAATTTGTTGTAAAGGATGCGTAAAGATGAAATGGCGATTAACAGGCAGATACATGGTCTCTGTCATTATCGTGACCATTATCACGGTCTTTATTAACTTATTAGGATTCATGATATGGCTTGTACTACAAGCAAGCAGTCAGCAAAACGAAGGAAATACGCCGGAAACCTTCACAAGAACATTTGAACAATACATCACCTTGTCTGATCAAAATATCACTGTGAGTAAAGAAGGACAGCAAGCCTTAAAACAACAAAATGCGTGGATTCAAATATTAGACGAAAATGGACAAGACGTCTATCATGCATTAGCACCTAAAGGATTAAAGAGCAAATACACACCTATAGAAATTGTAAACTTACATAAATATAAAGATAAGCAATTGATGTCGACGATCTATGCTGGGGGGAAAAATGGAAAGGGTAAGGAATACAGCTACTTCATCGGATTTAAGGACCCTTCCATCGGAAAATATTTATTTTCTTTTGATACGAAAGAATTAATAGCGCAATTCAATATCGGGACGATGATTTTATTATCGATTGATGCCATCATTGCCTTATTCATTGGATACTTATTCAGCCGGCAACTCATCAAACCGCTCGGCCGTGCCATTTATGGCATTCAGCGGCTCGCAAACGGAGATTATACGACGAATCTGCCAACTAAGGGGATATATAAAGATGTGTTCTATAATGTCAATCACTTATCCGAGCAGCTCGCTTCAAGTCAAAAAGAAAAAGACAAATTAGAGCAAATGCGAGAAGAGTGGATCAGTCATATTTCTCATGATATTAAAACACCATTATCCTCTATTCAAGGCTATGCAGAAATCATGAAAGATCCAAATTATCCTCTTTCAGAACAAGATATCAGACATTACGCTGACATCATTGAGAATAAATCATTGTACATCAAAGATGTGATGGAGGATCTCAATTTAACAACAAGGCTGAAAAATAACGACGTGATGCTGCATAAAGAGCTTGTGAACATTGTGCCATTGCTGCGTGAAACGTTAATTGATATCCTCAACGATTCGAGATATGCAGATCAGACCATTGAGCTACAAACGAATGTAGACAAGCTTATGCTGAATATTGATACGATCCTCATAAGAAGAGCGGTCACCAATCTCATTTTAAATGCCCTTGTTCACAATGATGCTGATGTGAAAATCATTGTACAGCTTGAACAAAAAGAACATACCCACATCACCATTCAAGACAACGGCAAAGGAATTGAAGAGGCAGAGCTAGAAAAAGTGTTTGACCGCTACTATAGAGGGACGAATACAGGAGGGACACATGCAGGCTCAGGTCTTGGAATGGCGATTGCAAAAGATATCATCCAAAAACACGGGGGAGATATTACAATACAAAGTATAATAGGAGAAGGAACTACGATTGATATCCAGTTACCCGCTTAAACGGACACACAAAAAAACGGTTCTGCTCAATCACAGAACCGTTTTTCCATCTATTATTCTGAAAACACTTTAATGCCTTTCACAATGTTCCAAATGAAGAAGTAGATCGCCACAAGGAATGTCACAGCATACGTTGCAATTAAGAACGGACCAGCATGACTGATATCGTTCATGCCAAGTAAACCTGAACCGGCAATCCCAAGACCGAAAATCAAATAAGGAATAATATGTGTCCATAGTGATTTTTTCGCATGGTATTTCACTTCGTCTTTTCCTAAGAAATAAACGATAATCGGAAATAGAAATGGTGCAAAAAAGATACTGAAGTAACATAATGAAGACAAAATTTTATTTTCTCTCAAAACTTTTCACCTCTATGATTGATTTAGAAGAGGGGACCATTTGACTCATCCCTCAATTCCTTACAAACCCATTGTACAACCTCAACCTTAACTCGTATTAATACGAACCTTACAGCAACCTTAAATATGTTAAACCATAAAATGATGATCGATATTTCCATTTATTTTTTCAGAAAAAAAGTTGACTTCACCCCCTCTGAATCTACAATCAGTAAAATCGAACCATTTGAAGATGTTCTACCCGGATGTTCAAGCTAGAGACCTCTTCGCTACAATCATTTGATAACAAAAGTTAGCCGAAAAATGTTTCACCTTGACCTTGAAGTATAGTTCAACCTTTATAATGTATATATAGTAAAACAAAATAATAAAAAAGGAGTAACGATGGAGTTGATGACTAGAGGAGAACTTGCCAAAAAAACAGGAGTGAGTCCTGCCGCAATTCGTTACTATGAAGAGCACAACATATTACCTGCTCCAAGACGACGTTCAAACGGTTACAGATTCTATACAGACGACTATGTTGTGAAAATTCAATTGATCAAAGATGCGAAAACGCTCGGTTATTCATTAAAGGAAATAGCTGAAATTATGGACATGCTAAGTCAAGACATAGACCTTGATACCCTAAGACAAATTGTCCATCTTAAACATGAAGAAATTGAAAAGAAAATTAAAAGCCTTCGTCTCATTCAAGACCTTTTATCTAACTTATTAAAAACCCCTGAAAAAAAAGTACAAGTCTACCTGGAATCATTTCGTGTTCCGAAGCAGGATGATCAATAAACCTATTGAGTGAAGGAGAGAAAAAAATGAGTGTAGAAATGTATCATGGTGAACGTTCTAAAGAAAGTATTCAATTTGAAACATTATTCGCTTCGCAAAGTAATAAAGAGAGTTTTTCTAGTATCGAACAGACAAAAAAATTTCTTGAGCAAAAAGGAATTGAAAATACGCAGCCTTATGCCATTGGGGATGATGTGAAGTTAATCAGTGAGGTACAAGAGCAGACATTCGAAGGCATGCAAGTTTTCACATTGAATGAACAAGCATCACAAAATCAAAAAGTCATTCTCTATCTACATGGTGGCGCGTGGACAAATCAGCCTTTGAATGTCCATTGGTGGTTCATGGATAAAATGGCGCAATCACTAGGTGCGAAAGTAGTCGCTCCTATTTACCCAAAAGTACCTCATTATAGCAACCAGGATACGTATCCGAAAATGCTTAACCTATATAAAGACCTTCTGAAAACTGCCGGAAGTGCCAATCAATTGACGATCATGGGAGATTCAGCTGGAGGAAACATCTCACTTGGTCTTGCGCACCTTTTAAAGAAAGAGGATCTGCCGCAGCCGAAGGATATCGTGTTACTATCAGCGTGTGTGGATATGAGCATGAGCAACCCTCTCATATTTGAATACGCAAAAAAGGATCCGATTCTAGGTCATCAAGGAATGGAAGTCATCACAAAAATGTGGGCAGCTGATCAAAGTCTCACAGACCCATTGATTAGTCCCATTTACGGTGACTTTAAAGGGCTCGGGAAGATCACTCATTTTATCGGAACACATGATATGTTATATCCAGATGCCATAAAGCTCGATGAAAAACTATCAGAACAAGGAATGGACATCAAAACCTTTGTTTATCCTGAAATGCTGCATGTGTTTGTTGTCATGCCAATTCCTGAAGCGGCAGATGCTCTGAAGAAAATCATTCAAGTGATCAATCGTTAGGGATTCAGTTCACACCTAGAAAGGGTACATGTTCTGATGTAAATAGGGGAAAAGGCTGCTTATTTGAAAGCAGCCTTTTTCAATTGAATATGAAATACATTCAAAATGGCAATTCACTACAGATTAAACGATCTTTTGGCTGGTTTGTAAAGGAGAGTGAAGTTCAGTTCATCACCTCATGTTTGGTATAATACATACGAGCAGTGAGGCGAAAGGGGAACGCAATGAAAACGTTTGATCTATCACAAGAAGATATCGAATTAATAGACGAAGCAAAAAAGAAAATTATCAGTCTTTATGAAGATGACAAGCATCATGTAGGGGCAGCGATCCGCATGAAAACAGGAGAAATCATATCAGCTGTCCATATAGAAGCCTATATCGGACGGGTAACTGTTTGTGCAGAAGCCATTGCGATTGGTAGCGCTTTATCGAATGGATACAAAGATTTTGATACAATTGTTACAGTGAGACACCCTTATTCAGATGAAGAAGATAGAAGAATTAGGGTAGTCAGCCCTTGCGGCATCTGCCGAGAGCTCATTTCAGACTTTGGACCAACGTGTTTTGTCATTCTTGATATGGATGGGAAGCTGGTCAAGGTGAAAATCGAAGAACTCATTCCGCTCAAATATACTCGAAGCTGATGCACCACATAAAGATAAATAGGAAAAGGGATGTAGCAAACGTTACATGTGATCCTTGCTACATCCAAGATGACTGAAAAAGCGTTCAACAAAAGCGGCCCCATGTATGTTCTCCATATATTTCGTGTTAAAAATATACTGTTCCATTTGTTCAAGCTTCCGCAGACTCCGCACTAGTATTTTCCGATCATCGTCAGAAAGAGTAAGATCATCATCTACCTTCTCTAAAGCCTTTTTCACACGTGCAGATACATGTTCAACATATAAATGGTGTTTGGATGCTGGCGGAATACATGCCGCTAGGTCACAGCCTATAAAACGAACACCATCAAGGGTGCAGTTTTCAAAATTGGCGATCAGCTTTTGTTTGCCATTTCCCTCAAACGTTATATCTATTAGCTTACCAGCAAAGGTACAATTGACGATGTTCGCTGCCTGTAAAACACGGTCATTGAATCTACAATTAGAGAAAGTACAATCGATAAACGTAGCATTCTCCAATGTCATTCCCCTCATATCGCAGGAAGAAAATTCGCAATTGGTGAAGACGGCTTCGTTATTGCCAATGCCCACAGAGCGCAAGTCTGAATGACTAAAAGTACAACGATCAATCGTACTACCGGCAAAAAATCTCGCATTCGTCAGATCACACGTATCAAATACAAGATGATCCAAGTGACAGCTCCAAAAAATAGGAGAACGAACATTTGAGTTGATGATCGTCGTTCTGCTGATTGTTTCGTTTTCATACCTGGCAACATCAGAAAATGTTTCGTTGTCTACTGATATACCAGACTCAAGTCTTCTCATCGCTATCACCCCATCATTTCTTCAGAATTTTTCACAATCATGATGTCCATTCAGCCAGTTCATTTTCTCTTAGCGCTTGTCTTTGACTCAAGATTATATCACAAAACGATATGCGTTTAATGGACCTTTTGTGATATGAGGAATGTCAGAATTCATATTAAAGATTTTCGCATTGATGTCTATTATGCCAAAGCTAGTGATTCGTTTAGCGTGCATATCGTGATATGTTTCAGCGGTTTCTTTTGTTTTGAATAAGTAGATTCCCTATCGGGGTCAGCTTGTATACATTCTTTGACTGAACACTAAGGTAAATCACAAAAACCTAAACAAAATCCACCGTCATAAACAATGGGTATTTGTTTAGGTTTTTTAGCGATTGAATCGTTTTCGAAGAACTAGGCATGAGACAGCGAATACTACGAAAGCGCCCGCCGATCCAGCAGCAAACACCAGCTCAAATTGTTCTGGTTTCGGTTTGAATAACAAAGGGACTGAAAGAATGAGCGCAGCACCACTAAAGCTCAATCCTAATATCAACATGGCCAATAATTTATTCATAGAAACACCTCTTACACTTAGAGTGAGAACAATGGAGACCTACTGATCTAAGTATCATTGTTATGATTCGACAACCTTTAACCGTCCTAAATGGAGTGTATCATATGATGGTAGGAGATTGTTTTTTTTCATGAAAACACAATCGTACAACAAACAATTTTAAACGAACACTGTTCTTTACGAACGGTGTTCGTTATAATAGAAATGAAATGAAATTTAAAACGCTTTCCACAAAGGGATGAGGAGATGCAGAAGATGACGTCATTATCTAAGAATCAAAAGCAAATCGCTATCATTGGAGGAGGACCTGGGGGACTAACACTTGCCTTAATTTTGCAAAATTACGGTATACAAACAACCATCTATGAACGGGAGATGCATGACAAGAGCCTTGAACGAGGGGGCTCACTGGATATTCACGAAGAAACAGGTCAAAAAGCCTTAAAAGAAGCAGGAGTTTATGAGAAATTTCAAAAGAATGCTCGCTATGAAGGGGAAGATTTCCGATTACTTGATAAATCAGGAAGAATTTATTTAGATGAAGAAACGGAATCAGATCAAAAAGGTACTCGCCCGGAAATTGATCGTGGTGTGTTATGTGAACTACTATTAGAACAAATTGATGCTGAAACCATCAAATATGGATATAAACTAGAAAGGTGCGTTTCATTAGAAAGTGGTATGACCGAGCTTCATTTTGAAAACGGAGTTGTCGAAACAGTTGACCTTTTGATTGGGGCTGATGGTGCTTTTTCTCGTGTGCGTCCTCTGTTAACAGATATTGAGATTGAATACTCTGGGCTCACGATGCTAGAACTGAATGTCATAAGCGTAGAGGAGAACCACCCTGATTTAGCTGAATTTAATAAACGAGGTAAGATGTTTGCTTTGGCAGACCACAAAGGACTGATTGGGCAGTTAAACGGAGATGGCCGAATCAAAGTGTACGCAAGCTTCATGGTAGAACGCAATTGGATCGAGACTTGTGGTATACCGTTTTATCAAGCGAAAGAAGCAAAAGAACAATTATTAGCGTTATTTAGTGATTGGGATGATCAGCTGAAAAACTATATTCGTTATGCAGAAGATGCCATCATTCCAAGGCGGATCTATACGCTTCCTACCGGTTTTAAATGGAATCGTCATAAAGGAGTAACGCTTATCGGTGATGCAGCTCACGTCATGTCGCCATTCGCAGGCGAGGGTGTGAACATGGCGATGTTTGATGCAAGGGAGCTAGCACTTGCTATTGTCCGACATCCTCATCATATTGAAAAGGCGATTGAAGAATACGAAGACATGATGTATGAATATTCATCGGAAAAAGCGCATGAATCGGAGAATAGTTTAAAACTGTGTTTTTCAAAAGACGCTGCGATCAAGCTTGCAGATATGATGAATTCTTTTCAAAAGGATGATGATTGATGCTCAATTTACTATTTTACTTTGACATGTTATAAAGAGAGTATGAACAATTCAAATCGTCGTATGATCAGTCGCCGGTCTCGGCCGGCTAAAGAACCCTTAAGCCGTGAGCTTATTGTGAAAACGGCCTACGAGCTTCTTAAGGAGCATGGGATAGAGGGCATGAGTATGCGTAAGGTGGCTAAAGCATTGGATACGGGACCTGCATCCTTGTATGTCTACGTGAACAATGTTCAAGAACTCAGTGCTTACGTATTGGATTATGGTCTCGGACAAATGGTTTATCCAGATTCAAAGGATAGCACATGGAAAGAACAGTTATTCGACATATTGCATACTTATTTCCTACTGCTATTCGAAAAACCGGGTCTCGCTGAAATTTCTCTTTCCACCATTCCACAAGGAACGAACTTTCTTCAATTGACCGAACGTATTCTCGCTGCATTGCATGAAGGCGGGATCAAATCTACATCCGCAGCATGGGGAGTAGACCTATTGCTGTTATACGTATCTTCTGTAGCTTACGAAAAGGTCTCTTGGAAGAAACAAGGCTCTTCACAGATTTCAGACACAAAAAAAGCATTTCTTCAAGCTGACAAAACGCAGTTTCCTTTCATTCATCGTGTAAAAGAAGAAATGTTTGCAGGTGATACCGTATCAATGGAACGATTCCGATGGGGAATTGACGTCATTTTGTATGGAATCCAGCAGGAAGACAATTAGAAAGGAGCATAAGCAAAAAGCAGTCAATGGCTGCTTTTTTATGTGGTGATTTTCATATTTGTGATCTTGTGAGCATTATAACATATAAATAAATCTATATATTGTTTTTATATATAAAAAATTATATAATCTAGTGGAATAAAAAAATGAGGTGCTTAGGCATGGAACATATTAAAAAGTTATTAGAGAGTTATATTCCTTTAGCAAAATCTACTGCAAAAATGTTTGGACCAAATTGTGAAGTGGTGATTCATGATTTAACGAACCCTCAAGCATCTGTCATGTTTACAGTAAATAACCATGTGACAGGAAGACAAATCGGCCAATCATTTGATCATCTAGTCAAGACTGTATTACAATCAGAAGATTTTAAAGAAGATTATCTGGCTGGTTATACATTTGTAACAGAAGATAAGCGTACGATTCGTTCTTCGACTTCATTAATACGTGATTCAAAGCAAAAAGTGATCGGTGCTTTCTGTATCAATTTTGATGTTGAAGCACTGAATCAAATGCAGCAATTTATGGATACTTTTCTTACTACACACGTGGAAGCTCAAGAGAAAGAAACAACATCAAATGATGATCTTGAAAATGTGGAAGAAATAGTAGATCAATTGATTCAACAAATCATTCAAAACAGTGTTCACCCAGTCATGAAACGTCATGAAAAAATTGAACTAATCAAATTTATGGATGAAAAGGGCATTTTTTTAATGAAAGGATCTGTTGAGAAGGTCGCATCTATGTTAGGTATTTCCAAAGTAACCGTCTATAGCTATTTGGATGAAATCAAAAATAAATCGAGGTAAGGAGTGTCAACATGGAAAGCATACTCGAGGTAGGAAATCTAAAATCAAACGGACACTATGCATTCGCAACCATTCATCAAAACACGGTCTATGTGTCGGGACAATTTGCCATCAATCCTGAAACGACAGAAAAAGAGTTCGGCCCCATTGAAAAAGAGACATTACAAGCGCTTAAGAATGTAGAGATGATTGTAGAGGCTGCTGGAAGTAAAAAAGAAAAGATTTTGCGCATGACATTATACATTTCAGATATTGAATTATGGGACAAAGTAGATGCGGTTTATACCGAATTTTTCGGTGAACATAAACCAGCACGTACGATTGTACCAACGAATGAATTACATTTTGGTTTCAAAATTGAAATGGATGCCATTGCATATATTTAGAATATTTTTTTGACCACCCTATATAAAAAATTATATTTTATATAAAAAAATATTCAAAGGGGCAGATGAAAATGAATCAATTAATTTGTAACCATTGCGGGAAAAAATATGAGATGACACCAACTCTATGGAAATGTGATTGTGGTGGAGTATTAAATCTAGTGAAAGATACCCCGAAAATAGACGTCACAGCTTGGGATCACTATCCAAATTCATTATGGCGTTATGTTGAAACCATGCCATTTCCAAAAGATTCTAAGACGTGGGAAACTGTGACAATGGGCGAGGGCCAATCTCCTTTAATTGTTCTAGATTCTAATGAGCCAAACACTTATGTAAAAGTTGATTATATGATGCCGACACTATCATTTAAAGACCGTGGAGCAGCTGTGTTAATGACAAAAGCTAAAGAATTAGGGGTAACAAAAGTCATTGCTGATAGCAGCGGGAATGCAGGAACGGCAATTGCTGCGTATGCGGCGCGTTGTGGTATTGCCTGTGACATCTATCTAAGTGATCAAACATCACCTAAAAAAGTCGCTCAAATAAAAGCCCACGGAGCAACGATTAAAGAAATTCATGGTACACGAGAGGACATTGCAGCTGCGGCCCAAAAAGCAGTAGACGAAGAAAACGTTTTTTATGCAAGCCATGTCTATAACCCTTATTTTTTCGAAGGTACAAAAACATACGCCTATGAAATCTATGAGCAACTAAAAGGAGCACCGGATGCTTTAATCATTCCGGTTGGAAACGGCACTCTGCTGCTCGGTGCGTATTATGGCTTTAGAGAGTTATTCGAAAATGGTCTCATTCATAAAATACCGAAAATTGTTGCTGTACAAGCGAAAAACTGCGCACCCCTTGTGAAAGCCTATCAAAATGAAGAAGAATCAGCATCACCTGTCACAAATAAAGGGACCGTAGCAGAAGGGATCGCTATTGCTGCCCCGGCTCGCTCCAAACAAATTTTAGAAGCTGTATACAAGACGAATGGTACGTTTATTGATATTGAAGAAGAAGAAATTATACATGCACGTTCTAAACTGAGTGAGAAAGGATTTTATGTCGAAGTGACATCTGCCATCAATTTTGCTGGCTACATGAAATATCAAAAGGAATCAGAAGAAACCATTATCATACCTCTTTGTGGGGCAGGGATTAAATCAAAATAGCCTTAGGACTCTGGTAGAATAGAGCGTTGCGTGCCTCGTTGTCCTATTATAGGTTCAATCAGGAGTAATATTTGCGAATGTTGAAAACATTGACCATCACAATTTGAAAAAGGAAGAATGATTCGTGGGAATTTGATTTTACTTTGCGAAGCACATTGGTCTTGCACCGACTTCCATGATTTTAGATACAAATTAGCAGCATGTATCGGGGAGAACGCTCTCTATCTGGCAGAAGGAATGGAGTTAGCGCATCAACAAAATGAGCCAATGGGATTGATATAAGATGAGAAGAAAGCTACTTTAGAAAGCGTGTTTAAACCGTAGTAGCTTTCTTTCCACTCTACCTAATTATTTTTCATTTGTTCCTCTCCCCAATAACATATCTCATCTAATACAGGCATCAGTGATAAACCCTTTTCAGATAAACTATATTCTACTTTTGGAGGCACTTGGGGATATTCTTTACGATGAATTAAGTGATCCGCTTCAAGCTCTTTTAGTGTATTGGTTAATGTTTTAAAAGAAATCGTTCCGAGCTTACGTTTCAGCTGATTATAGCGAACAGGACCATCGTTTGAATATAAAGCATACAGAACTGGCATTTTATATTTCCCACCAATTAATGACAAAGTATACCCAAAACCAGTATCTTTTAGCTCAGCTTTCGTCTGGAAGGACTCCTCATTCATTTTATACTCTCCTTTGGGTTAGTATCGCACTTTGATTACCGTACTTGTAGTATGTTATAGCACACAATAAAATGAATGTACATCAAAAAATGATGCAAAACTCAGAAGAAGGGTGAATGAATAATGAAAACGATTGTCTATGCACATCCTTGGGATGGAAGCTATAATCATGCCATTTTGACTTCCATAACAGAAAAATTAGAAACAAAGAAAGAACCGTTTCAAGTAATCGATTTATATAAAGATGGATTTAATCCTGTTTTTACAGCTGAAGAATTAAAGCATTTTCATAAAGGAGAAACGCCTTATTCATTAGTGAAGGATTATCAAGAAAAATTAAAACAGTCAACAGAATTGGTATTTATATTCCCAGTCTGGTGGTGGGATCTACCTGCTATGTTAAAAGGATTTATTGATAAAGTGATGTTAAGCGGTTTCGCATTCATTGAAGATCAAAACACTGGTACTTTGAAAGGTTTATTGACAAATATAAAAAAAACAACCGTGATCTCAACATCAACTACAGATAAAGAGTATATAGAATCAGAAGCTGGAAATGCTATTCAAAGCGTTTTCATTGACAGAACGCTAGCTGATTTGGGATTGAAAAATGAATCCACGAAATGGATTCATTTTTCTAGAGTGAACTTAACAACAGATGAAAAGAGAAAGCAATTTTTAAAAGAAATATCCCAGATTATTTGATTTACAGTACAACAAATAAGGCCCATCTTCTACGACCGATTTAATTTATTGAGAAGGTCGTAGAAGTTTTGAAATTTGAAAGAGGTGAGATTTAGACAAACAAAAGGATTGACTTGTACAAGAAGGTAAATGTAGATCCATTGTATGATCTGATAAACAATAGTCGTATAAGAATCCCACTATTTAAAGTAAAGCTTTATAACTTTAGTGCTACACGTTTCAGCAGACTCTTTATCACCAGTCATTTAAGCAACAACAAATCGTGCCTGCCTAATTGACCTCTTGCAGACAATTGATCATTGCTTTCTCCTCCAAATACCCCACTATTTAAATCCATACCATTTCTGTGTTTTTTTAATATTTCTTTTAGCACTGCCGGCTCAAGCAGATTGTTAACATCATTTCATTAAAGAAAATACTGACTCATACCATTTCTAAAGATAGGCAGTGTCTTAGTCACTAGCTCTTCTGATGAAATAAGTCTTCCATCCTTATTCCATGTGTATGCAGCTCCGTATATCCCCCAACTTAGCATAGTAGATAGGGTTGTTACCATTTGTTTATCCTCTAATTCGATGATGTTGTTAGTTCCTTTTAGTATAAGATCAGCTATTAGTTTCTGTAACTCCTCTTTAATTTTACTTTCGATAATAGTTCCTAAAGAATGATAACCTTTGGGACATAGGTCGCTTATCTCTTTATGGTGATCACACATGGCTAGAAAAATATTTGCAATGACTTTTTCATTGAATCCATCGTGATCATTGAGTCTTTTTTTCAATTTGTCTGTAAATGTATTGGTGATTGTAGAATGTAACAAATCAAATTTATCGTCAAAGTGCGCATAAAATGTAGCCCGGTTAATAGTAGCCTTTTCTGTGATATCACGTACCGTTATATGGTTGAAATCTTTTTCACTAGCTAACGAAAGAAAAGAGTCTACAATCAATTGTCTTGTACGAAGTATTCTCGGATCTTTTTTTGGCATAATCATTTTTTCTTCTCCTTTTAGGGTTCATCATCTTGTCTAAAAACGACAATACATTGGAAGTGTTGCGTAAACTACATATTGGCTATTTTGATTATTGTTTATTATTCTTTTTCATCTTATCATCAATTATACAACGCGCGTTGCTTAAATAACACATGTTATTACGAAAGATTTTTGATCAAGGAAATCATTGTGATCATTCTGAATAACAAAAGGAGATAGACGACCATGAATATCACTATTTTTGGGGCAACTGGTGCAATCGGTCAACTTTTAACACAGTTTGCATTAGAAAACGGAGATTTCGTTACGGTATATGTTAGAAACCCTGAGAAAATCAAGCAAAAGCATTCGAATTTACGCATTGTAACGGGTGAACTAACGAACACTTCAGCTATTGAAACGGCAGTTTCAGAAGCTGATGTCGTGATAAGCACCTTAGGTCCCGGCATTGATTTATCTCGAAAACAAAAAGGTACACCGATCGCCGACGGACATAACCGAATTGTCAAAGCGATGAAGAAGTTCACCAAAAAAAGGTTGATTACACTCGCGACGCCAGCCTTGCAATCTGAAGACGATAAGAAAAGCTTATCGACGATATTGCCAAGAATATTGCCTAAACTTCTCATGCCAAATGGTTATGCCGAAATGAAGAAGATAGGAGAACTGATTAAACAATCGAACCTGGATTGGACAGTCGTTCGAATCATTAATCCTAATATCAAATACAACGGGCAATCTTACGGTTATTCATTCGGCGATCAGCCAGCTAAAATGTCCGTATCTAGGGAAAATGTCGCTAAACTCATGTATGACGCTGCTAGGCAACCCCAATTAATCAGAAAAATGCCCATTGTTTATAATCATTAAATGAGCTTTTTGTATGAGGTTGTTGATTCAGCAGAAATTATAGGAATCATTTAGAGTCATACCAAAATATTGCGTGTGAATTCTTTTTATAAGTATTCAAAATCAAAATCATAAAGGGGAAATGATCATGTCAAAAGTATTATTTGTTAAAGGAACACCTCAAAGTGAGGAACAATCAAGAAGTACGCAAGTTGCTAGAGCATTTATCAATGAATATAAGGAAGTAAATCCAACAGATGAAATAATAGAAGTAGATGTCTATTATGCAAATGTGCCATTAATCGATGCTGATTTTTTAACTGGACAAAAGAAGTTAAGAAGTGGCGAAGTGCTAACAGATGTTGAAGCACAAAAAATAGAAGCAGTGAATGCATTCACAAAACAATTTATGGAAGCAGATAAATACATCATTCAGTCTTCAATGTGGAATTTAGGAATTCAACCTTTATTAAAAGCCTATTTTGATACCATCATGAGTGCTGGAAAAACGTTTAAATATACTTCAGAAGGTCCAGAAGGATTGATGAAAGGGAAAAAAGCAATCCATATTCATGGTATGGGAGGATTTTATTCGCAGGCAATTGGAATGGAACATTCCGATTCTTACGTAAGAGGTGCGCTGAAGTTTGTTGGAATTGAAGTGGAACCAACGATTTTTGTTGAAGGTATTGACTATGATCCAACTAAAGAAGAAGAAATTGTTACTTCAACAATTGAAAAAGCAAAAGCGGTAGCACGAACGTTTTAAAAAAAGCATTGGTGGGATTAGTTAAAAAGATTTTAATTAACATCATCCCACCTCGCACGTTCAAAAGCGTAATAAAGAAGAATGGACTAGATACATTCATCAAAATCATAAAGGGGGAACATAGGATGAAAGTAGAAATTTGGTCTGATTTTGTTTGCCCGTTTTGTTATATTGGCAAACGTCAATTTGAAATAGGGTTAGAACAGTTTGAACATAAAGAAGAGGTCGAAGTCTTATTTCGACATTTTCAATTAGATCCATATGCGAAAAAAAATACAGGAATGGATATCCATCAAGTATTATCCTCTAAGCATGGTGTCCCATATGAAAAAGCAAAAGTACTGAACAATCAATTGAAACAGAAAGCAAAAGAGGTTGGGTTAGATTATCAATTTGATACAATGATTCCTACGAATTCATATGATGCACTTCGTCTTTCTTATTATGCAAAAGAGAAAGGGAAGATTCGGGAGTTTATGGAGCGTATTTTGAAAGCTCATTTCACAGATTCACTAGATATCGGTGATCACGCAACACTTGCTCAACTTACAAGTGAAATAGGGCTTGATGGTAACGAAGCTTTGGATGTTTTAGCAAATGATCAATATAGCGAGAATATCGCAGCTGATAGAGCCGAGGGATCTAACATTGGGATTCAGGGCGTGCCCTTTTACGTTGTGAATGATAAATATGTCATCTCAGGAGCACAACCTAGCGAAGTGTTTTTAGAAACATTACAACAGGTATGGAAAGAAGAGTACGCGAATCGTAAGGTTGAAGAGCATAAATTAGAGTCATCGCTTGAGGATTATTGTTCAGATGGAACATGTAAATTTTAATGGATATTCAAAAAAGATACAGAAATCACAAAAGAATATTATAGTATATCAAGGCTCAGGTATAGTTGTTCTAAATCTTGCAGTAGTGCCAACATCAGTTGACTTGTATTGAACCTAATTGGTGCTCGTGTGATACAGCTGCTTTAAATACCACTTTATTATGAATCATTTACTTCCAAAAAATCAAAGGGGTTTAGCGATATGAAAAATACAATTTTCCAAGGCACAATCGAGCATTCAGGATTTGTAGTACCCGATATCGAAGTAGCAGTTGAATTCTTCACTCATATTTTGGGTTTTGAAGTCTTGTTCCGGCCAAGACGGATGCAGTTTGAGGACGATAGTTTAAAAAGATACTTTGGGGTTCACGAACATTCAGTTGTAGAAGGGGCGGCATTTTTGCAATATGGCGGTAAAAAGATTGAACTGGTTCAATGGTCGACGCCAGATCAACAGAATGTTCACCTAAACCCCAGTGATATCGGTGTAGCTCATCTAGCTATTACAGTTACCGATATAGAAGAAGCTTTAAAATATTTTGCAGAACAGTCTGATGTTAAAGTTAGAGAGCTGAGTCCTCTTGGATTTTTCTATATCACAACTTCATGGGGAATGGAGATTCAAATAATGGAATTACCCCAAAAACCTTTATGACCTATCTAATTTGTACCAAGACAAGAACAAGGGTCCTTTAATTAGTTGAAACAATAACTGTATCTTTATTAATGGACCCTCTTTCTCCTTCTGATCAAAGGACACCAAGAAGGGTCCTTTCCATCTAGTTGACCTCTTGCAGGCAATTGATCATTGTTTTCTCCTCTTAATACCTCACTAATATCCTGCTTTCTTAAAATCCATATCATTTCTGTGCTTTTTGATGTCTCTTTTAGCTTTGGCAGCTCGAGCAAAGTGTTAACAGCAGAATGCCCAATGCCAACTACTGCAATTCTGATACCGAGTCAGATCGCGATTTAAAATATCAGGAATACCATTCGATTGTTCATTTTCTGTCATAATCCCTTCAGCATTTATTGGGTTAGGGTTTTTCCACGTACCAGTGGCATGTATAACCGCCTTTGCTCGTAAGTTTTTTCTTCTTGATTATTTAATTTCACTCGAATGATAAAAGGCACAAGATCTCTGTCTTTTGTTTTTATCAACACCTTTTTGCCAATTAGGAGGACTGGGCTATTTAAATAACTATGTGGTTTCATTTGAAGAAGAGAAGTGGGTATTTAAATCAATCATTTTCACACGAATGAATCTTTGTTTGAATTCATATAATCAATTGATTATATAAGTTTTCAGTTATATACTGCTGAAGGTTGGGCTAAAAAATATCTTGGAGATGAGTGGAAGATCTATAGCGCTGGTATTGAAGCTCATGGATTAAATCCGAATGCTGTAAAAGCAATGAAAGAAATAGGGATTGATATTTCTCATCAAACGTCTGACCTGATTGATCAGAAGATATTGCATCACGCTGACTTAGTCGTCACACTATGCGGTGACGCAGCTGATAAATGCCCGATGACTCCTCCTCATGTCCAATGTGTCCATTGGGGCTTTGATGATCCAGCAAAAGCAGAAGGAACAGAAGAAGAGAAGTGGGTATTTTTCCAAAGGGTAAGAGATGAAATTGGAGATCGATTGAAACAGTTTGCTGAGACTGGAAAATAGTGCTGCGTTTGAGTCAATTGAATATAAAATCTAATAATAAAGAGGATCAAGTCAAAGGTTCTCTTTTTTTGCATTAATTAATATCTAGTTTACATAATATATATTCTAGGAAGTTAAACAACAATTGAATTTTCTTTGTCTCATTATTAAGTATACTTATCTTATTGAGATAAAACAAAAAATGAAAAATCCAACGGTTGATTCGTCAGATTTTCATTCCTCTAAATGTTTTAAGATTTTTGCAGGATTCCCGCCAACAATCACATTTGCCGGAACATCTTTTGTCACAACGGCTCCTGATGCAATGACAGCATGATCTCCGATTGTCACACCTGGATTGATAATGGCACCGCCGCCAATCCATACATGATGTCCAATTGTGACTGGTTTGCCGAATTCAATACCTGTTTGACGTTCTTCTGGATTTAACGGATGTCCAGCTGTATATATATGTACATTCGGACCTAACAAACAATGATCTCCAATTGTAATCTTGCAAACATCTAATAACACAGCATCAAAATTTGCAAAAAAATGCTCACCAACCTCGATATTGTATCCATAATCACATTGTATTCTGCCTTCAAATACCACATCATCTCCGCAAGCGCCTAAAAGCTCCTTTAAAATGGCCTTTCTCTGTGATGGCTCATTTGTTTGCTGATAGGCAAATGTCAATTGTCGTGCTTTTGCTCGATCTGCCATCAATGTGTGATCATTTGGGTGATAGTATTCTCCCTTGATCATCTTTTCTTTTTCTGTTTTCATGTTCATCTCCCTTTTATTGAAAATTCATTCATCGTTTGAATGAATGCCTCGGTGAATTGTGTCGTCGTCTCATTTCCTCCTAAATCCTTCGTTTTCAAGTTCTTTTTTAAGGCCTCATCAAGAGTATGTTCGATCAGACTGGCTGTCTGTTTTAATCTTTCATCTTGATATTTCACATGTAGCCAGTTACAAAGCATCACTGTAGAAAGAATCATGCCCATTGGATTAGCGATATTTTGACCAGCTATATCAGGTGCTGAACCATGTGCCGCCTGTGCCATCGCTTGATTTTCGTTGCAATTTAATGAGGGTGCCATTCCTAAACTGCCGACTAGTTCCCCTGCAAGATCAGATAAAATGTCGCCAAACATATTTTCTGTCACAATCACATCAAAATCACCTGCACGTCTCACTAAATGAGCCGCCATCGCATCAATATGAATATCCTCAACCTCCACTTGTGGATATGCTTTCGCTACCTCTTGACATGTTCGTAAAAACAAGCCAGATCCTAATTTGATCACGTTCGCTTTATGAACAATGGTGACTTTCCCCCTCCTCTCCACTGCACGTTGAAAGGCTGCGTGGGCAATACGGGTAATTGCTTTTTTTGTAAACACACCTGTAGATATGGCGACATCTGGTGTAATCATCCACTCTCCTGTCCCCTGATACATATTCCGGTCTGGATAAAAGCCTTCTGTATTTTCTCGAAAAATGACAAGGTCGACACCACTGGCAACGCTTTTCACACCTGGCAGCGATTGCGATGGACGAATATTTGCAAATAAATCAAATGTATGACGCAGTTCTCCACTTGGATTTCTTCTTTCTTTCAATTGATCAGGATATGAAGCTGAATCATGAGGTCCTAATATCCAGCCATGGCATTTTTTCAAGGCGGCTATAGTAGAAGCTGGCACTGGATCTTGATGAGAATGAATGGCTTCAGCACCGATAGGACACTCTACAAATTCCACAAATGGTTCATTGAACTGTGACAACGCTGTCTTTAAAATACGCATACTAGAATCAACAATTTCCGGTCCAATCCCGTCTCCCTTTAAAATACCTATTCGATATGACATATGTATCGCCCCTTTTGTCTTTATTCTATCAAAGAATGATGACGTTGGAATATTTTCTTCATGATGATCCTCCCTCATGTTATTTACGAATCAAGAAGTCTCCTTTATAATCGAGTAGATTTGTTCTGTATGACTACATAGATATGAGGGATTAGATGAAATTAAAGTGGTATAAAGCGATTATTGTTATTTTTACGATGTCTGGGATCTCCATCTCCACTTGGTTTTCAAGAACACCAGAAGTGAGAGATTTATTGCAAGCAGATACAGGCACAATGGGACTCATTTTACTCGGCTTATCTGTAGGTTCCATTGTCGGGCTGATTCTTTCCAATGTATTCGTTCGCAAAAAAGGCGGCCGAGTGGCGATTGTGGTCAGCGCTTTTTTGATGTTTATTGGATTCTCAACCCTTGCAATCGGCGCCGCCCTCTCTTCTACGCTGATTGTCACTGCTGGTCTTTTTCTTTTTGGTTCAGGCTCAGGCATGTGCAATGTAGCCATGAACTTAGAAGGAACGGAGATTGAGTATCAGATCAAGAGAACGATCCTGCCGATTTTGCATGCTTCTTTCAGTATTGGAACGTTAATTGGTGCAGGTGCCGGAATTCTCTTTATTTATTTAGGTGTGTCTGTCCTCATTCACCTTCTCACCATTGCACTCCTTTTCTTTCTCAGCATCCTGATTTGTACACGGTTTATTCCGCACGGGACAGGAAAAGATCCGGATAAGACGCAGACAGAATCAGTTGAGGCTTCTCAAACATCATGGCTGAACAAACGGACGATCTCATTAGCGATGATTGCCTTATGTCTCGCATTTGTAGAGGGTTCTGCAAATGATTGGATTCCACTAGCAATGGTTGATGGCTATCAGGTTTCTCATTCAATGAGTACGGTCATCTATGCATTATTTTTGTGCGGGATGATTAGTGGCAGACTACTGAGCGGACGTTTCATTGATCGCTTTGGCAGGGTGTTATTGCTAAGAGTCGCGATCTTATCTGCTGCCGCCGGACTATTCTTGGTGATTTTAAAGATTTCACTCGTCGTGTGTATGATATCTATCTTTTTATGGGGACTTGGCGCGTCCTTAGGCTTCCCGCTGACCATTTCAGCAGCTGGTGATGATAGCCGCTATGCTGTCAAACGTGTCAGTATCGTCACTTTATCTGGGTATACAGCCTCTCTATCAGGGCCCCCTGTTTTAGGACTGCTCGCCAATCAAGTCGGTCTGCTTCATGCGTTTATTTTTGTTCTGTTTGCCATTTGTATTGCAGGAATCTTTACAAAAGCTGTTGCAAAACCGACATCAATACATTCTTTTTGAAAAGTGCCAGATCTTTGATCTAGGTACTTTTTTTAAATTTAATAAATAAAATTGAAACCTTTCATGAAGTGAAACAGTCCTATAGATGTCTTGATGTTTATCGCTTTTTTAAAGAGGGAAAGTAAAAAAATAAGACTTTTCAAATAACTGAAAACGTGGTAAGATCATGAAAATAAACAGGAAGGGGTGAGAAAAATGAAAAAAAATATGCTGTTAAAATTAGCAGTCTTATTCATAGCACTTGCAAGTTTTCATTTGTTCTCAATGCCTCATTCCGTTCAGGTATACCATCATGCAAAGGTGGTTGCTGATCAAGAATCACATGAAATGAAAATCGTTCAGACAGCAGGCGATGAAAAGAAACAAAAACATGTGAACGCAGTATTTGCGGCATTTACAGCACTGCTAGTCATTGGCAGTATGGCAGCTGGATTTGCACGCATCACTTATACTGATCGATTTGACCGGAAAAAGAAGCATTTACTTGCAGTGTTCTACCAGTCTTCGAATTTCCGAGTAGCTCGTGTTAACCCAACCATTTAAATCAAACAAAAATTGGGAGGTTTTACACGATGTTATTTTTCTTAAGAGTATTCATTCTAGGTCTATTCTCTGTCACTTCACTTTCTCTTTTCGTTTACCAAGGAATTGAAGTAGTGCATGCCATCACAAGCATGTTTGGCAATCACGAGAGTTAAATTGACCTCATCATAAAAAACCCCCTGCCTTACGCAGGGGGTTTTCGATTTGCTTATTTATTGTCATCTTGGTCAGATGCAGCAGGTGATAAAAGAACTTGAGTTACTTCTCCCTGCTCTTCCTCATCTAAAATAAACGATCCATTGCTATAACGATCATTTGCCCTTAGTGTGGAAATATCGAGCGGGATCGTGGCACCCTTTTCCGTATCAATCTCAAGTGTATCGTGCAGTGAAGCAGCAATCACAGCAACAATTCTGTGAGGGTTTTTCTTTAATTCTCTTAGCATGATCACTCCACGTTTTGCTCTTGATGTCTTATCGAATTCAGAGAGGTTCATCCGCTTCACAGCACCTCTTTGTGTCGTAAGAACAAGCACATTGTTCTTCGGATCAATGATTTGTCCAGAGACCACCTCGTCTCCGTCCTTCAAATTGATGCCTTTCACACCAGCCGCTCTCGGACCGACCACACTCACTTCTTCTTCATCAAACCATAATCCATAGCCATTTTTCGTTGCAATAAACAATTCTTGCTGACCTGTTGTGACATGAACATCTACAAGTTCATCATCACCTTTTAAATTCAAGGCGACAAGCGGTTTTGAATAGCGCTGCGCTTTATATTGGAGAAGCTCTGTTTTCTTCACCATACCGCCTTTTGTGAAGAACAAGAGATACGATGATTCATCGAATTCTTTAATTGGGATCGCTTTTTGAATGGTTTCATCGCGATCAATCGAAATAATATTCGTAATGTGCTGCCCCATGTCTTTCCAGCGTATATCTGGCAACTGATGAACTGGACAGTAAATGTAGCTCCCTTTATTCGTAAATAGCAGAAGAACATCTGTTGTATTCATTTCAAACTGGTGAATCAGTCGGTCTGTATCCTTCATACCGAAGTCCTTACCGTTTGATGCAGCATAGGAGCGCTGGCTCGTCCGTTTGATGTATCCATCCTTTGTGACTGTGACGTACACGTCCTCTGATGCGATCATCACTTCAAGGTTAATCTTAATTTCTTCAATTTTTTCCTCAATGACGGATCGTCTTTCATCAGCATACGTCTTTTTCAACTTCTTCAAGTTGTTCGTAATGACTTTAAACAGCTTCTTCTCATTCGCTAAAATGTCTTCAAGCTCTGCAATTCGCACGTCAAGCTCTCTTGCTTCGTCTCTTAGTTGAGTGATATCTGTATTTGTTAAACGATATAACTGGAGAGAAACAATCGCTTCTGATTGAGCTTCTGTAAAATCATATTTCTCCATCAAATTATTTTTCGCATCACGCTTATCATTAGACGAACGAATCGTCGCAATGACTTCATCTAAAATGGAAAGAGCTTTAATTAATCCATCTACAATATGATGACGTTCTTTTGCTTTTCGAAGCTCGTATGCTGAGCGGTTCGTCACCACTTCTTTTTGATGAGCAATATAAGCGTCTAGTACAGTTGTAAGCGTCATTAAAGTCGGTCTTCTGTTATGTATCGCGACCATATTAAAGTTATATGGGATTTGCAGATCAGAATTTTTATATAAGAAATTCAAGACACCATTCGCATCCGCTTCTTTTTTCAGCTCTACAACAATCCGAAGGCCGGTACGATCCGTCTCATCCCGAACTTCAGAAATTCCTTCTACTTTTCTTTCAATGCGGAACTCGTCCATCTTTTTGACAAGATTGGCCTTATTCACTTCATAAGGAATTTCTGTGATCACGATTTGCTGGCGTCCACCGCGGATGGTTTCAATCTCCGCTTTTCCGCGAATCATAATCTTTCCTTTTCCTGTTTCATATGCCTTCTTAATACCATCCACACCTTGGATGATCCCGCCTGTTGGGAAATCTGGCCCTTTGATGACTGTCATTAAATCTTCAACCGTACAATGCGGCTGTTCAATTCGCTTAATCACGCCATCAATCACTTCTCCTAGGTGGTGCGGCGGAATATCAGTCGCATAACCGGCTGAAATCCCTGTTGACCCGTTCACAAGAAGGTTGGGAAACATCGCTGGTAAGACAACAGGCTCTTTGCTTGTATCATCAAAGTTCGCGACAAATTCGACCGTCTCCTTGTCGAGGTCCTTTAAAAGCTCTGATGCAATTGCAGAAAGCCTTGCTTCCGTATAACGCATGGCAGCAGGAGGATCTCCGTCGATACTCCCGTTATTTCCATGCATCTCAATCAGCACATTTCGCACTTTCCAATCCTGGCTCATTCTCACCATTGCTTCATAAACAGAAGAATCACCATGCGGATGATAGTTACCTATTACGTTACCGACTGTTTTGGCAGCTTTACGGAAGTTTTTATCTTGTGTATTTCCTTCCGCATACATCGCATATAGAATTCTTCGTTGTACAGGCTTTAATCCATCACGTGCATCTGGAAGTGCACGATCTTGGATAATATATTTACTATAGCGACCAAAACGGTCCCCAATCACTTCTTCTAACGGTAAATCATGAAATCGTTCTTGTTGTGCCATGTTTAAACCTCCTCAGCTAGCGACAAGTTTTCATTTTCAAGAATGTTGCTTTCCTCATCAAGTCCAAAGGCGACATTCTTTTCAATCCATTTACGGCGTGGTTCTACTTTGTCACCCATCAGTGTCGTGACGCGGCGCTCCACCCGTGCAGCATCATCGATCTTCACCCTGACAAGCGTTCTCGACTCTGGATTCATTGTCGTTTCCCATAGCTGGTCGGCATTCATTTCACCTAAACCTTTATAGCGCTGAATCGTATATCCTTTTCCAACTTTCTTTAGTACGTCATCCATTTCTTCATCAGACCAAGCATATTCAATGACTTCTTTCTTCCCTGAGCCTTTGCTAACTTTATATAAAGGCGGAAGGGCAATGAATACTTTGCCATGCTCAATCAGCGGCTTCATATAGCGGTAGAAGAATGTAAGCAATAGAACCTGAATATGCGCGCCATCTGTATCAGCATCTGTCATGATGACAATTTTGTCATAATTGATGTCTTCTACATTAAAATCGACACCAACCCCGCCGCCAATGGCATGGATAATGGTGTTGATTTCTTCGTTTTTGAAAATATCCGCAAGCTTTGCTTTCTCTGTATTAATGACCTTTCCTCGAAGCGGCAGCACCGCTTGGAATTTTCGATCACGTCCTTGCTTGGCTGATCCACCAGCAGAGTCGCCCTCTACTAGATACAGTTCATTTCTTGCTGGGTTTCTAGATTGAGCAGGTGTTAATTTTCCGCTGAGTGTTGCTTCAGATTTTTTCCGTTTCTTGCCGCTCCTTGCTTCTTCTCTTGCTTTTCTAGCCGCTTCTCTTGCCTGCTGCGCTTTAATCGCTTTTTTCACAAGCAGTGTCGCCGTTTCGCGGTTTTCTTCAAGAAAATAAGCCAATTTTTCAGAAATCACGGCATCAACAGCTGACCTTGCCTCACTCGTTCCAAGCTTTCCTTTTGTTTGCCCTTCAAATTGAAGAAGTTCTTCAGGAATTCTGACAGAAATAACAGCTGACAGACCTTCACGAATATCCGTACCTTCTAAATTTTTGTCTTTTTCTTTTAAAAGGGTCACTTTGCGTGCATATTCATTAAAGGCTCTCGTCATGGCCGTTTTTGCACCAGACTCATGCGTACCGCCATCTTTGGTTCTTACGTTATTGACGAACGACAAAATATTTTCTGAATATCCGTCGTTAAATTGAAAGGCAAAATCGACTTCAATGGACTGATGTTCCCCTTCAAACGAAACGACTTCACTAAGTACATCCTTTTCCTCGTTTAAATAAGCAACGAACGCTTCAATACCTGTCTCATAATAAAAGGTTTCCTGCACATCATGGCGCTCATCAATCAGCTCTATTTTTAGCCCTTTTAATAAAAAGGCTGATTCTCTTAAACGCTCTGATAATGTATCAAAATTATAGGTGGTGACACTGAACATCGTTGGATCTGGCTTAAAATGAATCAGTGTACCGGTCTTTTTCGTTTTCCCGATTTTTTCAAGTGATGTGACTGGCTTTCCGCCATGTTCAAAGCGCTGGTGATAAATAAATCCATCGCGTTCTATCGTCACGGTGAGCCACTCTGAAAGTGCGTTCACAACGGACGCCCCAACCCCGTGAAGTCCACCACTTGTTTTATAACCGCCTTGACCAAATTTTCCGCCTGCGTGCAGGACCGTTAAAATGATTTCTGGTGTCGGTTTTCCAAGCTTATGCATACCAGTAGGCATTCCGCGCCCTTTATCTTGGACGGAAATGCTGTTATCTTTATGTATTTTGACAATGATATGATCTCCATGGCCCGCGAGCACTTCATCGACAGAGTTGTCTACAATCTCATAGACAAGGTGATGAAGACCGCGTGAATCCGTCGATCCAATATACATCCCTGGGCGTTTACGGACGGCTTCAAGCCCCTCTAGCACCTGAATAGAATCATCGTTATAATCTACTTGCTGCTTTTTAACCAAATGCTTAATCCCCTTTCACTAACAAACATAACCGGCTAATCATCAATGATCTCTCTAGATTTTAATGATGATCATGCTGCTCATTACTGTCCACTTTAATAAGCTGCATCATCACCATGCATGTGTGATTCAGCGATACATGCTCTTTTGCACGGTTATGAGAATGTTCTACATTCTGCAATCAGAACTAGAAGTCCATTATAAACAAGACTGTTTCATAAGCCAAATGCAATCATATGATGGTTTTAGCAAAACAGAACAAATGTTCTATATTTATCTTATCGCTCTTTTTCTCGATATGCAAGGTCACCGATAGGTCCCTGTCGCCTTATTTTATCGCTTTCTTCTAGAATCGCAAATATATTTCTGCAACAAAAAAGCAAAAATCCTTGAAAAACCAAGGATTTTTGACGATTTAATGAGTTTTTGTCATCGCATGAGCCACTTTGATACATAAGTCCATGATGGCGACCTTGCCATTTTCCTCAATCAGCCTTTTTGCCTCTTCACGATATACGCCTTGCTGCGCCCAAAAAACAGGTGCGTCTATTTCAAGAAATTCTTTCGCCACCTCAGGCAAAAACTCAGAACGTCTAAAGACATTGACGATATCAACAGGCTCTTTTATGTCTTTTAAAGAGGCGACCGCTTTTACCCCAAGTGCTTCATCAATCGTTGGATTGACAGGAATGATGTCATAACCGGCATCCTGCATGGCTTTTGAAACCATATAGGACGTTCGGTGCGGCTGATCTGACAAACCTACAACTGCAATTCGCTTACTGCTTTTTAATATACGCCCAATTTCTTGTTTTGAAGGATGATTCATCCAGACACTCCTTTTCTTCTATTTTAGCGAATTTCTTGTTAAAAACAAAGCTGAATTCATCGGCCATCGTTTTTTTCAAAAAAAGATCGCCATGTTTTTCATAAGATCATGTTAAAATGTAAGACAAGAGGGAGAATATAAAGGAGTTATGCAGATGTTAATTGCTTTGATGTTTATTTTGGCTTATCTTCTCGGCAGTATTCCATCAGGTCTCATTGTCGGGAAAGCTGCAAAGGGAATCGATATCCGTGAACATGGCAGCGGGAATCTAGGTGCGACGAATGCATTCCGTACACTAGGTGTGAAAGCAGGGTCCATCGTTATCACCGCTGATATTTTAAAGGGGACTCTTGCTTCGGCTTTACCGTTTTTCATGCAACTGGACATTCATCCCTTATTAGCAGGAGTTGCTGCTGTTATCGGTCACAGCTTTCCTGTCTTTGCAAAATTTAAAGGGGGAAAAGCGGTCGCTACATCAGGCGGCGTGCTGTTATTTTATGCCCCGTTCTTATTTATCACGATGATCGCTGCTTTTTTCTTATTTTTATACATTAGTAAATATGTTTCATTATCATCTATGCTGACTGGGATCTACACATTCATTTACAGCATATTCACCCAAGATCTATTTTTAATTATTGTTGTTGCTGTTCTTGCTGGCTTTGTGATCTTCAGACACATCGCCAACCTCAAACGAATTCTCAACAAAACTGAACCGAAAATCAAATGGCTTTAGCCGTTTCATCAATTTAAATATGTGGTAAAAGTAAAGAAAAGCTGTTTTTGCATCCTGCATTTAAAAACAGCATGACTTCAAAAAGGGGCGATCACATTGAAATTAACGATAAAAGATGATGCACTCAATTGGTACAAGAATGAACTGGATTTAGAAAAAGGTGATCATGTTCGCTTTTTTGTCAGATATGGCGGGTGCAGTAATGTACAAAAAGGCTTTTCTCTCGGCGTCGCAAAAGATGAACCTCAAAATGCAGGCGCAACCGCTGAAGTAGAAGGCATTACTTTCTTCGTGGAAGAAAGTGATATTTGGTATTTTGACAACCATGATCTGCATATTGATTATAACGAGTCCGTGAAAGAACCAGAATTTCATTATGAATAAACAAAAAAGATACCTCATCCCTCGGGTATCTTTTTTGTTTATCACTCAATATAAAGTCCATACTCCTGAATGTTTCCTAATGACCGCTCTTTTTGCAAAATCCGTTTTTGCGAATCACCGATGAGATCAAAATGAGGAAAACCTTCGCGAACATGAATCCACTCTTTCTTTAATCCATGCTTTTGTCCCCAAGCGATTAATTGCTCCATATCCTGACAGGCTGCCTTTGTAACAGTATTCGCATGCGGAAAACGGTCATCAAGCCAATAGTGTGTCAAAAAGGCCACATTCCCTTGCCGAACAGCTGATTTCCAAGCATTTAGATCCTTTCTTTTAATACCAAATGCCATGAATCAAACCTGCTTCTTGGACTGTTCGTATACGCTGTGCCATGCAGGGAAAGCTTTTCTAAATTGAATCGGTCTAAAGGTTTCTTTGTCCACACAAATATGTGAGGTGGTCCCTGTAATAGCCGTTTGTCCATCAGGTTTTTGTATTTCATAGCCATACACTGTTTTCACGCCGTTATATTCTTCTATCCATGTGTGAACTGTAGCCGTTTCACCGTACAGTAGTGGTTTCTTATATTGAACCTGAAGATCGACAACAGGTGCAAGGACACCGTCTGCCTCTAACTGGGCATAGGAAAAGCCTAATTCTTTAATTAACGCTGTTCTCCCGACTTCCATCCAAATTAAATAGTTGGCATGATACACAATGCCCATTTGATCTGTTTCTGCATAACGGACTTCTATTTCTTTTTTAGATACATACACGTTTTCATCGCTCTCCTATCAAAACCTAACGTCTCTGACATTTTACCACATTCCAAATGGTTCTTCTAAAAAGAGGCAATAAAATAAACCAGGAATCCCTGGTTTATTCAGTGTAACCGCTCTTTCTTGCTGCTTCCTCGTCCTTTATTTCAGAACGCATTGCGTCAATACTTGTTCTACGGTTTTCATTTTTTTGCTTGATCATCTGCTTTTCTTCCTCTGTTGAAAGACCCATTGCTGCTTCAGATTCATCAATATTTTCAAGTGTGTTTTCGATCATATCCTGCAGCTTCTCAACATTGTCAGAACGATCATCTGGATTGGATTGATATGACTTGTCATTCATCATGCTTCCCTCCTATTATTCGCCCTTCGTCTGTATCACATCAGGCTGTTCATTCGATTTATTATGCATCTTTTTGCCTTTATTTCGTTTGTATGCTACAGGTTTTGTCCCTAAATGGTCTGGTGTAAACTGCGCTTGTTTATCATGCTCTCTACCCATCATTCATCCCTCCCTCTTCTTTAGGATGAACGAAAAAGGACAAATCATAACTTATTTCTGTCTAAATCGCTCTTCCAACTTTTCTTCAAGCTGGTTTAAAAATTCCTCATTGCTTAATAATTCTTTTTTATTTTCAAGCACAAGTTCTTCAAATGTACGGCGCTTTCTTCTTCTCATGTCTATCACCACCTCCACTCTGTTCATACCATTTTCGCCAAAACATTTAGAAAATAAGCAAAAAAGAGCTGAATCATTATAGATCCAGCTCTTTTTCAATTTCTTTTTTTGTGAGCATTTGATGCTTTACAGACAGGATACGCCCTTTTTCATCTAGTATGTATGTCGTCGGATAGGAAAGTACCTGATATCTCGCTTGAATACCTTTTTGATCTAATAAAACAGGAAAACTGACCTTAAGTTCATCAATAAATGAGGCGACGTGATCCACACTCTTTTCAGTGTTCGTCAAATTCACCGCTAGTACCTCAACTTGGTCATTTTCACTTCTAATTGCATCTAGATCTGGCATTTCTGTTCGGCAAGGCTTACACCATGTCGCCCAAAAATTGAGGAGTACTTTTTTCCCTCGATAATCAGATAACGATGCCGTTTTGCCATCAAGGGTTTTGAGCTCAAAATCAGGGGCTTTGTCCCCTGTTTCAAGACCGATGGCAGGTTCTTTTGGTCCGAATACATTCCATGCAAGTAAACCAATCAACACAAGTAAAACAGCGCTTGCCATTCCTTTTTTCCACATGATTGATCCTCCACTATGTTAAAAAAGAAGAGAAAGCTGTCTAATCGCCTTCTCTTCTTTGCTTTATTAGTTGCTTGCCAATTTTTCACGCAAGACCATTTGAAGGATACCACCATGACGGTAGTAGTCAATTTCGACTTCACTGTCAAAGCGAACAATTACTTCAAATGTTTTCTCGTTGCCATCTGTATCAATTGCTTTTACAGTGACAAGATCACGCGGACGAACTGTTTCATCAACATCTACTTCGAATGTTTCTGTTCCTGTTAGTCCATAAGTTTCTGCACTTTCACCGTCTTTAAACTGTAAAGGAAGTACGCCCATGAAGACAAGGTTACTTCTGTGGATACGCTCAAAGCTTTCCGCTAGAACGAATTTAATTCCAAGAAGATTTGTTCCTTTTGCAGCCCAGTCACGAGAAGAGCCCATTCCGTAATCTTTACCTGCTAAGATCGCAAGACCAGTTCCATCTTCTTTATAACGCATGCATGCATCATAAATGGATGTCACTTCACCAGTTGGCCAGTACGTTGTATACCCGCCTTCTGTTCCTGGTGCGATTTGGTTCTTAATACGGATGTTTGCAAAAGTACCTCTCATCATAACATGGTGGTTACCACGGCGAGATCCGTATGAGTTAAAGTCTCTAGGCGATACGCCTCTTTCTTGCAAGTATTTACCCGCAGGCGTGTCTTTACCAATCGCTCCAGCAGGAGAAATATGGTCTGTTGTGACAGAGTCACCGAACTTCGCCACGACGCGCAATCCTTTAAGCGGTTCAACTTTACCAGGTTCAACTGATAAGTTTTCGAAGAATGGCGGGTTTGCAATGTATGTGGAATCTTCATCCCATTTATACAATGCATCGTCCGTCGTTTTAATTTCATTCCAACGGTCATTGCTGTCAAATACAGTTTCATACTCTGAACGGAAGAGTTCAGGTGTAACTGTGCTTTTCACAACACTGTTGATTTCGTCCATTGATGGCCAAATGTCATTGAAATAAACGTTCTCACCATTTTTATCCACACCGATAGGGTCTTTTGTTAAATCAATATTGACCGTACCAGCAAGTGCATACGCCACAACTAATGGTGGAGATGCAAGGTAGTTTCCTTTCACAAGCGGATGGATACGTCCTTCAAAGTTACGGTTACCTGATAAAACAGAAGTGATCAGCAGATCATTTTCAGAGACAGCATCCTCAATTTCTTGTGCAAGCGGTCCTGAGTTTCCGATACAAGTTGTACAGCCATACCCAACGATGTTAAATCCGAGGTCTCTTAAGTATGGAAGAAGTCCTGAGTTCACGAGGTATCCTGTTACAACCTTAGAACCTGGCGCTAGTGACGTTTTCACGTAGTTTGGCACCTTCATGCCAAGCTCACTTGCTTTCTTCGCAACAAGACCTGCTCCGATTAAGACGTATGGGTTCGATGTATTCGTACAGCTCGTAATCGCTGCAATGGCAATCGCACCTGTCTTCATCACAGCTTTTTCACCATTTGCTAGATCAAATTCGATTTGTTTGTCTAGCTCTGATTTTTCTAAGCCAAACCCTTGGTTACCAGCTGGGCTTTCGATGTGTTTATGGAACGTCTCTTTCATTTGAGAAAGTGGAATCAAATCTTGTGGACGCTTTGGACCAGATAAGTTTGATTCAATTTGAGAAAGATCAATTTCCACAACATCTGTAAAAATTGGCTCTTCTGCATCTGGCGTATAGAATAAGCCATTTGCGCGAGAATATTCTTCAACGATATTAATTTGCTCTTCATCACGTCCAGTAAGGCGAAGGTAAGCTAGCGCTTCTTCATCTACTGGGAAGAATCCGCAAGTAGCACCGTATTCTGGCGCCATGTTCGCAATTGTTGCACGATCTGCTAACGGCAATTGTGCAACACCAGGTCCGAAGAACTCGACGAACTTGTTCACTACGCCTTTTTCACGAAGAACTTGTGTCACTTTTAAGGCAAGGTCAGTTGCAGTTGTTCCGTTTGGAAGCTCTCCAACTAATTTAGCACCAATAACTTCTGGTACTGGGAAGTATGAAGGCTGACCAAGCATACCAGCTTCTGCTTCGATACCGCCAACGCCCCATCCAAGTACACCGATACCGTTAATCATTGTTGTATGTGAGTCAGTACCAACTAATGTATCTGGGTAAGTGATGATCTCGCCATCTTCTTCGATTGCATGAACAACACTTGCAAGATACTCTAAGTTCACTTGGTGAACGATCCCTGTTGCAGGCGGAACAGCTTGATAATTGTTAAACGCTTTCTTTGCCCAGCTAAGGAAGTTATAACGCTCTGCGTTACGTTCGAATTCTAAATCCATGTTAATGTTTAATGCATCTTCAGTTCCAGCTTTATCGACTTGTACAGAGTGGTCAATGACCAGGTCAACTGGAATTTCAGGGTTGATTTTATCTGGGTCTCCGCCCACATCTGCCATTGCTTTTCTTAAAGAAGCAAGGTCAACGACAGCTGGCACACCCGTGAAGTCTTGTAAAATAACACGAGAAGGTTTAAATGGAACATCAATTTCTTTTACCTCGGCAGTTCCCCATTTTGCCAAGTTTTCAACGTGTTCCTTTTTGATCACTCTACCGTCTACTTGGCGAAGCACTGATTCTAAAAGTACCTTAATGGAATAAGGCAGCTTAGAAACATTTCCGATTCCTTGTTTCTCGAGTGCTTCTAACGAATAATAGTGATACGTTTTCCCATTTGTCGAAAACGTTTTTCTAGATTGAAAAGCGTCTTGTTTAGCGACTTGCTGCTGTTTCGACATGTCCAAAATCCCCCTTTTGATGATCAAGATCAATTTCAATTCTCAGAAAAATCGTCGTATTTCACCACAATTTTCTCACAATTTCATCTTAAAACAAATTCATACATAAGTAAATAACAATGCTTTTATTAAATTCAATAAGTTTAGCTTATCACAAGGAAATGATTACTCTTCATAAACTGAGTAGCATGGGTTCATACTAATGCTGAGGTGATAGAACATGACAAAAAGAAAAGCAAATCATGTCATTGACGGCATGAACGCAGCCAAAAGCCAAGGAAATGGTGCAGGTTATATAGAAAATGATCAGCTCGTTTTAACAGAAGAACAAAAGCAAAACAATAAAAAGCGTAAAAAAAACCAATAAGAAAGGAGTGAGAAAAGATGACGAACAAAAACACAGGGAAAGACATACGTCAAAACTCTCCTAAAGAACATCAAGGCGGGCAGCCTGAGCCACTATCAGGCAGTAAAAAAGTGAAAAACCGCAACCATACAAGACAAAAGCACAATTCACATCATGATATGTAAACATTTTCTCTAAAGCCCGTGACCAAACGGGATGTTTTAGGTCTTTCACACATTTCAGCTTTCATCATATGATTTATTATGAGATGTGATGGAGGAGTGTTTATGGAGAATGAAAAGCAAGTGAATTCCTCTGATTTTCTTGAAATAGATGATTGGCTGAGTGTATTAATGGACGATCCTTTTGCATGGTATGACGAACAGCTCCCAATCGATCTTTATGAAACGAGCCGTGATTATATTATTGAGATCGACCTCTCCACCCTGTCGATCACTGATTTAAAACTGACCTTTTCCGGATGTGAGCTCATCCTCGCTTATTTGATTGATGGAAGAGAACAGCCGATTGAAAAAAGTGTCATGCTCCCTTTTTATTTGAACGACAAAGACATTGATACAGATTACGAAAACAGAATCATATCAATCAAAATCAAAAAGGATGCCCATCGTCAAGACGGAGCATTTTCCTTTCAAATGCCGCACTTCAAACATTAAGAGCCCGCCTGTATACAGGCGGGCTCTCTTCCGTTCGTTTCAAGTCAATACCTTGTGCGAACCACCATGGCCAAATAGTAGAGTCGCTATACAATAATGTATTCCTTTTCTACTAAATGGTTTGGGTCATTCTAGTAAATGGGCGCCTCTTAATCAAAAAAGGCGTTTATAGAGAAAGAACACATACATTTTTGTTATTTTCTTCTACCTTCCCTTCATGTAAAATAGAATAGAGAGAAGGGATATAGGGAGTGAGAACATGTTAAGCGGCTGGTTTTTGTGGTTCATTTTATTTTGGGGTACAGTGATGATTGGATTACTAGCAATCGGTGGCTTTTTTATGTTTCGCAAGTTTTTAAAACGATTGCCGAAAGAAGACGGGAAATCAGAGCTTGATTGGCAGGATGAATATATTCAAAAGAGCCTGCACCTATGGCGCGATGAAGACAAACAGCTATTAAATGAGCTAGTATTACCGGTTCCAGAGCTGTTTAGAGATGTCGCCAAAGAAAAAATCGCCGGTAAAATTGGCGAGCTGGCACTTAAAGAACAAGCGGCCAGCATTAATTTAGACTTAATCATTCGCGGCTATATTATCGCTACACCGAAGCGGGATCATAAATTTCTACTAAAGCGCCTTCAAGAAAAAAAGATCGACCATTCACCATATGAATCTTTATTAAAATAACCTCCTTTTTAAAAAGGAGGTTTAATTTATTTGGGCCTGCTGCACATCTAATTGTTTAGACATCTTTCTAAACGACAAATACATCGCAACACGCCAAGGGACAATCATGCCAAAGGCTAGAATCCAAAACATCCCGCTAAGCGCACCATAATCAATGGAAGAGCTTAAAATCGTCTTCATTCCGATACGAAGGACAAGAAGCCCAATGAGAATAAACACAAATGCTTTTGAACGCTTCAAATAGATTTCATTGCCTCTAATTTCAAATTTCGATGTTTTAATTAAAAAGATAGAGAAAAACATCCCTACAGTAATCGCCTCTAAAAATTCAGCTCCAGTTACTTGAAACATTGGCACAAAAAACATCAGTGCACCAGTGCTCATAAAGATAGGAGGTAATATAATTTTTTTCGCGGTTGCAGGTTTTGCAGATGATTTAATGCGAATAAACATGACGGCTACCGCCATACATACCGCCACTATAGAAGAAATTATGATCATCATATCAAATCATTCCTTTATTCTTTAAGGTCAGCCTATGTATAATATACTCCAATTGACGAAAAAAAACCATTCGCCGCGACTGTAGAAAACGATTTCAAAAACCTCTAAATCCACCAAGCAGGGACGAGACCATAATGATAATCCAAGTCATAAGATCAAAGAACAGCAAAATCCCTACCACGATCATAATAACTCCGCCAATTCTCATAATGAGCTGCTGACGCTTTCTGATCCAAGCCATTTTTGTGATGAAAAAGGAAAGAACAAAAAATGGGATAGCAAAACCTAATACATACGCAATCATGTAGGTCACAGCGGACTCTGGCTTGTTGCTGGCAAGTGTGATGACAGCTGATAAAATCGGGCCGGTACATGGTGTCCAACCAGCAGCAAAACCCATTCCGATGAGAATCGATCCAAAAAAACCGGCTGGACGATTTTTAAACTGCAACCTCTTTTCTCCCATTAAAAAAGAAGGCTGAAATACACCAAGAATCATAAAGCCAAAGAAAATAATGAGAATGGCACCAATTTGACGAATCGCATCTTGATATTCAATGAAAAACTTCCCAACAAACGATGTCCCAAATCCAATGGCAATAAAAATGAGAGAGAATCCAATTAAAAAGAATAATGTATGAAGAAGACTTCTCCTTCTCAGCATCACCTTCTCAGATTTCACTTCATCTATACTAACGCCCGTAATATAGGATAAAAAGGCTGGATAAAGTGGCAGACAGCACGGTGAGATAAAAGAAAGAAACCCTGCTCCAAACGCTAAAAAGTAATTCAAATCTGACAAAAGAACACCCCCTTCTTACAATATACAATAAGAGATGACAAATTCATTTCATTTTTTTTACATCATCTCAATAAAGATGGTCTAATCTCTTAAAACCTTATATAATTTAATTTGACATCAAGATACCAAACCCTTTAAATTTGAAAATAAACCTTAAAATGGATATAATAGAACCGATTCTTTTTATCAAGATTTGCATGAAAGGAACATGACTTTGGTAAAAACATCATTATTAACTCAAATTGAAGAAAAAAGAGAAGAGTTGATGAAAGTTGTCTTGCATAATGGGATGACATCAACAGTGACCATCGAACATAGCCAGCAGCTAGATCATCTCCTCTTACAATATCAACGACACTTACACTCAAACTCAGCCAACTAATGATATCTCAAGATAGAAACAAATGCCGCACGATTTTAGAAAAGTTGATATGTGTGACAATAAAAGAAACAAAAACCTCTGCTCACAAGGGGTTTTTTGTTTTGTCTTTAACGGACGGTTCATGGCAAAATAAAAACCACTTTCCCTGCTTTATTCATGCAAGTACAGTGGTTTTATGCGTCTGATGAAGGTGACTTCAATAAAGAAAGGACATCGCTTGTCCAATCTTTAGGGACCATGTTCCATCTATGATCATAATAACGTACGTATTATTTCGCTTGGTTGTTCATGGCTTTCATCATTTGATTGATTTTCTTTTGGGACGGTTTCATGCCCATTTGCATCATCATCATTCGAAGCATTTGTTCATTAATTGGTGGATTCTTTTTTAAGTAGCTCATCATATACTTACGAGCAATAAAGAATCCGAGTGCAACTCCTGCAAGCAGTGCAACAACGCCTACAAGGATGACAACCCATAAATCCATAATTCTTCCTCCTTCATGTTGTCTCGTATAAAGTGTACTAAACAAAAGGCTATTATACAACATTTCACGTTCAATTTTATTTTTTTAAACAAAATTCCTCACTTTTACCGGATTGAGCCACCCGTGCTTCTTTGATCCAAAGTCCATAGCCAGGAAACAAGGACTAATTTTTCTGAGTACTTCAAAAAACACCGCTTCTGCCTCATAACTGCCTGTGGCAGACATTTGAATGTAACGGTCTTTTATAATGAATGCGGCTGTGCCTTTTCCATCTGGTAGCGATGCACTGTATATTGAGCCTATTTGTGTATAGTGAATATTGGTTAAATTGTTCAGTAAACGCTGGTGCATATGAAAAGCAGGGATTCGTTTCGTTACATAATCCACTTGCTTAACAAGCATGACTAATTCGTCATCACTGCGGTTCGTCCAGTGTAACGATTCAAACAAATGAAACAAAATAGATTCTCTACCAAAATAATGATGAGCAAACTCATCCTCAATCCAATAAATATAATAATGGCGTTCCATGTCTATCCCTTCCTTTCACATTTCGTCAATCTCGCTTATTGCTTGTATTATACAAAAATGTGAAAGAAAGAATTGTCTATATATGAAGCAAGAAGAAACTAGTTTTGTCAAAAAAACAAGAAAAAAGAAAAAAGTTTGCAGAGCATAGTGAAAAGCTCTGCAAACCGACTGCAAAAAAGCATGATGCTTGGAGACTGATTATTTATTCAGCTTTGCTTTTACGCGGCTCACCACGTTGCTGACAGTGAAACCGTATTTTTCAATAATGGTTTCGCCTGGTGCAGAAGCGCCAAATTTATCAATCGCAATCACATCGCCATCAAGGCCAGTGTAACGTTCCCAGCCAAGTGAAGCACCCATTTCGATTGCAACACGTGCTCTCACTGCTTTAGGAAGAACGGACTCTTTGTATTCGTCTGACTGCTCATCAAAGCGATCCCATGCAGGTAAGCTCACGACAGAAACGCGAATGCCTTCTTTTTCAAGTGCTTTTTGCGCTTCAATGGCTAAACCTACTTCAGATCCTGAAGCGAGTAGAAGAGCTTCTGGCTGTGCATCAGCTGCTTCAACGACGACATATCCACCTTTTTCTACGCCTTCATACGCCTTCTCTGGTGCTTGATCAATCGTTGGAAGGTTTTGACGAGTAAGAACAAGCGCTGTCGGTTTATTCGTTGAAGATACAGCAATTTTCCATGCTGCAGCTGTTTCGTTTCCATCAGCTGGACGAATAACAGAAAGGTTAGGCATCGCACGTAATGAAGCGAGCTGTTCAACTGGCTCATGCGTTGGTCCATCTTCCCCAACCGCAATGCTGTCATGCGTAAATACATAAGTGACAGGAAGTCCCATTAATGCAGCAAGACGAATGGCAGGTCTTAAGTAGTCAGAGAAAACAAAGAATGTTCCGCCGAATACACGAAGTCCGCCGTGAAGTGCCATACCGTTTAATGCTGCACCCATTGCGAATTCTCTCACACCAAACCAAATGTTTCTGCCAGCGTAATTCTCTCTGCCAAAGTCAGTTGTATCTTTGATTGTTGTTTTATTTGATCCAGCAAGGTCAGCAGACCCGCCAATAAAGAATGGTACTTGTTTAGCAATGCCATTTAATACTTCTCCCGAAGAGGCACGAGAGGCAAGGCTTGAACCTGCTTCATAAACAGGAACCTCTTGATCCCAATTCTCAGGAAGTTTTCCTTCAATCGCAAGCTTCAGCTGAGCTGCTAGTTCTGGATATTCTTTTTCATATTGCTCAAACAGTTCATTCCACGCTGCTTCTTTTTTCTGTCCAGTGTCTTTTACAGCTGTTTTGAAATGATCGTACACTTCAGAAGGTACATGGAAATCTTCTTCAAACGTCCAAGAATAAGCTTCCTTCGTTAGCTTCGCTTCCTCACTGCCAAGCGGTGCACCGTGCACCCCAGACGTTCCCGCGCGGTTTGGAGATCCGAAACCGATTGTCGTCTTCACTTCAATAAGTGTAGGTTTGTCTGTACTTTGTTTGGCTTTTTCAATGGCAGCCGTCACTTCGTCAATGTTATTGCCGTCTTTTACATAAAGAACTTCCCAATTCATCGCTTCAAAACGATTCTTCACATTTTCAGAGAAAGAACGATCGAGGTCGCCATCTAAAGAAATGTCGTTTGAATCATAAAGAACAATTAAACGGCCTAAGCCTAAATGACCAGCAAGTGAAGCAGCTTCAGAGGAAATGCCCTCCATTAAGTCTCCATCTCCGCAAATGCTGTATGTATAGTGATCCACAACATTAAAGTGATCTTTGTTATACGTTTCTGCAAGATGTCTTTCTGCAAGTGCCATTCCTACAGCCATCGCAATCCCTTGTCCTAAAGGACCTGTTGTCGCATCTACGCCCTCTGTATGTCCAAACTCAGGATGTCCAGGTGTTTTGCTTCCCCATTGGCGGAATTGTTTTAAATCTTCGATGCTCAGATTGTATCCGCTTAAATGAAGCATGCTATATAAAAGCATAGAGCCATGTCCCGCAGATAACACAAAACGGTCTCTGTTAAACCAATTTGGATTTTGCGGACTTACGTTTAAGTGATTCGTCCATAAAGCGTATGCCATTGGTGCAGCGCCCATCGGCATTCCAGGGTGACCGGAATTCGCTTTTTCAATTGCGTCTATGGAGAGAGTACGTATTGTTGCAATAGATTTCAATTCAATCGTTTCCATATAAATCCCCTTCCGTATCTTGTGTACACCATTATCATAAATCTACTGTCCTTTTTTCACAACTATTTCACGCCGAAAAAGAAGGATTTTGTCACATTTAGTTTATCGATCGCCTAAAAACTTATGCAAATATGAAAAAAGATGAGAATATTCCTCCCATCTTTTCAAAAATAAAGAAATGATGACCTTTAATGAAGATTCTGGTCTCTTTCTCTTTTTAATTTTTCTGGTGTGACATCGTTTCCTTCTGGATCGACGATTTTCACGGTTTTGAGTGTATTTTTCATAGAAGAACGAAAAGCCTTTAAATATTCCTCTCTTAATTGCTTCTGTTCTGTTTTCTCAGCGTCCGACAAACCGGCTTCTTTCGACTTTTTTGAAAGCTCATTGATTCTTGCAAGCTGTTCTTTAGAAATCATGACAAACTCCTTTAAAACATTTTCTCTACATACTACTAAATATCAGTCATTTTTACAACAAATCACGCTTTAAGTCGCAAGCCCTTTTTCATATTCTTGGTACCTTCTATGGACGGTTGCTTTTGAAATGTCAAAACCAAGTGCCTGCAATGTCACTGCAATTTCAGCGAATGTCATGTTGTTTTTTCTTAATCGAACAATTTCAGAAATCGGTACTTCAATACGTTCGCGGCCAGGCGCCTGTTCTTGGTGTTTTAAATTTAGTTCGGGTTGATACCCTCGCTCAACAGCTTTTTTCATCCCACGCTTAATTTTCAAATTATGAATTTTCCGCTGATACTCTTCTACAACGCCTACAATTTCAATGACCATCTCGTCTGCTTCTGAAAGCTCAAGCTCTCCTCTATGAAATACGCTGTACACCTTGACTTTTTCTTTAAACAGACAATGAAGAAGAGCGATTTTCGCCTGCCCTCTTCCAAGGCGTGTCTCATCTTGAATGAGAACAGCATCGATTTCTTCCTCTTTCAGCGCAGCCAGCATGTCAAAAACACCGTCACGATCAAGATCGTATCCACTTGCTTTTTCTTTAATCACTTTGACTACATTCATCTTGTGCGCTGCAGCTAAAGCAAGCAGTTCTTCTTCTTGTCTTTTAAGCGAGGTTTCTTGCTCTTCTTTGGCAGTACTTACTCTCGCATAAATGATTGCATTCATGTCTTCAATCGACCTTTCTACTGTACTGTTGCAAGTTGATATACGACTGGATGCTCTTTTTTAACTGGAATCACAAGGATATCTCCCGGCTGGATGTCAGTTGAAGCGAGATCATTGTGTTCAGTTACCCAGTCAATAAAAGCATTTTTATCGATTGATTTACTGTCGTTTACTTGATCAGCTAATCCCCAAAGAGTATCACCTGATTGAACCTCTATTTTAACATATTGATTTGGATCATTATGGCTAGTGACTGCAATAAGTGAGAGAAATATGCCAACGATGAATGAGAATAGCCCAATAAAAATAATAGATTCCTTTAACCTCATAATGTCATCTCTCCTAATAGAATGTGTGTTCGTTCTTTCTGACACTCATTATAAATACGAACAAACGTTTCTGTCAAACGTTTTTTTCGAACCTATGTTTGTACTGTTAGGAAAAACATGCTATAATTTCTTTAAAATTGACGTTTTGAGGTGCAAAAGATGACGAAGCTATCAAAAAGACAACTCGATATCCTGAAATTCATAAAAGAAGAAGTAAAAAGCAAGGGTTATCCCCCATCCGTTCGTGAAATTGGCGAAGCTGTCGGTCTAGCATCCAGCTCAACTGTCCATGGACATTTAGCTAGACTAGAAACGAAAGGTTTAATTAGAAGAGACCCAACGAAACCTAGAGCGATCGAAGTACTAGATGAAGAGGAAATGAATATTCCAAAAAGCGCTGTAATGAATGTTCCAGTCATCGGAAAAGTCACAGCAGGCTTGCCTATCACGGCTGTTGAGAATGTAGAAGAATATTTCCCACTTCCAGAAACTTTTGCAGCGCCAGATGAACAAGTATTTATGCTTGAAATTATGGGAGAAAGTATGATCGATGCAGGTATTTTGGACAAAGACTACGTCATTGTGCGTCAGCAAAGCACTGCCAACAATGGAGATATTGTGGTGGCTATGACAGAAGAAGATGAAGCAACAGTGAAACGTTTTTATAAGGAAGATACACACTTTAGATTACAGCCCGAGAATCCATCAATGGAACCGATTATTTTACAGAATGTGAGTATACTAGGTAAAGTGATTGGCGTATTTAGAAATATTCATTAAAAAAAGCCGGTATTTCATCAATTGCTGATGAGAGCCGGCTTTTTCTTTTATGAACAAGAATATGCAAGAATACTAGAGCTTGGGAACGAGCCAAATGTAAAGTTCGGCCATATGAAACCCGTTGTACGGCCAAAAGGCTGCGAGGAAAGAACATACATGAGAAATACTTGACCGTTTCTAAGGAACACAATGGTCCACCTTCTATTACATCCAGCTGCAAATTGAACCGTTTGCTGGCTTCCGCCTACACTCTGCCCCGCAATGAGCGGCTGCATACTTTGAGGCTGAGAAACTGCTTGTTGATATTGCGAGATGATATGCTGCGGCGGGGCTGGCGGGACCGACTGTCCTCCTGCACCTTGCCCTTGCCCAGTCCCTCCGAATGGCAATCCGGGAAATCCTCCAACTTGAGAAATAGGAAACGCCGGCATGCTTTGTACCTGCCGATCGTACAAGTACCCATTCCACGTACCTTCATATGGATTATACATACTAAACACCACTTTCTTAGACATTCATCACGACAGTATATGTCATACATAAAAAAAGAGTGTTGAGGAGACAAATAGAAATCTTTCCAAAAGACGTTTTATTCTTCTTTAGAACGGTTAAATACTAATGAGGAAGAAAAAAATAAAAAAATGAAAACTTTTTGTCTCCCTCAAACGTTATATATGTAGAAAGAAAAGAAATAAAAAACATTTAGATTTAATACTTGTAATATCTCTGTAACTATTGTAACATTTGTAACATAAGAAGTTTTCATTGAGAAAAGGAGGCAATCGCCTTGAAAAAATTATTTGTTTTATTAACCGCTATTATGCTTATGATCTCATTACAAACAACAACACTGGCCGCTTCCAAAAAATCAGCCGCTTTGACAAATAAAGAAGCGTTACATATTGCCCTTGATGCAAGAGAACACTTTTGGAGTGCGATGTCAGGCTACAACATTAAAGAGCATTCAGATTACAAATTAAAATCATTTACTTATAAAGATATGACTTACAACTACCTGTCTAAAACATTTGACACAAAGAAAAAACTAAACAGCTATCTATCTCAAGTTTTCACAAAAGATGCCATTACTCACGGTTTAAAAGACTATCAGTTCATCGTTCATAAAGGAAAAATGGCTGTGCCAGTTGGTGATGGAGACAATATGCTTAATTGGGATAAGGCAACACCTAAACTCGTCTCTAAGAAAAGTACAATCCGCACATACGAATTCACAGTACCAACACTTGATGGACGTAAAGTAAAACGTACTGTCACTTTCGAGAAAGTACAAAACGATTGGAAAGTAACAAAAATTGACGCTGTAATCTAAATAAAAACCAGGCCGTTCACTAGGCCTGGTTTTTATATGGATGAAAATTCAGTCATACGATCTAAAGCGTGAGCAAGTGATGAAGCCGTTTGAAATTCATTAAAAGGAAGTCCAAGCTGTACAGCCGTTTGAGCAATTTCTGGTCTAATCCCTGAAATGGTCGTATCAACCCCAATTAACCGTAGTGACGTGACAAGATCAAAGATTTGATGTGCTACCATCGTATCAATAATGACGACACCTGATAAATCAATACATAAATGTTGAACACCTTTTTGCGAACACTGTTTTAATGTATTTTCTAAGATAATCTTTGCTCGCGCAGTGTCAATATCTCCAACTAAAGGCAATAAGGCAACATGACTTTTTAACACAATGACTGGGGAACTCAGCTCATAAATCATGTCTCTTTGTGCAACGAGTTTTTTGGTGGTATTTTTCACATATTGCTGAATAAAGACATGAATTGAAATGTTAAATGCCTCAGATATCAAATCATACCAATAAAATATTCGATCAATGTCAATATCACCTTGATGCTGTTTTATAAACTCTTTTAAGTAATGAAGAACCACTCTTTGATTGGACATATATTCTCTCACGACGTAATCTAATGGTGTGTTCAAGTGCTTCGGATCACTTGCTAAGTCTTCAGACCATTTTTTAAATTTCGTATGTAAATACGTCTTGTCTTCAATAAGTGCGCGGATAAAATGCTGATAATAATCTTGATTTTGCCGTTTTAGCTCTGCTATGATGCTGGAATCTGTTGAACGATAAATGGATTCTGGATCATCATCCTCAATTGATTCATACCATGTTTCAGTCAGTTTCTCTGCATGTTGCATGAAAAAATCGTATAATGCACGGTTCTTTTCCATAAGCATATGTCCCTTCACATTTTCTACTTGTCAGTCTTTGTACCTGATGGATTGATTGTACCATTGAATCTTTTGTACCTGCTAGCTCGAATACGCTCCTGTTGAACAAAAAGAGCCCCTCTCAAGGAGCCTCTTGTCTATGTTTATTTGACAATAAATAAAATTCGTTTCCCGTCAGGATACCCGCTGATTTGATGCCCGACCCATGAACCAGCGCCTCTATTATCTGATGGACTGACATATTGAACGCTCGCCCCCTTTCCTCCTTCAAGACACACCGCCATCGGCCATTCATCCCGGTCAAAACCAGGTTTTGTGGGAATTCCTTTTAATGATTCTTGCCTGCGGGCATCTGCCCCATTTCGGTCAATGGTACACACGTCTGAGTGCCCTTTTCGAATAGCTTCTTGAATATGACTGCCTGTTTCAGGATACCGTTCCTTAGGAAATTGAATCACATGATCATAACGATCTGCTCCTTTTGCGGAACGATCCTCTCCAAAACCACCTAATAACGCACCCATCCAAATGACAAAACAAAGAACGACAGCAGCGATCCAGCCTTTTCTCATCTTCAAAAGCTCGTGACCTCCTCATACTTTTGATGAAATGATGTTGACTTGAAGGGAATGAGTCATTTTTAATGTATGAGTGGCTGAGTGATGACATGTGAAAAACATGAGCTGAATCTTCCTGGATACTGATCCATAAGAAAAAACGAATGATCTCTTCATCATTCGCCTTGTTCTACTTAAGATATTTCATCTACTCTATATAATGTTTCGTTTTGTGAAGACATCTCGGATGGCATCCCCTCTTCAGCTGATGTGGATCGTTTATATTCTTCAGATGAGATGACTGTACCATGTGATTTAATCCAGCTAACCAATTTGCTGTTAGCTGATGACTGATTGTCTGGTAATAAAAAGTATTTCACCTTTCCTTGTTGAATAAGTGCTTTTAATTTGTTGACAGTCAAAATAGGATCTGTCCCATTAAAACCGCCTAAAGCCATGACATTCTCATCTTCATCAATGATATATGGCGCTGCGGTAACAGTTGTAAGCGTTGCAAATAAATACGTTTCACCTGTTTGATGAGCCTTTAAATAAGTGAGTAAGCCTTGATCGACACTAGATGTAAACATGTTCCCTCCTCGTGAACTAGCCAGCTGTACACCTGCCTCTGGAAGAACAGCATTTCCACCATATATGATTGGGGTGGCGGACCAAAAACCTGGAAACAGTAACAGCGTTGTCAAAGCAGTGATGAGCAGTCGTTTCATGATCAATTGTTTTTCTCTGTACATCAGCAATAGGATAGCGATACTTGTTCCCGCAATCGCAATGGCATACATCCAAATACTACTGATTTGAGTCGTATAGTTACTCAAAATATACCCTTGGAAGATGGCTGTAACAGCGATTGCTGCTGGAAGCAAATACGCAGATACTCCTTTGTTTGCCTCAAATAACTCTCCCATCTTCTTAGCTCCTATGCCGCATAGTGCTGCAATAGGCGGGGCAAGCATAATGAGATAGTAATGGTGAAAGAAACCCGCAATACTAAAGAATCCGGCAGCAGGAATCAACCATGCTGTCCAAAACATCGTTTGTTTCCATTCATTTAATTGAGCTTTTCTCTCCTTCCACCAGCTGATGATCATCCCTAAAAGCCCAAACAAAGCAAACGGCAGCATCCAACTGATTTGACCTGACAATGCAGATTGAAATAAACGAAATATACCGGGATTCCCAGTGCCATACATATTCATACTTTGTTGACCTACAGCACTTCCAGGCGGAGAACCACTACCTGAACCATGTTGAGGTGGCATCATTTGATTTTGGGATGGAGGCGGCTGATTTCTGTTTGACTGATCCTCTGACGAATTCCCTAATCCAGAATTGTCTGGCATCACCATACCTGCTTGCTGGTTCATGTCACCAAAGGATTTCCCTGTCGTCTGACCAAGCAGCCGTTCCGTGCCGTTATACCCAAAGGCAAGTTCTAACACTGAATTTGTTTGACTGCTTCCCACATAAGGGCGCTCACTTTCAGCTCTCATATCTACAGCAACTGCCCACGATAGAGATAAGCAGACTAATACGACGATCGAGCATAAGAGAGAGAAAATTTTCTTTTTTAACGGTACGCGAGCAGCAATGAAATAGTAGAAAATAAATGCTGGAACGACCATAAACGCTTGCAGCATCTTCATATTAAATCCTACCGCTACCAAAGCGAAGGCCATAAGAAGCCAGCGCATCTTTCCGCTTTTTACAGCACGCATCAAGAAATATGTACCCGCAAGTAATGTGAAGACAAGCATACTGTCGATATTGTTCGTTCTGCTTACAGCTGCGGCAATTGGCGTGAGAGCCATAACGGCCGCTGCCACCCTTGCAGCACCTTGACCGAAAGCCGGTTTTATCATGAGATAAAGAAGAAGAACAGACCCCACTCCAGCAAGTGCCTGCGGCAATATCACACTCCATGTATGAAAGCCAAAAATAAGTGCACTGATGGTTTGAATCCATAAAACGACGGGTGGTTTATCAATTGATACGAATCCAGCTGCATCAAATGAGGCATAAAAAAAGTGATGGAAGCTTTTGGACATACTTTTGACTGCAGCTAAATAATATTGATTGGCACTGTCATTCTGCCAAATTTGATAAGTGTAGAGAAAAGCTGCAATCAATAAAATCAACAACAATATCATATCTATTTTTTTATTTTTCACTCATATCTCTTCTTTCTTTTTCATTTATTTCATTCAGCATAGCTTGTAAATATGAAATAGTGATGAACAAAAAAAGAAACTTTTCTGCATTTGACAATCAAAAAAGCCTGTCCCCTGTAAAGGAAACAAGCTGATTGTTCTATTTTTTATTGCGCCTTCGCATAGTTGATAAATTCAACAAAGGCAGCAGTCGCTTTTGGTCCGCCGTTGATCGTTCCGTTTGAATAACCCGCATTATGGACCCCGACGATTTGTTGGTTCTGATCTAGCATCGCAGAGCCAGAGTTTCCGCTAAATGTATCGATCGTATAGTATGCGAGATTCGTATCTTCTCTCGTGACTGGACCTGACATTTCCCATTGTGACACTTTGCCAGTCGATCTCATTTTATCACCTGGATATCCAGAAATTTTAATCGTTGTACCTGTTAGATTTGTCACTTGACGAATAGAGCGGTAGCCGACCGTATTTCCAATGTTCGTATCTGTTTTAATGACGGCAAAATCATATTGACTCGCCCCCGTGTTGATATATCCGCTTGGTACATAGAATTCGGTCATGTTTGCTGAGCCGTTCACGGCCGTGCTGTCATTCATGCCTGGGTAGACAGACCCTTTTGCACTATAGCTTCTTGTGGCTGTATTGTAGACGCAGTGTCCGTTTGTCAATATTTTGTTTGGAGCAATGAGTGTTCCGGTGCAGCTAGACCCACCAAATGTAATATAAGCAATAGAGTTGTAGGGTGCTACTCTTGTATTCGTCACTTTTGTTCTACCATCGTCTCCAATGACTACTTTTGTTTGAAAGTCTTTTAAATATGTTGTGAGTGGTTTTACTTTTTCGCCAATAGTAGAAGAGAGATCATCCACTTTGTCAAAGGATGAGGGGGTTTTCATATCGTTGTGGAAGTCAGCTGAAGAAATCACCTTTCCGTCAGAAGTCACCATGTCATAATCAGACGTAAGTACTGAATCAGATGCTGCATGGGCAAAACTAGGCACACTTAAAGCACCAAAAACGAGTAGAGAAGGGATTATTTTTTTCACCTTTTTCATCATATTCCTCCTTTATGTCCTATATCAAAAATGATACGATTGTTTCATATTGGAGTAAATGAGAGAATATTCTTATTTTTTACAAAATATTTCATTTGTAAATTAGGTGTTTCGTATCTTCCAAATATTTATTCTAGCGATCTCTCTATGAAAAAAGAAAAAACCGCCATTTTGGCGGTTTCAAGATTGTTGACGAAGGGCTAAAATGTGATTTATTTTAGCCCTTTGTCTTCTTTTCAACATGATCAGCTCCATACATCTTTTACATATCTGTTGTCATTGGCTAAAGATGTCAGCCATTGTTCAGCTGTTTCTTTCGCACACTGTTTCTCAGTCTGATACAGTTCAATAAGTGTTGCCTCGACATCTGGTGCCATGACCTTTCCATCCCCGCAAATATACAGGTAGGCGCCTTTGTCGAGCAATTCAATGAGCTTGGCTCCATCATTTTTAATGAAGTGCTGGACATACACTTTTTGCTCCTCGTAGCGAGAGTAAGCACGGTGGATGGTGACGACTCCTTTTTCTTGTGCAAGCTGCAGTTCGTCATAATACAGATCATCTTCATGCGGGTGGCGGCAGCCAAAATAAAGATGGGCTTCACCTAACGACTTCCCTTCATTTTGCCATGCTTCCCTTGCCTGAATGAACCCTCTAAACGGGGCGATACCTGTTCCTGGTCCAATCATGATCATTGGTATTTCAGGAGAAGGCGGCAATTCGAATCCTGCTTGAGCTTCATGAAGGAAGCAGGCCACCTCATCTCCTTCTTGCAGTCCGCATAAATAGTTTGATGCGACGCCTGCGTATTCACCGCGTCCGCTCCATGATTTTCCTTTCACAACAGCTACTGTGATACTAAGCCTCTTTTCATCTACCTTTGGCGAACTGGAGATCGAGTAATAACGAGGCTTCAATCCTGGTAAAAGGGCTAAAAAATGATCAAATGGCAGTTCACATGCTTCGTATTGTTCTAGTAAATCCAGCATGGTCACACGCTTCTTTAATACAGCTTCTTGATAAATTTCTCCCGCCATTTGTTCAAGTTCAATACGATGAGGTGGGCATACCGTATATTTTGCAAGATCTCTTAGCTGAGTACGTGTCACAGGCTCTTGTAGCTCTACATGTGACGCCAACAATTCTCCGACTTGAATTGGCTGATTTAATGGTAAATGACTTGCTTCTTTTTCCGAAGAGAGTATCATGTGCTGCTCTGGATCGAGCTTAAAACGATCGGTCACTCGCTGAACGAGTGTTGCACTATTTTTTGGCACGATTCCGATATGATCTCCTTCTTTATAGTGCTTGCCTTCAGGTAATTGAAGTTCGATATGCCTTGTTTGGCGGGTACTTTTTTCAGATTGTAATTCTTGATTTTTCAATACAACAGCTGAAAAGGCACCGTATGTTTTAGCAACAGGACGTTCCACTAGCTCATTCGTATATGCAATGGATAGGTTTGGCTTTTCTTGACGTTTCTCCTGCAAGGTTAATTTGAATTCTTTTGCAAGCTCATTGAAGACTGTCTTCTGGAATGTTTCTTTATCTTCATCCATATCACCGCCCGCATCGCCTTCACCAATATCCGTTACACGCTTCGCCCCTTTTCTTTCAAGTGCTTCATCAATCAGACGAGGAATACGCTGATACGTGCTCGCCCAATTTCGATCCCCACACCCAAAGACTGCAAATGTCACGTTTGATAGATCCTGCTCCTCATCCTGCGTCACCCAATCCACAAACTGTTTCGCATGATCAGGCGGATGACCGTTGTATGAAGCCGTTACAATTAAAACTGCGCCTGACTCTGGTAACTTTCGAGTATAATCATCAAGCGGTGCCGTTGTCACGTCAAACCCTTTTGCTTTTCCGTCTTCAGCAAATTCGTTTGCCATCTGCTTTGCTGTGCCCAGATTTGATCCGTACAAGACCAATAGCGGTGTTCCATGACTCGCTATTTTCACTTCAGCAGATGCCGTGCTTTTTGTTGGTTCTTCTTTCGGAGACGCCATAAAGAATTGCTGCTTTCTTGGCCGCACTTTGATTTTAAAATCATTCGGCTTAATCGTCAGAGATTCTTTTAAATCCAGTTCATACGACGTATGGTCAATCAGTTCAAGGTTGTGCAGAACCATCGCCAGAACCATCGTGGCTTCATGAAGGGCAAATTGCATCCCAATACACGCACGCTGGCCATTTCCGAACGGTTTATAGGCATGCTGTGGAATTTTTTCAGGATGCATAAAACGTTCAGGCTTGAATTCTTCTGCATCCTCCCCCCAAACCGCTTGATCCCGATGTATTTTAGGAAGCAGCACACTGACACTTTGGTTTTTTTTGATCGGATATTTCCCTCCAATGACTGTATCCTCTTTCGCATAAAGAGAGAACGTAGGCGCCGTCGGCCAGAGGCGAAGTGCTTCGTTTAAGACCATACGCGTATAACTTAGTTTTTGAACCTGCTTAAATGTCGGCAGTCCGCCTTGCAGCACGTCGTCTGCTTCTTGTACGGCTTTTTTTAATTTGTCTGGATTCTTTAGTAAAAAATAAATCGCAAATGACAACAACCCACTTGTTGTTTCATGACCTGCTATTAAGAAGGTAATGATTTGATAACGGATATTTTCATCTGACAGGCGTTCACCTGTTTCAGGATCCTTTGCATGTAGCATGAGAGAAAGTAAATCATTGCCCGTTTTATCTTGTTTTTTCCGTTCTTGAATAATGTCATCTACTAATTTCTTCATAAATTCAACATCTTGTTCAAATTCTCTTCTTCTTTTGATCATTAATTTATCTGCGACCGGCAATCTACTTGCTTGATCCATCGCTTCATTTAAGCCATTCAGCATGCTTTCAATAAATGGATGTTGATTTTCTTTATAAAAGCTGTTAAATCGAAAATCAAAACCGCATAACCCGATCGTATCTAAAGTGAGCTTTGTCATATCCTCTGCTACTTCAATTTCTTCATCACGGCCCGTTCTTTGCCATTTTTGTACAAGCTGTGTGGCAATATCGAGCATCATCTCATGATAGCCCTTCATGGCCTGCTGGCTAAACGCCGGCATCAAGATGTGATGAGCCTTTCTCCAATTCGGCTCTTCTGTCCAACTTGTGAATAACCCATCCCCTGAAAATGTTCTCACTTTATTGAGACTGCTTCCAATGAATTTATCAAAACGCCTCTCATCAAATACTTCTTTGGCCAGTTCATGGCTGGAAACAAAAATACTTGTTGCTTTTGAAAATTCAAACTGAAAGATCGGCCCTAATTCATCTGCCAGCCGCCAAAAGGTTTGAGAAAGCTCTCCTTTTTTGATATGAGGAATATTTTTTAAAGGTCCGTATGTTTTTGGTTTTGGAATGATTGATGTTTGTTGCATGTGCCCACTCCCTTTATTTCTTTATGATGCAACGCTAATGGCACGCCATAAGCATTGCTCAATATCTTCTAAAAATTCAATCGTTGGCTCAATTTCCTCTGCTAGAATCTGTTTATGAAGCTGAACGAACGCTCCAAATACAATGGATAAAATCGTTCTCCCTGAAAGATTTGGATGAATTCCATCCTTTTTGCCTTCTTCAAAAATATGAAATAGCTCATTTAATAGCTGCTGCATCTTCTCTTTACTTGTCTCATCTAAATAGTGTGAGCGTTTGTCAATTTCTAAGAAGTACAGACCACTTGGATTCTCTTTTGTAAAGAGCACTAAGCAGTAAAAGACATGTTTGAAATAAGCCCTGATACTTGCTTTAGGGTCTGGACTGTTTGTATTCACCTTGTCGATAAATGCAATCAGGCTTCGCTGGTATAAAATGTTCACAAGAGCCTCTTTACTATCAAAATAACGATAAATGGTTCCTGCTCCAACATTGGCTCTTTTCGAAATCATCGGCATCGTTGTACCGTCAAAACCCCGTTCAATAAATAAGTCCAGAGAAGCCTTCATAATCTGCTCCTGTTTATCAGTAGTTGCTGCGGGCATTTCATCCTCTCCTTTCGTTTTAATAGGAATGAATGTTCATTCCGCTTGATGTATATTATATTGATATTTTAAATTCTTCTATTTATACTTAAACATACTTATTTTTCTCCGTCACTACATTTTCTGAAAATAATAATAATTGAGAAGTGATACCTAGATAGATGACATCCAAACGACTTATAAATATTGGCAGTTCTGTGACGCGTGGGTGTCGTCTGAACTATATGTTCATTCTTGGTCAATTGGAGAATGGATGTGATCGTCATATGTATCAATATATAAACTGCCATTACTTGAACGAACCGCATAAACAATGTCTTTTAAAGACAGCTGCCTTTTTTGAAGTTCTTCATAGATCCACTGCTCCGTTAATTGGTTTTCTTGAAGGTTTTTCAAAATGAGCTTTCCGTCCATAATGACTTCAATGGGCATGTAACGCTCTGCCTGCTTCCACAGGTTAAGATCTTTTCGCGTGACATAATCAAATGAAGGGTATTTTTTCACTGACATATGCCCATCTGTTTCAATCATTGCAAATTCAACTTCACTAATGTCAAACACATTCTTTTCTCTGAGCTGTTGATTTAAATAATCAAGTGTATACCTCATTCCTTTCATATTCTCTTCAAGGATTTTGCCATTTTGAATCACAAGCGTTGGTTTACCGGCCATAAATCCTCTCATCTTCCGGCTTCTTAAAGCAAGCAAAGAAATGACATAAATGATGATCACAAGTGACACAAAAGATATGGTTGTGTGATGAAGCGGAAGCGTAGTATTAAAAGCCAGGTTCGCCGCAATTGAACCTAGACTGATCGCTGCAATGAAATCAAAAATATTCATTTGCGCAATGGTTTGCTTTCCAAGAAGACGGGCACCGCCGAATAAAATAGCAAAAGCAAATATGGTTCGAAGAATGACTTCAATATGATCTGGCATTTCAGCTTCCACCTTTCGATTTCATGAAAAAAAGCCTTTTCTTTAGAAAAGACTCTTTGTTAGACTATGCATTTATTCCGTCATTATTCAAATGGTCCGCTTCCGTTTGCTCAAATTGTGAACGCAGCTCAATGATTGAGCAGTTTCTCACGTTTACTGGATCTTGCTCGAGCAACCATGTATAAAATCTTGCTTGCTCTGCTGTTTGCAAAGCCTGCATATATTTTTGGGTGGGGCGCTTATCTGCAACACGCTGTTTAATGGATCGCATTTGCTTCCAAAATTGATAATAAGGAAGCTTTAACTTGGTCATAAAGCCGCTGTTATCCTCAATGACATAGCCTTCTTCTTTGATTGTGTCATCATGTGATACAGATTGATACCATTTATAGAAAGAGGTCCAATCATGAAACACTGCCACTTGCTGTTTGCACCGCATGCCAAGCTGTTCACTGAGCCTTTTCACTTCAGCAAATGGTTCTTTTTCATAGCTCAGCTGACGCTTCACGATATCAAGTAAAATGAGTTGATCATGATCATATGTGATAATATGCGGGTCTTTCTCTGGCAAAATGACTTCAAATACAAGGGACACATGGTTGTCGCGTACGTATGATTTGATGTAATCGACCTGCACATCGTCAAAGGTCGCATAAAATAGCTCTTCGACCCAAGCAGCATGCTGATTTTGCTTCACATGTGACGTATACGATTTGGACGTAAACACCAGTTCATCTTTTATGTCGTTAAACCCAACCGTACCTAAGTATCCATTTGCTTTATCATAGACCGTCACAGGAAATTGAAGATGATTCACTAGATGCTGCATTCTGGTTTCAGGACGTTCATCAATATTAAAGAACTTATTATAACTTCTAGACACAATCTGCTTTGAAGTCATATTGATAAACAACCCTCTTGCTTTGACATTTATTTCATCCCATTGTCTTTCACTAAATGCTTTTTTCGTGAAATTAAAAGATGAAATATCGTGTGGCAGCTTTAATTCCTGTACATATTCATGCTGATCTAAATGGGCTAAAAAATCATCCAGCGTCACATTGGGCTGAACAAAGACCGGTTGCTTGTTTTCAGAAGCTCTGTAGACAGGATTGTCAATTTCATGTGTCTCAATCCCACCTGCTGTGATTTTTAACACACGCAGCTGTCCGCCAAATTCAACCTGACCTTCGAGATTATAAGATCTTTCCGCCGCTTGGATAGGCAGTCTATATAAATTGCGATGACCATGAATTTGAATGATATCTAATCCAGAAGTGTTTTGGACAAATAAGTGGTCAATGTCATCTGAATATTCACCTACTCCGTGAATAAGCTGCTGCGATGAGACATGCAGAAGCTCTTCTGGCAAATGGGCAAGCCCACCATGGGTGACAAGAAATGTCTGACCATGATACGTAAAATAGGTGAGCTGATGAAAAGTTCTGACAAACTTCCTTAATTCTTTTAGGTCAAAACCTGCTTCCGCAATTTCAGGCGCAGTATGACGGTTAAACATATTACTTCTCACTTTTTCTTCATGTGCATATTTGTAAAGATGCTGATCATGATTTCCTTCAATGACGATCACATTGCGGCATTCTCTATGTGCCAGCATCCATTCTAAAACTTCCTTGTTTTCTATTCCTCTATCAAGCAAATCACCTGCAAAGATATAAAGCTCGTTTTCTTTCAAATCTCCTTGCAAATAAGTATTTAGAGCTGTGTAACAGCCGTGAATATCACCGAATACGTGAATGGCCTCATACTGATCAAAAGATCTGGGCTGATACGTCATAATGGCTGGATATTCCTCAGGCGTCAAAACGGTTACCCATGAAGGCACCTTCTCTGTCTTTAACCGTTCATTCATTTGATATAACACAGATTCCTTCACTACTTTGTGCGGCTCTCGACCGCGATTTTGCAGCAGGGATGTTTCAAGAGGCACTTGCGTAAAATCGACGACATACACTCTATAGCGGTATGAAGTAGCTAATGATTTATACTGCGAAATGGACTTACTTGTGACATGTGTTGCATCAATGACAGTAAAGTCTCCTCGTTCCATTCGGGCTGTGAGGAGTTCAAATAATAAAGACCAGACTTTATGATCATGTTTGCTTGAAATTTCCGGTTTCCCATTGACTGATAACTGCGGAGGCTGGGTTAACAGACGGATTTGATCCGCTGATAATGTATATGGTTCTATGCCTTGTTCTTTGATCCAAGTTGATTTACCTGCACCTGGGAGACCTCGTAAAAGGACTAAAGTTCTCATAATGGTTCTCCTTTAATGAGTGATATTTTACCTATTATAGATAAATTATGGATAAATCTCAATCTTTTATTGATTATGGTAATATATAGATATAAGGAGGGTTACACATGCCTAATGAAGCGAATACTACATTCAACATTGGGGATATCGTATTCCAAGTATTTTCTCTTCTATTCATTGCATTGATCGTGACCATCGTTGTCATCGCGATTCGAATGATAAGAAGAAAACAAGTGGAATTGAAGAAAGTCGAGGCTAGATTAAATAAAGTAATTGAAAAAAATCATTTAAAAGAGTAAAAATCCGGGAGTTAACCGGATTTTTTTGTTTTCATCACGATTCCTTGTCGCTGCTGCATCAAAAAGAAAAAGACACCTAAAAGGACAAGTAGACCACCGAACATTTGTAGCAGCGTGACTTTCTCTCCAAGCAGTAAAACAGCGAGTATCGTTGCCCCAACAGGTTCGCCTAGAATACTCATTGAAATAGTTGTCGCATTCACATAGGTTAACAGCCAGTTGTTAATGACATGGGACATGGTAGGGATAATGGCGAGCAGTAAGAAAATCCCCCATTCTTTACCCGAATAGCCTACAAAAGGCGTTTGCTGTATAAGGTTAAATAAAATTAAAAAAAGGCCGGCAAAACCAAATACACAAAAACTATAAATCCAATGAGATATCTTTCTCACAGCTTGTTGACCGATTAATAAATAACAAACAACAGCGATTACACTGAAAAAGGATAAAATGTCTCCTATAATGGCGTCTTGGCTATGTCCGACATCCCCCCATCCGATCATGAGCGCACCAACAATCGCCGCACACATTGTGAAAATGGCTGACTTTGTTGTTCGTTCACGAAAAATGAGAAATCCGCCTAATAATGACACCATCGGCTGAAGTGCAATGATGATTGTAGAGCTCGCCACTGTGGTGAGCTTCAATGAGCCGAACCACAAAACAAAATGGAGCCCTAAAAAGAAACCTGACATACATAAGAAAAACCAGTCTCTCCACTTTAACGAGACAAGCTCTTTTTGACGCGGCAGAATAAACGGAAGCATCAAAACCGCCGCAAATATCATTCGATACATACTTAAAATAGCAGCAGGCGCACTTGACCACTTCACAATAATGGCCGAAAACGAAATCGCAATGATTGAGATCACAAGCGGCACCGCAATCGACTTCTTTGGAGCATTTGTCTTCATTTCCATTAGCAGCTTCCTTTACATCAGCAGTAGATGAGCTTCTCATCTTGTATGACGTCATCTTACTATGACTATTCGCCTAGAAGCAAGATGAATTTTAAGAATGTTTACATAAAAAAGGCTTTCTTCACGAAAGCCTCATTCATCATCTATTAATACATAAACAGCCCGCACCGGCCCATGAACACCAACCACTAAATTCATTTCAATATCGGCAGAATTACTTGGACCTGATATAAAATGAATGGCGCCTTTCGTCTGCTCTCCTTCTTCTACTAGGCGATGAAGAGCTGAAGCAGCATGAATCATCCGCGGGACAATTGTGCTTTTTTCAATACATACGATATACATCATCGGTAAAAAATGAAGTGCTCTCCCTTGACCTTGATGGGAGGAAAGAACAACCGTTCCGGATTCTGCAAGTGTGTAATCACTGAATACCACTGCATATTTCGCTTGTTCTGCCTGCCTTATATTTTCTTCTCTTGATGTATCTGCATTCCAGCTAGTGACTGAGATTCCTTCTTTCCGCAAGGCTTGAAACATAGGATGACATTCATATTGTGCAAAACGTCTATCGCTCGAAGTCATCACAGGACCTTCTCCATACTCTTTCATCAATAATCGTAACGTTGAGGGTGCTTCTTTTGGTGTTGTTTCTACCACTTTCGTATGAATTTGCTGACATTGCACCTTCAATTGCTCTATCAATTCTTCTTTCGATAGACCTTCATTTGTTTCCCAATTGACTCGATGCTTCCAAACCGGACGCCGAATAGATGCAGGCTTGGAGGAGCTTTTGCCTAATTGTTGCTGGATATGTGCTAAAAATGGATCTCGATGAGAAATGGTTCCTTTCATTGCCGCTCCTCCTTTTGTTTCTTTTTAAACCAATCCCGAAACCTTTCTTTGCTTGGCGCTGGGAGGTCACGAATTTCTGTCCAATTCTTTAAAGGACCCGCACCTTTTGAAATCTGTCCGTTTGAAGCCATACGTTTCAAGAGCACAGGGGCTGCTTTTGTTCCAAATCGATACATTCTAGGAGTGGATGCGCCCATTCCGAACATTTTCATTGCCATCATTTCCGCTTTAGGCGCTCTCCCCTCTTTTTCAACGATGACTTGTCGATGTTTGATTAATAATTCGTGAAGTGGAATTTTCACTGGACAAGCATCTGTACAGGCTGCGCATAAACTTGAGGCGAAAGGAAGCTCTTGGTAGTCGTCATATCCTCCAAGTAACGGCGAAAGAACAGCGCCAATCGGACCCGGGTAAATTGATCCGTACGAATGACCACCAACATGCCGGTAAACGGGGCACACATTGATACAGGCTGCACACCGAATACATTGCAAAACTGGCTGAAATTCCGTCCCTAATATATTTGACCGTCCGTTATCCACAATGACCAAATGAAACTCTTCTGGTCCATCGACCTCTCCTTCTCCTTTTGGTCCCACGACAGAGATATAGCTTGTTAACTTTTGACCGACTGCGCTTCTGCACAATAGACCGACAAGGACATCGAGCTCCTCCATCGTTGGTACAAGCCGCTCCATCCCCATGACTGCGATATGTGTCTTTGGAATGGACGTGACAAGATCCGCATTCCCTTCATTCGTCACAAGACAAATCGATCCTGTGTCAGCCACAGCAAAGTTACAGCCCGTCACACCAATATCTGCTTCAAGAAATTTTTCTCGTAACAAAGCTCTTACAAATTTGGTCATTTCTTCAGGAGTCTCTGACATATCATATCCAAGCTTTTCGTGAAAAACTTCCCGTATTTGTTCTTTCGTCATATGAAGGGCTGGTGCCACGATATGTGAAGGTGGTTCATGGTCATCAACTTGAAGAATATATTCTCCAAGATCGCTTTCAACTACCTCGCAGCCAATCTCTTCTAGCGCTTCATTCATTTCAATTTCTTCTGTGACCATTGATTTTGATTTCACGATTTTTTTTGCTGCTTTTTTTTGTGCTACATCTTGAATGTACGCCGATGCCTCTTCCTTTGTTTTTGCAAAAAACACATGACCTCCACGTCTACTCACGCTCTCACTTAATTGATATAAGTAGTCATCAAGATGGGCAAGTGTATGCTGCCTGATGTCCTCTCCAAGTTCACGCCACTTTTCCCAGTTTCCAAGCTCTTCACTTGCGGTCATCCGCCTTTTATACAGACGCTCCTGTGCTGAGGAAACAGCTCCTCTCATCACAGCGTCTTCTAATCCTTCGCCGATCCGCTCTTTAAAAGCCTTCTCTCCAATTTTCATACTCATGTGCCGTTCCCCCTCTTAGCTTCAGCGGCTATTCAACACTTCTGCGATATGCATCACTTTAACTGGCTTATGAAGACGATTCAGCCTTCCTCCGATATTCAGTAGACATCCACAGTCAGCACCTATGATATATTCAGCGCCTGCCTCCTCTATGCTTTGTACTTTTTCATCGACCATCTGCTCAGAAATGGGTGTCATTTTGATTGAAAAAGTTCCTCCAAATCCGCAGCAATTTTCAGCGCGAGGCAATGGTTCCATCACCAAATCTTTGACATTTGACAACAGTGTGAAAGGCGCTTCCTTAATTCTAAGCAGTCTCGTCATATGGCAGGAGGTATGATAGGTGGCTTTTCCTTTCAAACTCGCTCCTACATCTGTTACATGTAATATATCAACAATAAATTCCGTTAATTCATATGTTTTCGCAGCAAGTGCCTGAGCACGGGCAAACCACGCTCGGTCTTCTTTAAAAAGGTGCGGATATTCTAAAAACATGGCCTTACAAGAACCTGATGGTGTGACGACATATTCAGCTGATTCAAAGGCTTTCATCATATTTTTGGCCGCTTTGATTGTTTCTTTTGTATAGCCGCTGTTAAAGGCAGGCTGCCCGCAACACACTTGTGCTTCAGGGAATTCTACTTCAACACCGAGCCGCTCTAACACCTCGACAGTCGCCTTTCCTACATGTGGCTGCATCGTGTCAATTAAACAGGTGACAAATAAACTGACTCTCATCGGCGAACTTCCTTTCTTTTGCTGCACCTTGATTTATGTCTGGTCATCTGATGACTAAATAATGGACCTTCATTTCATTTTAATCCCAAATTTCTGAAATTTCAACGAACGGATTTGTTTAAAATTTGGATATCGTGCTTGTGAAGGTACATGAAAAAAACGCCCTTTTTACAGGGCGTTTGAGAACATTCATGTTTTTATTTCTTCATACTACCGAAGGAAGTGTCGTCATTCACACAAACCGCCTTCACTTCATGATTTTCTTTATGTGATGAATTCGTTTTTCAAAAGAAGGATGACTTTCACGCCATTCAGATTTTCTTCCATCATCTCCATCTTCTTCAATCAAATGACTTAATTTTATCAAAGTATTGAGATATAGAGTTTGATTCTCAAGATGGTGAACAGCAAAGCGATCCGCCTGAATCTCAAATAACCGACTCATTTTCTTTGGCAGCCACTCCGTCATAAATATCATGATCAATATCCCTGCTGGGAACAACAAAATATATTGCCACCAACCATTGGCAAGCATCACCTGTCTGGCATAATACATACTGATTCCCATAAGTAAGGTGACAATCATAGTGAGGTAAATGGTGAAATGCGCATGTTTTAATTTTACATGTCCCATTTCATGGAATAAGATCGCACGAATTTCCTCTGTATCAAACTTATCTAATAACCCTTCCGTCACATATAGATTGACTTTTCTTCTAAATGGAAGTTGAAATGAATATATCCAGGCATTCACATCATGTCGTGAGTCTTTTTTTACCCATATTTTTACCTTTTGGTTCGTTTGATGCTCAATATCTGTGCAAATATTTATGAATTCGTCCGTCCGTAAGACTTCATACTTATTTATCATTTTTTGAATGAATGAGTAACCCATAATAAATAAGATGACTAGGGCGAAATACCAAGCACAAAATAGAAAAAGATGATCCATAACCTTCGCTTGAAACGCCAAAGGCATGACTAAATAAGAGCCGAAATATATCAAGGATAATGTGATAGCACCAAATAAAACGGCTTGCTCCCTAACGTTCAGGAAGAATGAATTTCCTAAAGTGGCTTCATTTTCTCCTAAAACATCAGAAGAATCTTTTGTCATATACTCAAATGAACAAGCTGTCAATAAGACTGACAGGAAACTAGGCACAAGTATAGAGAGAATCATACTCAACACATAAGATCCTGTAACTGATAGCACGTATCCCATTAAAAAATAATAATTTAATCCCAAGGGAAGAAAAATGGCTAGAACAAAGGGAATGAATAATGTGAATAGGTTTTTCATCGATTCATGAAGGTTAAAAAGGAAAAATAACAAAGCGGGCAAAAGAATTCCCATTAAAGTCATGAATGTAACAAATGTGATGCTATACTTAAAGTTTGTGTTGATCTTAGTTGTTTCTGTTAGATTCGTTAGATTGTATGTAGAAAAGAAGGGATTTTGCGTTTCCTGTTCCATCATGATCGTATCATCATGGATAGGTACAAAACCTTTTCTTAGAAAAACCAATGCCTTATCATTCATTATTTTGTCTGTTTCAATCATACTGATTCCATTCGCAGATGGGATCTGTGTGAGATTTATGTTCTTTCCACTTAATTGAAGGGATGCTTCTGAAGGGCCATTGAAAGAACCGTCTTGATAGGTTAATAAAACGTCACCCTGATATAGCGAATGAGCAACGAATACTTTTGGGTTGCTCTCTTTGTTCGAATCAAGTAAAACAAATGGTGAAACAACGGCTGAACGAAAACCGAGTTCAATCATAATGACGATGATTGTGATCATACTGGCAGTCAAATAAGAGAGGAAGGCTTTGCGTAACATGTCATCACATCCTGCTGTTTAATAGGATTAAAACAAAATGAATATCTTGAATAATGTATTTCATAATAAAGTAAGCGTCATTCATTTGTTGAATCATCTCTTAAAATTCTAACATCTTCATACAAGAATATGTACGACAAAATGGACATTACACCTATATTTTCAAAATAACGGATCAACAAGGATAGAAAAAACGCCCTTTTTACAGGACGTTTTTACATGTTTAATTTGATATCATTTCTCGTATTCTATCTTCAATAGGTGTTAAAGAACGGCCTAATAGTTTTTCGAAATCATGGCTTTCGACTGCTAATGCCCCATCCCGAATTCCGCTTTGCATCGCTTTGACAAATGGAACAGCTTCTTTCGGTACACCATTTGACGCTAAAAATTCTCCAAATGTATCTACATCCATGTGTTCTACTTTGATTTCTTTCCCGCTCACGTTGCTAACCATTTGTGCAAGTTCAGTATGTGTACGAAGCGGTCCTGACAATTCATAGATTTCCTGATCATGTGCCGGCAGTGTTAACGCATTTGCTGCTGCTTCTGCATAGTCATTTCTTGTTGCCCAGCCGACTTTACCTTCACCAATTGGGCTGATAAACGGCGCTCCGTTGACTGATGCCAGAATCGTATCTTTTTCATTTTCCACATACCAATTGTTTCTTAAAAAAACATGAGGGATGCCAGAGGCCAAAATCGCTTCTTCTGTTTTTGCATGGTCATGTGCTAGGTTAAGCTGACTTTCTCTTGCATTGACGACACTTGTATAAGCAATAAATGATACATTCGCTGCTTTCGCTGCTTCGATGGCATTTAGATGCTGCTTCACTCGTTCTCCATCCCCAGACGAAATGATCAAAAGACGGTCAATCCCTTGAAACGCTGATTGAAGTGTATCCGGCTGTGTGAAGTCTCCTTTGCGCACATCCACCCCAGCTTCCTTTAGATGTACTGCTTTTTGCGGATCTCGAACACTGACCGCCAATTGTTCAGATGGTACTTTTGCGAGCAAATGTTTCACGACGAGCGATCCAAGTTGTCCTGTTGCACCTGTCACTAATAATTTCATTAATTTGACCTCCTCATTTTTCGTTCAACGGTGATGTTTCATGTATGAAGCAGCTGGTTTCTTGCATAAGATCATCCGTTATAATCAAAATGGTTACAACGAAGGGATAAAAAAAGCTCTGTGTATGAGCTTTTTCTACTCTTCTGCCTCCATCAATAACTGCTTGATTGTCACTTGTTTTAGGCGATGCTCAAGTGCAGACTGTGCTTCTTTGAGTTCTTTCCGCAGTCTCGTATCCATGGCTTGACCAATTCGACACGCAATGACTGGTTGATGAAAATTAAACAACTCTTCATCATCGATTACATCCACAGCCCGGTACACATCTAGCAGTGTGATGTCCTCTGCCGGTCTTTTTAAAGAAGCACCGCCAACTCCTCGGCGAATCTCAATGAGATCCGCCTTTTTGAGCATAGCCATCATTTTTCTGATAATGACTGGATTTGAATTGACACTTTCTGCAATAAAATCCCCTGTGCACTCTTTTGAAACACCCGCAATAAAAGATAAGATATGAACAGCAATGGTATACCTGCTGCTAATTTGTTTCACATTCCTTCACCACCGTTGTAATCAATATAGTTACAATGAGCGGTTTTGTCAATCAATAAACGGATTTTTCTTTCTTTCCCAATCTTCAAATGTCATCATCTCATGATGTTCTGCTGCATCAATTTCTAACGGTGCAATACATTCAAGCAGATTCCCATCGGGATCAAGAAAATAAATGGCGGCATGAAATTGTGGTGGATTATCAAGTACTAAAGGCTGTTGCTCTTCCGAAAAGCCAAACATCGGATGTATGCTGATCCCTTTTTCTATCAGCCATTCTTTGATCTGTGCAATGCTGGATGTTTCCATTTGGAAGGCAACATGCCGAGTCGCTGGATGATATGGAATAGTGGACATATCCGCTTTCCATATGCCAAGCCAGCTCTTTCCTTTCTCAATCCATAAAAAGGCCACTCTTTCATTTTCATAAGCAAGTGTTAATTCCAACTTTTCAAAAAATGAAATGGATGCCTTGATATCACTCACAGGCAAATGCGCTTCATACAAGCCTTTCATCATCATTTCAATCACTCCTTTACTATCTTCTATTGTGCAGGAATTAAAAACATTCTTCCTCAGCAAAACGATGTATTTCAACCAAGCCATTGGATTGAGATGGTTAAATGTTTGATCCATTGCATATGGGGGAAGGTGTTCAAATAAAAGAAAGGAGCGTTCAATATGTCTTGGACAATGGAAGATTATCCAGCTTCATTCCAATCACTAGACAAAGTCATTCGAAAAAAAGCACTTGAGATTGCCAACAAAATGGTGCAGGAAGGCTATGAAGAAGGTAGAGCGATTCCAATTGCGATCAATCAAGCGAAAGAGTGGAAAAAGAATGCGACGGAAAAAGAAATGGAGGACTTTCACTCTCATGGTTCTGTGACTCCTTCTAAGAAAAGCAGCTCTGCACGACCTGAGCTCATGGATCATGCGCAGCATGTCGTGAAACATGATGAAGGCTGGGCGGTTCAAACTGAAAAAGCGAAGCGTGCAAGTGAGGTAAAAGAAACGAAACAGGAAGCCATCGACCGCGCGAAAGAGATTTCATCTAAAAAAGGAACAGCAGTTGTCATCCACCGAACAGACGGGACGATTCAGGATGTGGTGAAGCCAAAATAAGACCGCCCTTTGGCGAGCGGTCTTTTCTTTATGCATTCTTTTCTTTTTTAGCGGGTGCTTTTCTTTTCTTAGGTGCTGCTTTTTTCGTTTTTTCTGGTTTTGATCGATCGATAGAAGCCTGCAAAGCGGCCATCAAATCAGTGACATTGGATGAAGCCTCTTTTTTACCTGTCGTTTCTGGTTGAACGGTATGTTCTCCAGAAATTTTGTCTCCAATTACATTCATCAGCTGCTCTCTGTATTCATCGCGATAAGCGGCTGGATCGAATGTGGTGGTCAGCTGCTCAATTAAAAGGAGTGCTGTATCTAACTCTTTCTCCACGATATTTTCCTCTTGCGGGATATTCGGGACGTCTGATACTTGCCTAATTTCGTCAGGGAAATGAATGGTTTCCATTAGTAAAATATGTTCGTAGCACCTAACAATCGCTAATTGCTCCTTTGAGCGAATCATGATCTTGGCTACACCGATTTTCCCTGATTCTTGTAACGCTTTTCTTAATAATGAATAAGCCTTTGCTCCGCCAGTATCTGGAGATAGAAAATAACTTCTTTCATAATAGATGGGGTCGATTTCTTCTATCTTCACAAAATCAATAATTTCGACGGCTTTTTCTTCATTTTCTTTTCTCAACCTCTCGAGTTCTTCCTCATCCAATTCAATGAATTTATTTTTGGCATACTCGTACGCTTTTACAATTTGCTCTGGCGCTACCTCCTCGCCGCAGTTAGCACAAACCTTTTTGTAGTTAATCGGCGTATGGCATTCTTTATGAAGCTGTCTTAATTTAATATCTTTGTTTTCTGTAGCGGTAAACAGCTTGACTGGAATATTCACCAGTCCGAAGCTAATGCCACCCTTCCATACTGTATGCATCGTAACGCCTCCGTTCTTTTCTCCTTACTATGTAATGTTTTCATCAGAGTTATGTATGTTTATGAAAATTTCATCCCACTCTAAGAACACATGATGTAAGGAAGTGAAAAACACAATGAAACCGATGCGTTTAACGTCTGCACATGATATTCCTGTTGGAGCAGACTGGCTGTATGAATTAAAATATGACGGCTTCAGGGTCATTCTTATTTGGGAAAAAGACACCGTCCATTTAGAGAGCAGAGCCGGAAAGCGATTAAATGAACAATTTCCTGAAGTCATTGATCAGTGCCAGCAACTAACAAAGCAGCTTGCACCTTTTTTACCGCTGACCCTAGATGGAGAATTGGTCTTTTTACTGAGTGAACAAGAAAGCGACTTTACAAAGGTTCAGCAAAGAGGCCGCCTGAAAAACACAGAAACCATTCAACGCCAGGCTATGCGGTTTCCATGTCATTTGATTGCATTTGATCTATTGAGATTTAAAGGGAAATCCCTCGTTGATTTACCGCTGATTGAAAGAAAAGCTGAGCTGCATGAGGTGTTCCAAGCTGCAAACCTTCCTCCCTCCGTTCAGCTGAATCACCCCTCTCTTCTTCAAATCATCCAAACCGATAGCAGCCCTGATGACATGAAAAAAATCATGCTGACCTATTTAGCGGAAGGATTAGTTGCTAAAAAGAAGATGAGTAAATGGCAGGAGCATACCCGCTCGAAAGAATGGCTCAAAATCAAAAATTGGCGGTATGTATCTGTCATCGTGACTCGTTTTGATAAAGACAATGGCTATTTTCAAGGATGTCTTTATCAAGAAACGAATCTCATAGAGGTTGTCCAATTTAAGCATGGTTTTTCTAAAGAAGAAGAACAAACCCTGCGCACCTTATTTCTAACGAAAGGTCAAATGACTGGAGCATCACATTATGAAATCCCACCATCCATTGTCGCAAAGATTGCCTGTATCTCTTTTGATGGATCAGCCTTACGAGAGCCCCGGTTTTCTTCGTTTTTATTCGATGCAGACCCAGCAACGTGTACCTTTCAACACATGCTCAAACAGCTTTATCCGCTCCCAGCTTTGATTGACGTCACCCACCCAGAGAAACCGGTTGTACCTGCCCTTCATATCACAAAGGCAGATTACTTACTTTATTTGAGGCAAGCCGCTCCCTATTTATTACCCTTTTTACGTGAAAGACGTCTTACGTTAATACGCTTTCCTCATGGCACTGGTGGAGAATCTTTTTATCAAAAGGCAACGCCCGATTATGCGCCTGATTTTGTTGAGACAGATCAAGCGCACGATATTACTTACACAATCTGTAATGATCCTGACACGTTGCTTTGGCTTGGTAACCAGCTGGCGATGGAATTTCATATTCCTTTTGAAACAAGAGATACAGATCGGCCTGTAGAAATTGTATTTGATTTAGATCCGCCTTCTGTTAAAGAGTTTCACCTAGCAATAGAAGCAGCCAAACGAATCAAGGTCATTTTAGATGGACTCTTTCTCACTGCATTTATTAAAACAAGTGGTGGGAAAGGGCTACAAGTTTATATCCCATTGAAGAAAAATGCCTTCACATATGAACAAACTAGACAATTCACTGCGTTCATCTGCCAATTTTTATGTGAACAAGCACCCGAGTTGTTTACGCTAGAGCGTCTAAAGAAAAACCGCGGCAACCGTTTATATTTAGACTACCTTCAACATGATGCTGGAAAAACAATCATCGCCCCGTATTCCCCGAGAGGAAACGAGCTCGGACTTGTTGCAACACCGATTGAATGGGAAGAATTAAATAGTGAAGAATGTCACCCTTCTTTATTTACGATGCCGGCTGTTATGAAACGTCTAAAGGAAAAAGGCGACCCATTCCGGCAAATGAGGCACCATGTGAATGATGATTCTTTTCGACAAGTTTTATATCAGCTGCAGGACATGTTACCAGCTCATAAAATGGACATACGCGGTCATTAAGCGTTACACTTATTCATTAGAGAGAAAGAAAGGGATGACCATTTTGACCGCACACTCAATACGAAACATTGCCCTGATGTTCTTATGTCTTACCGCAGGAATAGTGGATGTTATTGGCTATTTAAGCCTAGGGCACGTGTTTACAGCAAATATGACGGGAAATATAGTACTGCTTGGCATTGCAGCAGGCAGTTCATTGCAGTTAACCGCTCTTCATTCCATCACGGCACTTAGCGGATTTGTTCTAGGTGTTTTACTAGCTGTTGTCATAGGTGGAAAACAAGAAAAAACATTTTGGCCAAAAGCCGTTACACGCATCTTTATCATAGAAGTCATCATCTTGCTTCTATTTGCTCTTATGACCATTTTTCCTTATACGCAAGGTGCTTATTTTATGCTGATTATCCTTTTAAGTATGGCGATGGGCATGCAAACGGCGGCCGCACGCAAATTAAATGTCGCTGGCATTTCTACAACAGTTTTAACGAGTACACTTGCTAACTTATTTGAAGATTTGGCGCAACGCTTATCAAATCGGGAAAAAAGAAAAGCCCCTATTCAACATGTGAGCTTGCTGCGAATCGGTTCTATTGTCTTTTACTGCCTAGGAGCTGCTTTAGCTGCGTATACAGATGCTTACGATCCGTTTATCATCATTTGGCTGCCTATTTGCATCCTAGGGGTTATTGTGATCACAGCTACATTTAAGCACTTTCACCAATTGAAATAGCCAATCTTAGATGGCTATTTCAATCACTGTGATGAAACATTAATAACTTCTTACATAAAAACCAGGAGGACGCCCCATAATGAATGTGGAGCCATATGGAGAATATCCAGAAAACGTCCCGAACCCCCCATATCCAGGGTAACCTCCTAAGCCCGAAAACACGCCAGGGCTCACATAATACCCGCCAAAGCCAATATGAGGTCCCACTGCTCCGCCGCTAAAACCGCCGCCATGAAAGCCTCCATACACCCGTGAATCCATACAATCACCTGCCTTCAACTTACACCTCATCTCATCATATGCGTGACAAATGGAGCGGTGTTCCTTCTTTTGTAACAATTTCTATGTACAATAGACCAATTTGATGAAATTTGAATGAAAAGTCCTGCAAAAAATTAAATTAAGCAAAGAAAGGTGACCTTTTTAACTTGTTGCTCTGCCCAATGTTTATTTAGAATAATGGAGCAGGTAACAAATTTGCACACCCCCTTTGTTGCGAATTCTTCTTATTAAACGTTCTTGCAGCGTTTAATAAGAAGAGCCTATTTTCACCCATATAAAAAACCCTTGCTGATCATCATCAACAAGGGCGAGATATGATTGGGTGATTAACCACCAATGATTTTTTCTGCTACTTCGAAAGAACCCGCTACATTTTCAGTTAAAACAGCCGCAGCGACCGCTAACCCTACAACGAATAATACTTTTAATCCTGTTTTCATCTTATATCAACCCCATTCTTTTCATATGTAAATCCGCTTCTAAACTTTTATTCAAGTAAAAAACAGACTGCTCATAAAGTGCTTGCTTTTCACAATACTTTGCAGCAAAGTGAGAAAGCTCTTTCACTTCATGATATTCATTCTTTTCTTCTAACTTTCTTAATTTCTCATTAATTTGCTGAAATCTTTGTGGTACATTCGTTAAGTAAAGATCATGTACGATGCCTATTTTGAGCTGAAACACTTCATGAGAAGCTTCTTTCATTCGGGCATATGCAGCCTCTATATACTGGCTTGCACGCTGCTTTTCACCAATCACACAGAGTTCCCGGCTGATCAGATACGTAGAATGGAAAAAGAAATCTGAATCATAATACTCTTGATGAGACAATGCTTTTTCAAGATGTCGTATAGATTCTTTCGGTTTATCCCAAAATGAATATAAAATGGCCACATTATGGTGGTGCTGAGCCAGCATAAAATCATCCTGTTCGCTAGTCAACACCTCTTCCGCTAAACGATAATTCTCAAGCGCTTCTTCGTACCTGCCAATCTCTGTAAGGTTGGCTGCAATAAGAGAATATGAAAGTGCAGTTCTTCTTTCATAGTGCTTGTGACGCTTATAGACGTGTAGAGCCCTACGAATATAACTTAATGAAAGCATAATATGACTCAGGCGATAGTAAAGCCACGCGACCTTAAAATCGAAATCAGCGCGTTCGATTTCACTTGGAATTTTATCTAAGAGCTTTTCCGCACTTTGATACATCTGTAATGCAACCTCATAATTCCCCTGATGCTGTTCATACACACCCTCATAAAAATCAAAATAATAAGCAAGGCGATTAGACAAATCATCATCTTTTTTCCCATAATGGCCTTCTATACTTTTCGTTGAAACATTGCCTTTTTGCCCTCTTAAATTGTACATCAGAATATGATGCCTTTTCTCTAGAAGAGAATAATACATGAGGATGTCAGCATCATCAATTTCCTCTACTGCCTGTTTCGCTTTAGCAAATAGCCGTTCTGCCTCATCTGCATGATCTTTTTTGATTTCCATGTTCCAGTCATTTAATAGTGATGCCAATTCCGCCACAGGAACTTTGCTCATTCTACACCCCCAATCACCTTCAGCTACACCACATGATTTCACTAAATATGGAACTTCTATTAGCAATTGCTAATTCGTCCATTTGACATCATTTTAATATGAATCACTTGAATCTTCAATAACTGATTCCTTTGTTATTGCGTTTCTTTCTCCTAGTCAATGATGTATACACTAAAAATCCCGTCTTTTTTCTATTAAAGGACACGGTTGAATTGAAAAAAAGCCCTTATTGGGCTTTTTGGATTTATTCCAATCTGATAATGGTTAATGCCGCTCCAACAGATCCCCCGCCAAGTAATACTACGGTTGCGACTAAACCGAATATTTGAAGAGAAATTTGATTCCCTGCTGCAAGTGTTGTAATGAGAGATACATTGTAGGTAGATGTAGATAAAGCAGGTGTTAAAATAGACCCTGCTATGGGTGTTCCGTTGTTAATCACCCTTGTTCCTGCCAGAAGTGCAGCGCTTGTATTTACTTGATACGTGATAAAATACCGCCCTGAAACAGGTACAGTAAACACCGTATTACCACCACTTACGGTAAATCCATCTAAACTTTGGTTATTAGGCAGCGTCACTGCCGTTCCGCCTAAAACAACCAGCATCGTACTTCCCGACGTATTGGATGCGTACATCGAGTTAGTTGTTAAACTAGTACCGGTTGGACCTGTGTCACCTGTTGTGCCCGTTGCACCGGTTGGACCTGTGGCTCCCGTTGGGCCAGTTACTCCTGTTGAACCTGTGGCTCCCGTTGGACCCGTCGAGCCGGTTGCGCCGGTTACTCCTGTTGAACCCGTGGCTCCAGTTGCACCGGTTACTCCTGTTGAACCTGTGGCTCCCGTTGCACCGGTTGGACCTGTGACTCCAGTTGTGCCCGTTGCACCGGTTGGACCTGTGGCTCCCGTTGGGCCAGTTACTCCTGTTGAACCCGTGGCTCCCGTTGGACCAGTTACTCCTGTTGAGCCGGTTGGACCGGTTACTCCCGTTGAACCCGTGGCTCCAGTTGCACCGGTTACTCCTGTTGAACCCGTGGCTCCAGTTGCACCGGTTACTCCTGTTGAACCCGTGGCTCCAGTCGGGCCGGTTATTCCTCCACACATATTAAGTTGGGCGCACATGTCTCTCACTACTTTCAAACTGTGGAATCTTCAAGACATACACACTAATACTGATAATTGAGAGAAAACGAAACGACAATACTTCCAGTCGAGGTTCCACCAGTAGCTAAAATCCCAATCGAGTTCAGATCACTGAGCGTAATGGATCGACTCTCTCCTGGCGGTACCGTGAAATCAGGAACAGCTGTACCGTTTACCTCTAAAGCCACAGTAGGTGCTACAGCCACAATCCCATTGTTTTCCACCATGATGGTTCCGTTTATGACATAAGGTGTTCCATCTGTCCAGACGACAACTGCATCAGCTGCTGCTGCTAAATCAAGTGTGAAGCATACTGCATCATTTACAAAGCCCGCTTGTTCATTACTACATCCGCCTAAAATAGCCATTTTAACCCTCCTTCAACCTAGTCTTGATAGACTATGATCCATTGATATTGGATGATTGTGCGATTATCACAGCTTCAAAGCTTTATTTTTCTTCTTTGCACCATGTTGATTTGCATGTCTAATCGTGCTTGCACATTTTCAGTTGATGGAGATTTCAAGATAAATTTCACATCTTTCACAGTAATCGCACGACTTTCTCCTTTTTGGACAAGAAGATCATAACAAAATGTACCAGTGTGAATCCTAATTGCGACTGGTACATCCTGATGATCTTGATGATGCAACACAACAGTTGCCGTATTGAGAAATTTTGTTCCATTCCGCCATACTTCCACCGAACTGGGCGTTGTGGAAAAACAAAGAAAGATGTGGTGAGATTCTATGTTTTTTAAAATAAGCGCATCATATACAGGAAGCTCTACTTCAATGATTCCACATAAAAAAGAAAGATCTACAAGAATTTTCGAACTGGATCGATACAAAACTTTTTGACAGCATGTTGATCTATTGCAGCACGGTACAAGAAGTTCCAACACCACACAATTCTGCTTTTCATTGATAGAGCTCAAAGAAAAATAGCAAGTCTTAAACACACTTCTTTCAAAAAACACCCATGAGTAAAAAGGTTCCCCATCTTCCATGGTGAGCAAAAAGGGAGAACTCATCGAACGTTTGTGAGTAAAGCCTTCTAATTTTGTTTGATTGTTTATCTCTTTTAGTTTACTCATCAACAGGTTTGTCACTTACAATCAGCCCAATTCCATGCTGTATACATAACTATATGGTCTTTTATCATATGTGCCTTTGACTATTTTGTGCGATTGGATTAGATGATGAGCATAGCTTTTCATTTTTCAAGTTTCTCTATATAATATGAACAAGAACTTTCCGTGCCTCAGTAGCTCTAGAAGGGAAGAGCGCCGTAAAACAATTGTAGCTGGCGGGTCGCAAGGCAAGGGTTTCAGAAGCACCGAAAAGCAAATGAGCTGAGACAGGTGAAACTCCTGTCGGTGAAATTCCGTAGGGAAGCGTGTTGCCCCCTAGCCTATGCTTACGAAAGGAGTGCGGGTTCGAATCCCGTCTGAGGCTTGATGAATATGGAGGATGAAAACAATGCAGGTTTTTAAAGAATATGTAAGTAACATCAGTCATCCAGAGCTGAAACAGCGCATGCAAGACATCTTACAATGGATATCAGACACATTCCCTCAATTAGAGCCAAGAATTGCTTGGAATCAGCCCATGTTCACAGATCATGGCACATTTATTATTGGATTTAGCGTCGCAAAACACCACATTTCTGTCGCACCAGAAGGAAAAGGGATTGATCACTTTTCAGCAGATATTGTACAAGCTGGTTATGACCATGGAAAAAAGATGTTTCGGATGAAGGAAAGCTTACCGATTGACTATCCTCTGTTAAAAAAAATCATCGAATTTAACATTGAAGACAAAGCAGATTGTTCCACATTTTGGCGAAAATAATAAACACCCCGATCTGATGTCATAACAGATTGGGGTGTTTTTTCGTGGACTTACATATTATTTGATTCTCTCTCCTGTCCATTTCTGCTCCACCCATTCATAGCACGACAGAAGCAGGCTAACGCCCTTTTGGAATAGCGGCAAATAAACAACCGTTACTGCCGTTAAACAGGCGATCATAGCACCAGCCAACACATCAAATGGATAATGAACACCTACCCAAATCCTTGAAAAGCCTACAGCGCAGGCAATGAAAAGCCAATAAATACGACGCTTGTGGAAAAGCCAAAAGACTATACAAATGGAAAAAATAAAAATGGTGTGATCACTCGGAAAAGAGTTGTTCACTTCCTTTTCGATTAAAAGATTGACTTGATTCAATTCTGCAAAGGGCTGTTGATTGGAATAAAAGAGCCCAGCGACTTTCCCTAACATCTCTGCCAAGATAAAGGTCAACCCAGCAGATATCATCATCCATCTGTTTCTTCTGCTCCGATTTTGAAACCACATGATCAAAAACATGATCGCAATGAACATCACTGAATATTCAGCCAATCCAATAAGAACTGGATTTAAGACATCGTGATTCATACTAAGTTGATTAATCGACCGAAATACCCGTTCATTAAACTCCTGCATCTCATTTCATTCCTTTTGCTTCGTTTAGGAAAAGGATAAATGAAAAAAGAAGCCCGTGACATCGATCGAGCGAACAAAATAAAGGGATCATCTCACATTTTTGTCACTTCGTTGTCATCCGGATACAAAGAAACAAAGCACTATTTAGAATGAAACTGCTCCCATTCTTTTTTCAGCAAAGCATATTGATAGGTGTTGTCATATTTAGGTGTGCCATCCTCATTTGTAGTAAATGAAACAAACTCAAGAAAGAGGCCTTCTTTCCTCATGCCTAAACGCTCACATAATGTTTGAGATCGATCATTGTCATCTTCTACATATGCATATAAGCGCCTTGCTCCTTGATTGACAAATAGATATGACAAGAGAGCTTCTGCACTTTCACGGGCATATCCCTTCCCTTCATATAACGCATGAAAATTCCAGCCAATTGAATACGTGTCAGGCTCATCTTTTAAATGAAACAGTTCACCGATAATCAACTGACTTTCTTTTAAACAAATCGCCATATAAGAGTGATCTGCTTTTCTTTTTTGCACCTTAGCGACCGCTTCTTCTAATGTAGAGATTTGATCATCCAGAAAACAATTTACTCTTGGATGAGATAAGTATGCAAGCATTCCAGGTGCATCTTCATCGCGAAATGGTCTAAGAATTAACCGTTTTGTTTCTATTTTATCCATAAGGGTCTCCTTACTATTTCTTCTTTATCTTTCACTATTTTAGATGTCATGGACTGTTTTTGATCATTTGATCGCATGGACGTATCCATTTTTTAAACTCCAAGCGCTTTTTGTAATGAAATAATGTCATCAAAACTGATATAATAGAACATAAGTTTGCATTTTATTGAAAAGGGATGACTTGAAATGATCAAAACGGTAGAAGGCAATATCTTAGACGCAGAAGAAGATATCATCTGTCACCAAGTGAACTGTAAGGGTGTCATGGGAGCAGGATTAGCAAAGCAAATCAAAAGCAAATACCCAAATGTGTATAAAGACTATAAACGTTTATGTGCAGAACAAGGAGATGATTTATTAAGCTCCGTCCAGTTCATCACAACGAGCGACGGAAAAACCATTGCCAACTTATTCGCCCAAGTTGGATACGGAAGAAAAACAAAACAAACAGATGACGACGCATTACGCAGCTGCTTTGAACATCTAAAACAGACAGTGACAAATCTAAATGAAGAGAATCCCCTTCATTCTATCGCCATTCCTTATGGGATCGGCTGCGGCTTGGCAGGTGGCGATTGGACGGTTGTTCGAGAGATGATAGAAGAGGTCCTTGGTGAGTGTGAAGTGACGGTTTATCGGTTTAAATAGGTAAAATGAGAAATTCTTATGAATTACAAAAACCCTCCTTCATTTATTTGGAGGGTCATTTGCTATTTTCTTCTTTATTTTTCAAATAATCTAGCACAGCTTCTTTATCTTCCTCATCTTCAGGTAGAAATCCGAACGTTTCGTATTCCCAAACGGCTATTCTTTGATCACCATCAATACCTAATGAGAAAATATCTTCATACCCATATTCAATCGAGAATTTACCTGAATGCTCCATCTCAAGCGTGAGATTAGTCCATGAACCATAATTATTTTTTTCATAAAATGTTTTTAACTGTCTAAATAATCGTGTTAATTCAACTAAAAAATCCATATATATTGATCTACTGATATTAAATAATTTAGGTATATTGTGCCCGTAAATAAACTCCTTATCCCCCTTTTTTCTAAAGTAAAAAGTTATTTCTGCTTCGTGTTTGACCACTTCCGTATACATTCGTATTTTTTCCCATTCAACTGGAATGTTATCATGAATAAGTTCAGCTATTTTTTGATAGATAGAATCTATTGTTATGTTTTCCATATTATTCACCCTCCGATTTTATTTTCAATAATTTAGATACTTTTCTTTTCCTTCTATGCTATAAAACACACCAAACTCAGAGGGTCTAATTGAATCGTTTAAATATTTCGGCTCAATTATAACTTCTACACGCTTTGGGGGATCAGATGCTAATGCTTTTCTCCATTTCTGTTCCATTTCATACCATTTCCCGCCACTACGATTAATCTGCGAATTCATCGGCACCAGATTACCAATATCACCAGAACCTTGGAGAAGCTGGCTGTAATACATTTTTTGATCATATGTGAGATTCTCATAACCGATCTCATCTACAATCTCAAAGTACTTCGCTTCTGATAGACACGAAGGATCATTGAGCTTTTCTTTCAATTCTTTAATTCTTCGTTTTTCTTTTTCTTCTTTTTTCACCTTTAAATAGGCTTTCACTTGAGCATCAATCTGATCATGGTCCTTGTACACGTCTGTCTCATGAAATGCTTTTACATCATAATACATTGGCTGCGCATTCTTTCCTTTTCCAGTAGCAGCCATCATCTTTGCATAAAAAGTGTTGAGGTGGTTCTCAACCGCTTCTGACTTTGCGTATTCCGTTTTTAAATCATTGTCTATTTGATGTAAAACTTCAATGGTCTCTTTTCTTTTTTGTTCGCATCATCTAAATGTTCATTGACCTCTTTACTTGAAAAAGTATGTAATTCAATTAAATCACTAATATCATTAAAAATAGTGGAAAGTGCCTCTTTTTGTTCTTTGACCATATCTTTATTGTTCTGAATCCCTTGTTTCAATTGAGTGTCTAAAAAGTGCTCATCAATAAAAGTACTCCCGCCTAATGATTCATCATCAAGCTTTCCTTTGACTCCATCTAAAAAAGCCTTTTGCATATCGATAAAATCAAGATAAGCGTCTGTGTACAGCGCAAGATCCTCATAAAAAGATTTGATATTGTCTGCACCTTTTCCAGTAAATTCATCACCTAACCCCGACACACTTTTTAATGCTTTTTTCACAAGTTTCATTTCTTCTTGAAGCTCATGATAGGCCTTTGATCTCTGTTCTACAGCTGATAGTAAAGATGGAGCATCTAATATTTTCATATAAAAAAGACTCCTTTTATGGCATATTCTTTTACTAGAATACCATAAGGAGTCTGACACTTTAATCCACTTTATCGTTTTTTAGCCAATTTTGAAGGGTTTGAACATACTCATTGAATGAGATGCTGTTATCAATAGGAATTAATAAGGAATCCTACTAAAGAGAAGGGCTTCACTCTTCTCTTATCTATCTCCATATACAAAACTGTATTCTGTAACTAAATCATCTCCCCAACTATCGCTAAAACTTATTGAAGCTGGGCCAACACTAATGGAAATACCATTTATTGTTGCATAAGTGTGATGATATTTTGTGATAATATTTGCAGGATCTCCTTTTTTAGACTTTGGAATGAGTACATCTCTATCCATCGTTATAAATTGAGTATCTCCATAGCCAGGTGAAAGAATAACTCCATGACCATAATTTTTGTATGAGTCTGTATCAGCTGATAGTTGTTTATCTTCTGTTACATGTGTGAGACCACCTTTACCGTCAGCAACGGCCTTTTGTTGCTGCCAATACCCCTCAAAAGTACCTGATAATGGGACTGCAGATGTATCCCAAGCTACTGCAAAAACATCTTTCTTATGGTTAACAGGCTTTTTAAACCATTCGGCATAAGAATGATATTGATATTTATAATTAGTTCCAGATGTACCTTTATAAAAAACTTGTTGAGAAATAAGCAGTTTGCTATTTGTTGCCGGATCGGTTGGGGGTAAAGATGATAAGGTATGTATTTTATCAGATTCTCCTAAATCACCATTATCTTTCAATCCTACATCATCGTATGAAATACTTTTTCCTGTGAGCTTTTTATACTTCTTTATGTCCTCTAATTTTGTTTTTGCAATCCGCTTTTCATTCTCAGAATTATATTCAATTCGTTCTCCATCTAGTGAATTATAATATGTAGTAGACTTGACAACTTCAAGTTTGACTGAATGTTCTTGGCTTGTATTATCTTTAGTTTCCTTACTTTTTGCACTTGAAATACCCCCAAACATTGTCAATGAGAATACGAAAGCTAGTAAAATGAGTATGAACCTGTTTTTCATCCCAAACACCTCCGCCCACACATTACCATATAAAGAAAAACCTGTAAATATCTCAAGTATGGTTTTTATTATTATAAGAAAATACAAAAATTAGAATGAACCAAAAAGACAATACTTCAAACAGTCCACTGTTGTATATTTTTGAAAAAGGTAAAATCAAAGTAAAATATGTTAAAATGATGGCTCCTAACAACATGTATAATGTACTTTTCATATACATCCCCCCAACAATTTTTTCTCAACGATATCATATTTTTTAAGACCTTTCAAAAATGATTTAGCAAAGTTGCTCTTATAGTCTACACTTCGGTAGACAGTACTCAAATAGATTACTTTCACGTTCAAACTCCATCACAACTTCATCAAATTATGATAGCAATCATTAAGACACTTATTAATATTTTGCATCTCAAATCACTTGGGCTTGTAATGCCACCCTGTAATATTCTGTTTACCATTCATTTATTTTCACACCTACATGTGAAGAAAGAACTTTCTCCACCCCTTACTCCAAGTAGACACAAAGCTAAGAAAGGTGAAACTATACTCCACTAAATAATAAAAGAAAAACCCTATTATAAGGGTTTTTCTTTTTTAGAATCGTACTCTTTAATAATATCAATTGGATCAATCGCATCATCATCTTGTGTATATTCCTCTACATAAGGAGTAATTAATTTCTCAAACTGCTTTTCATCATCCACTAGAGCAATACAAGTTTCATACCCTTCAAAATCAGATGGGTATAAATTTGCAACAGCACTGCCGTTTTTCAAAGCCTGATCTATCGCATTTTTTAATTCCAATAGACCCTTCCTGTTTCCTAAAATCAATGCTTCTCTGTGATGAGTTTCTTGAGCATATATATTACACATCTCTAAAACATCATCATCATCCACTTGAATAGACATATAAAAGCACCTCCGAAGTTAAATTTAGTTCATTATATAATTCTTAATGTCAACATGCCAAAGAGCCATGACCTCAAACGTCTGATCCCAATAGTGATTGCGGACACCGCAAACAAAAATAGCTCAAACTACTTAACTGTACTTTGCTCCTTTTTATATTTCATTACTTTTATAATTCTATAAACTATTACAGCAACATAGCACACAACTAAGGTAATCAGATATTCAAAAGGAAAATCTCTTTGTACACCTTGATAAAGAAAAATAGACAAAAGGACTGTAAACAAAACTATTTGAAAAACTTCTTTTTTTATCATCCAAATCCCCCGACTTTCACTTACGTTTTATACTTTTAATTACAATCCAGAGAAAGTTATGTTACCGTGAAATTATAAAACAATCAGTCTTAACATTCTACAGTCAGTGCCATATTTAGGATTTAAGTAACAAAATTGAAAGTATGTACTATATTTGTTTTTACCTCAAATTGTTTTCTTCTCTTTCTTCATAAAAACATCCTGAAATTCTTCATAAATTTTTTTCGTTTTTTCAGAATCCCATGCTTTATACAGCTCTCGCATAAATATATACAGTGAAATTGGGTAATACCCAGAGTTCCTCTAACAGACACTGAAAGTTTCCTCTTCAAAAAGCTTAATTAATTCATTTGTTTTTTTAGTATCTCTATACGCTGCCATCAAAGCAAATGGAGCACCTAATATTTTCATATAAAAAAGACTCCTTTATGGTATATTCTTTTATACCATAAGGAGCCTGACACTTTAATCCATTTTATCGTTTTTTAACCAATTATACTTCGCAGTGATGAATTAAAGCCCTATCCCTTTTATGATCCTGCACCTCTTGAGGAAAGTAACACTATCTCATTTTTAGCATCTGCCTGAGTTTGTTGTACAACAGGCATTCCAAGAATTGTACCTAATAGCAAAGCAGTAGTAATCATCATCATTATTTTTTTCATGATCATATGACCTCCTTTCCTATAAGCGTACAAGATTTTAAAGCCAATTCCAAGAAATAGTTACTTTCTTCATAAAGATTTAACTTCTTATAAATGGAGGCAACATCAGGAGCTAAAGACTCTATATCAACATATGCTTTTCTTCCTTCCAAAAGACCTAGTTCTTTCTTAATGTCCTCATAGCTTTCCTGTGGTGTTGTATAACATTTCTCAAGGATATTGAATTTTAAAATAAAGTTTGTGTTCTGCTGTTCTTTAGAAAAGGTTTTCCCCTCAGCAACCCAACTTATTGCCTGATCCAACTGATTTGATTTATAGCTTGATCTTGCAAATTCATACGCACATTGTAAGTATGAAACGGGAGCTGACTGTTTTAGATCATCTGCGGAAATTGCTTTGTTGAAATATTCAATTGCTTCTATATGGTGGTCATCCTGAATTTTTAGAAATCCTAGATCATAATAAGCTAACGCTAACAATCTCTTATCGTTCTTTTCAATCAGTCTCTCAACACAATCCAAAAGCATTTTTTCAGCTTTGTCTAGTCTACCATCATCAATCAAATTCAGTGCCAACAACATATTACAGTTTATGGTCTGTATGCTGTAGCCTTCATGACCCTTGTAGATGTCCTTTGCTGTTTGTAGATGATGGTGAGAAAGGAGCGTGACCTTATTGAAATAGTAGAGTGTACCAATTTTATAATGGAACTCAGCCTTTTCAATTTCATCATGTACCTTGTCCAGTTGTCTCTCAGCTACTCTGAATAGGACTAGAGCTTCTGAATAGTTATTCTTTGCACTCTCATACATACCTTTAAAAAGATAAAAGTAAAACCTTAGCATGTCATCTGTTTTGACTCTTTCACTTTCTGTTATGGTTGGTTGCCCAACTAAATCTTCCATAAGCACCTTAAACCTGTAATCAAGAATATTGAAATAGAGTAAAACATCTTGATTTTCTTCCATTTCGCCTAACATATCTTGAATCTCATCCCTCAACTCTACTGCTTGTGAAACTTCCCTCTTTTTAATATGTAAATACCATTTGTTGAGAGTGTTTGCTACATCGACAGAAGAAATCAAATTCGACATTCCATTACCCCCTTGCTATCATTTCCTTTGTATAATTTTAACATGATATTTACAACATATGTAAAGACAAGGTGTTTATTTTAAAAGTTTTCAGTATCCCGCAAAATACAATAATGTGTATTTATAAAAGGTATGTTTTGTGTAGAACGCATTAAAATAGGAGTGACATGGCAGTAAATAGTTAAACATAGGTATACTGTAACACAAGAAGTAACAAGTGTTTTCTATGGTAGATTTATTACATAGAAGAAGCGTTTCCTCTACAAAACATGATTGCTTAGAAGTGATATTGAATTTAGTGGTGTAGAAACAACTATAAAACATTTTCTATAGGAACACTTATTCTCTTTTTTAAAACACTGAAGCTAATGGCTGGGACTGACCCCAAAAGATGAGACAAATAAAAAACACCTTTAAGTTTGAAAACGGATCGTTGTGATCCGAAATAAAACATGGAGGTGTTTTTTCTATGGGGACAAGAGTGAGTTATCCGGCTGAAGTCAAACAGAAGGCTGTAGAAATGAGATTGGCAGGTGTACCTATGAAAGAGATCATGCAGAAATTGAATATCAAGAATAAGACGCAGGTTCAGACATGGGTGAGGTGGCATAAGGCTGGGGATACACACCGATTCGAACAGCCTGTTGGAAAACAATATTCCTATGGAATGGGTCCAGAGTATTCTTCCGAATTAGAGAGACTGCAGGCAGAAAATCGCTATTTGAGTCAACAGAATGAAGTTTTAAAAAAGTACAACGAATTGGAAAGGAAGTTGATAAGGAAACGTCAATCAAACTGGTAGGAGAATTTTGCAAAACGATGACGGTACAGGACATCTGTGTCCATTTAGGCATCTTACGCACTTCGTATTATAGATGGAAAAAGGATTTGACTCAGAATCATTCTAAACGACAACTAGAGAAACAGGTCGGCACGTTGTGCCGAAAACACAAGTATCGATATGGTTATCGGAAAATCACAGCCATACTAAAAATGGGAATGCGTATTAACCATAAAACTGTTCAACGTATCATGCAGAAAAACCAGTGGCAATGCCGGGTTAAAATGAAAAAGCGTAAGAAGAATGGGCAGCCCTATGCCGTGGCTGGTAATATACTGGATCGGAATTTTCAGTCTGATCGCCCTCTTGAAAAACTAGTCACGGACATCACGTATTTGCCTTATGGACAGAAACAATTGTACCTTTCCAGTATATTGGATTTATATAATGGAGAAGTGATTGCTTTTACAATTGGTGATAAGCAGGACACAGACTTTATCTTAAACACACTTAATCAGCTCCCAGCACTTCCTGAGAATTGCGTGTTACATAGCGATCAAGGTTCTGTGTATACATCTTACGAGTATCAGAAAGCTGTTCATATAAAAGGCATTACCATGAGCATGTCCCGTAAAGGGACGCCCGCTGATAATGCCTCCATCGAATCGTTTCATTCCTCACTAAAGTCTGAAACGTTCTATCTTAACAGGATTGATCGCACTACGACCACCATCGTAGAACGCACTGTCAAAGAATACATTTATTATGATAACAACATTCGTATTCAAACGAAACTAAACAACCAATCACCGATAAACTATCGGCAATTGGCTGTATAAAGGTGTTTTGATTCCTGTCTCAAAAACGGGGGTCAGTCCCCCCGGCTTCATGTATTTCTTTTATTGGATTAATACTATAATTCATTAAACTTGCAAATCCAAAAGACACGATTCCAAAAAAGGCTGTAGTTAAGTGATTAGAAGATTTCTGATTATCTAACATATCTTCAATCCTACCCAAAAGCATTTTTATTTTTTTACTATCATGATTCTCTTTAATTCTCTTTTTGAATGCTGTTTGTTGATTAATATCTGCTTTATGCATATCCTTCCCAAATTGTTTCAAATATCTTGGTATGTATTTACTCTGTCCGAATGTTGTTGATTCGTTAATTTCATTCATAAGAATCACCTCCTAAACTTATATCGGAGCTGATTTGGAAATTTTAAGATATTCAGTGCATTGGTTTTATTTAACGTGAAATTCGTTTGTGTAGAATGTACCAACAGTTTCAACATGATTACTATTCTTGTCGTAGCACTCTACATCAACCTTGAATCGATACGTACCTTTTTTGTTACCCAGTGATTCCTTGATATCGAATTCATCATACTTTTTCTCTGCTGGGTTAAACAGGTTAGGTGAATTCGTCTTGATTGTGACCCATTTCCCTTCTACTTTTCGTTGAGGAATAAGGTTTGGCCCACAAATGTAATCATTGTGATTCTGAATCGCAACAACCACTTATTAGAACCAAGAGCAATGCGCTTTAATTGCTTCGTTGTGTCTACAGATAAAGAATCTCTGATCTTCATGTTCATACTCTCCTTGCCGAATAAGCACCACCTTACGCTATTCGCTTAAATAGATTTTGAAATGATGACTACACTCCGAGATGATGCCACGTACAGTTCATCATCATAAAATGAATAATTGTCCTCGATACGGCCGCCGCAGACCAACTGCTATCCAGGCTCAGAATGTCCCTCTCGTATGGCCACATTCCTCAACAGTCCAGATACGCCATTGATAAGGGAAAGACGCGTCTCTCAATAAAAAAAGCGGACACCAATCAAGGCACTTATAGTGCTCAATGATCAGCGTCCGCAGGTTCTTCCTTCTGGACAAAATATTCACGTTCGTTTTGCTTGTCTCTATTATACGATGATCCACTTAGGAAAAAAGGTCCCTTTTTATCCCCCTTTTTCTCGGCTTGAAGTCCAATAACACCAAAACCTTGAAAAGTATTAAGCCATTCAAGGTCTTTTTGCATAATCTCATTAAAAACGAACTAATTTGAATTTATTTTTGAAAGAAAATCTTGAAGAACTAATTTTGCTGGTGTATTCGCAGTAGTAGCCAACAAATGATTTACACGTTCTAAAATTTGAGGATGCTCCAATATCAATTTTTTGCCTTGCTCAATTGGAAAACTTCTCAATGTATCAATACAGATCTCAAATAGTTCTTTATCATTAGTATTCAACAAATCCATTAAAATTTTCAACTCATATTCATTGCACTCATTATCCAGACAATACGCAATTTTCCGCTGCCACTCTATTGGCTTATTGCGCACCTGATTTGATAATTCTTCCCAATCGTTCAGGCTAAAATCCGAGAGAATCTCACTAGCAATCAAACACCCGTCGTCATACCACGAATCTACCGTTGTATCAGCAGATAAAAGTTTATCCAGTTCTATATACATTTTTAATGCTCCAATTATGGTTCCACATATTTTTCTTTTTAAGCATTGTTTGGTTTTTATTCATTATCAGACCACCACCATCAAGCATGTACTGCTCTTAGAAACGGCAAAACAGAGGAGTACTAGCTTTATTAACCTCGTAGAAATACATACAGTTTTATTTCCACCAGTTAGATGTAATTTCTTTTAAATGAAATTCTATAAAATCTATCACTTTGCTATAGTCATCAGAGCTAAACTCCTGAATAGGATTGTCCCAATCTGTATTTTTAACTATTAGAACAAGATAGTTGCCATCTGAAGATAAATCGGGATACCAACCTAAGTCCAATGTTATTGATGATTTCTCATGATAAAGCTGTAACAAACTTTCAGTGAACATAAACCATCTTTCATCTTCTGTGTCTAACTTTCTAGGGTCAATTTCCCAAAAATGATTATAACGGACATTCCAACCTTCAGTTATCCTCAAGGGATGGATGTTTACTTCCGGAATATTAAGTTTCACATGCTTTCTCATCTTTATCCGACCTCTTTGTTAATTTTATAGTTATTTTATTCCTAATTTGTTTAAATACTTATTTAATCTATCACCAGCTATTGGATGACCGTGATACACATTACCACTCGTTAGTTCTCCTCTAATCCAACTAGTAGATTTTCCATTATCATAACCAACAACTTTACCAGTATCATAAATGAAGTAAAAATTATTATTGCCATTATCAATGATATGCCCTCTTTGAAGAGCTTCTTTTTCTATCACTTTATTATTTATTTCAGGTAGGTATTGAGCATTTCGTCTTCCGGTTTCACTAAAACGCTTCGCTTCTTCAGCAGTTCTAGCCTTTAAATGCTTATTATCATGATGAGAGTATACTGCACTATTTATCTTTATTCTAAAATCTTTTCTACCATAATAACTTTTATGAGCAATTTCATCATGCCTTTTTGAAATATTAGGTATACCTGAACTCTTTACACCCATCTTCCCATGAAATCCTTTCGCCCCAAATGGCAAAAGCATCCCCAGCGCCGCATTCATACTCGCTTCCTGCTGTTCTTTCGAGACTTTATTTCCAAACATATCTCGACCCGTAATCGCTTCGCTGAAGCCGTTGGTCGCAGTAAGACCGTATAAGCCTTTTTGTGATGTTTTTAAGGCATCGAAAGATTTCTGTGATGTCTTGTAAATGTCGACTGCTCTGACTGCGGCGGACGTGGCTTGAGTCGTTTTATAGACGGCTTTTCCGCCTTTGAAAATACGTCCTGCCCAGCCGACAATCGGGATGTATCCTGCTGCTGCCATGCCGCCTGCGGCGACTCGCTGTCCTGCGGTGAGTTCTTCACCTGTGATCGGATCGACACCTGTTGCGGCACGTTTTGCATCGTTCACTCCGGTCAACTCATTTACAATGTTCCCCCCATAATCAAGGGCTTTTTCATACCAAGGACGGTTGGCAAGCGCTTCTTGTTCCTTTGCAATCTCGCGGGCTTCTTCTTGTTCTTTTTTGATTTTGAGATATTCAGCAGTTTGCTTCTCAATATCGCTTTTTGCCTTATAGATTTCACTATCTTGAAATGCTTTTTTGTCAAAATTCATAGGTGAAATGGATTTTCCGTCATTTGTCGCATTCATCATTTCTGAGTACAAAGCCATTGTAGCTTGTTGCTCCGTCTCTGACAAAGCATATTCATCTTTTAGATTTTGATCAAGCTCTATTAAATCTTTAACCGTCTTTTTTCGTTCGTCTTCCGCATCTGCAATCTTTTCATCAAAGGTTTTACTATCAAATACCTCTAGAGATATGAGGTCATCAATATCTTCGAAAATCGTTTTGAGTGCCTTTTTTTGATCCTTCACAATGCTTTTGGCATTCTTGATTCCCATATGTAAAGCGTTGTCTAAAAAGTGTTCTTCTACAAAGGTGTCGCCGCCAAAGTTTGTATCATCAAGTGTCCCAGAAACACCTTCATGAAAGGCTTTCTGCTTATCGATGAAGCTGATAAACATGTCTACATTTCCGGCGAGCTCTTTGTAGAAACTTTTTATGTTATCCGCACCTTTCCCAGTGAAATCATCACCCAGGTTTGCCACGCCTTGAAGTGCCTTTTTTAAATCAACCATTTGTTCGCGGAGTTCCTGATAATGTTTCGCCCTTGCGTCCATGGCACTGGTTAGTGCTTTAGCATCAAGTATCTTCCCCAGCAGAGTTCACTCCTTCCTATTCATTGACAAGGTCAATTTTACCAACACAAAACTTGTCATTAAATAGGAATAAAGATACAAAAACAGCACTCAGATGATTCCAAGTGCTGTCGAAAGTTTAAACGTTGCTTGCTTTTTCAATTTGTAATATCGATCTTTCTTTAATCCTAGCTTTTCGCATACCTCAAGAAGCAGGAACAATCGTCTTGATCGTTTGCGTGCCACCTTATGTAGCCCCGTCCCCGTCTTCCTCATCTTTTTGATCATTCCCGTCAGAATCGTCTTGCACACTTTGAGGGCAATCTAATCATTAGCAGCTGCTTCTCATCTTTCTGCATCGGTACAGCTTCGTTGGCTTGGACATCATACTAGAAAAAATAGACACAGATTCAATGAATAATTATGAAGAGTATATCTCCAAGATAATGGAGTGATTTTTTTATCATTTTTTTGTGGGTGAATTGTGGTTGCAGCTTCTTCATTTTGAAATATTAGAAACACCCACAAAAATAAAAACCCCCTGAAGCCAATGGCTCCAAGGGGTTTTCTTTATTAATACTGAGACATATACTGATCGCGTTCCCATGGGTGAACTTGGGTGCGGATTATAACCTATACTGTCTTTACATGTCTTAGTGAATCATCAACGTTGATTTATAGAGATTTTCATCCTAAAAAAATAATACAAAATCATAAAATATTTTTAAATTGTGGGTGATTCGTGGGCGTTTTGTGGGTGTTTCCTAAAAGAATGAGAATTCATTATAAACCTAGTTTGATAAAAAATAACAAATCCTTTCTATAAAACAGACCATTTAGGTCTGTTTTAATTTTATTCCGAAGTCTAATTAGAAAAACCTGATAAACCTTCATCTTTAATGGAATTACCGTACCTAATTTCTTCATATATGCTTCAATCAAGCTCCCCGTCCCTTACCCTTTTATTGCTTACACTTTGACAGACAATATTCTTCTGTAAATTACTATCCCAATTTAACTCTTTCCTCCACCACTTAATTAAATAGTGATAGCAATCATTAAGACGCTCGTCAACTTTCGGCCCTTCAATGATTTTGACTTTCAACTCATATCACCTCCTACAAGAAAAACAAGTTTACCAGTAAATATAAAAAAGACCTGACTGAGTGTCAGCCAGGTTCATGAACAATCTGATTATAATAATGAAATAACAAATCAAAACTTAAGTTCTTATTAAATATCTCTGTTTAAATTTCCTTGGTTTCAAATATTTCTGGAGTCTGTAGAATAAGTTGAATGCCTGCCCCTAAATAAAGACTTTGTTTCTAGAAAAGTTTTTGTGATTAACTTGACTATTTAAAACATAATATTTATAATTAGCTGTATATTAATTTAGTGCAGGGGAACAATGGCAATCACTCTTTGTGGTTAGGCGTTGTTCCCTTTGTTTTTTATAATATCATACAGTAATAAAAGACGTCTAAGTTGAGTAGTAAGCTTGATTTCACCTTTTTGTTTCAGATCAGTCAGAACTCTAATTAAATAAGTTTTCAACTCTTCTAATTTTAGTTCTTTAATATTAAAAGACAATGTCTCGTAAATATTATCATCTTTGGTCTTTAATTTAATAATCTTATTTAAATCATTGCAATTTCTTAGCATGACTGAACTGGGAACGATTTTACAATAATGCAATTCGAAATTAGTAAAATACTCTATCTTCTGTATCAACCTTTCTTTTTCTGTTTTATGAAGCCCAGTTGAGTTTATAAGATCTTCATTTAATAACTTAACTATAGGAAACCTTGCTCTATATGCCTGATTAACTGCAAATCTCATTCGTATTTCATTTCCTATTTCATCTTTATCAGAGATATAATCTAAAGAATACGTAATGATATCAGGTATTTGAAAAATATACGTAGAATCACCTAATGCAACTGTTATATTTTTATTTTGAAGAGTCTCCTTAATATTATCAATTTCAATAGGAGATATTAACACAGAATTTAATGTGCCTTTTTTTCCGCGATCGATTATAAGTTCTTTTATTACATGATGATATTTTCTAACCTCTGTTGGAGCAACACCTTGATTAATTGTGCTTAACTTTTCAAAAATAAGCTTAAAATTATCCGTTTTAATAACTTTTAATTTACAACCTAAATCTCTATCATTCTCGACTTCTTGTACTAATTCTTCACACCCCTCTTTCCATTGTATAAGTACAAGCCTATCTTCTAGTATCTCAATCTCCTTATCATTTAATGATTTGGTGAACTCTCGTATTATCTTCCTAATATTAATGTCAGTTAAAGAGTAACCCATAAAAATTATTGGCGAATGCATCATGGTTGAGATTATTTTAGCGCTTATCAACACAGAATTCTCTTCAAAATTATTATAATCATTTTCGGTTATTATTATGTCTTGAGGACTTTCCGCACACCCGTGTAATTTATAAAGTTCCGCATATCCATAATTAGTAGAAAAAAAGCCTTTTTGTCCAATGAACTTTGTTAAACTATAATTACTATATTCATTATAAGAATTCTCAATAAAGTAATCATAATTTGTGGTTAATACTATCTGTGTTTTTGATAGCATCTTTTTAAAAATTTCAAATTCCTCTTTCATTTCATCAATCAATTTATAACTGTTAAATCTATTCGCGATTGCCTTTTTAAATGGGGAAACTTTTGTATCAAAAGCATCTTTAGTACCGAAATTTTCTATACTCACTCTTCCTTCATTAAATGCTTGGTTGTATTTACTTTCCAATCGAGTACCCATCTCAATATTTGAGTAATGATCTAGCTCTTTGTTAGTATACTTTGGAGATTTATTTTTTATTTCATCTCTTATAATATTAAATTCACCAAAAAAATCTTGAGGCTCATCTAATTTCTCCCAAAATTCATTTAACAATGAAGACCAATCTGGAAAATCCACGAGAAAACGCTTTGAAATTCCCGACCCAATAAATACAGTCGGAAATTCATTTTCTTTTATAAACTTATCTAATATTGTCGTCATTCTGGCCCCTCTTTAATGATTTTAATTAAATAATATCACAAATCTTGTTAAATATTGATTTTTTTGTTGCCGAACTTAAAGAAATCATTAATCTTATTCGTTTGCATTTAATTTATGATTCAATTGTAGACTCCTTAAAGTAAAATGTTGGAAGAGTTGATATAGGATTAAGAGAAAAAAGAATGGCGGTTCAAATAAAAAAGAAGCCCCGAAAAGGGCTTTTTCTTTTATTAATGGAGTCTACTTTCTCCTAATGCTTAACCAAAGTAGCCGTTTTCTGCGGTTTGAAAATCATTTGAGGAATTTATATGTACAGTGGTTGTGATCCCCATTAATAAGGTAAGGCTTAATATCATAACTTTCAGGTGCTTCATTCAGCTTCCTCCTCCATCCATGTCAATTTTTTGGCCTGTGATTCCAAACCTTCATCAAAGTATTTTGATGCCAGTTTGTAATTATCCTGCTTTTTATAAAATCTTGCTGCCATAATTGACAATTCTGCGGCATCTGTCCAAAGTTTTTGATTTTTCAGTACATCAAGAGCTGCGTCGAGCTGAATTTCATCATCTGTTACATATATTGAATGTATGATATTTAACTTAGCAATATACGCATTGTCAGCTAATTCATTCGCTAACATGAGTGACTCGTTGTGTGCATCCAGCCCTTCAGCTTTTTTATCTAACTGGAAGAGTACACGCGCTAACATGTAATTTGTTCTCATATACAGTGGTTTGTGTGGCTTTTTTAATTCAACCGAAAAGACATTTTGTAAACATTCTAAAGCTTGCTGAAGCTTTCCTTGACGCTCATAACATATCCCAAGATTGAAATACCCTAGCGCTTGTGGAAAATCAATTTTAGATTCTGCTGCTAAATTGATAGCATCCTTATAGGTGGATTCAGCTTGTACAAATTGGTTTAAATCCATCTTATTTGATGCGATTACCATTAGAGTAGTAGCAATCCGACTCTCTTGTAAATCTGCTGATTTAAAGCTTTCTAAAGCTTTTTTGGCGTGGTTAATGGAGAAATGATTTTGTGCGATTTCGTAGTATGCAATCGAAAGCTGATAATTAAATTCAGCACGTTCTAAATCGTCAGGAACGTTCCGAAGTCGGGTCTCTGCAATATGATAATAGTTGATAGCGTCTGAAAAGCGCTTTTTATAAAACTCATACATGCCATTGAAGAAGAAATAATAATACTGAATCATGTCATCCGTTTTCTGCTTCTCTTCAATGTCTATTTGCTTCAATATATCTTTTGATCCCTCAAACTCCTGCGCCAACATTTTGTATCTGGAATCAATCAAGTTAAAGTATAATAAGACATTTTGATCTTCTTCCATATTTTCAAAGGCTATTACGATCTCTTTTCTCTTATTTTCAGCCTTTAGAATGTCCTGTTTCTTGATATATCCGTACCAATCACCGATCATTTTAGCAACAAATGGGCTTGCTACTTTTTCTCCCAAACAAACCTCCCCCTATCCATTCCTTTATTTTCCCTATAATTACATATATTATCATCCGTTTGAATATTCCACACCGAAAAGAAACCGCAAAAAAGAACAAAAAAAGAGAGACGAATTCGCCTCTCTGGTATGCCTTTTATTATTTGATGATACTCCAAATAAATCTTCCACTAGTATGGACTGTTTTTTGTGCCCAAAGCTTACCAAAGGAAACTTGTTTTCATAGCAATATGTTCTCCGAGATTTACTATAAGTGGATCTTTATTTTTTTCTAAAAATTTAGCAATTTGATTTAGATTTCCATTAATTTTATCATTGATTGGCATATTGGGATTCAATAAGAGAACGTTGTTAATCGTAGAAGCTACTTCATAAAGATCATCTTCATCTTTTGTTTTTTCAATGTGATATTGCATATTTTTAAAAAACCATTCAATTTCGTTCAAATCAACCATCGGGTAATATTGAATTTTATAAAGATTCTCTTCATCAAGGACGTCTAATTCAAATATGGCTTCAAGTTCTTTTTTACTTAAATGAACTTCAGAAAGTTCATATTCACCATCTGCTGCTTCTTCATCAACAGTGTACTCAGCTGTATAAAGCACCTGAATGAATTCATCAAAGGAATCTGCTAACTTAAAGTCTTCTTCCATCTCAACATCAAAATAATGAATTGCAGGATTCTCTTTCGTTTTTCGATAATCCATCGCTACCCAAGTATGGCCATCCCCGTTAATCAAAACAAGCCCTTCTGGCAGCTCCCACTCTTTAATTAAGTAGGCACTATCCATAATCCCTTCATCTTCAGCAATTCCCAGCAGGTGATTAAATTGAATGTGATCCTCAGCCCATGAATTAGAATGAGTGGTTGGAAAAGCATTATGAATGGTATAACCACCATTCTGTTCTAATATGAGCTTTTTATATGTACCTGGCAAAGTGACCCCAAGTTTCTTTTCAGCCTTAGATATTTCTGCTTCGTTGATCTTTTTTAACGTATAGTAACCTTCATCGTCTATTTCCCAAAAAGATTTCAAAGTTTATTTCCTCCTAATGTCATTAAACAAAATTCCCTTACGAACATATATTCTGTTAAACTATTTTTGGTGGTGATTGTATGTCAGATCTCGAGAGAAAGATTTATCGAATTATTTATAATATGAGCCGCTTCCGTAAGAATCCAACAATTGACGATCTGAAATGAAAGACCGGTAAAAATGAGACGACTGTTAGGCAAGCAGTCCAAAACCTTCTGGAAAAAGAAGAATTGAAATGGGATAAAGAGAAAAGAGAATGGCGGTTTTAATATCTGCTAACTAATGTATGCTACACTAAAAAGAGCAACTTCCAAGTGAGAAGTTGCCCCTTTATTCTAATCTTCAGGATCATCAAAGATGCCCAGTATATCTTTTTCATCCATTAAAAAAGTATCATACAGTGACATTTCTGTAGCTTCTTTATCTTTTATTCTATGCGCTAAAATTCTCATTAGGCTTCTCGGATTTCTTTCATATGGAAATTCTGTCTCTTCATACGAAAGGATAGGTTCGTTTAAATAAACATATGACTTCGGTTTTGTGAAGTAAGTCCATTTAACTTGTGGGTAATTCTTTATAATTGTTTCGCCATAGTATATGGCTATATCCATTGCAACCGCGTAATCAATTTGTTCAAGGTCAACTGGATTAGCTAGTAAAGTTTTCTTTTCATCTTGGTACACATGATCAGGATATTGGCGAAACTCCTCCAACAAACTTCCAATCTCTTCTTCTGTTAATTCACGTATTGTAACAAAATCTAAAAACCAGGAAAAAAGATCAATTAAAGATTCTTTTGTAAAATCAAGAGTCACATACCCTTCGGTTACTTCCTCTAGCACTTTGATTCTCTCTGGAATTTGTGAAACATACCAATCAAAGAATTGTTTTGCTTCCTTTTTTGACATATCGTCAAAAGCTTTCATTTCAAAAGGTGGGGCTTCCCAAGGATATTCTTCCATTATTACTCTCCCTAAAATAATTATTTTTCATGAATTTGATATGGAATTTTTTTGTCTTTAAGATACTTCAATAGTGGTTTGCTTGCTCCAATTCTACCAGTTGATTCACTCTTAAAAAAGTGCCATTTGAGGTTTTTTACTCTATTTGTCTTTCTTAATTGTACATCCTTATCAATCTGTTTCCTAATAAAATTTGATAAATTAGCATAACCAACTTTTGATTCGTGTGCCGTATCCGTTTTAGGGTTATATGCATCTACGATTCTTCTCTCTTGCACCCATTTTTTCTTTTTATGATCATAGACACGCACCTTGTCGAATGTTTTATGGCCAATACCGTTAACAATTTTGTTAAGATACTTTTCACCATCTCGACCTGATTTGAACCCTTTTGCTGGAAGAGAAGGTTTTGATGTAGATTTTGGTTTTGGTTTTGGCTTTGGTACAATGGAACCACCTCCACCACCGCCTCCAATACGGCCTCCACCAGTTCCGCCGTAAGGATCCCAAGATGCTATTTTAATTTTTTTTAGTTCTTCTTCACTCCGAGCACCTTTATCTGAATTTACTTCGACTCCTTGAATTTCTTCAAGTTCTTCTTCGGCATCAGCATCATTATCTTCTTCAATAATCACACTACTATCTTCTAAATAAGCCTCATTTTCGTCTTGACTGACAGCTTTCACTTGTGGAATAAAACCTGTAACACCTACAAACAATGAAAATATTAATAGTAAACTTAAAACCTTGTTAGTGATTTTCACCTAATAATCCTCCTATTTATGTAATTTAAAGCTCCTTTAGTATAGTTTTGCTTTAAATTTAAATAAAGACTTTATAGGATATTTAAGGTAAATTTAAGATTTTATAGTAATGTTATAAAATTATTTGGATTTAGAACTTTTTAATAGCAGTATTTAATTCATTGAGGAGACATCATGAAGTAACAACTGAGGGGATACTAATACTAAACGTAAAAAACGCCCCATCCGGCTAGGGACGGGGCTTTTCGCTTAAAAATTTATCGTTCTATTAAAATGGACTAAGGATTCAGTAGCAGTGTTAGTCCTTTTACTTAGGATTACTTGTAATTCGATATCTTTTATCTTATCGTAATCAATGTCACCCAAAGACCAATATGAAACGGATTTAAAAGTATCGTCCTTAGCATCCATAATTATATCTTCGGAATTATAATCAACAAAAACCAATTCGGATGACCCGAGAGTTTTCGCTGAGTTAACACGTAATATGAACGTGGCAGGAGATACTAAGTATGTTTTATCTTCCGAGGTGTTTTTAAAAGATATACTTAACCCAACCTCGCCGTCTGAGAAATGTAGTTTTTCTACATTCACACTCACGTCTTCTGCATTACTTTTATAGTCGACATCTACAGTTTTCAAGTCTTTCGGTTTGTCCGAACTTAGATTCGGATCCGGACTATCCTCATAATTGTATTCAATCTCGTCCTTAGATTCACTAACTTTTACACCACCACATCCCACTAGCAGTAGTAGAAAACTAGCGCAAACCAAAAAACATACGGAAATCTTCTTTATCTTTATATCTTCCGCCTCCCCTCCGCTTTATTATACGTAATTATTATGTAAGACGGCTACCCACATTTTATCGTAAGCAACCGCAAAAAATTCCGCTTATTTCTTTCCGACTTCATAATGCTTTTCTTTCAATGATCATGTAACAGTACTATTTCAATGCTTTTTGAAGAGCTGCTTTAGTCTTAGGCCCGTAAATTCCATCAGCAACCAGCCCGTGCATGAGCTGGAATCGCTTGACCGCATTCGCAGTTTTCGGACCATAGTAGCCATCAATCCCGTTGTTTTTAGCTCCCTTTTCAGGATAGAAATAAACAGTAGCCAGAGCTTCCTGCAATGCTTTTACTCCCGCACCCTTTGTCAAAGGTTTGGTCACTTTAAGGATGCCAGATGGCAAGTTAACTGATTTTTTAGGTTTACTCGCTTTTGGCTTGGATGGTGTATTTTTTACAGGTGTCGCCGGCTTCGCGGTTGCAATACCCGCTTTGAATGAATCCCAACGATTCAACAACTTGCGAGGACAGTTCTTGCCGCTCCATCTCTTATGTGGCACAACATTTGCCAATGGAATGCCTTGCTCTGTCATGAGCTGACGAATGAGCCATTGAGCATTTTCAACCGCTTTTTCAAAATTGCCGTCTGCATTTTCACAAATTTCAATGCCTATCGACTTCATATTTCCGGTTCCTCTGCCGTCTCCCGCATGCCATCCGTTTTCATTCAACGGCAGATGTTGATAAATGACTTTATCATCCACTGTAAAGTGCCAGCTTGTAGCTGTATTAGGTTTTTTCACATAATTGACATGACGCAAAGCGTTTGCTCCTTTGTCAGTGTTGGCTGTATTGTGGACCGTAATATATAGAGGTTTCATTTTGTTTCCTGGGCGGTTCTTGTTGCTTTTCGGAATATAATCTTTAATGATTTTTACCACTTTCATCGTCTCCTTTGATCAATTTAATATAAAAAGAGCCGCCACATGGCAGCTCCTTACTTCGTTAATCCTTTTTGTTTCAGGACTTCTTTTTGTAACTTGCCTTTGTCAGTCACATAGTTATTTTTGAACCACGCTAAAAGGGTTGTTACGATTGTAAAGATCATTGAGCCAGCAAGGTACAATGTCTCAGCCAACGAAGTGACTTGATCCTCGCTGATCGGCAAGATTGGCTTGCCAAATAGAATTAATGCTTGGTTGATTAATGCCATAAAAAGAAGCACTGTACGGATCACAGTGCCTTTGTCGAAGTTTTTCATAATTGTTTCCTCCTATTATTTTAAATTCCGTTCAATTTTATCGAGCTTGTCGATCACGACGTCATACTTCTCACTAAACTTTGCTAACACATCATTTTGCGCTTCGATTTGTTCATTGAGCTTGTTTTCTCGTTCCTTTGTTGTGTTTAATACGTAAAACAGCACCCAACAAAAAAGAACCGCAAAGGGTCCTTGTGTCATCAAATATTGCGCCAAATCCATTTCCACCATACTCACCTACTCCTTCACACTTTGTCCACCTCCTTAAAGAAGGCAAAATAAAAACGCCTATTCAGCGTTTGTTTGATATTCTTCTTTTGTTATTTTTTTGTATTGTTCCGGCGTGATCTTCCCAAAACGTACAAATTTTGCAACGTCTTTTTCTTTATAACAGGTCCACTGATAGAACAATGAAATACTACGGAACCAATCCAATTAAATTACCCCCTTTTCAGTCAGTAACATAACAAGTTCTGCTGTTGTTTTTGATTGTTCTTCTGCTCTCTTTTCTGACTCTGCCAGTTGCTGGAGCAAATCCGCATTTTGTTGTTTTAATAGTTCAATATCTGATGGTGGACCTGGATCAGGCTGCAAACTATCAATATACTCTTTAGTGGCTGATTCAAACCATTCTCTCTTTGTCTCGTCAAACTCGGGAAGATACAATCCATCTTGCGGCCGTACCTCCGTAGCGTTTTTTGGCAATTCGTCATAATCACTTATTACATCTTCACCTTGATATTTAAAATTCTCGTCATATAAAAAAATATGCATGTTTGTTATCTCCCTCCTTTACCACAATGGAATTCCCTCGTTTATTTCTATTCGGTTCACCTTTGAAGGATCATTAGCATTTAACCCATCAAACTTGAGTGAACCATCTTCTGCCAAAGACAGCCGTGCAGACCCGTATGAACCAACTGTCGTAGCACCAAAAGTGGCTTTTCCAGACGGTTTTTGAGCAAATCGGGCAATGACTGTTTCGCTCGGCGGTATGTTCTCAAATGATCCCCGCAAATGTAAGACATTCTGCCTTATCGAAAATTTGAGGGGGTATACAGCGTTATGTTGAGCTGTACCGTTAATCAACGTTACTAGATTCCAGGTGCTATTTAATTCATCATCTGTCAACACACGTTTCCACCCTCGGAAAATCCCACCATGAACAGTGCTAAACCACATCGTGTTTTTATAGCTCGCTACAGCTATAATCATTTTTCGATCTGAATTACTTTCCGATATGTCATAGTTAAACCACCCAATATCAGATGGATCGGGATTATTTAAAAGTCTGTTGTTAATCCCGTAATACAACCCCGGCGGCAATGTTAATAAGTCAGCACCATCAGGTATCAATTTTCGTGTCCCTGAATCTTGCGTTAGTTTATAGATCTGACCATTATTCCATTTGTCTTTTTCAGCTGATGTCGGAAGCTGCGTCCAGGTAATTGAAATATGATTAGAATTATAGTAGAAGTAATACGCATTGCCTGATGTATCTACCGCGATTCCAGTCCCAATGTTGTTTTGCCCCACCGTTTGTATTCCTCTTAAATAGGAGTTACTAGGCGCAGGGGAATCCTCTACACCTGGGGATGCAATGAAAGTACAAGTCCCTTTGTCTTTAATCGCATCATAAATATTTTTGTCAGCTGGAACAGAAATCAAGTATTTGCCGTCATCAGCTGTGATCTTATATATCTGCGATTCATTCCATTTCTTCTTCTCTGCTGCAGATGCGTGTGGCTGAGTATCGCCAATATGTTCAATGATCTGATCTAACAGTCCAGAGTCATTTTCAAGCAACACTTTAACCATTTCATTGAACAAATCCGCATGAGCTTTATCACTTGTTTCAAACACTTTAGGAGATTTAATATCCATCGATGAGCACTCCTTTCCTAGTAAATATCATCAATCTCAAAGATGAATTCAATGTCACCATCTTTTTGTTTGTCTGTCATGGTGCGGATGGCGGTGAATTTGCCGGCCTCGTCGACAAGGGCTAGTTCATTGATGACTTCGCCTGCGAGTTCTCCTTCAGCGATGGTGCACGTGTACCGGATCTTCGCCGGCTCCATAAATTCATATGAATCAATTTCTTTTTGAACAAGCTCACTCTTTAATTCTTGTTCAGTGCCGTCTAGGGAGATTGGCTTTCCGTCCTTAGTTCCACCATTCCCAAAAGCCATCTTAACCACTTTTGTGAGCCTCGTTCCTTCTGCTCTAGCCTTCGCCATTTGTTGGCGAGCATAAAGCGTTGTAACGGTTAATTGATCAGCCATTATGATTCTCCTTTATAAATCTATTTGTTTGGACGTGGCAGCTAGATATTTTGAACCGTCTAGCGGTACCGATCCATCAAGCGTCCAATATTTCTGTTTGATAATGACACTGCCACTCTGATCATTTGATACATGAGCAGCCATCCGGAATGTCATTTTCTTTTTTTCTTTATTTACGTGTTTGAAACGAGATCGAAGTGTAAGAGCTGCTTGTTGATCCGTTTCGTTTCTGGCCCCTACCATGACATATCTTGTACGGCCAGAAACTTTCATTTCTTTTTTGAGCTTCATGGCCATCTTTAGAGATTGTCTGAAGCGCACTGGAATATCTGTTGAATTACGTGATCCGCTCAAATAAAAAGTACCATTCAGTAAAAACTCTCCATTAAGCAGGATCGGGATGTGATCAAAAAAGCCCACTCTGCTGCGCAGTGTGAGCCGGTTATGATAGTCTTTGATTTCATGAACATCCGTATGATGAACGCTTGTGAATTTGTAAGCCAAGTGCGCAGGCTTTAAGTTTTCAAGCGTTTCTACAATGTATCTGGTGTTCTGCAGGTCATCCAAATTAACACGAAGTGAGAAATGATAGCGACCATTTGTTAAACGAACCACTGCACTAGGATTCTTAAGGAAGCGGTTGACTGCCCTCTCTAAAGAAGCATACGTGATCGGTGGAATGTTTGACATGAGATTCAAAATACGTGCCCTTCGCAGCTCAATAGAATCACCTGATTCACGCTGCACCTTCAGCATCCTTTCCCATCGATTAAGCCCCCACGTGGCAGTGATCGGAAACAATTGATCAGTCATATCAAAAATAGAATCATCTAGCCTTTCCATCTCAGGAGCCTCTGATTTCATGAGCTCATCAAAATCTGTGATCTCTGTGAGATAAGCAGGAAGATAAGCTTTCATTTCATCAAGCTTGCTCAATAACGTTCACCTGCCCTAGACGCGGGATTTCAATGTCTTGGAGCGGCAAGTTTTTGGACTCACCGTTGATCAAGACATCCGCATAATCAGAGACACTATCCGCATGATACAAAATGTCATTGATCGCTGACATTCTGATCACGTTCTCCTCGAAAGCAAGTGATTTCAGGAGAGACTTGATCTTCTCTTCTATTTCTTGTTGAGCATCTTCCAGTGAATAGTCCATTTTGAGCTCCACGGATACGGACACCTCAACATCTTTCCACTTAGCACTCTCGACAGTGGCAGTAGCCCCGATTGGTGCTTGACCTTCTCCTTCTCCTGGAACAGGATCAATGTACTCTTGGACCTTATTGACGAGCAGATCCGTCGCCACATCAAAATTCCCGTCAGTGATGACAACTTTTACTGTGCCTTCACCATTCCAAAGAGGAAATACCTTTGCCCTGCCGACTCCTTCTACTTCTTCAGCCCATTTTTTATAGTGCGCTTTGTTGGCGCTGACAGCTTCCCGCCTTGCCCTCATCAAGTACCGCTCATAAAGAGCTTCATCATCTTCTTCCTCTTGCCCCGGTATCTTCAATTCTCCAAAAATGACAGACTCTAATCCTGGTATGTTATCGAGCGATAGGAGCGGCAGCTCTGCAAAATTACCATTGCCTACAGCACCAGTGGTTTCACACTTCAGCGTGCCGTCAGATTGATATTGAAAATATAGACTGTCAATGTAGAACCTTGAGCCAATTGGTATTCTGATACCTTCAGGTGCGACTTCAACGGACCATACAGCACTTGTGGCCGCTTTACGAGTGATCCCCACTTCAGCAGCTCGTCTATCTAAAAATTCTCCCTGCGCTGTATCCGCAAAGACAAGATCGAATACCTGATCAAGCCATATATAAGATTGAGCAAGTTCCGCAGCTGCAGGAGCCAGCGCATTCCATATAACGCTGTTTTCACGTTTATCAATATCATCGGGTATACGTTCCAACATGCGTTCCATGATGGCTTCATACGATTGTTCTTCAAACATCTTCGCCAATCACCTCCTCGATCTCCAAGGTTCCCTCATCTGTCACCACTTCAAATATCACCTTAAAGGCTGCCCCCTCTTTAGTGATCTCAAAATCTTGAACACTTTCGATTCTCTCATCAACAAGAAGTGCTTCTTCAATGAGCCGCGGGATCTCCATCTCCTTGTATTCGTCCGTTGATTCTTCATCAGACACAGCTTCTTGAACCTCACATCCTACATCATGGCTATAAACGGCATGTGAATATCGTTCCGTTCGCAAAGCCATATAGACAAATTGGCGAATGGCATCGAGACCATTAATCTTTTCATTGGTTAAACGGCCAGACTCAAAGTCGATTCGGTAGGTGGTCGAAGGTTCAACAATATCCTCTTCATCCTCCTCGAAATCTTCAATTTCTTCTTCTGGAGAGAGTGCCATCATGAACCACCTCCTACTACTTTATCTAAGATGTAAAACATCTGACCGCCTGTCATCGCAAGGACCATAACACTATCGCCTTCTTCGAGTGCATCATCTTCCCCTTCGTCCAATCGAGCTGGCCAGATAAGAAGTTCTTCAGGAATGATGAGTTTGTCATTTTCGTTGAGCCTAACACTAAGAGAAGAAACAGATACAACATCACCGAGTATCAATTCCATTGGCGATTGTGCATCAACCGCATCGACGGCCAATCGCTTGATTGCATCGCTTAGTTTCATGACTGATTCCCCGTTGGGATTGTATTCTTTTCAACGACATCGATCGTCATGGTGTGTTTGGTTCCTTTAAATTCATGGCTGTCTTGATCGATCCAGTACGTTTTTTTAATGCCGATATCAGGAATGATAATGCGTACTGGCATGCCGCTTTGTAATCCAGGAATACCTAGAGCTTGAATACTTTTCAGCTCTTTTTTTACGCCTTTCTTTTGAGCCAGTCGGACATCTGCTCTCTTTTGCAGCTGTGCTTTGTTGATCTCTCCTGACACTCTTTCAACGTGCTGAAGGATACCGTATTTACTTCTAGCAGCACTATCATTCGCCACAGCCAACATCTCAATCTCTTTCTTTTGAGTGACAGTTTTCGGCTTCGTGGTTTTAGCTGTTTTCTTATCTTTGTCCTGATCAGTAGACTTTGATTTCTTTTTTTCCTTCTTCAGCACCTTAATTTTTTCCACATGTGTTGCTCTCATCTTCACACGTGTGGCCGTTTCCTCAATCGAGGTGCTGTACTGATAATCAATGAGATTCACACCTGATTCAATGACCCATACTTCGGACGGATCAGGCCACGCTCTCAGCCCCATCTTTCCTTTAGCAGAATAGATTTGATAGTTACGCCCTGTTTGCTTCTTTGTTTCTTTCAACGCCTGCAGGATGATGTCATAAAGGCTTGTATCGTTTTTGAATACAAGTGATTTAATGACATGGCCAGTGTTAGCGATCGACGTCATCGGGATCTGAAAATCTTGACCAAGCCGCTTCATTATCTGATCAGCTCTCTTATTTGAAAATACATACACATCCTGATTCTTCACCAAATACTGAAGCATGTCATAAGCAGTAAAAGTGAGCTTTTCGTCCTTTGGTGTTCTTGCAAACACTGTTCCACGAAAGAGTTCTTTCCCCTTCCACTTGAAAAGAACCGTGTCTCCTTCTTTGATGCTGTAATACTTTTGACTTCCTTGTTTTGTCACGATTGTTGCTTGTATTGAGCGGGGAGCCTGATACCTTTGCCCCCGAAGTGTCACACTCTCTGTCACAAGCTCGTACATGGTGCCGCTTCTGATGGCAAAAAGCTCAATCAATGTCAGCCCCCCTATTGTGGTATTTTTAATTTTTGACCAGGGAAAATCCAATGCCCTGGTTGTCTAATATTGCGTCTACTTCGTTTGATCATCGCGGCTTTATTCGCATTCCAAATGCGGCGCCATTTTGTACTATCACCATAGAAGCGGCCAGAAATATCCCACAATGTATCACCCTTTTTAACGGTGTACACTTTTGGTGCGCCTTTTGAGCTGCGTTTTTTGCTGCTCTTTTTGGCTTTCCGTTTGATTTTTCTAGGTGATGCTGTTTTGTATTCTTTCAGCTGCAGCGTGAATTCACGATCGCCCACGTCATACGTACCTTCATTGTGATTGAAGCTTTCTATGCTGCATTGCATATTGATTTTGGTTCCAGTAACGATAAAGCGTACAGGCTTTTTTGACTTCATGAACCGCTCTATTTTGGCAATTGCATTCTCTGGTGATGGAATGCTTTTATATTCAGCGATCGGTGTATACTTCTTCGGAAAAAAGGCTGTAAATGAAATTTGGCGAGCCCCTGGTACATCCAAGAATGTGAGCTCGCCAAAAGAGGCGACCTTTACCGTTTCATTTTGTACGTTGTTATTGAGTTCCAATTTCTCAGGAAGAACAGGGAATCGTAATTTGTCCTTCCCTTGCGAAATCCACAATTGATATTTTGATTTAGCCATCGATCACGACTCCCTTCGTTCCTGTGTTGATTTCATTCTCTAACTCATCAATGAGCATCTGCTTGATCTTCTCTGCAAGGTTTTCTGCGTCTTGGCCATTATAATAATGCTGCTCACCATTAAAATTAATGATGATCTGTTTTGATCCACCTGAAGCAGACGGTGCATTTGCTGTGCCAGCTGTTACTGTTTGCACCTGCCCTTGTGAAAGCTCAGATGATGCAGCAGTGGCCGGATCGTATACGTCCATTCCTAAAGCCTGTGCAGCTTGAGCCAACAAGTAGCGACCACGTATGCCACGCTCTTCAGGAATAATCCATTCACGCTTGTTTCCTTCACCGACTCTAGCGATTTGTTCTTGCGTGATTAGACCACCGTTTGCATACCCCTTATATGGTCCACCATTTCTGATGCTTCTCAATCCAGGCGTATTATAGACACTTCCATATCTGCCTTTGATGTAATTGATAGCAGCTGCAGCATTATGGATCGGGTTCCAGATGTCATTCATGCCGCTTGCCTTGTTAGAATTAAAGGTCGGATCAATGGTCTGCATTAATCCTTTAGACGGCGTTCCTCTCTTGGCGTTTGAATCCCATAGGTTGATTGCTTTCGGGTTTCCACGTGACTCATGCTGCGCGATGGTCATCAATCCAGGCAGCCAGCTCATTGATGTGCCGGTTGCCATTAAAGCAGCCATGAGCCATTGTTGAACACTCAAGTTAGATGCACCCATTCCGCTAAATGCAGCGATTAAGGAACCGGCTTGATTCTCTGCGAATTTCTTCACGTCAACTGAATCAAGACCTTTGACGACTCCTATCGATGCAAATTTTCCAAGACTCATCATGACACGTGAAGGAGAATGAATGTCTAGCTCTTCCCTAAACGCCTGTTCTACCTTCTTGGCCATGTCCTTGGCTGCTTGTGTCACTTCACTTCCTTTTGACCTCATGCCGCTATTAAATGCGTCAATCAGTCCAGCCCCCCAAGTAGGTGACTCTTGTCGAGCAGATAAGAAAGGTTGTTTTACATTTTGATCTAAGAATTGACCTGTGCCAGTTGGTGTCATGTTTTGACCTGCAGCAAAGCCGGTGACAGTTTGCGCTCCATACTGCGGAGTCGATGTCTGAATTTGAGTAAATGGTTGCTTGATATTAGCTTGTTTCCATTGCTCCATTGAGATGACTTTATTATTTAGTCCCTTCTCAAATTCAGACGTGAACTGTTCCCCATATTTTGATGCGTTGCCCGCATCCCCAATTGATACCGATCCACTTGCAGACGTGGAAACTGATGACGCAGCCGCCGGTCTCATTGGAGAAGATGAGCTTGCTGGAGAGGTTGATGCACCGTTTGGCACAACAGACATTCCGAGATGTGAAGCAGCCTGAGCAAGTAGCATCTTCCCTCGACCTTTATTGTTTTCAGTTGGTATGACAAATTCTTTCCCTGCCTCGCCGATCCATGAAAGTGTTGGTTTTGTGATATAACCACCGGTGGCGTTATTTGCTGTTTTCTCTTTCTTTTTCAGGCCTGTTTTTTCTTCTCCTTTTTTCTCAAAGATATGAAATACATTTCCACTAATTTCTTTAACTTTACCGACTACATTCCCAACAATGTCAAATAAGCCTTTCCATGTGCTCGTTAACCTTTCAGCATGGTCTTTTAGCGGATTAAAAACATATTTTTCAAACCATGTACTCACTGTTTTCCAAATACCCTTGATAATTCTCCAGGCATCCTGAAACTTTTCCCACACAAAGGTAATCGCTGGTTCCGCATATTTCTTATATGGCTGCCATACGTTTTCATAAAACCAAGTAGAGAGTTTTTCCCACGTAGTTTTAATCCAATTCCACGTGTTTCTAAATAGATTCCAAACGAATATAATGGCTGGTAAAGCGTAAGTTTTAAACGGCTGCCACACATACTCATCGAACCAAGCTGCAAGTATCACCCATGTTGTTTTAATCCAGTTCCATGTACCTTTGAATAGATTCCAGATAAACATGATAGCTGGAATGCCATATGTCTTAAATGGTGTCCACACATATTCATTAAACCACTCAGACAATACTCCCCATGTCTCTTTGATCCAATTCCATGTATCAACAAGTTTATTCCATACCACACCAATGGCTTCTACTGCATATTGACCATATGGTTTCCATACCTTTTCCATGAACCAAGTTGATGCAACACCCCATATGGTTTTAATAATGTTCCAAGCAACAACAAAAACACCAACAACAAAGTTGATGATTGGTACAACAAAGTTATAGATAGGTATGAATACTTTTTCCATGAACCAGTTAGAGACTTTCTCCCAAGTGGTTTTAATTTTTGTCCATGCTTTTTCAAAAAAACCACCAATTGGTTCAGCCACGTTGTCATTGAACCAAGTAGAAATATCTTTCCATGTATCTTTAATCCACTTGATTGCATCCTCTGACCATTTGACGATCTCGTTCCATTTCTTCTTGATGGTTCCATTGTCGAACATCTTTCCAATCCATTTGCCAAGATCACCGCCAAAGATGCTCCCTAAGATTCCACCGATTGCTGTTCCAATTCCAGGGGCGATCATTGTTCCGATTGCCGCTCCACCGATACCGCCTCCTAGATTTCCTGTGAACCCACCGATCTTCTCGCCTTTATTATCATTGTTCATACCAATTAACTCGGTGGCTGCAATCAGTGTACCGAGAATAGGAATACGTTTTCCGATGCTCTTTGCACCTTTACCGAGATTTCCTAAGAATTCACCGCCACGCCCTTGGTTTGGCGTTGTTGGACGTACCGGCTCACCTCTATTGATCCAAGGCTGACGATATTCAGGAGGTCGTTGGTTCCTTGGCGATCTCCCTGCTCCTCCAGAACCTCCAATTACACCGCCGCTCGTTCCTGCTCCCATTCCTCCTCTTAAACCTTTTCCCCATTTGTAGGCAGCAAAGGCTCCTGAAAGGATGGATTTAAGCGGCTTTAATAAAGTGGCCACTTTTCCAAGGAATGCGAGTGCAAATGCATTGGCAATCAGTGCACCAGCAATTGAGCCTTCTCCAGTAAGGGCATTCCAGTTGATCTCACCTATCTTCTTGGCAATACGAATTCCTAATTGCACAGGATCAAGAGCTTCTAAAAATGATTCAATGAATATCTTTCCTGCTTTGGCTCCTGCATCAGTGAAACTGTCCTCAGATGATTTGTCATCAATACCAAGCAGACCGTTGATCACGCCATTTATGATGCCACCGTAAGTCTTCCCGACATTCTCGGCCATTTTGAAAAGACCAGGCTTTCCTGTCTTTTCCCACCATTCGCCAAAGACGTCTTTTGTATTATCTAAGACGAGCTTCCACCGAGTTTCAAAGTCCATTTTTCTGTATTTTTCTAGCTGTTCAAAGTGCTTCTTCAACTTAGGATTGTCTTTAAATTTGACCTTCAGTTCTTGTGTCTGCTTCTTGGAGAGTTTTTCTCCTGGGAACAAAATTTTGAACTGATCACCAATAAATCCGAATACGCTTTTGGTCGGATTTAAAAAGCTCTTCGCAAAGGCTTTACCAGCCTTTTCAGCTTTGTTTGATAGATCAGTCAGCACAAAGGAGTATTCCCCACGCCATGTCCTGAACGCTTCTAACGCAGGTTGGAACGCAGCTGCAAGTCCTTTACCCCAAGGCATCAGGATGCTGTTGTTGATGAATGATTTGACACCCAGAAATAAGTTGGCCAAGTTGTCCGACATTTTGATCATCATGTCGTTGTATTTGCCAAACTCTTTTGTTACTTCTGGCCATGTTTGCTTTATGTCTTTGCCGCTCTTTGCAAGTTTTTCGAGCTTACCTCTAGCATCACCAGAGATTGCCCCCATTTCCTGAAGCGCTGCCGTTGCGTCACCGATAGGACGCCCCGATTTAATGCCGTCATATAAACGCCCCATCCATAGCGCAACTTCTGAGAACGGCCGCTGAACACCTGCAGCAACGTCCCCGACTAGCTTCATACCTTCAGTCGTAGAAAGAGCATTGCCTGTAAATACTTGAAGGACACGACTTGACTCGAAAATCTCATCACGAGTAAATGGCGTTTGACCAGCAAAGGCCGTCAGCTCGTCCAGACGTGCATCTGCTTTTCCTCTGCTGCCGAGCAGTGTTTCAAAAGCCGTGGTCATGTTCTGGCGATCCGCAACCATTTTGAGCGGCACGACAATACCACCTGTTGCACCGGCTCCTACTCCAAGCAGCCCAAGTGTGCTGGTGACAGCTGACACGATCCCTCTCAATGGCTTTGTGATAAGATCAAGAACCTTGATTGTGGTTGTGTAAGTCCGTCCCAAGTGGGTATTTGCAAATGAGACAGCTCCACGTACTGGAGCGGTAAAACGATCAATCGCATTAATCGCCACCCTGTATTCAGTCCCTAACGTGTTCCGAGTATAAGACGCTATACGGCTGACTGTACGCCGGACCATATCAACGGCTCTAATAGTGTAGCTGTAGCCCCGGCCAAGCTGACGCGCTGCATATGATGCAATACGTCTGATCCCCGCAGTCGCCCGATCATGAACCGTTATGGCAAACCGTTCTACTTTGCCAAACTTTCGATCGATGTAACGACGTAACCGGACAAGCCCTGGTGTTGCCTGATCCTTGATGCGCATCAACACACTATGAGTACGCGGCATCTTACGTTGTATGAAACCATTGAACTTTCGCAATGCTTTTGTGGCCAGATCATTTACATCCAGGGTCAGCTGATATGTTCGCGCAAGATCACGCAAAACAAATCGCTGCACACGTCTTAATGCGATTGTGGCATTGTCTCTTACTCTCAATGTGATTGGCCGCTCTGATCTGCGGCGCAATCTATCAAGCCTCTCCATATCTCCTCTAATCAAACGCAATTTACGCGTGATCCGGTCTTGTAAATCAAACCTAGCTGTTAAATGAGCCATGTCTTATCCCCCTTTCTTCGATTCCTTTTCAAGAACTTCTAGTTTGTGCCTGATGAGTCCAAATAGGAATGATTTGAATTGTCTTGGTGCTTCATAGACCTCTAAAAGCTGGGACGGGGAATAATGAAGCTCATGCATGCAGTAATACAGATACACAGCCTCTTTATCCCCGTCTTTTATTAGTTTTTTGCTGCGTCTTCTAAGTCTTCAATTTCATCTTCAAACCCGTTGACCTCAATGGCTTTGTTTAACCAGTTCGCATATTCACCGCCGACAGACAGGACACGTTTTGCCACTTCGACTGGATCTTGTGTGTTGTATGCTTCGCGCAATTCTTTTGACTTAAAGTCAGGATAAATAGTTGATTCAACCGCAATACGTGCATAGAAGCGTTGAGAATCCAAGTCTTTCACACGTCCACGACCTTTGACATTTTTATAAGTCGTGTTTTCTTTCTCCAGCTCATCGATGCGCTCAGTTGTAATGGCTTTGAATACGAATGGAATCACTTCACCCTTTTTATCAACAAAGCGCTTTGAAATGATTGATTTGATTTCCTCTGTCTCAGCTGTTTGTCCTGGCATAAAGAATGAAAGATCATATACGTTGTTTGTTTGTTTTTCGCTCATGTTTAAAAACTCCCTTTGATTTGTTTTTTTGAATGCAAAAAAGCACATCCAATTTTTGAATGTGCTTTCCAATCTTTTCATGTATAATATAATTCGTACAATTGAACGGCTTGCTCAAGGGTGTCTGGCTCATCCCCGATAGGAAGGGGGTGATGCTCATGTCAACGTTCCAAGCGATTTCCCTAATGCTTTTATTCGGGATGTTTATCCTTGCTTTGTTGACGTATATAAACAAAAAATAGACTCCCCTTGAGCTTTGGACGGTTGAAGGGAAAGTCTATCCTTAAAACTATCTAATTGATAAGCCAGCCCCTTGAAGGGCCTCATTGTACATTGCCGGGATGTTGACGCATCCTGGCTTCTTTTTATTGTATGCAAATTGCTTTGCATGTAAACATAGTATCATTACTAATATTGTTATTGTTATTGTTATTGTTATCATTATAACATAACGATAATTTTTTAAACAAAAAAGTGTTACTTTTTTTATCTTTTTTAGAATGAATCCTTCAGCTTTTCAGGAAGATCAAAGTCCTCAAACGTGAAAGGAACCTCTTCTTCCAGTGCTTCTGAATCCACATCAAGCCCCGCGATTTTAGCTGAATCAAAGTTCACATCAAACAATGTGACACGCTCTGTGCCGCGGCCGGATGATTTGTCATCCAGTACAGCTTGAATCGTAAAGTACGGATCTTGTCCCTTCTTCACGTAATTTAACATCAACTGAACGAAACGTGATGTGACTTTATAGAAAGTCGCTGTGCCGGTCCCATTCGCACCGGTTGTCTTGTGACCGGTCATACGACGGCCCATAACGTTAACTTCTGATTTATTCTTCTCCACGTTCGCTTCAAACGTTTTAATGAACGCCAATTCCTCGCCATCGAGAAAAAGACGCCCTTCCTTACCTGAAATGGTATTCTGCGCTTTAAAAGCCATCTTATTTCACCTCTACATTGAAATAGAATTTTTCAGCTGCATCAACAGGTTGAACAGCTAGATCAATCAAGAAACCGTCACGATCTTCATTTAAAGCGATCGTGATATCCGTTTCAGAATCAAAGCCAGTGATTCCAGATCCATCTTGGAGCTGCGTGAGATATTGCGTGATGAGTGTTTTCACCAGCTGCAGACCATCATCCGATGCCGGAATGTCATTGCCATTTGCTTTGCGTAATTTAATTAAATCCTTCAATTCACGTGTGAGATCATTGTTGATCGCATCGAGCACACGAATGATCTTGTTTTTAGCAAATGTCTTGTTCTTTTCAACCGTGAAGCTTGTCAAAGAGTTAATATCTTTTTCAACGCTCACCGTGCGGTCTCTTGCATCGAAAGTGAAAAGAAACTCTCCTTGTGATAAACGGTATTCAACTTGATCATTATCAAGACGCTCTAATGTATCAACAGCCCCTTCATATTCCACAAAGGTCAGTGACTGATTGAAGTTGGCTCCTGCAGATGCACCGGCAACCCATGCAGTTGCTTTGGCTGGTGTGATCTCTGTACCATCTTCTAGCAGCACACCGCTTGTGACATTGATGATTCCCTCGTGATTAGCTTCATAGTTCGGTAAAACACCTTGCACCTTACGACCTTGGTCATCACGCAGACGCTTGACGAAGGCCGCAAATGTCGCTTTTAGTTGCTCGCTAGTGTTATTAGGCAGAGCAATTACGTCAAAGTATTCTGTTTCAGCTGCTTCTAAGAAGGCTGTATAATCTGCCACGCTTGGCACACCATTTTTCCCGCCGCTTAGTGTTACACCAGCGGTAATCGTCACTTCACCTTCACCAGAGAACGAAACATATTTGTTTTGCTTCAGCTCTTTGACATCAGTGACAACCTGCTTATCAACAATGTCTGTACCAACGTATGTCACCACATCACGCTTGGAGCTATCCAATACGTTTTCAGTGACTTGGATCGTGACCTCATTCCCTTTCTGTCCACCATAATTAGCAAGAACGTTGAAATTCTCGCTGATCTGAGCCTTTGCTGGCTCACCTTCATTCAGGCGGTAAAGCAAAACCGTTTGTGCTTTTTTCTTCGCTTCTCGGAAAAGAAGGAGTGACTTATCATCGATGTTTAATCCGACTTTTTTATTTAAGTCCTCGATTCCTGAAATAGAGAGAAACGTCTTAGGTTCACCCCAACTCATCGTGATTGGAAGTGCAACGGTGCCGCGATCACCTAACGTGATACGTTGCTGTGCTGTGGTTTTGAAATTGAAGTAGATACCAGGACGCTTCTTTTCTGTACCTGGTGTGAAAGTACCTCCATTCATGCTTAAACCTCCTTAGACAAAAAAGCATCAATCTGCTTCTTTGCTTCTGTTTTTGTAATTGGTTTATCTTTGATATAAAAAAGAGCACCTTCAAGGATTTCTGGTTTTACCCCAAAAAGATCCTTACTGTGCTCTTTTAAGGCTTCAAATGAAAATGCCGCTTCTTTAGGAATAACTGGTGCGGCTTTCTCTTCTTTCACCTGTGATTCATTTTTATTCTTGGCCACTTTTTATCACCCCGTCTGAAAAATTTATGTCGTCTAGGCTCGGTTGCTCATCTCGGTTGTACCAATAGGCACTATCCCATGTGAGGACAATTGTTGCCACGCCTTGATCACCATTCCTAGTTTCTGCCCTCTTAATGCGAACATAATCATCAAGCGGTTCACCTTCTTCACTGACCATCTGAATGATATTCCGATCAGCTGACAAGGCATCTACAATCGATTCAGCTGCATCATGAGCCTGTCCAGAGTCCTTGTGAAACACTTTAATATGCAGCGTGTATGTTTTGAGAAACGTTGAAAAAGTATCGTTTCTTGTATTGACCCAAGCTGCCGGAAAGTACATCGATGGGACCTGGAACTGTTCCGGAATTTTCTTTTCGTAGACTTTCACAGGAAACCGCTTGTAACAATAATGCATGATGGAGCCGACTTCTTGATTCATTCCATCACCGCCCAAATTGTTCATCGATCCATTGCTGCAGCTTGCGGTCCAATGATTGTTCAAACATCTGTTCAAAGATAGCCAACGCATTGTCCCAATAGCCGCTGCCCTCAACCCATTGAAATTTCAAGAGCATCCCTGTTTCAGCATTTGGGTCATATTCAAATCTGTCCCCAACCCACCTACCAGGAACCCATCGTCTGTCTTGATTTTTACTAGGATCAATTGTAAAGTGGCCATCGTTTGTGTACGATGCGTATTCTAAGTTGGTCCCAACATCAAGAGTAAGACCACCGCTGCTCATAGAAAATACGTTTTCTTGGTCTCCCTTTTGGAATGAGTTGAGCAAACGGCGAGCATCCACCGTTTTTGTTCGGATAACTTCATCTTGAACGATGTCTAGGAACTCATAACCCATCGCTTCCAACCATTCTTCATATTCAGCTTGCAAGCCGCCATTAACAGCTGCGTTCAAATCCTCAATGAATTGATCAAGACCATCAATCCTCATAGGCTTTCACTCCTCATCGCTACCACCTCAATATGATGGTTTTTGATCCGTCTGGGCTTTTGCAGTTTCAATGTCACACCTTCCCATACCACTTTATCGTTCAGGCGGACATCGGTATTACTAGGAAAATGAACAAGGTACGATTGGTGAATGGTTGCGTTTGGCTCCTGCTGTGTGATGGATTGGTTTTTCTCCGTAAAATAACATGGCTGCGCAACTTGATCAGGCTCATCAGGATATGAAAAGACCGGCTGCGCATCTTGGACAGGTATTCCATAGCGATCTTTTGACAGCTGCTCTGTTTGCAAGTGATATATATCGCATCGATCCGTTAATAACGATTGATAGCTCATAGCGATCTCAACCTTAATTTGATGCTGCCTGGATCTTCTGGCGGTTCTCCTGGCTCAATGAAATCTATCAACAGGTTATACACATCTGGTTTTGAAACGGCGTTCCCGTCTGCCAGTGTATAAGAGTAATCGCCAATCTTTTCAGATTTATAACCCTTTATGATTGATTCATCCCCGTTGATCAGTGCGAAGAACTGCGCCATTTTAATCAATGCGATCTTCGCCTTTTCAGGAAGCGGCTGATATTTTTCACTTGTGAAATCATGACCTACGATCTTAAACACCTCAGCTTCAGCCTCAATGATGTCACTTTCCAATAATTCATCTGAGCGGTTTTTCACGCTCTCGAATACTGTATATGCCCTAACATCTTCAGGAGAGATCAGCATCGGCCTTACTCTCCTGTTTTTTCTTGATGCTCGAGGATATAGGCAATTCTTTCACTCTTATCTTTGAGTTGAGACGGATCGCCGCCAAGATCAATAACAATGGCTTCTTGTTCAATTTTGTTCATGCCTTTCAGTTCAGCTTCAGTGTAGATTTTTTCTTCTTGTTGCGGTTCTTCTTCAGCCTCTCTTGGTTCTTCTTCCTCTTTCACAGACTTATCATCTTCTTTTGGTTGATCATCCGTTTTTGGATCATCAGCAGGAACATCAAGCTGCTTAGAATCAAAGAACTCATTACCATTGAGATATTGAAAAACCTTTTTCTCAATCTCTTTTTCCTGATTTAAAAGAAAGACATGACCCATAACAGAGTATGTCTTTCCCTTGATCAAAACCGCTGTATACATATTGATCACTCCTTGACCTTGATGATCTTAGCAACAGCATCCTCTTCCTCAAATTTGCTGTCTAGCTTCGCAGTTAACACAATGATGAATTTACGTCTGCGGATGTCCTTATCAACTTCAATGCGGATGTTACGAGAAAAGCCCAATATGATGTTTTTTGGATGAGTCAACAAGATGTCAGAAACATCTGTGCCGTCTTCATCATATGGCTGCATGTTTGCAATTCCTTTGACCGGAACACCGAATGCAGAGGATAGTCCGCCTTGTACAGCTGCATCCCCTAAATTCGTTTGACGATCTGCCACTTTGTCTTTCCATTCGACCTCTTGCCCTGGGGACGTATAGAATCGGAACTCTTGTGGAATACGCAAATACTTAGAGGGAACAGCTTTGTATCCCTGTTTAAACACTTGGCGTGTAAGTGGTTCACCAGCTACATCTACGATATGAGATTCCGCTTGTTTGCGGATACCATCAAGTTGTGCTAGATATGCATCACTAGATTTCGTATCACCATTCAAAATCAATTCTTCAATATCAACGGCTGCACGCTCAGCAAGCATTTGCATAATGGTGTTCTGTAGGTTATCACCCTCGATGTTGTTTTCAAGCGTGTCATACGTAATATTCACTTCTGCGATGACTTCTTTCGCAGTTAGCTGAACAGTGCTTGTTGTTGGCGCAGCCTTTTGTTCATTAGTTAAGCCTACACCTTCCTGACCAGGACGAAGAATCCGCTGGCCAAAACCGATCTTTTCAATTTTCTGCGAATCACTTTCCATCGGAATGACACGTGCATCTTGTAGCAGTGTTGGTGCATTTTGCACCATACGAATAAATGTACTGGATTGGGTTGGATTCATGAGACCGCCAGTTTTTAAACTAGCAAGCGTCATTTCTGCTTTATTAATTACATCTTGGTTCCTCACGTTAGTTCCTCCTATCTAGGCTTAAAGTAAGCCGTCCCATACTGAATTAGATTTTTGTACGTCTTGTTGTTGTGCATCCCCTACTCCATTACCTTGCGGACGTGCTTTTTCAAGCGCTTCGACTCTTTCAACAACTGGAGCCAACGCCTTTTCTACAGCTGCGGCCATTTCTTTTGCGACCTCTTCATCAATTTGTTTTTCTTGCGGATCAGGTTGCTGCTCGCTTTCTCCTTTTTCAAGGTCTTCAAGTCGTTTTACAACCGGTGCAATTGTGTCATCTAGCATCTTTTGCAGATCTTCTTTTTTCACTTCTTCGTTCTCCTCCTTCTCTTCCGCTTGACTCAACAGATTGTCGATAGCGGCTCTTGCATTTTTCAATTCCGTTAAGTTAGCAGCTGAAAACTTTTTACCTGCTTTTGCGACAGCTTCAGGTGGATCAGTTTGGATCCCCGCTAAGTCATCAGTAAGCAAAATCTCTTGTGTAATTTCCACAAAGTCTTGCAGTGCTGCCCTCACCTTTTCAGGATCAGTCTCCAAGTCTTCATCGTCGTAAGAATCCCATTTATACAAAACGGAATTCAGTGCATCTTGTGCCGCCCAAAACTCACGACGCATGCGGCCTTTGTCGTATCTGTTCTTTACTTCTCCTTTTGATAAAAAGAAGTTTTTAAGCAAAGAAAAAAGCCCCTTCTCATCAGAAGCTGGCTTGTGATCCTCTTGTTTTCTTATATCCGCTGTTCCGGCCATTGAATATCCGGTGATTTCACCCTTTTGAATCTGCTCCCAAATTTCATCCGAAGCCTTCGTCACAAGGACCCACGATCCTTTCTTGATCACTTCACCGCCCATTTCAAAGTCAGACGGAGCAATGTACGATTCAACGACTTCCCCGACACCGCCTTGAAAATCATGTTGCTTATCGATCTCACGTGCATCTTTCAAGAATCCGTGAGCAGCTTTTTCGATTTCTTCCGGCGTCATATAGTCTCCATGTGCATCTGCTACGTTTGGTTCATAAACAATACCATACACAAGACGCTGCGCATCATCAGCCTTCGCAATGACCTTGATCTCTTTTTGAAAGTCATTTTCTTTTTCTGACTTAACGAAAAAAAACTGCTTTTGATTAGCAGCCTTATCCACGTATGAAACGTGTGTGATCTTCGCATTTATCAATTCGCGTGGCAATTCATTCACCTCCTTTCATTGTAAAGCGTCCTTTGTACTTATTTTCATATTCTTTTGAGGCTTTTTTTTCATTCCTTACTTTTTCATCACCTTCTGTGAACCTTCTTAAAAACGGCAATTTCCGAACTAACTTATTTGGGATTAAAAATTTAAAGAATTTATATAACCAAATCGATTTTTCCTCATCATTTAGGAAAATTGCTAAATTAATTATTAGAATGGGTAAAAAAAGCAAAACACTAATCATAAAGCTATCTATAACAAAATCATATATATTTTCATAGTAATAATTTTTAAGCAACTTATCCGATATAATTAAATACATCATAAAACCAGTTAAAGTGACAGAAAAGATAATCGTGTGACTTATAAATTTATAGCATTTCAAAAACAATCTAAACCAAATATTCCCTGTTTTTTCAACGATTAAATGCCATTGCATGTCCTTATTAACAACTCTGTGCTCCGCATAGAATACTTTTTCTATCGCATTTTTTAAATCAACGAACTTTATCATAAATTCATCTAACTTTTCACTATTTTCATTTAACAAATAATCATAATATAGCTCTTCTAATTCAAGAAATTGTATGATTATACGCTTGTCTTTTAACTTAACAATAGAAGCGTGATCATTCGCATATTTCTCAAAAAACGCATCTAATTCTCTTGATAGATCAGATACTTTACTTCTATTTAATATATTCTTCATAGAGATATAAAGTGCACCACTAGAACCTGTAAGACTTTCAGCTATAATTTTCCGGTTTTTTTTAATTTCATTTCGTTGCGTCACCAATATAGATGTAAGAAATACTGTTAATATAGATCCTAGAATTACTCCATAATCTTTTATAATACTAAGAATAAGTTGCATTTATCTCTCCCCTTTTCTTTTTATACGAAAGGAGATAGGATTTGTTTCAAATTATTAATTCTTCTAATTTCTTCTTTTTCCTCAGCTGACAACCCTAGAATAACAGGATCAACCACAGGACCAACCGCACAATGACAATTTACTCGCTCTTTGGGAGAAAGCGTGGTATCTCTCGGAAACACACAACGCTCTCCGCTGCCTGGTATCTCGAATTCCTCATCCAAAGGGATGATCGTGCCATCCAGCTGCACATGACTTTCTCTGGACTGGTTCTTTTTCCCGCCGCTGTGTTTCCATTGTTTTGCCGTCACAGCTGGAGATTGTACATATGATTCATGTTGAGCAACAGAAGAAGCGGTCAACACTTCAGTTACAGCTGTCACACGTGCGCGCTTCCGGCTGAATTCAGGAAGGTCCTTCAGCTCCAATTCAATCTCCTGAATAGACCGGCCTTCTTTTATGCCCTCTTTCAAGGTTTGTTCAATAGCCTCATGAGTATTCAGCTGCATCAGCTGCGCCAACTCTTGAGACCAAGATTCAATCCACTCTTCAGTTCTGTCAGATAGAACCTTGAAGGGAATATCTGCATCGATGGAATTCATGATTTTCTCGGCCAACTGCGTGACCGTCAACGTCAAGAAAATGGCCGTTTCTTTTCCAAACAGCTCCGCAAATTCATCAGCTGCAAACAAGTCATTTTGAAAGAACGCTAGAATTGATTCTAACGTCTCCGAATCATCCTTGGATATAAAACCATTCAGAGCGTTCAAAAATGTCCTGCGTTGCAATCTGAACAATTTAGCGGTGATTTTTTCGTATTCCTCCACTAAAGATGGAATGTCTTGTAGTTCAGGGAAATCAGCCACCGCCTCTTTGAGTTCCTCAACCTCATCTGCTTCCGCTTTTTGCACAAAAGTATTGATGTTTTTTATCAGTTGATCGATCTTGCTCATTTGCGGATCTCCTCTAGTTCATCCCTAAGGTCTTTGAGGATCGATACCAATTCATTCTGAGAACCTGCTGACTTCTGAAAAACCGTATCAAGCAAGCTAGTTGATGCCTTTGGCTTAGCCTCAATTGGTCGGTGATATTCTTCCTCTGGCCATTCTTCAAGTGTCTTACCAAGAATACGGCCAGCCAAATCACGCAGGTCATTCGGTGAAACCGCTCCTGCTTGAATAAACGGCGTAAGAACCTTTGCGATTTCGAGCGGATCACGAAAGTCAGGACCATTTAATATGAGTCGCACATGCCAGAGATCAAGATCAGGAAGAAAGAGTGTGTTGAGCTTGCCAGTGATGATCATTCTTTCAGGCTGAAATACCTGTTCCTCTGTAGTCTTTCGAGCGGTGTCAGCTGTGGCCTTGTTATAATCCTGTGATTCGCCTGTGTAGATCGGCGGCAGACGGAAAGAAGAACGTATCTTGTTTCTCGTCTTCTCATCGTATTCCAAAAAGAGTGCATCTTCCTGAAGAATCTCGGCCAATGATTTTATATCCACCTTCACATTAGCCGGCTCTTCATCGTTCGATATCTCATCCTTTTTGGGAATCCCTTCAACTTCCAACAAAAGAAACTTATGTGCATTGTCTGATCCCTCGATGCCGTTCATGTATTCCTGCAGCTGTTCATACGAGGATTCAGACAGCATGCCATTTTCCACTGTGATGGCGGCCGGCACATGGCGACCTTGTTTAAAGTACAGATAGTTCAGTTCTTCAGCTTTGCGCGCTCCATACATATTGACGATGTTACCAATCCAACGAGGAACACCATATGTACCGCTGCCGATCTTAAAGTGAATGACTTCGCTTGCTACAAGGTCAGAAGGGGTGTCTTTGCTATATTCTCCCGTAGCAGCGTTCATTGTCCTTGGATCACCGTATTCCTTAAAGAAAATTTTTTTAGTGTTGACCTGCTGCACATACTTCCTGAATCTTTTCTTCCGTTGCAATGACTTCACTTGTCCACTTTCTGTGTATCGGAATTCGACATCAACAGGATCACTCAGCTTACAAACTCGTAAGTATTGTGCATCTAGGTACTCAATGCCTGCAGGCTTCCCTATACCATCTCGAAGCACTTCGACAAATCCATTTCCTGTTTTCTCTCGGTCTTCAATCACATACCCTAGAACCACTTCGGCTGACTCATCATAGTTCATGTATTTCGTAAACTCTTCAAGTCTTGTCCATTCCTTCTCTGCGGCCTTCTTTTTTGCTGGTTTCACACCTTCTGCATTAAAATCAAAGGCATATTCTACACCAAAACCAAAACCTAAAATATTGGTCTTATACGCATCAATGCATTGCTGAAGAATGGTAGAATACTCCGCTATTTGTTTGAGCTCCTTGATATTGTATGGCGGCTCAATAATGCCATCAGCCTCATAATTAAATCCATCCTCATGAATTTGTTTGGTCGTTTCAGAAACAGTTGATTTGATCACAGTTGCTTTCACTTTATTCATCAGCGTGACCTCCTTTCTCTGTTCGGGCGTGTCCGCTCTTTTGGTTTCTCTTTCAGATCGGTGACCTCATAGTCATCAAGCGCATACCAGATGGCCGATAAGGTATGAGGATCAATCTTAAACTCGTCTTCTATGATGTTACCGTTCTTGTCTGTCTTGTATGTGAGCGGCTGAAGCTCATAGATCGTGTTTTTGCATGCATCGGAACAAATGATTTTTTTGAACCGCTTGATCTTCTTGGTGTACTGCAAGCGTGATCCTTGGAACTTGCGAGCAGCCACCATGTTGTATCCCATCTTCCTGAAGTATGCGATTGTTTTCGGTTCAGCTGCATCCGCTTTGATCAGCTCTTTTGTTTTGGCAAATTCGATGAGCTCTTGTACAGTTTCATCATCGGTTGTGCCCTTTTGATAATACTCCCAATAGATGTATAGATATTTCTTCTCGTGATCGACGGCCAGTCGAACCAAAGCGTTATATGACTCTACGAAACCAAAGTCCATGCCCGCTCTAAGTAAAGGCCGGTTTATATTTGAGATGGCCAGCATCACATCTTCATGCGGCTGCACCTCGAATTGTGGCAGCACACGAATTCCATTTATGCCAAAATGACCTTTTCGAGCTATTCGATAAAGGTCTGGATCGTATTCCTTTAGTTCGTCCAGCTGCTTGATGTAACTGACCGGAAGGAACAAGTTATCTTCAGCTGTAGAATGATGATAGTACGTATCGTTGATAGCGATCGTTCGCTCTTTATATAACCTTTCATCATCCAGGATAAATCGGTTGTTTTGATCATCCTTAAAGAAATGTCTGTACGTCCAATTATCCTGCCCGACAGGGTTCGTTGATAAGATCATGTGCAGCTGCAGCGTTGGGTGACGCAAACGACCAAGCAGCTCCTTGAATCCCTCGTACTTCACTTCTGAACATTCCTCAATCCATATGATCGAGATGTTGTTGATCGACTTCAATTTGGTTGGCTTGTCCAACCCTTTGAAGATGATCCGGCTGCCGTTGTGAAATTTAAGCATGAGCGGTGATGTGCGGCACTGAATGACATGATCGAGTCCCTAGATCATTCACGATCTCTTCAAATAAAGAAAACGTGGAATCTCTGTGCGTGTCATAGACTTCACGAATCACAAGAGCGGTTCGCTTTTCATCTAACAGCTTCAGAATTAGCTTCAGGGCAATATGATAGCTTTTGGATGAGCCGTAACCGCCCACCAAGAACTGAAACTTTTGATCCCAATCAAAAAGAAAGTCCTCAAAATGTGGATTGACTTCCTTCTCCATCATTTGAACCATCAGCTATCACCTTTATTCTTCCGCTTAATTGTTATTTGTACAGAATCATCGACAGGTCGAGCGGTGATCCGCTCCAGCTCTGCTTCTCGTGTTCTATTAGCGAGATCGAGACCACGCAGCCTCAATTCATATTCAGACATAGTTTTCATTATGTCGACTTTCTGCCTAATGGCTTTATCACGTTGTGCGGTCACACGTGTCAGAGCATCTTCTATGCTCAATATCTTCTCCAGCAGCGGTGAATCTGTCTCCTCAATCTGGACCACTGCTAGACGTTCATTAGTTATTGGAACAGCTTTAATCAGACCATTTTTATCTGGAGCCTGTACAACGTCTTTCATCTTCCGCATTTGCTGCAAGACTGTCCGCTGCTTATCAGTCAATCCATTCTCGTATTTAGTGATCAAGCGCATCATTCTTGTTTCACGAACGCTCAATAATCGTATTGATAGATCAATTTGGTACAGAGGATCGGTCTCAACTTCAGTAAATAGCTTCTGTTCCTTTTCATCCATGTACTCAAACATGATCGTTTCATATTCACCGGTCTTGAATGAATTTTTGTTCCCTTTAGGAGCTGCGCCACCCCTGTTGCCTTTAGCATTTTGGTTACCAGGTGGCGCTTTACCTCCTTTATTACCTCTGGCGTTTTTACTCCCTTTCGGAGCGCCAGGACGTTTAGTAACGTTACCATTGGATTTCCCTTTTGGTTTAGTAACGTTACCATTCAATTTCTCATCCCAAGAGTCTTGGTTCTTCCATTTGCGGATAAGCGTTTGGGAACACTCTAACTCTTCAGCAATGTCTTTCAGTAAGCGGGTTCCATTGCTTTCCTTCCACAACTGGAATGCCTGATCTCTTTTAGGATTTCTCGGTCTAGCCATTACATATCACCCACCTCCGAGCTACTGAATTAAGTTTGAGTTTGTTTTCAAATATCGTCATGCTTCTGTAATTCGATGTCGAGTTCTATGAGCTTCTTCAGATCTTCCACAGTAGACAACTTGATGCTTCCTGCTTTAAAGTCTCTAACCCATTGAGAGATGCAAGCTTGTGCAATTTTACGATAGTTTTCTTTTGATTTATCAATACCTTCAGCCTGTTCAGCTTGAAGGATCATAAGCATTTCTTTCTTTTCTTCGTCAGAAAGGGAACGTGTGTTTGCATTTTCTGTTGTCATTCTCCCTGACCTCCATTACAATAGTGGATGAGAGCGTGATATTTTCCCACAAACGCGGCCGCGTCTTGATCACGCTCTTAGGCAGGGAGGTTCTTTCTGTCTTTGAAGGGAGGGTGTTGTCAGCACCCTCTTTTTTTATTTTATAAAGAAGAAACCAACTCAGGTTCAATTCCAGTAAATTCAGTGAATCTCTTTTTAATTACATCGCAAAAATAAGGATCAAGCTCCAAAAGAAGGGCTTCTCTGTCCGTTTGTTCACACGTCATCAGAGTTGATCCGCTACCTCCGAAGAAATCTACTACTCGATCGCCTTTTTTGCTGCTGTTACTTAATGGGATATTAATAAGATCAAGCGGCTTCTGTGTAGGATGAACATATTTTGTAGTATCACCGCGGGAAACTTCCCAAATTGTTGCTGGTTCTCCTTCTTCAGAGGTATCAGCTCTCCAAACAGTAACTTGTTTTCTATCTCCATACCAATTAGGTGAATAGCCTTTTTTGAATGCATAGAAAACCGGTTCGTGCATGTATTTATATTGCGCCCATCCGAATGTCGGTGAGTTTTTTACCCAAATACACTGTGATCTTATATCAATATCTGCGTGACGCATCTCATTCTCAAAAGCGCGTTGATATGAAGCAGCATGAAAAACATATATAGCTGCCTTTTCGTTCATGATTCTTGAATAATTCAGGAACACTTCTCTTAAAAATAAATCAAACTGACCATCATCCATAGAATCGTTTAATATTGATGCATGGCCATCATCATTTAACTTTTTACTATCACTTTTCACCGCTACATTATAAGGTGGATCAGTTATGACTAGATCTGCTTTATGGCCAGACATCAATCGGTCAACATCCTCTATCTTTGTCGCGTCTCCACACACTAGGGTATGCCGGCCAAGCCGCCAAACATCCCCATACTTTGTTTCTGGTTCTTTTATATTGTCTAGTGCCTCTTGCACATCAAAATTATCTTCCTCAACAATCACGATCTCATTTTCAATAGAAACACTGTCTAATAGATCTTCATATTCTTCTTCAGTAAATCCAATAGTTTCTAGATCAAGATTGTTATCCTTTAGTTCTGTTAGAAGTTTTTCAAGTTTGTTTTCATCCCAATGGCCACTGATTTTGTTTAATGCTACGTTTAGGGCCTTTTCATCCTGGTCATTTAAAGAAACCACTGATACCAGAATTTCAGACGGTTTATCTTCCATCAATACTTTGAAACGTTGATGACCGCCTACAAGGTGACCTGTCCGTTCATTCCAGATTAGCGGATCAACGTATCCAAACTTATCTATGGATTGTTTTAGTGAATCGTACTCGTGATCTCCTGGCTGCAGATCGATGCGGGGATGATATGGTGCAGGATTAATTTTATGTACGGGGATTGTTTTGATATTCATCGATGTTTCCTCCTATAAAACAAATGCTGCCGCCCTGAAGGCGGCAGCAGCTGCTTACTTGATGTAAAATTCGCTAGTGTAGAATGTCCCAAGGGTTGCAACATGATTGCCCTTTTTATCGTAACGTTCCACATCAACTTTAAAGCGATAAGTGCCTTTCTTGTTATCAAGTGATTCCTTGATACCGAATTCATCGTACTGTTTTTCTCCTGGATTAAGCGGGTTAGGTGAATTCGTTTTGATTGTGACCCACTTCCCATTAACCTTTCTTTGTGGAATAAGGTTGGGACCAGCACTAAAGTCGTTGTGGTTTTGCACCGCAATTTTTACAACCTTATCCTCTCCGATTTTGTGATTTGCTTTTGTTGGATTCGCAGATACTCCAAATCCTGATGCCATGCTCATCATCTCCCTTTTTATATTTTTGCGCTCCTATCCCTCACCAAAGCACCTGCAGCCATACACCCAAAAGACGACTGTTCCCAAAATTCATCGTTTTCTTCGGACCCGGCCGCCTTGTCGTTGCTACGTTTCGCGTCTCGTTCCCATGATTTCTCCCCAATCTCGCTTTGTTATCGGATCAGCATTGCTCTTCTTCTTTCGATTAGAACCAGGAGCAATGCGCTTTAATTGCTTCGTTGTTTCTACGGATAAAGAATCTCTGTTCTTCATGTTCATACTCTCCTTGCCGAATAAGCACCACCTTACGCTATTCGCTTAAATAGATTTTGAAATGATGACTACACTCCGAGAGGATGCCAAGTCCAGTCAATCATCAAATAAAATGAAAAACTGTCCTCGATACGGCCGCCGCAGACCAGCTGCTATCCAGGCTCAGAATGTCCCTCTCGTATGGCCACATTCCTCAACACCTTTGTTCCGTATCCAGATACGCCATTGATAAGGGAAAGACGCGTCTCCCAATAAAAAAGCGGACACCAATCAAGGCACATAGAGTGCTCAATGATCAGCGTCCGCAGGTTCTTCCTTCTGGACAACATATTCACGTTCGTTTTGCTTGTCTCTATCATACGATGATCCACTTAGGAAAAAAGGTCCCCTTTTTATCCCCCTTTTTGTCGGTTTTTTCTCGGCTTAAAGCCCAACAAACACAAAAAACCTTGAAAGGCATAAAGCCAATCAAGGTTTTTTACTTCCTACTATAAATCTATTATTTTTACTATACGTGACACTTGAAATTATTTCTGGTTTAAACTAAAACCGAAATCCAAATAGTTTTCATAAGAAATGCACATACACCAATCACCTTCTAATGATATAAAGTAGTGGTGCTGTGGGACATCTAAAAAATAGGCTAGTAACTCTTCTATATGCTTTAATTCAAACTGGTACCCAAACTCTGTAAGATTATCCCCTATGTAAATTACTTGTAAGTTATTATCTAAATATTTTTCTTTTAATTCAGTTATAAATAGAAGAGCATCAGGAAGTAACGATTCATTATTTGAGTTCATACTATAATGATTTTTAGTTTGCAACCAATCTATTTTCGAACCATCAAATTCAAATTTTTGTTCTAATAAATCTAAATAAATTTCTGGATCTTTATTTACTTTGACACAATTAAGAAGGTCTTTTAATTCCAAATCCTTTATTAGATCTTCATCATAAGTATTCAATAAAATTAACCCCTTTATCTGAAATGTTTTTGTATTTTTTTCACTGTTTTTTCGGATGCATCAAATTCAAAATGTGGTCCCTTTTCTTTCCCAGCCCAAACGTTAATATGAGCACCACTCCTACTATCATGCTCGATTCGGAAACCTATTTTACCGTCCTCAGTTTGTCTACCTATAGGTTTATTTCTAGTGTATCCAAACTTTCCAAAGGTTTGTTTTTCAGATTTAAAGCCTCTTTCCTCCAACCAAGCCAGTGCTTCATTTCTAGATTGCTCGTATGACTTGTTTTTATTTGTAGCCTTAACCCCTATTTTACTGTGAATCCCTTTCGCCCCAATCGGCAAAAGCATTCCTAGCGCCGCATTCATACTCGCTTGCTGCTGTTCTTTTGAGACCTTATTACCAAACATATCACGGCCCGTAATCGCTTCGCTGAAGCCGTTGGTTGCGGTGAGGCCATATAAACCTTTTTGAGATGTTTTTAAGGCGTCAAAGGATTTTTGCGAAGTCTTGTAGATGTCGACTGCTCTGACTGCGGCTGATGTGGCTTGGGTGGTTTTATAGACAGCCTTTCCGCCTTTGAAAATGCGCCCTGCCCAACCGACAATTGGGATGTAGCCGGCTGCTGCCATGCCGCCTGCGGCGACTCGCTGTCCTGCGGTGAGTTCTTCACCTGTGATCGGATCGACACCTGTTGCGGCACGTTTTGCATCGTTCACTCCGGTCAACTCATTTACAATGTTCCCCCCATAATCAAGGGCTTTTTCATACCAAGGACGGTTGGCAAGCGCTTCTTGTTCCTTTGCAATCTCGCGGGCTTCTTCTTGTTCTTTTTTGATTTTGAGATATTCAGCAGTTTGCTTCTCAATATCGCTTTTTGCCTTATAGATTTCACTATCTTGAAATGCTTTTTTGTCAAAATTCATAGGTGAAATGGATTTTCCGTCATTTGTCGCATTCATCATTTCTGAGTACAAAGCCATTGTAGCTTGTTGCTCCGTCTCTGACAAAGCATATTCATCTTTTAGATTTTGATCAAGCTCTATTAAATCTTTAACCGTCTTTTTTCGTTCGTCTTCCGCATCTGCAATCTTTTCATCAAAGGTTTTACTATCAAATACCTCTAGAGATATGAGGTCATCAATATCTTCGAAAATCGTTTTGAGTGCCTTTTTTTGATCCTTCACAATGCTTTTGGCATTCTTGATTCCCATATGTACAGCGTTGTCTAAAAAGTGTTCTTCTACAAAGGTGTCGCCGCCAAAGTTTGTATCATCAAGTGTCCCAGAAACACCTTCATGAAAGGCTTTCTGCTTATCGATGAAGCTGATAAACATGTCTACATTTCCGGCGAGCTCTTTGTAGAAACTTTTTATGTTATCCGCACCTTTCCCAGTGAAATCATCACCCAGGTTTGCCACGCCTTGAAGTGCCTTTTTTAAATCAACCATTTGTTCGCGGAGTTCCTGATAATGTTTCGCCCTTGCGTCCATGGCACTGGTTAGTGCTTTAGCATCAAGTATCTTCCCCAGCAGAGTTCACTCCTTCCTATTCATTGACAAGGTCAATTTTACCAACACAAAACTTGTCATTAAATAGGAATAAAGATACAAAAACAGCACTCAGATGATTCCAAGTGCTGTCGAAAGTTTAAACGTAGCTTGCTTTTTCAATTTGTAATATCGATCTTTCTTTAATCCTAGCTCTTCGCATACCTCAAGATCTTTGACGATTCGTGAAGTAAGGTACTTCATGCGAATAATGTCTTGTTCAATTTCGTCTAGGCTGTACTCTAGTGCTCTTTCTACCTGACGCACCTTTAGTACATTAAAAATTTCTTGGTTTCTAAGAGAAGCAAAAAGGCCTGTTGCACCGTGTGCCTCTTGCTCCTTTAGGTTTTCTACTTTTACTTTCAAAGCTTTATACAATTTCAACTCTTGGATCAAAGCAATGCGGACTTGTTTTTCATCAATTTCTGAAAACATACTTAGTTGCTCCATCTAAGAGGTCACGCTCCCTAAATAAAAGAAATTAGTCACTATCATTGCTTGGCTTTAAGCTAATAATTGGAGTACTTTGCTGACTGGGAGTGAGTGTACCTTCTTTTAATCCTAAAAGTATCTCTATTTCTTTCCTATCCAATGTTAAATGATTTTCAGATATACCTTTTACTATTTCATCTTCAGTTAATACACCATTTGCTAAAATCATATCAACAGCTTTCTGAAGCAGGATTGGATTTGGTACCTTTATAATGTTATCTAAAGGTTCTTTTCTTCTCCAACCTTTTTTAGATATCTGCCTCATCAGATATTGATATTGATTGTATGAAAGAGCATTCAATTGATAAGCTCTTACAACCATAGCGGCTATTGAAACTTTCCACTTTTTTTTCAGCTCCACATAATAATCTAATTTATTAGGGTAAATTAAATCATTAAGAAAAGATTGTTTAGGCAACAAAAATTCAGCTGCAAACTGATTAGCTTCTTGTTCAATTTGTTTAAACTCTTCTCTAGACATTAAATCTAAATCACATTGCCAATCATGGAGTAGTATGTGGCCAAGTTCATGGGCAGCATCAAATTGCCTTCTACTAGCTGATTTTTTTTCATTTCCCAAAACAATAAAATAATACAATTTCCCATCAGACCTTTGACTTTGACTAAAAGCGTCAATTTTCTCTTCATTTGTAGCAAAAGATGTTACAACGAAGCCATTCTTCTCCAGCAATCTAACCATATTGGGTATAGGCTCAAGTCCAAGACCCCAATAATCTCTCAGTTCAAGAGCAAGACCTTCAATCTCAGAATTATTTGTTGTGGCTGGGAGATTAAGCTCTGGAAATTGTACGAAATTGTCTAAGTATCGAAAGATATAAGAAAGTATTTTTGTTTTTTCTATTTGAGCAGCATGTTCTTTTTTATTTGTCGTTGCCATCGATCTAAAGTAAGTATTACCAATAGATATATTATTTTCATCCTGCTCATAAAAATAGTCCCTTGGAAATCCCAGACAATGAATAATATGCATGAGTGTTTCTAAACTAGGCGTATTTTTATTATTCTCATATTGAGATATAGCCTGTTTAGAAACACCAGCTTTCTCGGCTAGCCCAGCGATAGTAAGACCTCTATAAACTCTCGCTGATTTAAGCCTATTTCCATTGAATTGTTTTAAGTTATTCATATATACACTCCACTAATGAGAAGTCTAAATCTTAAGTATCTGAATCCTTCTCTTTTTCTGTTTTTCTTAGTTGTATGTCGTTTTCACCAGTATCTTTTTCTACATTTTCTCTGAGAGTTAAATCAATATCTTCGTCCTCAGTATCAACAGCGACTTCTGTCTCTCTATTTGTAAGATCATAATCTGCAGGAATAAATTCATTCCAACTTTCTTCATACGCAATCCCTAATGAAGGTGTTAAGATTAGGGCTGAAAAATCAACGATTTCATTCTTTTCATTTTTGAAAGTAAGAAGAACATATCTTTTTACTTCACCTGGTATGTGTTTCAATAAATCTTCAAGAACCACATTAACCTCTTTATTCCACGCTTTACTGTCCATATCAAATATGTCAATTTGTTTGTAAATAACCTCTGAAGCTTTCTCATCTTTATTAATAGACGAAAAAGCATCGATATAATGTATTTTGTCGCGGTTTGTTTTTTCTTGGATTTCAAAAAAACGATCTTTCCGCATTAACGTAAAGAGAGTGCCAGAAATTTTATCATAGATTAAAACAAATATCCACGGGCCACGTTTAGCTTTTACACAATCAAAATTTTGATGTGGTAAATTTCTGATTATATTTGTATTAGTGAAATCCCACTTAAGGAATTTAACATTATTATATGTCTCTAAATCGAACTCTTCTTTGAATGCTTTGACATCCTTATTAAAAGCGTCTGCTACAGACCTAATAATCAATGATTTGTGGTTATCTAAAATGGGAACTTTTGTTTCATCTAATGACATCTGAATCCTCCAAACTAATTATTTATAAATCATTTTTACATTTTAAGTGTAATTAGTCAAGTGGATTTCTTTTTATTGCACTCTTTATACAAAAAATTTCTTTTATAAATCTAATTTGTATGAGAAATTATAATTCATCCCAGTGAATTTGCCTTCTCTAGTCGAAATCTCCGTTTTACCATAGAGCGGTGTTTCAGCCAACACTACATTGTTGGAATGGCCATCTAGGATAATGACTTTCACTTCTCCTTTTTCAAAAAGCTGATCTATTGAGACGTTAGAGTCTATATGTTTGTAAGGAATATTCATGCACAAGGCCTCCCATGTTATAATGAATTGTCGAGATTCATTATAGCCGGAGCCTTGTGCTTCGGTTCTTTTTATTTGCCCTGAAGAGCTTGCAAATCACGTACACACATTTTAAAAAGATGTTCGTCCCTTAAATCTAAAGACAAATCAATCAAAGCTTTCAGATCGACTTCAGTCAGAACATCATCCAAATTTTCAGCCCAAGACTTTGGAACAACCAAGGTATTACCACTAAGGAACCTTACTAAAATGTCATCCTCAGCTACTTTAAGTACATAACCTTCTTTGTTAAGTGTTTCTCTTTTGCCTTTCCTAGATGCTTTGATCCAGTCTCCTTCTAAGAATTTGTTTTTCATCTGATAATCCTCCATCCTTTTCTGATCCGACTAAGCAGTTCATATTTTTTAAGTGGTTCATATAGGTGGACGTGCTGTCCATCCTCTTTGCGATAAAGCAAGAACCACCGTTTTGAGCGTTTGCGTGCCATCTTAGGCAGCACCGTCTTCCTCTTCTTTTTGATCATTCCCGCCAGAATCATCTTTCACACTTTGAGAGGAATCTAAATCTACATCAGCTGCTTCTTCATCTTTTTGCATCGGCACAGCTTCGTTGGCTTGATCCTCTTTCCAATCCCACCATTTTTCAGCGAGTGGAGCCACTGCAGCTCGGTAATCATTGATTAGATCAACGATAGCACCGGATGACATCTCAAGCTCTGAAGCCAATTTGCGGTATGATTCACCCTCAATGCGCCGTTTCACAATGTCAGCCATATTCTCTGGGAAACCTTCTTGCTCTGGTGCCATACCTTCTTGGATGAATTGATCTACCACTTCGCGTTTAATTTCCATAGGCTTTTCTTCAATTTGTGGTTTTTCTGCTGGTAAGCCCAATTCAGCCTCTAACTGTTCCGGCTCAGGCTCAGCAATGTGAACCACGCCGCTTTGATCTACTTGATAATTTACGATAGGCCGCTCAGTGTGAGCATTGATTTGAACGTTATAGCGGACAATATCGCTCTCAATTTCAACACGCACATCGTTATCAATCATTTCAGCAAGGTTTTGAATGCTGTTTCCTAGATCCTTCGTTGAGATTTCAAGGACCAATTCTGTAACACCTTTAGGCTTATGATTTACTTTCTTGACTGATCCATCAAAATTTACAAAAGACATATTTGTTCCTCCTCATGGGTTGGTGTGAGAGTTGAGACTTCGACTTCGATTCTCGGTGAGCTGCTGTAGAACTTACTTACATGTAAATCAACTATCTGGCTATCATCCTGCCAAATGACTTTATTTAGGCCATCTTTTATCCCTTTGATGTAGTTATCAACATCAGGCTTCTTGGCTGGTCTCAACTCACCTTTTTCGGCTGCTGCGGCCTTTTTCTTGCTAAAACTTTTTAGGGTGGATTTGTAAACTTTAACCCTCAATTCCAGAGGGCCTGTAAGTAGTTGATCAGGACGGTGATCACTTGCTGCCAATTTCACGTATTGTTTGAAGTCTCGTGACTTCTTGGGGTCGTATAACCTTGTCATTCCATTCATATGAGTAGCTCTTGGACGCCCCTGTGCAACCGGTTCTCCGTAGATGGTAAATGCTATCTTCATTCAGATGCCTCCATCCTGACGTTATATGTTAACACCCTGCTGCCACGTTGACTCTTGAGAGAGATGACGAGCATTTCAAGTTCATAGAGTGATAAATTTTCGGGATTCTTATCCAAACTAGCTAAATATCCAATACGAGTTAATTCGCTTAAAAGGTACTCACGACGCTGTTTGCTATTAATATTTGACATGTTCATCCTCCGTATCATAAAGCGGCTTCTATTTGCCGCGACAAGTTTACAAACCTTCCGTACTCTTTCATAAAGGCAGCATTTATTGTTCCAACTTCACCATTTCGCTGTTTAGCAAAGATGATTTCAACTATGTTTTTCTGTTCACTATCTTTGTTGTAATAATCATCACGATAGAGGAACGTAACGATATCAGCGTCTTGTTCAATGCTTCCTGAATCACGCAGATCAGACATCATTGGACGTTTATCTTGCCGCTGTTCAACTCCACGTGAGAGTTGTGAGAGTAAAATGATTGGGACATTAAAGCTTCTCGCCATATTCTTCAGCTCTTTTGTAATAGCTCCAACCTCATAGTTTTTGCTCTCAAACTTACCGATTGGGGTAATGAGCTGAAGATAATCAATGATCACTAAATGATCTTGATCAGGATGATCCTTTTTCGTTTTACGGATCTGTGACCGGATATCTGCGACTGTTTGAGTGGGCTGATCATGGATGTAGATATCTAATTTTTCGTATTCACCCATAGCTTTGTTGGCTCTATCATAATCTTGATCACTAAAGTACTTTTTCGGATTCCTCCACTTCGTGCCTTCAATTCTCCCAAGGCTACTTAACATACGGTGTGTTAATTGTGTATCTGACATTTCAAGTGAGAAAATATCAGTTACTCCACCCTTTAGTGCATTATTACAGCCTAGGTTAAGAGCGAAAGCCGTCTTTCCCATCGATGGACGAGCAGCCACGATTATCAAATCGCTTTTTTGCCAACCACCTGTCATGGCGTTCAAGTCCGCAAGACCAGTGTCGACTCCTGTAAGATCCCCTTGATCTTCTTCCATGCTCATGAATATCTCCGTCAGAACATCCATTTTCGTCCGATTAGCTTTAACTCCAACTTCTTGCACTTCAATGGTCTTTTGATAAAGCTCTGTGATCCCCTCATCGCATGGGGCATTAGCAAAAGCTAAAGCGGCACTTTGTAAATCTCTGAGTCTAAAAGCCTCGTAAATTAATGTTTCATAGGTCTCGAAAGCATGTTTTGAGGGAACAGTACTTGCAAGATTGGTGAAGTATTCAAAGCCTCCAATTGAATTTAAAAGGTCTCCCATAGATGCAGCGATATTGGCCAATTCAACAGGCTTACCTAGCTTGTCCACTTCCCTCATCGCTTCGAAAATCCGCTTATGCCGTTCTTCTGCAAAATGTCTGGGCTCTAGTGCCGTTTCCTTAATCAGATCACCCTCAAGGATGATACAACCTAATAAAAACTGTTCAGCTTCTACGTTTCGCAAATTTTGCATTTTGTTCCCACACTTTCTGTTTCGCTAAGAATTCATTTTGCTCTGGTTGTTTGATTTTGATCTCTGCGATAGCAGGTGGGAATCTTTTTTCAGCAATGTGCTGGTCGATCTTTTTTAAAACCTGTTCATAGGGTTGATCCTTTAGGTGATCAAGCCAAAGTTTAATTCTTTCTTTTCCGATCGCGTCTGTAGTGAGTTCAAACCTTGGATAGGCAGCTGCAATCCTTGTTAGGATAGACATTGCTTGCTCTTGATTCATGTCCATCAACCTCCTCCAAATTTAATCCCATTTTCTTTTGCGTATTGAGCCAGTGCGTCTAAATTACTTTGCCTATGCTGCTTTGGCTTAAATTCAGAAACATTGTTTTTAAGAGGCTGATGTTGATGCTGCTGTGCATGCCACCGATCAAGAATCGCTGATTCCAGGTATACAAAAGATTTAATACTGTCTGCTCTATGCTTTGGTTGATATTGATCGAATACCTCGTCGATCCACACCAATATGTCTTCAAGTGGGATTCGCTCCTTGAGAATCCTTTCAATGGCAGCTGAATCTTTTGGCGTTAACATCAACCCACCTTTTCGTGATAAGTACTTTTCTTCGATTTGCTGGAAAGGAGTTAGATCATTTTCTACTGAGGCTCTCTTTTCTTCTTCCTCTTCTTCTTTAATTCTTAAATTCTTTAATTCTTGATATAGTTCCGACTTCGTACCGCTTTCGTTCCGTCTTCGTTCTGCGATAGGTTCTTCTTCCGTTCTGGATTCTGTTTCGAGATCACTTGAAAACTCTTGATACGACTCGTATTTCACAATGGTGAACAGTGTTCCTAGTTCCGTTTCGCTAACAGTGATGATGTTGTTCGTAACAAGTTTCTTAATTGAACGCATAATTGTACTTTTAGACAGCCTTTTTAGCCCTCTTCCTTCTTTATAAGCGAGGTCCTCACATAGTTTTGAGTACGATCTTATGTACTGGCCCTTATTTAATACAATTCCATTCATTTTGAAGCCATCTTGATGACTTGCTCTCATAACTAATAAAGTGAACAGTCTAAAGGTAGTCACGTCATTCCATAATTCGTGTTCTAATATTTTTCGGTGTAACTTTACCCATCCAGTAGACAAATAACTTCCTCCTCTCCATCAACGTCAAATTAAGGCCTTTCAACCTCACATAGAGCGTACATTCCACTGATCCTAATAAAAGTAAGACCTGGCTCATTTCTTTGGATATAACCCTTTACATACGCTCTAAATAACGCAGCTTGATTACGACTTGATTTAGATAAAGACAGATACACAAACGGAATAGGAACTTTAATGATTAGCTTCTCCCTCACTAGCTGTTCACCAGTTCAGAAAAATGGATGATGCGGTTAAGACGATTTGTAGATCGACAATACTTACACTTTTCACATCTTCTCGGTCTTTCTCCACCATGCTTAACCTGAACGATCCGCTCCATGTTTTTTTCTATATCTTCTAACTCAATTTCCATCCTTGACTCATCAATATTGATAACTGCTTTATCTGGAGGATCTTCTTTTGATATGGCCACAATCAAAGGCTCTAACCATTCACTACGTCCTGCTTCCTGTCTTTCTAATTCCGCATAGAGAGCCATTTGAGCAATATATCCGTAGGCTTCTACAAATGAACAATAGCCAAGCTCTTGATCCCATATTCTTTCTCTAAGAGAGCGAGTCGTTTTAAGATCAGCAAAGCGGCCACCTGCAGGGTTGTACACATCGAGTTTTCCTTTCCAAGGTACTCCGAACAACTTACCTGTGATAATCACTTCTTTATCTCCTTGAAGAACAAACATGCATAAATCGTCATTCTGTATAGCTTCAATCATGAGATCAGCCAATTGATATTGTTTATACAATTGGCCCTTTTGTGTAAATAGAGCAGGTGTGTTCATCTTAAATTCATCAAAGGCCTGCTCTCCTTCAAGCCAGGCATGAACATATTGTCCGAATAGAAGAGCTTCAGAGGACGGCGGCTGCCATTCACCGTTGAGTTTTGCCATTGTAGCCGCCTCACACTCTAAGAAACTCTTATATTGAGAATTTGACATATAAACTCGGTCTATCTCGTTAGAGTAATAATTCTCCTTGTTTATTGTCGGCATCATCATTTGCTGGCTCACCAGCCTTTACATCACTCTCTTTTTGTTCCTGCTGCTTTAGAAACTCTTCTTCGATTTTGGATTTTGTGGCATTAGTAACACCTGAAGTTTTGACATTGAAATAATCCTCTTTCTTGGCCATACCATCACGAAGAGAAGTGTAGATGCGTCCTATTTTGAGATAATCTTGCTCAGTAAAGGCATCTAATTTGCTACCGACATATTCCTCGACCATTTCCTTCGTAACACCAAAATCAGCTTTAAATGTTGTTAATGCTTTTCTTAAGCGATCTTCTAAAGGCTCTTTATGGCCATCAATAAGTGTTCTTTGACACATATCAACTGCAGCATCAACAATGTCTCCTGGAATCACTCCAAGAATGCAGGCACGAACTCGACGTGCCCCTTGGTTTGCAACCAGTTCATAGATATCTCTTGGATCATTAAGCTTTGTAATGGCGCCTTTTGCTTTTCGTTCATGCTTTACCGTAAATATTTTGGTCTGGCGAGTATTGGTTTCAAGATCCCATGCATAAGCCATTACAGAAGATTCTCCAGCTTTTTGTTCGAGTTCCATGATTCCGTAATCAATGTTTCCCCAATTCTGTGCCAGAGCTTCAGCCAGACGAATTGAAGGACCTGATACCTTTGTGCCACCTCGTGGATATTCATAGACAGCATTCTCAGCTAATAGCCTACGCTCACATGCTTTCTTAATTCGTTCAAAGGCAGCATATACGTCTCTTGGAAACTTCTTTGCTATGACCATAGCTGCTTGTACTTCCTGTGCCTGCCGACTAACCATAGCTTCTGTTGTTACTGACGTTCCTGCTGATGGCTGTGAAGCTGCCATATAGTTTGAGTAATCAACATTTGACAATCCATTCATATAAGAAACCCCCATTGAATTTAGGTGCCAACCTGCTTATAATAGTGGTTGACACCATATTCTGTGTCTGGTTATTTAGATGAGAGTTCACTTGTTGGGAGTGAACTCTTTTATTTTGCTGTTTTAAATTCAAAATCAAGTTCCTCTGCAAGATATCGTTCTAGATTTTCTCGCAAGATCAATTCACCCGAATTTTTATCCTCAACATAGTCATCTTCTAGCAAAATTTCTGACCCATAAAAATCAATTCCAAAGTGTTCTTCTTGCCTCACCATATCTTTTGGATAGCCATATCTATTAATCTCTGTGATGATCGGATGCTCAATATTCATCTTTTTCCCTCCTCTTCTGTTTGGTGTAAGCATCAAATAATCTCTAATTTTGAGCGGATCGCATCTGCCTTTAGCTGTTGAAATTTCTCAAAGGCTTGTTTATCAGGAAATTGGAACATTGGCTTACCTTTGTTAGTCATCACAATTGATCCATTCACTTGTGATAGATAGAACTGATCAGACTGTCTCTCACTGAAAGGTTTAATAACTGGTTTAGTTCTCAAGACTTCTTTCCTCCTTAACACATTATTTGATGCTTATTCGCATCGTCCGACCGCGGATGGAGCATGATTTGAGGGGGTAGGTGTGCACTGTCCCATCCGCAAGCCGGACGACAAGAATAAGCCTTGTCGTGATCTCTAAATAACGCTATAATGAGATCGATCATTTTGTTATTCATGGTTTGAAATGATTTAAGCAGTAAGTGTCGGAGCTTGCTGCTTTTTTCTGTTTTCTATTTCCGTTCTGATCTGTAATTCCAGAGCGGCTAATAAAATGAGCCCTTCCTCTGTATGACGCATCTGACATTGTTTCACGATATCTTTCGCCTTCATTAAGCGACTTGCTGTGAACAAATACTTCATCTAGATCAATCCTCTCAATCTATTTTTTAGTGATTTTGGATATTTGATTTTTGTAATCCTCGCAGCCTGTTTTAATAAATGAACCTTAGCTTGGCTTTCGTAATGCTGAATTTGATTTAATGATTTTGCAATATCTTTGTGAGCTGCTAATGCCGTATCTATATCAGCACTCTCTAATGCTTTCATTAATCTTTTTTGTAGTTGTTCAATACAGATCATTTCAGCTGTTATCCCTTCATGATCAATACTCTTGAAAACTGAAGTTCGCTTTCTCATCTCATCCTCCTAAAGATCTTTTATAAGCTTCACCAAAAATGGGCATCGGTTTTCACCAATAACTGCTTTATCCCCTGGATTGTTCTTTCAACCAAGTTACTAAAAACTGTTCACATTCTTTAGCGGGAAAAAGCCATTTTGTACCCACTCGATATTTAGGGAACCTTGGATCATAAAAAAAAGTTTCTTTTATAAAGTTGAGACTCATGTTTGTTTGCTTACACAATTCTTTTGTGTCCCAAAATGTAACCCTGTGTTCTATTTGTTCAAGGCGTTTTGACAGCTCCCTCGCTACCTTTTCTTCTAAAAGAGTTTGATCGATTTGAAAGGTTAGCATTTACTCACCACTTCCTTTGATCCCTAAAATCTTTCGGATGTGTTTAGCATGCTCTTGCGCTTTCTTCCCTGTTTTTTTGCCGTTGATGATATCACTGATATAAGAACAGGAAACACCGAGAATTTCAGCCAACTCTTTCTGAGTGATTCCCTGTTTGTACATTTCTGACTTGACTTTGGCAGCTACGATGGCCGACATAATTCAATTTGCCTCCTTCCAAAAATAAGAGAAGCTAATTAATTAGCTAAATCTTGTTGACGTTTTTATGCGTATAGTTTAATATGAATCCATAGCTAAATAAGACCTTAAAAAGCCTGTTAACTGTACATTTCATTGCTCCCCAGCGCAGAAAGTGTATTTTATTTGGGTGCATTTTTTATTGTCTTTTAGCTAACTAATTAGCTTATGTCACTAATATTAAACTATAAGCATAAAATAATCAACAGTTTTTATGCTTAAAATTTAATATTGGTTGGCTGGCTCACAAGGATGGTTAATATGACGGTTTTTGACATAGTGAAAGAGTTGTGTAATGAAAGGAAAATTTCAATTAATGAATTAGAAAAATCTCTAGGCTATTCTAAAAACACATTATACAGATTGAAAACTCAAATTCCTGGGGCGGATAAACTTCAAAAAATTGCGGATTATTTTGACGTGTCAACTGATTACCTTTTAGGCCGCACTGAGGTTAAAAGAAGCTTTGATTTAACGGAAAAAGATGAGAGAGACATTCAAAAGGAATTACAAAAAATTATAAATGGGCTTGAAGGAAATAGTTATGCTGCCTTTGATGGACAGACTCTTGATGACATGGATGAAGAGGATAAAGAGCTTTTAATCGCAAGTCTTGAGAATACTTTAAGAATAGCAAAGAAAATTGCAAAACAAAAATACACTCCTAAAAAATATAGATAAGGAATGATATTGTGAATCATGGGGGATATTGCTGAAACTGTTTCAAAATTAAAAAGTAGATTTAATTCATCTAATCCTTTTTATATTGCCGACAAGCTAGGTATTATTACAATTCATGAAGATTTGGGAAAGACTCTAGGATACTATAGCAAACATTTTCGTACAAAATTCATTCATATTAATGAAAATGTTAGTGATAAATGTGCCCGCTTTGTATGCGCCCATGAACTGGGCCATGCATTGTTGCATAGTAATTCTAATACTCCATTCTTAAAAAGAAACACATTCTTTTCAACTGAAAAAATTGAAATGGAAGCAAATTTTTTCGCTATGCATTTACTGTTTTCTTCCATACAAGGTAGCATAACTCATTGTGAATTCAATGATTATGGCATCCCTAAAGAGCTTGTTCAAAATTACCACAATATTTTTTTGAACAAAAAACGAACATACGTTTCTTAAAAATGCTGGGAGCTGAATATAAAAGTGAGGAGTGAATAAACTTGGCAAGTTTTAGAAAACACCCTAATGGATCTTGGGAATTTAGAATCCGTTATAAAGATCCAATCCAAAAAAAGTTTAAAGAAAAATCAAAACGTGGGTTTAATACAAAAAAAGAAGCTCAAATGGCTGCTGCTGAAGAAGAGAAAAAAATCTTTAACGGATTTGAATTAGAGAACTACCCTTACCTACTAAAACTTTACCTTGTAGATTGGCTAAAAGATTATAAAGAAGGAACGGTACGGAAAAACACCTTAGAATTACATAAAAGAAATATTCATAATCACATTATTCCATACTTCAAAGATATTGATATTAAAGAGATTAAACCAATGTTATATCAAAAATTCATTAACTATCTTTGTGATCAAAAAAAATATAGTAAGCGAACAGTAGAGATTATTCATGGGACCATGCGAAACGCAATGGAAAAAGCAGTTATTTTGGGTAAAATCGAGAAAAATCCGTGTGTAGGCATAGAGATTAAAACTTCTAAGAAAAGAGAATACAACGTAGAGTTTATTAACAGTGATGAACTACCCCTTTTTCTAAGTACAGCTTATCAATATGGGTACATATATTATATATACTTTAAAACCTTGTTGAGCACTGGGATGCGAAAAGGTGAAGCAGCAGCTTTACAATGGACAGATATTGATTTAAAGAATAAAAAAGTAAGTATAACTAAAACTCTTGATTTTAGAGCAAAAAATCAAAACGAGCTATTCGGTGACCCAAAAACCTTTACATCAAAACGGATCATAACTATTGATCAACAATTGGCTAATGAACTACACGATTTAAAAAAACGTCAAAATGACGCTAAACTTGTTCTTAATGATGTTTACCTGCATGACTTGAATTTAGTATTCTCACGGAAAGATGGTTCTCCCCTACCGAAATCATCTTTATTCAATGCGTTTGAACGTATACTTAAACAAGCAGGTCTACCGAAAATGCCTATCCATGCCCTTCGACACACCCACACCGTTTTACTTTTAGAATCTGGGGCATCTATGAAATATGTTCAAGAGCGACTGGGCCACAAAAGCATTAGAGTAACATCTGATATTTATTCTCATATCAGCAAAAAAATTGACTTGGATTCAATGAATAAATATGAAGAGTATATCTCCAAGATAATGGAGTGATTTTTTTATCATTTTTTTGTGGGTGAATTGTGGGTGAAGGCTTCTTCATTTTGAAATATTAGAAACACCCACAAAAATAAAAACCCCCTGAAACCATTGGTTCCAAGGGGTTTTCTATATTAATACTGAGACATATACTGATCGCGTTCCCATGGGTGTACTTGGGTGCGGAACATATCCCATTCGATTTCTTTTGATTCGATGAAGTGCTCGAATAAGTGGTCGCCTAGTGCGTTGATCATGACTTCGTTTGACTTGAGCAGCTCAAGTGCTTCTGCAAGTGTTGCAGGTAAGTCAGCGATGCCGTTTTCAAGGCGCTCTTCTTTGTCCATGACATAGATGTTTCTGTCGATTGGCGCTGGTGCGTCTAGTTTGTTTTTGATTCCGTCTAGACCTGCTGCAAGTAATACACTTAGTGCAAGGTATGGGTTTGCAGATGGGTCTACACTGCGTACTTCTACACGTGTGCTAATGCCGCGTGATGCTGGAATACGAATCAATGGGCTGCGGTTTTGTGCACTCCATGCTACGTAGCAAGGTGCTTCATAGCCAGGTACAAGACGCTTGTAAGAGTTCACCGTTGGGTTTGTGACCGCTGTGAAGCTTGTTGCGTGCTTCACAATACCTGCGATAAAGTGTCTAGCCGTCTCGCTTAATTGTAAATCTGCTTTTTCATCAAAGAATGCGTTTTTGCCATTTTTGAATAATGATAGGTTACAGTGCATACCAGATCCATTTACACCGAACAATGGTTTTGGCATGAATGTCGCATGAAGTCCGTGCTTTCTAGCGATTGTTTTCACAACAAGCTTGAACGTTTGAATGTCATCACAAGAACGGATGGCGCCTGCATATTTGAAATCAATTTCATGCTGACCAGGTGCTACTTCGTGGTGAGAAGCTTCAATTTCAAAGCCCATTTCTTCAAGCTCAAGCACGATGTCGCGGCGGCAGTTTTCACCTAAATCTGTTGGTGCAAGGTCAAAGTATCCACCTTTATCGTTTAGTTCGAGCGTTGGCTCGCCTTTTTCGTCTAATTTAAATAAGAAGAATTCTGGCTCAGGTCCAAGGTTGAAATCACTAAATCCTAGTTCTTCCATTTCCTTTAAGATACGCTTTAAGTTGTTACGAGGGTCTCCATCAAATGGTGTTCCGTCTGGCTTATAAATATCACAAATAAAGCGTGCAACTTTACCTTTTTCTGCTGTCCAAGGGAAAATAACAAACGTGTTTAGATCTGGATATAGGTACATATCTGATTCTTCAATACGTACAAACCCTTCAATAGATGAACCATCAAACATACATTTGTTATCGAGAGCTTTTTCTAACTGGCTCACAGGAATCTCAACATTTTTAATTGTTCCGAGAATGTCTGTAAATTGCAGACGGATGTACTTTACGTTTTCCTCATTTACTAATTTTACGATATCTTCTCTTGTGTACTTTGCCATTTCGTAAAACTCCTCCCCTACAAAAGGTAAAATGTGTATAGCAATGCTTTTGCTAATCGGTTAACGGAAGAACCTTGACATATCCCCCTGCCTAAAGGTCGTTCCTTGTTGGAAACGTCCAGCCTGAATGAGTTCCTTCTTCAGTAGCTTCCTGAGTTCATCATCTGTCAAGTTGTGCTTCGCTGTGGTTTTCTCCTCTGTCTTTGTTTCAGACGATGGATTTTCTGCCTCAGCTTTGGCAAAAAGTTTTTTGATTCCTGCCATGTTTACACCTTGTTCGATGAGGTTTTTGATTTCTAGTAATTTATCAACATCATGGAAAGAAAATAATCGGCGATTCCCATCACTTCTCGCTGGAAATACTAAACCATTTTCCTCATAATAGCGAATTTGTCTTGCAGATAATTCTGTTAGCTGCATGACAATCCCAATTGGGAATAAAGGCATTGAGCGGCGAATGTTATCACTCATCTCAACTGTCTCCTCCTCTTTGCTTAAATTTATTATATGTCATGTTATATTATGTGTCAACGAAATGTTAGGAATATTAACATGGATTTTTTTATCGAGCAGGCACTTCAATAAAACCTTGCTCTAGTAAGGCATCTACAGCACTGCAAATGGCATTTTTCACATGGGCGTACGTGAGACCGCCCTGAACATAGGCTGTGTAAGGCGGTCTAATCGGACCATCAGCTGATAATTCAATGCTGGCTCCTTGGACAAATGTGCCCGCTGCCATAATAACATCGTCCTCGTATCCCGGCATATAGCTTGCATGCGGTGTGACATGACTGTTAATCGGTGATGCATATTGAATCGCCTGACAAAATGCAATCATTTTTTTAGGGTCTCCAAATTCTACAGATTGAATCAAGTCGGTTCTTTTCGCATTCCACGACGGGTTTGTTTGGAACCCGAGTTTTTCAAGAAAACGCGCTGTAAACACGGCACCTTTTAAACTTTGTGCAACAACATGCGGTGCTAAGAAAAATCCTTGATACATTTCCTGGAGCGCATACAGCGATGCACCCGCTTCACTGCCGATGCCTGGAGATGTCATTCGATAAGAGCAAGCCTCTACCCATTTTTCTTTTCCGACGATGTAGCCGCCAGTTTTGGCAAGGCCGCCGCCTGGGTTTTTAATGAGAGAACCTGCCATAAGGTCTGCGCCCACATGACATGGCTCTTGTAATTCAGTAAATTCACCATAACAGTTGTCAACAAACACAATGATGTCCTCATTGATGTCTTTCACAAATGAAATCATTTGTTCAATTTCTTCTATTGTAAAGGATGGTCTTGACGCATAGCCTTTAGAACGCTGAATCCCGATGACTTTTGTTTTTGGGGAAATAGATTCTTTGACTTTGTCGAAATCGACAGATCCATCTTGACTCAAATCAATGGCTTTGTAATCGATCTGAAAATCTTTTAATGAGCCTGTCCCTTCTTTGCCGCGAATCCCGACAATCTCTTCTAGGGTATCGTAAGGTTTCCCCGTCATGTAGATCAATTCATCACCAGGTCTTAGCACACCAAATAAGGCGATGGAAATGGCATGTGTTCCAGAAATGATCTGCGGGCGTACAAGACCGCTTTCCCCTCCAAATACATCCGCATAGATCTTTTCTAACGTGTCTCTTCCCATATCATCGTAACCATAACCAGTTGTCGGGTTAAAATGAGAGTCACTGACTTTATGTTTCCGGTAGCTTTCAAGAACCCGCCACTCATTTTGTTCGCTCTTTCGATCAATTTGCTGATGTATTTGTGAAATGTCTTGTTCTGCTTCTGCTGCTATTTTTTCTAAAATGGTGCCATGTTTTAAAGTGTGAAACATCGTGATTTAATTCCTTTCCTACAACATATACTTCTTGATTTGTCCTAATATGGTTTGCTCCTCACCACTAAATCCAGTGATGTCATAAAGCTCTGCTTCCTTTTGAAATTCCAGTGATTCCACCAAGGTTTCTGACTTTAAGGCAGATATGAGTTTCCCTTCATATGCCGGAATCCTTACATGATATGGCTTTAAAAAATCTTTTTTCAGTTCAGCCATGATATCCGCTTTTAACCGCTTCACATCTTCCTCGCGCCTAGCACTGATTAAAATATGGCGCTGCTTTGAGGAAGGGATAAAATCCGGCCGGATTTGGTCTTTTTTGTTATAGACTGTCAGCATCGGAATACGGTCAGCTTCTAATTCTTCTAAAAGCTTATGAACCGTTCGTTCATGCCCTTCATAATCCTCATTCGAAGAATCGATCACATGAAGCAAATAGTCTGCTTCTTTTACTTCTTCAAGAGTGGAACGAAATGCTGCAATCAGTGTGGTTGGAAGGTCTTGAATAAAACCAACTGTATCGGAAATCAGTACACTGTAGCCAGATTCAAGTGTCATTTTACGCGTCATTGGATCAAGTGTGGCAAACAGCAAATCTTCTTCATGGCTATCCGCTTCTGTTAACTGGTTAAACAATGTTGATTTCCCGGCATTTGTGTACCCGACAATAGCGATTTGGAATACGCCATTTTTCTTCCGTCGTTCCCGGTATCTCGTGCGATGTTCTTTGACTGCAGACAGTTGTCCGTGAATTTCGTGTATGCGGTTTCGAATATGACGTCTGTCTGTTTCAAGTTTTGTTTCACCTGGACCTCTTGCGCCAATTCCGCCGCCTTGTCTTGAAAGGCTGATCCCTTGTCCGCTCAGTCTCGGCAAGGCATACTGAAGCTGGGCAAGCTCTATTTGCAGCTTCCCCTCTCTTGTACGGGCTCTTTTGGCAAAGATGTCTAGAATCAATTGCGTACGGTCAATAATTTTCACATCTAAGGCAGTCGCCAAAGCTTTTAACTGGCTAGGCGAAAGCTCGTCGTTAAAAATAATAACGTCACAGTCTAACTCGTCGGAAAGCACTACAAGCTCTTCCACTTTCCCTTTCCCGATGTAAGTCGCGCTGTCTTGTCTATTTCTTTTTTGCGTCATGATGCTGACAGCTTCACCGCCAGCTGTTTTGGTTAAGGAAGCTAATTCTTCCATAGAATATTGAAAGCGTTCATCCGTTATATGCGGCAGTTGACAGCCGACAAGGATCGCTTTTTCGATCATTTCATGTTCATTCAACGTCAGTTGTTTCCTTTCTGTACTTAAGTTTCAGTAGTACCATCATACCAAACACACCACACGTATACCACCATTCGGAAGGTTTAATTTCTTGTCTCTTTACAAAAAGGATACGCCATTTCAAGAAGGCGTATCCTCTTTCATTTGCAGATCATGGCTTTTAATCGTAAGTAAGTCTTTTTTATCATAATGATCCACAAGAAGCAGCCTCATCGCCTGAGTTCGAATCGCTTTTTCAATGGTGTTTCGCACAAAACGGCCGTTGCTGAATTTAGCAGGACTCGTTGTGCTCTTGATGTGCATTAAATAGTCTCGCAGTTTCCATTCTGCCTCTTGGGTAAAGACATATTCCCGATCGGCCATCATTCGTTTTGCAATATCCATCAGCTGATCGACCGTATAATCAGGGAAGTTGATATTGATCGGAAATCTCGATTGCAGACCAGGATTTAGAGAAAGAAAATGATCCATTTCCTTGGAGTATCCAGCTAAGATGAGGATGAATTCATGCTGCTTATCCTCCATATGTTTTACAAGGGTATCAATGGCTTCTTTCCCGAAATCCTTCTCTCCTCCGCGGGCAAGAGAATAGGCTTCATCGATGAACAAAATGCCGCCTAGTGATTTTTTAATCAAATCTCTTGTTTTTTGAGCTGTATGTCCAATGTACTCTCCAACCAGATCTCCTCGTTCTGCTTCAATTAAGTGCCCCTTTGAAAGAACATTCATTTCAAAGAAAAGCTTCCCGACAAGCCGTGCAACCGTTGTTTTCCCTGTGCCAGGATTTCCTTTAAACATCATATGAAGCGCTTGTTTTCCTACCTTTAATCCTTGTTCTTGTCTTTTTTGATTGACAAAAATCCAAGCATAAATTTCTTTTATGTTTCGTTTCATTTCATCCATCCCGACAAGGCTGTTCATTTCTCGTTCTATTTCTCGTAAGATGCTGTGTTTGGCCTCATTTTTTTGCAAGGCCTCTAGGTATTCTGCCTCTGAATCTGCATCAACCAATACTTGCTTCTGTCCATTAAGTATAATGTTGATTTGGCCGTTATTTTTATATGTGACAGCTCGCTCCAACGTATTCACCTCTCGCTCTTCTCTCTTTAATCTATTCGGGTGGAGCTGTAATCGTGACAATCGCCCGCACTAGCATCGGTTTACTGTCAAAATGACCCGAGATACCGGTTATTGTAGGGGATTGTGCGGTTTCCCAGGAAATGATGTGCTATTTCCATTGTATTCATCCATTTCGGGCGGACAAACCAACAATTTGTTTTTTCTTAGAAAAATGGCGCTTTTTCATCACAAATTGTGCAGAAAAGAGTCTCGATGATTTCCGCATTTTGTACAGGCAATTTTTCTATTTCCTCATAAAATAAAGACGAGGTGATGAATAGATGGTGAAAATTTTTATTGATCCTGGCCACGGAGGAACAGATTCTGGAGCTGCTGCTAATGGACTTTTGGAGAAAAATAGCACACTGCAAATTGCGCTTTTTCTGAGAGATATGTTGATTAGTGAATATGATGGGGTTTCCGTCCGCTTAAGTCGTTCAATTGACCAATCCGTCACGTTATCCCAGCGTACGAATGCGGCAAACAGCTGGGGAGCTGACTATTTCGTGTCTATTCATATTAATGCTGGCGGAGGCACAGGTTTTGAAAGTTATGTGTACCCTGGCGTTTCAGCACCAACCACCACGTATCGCAATGCCCTTCATGATGAGATTGTCCGCTCCGTTGATTTTGCCGACCGCGGCAAGAAAACGGCGAACTTCCACGTTCTGCGGGAAACTTCTATGTCTGCCATTTTAACTGAAAACGGTTTCATTGATACGGTAGCTGATGCTAATAAGCTCCGTAACGCTACTTTCCTTCAAGGGATCGCTCGTGCTCATGCCACTGGATTAGAAAAAGCCCTTCAATTGAAAAAAAAAGCAAGTAACCTATATAAAGTGCAAGCAGGGGCTTTCAAGGTCAAAGCCAATGCAGATGAACTAGCAGCTACACTCAGATCCAAAGGATTTGAAGCGCTGGTCGTACTGGATAGCGGCATGTACCGAGTCCAAGCTGGCGCTTTCCGTTCAAAGCAAAATGCAGATGACCTCGTCGCTCGATTAAAGCAGGCCGGTCACGACGCATTCGTTTTTCAATAATCTAAAAAACAAACCGGCTCAAGTCATCTTTAGAGCCGGTTTGTTGTCTATCCAATTATGCTAAAATGTTCACGACAAATTGAGACCATGTTTCAAGACGATCGAAGTACTCAGGCTTTTTCAAATCTGTTACTTTCATCCATTTTCCTGAGATTTGATCTGTTTCTTTTACTTCTACATGAGCACCTGGCGATAATTCAAGGGCTGATAACAGTCCGATGTGCACACGGCCGACACTGTTGTCATCATCATTAATGAGTCCAAGGGTTTTCATCTCAAGTTTGTCTTCCTCTTGAATCGAAAGTTCCTCGTCCAGTTCACGATCGGTATTTTCTTTTAGAATCTCAGCAAAATTTTTTCCTTCAATGAAATTCATATGACCCCCAAAGCCAAGAGATAACTTATGATGTAAGCGCGTCTCTCCCCCGCCTTGAAGTCTTTCATATACATACACTTCGTCCTCACGCTTAATCACGACATAAGGTATCGGCTGTTTGAAGTCAGGATTTTCTTCTGCATCGCCTCTTCGCATCTGCTCGAAGTGCTCTTCGATTTCTTTCATAATGGTGCTGATTGTTTTCTCTTCACTATTCACACCATTAAACGCAAGTGTTTCATTTTGGAACACGCGTGCGCGCGGTGCAACTAAAATCATTTCGTCCATTTTTCCCATGTTCGGTAACCTCCAGTATGTAACACATTGTTAGAAATGGCAAAAAGCCAAAACGAGTGATGCGTTTTGACTTTTGCATTTTAATTATGATTCATCTCCAAAGAAGAAATCGTCATCTTTTAACGGCTCAACTGTTGCCTTTTTGTAGCCGTTCCCTTTCATTGAGAAGAAGTCATGTGACTTTGTTTTTGTATTGAGTCCGTTCAATACAATTGGGTTGATCTCTTCTTCTTCAAAGTAAGGGGCAAATCCAAGGTTCATTAACGCTTTATTGGCATTGTAACGAATGAACTTTTTCACATCATGCGATAAATTGACTTGGTCATAAATATCCTCAGTGTAATGAAGTTCATTTTCATAAAGCTCATTAAGCAGATCGATAGAGAAATCATAAAGCTCTTTTTGCACCTCAGGTGTTTGTTTGTTGTAAATTTCTTGTGCTAATAATCCAACATACACACCGTGAATCGCCTCATCGCGCAAAATCAAGTTAATGATTTCACCACTTTGCATGAGCTTTCCTTGACCGTAGAAATATAGCGGGTAGTAAAAGCCGCTATAGAATAGGAAGCTTTCTAAATACACTGAAGCAACCATTGCTTTAAATAATGAAATCGGGTCATCCTTTTGAATGGAACGGTACAGACCTACAATCATATCTGCTTTCTTTTGCAAGAATTTATTTTTCTTGACCCATTCAAATACTTCACTAATCGTTTCAGTCGGTGCAAGTGTCATGAAGATATTTGAGTATGATTTTGCATGCACGGCATTTTCCATCATGGCCATAAAGTTTAACACGGCTTTACGCTGATGACCGTCCACATGTTCAGCCACTATCGGCATTCCTGTATTTCCTTGTTCTGTATCAAGTAACGTCAGTCCAGCCAGTACCTTCATGTACGTATCCTGCTCTTTTTCACCTAAATATTTCCATGTTAAGAGATCCCCGTTTAAGGAAATCTCCTCTGGAAGCCAGAATTGCTTGACGTTTTGGTTGTAAAACATTTGTGTAAAATCGTCTTCGTGTTTTGACCAGTTGGCTGCATCATAAATTTTTGTCACGTTAAACTCTCCTTTAATCAAACAACACAAGAAAGACAGCCTTCCTGCCCTGTATCCTTCGTTCTTGCATAATAAAGTGTCTTAATGCCTTTATGGTGTGCATAAAGATCGATGCGATTTAAGTCACGCGTTGTCATCGTATCTTTTAGGAATAATGTAAAGCTGATTCCTTGATCGACGTGCTGCTGAATGGTTGCGATCATATCGACCACTTTAAACATGTCCATATCGTATGCTTCTTTATAGAAGAACCAGTTTTGTGCTGAAAGTCCTGGCATTGGATAATACGTTTTGCTGTTTCCGTATGTTCTTTCTTCGATACGTTCCATAATTGGCATCACAGACGCTGTTGCCGATTGAACATACGAAATAGAACCTGTTGGCGCAATACATAATCGATAGCTATGATACATGCCATTTTCCGCTACAAAATCTTTGAGTGCTGCCCAATCTTCTTTCGTTGGAATGTGCATCCCTTCAAATAGCGCAGCTGCTTTTTCTGTTTTTGGAGTGAAATCATTTTCCACGTATTTATTGAAGTACTCACCTGTTGCATAACCAGAGCCCTCATAACGGTGGAATGTTTCCCCTTTTTCTTTTGCAAGCTCACTTGAACGCTTAATGGAGTAATAGTTCACCATCATAAAGAACGTATTAGCGAAATCTCTTGCTTCTTCACTTTCATAAGCGATTTGGTTTTGAGCTAAATACCCGTGAAGGTTCATCGCACCAAGTCCAATTGACTTCATCGCTTTGTTCGCTTTTCTAACAGCTGGTGCATTGCGGATATCTGTTGTTTCAGACACAAGTGTAAGTGAGTCCGTTGCAAGCTTGACTGTTTTTTCAATGGATTTGTTTTTCATCACGTTCATGATATTTAAAGAACCAAGGTTACAAGAAATATCAAGTCCGATCTCATCATCTTGATCATAGTCCGTGTAAGAAGAGACTTCTGAAGCTTGAAGGACTTCTGAGCAAAGGTTTGAGAATTTCACACGTGAAATATGGTTCAGAGCGTGCTCTCTATTCACATTATCTTGGAACATGATATATGGATAGCCTGATTCTGAGCGCAGAACAGCTAATTTTTCAAGAAGTTTTCTCGGATTGACTTTTTCTTTTTTGACTTTCGGGTTTTCTACAAGCTCGTCATACATTTCTTCCATATCCATCTCATCAAGATGCTGTCCATAAGCTTTATAAACTGTATGAGGATAGAATGTGTAAGCTGTTTTATCTTCTCTAGCAAGCTCGATAAATTTATCTGGGATGACGACACCGATCGAAAGTGTTTTCACACGAACATCTTCATCCGCAGAGATTTTTTTCGTATCTAAGAAATCATTAATATCTCTGTGGAAAATATTCAGGTAGGCACTGCCTGAACCTTGTCTTTGTCCCATTTGATCTGCATATCGGAATGCATTATCAAGAAGTTTCATGACGCCTACGACACCTTTGGTCGCATTTTCAACATCTTTGATCGCTTCACCTTTCGCACGAAGCTTTGAAAGGTTCAAGCTGACGCCGCCGCCTAATTTAGACAGCTGCATGGAAATATCAATGGCTCTTGAGATATCGTTTAATGAGTCATTCACTTCAAGCAAGAAGCAGCTCACCAGCTCACCACGTCTTTTACGGCCTGCGTTTAAGAATGTTGGTGTACTTGGCTGATACTCTTGGTTGATCATCAGTTCCACAAACTCGAGTGCTTTCTTTTTGTCTCCGCCCGCAAAGAAAAGAGCCACAACTGAAATACGGTCTTCATAGCGTTCAAGGATTTTCTTTTTGTCATTTGTTTTCAGTGCATAGTCATTGTAAAACTTAAACGCACTCATAAATGATGGGAATCTAAATTTCTTGGCATATGCAGCTTCAAATACTTCTTTAATATCTGACATGCTGTATTGTCTTAAAAATTCTTCCTCATAGTAGTCGTTTTCTATTAAGTAATCAATCTTCTCTTCTAGATTATGAAAGAAGACCGTGTTTTGATTAATATAATCTACGAAATAACTATGTACAGCTTCTTTGTCCTTGTCGAACTGAAACTTTCCTTCTTTTTGAATCATAATCTCGTTATTTAATTGTATCCACTTTGGAACCTGATTTTGTGACAATTCTTTCTACCTCCTGTGTAAACAATTCAACATCCCTTTTTGTTCCGCTTAGTTCAAAGGTGTGCAAAATAGGAACTTGATATTGTTTAGAAATCGTATCGGCGCTTTTGGCAAAGTTATCTCCCCACACTTTGTTCCCACTCACCGCTACACCTAGTAAAAGGTGCGCATTTTTCTCTAAAAATGACTGAGTGGTACCAGGGACTTGTCCAAATCCTGTCGTAAAGGTGACGAGAATAAACGGCGTATCCAAAAACTCTTCTCCAGTCAATTTTCGTTTGTCTGTAAAAGGGGTCTTGTCCAAAAAGCGTTGAACATTTCCTGTTTTTGAATCAAATACGATTTGAATCAATTCCATCACGACCTAGTTTTTAGTATTGTTGATCATTTCGTTATTCACTATATATAGTATACTATGTTTTTTCAAAACACAATATATAGATACTCGAAACGAAAAAAATCAACCAACCCGGCCGAACATTCATAGCCGAACTCGTACGTTCAAATAAATAGAGCAGAGCAGGTTCTAAAAATAGACTGCCCTACTCCCTATTCAACTGAAACCGAAATCTATCATAACACGAAAAAAAATCGCTTAGTAGACTAGACTTTTTGTTTTATTTTTTGTAGGCATCGCACTGTAAATCTTCTGACACTTCTGTTATTTCCACTTCAACACCTAATTCTTTGAGCACCGCTTCAAGCGCAGAGACGATCGAGGCTTCTCTTACTAATTCTTTCCCGTTTACAGAAACGCTTGTTCCATATTCGAAACAGGAGTCATCTTCACAAGTTTGTTCCCAATGATTAATTTTAATTTTGTGTGTCATGAACTCATCCTTTTCTGTCTAGATGTCTGATGCATGTTTATAGTGTAGCGACTTCACATTCATTTGTAAATTTACGTGCTTACTCTTCATCAAAGTCTTCACTATCACCATCATCTTCATCCCATTCATCTATGTACTTTGTCGTAATGAGCGTCAGCTCTCCTTCTTTTTCATCAAACCGGTATACATGTACTTCATCATCTTTCACAACAGCAATGTGATTATTTTTTAGCGCAACAGATGATGGTAAAAGACCATCAACATGGCTCCCATCATGCTCACTAGAATGGTTATGCCAACTTTCTTGTCTCGTTTCGATGTTCGAGATGGCGCATGATCCAAATAAGACAACGATTCCAATCAAAAGAAGGATCACTCGAATCCTTCTCAATTCAAGCTCTGCATTTTCCATATAAATCCCCTCACCTTTTAAATGTCCAATAAGGATTTATACGCAACTTGGACAGAAAAGTTTCATGGCATACAAAATAGCCCCTCTGCACTGACAAAAAACGTAGCGGGTTTCGGCCGGTTTATTCGCAGCTGCATGGGGCTATTGGTGAAAACGGGTGTTTATTCTAATTCAAGATTTACATTTTTTTGAGGAGCAAATGTTGAAATCGCATGTTTATAAATAAGCTGCTGCTTCCCTTCTGTCTCAAGCAGCACCGTGAAATTGTCAAATCCCTTTACTTGACCGCGAAGCTGAAAGCCATTCAGTAAAAATACTGTGACAAATGTATTGTCTTTGCGGATCTGATTCAAAAATTGGTCCTGAATATTAATCGGTTTCATGTTTCGTCCTCCTTGATTCTGATAACTACAGTTTCGCTTTAAGTCCAAGCTTTCCTGCTATATATGCGAAAATTTCCTCTTTTTTGTCCGAAAAGTGGCAAGGTGGTGTCATATCAAACCAGGTGACATCCATTTTATTACGGAACCACGTAAACTGACGCTTCGCATATCTGCGGGAATTTTGTTTTAATTGCTGGATGGCTTCATCAAGTGAGCAATCGCCTTGAAAATAGGCATACAACTCTTTATAACCAATCGCTTGAACAGACTGACAATCTTTCAAACCAGATTGATAAAGTGCGCTCACTTCTTCAATTAAGCCTTCATCTAACATCATATCAATTCTTTGATGAATGCGCTCGTACAAAAGCTCTCGGTCCATTTTCAGCCCAATGAAGGCAGTGTCATAAAGAGGAACTTCTTGATGCCCGTTTTGCATATCAGACATTTTCTGACCTGTTGTATGGATGATTTCAAGCGCCCTTATCACGCGGCGGACGTTATTCGGATGAATCGCTTTTGCAGCGTCAGGATCGGCTTCTTTTAGCTTTTCATACAGCTTGATCGGTCCATGCTGCTGCTTAAACAGCGTCATCTCTTCTCTAAAAGCAGGATCACTTTTCTCATCAGTAAACGTGTAATCATATAAAACAGACTGAATATATAGCCCAGTTCCACCAACAATCATGGGCGTTTTCCCTCTCGCAGCAATCTCTTTGATTTTTAAGCGGACAAGCTGCTGAAATTCAGCTGTAGAAAACGATTCATCCGGTTGTTTAATATCGATTAAATGGTGCGGTACGCCATTCATTTCTTCAGGGGTGATTTTCGCTGTTCCAATATCCATCCCTTTATAGATCTGCATGGAATCCCCGCTGATAATTTCTCCATTAAATGCTTTCGCTATATCAATGCTCAGCTTTGTTTTTCCGACAGCCGTCGGACCTACTAATACAATCACTGGTTGTTTTTTCATAACATCACTCTCTTTTACAAACTGCCTACAGTATAGCATAACTTCTCTTTCTCTCCTATATACTCCTTGTCACCAGCCAAGTGGTTCATTCCCGACCACTTCATATGTCTTTCCTTTTAAACGGTGCTTATGCGTTGGCCTTTCTTCATCTGGACTGTAAACGACTCCCCCATATGGAATCGGGACAGAGTCGGTATAGGCAGAAAACGTGACTTCCTCAATTTCATGGTAGTGCGTCCCGTCCACTCTTGGGATAGCAGGTCCAGTGACGCCATAATATCTATGAAAATGCCCTCTTTCAAATGACGTGATCCCCCGGTAATAATGAGTATGTCTGTCGGTACTGCTTCCATTCACAGGCTGAGAAATACCTTCTATTAAATGATAATGTTCTTCGGTTACATCCGTTCGCGCTTTATAAGCATGTGCATGAGGTGGACATTTAGCCCAATCAGACGGATACAGGCCCATTTTTTACATTCCTCCTTATTTTAGGCATTCACCCAAACACAAGTGGGCCACTCGAATACACTGATGTCAGTTACAGTGATTTTATGTGAAAGGAGTCTTTTTTTATGAATTATTTTGACGCACCGTTTGTTCAAGATGAGATGAGAAGACCTTTTGGATTTGGACGCCCTGGATTTGGTTTTGGAAGACCTGGGTTTGGGTTTGGGCGCCCTGGTTTTGGCTATGGGAGACCTGGATTTTTTGGACCGCCATTTTTAGGTGGTTTTGCTGGAGGGCTTTTAGCTGGGTCGCTTCTTGCTCCAGGATATGGCTATGGTTATCCTTATCCACCGCCATACCCGCCATATGGACCATACCCTTATTATTAAATATGACGATTTAGTGAAAACATCCTCTTATAAAATGAATCGATTGACACATTTGTTTTTCATAGGTTAACATTTACTTTACCGACCGTTCAGTAAAGTAGGTGTTTTTTTTATGTCTAAAACGAAAAAAGAACAAATTTTTGAGGCAGCAGCTCACACCATTCTAAAAGAAGGATTGAGTCAGCTCACCCTTCAGCAGGTGGCAGAACATGCAAATATGACCAAAGCCGGGCTACTGTATCATTTTTCGAGCAAGGAAGACCTGATCCAGCAAATGAATGAGCATGCGGTTGCCTCTTTTCGTCAGCAGCTTGACACGTATCAGGAAACATACAAAAACGAAAAGGCACCTTATGTACGTGCCTATATATTGGCCACATTAAATGACCTTGATAGACAAAACACCACACAGCTATGTACAAGCATGCTGGCTACCATGTCATTTGATGAAGCATTATTAAATCCTTGGCGTCATTTTTATGCGGAATTTAAAGAAAAAGCAACCGAGGAAATCAATGACCCTGCACTTAGCCAGCTGATCCGTCTTGCCTGTGATGGTATATGGTTTTCAGAAATGTTTCAGCTTGAACCATTGAATCGAGAGGAAAAAACCCTTTTACTTCATCGGATTTTATACATTTTAGAGGAGGGATGATGATGATCCTCGGATATCTTTTTTTGGCTATCGCCATTTTTTCAGAAGCAATCGGGGCAGCGATGCTGAAACTATCAAATGGTTTCACACGCTTTAAACCTAGCGCTGTCGTTGTCGCTGGCTACACACTTGCTTTTTACATGTTGTCATTGACCCTTAATATCATTCCACTTAGCATGTCTTACGCCACTTGGTCTGGGGTCGGTACCGTCCTCACGGCTTTTTTTGGCGTGCTCTTTTTCAAAGAAACCTTGAACCGTCAAGCACTTATTGGAATGGCGATGCTTGTTTCAGGGGTCGTACTATTAAATATGTCTTAAAGGATGTGAAGTGATATGAAAGGAATGCTTTATTTAACAGGAGCCATTTTGACAGAGGTTTTTGGCAGTACGATGCTGAAGCTTTCGCAAGGTTTTACACAGGTGCTGCCGAGTATGGGGGTGCTGATCGGATTTGTATGCGCCTTTACCTTTCTCAGTTTGGCACTCAAAACAATTGAGCTGTCATCTGCATATGCCACTTGGTCTGGGGTCGGTACAGCACTTACTGCTCTTGTGGGCCTCGTGCTATTTAACGAAACCATTCATATGAAAGGATTCATTGGTCTTGCACTTGTCATATGCGGCGTCATTGTCTTAAATCAATCCAAAAAACAAAAGGAAGAAAAGAAAGAACCATTCGATCAAACCGAATGGACGTCATAAAAAAAGTCATTTTCTCCATTAATCAAGAGAAAATGACTTTTTTACTTAATAACCAGCTTTGATGGTTTCTTCTAAGGAAATATGGACATTCCCTTGCACAGCTCTAGAGATCATACATGAGCTTTCAGCTTTATGTGCAAGCTTACGAGCTCGTTCTATGTCCTGTGCTGTAGCCGACTCTTTGAGAATGATGACAGGACGGTGAATGATTTTCTCATATGTAAACACACCGTTTGTCACATCGACAACTGCCTCAGAGCTCATCGATAAATCCTCTTTCTCTAATTGACTCCGCTCCATCATGGCTGCAAGTGTAATGATATAACATGTGGCCGCTGCACCTAGGAGCATCTCATCTGGATTTGTTCCAATACCCGGTCCATCCATTTCTTTTGGAATGGAAATCTCCGTCTTTAACTGTTCACATTCGATTGTCCCCACATCGTTACGCAGACCAGGCCAGCTTGCCTGAAGATGAAAATGATGACGCGCCATATCTGTCTCTCCTTTTGTTATCACTTTTTATAGTGTAACAAGAATTCATCTTGCTGTCTTAAGATGTGCACCATCCTTACGTATATTCTTCATCCAGCACCGTTCGAATCGCCCTGACATACCGGTAGAACGTCTCGTTTTTTGTACTCGACCGCTGCCGAAAATCGAAACTGTCAAATAACGCTTCCCGTTGACTTCTACTAATCTCAAGCTGTACACTTTGCCCTGTTTTTGTAAGATTATTAATATTATGATTGCTCGTTCCGCTTAGGGTTGCGTGTGCAACTGCAAGTTCAGCAGAAAAACCGTTGCGCTCTAATGAGTTCACAATTTTCTCAGCACGGTTATAGTCTGTTCCGCCAACAAGGGTGTGATCAATTCCCGGCTCCCCTTTATAACCATGAACAGCTAATACATAATCATGTGCTTTTGCCTGTGTGACTCCGATTGGTTCATCGAAGTTTGTACTTGTAATATGAAGTTCTGATGCATTTTCTCTCAAACCTTCAAATAAGTACGTAGAAAAATCGTTATCAAAAAAATGGACAATCTCACTAACGCCGCCTTCGATTCTCCCGCCATGAGGCGACATCACTAGAAGACGGCTGCCGGGCACTGGATTGGATGTAATTTGATAATGATCTGTTGATTCATTCTCTTCCAGTTCTTTAAAATTGCGATACATATCATTTGAACCGCTTTCGTCTTCTCCACCTGATGACACTGGCTCATCATGTTCCTGTGCTTGCATCGTATAATAGACGCCCCATCCGATGACAAGCAGGAGAAGCAAAGCAAAAAACTTCTTCATTCCCGTTCTCCTTTAACAGATTTCTAAGCCGTTTCTATGATTAATATTGAATCATCATTTCTTTTCATTTTTTCCACATTTTCTCTTCAAATTTGATCATAACACTCTAGATCATGAGATTCCTCAAAAATAAGATAATTGCATTTATATACACAGAAACGCCTCTCCTGATTGAAAACAGAGTTAGAATAGTATGACAAACAAATGAAGTTATGTTTAAAATGACCTAGTCCTACCCAGTCTGTTTTCTTTAATTCGTCTTTTTTTTATGCGAATTTGATTTTTTTCATCTGGAATGAATCACATTTGTATGAGCATTGACCCTGTCTAGAACCCCCCTTTTTTCTGCAGAATCCTCTGTTTTACTGGTTCTCTAAGAAGAACTCTCCCACCTATCATCGGCAGTTTTGATATGATTTCCACCTTTTTCTATTATTTTACAAAATGTAAGCGCTTTTCTTTTTGAAGGGAATGAGTCAGCCGCCAATATGAACAAAAGAAGGGACAAGAATCCGAACAAAGATGCTGTCATGTTCATAACGTAAGAGTGTACGAGAATGGATAGCTAGAATGGAGGGCATCACATGTTTGGATTTTCCATGGTACAAATGGTCAGAACACATGCTAGTAAATTGGATCAGCCTTTAAGAGAGACCGTCCTTCACCTCTATAAACCTTTTAAGTGGACGCCTTGTTTTCTTCATCGTTTTTTTGAAGGAAGGTTAAAGAAGAGCAAGAAGCTTCGGGTCATCATTGAATTTAAAGAAGATGCAGTTGAAGCAGGTATTCAAAGCACAAAGCAGCTAATGAAAAAAAGCAGAAAAACAAACATCAAAAAACATTTTTCACATATTAACTGCTGCGCTGCTGATCTTACCCCTGCTGCTTTAGAGGAACTCTTAGCGAATGAGGAGCATATTCGCAAAATATATTTAGACAGACAGGTACATGCACTGCTGGATGTGGCAACACAATCAAGTCATGCGGATGAAGTCGTCCGAAATGGCACGACCTTAACCGGTGAAGGCATTACGGTTGCGGTCGTTGACACAGGCGTATACCCACATGAGGACTTAGATGGAAGAATTCGCGACTTTGTAGATTTAGTCAAACAAAAAACGAAACCTTATGATGATAACGGTCATGGAACGCATTGCGCTGGGGATGTGGCTGGAGACGGAGCTGCCTCAGACGGCTTATACAAAGGACCCGCTCCAAAAGCCAATATCATTGGGGTAAAAGTGTTAAATAAACAAGGCGCTGGATCACTTTCTACTATTATAGAAGGTGTTGAGTGGTGCATACAGTTCAACGAAGACCATCCTGATGACCCAATTCACATCATCAGTATGTCACTAGGCGGCGATGCACAGCGTTATGATGACGAACAAGACGATCCGATGGTGCGCGCTGTCAATGCAGCTTGGGATCAAGGGATTGTCGTATGCGTTGCTGCTGGGAACTCCGGTCCTAACAGTCAAACGATCGCAAGCCCTGCCGTGAGTCAAAAAGTCATTACAGTCGGAGCCTATGATGATCGAAATACGCCAGAATCAAGTGACGATGTCGTGGCACCATTTTCGAGCAGAGGTCCAACGGTCTACGGTGAAACAAAGCCCGACCTCCTCGCACCAGGAGTCAATATCGTCTCTCTTAGATCACCAAGATCATTCCTAGATAAACTAGATAAATCAAGTAGAGTCGATGATGATTATACGACGTTATCTGGCACTTCGATGGCGACACCCATTTGTGCCGGTATCTGCGCACTATTATTAGAGCATTCACCAGATTTAACACCTGATGAAGTCAAAACTTTATTAAAAGAAAATACAAGCAAGTGGTCTGGAGAGGACCCAATGATTTACGGAGCAGGTGCCATCGACGCAGAAAAAGCAATCCAAGAATAAATAAAAAAGCCCTTTACGTTTTTCGTAAAGGGTGTCGTTTTGTCTGTTTTTATGTGTGAAGTCTTTCTTCTACTTGAGCAGCTGACATGTTATGCTTCGTTCTCATACATCTCATCTCCTTTTTGAATGTGCGTACGCGCTTCGATCACAATTTCAAAAAAAGTGGAAGATTCCTTGTACATGTCGCGTTCCTTATAATAATTAGCCGCATCAAGTGCCAATTCCTCTAAATCAGCAAACATTTTTTTGTTTCGTAGTCCAAAAAGGGCTGATCTCAATTGTTCAGAGCTGTCTGTTTCTATATAGAGTGCCTGTAAAAATTGGAATTTCAATTGATAAATTTCATCTCCCAATATAGAGGCCTGATTCATGCCTTCCTTTATAGCCTCACTCGCTCGCTCCATATCTTCGAGTTTAAAACAAGTAAGAGCCAGTGAAAACAATGATTTGATCATCGTTGCAGCTTGATCTTTTTGATAAAGTGAAATGGCTTGTTCAAAGAAGACAGTGGCTGTATGATAGGTTCCCATACTATAATGACAAGTTCCTAAGTTATTGAGGGCCATCGCCTTAAAATAAGATGTGCATTCTTTTCTTTCCATTGCTTCACACACTTTTAAAGCTTTTTCTAAATACGGGAGCGCTTTTTGATGCTGATTTACATCAATCCAATTACCTGCCATCACAAAATCGCATTGAATGCTTCTTTTTCCATAAAGCTGATGTTTCTTATAGATGTCTCTCGCTTTTTTCGCATAATGCATAGAAAAATAGGTTTGTTTCATATGATAGTATACTTCAGCAATTTTATAATAAAATTCCGCTTTTTCGATCTCATCTGTCACTAAGATCAGCTGATGTTCCGCATGCTTATAATAGGAAATGGCTTCGATATACCGGTGCTGGGTAAATGCATACATTCCATGGAAAAAATGAAAGTAATAGCCCAATAAACCCGTCATCTCATCTTCTGCCTCTTCAATTTCTTTTGGAAAAGAGACCGCTTGAAGCGATTCATTCCCTGCATGGACTGGCGTTAAGTGCTGAAGCATCATTTGATGGCGAAAATCCATGAGAGAATAATAGAGTAATAAATCTTGATCTTCTTCCATCTCATGAATGTCTTCTTCAACAAGGCGCTTCATATCGTTTGCCTGATCAACTTCAAATTTGCAAATATGTGTGTACCATTGATTGATTTTTACACCTACTTCGGAAGATGGTATTTTGTGTGCCATCCACTTCAGCCCCATTCTATCATATCAAACTGATAACTATTATTTTACATAATTTATGATTTTAAGGCAAATTGTCATTTATTTCATATTTTACGTTGATTTTGCACATTTCTATCTTTTTTACCAAGTTTAAAGAGAGTACTTTTGCCCATCAAAACCTTTTTTCTACGAAGAAGGGTCGAATTCTCTAAGCACTTCTTTTAAACCACTGACATAGCGACTAAATGCTTTTTTCTTTCCTTTTCTTGTATCAAAGTTGTCAAAAAAGGCTTTTCTCTGCGCAGTACTAATTTCTAATTGGACACTTTCGCCACTGGCATTTTGATTATTAATGTTGTTTGGATCCGTTCCAGAGAGGCGCTCGCCTTTTTGCACGAGCTCTGCGGAGAAGCCCCGGTCTTTTAGTTCTCGCACAACCGCTTCTTGCATTTTTTCGTTTGTCCCGCCCACAAGTGTATGTCTTCTATCACTTTTATAGCCGTGGATTGATATAGAAAAGGGATATGTTTTAATCATTTGAACCAAAATTGGTTCATCGAATTTTGTACTAGTGATATGCAAGTCACGATTGTTATCTTGTTTTGTCCCTTCAAATAAATACGTAGAGTACTTCTTTTCAAATGCTTCTACAATTTCACTTGTTCCTGGTTCAATTTCGCCGCCGTGAGGAGAAAAGACAAGTAAGTCACTTCCCCCTTTTTCATGAAACTCTATCTCATAGCCGTCTCTTTCATGCCGTATAAGCTGTTTAAAACTTTCATATTGATCCCCTTTTTTTCGCTCTTTCTTATACTTTTCTACTTCTTCATGATGTTGTTTTTGCTCTTTATTTTCTTGGATAGAATGGCTGCATTTCACCATTAAAAGAGCACACAGGATGAGAAAGATGAATCCACTTATGAGTAGTCTTTTCATTTCACCGCTCCTTTTCATTCTCTTCGATGTCATCTTATCGCATTATTTTACTATCAATCACTAAAAGAATTCAAAGAATGTCCGGCTCCTTTTTATGAATCAGGAGAACTTACCTGTTTTTTTATGTTACCCTAGGTATTTTCGGCTTCTTTAAAACGGTTCATGTGCAAATAAAAACTAAATCCTATGACCTCATTTTAGTTTTAGTCAAAAACACCTACAAAATTGGAAATTTTCATCTTTTTTCAAATAAAAAAGCTGTAAACAAAAGGAACATCTCCTTCTGTTTACAGCCAGTCTCTGTATATCCAGCATTAAACTCTTAATTCATTCTCTAATGCTGTCAGCACTTCATCTTGCGACATGCCTTGTGCAAGTGAAATTTCGCTCACTAACATGCCCCGTGCATCTTCAAGCATCTTCTTTTCACTAGAATTTAAGGCTTTTTTCTGATTACGTCTCATCAGATCTTTGACAACGTCTGCACCATCTTCAATCGAACCTGTTTTTAGCTTTTTCAGATTTTCATCATATCTTTGCTTCCAAGTAAGCGTGTCGTCGTTTGTTTCTTCTGCAAAATTGTTCATCACAACTTTCAGCGTAGCTTGATCAGCTACCGGACGTATACCTAGTTGATTGATTCTGCCTTTTGGGACCATCATCTGCATATTCGGCATTTGAATCAGAAAATATTCCTGCGTCTTACCTAAAATCTCTTTTTCTTCCATTCCTTCAATCACACCGGCTCCATGCATTGGATAAACAATTTTATCACCTATTTGAAACAAATCCGCCACCTCCGAAAGTATTCACAATATCATTATAACACATTTCAGCAGAGGATAAAAATTTATATTTTATCATGTTAATTTAGCACTAGTCAATTCTTTTTATTTGAGTTTTTAAAGAATTAGCCTTTTTTTACAAAAGGAGCGCCACCATCCAGTCCTCGTACACCTTTCTTGCATATACTAGCATTGAGTCACATTTAGGAGGGATGACAATGTGCAAATGCAAGAGCAAACATTCCCACTCAAAATGCTATAAAAAGCATGACGCTCATCACCATATTGATCCGTGTGAAAAAAAGAAGTTTTATCATAAAAAAGATGATTGGTTTGAGAGCGATTTTTGGGATACGTCAAGAAGCTACGATCCCCATTATTTTCCTAAAAGTGTCTGCAGCAGATGTAAGAAGCGTCGCAAAAAAAGACATAGCTTCTCATTTTAGCGTTTGACGCTGCACCTGCTTTTTGTTTTCCCGGCTGAAAAGCCGGTTTTTTTGTTACATGTCGTTCTTTTCTTTCATATGGATAGGCTCATGAAACAGGTGCAGCTCATAAGATATGGCAACCTGAAAAAAAGGATGAGATACAAAATGAATAATATGAATAACCAAACCAACCATTACCATCAAGGAAATCCCTATCACACGTTTGAAAATGTGTATACAGCCAATCATGAGCATATGATTGCACCAAACATGCATGACCCTATGAATATGCCAAATCATTATCATACCGGTAAAAAAGATGCTTATAGCGGACACCATCCGCATCATCATTCAGCCTATTCCCCTTTTACGAAGCAGTATGAACCCTATTCAAACGTACAAATGAACGATCACCATCACTTCGGTCACTACGGCGGTTATGGTATGGCTCCCTACCATCCAAACGGCTATCATGATATGCATATGATGATGCCTGCAAATCATCATATGACAGGAAATGCTTACGGAATGAACCAACCAAATGCATTCCTACCCCGTTATTACTAAAAAACAAGCAAAATAAGGGTATAAAATACCATTTAATGACATATAGGAATATGGTAACCTTATAGGTAAATAATGGATTTAATTATCTATTATTTACCTATAATCAACCAAGGGGGAAGGAAGAAATGAAGAAAACATGGACAATGATTATGATGGGGATGCTTACATTGGTCATGGCACTCTCAGTACCGCTAGCCGCATCAGCTGAAGGGGCTAAAACAGAGGAAAGCAAAGCTTCAACGAATGCAAGGCCAGCTGCCCTTTATGCAAAAATCACAGGAGCAAGTAAACAAGAATGGTCTTTTTCTGACATTGACCTGACTTACCGTCCAAATTCTGTTCTAAGTATTGGTGCAGTTGAATTTACTTTACCAGCAGGTTTTCAAGCCACAACAAAGGATATTATCAATGGAAAAGCTTTAAAAGACAGTTACATTTTGAACAATGGAAAAACTGTCCGCATTCCAGCTCGTTTCGATTTATTCGGAAGTTCCCAATATACATTACAACTTTCTCATAAAGTACTTCCTGCTGCAGGTACATATACGTTCCGCGCAGAAAATCGTGCGATCAGCATCGGTTCCACATTTTATGCAGAGGATACGATTGATATTAATAAACGGCCAGTTGTCGTCACACCGCCAAATCCTTGCGGATGCTAAACAAAAAAGCGCTCTTAGAGCGCTTTTTCTCATTTATCACATGTCTTGCCGCTGTGCTTACTGCATTTTATATAATTGTTACACCATATCTCATGATGGTCTGTCATCATTTAGTTGGCAAATCCATATATGGCGTTTTTTATTGTTATTTTTGCTCTTTTAGTTTTTTAAAAATCACAAATTGATATACGCCAAATAGTAAGGTTAGGATCATAATTGCGGTAAATAGTTGATCGACTGGAAGCAAAAAATATACGACAAAAAAAGATAAAAGCAAAACAAAGTAACCTATATTGAACGCTTTTTTGAATGTCATCATATTCCCTCCTTTTTACAATCATATCACGCTTCACCTAATCGTATAACCAAATAACAAAAACCCCTATCCATTTGAGGAAAGGGGTTATCCTTACAACATGACAGCGGATGTTTATCTTCACATCACAAAAACACGAAACAGACTATCGGATTGAAAAATTAATTGGTGGGCAAACCGATTCACCCACCATCTCAAACCTAGCTACATCACCCGCTTAAACATCTTCTCCATTTCATATGTGGAATGATGAATCATAATCGGCCGGCCATGCGGACATGTAAATGGGTCTTGTGTTTGCCGGAGTTCATCTAATAAGGCTTTGATTTCATCGTGACGCAAATGACGATTTGCTTTAATCGAGCCTTTACAGCTCATCATGATCGCCGCTTCTTCTCTCAGTTTCTTGATATCCACACGCTTTTCATCAAGTACTTGCTGAATGATTTCTTCGATGAGTTCAGCCTCTTCTCCTTTAGGAAACCACTGCGGATGCGATCGAACGATATAGCTGCCTGATCCGAATGGCTCTAAGAAGACCCCTACTTTTGCTAAAATATCGATATGCTCTTCAATAATCAACATATCGTTTTTTGAGTAGTGAAAGGTTAATGGAACAAGCATTTCTTGCACTTCCTGTTCAATGTCTCCTACCTTTTCACGAAAGTACTCATACTTGATTCGCTCTTGGGCAGCGTGCTGATCGATGATATAAAGACCGCGTTCATTTTGAGCCAAAATATACGTTCCGTGCATTTGTCCAATCGGATACATCACAGGGACACGTTCACTTTCAGCCTGATGCTGGGCTGCACTGTCTTCCAGTATCACTTCGTCATGTTGTTCATGCGAAGCTGCAGATTCCTCTACATATACATGATCAAACGTTTCTTCAGACGATGCTGGTAAAGTCGCTTCCGTACTTTCCGGTTCACGCACCCCGTATGTGTCGTTCTGACTGGTCTCGTATACAGCCGATTCGAGCGAGTCCGGCTCATAGGAAACAGGTGTTTCCATTCGGCTATTCATTGTTTGTTTAGAATCAAAAGATAAGGACTGCTGCTCATTTTTCACTGCTGGCATTGGTGCTTTTTTTGGCACTGTAGCACTTGGAATGAGCTGCTGCTTTTGAAAGACGTCCTTAATCCCTTGTTTGATCAATTCATGAAGTTCCTGCTCTTTACTTAGTCTTACTTCAAGTTTAGAAGGATGTACGTTCACATCGACTAAAATTGGGTCCATCTTCATCTCAATAAATGTAATCGGATGGCGTCCGATTGGGAGCAGTGTATGGTATCCTTCATGAATGGCTTTCACCAGCGGGAAATGCTTGACATATCTGCCGTTGACAACAGAAGACATGTAATTACGTGATGCCCTTGTCACTTCTGGTAAGGAAATATAGCCTTTCACTTCAAAATCAAGTGATTGTACATGAAGTGGCAGCATTTTTTTGGCCACTGCCGTTCCATAAATGGCCGCAAGCACATGCCGCACATCCCCGTTTCCATTTGTTTGAAGCAGCACTTTTCCTTGATGTCGCAAACGAATCGACACTTCTGGATGAGCAAGTGCAATTCGGTTCACAACATCAGAAATGTTGCCAAGCTCCGTATGAACAGTTTTCATGTATTTTAGACGAGCTGGCGTATTATAAAATAAATTGGTGACCACAATTTCCGTGCCGCGACGGCCAGAGGTTTTTTTCTCCGAAATGATCTTCCCGCCTTGGAGAGCTAAGTGTGTTCCAGCACCTTCACCGGTACTTGTCTTCATTTCTAAGTGAGAGACGGAGGCAATACTTGGCAGCGCCTCCCCCCTGAAACCGAGCGTCCTGACACGAAACAGATCATTTTCATCTTTGATTTTACTCGTCGCATGACGCTGAAAGGCGAGCTTACAATCTTCAGCATCGATTCCCACCCCATTATCAATAATTCTAATAGAAGAAAGTCCTGCTTCTTCTACATCGATTTCAATGACAGTACTACTAGCATCGATCGCATTTTCCACGAGCTCCTTCACAACAGAAGCCGGACGTTCGACCACTTCACCAGCTGCAATTTTATTTGATAGGTCATCGGATAACTGAATAATCTTTGCCATTTCTTGCTCACCTCACCTTACATTATAATTTCTTTTGCAATTCATATAGCTTTGTCATCGCTTCAAGCGGTGTCATATCCATTAAATTAAATGACTTCAATTCTTCGATCACTGCTTGATCTTTGTTTTTCAGCACAGGTTTTGTTTGCGGTTTTTCTTCCACTTCAAAGAAAGATAGCTGCTGTTTTTCCTCAGCCATTTCTTTTTTCGGGGCTTTAGAGACGCGCGGAATCACTTCATGTGATCCGCTCTCAAGCTCCGTTAAGATGGTCTGGGCTCGATCAATGATCGCATCAGGCAGTTCAGCAAGTTGCGCTACATGGATGCCGTAGCTTTTATCCGCTGCTCCTTCTTTGATTTGATGTAAGAAAACAACTGTCCCTTCATGTTCTTCTGCTCGTACGTGGACATTTTTCAGTTCGCTTAATTGGGATTCCAGTACCGTCAGTTCATGATAATGAGTGGAGAAAAGGGTTTTGGCACCAATATGATCATGCACAAATTCAATGATTGCCTGTGCAAGAGCCATTCCATCATAAGTGCTTGTCCCGCGTCCAATTTCATCAAATAAAATCAAGCTGTTCTTTGTCGCATGTACCATCGCATTTTTTGCTTCGAGCATCTCTACCATAAAAGTACTTTGACCAGAAATCAAATCATCTGCCGCCCCAATACGTGTAAAGATTTGATCAAAAATCGGAAGGGTTGCCTTTGATGCTGGCACAAAACAGCCAATTTGCGCAAGAATCGAGATCAATGCCATTTGTCTCATATATGTGCTTTTCCCTGACATATTCGGACCAGTAATGAGCAAGGTTTGTCTCCCTTTGCCCATTTGGCAGTCATTCGGCACATACTCTTGATGATCCATCACTTTTTCAACAACAGGATGACGACCATCAATGACTTCCACTTCATCTGATGAAAATTCAGGGCGGACATAACGCCGCTTTTCACTCACAGTCGCAAAGCATTGCAGCGCATCAAGCTCACTCATTTGTTTTGCGAGCAACTGTAATCTAGGAATATACGCTTTTACTTGTTCCCGAAGCGCAGAAAATAGTTCATATTCCAATTCACTAATATTTGATTCCGCCTCAAGAATAAGGGCTTCTTTTTCTTTCAATTCAGGTGTAATATACCGCTCTGCATTGGCAAGGGTTTGTTTTCTTTCATAACGGCCTTCTTCTAATAAATGCGTATTTGCACGGGTCACTTCGATATAGTAGCCAAACACTTTATTAAAGCCGACTTTCAACGATCGAATGCCTGTATATTCTCTTTCTTGCTGTTCAAGACGAGCGATCCAATCTTTCCCGTTTCGGCTCGCATCACGATATTCATCTAATTTTGCATTGTAGCCGTCTTTAATCAAATTGCCTTCTTTTAACGTCATCGGCGGATTCTCATAAAGAGCATCTTCTAATAAATCAAGTAAATCACCGCATGGGTCAATGTCATTTGCTCTAGATTTCGCCATATCCTCTGGGAGAGAATGGATAAGCTCTTTAATAGCCGGCACTTGCTTGAGAGATTCTTTCAATTGAATAAGATCACGGGCATTCACATTTCCAAATGCCACACGGCCTGCTAGACGTTCAAGATCATACACTTGCTTTAAACGTTCTCGCAGATCCTCTCGCTCAAAGAAATGTTCCATCAGAATTTGCACCATTTCCTGGCGTTCTTTGATTTGTGAAAGGCGGATGAGCGGACGATCAATCCATTGCTTCAGCAATCTTCCGCCCATTGCCGTTTTTGTTTCATCTAAGAGCCATAATAAAGAACCCTTCTTGCTTTTTGAACGGATGGTTTCTGTTAATTCAAGGTTTCTTTTTGAGTAAAGATCAATTTTCATCGTTTGTTCAAGCTGAAACACTTGAACTTGCTGAAGATGATCAAGACTCCTTTTTTGCGTTCTTCTTAAGTATGCATAGAGTGTTAAAAATGCTATTTTCAGATGCTCGTCAAGATGAGAAACGAGTCGTTCAGCTTCATCTATTAATTCATCGCTATCTTCGTATGAGATGGTCGCTTGGCAGCGTTCCTTCAGGGTTTTCACCGTTTCTTCATCGAGCTGCTTTGATACCACAATCTCTTTTGCACCGACAGAATAAATTTCAGACACAACTTCATCTAACCGTTCAATGAAAGCCGCCATGTTTTCACCTGTTGATAAATCGGAAAGCGCAAGACCGTAGCCATTTTGAAAGCTGGAAACAGACGCGATAAAGTTATTTTCGTTTTCATTCAGTCCTTTGCCATCCATGACCGTACCTGGTGTAATCAGTTGAACGACCTCTCTTTTGACCACACCTTTTGCCGTTTTAGGGTCTTCCACCTGCTCACAAATGGCGACTTTATAGCCTTTTTCTATCAGTTGTTCTATGTATGCAGACGCAGAATGATAAGGAACACCACACATTGGAATCGTGCCGCCATCCCTGCTTGTTAACGTAATTTCTAATTCTTGTGCTGCTTCTTTTGCATCATCAAAAAACATTTCATAAAAATCGCCTAAGCGAAAAAATAAAAAGGCATCTTGGTAATCTGCCTTGATCTTTAAATATTGCTGTATCATGGGCGTATAACTTGCCATATTTCTAATCCCTCACTATATTACTTTCGAATTCATACCATCTTTCATTATAGCATAAAAATTCACCTTTTTTCCCTAGATCAAGGCACAAAAAAACTAGGGGGATATGCGCCCTAGTCATCAATTACTCTTCTGGATCACCCGCGAGGAATTCTGGATGAATATCTTCTAATTCCTCATCCACTTCTTCTTCCCATTCGTGATCATCTTTTTCTTTCCAGCTTGAATTGACTTCTACAACAATTTTGGTTTCCCCTACTACTTCAGCAATGAATTCACGCTCTGCTTGAACGACAATTTTATTGCCATTTGGAGAAATGGTGACTTCTAAGCAATTGGGCTGCTGTAAGACTTTCGCAATCACTTCGTGCTCATCATCAAGGAAGTTTTTATCTTTATATCTCAGTTTGATGATATCTACATATTTTACACGTTCTGTGACCACTTCGGTTTTCGTGTTGTCTGCGTAAGAATACCACACGTTAATATCAAATGTACCTTCAATCTCAACTGTTTTACCGACTTTTTCAGCATCGTACTTATGATTAATGATCCAACCGCCTAGGATGCTGGTTGGTTTTTGCGATGGAGAAATGGTGTGTGTGCTTTGGGTAAATTTCCTCCCTTTTGCAACCACCGCTTTTGTAATAATTTCTCTGTATTCAGACATTCCGGCATGCCTCCTTGTTCTTGATCGTTTTATCTTATGCTGGGCATTCGTCTAGTGTGTCACGATTTTGAGTCTCATGTTCAATTAAATTCATTTCTGTTTCAGTGTATGCATGGTCGCCCATAAACTTGCCTTGAAAATTGGAAAAGTTGGAGAGTGAGAGATTGGGGTTGATGGAAGCTGAAGGAGAAAGAAGGTATGCAATTCTTATATCAGAAAACAAAAAACCCCGCATCTGCGGGGTTTTCTCATTTAATGGAGCAACTTGGGGATGAGTTTTTCACTTTTGAACCGGTTTCTCCTAATAAGAGGTCGCCACCGGTTGAAAGAATGATTTCATCCGTTACTTGATTAGAAATTGTGTGCGCTACAAGCTGAAGCAGGGAATTAACCTCTGTTTGTGATTCTTTGAATTCTTGAATCACTGGGATCTCATCCAGTTCTTCTTGCAGGGCATCAATTTTTTCTTCCACTTGTTTTAAGGCTTCATGTTTGCCATAATGCTTTAAATTCACAGCTTGCTTTTGAAGCGCCTTAATTTGATTAATGATCGCTGCAATTTTTGTATTTTCATTGATTTGCGCTTCTGCTTTTTTGAAGAAATCAACTTCTTCTGTTTCAGAAATCATTTTCGCGAGCTCTCTTGCGCGCTCGACAATCTCTTTCTTTGAATAAAGCGTCATTTTAATTCACCTCGATAGCTTCTCCAACCATTTCTCCGTCAAGAGACCAAGTTTTGGCTTGTGTGATTTTCACTTTGACGATGTTGCCAATCGCTTCTTTTGGTGCTTTAAAATTCACAAGCTTGCTTTTACTTGTATATCCGGCTAGGATCTCAGGGTTGTTTTTACTTTCACCCTCTACTAATACTTCGACAGTCTGCCCTTCATATTCCTTCATTTTTTTCGCAGAAATTTCATTTACGAGTGCATTCAGGCGCTGCAGACGTTCTTTTTTTACACGCATTGGCACGTTGTCTTTCATATTGGCTGCTGGTGTTCCTTCTCTTGGAGAGTAAATGAACGTATAAGCCGCATCAAACTCAACCTCCCGATAGAGGGAAAGCGTCTCTTCAAACTGCTCATCTGTTTCATTTGGGAACCCAACGATAATGTCCGTTGTTAATGAAGCATTTGGCATTGCCTCTTTGATTTTACGCACTAAGTCAAGGTAACGTTCACGGTCGTATTTTCTTGCCATGAGTTTCAGCACAGAAGAACTTCCTGATTGAACCGGCAAATGAATATGGTCGAGAAGGTTTCCGCCTTTGGCAAGCACTTCAATTAAGTGATCATCAAAGTCACGCGGGTGGCTTGTTGTAAAACGGATACGTGGAATATCGATTTTACGCAGCTCATCCATTAGGTGACCAAGACCATATTCCATGTCTTCAAAATCTTTTCCATACGCATTCACGTTTTGACCAAGAAGGGTAATTTCTTTATATCCTTCTGCTGCTAAGCGTCTGACCTCTTGAATAATTTCATCCGGACGGCGGCTTCTTTCCTTACCACGCGTGTAAGGGACGATACAGTATGTACAGAATTTATCACAACCGTACATAATATTCACCCAGCCCTTAATTTTTCCTTGGCGGGCTCTCGGAAGATTTTCAATCACATCGCCTTCTTTAGACCAAACCTCAATGACCATTTCTTTTGAAAGATAGCATTCAGATAATAGCTCTGGCAGGCGGTGAATGTTGTGGGTACCGAAAATCAAGTCAACAAATGGGTGTTTCTTTAAAATACGGTTAACGACAGATTCTTCTTGCGACATGCATCCGCAAACGCCTAAGATTAAATCTGGCTTTTCACGCTTTAATGCTTTTAAATGACCAAGCTCTCCAAACACTTTGTTTTCTGCATTCTCACGAATGGCACAAGTGTTTAATAAGATGACATTCGCATCTTCAGTCGAATTTGTTGGTTCATAACCAAGCGCCATAAAAATACCAGCCATCACTTCTGTGTCATGCTCATTCATTTGACAGCCATATGTGCGAATATAAAACTTGCGGCCGTTCCCTAACCCTTGAAACCGCTCGTCAATTTGAAATTGATTGTATTCGACTTCTTCTTTACCCCGTTTTTTTGCATCTTTTAAGGAAGGCGGAATGTACACAGCTTCAAAATATTGGCTGTAGTCCTTCTCGGATTTTTTGTCCGATGAACTTACTTGTCCGCTCGCTTTTCTCTGCTCTTCATTCATGAATTTGTACTCCTTTCAAACCAAGCTCCACCCTACAGTATAGACTATTTTGTCGTGAATTGAAAATAAATTCATATGTGTCCACACTTTTCAATCCACACGAATTGTGCATGAATATTGAGTAGGCTTCAGACGGAGATCGTCTTTTCCTAAAGGATTTTGTATTTCTTTGACAATCTTCATCTGCTGTGTACCGACACTCTCAACTAAAGTAATTACATATGATTCTTTTTCTTCTTCTGCTACCATTCTTTCTTGTTCAGATAAGAAGAATGGAAAGTCATGGTGAGTCAACTTAGATCCTTTTACTTCTATAAGCTTCTCTTTTCCATCAGGGTAATAAGATTTAATATCAAATCCGTGACCATCTTCTGTTTCAGCTACCCAATCGACAGCTTCCGCTAATTGTTCCCGTCCCACTGCTTTTAATTGCTCTACTTCCTTATGATAAACAAATTTCTCTGCTATTCTACCTGTCTCTTCGTTTTGCTTTGATCTTTCTTCTCTTAATTGTTTATAAACATCTCTATGAATGATTCTTTTTCGTTTTTTGCTTTTTTTATCTTTTGTGTCCATCACAATATCCAGATTAGAGTATACTTCGAAAATAAAATCATAAAAAAATTCATTCAAAGTGTATATATCTCTTAAAAATTCTTGGTGATTTAGTGTATCGATGTTATACCTTTTAAATACCAATGAACCTGCTGCATACTTTATTGGTCTATCAGACTCTCCTAGGTAAAAGTCACCTGTTTCAAACCCATTTAAATTAGGACTATGCTTCAATTGAGGTCTTAGTCGCTCTCGCCATATATCCGCTTCACCTTTAATCTTTTCCAGAGATAAATTTTCAGTACCTAATCCAATGGATAAATAAAAGTCCTTTCCGTTATTAGCAAATAAAATGACTATATATAATCCTTTTTGTGTTGTTGTTCTGTTTGTTTTATGGTTCAAAGTTAAAAATTTGTCTAGAAATGCGATCCAAATAGACTCTGCAACTTTCCCATGTCCTGTAGATGCCTTAATATCAATTCTATCCAAATTTCTCATACCAAGTTTTTGTAATTCTTGACGAAGATTGTTTGGAATTTCTTTGTTAAATAAGTTGTGAAAAGGGTGATCTTTATCCGTATTTGTATTCTTTTTATAATCTAAAAATTGTTCATAAAAGTCTTCTTTATTAAATAACATTTGTCTCACCACTTACCTCAATAGATCTTTTTACATACATTATACATAACAAACGGTAGATTTGATGAAATATGGAAAGATTAGCGCAAAAGAAAAGAGAGCCTCAGCTCTCTCAATCAAGTATTTTCAGTTTTTTTGCTTCTTCTTCGATGATTGTCAGTGCACGGTCAAGCTCTTCTTTTGTGTGCTCTGCTGTGATGATGGCTCTAATTCTCGCTTTTCCTTTCGCTACAGTTGGGAAAGCAATGCCTTGAGCGAAAACGCCGCGCTCGATTAATGCTTTTGAAAACCGGAAAGTGAGTGCCTCGTCTCCAATCATCATCGGAATAATAGGCGTTTCTGTTGGTGCCACCTCAAATCCAAGACCGATGACTTTTTCTTTAAAATAGACCGCGTTCTCCCAAAGTGTTTCAATGCGCTCCGGTTCGTCTAACAGCACTTCAATGGCTTCTTCACAGGCTCTTGTGACAGCCGGCGGATGTGAGGTGCTGAATAAAAACGGTCTTGCTTTATGCTTTAAATAGTCGATTAAAACGGCAGAACCAGCGACGTAACCGCCTAGCACACCAACTGCCTTACTAAGTGTGCCAACCTGAATATGCACTCTGCCGTCAAGTTGAAAATGATTCACTGTTCCGCGCCCATTTTCACCAAGTACTCCAGACGCATGGGCATCGTCTACCATCACAAAGGCATCATATGCTTCTGCAAGTCTTACAATCTCAGGAAGCGGTGCAATATCTCCATCCATTGAGAACACACCATCTGTCACGATAAGACGGACGCGGTAATTCATCGATTTCTTTAAAATTTTCTCAAGCTCTTCCATATTAGAATGAGCATATACTTTTTTATCTGCCTTTGTTAAGCGAATCCCATCGATGATTGAGGCATGGTTCAGCTCATCTGAAATGACAATATCATCTTTTGTGAGAATACTGGATAAGACCCCTTGGTTGGTCGTAAAGCCTGATTGGAATACGAGGGCTGCCTCTGTCTTTTTAAAAGCAGCGAGCTTTTTTTCAAGCCGTTCATGCATTGTCATCGTTCCAGCAATGGTTCGTACAGATCCTGTTCCAGCACCGAATTCATCAATCGCCTCTTTTGCCGCTTTCATCAGCCTTGGATGTGAGGTGAGACCTAAGTAGTTATTTGAAGAGAGTTGTATGACGGATTGTTCATTTAATGTCACCGTGGAAGATTGTTTGGAATCGATTTCTTTCAGTGTTTGATGGGTGCCTTGCTGCTTCATTGTGTCCAATTCATCTTGTAAATACGTAAATTCTTTCATCATTTCGTCCCCCTTTGATATGATGGCATGATCAGTACGACCTTCCCGCACGTACCATTTCTCATGAGTTCAAATCCCTTTTCAAAATCTTCAAACGGCAGCGTATGGGTGACAACCGGCTGTACATCAATGGTATTCGTTCTTAAAAGTTCAGATACTTGACGCCACGTCTCAAACATTTTTCTCCCCGTGATCCCTTGCACGGTTAATCCCCTAAAAACAATTTGATTCGTAATGTCAATGGTTACTGGCCGCTCTGGCAAACTTAGTATATTCACTTTCCCTCCATTTGCACAAGCTTCGAGTGCTTGATTAATTGCAACGGGATGTCCTGACATCTCACACATCACGTCTGCCCCTTCCATCCGCGTGAGCTGCTTAATCATGGCAACAGGATCATCTTTTCCGATATCCACGATATGATCTGCACCCATTTTACGGGCAAGATCCAGTCTGTATTCATTTTTATCAACAGCGAACACTTGGACAGCCCCGGAGGCTTTTGCAACCGCAATCGCCATTAAACCAATGGGACCGCAGCCAAAAATCGCCACTGACTTTCCTGAAACAGGTGTATGCAGAACTGTATGAACAGCATTTCCAAGCGGTTCTTGAATAGATGCAAGTTCCACTGGCATTTGAGCTGGATTATGCCACACATTTTGTTCTGGTACTTTGACATATTCAGCAAAACAGCCATCAATGTCTACCCCTAAAATTTTCGTTTCGCTGCACAAATGCTGCTGACCCGTTAAACACATATAACACTGATTACAGACAATATGCGTCTCAGCCGATACAAAATCCCCTACTTTTGCTCGTGAGACTTGGTTCCCCGTTTTGACAACTTCCCCTGTGAATTCATGACCAAAAATGTACGGTGCTTGGACTCTCCCCTTCGCCCAATCATCCCAATTATAAATATGCACATCCGTTCCGCATATCGATGTAGCTTTTACTTGGATGAGCACTTCATGATCACTTATTTCTGGAATCGGCATTTCCATCATCGTCGCTCCGTAAGCGCTTTCTTTTTTAACAATCGCTTTCATCGTTCCACACATGACGTACAACCCCTTTGTTAAAAAACTTCTCCCAATCCGATCTTATCATGTCTTATTTTAGACGTAAATACCACTGTCTTTCAGGAGAAGACAAATGAACACTCCACATATTTTTTTAGATATTTTTCTAAAAAAAAAGCAAATCTCCTTTTATTCGGAGATTTGCTTTTAAGTTGTCAGCGTTTTTTTGAAACGGCTACATATAAAGCCGGCACAATCAGTAGTGTCAGAATCGTTGAGAAAAAGACACCTGATACGATGCAGATCGCTAGCGGCTTAAAGAGTGGGTCATTACTTAAAGCAACGGGCATAAGAGCGACAAGTGCTGTAAATGCTGTCAGCAAAATAGGTCTAATCCTTGCCCTCCCCGCTTCAATCACAGCTGCCTGTTGATCGAGACCTTGCTTGCGCCTCTGTTCAATAAATTCAAACAAAACGACCGCATTTCGGACAACAATACCTGCCAATGAGACAATCCCCATTGTGGCCATAAAGCTAAACGGCGTTTGAGTGACAAATAGTCCAATAATGGCTCCGGATATCGCTAAGTAAACCGTTCCAAGAACTAAAAGCGGCAGCATGAGTGAATTGAACTGGAAAGCGATGGTCACATAAATGAGCAGCAGGACTACCCCAAATAAGAGACTAATTTCAATAAAGAATTGGGTTTGATCTTCATTTTCTCCGCCCTGAGAAATGGTCAAATTCTTCGTTGCATCGCTTTTCCCAACTTCATTTATGACTTCTGTCATATCGTCTTTAAACGTATCTGATGTGCCAGGATATGCCTTTAACGTGATCGTCGGCATCCCGTTTTCATGCGGAATGCTTTCATACTGCTCTGTTTCTTTTTCCTTTACGTATCGGCTAAGCGGCTCAAGTTGAGGCATGCCACCCTCATTTGTACTCACAGGCACCTTGATGTCTTTTAGCTTCAGTCCGTTTTGATGTGTGCTCATGTCTTGTTTCACTACGAGGTCGATGTCATCTGTTCCTTGTTTAAAGGTGCCTAATGGAATTCCTTCTGTGACAAGACCAAGCTGTCTGCTGACAAACTGAGCAGTGAGCCCATCCTCTGCCATTCGGTCACGATTCAATTCAAATGAGATGGTTTTCACCGGTTGATTGACATCGTCTGTGATCAGACTTGCTCCGCTTTCTTTCATTTCTTTTGTGAGCTTCTCTTTCACATCCACGAGCTTTGAAAATTGTTCTCCTGCAATGGTTACGGTCACAGGCGCTCCAGTTGGCGGTCCTTGAACAATGGTTTTCATAAAGATATCAGCATCTTTAAATTTCTTTCGCAATGGCTCTGTCATACGATCGATCAATGCTTTGCTTGTCATCTGCTCATTGTCTACTCTGACAACAACCTGACCCGTATGATCACTTGCGTTTGAGATACTTTCATTAAACAAGTTCGGCACACCGCCGCCTGCAAAAATGGCCGTCTCTTCAATGCCTTTTTGCTGTTTGATCTCTTGTTCTATTTTCTCTAATGTGTCATTCGTTTTATCTAAGGTTGTTTCACTTGGTAGTGTCACAGTGACAACAACCTCTTTCTTATTCGCCGCAGGGAAAAACTCAAATGGTGTGGCGAAAATAAGCAAAAAGGCAAGTGTGGCAACGAGCAAACCACTTAATCCAATGAGAAGTGGTCGCTTCACGATGTTTGTCAGTACTCGATCTGCATAAAAATCGGCCAACCTTTTTAATGGTTTGCCTAAAAAGCCCGGTTCTTTTTGAATCTTCTTGTTCTTTCTTTTTCGGTTTGCTGTATATTGGTACACTGGCACAAGTGTCAATGAAATGACCATTGACGCAAGTACAGTTGTGACTAGAACAGACGGTAACGCTCGAATAAATGAACCGTTCGCACCAGAAAGGAAAACAAGCGGCAAGAAGGCAAAGACAACAGCTAGTGTTGACGTCAAAATGGATCCAGCCACTTCTTTTACACCTGCAATTGTTCCTTTAAGCGGACTTTCGTATTTTTTCATCTGCCTCAAAATATTATCGTTGACGACAATGGCGTCATCTACAAGTATCCCTAGCGCAATGATAAAGCCAATAATTGAAATTTGATTAAGGTCCACTTGTAAAAACGGCAGCGGGATGGTTCCGATCGTTATGGATAGCGGAATCGCAAGTGAAACGATAAACGCACCACCAATAGTTAGACCAAGTGTGGTGACGACAATGACGGCGATGACGGCCACGATCGCTTCTTTGATTAAATCGTTAAAAATGGCATCTACTTCACTTTTTTGTGAATAGTAGTCTATCCAATCCACACCATTTGGCAGCTCTTTCTCTTTTTCAATGACCGCACTGACTTTGTCATACATTTTAGGAATATCCAGTCCTGGCTTAATATTGACTGTAAATGAATAGGCTGGCTTTCCGTTATATGAAACGATATCACTTTTCTCTTTTTCTACTTCTTTTAAACGACCAAGCTCACCGATTGTAACAGGCTCTCGGCTCGTTTTTGAGAAAATCTCAATCTTTTTCATTTGATCTAAACGATCATAAGCATCAATGGACAGCTTGACCTTTTCTCCATCTGCCTGGACGTCACCTAGAGGGGATGTGTCAAATTCTTGATTGATGGCATTTGTGACATCGGTCACGTTTAACCCGTTATCCTCCAGTTTACTTGAATCCAAGTTCAATATTGCTTGTTTGTCATTGAACCCTTTGATGACGACACCATCAACACCTTTGATGTCCTCCACTTTTTCTTTTAATGCACGCAGCGATTCCTGACTTTTTGCTAACTCAGATGAGTTCCTTGCTACAATCATATAAGAACCAACTGGCACGTTGCCAAACTCATCCTTTACATCTGGCTCCATCACACCATCTGGAAAAGAAGAGGCGGCATTTGTGGTTTCACTCTTGATTTGACTTGCCACCTTTTGAAAATCGGCTTGATCATCAATTTCAAGTACAATATTTGAGAAACCAATAGCAGAAACAGAGCTTGTCTTCTCTACACCATTGATATCAGAAATGGCCGACTCGAGCTTATTGGTGACATCACTTTCTACCTGTTTTGCATCAGCACCAGGGAAAACAGTCGAAATGGTTACAATATTTGCTTGAAACTCTGGCAGTTCTCGTTTAGGAAGCTGTGTAAACAAATAACCTCCAGCAATGAGAACGATAAAAAATAAAATAAAAACAAGCTTTCCTCTTTTCAAAAAAGCTTCAATCATTATTTCACCTACTTAAATATTTATTTTTGATGAAGTATTTTCAACTTAATCTTAATTTATCATCATGGTGAAAAAATGCAAGCTCTAATATGTCATTTTCTATCTATTTTGTGAAAGAAATATGTTATATGAGAAATGTATAGCGGTAAACAAAAACAACCTGCTTACATGATGTAAGCAGGTTGAAAATAATAAAATTAGAATTATCGTGGTTCAACAATCAGTTTGATTGCTGTTCTTTCTTCTCCATCGATAAGAATGTCAGTAAAGGCTGGAATGCATATCAAATCCACTCCGCTAGGCGCAACAAATCCCCTTGCAATGGCGACAGCCTTGACCGCCTGATTCAGTGCTCCAGCGCCGATAGCCTGTATTTCCGCTGCACCGCGTTCACGTAAAACGCCGGCTAATGCTCCTGCTACTGAATTTGGATTTGACTTTGCTGAAACTTTTAAAATTTCCATTTTTGCTCCCCCTTAAATTTACAATGGATAAGTGAGTGTTCATTAGAACAATCTTTGTTAGATGTTGCTATTTTTTTGAAAATCCATCCCCAAAATGTTTTTCAAAAATAGCAGGCTACCTACCATTTTTACTATATTCACGATAGAGGGCGCATATTCCTTCTTTCTGATTAATATTTTTCTGAAATAAATATGTGAATATTTATTCAAAGAAAATATGGTCATCATTTATCAAAATTCGATCAATTTTGACAGCTTTTTTCGACGGTTCGTCAATTTCTACGATCACTGCACTTAATGTCGTGCGGCCTTCTGCAATTTCAAAACGGACAGGGAGGCTCGTTTTAAATCGTTTAATAATCGTTTCCCGATCAACACCTAAAATACCGTCATAAGGACCAGTCATGCCAACATCCGAAATATAAGCAGTTCCTTTTGGCAAGACGCGGTTATCTGCTGTTTGAACATGTGTATGTGTTCCAACGACACATGATGCACGGCCGTCTGTATACCAGCCCATTGCTTGCTTTTCACTTGTGGCTTCACCATGAAAATCAATAAAAATAAACGGTGTACGTTTTGAAGCTTCTGCTATGAGCTCATCTACTTTTTGAAATGGGCAGTCAATCGGAGGTAAAAATGTGCGGCCTTGCAAGTTGATGACAGCTAGTTCTTTACCTTGTTTTTTAATAAAAGTGAGCCCTTTCCCTGGTGTACCTTGCGGGAAATTTGCCGGACGAACAATATGGGGTGCATCATCGATGAAATCGAAAATGTCTCTTTTATCCCATGTATGGTTCCCCATCGTGAGCACATCAGCCCCAGCTTGAAGCAGCTCGTGATAGATTTTCTCTGTGAGTCCTTTCCCATGAGCCGCATTTTCTCCATTGACAATCGTAAAGTGTGGCTGGTATTTTTTCTTTAGCTTTGGCAAATATTCTTTCAGTGTATCTCTGCCAGGTGAACCAACGATATCTCCAACAAATAATATTTTCATACGTTTTGAACCCTTTCTCTTATAAAATGATCTTCTTATCAGTGTTGCATATTTACACAAAAAAATAAAGCGGCGCTAAGCGCACCGCTCTATTTTGCATACTCTACTGCGCGAGTTTCTCGAATAACTGTCACTTTAATGTGACCAGGGTAATCGAGCTCGTCCTCAATCCGCTTACGAATATCCCTTGCTAGACGGTGAGCTTCAAGATCATTAATTGAATCTGGCTTCACCATAATACGCACTTCACGTCCAGCTTGTATCGCAAACGATTTTTCAACACCTTCATAAGATTCAGAGATGTCTTCTAATTTCTCAAGTCTCCGAATGTAATTTTCAAGCGTCTCACTTCTTGCACCAGGGCGTGCTGCAGATAATGCATCGGCTGCCGCAACAAGAACAGCGATAATAGATGTCGGTTCTTGATCACCATGGTGAGATGCAATACTGTTGATGACAACAGGATGCTCTTTATATTTCGTCGCAAGCTCAACGCCAATTTCCACGTGGCTTCCTTCTACTTCATGATCAATGGCTTTTCCAATGTCATGCAGAAGACCTGCTCGTTTTGCAAGCTTTGCATCTTCTCCAAGCTCTGAAGCCATGAGACCTGCAAGATGTGCAACCTCAATTGAATGCTTCAGGACATTTTGTCCATAACTTGTACGGAATTTTAAGCGACCGAGAATTTTGATGAGATCCGGATGCAAACCGTGAACTCCGACTTCAAATGTCGTTTGCTCACCCATCTCGCGGATATAATCATCGACTTCACGGCGTGATTTTTCCACCATTTCTTCAATTCGTGCAGGATGAATACGTCCATCCTGGACTAGCTTGTCTAGAGCTATCCTCGCTGTTTCACGTCTTATCGGATCAAAACCCGATAAGATGACAGCTTCAGGTGTATCATCAATGATCAGGTCAATACCTGTTAACGTTTCTAACGTACGGATATTTCGTCCCTCACGTCCGATAATACGACCTTTCATCTCATCATTTGGAAGATTGACTACAGATACTGTTGTTTCAGCTACATGATCAGCTGCACAACGCTGTAACGCAAGTGAAAGAATGTTTTTCGCTTTTTTATCAGCCTCTTCTTTCGCCCGGTTTTCAGATTCTTTCGTCATGACTGCAATGTCGTGGGAAAGCTCATTTTCAACTTGATCCAGAATGATTTGTTTCGCTTCATCTCGAGTTAGACTAGAAATACGCTCCAACTCAGCTTTCTGCAAACGAATCATATCATCCACTTTGCTTTCCATCTCTTCAATATGTTGTTGTCGTTCATTCAGAGAATGATCTCTCTTCTCCAACAGGGACTCCCGTTTATCTAAAGATTCGTCCTTGCGATCAAGGTTTTCCTCTTTTTGAAGTAAACGGTTTTCTTGTCTTTGAAGCTCATTACGTCTTTCACGAACTTCTTGCTCCGCCTCTACACGAAACGAATGAATTTCATCTTTCGCTTCTAAGAGCGCTTCTTTCTTCAATGCTTCCGCATCACGCTTTGCATCCTCAACAATTTGTTCGGCCATGTTTCTTGCGCCGGATATTTTTGCTTCTGCAATGGTTTTACGAACAAAGTAGCCAACAACTAAACAGATTAGGCTCAGCAAAATGGAGATGATCGTAAACATCGTAGGCGACATATTTTCACCTCCTCTTGCTATGAACTTGGTTTTACAAATAAAGTGTCGGCATGTACATTGTTTTGTGTCTCAACATACAGGGCCTTCACAGGGAATGAGATCCTCACTGCCCTTGTCAAGTTTAAATTAGTTATCAATCATGTTAAGAAAAACAAGTGATACATTCCCATTGTAATTGTGTCGGAAATACTTGTCAAGCTAGTCAGACTAAGGCGTAAGTCGTTATTTCAAGCAAAGACAGAACTTTTGACCCGCTAGCTGTTATGTAATTGTAAAAAAAAGACGCTTTTCAGCGTCTTTTTAGTCATTCAATTCCAATTCTTCTTGTCCTTCTTCGTCAGTTGATTTCACTCCGTTTGTATCCAAACCATAGTGCTCCCTGATCTGCTCCTGAATCATAAGAAGAATGTCTTTATTCTCTTTTAGGAATTGCTTCGCATTTTCACGTCCTTGTCCAAGACGTTCCTCTTGATAAGAATACCAAGCCCCGCTCTTTTGTACGATATCTAGTTCGCTTCCAAGGTCGATGATTTCTCCCTCTTTCGAGATACCTTCACCGTACATAATGTCTACTTCGGCAATACGGAATGGTGGTGCCACTTTGTTTTTCACAACTTTAATTCTCGTTTTGTTCCCCATGATGTCGTTCCCTTGTTTCAACTGTTCAGCACGGCGTACTTCTAAACGAACAGATGAATAGAACTTAAGTGCACGTCCACCAGGCGTTGTTTCAGGATTACCAAACATAACCCCTACTTTTTCACGAATTTGGTTAATAAAGATCGCAATTGTTTTTGATTTGTTGATAGCACCAGATAGTTTACGAAGTGCTTGAGACATCAAACGTGCTTGAAGACCAACGTGTGAATCTCCCATGTCTCCTTCGATCTCTGCTTTTGGTACAAGAGCAGCTACTGAGTCAATGACAACAATATCAACTGCACCACTACGAACAAGTGCTTCTGCAATTTCAAGTGCTTGTTCTCCTGTATCCGGCTGAGAAAGTAACAACTCATCAATGTTGACACCTAATTTTTGAGCGTAAACTGGATCTAGCGCATGCTCCGCATCGATAAATGCAGCTTGTCCTCCCTGCTGCTGAACCTCAGCAATCGCATGAAGTGCTACTGTCGTTTTACCAGAACTCTCTGGACCATATACTTCAATAATACGGCCGCGAGGGTATCCACCTATTCCAAGCGCAGTATCAAGTGCTAACGAACCACTAGGTACTGTTGAAATACGTGTATCTGTTTGCTCTCCTAGTTTCATAATAGAGCCTTTACCAAACTGTTTTTCTATTTGTTTAAGAGCCATATCTAAGGCTGCTTGACGATCACTCATTCTATTGTTTCCTCCTTTATCAATTCCACTATCTATACTATACCTTGTTTCACGTCATTTGCCAAGAAAAAAACGAACACATATTCGATTTTTTCTTGGCAGATTATTTAAGAAAAGAGCTGTTTCTATTAGAAAAAACGCTCTTTTATAAAGGAGTAAACCTCATAAAAAACAAAATTAACTATCTTTTAATAATTTGATAAGGTGGTGCAAACCATATTTCACAGCACGCTTGCGAATGCCTGATCGACTGCCAGTAAACATCCATTCAAACACGTCTGTCTGGTCTTTTGTCGATAGCCCGATAAATACTTTTCCAACCGGCTGTCCTTCGTGTGGTTCAGGACCTGCCACACCTGTAAAGCTAATACCGATATCGCTTCCCGTCAGTTTTCTAACGCCTTCTGCGAGCTCTAACGCACACTCTTTGCTGACAGCACCATGAGAAGACAATGTTTCTTCACGGCAGCCCAGCACTTGCTGCTTGACTTGATTTGTGTAACAAACCACACTGCCGTTTAAAATGGATGATGCCCCTTCGAGATCTGTCAGCCACTCTGAAAACATACCACCAGTCAGGCTTTCAGCCGCTGCTACTGTTTTCCCGTGTTCATGCAAGGCCTTTGAAGCTTCAAAGGCAAGAGATGTATTACCATATCCGTAGAAGTACTCGCCGACCCGTTCTAAAATTTGTGCTTCTGTTTCTTTTAACAGACGCTCTGTTTCTTTTTCATCCTCATGCTTGGCTGTCAGCCTTAGCGTCACTTCCCCGTCAGCTGCAAGCGGTGCAATCGTTGGATTGGTCTGTGCATCAATTAAATCTTCAAGATCTGTTTCCAGCTGAGATTCACCGATGCCAAAGAAACGCAAGACAACAGACACGATTTTTTCCTTTAGGCCGAGTTTTTCAGAAATAAGCGGCTTCGCTTCGTTTTCAAACATCGGGTGCAATTCACTTGGCGGTCCAGGGAGCAGAATGTAAAACGTATCTCCCTCTTGTATAAACATACCAGGTGCCATTCCGAAACGGTTTACGAGCACATCAGATCCCTCTAGAACGAGCGCCTGTTTACGGTTGTTCGGCGACATATCACGTCCGGTTTTACGGAAGTATTCTTGAATAGACTCAAATGCTTCTTCATTTAGCACAAGCTCTTTACCGAGCGTACTCGCAATGGTTTCTTTTGTTAAATCGTCTTTCGTTGGTCCAAGACCACCTGAGAAGATAATAAAATTCGATCTTTCCTGTGCCACTTGAATGGCCCTTTTTAAACGCTCTGGATTGTCACCAACTGCTGTGTGGTAATAAACATTCACACCAATTTCAGCTAGTTGTTTGCTGATGAATTGTGCATTCGTATTCGTAATTTGCCCTAGCAAAAGTTCGGAACCGACTGCAATAATTTCTGCTTTTCTCTCTGACTTCAAAGCGTACACGTCCTTTTTAGTTAGAATTCTTTAAGGCTTCCCAGTTTTTCGCAAAGTAATCCCATCCTGAGACAACAGTGAAGAACACCGCTACCCACATGGCAAGATCACCAAATGGGAATGATACAAGTTCAAACGGCAGGTTATGCAAAAGAAGTGCCGAAATCGCAATGATTTGCGCCCACGTCTTCACTTTTCCAAGCATATTGGCTGCGACCACTTCACCGCCTCCAGCTAAGACAAGCCTTAGGCCCGTTACAGCAAATTCACGGCTAATGATCACAATTGCCATCCATGCCGGTGTGAGATTGTATTGAACAAGTATAATTAAAGCCGCTGAAACAAGCAATTTATCTGCAAGCGGATCTAAAAATTTACCAAAGTTTGTGACTAAATTGAGCTTACGTGCATAGTAACCATCAATCCAGTCGGTTGTCGAAGCGACAATAAACAAGATCGCTCCAACAAGGTGAGTGACTTCGATGCTGACGTCACCAAAGCGCGCAACACCCCAATCTAATGGAGCAAGCATAATGATCATAAAAACAGGGATCAAGGCGATCCTAGAAAGAGTTATTTTATTCGGTAAGTTAAACATGAATTTCAATCCTCCAATAAGCCATTTTTTTATGTATATATAATAGTAGGAACAAAAGAAAAGTCATCTACTTGCTTAAGATGACTTTTCCTTTCCTTTATTCACAATCACAATGTTTTGTGTCATGGTGTTTTTAGGGTCTAATTCGTACTTCAGCGTTTCGTCATTGACTTTGATATCGATTCCTGTTGCATTTCCTAAGCGGATATCGACTTGGGAAAGATCAGTTAAGTCTGTTTTAAACGATTCGCCATCTTTCAATTCACCCATCTTCAGCACTTTTCCAGATTCGTCTCTCACACGAAGCCATGAAGCTTGTGAGGCAGAAATGGTTAGCTCCATCTCTTCTGCACCTGATACTTCATACGTTGTCGTAGAACCCTCTGTATTCGTCGCCTTCAAAGAAACATCTTCATCGTCTTTAGATGAATCCTTTGAGGAATCGTCTTTTTCAGATGATTTTTCTTGATCATCTGACGAAGCTTTTTCCTTTTTCTTTTGATCCTTTGCAAGCGATGAATCCTCAGACACTTCGTATTTTGATTCTGATTGCTGAGGAGCCGCCTGATTATTTTTCTGTCCGCTATCATGATTAACCGCTTGAACGATCACATAAATGATAGCGATCACCACAAGGATCCCTCCAATGATTAAAATCGTCGGAAGCAGCTCCAGTACCTTTGAGGCAGGCTTTGGCAGCTCTCTTTGCGGTTTAATATTTGATAATTTATCAGACACTTCATCGTTATACGTACTTGGTACATCTTTACGAAACTCTTCGAACAATTGTTCAGGATTCAGTCCAACGGCTTCGGCATATTGTTTAATAAACGCTCTGACGTAAAATTTACCTGGAATGATATCATAATTTCCTTGTTCTATTGCTAGCAAATAGCGCTTTTGGATTTTGGTTGCCGCCATCAGATCCTCCAGCGACATCCCTTTTTCCTCTCTGGCCTCAACGAGCCGTTTTCCCAATTCAGTCAAAACAAACACCTACCATTACCATATTAAAAATCGAAGCCAGAAAAACCAGAATGATCAAACACTTGTGGTTCTTCAGCGTGCTCGTATGTAATTTCTTCGTCTGCACTATTACGCAATTCAATGATGTAGTCGAAATCATCCATTGTATATTCTGAATTTTGAATAAAGATATCTGGATGCTCTACAACCTTTGTAGCAGGCAGTCTCATAATTTCTCTTAAAAGCTGCAAGTGCTTTTCAGAACCTCTTCTTGTCGACACAATCCCATCAATAATAAAGACGTTATCTGGGCTGTATTCATCTGCAATCAGCTGACTGCGAATGGTCTGTTTCAAAAGAGTAGACGATACAAACAGCCATCTCTTACTTGCACATACACTTGAAGCAACAATTGATTCTGTTTTTCCAACCCGCGGCATTCCGCGAATTCCAATCAATTTATGTCCTTCTTTTTTAAATAATTCAGCCATAAAATCAACAAGTAGACCCAGCTCGTCCCTTTCAAAACGGAACGTCTTTTTGTCATCCGCATCACGCTGAATGTATCTTCCATGACGAACAGCTAAACGGTCACGAAGTTTTGGCTGTCTTAGTTTCGTTACTTTTATCGTTTCCATTGTATTTAAAATTGATTCAAGCCGCTTAATTTGTTCTGTGTGGTCACATCGAAGAAGCATGCCGCGTCTTGATACATCAACACCATTAATTGTCACAATATTAATTGAAAGCATCCCCATTAAAGAAGAAATGTCTCCTAAAAGTCCGGGACGGTTCACCTGTATCTCATATTCAAAATACCATTCGAGCTTTGCCAAATGATATTACCCCCTTCATTGTGGCAAATTTTTACCTTCCTTTATCATAAAGCATTTTCACATTTTTAGAAAGCACAATGTTGTGAAACAGTTAAAATAAAAAGAGAGGCACAAACGACCCCTCTTTTTGTTTAGTGCGAGCTATTATTTTCAACCAGTTTGACCATCATATTGGCAATTGCGCGCTGCTCATCTTCTGATGCGACGCTCCAAAGGTCAGCAAGTACTCTTTCTTGCTCATTCTTTGCTTCAACTTCATTAGCCAGGTATCCGCCAATTTCATACGCAAGGTTATTGATAGTATCATCTTTTAAGCCTTTATCCTGCGCATGATTTAAACGGTCTCCTAAAAAGTTTTTCCAATGGTCCCAGTTCTCAAGTACTGACATGTCGATTCCTCCATTCGAAAAGATGAATTACAGCCATAGCTTTTGTCATGGAGTGACGAATTATACACGTTTTTAACAGTACCAGCCGCCATTAACGGATAAAATTTGACCTGTCATATAACTTGACTGCTTTGAGGCGAGAAACCAAATGACATCGGCTATCTCTTCAGGTGCGGCAAGACGGCCGAGCGGAATCTCCTCTTCCATCATCGCAAGGTCTTCTTGTGTGAAGCTTTTCATCATATCAGTTTGAACAGCACCTGGTGAGACTGCATTTGCTCTAATTCCACTTGGGGCAAGCTCTTTGGCAAGCCCTTTAATGAAAGCATTTTGAGCACCCTTGACCATACTATACAGTACTTCACACGAGGCACCCGTTTCACCCCATATCGAGCTAACTGCAATAATACGACCTGACTTTTTTTGGATCATGGCAGGCAAAATAGATTGGGTAAGCTCATATGGACTTGTCACATGAAGCTGCACCATGCTGGCTAAAATTTCTTTTTCAGTATCTGTCACTAAACCAACATGACTCTTTCCGCTATTTAAAACAAGAATATCTGGATCAAGCGGCAGGCGGCTGACAAGCTCTGCTGCTCCGCCTGTTTTCGCTAAATCAGCTTGAACGACGTGCGTTTCTACTTGATATGTTTCTTTGAGATCAGCGGAAAGACGACTAGCCGCTTGTTCATTTTGATGATAATGGAGCATCAGATGGCAGCCTTCTTGGGCAAGCTTTTTGGCTGTCGCCTGCCCAATTCCGCCACTGGCACCAGTAATCAGTGCCCAACGACTCATACTTTGTTCCTACTTTCTTTATGGAATCCTTATTCTTTTCGTTTAAATGGGAACCAATTCGCTGATCCGAACAATTTGACCATCACAGGTACGAACAATGGTAGCACAACGAGTGCATACAATAAAAGCCCTGTGAGAACAAGTGTTGCAATCTGTAGGAGTGACAATACACCTGATGGCAGCATCGCTGCAAATGTTCCTGCCAAAATGACGGCAGCAGACATAATAACAGATCCCATATTTTTCATTGATTCAGTCATGGCAAACTGAATGTCTTTCGTTTTGTATTCATTGAACCGTTCCATTAAGAAAATCGAATAATCGACTCCTAGTGCCATTAAGATGACAAAGCCAAAGAATGGAACAGCCCAGTTGATGCCCGGATATCCGAAGAAATGGGTGAAAATAAATTCTGTTACACCAATAGCGGTAAAGTACGTTAAAATCAGCGATCCAACTAAGTAAAGCGGCATCACGAGAGAACGGAAGAGAATCACTAGTATTAAGAAAATACCGATCATCATGTAAAAAACCGTCTTATTGAAGTCTTGGTCTGACAGCTGTTTTAAATCAGCGTTCATACTTGATACACCAGATACGCCAAATGAAACATCTTTTAAGTTTGTTTCAGGAAGTGCACGTTTGACGGAAGCCTCTACTTGTTTAATCGTTTTCATGGCGTCGTTTCCATATGGATTGTCTTCTAAGATGACGTCAATCTTTGTCATCTTGCGGTCATCAGACATATAGGAATCGAACACTTGCTTGAAAGCTTTGTTTTTCAGGACATCTTTTGGAATAAACCAACCGGCCATGTCTTGATCTGGTGCGTTTTTCAGTTCATCTAAGTAGTCTCCTGCACCCATTAAGCCGTTTGAAATTTTCTCAAGTCCGTCGACACTTTTGTTTAGACCATCTGTCAGCTTGGTCAGATCGTCACCAAAGCCGCCAATTTTTTCTTTCATTTGTTTTTGACCATTAATGATGTCGCCGGCTCCATTTGCAAGTTTAGGCATACTATCAGCTAACTGCCCTTGGCCTTTAGACGTTTGATCTAGCCCGTTTTCAATGGCTTCTAAGCCAGCAATCAGCTCATCAATTTGATTTGTAAACACTTTTTGCTGCTCTGAAGCTTTTGCGATAAAAGCATCTGCTGCTTCAAGCTGTTTTTTTGCTTCTTTTGCTTGTTTTGCATAGCTGTCAGCCTGTTTGGCTCCTTCTTGCAAGGTAGTAGAAAGTTCCTTATATGAAGCTTTGATGGCTTGATATGATTGGTTTTCTTTCACTTGCGGAATTTGCTGCTCAAGTGTACTAAACTGTTTATTCGCTTGACTGATCAAAGCTTTCACATCCGCTGCGGCAGAGGATGACGTATCGACTTGTGCCAATGCTGCTTTTAATTCTTTGGAAATGCTTTTATACAGTGCCACTTGCTGATTCACTTGTGCGACTTGATCTGTTAATTCTTTTTTCGCACCCTTTATTCTTTCTTTAATTTCAGAAACACCTTTTTTGTTTTGATCGATATAGGTTTGCAGTTCTCTCATCGATTTTTCGACGTTTTGAATACCTGATTTTACGGATTCGGTTCCAGAAATCAATTTGTTAATGCCTTTTCCAGATGATTTAATTTGTGGTGTTTGATCCTCGATTGATTTACTCATGGTTGTAAGAGCATCTTGGATCTTTTTCAACCCTTCGTTACTTTTATCAAGCCCGCTATTTAGCTCTTTGGCTTGAGATTTCACGTACAGATCATTCAGTCCTTTTCCAACAGGGCGTGTCGCACTTCTTACTTTACTCACGCCATCTGTTTGTTCAATCGCACGACTGAGTTTTTCAACAGCAATCAGACCTTCGTTATTGTCTAAAAGATCGGATGATTTCACGACAACGGTTGCTGGAAGGGCTTCACCTGGTCCAAATTTGTCAGAGATCGTATTAAATGCATTGACGGATTCGTATTTATTGCCGATTTCGTCTAGGTTGTTATATGAAAGTGTTCCTTTATACATAAGAATCGCTGGAAGGGTAATAATTGCAACGATTAGCAAGCTGAGAAATGGTTTCTTAAATGAAAAACGACCGGCTGTTTCCCACATTTTCGATTGCGGGTGGGCAATATCGCCTTTGATTGGCCAAAATAACACTTTTCCTAAAACCGCCATAAAGAATGGAACGACAGTGAGCAGTGCCACAATTAACACGGCGACACCAACCGCCACGGCGACAGCTGATTTATACAGTTGGAATTGGGCTAAACCGATACACGTAAAACCAATGAGGACAGCAATTCCGCTGAATAAAACGGTTTTACCTGCCGTCTTATATGTTGTAATAATCGCCTCAATCTTATCTTTTCCGTGAGATAGTTCTTCTTTAAACCGGCTTAGCAACAGGATGCAGTAGTCGGTTCCAATCCCAAACATGATGGCGACCATAAAAATTTGGGTAAAGGTCGAGAGCGGAAAATCAACATACTTTACTAGGTAAGCCACAATGGATTGGCTGACCAAATAGGAAAGCGCCACAGCCACTAAAGGAACGAACGGTGCCACTGCGGATCTAAAGACAAGCACAAGAACAATTAAAATAAACCCTATTGTAATGAATTCTGTTTTTTTCAGACCTTCTTGTGAGCTTGTGATGACATCATCGTCGATTAGCGGCTGCCCTGTCATTTCAAATTTCAGGTTCAGGCTCTTAAGCTTTTCATTGACTCTTTCTTTAAAATCGGATGCTTTGATTTTGTTCGAGTCGTATGTAACTGGAACAAGAAGTGTTGTTTGATCTTTAGAGAGCATCTGTTTTTTGATATCTTTGTTTGCATCAAAATAAGAAGTGATGTCTTCAACATGGAGATCTTGATCCTTTTCTAAAATCTCCATCGCTTTCTTTAAAGAGGCTTCTCTTTCTTTGACGATATCCTTTCCTTGAAAGACAATGACGATCGATTTTTCCGTATCCCCATTTTCAGACATGTTCTTTAATAATTGATCGGCGTAGGAAGAGGGATAACCATCTGGAACAGAAATCTGCCCTTTTTCTTTTGTTAATTGCGCCATATTAGGAGCGGTGATTAATAATACAGCCGCTAGTACGACCCAAAGGATCGTGATCAGCCATCTACCCTTTATGATTGCTCTCATTACTATGTTGTGCCTCCTCTTCGATGATAATTTGATAAATCTTTTCATATGTTTGAATAAATGATTCTATTTCTTTTTCATCAAATTTTTCTAAATATGACCGAACAAGATCCTGAAGCTGCTTTTCCATTCGGCTGACCACTTCTTTTCCTTCGGGTGTCACATAAAGATGAACGTTTCTTCGATCAGCTTGATCATGCTCTCGATAAATATAATCTTTATTAAAAAGACGATTGGTCATGGATGTCACAGCACTTTTGTTGACATTACATTCGATGGCAAGGTCTGTTGATGTACATCCTGGGTGTAAATTGATGTATCGAAGCGAGTAATATTGATCAAGTGTCAGTTCTTTATCGAGCTTTTCCGTGATCATACTCGATACTTTTTTCTCCATCATGAGATAGACGTCCGCATATCTCTGGATGAGCTGGGCAATTTTATTTTGTACCATTTGCTGCTCCTTTAGTTTGATTGTTTAACTATTAAAGAGTTTAACTAAATCCTCAAACAATTGTCAAACAATATCTTCGCATATAAAGCGCTTTCTTTAGCTGGACACAAAAAAGACAAACTCTTATACGTTGAGTTTGTCTTTTTTTCATTTATTTTGCTTTCGGTACGACTTTAAAAACTGACATTCTTTCTTCATCAATTTCTTCGTCTAAGATTTGCTGAATATCTGTTAATTGGATTTGCTCCAGTACTGGCACGACATCAAATAAGCTCATTTCTAAGAATGCGTATCGAGTGAATTGATTGGCGATGTACTCCGGGGAGTTCATTGCTTTTAAAAAGCTGCCAATTTTTTTCTTGCGAGCAAGTTCAATCTTTTCTTCTGTGATCAGGCTTTTTGCTTGAAGAAGCGTTTCTTTTAATTCATCTGCGAGTTGATCAGGGTCATTTGTATCTCCACCAACTGAAGTGAAGCCAAAACCGCCTTCTTCCGTATAATCGTAGCTGAAGGTCTCATCAATTAAGCCTTTTTCATACATCTGTTCATATTGTAAGGAGCTTTTACCAAACAGCGTCTCTAAAATGAGATTCATTCCGAGCTCATGTTTTAACAGTTCATTGCCTTTTTTATGAGGATTCTTTGTTTTTAATCCAAACATACATTTTGAGCCTTGTACGTTCATTGGAAGTTCGTATTCTTTTCGGTACACACCTTCAGGCTCATTGATGTCTTTTCGTTTGATCTCTGGCTGGTCTGTAAATGGCTTTTTCGCCTGATTCGCTCGAACTTGATCTAATATTTGCTTCGGATCAACGGGACCGACAACAAATAGAAGCATATTGCTTGGGTGATAGAACGTTTCATAGCATTCATACAAATGATCTTTTGTAATCGGAGCGATGCTTTCTACTGTTCCAGCTATATCAATTCTCACAGGATGCTCTTGATATAGATTTTCAATCAAACCGAAGAATAAACGCCAGTCGGGATTGTCATCATACATGTTAATCTCTTGACCAATGATGCCCTTTTCTTTTTCGACTGTTTTTTCAGTAAAATAAGGTTCTTGCACAAAATCAATGAGTGTCTCAAGGTTTTGTTCGACATTTGAGGTGCTTGAGAATAAGTAAGCTGTTCTCGTAAATGTCGTAAAAGCATTTGCGGATGCTCCTTGTTTACTAAATGTATGAAACACATCTCCATCTTCTTTTTCAAACAGCTTGTGCTCTAAGAAATGGGCAATTCCATCAGGCACTCGGATCATGTCTTCTTTGCCAAGCGGCACAAATTCATTGTCGACAGAGCCGTATTTTGTTGTAAAGGTTGCATAGGTTTTGTTAAACCCTTGCTTTGGCAGTACATAGACGTCAAGTCCGCTCTCCATTTTTTCGTGATAGACCGTTTCTTGCAGCTGGTCGAATTGAATTGTTTTCACTGTCATGAAGCACCCTCCGTTCCTTTAAGAAAATAGGTCGTATCCCATTCGATTTTTTGACCCACTTTGATGATGTCCTCTTTTGTCACTCTGTCTAACGCTTCTAAAAAGGAATCGAGGCTCTCCCCTGTTGGCACGACGGCATGCTGATATAAGTATTCCGCTGTTCCATAAGACGTATCAATGGTTTCGAGTAGCTGATTTTTGACGACAGCCTTTGTCTGTTCAATTGCTTCATCAGAAAAATCGCCTTTTTGCATGGCATCAAATTGTTCTTTGATGATGTCTACTGCCTGCTGATAGTTGCCGACTTCAATTCCTGACATGACCATCATCAAACCTTTAAAGCTCTCAAGTCTAGAGACAGCATAGTACGCAAGACTTGCTTTTTCCCGCACATTGATAAATAGCTTTGAATGAGAGAAGCCGCCGAATATGCCATTAAATAAATGCAGCGCCGGATAATCTTCATCTGCTATCGTTGTATGTGTGCGAAAGCCAATGTTCAGCTTTCCTTGTTTTACGTCCTCTTCATCAATGACTTCTTTTGGCTCTATTTGTGATCTTGATGATTCGGTATTTTGTTTGACTGGCTCTCTTTCACTTGTTTTAAAGTATTGCGAGACCATTCGATTGATGTCTTGTTCATCAACGTCTCCCACAACATAGAGATCCAGCTGGTTGGACTTAAGTGCATGTTCGTATGCTTTAAAGAGCGCTTCTGCCGTAATCGCTTCGACGTCTTCCATTTCACCATTAACGTGCAGTGCATATGGCTCACCTTTACACATTTCCTGTACAAGTCTTAAGTTTGAATAGCGCATTTTGTCATCATAAACGGCTTGAATGCGCTGTTTCAATGTTCGTTTTTCTTGCTCAACGTACAATTCATGAAATAATCCGTTTTCCACGTACGGGTGGAATAATAGTTCAGAAAGTAAGGCAATCCCTTTTTCTAGTAAAGGGGTTTGATCCTTTAAATATTTTTCATTCGCCATTTCTAGACGGAAGGTAATGATGTGATTTTCACCTTTTTTCGCCATGTCTGCGGAAACGGTCGCCCCATAGAGCTCGTCGAAATAAGCACGAAGCTCTCCCGTTTTCGGCATTTTTTCTGTTCCTCTTAAAAGCACATGCGGGAAAAGGGAACGCATGGTGACGTCATCTTTGGATAAAGGCGCAAGCATTTTAAAAAGGATCGTCACGGTTTTAAATTTTTCTGTTTTGACAATATGAGTATGAAGACCAGGTGTATCAAATGTCTTCTCTTGTAAGTACGTCATGAGAAACCTCCTTTGTTCATCCTATTTATTATGTATTAGAACATAGCTGATATATACGTGAAACAGCCATTTAATAGTCATTATATCAATCAGAGGAAAGGATAGGAAATAAAAACGCCTCTGCTAAAAGCAGAGACGCAGGTTGTTATTTCATTCTAAACGGCCACCAATTCCATTTTCCAAAGATGCGAACCATGACCGGGATAAAGAGTGGTAGAACAACAAAAGCATATAATAAAAGTCCAATGAGTACGACCGTTGCAATTTCAACTAATGACAATACACCCGAGGGCAGCATCGCAGCAAAAGTACCCGCTAAAATAGCAACTGCTGAAATAATGACGGACCCCATATTTCTCATCGCTGATATCATGGATGCTTGAACATGCTCTCCCTTCCATTCATTAAAACGATCCATCAGGAAGATCGAATAATCAATGCCGAGGGTCACAAGGATCACAAAGCTGAAAAATGGAACAGCCCAGCTGACACCATCGTAGCCAAAGAATGTTTTGAAAATCCATTCTGTTAAGCCAATGGATGTAAAATACGTTAATATGAGTGAAAGTGTTAAGTATATTGGCATGACGATTGACCTTAGTAATAAAACTAAAATAATAAAGATACCAATTAACATGAAAATAACCGTTCTGATAAAGTCACCGTCTGACGTTTCTTTTAAGTCAACATTTAAACTGGAGATACCAGATACACCGTAATTGGCATTTTTCAAACCACTTACAGGTAAATATTGATCAAGGGTTTCTTCGATTTTTGCTACACCTTTCATTGCTTCATTGCTGTATGGATTTACATTTAAAATTACTTCAAAGGTTGTTAATTTGCGATCTGGGGACATATACGTATTAAATATTTTCTTAAACTCATGGCGTTTCAATACTTCTTCTGGTATAAACCAGCCCGTTACTTCTTCATCTGGTGCTTCCTGAAGCTGTTTTAAGTAGCTGTCTGCCTCGGTAAAGCCGCTTTTTACTTGCTCAAGTCCGGAAATACTTTCATCTAATCCATCTGTTAATAGTGATAGTTTAGATGATAGCTGGTTAAACCCTTTTTTCACGGCTTTTTGGCCATCTGTCAGCTGATCTGCGCCATCTTCAATTTTAGGCATTTCTTTGATGAGCTGTTTTTGGCCTTTATTCGTTTCATCAAGACCATCATAAATTTGATCTAGACCTGTCATCAGCGCCTTTACTTGTTGTTTGATTTCTTTTTGCTTGCTTGAGAACGTTTGAATGACTTGATCTGCTTTCTTGATCTTTTGTTTAAAGGCAGATGCTTCCTCTTCATAGACACTCATTTGCTCTCCAGCTTGATCGAGCATTCCTTTTGTGTCTTTGAATACTTTTTTGATTTCTTTATATTCATTCATGTCTTTGATTTCTGGAAGCCGGTTTTCAAGCCCTTCAAATGATACGTTTTCATAGGATTGTTTCACTTTTTTAATCGTTGTCATCAGCTGCTCATTTGATGTTGCGTGACCTTCCAGTGTGCTTACGACTCGTTCAAGATCTTGAATCATGGTTTCACTTCTGCGGTATTCTTGCTCTAATTCTTTTTTCGCTTGTTTGATTTCAGTGCGAATGGTTCCTACGCCCTCTTTACTGCGCCTCACACCATCCTCTAAAGAAATGAGTGATTTCCTCACTTCTCCGATACCGCCTTTGATGGCTTTTGTCCCATCAATCAATTGATCAATCCCTTTAGCGGATTCTTCAATTTTTGGTTTTTGTTTGAGAAGCGCTAAGTTTGTTTCGGTCAAGCCATCTGTAATTTTCCCGATGCCCTCGTGACCTTTCCCGAGCTCTCCTCCCAGCTCTTTCGCTTGAGAGGTAACGTAGAGCTGACTTAACCCGTCTCCGACTGGGCGAGTGACACTGCGAACCGCTTTCACTTCCTCAATGTCATTTAACTTACGGGTCAGTTTTTCAATCATGACAATCTTTTCTTGATTATCGAGCTCATTGTCACTTTCGACAAGCACATTCAGCGGCAGCGCTTCACCAAAGCCAAATTGCTCAGATATCGTATTAAATGCAGACACTGACTCATACTTTGTCCCAATCTCATTTAAACTATTATAAGAAAGAGTGCCGTCATACATCAGAATCGGAGGAACAGTGATGAGTGCAACTACACCTAAGCTGATGAGCGGTCTTTTAAATGAAAAGCGCCCAGCCCATTCCCAAATCTTACTTTGTGGATGACGAATGTTTTCTCTTTTAGACGGCCAAAAAAGGGATTTTCCGAAAACCGACATAAAAAAGGGAACGATTGTGACAAGTGCAATGAGCAGAATGCCAACGCCTACGGCAACGCTGACGGCTGATTGGTACAATTGGAATTTTGCGAAACCAATACTTGAGAAGCCGACTAACACAGCTAAGCCGCTGAAAAAGACTGTTTTCCCTGCACATTGATACGTGATGATAATCGATTCTTTGACATCACGCCCCTGACCAATCTCCTCTTTAAAACGGCTTAAAAGTAATATACAATAATCCGTTCCTATACCGAACATAATAGCTACCATAAAAATCTGAGTGAAATTAGAAATAGGAAATGGTGTATATTCTACGAGAAAAGCCACAATACACCGGCTGACAGCATAAGAAATGCCAATCGTAATAAGCGGAACAACAGGTGCCAGTATCGATCTGAATACAATTATTAAAATAAAGAAAATAAAAATCATCGTGATAAGTTCAGTTTTCTTCAGACCTTGTTGAGAGCTTTTAATGACATCTGAGTCCACAAATTTTTGACCTGTCATTTCATATGAGACGTTGTAGGGCTTTAAAACTTCCTCAATTCGTTCTTTAACCTTCACAGCTTTTGTTTCGTAGTGGTCGAATTTGAATGGAACAAGAAGTGTACTTTTATCCTTTGATAAAAGTTGTTTTTGAATGTCACGATCTACATGAAAATACGAAGTAATTCCGTCAATGTGGAGTTCTGGGGCATGTGTCATGAGTGCAGCTAAAGCCTTTTTTAATTCCTGCTCTTTGGCAGGGAACAAATGTTGTTCGGAGAATACAATCACACCAGTATCTTTTTTCCCATTATGATCTGAAAGCTTATCCAATAAGTGAAGTGCCTCAGCTGTTGGTGTCCCCTCTGGAACCTTTAACTGCCCTTTTTCTCTTGTTAATTCCTCTAAATCGGGCGCAGTAATAAACAGAATCACAGCTGTTATCATCCACACCATTAATACAATCCATCTTGCTTTAATTATTTGCAACATAGCTGCTTCAAGCTCCTTCTAGTTCATCAATCAATTTGCTGTTTTTGAGCGTGTCTGAAGTGCTGACTTCGTCTCCTTCAACGTGCTAATGGCAGGATGACCTATTCAATTGTCCTTTCGTGTTGAAGAAACGCATATCCATCATCAGCCACGAGCTCAATTTCTGCCTTAAAACAAAGACAGAAAATGAATGTTTTTGAACACCTCCTATTTGGGATAATTTAAAAGATATTACTATACATTAGTTTAACTATCAAAATTTTACATGTCAATTTATAAAAAAGAAAAAAGATGGCAAAATACCGTCTTTTTTCTATGTTTAAACCGTTTTCAATTGTTCACTTTCATCCTTTTCATCTGGCTGGATGAAAAAGAGGACCAAAAATAATGAAATGAGACTACATATGGTCGATAGAATAAAAACGATGGCGTCTCCTTTATCCATAAGAAATGCGTAAATTGGAGGTCCTAAAGCAACACCGATAAAACGCATGCTGCTATAAAATGACGTAATGGTTCCGCACTGCTCTTTTTCAATCCCTTCTGTTATCAACGCATCAAGTGCTGGAAGCACAATGCCAATCCCTACGCCGCCAATACTTAAGCAGACAAACAACACGTAAAAACTGTGATTCCACCATAAAAATATATACGAAAGTGATAAAAGAGCCATACCAACGATGAGAAATATCCTCATTTTCCCCTTTTCTTTCCCGATTGTTTTCCCCGCAATATACGAGCTGATTGATAAGAAAAGGAGCGGGATACTTAGCAGCAAGCCTTTTTTGACACCCGTTATTTGATACGCTGCCTCTAGGTTATCTGATAAATAAAAGAGCACGCCAAAAAGAAGAAACATAATAAAACCACCAATAGCAAAAATGGCATAAAGCCAGCGTCCCTCATGTTTAAAAATCGTCTTTGTTGATTTTAAAAACTCTTTAAATGTAGGCGGATCTTCCTCTTTCTTTGCGGATTCAACCATAAACAGAACCATCACAAAACTGATGATTGAAAAGAATGGAATGAACCAAAACGGCACAAACCAAAACCAAGAAGCGAGAAGTGCCCCAATAATAGGACTGAGTACCTTTCCAGCTGTATTAGAAGTTTCAATTGCTCCAAGTCCCGCACTTACCTCTTCATCATCGTGAAACAAATCGCCAATAAACGGCATAACGACAGGTGCTGCCCCGGCTGAGCCAACTCCTTGAAGGACCCTGCCAAATAGAATCCACATGTACGGTTCTTTCATGATGGTTGAGGCAACAGCTGCAACAGCTCCTCCAAGCCCTGCGATTAAAAGACAAGGCAAAAGCACCTTTTTCCGCCCAATTCGGTCAGATAAATAACCGGCAATCGGAATACACAAAATCGCCACAACGGAGTATACCGTAATAATGAGTGACACTTGAAAGGAAGTGATTGAGAGTTTCTTTTCTATCTCTGGTAATACGGGTATTAGCATCGAGTTCCCAAGCGTCATGATTAGAGGCACTGATGATAATGCAATAATATTCTTTTTACTGACTGTTTTCTCGCCCAACATCATTCACCCAATTCTATATACTGTTACGTATTAGTGTGGCACGTTTCACGGGTTTTATGTATAGACAAACAAAAAGCAACCGCCTATGGAAGCGACTGCTTTTTAAAATCGTTTACGTATGACATGAAAGCTGAATTTATCCGCTCGAAAATAATTGAGCGAGTATAAGACCGGCTGATCGTCTTGATCATAGTGCATTTGTTTCAGTAAGAGTAACGCTGTTTCTGGGTCACATTCTAATATCGGTGAAACCTGATCGTGATAACCAATCGGTTCGATGTCTGCCACTGCATATTTAATTCCGCTGTGCGGTTCTCTGCCAAACAGCTCAAAAAGCGATTCTTCCTCATGAGTAAAAGAAGCGGGAAGATGTTTAACCGGAATTTTATCTAAACAATAGACGACTGGCTGTCCATCTGCTGTTCGAACGCGTTCCATTGAAAAAACCTTCTCGGATTCATCACACTGAAAACGAATGACATCATTCTCCGTCGGCTCCCCTTCTTGTGAGGACAAAAAGATGGTACCTGGTGTCATATTGACCTGTTCAATCATTTTTGTAACACTTGTCAGCTGTTCAATGCCAGTAGAAAAAAGCGGTCTTGAGTTGACGAAAGTCCCCACACCATGCCTTCTTATTAAATATTTCTCTTCTTCTAATATACGAAGGGCTTCACGAAGGGTCGCTCTGCTCACGCCTAAAAGCTTTGAGAGCTCAAATTCAGAAGGTAGCTTTTCTTTTTCGGCATATACGCCTGTTTGAATATCTTCTTTAATACGGTCAATCACTTTCAAATATAAATGGCGATTGTCTGTTTTGGTCGACATGTTTTCCCTCCGTCTAATCAATGCAAATGATAAGATGAGAAATCTCTATTCCGAGATAAGATGAACATAACTATATCATGTTTTTGCAAATAAATAAATAGTCTGACATCCAGTTAACATAATCAATATATTGTTAACTTTATGTTAGGAAAGCTCTCTTCGAATTATGAAGAGAGCTCGTCATGTTGTTCTTTTGAGAGGAGGACTTCTCTCGGTTTACTTCCTTCATATGGTCCGACAACCCCGCGCTCTTCCATTGCGTCAATAAGACGTGCAGCACGAGTATAACCGATGCGGAACCTCCTTTGCAGCATAGAAACAGAGGCCGTCTGCATACCAATGATCAGTTCAACTGCTTCATCATATAAGTCGTCGTCCACAGCCCCAAGCTGATCTTGCGTTTCTTCACTTGGGATCATTTCATCTTGATATTGTGCTTTTTGCTGTGTGATGACATGATCAACGACATGTTCCACTTCTTCATCTGATAAAAAGGCGCCTTGTACACGAACTGGTTTGTTCGCACCGACCGGTAAGAACAACATATCCCCTCTGCCCAACAATTTTTCTGCGCCTCCCATATCAAGAATGGTCCTTGAATCGGTTTGTGACGATACGCTAAATGCAATACGGGATGGAATATTGGCTTTAATGACACCAGTAATGACATCAACCGAAGGTCTCTGTGTGGCGATAATTAAATGAATCCCTGCAGCACGTGCCATTTGAGAAAGCCTTGTAATGGAATCTTCCACATCAGAGGAAGCAACCATCATTAAATCAGCAAGCTCGTCTACAATGACGACAATATAAGGGAGTTCTGGCTGCTTCGCCTCTTCTGATTGATTCATTCGTTTAATGTAATCATTGTACCCTTCAATATTTCTTGTACCCGTATGAGAAAACAATTCATAACGGCGCTCCATTTCACTAACCACTTTTTTAAGTGCCTGTGAGGCTTTTTTAGGATCGGTTACAACTGGAGCCAACAGATGCGGGATGCCGTTATAAACATTTAATTCAACCATTTTCGGGTCAATCATCATCATCTTCACTTCATGAGGTTTTGCTCTCATGAGAATACTTGTGATAATGCCATTGATACATACGCTTTTTCCGCTTCCTGTCGAGCCAGCCACAAGTAAATGCGGCATTTTGTTCATTTCAGCCAGCACAGCTTCACCAGAAATATTTCGGCCCAGTCCGATGAGTAGCTTGGCATTTGGGCGGTCATTTTGTTTCGATTCTAAAACCTCTTTTAAAGAAACCATCGCAATTTCTGCGTTGGGAACTTCAATTCCGATGGCGGATTTACCAGGAATCGGCGCCTCAATTCGAATGTCTTTTGCTGCTAATGCAAGGGCTAAATCATCACTCAAGTTGACGATCTTACTTACCTTCACGCCGACATCAGGGTATACTTCATATTTTGTGACGGCCGGACCTAAATGAACTTGTGTCACTTTTGCTTTTACACCAAAGCTTTGGAAGGTCTTTTCAAGCTTTCTTGCATTTTCATAAATATTCTTCTTATCTGTTTGCTGACCTGAATGCTGCGGTTCAGCTAAAATATCAAGCGATGGCAGCTCATAATCCTTATTTTCAAGCTCCGTAAACGTCATAGGCGGAGCTTCTTTCGGTTCATCCCCTGTATCATGAGACGGAGTGCCTTGTACAGTTTCTTGAAGAGGATCTGGCTCTTTGACCGGCTGATCTTTTTGAACCGGCGGTGTGAGCATGTCATCTCTATCAGCAAAACTTGAGATAATCGGCTGACGATTGTCAGAAGCCTGCTCTTCTTCCTCGATCAAGATATGATCATGATCTTCTTCGGCCTCTTCTTGCAAGCGTGAACGTTTTTTCTTTTCACTTGTTCTCTGCGCAGGTGCATTCTTTTTCGCCTGCCTTATGCCTTTCATATCTTCAATAAATGCTTTCCACTGCTTCACCAAAAATTGTGATACAGGTAGCGTCACTTTTTTGACCATTTCTTGCAGTGACCGGTTTGTGATCAGAACAATGCCGATCAGCATTAGCACAATGGCCATGATTTGAGATCCTGCTTGTGCAAACAAGAAATAGGAGGCCGCAAATAATACAGCACCGATCATACCGCCTCCTAAATCGGGCGAGCCTGTCTCACCTTTCATATCCATTAAGAATAACTCAAACGTATTTCTGATTACACTTTGAGAGCCTATCACGCCTGCAGCTGAAAGATGCTGAAAAAGCTTCACATGGGACAAAAGCAAGATACTCGCAATGATGCAGTATAAACCTGCTTTTCTTCTTGTCAGTAAATCAGGAATTTGTTTTTTCCAAAAAATCGTTACACCAAAAAGAAATAATCCGATAAGGCAGAGAATAAACCATTCACCTGCAAAGAATCGGAATAGATGTACAAAGGTTTGTCCAACTACACCTAGCTGTAAAATGGCAATGATCGCTATGGCAATACAGACTAACCCATTTAGTTCATATTTCAGTTTTAGCTGTTTATTTTGTTTTTTTCTTGTTTTACGTTTTCTCTTTTTCGCCATACTCATCACCTTACTACAAAAGAAAATATAACCTACGAAAAGATCAGAAAGAAAGCAGCCTGGTTTTGGCTGCATCTTGTTGTAAGTTTTCCCTTTATTATAGCATAGAATCATTCATATGAGTCGGTTTGATTGGTGCCTAAATGTAACTTCAATCGCTTACCTGGTGCAAGCTCCTGATTCAAAAAATCCATTGGATTCGTACTCATTACTTGAACGATTTCCGCTTCATCTTCTTTCATTTCAACCATCACTGGCACGCCCTGAATGTTTACCTGCTGGAGTTTGCGTTCTCCTTGTTCCTCAGCGTAAATGGCTTCATAAGGCATAGGTGTATATAAAATCATTGGATCAGCCCCTCGTTTTGTGCTGTCCGTTCTCCAATGAGCTCGTTCAGCTTTTTAATCGCTTGTCCAACGCCGCCTACTTCATGCATCAACCCGTATTCCGCCGCCTCATGGCCAACGACATTTGTCCCGATGTCTCTTGTTAGATTGCCTTTAGAGAACATAAGCTCTTTAAATTTCTCTTCTGTAATGTTTGAGTGACTCGTGACAAAATTTATGACTCTTTCCTGCATTTTATCTAAGTATTCAAAGGTTTGCGGAACACCGATGACTAGACCGGTTAAGCGTACAGGGTGAATGGTCATCGTTGCTGTTTCGGCAATGTATGAATAATCACACGATACGGCGATTGGGACCCCAATAGAGTGGCCGCCGCCAAGCACAATGGATACAGTCGGTTTGGATAAAGAAGCGAGCATTTCTGCAATAGCTAGTCCTGCTTCTACATCGCCGCCCACTGTATTTAAAATGATTAGAAGCCCTTCAATTTTTGGGTTTTGTTCAACTGCTACGATTTGTGGAATGACATGTTCGTATTTGGTTGTTTTATTTTGTGGCGGCAGCTGCATGTGCCCTTCAATTTGTCCAATAATAGTCAGGCAATGTATGTTTGTATCTTGTGACAACTGCGGGACGGCTGTTTCACCAAGCTGTTGTATTTTGCTCATAATGCTATCTTTTTCTTCTGGTTTTCGCTCAGGCTGCTGTTCATTCTGTTCGTCCATTTGTCTCCATCCTTTCCTAAAAACTCTCCTCCTATTATGAACAAGATCGTCACATTCCATCCGCATTCATCATGTCACATCAAAAAAGCCCAAAGAGCTTGTGCTCTTTGGACTTTTCTCATCACACTTCCATAATAATTGGAATGATCATTGGCTTACGTTTTGTTTTTTCATATAGGAATTGATTTAGTACATCGCGCATGGATTGTTTCAGTGTTGACCATTCAACAATTGAGTTTTCCGTTTGCTCTTTCACAATCCCTTTGACCATTTCTGTTGCTTTCACAATCAGCTCTTCGGATTCTCTCACATAAACAAATCCTCTTGTGATGATCTCAGGTCCAGAAATTAATTGTTTCTTTTGTTTATCGAGCGTAATGACCACAATTAAGATGCCATCTTGAGACAATAGTCGTCTATCACGCAAGACAATATTCCCAATATCACCAACACCAAGACCGTCGATCAAAATGTTCCCTTGATGTACTTTTTCACCGATTTTGACGTTTTGACCTCTAAATTCCACAACATCCCCTTTATCAATTAAGAAAATGTCGCTTCGTTTCATGCCCACTTCTTCAGCAATACGAGAATGTGCTTTTTGCATGCGATATTCGCCGTTTACTGGAATTAAATACTTTGGCTTCAGTAAGTTCAGCATGAGCTTTAACTCTTCTTGACAGCCATGTCCAGATACATGCACACGTTTTTGAGCAAAAATCACTTGTGCTCCGCTTCTTGTAAGGAAATCCACCGTTTTTGAATAGGTGAGTTCTTGTCCTGGAAGAGGTGTAGACGCAATCACAACCGTGTCATCTTTTTCAATATGAAGCTGTTTGTGATTTTGTTTCGCCATTTTTGTTAAAGCAGCGAGAGGCTCACCGTGGCTTCCTGCTGTGAGAATGACCACACTGTTTTTCGCCATTTTTTTCACTTCTTGGACTGGAACAAATAATTCTTCGTCTGCTGTCACATAACCAAGTTTGATCGCAAGCTGAAGCGTTGTCATCATATTTTTCCCTGCTACTGCAAGCTTACGGCCATTTTGGTTTGTGGCATTAATGATTTGCTGTACACGATTAATATTTGATGAAGATACAGCGACAATCACACGATTTTCAGCATTGTACATCGCATTTGAGATTTCGTCTTGGACGAGCGCCTCAGAAGGTGTATAGCCTGGTTTTTCAGCATTTGCACTGTCTGAAAGAAGTGCTAAAACGCCATTGTTTCCAATTTTCGCAATCTCTCCGATGTCACAGGCTTGGTTAAGCGCTGGGGTTTGATCAAATTTAAAATCACCTGTGCATACGATTGAACCAAGAGATGTTTTGAAGCTGATTCCGACTGAATCAGGAATACTGTGATTCGTTCTAAAGAACGATACCTTTGTTGTTTCAAATGTAATGACTGACTTTGCATGAACCTCTCGCAAATCAGCTTTTTGATTGAAGCCGTATTGCTTTAACTTTTCTCGAAGTAACGCAAGGGTCAGCTTCGTGCCGTAAACTGGTACAGACAATTTGCTTAAGCAATGGAATACGCCTCCGATTGCTTCATCATGTCCGTGGGTAAGAAAAATTGCTTTCACCCGATCAGCTCGTTCTGTTAAATAAGAGATATCAGGAATGACCACGTCAATGCCTAGCATTTCGTTTTCTGGATGCATGAGTCCTGCATCTACAACATATATGTCGGAATCAATCTCAATGACATATAAGTTTTTCCCGATTTCTCCAACGCCTCCCAGTGCAATAATTCTTACGTTCTCTGTATTTTTCTTTTTCAAAATTCTTATCCTCCTAGTCTCAAGCCCGTCCATCATCGCTTAATGCTATTATAACTGAATCTAATTTTAGAAAACAAGATGAAGTCACATTTTAAGAAAGTGTTTATGTATAAAAAACGGTCATACTCAGGGACATCTGAGAATGACCGCTTACGAATTTTTTTGTTTTGATCAGCTGTTTAATACGCTGCTTAAATTCAGTCTCTCTTCTTCTGATAAAGGTAAAAGCGGGAGTCGAACGGATCCGACATCTAATCCTTTCAGCTGAAGAGCTGTTTTGACAGGCGTTGGATTTGGCGCTGAGAACAGCTGGTTCATAATCGGCACCAGCTTTTGATGAATCAATGCCGCATTCGCTGTTTGTCCTGAAGCGTAGCTTTTTAGCATTTGCTGCATATCAAGGCCTACGATATGAGAAGCCACAGAGACGACCCCTTTTGCACCAACCGCAACCGCAGGAAGCGTTAGGCTGTCGTCACCAGAGTAAACGTCAAAATCTTCTGGTGTCTCTGCAATGATTTTTGTCATGGCATCTAGATCACCGCTTGCTTCTTTGATTGCGACAATGTTCGGTATTTGCGCAAGCTTAATCGTTGTTTCTGGTGCTAATGAAGCAACCGTTCTTCCTGGTACATTGTAAAGCATGACAGGAAGAGATGTAGACTCGGCAATTGCTTTAAAGTGTGCATACATGCCTTCCTGTGATGGCTTGTTGTAGTAAGGTACGACAAGCATCACTGCATCAACGCCCGATTCTTCTGCTTTTTTCGTTAGTTTAATAGACGCATTTGTGTTATTACTGCCTGTTCCTGCAATGATTTTACAACGACCATTTGCTAATTTCACCGATTGCTGAAAAAGAGCGACTTTTTCTTCAGTCGATAAAGTTGGCGATTCGCCTGTTGTCCCTGCAACGACTAAAGAGTCACTGCCGTTTTTTAACAAGTAATCAATGAGAATTGATAGCTTTTGGAAATCAATGTTGCCCTTTTTATCAAAAGGTGTAATCATAGCTGTTGCGATATTTCCGAAATTCATTTTTTTCACCTCATCATGATTCAATCACATTTATCTTGAAAGTTCAAACACTTCATGAAGGGCATTAACAGCCGCTCTCATGTTTTCTTCGTTCACTAACACCCAAATCGTCGTATGACTGTCAGCGGACTGTAAGATCGGAATATTTTGCTCAGATAGTGCAGATACAATTTTAGATGTGACACCTGGTACACCCATAATGCCTGCTCCAACAGCTGATACCTTTGCACAGTTTGTCGTGACAATCGGCGTATAGCCCAGATCTTTTAGGATCGCCGTTGCTTTTTCAGTCATTGCACCTGTCACCGTATAGACGATTTCGCTCGGTGTAATGTTGAAGAAATCGACACTGATTTGGGCATTTGCCATTGCTTTAAAGACTTCTGTTTGTACGCTGTACTGTCCCTCTTTAGCTGGGACTTTGATTTGTGTGACATCATTGACATGTGCAATACCCGTAATCAGGCGGTCGTACACATCATGACTCATTTTATCTGAGTAGTGTGATGTCACGAGTGTGCCCTCATCATCAGAGTATGTTGAACGGACCCTCATTGGTACTTTTGCTTGCATGGCAATTTCAACAGCTCTAGGGTGAATGACTTTTGCCCCTTGGTATGCGAGGTTACAAATTTCTGTGTATGTCACGACTCTCAGTGGTTTTGCATTTTCTACGATACGTGGATCTGCTGTCATGACCCCTTCTACATCTGTAAAAATATCGATGAAATCTGCCTGCAATGCAGCGCCTAACGCAGCAGCTGACGTATCACTGCCGCCTCGTCCGATTGTTGTCACGTCTCCATTTTTTGCAGCGCCTTGGAATCCAGCAACGACAACCACATCATGCTCTGAAAGTGCCGCCTCAAGACGTTCACACTTCATGTCAATAATTTTCGCATTTGTATGTTCTTTATCTGTCACAAAGCCTGCCTGTGATCCTGTCATCGCAACAGCCTTTAGCCCGTTTTCATTCAGCATACTTGAAAAAACAACAGCTGAAATATTTTCTCCGCAAGACACGAGTAAATCTTTTTCTCGGTTTGTCATATGCTGCGCATTGCCGTAAAGCAGACCAAGTAGCGTATCTGTCGCATAAGGATCGCCTTTTCGTCCCATCGCAGACACGACAACGACCGATTTATAGCCTTTCTCTTTTGCAGATAGGATATGTGCAAGTGCCCTTTTTCTCCCTTGATCATCTTTGACAGATGTACCGCCAAATTTTTGGACAATTATTTTCACTGTTTTCACTCCAAGTTCATTCTGACGTAACAGAAGAGAGCAGGCGAAAGATGCCTAACTCTCTTCTATTCGTCCTCATCATCCATTGAATGTTAAACTAATTTTAATGCTCGTAAGCTTTCTGCAATTTGAACGGAGTTCCATGCAGCGCCTTTTAGCAGGTTATCAGATACAATCCACATATGGAAGCCATTTGGACGATCCAAATCCTTCCGAATGCGGCCGACAAATACGTCGTTTTTACCAACAGCATCTGCAGGCATTGGATAAATTTGCTGAGACGGATCATCTTGTAATGTGATGCCTGGTGCATCTTTTAGGATGGACTTGACGTCATCAACCGTTGCGTCATTTGATTCAAGTTCAACGTAAACCGATTCTGAATGACCCGTTTCAATTGGCAGTCTCACACATGTTGCCGCTACTTCTAGCTCTGGCAAGTGCATGATTTTTTTCGTTTCATTGATCATTTTCATTTCTTCAAATGTATAGCCATTGTCTTGGAATTTATCAATTTGCGGAATCGCATTAAAGGCAATTTGATAAGGCATGACTTCTGGTTTCACATCTTCTTTATTTAAAATGGCTTGCGACTGGCTGTACAGTTCGTCAATGGCTTCATGTCCTGCACCTGATACTGCTTGGTAAGTAGACACAATGACTTTTTTCATGCCATACGCTTGACGAAGCGGTTCTAGCGCCGCCACCATTTGAATCGTTGAACAGTTAGGGTTTGCAATGATCCCTTGATGGTCATGCAAATCTTTTTCGTTTACCTCTGGTACGACAAGAGGGGTATTTTCGTCCATACGAAAAGCACTTGTATTATCGACAACAATTGCACCTCGTTTGACCGCTTCAGGAGCTAGCGCTTTGGAAACATTTCCTCCCGCACTGAATAGTGCAATATTGACCCCTTCAAAGCTTTCAGGTGTTGCTTCTTGAACGGTATACTCTTGACCTCTGAATGTCACTTTTGTTCCAGCAGAACGTTTTGAGGATAGTAGAGTAAGTGTATCCATTTCAAAATCTCTGTCAGCTAGTGTTTTTAACATTTGTTGACCGACAGCTCCAGTCGCTCCAACTACAGCTACATGCAATCCTCTTCCCATCAGTAAAACTCCTTCCGACCCATCCATGATTCTTTTCTTTCGGATGGCCATCCTATGACTTTTTACATTTTATTTTACCATAGAAAAGCAAGGCTTGAAGTACCTTTTTTGAATCTTTCATGATTTTCTAGTGAATCTATTATTCGTTTGATCCAATTAAAATGGGCTGAATTTGTCTATGCTCGAGCGCCTCTTCTACTGTTTTCGTCAGTAGATCCATATGCGCTACCATGGAAGTCGGTTTTTTGAATGGATCATCTTGGCCGAATGGAATAAAGAAAATGTTCTTTGTCGACATGAGTCTCATGAGATTTGTACCATTTAAACCTAATGCATCATTGGTGGAAATGCCTAAAACGACAGGGCGATGATTACGAATGGTCGCCTTAGCAGCCATTAAGACTGGACTGTCTGTCAGTGCATTTGCAAATTTCGCCATTGAATTGCCTGTTAAAGGCGCAATGACCATACAATCAAGTGGAAGTTTTGGTCCAAGCGGCTCTGCTTTGACGATTGAGTCAATCGCTTGAAATCCTGTCAGCTTCTCAATCCGCTCAATCCAGTCCGCTCCTTCTCCGAATCTCGTATTCGTATTTTGCACCGTATATGACACGACAGGACGCACTTCTGCCCCTTCTTTCACGAGTGATTCGATTTGCGGAAAAACGGCTTCGTACGTGCAGTGAGAACCTGTTAAACCAAAGCCGATTCTTTTCCCTTTTAGTGTAGTCATGATTCCATCCCCCTTTTTTCCTCCGCAAGTTCACATAAGAGACCAGAAAGCACTTTTGCAATGATCTGCCCGGCTGTCTTTGGTGCCACAATCCCTGGAAGTCCTGGTGCAAGAAGCGCCTTCACTCCATGCTTTTGTGCAAAGTCAAAGTCTGTTCCACCTGGGCGGGAGGCGATATCCAAAATGAGTGTCTTTGGTGTCATGCTGACGATGACAGATGAATCTAATACTAAGCTTGGAATCGTATTAATGATGATGTCGACATCCGTTACTTCATCTTTTAAACGGTCCATTGAAAATGGATCAAGTCCCATCTCAAAGGCTCGCGCTAAATGGGCTGTATCCGCAGCACCAACTTTCACTTCCGCACCTAGCGCCCGAAATGTGCGGGCAATGGTGAGCCCTGTTCGACCAAGTCCGAGAACAGCGACATGTGACCCATGAATCGTATAGTCCGTTTGCTGAATGGCCATCATGATAATCCCTTCAACTGTTGGAATAGAGTTATATATGGCAATATCATCTCGCTCAAACAGCTTCACAAGCTTCCGGTTCACCTGCTTTGCCATATTGTCTAAGTACATATTAGAAATACCTGAGTACAAGGTACAATGTGCAGGGGTTCTTTCTAAATATTTAGCTTCTAGCACGACCTTCTCATTTGAAAAAACGGTGGCAACGACCCCTTCGTCTGTAGCACCTGATACCGGAAGGATCATACTATCCACTTGTTCAAATGGAAGCTCTGACATTTTCAGCTTTTCAGCACCAATAAATCCATGATCCAGCTGATCAAATCCGACCAAAAACACTTTGGCATGCTGCTGTGACAGCTTGCGAATGATTTCAAGCTGCCTAGCATCTCCCCCGATCACCGCAACCGTTAAACCGCTCAACATACTGACCGTTCACCTTCTTTATTTAAAAAAGTCTGTAATATTTTCCGAATCTCCCTTTCAGCATATGAGGAGAGGATTCAGCCTGTGAACAAATCGGGGAGAGAAAAGAAAAAGAGCACCCATTTATTGTGGGTGCCCTTTCAAATCATGGACAAAGAGCTAAAACGATCTTGATTTTAGCCCTTTGTCTTTTTTTCAGCGTGATAGAAAACCTTTGCAGCCCTAGGAAGGACGAGTACTGGCGCGGAGCGAATTTGACATTCGTGAGCACCAGCACGCAGGACTGATAAAGAATGCGAGAGTTTGTCTACACGCTGAGAGCACCCTTTTATGATGGGTGCTCTTTTTCTCCGTGCGGCTGAAGTTCTTCAGGCACATCGAGAATGATCATATCTGATCCTATTTTTTGAATGTGATTCCACGGAACGCGGATGTCATTTCCTTGTTTTCGAAAGCCAAACCATTTGACGGAAGGTATGATGAGTGCTGTAATTTGACCGTCCTGTTCATTTATTTCAAGGTCGGTTTGTCCAAGCACGCCAAGCCGCTCCGCTCTTTTAATATCGACGATCTCTTTTCCTGACAGCTCACTCAGCCTCAAAATCGCATCACTCCCCTTCCATATCATATATGCAGCAGGGAGGGGGAATAGACCGTCCCGTTCTACACGTCACGAATGAAGCCAATCTGTATACCAAACTGGCGTCAGTTGAGTAAAACGCTTATGGTCTGTCAGCATTCTCTCCACTCGATTCACCATGTCTTTTACATGCCCCGGGTCATAGGATAACGTCCAAACAATAGAAGAAAAACAGCTCATGGCTGTATAGATGGAAAAAAGAAGCCAAAAATCATGTGTTGTCTGCGTACTTAAATAGGCATCCAATTGCCCGGCTGAAAATGGAATGCTTCTTTCTCGACTAAATAAAGACAGTTTATAAAAGTCATGAATCGGATCGCCCCAGTCGGATTGATCAAAGTCGATCGCCCCAGCATATTGATGACGCTGTATAATGATATTCCCTAAATGAAAATCATCATGCTGGAACTGGTTTGGCCTCCCTTTTACCGCATCAGCATGTGACTGAATAAAATCTAATACGAACTGATCATGGGAAAAGGTCACTCCGCTTGATTGATAGGCATGTACATACCGTTCATGTTTCGCTAATACCTTCTTATCCCAGGGGGCTGCATAAAAAGGGGCATCGCATGTATGCATGATACTCAAGTCTCTGCCTGCCCGCCTTCCGATTTCATACTGCTCTTCTTCTGTGAGCAGATGAATGGATGCTCTAGCAATCTCTCCTTCGATAAATGGAAAAATACGAAAGGTACAGTTTTGTTCAGCACTCACTCCGACCTCCATCACTTCAGAACAAATAACGCCTCGATTTTTTAACTTCTGCTGAATGGACGCTTTCTTTTTCAAACTGGAATATTTCTGAATGTCTGATAGCTTGAGTACTAGCTTTTCACTAGGCGTTATGACCAAAAAGGTGCGGTCTCCCGAAAATCCAGATGTCATCGGCTGGAAAGAGATGGCTTGTTTAAGAAGCGGAGATAGCTGTTTCAGTTTTTCGTGTTTCATGAACGCAGGGCCCCTTTCTTCTTGGTATACAATAAACGGCAGACCTCTTGAGAAGTCTGCCGTGTTGTTTACATTATGATGGCTGATCACCCGTTGGACTAATAAGCGAGAGAGCATAATCTTCTGTAAAGATTCTTTTCGATAAATTGTTCACGCCGTCTAATGAGACGCGATTGATTTCATCAATAATTTCATCAAGCGTACGATGTTTGCCAAGGAGTAATTCATTTTTACCATTTCGGCTCATCTTGCTGTTTGTGCTTTCAAGACTAAGCATGAGGTTGCCTTTCATTTGCTCCTTAGAGTTTTCAAGTTCTTTCTGCGTAATTCCCTCACGTTTTAAGACGTCTAATGTTTGTAAGATGGTTTCAGATAGCAGATTTAGCTGCTTCGCTCCAGTTCCACCATAGATCGTCAGCATTCCGTTATCTGCAAATGAACTATGATAGCTGAATACAGAATACGCAAGTCCTTTATCTTCTCTTACATCTTGGAACAACCGGCTGCTCATGCTACCGCCTAGAACATTATTTAAGACGATTAAGTCATAGATGCCCTGATCTCCAGCAGGAAGTCCGTTAAAGCCCATGCAAAGATGCGCCTGTTCTGTTTCCTTTTTGCGTGTCAGTTTGTCATAGTGGAATTGCGGGGCTTCGACAGGCTGCTTTTTCCCCTTTCCTTCATACGAGCCAAATAATGTTTCGACCTCACGAATGAAGGTGTCATCGACGTTCCCTGCTACAGAGATGACGACGCGATCCGGCGTATAGAATTCGTCCATATATTTTCTAAGGGAATCTCCGTTAAAAGTAGAGAGTGTTTCCTCTGTCCCTAAAATCGGATAACCTAATGAATGATCACCGTAAATAGCTTTGCTTAACAAATCATGAACGATGTCATCAGGAGTATCTTCATACATTTTAATTTCTTCATAGACCACATTTTTTTCTTTCTTCAGCTCTTCTTCGTCAAAAGCAGAGTTGAAAAACATGTCACTCAACACATCGAGGGCATACCCAGCATGTGAATCAAGTACCTTTGCATAATAGCAAGTATATTCTTTTGACGTAAAGGCATTCACTTGACCACCAATGCGGTCAAAGGATTCTGCGATATCACGTGCAGATCTCGTCTTTGTTCCTTTAAAGAACATATGCTCTAAAAAGTGTGAGATCCCATTTACTTCTGGTGTCTCATGTCTAGAACCTGTTCCAATCCAGACGCCAATTGCGACAGACCTTACAGTGGGATTGTTTTCAAGTACAATTCTTACTCCGTTTTGGCATGTATACGTTTTGACCAAGTTTTGCTCCTCCTATTCAACAAACAGATCGCATCACGGATGTCTTTTTTCACTTAGGAGGTCAGAAACCGTTCCTAATTCATATCCTCTTTCTTTGATTTGAGTGATAAGTGCGTCAAGACTTCTCGCTGTTGCGTCTGTTGGATGCATTAATATCATCGCCCCATTGTGAATTTTCCCAAGCACTCGTTTTTGTAATACAGCTGGTGATGGTTTTTGCCAGTCGATCGTGTCTACTGTCCACATAATGGTTTCCATTCCTTCTTGTTTCGCAAGCTTTACTGTTTCTTCTTTAAAGCTGCCACTTGGAGGCGCAAACCATATCGGTTTTTTTCCAAGGGATTCTTCAATTTGGCGATTTGTTTTAATCATCTGCTCTAATGCTCGTTCTCTTGTCAGTGTGCGCATATCCGGGTGATTGTATGAATGATTTCCAATTTCATGACCATCTGCCACGATTTTTTTAGCAAGGTCTGGACTGTTTTTCACCCATTTGCCTTCTAAGAAAAAGGTTGCCTTCACTTGATGCTTTTCTAGTGTATTCAACATCTTTGTTAAATGCTCGTCGCCCCAAGCTACATTGATCAGGAATGCATTCATCTTTTTGTCTGGATGTCCCTTATAGATAGGTTCAGCACCAAGTTCATGTAAATGGACAGATGGTTTTGTTTCTTTAAAAACAAGCAGCTTTTCATTAAAAGAGCCCTGTTTTTTCATTTTTTCGTAAGAAGCATCGATATCGACTGTCTGTCCGTTTAAACCAGGCATCTTTTTCCACACTTTATCAATCTTAGCATTTTGCGGCTTCTCTTCATAGTCAGAAGACTTCGATTCGATCTCTTGATACAGAATATCTTTTGAAACAGATGCTACCTCGGCGTGCTCTTTCATTGAATTCATATATGTAACAGCAGCCGGCTGCTTCATCGTTTGATATGACACGAGCAGTAAAAATACAAACACAAAGAATGGTATCGTTTTTTTCAATGGTTGTCCCTCCCCTTTACCACAAATTATGATGGGGAGAAACAAGCTAGAACTATTGTTGCGCGCAAGAAAAGAAAGAAGCCTGGCACGGATACCTGGCTTCTAACACATTTTATTTGTTCTCATTAAGACTGCTTTTCTTCTTTTTCCTTTTCTTCACGTAAAACAGCTTTACGAGAAAGGTTCACACGGCCTTGTTTATCGATCTCAGTGACTTTGACGAGTAGCTCGTCACCAATCTTCACGACATCTTCTACTTTGCCAACACGTTCAAGTGCAAGCTCAGAAATATGAACAAGTCCATCTTTGCCGCTGAAGATTTCAAGGAAGGCACCGAATTTTTCAATTCGTTTTACTTTACCTAAGTAAAGTTGGCCAACTTCAACTTCTCTGACAAGATCTTCAATGATTTTTTTAGCTTTTTGATTCATGTCTTCTTCAGTAGAAGAGATAAAGATTGTACCGTCTTGTTCAATATCAATTTTCACACCGGTATCTTCAATGATTTTATTGATTTGTTTACCGCTTGGTCCAATGACATCGCGAATTTTATCTGGATTGATTGTCATCGTTAAGATTTTTGGTGCATAACGTGACAATTCTCCTCTAGAAGCTGGAATCGTTGACAGCATGCTATCTAAAATTTCCATTCTTCCTTTTTTCGCTTGTTGAAGTGCTTCTTCTAAAATGTCTTTTGATAGACCATCGATTTTGATGTCCATTTGAAGCGCTGTTACACCTTTAGATGTACCTGCTACTTTAAAGTCCATATCTCCAAGTGCATCTTCCATTCCTTGAATGTCTGTCAGCACTGTGTAGTATTCACCAGATTTAACAAGTCCCATTGCAATCCCTGCAACTGGTGCTTTAATTGGAACACCTGCATCCATCATCGCAAGTGTGCTCGCACAAATACTTGCTTGTGAAGTAGAACCGTTTGATTCTAACACCTCAGACACAAGGCGAACCGTATAAGGGAAATCTTTTTCAGATGGAATGACTGGCTCTAATGCACGTTCGCCTAGCGCACCATGTCCAATCTCACGACGGCCTGGACCACGCATTGGACCGGTCTCACCAACACTGAATTGCGGGAAGTTATAATGGTGCATGAATCGCTTAGACTCTTCAACACCAAGACCATCAAGAATCTGTACATCACCAAGTGCACCTAATGTACAAATACTGAGTGCCTGTGTTTGGCCTCTTGTAAACAATCCTGAACCGTGCGTTCTTGGAAGAAGTCCTACTTCTGAAGAAAGTGGACGGATTTGATCGACGCCGCGTCCATCTGGACGTACCTTCTCTTCAGTAATAAGGCGGCGAACTTCGTTTTTCACAAGCTTATTTAAGACATCCTTCGCTTGTTTAATCGTTGCTTCGTCACGCTCTTCTTCTTCAAATTTTTGAACGACAGCTTTTTTCACAGCACTGATGGCATCTTCACGAGCATGCTTCTCATGTACTTGAATCGCTTTCAGTAGATCCGCTTCAGCAAGTTGTTTTACTTCCTCTGCTAATGCTTGATCGACTTCATATAAAGGAATATCGATTTTTTCTTTACCGACAGCTTTCACAATTTCTTCTTGGAATTCGATTAAGCGTTTGATCTCTTGATGGCCGTACATGATGGCTTCAAGCATTGTTTCTTCTGGTACTTCATCAGCACCAGCCTCTACCATGTTGATTGCATCTTTTGTTCCAGCTACAACAAGGTTGATATCGCTTTGTTCAAGCTGCTCAACATTTGGGTTGATGATGAGTTTTCCATCTACTCGTCCTACTGTCACGCCAGCGATTGGTCCCTCAAATGGAATGTCAGACACACATAAAGCTAAAGATGAGCCAAACATTGCAGCCATTTCAGATGAACAATCTTGATCCACACTCATGACAATACTAATGACTTGTACTTCATTTCTAAATCCGTCTGCAAATAGTGGACGGATCGGTCTGTCAATTAAGCGGCTCGCAAGGATTGCTTTTTCACTTGGGCGGCCTTCTCTTTTAATGAAACCACCAGGAATTTTACCAACTGCATATAATCTTTCTTCGTAGTTTACAGTGAGCGGGAAAAAATCAAGTGGTTTTGGTTCTTTAGAAGCTGTTGCTGAGCTAAGCACAGCCGTATCTCCGTAGCGTACGAGAACCGCTCCGTTTGCTTGCTTTGCAAGCTGGCCAGTTTCAACTGTCAGTTGACGTCCAGCCCAGTCTATGGTGAAGACTTGTTTCTCTTGTCCCATTCTGAGATAAACTCCTCTCTTGTCGTAAAGTTTTTAGGTTATTTCTTATTATGAACAAAATGATTTTCACATATCAATGTGAAAGCTGTATGTAGAAGGGTTTTTGCCATTCTTTCAACATTTTAACCATAAAATATTAGTGATTATACGATAAAAAAGCGGGAATCCTCCCGCTTTTTACGATTATCGACGTAAGCCTAGTTTGTTAATTAACTCACGGTAACGAGTTACGTCTTTATTACGTAGATACGTAAGAAGATTACGACGTCTACCTACCATTTTCAAAAGACCGCGACGTGAGTGGTGATCTTTCTTATGAGTACGTAAATGCTCGTTCAAGTTGTTAATTGATTCTGTTAGGACAGCGATCTGAACTTCTGGAGATCCAGTATCAGATTCGTGTGTTTTGAACTCATTAATTAATTGAGTTTTACGCTCTTGAGTAATAGCCATCCTGTTTCACCTCCAAATCATGTTAGCCCCATCTACCTCGCAACCGTCGGTGAAGTCGGCCTGCCAAGTAAGTGGTTTTAAAGCTACAGGAATTATCATACTAAAAATATGCCGATTTTGCAAATGATAGAGCGGTTTTTCTGCGATTTTTTTGTTTAATGAAGATGATCTTGAAAAAACTGAATCGCTTCTTCTTTATCTTGACTAATTTGAGCCGTTAATTCTTGGATACCGTTAAATTTTTGTTCACTGCGAATCCGTTTGTACCACTGTAATTTAATCGGTTCACCATAAATTTCTTCGTTAAAATCAAAAAGGTTCACTTCAATCGCAGGCTGATCAGGACGTTTTTCATAAAATGTTGGTTTGTAGCCAACGTTACAAACACCGTCATACACCTTGCCTTTCACTTCCGCTCTCACTGCATATACGCCTGTTGGCGGGATGATGTATTCAGCAGATAAACCAACATTGGCGGTTGGAAAGCCAATCGTGCGTCCTCGTTTATCTCCATGAATCACAATGCCGCGCAGCTGATACGGTTTCCCTAAAAGCTCACTCACATATTCAACGTCTCCATTTTTCAATGCGGAACGTATAAGGGTCGAGCTGACTTTCCGGTCTTGGTTGGAAAGCTTAGGTACAATGGTCGCAGCAATCCGCCCTTTCCCGTATTCGTCAAACGTTTCCATTGTGCCTGCACCAAACCGGCCGAAGGTAAAATCGAAACCAGCGACTGCATGCTTCACATTCAGTTCGTCCAAATATTGATCGACAAACTCTTGAGGAGACAGTGCGGCAAAGCTTTCGCTGAATTGCACAATGTATAAGTAGTCAGCACCTAATTGTTCGATAAAATCAATCTTATCTTCAAGCGGTGTGATTAAGTCTTTTGGTTCACGTGCTTTTTGCAGAACATGTGATGGATGCGGATGAAAAGTCATGACAGCTAGAGCTAAACCCTCTTTTTCCGCAATGTTTTTCGCTACATCAATCACTTTTTGGTGTCCGAGGTGAACACCGTCAAAATACCCTAAAGCCATCACAGACGGGACTTGATCCTTTTGATTCAATGTATGTGGGTGTGAAATATGTATAGTCTTCACGAGATGGTCACCTTTTCTTTAAGATTGCTTGTCCTGTGATAAAATCTTCGCCGGCTTCATCAGGTTCTGTTTGGTCGGGTGCTTCATATAAATCGCCATACAACGGCCTGAAGGAGCAAAGACAGCGACACGATCTTCCTCTGCAAAATGAGCAAATTCATCAGGCATAGGTAGGACTGCACCGTTTTCCACTTTACTTGCTAATGTATCATTTATCTCCCATTTCGGCAAATGATTGAGCGCACGCTCGATCGGCACAAGATGTTCCTCAACCGTTCCTTCCTCGCTGATCTCCCGCAACTCATCAAGAGTGATACATTCATCTAACGTAAAGTCACCAGATCCTATGCGAATGAGGTGAGACATGTGGGCTGGAAACCCGAGTTTTTTTCCGATATCGACGGCTAACGTTCTCACATATGTGCCTTTTGAACACAGTACGGTGAATCTAAAGGATACCTTTCCATTTTCAAATGTGACAGGTGTTGTCCGCTCGATGCGATGAATGGTAATTTCACGGCTTGGACGTTCAATTTCAATGCCTTGCCTTGCATATTCATAGAGCTTTTTTCCGCCAATTTTGACAGCAGAAAACATGGGGGGAATCTGTTCAATGGTTCCTTCAAATTGTTTCAACGCAGCATCAATGTCATCTTCTGACATCGGTACCGGCACCTTTTTTTCTTCTACTACTTCACCTGTTTGGTCTTCTGTTGTTGTAGAAAATCCAATGGTGATTTCCGCATCATACGTTTTCGATTTATCTGTTAAGTACTCCACAATTTTTGTCGCTCGTCCAATACAAATAGGCAGAACACCTGAAACCTCTGGATCGAGTGTCCCTGTATGTCCCACTTTTTTTGTGTGTAAAATCTTTCTCACTTTAAACACACAGTCGTGAGAGGTCATGCCTCTTTCTTTATGTAATAAAAGAACACCGTTTTGCACCTGCGTTCTCTCCTTTCATAAACGATGAAAAAGGACAGACGATCATCGCCTATCCTTATTTCAACGTCTTATTCGTGATCTTTTGTGTTTAGTTCAGCAATCAGGCTTTCAATTCGGTTACCGTAATCTACAGACTCATCGAATTCAAAGTGAAGCTCTGGTGTTTTGCGAAGTCTGATTCGATTGCCAATTTCAGAGCGGATATACCCTTTCGCCTTTGCAAGGCCTTTTAAGGTTTCCTCTCTTTTCTTCTCGTCGCCAAGAACAGAAATATAGACTTTGGCAATTTGCAAATCACCGGATACTTCAACATCCGTTACAGTCAAAAAGCCGATTCTTGGATCTTTTAGCTTTCTGCCAAGGATGTCGCCTAATTCTTTTTTCATTTGCTCACCCACACGGGTTGCTCTCATACTCATGATCTTATCACCTCTAGTTAAAACCACTCAGTTTTCGTGATCGTTCGTTCAATTTCCGGAAAAGAATCAATAAAGCTTAACACACGCTGAAGTTCCTTTTCCACTTGAACCCGGGAGGAGGAAATGACGGCGATTCCGATCGAAGTACGCTGCCATGTATCCTGATAGTCCATTTCAGCAATGGTCACATTGAATTTATGGCGCGTTCTTGTCATGATACGCTGCAGAACCGCACGTTTTTCCTTCAGTGAGGATGCATCATAGATCATACACTCACACTCGGTATAACCGATCATTTTCTTTCGATTTCTTGCATAACGAATGATTCCATGACATCACCTTCACGGATATCATTGTATTTCTTAATGGTAATACCACATTCATAGCCTTGTGAAACTTCTTTCACATCGTCTTTGAATCGTTTTAATACGTCGACTTCACCTTCAAAGATAACGACGCCATCACGAATTAAGCGGATACCACTGTCTCTAGTAATGGTACCTTCAGTGACATAGCCACCAGCAATTGTACCGATTTTTGATACTTTGAACGTTTGACGAACTTCAACTTGACCGATGACTTTTTCTTCATATTCAGGGTCAAGCATCCCTTTCATCGCAGCTTCAATTTCATCGATGACTTTGTAGATGATGCGGTGTAAGCGGATATCTACGTTTTCTGTTTCAGCTGTGCTCTTCGCATTGCCATCAGGACGTACGTTAAATCCGATCACAATCGCATTAGAAGCACTTGCTAAAATGATATCAGATTCTGTAATCGCTCCAACACCCGTATGGATGATTTTCACTTTGACGCCTTCTACTTCAATTTTTTGAAGAGCTGCCGTCAGTGCTTCAGCAGAACCTTGTACGTCTGCTTTTACGATTAAGTTGATATCTTTCACATCACCTTGTTTGATTTGCTCAAATAGGTCATCGAGAGATAATTTCGCTTTGTCTGAACGCTGTTCATCAAGTTGTTTAGACGCACGCGCCTCACCGACTTGACGAGCTGTTTTTTCATCTTTGAATACGAGGAACTGATCCCCTGCATGCGGTACATCATTTAAACCAGTGATTTCAACAGGTGTAGATGGTCCTGCTGTTTTCACGCGGCGTCCGATGTCATTGACCATTGCACGTACACGGCCAAATGTATTTCCGACAACGATTGGGTCACCTACTTGAAGTGTACCTGTTTGAACAAGAAGGGTTGCAACAGAACCTCTTCCTTTATCAAGCTCAGCCTCGATCACAGTTCCTTTTGCCGCACGATTTGGGTTGGCTTTTAGTTCTGCTACTTCGCTGACAAGAAGGATCATTTCGATCAATTCATCAATACCTTCACCTGTTTTCGCAGATAGTGGAACGAAAATCGTTTCGCCGCCCCAAGCCTCAGGTACAAGACCATGCTCAGTTAACTCCTGCATCACACGGTCAGGGTTCGCTGTTGGTTTGTCAATTTTATTGACAGCCACAATGATTGGCACCTCTGCCGCTTTTGCGTGGTTGATCGCTTCAATCGTTTGCGGCATGACACCGTCATCTGCTGCAACGACCAAGATCGTCGTATCTGTTACTTCAGCACCACGTGCTCGCATCGTAGTGAAAGCTGCGTGTCCTGGTGTATCAAGGAACGTGATTTTCTTACCGTTTTCTTCAATTTGGTATGCACCAATATGCTGCGTAATTCCACCCGCTTCGCCTTCAACAACTTTCGTTTTACGAATGCTGTCAAGAAGCGTTGTTTTCCCGTGGTCAACGTGTCCCATGATCGTTACTACTGGAGGGCGTACTTGCATATCTTCTTCTTTATCTTCAACTTCATACTTTTCAAGTTCAGTTTCTTCTAAAATGATCACTTCTTCTACTGGAACACCATATTCAGAAGCAATTAATTCGACTGTATCTTTGTCGAGCTCTTGGTTGATCGTAGCCATGACACCAAGCATCATCAGTTTTTTGATGATTTCAGCAGTTTCTTTGCCAAGCTCGTCAGCAAGCTGGCCGACTGTCATTGAATTTGTAAATTCAATTTTTTCAGGAAGCTCTTTTTTCGGCTTCACAGGTCTTGCTTGCTGATGCTGCGCCTTGTTGTTGCCGCCGCGTTTATTTTTGTTTTTGTTTTGGTTGTTGTTTTTTTTGTTTTTATTAAATTGATTATTCTGCACGTCATTCTTCTTTCTATCATTGTTTTTGTTAGATGATTGTTTTTTTTGTTCTGCGGGTTTCTCGTTAGCTGTCTCTTTTGCTTTGGCTTTTTTATAGATAGCGTCTAGCTTTTTCACAGTGTCGTCTTCAAGCGTCGCCATGTGGTTGTTCACTTCCACGTTCATATCCTTAAGCGCTGCTATAATATCTTTACTTGAAACATCTATGGCTTTTGCGTATTCATATACTCTCACTTTAGCCATTCGTTCACCCCCAAATAAATTAATCGAGCAAGCTTATGAGCTTCTTAGCGAAGCCTTGGTCAGTGACAGCGACAACTACGCGAGCTTCCTTCCCAATAGAACGTCCGAGAACGGAACGGTCTTCAACTTTTCTAACCGGAACATTGTAAAATTTGCATTTGTCAGATACCTTTTTCTCTGTGTTGGATGAGGCATCTGCTGCAAGAAGAACCAGCTTAGCACGCGCATGTCTAATTTCTTTGATCACCAGATCTTCTCCTGACACGACTTTACGAGCTCGATTTGCTAGACCAAGCAAAGGATACCATTCAGATTCAGTCATTAGGTTTTTTCACCTTTTCAGCTAGTTCTAGTAATTCTTCAAAAATGTGTTCGTCAATCTGTGTCTGAAATTGCTGCTGTAAACTACGTTTGTTCTTCGCCGCAAGAATGGTTTCTTTATCGAGAGAAAGGTAAGCGCCGCGCCCGTTCATTTTTCCGGTTGCGTCAACAGACACTTCACCTTCTTTTGAACGAACAACGCGAATCAGTTCTTTCTTTGGTTTCATTTCTCCCGTCACGACGCATTTTCTAAGCGGGATTTTTTTTCGGCTTTTCACCTTTTATATCACCTCTTATTCGTCAGATTCCTCAGCTACTGGTTCAGCCTCTAAGAAAAGAGATTCAGAGTCTTCAGTTCTTGGGAAAATACCGAGTTCTCTTGCATCTGTTTCGCTTTTAATGTCAATCTTCCAGCTCGTTAGTTTCGCTGCAAGACGCGCATTTTGACCTCTTTTGCCAATGGCTAATGACAGCTGATAATCAGGGACAATGACAGTTGTCGCCTTATCTTCTTCATTTACAATGACATCAAGAACTTTTGATGGACTTAACGCATTGGCAACAAATTCAACCGGGTCATTAGACCAATGAACAATGTCAATTTTTTCGCCTTTCAGCTCATTGACAATTGCTTGTACACGCTGACCTTTAGGTCCAACACAAGAACCAACTGGATCAACATCAGGATCATCTGTACGAACAGATATTTTAGAACGGTCCCCTGCTTCTCTAGCGACAGATTTAAGCTCTACAGTACCATCATAAATTTCTGGCACTTCGATTTCAAATAAACGCTTTAAAAGACCTGGGTGTGTTCTTGATACATAAATTTGTGGTCCTTTTGTTGTTTTTTCTACTTTCGTAATGAACACTTTAATGCGGTCATGTGGTTTGTAGTCCTCATTTGGCATTTGTTCGTTGACCGGAAGAAGGGCTTCGATTTTGCCAAGTGACACGTAAATGAATTTACTGTCAATTCGCTGAACGATTCCCGTCATGATGTCTTCCTCACGATCGATAAATTCAGTGTAAATCACACCTCGCTCTGCTTCTCTCACTCGCTGCGTCACGACTTGTTTCGCTGTCTGAGCTGCAATGCGTCCGAAATCTTTTGGTGTGACTTCAATTTCAACCACGTCACCAACCATGTAATTTGGGTTGATATTTGCTGCATCATCTACAGAGATTTCAAGACGAGAATCATACACTTCATCTACAACATCTTTTCTTGCGAATACGCGAATCGTTCCCGTTTCACGGTTTAAATCAACACGCACATTTTGTGCTTGGTTAAAATTACGCTTGTATGCAGAAATGAGTGCAGCTTCTATCGCTTCAATAATAATTTCTTTACTAATGCCCTTCTCTTTCTCAAGAACAGTCAGGGCATCTAACAACTCACTACTCATTTTTATGGTTCCCCCTTATATCAATGAAAAGGTTAATTGAACGAAACTGCTAATCTTGCGTTAGCAATTTTTTCATATGGAATATTGATCTCTTTCTTTCTTGTCTTGATCTTCACTGTCACTGTTGCAATCTCACCATCAAAGCTTGTAAGCTCACCTTCAAATGCCTTTTCACCATCAATTGGTTCGTATGTTTTCATGAAAACATTTTTTCCAAGTGCTTTTTCAAAATCAGCTTTTTTCTTTAATGGGCGCTCCGCTCCAGGAGAGGACACTTCAAGAAAGTAGTTTTGGCTAATTGGATCTGCCTCATCAAGCTTTTCGCTCAAGGCTTCGCTCACTTTGGCACACTCCTCGATATCGACGCCTTTGTCAGAGTCAATAAATACGCGAAGGAACCAGTTTTGACCCTCTTTGACAAATTCAACATCAACGAGTTCAAGCTGTAAGCCATCTAAAATTGGCTGTACCATGTCGCTTACGATGTCCACTACTTTTTTGCTCATTCTCTTCCTCCTTGTGCTTTCGATAAACGCTCTTATCAATCATTCTGCATAAAAACCCTGCTTTATTGTGAGCAGGGGGAGCAGAAAACGGATGAATAATGTCGAGACAAAAATTGCCTGTTCAATACAAAAGAGCGGGTTTCCCCACTCTTGTCTCGGTAATCGTTAGCATTTCCATAAAAACTATACCATATCCAATTTTTTTATGCAAATGAAGTTCCTTATAAACAGGCATTCTTCATCAGTTCTTTCCATTCATTCTTTTGGCGTGTTCACGAATGATTCCTGCCTCCCGGCTCTCCTTTAAAACTCGAAAACCGTCATAATCCGGGTAGAGGGAATCATCGTCTTGAATGCTTGTTAAAATCCAAAATTGGCTACCTGCGCCTCCGAGCTGTTCAATTGTCTTCAGCCAGCTATCATATACATCAGGACGGGCTACTTGATTTTGATAGCCAAACTCTTCTAATACAACAGGTTTGCCAATTGCGTTTCCTCGGGTGATATGATCTTTTATCCATTTCACTCCCCATGCAGCAGACTGATTCCAGTGATCCGGGTATAAATGATAGGTTCCATAATCAATATGAGGGAGAGCAGTCAAACGATCCCAATCAACACCTTCTCCCCCACTGTAAAACCAATCGTCATGACCTGTCATGCGAAAGAACCCTTCGTCTCCTACTGCAACAAGGTGATTCGAGTCAATTGATTTGATCCATGCACTCATTTCATCTGCCCAGTTTACTAGTATATCTCCCGGAGGGTCTGACTGAGCGCGCGGCTCATTGGCGAGCTCCCATGTCATGATAGCAGGATCATCTTTATATTGAACACCTGAGTACGTATTGGTTCTCTCTAATACATAGCGCACATAGTTTTTGTAAGCTGTTTTAATCCGAGAATCTGTATAAAAGTGATCATGTGATCCTGCCTGAAACCACTTCACATATTGATTCATCCCGCCAAAGTCATCCCAATTGTTCACGAGTGGGATGACCAGCTTGATTCCTTCCTGCCCTGCTTTATAAATCGCATAGTCTAGTTTTTGAAAACCGGATTCTTCATAAACACCTGGACGAGATTGTAAGACTGAGTTTTCTTGAGGGGTACCATCGTGAAATCCCCAAATACGAATAACCTTTAAATCCATTGCCTTCATATCGTCAAAAACAGCATCTACCATCTTTTTTGATTTGTAATGGAAATAATAATTATTTGTGCCAGCAAAGTAAAATGGGTGGTTGTTCAATACAAAATGTGTACCAGATGTTTGCACATAGGAGGAGGCCTTTACGGTCAGAGTGAACCAACCCGCCCATAAAGTGATCAGCAGCATAAAACAAGCCACCCGTTGAACCCATTTTTTCATTCCATTTTCCTCCTCACAATCTCTTATTCTACTGATACGATAATATCTAGTTGAAGCGGTGTTTGTTTAGTTGAATCAAGTTCAATCGTCTGCTGCTGCAACATTTTACTTTCTTCACCAATTCGAACCTCATACGTCCCGTGAAACGCTGGACATGTCACTTGGCCATTCGCATCTGTTTTTTCCACTCTTTGTGTCGTCCATTCCTGTAGTAGCTTTTCATAACGCCTGCCTGCTTCATTTAACGACCAATCATGATTCACGATGGCTGCGTGCTCACCTCTCCAATGAGCACCCGCCCAAAATCCCCACATCAGCACACCTTTTACGGCTGGATGACTAAAGGCAACCCGATATAAAGCTTCTAAGTTATCCGCTCGTCTATTGGCATCCGGATGAACAGAGTCATACTCTGTCACCCATATCGGCAGACCAAGCTCAGCAAGCACATCTAGTCTTTGTTTTACAACGACTGGATCCACTCGATCTTCAAAGTGACCTTGAACTCCAATGGCCTCAACTGGTGCCCCCAACTGACGAAGTTCATTGATATGTGCTTTATATGCGTGATGTTCGCCGTATGAGATTACATTATAATCATTGACAAACAGCAAGGCTTGAGGATCAATTTTTTTCGTTTCTTCATACATCCATTTCCAAATCTGTTTCCCAAACCGGTCTTTAAAAAATGAACCATGCATCATTTCGTTGTTTACATCCCAATGACGGAATTTCCCTTTGAAATGATTCCCTGCATGCTCAAGCCGCCTTTTCATGGCTTCATATACTTCGTGATTCGGTAACGACTTCAGCCAGTTTGGATTCGCATCCTCTACCTCCCAAAATAAGGCGTGCCCCCTCACTGGAATTTGGTGTCTATTGGCAAAATTCAGCATGGCATCTGCTTTTTCGTAGGTTATTTTCCCTCTTTCAGGCTCATTTGCATACCATTTCGCCTCATTTTCAAACACAGCCCAATTAAAATGTTGAACAAAAAAATCAGCATACGTTTGATTGAATAGTACTTGGTCATTCATTGCTGAACCAAATGCAAATTCATGTCTGATTTGTTTTATTTCCACCTCTATTCCGGCAACTGGCTTTTGTTCCTTATTGATGACGTTTATGACAAGCTCTCTTTGTCTATGTTGTAAGATTCGATTATTTGCTTCTTTTCTCCAGCTTTGATTTTCTTGTTCCTGTGATTCGCCATTCGATGAATGATTCATAAATTCTTTCTTATTAACCATGATGACATCACCTTTGCTTTCATTTCATTTATCTCATGAGGAGACCGCCGACTAAAAAAGCCGGCAGCTTTACTACGTTCTATTCGTTTATGAGACGATGGTATTCTGCATAAGCCGTAGCCATATCAACTTGCGACCAGAAACGGTGATAGGTGAAACTTGGCGCTCCGTTTTCCCATTTGCCTGTTGCTTCATTAAAAGATGATTGATATTTACTCTCCAGGGCTGACCAAGCTGGGTCTTGCTTGATTTTCGGACGAAGATCTGCAAAGCTCGTATACACTCCGTTACCTCCTCGCTGCGGGTCAGAAGGAATGGTGCTGGAACCAGGGATCTGATTTCCTTGACCAAATGTTCCGTTCCAGCCATTTGGGAAGTACACTTCTTTTTTAAAGAAACGGTGGTAGTCTTCTCTGTCTTCCTCTGTCACAATCCCTACACCATCATTGTAATTCCAAGCAACCTCAAGAAGCTGTGCCGCTGTCTCTTTTGCTCTTATGCCAAGTGCTGTGTAGTTTCCTGTCTCTTTCTGTGTTGCAGCAGCAAAGAATGTGAGTGCTTTGATTAGACTGCCCAGTACACCAGTATCTTGAGTAGGATCTTTTGTAACTGCCGTTAAATTTGGATTACCTGTTGCAGATTGGAACCCGCTCCAAGTGTCAGGCTGACCGCTCCATTCTATATTCCCAGGAATCCAAAACTCTCCCGGTGCACTCGTCGTAGCAACAGCAACATTGGTCCCCCCTAGAATCCTTTGACCCTGACCATCTAAAAAATACCCATCTTGATCCGACACAGGACGCGTGCCAATAAAAATATAATCTAGTGAATAGTTGACCCATTTTGTGATGACAGATTTGGTCATTTGGAAATTTTCAGATGTTTTGTCGCCATCTTTTGCAAAGATATAATAAAGCTCTGCTACACGCTCAATCGGCCATGCTTGCATTCCAAACCAGTTATTGGACGGAGGATCATGGTAAACAGGCGCATCTTCATAAGCCATATCATAAAATGTACTTCTTCCTGCTGGATAAGCGCTATAGTCTCCATTCCAGCTGTTGGTAGCACCTCCTGCAATCGCTCCCTCTTTTGATTGAAGCCAGACGTAAAATTCAAGCTGTCTCTTTAACGTCTTTTCCCAATCACTTGCAGCAGTCGGTGACGCTGGCTTTAAGCCTCCCTTATCTGAGGATAAAGCGTAAGCAGCGACTGGATTTTGATACCCTTGATGACAATGGCTCGCACCGATACGCCATGACCAATTTGCATATTCGCCAAGTCCCCCGCCCCAAGAGGTATACCATGCCATTAAGTGATGACATGCACTTTTTCCATTCCCAGGATACGGATTACCTTGCTTGCCGCTTCCAATTGTTTGAAAATATTTATCATACATTCCGTAGCGAAGGAAATCACCCATCTTTTTCGCTTTATTAAGATAGGCTGACCCATTATAGCCAAGTTCCTTTGCCCAATACATTGCCTGTATTGCACGCGCATCAGCATCCGTCGCATTTGTGTAGCGCCACTGGGCGGCTGGCGCTTGATTTTCTTTTGTGAACAAGCTCATGAAACCTTCATTGGGCTTTCCGGCTGTTTTATCATCTTGTGATGGATGAGGGATGGCCTCCCATACGGATTCTTGCGGACCCCGCTGGAATGTGTTTACATATGCGGCTGTATGTGATGGGTTGAGCAAATTCCCATATTCATACCAGTTGTCTACATCAAGAAGCCAGTGCATTAAATACGTTTCATTCGTTCCGTAAGTTGACCTCAGTTCTTGATCAATTGGATCTTGACCAGCAGGGCGAGCACCCGTCAACTGGCTCGGATATTGATCTGGATATGGTTTTTCTGAAGCGTATGTGGCTGGGCTGGATGGATTGTAAGAACTCATATGCGGCTGTTCGTCATGTCCATCTTCGTTTACTGGAATGATAAACTTCTCCATATTATCCCAAGCCGCTTCTAGTTTGCTCCAATCGCCTGTGTAGTGACCATACAATGCTTCAAGCCATAACCAATAGCTGTAAGCTTCTGAAGTTGTCATATGCCCGTAATCAGGTGCCTCACAAATGAGTGTCTCAACGGAATGATACGGAATGCCTTCTTTTGAAAAATATCCATTCGTCTCGTTTTTCATTTGATGATAAAGTGTTAAAAACCGTTCTTTATTTGTCATGTCCTCACCCTTTATATTTATTTATTCGGAAGCGTACCAAATACTAAATCACCTTGATCAAAAACAGGAATTCTCGCTGTTTTTTGCATATTAGATGTTAATCCTTGAAAGGAATAATCATTTGAGGCATCCCATATATTCGCACCATTTGGCGCAGATAACCGGAACTGTATTTCCTTCTTATGAAGCGATTCGCCTCCTGGAAAAATAGCTACGCCAGTAAAATCGATTTCTGTAAAATAGATATGGGATGATGCGTCATACACCGTTAACGGAGATAAGGAAGCGCCTTCATTGTAGACAGCTGTCACTTGGATATCTTTATCAGTGAATCCCTTCGCAAATATCTCGCTTAGATTGACATAATATCTAAAAGAAAGTGATTGACTACTTCTGGCCGGCCAGCCTGAACGATTGTATAGAATGGCTTTGATCTGAGTAGATGTTGTATCGTTACTCATGACAGCTGCCTCTACAAAAAACTCATCTTCCACTTTTTCTTTAGGCGGAAAATTCGGCAGCTTTGACTGCCCCTGACCAAACAGCTGCACCATTTTGGCTACATTTCCAGTAAAGGCGGCATTATAGTCTGTTGCTACCTCGTTTGATACATAGTCAGAGATGTCATCGGTATACTGATCCTGTGCATTAGGCCCACCAACAAGCGCTCCATAAAGCGTGTGCCGATGAGAAGAAGGAGTTGTCAGCTGATTAGACCATGAGCCATGTGCAGTTCGATGGTGTGGATGCATCGGCGGATTTTTGCCAAACCCAACGACATAGCTTCTATTTTGCGGATTATCCCCTAACATATAGTGTGTTTGCCTGATCGCAAACGTTTGGTATCGATTCTTTTTTTCTTGATCAGAGACCCAATCTGCGTACACAAACGCTAAAAATGCAGCATTTGCTGTATAACGAAGTGAACCCCATTGATCTAACCACGCTAGTCCGCCAGGCGTATAAGTGATTCTTTCTACTTTTCCATTTTGAACAAAACCCGTCGACCAGTAATCGAGATTACGCTCCGTCGATTCGATAAACCTTTTCTCCTTTGTGATTCTCGCAAGTAAAATTTGCGAAGCAAAAAAGGTATTGTCCCACGACATCGTAAACGTATAGTCCCAATCCTTCGGCCATTCTTCTACTGCTTTTAGTGCTTTGTTTAAATAGGTCTGGTCATTTGTCGCCAAGTAGAGCCATATTCCACCCCAAATGAGCTCATCAATATAGCCGCTCCAAGAGTTATAAAATGGCTGCGCATTGGTGACACAATCTGTATACTCACCGCGATATTGGTCAGCAAATGCATAAAGCTGTTTTGCATGGGTGAGAAGCTTTGCTGCATAAGGCGCATCAGTTTCTTTAAAAATAATTGAACCTGCTGCTAAAGCGGCTGCGGTTTGGGCAGCTACTTCTGTTCCTGGACAATGTTCATCAATTTTAAATGCCGGCCGGTTCATCGGCATCACTTCTGCTGGACCCCACCAGCCATGATCCGCGTTCCCATCGCCTACTTGTGCCCAAAATTCATTTGGACCTGTATGGGCTTTCAAAAAATAATCGGTTGCCCACTTGATTTGATCTAACATATCATCAAGCAGCTCTGCCTCTTCGTAAGCTTCTCGGTACTCATAGACTGTCCATGCAAGCACGGCTGCCGAGTAAGCCATCGGAAGTCCGAACTTCACATGATCACCAGCATCGTACCAGCCGCCTGTTAAATCATGACCAACATCTTTCCCATCCTCTAGTCCAGAATCCCCTCGCCAGTTAAGACGATTGCTTTCAGGAAGCTTTCCGGAACGCTGGGCTTCGTAAAACAAAATGGATTTTTGAAGCACCTCTACATAGTTGTAATCTGACATGTACCTACTTCTCACCCCTTCTTTTTTCTTAAACGTGAAACATTGAACAAGAAATGACCACCTCCTTGTCATTCCGTTCGTGTTTTGTACAGTGTTGAAAAGAATCAAGCGTGTTTCAAAAATGTGCATAGTAAACAGCCATCAGCTTGACGCTCACCGAGGGTTTTCTCCTGATTCTTCATGTGACTGTACCCAAAATGATCATATGTCGTATGAGAACATTTCAGACGGCTAAATTCTCTTTTTTGCTCTATTTGGGTAGAAAGAATGACATACAATCTCTTCTCTCAAAACACGACGTTAAATCAAGATATATGAACAAACAAGAAAATAATTCCAGTTAAAATATTTAGTTAACATAATAATATTATTGTATATACAAAAAAGAACGCCCTTTAAGGGCGCTCTTCATTTTTCACATTAGAACAAAGAAAGCTGGTTTTGATCAGGAAGTGCTTCTAAACAGCCTTGACGATCCAAATACTCAAGGATGGTCTTAGACACTTTTCCTCGTTTTTGTAAATCTTCTTTTGAAAGGAATTCACCATCTTGGCGTGCGCGTACAATATTTAACGCAACGTTTGTTCCAAGTCCAGGGATGGAGTTGAATGGCGGGATTAACCCGTCTCCATCAATGATAAACTCAGTGGCACTTGATCGGTATAGGTCTACTTTTTTAAAGTGATAGCCTCTTTCACACATTTCAAGTGCAAGCTCTAGTACAGTTAATAGGTTCTTCTCTTTCGGTGATGCATCAAGACCTTTTGAGTTAATATCGTCCATGACTGCTCGAATCGCATTCGATCCTTTTGTCATCGTTTCGATATCAAAATCATCAGCACGAACGGTAAAATAAGCCGCATAGTACAGAAGTGCATGGTGCACCTTGAAATAAGCAATCCGAACAGCCATTAATACATAAGCAGCCGCGTGGGCTTTAGGGAACATGTATTTAATCTTTTTACAAGAATCAATGTACCAGTTCGGTACGTTATTATTCTTCATTTCTTCTTCCCATTCAGGAGGAAGTCCCTTCCCTTTACGAACAGATTCCATGATTTTAAAGGCAAGTGACGGCTCTAAACCTTGATAAATCAGATATACCATAATATCATCACGACAGCCAATCACTTCGCTTAGTTCACACGTTTTATTATGAATCAGCTCTTGGGCGTTGCCGAGCCATACATCTGTACCGTGAGATAGACCAGAGATCTGAACAAGCTCCGAGAAGGTGGTCGGTTTTGTATCCTCAAGCATCTGACGAACAAATCTTGTGCCAAACTCTGGGATCCCAAGTGTTCCCGTTTTACATCCAATTTGTTCTTCTTTGACACCGAGAGGTTCCGTTCCTTGGAAGATTTTCATGACCTCAGGATCATCTGTCGGAATCGTTTTTGGATCAATTCCGCTCAAGTCCTGAAGCATCCGAATGACCGTTGGATCATCGTGTCCAAGAATATCTAGTTTCAGCAAGTTATCATGGATTGAATGGAAATCAAAATGCGTCGTTTTCCAATCAGAACCTGTCGCATCTGCTGGATATTGTATTGGTGAGAAATCGTAAATGTCCATATAATCCGGCACGACGATAATACCGCCTGGATGTTGGCCTGTTGTCCGTTTGACGCCCGTACAGCCCTGTACGAGCCGGTCAATTTCAGCACCTCTCATATGAAGGTTATGATCTCCTGCGTAGCCTTTCACATAACCATATGCCGTTTTTTCTGCAACGGTACCGATTGTACCTGCACGGTATACATACTCTTCACCAAACAGCTCTTTCGTATAGTTATGGGCAATCGGCTGATATTCTCCTGAGAAGTTCAAGTCGATATCAGGCACTTTATCTCCTTTAAAACCTAAGAACGTTTCAAACGGAATATCGTGTCCGTCTTTTTTATACGGCGTCCCGCATTCAGGACAGTCTTTATCAGGAAGGTCAAATCCTGAGCCAACCGATCCGTCATTAAAGAACTCAGAGTGCTTGCAACTTGGACATACATAGTGCGGTGCAAGCGGGTTTACTTCTGTAATCTCTGTTAATGTCGCAACGAGAGATGAACCAACTGATCCCCTTGAACCAACTAGATATCCATCATCAAGTGATTTCTTAACAAGCTTATGAGAAATTAAATAAATAACAGCGAAACCGTGACCAATAATACTCTTTAATTCTTTCTCAATCCGGTCTTCTACAATTTTCGGTAAATCGTCACCGTAGATGCTGCGAGCCATGTTATAGCTCATTTCCCGAATTTCTTCATCTGCACCTTCGATTTTTGGTGTATAAAGATCGTCTTTGATTGGTTTAATACTTTCGACCATCTCAGATACTTTTTGCGTATTCGTCACGACAATCTCTTTCGCCTTCTCGTCTCCAAGGAAAGAGAATGCTTCTAGCATTTCATCAGTTGTTCTAAAATGAACTTTTGGCAGTTCATGACGATTAAGCGGATTCGCCCCGCCTTGTGATGAAATTAAGATTTTGCGATAAATTTTGTCTTCTGGATGCAGGTAGTGCACATTTCCAGTCGCCACGACTGGTTTATTCAGTTTTTCACCAAGTTTCACAATGTTTGTGATGATCTCTTTTAATGCACGGTCATCCCGAACAAGCTCCAGCTGGAGTAAATGCTGATACACTTCTGGCGGATGAACTTCTAAATAGTCGTAAAATGCGGCAATGTCTTCTACCTCATCAGGTGACTTCTGCATCATCCCTTCAAACACTTCACCCTTATCACAAGCAGACCCAACAATTAAACCTTCTCGATATTTCTCAAGCTGTGAGCGAGGGATACGCGGCACGCGGTAGAAATAATGAATATGAGAAAGTGAAACAAGCTTAAATAAATTCTTTAGACCCGTCTCATTTTGTGCAATCACGGTTGCATGGTAAGGACGTGAGCGCTGATACGCATTGGACTGTCCCATGTTTTCATTCAATTGATCGTGGTAAGCAATCTCTTTTTCAGCCGCATCTTTTAGCATCTTCAGCATGAGGTAACCAGTTGCTTCTGCATCATAAATCGCCCGGTGATGCTGCGTGAGTTCAATATCGAACTTTTTACACAGGGTGTTCAGCCGGTGATTTTTAAATTCAGGATAAAGGAATCGGCCGAGTTCTAGTGTATCAATGACAGGGTTTGACGCTTTATCTGTTTTTAACAGTCGCTTATATGCTGCATTTAAAAAGCCCATATCAAAGCTCGCATTGTGAGCAACAAGGATATCTTGTCCAATCCACTCTTTGAAATCTCGAACAACATCGACCACATCTGGTGCATCTCTCACCATATCGTCCGTGATACCGGTTAGTTCAATGGTTGTTGCTGATAACGGATGATGAGGGTTTGCAAATGCCTCAAAGCGGTCAATGATTTCCCCGCCTTTGATTTTCACAGCTGCAAGCTCAATGATCGTATCATACACAGCAGAGAGTCCCGTTGTCTCAACATCAAATACGACAAACGTCGCATCTTCTAACAAGCGGTGCTCTGGATTATACGCAATCGGTACCCCGTCATCGACTAAATTGATTTCCACCCCGTACATCATTTTGATGCCATGCTTTTTACTTGCTGCATACGCATCTGGAAAGGATTGTACAACGGCGTGATCTGTCAGGGCAATGGCCTCATGCCCCCATTTTTTTGCTTGTTCAACAAGTCTACCGATGCCAGTGACAGCATCCATCTGGCTCATTGGCGAATGCAAATGAAGCTCAACACGCTTTTCTCCCTCTGGTGCAGTATCTTCTTTCAGCTGAGGTTTCATTTCATTGACGTCATTTGCGATCATGACAAGATCTCTCACAAACGTATCGTTTTGAATGCTTCCTCTTGCTTTGACCCACATCCCTTTTTTCAAGGATTTCATGAGCTGGGCATCTTCTTTTTCTCTCGCAAACATTTTGATCAAAATACTATTCGTATAATCGGTAATTTTAAAGATACAAAGGGTTCTGCCGCTTTTTAGTTCGCGCGTTTCTGCATCAAACACATACCCTTGGACGGTGATTCGTCTTTCTTCGTCCATAATACTATCAAGCGTACGTATTTCTTCATTGTCTTTGATTTGATAGCCAATCATCAGAGGACCAGAAGGGGCTTCCTCTTGATCCTCACTTTCCTTCTTCTCCATCTCAACAAGGGCTTGCATGGCTCTTTCTTGATCTTCAGCAAGTTTTTGTTCTCTGAACTTCTGAATCTCTTGATCTGATACAAAAATTTCTGTATCAAATTGAAGTTCTGGAAAACCAACTTGTTTAAATGCAGCCTGAAGCATTGGGCTATATTTCTTCTTGATGGCCAGAGCCTCAGTTTCGCTTTTTGTTTTGATGATGATCTTATGTCCAGACAGCGCTGGTTTTTGCTGTTGAAGCAAGCTGATGATTGGGGGAGAAATTCCTTGAAGCTCTTCCACACAATGTGACCAATACGATTGAACGAGCTCTTCAGATATGTGCGGATCATTGACTTCAATCGTACAAGTGACTTGTGCGATATGAGAAAATGCATTTGTCAACCTGCTTAAAAACATTGCATATACTTTGTAAGGCAAAAGCGCCTTAAATTTAAAATGGAAATGCCACGTTTTTGCCGCCTTATGCACCGTCAATTTGACGATCTCGCCTTCTTCAAAGTAACGGCTGAGGTCATCATCTGTCATTTGAATCTGATTGAGTAATATATGAAATTGCCGCCGGGTAATCGGTAATTGTTCATCCAAGACAGGACCCTCCTTTTGCAAATCAGAAAGGTACCTCTTTTTTGCAGGAGGTACCTTCATTTTTTTGTTCGTTTTTTATGCTTGGCGTATAAATGAAATCAGTTCATCAACAGATACTTCGTGTGATTCACCTGATTTTCTGAATTTCACTTCGACAATACCTTCTTCTGAACGTTTCCCGCAGCTAATGCGAATTGGCAGTCCAATTAAGTCACTGTCGGCAAATTTGACGCCTGCACGCTCTTGGCGGTCATCGAAAAGGACTTCATAACCCTCTTCCTGTAAACGCTCATACAGCGTTTCAGCCAGTTCCTTTTGTGCATCGTTTTTCATATTTAAGGCAAGTAGATGAAGATCATATGGTGCAACTGTTTCTGGCCAAATAATCCCCTTATCATCATGATGCTGTTCAACAATCGCAGAAAGGGTTCTAGAAATTCCGATGCCATAGCATCCCATGATCATTGGCTGCGCACGTCCATTTTCATCGAGGTATGTTGCATCCATTGCCTCTGAATAACGTGTGCCTAGCTTAAAGACTTGTCCTACTTCAATTCCTTTTGCGAACTGGATTGTGCCTTCACCATCTGGAGAAACGTCTCCTTCTTGAATCAAGCGAAGATCTGTGTATTCCTTCACTGACAGATCACGAGCAGGATTAACATTGACATAGTGATAATCCGATTCATTTGCACCTGCAACTGCATTTGTCATTCCTTTTACAGCGTGGTCTGCATAAATCGTTACTTCCGCTTCAAGCTTCACTGGTCCAACAAATCCTGGTTCTGTTCCGATCACGTCTAGTACTTCCTCACGTGAAGCAAGCTCTACAAGCTGTGCTCCAACTAAGTTTTTCACTTTCACATCATTTACTTCATGATCGCCTCTTGTCAGGACAAGTACATACGCATCGTCCGCTTTAAACAAGACAGATTTGATACATGTAGAAGGAGCCACTTCTAAGAATGACGCAACATCTTGTATCGTCTTCACCTGCGGCGTGTGTACTTTCTCAAGTTCTTTGAAGTCCGCAGGGTTTGCTTCTTCTCCGTGATACACAGCCTCAGCCATTTCAATGTTCGCAGCGTAGGAAGATGTGTCAGAGTATGCGATTGTATCTTCTCCTACTTCTGACAGTGCCATAAACTCATGTGTATCTTTTCCTCCCATTGCCCCAGAATCGGCAATGACGGGTCTAAAGTTAAGACCTACTTTTGAAAAGACATTCGAGTAAGCTGTAAACATTTTGTTGTATGTGTCATCAAGGCTCTCTGGTGAAGAGTGGAATGAATAGGCGTCCTTCATAATAAATTCACGTCCGCGCAATAACCCAAAGCGAGGTCTTTGTTCATCACGGAATTTAGATTGGATTTGATAAAGTGTCAAAGGAAGCTTTTTATACGATTTGACTTCACTGCGTACGAGTGATGTGATCACTTCTTCGTGTGTTGGGCCAAGTGCAAACTCGCGGCCGTGGCGATCTTTCATACGCATGAGTTCTGGACCGTATGTATACCATCTTCCTGACTCTTGCCACATTTCTGCTTGCTGCAGCACTGGCATTAACAGCTCAGCTGCACCCGCCTTTTCCATTTCCTTGCGAACAATGGCTTGAATGTGCTGAATCACTTTATGTGCTAGCGGCAGATAATGATAGATACCGCTCGTGTTTTGTCTAATAAATCCAGCTCTTACTAATAGCTGATGACTTTTTGCCTCAGCATCTGCCGGCACCTCTCGAAGAGTTGGAATGAAAGTCAGGGATTGTCTCATGTCGTTACACCTCATTTAAGAAATAGGACTTCTCACAAAAACTCTTGTTTCCCAGAATGAGAAACAAGAGACATTGGTTTTTATAAAAATAATCGCTGGATGTCATTCCATGTCACTACTAGCATTAATAGCATGAGGAACGCAACACCAATGAAGACAACAAGTGCCTCTTTCTCACGATTAATTGGTTTGCCGCGAATGGCTTCAACGAATAGGAAAAGTAATCTTCCTCCGTCTAATGCAGGAATCGGTAATAAATTCACGATTCCTAAGTTGATACTAAGAAACGCAGCAAACTGCATTAATGTTAACACACCTTGTTTCGCTACTTCTCCTGTCATATCATATATTCCAACAGGACCTGCAAGCATATCTAATGAAAATTGTCCTGTGACAATCTTTTGCAAGTTCGTTAAGATGAGACCTGCTGTTGATATCACTGTCGTTCCTGAGGATGAGATGACTTTGAGAAAGCCATTTTCCGTTGGCGGGTAAGAGCCAAAACGGCCAATGGTTTTTCCTTCGGCCTTCACAGCTTCTGGTACAACTTGGATGGTGCTTTCTTTGCCGTCTCGATCAATGACGACATTCATTTTTTTATCTGGGTTCTTTTGAACCGTTTGAACAACGTCTGTCCAAGAATTCATTTTATCCCCATTAATTGAAACGATATGATCTCCCTGCATAAGCCCAGCTTGCGCTGCCCGGCCGTCTTTTGTCAGCTTACCAAGTACAGGATCATCCACGGTTACACCTTGAATAAATCCTAAAGCTACTAGAATCACATATGCCAGGATAAAGTTCATAATCGGTCCAGCTGCAATGGCTTTAATACGCTGCCATACTGTTTTTGAACCAAACTGACGGTTGTATGGCGCAATTTGAATTTCTTCACCATCTGCAATATAGAAGCTTGTTTGGCTTACATTGTAGCCAGTCAGAATGTCTTCATTTCCAGCCTCATATCCTGAAATTCTCATCGCATGATCTAAATCAATTTGTTCAACTTCAATGACAAGTGCATCAGGATATTTTTCTTTATCATTTAAAATGATTTTTTCTACTTCATTTTGCTCATTGAATAAGAGCCCCACTGTATGACCCGGTTTAATTTCAATGACTTCAGGGTCTTCTCCAGCCATTTTAACAAATCCGCCGATTGGCAGAAGTCTGATGGTATAGACAGTTTCTTTTCGTTTAAAGGAGAAAATCTTCGGTCCAAAACCAATTGCGAACTCGCGGCATAAAATGCCTGCGCGCTGCGCCATAATTAAATGGCCAAGCTCGTGGAAAAAAACGAGCGTTCCAAAAATAATAATAAACGCAATCACTGTATTCACGAACATACCACCTTATGCGAGGATTGATTGAACAAAGTCTCGTGTATCTTTGTCCACTTCATGGATATCTTGCAAACTAGGCGTTGAAATCACATGATGTCTGTTCAGTGCCTTTTCAATCAATTCTTCAATTTGCAGGAACGTTACTTTGCCTTTTAAAAATGCATCAACAGCTATTTCATTTGCTGCATTAAGCACAGTAGGCATTGTCCCTCCTATTTTACCTGATTCATAAGCAAAATGTAAGCAGCGATACCTGTCAAAATCCGCTTTTTGGAAATTTAATTGTCCAATCTCCCAAAGGTTTAATGATTTCGCTTCTTTTAATGGCGCTCTATCAGGATAAGTGAGCGCGTATTGAATCGGAACCCTCATGTCAGGTGTACCTAACTGAGCCATGACACTTTTGTCATGGAATTCCACCATGGAATGGATGATGCTCTCTTTATGTAACAGCACATCAATTTGATCGTATGGGATATCAAACAGCCAATGCGCCTCAATCACCTCAAGCCCCTTATTCATCATGGTCGCTGAATCGATCGTGATTTTTGCGCCCATGGACCAGTTCGGATGATTCAGCGCTTCTTCTACCGTTACACCTTCAAGCTCCGTGCGTTTTTTATCTCGGAAACTGCCGCCTGAAGCTGTGACGATTAAGCGTTCAATGTTTTTAGCTTGTTCACCTTGCAGGGATTGAAAAATAGCGGAGTGTTCACTATCGACAGGAAGTAAAGGCACATCATACTTTTTGGCGTACTCTTTTACTATATGACCAGCTGTCACAAGTGTTTCCTTATTTGCAAGTGCGATCGTCTTTTTTTGTTCAATGGCTTTTAATGTCGGCACAAGTCCGACACTTCCTACCAGTGCATTGACCACAACATCCACTGCATCATAGGTCGCTGCTTCGATGTTTGCTTCATCACCCGCAGCCATTTTGACATCGTATTGAAATGAATGACCTTTTAACGTGCGATAGGTCGCTTCGTCTACACATCCAACAAATTCAGGCTGAAATTGTTCAATGATAGGGATGGCCTTGTCTATATTTCTGCCAAACGTCATCGCTTTCAACTTGAATTTGTCTGGATGCTGCCTGATCACATCTAATGTTTGTTCTCCAATTGATCCTGTTGCGCCTAATAGCGAAATATATTTCAAATTGCCACTCCTTCTCTCGTTCAATTAGTTTCTATGAGGTTAGCTAGCAAACGTGGCCAGCAATAAATATAAAAACGGCAGAACGAATAAAAAGCTGTCAAACCTGTCCAAAATTCCGCCATGACCTGGGAGGATTGTCCCTGAATCCTTCACATGGTAATGACGCTTTAAAGCAGATTCCACAAGGTCGCCAAGCTGTCCAAAAATACTGAGCAAAAGAGTAATAAACATAACAAGCAGATATGATGGCAAAAATCCTGTAACCGCCTGGAACACAAGTGACAGCACGACCGCTGTGACGATTCCGCCGATAAATCCTTCTACTGTTTTGTTTGGGCTGATCTCTGGCCAAAGCTTTCGTTTCCCCATAGATTTCCCAATAAAATAGGCACCTGAGTCAGTGGACCAAATAATCACCGCTGCGAAGAAGATCGCACTCATGCCATACAAGCCTCTAATTTGAATAAAATAATAGAAACTAACGCCAATATATAATGTGGCTAATATAACAAAAGCAACCTCATCGAATGTGAAAGAGTTTTTGCTCAGAACTGTATAAGTTAAAAGGATTAAGACTGCAAATAAAGCAATCTGCATTTTTGATGCGTCTACGTTCGGGAAGAAGCTATTTTCTCCGCCCATTAAAAGCCAAAGCAATATTAAGCTGACAATGCCAGGAAAGCTGAAAATCGAAATCTTTTTCATTCTAAGAAGCTCAAAGAGAGCGACACTTCCCATTAAATAAATCAGCAGGGTAAATGGCATTTGTCCATAAATCACTGCAAGTAAAAACACTGCAGCTGCCAGAACACCCGTCAAAATTCTTTGTTTCATCTGCACCACCCTCTAAATTCCACCGAACCTCCGGCCGCGGCGCTGGTACTCTCCGATAGCGCCTATGAGATGCTCATCAGAAAAGTCAGGCCAAAGCACATCCGTAAAGACAAACTCGCTGTATGCAATTTGCCAAAGCATAAAGTTGCTTAATCTAATTTCTCCACTCGTACGAATAAGCAAATCCGGATCTTGAAGAGATTCTGTCATTAAATAAGCTGAAAACATCTCTTCTGTGATGTCTTCTGCTCGAAGCTTGCCTTCTTTGACTTTTTCAGAAATTTGTCTGCATGCAGAAATAATTTCTGTCCGTCCTCCATAATTGAGCGCAAAATTTAAAATGAGTCCGTCATTATTCGCCGTACTCTTTACTGCGTTCTCTACCGCTTTTTTCGTATGCTGCGGGAGGCCGTCTGGATCACCTGTTAAACGTACACGGACATTTTCCTCGATGAGTTCAGGCAGATAGATGTTTAGAAACTCTTCAGGAAGCTTCATTAAAAAGTCTACTTCTAATTTTGGACGTTTCCAATTTTCTGTAGAGAAAGCATACAAAGTCAGCACTTTGACATTCAGCTCATTTGCAAGCTTGGTCATGCGCTTGACAACTTTCATTCCTTCATGATGTCCTGCTACCCGTGGAAGCGCACGTTTCTTCGCCCATCTTCCATTCCCATCCATGATAATGGCGATATGTTCAGGAATTTCTCCATTTAATATGTCTTCTTTTGTCAGGCTTTCTAAGTTGGAAGCTGCTGTTTGCTGATTCTTCCAATTTTTGAGTATATTGAGCATGAGATTCCTCCATCACCCAAAAAGGTTGCGTTCCCGCTAATAATATAGTCCTCAACAGTATTAACAAAAAAACCCCCTGTAAACATGAAGAGGGTCTTTTCACTATTATCTATTGTACATAGTTTTTTCTTAAACTTCCATGATTTCTTTTTCTTTATCTTTTGTCACTTCATCAATTTTAGCGACATATTCATCTGTCAATTTTTGAACATCCTCTGTAGATGATCTTAATTCATCTTCAGTGATCTCCCCATTTTTCTCTAGCTTTTTCAATTCATCGTTTGCATCACGACGAACGTTACGAACAGCTACTTTTGCTTCTTCTGAGTATTTTCTCACAACTTTTACAAGTTCTTTACGTCTTTCTTCTGTTAGTGCTGGGATCGCAATACGGATCACGTTTCCGTCACTTGTTGGTGTGATACCAAGATCAGACTTTTGGATCGCCTTTTCGATATCACCGATCGCTGTTTTATCGTAAGGTGTGATAATCAGCATACGTGCTTCTGGCACTGTAATTGACGCAATTTGGTTTAGTGGTGTTTGCGCACCATAGTAATCCACTGTTACTTTGTCTAAAAGGGAAGCATTAGCTCTGCCCGCACGGACAGTTGCTAGTTCACGTCCGTATGCTTGAACGGCTTTTTCCATTTTTTCTTTTGTTTGGTTCAACACTTCTTTTGACACGTTATTTCCCCCTCACGATCGTTCCGATTGATTCGCCATTGACGGCACGTTTAATATTTCCTTCTTCCATAATAGAGAAGACGATTAATGGAATGTCATTGTCCATACATAATGAGGACGCAGTAGAATCCATTACAGCAAGCCCTTCTTTTAGTACATCAAGATATGAAAGCTTATCATATTTTACTGCATCCGCATCTGTACGAGGATCAGCACTGTAGACACCGTCTACATTGTTTTTCGCCATTAAAATGACATCTGCTTCAATTTCAGCTGCACGAAGTGCTGCTGTTGTATCAGTAGAGAAATAAGGGTTACCAGTACCTGCAGCAAAAATCACGACACGTTTCTTCTCAAGGTGACGGATCGCTTTTCTTCTTATGTATGGCTCTGCAACCTGTCTCATTTCGATAGAGGTTTGTACTCTAGACTGAATGCCAAGCGTTTCTAGGCTGTCTTGTAATGCCAATGAATTCATCACTGTTGCAAGCATTCCCATATAGTCTGCTGTTGCCCGGTCCATTCCTAAGTCACTGCCTGTCTTACCACGCCAAAGGTTTCCTCCGCCTACAACGACTGCAACTTCAACATCAAGTTCTGCAATTTCTTTTACTTGCTTTGCAATTGATTGAATGACAGTTGGGTTAATTCCATTTCCAGCATCACCAGCTAGTGCTTCTCCACTTAGCTTCAGTACAATGCGATTATATTTCGGTTTGCTCATGATAACCTCCAAGTGTAAACTATACCGTCTCTTATTATGCGTAAGAAACCGTCTTTTGTAAATCAATATCCTCTAAAAAATAGGGAACACAGTGCTTGTGCTCCCTAAAAAAGCCCCAGAGAGCTTTTCAAACATTATTTTTTCACTTGGCTCATGACTTCTTCAGCAAAGTTGTCTTGACGCTTTTCGATACCTTCGCCCACTTCATAGCGAACATAAGTTTGAACAGTTGCGTTTTTCGCACCTACAACTTGTTTCACTTTTTCATCTGGGTTTTTAACGAATGCTTGGTCAAGTAAGCAAATTTCTTCGAAGAATTTGTTTAGACGGCCTTCTACCATTTTAGCAACGATATTTTCAGGCTTTCCTTCTTGAAGCGCTTGTTGTGTTAATACTTCACGCTCACGGTTTGCTTCTTCTTCAGACACTTGGTCACGAGAAATGTATTTAGGGTTTACAGCAGCAACGTGCATTGCGATGTCTCTCGCAAGCTCTTCATCAGTTGTTCCGTTAAGAACCGCTAATACACCGATGCGTCCGCCCATGTGTAAGTAAGAACCGAATGCAGCGTTATCTTCTTTTGTGATGACTGAGAAACGGCGCAGCGTAATTTTTTCTCCGATTTTCGCAATTGCAGAAGTAATATGTTCTTCAACTGTTGAACCATTTTCCATTTTAGAAGCATGTGCTTCTTCAATTGTTGCAGGTTTCGCAACAAGTAAATGATCAGCAAGTTCGTTAAGAAGATTTTGGAATCCTTCGTTTTTCGCAACGAAATCAGTCTCAGAGTTCACTTCTAGGATAACACCAGTGTTGCCGTCAGTTTTAATAAGAGTTAATCCTTCTGCCGCAATACGGTCTGCTTTTTTCGCAGCTTTTGCGATCCCTTTTTCTCTTAGAAGATCGATTGCTTTGTCGATGTCACCATCAGTTTCTGTTAACGCTTTTTTACAGTCCATCATACCTGCACCAGTTTTTTGACGCAGTTCTTTTACTAATTGAGCAGTAATTGCCATTTTACATTTCCTCCTTCTATGTTAAAACACGGATTACTAGGTGAAAAAAAGGTGATAAAAGGCAGTTCCCTCTTATCACCTTTTGAATAGGTTACGCAGTTGTTGTTTCAGTTTCTGTCGTTTCTTCTACAACAGCTTCTTCTTCGCCTTGTTTAGACTCAAGAATCGCATCTGCCATTTTAGCAGTTAGAAGTTTTACAGCACGGATTGCATCATCGTTTGCAGGGATCACAACATCAATTTCGTCTGGATCACAGTTTGTGTCAACGATACCGATAATTGGGATATTCAATTTACGAGCTTCTGCAACTGCAATACGCTCTTTACGAGGGTCGATAATGAAAAGTGCATCTGGAAGACCCTTCATGTCTTTGATTCCGCCTAGGAATTTTTCAAGACGTTCTAATTCTTTTTTCAGTTGAACGACTTCTTTCTTAGGAAGAACTTCGAACGTACCGTTTTCTTGCATTTTTTCAATATCTTTTAAACGTTTGATACGTTTTTGGATTGTTTCAAAGTTTGTTAACGTTCCACCAAGCCAGCGTTGGTTTACATAGAACATACCAGAACGGATTGCTTCTTCTTTCACTGAATCTTGTGCTTGCTTTTTCGTACCAACGAAAAGGATTTTTCCTCCGTCAGCAGCAAGGTTTTTCGTGAAGTTGTAAGCTTCCTCTACTTTTTTCACCGTTTTTTGAAGATCGATGATGTAGATACCGTTACGCTCTGTAAAGATGTAACGCTTCATTTTTGGGTTCCAACGGCGTGTTTGGTGACCGAAGTGAACACCAGCTTCTAGCAATTGTTTCATAGAAATAACTGACATGTTGTTGCCTCCTAATATAATGGTTTTTTTTCCTCCGCTTAAGTCATGTTCACATAAAACTGCGCCACGGCAGCACCTTCATACGAATCATTAAGCGTGTGTATTTAACACCAAGAAATAATATAACACATGATGGACTGACAATCAAGAATCCTTTACAGCTTTCCGCTAAATTTTAATAAAAGCTCGATTTCTGTCTTGCCCGTTTTTAATTCTTTCGCTATTTCTTCTAATGATAGCCCTTGATCATATAAGGCCTTTACTTGATCCTCAAATGTTTCTTCTCTTTCACTTTCAGAAGGCGCAGAAGCTTCTGTTTCGAGACTTGAAACGGGTTCGTTTACCTTCTCTTCCTGCACCTCAACTTCGCTAAGGAGAGCCGACAGGTGCTCTGGAACTGGATCTTCACTTTCTACCGATTGCTGGGATTCAATTGGTGGTTGTGGCTGCTTTGGTGTCTGAAGATCCGATTTCAGCTCTTCAGCAGAAAAATCAGGGGAAGTGGCTGCAGCTTTTGATAGTTTTTCATTCTCTTCTTTGACTTCCATCAAAAATGCAGCCAGGGTATTTTCCGTTTCTTCTAAAAGCTCTCGCTGCTTTTGTTCTGTTGCCTTCAGCGAATTCATTCTCGTGTATAAAATGATCACAAAATAAATAAGTGCAGCATGAAGCATAAAGCTAATCAGCCATAGCATATTTTTTCACTCACTAACTCTTTAAGATTGAATGGCTTTATCAAGCAGATGCTTAAGCTTGAACAATGCCTTTGAATGAATTTGCGAAATGCGGGAGGTCGATAAATTAAGCACTTGACCAATTTCCGTTAACGTCAATTCCTCTTTATAGAAAAGACTAATCACAAGCTTTTCTTTTTCCGAAAGCTCTGTCATTTTTTCGGCAAGCTGTTCAATTAATTCATCTTTCAGCATTTTTTCTTCAGGTGTCACAGTCTTTTCGTCGCGAATCATGACTTGAACGTTTTCTCCGTCTTCTTGATCATGCAGCTTCTCATCAATCGAGAGCAAATTCGCAAAGAACCCTTCATTCATCGTTGTGACCACATCTTGTTCACTCATGCCGAGTTCTTCAGCAACCTCTGTTGGTGTCACATTTCGTAAATATCGCTGTTCAAGCTTTTCAATTGCCGCTTCTACTTTTTTTGTTTTTTCTCTTGATGTACGAGGCAGCCAGTCCTCTTTACGAAGACCGTCGATGATGGCCCCGCGAATTCTGAAGGATGCATATGTATCAAACTTCAGATCTCTTCCGGGGTCAAATTTTTCAAGGGCATCATATAAACCGAGCATCCCTAGACTGATCAAGTCTTCTTTGTGCACTGACTTCGGGAGACCGATGGAAATTCTTCCAACATGATATGTGACGAGCGGCATATAGCGGCGCATAAGATCATCTCCAGCAGCTGGGTCCTTCCACTCTTTCCATCTAGCCCATAGCGCCTGATCTTCGTAATTTAAGGATTGCATCTTTCTCCCCCTATACTTCCTTAGTTATATCTTCATAATGCCTTGTTTCACAGTGCGGATCTCAAGTTCTGTTGTAAGCGGATCGAATTCAATCGTGCGTCCATTGTTTCCGCCCGTGTCCTCACTAATGATCGGGATATGATGAAGAGACAGATGTTCTTTCACAGCTGATACATTTCTAGGTCCAATTCTCATCAGATCATTGGTTGACTTAAATTTAAACATTTCTGCGCCGCCAGCAAGCTTCGCTTTTAGCGCATGTTTGCGCGCTCCTTCTTTTAAGAGCAGATCAATTGTATGCTTGACACCTGTATCTGCATACTTAGCCAGGTTCTCTACCGCTCCTTTTGAAAGAGAGGAGTCTGGAAGCATGACATGGACAAGTCCTGCCAGTTTTTTTTCTTGGTCAAAAAGGACAAGTCCTACGCAAGAACCGAGACCGGATGTCCGAATACGGTCCGGTGTTTTCACAAGCTGAACATCCGCTATACCAACCTTTACAACTGCCGGAATCTGCACGTTCATTATAGGTTACCTAATGCTTTGAACAGTTTTTCAAACGATTCAAAGTCTGGTAATAGAAACATATTTCCTTTCAGCTCTTGCTGATTTTGATCATCAAAAATCGATGTATCAATCACAATCGCCTGATCGCCGAGAGGGCTAAACTGCATTAATCCTTCACTAATGACAGCCCCGAACATGTCGAGCGTGACATCTGGAACACTTGGATGAAGCTGCAGTTTTGTTAAATCGGCAAGTGCTGATAAATAAGAGCCTGCTAAAATATTTCCTAGCTCATGAAGCGCTGATGTTCCTAGCATGTGTTCATGAATCGTATCAATATCAAATGCTGGGTCCTGAACAAGCTCTCTTACAAATTGTTCAGCTTGTTCAAACGGCATAATGAAAAAGATTGAACCGGTAAGATCACCCTCCATTCGCAAAAAGATACTGGCAACTGGAAGGTCTGCTCCACCAAAGAAATCCATTAAATCTTCAAACGAGAGAACTTTGACAAAAGGAACAGCCATATCAATTTTGCGATTCAATAGGCTGGCAAGAGCAGACGCTGCATGGCCTGCTCCGATATTCCCAACCTCACTTAAAATATCTAGCTGTTCATCTTTAATTTCATTGAAAATGCTCATTTCACATCCCCCTTAATGAACAGGTGCATCTTGCACGCTCTTGTCGAGGACCGCACCAGCATGAATGATATTGAATAGACGCTGATCATGCTTAATAATTCCTGTCACCCATGACAGTCCTTCTTTTTCAGCTGAATCAGTAGAAGTTTCTACCTCTTCCTGATGAACAGTAATGACATCATTTGCTTCATCAACGATCCAGCCGACTTCAATGTCACCAACTTGTACAATAATCATTCTTGTTTCGTCTGTAATCTCGTTGTCAGTTGATCCAAGTCTCACTCTAAGATCAATGACAGGTGTCACGACACCGCGTAGATTAATGACACCGCATATATAAGGGGCAACGCCAGGAACTCTTGTCGGCTGCTGCCATTTTTCAATGGACTTTACTTCTGATACTGAAATGGCGTATTCTTTTTTGTTTACGATAAACACAATCATCTTTTCGCCAGTTTTGATATCTGTACTCATTTCAGACCGCTCCTCTATTGTTTTTTACTTAATCAGTGCATTACAGTCAACGATGAGTGCAACCTGACCGTCACCTAAGATTGTTGCGCCTGATATCGCAAATACGTTTGGTAGGTAATCTCCAAGCGATTTCAATACAACCTCTTGCTGACCGATAAACGAATCGACCACAAATGCTGTTAGCTTGTCTCCTTTACGGACAACAATAATGTGCAGTTCTTCTTCTAAATCATTCGCATTTGGTACGTTGAACTGTTTCTTCAAGTACACAACCGGTACGATAAATCCGCGGAAATCAATGACTTCACGATCATGCGTTTGAAGGATGTCACTCTTCTTAATGACAGCCGTTTCTATAATAGAAGAAATCGGAATAGCAAATGTTTCTTCCTCTAGTTTCACAAGAAGTACGGAAATGATCGATAATGTGAGTGGAAGCTGAATTGAGAACAGTGAGCCTTGACCTTCTGTTGAGTTAATACTCACAGAACCACCTAATGATTCCAGCTTGTTTTTCACAACGTCAAGACCTACACCTCGGCCCGAGATATCAGAAATCGTATCAGCTGTAGAGAACCCTGCTGCAAAGATCAATGAATCAATTTGGTGATCTTCAAGCGTTTCCGCTTCTCTTTCTGTAATAACCCCGCGCTCTAATGCTTTCTCAAGGACCTTTTTACGGTTAATCCCGCCGCCATCATCTTCGACTTCAATGAAGACATGGTTTCCGCTATGATATGCTTTTAAAAGAACAGTTCCTTTTTCTGGTTTGCCTTTTTTCACACGTTCTTCTGGTGATTCAATCCCGTGATCGAGACTGTTTCTAAGTAAGTGTAAGAGCGGATCGCCAATTTCATCGATCACTGTTCGATCAAGCTCTGTCTCAGCACCTTCAATGATCAGTTCAATTTTCTTATTGAGCTCTTTCGTCAATTGACGAATCATACGTGGGAATCTGTTAAACACCGTTTCTACAGGCACCATTCTCATGTTCAAGATGATCGATTGCAGGTCTCCAGAAATACGGGACATTCTTTCCACTGTATCCGTGAGTTCGTTGTTTTCAAGTTCTTTGGCAATTTGTTCTAAACGTCCTCTATCAATGACAAGCTCTTCAAACAGGTTCATAAGTGAATCCAGACGATCGATGTTGACACGGATCGTTTTCGTTCCGCCAGCAGCTGCACCGTTATTGCCATTTGCTTTTGGCGCATCGTTTGCTGGCGCTTTAGCAGCAGGAGCTGCGGCTTCTTCATTTTTCTGCTCAGGTTTCTCTGCTTTTGTTTCAGCCTGAGCCACTTCTTCAAAGGCAGAGACTTCAGAAATCTCCACTTGTTCAACCTCTGAGATCGCTGTCACGATTTTTTTCACTTCTTCCATCGGCTGTTTCGATAAGTAAGAAATGCTGAATTCAGATTCAAAATCTTCTGATTCTAAAAGTTCTGCATTCGGAACCGTTTTGACAACTTCTCCTGCTTCGTTCAGTCTTTCAAAAATCATATAGACACGAACGGCTTTTAATAAGCATGCGTCACTTAATGTCACGTTCAGCTCATAACATTTAAAGCCTTGTTCTCTCGCTTCATCAAGAACTGTTCGTTCAAATTCGTTATAGTCTAGGTCGCTTGCAGCTGATGATGCTTCAGCAGTCTCAACGGCAGAGGCTGTTTCTGCATGGCTTCCTGTCACATCTAGTTTTTTACTAATCTCCGTGACATCACGTTTTCCATCCCCGCCCTCTGCAATCGATTGAACCATTGCTTCAAGGTGATCGAGTGCTTCAAACATCGTATCCATTGATTCAGGAGTGACAATCATTTGTTCGTTTCTGATGGCATCAAACATGTTTTCTAAATGATGTGTTAATTGAGCCATATCATCAAAGCCCATCGTTGCACTCATGCCTTTCAGTGTATGAGCGGCTCTGAATATATCATTCACTAGCTGCAAGTCTGTTGGGTTCTTTTCTAATTCAAGAAGTTTTTCATTACAAGTTTGTAAGTGTTCTCTGCTTTCATCTAAAAAGATATCTAAGTATTGGTTTACATCCAACGTGTTCACGCCCTCTCTTTTTTCATGGAGCTTATAATTGCATGTGCGATGTCATCCACATGCCTTGTTTCATGTGCAAGGCCTGCTTTAATGACTGATTTAGGCATTCCGAAAACAACACATGATTCTTCTTTTTCTGCAATGACTTTTGTATGACCGCTTGCGACCATTTTTTTGACACCTTCTGTGCCATCACTACCCATTCCTGTCATAATGACAGCGATTTTCTCGTAACCTTTTATGTTGCTGATGGATTCAAATAAATAGTTAACAGAAGGTTTGTGACGGCTGTCAGTGTCTTCTGGGGACAGCCTGATCACTAAAGCTGCCCCTTGTTCATGAAGTGACATATTCAATCCACCAGGAGCTATGTAAGCCACTCCATTTTTAGCGATGTCTCCATCTTGAGCTTCTTTGATCGTAATTTGTGATAAATGATCTAATCTAGTAGCCAGCGATGCCGTAAATCCTGCCGGCATATGCTGCACAATCAAAATCGGCGCCTCTATGTCTTTTGGCAGCTTCGTTACGACTCGTTGAAGCGCCCTAGGCCCTCCCGTAGAAGTTCCGATTGAAATAATCTTTCGGAGTGATGAACCGCTTCTTACTTCTTGCAGGCGGGGAGCGGCCGCTGGAATTGGACTTGGCGGCTTCATGAACGGCTTAGGAGAAACTTGTTTCTCAGTACGTTTTCTCGACAGGCCTGCCGCAAGTACCCGCTCTACAATTTGACCTCTTACTTTGTGTAAATCGAGCGAAATACTTCCTGAAGGCTTTGTCACAAAGTCAAAAGCACCGAGTTCTAAGCAATGGATGGTTAATTCCTTCCCTTGCTTCGTCTGGCTTGACACCATAATTACAGCAAGGTCGTGTTCAGCCAGAATTTGTTTTAATGCTTCTGTTCCATTTAGAACAGGCATTTCCACATCAAGTGTGACAACATCTGGATTCAATTCCTTAATCCGCTTTAAGGCATCTTCTCCATTTCGCGCCGTTCCGACGACTTCAATTTCTTGCTCGGCACTTAGGAAATCACTGATGAGTTTTCTCATAAAAGCCGAGTCATCTACTACAAGCACTCTAATCATGAGTCCACCTTCCTCCTTTTAAAAAAAGAGGACAACTTATCTATAAACGTATGCTGCTCTCTCCGTGCCTCTCTTATCTGCTGATGATACAGTGTTTCAGCCAGCATTTTAATGGTTTTACTTAGCCTTGAATGAGGCTGCTTCATATAAAATGGAATTTGTTCAGTGACTGCTTTAGGAACAGCAGGATCATCAGGCACCGCCCCAGCAAACACAAGCTTTCGGTGTAGAAAGGATGTCACCACTCCTGCTAATTTCCGGTACGTTTCAGACCCTTCTGACGGGGTTTTACACCGGTTGACGATGATTTGAACAGACTGTTCAAACTGATGAATGGCTAAGTGCTTAATTGCGCTGTAGGCATCCATGATGGATGTTGGTTCTGGCGTTGTCACAACGACCACCTCTCCTGCCGATAAGACAAAAGGGAGTTGATCTTTTGACAAGCCTGCACCCATATCAAAGAATATACAATCAAAGTCATTCAATATTTTCTCCATCTCTTCTAAAAAGAACGACCATTGATCTTTGTCTAAAGAAAACAGCTGCTCAAGCCCGCTTCCGCCAGAAATGTAATACAGATTTTCCGTTCCTTTTGTCATAGCCGCTTGGAAGGATTTTTTTCTAACAAGCACGTCTAATATAGAGCTGGTCGATGTTTTCCCTAGTAAAATATCAATATTCCCCATGCCAAAGTCGAGGTCGATGATGAGCACTTGCTTGCCCGTACTTGCGATAGACAGTGCCATATTCAGCGTCAAATTCGATTTACCTACTCCGCCTTTACCGCTCATGACAGCAATGGTTTTCGCCTGTCCATTCGCATGAAGAGAGTTCGGTACAATCAGTTGATTCTGCTGAACAAGCTTTCTTAAACCTTCGGCTTGGTCAGGCTTCATCATTGTAAGACCATCCTTGTCAAATCAAGGGGGGAACTCTCAAGAATATCCTCAGGTACATTTTGACCATTTGTTAAAAACCCGAGCCCGATTTGAGATTCTGCAATGATTTGAAAGATCGTTCCCATCGTGTCTGTTTCATCAACTTTTGTAAAAATAAATTGATCGATTGGAACGTGTTCAAAACGTTTGACCATGGCTTTCATATCTTGATATTTCGATGTCGCACTCATGACGAGAAAACTTTGAATGCTTTCATCAAATGGAATGATATCTGTCAGCTCTTTGATGTACGCCTCTTCTTTAAAGTTACGGCCTGCTGTATCGATGAAAATATGATCATAGTCTCTAAAGGTCTGCTGTGCTTTCACAAAGTCCTCTCTTGAATAACAAACCTCAAGAGGTGCATTCAGCAGTTCAGCATATGTTTTTAGTTGTTCAATCGCTGCAATCCGGTACGTATCTGTTGTGATAAAAGCAATTTTCTTTTGCTGCTGAATAGCCGTTTTCGCAGCCAGCTTTGCAATCGTTGTCGTTTTACCAGCACCAGTTGAACCAAACAGCACAATGTATTTCGAACGAATCATCGGCTCATCAGAAGTGTGAGCCGGCAGCATCCCTGTGAGTAGTTTTTCAAGTTCTTTTTCAATCTGCTCTTCTTTCACAGCACCTTTTGTTAAAAGACCCTTTAAGCACTCATCTCGAATCTCAGCATCAAGACCTTGATCCTTTAGCTTTTGATCCATTTTCATGAGAGAATCCGGCAAGATCCCTGCATGGCGTTCGTTTCTTGCATATTCTATAGGCTGAGAATGAGAAGGCGCTGCTTTGACTGCTTGAGCAGCAGCCGGCAGCTCTTGTGTAAGGTGTTGAGTCTGCTCCTTTTTCGGTAACACTGGGATAGGCGCAGCTGCTGGTTGTAATCCTTTGCCGGCTCTTTCTTCAAAATCTTGATCCAGCACTGCAATCACTTCGACCATTTGCTGTTTCTTTAAACCGAACAGCTTTCGTTTGACAACGGTTTTCGAATTTAATATGACGGCATCTTTCCCAAGCTGCTGCCTGATTTGAATCGTTGCCTCCTGCATAGAATTCGCTGTGATTTTTTTCATTTTCATTAGATATCCACCACTCCGATGCTCTGTACTTCCACATTTGCTTCTAGTTCGTTATAAGATAGTACCGGTAAATCTGGGAAATATCTTTCTAACAACTGTTTGACGTACATTCTTATAGGAGGTGAGCATAATAGAACCGGCGTTTCCTGACGAAGCGAAAGCTGTTCAATTTCTCTCGCCACTGATTGAATCACACTTTCAGAGGATTCTGGATCTAACGATAAGTAGTTCCCATGCTCTGTTTGCTGCACGCTGTCTGCAATCACCTTTTCGACTCGGCCTGAGCATGTCACGACTTTCAGTGATTCATTTTCTCTTGCATACTGTGCAGTAATCTGTCTTGCAAGTGCCTGTCTAACATACTCTGTTAGCAAGTCTGTATCAGTCGTTAATTTTCCGTAGTCTGCAAGGGTCTCAAAAATGGTCACAAGGTTTCGAATGGAGACCTTTTCTTTCAGAAGTTTTGCAAGTACTTTTTGGATATCTCCGACTGCTAGTGGATTCGGTGTTACCTCATCTACTAGAACTGGATAACTTTCTTTCAGATGATCGATTAATTGCTTCGTTTCTTGGCGTCCAAGCAGTTCATGGGTGTTTTGTCTAATCTTCTCTGTGATGTGGGTAGACACAACAGATGCTGGATCGACCACTGTATACCCAAGCATTTCAGCCTGATCTTTTTCTGCTTCTGATATCCATTTTGCCGGCAGACCAAAGGATGGTTCGATTGTTTCAATTCCTTCAATCGGATCATCATCAGGCGTTGGAGACATCGCTAAGTAATGATCGAGCAGCAGCTCTCCTTTTGCCACTTCGTTCCCTTTTATTTTGAGCCTGTATTCATTCGGGTTCAGCGCAATGTTGTCTCGAATACGGACAACTGGAATGACAAGACCTAGTTCAAGAGCAAGCTGCCTTCTGATCATGACAATTCGGTCTAGCAGGTCTCCGCCTTGATTGGCATCTGCAAGCGGGATCAACCCGTAGCCAAATTCAAATTCAATGGCATCCATTTGCAGGAGATGAATGACGCTTTCTGGACTTTTCATCTCTTCTACCTCTGCCTGTTCTTCCAGTACTTCTTCAATCTCTTCTTGATCCTGTTTGTTTTTCGACATCATGTAGGCACCGAGTGCAAGTAAACCTGCGATCGGCCCTGTCAAAAGTACGCCAATTGGCGTAAACAATCCAAGCAGGAAGATCGTACCTGCTGTGACGTAAAGCATGGCAGGGAAGGCAAAGAGCTGACCCGTAATGTCTGAACCAAGGTTTCCGTTAGAAGCCGCTCTCGTGACAACAATCCCTGTCGCTGTTGAAATAAGAAGTGCAGGAATTTGCGACACGATTCCGTCCCCTACTGTTAAAAGAGTAAAGTGGGAAGCTGATTCTTGAATCGACATTCCTTGCTGAATCATCCCAATAATGATGCCAAAAATAATATTGATAATAACGATGATAATACCTGCGATGGCATCCCCTTTAACGAACTTACTTGCACCATCCATCGCACCATAAAAGTCTGCTTCTCTGGCTACTTTTTCACGGCGGTTTCTAGCTTCACTTTCTGTCAGCATTCCTGCATTCAAATCTGCGTCAATACTCATCTGTTTACCTGGCATCGCATCGAGTGTAAATCTGGCCGCAACCTCTGATACACGCTCTGCCCCTTTGGTGATGACAATAAACTGAATGATGATCAGAATAAGGAAGACAACCAGACCAACGAGTATATTGCCCCCAACAACAAATGATCCAAACGTTTCTACAACCTTACCAGCATCGCCAGTTGATAAAATAGAACGGGTTGTAGAGATGTTAAGCCCTAAACGAAACAGTGTTAAGAGCAAAAGCAAAGATGGAAAAATGGAAAATTGCAGTGGTTCTTGCATGTTCATTGTGGTGAGAAGCACGATAAGCGCAAGAGAAATATTAATAATGATTAAAATACTTAATAGGATGGGCGGAAACGGTATGACCAGCATCGCCACGATTAAAATAACACTGAATAAAACAGATAAATCTCTTGCTGACATGCCTGTTCTCTCCTTTTAAAACCAAAAATTCATAAAATCTTTTGTTTCGTTTTATATACGTAAGCCAAAATTTCTGCGATCGCCTTAAAATACTCTTCCGGCACCGCTTGGTCGATATCCACTTGATCATAGAGGGCGCGGGCGAGTGGCCGGTTCTCTACAGTCATGACATCATGTTCTTTCGCAATTGTTCTAATTTTCAAAGCCAAAATATCTGTTCCCTTTGCTACAACATAGGGCGCGTCCATCTTTTCTTCGTCATATTTCAAGGCAATTGCGTAGTGGGTCGGGTTTGTAATGATGACGTCCGCTTTTGGGACTTCCTGCATCATCCGTCTCATGGCCATTTCCCTTTGCCGCTGTTTAATTTTTGATTTTATGAGCGGGTCACCCTCTGATTTTTTATACTCATCTTTGATGTCTTGTTTAGACATCCGTAAGTTTTTTTCATAATCAAATTTCTGATACATGTAATCAAGCCCTGCTAAGATCATGAGAGCACCTGCTGCATATAGACCCATAATCAAGGTCATATTTGCCACGAAATGAAGAGTTTCCTCTGCTGTTAATAAAGGAAGCCTCAGGATATCGTCAAAGTGCATCCAAAGTGCAATAAATGTCGCAAAACCAATTAAACCAATTTTCAAAATGGATTTTAATAGCTCTACGAGGGCTCGAATACTGTATATTCGTTTAAACCCTTTGATTGGATCGAGTTTTTCTAATTTCGGTTTGATTACTTCTGTCGAAAAGAGAAAGCCAACCTGCAAATAGTTACTAATGATCCCTGCCAGCATACCAACACCAAGGATTGGCATGAGGAGGAGTCCTGTTTCCTGAAGCAATTCCACAAATAGTTGATGAATATTAGATGTGCTAACCTTCATTAGCATCGTTGTTGAATAAAAACGTTCAATGAGCGCAATAATACGCTCTTTCATAAAAGGCCCAATAAAAAAGAATGATAAAAAGATTAGTAGAAATGAGATGGCTGTATTGACGTCGGTACTTTTGGCAACCTGCCCTTTTTTACGTGAATCCCGTCTCTTTTTCGGTGTTGCTTTTTCTGTTTTTTCACCTGCGAAAAATTGCAAGTCGAGTCTAAGTCTTGTCGTCATGACGAACCACCGACCAATGCTAAGAAATTCCTCATGGTGAGCACAATCGTTTCAAATGTATTTTGGACGACCCCGAAGATGACACCCATACAAATGATGATCATAATAAAACTCACGCCCATTTTAATGGGCAGTCCAACGACAAATACGTTCATTTGCGGAACTGTACGTGCCACAATTCCTAATGCCAAATCGACTAAAAACAAACTAGCCACAACAGGTGCTGAGATTTGAAAGGCTATGATGAACATTTGGTTGAAGCTCTTTGCAATAAAGTAAGCAAAGGATTCACTGCCGAAGTTCAGCGCATACTGATCAACTTGAATATATTGAAAACTGTAATAGATTCCATCAAGTAGTAAATGATGTGCATTTGTTGCCAGCATCAGTAGCAAGGTCACCGTATAAAAAAACTGCCCCATCAGCGGCGTTTGCGCCCCTGTTTGTGGATCAATAATATTGGCGATTGCAAAACCCATTTGAAAATCGATGAATGAGCCGGCAATTTGAACTGCGGACACCATGATATATGCAATCAGTCCAAGCAGAAGTCCGACCATTGCTTCTTTCACGGCAAGCATCATATAAAGACCGTCGATATCGAGTGCTGGCGGTTCTTTAATGGTGCTAAAACTAATGACAGCCAAAAACAGTGAAAAACCAACTCTGTGAACTGCTGGTATCGTTCGATGCGCTAATAGCGGCACTGTCACGAAAAAAGCGGTGATCCGAATGAAAACGAGAAGAAAGGCAGGAAATAATTCTATGATTGACATCTCTGATTAACCTGCAAATCGATCTAAATTCGAGAACAGCTCTGTTGTAAATGACACAATTGTTGAAAGCATCCACGGACCAAACACAACAAGTCCAATGAGCACTGCAACAATTTTTGGAATGAACGCAAGCGTCTGTTCTTGGATTTGGGTTGTCGCCTGAAACACACTGACAATTAGTCCCACGATTAGTGCGAGCGCTAGAAGCGGCCCGCTGACAAGTAATACAACATACACTGATCTTTCAGCCATCGTAATGACAAATTCTGAACTCATGTTTTAAGCACCTACTCTAAAAGCTTTGCAGCAAAGATTTAACAATCAAATACCATCCATCAACTAATACAAATAACAATATTTTGAAAGGGAGCGATATCATAACCGGCGGAAGCATCATCATCCCCATCGACATCAGGACACTTGCGACCACCATGTCAATAATTAAAAATGGAATAAAGATCATAAAACCAATTTGAAATGCCGTCTTTAATTCTGAAATTGCAAACGCTGGTACCATCGCCGTTAAGGGAATATCTTTAATCGATTCAGGGGTATCCATTTTTGCGTAACTAAGAAATAAAGCCAAATCTTTCTGTCTCGTATGTTTACTCATAAACTCTTTAATTGGCACTTCGGCTTTTTCATAGGCCTGATTTAACGTAATATCATCATTTAAAAGCGGCGTGAGTGCCTCTTTATTAATCTCTGAGAACGTGGGTGCCATAATAAAAAATGTGAGAAACAAAGCAAGTCCTACAAGCACTTGGTTTGGCGGCATTGAGTTGGTTGCAAGTGATGTTCTGACAAACGAAAGAACAATCACAATCCGTGTAAAACAGGTCATTAAAATAAGAATGCCTGGTGCAACTGAAAATACAGTTAACAATAAAAGAAGACGGACAGATGTGCTAATATTCCCTGCGCCACTGGAATTAAATAAATCGATAAACTCATTCATTTTGTTTCGGGCCTTTCTTTCTGACTTCTGATTGGGTCTTTTTCAATTCGGCTAGCTGCGCCTTTAAATTGGCTGAAAAAGAAGAAGTGGTCGGCTGATCGTGTTTCTTCACTTGCGATGTTAATTTTTGCATCATTTTCGGTAAGTCAGTCTTACTTTCCATCGCTTCTTCGTATTGTTTCACAATCGCTTCGCATTCTTGTTCATCATCGATTTCTTTTAGCAGTTGGATTGAGTCTGCTACTCCGACAACTAATACTCGTTTGCCCACTTTGATCAGCTGAACTGAACGATTTTGACCAACCGTCGTTCCGCCAATATTTTCAACATAGCGAAATGGCTTGAGTAAGCGGTTTTGCTTTCCAACAAATCTCACCAATCCGTAAATGAGCAGGATGACAAAAAGTAAGGCACCAATCATTTTGACAAAATCCATAATGGAGACAGAAGAAGAGGGAACTTCTTCTGCCGGATTCGTTTGATTGTCAGTGGTTTTCTTTTCTGTATCCTTTTTGCTTTCTTTCTCATCTTTGATCCAGTCATTCACCATGCCATTTTCAGGATCTTTTGTTTCAGCAAACAGTGAGGCTGGCTGCGCTGTCAAGAAAAGCATAAAACTGATCATTGCTATACATATCAAACGTTTTTTCAACAAGTCTTACACCCTTTTTTAGCCTAACGTTTTATTAATTGCTTCAAGTACACGGTCTGCCTGGAATGGCTTCACGATAAAGTCTTTTGCACCTGCTTGAATGGCATCAATAACCATTGATTGTTGTCCCATCGCTGAGCACATAATGATTTTTGCAGAAGCATCGATTTGTTTAATTTCTTTTAATGCTGTGATCCCGTCCATTTCTGGCATTGTGATATCCATTGTGACTAGATCAGGAGATGTTTCTTTAAATTTTTCAACAGCTTGTGCGCCGTTTTCTGCTTCTCCTACTACATCAAATCCGTTTTTTACAAGAATATCCTTAATCATCATTCTCATGAATGCTGCATCATCTACGATTAATACCTTAGTAGCCATTTACTTATTCTCTCCCTATATGTTTGTTTATTTTAAATTAGAAAGTCTTTCTGACTGACTTAAAATGTCAGTCACACGTACACCAAAGTTCTCATCAATGACAACAACTTCTCCTTTGGCGACGATTCGTTTGTTGACCAGAATGTCGACTGGCTCACCTGCAAGTTTGTCCAGTTCAATGATACTTCCAGCGGAAAGTTCAAGTACTTCTTTCACACTGCGCTGCGTTCTTCCAAGCTCCACTGTAATGGAAAGTGGAATATCCATCAGCATATCAAGATTACCGAGCTGACTTGTTGTATGCTGAGGCTCACTAAATGCCTCAAATTCAACTGGCGCCACATTGACAGGTTCTGCCGGCTTTGGCTTCGCCTGTCTTTTCGGCGGTGCCGATTGTTGCATAGGAGCAGATTGTGCTTGCGGAGCAGCCTGCTGTGGTTCAGGTGCACTCTGAGGTGCTTCTTGAACCGGCTCTTCTTCCGCTGGGTCTGTTAATTCTGCAATCAAATCTTTCGCAAACGTAATAGGGTAAAGCTGCATAATATTTGAATCTATGAGTTCACCTATTGTTAATCTAAAGGACACTTTGACAAGCATCTCTTCAGCTGGAATGCGGTCTGTGCCTTCTCCTTCTTTCACATCAAGCAACTCAACGCGAGGCGGAGAAATATCAATCTTTTTATTAAAGACTGTTGACATGGACGTCGCTGCTGAACCCATCATTTGGTTCATCGCTTCTTGTACTGCACTTAAGTGAATTTCACTTAACGACGGGTCAGCATTTGTTCCATCTCCGCCCATCATTAAATCCGCAATGACTGCCGCATCGGTTTGCTGGATGACAAGCAGGTTACTAGCGCTGAAGCCTTCCGTATAATTCACTTCAATCGCGACATACGGATGAGGAAATTCCTCATTCAGCTTGCTTTTTTGAATCACTGTGACAGTTGGAGTTGTAATCTCCACTTTTTGACTTAATAGGGTTGAAAGTGCTGTTGCAGAGCTTCCAAATGATATATTTCCGATTTCCCCAATGGCATCTTGTTCCATTGCAGAAAGGAGTGTATCAGGCTCTATATCGTCATTGCTGCCTCCTTTAAGGAGCGCATCGATTTCATCTTGTGATAATTTACTTCCGTTATTCTCCATCTTCTTCACCTCTTATGTCGTGATCTAGAATTTGAATCGCCTGTTTCCGATTCACGCGGCCGGCCTGTCCCAAGAATTTCGGTTTATTTCCGACCATAACAGTAAGAGGCGCATTTACTGGTTTGTCCAAGGCAATACAATCACCAATTTCCAAATTCAAAAACTCTTCCACCGTCATTTCCGATTGTCCAAGCTCTGCGACTACCGGTATTTTCGCCGTCATAATCCGTTTTTCAATGGCCTTTGTTTCTTCTTGTTTCGGTTCATTTCGTTCAGATTGCATCCAGTAGTGTACAGACAGCTTCGGAATAATAGGCTCTAATACTACGTGAGGAATACAGAGGTTAATAACCCCGCTTACCTCACCAATTTGTGTATTAAGAGAAATGACGACAACTGTTTCGTTTGGTGACACCATTTGAACAAACTGGGGATTTACCTCGAAATCTGCCATTTCTGGCTCGATGTCGGTTATGGACTGCCACGCTTCTCTGTAGTTTTCCAAAGCTCCCTCAAACATGTTTGAGATAATCTTTGTTTCGATTTCTGTCAGTGATTCTGTCTTATTATGACTAATGCCAATCCCACCCATCAGCCTATCCATCATGGCATAGCCAATCGTTGGGTTCACTTCAAGCATGATTCTTCCTTCAAGCGGGCTGACGTAAAATAAGTTTAATAATGTCATATTAGGAATCGAACGAATAAATTCTTCATATGGCACTTGGTCAACCGAGCTGACAGAAATTTGAATATATGATCTTAGCTGCGCTGAAAAGTGTGTGGTAAGCAGTCTAGCGAAGTTATCATGAATTCTTGTTAAACTTCGAATCTGGTCTTTTGAAAAGCGCAGTGCACGTTTAAAGTCGTACACTTTCACTTTTTTCGTCGTTTCTTCTTTTTTCAGCTCTTCTGCATCCATTTCGCCTGTTGATATGGCGGATAATAATGCATCGATCTCATTCTGGGAAAGCACTTCTCCTGACATTTCTTCACCTCCATCGTGTCAATTAATCGCCTCTATTGCAGATTAAAGGAGGTTATATAAACTTCTTTCACCTTGCCATCTTGCAAATAGTTATTCACTTTGTTTTTGACCTGTGTTTTAAAATGTTCTCTGCCTTTTTTGCCATCAAGTTCATCTGCATTCGTGTCTGATAAAATGTCGATCACAGCATCTTTCACTTGGAAGCTTCTTTTTTCAAGCTCTTCTTTGGCTTTTTCTGAATCTGTTTCAATATTTAGTACAAGTTTAACCGCATTTCCTTCAGATTTTAAATTGGTCACAATCTCAGGAATTTCAACAGAAGCTTTTACGACTTCATCTGCTGTTGGCTCTTTTTCTGCTTTTGCTTCGTCTGACCCATTCACCAGAAAGACAATACCTGCTCCAATTCCGACGATAGCAATAATCATGATTAGCATTACTACGACTAATTTCTTCTTCATTCAAACTCCTCTATTCCTTGATTCAATGAAATGACTTGGATTTTTCTATAGAAAGAAATGATTTTCTCCTGAAGCTGCTCTTCATCTTCTTTCACAACGAATTTCTTTCCATTGGCGAGTGTAATGGTCGTGTCTGGAAAGCTTTCGATTTGCTCGATATGGAGAGCGTTGAGCATAAATCCTTTGCCATTTAATCTTGTCACTTCAATCATATTAAGCAGAGAAGCGATAAACCGCTCCCCCTACCTCCTATCGTTTCAGATTCACAAGTTCTTGCAGAATTTCATCAGATGTTGTGATCGTCTTTGCATTCGATTGGAATCCACGCTGTGCGATAATCATTTCTGTAAACTCGTCTGTTAAATCAACGTTTGACATTTCAAGTTTACCTGTTTGGACGACGCCCGTTCCTTGTTCACCTGGTACGATTGGATTACTTGGAGCACCTGAGCTTAACGTTTGGCGGTAAAGGTTGTCACCAACTTTGTCTAGCCCTCCTGCGTTACGGAAAGATACGAGTGATATTTGACCAACGGTTCTTGATACATTGTTTTCAACAACCGAAATCGTACCATCTGGACCAACACTTACACTTGAAACTTCGTCTGGAATCGTTATCTTTTGTCCATTCATTCCAAGTAGATAATTTCCATCAGGGGTGACTAAGCTTCCCTCTGAATCAGTGCGGAAATTTCCTGTTCTTGTATAAAGAACTTCTCCTTGAACTTCAATACGGAAAAACCCATCTCCATTGATATAGAAGTCGTAAGGTTCATTTGTATTTTGAGAAGATCCCGCTGACATGATTTTATCGATTGAAGATAAAGATGACCCTAAACCAATTTGCTTTGAGTTGATTGAACCAGAGTTGTTCGTTGGCCCACCAGAACTTCCAATGGTTTGGCTGACCATATCTTTAAAAGTGATACGGCTTTTTTTGTATCCGTGTGTGTTGACGTTGGCTACGTTGTTGGCTACAACATCTAATTTTGATTGGAAGTTTTTCATTCCACTAATTCCTGAGTAAAGTGAGCGTAACATTTATTTTCCTCCTCGAATTACTTCGTTTTTTCTCCAACTGCTGTAACATCCCAAGGGCTGATTTTCGTTCCATCTTCTAAATACAGGAAGTATTCATTGTTTATGTTTTTAACAGATTTCACAGTGCCTGATATATCTTTATCATCCAATTTGCCCGATACTTCTTTACCGATCCACCCTACATACGTCGTAAACGGATCTTGGTGTGCAACAAATGTAGACATGAGCTGATTCAGCTTGGTGATAGAATCGTTCATATTGGTTTGCTGTTCTAAAGATGAAAATGTCGCAAGCTGTGTGACAAACTCACGGTCATCTAGTGGGTTTGTTGGATCTTGGTTTTGAAGCTGCGTGAGCAATATTTTCAAGAATTGATCTTTGCCTAGCGTATCTGTTTTCTTTTCTGCTTTTGAAGAAGTGTCTGTTTGTGCGACTGTTCTATTCATAGCATCAACCGTTGCCATTAGATCTCCTCCTCTTCTTCTTCTGATCCAACAAGCGCATCAAGTACATCTTGGAATTCAGCTTCCTGTTCATCAGGCTGCTGGAAACTTTGTCCTTTTGATGGCTGCTGCTTGCCTTCCTCATTAAATTGTCCAAAAGACGGCTGATCATTTGACTGAAGCGGTATATGGAAACGGTCAACTTGAACCGACATATTCGGTAGCGCCTGCTTGAGCTGCGGCAGATGATGCTCAAGCAGCTCTTTTGCTGCTTGCGTTGAAGCTGTAATTTTACTCGCATACATCCCGTTTTGTTTCGTTAGCTGGATGGTAATAAACCCTAGATTTTCTGGATTTAATCGTACGGTAAACCGTCCGCTTGAATTGCCAAATGGTGTGAACTTCATTTGTTTCCACGTATTTAAAATCTGCTGATCAACCGTACCTGGCTTTTCGTCAGTTGTTTGCGTCTGCTGCACAGGAGCAGCTGATTGCAGTTGGAAGAACTGTTTATGCCCTGGAAGCAGCGTATGGGTGATTGTTTTTTCAGAAGCAAGTGCCGTAGTGCCTTGACCTTTGGTGACTTCTTTTTTCATAAGCCATTCAAGTGAGGCAGCACCTTTTGCTGGAGATGAGAAGGAAGATTCTTGCCTTGGAGCAACCATTTCTTTTAACTCTCCTAAGGAAATTTTCCACTCTTTTTCTGACCCTTTCGCATTCGCCATCATATGATCGATTAACTGATTAAAGTGTTTCAGCTCGCTTTGCGACATATTATTCAGCTTAGGTGCCGATCCTTGCGAGAAGAACTGCTCTTTTACTTGTTGAATGAGCTTTTCATCTGCTCCGTTTTTCGTTAGAAACTTGATGAAATCTTCACCTTTTGCTTGGATATCCTGTACAAGTTTTGCATCAAAGCTCACCGGCTGCTGATTCAGTATTTGATATAAGAAAAAGTGGACTTGTATGAGCTGTTCACTATGTTCAGCAACTGGCTTCTCATCCTGATCGCCATAGATCACCGATTCCATCTTTTGAAATAGCTCTTCAAGTGACTTTAAGTCAGCCCCCTCAAGCTTTTGCCCTTGCAGCGCCTGAAGTGCCGCAAGAAGATCTCCATCTATTCCTTCTTCAGGTGATTGCATCCATATTTCAATGATTTGCATCGCATCATTCATGGATAGATTGGTTTCCGCTGGCGCTGGACCACTTTGAATACCTGCGCCATTTAACAATTGTTTAAACAGTCCACGAGCAGATACTGCCCCCTCTCCCTTTAGTCCCGAGAGACCTTGGGAAGATTGCTGTAAGGCTCCAATGTCCAATAGCTTCACTTATTGTCCACCTCCATTTTCACTTTCTTCTTTTTTGGCAAGCTCCTTCGTGAACGTTGCTGCCTTCTGAGGTGTCAGTTTTGCTAATATGTCCGTCAGTTTATTTTTACTCAGCTCTTCAAGGATCTTCAAAGCTTCTTTATCACTTAGCTCTGATAGAATTTTGGCAGATTTCCCTGCATCCATGCTTTCATAGATGCTGGCGACCTTTCCTTTTGATTGCTGATTAGAAGATGCTGACGAATCAGTTGAAGATCCTGATGCGTTACTACTTGATGATGTACTGTTTGATGAACTGTCACTTGCTGACGTGTTCTCTTTATCAGATGTTTTTTCAAGTGAATTGATTTTTTGATTCAATCGTTTAATCTCTTCATCACTTGTCTTCAAGTCTTTTTGAGCAATTTCAAGTTCATTCTCTTGTTCTTTAATCGTCTTTTTCAACGCTTTCAACTCTGTATCACGTTGATCGTTATTTGAAGATGACGTTTTTGATGTGTCATCTGATCCAACCAAGCTGCTAATCCCTGGAATGTTTTGGAGCGGTTTCTTTAGATCATAACCTGCCATATAAAGGATTGTGCCCGTTACAATCACAAGCACAACCAATGGGATAATGACAATAAACAAGATCCATTGAAATTTACCGCCGCCGCTTGATTCCTTTGTTTTTTCCTTCTTAGGCATTCATCTCGACTCCTAATGTCCTTGAAACATGAATTGGCTGATAGAGATATCATCCATTTCTTTCATTTCAATTGCCTTATGTTCAAGGGAGAACTTTTCAAATTGCTTTTCTTTCATTTTTTCAAACTTTTTAAACTCAATATTTTTTTCTGTTAAATCAGATTGTTTTTCATTCATTTGATGGCGTTTCATGATCACAAGCTGCTGATAATGATGAATGGTGTTATCTAAATTCGTCACAAATTGCTGATAATGACGCATTTCTTGAACACTCATCCCACTTCTCAGCTTTTCTTCTTTGCTCTTTTCCATTAGCTCTTTTTTACTCATATTTTCATAGAGTTTTTCAGCGGCTTGCTCAAATGCCGAAACGGATTGTTGATACGCTGCGAGTGATTTGTCTTTTTCACTTTCTTTCAATTCTAAGAGCTTTTGAAATTTGTATTGATATCTCACTGTTTTTGTCAATCCTCTCTATTCATCAAACTGAGCAATATCCTCACGCTGTCTTCAATCGATACAGCCTCTTCAACATCCTGCTTCAAAAATGAAATCAGTTGTGGGTAAGCTTGCATGGCCTCATCAATATCTTTAGAGGAGCCTTTTTTATATGCTCCAATGTTAATGAGGTCTTCAGCGTTTTGATATGTGGATAAAAGCTGGCGGAACCGGTTAGCCGCTTCCTTGTGATCATGACTTGCGATATTACTCATGACACGACTGATACTTTTCAGAATATTGACAGCTGGAAACTGTCCTTTGTTGGCCAGTGCACGATCAAGTACTATGTGGCCATCTAAAATCCCCCGCACTGTATCAGCGATTGGCTCATTCATATCGTCACCATCAACAAGCACTGTGTAAAACGCTGTGATGGAACCAAGTTGATTTGTACCAGTTCGTTCTAGCAATTTTGGCAGTATAGCGAACACTGAAGGCGTATATCCTTTTGTTGTTGGCGGTTCACCGGTTGCAAGTCCTATTTCGCGCTGTGCCATGGCGACCCTTGTGACAGAATCCATCATAAACATGACATTTTTGCCTCTGTCTCTGAAATATTCGGCAATAGCTGTTGCAGTATAGGCTGCTTTTAATCTTGTCAGTGCGGGCTGATCTGAAGTTGCGACAACAACAATCGAACGCTTCAGTCCTTCAGCTCCTAAATCTTTTTCGATAAACTCGCGAACTTCACGTCCACGCTCTCCAACAAGTGCAATGACATTGAGATCCGCTTCTGTCTGCTTGGCAATCATCCCCATCAAGGTACTTTTACCAACACCGCTTCCCGCGAATATGCCAATTCTTTGACCAGTGCCGACTGTGAGCAAGCTGTCAATCACTCTGACACCAACGCCCATTTTTTCACGAATAGGCGGTCTGTCCATCGGGTTTGGAGGAGATTGTTCTGTTGAGACAGGTGCAAGTCCTTTAGGAAGCATGCTGCCGTCCAGTGGATCACCGAAGGCATCAACAACCTGCCCGATTAAACCAGTTCCTACTTTGACCTTTAACGACTCACCTGTTGCTTCAACAAGACTGCCTGGTGAGATGTTAGAGGCTTCTACGTAGGGCATGAGCAAAATGTTTTCATCTTTAAAGCCAACGACTTCTGCTTTGATTGGATGATTCTTACTCCCTTTTTTGTGAATAAGACATACATCACCGATTGAGCTTTCTGGCCCCTTGGACTCAATCATCAGTCCAACAACTCGATTGACTTTACCAAAACGTTTGTAAGGATCGGCGGTTTCAATCGTTTCTTTTAGCACATCTATGTTCATTTGTGATCACCTGAATCAATGACTTCTAATAACTTTTCTTTTAACTGATTCATTTGGGTATCAACACTCGCTTCCACTTTTCCAAAGCTTGTTTCGACGTAACAAGTACCTTTTGGTGCTTTTTCATCCGAGTAAATTGCAAGATGTGTATTCTTTTGAAGGATTCTATTTAATTCGTCTTTATATTCCATCACATGTTCGTAATGTGCAGGGTCGACATAGATGGAAATATCGTCATATTCCTTCACTTCTGAAACGACCTGCTTCACTAGCGTTAAAAATTGTTCTTTTGTGTCCTCAGCTGCATTCCATACTCGTTTAGCGAGCTCAAACGCAAGTTCGACAATTTCTTCAGCAGAGCTTTCGATTTTTGCTTCATAGTCCTGCTTTGCAAGGCTGACAATGTCATTCGCTTGATCAAGAATCGATTGATACTGTAAATTCGCATCTGCTTCGCCCTTTTGAAAACCATCTTGATATCCTGTTTGTTTCGCTTCTTCAATGAGCTGTACTCTTTCTGCTTCAAAATCAGCTCGCCGCTGATTGATTTCAGCCATTGTTTGTTCCAGCTCACGATTTGCTTGTTCTAAAATACGGCTTGCTTCATCTTGTGCATCACTTAATACAAGCTGAGATGCTTCTGTCTCGTTGACAAGCTCTTCTTCGTGATGTTCTCTTTTGAATTCCACTTGCTGCAAGGGAATGGTTTGACGGCCTTGTTCAGGAATAACAGATGTTTCATGTTTGATAATCCTAGACAATGATATCGTCTCCTCCACCTCGAGCTATGACGATTTCTCCAGCCTCTTCAAGTCGTCTTACGATGCTGACAATACGAGTCTGTGCTTCCTCGACATCTCTAAGCCGGACAGGTCCCATAAACTCCATTTCTTCTTTGAACGTTTCGACCATACGTTGCGACATGTTGCGGAAGACAATTTCTTTGACTTCTTCGCTTGCCACTTTGAGTGCAAGTAGTAAATCGTCATTTTCAACATCTCGAATCACACGCTGAATGGCTCTGCTATCAAGAGTAACAATGTCTTCAAAGACAAACATACGTTTCTTAATTTCATCAGCAAGCTCAGGATCTTGAATTTCCAGTGTATCTAAAATGGTTTTCTCCGTTGCACGGTCTACACCATTCAGTACTTCGACTACCGCTTCGACTCCGCCCGTTTGGGTATAATCTTGCGTAAAGGTTGAAGAAAGCTTTTGTTCAAGAATACGTTCCACCTCATTGATGATCTCTGGAGATGTGCGATCCATTAAAGCAATTCTTCTTGCAACCTCAGTTTGTACTTCCTCGCCTAACTCAGATAAAATCTGTCCAGCCTGTACTGGATCTAAGTAGGAAAGAATGAGCGCAATGGTTTGTGGATGCTCATGCTGGATAAAGTTTAAAATTTGCTCTGGGTCAGCCTTTCTCGCAAAATCAAATGGTTTCACTTGAAGTGAGGATGTTAAGCGATTTAAGATGCTGTCCGCTTTGTCCTCACCAAGCGCTTTTTCAAGCACTTGTCTTGCGTACATAAGGCCGCCTTGTGATATGTAGTCCTGCGCGATGGCAATGCTGTGAAACTCTTCGATGACTTCATCTTTTTTAGCAGTATCTACACTTCGTACATTGGAAATTTCTAATGTTAATTTTTCTATTTCGTCTTCAGACAGATGTTTGTATACAGATGCTGACACGTCTAGCCCTAAGGAAATCATTAGGATTGCTGCTTTTTGTCTGCCTGTTAGTCGATTTGGATCTTTTCTCGACATGTGTATTCCTCCTAATCCTCGGACAGCCAGCTGCGTAGCAATTTAGCAAAGTCTTCTGGTTTATCTTTTGCCATTTTTTCAAGCTGATTTTTTCTCACCATTTCTTCTGTTTCTGGTTCAGTATCGATATCAGGAACATGAATTGGTGTACGTTCATCAAACTCAAACTCTTCTTCCTCATCTTTTCTCCGCTTACGTACGAGAAGAATGATGAGAGCGATAATGGCGAGTAGTAGCACACCGCCAACAATATAAACCCAAATTGGAATATTGTTTGAAGGGTTTTCTGCTGCCGTTTGCTGTTTACCGTCTAATTTTGATACAGATAAAACGATTTTGTTATCTAAGTCAGCTTGAGTGAGCGCTTGACCGTTTGTGTATTCTTTATCAATCGATGTACTAATGATGGTTGATAGAATTTTTTTGATATCATCCTGCCTTTCAGCAGTTAATGAATTCGGATCGTTTGCAGTAGGCGGTTCAACCAGTGCCTGAATGCCAACGTCTCTGATTTTATAAGGACTTTCTTTGATATCTTTATGAATGCGGTTGACTTCATAATTGATACGATCTTCGCTCTTTTCGTAATCTCCGCTTCCGTTCGTTCCATCGGCGCCTTGATAATTTGTGACATCATCGTCACCTGTTCCAGCGGTGCCTCCAGCTGCTGCGCCATTGCCTGAATAAGTTTCAGCAATCTTTTCAGCGCTGACAGCAATTCCTTGCATGTTTTCTTGATCAACTGGTTCGACAAGATCTTCTTTTCTTTTTTCTTCAGTAAAATCAATGTCTGTAGTGACCGATACGGCAACTTTCTCTTGACCCATCATCGTTCCAAGCAGCTGTTGAATTTTTCGTTGAAGATTCTTTTCAATCTCCTCTTTTTTCTGCTGCTGTGCATCCATTCCACTTGCATAGGAATCTGAGCTGTTGTTTAAGTCATAGTAGTTGGAATCTTGGTCCATAATGACAATGTTTTCTGTTTTTAAATTAGGCACACTTTTTGAAATAAGATGATAAAGGCCTTTTACTTGTTGCTGAGTAAGCGTGTAGCCTGGTTGAACTTGCAGCACAATTGATGCTGATGCATTACTTTGCTCTTCTCCAACAAAAACGGAATCTTTTGGCAGGTTAATCATAACCTTTGAATCTTTAATCCCATCAATCGTGTTGATCAGATTGGATAGTTCTGTCTGAGTTGCGTCTACTTTCAGAACATCAAATTCATTATCTGTTAAACCGAAGCCGGAATTGTTCGCAAAGAAGGAGTAATCAATATTCCCCGTTTTAGGAAGTCCTTCTGATGCAAGTGTTACTTTTAAAGTGTCTGCTTGCTTTTCTGGAACTAAAATCGTCGTTCCGTTATTTGCAAGTTCCGATTTAACGTTTTTGCCATCCAGTTCCTGTTTGATTTGTCCTGCTTCTGCCTCAGACAAATCTCTAAACAACGGAACCATTTTTTCAGAAGAAGCAAAGATGCTAACAACCGTAATAATGATTGCTAGGGCAGCTACGCCGCCAATCATGAGTATTTTTTGTAATTTTGATCGATTTCGCCAAAACTCAACTGTTTTTGTTCTTAATTGCATTAAAGTACGATTCATCTTAACCCCCGGTCATTCCATTCAGTCTATTTTTTGTCCACCAGCACCTCCTACATCTGCATTCTCATAATCTCTTGGTACGCTTCGACTGCTTTATTCCGAAACTCGGTTGCAGCTGTGAGTGTCACACTCGCTTTTTGTGAAGCAATCATGACTTCATCGAGATTGACATCTTTCCCTTGTGCGAGAGCATTCGTATACTGGTCTGATTTCAGCTGTGATTGATTTAATGCCTCAATGGAATTCTTCAGCACATCAGAGAAATTCGTTTGACTTTTAGGTGCAGCCGCCTGTACAGACGATGCATTCGTCAATTCACTTGCTTGCTGAGCGGTTTGAAGCTGGAAAGGAGATATTGCGTTAACCAATTCTTTTCACCTTACTTTCCTATTTCTAAAGCTTTCATCAGCATGCTTTTATTCGCATTCAGCGCCGTCACGTTTGCTTCATATGATCTTGAGCTGCTGATGAGATCAACCATTTCCTTTAATGGATCAACGTTTGGTGTTTGAACATATCCATTTTCATTGGCATCGGGATTTGTAGGATCATATTGAAGGTTGAATGGAGTTTCGTCTTCAGTAATTTTTGTTACTTTGACGCCGTTTCCTAATTTGCCGCTCGAATTCATGCTTGAGTTCAATATAGATGAAAATGATTCACCTGACGGCTGTAATGTGACGAGCTTGCGTCTATAAGGCTCCCAATTGCCATCAACCTGTTTAGCTCTTGTTGTATCCATATTCGCAAGGTTAGAGGATACAACGTCCATTCTGAGCCTCTGTGCTGTTAATGCTGAGGCCGAAGCGTTCACGCCTGAAAAAATCGACATCACTTACCTCCTGTCAAAACTGTTTTAAGAGAATTGAACTTTCCGCTCATTCTTTCAACCAACGCATTATACTGAATTTGGTTTTTAGCAAGTTCACTCATCTCTTGATCAATATCGACATTATTTCCGTTTTCTTGATAAGAAGTACGGTTACTCGAAACAACTGAATAATTAGACCCTGTTTTAGAAAAATCAATGTGACCTTGGTATGTTTTTTTAGCATCTAATTTGATTGACGCATCATTTAGCATGTCGTGGAATGCAACTTTTTTAGACTTGTAGTTCGGTGTGTCTATATTCGCGATATTATTGCTTATGACTTTTTGCTTAACATTCGCTCTACCCAAGGCATTCTCAAGGTTACTTATCGTTCCAGAAAATATATCCAAAACCATATACCTCCAATCATATGTATTTCATTCCATTTAATCATGTCGAGATTTGTAAAACCATATGTTCATTGTAAGAAATAATAGGATTAAAGTCTATGATGTAATTGTAAAAAAAACTCGTAATATATATCTATTTTACGAGTAGGCATAAAGACCTAGATTCAAAGCACTACAGAATTGTAAGGGGTTTCTTGGGAAAAAGAGTGTCATTTTTCGGACAAATCCTCTTTTTTCATACAAAAAACCCCTTTTCAACATTTATTTCGGCCGAAAAGGGGTTTTCTGATTAGTGAGATTTTAAATTTTCAAGTTCAATTAAAAATTTATTGTTTAATACTTTGATGTATGTTCCCTTCATTCCAAGAGAACGTGATTCAATAACGCCTGCACTTTCTAACTTACGCAGTGCGTTTACGATCACTGAACGAGTGATTCCTACACGGTCAGCAATCTTACTTGCCACAAGCAGCCCTTCGTTTCCATCAAGTTCTTCAAAGATATGCTCAATCGCTTCAAGCTCACTATATGAAAGAGAGCTGATCGCCATTTGAACAACCGCTTTACTTCTTGCTTCTTCTTCAATTTCTTCCGCTTTCTCGCGAAGAATCTCCATCCCTACAACTGTTGCGCCGTATTCAGCAAGAATTAAATCATCATCTGTGAATGTATCTTGCAAACGAGAAAGGATTAACGTCCCTAAGCGATCTCCGCCTCCGATGATTGGCACAATCGTTGTCAAACCTGATTGGAATAAATCACGGTTCTCAATCGGGAAAGCTGTATACTCACTGTTGATGTCAAGATTTGAAGATGTTTCAGGGATGTTGAATAGACTCTTTGTATATTCTTCAGGGAACTGACGATCTTCCAACATTTTTTTCATACGTGCATTTTCAATCTGCTGGTTAATGGAGTAGCCAAGAAGTTTCCCTCTTCTGCTTAATACGAAAATGTTTGAATCAATGACATCTCTCAATGTTTCTGCCATTTCTTTGAAATTAACCGGCTTCCCCGCTGCATCTTGCAGCATCGAGTTAATAATCCTTGTTTTTTGTAGTAACGCCATAATAATGATCCTCCTAGATTACTTTATTCATTTGTTAAAGTATAAATTGACTTAAGTCTTTATTATTTGCAATCTTTCCTAGCTTCTCTTCTACATACTGAGGGGTAATGGTCACTGTTTCCATCGTAATATCAGGCGCCTCAAATGAGAGCTCTTCTAGCAGCTTCTCAAGTATGGTGTGAAGCCTTCTTGCACCGATGTTATCCGTCTCCTGATTGACGTGATAAGCCACTTCGGCAATCTTATGAATAGCATCGTCAGAAAATTCAAGAGATATACCTTCTGTTTCAAGTAGAGCCTTATATTGCTTTAATAACGCGTTATCTGGTTCCGTTAAGATTTTCACAAAGTCTTCTATACTTAATTTATCTAATTCTACACGGATTGGGAAGCGTCCTTGAAGCTCTGGAATCAAATCCGAGGGTTTCGCCATATGAAAAGCGCCTGCTGCTACAAATAGAACATGATCTGTTTTCACAGCCCCATACTTCGTCATCACAGTGGAACCTTCTACAATCGGTAAAATATCACGTTGAACCCCTTCACGAGAAACATCTGCAGACGATGCACCACCGCTTTTGGCAATTTTATCGATCTCATCGATAAAGATTATTCCTTGCTGTTCTGCTTTTTGCACGGCTTCCTGACCGACTTCATCCATATCAATCAGTTTTGAAGCTTCCTCAGCAGTTAACGCTTTTCTCGCTTCTCTGACGGTCAGCTTTCTGCGTTTTTTCTTTTTAGGCATGAGATTGCTAAGCGCATCCTGCATGTTCATACCCATTTGCTCCATACCCGAGCCTTGAAGCATATCAAACATGGAAGGCTGCTGCTCTTCAACTTCAATCGTGACGTAATGGTCTTCAAGTTCACCCATCGCCAGCTGGTGCGCAATGCGTTTTCTCGTCGACTCAAGCTCTACTTCTTCACTTGAGTGATCTCGATCACTTTCATCAGCATCAGAACCACCAAACAGCATCTCAAAAGGATTTTTCATAGACTGACTTTTTTTCTTTCCAGGAACAAGTAGATGAACAAGCCGTTTGTTTGCTTGTTTTTCCGCTTCTTCTTGAACATCCTTCATTTTTTCTTCTTTGACTAGTCTGATTGCTGTTTCCACTAAATCTCTGACCATTGATTCTACGTCACGTCCGACATATCCAACTTCAGTAAACTTCGTCGCTTCCACTTTAATGAAAGGTGCACCAGAAATCCTTGCAATTCTGCGGGCAATTTCTGTTTTCCCCACACCTGTCGGACCAATCATTAAGATGTTTTTAGGAACGACTTCATCCTTTAGCTTATCATGTAAAAGACTTCTTCTGTAACGGTTTCTTAAAGCCACCGCCACTGCTTTTTTCGCATCAAGCTGACCAATAATGTACTGATCGAGCTTTTCAACTATCTCTCTTGGGGTGAACGGCTTTTTCTCCATACGTCTCATGTCCTTTCTATTCAAGCTCTTCTAAAGTGATTTGATCGTTCGTGTAGACACAGATTTCTCCGGCCGTTTCAAGAGCCGCCTTTGCAATCTCTCGAGCTGAGAGATGGTCACCTGCATGTTTTTTGAGTGCTCTCCCGGCGCTAAGCGCGTAGTTACCGCCTGATCCGATAGCCAAAATGCCATCGTCTGGCTCGATGACCTCTCCTGTTCCAGATACGAGCAGGATGCTTTCTTTATTCATGACGATCAGCATGGCCTCAAGCTGTCTGAGCATCTTGTCACTTCGCCATTCTTTCGCCAGTTCTACAGCTGCTCGTTTTAGGTTACCACCGTATTCTTCAAGCTTCGTTTCAAACTTCTCAAAGAGTGTAAATGCATCTGCAACTGAACCAGCAAAACCTGCGAGTACTTTGCCTCCGAAAAGACGGCGCACTTTTTTTGCTGTGTGTTTCATGACGACAGCCTGCCCAAAAGTGACTTGACCGTCTCCAGCCATCGCACTTTTTCCTTTATGTTGAACGGCAAAGATTGTGGTTGCATGAAATGATGACATGAAAAAACCTCCTTTTAGGATCGTTTAAAAGCCCTTGGGTGATGAGACATGTACGTTTTTCTTAAAGAATCTTTTGATACATGCGTGTACACCTGTGTTGATGATAAATTTGAGTGACCGAGAAGTTCTTGAACACTTCTTAAATCCGCTCCCTCGTTTAAAAGATGCGTAGCAAAGGTGTGCCTTAACATGTGAGGATGGATATGTAATGTGCCAGACGCCTTTTTCATTAATTCAGTTAGAATGAATCGAACGCCTCTGTCTGTAAGAGGAGCTCCGCGCTGATTCAAAAACACATGTGAATCAGCACGATCCTTTCCCTTCACTTTCAGCTTCTGCCTTCCATCCTCTAAATATGTGGAGAGCGCTTCATGTGCATAAGAGCCGAAAGGTACATACCGTTGTTTGCTGCCTTTCCCATGAACAAGCACTGTATCCATCGATAAATCAAGATCAGATTCTTTTAATGAACATAACTCACTGACCCTCATACCTGTTGCATAAAGAAGTTCTAAAATGGCTTGATTTCTTTGACCAGGCGGTGTATTTACATCAGAAACTGTAAATAGCTCTTTTAGCTCCTCTTCATACAAAAATGAAGGAATTCGCTTATCCTGCTTTGGTAAGCTAACGAGTAAAAAAGGATTTTCTTTCACAAGCTGTTCTCTTAATAAAAATTTATAAAAGCTGCGAAGTGCAGAGACTTTCTTACTAATCGTTCTTCTTGTAAGGCCTTTTTCATAAGCTTCTGTTAAATAAATTCTCGTATCTTGATAGGATACCTCTTCAAAACCGTCTATTCCTTGAATGTTCATAAATCTGACAAACTCTTCAATCGCCTCAGTATAACCCGAGATCGTTAAAGCTGAATAGTTCTTTTCAATCTGCAAATATTCAATGAATAAGTGGACAAGACGCTGTTTATCTGTCATTTTTACACCTCTTTAAGGCTTTTAAATGGTATCACATATCTTGCTTCCCGTGCAATGTTTTACTACAGAGATTTCGAAATAGTTTGAATAGTTTCGATTGCGCGTTTAGCGTACTCTGCATAGCGCTCTTGTTTGTTTTTAATTCGAACGCCAAGATCTTTCAGCAAGCCAAAGTTTGCATTCATCGGCTGGAAGCTTTTCTTGTTTGTTGATGTGATGTAGTAAGCCATACTGCCAATCGCTGTTTCTTCTGGAAGTGTCACAAGCTCTTCTCCTTTAACAAAACGAGCTGCGTTGATTCCAGCCACTAGTCCTGAAGCCGCGGACTCAACATATCCTTCAACACCAGTCATTTGTCCGGCAAAGAATAAGTCGTCTCTATTTTTAAATTGATATGTCGGTTTTAGAAGGCTTGGCGAATTAATAAATGTATTACGGTGCATCACACCATAGCGAACAATCTCTGCCTCTTCAAGACCTGGGATCAAACGGAATACTTCCTTTTGATCGCCCCATTTTAGATGTGTTTGGAACCCAACAATATTATATAAAGTACCTGCTGCATCATCCTGTCTTAATTGAACAACAGCGTAAGGTCTTTTCCCTGTTTTTGGATCTTCAAGTCCAACTGGTTTCATCGGGCCAAACAACATGGTTTTTTTCCCTCTTTTGGCCATGACTTCAATGGGCATACAGCCTTCGAAGAAGATTTCTTTTTCGAACTCTTTTAACGGCACAGTTTCAGCAGAAATGAGCGCCTCATAAAAACGATCGAATTCTTCTTCTGTCATCGGACAGTTTAAATAAGCTGCTTCCCCTTTATCATAACGTGATTTCAAGTACACTTTATCCATATCGATGCTGTCTTTCTCGAGGATCGGCGCTGCTGCATCGTAGAAATATAAATACTCTTCACCTGTTAAGGATTTTAATTCTTTTGAAAGTGCTTCTGATGTTAGAGGACCCGTTGCGATAATCGTCGGACCTTCTGGAATGCTTTGCACTTCTTCTTGAAAGACCGTCACATTCGGGTGATTTTTCACGCGGTCTGTGACGTTAGCTGCAAATTCATGACGATCTACTGCAAGCGCTCCACCAGCAGGAACCGAGCTTTCATCTGCTGCTGCGATGATTGCTGAGTCTAAATGACGCATTTCTTCCTTTAGTACACCTACTGCGTTTGTTAAAGCGTTCGCACGCAATGAGTTACTGCATACGAGCTCCGCAAATTTATCAGTGTGGTGAGCTGGTGTTTGTTTAACAGGTCTCATTTCATACAGATGAACTTTAATTCCGCGCTTGGCAATTTGCCATGCCGCTTCACTTCCTGCTAAACCTGCTCCGATCACATTTACAAATTGACTCATTGTACAACTCTCCTATTTCGTAAGTTCTATTTGATGACATAAAAAAGCAGGTGAACAAGGCTGCTCACCGCTATTTTTGTTGTTCCTCTTTATAATCACAGTTCACACATTGAACTTGAATGCCTTTTTTCAGCTTTTTCTCTACAAGCATATTTTCGCATTTTGGACACTTTCTTTCAATTGGTTTGTCCCAAGACACGAATTCACACTCTGGAAAACGATCGCAACCGTAAAAAATGCGGCGCTTCTTAGATTTCCGTTCAACGATATTTCCTTCGTGACAAGTCGGGCATTTGACACCAATATCTTTGACAATTGGTTTTGTGTTACGGCAGTCAGGGAAATTAGAGCATGCCATGAACTTACCGTATCTCCCCATTTTGTACACCATTGGATGACCACACTCTTCGCAATCAACTCCGGCGTATTCAGGCTCGATCTCAACTTCCTGCATCTCTGCTTCTGCTTTTTCTACCCGTTTTGCAAAATCTTGATAGAAACTGTCGATAATGCGTACCCATTCAATCGTACCTTCTTCAACGCTATCAAGTTCTTTTTCCATTTTCGCAGTAAATTCTACGTTAATGATTTCAGGGAAGAATTCAATAATTAAGTTGAGCACAATCTCTCCAAGCTCTGTTGGAATAAACCGTTTGTTATCAAGTGCCACGTAGCCGCGCTTTTGAATGGTATCTAATGTTGGTGCATACGTCGATGGGCGGCCGATACCTAGCTCTTCAAGGGTTTTGACAAGTCTTGCCTCAGTGTAGCGTGGAGGCGGCTGCGTAAAGTGCTGCTCTGGTTCAATATCTTTTGAAAGAACGGTATCTCCCTCTTTCAGATCAGGAAGCATTTTGTCCTTTTCTTCTAACTGGTCGTCCTTCCCTTCAACATATACTTTCATAAATCCAGGGAATTTCACCTTACTCCCATTTGCACGGAAAGTAAGCCCGTTATTTTCAAGATCCACACTCATTGTATCAAGAACAGCTGGTGCCATTTGGCTTGCCACAAAACGTTCCCAAATCAATTTATAAAGACGAAGCTGATCTCTGCTTAGCACGTGTTTGACATCTGCTGGTTTTCTTAGCGTAGAAGTCGGACGGATGGCTTCGTGAGCATCCTGTGCATTTTCGTTCTTTTTGGCAGTACGTTTTGTTGTATTCAAGAAATTCTTGCCGTACGTTTGATCAATGAAAGCAGATACTTCTTCAATTGCCGTATTGGAAATACGTGTTGAGTCCGTTCTCATATATGTAATGAGACCTACTGTACCTTCTTTACCAAGATCAATTCCTTCATATAATTGCTGTGCAATCATCATCGTTTTCTTCGCACGGAAGTTTAGTTTTCTCGCTGCCTCTTGTTGTAAGGTAGATGTTGTAAACGGAACAGCTGGGTTGCGTTTACGTTCTTTTTTCGTCACTTTTTCAACAGAAAACTTGCTTCCTTTTAATTTCGAAAGGATTTCTTTTACATCTTCTTTTGTTTTTAGCGGATGTTTTTTGCCATTTACGCCAAAGAAACTCGCTTCAAAGCTTTCTTTCCCTTTTAGGAAGGTGCCATCAATTGTCCAGTATTCTTCTGGTTTGAATTCATTAATTTCATTCTCGCGGTCAATAATCAGGCGGAGTGCAACTGATTGAACACGACCGGCGCTTAAGCCCTTTTTGACTTTCTTCCATAAAATTGGGCTGATTTTATATCCAACGAGACGATCTAAGATTCGTCTTGCCTGCTGCGCATCAACCAAGTCCATATCGATCATACGTGGATGTTTAAAGGAATCTTTAATTGCATCTTTTGTAATCTCGTTAAAGACAACGCGGCAATCTGAAGAGAGGTCAAGGTCAAGGCTGTGGGCTAAATGCCAAGCAATCGCTTCTCCCTCTCTGTCGGGGTCAGCTGCGAGATATACTTTTTTTGCTTTTTTCGCTGCTGTTTTTAATTCTTTTAAGACTGGACCTTTTCCTCGAATCGTAATATATCTCGGTTCGAAGTCATGCTCAGTGTCAACACCAAGCTGACTTTTCGGTAAATCCCTTACGTGCCCCATTGAAGCCTTTACTTTATACTTTTTTCCTAAATAACGCTCAATCGTTTTCGCCTTTGCTGGCGACTCAACGATGACTAAATAATCAGCCATACTCAAAATCCCCCTTAAGAGGTGTTCTCTCTTTATCCATTTCACAAATTTATATTTATGTTAATTGCACCTATCTAACAGGCAATCGTTAAAAATTCTTTATGATGAACATCATTATAAACACGAAAAACAAAGTGTAAACTTAAATCCTCACTATTATTAAATATTCCGATGTCTTTTGTCAAACGATATTTTTATGGGAGTTCAGTATATTGAACACCACTCAAGGAGAATTCCTCTAAAATATCCTTCGTTGAATGAACAAGCTTGGCACCTTGCTGAATCAGTCTAGCTGGACCTATAGAATTAGAATCAAAGATCGATCCTGCAACAGCAAACACTTCTTTTCCTTGCTCTAATGCCTGATAGGCTGTAATAAGCGAACCGCTCTTTTCTTTGCACTGGACCACGATGGTTCCTCTTGTCAGGGCACTAATTAATCGGTTTCTCATTGGAAAATGCCATTTTTCTGGTTTGATATAAGGCGGATGCTCTGACAACAGTAAATGATGTTCTCCCATATATTGAGCCATTTGCACATGTTCTTTTGGATATACATGTTGAAAGCCGCCAGCTACAACACCAATCGTTTTTCCTTTTTTTCTTATGCACTCTTTGTGTGCAAGTCCATCAATTCCTTTTGCTAAACCACTCACAATCATCCAATCTTCCTCTACAAGTTCTCCAACAATTTTCTTCACGCACGCTTCTCCATAAGAGGATGGCACTCGTGTACCTACTACACCTAAACTTTTTTCTTCATTTAAATAGGTAACGTTTCCTTTAAGGAATAATACTGGGGGAGGATCATAAATGTGTTTTAGTGAGCTGGGATATAAAGGTGATGTGATGGGAATCATGTGAATATTTTGCTTTAAATAGGCTTGAACGATGTGTTGAAAAATGGGGAATTCATTTTCTTCAGCTTGTTGTAAGCGGGTAAAGTCGATCTTTTGTAATGATCGATCCTGTTTGAAATGATGTGTTTCTTCATTTATATATAGCTCAGGATCGACTTTCCACCATTTTGTTAACAAAGAGGGTGAGATGAGGCCTTTTAAGCGGTGAAAAATCATTCTTTCGGACACGTTGTACATACCATTCCTCCAGTTTAAGATAGAAAGAAGAAGACTTGTCAAAGAACAAGTCTTCTTGTGTCATTAATGCGTTTTACAAGCTTCGAAGAGATTCTTCTCTTTTAACACTTTAATTAAGGTTTCTCCCATGACAGATGGTGTCTCTGCCACTTCAATTCCACATTCACGCATTGTTTTTACTTTTTCATCAGCAGTTCCTTTACCACCAGAAATAATGGCACCAGCATGTCCCATACGTTTTCCTGGAGGCGCTGTTTTACCGCCAATAAAGCCAACAACCGGCTTGGTCATATTTGCTTTTACCCATTCAGCTGCTTCTTCTTCAGCAGTACCACCGATTTCACCAATCATGATCACAGCATGCGTTTCAGGATCTTCATTGAAGGCTTTTAATACATCAATAAAGTTCGTGCCATTGACAGGGTCTCCGCCAATTCCTACAGCTGTTGATTGACCAACACCAGCCTCTGAAAGCTGATGTACCGCTTCATATGTAAGCGTTCCAGAACGAGACACAACACCAACATGACCTTTTTTATGAATGTAGCCAGGCATGATGCCAATTTTACATTCTTCAGGTGTAATCACGCCAGGACAGTTCGGTCCAACAAGTCTTGTCTTCTTACCTTCCATATAGCGTTTCACTTTAACCATATCCAGAACTGGAATGTGTTCTGTGATACAAATCACTAGATCCACTTCTGCATCAACAGCCTCTAAAATGGCGTCTGCTGCAAATGGTGCTGGTACATAGATAACAGAAGCATTTGCTCCAGTTGTCTGTACTGCTTCAGATACAGTATTAAATACAGGAACTCCCTCTACTTCAGTTCCACCTTTTCCAGGTGTGACACCGCCAACGATATTTGTTCCATACTCAATCATTTGTTTTGTATGGAATAATGCGGTTGAACCGGTAATCCCCTGAACAATTACTCTCGTATTTTTATTAATAAATACACTCATTTAGGTTCCCTGCCTTTCTGCTCTACTTGACTAAAGATACGATCTTTTCTGCCCCGTCAGCCATAGACTCAGCAGAAGTGATATTTAAGCCTGAATCACTCAGGATTTTCTTCCCTAATTCAACGTTTGTTCCTTCAAGACGTACAACGAGTGGTAATGTTAAGCCGACTTGTTTCGTCGCTTCAACAACACCTTCTGCGATGACATCACATTTCATGATGCCGCCAAAAATGTTCACGAAAATCCCTTTGACATTTTGATCAGATAAGATGATTTTAAATGCTTCCGTTACTTTTTCAGCAGTTGCACCGCCGCCAACATCAAGGAAGTTTGCAGGGTCCCCGCCGTAATGCTTGATGATATCCATTGTAGACATCGCAAGGCCTGCTCCATTCACCATACAGCCAATATTCCCATCTAGAGAAATGTAGCTTAGGTCATATTTAGATGCTTCAATCTCTTTTGGATCTTCTTCATCAAGGTCACGGTATTCTAATATATCTTTTTGTCTATATAAGGCATTGCTATCAAAGTTTAATTTTGCATCAAGTGCCATGACTTTTCCATCACCTGTTACAACAAGAGGATTTATCTCGGCAATTGAACAATCCTTTTCAATAAACGCATTGTAAAGGCTTGTCATAAACTTAACAGCTTGACCAACTAATTTTGTTGGAATATTAATTTTAAACGCAACTTCTCTCGCCTGATAGGCTTGAAGACCAATCGCTGGGTCGATGACCACTTTCACGATTTTTTCTGGCGTTTTTTCTGCTACTTCTTCAATTTCAGTACCGCCTTCTTCAGAAGCCATCAAAACAATTCTTGATGTCGCTCTATCCAAAACGAGTCCTACATAGTACTCTTTTTGAATATCGCAGCCTTCTTCAATAAGTAAGCGTTTTATTTCGCGCCCTTCAGGCCCTGTTTGATGTGTGACAAGTGTCTTGCCGAGCAATTCCTCTGCAAACCCTTTCACTTCATCTTTTGTTTTTGCAATTTTTACCCCACCTGCTTTACCACGGCCGCCTGCATGAATCTGTGCTTTTACGACATATACAGAGCTTCCTAGCTCTTCTGATGCTTTCACTGCTTCATCAGGTGTAAATGCTACTTTACCATTTGGAACTGAAACCCCATATTTTCTTAGGATTTCTTTTCCTTGGTACTCATGGATATTCATTTCCCATCCTCCCAACATATGTAGAAACAAAAATTATAAAATAGACTGCGCTTTCATTTTAAAGAATAAAAAAGAGAATGTCTAGGGTTCTATGTAAAATCGTAAAATCCTTCTAAACATTCAAACTTTTATTTTATTAAAAATATAAATTTTTCAGTCAAAACACTTATTTTACCTTATTTTTTCATTTTTTGATCCAATCGATAGATAAATGAAAATATTTCTGCTACAGTATCGTATAACGCTTCTGGGATTTCCTCATCGAGCGTTAAGTGGCGCATCAGTTCTACTAAATTACGGTCTTCTTGGATAGGGACGCCAGCTTTTTGAGCTTCTTCAATAATATGATCAGCCACATAGCCGCTGCCTGTTGCAACGACTTTTGGCGCTTTTTGTTTTTCTTCATCATAGTGTAGAGCGACCGCTCTTCTAAGCGGTTTTGAATCTTTCATACTCGTAAGTCCAGCCCTTTCTCGCTGATTTTATGAAAGTGTTCATCTAGAAAGTCAGACGGATCAATTGGCTCTTCTCTCTTTTTCGCTGTAATCCCCGTTAAACTATACCCTAGGGCATTTAAATTCTCTCGAACAGCTGGAATCATTGGATTAATGGTCCCTTGCAGTTCGTGAGCCGTCTCGACTGTAATTGACATCACTTTTTGCTGAATCGTACAGTCTATTAACGTTTCTTCTAAGTTCTCCATGTTTAAATAAAACATTAAACGGCACTGAGAAATATCAATAGAGCCATCTTTTTTCTTATGCCCTTTTAGAATAAAGGTTAAATCTTGAACACTATGTTTTGAGAAAAGAGGGTAAGAAACCATCATTTGACTAACTGTTTGGTTTTCCTGATGCACTAGTAACTGCCCATTTAATCTATGGAATAATTGATCCACTTCTTTTTTTACGGGTTCCGGAACATCAGCTTGCCTTGCATCATTTAAAACCATCTTTAATTGGTGAAGCTCTTGGCTTTTGACATCTTGGCTGCCCTTTTCGAGTAATTTCAGCATCCCAATTTCATCTCGTACACCTATCGCTTTTTTCATCGTCATCAGTAAATCAAGTACATCAGTTTTATTGCTTAATGCTGGTTCAGTCTGCTGAATGACCTTTGCCAATGCGTTCGCCTCTGTTTTTGAAAGAAACGGAAATTCCCTTTGAAGCACGGCTGCCTTTGCGTCAGCCTGTGGCCCTGCCTGCTGGACTGCTTGAACCAGTGATGTGAGTTGTTTTACATCAAGCTGCTGCTGTCCGTCTGTGCCTTGCTTTGTGATGCTTGTCAGAATGCGTTCTATTTGCTGAAGCGGGAGCTGTTTTGGACTTAATAATTGCTGCACGCTGTTCTGATTCACTGTATCCACCTGTCGCCCTTGTATAGCGGCGGGCTGGCTCTGCTTTGTTTGCTGAGCCGGATTGACATGAGGCTGCATCTGCTGCAAGCTTTCCCCTTGCTTCGTTTGACCTTCTTTTGCTCCTAGAAGCACCGATAAGAGCTTTTCTGCATGAACAGTTGTCTCAGCATTTACAACCGTACGAACGGCCTGTGTAAGAGCCTGTGTGGCTTCTGATTGCTTCGGAAGCTGTGTTAATCGATCTAGCAGTGCTGTCACATCCTGATGAAGTGCAGTTGGGGATTTCATCGCTAATATTGATTGGAGCACTCCTTGCTGAATCGGCAAATCTTTCTTTAAAGCAAAAAGAAGTGCTTGCAGGCCTTTTTTGATATCCGCGCCTTGAAGTTGTTCAATCCATTTTACTGCCGTTTTTAACTCTGCTTCGTTGATGACCGGTTTTTCTTTTAAAAAGGCTGTAGCTGTTAACATTTGTTCAAGTCCATTTTTAAGCGACAGACCTTCTAGTAGTTTAGCTGCGGCATCCTTTAATGTTTTAGGATCTTGGTCAAATTGCTGAACAGGTCTTAATTTACTCAGACTGCCTCCACCTTCTTGTTCTAATTGGAACCAGTAGAAAGAATCGGCTTTTAGCTGAGCCGCTAGCTGCGCTTTTATTTTGGTCGAACCTATTTGAACAAGTGCTGTATCATCCCCAAGCATTTTCAGTACTTTGCCGAGAATGAGCCGGTGAATATTTTCCTTTCCTTCCGTGTTAAGCGGAACAGATTCTGCTGTATTCAGCCGACTATTCAGTGCAGTATGTATATCTTCAACTCTTGTCATCACAGGCAGCCTCCTTGTGTCAAAATATTTATGAAATAACAGATTTCACTGGTGCAAATGATAACCGGTGGATAGGTGTGGCGCCATGTGTTTGAATGGCAGCCAGGTGCTCTTTCGTTCCATACCCTTTATGTTTTTCAAATTGATACTCAGGGTACTGGCGTCCATACTCTTCCATCATTTTGTCCCTTGTCACTTTGGCAATACATGCACCAGCTGCGATGGATGCGCTTTTAGCATCTCCTTTGATGATATTCTCCTGTTGAGTAGGAAGCGGGAGCGTCATCGCATCTATGAGTAGATAATCAGGTGTGTGAGTGAGCTGCTTTACAGCCTTCACCATCGCCAGTCTTGATGCTTCGTATATATTTATTTCGTCAATCGTTGCCGCATCAACAATGCCGATGCCGATGTCGAGTGCTTCCTTTTGAATGAGCTCATAATAGGTCATTCTTTTTTTCTCAGATAGCTGTTTTGAATCATTTAAACCGAGTAGGACGGTATCCTCTTTTAATATCACAGCTGCCGCAACAACTGGGCCAGCCAGTGGTCCTCTTCCTGCTTCATCTATGCCTGCAATACAATTGTATCCTTGCGCTCTTGCTTTGGTTTCAAATTGCAGCATTTGCTTCCATGCTGCATGCAGTTCTTGCTGCTTTTCTCTCTCTTTGTTCCATTTGTCCATCAGCTTATGGACACTTTTTCTTGTATCGTCTTTCAATAGTTCACGAATGTATGACTCGTCGTCAGCATGTTGTTCTATTAATTCTTTTATTTGTTTGACCGTGTACATTGGCTTTTCCGCAGCCTCCTTCTTTATATCGGCAGTTTTTCGCAAAAAATAAAGACCCGCATGAGCTGCGTGTCTTTTAGCTTTCAGGCTTCTCAAAAGTGAGGGGACCAAATTTTTCCGTTCGAATATCCCGAATAATGATTTCGGTCGTTTTGTCGTAATTAATGAATCCTCCACTCATCAGACAGCCGCGTTTTGTGCCAATGGCATCAAACAGCTCAACTGTATCTTCAGGTATTTCTGCTAAATCATAGCGTTTTTTTAACCGCTCTGGATAGTACTCTTCTAAAAAGCGGAGCGCATACACTGCGACATCCTGCAAGTTGATGATAGAGTCTTTAATCGCTCCAGTGACGGCCAGCCTAAGACCTACTTGTTCATCTTCAAATTTCGGCCAGAGAATTCCGGGGGTATCGAGCAGTTCAAGTTCTTTTCCTACCTTCACCCATTGCTGTGACGTCGTAATACCAGGTCGATCTCCTGTTTTCGCAATATTTTTCTTTGCCAACCGATTGATCAGCGTTGATTTGCCGACATTGGGAATTCCGATAATCAAAGCTCGAATGGCACGCGGCTTAACACCTTTTGCTTTCATTCGATCGAACTTTTCTTTTAAGATTTCTTTTGATGTCGTAATGATTTGATTTAACCCTTGCCCATCGACAGAATTAATGGCAAGCGACCGTACACCTTGCGCTTCAAAGTGTGCCTGCCACTCTTTTGTCATACGAGGATCTGCTTTATCTGCTTTGTTCAAAAGCATAATTTTCGGTTTGTTTTGGAGGATTTCTTCAATCATTGGGTTTCTAGAGGACATCGGAATTCTTGCATCGGTTAATTCAAATACGATGTCGATGAGCTTTAATTTTTCTGTGACTTCCCGTCTTGCTTTTGCCATATGGCCTGGAAACCATTGAATTGTCATATGTGCACCTTCTCTCTTCTAACGGTTGTCTCTATACATTGTACAAAAAAAGAGCCTGTTACAGGTAACAAGCTCTTTCCTTTGATATCATTATCGTCTGATTTCTTTGATACGAGCCGCTTTACCGCGAAGTTCACGTAGGTAGTAAAGTTTCGCACGACGTACCTTACCGTGACGTACAACTTCGATCTTAGCGATTTTTGGTGTGTGTACAGGGAATGTACGCTCAACGCCTACACCGTAAGAGATCTTACGAACTGTGAAAGTTTCGCTGATTCCACCACCACGACGCTTAATTACAACACCTTCAAAGATCTGGATACGCTCACGAGTACCCTCGACAACTTTCACGTGTACACGTAAAGTGTCACCAGGACGGAACGCAGGAAGATCAGTGCGTAATTGTTCTTTTGTGATTTCTTCAATCAATTGTTGCATCGTTTTCAACTCCTTCCAACAGATGCTCATGTCCTCTTTCTTCATTGCAGCGGAACATCGTTTTCAAACTTGAATCGGCAAGCCGTCCAAGTCACAAGTAGTATCATACCACACCTGTATACCTTGTGCAATACAATCTAGTCATTATGAAGCTGCCAAAGCCATCTTTTTTCTTCATCCGTTAATGTTTTGCAAGAATCGATCAAATCTGGCCGTCTTGTATAGGTTCGCTTCAACGATTCTTTACGCCGCCACTCTTCAATTTTGGCATGATTTCCAGAGAGAAGCACATCTGGTACTTTCAATCCTTTATAATCAGCTGGTCTTGTATAGTGCGGATGCTCAAGCAGACCTGTACTAAATGAATCTTCGATATGAGACGCTTCTTTTCCAAGCACATGAGGCAAAAGCCTGACCACACTGTCTGCAATCATCATCGCCGGCAGCTCTCCGCCTGTGAGAACGAAATCCCCGATTGAGATTTCATCTGTGACAAGATGCTCCCTGATGCGCTCATCGTAGCCTTCATAGTGGCCGCAAATGAACATAAGATGCTCTTCTTTTGCAAGCTCTTCTGCTTTCTTTTGTGTATATCTTTCTCCTTGAGGACAGACAAGAATAATGCGGGGCTTCTTGTTTGCTTTTTTCGTTAAATCTTCTACCGCATCAAATACAGGCTGTGCTTTCAGAACCATGCCAGCACCGCCGCCATACGGATAGTCATCCACTGTTTTATGTTTATGATCGGAATACTCCCTAAAATTCACGACATCAAATGAGACCGCATCTTTTTCCTGAGCTTTTTTTAAGATCGATGAGTGAAGCACTCCTTCAAACATTTCAGGAAACAGTGTTAAAAAGTCAATTTTCATTCGTCAATGAGTCCTTCCATCACTTCAATGTGTACTTTCTTGGATGAAATATCAACTGTTTTGACGACAGATGGAATATAAGGGATGAGGGCATCTTTTTTGCCTTTTCTTCCAACCACCCATACATCATTTGCCCCTGGCGTTAAAACTTCTTTGATTTGACCAATCAGTTTGTCCTCTTCATCATATACTTCACAGCCGATGATTTCGTGGAAATAGAATTCCCCTTCATCTAATGAACCAAGATGTTCTTTTTCTACTTTTAAAATCGACTCTTTTAATTGCTCAGCTTCATTTAATGAACCGACTTCTTCAAATGTCAGTAAATCAAATTGTTTGTGCTGTCTATGTGATGCGACAGTCACTTTTAGCGGTTCTTTTTGATTTTGTTTGAAAATATAAAGGACGCTGCCTTTTTTGTAGCGTTCTTCTGGGAAATCAGTCTTTGACACAACACGTACTTCTCCGCGCACTCCATGTGTATTGACGATCTTTCCGACATTCAACCATTCTAGCTCCATGTTCTCAATCACCCCTGACGTATTTCCACAATAGTGCCGTCTTTCACGACGATGACATTGTCTTGCATTTTGTCATCCCATTTTTCACCTATTTTTACTTCAATCAGCGCATCCACTTCTGTTTCTTTCATTTCACTGCCAAGAGGCAAGATATGCAGCTGCTCGACTTGAAAATCAATTTGCCTCATTTTCTCTTGTCTTTTTTCAATGGCTTTTTGAAATTGAGGGATGGCTTCTTGCTGATGTGGTTCTTTTTCATGCTTTTTTAGTTGAAAATATAGTTGATTGCACTCACGTTCTAGTCTTTCTTTTTTCTCCAAAAAAGTCGTTAACAGTTTGTCCTTACTGCTTTCAGTTAATACTTGCATGACGGTGACATGTTGAATGATCTGCATCTTCCTTTTTGTCCCCCTATCCGAAGGCATTTGTCCTCTACAGTATAACGAAAAATAGATTTAAACGTGTAAAAAAAGGGGAGGTCCTAAGCCCTCTCCCTTTTTAGTCAGCAATCTCAAGTTGAACTTTCTTAGAAGACTCTGCACTTGCTGCAAACATGACTGTTCGTATCGCTTTAGCTGTACGTCCCTGCTTTCCGATCACTTTTCCGGTATCTTCAGCATTGACAGACAGTGTGTAAATGACCTGCTCATCTTTTTCTAATGAAGATACGTGAATATCTTCAGGGAAATCAACAAGTGGCTCGACGATGGACACAATCAATTCTTCCAAGGACAGCTCATTCATTATTTGCTGTTTTTCGCATTATGAAATTTTTCAAGAATTCCTTGGCTTGAGAAAAGGTTACGAACTGTATCAGATGGTTTCGCACCATTTTGAAGCCATTTAAGCGCTAATTCTTCGTTGATTTTCACCTCAGCTGGTGATAACACTGGATTGTATGTTCCAACTGTTTCGATGAAACGACCGTCACGTGGTGAACGAGAATCTGCTACAACAATACGATAGAAAGGAGATCTTTTTGATCCCATACGTTTTAAACGAATTTTTACTGCCATTTTACTAGCACCTCCGAAAATATTTCAACAAGATAGTATATTAACAATGATAAAAGGGTTTGTAAAGTGTTTTTTCTTAACAACGGTTTTATCATGTATAACCAATTACATAAATGGTAATTTAAAGCCGCCTTTTTTCTTTCCTTTGGACATATTGGTCATTTGCTTCATCATCTTTTTCATTTCGTCAAATTGTTTTAAAAGGCGATTGACTTCCTGTACAGATGTTCCGCTTCCTTTTGCAATCCGTTTTCTTCGGCTTGCATTGATGACCTCTGGCTGTTCTTTTTCTTCGGTCGTCATTGATTTAATGATCGCTTCGATGTGATTGAGCTGCTTTTCGTCTACTTGGACGTTTTTGAGCCCTTTCATTTTACCGGCTCCCGGCATCATTTGGATCAGTTCATCAAGTGGACCCATGTTGCGAACCTGCCCAAGCTGCTCGAGGAAATCATCGAGCGTGAAGCTCATTGTCCGCATTTTTTGTTCAAGCTCTTTCGCTTTATCTTGGTCAACGTTTGCTTGTGCTTTTTCAATAAGCGTGAGCACATCTCCCATGCCAAGAATTCTCGATGCCATCCGCTCTGGATGGAATGGTTCAATTGCATCAAGCTTTTCACCTAGTGCGGCGAATTTAATTGGCGTATTTGTGACTGCACGAATTGATAGTGCTGCCCCGCCTCGCGTATCACCGTCTAGTTTTGTCAGAACGACACCTGTTAAACCAAGCTGTTCATTAAAGCTTTTTGCGACATTGACAGCATCTTGACCAGTCATCGAGTCAACAACGAGGAAAATCTCTTCTGGATTTGCGACTTCTTTTACTTTCTGAAGTTCATCCATTAAGTCTTCATCAATATGAAGACGTCCTGCTGTATCTAAAATGACATAATCATGATGTTCTTCTTTCGCTTTTTCAATTGCCTGTTTGGCAATTTCGACAGGACTAACTTGATCACCTAATGAGAATACGGGCATATCAAGCTGTTTCCCAAGCGTTTGAAGCTGCTGGATCGCTGCTGGTCTGTAAATATCAGCGGCCACCATCATCGGCTTGCGATTATGTTTTTTGCGAAGTAAGTTGGCAAGCTTTCCAGTTGTGGTCGTTTTACCTGCCCCTTGAAGACCAACCATCATAATGACAGTTGGAGATTTTTTCGCTACAGCGATTTTACTCTCTTCCCCGCCCATTAATTCAGTGAGTTCTTCTTTTACAACTTTAATGACCTGTTGTCCTGGGGTAAGACTTTGCATGACCTCTTGTCCAACTGCCCGCTCGCTTACTTTTTTCACAAAGTCTTTGACTACTTTAAAATTGACGTCAGCTTCAAGAAGGGCAAGGCGTACCTCGCGCATCATTTCTTTTACATCTTGCTCTGACACTTTTCCTTTGCCGCGGATTTTTGAAATCGTCTGCTGCAGTCGGTCGGCTAATCCTTCAAATGCCATACTGTGCCGCCTCCTAATCTAATTTCTCAAGCGATTCAATTAAAGCTTCTGCTTCTTCCTTTTGCGCGGAATCTGCTACAAGCTCTCTCATTTTTGTGAGAAGTTCTTTACGCTCTTTAAATTTCTTAAACAAGAGCAGCTTTTCTTCATATTGTTCAAGCATCGCTTCAGTCCGTTTAATATTATCATAAACAGCCTGTCTTGATACTTCATATTCATCCGCAATTTCACCGAGGGAAAAATCGTCTAGGTAGTAAAGCGACATGTAGCTCTTTTGTTTTGCGGTCAACAACGATTGATAGAAATCAAACAAGTAGTTCATTCTCGTTGTCTTTTCAAGCGTCATGGGCTCTCTCCCCTTTGTTAAGTTCATTCCCTTTACAACAACTAAGTTTACACGGTTCTGATCTATGTGTCAAGTTTTTATCTTGTCACTTCCTGCGGCGATATTTAAATAAAAAAGCCGGCAGTTTTGCCGGCTTTTTGATTAGTCTTCTTGATCAATCATGTCTGAGAATAATCCGTACACATACGATTCAGCATCGAACTCTTGCAGATCGTCTACTTTTTCACCTAATCCGACAAGTTTTACAGGGATGTTGAGCTCATTGCGAATGGCAAGAACAATCCCGCCTTTTGCAGTACCGTCAAGCTTTGTTAAAGCGATACCTGTCACGTTTGTCGCTTTAGAAAATTCCTTCGCTTGCGCCATCGCATTTTGACCTGTTGTCGCATCAAGGGCAAGCAGTACTTCGTGCGGTGCATCGGGCACTTCGCGTTCAATGACTCTCTTGACCTTCTCTAGCTCTTTCATCAAGTTGACTTTGTTTTGCAGTCTGCCTGCTGTATCACAGATCAAGACATCTGCTTTTTTGGCTTTAGCTGATTGAACGGCATCATAGATGACCGCTGCCGGGTCAGAGCCTGCTGTTTGTTTAACGACAGGAACACCAGAGCGCTCGCCCCATACTTCAAGCTGCTCAATCGCCCCCGCACGGAACGTATCACCTGCTGCTAAAATGACGGATTTCCCTTCATTTTTTAGCTTGTTTGCCAGCTTACCAATGGTTGTGGTTTTACCGACACCGTTCACGCCTACGAATAAAATAATATTTAAACGGCCGTCTTCAATGTTCAGTTCAGAAATTTGTTCCTCACCACTATTGTAAATCTCCACGAGTTTTTCAGAGATGACTGCTTGTACTTCACTTGGGTCTTGAATGTTTCTTAATTTCACTTCTTTTTTCAGCTCATCAATCAGTTCCATCACAGTCGTGAAACCAACATCCGCACCGATTAACACTTCTTCTAGTTCTTCAAAAAAGTCTTCATCCACTTTACGATAGCGAGAAATGAGTTCATTTACTTTTCCCTGAAATGAATTTCTCGTTTTTTCAAGTCCATCTTTAAACTTTTCTGATACTGAATCGGTTTGCTGCGTAAATTTTTCTTTTAATTTCTTAAAAAAGCTCATTGGTTCAAAAACCTCCTTTAATTACTGGACAAGCTCTTTCGTTTCCTCTAGTTTGACAGATACCAGTTTTGAGACACCTGACTCCTGCATCGTGACACCGTACAGAACATCTGCTTCTTCCATGGTTCCTTTTCGGTGTGTAATCACAATGAACTGTGTTTCTTGGCTGTATTTCTTTAAATACTGGGCAAAGCGGAACACATTCGCTTCATCAAGTGCCGCTTCTACCTCATCTAGCACACAGAATGGAACTGGTCTCACTTTTAAGATCGAGAATAATAAAGCGATGGCTGTTAATGCTCTTTCTCCGCCTGAAAGTAGGCTTAGATTTTGCAGCTTTTTCCCCGGCGGCTGCGCCACAATATCGACACCTGAGTTTAGTAAATCGTTTGGATCTGTCAACTTAAGGTCTGCTCTTCCTCCGCCAAATAATGCTTGGAAAACAGATTCAAAATGCCCGCGGATTTGAGAGAATGTCTCAGAGAAACGTTTCGTCATCTCCTGATCCATTTCTTCAATGACTTGGAATAACGTATTTTTCGCTTCTGTCAGATCATTGCGTTGTTCAGTTAAGAAGAGAAAACGTTCATTCACACGTTCATACTCGTCAATGCTGCCTAAGTTCACTGTTCCAAGCTCTTCAATGGCTAGTTTGATCAATTTCACGCGTTTTCTTGCTTCATCCGGCGATAGCGTCAGATGATACATTTCTTTTGCTCCTTCAAACGAAAGGGCATACTCTTCGTTTAAATAGGCGATGAGGTTATCAAGTTCAACTTCCATGCGGCCAAGCTTGATTTCTTCATCTTTTAAGCTTGTCGTGAGCTGTTTATACAGGCGTTTTTGCTCTTTCAGTTCACGTTCAGCGAATTCTAATGTTTCAGAAAGAGCCAGGCGCTGTTTGCGTCGCTCTGAGATAAGCGCTGTCGTTTTGTTTTTATGTTCCAGTTTCTCTTTTGCCGCTTCTTCCAGTTGTTCGGCGCCGCTTGAGCTGGATGACATTTCACTTGTTAAGAGGGACAAATCTTCTTTTGTTTCCGTCAGCGTCTTTTCAGCCTCTTCTAATTCAGCCGTTAAGCTCGAAAGTTTTTCTTGTTCATTTGCTAAAGACTGCTCTTTTTTGGCAAGCGAGATTTTCAGCTCTGTTAATTCGGAAGAAATGGTTTCTTTCGTTGAGCTTTGGGTCTGCTTCCGTTTTGTTAACGTGTTGATCTCTTCGTCAAGAGAGGTCAGTTTCTCACCTATAGATGTTTCAAGGGCTGCCTGCTCTTTATCCTTGCTCGCAAGTTCGCTAGAGCGTTGCTGCAACTCTGCTTTTTCTTGATCATAGAGCTCTAGATGAGCGTTAATATTTTTTTCAGCTACTTGCAGTTCATATAATGTCCCTTTTAACTCTTGCTGCTTTTCTCGAAGCATTTCGCCGCGCTGACGCAATTCATTTAATTGGACTTCGCTTTCGGCAATCGATTGCTTCGTTTCTTTTGTTTCTTTTTCAAGGATCGTTGTTTTTTCTTCCATTTCAACGAGCTGCTTTGTTAATGTTTCAATCTCTCGGTTTCTGGACAGGAGAGAATTGTTCTTTTTCTTTACGCCTCCCCCAGTCATTGAACCGCCTGGGTTCACCACGTCCCCATCAAGGGTCACGATACGATAACGATGTCCTAGCATTTTCGCTAGCTCGTTGGCACCTTTTAAGTCTTGAACAATCAGGACCGTTCCAAGCAAATTCCGAATGACTTTTTCATACTTTTCGTCAAAGGAAACGAGCTGACTCGCCACGCCGATAAATGCGTCATGCTGCTCAGCTGTTTGAATATCTCTGAACTGAATGGTTCGTTCTTTGATGACGTTCATCGGCAGGAAGGTCGCACGCCCAAAGGAATGCTGCTTTAAGTATCCAATGGCCTGTCTGGCAGCCGCTTCATTTTCAGTAACGACATGCTGCGTGGCTGCGCCAAGTGCAATTTCAATCGCTGTTTCATGTTGCTGCTCTGTTTGAATCAGCTCTGCAATCGCCCCGTGAATACCACCTAACCGATCCTTTGCCTTTAAAACCTCTTTCACTCCTTGGAAAAATCCTGAGAAGTCTTCCTGCATGGATTCAAGCATTTCTTTTTTAGATTTTGCCTGCTGTACATATTGATAGGCTTGGTAAAGAGCCGTTTCTTTTTTCTCGTATTGACGTTTCATCTGCTCTAGCTTTTGTTCCGCTTCTCTAAAGCGTTTCACCTGAGCCAAAATGTCTTCTTCTCGTTCTGAAAGTTGCTTCTCGGCTTCTGTTTTCTTTTCCTTCACAGATACCCGTTCTTCGATATGTTTCTGATTATTTTGCGTTAACCGCTCTAGCTGCAAGGCTGCTTGGCGCTGCTGTTCTTCTAGTAATTTACGTTCGTTTCGGATAGAAGCTTGCTCGTTTAATAGGTCAAAATAATCGCTTTTCAGCTGTTCAATTTGCCCTTCCACATCTTCACTATGAAGAGACAGCTGATGCTGTTTTGTTTTCACTTCATCTTTTAGCTGCTGCACTTCTGTTTGCAGGCTGTCACGTGTGACTTTCTGCTGTTCAATCTTTTCCGTTAACAACGCCTGTTTTTCGGTTAAACGCACGAGCGTGTCTTCTAGCTGCCCTTGGTTAGCGGCCGCATTTTTTTTCCGTTCTTTTAGAACTTCTTTTTTCCCTTCAAGCTTTTCTAGTTCTTCACTTGTGAAAAGGAGGACTTCTTGGAGGTCATGAATCGAATCGTCAAGCGCCTGAATACGGTCTCTCGATTCTTCGATTTTGGCTTCCTTCGCTTGAATGTCTGTGGACTGCTTCATTTCATCTTGTTTGAACCGCTCGACAGCTTCACCAAGTGTTGTCCATTTTTTGTGCAGTGCTTCAATATCATGGACGGTGAGAGCAATTTCTACATTTTCAAGTTCTTCTTTCTTTTGCAGATAGTCTTTTGCAATAGATGCCTGCATTCTTAGTGGTTCTACTTGATCTTCTAGTTCATGCAGAATATCTTCTACCCGGTTTAAGTTGTCCTGCGTTTCAAACAGTTTATTCTCGGCTTTTTTCTTTCTTGTTTTATATTTCAGGACACCAGCTGCTTCTTCAAAGATGCTACGTCTTTCTTCAGCTTTACTCGATAGAATCTCTTCTACCTTACCTTGGCTGATGATCGAAAAAGCTTCTTTTCCAAGACCTGAATCCATGAAAAGATCAATAATATCCTTTAAGCGGACAGATTGATTGTTAATGAGAAATTCACTTTCTCCAGAACGATAGACTCTTCTTGTCACACTGACTTCGTGAAAATCGATCGGCAAAAAGTGATCTTCGTTATCGAGCGTTAATGTCACTTCTGCTAAGTTGACTCGTTTTCTTGAGTCACTTCCTGCAAAAATGATGTCTTCCATTTTTCCTCCGCGGAGGCTTTTTGCTGATTGCTCTCCAAGTACCCAGCGGATCGCATCAGTAATATTACTTTTGCCGCTTCCGTTTGGTCCAACAACAGCTGTAACCCCTTTGACAAAGTCTACAGTCACCCGCTGTGCGAAAGATTTGAATCCTATCACGTCTAAACGTTTGAGGAACATGAGAGTGATCCTCCTTATGTATTTAAAGTACTATTATCTTACCATATGAACTGAAAAAAGATGATGGAAAACAGAGTGAAATCCCCCTGAATCACGAGGGGGATTTTATTGGTTCATATGATGTTTCTGTAATTTAGCAAGTGCTTCCTGTGCAGCATGCTGTTCTGCTTCTTTTTTTGAACGGCCATTTCCAATTCCGAGCACTTCTCCTCTAAGGGATACATTGGCTTCAAATTCCCGGTTATGTGCTGGGCCTTTTTCATGCAGGATTCGGTATTCAAGTACACCTTTTCCATCTCGCTGAACAAATTCTTGAAGCTGGCTTTTAAAGTCCATGACATGTGAGAATGCCCCGTCATTAATTTTCGGGTACACATAGGCTTCTAGGAATCGTTCAACAGGCTCAAGTCCTTGATCTAAATAAAGCGCTCCGATAAACGCCTCAAATACATCTGCTAAGAGTGCCGGACGCTTTCTGCCGCCTGTCATTTCTTCCCCTTTTCCTAAAAGAACAAGGTCTCCGAAGGACAGCTCATGTGCTAATGACACAAGTGATGGCTCACATACGATCGCCGCTCTCAATTTTGTTAAATCTCCCTCGCTCATGGCTGGATACTTTGCAAATAAGAACTGTGAGATCGTCAATTCTAAAACAGCGTCCCCTAAAAATTCAAGTCTTTCATTATCCTCATAAGGTTTTTTCCGATGCTCATTCACATAAGAGGAATGTGTAAAGGCTTGATAGAGTAGTTTTTCATTTTTAAAGTGTACAGAAATGCGCTGCTGAAATTCTCTGAATTGCTCTAGTTTTTTGCTCTGTTTCTGTTTGTCTTTATAGTGTTTTGGCATAGCAACCTCCAGGTAGGCGTCATCGCCTTTAAGGATACTGATTATATGGAGTCTCTCTTTCTACATGCAAGGAAACCGTGCTCCTTAGCATCTGAAAAAGGCTGACAATTGATCAGCTGAATATGTTGAAACTAACATAAATTTTCAAAGTCCCGCCATGAAAATAGACGGGACTTTGTTACGCTTATTGCTGGCTATTTATGTAGTTCACAGCGTCACCGACTGTTGCAATTTTTTCAGCATCTTCGTCAGAAATTTCCATATCGAACTCATCTTCAAGTTCCATAACTAGCTCAACTACATCAAGGGAATCAGCGCCTAAATCTTCTTTAAATGAAGCTTCCATTTTCACGTCAGCCTCATCAACGCCAAGGCGGTCTACAATAATTTTTGATACACGCTCTAATACGTCTGCCATTGCCTTTCACCTCCCCTCAAAGTATTATAGTTGATTCGTTTTTAAAAAACTAGAGAAAACGTAACGAAATTTTGATATTTCTTAGGACATAACCATTCCGCCATCTACTTGGATGGTTTGGCCTGTAATATAACCTGCTCCTTCTGAAGCTAAAAAGACAACAACGTTGCTTATATCTTCAGGCGCACCAAAGCGTGCGAGCGGGATTTGCTTAAGCATTTCTGTTTGAACATTCTCATCAAGCTTGTCAGTCATATCAGTAGAAATAAAGCCTGGTGCTACGGCATTGACTGTAATATGACGGCTTGCCAGCTCTTTCGCTGTTGTTTTCGTTAAACCGATCACACCTGCTTTTGCTGCAACATAGTTTGCTTGTCCAGGGTTTCCGCAAACGCCGACAACAGATGCTACATTGATGATTCTTCCGCTGCGCTGTTTCATCATTTGACGTGTCACAGCTTTTGTACAGTTGAAGACACCTTTTAAGTTTATGTTAATGACATCATCCCATTCATTTTCTTTCATTCTCATGAGCAGGTTGTCCTTTGTAATTCCAGCATTATTCACAAGAATGTCGATTGAACCAAATGTATCAACGGCTTGTTTCATTAATGCCTGTACTTCTTCTGCATTTGACACATCCGCTTTGACAGAAAAAGCCTGCTGGCCAAGTGCTTTGATCTCATCTACGACTTCATTTGCTTTTGCTTCGTTGCCTGAATAGTTCACCACAACATTGGCACCTTTTTTCGCCAAATCGATCGCAATCGAACGACCAATACCGCGAGATGCACCTGTGACAACGGCTGTTTTATTTGTAAGCATCAAGAATCCCCCTTGAGTGTTTGAATGGCTGCTTCAATTGTTTCTTGATCTGATACGGAAATGGTCGTCAGGCGGCGATTGACTTTTTTCACAAGACCTGAGAGCACTTTACCAGGACCAATTTCAATAAATGTTGTCACGCCTAAGTCAATCAGGCGTTCTACACTTTCTTCAAATCGAACAGGAGAATACAATTGTTCAATCAGCTTCGTTTCAATTTCATTACGTGATGTCACGATGTCTGCTGTTACGTTTGAAATCACTGGCGTCGCGGCATCAGAAATGTCTAATTTAGATAATACATCTGTGAATTTTTCAGCTGCTGGTTTCATTAATGCAGAATGGAAAGGTCCACTCACTTCAAGTGGAATTGCACGTTTTGCGCCCTTTTCTTTCGCTTTCTCTGATGCAAGTTCCACACCTTTTGCTGTACCAGAGATGACGATTTGGCCCGGACAGTTTAAGTTCGCAAGTTCTACAAGATGACCGCTTTCTGTCACTTCTTTTGTCACTTCTACAAGTGCTGCTTGCTCTAAGCCAAGAATCGCCGCCATTGCGCCTTCTCCTGCTGGAACGGCTTCATTCATTAATTCGCCGCGCTTTCTCACTGCGAAAACGGCATCTTTAAACGAAAGAGCTCCCGCTGCAACAAGGGCTGTATATTCACCCAGGCTGTGCCCTGCTGCATAATCTGCTTTGATTCCGCTCTCTTCAAATTTCTTTAAGATCGCGATGCTTGTCGTTAAAAGAGCTGGCTGTGCATTATATGTCAGCGTCAGTTCTTCTGCATCTCCTTCAAAAATCATTGAAGATAAATCAAAACCAAGGGTCTGATCTGCTTCTTCAAACACAGCTTTAGATGCTGCTTCTTGGTCAAATAAATCTTTTCCCATGCCAATTTTTTGAGAGCCTTGGCCTGGGAATAAAAAAGCAATTTTACTCATGCTGCTCTACCTCCATTACGACTCATTCGTGTCTTCTTTTTGAACTTCTTGATGAATGATAGCTGAAACGTCTTTTTTAACGATGTCGCGCGCCTGACGAATGGCATGAAAAATCGCATTTTCATCAGAGGAACCATGCGCTTTAATAACGGGTGCTTTCAAACCAAATAATGCGGCACCACCATATTCGGAGTAATCCATTTTAGATTTCATCTGCATTAATTTTGGCTTCATCATACCTGCTGCTATTTTAGCTGTGAAGCTGGATGTTAAGGTTTCTTTCAGCATTTTAAAAACAGAAAGGGCTGTGCCTTCGATCGTTTTAAGGGCGATATTCCCCGTGAAACCATCTGTGACAACGACATCAGCTACACCCTCTAATAAATCACGCGATTCTACATTTCCTACGAAATTCAAATCTGATGCTTTTAATAATTCAAAGGTTTTTTTCGTTAAATCGTTGCCTTTTTTATCTTCTGTCCCGACATTTAAAAGTCCAACGCGTGGATTGCTCTTCGGGAAGACATGCTCTGCGTAAATAGATCCCATCATGGCATATTGCACAAGATGCTCTGGCTTTGCATCAACGTTTGCGCCGACATCCAATAATAAGAACCCGCTGCCATCAAGTGTTGGCAACGTCGGAGCAAGTGCTGGTCTGTCAATGCCATCAATTCTGCCTACGATAAATAGGCCTGCTGTCATGAGTGCCCCAGTATTTCCAGCTGAAATACAGGCATCTGCTCTTCCTTCTGAAACTTCCTGCGCCATTTTCACCATAGAAGAATCCTTTTTACGTCTCACTGCACGCACTGGTTCATCCGTTGGTTCAATGACTTCTTTTGCATCTAAGATCGTGATGCGTTCATGATTTGTTATGTATGATTTGATCTTGCTTTCATCGCCGACTAGTGTAATCTCGATATCTGAAAATGCTTCTAAGCTTTTTTGCACACCGTCAATAATGGCTTTAGGGGCATGATCTCCCCCCATTGCATCGACTGCAATTCTCATGTTATGTGCCACCTTTTACTTTTGTTTTGAGCGATACATGACGAAATCGCCTGAGAAGACAACTTCCTCACCTACATAGCTGTTTACTTCAACTACCGTTCTGCCTTTTTCTTTATCATGTGAGGCAACTTTGGCTTTTGAGACGACTCTTTCGCCTTGTTTGACCTGCCTTGTAAACTTAATATTTGCTTTTGCTGTCAAAGCCAGTTCATCGTCGATGACGGCTACTGCCAGCGAATTTGCCTGGGCAAAAAGATGATGTCCCCTGGCAATTTGGTTACGGCTGAATACATGCTCTTTTCTTACTTCAAAAATGGAAATCGCTTGATCATCAAGCTCTACATCAATCATTTCTCCAATAACTTCATCCAGCGGAAGAGACTTCACTTCATCCTCTAATGTCTTTTCGGCCACGTGCTTAATTCGTTCGCGTAATTCAGGGATTGACAGCTCCAAACGGTCAAGACGAACTGTTTGAATGCTTACACCGAACTTACTTGCCAATTCTTCATCAGTAATGAACGGAGTCGAGCTGATCGTTTGCTGGAGAAGCCTTTGTCGTTCTTTTTTATTTAGTTTCATATGCAGACACCATCCGTACATTTATGACTAGGTACTAATAGTAGTATATAATCTCATAGATGATAAATCAATCCTTGTTTCAAAAAGACAAGAAAATTCCTCCAGCACTTGATCAGCTCAATTTATCTCCGCCAAGCACACCGCTGTCTACGAGTGTTTGCCTAAGTTCTTTGTATTCAGGGTCTGTCCAAAAGGCTTCAGACTGCACGAGCTCTGCCGCATCTTTTCTAGCGGTTTCAAGCGCTCTATAGTCATGAACCATATCTGCCACTTTAAATTCAGGCATTCCGCTTTGTTTCTTGCCAAAGAAGTCGCCAGGGCCTCTTAGTTCTAAGTCCTTTTCAGACAGTTCAAAGCCATCTGTTGTTTCAGACATGATCCGCATGCGCTCTTTACCGGTCTCTGATTTAGGGTCCGCCATTAAAATACAAAAAGATTGATGCTCTCCGCGTCCGACCCGGCCTCTTAACTGATGAAGCTGTGACAGTCCAAAACGGTCCGCATCATAAATGACCATGATGGTCGCATTTGGCACGTTGACTCCAACTTCAACAACTGTCGTTGACACAAGGATTTGCACTTCATTGGAAGTGAAATCTCTCATCACTTGATCTTTTTCATCACTTGCAAGTTTCCCGTGCATTAAGCCGATCGACCATTTTCCGCGATACGCCTCTGTCAGCATGCTGTGAACATCAATCGCATTTTGGACATCCAGTTTGTCTGATTCTTCTATAAGTGGACAAATAATATACGCTTGTCTGCCTTTTCTCAGCTCTTTATCAACAAAAGCAAGAATCCGCTCAAGCATGTCATGCTTCACCCAATACGTTTCAATCTGCTTTCGGCCGGCTGGCAGCTCATCAATGACAGAGACGTCCATTTCTCCAAATACTGTGATGGCAAGCGTTCTTGGAATCGGCGTTGCGGTCATAAACAAAACATCTGGGTCCTGCCCTTTGCTTCGCAGTTTTTTCCGCTGTTCCACGCCGAACCTGTGCTGTTCATCTGTAATAACAAGACCAAGCTGCTGAAATTCCACTTCGTCCTGGATAAGGGCATGCGTGCCGACTAAAATATCAATATCTCCCTCTTTCAGACGTTCAAGCAGTTCTCTGCGGCGCTTTCCTTTCACTGAACTCGTCAAAAGAGCAATATTTAGCCCCCATTTTTCAAATAGCTGATACAGTGAATCGGCATGCTGTTCAGCCAAGATTTCAGTTGGCACCATCAGCGCACCTTGAAAGCCGGATAAATGGGCGGCATAAAGGGCAATTGCCGCTACAGCTGTTTTCCCCGATCCAACATCACCTTGAAGAAGCCGGTTCATCCGGTACGGGGATGCCATATCTGACATAATTTCATCCAGCACTCTTGATTGTGCTTTTGTCAGCGGGAACGGCAGGCTATGAACAAACTCAAAGACCGCCTCTTTTGAGAACGGATGCTGGATGCCTGATGTTTTTTCTCGTTCTTTTTTTCTGATCGCCTGCATTTTCAGCTGGAAGATGAGAAATTCCTCGTACACGAAGCGTCGTCTTGCTTGCTTGAGCGAGTCTCTCGTTTCAGGGAGATGAATGGTTTTTAGTGCTTCTTGATAAGACATGAGTTTATAAGCAGCTACAAGCTGCTTTGGCAGTGGATCTTCTGCATGGTCTACATAGAGTGACAACGCTTGTTTTACAAATCGTCTCATCATTTTCACGGTTACATTTTCTTTGACCGAATAAACAGGTTCTATACTGCCATCTTGTTCGTGTGTTCCTTTTTTAAATTCCTGAACCATAATGGATTGCCGGTTTTTATCCCACTTGCCTGTGACGGATACCGTATCGCCTAAAGCAAGACTTCTTTTTAAATAGGGGCGATTGAAGCATATGGCTGTAATCAAAAAACGACCGACAAGCAGCCTGAATGTCAGCCTGCTTCGTTTTTTTCCATAATAGGTGAGAACGGGCTCACTGTGCACTTTTCCTTCAACTGTGACACGTTCGTCATGCCTGACTTCTTCTAAGTTGCGAAGCTCATAGTCGTCATATCGATAAGGAAAGTAGCCGAGTAAATCGGCTACTGTGTAGATTCCAAGTTCATTTAGGGTTTTTTCTGTTTCTTCTCCAATCCCTTTCAAGGCAGAGATCTTATCTTGCAGTTTCTGTATCACGAGATGAGGTCACACCTCCGAAAATCTTCTTTTCAAGCTCCCTTGCTGTCGGTGTTGCAGCAAGTCCGCCTTGTGCAGTCTCACGAAGAGCGGTTGGCATCGTTTGACCAATTTTGTACATCGCATCAATGACTTCATCACAAGGGATGCGGCTTGTAATGCCGGCAAGTGCCATATCTGCTGCAATCATCGCATTAGAAGCGCCCATTGCGTTTCGTTTCACACATGGCACTTCCACAAGTCCTGCGACTGGATCGCAAACAAGACCTAGCATATTTTTTAGGGTGATGGCCATGGCTTCAGCGGATTGCTGCGGCGTACCGCCTGCCATTTCTACAATGGCTGCTGCTGCCATACCTGATGCAGATCCTACTTCTGCCTGACAGCCGCCTGCTGCACCAGAGATACTTGCGTTATTGGCGACAACAAAACCAAATGCACCAGATGTAAATAGGAATCTGACCATTTGTTCCTTTGTTGGCTTTAATGTTTCTTTCACCGCAAAGAGCGTTCCTGGCACAACACCTGCTGAGCCAGCTGTAGGCGTTGCACAGATCGTTCCCATTGCTGCGTTCACTTCATTTGTTGCCACTGCCTTACTGACAGCATCTAAAATGGTATGACCAGACAATGTTTTGCCTGATGCGATATATGCTTGAAGTTTCACCGCATCCCCGCCTGTTAAACCAGATAATGATTTCACACCTTTCAGTCCGTTTTCAACGGCCTGTTCCATCACTTCTAGGTTGCGGTACATCTGCGAGAAAATGTCTTCACGTGACTTCCCTGTCACTTCCATTTCTTGAGTAATCATAATTTCTGAAATGGAGGTATTCCGTTCTTCTGTTAGCTGCACGAGTTCTTTGACGTTTTTAAACATCATACATAACCTCCTTGTTGTTACTCTGCAATTTGTGTGACTTGAATAATGTTTGGCAGCGTCTCAAGCTCTGTTAAAACCGCTGGATCAATATTCTGATCCACTTCAATCGTCATGAGTGCTTCTTGCCCGACCTCTTTACGTGCCACTTCCATATGACCAATGTTGATGGCGAATTTCGCTAACACATTGGCAACTGCTGCAATCGTCCCATAACGGTCGTTATGAACCACAAGAATGGCCGGGTGATTCCCTGAGAGTCTCAGTTCAAAGCCATTTAATTCTGTGATTTCAATTTTACCTCCGCCAATGGAAATCCCGATTAATTCAAGGCTTCCATTCGCATCTGAAATTTCTACTTTTGCTGTATTCGGATGCGCTGGCACCGCATCTTCTTCTTTAAACTCAATGTCGATTTCTTTGCTTTTTGCAATATCGATCGCTGTTTTAATTCGTTCATCAAATGTATCAAAGTCAAGAACACCGCCGATAATGGCTACATCTGTCCCGTGCCCTTTATACGTATCTTTAAAAGAGCCATAAAACGATACAGTAATTCGTTTCGGTTCTCTTCCGAACAAGCTGCGAGCCACTCTTCCAATACGAGCCGCACCCGCCGTGTGCGAACTTGATGGACCAATCATGACGGGTCCAATAATATCAAACACACTTCTAAATTTCATAGGTCTTCCCCTCTCATCACCAATCACAGATTGGTTTGTTACTCCCTTTAGACTAATGGATTCATTCGATTCCCGCAACTCATTTCACCGATGAACACATAGTAAAAAAATGCAAAAGAAGAAGAAGGGCTTCATGTGCCCTTCTTTCTTTATTCAACAGCCAAAATATATGAATAAAGCGGCTGTTTTCCATCGTGGACTTCAACTTCTACATCTTCAAATGTTTCTTCAATATATGCTTCTAAAGCTTCCATCTCATCAGATGATGCATCTTCCCCTTTGATGATTGTGACAATCTCATCATCTTCTGTCACCATTTGGGTCAAAAGCTCTTTTGCTGCATCTAATTGATTTTTAGCTGTTAAGGTGATTTTTCCATTGTATAGGCCCATATAATCGCCTTTGGCAATGTCGATCCCATCAATTTGGGTATCTCTCACTGCAAAGGTAATTTGGCCGCTTTTCACATGATCAATCGCTTCTAACATCGCTGCTTCATTGTCTTCATTTGAAGCTGCTTCATTTAGAGAAAGAAGTGCCGACATTCCTTGAGGAACGGTCTTTGTCGGAATAACAACGACCTCACGACTTGAGACAGTTGCCGCCTGTTTAGCTGCCATGACAATATTAGAATTATTAGGTAAGATAAAGACGGTTTCGGCATGAATGCTATCAATTGCTTTGACAATGTCTTCTGTGCTCGGATTCATTGTCTGTCCGCCTTCAATGACGACGGATGCTCCGATACTTTTAAACAAGTCAGCAATCCCTTCTCCCATTGCGACACTCACTACTCCAAAACGCTGTTTTTCAGCAGCTGTTGCTTTTGGTGCAGCAAGCGAGTGATCTTTTTCTTCATTGACGATCGAGCTATGCTGCTCTCTCATGTTTTCAATTTTCATATTAATTAAGCTGCCGTAGCGCTGTGCATATGATAAGACATCTCCTGGCTGCTCTGCATGAATATGAACTTTTGCAAGCGTATCATCAGATACCACAAGAAGTGAATCTCCGAATTCGCTTAATTCTTCTCTGAAGGCATTTTCGTCAAAGGACTGTTTGTCTTCTTCGAATTTCACCATAAATTCTGTACAATAGCCAAATTCAATATCTTCTGTGTTCATATGGCTTTGTGCACTTTTATGATGCTCTGCACTCACTAATTCTTTTAATGTTGGCAAAGAGGCCGTTTTAGGAGGAAGCTCTTCTCCTCTTAATGAAGCAAGGAAACCTTCATATACACAAAGAAGTCCTTTACCGCCGCTATCTACAACGCCGACTTCTTTTAAAACAGGAAGGAGATCTGGCGTGCGGTCAAGTGATGCTCTTGCTTCCTCAATCGTTAATTCAAGCACACGATCGATTTGGTCTTCTGTTGCTGAAACAGCAACCGCTTTCTTTGCTGCGTCTTTTGCAACCGTTAAGATGGTTCCTTCAATCGGTTTCATGACGGCTTTATATGCTGTATCAACGCCGGCCTGCAAGGCAAGCGCAAATTCTTTTGCGTCAATTGTTTCTTTTTGTTCTATATTTTTGCTGAAACCTCTGAAGAGCTGAGACAGGATCACACCTGAGTTTCCTCTTGCCCCCATTAACAGCCCTTTTGACAGAGCCACCCCGACCTTACCAATGTGATCGGTATTTGTTTCTTCAACTGCTTTTGCCCCTGAAGTCATTGACAAATTCATATTTGTCCCCGTGTCTCCGTCTGGCACTGGAAAAACATTTAACGCATCAACAATTTGTGCGTTTTGAGAAAGATGGTGAGCACCTGCAAGAATCATTTTTGCAAATGAGCGGCCACCCAGATTTCTAATAGACAATATATTTCCTCCTTACTACGGGTTCGTAACTTTTACTCCTTGTACATAAATGTTGACTGAGTCAACTGAAAGTCCAATCGTGTGATGAATCGTATATTTGACTTTCGTTTGAACATTATGTGCGACTTCTGATATTTTTGTACCGTAGCTGACGATGATGTACATATCAATATGAATGCGATCTTCTTTTTGACGCACAAGAACACCCCGGCTGAAGTTCTCTTTGCGGAGAATATCCGTCAAGCCGTCCTTTATTTGATTTTTGGACGCCATGCCAACAATACCATAGCAATCGATCGCAGCGCCTCCTGCCACCATTGCAATGACTTCATTTGATATATCAATTTGTCCGTATTTCGTTCTAAGTTCAATGGACACATTGGTTCCCCCTTTTTGAGAAATTGCCCTGAGTTATCACTATTTTACTATAAGACCCTTCTTTTTAAAAGAAATCATTCAATCCGACCCAATCCTACTTATACTATAGCCTTGATTTTTTATCAAGATGTCAAGGTATTTTTCTTGAAAGAGGAGTAAACAATCCTTGCAAACCCCTTGAAGCTGTGGTAAATTATTAAAGTATCTTGAGGCATCTCTAAGTACGTATATGAAGAATATGATGATGTTTTCGCAGTTAGGAGGGAAACAAATGGCACGTAAATGCGTTATTACAGGCAGAAAAACAAAAGCTGGGAACAACCGTTCTCACGCAATGAACTCTACAAAACGTACATGGGGCGCGAACCTTCAAAAAGTTCGTATTCTAGTGGACGGTAAGCCTAAAAGAGTATATGTATCAGCTCGAGCTTTGAAATCTGGTAAAGTTGAGCGTGTATAAGCAAGAGTAAACGCCTGCTACATTTAACTGTAGCAGGCGTTTTTATGTGGAAATAAAGGAGATTACTCATTAATCTTTCTTAAATGAACCAAGCATCGCACGGACAATGCCGCCAAGAAATCTAGGCAGTTTGATTGTATAAAATTTCATTTTGTCCCCCTCCTAAAAGTACCGCTTGCAGCACAATTGAGCTTAATCAGCCATCCACATTGATAGGTTGGTCAATCTTTGCTTCTTACCATTATTAATATGCCTTCATGAAAAGAAAAAGTACCATTTGAGTGGATGAGTTCGTTACTAATACATAGTGTGGAACCAGGCTCAATATGACAATTTTTCAGAGGATATTTGAAACCTTTTAATGTCAGCTTTTCAACCGATGTACCGAAGGGCAAAAACGACACATATTTTTTATCCGAGTCTTGTTTGATTTCGTATGTACCAGGTCCAAACATTTGAATGATATTTTGTTTATCTACAAGGGTCATGCTCTGTTTGTGCTGAATGCCTTTGTAAAGGAGATGGATATTCCCAAGAAAATGATCTGCTCTTCCGCCTGTGATGCCGTAAATTTGAATATGTGCTGGATTCTGACGCAAAGACCAGTTCAGCGCAAGTTCTAAATCCGTTTCATCTTTCTCTGCCTGAAATAAATTGAGTGCAGGCAATTTCTTTTTCAGTTCATGAAGCTCTTCTTCTGTCACACTATCAAAATCACCAAATGCTCTGTCAGGTACAATGCCATGCTCTAGTAAGAAAAGGGTCCCCCGATCTACGCCGACCCAGAGAATGTCCTCCTCAGATGCTTCATGATCAAGCGGCGGGATGTACGCAAAAGGACCGCCGGCTACGATATGTATGTGCATGATTACGCTCCTCTCCATTGAAAAAGAACCAAAGATCACAATGACTTTGGTTCCTTTTCTTATGCTTCTCGAATGGCCTGAATGGCCGCCGCGCGGTCATCTTTCCCATATACCGCTGAGCCGGCAACAAGTAGATTAGCGCCTGCTTCTTTGCAGCTCTTTGCTGTCTCTACATTGACACCGCCATCTATTTCAATGAGTAAATCAGTTAAGCCTTTTTGTTCACTAAGTGTCTTTACTTCTTTTACCTTTGAGAGAACAGATGGAATAAACGCCTGTCCGCCAAAACCAGGGTTCACCGTCATGAATAAGACTAGGTCAACATCCTCTAATACATGCGCGATTTGAGAAACGGGTGTGTGCGGGTTTAAAACAACCCCTGCTTTGACACCTTGTTCTTTTATATGCTGAATCGTGCGATGTAAGTGTGGACACGCCTCGACATGAACAGAAATAATATCAGCGCCCGCTTTTGCAAATGCAGGGATATACTGGTCTGGCTGCTCAATCATTAAGTGAACATCGAGCGGCAGCTTTGTATGCGGCCTGATCGCCTCCACTACATTTGGTCCAAATGTCATATTCGGTACAAAATGACCGTCCATCACATCAATATGAATATAATCCGCTCCACCTTGTTCCACATCACGGATATCTTTCTCCAGATTGGCAAAATCGGCTGATAAAATGGATGGGGCAATATAAACCATGACTTAGTACCTCGGCTTTCTATCTTTAATTTCAGTTAAAAACTCTAAATAATGCTGATAGCGATACTCTCTGATGCGATCGTGTTCTACTGCCTCTTTTACCGCACATCCAGGCTCTTTTACGTGCAAACAGCCCCTGAATTTACATTCTGCACTCTTCTCTCTGATTTCTAAGAAATAGAGCCCTAAATCTTCCGCTTCGATACCTGTAAATTCAAGCGAGCTGAATCCTGGTGTATCAGCAATGAGCCCTTCAGCCGTTCGAATGAGTTCCACATGTCTTGTTGTATGTTTCCCCCTGCCAAGATGGGAGGAAATATCATTTGTTTTCAGTGCTAAATCAGGACTCATCGCATTTAAGAGAGAAGACTTCCCTACACCTGATTGACCTGCAAATACAGTAATCTTGTGATGGAAATGCGGGGTCAGCTTTTCAATTCCATCCCCTTCGATCGTCGATGTTAAATGAACGTCGTATCCAATTTGGCGATAGTCTTCTGCATAGGCTTGAATCGTTTCTCGCTCTTGCTCTGTTTTCAGCAAGTCCATTTTTGTGATGCAGATAATCGGTTCAATCTGGCTCTCTTCAACAAGCACTAGGAATCTGTCTAAAAGCGATGTACTAAAGGTCGGCTCTGCTGCTGAGAAAACGAGCACCGCTTGATCAACGTTGCTAATAGGCGGCCGAATCAGCTCATTGGTCCGCTCTTTTACTTCCAGCAAATAGCCTTCCTTATCGTTATCTGCTTGATAGACGACATAATCTCCAACAAGAGGGGTTATTTTGTTTTTACGAAAAATCCCTCTCGCTCTACACTGAATTACTTTGCCACTTTCTAGAGACTCATCCAGCACATAATAAAATCCGCTTAATGCTTTAATAATTTTGCCCTCAGGCATAAAGTCCCTCCTTTATTCATCATCAGGGTATTCAATCGTTTTGGAGCTCACTACTTTATCATCCACTGTCACCTGATAGTATCCTTTTTGACCAGGTTCTATCTTAAATTTAATCGTTCGCTCAGTGGGCGCAGTGATTTTAAAGGTTTCATATAAATCAGAAATGCTATGTTCTGCGTCATCAATAGATATTTGAACATTCATTTCTTGTCCTTCTGTTTCTGGTTCATACGGGATCGCAATCTTTTCAGTCACCGTTTTAGCCGGTTTCTCTTTTGGGCCAAGAGAGAACGTAACTTTAACCGTATCACCAGGTTTAACAGCTGTCCCCGCTCCCGGTTCCTGCTTCATGACCTCACCTTTTGGCACATCGTCAGAATATGCTTCTTTTTCATCTAGCTTTAGTCCATTATCCTCTAGATAATTTGATGCGGCCTGTTTACTATACGTCGTTAAATCCCGTAAGGTAATATCGGCAGGGCCTATACTGACGGTCAATGTGACTTCTTCATCTGCTGCGACAAGTTCTGTATTCGCAGAAGGTTTCTGTTCCATGACAATGCCTGATTCTGTGTCATTATCATTCACTTCCTCCACAACAACCTGTTTAAACCCTTTTTTCTCTAATAGTTCTTTTGCTTTCTCGACCTTTTCACCTGTTACATCAGGTAATTCGGTTTTTTCTTTACCTGTACTTTGATAAAGCTGAATTTCTGTCCCTTCTTTTACCTTTGTTCCGATTTTCGGGTCTGTTTTGACAACCAGCCCTTTTTCAATCTTCTCGTCGGCAATATCAATGGGTTCAGAAGCGACGGTAAACCCGGCTTTCTTCAAGGTGTCTTCCGCTTTTTCAACCGTCATGCCAGAAACATCGGTCACCTCTACATCCTTTGGAAAGAGTAATCCTGGGAATACCGTGATCGCTAAAATGGTCGCAGCCGTCAAAATAAATAAGATCGACGCTACAATCCACGGCCATTTTTTCCGTTTTTTCTTCGGCTTTTGTTTCTCTTTTTTCTTTGGTTTTTGAACCGGGTGGACGGCTGTTTTTTCATTGTCTTGATCGACTTGATGATCTTTTATAATAGGAATGGCTTTTGTTGCTTCATGATCTTCTTCAATGACAAAGCGCTTTTCTTTTAGTCTTGCAGGGTCAAAAGCCGTTTTTAAGTCTTTTTGCATTTCAGATGCATCTTCGTATCGATAGAATGGATCTTTGGCCATCGATTTTAAAATGATGTTCTCCACGCTTTGCGGAACAGAAGGATTCCATCTTCTCACAGATGGCGGCTCTGATTGCAAATGCTTCAGTGCGACACTGACAGCGGATTCTCCTTCAAATGGCATGCGTCCTGAAATCAGCTCATAAAGAACAATACCAAGTGAATAAATGTCTGACTTTTTCGTTGCAAGACCGCCGCGCGCTTGCTCTGGGGACAAATAATGCACGGAGCCAAGAACAGAATTCGTATGGGTAATGGTCGCTGAGCTAAGCGCCATGGCAATGCCAAAATCAGTGACTTTGATATTCCCCAAGTTGTCTATTAATATATTGTGAGGCTTAATGTCTCGATGGACGAGCTGTTTCGCATGGGCTTCTTCCATCGCCGCAACGACTTGCTCCATGATGCGAACGGCTTCTTTTGGATGAAGCGGTCCATTTGCGTGTATGTATTCCTTCAGCGTCATCCCCTCGACATATTCCATGACAATATAATAAATGTCATCTTCTTCCCCTACATCGTAGATACTGACAATATTCGGATGATCTAAGCTGGCTGCTGATTGCGCTTCTCTCCGGAACCGTCTAATAAAATCATCATCGCTTGCAAAGTCAAACCGTAAAATTTTAATCGCCACTTCGCGATCTAAAATCATATCCTCCGCTAAATAAACGTTGGCCATTCCGCCTCCGCCTATGGCACGAAGAATTTGATAACGGCCGCTGATCCTTTTTCCGATCAACACTTGCTGTCACCCTCCTCTGTTTGGGAGGAGATTTCTAACAGTACTGCTGTAATGTTATCTTCACCGCCGTTGTCATTCGCTGTTTGAACTAACTCTGTTACTTTTTCATCTGGTGCGGTTGTTTGCGATAAAATCTGAATCAAATGTTCTTCTTCTACTTTATTCGATAATCCGTCTGAGCAAAGCAAAATTTGATCTCCTGGATCCACTTCAAAAGTTCGTGCATCAATTTGAACGTGTTTATCCGTTCCTAACGCTTTGGTTAGCACATTTTTTCTTGGATGATATTCTGCATCCGCTTTTGAAATCTCTCCTGTTTTCACTAACTCATTCACTAGTGAGTGATCATCTGTTAATTGGGTCAGCGCGCCTTCTCTTAGCAAGTAGCAGCGGCTGTCACCAATATGGGCAATTGTGACCGTTTGCAAATGAACGAGCGCACAAACGATAGTCGTCCCCATTCCTTGGCATTCCTCATTGTTTTTCGCATGTTCGTATACTTGGTCATTAATGTCGCTAATTTTTGAGATTAACCAATTTTCTTGATCGGCTGGTTTATTTGGAATTGAAGATGTTTCTTGCCAGTATTCTTTTAAAGAAGAAACTGCCATCTTGCTGGCTACATCACCAGCAAGATGACCTCCCATTCCATCTGCTACAACAGCTAGAAGTGTGTCTTCTTTTGCTTCAAAAATACCTGCATCATCTTCATTATGCTGACGGACTTTTCCTGTATCGGTTTGAAAGGCTGCCCTTATCAACATTCGTCACCTCGTCTCTTCCTGACGCTCCTTCGCTCTTAGCTGACCGCAAGCAGCATCAATATCATGGCCTTGCTCTCGTCTAATCGTTACGTTTACGCCTCGTTCTTTCAGCGTTTTTTCAAATAGGAAGATTTGTTCTCTTGGTGTTCTCACGTAATCTCTTTCTGGTACATAGTTCACCGGGATGAGGTTTACATGGCATTTGATTCCTTTTAATAAATCAGCAAGTTCTTCTGCGTGATGGACTTGATCATTGACTCCGCCAAACAGACCGTATTCAAAGCTCACGCGTCTGCCTGTTTTTTGAATGTAGTATTCAATAGCTTCCATTAATTTTGGCAGCTTGTATGCCTTATTGATTGGCATGAGGCGGCTTCGAATTTCAGTATTTGGTGCGTGCAGGGAGACAGCAAAGTTGATTTGCATTTGCTCATCCGCAAATTGATAAATCTTTGGAATGATCCCGCTCGTCGAAACCGTAATATGACGTGCTCCAATATTTAAGCCGTTGTCATGGTTAATGATTTTAAGGAATGCAAGCATTTCATCAAAGTTATCAAACGGTTCGCCAATTCCCATGATGACAACTGAGCTGACGCGTTCATCTGTTTCGTCAAGCGCCTGTTGTACTTTCAATACTTGGGCCACAATTTCTCCCGCCTCAAGGTTACGTTTCAAACCACCAAGTGTAGATGCACAGAATGTACAACCAATCCGGCAGCCAACCTGTGTTGTGACGCAGACAGAGTTGCCGTATTCGTGGCGCATTAGCACGGTTTCAATGGTATAGCCATCGTGTAATTCAAATAAGAACTTGATCGTTCCATCTTGAGATGTTTGTTTGATCACTGTTTTTAAAGTCGTGATGGCGAATTGATCTTTTAATTTTTCTCTTAATTCCTTTGATAGGTTAGACATTTCATCAAAGGATGTGACGCGTTTTTCATAAAGCCACTCAAAAATTTGTGTTGCACGGAAAGGCTTTTCGCCTTGTTCCTTTAACCAGTCTTTGATTTCATTTAGCTCAAACGAGTAGATCGACGGCATGTCTGTTTTCAGTTCTTTTCTTACTTTTTGTTTTTGTTCTGTCATTTTTTATCCCTTCTTTCTCATGCTGCAAATAAAGAAACCATCTGTTCCGAAATAATGAGGAAGTATTTGTAGACTTCCGTTTTGAACAAACGGAGCAACCTGCTCAGGCAGCCGTTCATTAAGAGATAGATCGGGTTCGAAGTCTTGGTGTTCTTGTAAAAACGCATGAATCACTTGTTGATTTTCTGTTGGATCCATTGTACATGTACTATATACAAGGGTTCCGCCTGGCTTTAGCAGCTGGGCTGTTTCATGCAAGATCGATTGCTGAATTGTCGCAAGTCTTGCTGAGTCTTCCGAGGACTTTGTATATTTCATATCTGGTTTTCGTCTGATGACGCCAAAACCTGAACATGGTGCATCAATAAGAATACGGTCAAACGAAGCATCATCATAATGGTCGGATGCTTTTCTTGCATCAAGCGCTTTTGCCTCAATATGCGTTAAGTTCAGACGCTTTGCCGCCTGTTTGATCAGTTTTACTTTGTGCTCATGTAAATCAAGAGACACAATGTTCCCCTCATCGTTCATTCGCTCTGCAATATGTGTTGATTTACCACCAGGGGCGGCACAGGCATCAAGCACCATTTCTCCCGGCTGAGGGTCCAGCGCTCTTGCGACAAGCATGGAGCTTTCATCTTGGATCGTGACAAAGCCCTCTTGAAAGAAAGGAGTGGATACGATAGATCCTTTCATGAGTTTGAGTGCATCCTCAGAGAGATCGCCGAGCTCTGTCTCAATTCCTGCATCCATGAGTTCTTGCTGCAGTGCAGTGCGGTTTTTTTTCATTTGATTGACACGCAATGTCTGCTTTGGCGGGACTAAATGAATACGGCACATGCTTTCTGCTGCTTCAAAACCGTACGCCTCCACCCATTCTTGTACGAGCCACAATGGATGGCTTGTCTCAACCGATAGCCGCTTGACCGGATCTTTGATCGCATCAAATGATGGCACGCCTTCTCTTTGCACAGAACGAAGAACGCCGTTGACTAGTGAAGAAATACCTTTATGTCCGCGCTTTTTCGTTAGTTCCACTGCTTCGTGGATGGCTGCACGATCTGGAATTTTTTCAAGATAAACCATCTGATAAAGAGACATCCGCAAAAGTTGCATCACCCAAGGAGCCAGTTTTTGCGGTTTTTTCACAAAGGGTGTGAGCATATAATCAAGTGCCAGCTTGTTTTGCAGTGTACCGTATACAAGTTCTGTTAATAGCGGTTTGTCTTGATCGGAGAGTTCTTTCTCTTTCATCACTGACTGCAAAAGCAAGTTACTGTAGGCTTGATTTTGTTCGAGTTTGATCAAAGCGTCTAGTGCTACTTCTCTCACATTACTTTTCTTCATTGATTAGCCCTAATTTCTGTCCAATTTCGATATTTGCGCCTCTTAAGAAGTCTTCACCGCTCATTTTTTTCTTTCCAGCGGGCTGTACACTCGTTAATAAAAGGCCTAGCTGATTTCCTGTTCCAACGACTGGTCCTTCTTTTTGAAGCTCAATCACTTTCCCAGGTTCTTCTGGTGCTTGAAGCGGAACTTTTTTCGCTTCCCATACTTTTAAGTTAGCACCGTTCCATTCAGTATAGGCAACTGGCCATGGATTTAAGCCGCGAACTTGGTTGTAAAGCTCTTCTCCTGGCTTGGTCCAGTCTAACCTTTCCTGCTCCCGCTTAATATTTGGTGCATACGTTGCTGCCTCTTCATTTTGCGGAATTGGCGAGATAGACCTGCTTAACACATTTGGAACTGTGTCTTTTAATAAGGCCGCACCAGCCACACTTAATTTATCGTGCAGTGTTCCGACGTTGTCTAATTCATCAATTTCTACTTCTACTTTGCTAATCATGTCACCTGCATCAAGCTTTTCTACCATATACATGATCGTCACGCCTGTTTTCTTTTTGCCTTGCAGGATCGCATAATGGATCGGTGCACCGCCTCTTAGTTCTGGCAGCAGTGAAGCATGAACGTTGATACAGCCAAATTCAGGTTCATCAAGTAATCTTTTTGGCAAAATTTGTCCGAATGCTGCTGTTACGATCAAATCTGGCTTTAACGCAAGCACTTTATCAATTTCTTCATCAAGACGTACCTTTTCAGGCTGTAAAACTGGAATGCCGTGTTTTAAGGCTTCTACTTTTACAGGAGGCGGCGTGAGCACTCGTTTTCTGCCTTTCGGGCGATCTGGCTGTGTGACGACCCCGACAACTTCGTATCCTTCTGTTATAAGTGTTTGCAGCACAGGTACTGAGAAATCAGGGGTTCCCATAAATACGATACGTGCCATTTTCTTCACCCTTCCATTTCCGCAAGTTCTTTTTCTGTATACGTTTGAATGATCTTCGACGTGAATAATACGCCGTCTAAGTGATCAATTTCATGCAATAAAGCTCTTGCTAAAAATCCTTCTGCTTCTATTGTAAATGGTTTGCCTTTCTTATCAAAGGCTTTCACCTTCACATAATTTGGTCTTTCAACCGTTCCGTACAAAGATGGAAAGCTCAGGCAGCCTTCAATGTCTGTCTGGCTCCCTTCCACTTCAAGAATCTCAGGATTTACTAAGTCAATCCTCCCAGAATCTTCTCCGATATCGACCACGGCGATTCTTTTTGAGATGCCGATTTGTGGTGCGGCTAGGCCGACTCCATCTAGTTCAAGCATTGTATCATACATATCATCCAGCAGTTTTTTCAGTTTTTTATCGAATGTATCAACAAGCTCTGTTTGTTGTTCAAGCACGTCTGCAGGATGTAAGACTATCGGTTTGATTGCCACGAAAAGACCTCCGTTTTACATCATCATATATGGATTCATATCGATTGATATCATCAACTGTTTTTGTTCCATTTCTTTTTGATAATGATCTTGTATTTTTCGTAATAAACTTGCCAGTTCATTTTCCCTTTTGTATTTTATCACGCATTGATATCGATATCTATCTTTGATCTTAGCGATCGGAGAAGCAGCAGGACCGAGAATTCTTGTATTCGGTGCACAATTCATTTTCAGGAACTGAACAATTTTGTCTGTGACATGCGCTGCCTTTGTCACTTCTTCATGTGATACAGTCACCATCGCCAAAAAATAAAATGGCGGATAGGACTGATGACGACGGTGCAACATCTCCTGCTCATAAAAGGCTTCATAATCATGCTGTTTGGTTAATTCAATACTATAATGCGAAGGTGTATATGATTGAATAATGACTGACCCCGCTTTTTCATGACGTCCCGCACGTCCGCTTACTTGTGTAAGAAGCTGAAACGTTTTTTCACTTGAACGAAAATCAGGGATGTGAAGAGACGTATCCGCACTAAGGACACCGACAAGTGTAACATCTGGGAAGTCTAATCCTTTTGCAATCATTTGCGTCCCAAGCAGAATGTCTGCTTCTTTATTACCAAAGGACGTGAGAAGCTTTTCGTGTGCGCCTTTCCGAGAGGTTGTATCTACATCCATTCGGATGACCCTTGCTTCTGGCAATACCTTCGTCAGCTCTTCTTCCACACGCTGCGTGCCTGTACCAAAATAGCGAATATGCTCACTATGGCATTCTGGACATTCTGCAGGTACAGGAGCTTCGTGACCGCAGTAATGGCACTTCAGCCGTTTTTGAAAGCGGTGATAAGTGAGAGATATCTCACAATGAGGACATTGTTCCACATATCCGCAATCCCGGCACATCACAAAGGATGAATAACCTCTTTTATTGAGAAATAAAACCGCCTGCTCTTTCCTTTCAAGTACTTCTTTTAACCTGAGCATTAATTCTTCTGAGAACATGGAGCGGTTGCCGTTTCTTAATTCTTCTCTCATATCAATTAACGAAACGTGCGGCAGCTGCTGCTGATTGACGCGCCGTTTGAGCGTCAGCAGTGTATACACACCCTTTTTCGCACGCGCATATGACTCAAGTGAAGGCGTTGCACTGCCTAATACAACCGGACATTGGTGCCGCCCTGCTCGTTCAATGGCCACATCTTTCGCATGATACCGAGGCATTTCTTCTTGTTTATATGAAGATTCGTGTTCTTCATCTATAATGATCATTCCTAAATTCTCAAACGGGGCAAAAACAGCCGATCTTGCGCCAACGACAAGTTTGACTTCCTTGCGGTGGATTTTCCGCCATTCATCGTATTTTTCCCCAGTCGATAAGCCGCTATGAAGGACAGCCACATTGGAGCCGAAGCGCTCTTTAAAACGCTGGACCATTTGAGGCGTTAATGAAATTTCAGGAACTAGGACGATCGCTTCTTTTCCCTTTTGGAGGACATGATCAATCGTCTGTAAATAAATTTCGGTTTTACCGCTTCCTGTGACCCCGTGCAGTAAAAACGTTTCATGTTTTTCATCGCTCACTGCTTGATGAATGGGTTTTGCCGCTTCTGCTTGCTCTGTTGTGAGATCAAGAGGAGTAGATGGTGTAAACTCCCTATCCCGATAAGGATCTCGATAAATCTCTTCATAGCTTTCTGTTAACAGGCCTTCTTGAATCAAAGCTTTTATCGTTTGAGAACTAGCACCTGTTTGCTGCTGCAAATCTTTTGCTAAAAACGTCGTTTCATTCGCTTGAAATAAAAAGGTAAGCAGCGCCTTCTGTTTCACCGCATTTTTCTTTAACTGCTTCTGTTTTTCTTCAAGTTTTTCTTTCGTAACTGCTACCTGAAGTGTCCGCACCTTTTTCTTTCCGGATTTTTGTGAGACGTGATATCTGACTTCTAGATGGCCTTTTTGGACATGCTTTTGAATAGGCTTCAGCTGTTCAGGCGGAATGTCAGCGTAAAGGATGCTCTCTTGCTGACCGAAAAGCTCTTTCAATGACTGCGGAAGTTCCTCAGCTGATAACACCTGAATTTCTTTTTCATATTTGGCTTTCATCGCTGCTGGAAGCATCGATTGAAGCGCCGTAATATGATAGGACAATGTTTTTTCCGTCAGCCAGTGGGAAAGCTCCAATAGCTCATCTGTCAGAACAGGAGATAAATCAAATAAATCGACAATGTCCTTGATGTTTCCTGACTGTACGTCTGTTTCTTCTTTGATTTTTGTCACAAACCCTTGAATCTTCCTTGGGCCAAAAGGAACCACTACCCTCATACCAGCCTTGACAAGGCCTTTAAAGCGGTCTGGCACACGATAGTCAAATGGCCTGTCAATGGCTTTCGTTGTGACATCGACGATCACTTCAGCAATCATGCTCGATCACGCTCTTTTGGCAGCAGCTGCTTTGCCTCCTGTAAGATTTCAAAGGCAAGATCTTTTTTGCTCATCATTGGCAGCTCTTTTTTTGTTCCGTCTGCTTTGATCAATGCTGCGACATTTGTATCTGTGCCAAAGCCTGCGCCCTCTGCTGCAACATTGTTCGCGACAATCATATCTAAATGCTTGGATTCGATTTTCTTTTTCGCATAGTATTCAACATCCTGCGTCTCAGCTGCAAAGCCGACTAGCACCTGATGTTCTTTTCTTTTCCCAAGCTCTTTTAAAATATCTTTCGTCCGCTTAAATTCAACCGCTAGTTCACCGTCTTGTTTTTTCATTTTATGAGAATACGTCGTGACAGGCGTATAATCGGCAACGGCTGCTGATTTTATCACTATATCTGCTGACTCGTACACCTCTAACGCTGCTTGATACATCTCCTCAGCCGATTCCACTTGCACTACATCCACATGCTCAGGTGCAGTTAACGAAACAGGTCCTGAAATGAGCGTGACATCAGCCCCCATTTGCTCGGCAGCTTCTGCAATGGCATAGCCCATTTTCCCAGAAGATCGATTTGAAAGGAAACGAACAGGGTCGATCACTTCTCGTGTAGGACCAGCTGTGACCACGACTTTTTTGCCTGAAAGCGGCAAGCTGGTTGGCTCATCAAAAAACGCACGGATGTGTTCAACAATTTTTTCAGGCTCCTCTAAGCGTCCTTTTCCAATGTAGCCGCATGCTAAATAGCCTTCACTTGGCTCTATAAACCGGTAGCCGTCTCCATATAAAGTGCGGATGTTTCGCTTGACAGCTGGATGGTCATACATGTGCACATTCATAGCCGGTGCAACCCATACAGGAGCTGTTGAAGCAAGCAAGGTCGTTGTGAGCATATCATCAGCAAGTCCTGCGGCCATTTTACCAATGGTATGTGCTGTTGCAGGGGCAACAAGAATGAGATCGGCCCAGTCAGCTACATCAATATGCGCTATGACTTTTGGATTATTTTCTTTAAATGTATCCACATACACCTCATGCCGAGATAGGGCTTGAAAGGTGAGCGGAGACACAAACTCACGGGCAGATTCTGTCATAATCACTCTTACGTTTGCGCCTGCCTGTACGAGTTTACTAGTGAGTGCAGCTGCTTTATATACGGCGATTCCTCCGCTGACGCCGAGTAAAATATTTTTTGACTGTAACATTTGTTTGTCCCCCTTAACGGCCTTTTTCACAAATTCGTCTACAATTCAAAAAAGTCAAAACCAATCATAGTTTTGACTTTTTTGAACGTATCGTATCTGCATAGCAGAAGCGATGTTATTCTTGCTCTTCTTTTTCAAATGTCAAAAGACCAGCATCGATTTCTTCAAGAGCTTTCCCTACAAATTTGTAGGATTTTGTGTTTTCGATTTGTTGATCTTGATGGATTTGCATTTCACGTGCACGGCGTGCAGACACTGTGACAAGTGTATATTTTGAGTCAAGTTTGTTCATCAATGAGTCAATTGAAGGATCTAACATGGTTTATTCTACCCCCAGCATTTTTTTATATCTTGGTGCGACTCTGTCTCTTCGCAGGTGCTCTGCAAGGACGATCGCTTTAATTCTTTCACATGCAAGCTCGACATCGTCGTTTTCAACGACATAGTCATAAGCATCCATCATTTCAATTTCTTCTTTTGCAGCAGCCATTCGGTTACGAATGAGATCCTCAGATTCTGTCCCGCGTGTAATAATGCGGTTTTGAAGTTCTGAAAGACTTGGCGGTGCAAGGAAAATAAAGAGACCTTCCGGGAATGCTTCTCTTACTTGAAGTGCACCTTGCACTTCGATTTCAAGGAAAACATCTTTTCCTTCGCTCAATGTTTGTTCTACATAGTCAACAGGCGTGCCGTAGTAATTCCCGACATATTCTGCCCATTCTAACAGCTTTTTGTTTTCAATCATATGTTCAAATTCTTCCCTGGTTTTAAAGAAATAATCAACACCATTTCTTTCACCTTCACGCGGTTTGCGGGTTGTCACAGAAATAGAGTATTCAAATTTCGTATCTTCCTGGGAGAAAATGGCTTGTCTGACCGTTCCTTTTCCAACTCCCGAAGGTCCAGAGAGAACGATTAAAAGTCCTCTTTCTTTCATAATGGCGTATTACCCCTGCCCTTCATCTATGATTTCTTCTTTTACAGAAAGTCTTTGCGCGACAGTCTCAGGCTGAACGGCAGATAAGATGACATGGTCACTGTCCATAATGACAACAGCACGGGTTCTTCTTCCGTATGTCGCATCAATGAGCATGCCTCGATCTCTTGCGTCTTGTATCATTCGTTTAATCGGTGCTGATTCCGGACTGACGATCGAAATCATCCGATTCGCTGAAATGATGTTTCCAAATCCGATATTGATCAACTTTATGGTCATCTTCTTTCGTCCCCCTGTAATATAAACGTCTCTAGTCTCGCCGAAAGAGACGCACTGTAAACAGCATACACAATGACTATTCTATATTTTGCACTTGTTCTTTTATTTTTTCAATAGCGCTTTTCATTTCAACCACCAGCTTTGTTAAATGGTGATGGTTTGCTTTTGATCCAATCGTGTTCACTTCACGGTTGAGCTCCTGTACAAGAAAGTCAAGCTTTCGTCCGGCAGCGCCGCCTTGCGTCAAAATTTGCTGAAACTGCTGAAAATGACTTTTCAGCCTGGTAATCTCTTCTGTAATGTCACAGCGATCAGCAAAGATGGCCGCTTCTGTGGTCAGCCTACTCTCTTCAAGCGCCTCTCCGATCCATTCTTGCAATCTTTGATTCAATCGTTCTTTGTACTGACTCACAACCTCTGGTGCAAACACTTTGATTTCTTCTGTAAATGCCTCGAGTTCAGACAGCCTGAGTTCACAGTCTTTTTGAAGTGATGTTCCCTCCCGCTCTCTCATAAAGCAAAGCTCCTTGACAGCTTCTTCACAAGTGTCTATCAGCAAATGCTCCAGCTGCTCATTTCGGCTGACTGACTCTTCCACCTGAACAGCCTGTTCCAGCTTCAGTAAGTCATGTGCATGCTGAATACCTGAAATATGATAGCGGTCCTCAAGGTCTTTTGCGGCTTTCATATATTCATCAAGCAGCGGCCAGTCAATCTGTAAAGACCGGCTTGCAAGTTTACCGCCTTCAATCGTAACAAACAGCTCAATTCGACCGCGCTGCACGTGACGAAGAATGATTTTTTTTAATGTATCTTCGAAATATAAAAGCGGCCTCGGCAAACGGGCATGAACCTCTTTAAAACGGTGATTGACCGATTTTAGCTCAACTGACACTGTCAGTTCTCCATCCGTTTTACTCGCTTGGCCGAATCCCGTCATACTGCGTATCATGTGAAAACACCCAATTCTTTCATATTAATAAAATGAAAAAGGTAATAGCAGACACTATTACCTCAAAATTATACCATAACCAATTATTTTTTTCTTGTCAAAAGTGATCCTGCCAGTAAAAAAGTTGGCAATGCAGACATACCGATGATCAGAAGCCAATCGACTGGTGCGACCGCCACCGTTTTGAAAATTGGCTGAAGCGGCGGATAATAAATGACCACAAGCATCAGCAGCAGGGAAGACACAACAGCGCCGATCAAGTACATATTCCCAAATGGATTGCGTTCAAAAATAGACCGTTCACTGCGGCAGTCAAACACATGAATGAGCTGCGCCAAAACGAGTGTGCTGAATGCAACCGTCTGCGCATATTGAAGATTGTTCGGATCACGGTGATACACAAACATAAAGGCTAACAAAGTGGCAATCCCGATCAGAAACCCTCTTGATATGACCTTCCAACCAAGCCCTCTTGCAAAAATCCCCTCTTTCATGTTCCGCGGCTTTCTCTTCATGACATCGCCTTCTGGTTTATCCATTCCAAGTGCCATAGCCGGCAAGCCGTCTGTGACAAGGTTTACCCACAAAATTTGAATTGGAACGAGAGGCAATGGAAGCGCAAGAAGCATCGCAAACAGCATGACCAAAATCTCTCCCACATTCGATGCCAGCAAATAGCGGACAAATTTGCGAATGTTTTCATAAATATTCCGGCCCTCTTTAATAGCGGATTTAATGGTCGCAAAGTTGTCATCAAGCAAAATAAGAGAAGAAGCTTCTTTGGCAACGTCTGTTCCGGTAATCCCCATGGATATGCCGATATCCGCCTGTTTAATCGCTGGCGCATCATTCACCCCATCACCTGTCATCGCGACAATATGGCCATTTTTTTGATAGGCCTTCACAATTCTCAGTTTATGCTCAGGTGATACACGGGCAAAGACGTACACATCTTCTGCTGTTTGCTCCAGCTCTTTGTCGCTTAGCTGATCCAGAGCTTTTCCATCAAGCACCTTTCCTTGCTTCGGTAAGAGACTTAAATCTTTAGCGATCGCTTTAGCCGTTTCTACGTGATCGCCTGTAATCATCACTGTTTTAATGCCAGCATCCCGGCATTCTTTAATCGCTCGTCTCACTTCAGGACGAGGTGGATCAATCATGCCCTCTAGACCGATAAATGTGAGGCCAGTTTCTGCCTGCTGAACAGAGGTGATTTTTTCTGTCAGGCTTACTTTTTTATATGCAATCGCAATGGTTCTAAGCGCTTGTCTTGCTAAACCTTGAATGGCAGCTTCTGTTTCTTGCCGGTGGGCCTTTGAAAATGAGGCGGTGCGTCCGCCGTGCATCATATGACTTGAACGGTTCATCAGCACATCTGGCGCCCCTTTGGCAATGACATACCGCTCCTTCTGATTCGTTTCCACGACGACTGACATCATTTTTCTTTCAGAGTCAAAAGGGAATTCCTCCACCACACGAAATCCCGCTTCGATGAATTGCTCTGTAAAACCCGCTTTACGCGCAGCGGTTAGAAGTGCTCCTTCTGTCGGATCACCATCAAGTCTCATCTCTCCGTCTTTTTCAACGATGGTCGATGTATTACAAAGTGCTCCGTATAATAGCACCTTTTGCAGGCTTGGATGTTTGTCTACATGGACAAGTTCTCCGTTTAAGGTAAAATCACCTGACGGCTCGTACCCCGTGCCAGAAATATTCCATGTTTTCCCCTCTGCCCATACATGTGTCACTGTCATTTTATTTTGTGTCATTGTGCCTGTTTTATCTGAGCAAATAATCGAGGCGCAGCCGAGTGTTTCCACAGCCGGCAGCTTTCTGACAATGGATTTTTGTTTAATCATCCGCTGCACACCTAGGGAAAGTGCGACAGTGACGATCGCCGGCAGTCCTTCTGGAATCGCAGCAACAGCGAGAGATACACCCGCTAAGAACATATGATACAAATCATGACCTTGCACCACACCAAGAACAACCACAAGCACAGTTAAAAATAATGCAGCAACAATTAAAATTTTCCCCAGCTGCTCAAGGCGTCTTTGCAGCGGTGTTTCCATATTACCTGCTGAATCCAGCATACCAGCAATTTGTCCCATCGCCGTATTCATCCCTGTACCAATGACAACCCCTACACCGCTTCCCCTCGTGACAAGCGTCCCCATAAAGGCCATGTTCGTCAAATCTCCAAGTGAGACATGATCTCGCGAGAGCGGACTCGCATGTTTGACCGCTGGGATGGACTCTCCAGTGAGGGCAGATTCTTCGATTTCCAAACTCTTTGTTTCTAGTAATCTGATATCTGCCCCAATTCGGTCCCCGCTTGAAAACTTCACAATATCTCCCGGCACGAGGTGCTTTGACGGGATCTTGACCCATTCATTGTTTCTCCTTGCATAGACATGCGGCGTTGATAATTCCTTTAGTGCTTGGAGGGACTTTTCCGCACGGCGTTCCTGATAAAAGCCAAGCACACCATTTATCAGCACAATCGCCACAATCGCCACAGCATCAATGTATTCACCTAAAAAAGCAGAAATAATCGTTGCCGCAAGCAGGATTAACACCATAAAGTCTTTAAATTGCGCTAAAAAAATAACGAACGCCGACACCTTTTTCCCTTCCTGTAATTCATTTGGCCCATGCTTTTCAAGCCGCTTTTGCACATCTTTGTCTGACAGTCCGTCACCTATCGATGTATTCATTGTTTTTAATAAATCGGTTTGGTTCAGTTCATGCCAATTCATTTGACCTCGTCCACTCCTCTTTTGTTCTCTCTCTTATGCAGTGTTCTATAAGCCAGTTTATTCAGACTCGTCCTAAATCATGCTATAATAATAAGACTGCCTAAAGAACGAGAAAACGTAAGGTTCTTTCAGTAGATTTGTGTGAAAGAAGAGGGTGTATCCAACATGTCATTTGACGGCATTTTTACATACGGTATGACAAATGAATTGCAAGAAACATTAACTGGCGGAAGAATTTCGAAAATACATCAGCCATACAAGCATGAGCTGATTTTTCATATCCGGTCAAAGGGGAAGAATCATAAACTTCTTTTATCCGCTCACCCGAGCTATGCAAGGGTACAGCTCACTGAGCACCATGATGATAATCCGAGCGAACCGCCAATGTTTTGTATGCTTCTCAGAAAACATCTTGAGGGTGGGTTCATTGAACGTTTTGAACAAATTGGGTTAGATCGGGTGATCGTGCTGCACGTGCGAAGCCGAAATGAAATTGGCGATGAACAAACCCGTAAGCTGTATATTGAAATTATGGGCAGGCACAGCAACTTAATTCTCGTGGAGGACGAAACGGAGCAGATCATTGACGGACTGAAACATCTTTCTCCATCTGTGAACAGCTATCGAACGGTGCTGCCCGGACATCAATATCTTCTGCCGCCGGCACAGCAAAAGCTGAATCCTTTTGACGTGACGAAGGAAGATATTTTAAAGCATTTACGTTTTCAAGAAGGGAAAATCGCCAATCAAATTGTCGATACATTCTCTGGGGTTTCTCCGCTGTTTGCTAAGGAAGCTGTCCACAGGGCCGGTCTTGCCAATCAGGAAACGATTCCAAGTACATTGCTCGAGATGTTTCAGCTCATTCAGGCGCATTCTTTTACCCCTCAGCTCACGAGAAAAGATGGGAAAGAGTATTTTTATTTATTAGAACTTCAGCACGTCGATGGTGACATGAAGACGTTTGATTCTCTTAGTGAGCTACTTGACCGTTTTTATTTCGGAAAAGCTGAAAGAGACAGAGTCAAACAGCAGGCGGCTGACCTTGAACGTTTTGTTGCGAATGAAAAAAAGAAAAATGAAAACAAGCTGAAAAAACTAAAAAGAACGCTTGAAGAATCTCAAAATGCGCATAAGTATCAGCTTTATGGTGAATTGCTTACTGCCAATATATATGCGATTAAAAAAGGGGATAAAGAAGCGACTGTTATCAATTATTATGATGAAGAAGGCGGAGAGATCACGATCCCGCTCAAAACAAACAAAACCCCTTCTGAAAATGCACAAGCGTATTTTACAAAATACCAAAAGGCAAAAAATGCAGTAGAGGCCGTAAATGAACAAATCAAGCGAACACATGAAGAAATTGTTTATTTTGACGAGCTGATCCAGCAGCTGTCCTCTGCCTCACCAAAAGATTTAGAGGAAATAAGAGAAGAACTGGTGGAAGGAAAATATTTGCGTCCCAAACAAAAACGCAACGCCAAAAAGAAAAAACCATCGGCCATTCAGCTTGAAGCATATGAATCTTCTCAAGGTGTTCCGATTCTCGTTGGAAAAAACAACAAGCAAAACGAATATTTGACCACAAAGGCGGCAGCTCGTGATGACATTTGGCTGCACACAAAGGATATTCCTGGATCACATGTCGTCATTCGTCACAAAGCGCCTGATGAACAAACCTTGCTTGAAGCGGCACAAATTGCTGCCTACTTCTCGAAGGCAAAAGAATCAAGCTCCGTCCCTGTCGATTATACGAAAATCCGGCATGTAAAAAAACCAAACGGAGCAAAACCGGGCTTTGTCACGTATGATCAGCAGCAAACATTATTTGTGACGCCTGATGAGGATGTTGTCCTAAAGCTGAGAAAATAAAAAAGAGCCGATTAAATCTTTAGATGAGATTTTATCGGCTTTTTCTTTGTCTTTTTTTTCTTTCTATATAGAGCTCATCCAGTGCATCTACATCCTCTTGTTCAAGCAAGGTCTCAATGGCCGCAGCCAGCTGTTTAGTGCGGGCTGGGCTTGCACCACTCGTAGATATGGAGATTGTTACTTTTCCTGCCCTTACAACCTTTGGCACAATCACATTGCCTAGCTCTGACTGGCTCACACAGTTGACGAGCTGATGAGGAAGCGCTGATTGCGTCATCCACTCGTTTACTGAAGGATCGTCTGTAGCAGCGACAATTAAAAATGCATCCTTTACATCTTCCGCATCCACTTTCTTTTTCTTCCAAGTCAGCTGATATGTCTCAATGAGATTCGCCATTTCATCACAAATGTCAGGGCTCACAATGGTTATGCTGCATGGCTCCATGCATAGCGCACTCGTCCTTCTAGCCGCAATCCTTCCACCGCCGGCAATTAGCACATGTTTATTGGTTAGATCAAGATGAACTGGAAGCATGGCTTTCTCCTTGAAAACGAAACGCATCCTCTTTGTTTAAGATGGTTTCCTGCACACGTTCAATATAAGCTGCTTTTACATGGGGATGAAACCCAATATATCGGCAGACACGGACATCTCGCAGCCGCTCTCTCGCCTGATTCGCTTCACTCTCAATCTCTTTCATTAAAATGCCGGTAAATAAAAGATAAGGCACGAGATAGACAGGCGTATCATCATCTACTGTTAACTGTGCTAAGACGTCACGATAATTCGGTTCACACGCTGTAATAAAACACGGAAAAACCTCTGCACAAGGCAACATGCTTCGGACATCATCTGCAATGCCAAACACATCCCGCTTTACATCTGGATCAGAGCTTCCACGGCCAATTAAGAGAATTTTTGCGTGCTCTCCCTTGTATCCTGCTTCTTCAATCCTTGCGATAACCGCTTTCGTGACTTCTTGGTTCACGCCTATAGGTCTTCCATATGTCACCTTCACTTGTGGGAAACGTTTTTGTACTTTCACAATCTCATCTGGAATATCTGATTTGGCATGCATGGCAGTTAAAAGGAGGAGCGGGACGATCGCAATGTGGGTTGCTCCTTTTTGTACACAAGTCTCAAACCCTTCTTCGATTGAAGGGTCCGTCAACTCTAAAAAACAAATTTCTTGGATATCTGCTTCGACTAACGGCATACAGCTTTTCATAAAAGAAATGGCTTTATCCTGTGCTTCTTTTACCCTGCTTCCATGCCCAACATAAAGGACAGCTTGTTTCATTTGACTCCTCCTTGCGACCTTAGTTTTATTCAGACGAAAAGACACGATGTCTACACGTGTCTTTTCACCTTTGTTCTCATTTCTCAATCAGTGCTGGTTCAAACCAGTTCAACTTTTGATGAAAGTGAACGACATCTCCTACCACAATTAAACTTGGGTGCTCGATCCCTTCTTTTTCAACCGTTTTAGATAGTGTCGCCACCGTGCAGCAAGTCGTCTTTTGCCTTGTGGTCGTTCCCCAGTGAATAAACGCAGCTGGGGTTTCAGGATTCCGCCCATTTTTCAAAAGCAGCCGCTGGACTCTTTCCACGTTTTTGACGCCCATGTAAATGACAAGGGTATCAATCCCCGTCGCCAGCGCTTCCCACTTTTCTTCAAAATGTTCATCCTTTTGATAATGCCCTGTCACAAACGCAACATTTGAGCTGAATTCTCGGTGCGTGACTGGAATGCCTGCATAAGCAGCCGCTGCAATGCCAGAAGTAATCCCCGGGACAACTTCATACGGAATACCATGCTCAGCTAAGCATTCGATTTCTTCACCGCCACGGCCAAATACAAAGGGATCACCGCCTTTTAGACGAACGACTATGTTCCCTTCCTTCGCATGAGCAACAAGCGCTTCATTAATCGCTTCCTGTCTCATCGTATGATGATTCGGCAGTTTGCCGCAATAGATCAACTCCGCCTCCGGTTTGGCATGGGCAAGAATCTCTTGATTGACAAGACGATCATATAAAATGACATCTGCCTGCTGTATTGCCTTATGGGCCTTTAGCGTAATTAAGTCTGGGTCACCCGGTCCGGCACCAACAATGTATACTTTCCCCATCTTGCTTTCTCCCCCTGCCATCAGGCGATTATTTCGTTTTATCCTTTACATAATCAACAAGGCGCTGTTTTGACTCCTCGCGTGATAATTCACCTGTATCTAGGACGAGCTCAGGCGCAGCTGGCTCTTCGTATGGTGAATCGATTCCCGTGAAAAATGGAATTTCGCCGTTTCTTGCTTTTTTATATAATCCCTTTGGATCACGCTCTTCACACACGTTCAGATCACATTTCACAAACACTTCGTGAAATTCTCCGTCTTCGACTAACTGTCTTACGATTTGGCGGTCTTCTTGAAATGGTGAAATAAAAGCAGTAATAACAATCGTTCCTTGCTCAACAAATAATTTCGCCACTTCACCGATGCGCCGAATGTTCTCTTTTCTGTCGTCATCTGAAAAGCCTAAGTCTTTATTGAGTCCATGGCGTACGTTATCGCCATCAAGGACTGTCACTTGGTACCCCTGTTCAAACAGCTCTCGAGCCGCTGCGTTGGCGATCGTCGATTTACCTGAACCGCTTAGACCTGTCAGCCAAATGATCCCGCTTGTATGGTTGTTTTTCTGTTGATATTCTTTTTTAGTAATAGATGAATCATGCCACACGATATGTTCGTTGCTCATGTCATATCCTCCTTTAAGATACCGTCGTTTTTAATCCTTCGATTAATGTTTCAATGACTTCTTTTCGGCTGAACGTGCTCGGTGGTAATTCACCATTTCTCAGCATCGTTCTGACCTTTGTACCTGAGAGAATGACATGTTCGCTTTTATCATGTGGGCATGTTTTCGGTGTTGCCATGGCTTCACATGTATTGCAGTAAAAGCTGTGCTCAAATTTTAATGGTGTGATCCCAATTTCTTCGCTTGTAAATTGTTCAAATAGCTCCTGCGCTTCGTATGTGCCGTAATAATCACCAACACCTGCATGATCTCTGCCGACAATAAAATGTGTACAGCCATAATTTTTACGCACAAGCGCATGAAAAATGGCTTCTTTTGGTCCAGCATAACGCATGGCAGCAGGAAAAACACCTAAAAAGACGCGGTCTTTCGGGTAATAACCGTTCAGTAATACTTGATAGCTTTTCATTCTTACATCTGCTGGAATATCATCAGATTTTGTTTCACCAACAAGTGGATTTAGAAATAGACCATCCACTGTTTCCAGTGCTGTCTTTTGAATGTATTCATGCGCACGATGGACTGGGTTTCTCGTTTGGAAACCGACAATGGTTTTCCAGCCGTTTTCTTTAAACTGTTTTCTTGTTTCTTCTGGCTCATACGTAAATTGCGGGAAAGGTTTTTCGCTGCGTTTCGTCAGTGTAATTTTACCACCAATATACGTATCACCGCGTTCAAATAATTTTTTCACGCCTGGGTGATTGCGGTCATCTGTTTTATACACATTCACTGCTTCTTTTTCCTTATCAGGTGTGTATTGATCTTCCACCTCAATGACCCCGTATACTGTTCCATTATACGATAGACGAACAATGTCACCTTGATTGATCTCCGCTGCTTTTTCCTTTGTGACAGGCAAAGTAATCGGAAGAGACCAAACGACACCACTTGCTAGTCGCATACTGCTGACAACTGCTTCATAATCAGCTTTCGTTAAAAACCCTTCAATTGGACTATACCCGCCAATTGCGATGAGTTCAAGGTCTGCAAAAGAGATGGCATCCAGCTCAATTTCTTTCGCAGCTGTGCTTAGATCAAATTCTTCATTTACTCGATTAATTAATACGCCACCATGTGGTGTTAAACTCATTTGTTCATCTTCCTCTCAATGTTCATATTTATTAGATGTTAATAGTCGGATTTATATTTAAATCCCGCCGCCCTGTTCATGAATCGAGCTGCTCTCATTTTTAACTGCCTTCATAAGACTCAGTGCACCTAGTGAAGCAAGCAGTACACTCATCATGATAAAGATAGAGTAATAGTCTCCTTTTAAGAAAAGGCTTACCAACAAATAAGATAGACTAAGTGATAAGAAAGGTGACACAACCCATACCTTCAGCATTTTTTTCACAACATGTTTATGAAAAATGTTCGGTCCACCCTTTGCCATACCAAGCCCAATAATGGACGAGGAGGTAATTTGAGTAAGGGGAACAGGGAGTCCGAATATAGAGCTGACGATGACAAGTCCTGCACCGGTGCTCGATAATAGAATGCCTTCACCCGTTTGATAGCGTGTAATTTTCTTTCCGTTTGTTTCTAGTACCCTTCTTCCTAGAAGCAGCGCCCCAATGGCCACAAAGATTCCGCCGTAAAGGGTTCCTTGCCCGACTGATAAAACACCTGACGCGACAAGCGGGCCGACCGCATTGGCGACATTGTTCATGCCGGCTGAAAACGCTTCTAAAAACCCACTGATAATCAAAACAACAGATAAGATCAATGTACCTTTTTTGGATAATGTCCGTTTAGGGAACAATCTGATGATTTTGACAACAGCAAAGGTAAAAACAAAGGCAACAATCGGAATAATCACCCAAAAAGAGACAATGACTAAGATCGATTTCACATACAGCACTTTATATGCGGCTGCCACACCGACCACAGCTCCTACTGTGACCTCACTTGTGGATAAAGGAATGGCCAAGAGATTCGCTATGAAAAGTGATAATGCGGCCGAGCCAATGATGATACACACAATTTCAAGTGTGATGACAGATTCAGGCATAATCCCGGAGCTGATCGTTTTGACGACCTCACCGCCGCCAATCACTGAACCTGCTAATATTCCAACTGCACAAACGCTGAGCGCGTATATTGGCTTTTTGATCGCACCTGAACCATATGCGATGCCCATCGAAGCGGCTGCTCCGCTTGCGCCAATATTTAAAGCAAAGAATAAGCTAAATAAAATTGCGGCGATTTCCATACATTATGCTCCCTTACTCATGTAATCCGCACTCAGTCTTTGCTGTCCCTGACCATCTTCCAGAACGCAAATCATCAGCAGTAAATGCCGGCTGTGTACAAGGTGCACACCCGATGCTTGGATATCCTTGGTCATGCAGCGGATTATAAGTAAGATCCTCTCTAGACGCATATCTCCATATGTCCTTCCACGTCCAGTGGATGAGCGGACATACTTTGACTGATTGGAATTTTTCATCCTTATTTAAGAAGTTCGTACCTGCTCGTTTAGGCGACTGCTCTCTTCTTAAACCAGACAGCCATGCCGGATAGCCAGATAGTGCCTCTTGCAATGGAATGACCTTTCTCATATGGCAGCAGCTTTGAGGATTCGTTTCCCATAATTTATCACCATGCTGCTCATTCTGCTCTTCCACCGTCAGCTCAGGTGTTTTCAGCACGATGTCTAAACCAGGATATCTTTCCTTAACTGCATCAATGGTGTCGTATGTTTCCTTGAAATGCAGACCTGTATCTAAAAAGACAATTCTTGCATCTTTTTTTACTTTCGCAATAAGATCGATCAGGACAATGCCTTCAATGCCAAAACTGCATGCATAAACGAGCTGATCACCATAGTGGCCGTACGCCCATTTCAGCACAGATAGGGCCCCTTTATACAAATCGTCCTCTTGAAATGTAATGGACGGCTCTTGCCAATTTTCATAAGTTAACATTGTTTCTCCCCTTCCGGAGTACTGCTTCTATTGCTATTCTCCGCACTACTTTAATCTGATTTTTTCATTTTTTTCCACTTGAATCACTTGACCGTCCTGAACGATCAACGTAATTGAACCGAATTTCATATCCCCAATCAGCTCTTGCATATGCTTCACTAAGTCCTCATCCTGGTTTTGTTTCAGTTCCATCTCCTCTTCCTCCTCACCGTTAAAATAAAAAAACTTTCTTTCAGTCCGAAAGAAAGATGAGGAAGCTCACGATTTCCTTATCTTTCAAAATAGAATCATTTTGCAGGAAGTAGCACCTTGCAAATCGCAGGTTGCCGGGCTTCATCGGGCCAGTCCCTCCACCTCTCTGGATAAGAGTTTTAATTTGTATTAAATATTAACACAATTCAAACAAAAGTCAACCCGACTTTATTGATAGGATTAGTTTTTATTTAAATTTGAGTCTATTTTACTATTTTTAACCAAATAAAAAGCTGTGCAGTGCAGCACAGCTTTTTTAAAACAAGACAAGCTTTTTAGACCGTTTCTTCCATCCAAGATTCAGACGAAGGATCCTGTCTCCAGCGTTTTAGTTTATTCATAGCAGAAGGCTCAATTGCTTTTAGCTCAAGTGCCACTTCTGTCAGTGTGTCATAGTCTGTCAGCGTGACATAGGGAATGTTTTTCTCTTGAAAAGCCGCAGCTGCTTTTGGCAGTCCATAAGTGAAGATCGCAACAACTCCGAGTACGTCACAGCCTTCTTCTTCTAGAGCAGCCACAACTTCAAGAACGCTGCCTCCAGTTGAGATGAGGTCTTCTACGACAACCACCTTTTGTCCAGGTGATACGGCTCCTTCAATTTGATTTCCTTTTCCGTGTGCTTTTGGTTTACTTCTTACATAACACATCGGTACATTCAGACGATCAGCTGCTAATGCCGCATGAGGAATGCCAGCTGTAGCTGTACCTGCGACAACTTCCGCTCCTTCAAAATGAGTGAGAATCAAGTCTTTTAAACCTTCCGCAATGTCCCCTCTGACCTCAGGATAAGACAAGGTGAGGCGATTGTCACAGTAAATCGGTGATTTGATACCGCTCGCCCATGTAAATGGTTCGTCTGGTTTTAAAGAGACAGCTTTGATTTGTAATAAATGCTTCGCGATTTTCGTTTTCATCCGGCAGTCACTCCCACTCTTTCAAAATTTGTTGATAAGCTTCCACTGGGTTTGTGGCTTTTGTGATCGATCTTCCCACAACAATCTGTGAAACACCCTGTTCTTTGGCAAAGGCAGGTGTCGCCACACGCTTTTGGTCATCCGTTTGATCATTTGGTAAGCGAATTCCTGGTGTCACAGTGAGAAAGGAAGGAGAGATTTGTTCATGAAGCTGTTTTGATTCATGAACAGAGCACACCACACCATCAAGTCCACTTTCATATGCCAATTGTCCATAATGAAGCACAGCCTCTTGCAATGGGCGGTCAATTAGTAATTCTTTTTTCATCGTATCTTCTGACGTGCTTGTCAGCTGGGTCACTGCAATAATGCCTGGGCGATTTTGCCCAGCGGGGGTTCCGCTTTCAAGCCCCTCTATGGCCGCCTGCATCATTCTTTTCCCGCCGGCTGCATGCACATTCACCAAATCAACACCAAGTGCAGCAAGCCTGTTCATCGCTTTTTGCACAGTTGTTGGAATGTCATGAAGCTTCAGATCAAGGAAAATACGGCAATTTTTTTCTTTCAGTGCATCAATAATGGCAGGACCTTCTTGGTAAAACAGCTCCATGCCGACCTTTACGAATAATGGAGTGCCTTCAAAACGATCTATAAAGGCGTGCGCCTCCTGTCCTGACGGAAAATCAAGCGCGATGATGGGCAAGTGCTTCATGTTTCCAGCTCCTTCCGATGCATTCCTCTACAGATGAATACCCATAAGCCGCTAACACATTCGGCAGTTCATCAATGATTTCCGGGCAAATAAATGGGTTCACAAAATTGGCTGTCCCAACAGCTACCGCACTTGCGCCAGCTAGTAAAAATTCAAGTACATCTTCAGCGCTTTGCACCCCGCCCATTCCAATAATCGGAATAGAAACGGCCTGACTGACCTCATGCACCATTCGGATGGCAACAGGTTTTACAGCAGGACCTGATAATCCGCCTGTTTTATTGGCAAGAATGGGTTTGCCTGTTTTTAAATCTAAACGCATCCCAATCAAGGTATTGATCATGGTGAGTCCATCCGCTCCAGCCGATTCAATCGCTTTAGCAATCTCAACGATATTGGCTACATTAGGTGACAGTTTCACATAAACAGGAACGGAGGAAACTTCCTTAACAGCTTTTGTCAATGTAGCCGCCATTTCTGGATCGGTCCCAAAGGCAATTCCGCCTGTTTTCACATTCGGACACGAGATATTCAGTTCAAGGGCGTGAACATTGCTTGCTTGACTAATTTGCTTTGCTACTTCAACATAATCATCAACTTGTGATCCAGCAACATTGGCAATAATAGGGGTATCGAACTGCTCAAGCCAAGGTAATTCATGTTCAAGCACGCCTTTTAGACCTGGATTTTGGAGACCAATCGCATTCAGCATACCGGCTCCTGTCTCAGCTACCCTCGGTGTCGGGTTGCCAAATCTCGGTTCAAAGGTCGTGGCTTTAATCATGATGCCACCCAGCAAGGAAAGGTCATATAATGATGCGAATTCTTTTCCAAATCCAAAACAGCCTGATGCAGGAATGATTGGATTTTTTAAAGATAAGCCGGGTAATTCGATGTTTAGCATGATAGCGCCACCTCCTCCGCTTTAAAAACAGGTCCATCCAGACAAACTTTAACGTACGGTTTCTCGTGCTGATCGGTATGACAGACACAAGCAAAGCATGCACCGATTCCGCAGCCCATTCGTTCTTCCATTGAAATATAGACAGGCTTATCGGGATAAGAGTCTTTTAGTGCTTTTAACATAGGTGTCGGTCCACAGGAAAGCAAGACATCAAAGTCCAGCTCATTCTCTTCAATGACATTTGTCACGAAACCTTTCGAACCATATGTCCCATCAACGGTTGCGATAAACGTATCTCCGAGTGCTTGAAACTTCTCCTCATAAAATACATCCTTTTTCGATTGAAAACCGAGAACATGTTTTACGATGACGCCTTTTTTCGTTAACCGCTTAGACAGTTCATATAGCGGAGGCACACCGATTCCTCCACCGACTAATAATGCGGTCTGTCCGGCCTGAACGACTGAAGGGTCATAGCCGTTTCCAAGCGGTCCTAACACATCGACTGATTCTCCCGCCCGCTTTTGGGAAAGGAGCTTTGTGCCCTCTCCCTCTGCGCGGTAAATGATGGTTGCTTCTTGCTTTTCGGCATGAATATCGGCAATACTGATCGGTCTTCTCAGCAGCGGTGTCATGGATTCACTGACCTTTATATGAAGAAACTGTCCAGCTGTTTGAAAGGATTCAACAAGATCACCCTTTAATGTCATTTCGTAAATATGATCAGCGATCTCTCGGTTCGAGACGACCGTCAAGTATGCTTTTTTCATATCGTTACTGTCACCTCAGCATTCGTTTTCACTTCTGGCATTTCATCTGCTCTAAATGTCATGCTCTCTAGCACTCTTAAAATCGCTTCCGCTGTATCTAGTGACGTTAAGCAAGCGACACCATTTTCAACAGATTCACGTCTAATTCTAAAGCCGTCTCTTGCCGGCTGTTTTCCTTTTGTTAAGGTGTTGATGACAAATTGGGCTTCACCATTTCGAATGACATCCAGCAGATTCTTTCCTTCTTCTCCTATTTTGCCGACAACACTTGATGGAATGGAGGCTTGTTTTAAGTAATTCGCTGTTCCTTCTGTTGCTAAAATATGATAGCCGATGGAATGGAATCTTCTTGCAATCTCAAGTCCTTCTTCTTTATCTTTATCAGCCACTGTCAGGAGAACCGTTCCGTCTTTTGGAATTTGAATGCCTGATGCAATCAATCCTTTGTAGAGGGCTTTTTCGATTGTGACATCTTTCCCCATGACTTCACCTGTTGATTTCATTTCAGGCCCTAGTGTAATATCTACTCTTCTTAGTTTTGCAAAAGAGAAGACTGGAACTTTAACATATACGCCTTCTTGCTCAACATGAAGCCCTTCTTGGTAGCCATAGTTTTTCAGTTTTTCTCCTAAAATAACCTTTGTAGCTAAGTTCGCCATTGGAATGCCTGTAATTTTACTTAAGAATGGGACAGTCCGGCTTGAACGCGGATTCACTTCAAGTACATACACTTCACCTTTTGATAGTACAAATTGAATGTTCAAAAGCCCAATGATGTTAAGGCCTTTTGCGAGTTTAATCGTGTATTCTGCGATTTTCGCTTTGATGTCCTCAGACAAAGTTTGCGGCGGGTAGACCGCAATGGAGTCTCCAGAGTGAACGCCGGCTCTTTCAATGTGTTCCATAATGCCTGGTATGACAACCGTTTCTCCGTCAGACACAGCATCTACTTCAATTTCTTTTCCTGTCAAATACTTGTCAATGAGCACTGGATGCTGCGGATTGACTTTCACCGCATTCTCCATGTAGTGAAGTAGCTCAGCTTCTTGATACACAATTTCCATTGCACGGCCGCCTAATACATAGGAAGGACGGACAAGCACGGGGTAACCGATTTGATTCGCAATCGCTACTGCCTCTGGCACAGACGTTGCTGTCTTACCATTTGGCTGCGGCACGCCGAGTGTTTCTAATGTTTGTTCAAACTTGTCACGGTTTTCCGCACGGTCAAGGTCTTCAAGCGAAGTTCCAAGAATCTTAACCCCTCTATTTGATAATTCATCTGCTAAGTTAATCGCTGTTTGTCCGCCAAACTGAACAACGACACCTTCTGGTTGTTCAAGGTCGATGATGTGCATCACATCTTCTACAGTGAGTGGTTCAAAGTAGAGCTTATCTGAAATACTAAAGTCTGTTGAGACGGTTTCAGGGTTGTTGTTAATAATAATGGCTTCATAGCCTGCTTGTTTGATTGCCCACACTGAATGAACGGTCGCATAATCGAATTCAACCCCTTGTCCGATTCTGATTGGACCTGAGCCTAGCACGATGACACTTTTCTTATCTGTTCGTTCGGATTCATTTTCATCTTCATATGTGCTGTAGAAATACGGTGTTTCTGATTCAAATTCTGCCGCACATGTGTCCACCATCTTATACACAGGAACGATGCCTGCTTCTGTTCTTAGGTTATAGACATCTGCCTCATTCATATTCCATTCGCGGCTAATATAAATATCTGAGAAACCTTTTTCTTTCGCTTCTTTTAAAACGTCTACATTGCCTTTGTTTTCTTTTAGTGTCTTTTCAAAAGCGATGATGCCTTCCAGTTTATGAAGGAAGAAATAATCAATTTTCGAGAATTCATGAATCTGTTCGACAGTATAGCCTCTTCTTAGCGCCTCAGCGATATAAAACAGACGCTCATCTCCTGCTTTGATAATCCGCTTTTCAAGCACTTCGTTTGTAATGTCCGCTTCGTCTTTTAATTCAATGTGATGCACATCCGCTTCAAGTGAACGCACAGCCTTTAAAAGAGACTCTTCTAATGTGCGGCCAATCGCCATGACTTCACCCGTTGCTTTCATTTGTGTTCCAAGTCGTCTGTTGGCAGATTCAAATTTATCGAAAGGCCAGCGCGGGATTTTTGAAACAATATAGTCAAGTGCTGGCTCGAACGCTGCATATGTTTTGCCTGTGACTGGGTTCATCATTTCATCAAGTGTTAGGCCGACTGCGATTTTCGCTGCAAGTTTTGCAATTGGATATCCAGTTGCTTTAGACGCAAGAGCAGAAGAACGGCTCACGCGCGGGTTTACTTCGATAATATAGTATTGGAAGCTGTCTGGGTCAATCGCCAGCTGTACGTTACATCCGCCTTCAATGCCAAGTGCACGGATCAGCTTGAGTGACACATTACGAAGCAGCTGATATTCACGATCACTTAGCGTTTGACTTGGTGCCACAACGATACTGTCGCCTGTGTGGATGCCGACAGGATCAAAGTTTTCCATGTTACAAACCACAATGGCATGATCTCCGCTGTCACGCATGACCTCATATTCAATTTCTTTAAAGCCTGCGATACTTTTTTCAAGCAAACATTGTGTCACCGGACTTAACTTCAGTCCATTCTCGACGATTTCTTTTAATTCTTGCTCATTTGTACAAATTCCGCCGCCTGTTCCGCCTAGTGTATAGGCTGGTCTAACAATGACCGGGAAACCGATTTGATCTGTGAATGCCATCGCTTCTTCAAGGTTATGGATGATTTCACTTTCTGGTACAGGTTCATTTAATTCATTCATTAGATTACGGAATAAATCTCTGTCCTCTGCTTTTTGAATAGCTGACAGCTTGGTGCCTAGTACTTCAACACCGCATTCAGCGAGTACACCAAGATCTGATAATTCAACAGCAAGGTTCAATCCAGTTTGTCCGCCAAGTGTCGGCAAAATCGCATCAGGACGTTCTTTTCGAATGATTCGTGTTAAAAATTCTGGTGTCAGTGGTTCGATGTATACCTTATCGGCCATTTCTGTATCCGTCATGATCGTCGCAGGGTTAGAGTTCACAAGAACGACTTCATAGCCCTCTTCTTTTAGCGCTAAGCAAGCTTGTGTGCCTGCATAGTCAAACTCCGCTGCCTGACCGATGATGATTGGACCTGAACCGATCACTAAAATCTTTTTGATATCTACGCGTTTTGGCATACTTCTTCCCCTTCTTTCTCAGTTGTATGAATCATGTCCATGAACTCGTCAAATAAGTAGTTCGCATCTTCTGGACCCGGTGATGCTTCTGGGTGATACTGGACAGTGAATGCTGGTGCTTCTTTATGTTTTAATCCTTCAATGGTATTGTCATTTAGCGCAATATGTGTGACTTCAAGCACGTCTTCATTAATGGCGCTAACCGTGTAGCCATGGTTTTGAGACGTCAAGGTTACCTTGCCAGTTGCTAGTTCTTTGACTGGATGATTGGATCCTCTATGCCCAAATTTCATTTTTTCTGTACTTGCGCCGCACGCAAGCGCGAATAACTGGTGTCCTAGGCAGATACCAAAGAGTGGTACCTTTCCAATCAGCTGCTGAATCATTTCAACCGCTTCTGGCACATCGACTGGATCCCCAGGTCCGTTTGAAAGCATGATGCCATCTGGTTTTAACTGTAATACTTCATCTGCCGTGATATTGTATGGCACCACAATGACATCACAATCTCGCTTATTGAGTTCGCGCAAAATGCCATGCTTCATGCCGAAATCGACAAGCACAATTCTTTTGCCTCTTCCTGGACTTGGATACGCATTTTTCACAGATACTTGGCTTACTTGATCTGTTGGTAGCTGCATTGTTTGAAGGCGGCTCAAAACGTCTTCTACTTGTTCATCCGGTCCTGCAAAAGCTCCTCTTAATGTACCTGCACTTCGAATCATGCGCGTGAGCTTGCGTGTATCAATGCCGCTAAGACCCGGGATCTTTTTCATTTTTAAATACTCATCAAGTGAGTATGAAGAACGCCAGTTTGAAGGCTTTTCACAAAGCTCTTTCACGATCAGCCCTTTCACAAACGGTGTGATCGATTCAAAATCATCACGGTTAATGCCGTAGTTGCCGATCAGCGGGTAAGTGAGTGTGACAATTTGTCCGCAGTACGAGGGGTCAGACAATATCTCTTGATAGCCCGTCATCCCTGTGTTAAAGACGACTTCTCCGACTGACGGTTCTAAGCTGCCAAAGCCTGTTCCTTCGAATACTGTTCCGTTTTCTAGCACTAAGCGTCTCTTCATTTTACTAGTCTCCCCTCTTCATAAACGACTTTCCCAGATGCAAGTGTCATGACCGGCCATCCTGATACAGTCAATTTGTCAAACGGTGTATTTTGTCCTTTAGATAAGAAGCTTTTTTTGTCAATTGCCATTTCTTTGTTTAAATCAATCAGTGTGATATCAGCGATTTGACCTTCTTCCAGCTTTCCGTATGGAAGAGCAAAGGCTTCTGCTGGTTTGATGGTCATATAATCAACAAGTTCTTTTAATGTCCATTCCCCTGTTTTCACAAAACGTGTGTACAGAAGCGGGAACGCTGTTTCAAGTCCGACAATCCCAAATGGTGCCCTCTGCATCGTTTCGTTCTTTTCTTCTTCTGTATGCGGTGCATGGTCTGTGGCAATAAAATCAATCGTGCCATCTAAAAGTCCCTCGATCAGTGCCTCGCGATCTTCTGCTCCTCTGAGCGGCGGATTCATTTTATAGTTTGTGTCAAGACCTGGAATGTCTGCATCACATAAGAGAAGGTGATGTGGAGAGACCTCAGCCGTCACACGAATGCCTGCTTTTTTTGCATCGCGTACCACTCGGACGGATTCCTTTGTACTGATATGACATACATGATAATGACAATTCGCTGCTTCTGCTAAGAGGACATCTCTTGCAATATGCACCGATTCACAAATTGACGGTATCCCGTTTAACCCATTTGCTTTTGAAAAGTCTCCTTCATGAACGCATCCTCCATAAATGAGTGAGTTATCTTCACAGTGCGCCACTATGGCTTGATCAAGGCTTGCTGCCTTTTTCATTGCTTCGTACATCATGCCTGCGGTTTGAATACCAACACCGTCATCCGTAAAGGCAAATGCGCCCGCTTCTTTTAACGCTGCAAAGTCTGTCATCTCTTCGCCAATTTGTCTCGTCGTGATGGAAGCGTATGGCAGTACTCTTACAGAGGAGGTCTCTTTGATTCGATTCATCAGCCATTCCATTTGTTCTTTTGTATCTGGAACTGGTCGTGTATTCGGCATTGCTGCAATGGTCGTATACCCGCCTCTTGCTGCTGCCTTAGAACCTGTTTCAATGGTTTCTTTTTTCTCGCCGCCTGGCTCTCTTAAATGCACATGCAGATCAATCAAACCTGGTGATACAAATAGCCCTGCTGCATCAATGACTTCTTCTCCGTCTTCTCTTTCTAAGTGACCCATTGCTTGAATCACTTTTCCTTCTACCCTAATATCCTGCTGCACTCTTTCCCCTGTGCTTGTTAAGATAAAACCGTTTTTAATGAGATATGACATAGACAGAATCTCTCCCTTTTTGATGTAGTCTGCTATTTTGAAAAGCTCTTTTTAACACAGCCATTCGGATATACACACCATTTTCCATTTGTTTAAAAATCCTTGACTGTTTTGACTCTACTAATGAATCATCTATTTCAACACCTCTATTTACTGGTGCTGGATGCATAATAATCGCTCTTTCTTTCATTTTGCTTGCCCTGTCTACTGTTAATCCATAAGTAGATAAGTAACCCTCATTGCCCATCTTTTCTGAGTGCCTTTCATGCTGAATTCTCAGCAGCATCACCACGTCAGACCGCTTCATGGCTTCGTCCACTTCGACATACGTTCCATGAGGATTTTGTTCATCTTGGAAGGATGCTGGTCCTGAAAAGAGCACTGTCGCTCCTAGTCTTGCGAGGACTTCAGCATTGGACCTTGCCACCCTGCTATGTTTGATATCACCATGAATCGAGATCGTTAAGCCTTCAAAACCGCCAAACTCTTCGAAGATCGTCATCAAATCCAGCAATGATTGTGTAGGATGCTGTCCGCAGCCATCTCCAGCATTAATGATTGGAATCCCGACCTTCCCAATCAGCTCTTTGTAATATTCGTCGGTACTGTCTCTGATGACACATGCCTTGACTCCGATGGATTCAAGTGTTTTCACTGTATCGTAAAGGGTCTCTCCCTTTTGAACAGAGGTACTTGCTGCGTCTAGGTTCAGCACATTCATTCCAAGTTTCTTCTCTGCCACCTCAAAGCTAAAACGCGTTCTTGTACTTGGTTCAAAGAAGAGGTTCGCTACAAACTCACCTGCTAAACCATGTTCCTGTTTCCCTTTTTTCAATGCACATGCTTCTTCAATCAGCTGTAAAATTTCTTCCTTTGACAAGCTGCTCATTGTCGATAAATCATTCATTTTTTCTGCCCCCTCTAGTTTTTCATCACTTTCAGGTTCAAAAAAACCCTAAGCCTCGGCAGCTTAGGGTTCTCCAAAAGAAGCAGGGGTGCTTTCGCACGTTCTGCTCCGTTTAGAACCCTTGTCAGCCTCACTGGACTTCTTTTAAAAGGTTTTCGGTATTCGATTCATTTGACTCATCATCTTCTGCCTTCTGATGCGGCAGAATCATGTTTAACAGGACGCCAGTAATGGCAGCGAGTGCCATTCCTGACAGCGTCAGATTGATTTGTTTCACCTCAATGAATGCCCCGCCAATTCCAATGACTAAGATGACTGATGCGATAATGAGATTGCGCTTTTCTTCAAAGTTCACTTTATGATCAATCAGGATTCGCAGTCCGCTTGAGGCTATGATTCCAAAGAGCAGGAACGAAACGCCCCCCATAACCGCGGACGGTACTGTACTGATTAATGCTGAAATTTTCCCAACAAAGCCGAAGCAGATCGCAAACACAGCTGCTCCGCCGATGACGAAGATACTGAACACTCTTGTGATCGCAAGGACGCCAATGTTCTCTCCATAAGTCGTTGTTGGAGGTCCGCCGATGAGTGAAGCGAAGATTGTCGCCGCACTGTCTCCTAAAATGGAGCGATGAAGACCTGGCTTTTTAATAAAATCTTGTCCAACAACTTTGCTTAACACGACTTGATGGCCGATGTGCTCAGACATCGTCACAAAGGCAACCGGCACCATCACTGTGAGAATGCTTAAGGTCACAGCAGGTGTATAGTCGACAAATGGCACAACAAAGTCTGGTACAGCAAACCATTTTGCGTCAATAACCGGCTGGAAGTTCACAATGCCTTGTGTTAAAGCAAAAAGGTAGCCGCTGATAATGCCGATTAAGACTGGAATCAAGCTAAGGAATCCTCTTAGGAAGATCATACTAATAATGGTGACAGCGAGCGTGAAGCCTGCAACCATTAAGTGCTTCAGGCTGTAAACAAGCTCCTTTGCATTTGGATCCACGTACATCGCCATGTTAACAGCTGTTCCAGCGAGTCCGAGTCCGATGACCATAATGACGGGGCCTACAACGACAGGCGGCAGAAGCTTCATTAACCAGCCTGTGCCGAGCCATTTGATAAATAATGCGATGAGTGCATATGCCACACCCGCCATAAAGGCACCTACCATTGCGGCTCCAGGGCCGCCGGTGGCTTTTACATTCAAGATAGGGGCGATAAAGGCAAAGGACGATCCAAGATACGCCGGAATCTGTCCTCTTGTGATGATTAAGTACACAATGGTTCCAACCCCGCTTGAGATGAGCGCAACGGCTGGGCTCATCTCAATGATCTTTGGTACAAGAATGGTTGCACCAAACATGGCAAACAAGTGCTGCAGGCTGAGTGACAGCCATGTGAACGGTTTTGGGATATCTCGAATGCCTAAATTGGCTTTTTGCTGACTCATGATTTTCCTCCTAGATGTGTCCTTTTTCATTAAAAAAGCCTCTTTGCGAGTATGCGCAAAGAGGCCTAGAAAAACCGTACACGTCACTTTAGTCGTGTGCTCGGTGTCTCTGTTATTGCCCTCTTTGCAAACTCTCTGGAATGCATTTAAAAAGGTTATTTTTCATATATAGCGACAAGGTCGTTTTGATCTACTTCATTAAGCTGAACCATGACTGTCTCTGCTTTTGATGTCGGGATGTTTTTTCCGATATAATCTGCCCGAATCGGCAGCTCCCGGTGTCCCCGGTCGACTAGAACAGCCAGCTGAATGGAAGATGGTCTTCCTACATCCACAAGCGCATCCATAGCTGCTCTCACCGTTCTGCCTGTGAACAGCACATCATCCACGACAATGAGTGTTTTGTCATTAATGTCAGCTGGAATGTCTGCACCCTTGACAAGCGGGTCTTGATTCTCTGTCTTTTTTGTCAGGTCATCACGGTATAGCGTAATATCCAGTTCACCCACAGTCACGGGGTTTCCTTCTATTTGCTCGATGCGCTCTGCAAGGCGCTTTGCAAGATGAATACCTCTTGTCTTGATCCCGGCCAGGATGACATCCTTCATCCCTTTGTTGCGCTCAATCATTTCATGTGCAATACGGGTAAGCGCTCGTCTTATCGCTTGTTCATCAAGAATAACTGCTTTTTGTTCCATCTTTTACACCTCTTTTTGACAAATAAAAAGCCCCTTCTGCAAAGGGCAGAGAGGGGCGCTCATTTGTGCATACTCGTGCACAAATTGATCCGTTATCCTTCTCAGCCTCTCTGGACTGTTTTAAAGAATCTCAATTTCTTCGTTTATTATTTCAAAAAAAGAACGGCCTGTCAATCGTTATTTCTTAATGAATCGATAAAAGCTTGCATATCAGCTGGAATTGGAGCTGTAAACTCCATATATTCTCCTGTTCTAGGGTGATCAAATCCTAACACGCCTGCATGCAGCAGTTGTCCATTGAAATCAACAGTTTTTCTCGGGCCATATTTTGGATCTCCGGCAAGAGGATAGCCAATGTATTTCATATGAACACGAATTTGGTGGGTTCTTCCTGTTTCAAGGCGGCATTCTACAACGGTAAAGTCTTTAAAACGCTCCATCACATCAAAATGAGTGACCGCCTGCTTTGCATTTTCTTTTGTGACCGTCATGCTTTGGCGATCTTTTTTGTCTCGACCAATTGGAGCATCAATCGTTCCAGTATCATGCTGAATGATGCCATGAACAACGGCTGTGTATTTTCTAGTGACCGTTTTCGCCACCAGCTGATTGACGAGTGATTCATGAGCCATATCATTTTTTGCGACCATTAAAAGCCCTGACGTATCTTTATCAATCCGGTGGACAATTCCTGGTCTCATCACACCATTAATGCCTGACAAATCATTGCAATGAGCCATGAGGCCATTAACAAGAGTACCTGTCACATGTCCTGGTGCTGGATGAACGACCATTCCTCTTGGTTTATTGACCACTAGTACATCTTCATCCTCATAATAAATATCAAGATCCATTGATTCCGCTTCTACATCTAGTGCTTCTGGATCTGGAATCTCTACTTTGATTTGATCTCCAGCTTGTACTTTGTAATTGGCCTTCACTTGTTTTCCATTTACTTCGATGAGCCCATCTTTCACCCACTGCTGGACTTGGGTTCTTGACCATTCTGGTTCAGTTGTGCTTAAAAATTTATCAAGCCGTTCACTCGTTTGTTCTTCTGAAACGGCAATGTTTACTTGATTCATGTAGTTGACTCCTTATTTTTCTTTCCATCTAACAGCATTTGAATAAAGAGCAGAATGACCCCCACACATAGAGAGGAATCTGCGATATTAAAGATTGGATAATGATAATCCCCAAATACGAAATGAGCAAAATCAACCACTTCTTGACGGAAAATACGGTCAATAAAGTTTCCAATTGCTCCGCCAAGCATTAAGGCAAGCGCTACGCCAAGTAGCTTGTCCTTTTGTCCATGTTTTTGCAAATAATAAACAATTCCTGCAATAACAACGAGTGTGATCACATAGAAAAACCACATTTGTCCTTGGAGAATCCCCCATGCGGCTCCTGAATTTCGGTGGGATGTGATGTAAAAGAAGCCATCAATCACAGGAATAGAATCACCGAGCATCATATGTTTGACAATGAGCCATTTTGTTAATTGATCTAAACAAATTATCACGAATGCGATTATGTAATAGAACACACACGTTCCTCCATCTTCATACTTTGGTCTTTATGCATTTTATCAAGAAAACAGGATGGAGTAAAGAAACTTTAGTTGACAGACAAAAACCTCCCTACATGTGGAAGGCTTCAAAATGAGAATCGTTTGATTCATAAGGATAAGGGGTGAATGCTTTTTTCTCGTATTGCTTATGATATAAAAAGTCGTCAGTCGTACGAGCAGTCGGAAGAATACTCATTTGTTCAATAGGCATTGTATGCCCTGTCGCCTCGCATATGCCATAAGTTCCTTGTTCAATTTTTGCAATCGCGAGCGAAACATCTTGCAGTTCTTCTTTAATGTGATAAAGAAGCGTGGTCGTTTTTGCTTGATCGAACGTGACATGTTCAGCGGGTGAACGCAATGATGCATATTCAAACAGTTTCGATTGCAGTTCTTCTCTCATTTGAAGGAGTTCCATGTAAATCGTCTCTAGATCGCCATTCATGTCGCTGTTTCAACTCCTGCCCTGTCGTGATAATCATATTGTTGCCCCGCCTGTTCACTTTAAAGCCATAAGATTTTTCCTTTCGTTCTAAACGCTGTCATTTTCTCTATATCAAAAACGCCCCGCTATATGCGGGGCGCTAGTTGGTGATATCACGCTGTTAATTCTGGTAATATTTCTCCACGATTTCAGCATTTTTGAGCGACAATGTTGGGTATTTTGGATTTGCGCCAACATCTTTTGAAATAATGCGGGAACGTTCGCACAGTTCGCCTTCTGCTTTTTGAACAACAATACGTCCTGATGTGTATTCAGGCGCTGATGCGTCTGCATGCTTCTCATCTTCTACTGTTAACTCAGAAATGATAAAGAGCTGCTTCACATCTTCTTTAATGGATGCAAGAAGGTTTTTCACTTCCTCTGTTGCATAAAGGGTCACACTCGCTTCAAGTGAACGTCCGATGACTTTCTCATTACGCGCAATTTCCAGCGCTTTTAGCACATCGTCACGTACTTCCATAAAGCGGTCAAACTTCACTTCTGTCGCTTCTGCTTGAGGAACAGCTACACCTTCTGGCATATCTGTTAACTGAACACTTGGCTCTTCAACAAAGCTTAAGTGGCTCCATAGTTCATCTGCTGTATGCGGAAGAATTGGTGCTGTTAGCTTCACTAACGCCATTAATGTTTCATAGAAAACCGTTTGCATGCTGCGGCGGTCTGGATGATCCGCATGCTCAATGTATACCACATCTTTTGCAAAATCGAGATAGAAAGAGCTAAGCTCAATCGTACAGAAGTTGTGGATGGCATGATAGACAACCGCAAATTCGTAATCATCATAAGCTTTTTTCACTTTATCAATCAATTTGTTTAATTTGATTAAGATATACTGATCCACTTCGCGAAGCTCTTCGACTGGTACTGCATTGACTGCTGGATCAAAGTCAAACAGGTTACCATGCAAGAAGCGGAACGTGTTACGGATTTTACGATAAACTTCTGCGACTTGTTTTAAAATGTCGTCAGACACTGGATGATCGGCTTGATAGTTGACAGAAGATACCCAAAGTCTAAGAATCTCCGCACCAAGCTGCTTCGCCACTTTCGTCGGATCAATCGTATTGCCTAATGATTTACTCATCTTGCGTCCTTCTTTATCAAGCGTAAAGCCATGGCTGAGAACACCTTTATATGGCGCTTTTCCAGTGACTGCAACTGCTGTAGATAAAGATGAGTTAAACCAGCCGCGATATTGATCAGAACCTTCAAGGTAAAGGTCTGCCGGACGAACCAGGTCATCTCGTTCTTCTAATACCGCTTGGTGAGAAGAACCAGAATCAAACCATACATCCATGATATCTTGCTCTTTTGTAAATTCACCGTTCGGGCTGCCTGGATGTGTAAAGCCTTCAGGCAATAATTCTTTTGCTTCTTTTTCAAACCAAATATTCGAGCCATGTTCTCTAAATAATTGAGAGACGTGCTGAATCGTTTCATCTGTGATGATTGACTCACCATTTTCAGCATAGAAGACTGGGATTGGAACGCCCCATACACGCTGTCTTGAAATGCACCAGTCACCTCTGTCACGCACCATATTGAACAGGCGCGTTTCGCCCCAAGCTGGAACCCATTTCGTTTCTTTAATATTATCTAATAGTGCTTCTCTGAAATCTTTAATGGAAGCAAACCACTGAGCAGTTGCACGATAAATTGTTGGTTTTTTCGTTCTCCAGTCATGCGGATAGGAGTGCGTGATAAAGTCGAGCTTTTTCAATGCGCCTTTTGCTTCAAGCTGTTCTGTGATGGCTTTATTGGCATCCTCGTAGAATAGTCCTTCAAAACCAGGTGCTTCTTCTGTCATCACACCTTTTTCATCTACTGGACATAACACATCAAGACCGTACTTCATACTTACGATAAAGTCATCTTCCCCGTGACCTGGCGCTGTGTGAACACAGCCTGTTCCTGCATCTGTTGTGACGTGATCGCCAAGCATCACAAGAGAATCTCTATCGTAAATTGGATGTGCTGCAACGACCTTATCTAATTCTTTACCTTTTAAGGTTTTCACAACTTCGTACTCTTCAAAGCCAAGTGTTTTTGCCACTTGTTCAACTAGCTCAGATGCGATGACATATCGCTCAGCACCCACTTGAAGCACACTGTACTCTAGGTTTGGATGTACACAAATGCCAAGGTTTGCAGGAAGTGTCCAAGGTGTTGTTGTCCAGATGATGAACTGCTCGCCGTTTTCAAGTACGCCTTTGCCATCTTTCACTTTAAATGATACGTAAATCGATGGTGAACGTTTGTCCTTGTATTCAATTTCTGCTTCAGCAAGTGCTGATTCACTTGATGGAGACCAGTTAACAGGCTTAAGACCTTTGTAAATATAGCCTCTTTTCGCCATTTCACCAAAGACAAGAATTTGCTGCGCTTCGTATTCAGGCTTCAATGTCACATATGGATTATCCCAGTCTGCTCTTACGCCCAAACGTTTAAACTGATTGCGCTGACCTTCGATTTGTTTCCATGCATACTCCTCACATAGTTTACGGAATTCTGCTGTCGACATTTCTTTGCGTTTGACTTTTTTATTTTTCGTAAGGGCTGTTTCAATCGGTAAGCCATGTGTATCCCAGCCCGGTACGTACGGTGCATGGAATCCATTCATTGATTTAAAACGGACAATAAAATCTTTGAGGATTTTATTGAGTGCGTGCCCCATATGAATGTCACCATTCGCATATGGAGGTCCATCATGCAAAATAAAGGTCGGGCGTCCTTTTGTCCGCTCTAAAACCATTTGATAGATGTCTTTTTCTGCCCACTCCTCTTGGATTTCAGGCTCTTTGTTCGGCAAGTTCCCTCTCATCGGGAATTCTGTTTTTGGCATTAATAAGGTGTCTTTGTAGTTCATACCTATTCCTCCACATGCAAATTCGTATTAAAAAACAATAAAAAAAGCCCTCTCATCCCATAAGGGACGAGAAGGCTTGTCTCGCGGTACCACCCTTTTAGACAAGCGCTTTGAAACTGCCGCTTATCCACTCTAAAATCGTAACGTGATCAGACGCCTTTTCTTACTCATACATTTCAGAAAAGGAACTAAAGGGGTGATCTCATTGCAGCGTTTCGTAATGTCAGGCTTCCACCGTCCCTGATTCGCTTTATTACGCATGTAACCGCTGCGAGTGTCCCTTTCAAACGTTTATCTCTTGTTAATTTATGATGGTATTATATGCAACATGAGCACGTCATGTCAAGGTGATGCGCTTATTCTTTTTCGTCAAAGACAGCGTCAACTTCATATTCCAGCAAATGATCCCAATCATCATTTTTCAGAAGATCAAGCTGAGCTTCGATGAGCATTTGGAAACGAGTTCTAAAGACTTTCGACTGTTTCTTGAGCTCTTCGATTTCCATTGCAATCTTTCTTGATTTTGATAACGCTTCGTTGATAATACGGTCTGCATTTTTCTCAGCTTCACGAATGATCAATTTCGCTTCTTTATCAGAATGACGCTTCACGTCTTCTGCTGCTTCTTGCGCCACAAGAATGGATTTGTTTAATGTTTCTTCAATTGTTGCAAAATGGCCTAGTCTTTCATCAAGCTCGTTGACTTTGTCTTCAAGCTCGTTCTTTTTGCGAAGTACGATCTCGTAATCTTTACGTACTTGGCTTAAAAACTCATTTACTTCATCTTCGTCATAGCCGCGAAAACTTTTTGTGAACGTTTTATTATGAATATCATTAGGTGTTAATGGCACTCTTGCCACCTCCAGATTCAAATTCGTTATGTCAGAAGCTCAAATGTTACTTTGAATTTATCTTTTTTCGTCTTCCCATCAATTGTTTTTAAGCTAAAGCGGCCAAATCCCCTGACAGAGAGCTGATCACCTTCACCAATTGTAAAGGAAGGGTCTTCAGTGACTTTCCAGTTTACTTTGACAAGACCATTTTTGACCAAAAGCTGTGCTTTTTGCCGAGACTGACGGCTGACAGCAGCACATACAGCGTCAAGCCGCAGTGAAGAAATCGTATCTTCTTTGATATCGGTTTTGCTGATGACTGGCTGAAGATCTGCCTTGCTGATTTCCTCTAATGAAACAGATGCTCTGCCGACATGCGTCAGCTGAGCCCGAACAAAATCGGCAACATCGCTTGTACAAATAAATTGCACGTTGTCCTCTGAAAACAACAAATCACCGAATTTTTGACGCTTCAGGCCTGTCCCAATGAGCGAACCGAGAAGGTTGGGGTGTTCTATAGAAATAAACTTTTTCGCATAGTTCACCTGAAAATAAGTCAGTTCAAAATCCTGTATGGTCGGTGCTAAATAGTCAGGATAGATCAAAGCCCTTTTCCGCTCTGCTTCCTCATACCCGCCAAAAAACATGAGACCCAGTTCATCAGAATGCTGAATCACGGACTGGGTAATGAACTGCTCACGCGGATCAAGAAAGTCTGTTAATTTCATTCGATATTGATCGAGTGCGATGTTTTTCCAGCCTAATACTTGGTCGACAAATGGCTGTTCGTCTTTTCTAAAATGTTGATAAATATCGCTCATTTTGTTCCCCTTTTATGTAAAAGAGCCTGGCAGATGCCAAGCCCGGCAGCCTGTTTACATGAATCGTACAATCATATTATAAAGACCAGTTAGTCCATACAATGATGCGAAACGAATCACAAGCAATGCCACAATTGGCGAGATGTCTATCATGCCAATTGGCGGAATAATTTTACGGAATGGTTCTAAATACGGTTCGCAAATGTTTGTCAAGAAGCGACCAATCGCTGTTTCTCTTGCAGATGGTACCCATGACATAAAGATGTAAATAATGATCGCGAATGAGTAAATCGTTAATACAGTCTGTAGAAACTGGAAAATGTAATATAGAGTCACTTTGGTTTACCACCTCTGAGGTTCTTCCTCTGTCAATAGCTCTGATATTGTGCCAGATACATCCACATTATCAGGAGTGCAGAGGAATATATTCGAGCCAATACGCTGAATGTCTCCACCGATTGCATAAACCGTTCCGCTTAAGAAGTCGATGATTCGCTTTGCTTGATCGTGCTGAATGCGCTGCAAATTGACGACGACTGCACGCCGATTTTTAATATGATCTGCAATCTCCTGTGCCTCTGCATAAACACGCGGCTCACTTAACACCACTTTAGAGGATTTTTGCACGCTTTGCAAGCTGACGACATTTTGTTTTCCTGCCTGAGGACGCTCTTGAAATGCCGCTTTATCTTTTGTGTTTTTTTCTTCTTGTGCTGGTTCTCTTTCTTCATCAATATATTCGTACTCATACTCTTCATCATCGAGTGTGAAGAAGCTTTTAAACTTATTTTTTATGCTCATGTCACGCACCTCCTGTTTCATTTCCAACAAGTGAAGAGCCAATCCGAACAAATGTCGCACCTTCTTCAATTGCGATTTCAAAATCGTTTGACATGCCCATCGATAAATGCTGACAAGGTGCATTTACTTGGTTCAGTTGTTTTACCTCTTGTTGAAGGCTTTTTAATGTTTTAAAACAGTTTCGTATCACCGTGTGATCATCTGTAAATGGAGCCATCGTCATGAGTCCAGCAATTTCAATATGTTTGAAATCAGCCAGCTGTTTGACAAATGGAATCACGTCTTCGCTTTGTAAGCCGTGTTTTGACTCCTCAAGTGATGTGTTCACCTGTACAAAACAGCGAACCGTGTGATCCGCTCTTTTTTCAATTTCATTCGCAAGAGACATTCTGTCTAGCGAATGTAAGTAGTCAATGGTCTGAATGACAGATTTCACTTTTCGCGTCTGTAAACTGCCGATGAAGTGCCAGCTAATGTTTTCATCGGTTATGGCTGCCTGTTTTTCAAGTAACCCTTGGTCACGATTTTCACCAAAGTGCAAAATTCCGGCATCCTTGGCTTCTAATGCTCGTTCAATCGAGACATACTTTGTGACAGCGACAACCGATACATCGTCTGGATGTCTACCTGCTCTTTTACATGCTTCGTTTATTTGTTCATTTATTTGTCTGAGATTCTCTCGTACATTCAATTGCACTTATGCCTCCTTAAACCCGACAAAAGACATCATACGTCCTGTTTTCCCTTGATCACGCCGGTGTGAGAAGAAATGCTGCTCATTGCAACTTGTGCACATCGAACTGACATGTATGTTTTCTTCTTTTAATCCTGCATGAAGTAATACGTTTTTGTTTAGTGTTTTTAAGTCAATTTTGTATTGTCCTTGTGACATCTCGGAATACACATCCTCTGTTGAAAAAGGAAGCTGTTTCACTTGATCTATGACAACATCATCTACTATGTAGCAGCAGCTGCCAATGGATGGTCCAATGACGACTTGTATATGATCGGCATCAGCGCCTTCTTGGCGAACCCATGCATCAACCATGTTGGCGCCAATTTGTTTGACGGTTCCTTTCCAGCCGGCATGAGCCGTTCCAATCAGCCCAGATTGCGGAGCTAGAAAATAAAGCGGAACACAGTCAGCGAAACAAAGAGCGAGCATGATGTTTGGTTCAGAGGTGTATAAACCATCTGTTCTAGAGAGCGCTTCATCATACTGAAGACTTCCTCTTCCCTTTTGTTCCTTCGTGACTTTCATGATGCGATCCTCGTGTGTTTGGTCAGCAAACACCCAATTAGAGAGCGGCACAGCAGTAGCATCTGCAATGACTTGACGATTCATTTGGACACTAGAAGCATCATCTCCTACATGGAGTCCAGTGTTCATTGATTGATATGGAGAAAGACTAAAGCCGCCATTTTTTGTCGTAAAACCGGCCAATATCTCTTTTCCAGAACATGTCATGTTCGTCCAATCATGAATCAGCATTGCATAAGGTGATTTCTGCTGAAAGGGGTCATATTTGTCTATCAAAGCTGCCTCCCACCTTTCATTCATCTCTCTTTATATCGCTCCTATTTTACCACAAGACCTGCTAAGACAGTTAGTGGGATTCATTAAATATTACACTCAAATGTGCCCTTTCTACAGGTTTTTTTTCAAATTGATATGAAAACGTAATCTTTTTACCCGAAAAAGACATTGATTGCTGAGAATGGAGAGCTTGTTTTAAGGAAAATTTGATCTATTAGTTGAGGAATTTACACAAATTAAGAAGACAAACGGACAAGTATCACATCTTCGCCAATTTTTACTATATTTCGCCACGGGACAATCATTTCCTCTTCTTTTCCGAAAAATCCCATCATTTTACCTGTACCGCCAATGATAATCGCTTGTATTTTACCGCTCGTGACATTGATATCGATGTCTCCAATAGTACCTAATTTTTTTCCGCTGGACACATCGACGACATCTTTGATTTGGAATTCAGAAATACTGATCATCTGTCCTTCCCCGCCTTTCGTTTTCTACTATAATATGTATGATGGAAAAGCAGGGAAGCAGACCAATAGTTTCTCTTATCTACAATTTACTTAAGTGAGGGCGGCCGTTTTGCCACATGACTTCGACTGGACATTCAAAAAAGGAAGAAAGCAAGTCACTTGTCATCATCTGATTTGTCTCCCCTTTATGAAAAACAGTACCTTCTTTTAATAATAAGGTGTGCTGAAAAATCGGGAGAATCTCTTCTGCATGGTGGGTCGTATAGAGCAATGTGGGCGCATCTGGTTTTGATGCAATCAATGAGATCGTCTCTAGCACCTGTTCTCTTGCTAAAAAATCAAGACCCGTCACAGGTTCATCTAATATTAGGAGCTTCGGATCATTCATTAAAGCTCTTGCGATGAGCACTTTTTGTTTCTCTCCTTGCGAGAGGGTTTCATACGTGCGATTGGCATATTGAAACGAGCCAAATGTTTTTAATAAATCAATCGCCTTCTCTCTTATCTCATCTGTCGGTGTTTCATAAAGTCCGATGGAAGCAAATGCCCCGCTCAAAACAATTTCAAATGCATTGTCATCTCTGTGCAGCTTCTTTTCAAGACCAGCAGAGATGAGACCAATTTTCTTCCTTAGTTTTTCACCAAGCGCTTCCTTGCCAAACACATGGCCTAACACCGTCATCTCACCTGACGTTGGAAAATAATATGAGCAAAGCATATTTAATAAAGCCGTTTTCCCAGCACCATTTAAACCATAAAGCACCCAGTGTTCCTGGTTTTTCACCTGCCAGTCAATAGAACGAAGCAGCCATTTTCCATTTCGTTTTAAAGAAACATCCTTCAAGTCAAGCGACACGATCTTTTCCCCCTGAATAAAAATTCTGAATATACAAATAATAACGTCTACAGCATATCGCAAATGTTTCAATCAGTAAACCTAACGCAAAAAAGCTGCTCCCTATAAGGAACAGCTTTTTTCCATGGTTACGAAATTTCAATTCGTACGCCTTCTTTAATATCAGGAAACGTATGTGGGGATGCAAAGACAGCTCCCGGTAATACATCATCAAACGGCTCTTGGAAGTAGATCGAAATATGGCCGAGTTCCTTAAAGTTGTCATTTGCTTTATTGCCTAAAGCAGTAATGGTATAAGTTTGGTCGCCCACTTGAATCGTTCCGCCTAATTTCAACGGCTCTTCTTCTAAGTGTTCAAACTCATGAATGACAGACATATCTCTTAATTCCTGCGGCGCTGCTGGTCCAAATAAAACAATCAGCTTATCTTCTTTAAACTGCGGGACTAAGATCCCAATTTCTTTTACGACAGATTGTGTTACCATGTATCTCGATTCCTCCTTTAATACGTTTAATACATACCGAAGCTGGCAACGTATGCGATCACAACAGATAGAACGCCTGTAATGAGACGGCTATACAAAACAGCTGGTACCCCATATTGTACCGTTTCCGGCTTCGCTTCACCAAGTGATAGCCCCACCGGGATAAAGTCACACCCTACTTGACCGTTGATCGCAAACAGTGCTGGAAGAGCAAATTGAGGCGGAATGTTTCCTAGTGCAATTTGACTACCAATCAGTACACCGATGACTTGTGCGATGACTGCCCCAGGTCCTAAGACAGGCGATAGGAACGGTAAGGTACAGACAACAACGAGCAGTAAGAGCCCCCATAAAGATCCTGCCAAAGGTGAAAGGAAATGGGCAATCAGATCACCGATTTTTGTATAATTGATAATTCCAATTAACATACTGACAAAGGCCATGAATGGAATAATGTTTTTAAGGAGCATATCAACAGAATCACGACCAGCTTGATAGAATGTGCCGGTTACTTTTCCGATTCCTCTTGAGAATCTCATGAGGAAATTCCCTTTTTCTTGACGCTCGATATTTTCCTCTTTCAGTTTTGAATAGGTTTCTTTGAAATTCTCTTTGTCAATTGGGCCGCTGCTTTCTTGACCTTCTACATTCCCTTCACTATCAGATGCTTCAGCAAAGGAAATATCTTTTTCTGTGACACCTGATACGAAGATATCCTCTGTAATGTGTTTTGCAAGCGGTCCAGAAGGAGAGGATGCCAGCACATCGACAGTAGGAATGCGTTTCATTGGATAAAGCCCAATTCGCGCTGTTCCTCCGCAGTCAATGACAACACACATCATTTCATCTTCTGGTATAGAATTTTTAAAGCCATCACATGCTTCTGTCCCTGTCATTTCTGCAATTTTTCGTGCAACTGGGTGAATGCCTCCTCCTGTAATGGAAACGACCTTTCTTCTTTTACCGGTTGGTTCAAGCTCTAATCCTTTTCCCCATCCGCCAGCACCTTTTGCAACAAATACTTTGTGGTTTGTCATGTCTAACCCTCCCCTATTGTGAATTCGCTTTCATTTTTCCTGCTAAGTACTTTGTGATCCATTCCGTAATGATTCCGCGAAGTAAAATGACAACGATCCCGACTAAGAAGTAACGAACAGCCAGCTCTGACATAGAGTATCCAGCTTCTTTAATCCCGTTCGCAATTCCTAAGTAGACAAACAGTTCTCCTGCGTTGGCATACGGGAACAGCGATGTCACCGGATGAACAAATGAAACAGCTGAATCATAGAATGCTGGTTTTTGTTTTTCAGGTAAGAAGCGGCCAAACGTATAAGCCATTGGGTTTGTCAAAATAAGAACGGATAAGATCGGCATTAACGTATAGCGCAAAATGGTATATTTCGCTGCAAACTGAATCGCTCTATTCACTCGCTCTTCTCCAATAAACTTCATGACAGCATAAGTGAAAGTAAGTAACACAACAAGCGTTGGAACGATACCTGTAACAAGACCCATGAACTGCTTTCCGCCGGCTTCAAACATCCCGATAAAGTGCTCTCCAAACCATTGAATCCATTCCATGTTTCATCTCCCCTTTCTTAGTTCACATTTGTTATATTTTTTTTAGAAATCGAGACAAGCGCCTGCTCCGCTGCCATGGAGAGTGCTTGCATGACAGCTGGTCCCCTTTTGCGCTTTTTCAATGTTTGTTTCATCATGTGATGCTCATCAAGCACAGCCCCCACATGTTTTCCTTCATAGGAAGGCAGTTCCTTAAATTTAGACAAAATCGAGACGCCACCCAGCACATGACACTTTTGAATGATGTATGATTCATCGACAATGATGAGCGCAATGGCTCCAGGACCAAATTTGCGCCGCTCCATTCCTGAAAACAAGTGATAGCCTTGTTTCCCTTTATAGTCGTCAATCAGTGAATCCATGCTCTTGCGGTAGTACTTGATTTGAATAAACGATAAACCATACTGCACAATCAAAATGATACAAAGTACGATTGCTAATTTTTCCATAGCCTCACGTCCTTATGATTGAAATAAGTGATCTTGTAATGAACGCAGCTTCCAGACCGTTGTGCTTGCATCAAGTTCTACATCATCATGAGATAGGAATTGCCCCAATTTGATATCTTTTTTCGCTACCACTTTTCCGCTGATTAAGCCAATTGGGATGTGGCCGTTCGCTTTCATGTCTTGATGTGTTTCAAGTACACCTCTTACGGAGTATCCGCCAATACCATCAAGTGTTTCTCCTGCTTTAATATCTCTTTTCGCCACAGCGACAGTTTCTGATACTGGTACACCAATTGGATGGATTGAAGAATCGTGTTGTAAGACTGCTTTTGCGATCGTCACTGGTGTTTCAAGACTTGCTAAGTGGAAAGGACGATACAGTGTGTAGTGAGGACCTTTTCCAACTTTTAAGTAGCGAAGTTCTTCATCTACTGGCTCAAGATCACTCTTGACGATGACAAAGACACCTGGTGCAAGTCCGTTTACATATTCAACGACTCCGAAGTTATCCAGTACGCCGCCTTGCTGTTTTTGATTTAATTTATCTGCTACATTTTCTAAATTCGCTTCTACTCCATGCATGCCGACTTTATCAGGCAAAAGTCCTGTTGCATTACTTAATAGGTTCATTTCTGCCATCGTTTTTGTTCCGTCTTGGAATGCTGCCAGCATGTGGGCACTCATATGTTTACTATCTGCTTCAGCTTTACACGTATCTGGGTTTGCTTCTGGGAAGAATGGGTTGTTCTTACCTTTCCCAGCAACCAATACTTCAAGCCCCATTGTTTTTGCAAATTCGTATAGTTCTAGCGTTGCTGCTGGTTCATCTCCAGCTGATCCAGAGTAAACAAGTCCTGCATTCGTGAATAATTTATGCATGACCAAGCCGATCGTAATATCGACTTCTACATTTAAAAGAACGAGATGTTTTTTTGAATTAAGCGCTTCCAAAGAAATGTTTGCTCCGACCTCTGGAACACCTGTTGCATCCACAACGACTTCCACAGAATCTGATTGAATCACTTCTCTGTAATCATTTGTGACGACCATTTGATGTGGTTTCGCATGTTGCTTGTAAAAATTCGCTGCTTTCTCAGCTGCACTAAGATGAATATCACAAACACCTGCGACAATCATGCCTGGAATTTTAGAAATTTGTGAAATGAGTCCAAACCCCATTTGACCTGCCCCGATAATCCCAACTTTGATTGGATCTCCGCTGCGTTCTCGTGCTAACAATTGTTGATAAATTGACATCTAAATCATCCTTTCAGGTTTTCTTGCTTCACAATAGATTGCTAGAAAAATAATCTGAAACTTTTAACAAATGTTATAAAAATTAACAAAAATCTGTTTCTTGTAACATTTGTTATTTTATTTATCATTTGTTATGAACTTAGTTTATATGATGTGTCAACTTTGTGTCAAGATAAAATCGATAAAATTCTCAATCTTTTTGAGTCTAAAGACTCAAAAAAACTACCTAATCGGCTTAGGTAGTTACTTTAATAGGGCATCTCCGGTTTGTTCATCTGTAATTAACACATGAATTAATCCACCTTCTAACGCTGCCCTGATCGCTTCAATTTTCTCTTTTCCTCCAGCGACACCAATCACAAGAGGGATCTCTTTCAGTTTTAGAGGACTGATCCCCATCACCCGGTCGTTCCACGGATGCGGATACACTTCACCTTTATGATCAATAAAGTTATAACAAATGTCACCCGCGACATCTTTCGCTTGCAGGATATCTTCCTCACCACTTGTCATATAGGATTTCACCATCGTTGAATGTTGCGGAACCCCGCCTATTCCTACGACCGCGATATTTGATGATTCTCCTAATTCAATGACTTTTTTGATCGACGGCTGTCTAATGAGTACATCTTTCGCTTCTTTCGTATCAAGCATGACAGGCACATGTAAAAACTCACATTTGGATTTGAGTGCTTCTGAGCATCTTCCAATAATATAGTTGGCATGAATATCAACATCTTCATTTCCGACGCCTCCTACAAGCGGAACAAATGTCACAGATGGAAAATGCTGAACAGACGTAAGCGCTTTCGCCATTTCATGCAAGGTTGTCCCTGATGAAAAACCGATGACTTGTCCATCCTTCATGACTTTTAATAAAAAGCCCGCAGCCGCAGCTCCTATTCGACTTTTTGTTGTTTCTTGACTGAGAGATTCCACACACACGACTTCTCGCAGCCCGTATTTTCGCTCTATTTTTCTTTCTAACGAACCATATTGTTGATTTACTTCATCATGAATAATGATTTCCACGATTCCTGCTTCACGTGCTTTTGCCAAATATTTCGATATGAGCGAACGGCTAACCCCAACAGCTTCTGCAATTTTAGATTGAGTGGCGCCTTCTTCATAGTACATATGCGCAACCTTAATGAGCAGCCTTCTTTCATCATGGAATGTCATAATAACCCTTCTTTCCGCTTCTCTATTCCCTCACAAATGATATTTTAAATAACATTTGTTAAAAACAGATTAAATGAAAAAAATAACAGAGTCAATACTACAGATGGGTTCTCTAAAAAGAATGAAAAAAGCCGCACATTAGCGGCGGCTTTAAAAAATATTTTTATTCATTTGTTTGATTGCTGCTTTTTCAAGCCTTGATACTTGTGCTTGAGAAATGCCGATTTCTTCTGCCACTTCCATTTGTGTTTTACCTTGGAAGAAGCGTTTGCGAAGAATCATTTTTTCTCGATCATTCAATCTGCGCATTCCCTCTTTTAAGGCCAATTCTTCTACCCATTGTGTATCTTTGTTCCGTTCATCACTAATTTGATCCATTACATAAATCGGATCTCCTCCGTCATTATAAATCGGTTCAAACAAAGAAACAGGATCTTGAATGGCATCTAGGGCAAAAACAATTTCCTCATGAGGGACTTCTAACACTTTGGCAATGTCTTCTGCCGTTGGTTCCTTGCTTGTCTCACTAATTAGTCTCTCACGAACTTGAAGCGCCTTATAGGCAATATCTCTTAGTGAACGAGACACCCGGATAGGGTTGTTATCGCGCAAGTATCGACGGATTTCTCCTATGATCATAGGGACCGCATAAGTTGAAAATCTGACATTGTGGCTTAAATCAAAATTATCAATTGATTTCATTAATCCGATACAGCCTACTTGGAAGAGATCATCAACATACTCGCCTCTGTTGTTAAAACGCTGAATCACACTTAAAACCAACCGCAAATTGCCATTGACTAGCTTTTCTCTTGCTGTATCGTCACCTTCATCTTGCAGCTGTCTGAATAATTTTCTCATCTCGTCGTTTTTCAGAACAGGCAGTTTGGAGGTGTCGACTCCGCAGATTTCCACTTTATTTCTGGACACTTTTTTCCCTCCCTACAGGAGCTGTTGTACAAAGTTCAGTATCTCCGTGGGATGGAAAAATATGCACGGTCTATGACGAGAAATATGTGAAAAAATGGTGATCCCTTTGACAGTACAGGGATAAAGCTTTCAAAAAATTTTTTTTAGACCATCTTATTAAATTCTTTTTGCAATCGTTTAATAATTCTTTTTTCGAGCCTTGAAATATAGGACTGAGAAATACCAAGCATGTCGGCAACATCTTTTTGGGTCTTTTCTTCACCGCCAACTAAACCGAATCTCAGTTCCATGATCTGTTTTTCACGATCGTTTAATTGTTCTAACGCTTTTTTCAGTAATTTTTTATCGACATTTGCTTCAATATCCCGGGTGATAATATCATCATCTGTCCCAAGAACATCTGATAAAAGCAATTCATTGCCGTCCCAGTCGATGTTAAGCGGTTCATCAAAGGATACTTCTGAACGGATTTTATTATTTCGGCGCAAATACATCAAAATTTCATTTTCAATACATCTAGACGCATATGTGGCCAGTTTGATCTTTTTTTCTGGATTAAACGTATTTACTGCCTTGATGAGTCCTATCGTTCCGATACTAATCAAATCCTCAATGTTAATGCCTGTGTTTTCAAATTTTCTTGCGATATAAACGACCAATCGCAAGTTTCTTTCGATCAAAATGGCTCTTGCTGTTTGATCCCCTTTAGGTAATTTAACGAGCAATTCTTGTTCTTCATCCTTTGATAATGGCGGAGGCAGTGCCTCACTTCCACCAATATAATAAATCTCATCACTCTTTAGCCCTAGCTTCATGAGGAGTTTATACCAGTAGTAAGTGAGTTTAAATTTTAATTTTTTCATCTTCTTCTCCCTTCTAAATGTCCAGTTGACTTCGTAAGATAAAAGACATCACAAAAAAACTACGACACCCCTTGTATCATTTTTCCGTCTAACATCTCTGGATGAATGATGGATTGAAATTCCTGATCTGCTGATAATCCGCTTAGACTCATCCCAACAAAACACTTCGCTGGCTGGATCATATGCGTTTTTGTATAAAGGACGACCGTATCTGGTTTAAAGCATAGTAGAAACCCGTGGTCATGACCGACTGCACGATACGGAACGAGTCTTAAACGATCAAGCAGCGGAAAATGGTCATCAAGCTTTTGCATCACTTCAACAGGATGAAACTGTTTCATTTTTTCTATAAATGGCTCTCCGAAAATAGATGTGAGCTGATCGAGCTGGACGATCATGACAGGTGTTTTCGTCAATGGATCATACAGCTGATTTCCAGAATCGACCAGACCATTTAAGCGGATCGTTTCTCCTTGAATGTGTATCTCCACAAGTACTTGTTCGTCATATTGTCTTTTTTTCGCACCAACCTCTCCTAATCGTTTCTTTGAAAACAGCCAAATGGCCGGAAAGCCAGTGAGAACAAAAAGCCAGCTAATGGGATCACCAAATCCATCATTTTGTGAAATAAGCAGTCCATCTTGAATGACTGTATTTGTCTGCAAAAACGAATGAACCCCGATCATGCCCCCTCCCATCAAAAATGTGACAAAGTAAAAAGCAAACAGGTTTTGAAAAAAGGAACGAAATCTTTGAAAGCCAAAGGTTCCAAGCACGATCAAGACAGAAAAAAGCAGTTTGCCTAAAGGGTGCGACACAATCATTGCAAATGGCGTAAAGAGCAAGAGAACAATGCTCGATCCAATGAGAGCTCCTAACATATATCGCCTTTTTTTCACTTGTCGTTTGAGAATAAATGCCGTGAGTAAGAGCAGCAATAGATCAAAACAAAAGTTTAACAGCCAAATGACATCTAAATAAATGACCACCTTCTGCTCCTTTCATCTGAAACAAAGAATCAAAAGCAGTACTTGCACTTGTTTGTACCAGTATAAAACAGTCATCGGATGGAAGTCTGTCAATTCTTGTAGGGGATGATAGAGAACTTTTGGTGGATTGTTATCGTTTTTGTCGACGTATGAGACAGAAAGAACATCCGAATGATTTGTTGGACAAGTGTCTCCTCTATCCATTGCACAAAAAAAGACACGCTCCGAAGAGTCGTGTCTTTTTCGCTGTCATTCTTTCTCATTGATGGTGAGTGTTCCTTCTGCCTTCTGTCTTGTGACATTTCCATAATCATCTTTGACAATGACTTCAATCACTGCACCTTTTGCTTTTGCAATAGATGTCGCCGTCCAGTAGCCTTCATACGTTCCCGGTGCTACTTCACGAATCGGCAGTTCGGTTGTGTTTTGAAGTTTTGATCTAGCATTTGTCAGCGGCATATGAAGAACAAAGGTGGCATCTAGCTTTTCCCTGCTTTTAAATGAAATCTTAACCGATTCACCTGATGATAGATTCATATTATCTTTTGGCGTTAATTCAGAAATAACAGGTGCATCATATTGAACATCGATGTCGACCTTTTTAGTCGTTTTGTTTCCAGCTGCATCTTTTGCTGTCACTTTGATTGTATTTTTCCCGTTCTCAAGCAGCACCCTTGCAGAATATGCCCCATCCTTTACAGTCGCTTTTTTTCCATTGACTGTGACTTGATCTAGATAATCATCCGCTACTTTCCCTTCCACCGTGAGTGATTCTCTATTAAACTTGTCGCCTTTTTTCGGTGTATCAATGGTCAACGTCGGTGCTGTTTGATCGATGATCACCTTGACTGGCTTGGAATGTTTTGTTGAGCCTTTATCCGTTACAGTCGCCGCCGTGAAGACATGCTCTCCACTTGGAACAGATACATTTTCTTTGAAAGTACCCGACTCATCTGATTTGACGTTGGCCACCTCTTCATCATTCTGATAAATGGCCACATCGAGACCCGGAGAGGCTGTGCCTTCAATCGTCAATTCACCTTGATTTGTAATGGTTCCTTCCTTTGGAGAAGTGATTTCTGGTACATCTGCTTCATAGTTTACGAGCGCACGAATCATATAATTCCCCTCTTCTTTCGGAGAAGGAGAAAAAGCACCGCTCGTCAGCTGCCAGCTTCTTTCAGCATTAGGGCCATCTTCATCTGTGGCAAGTCCCGGAGATTCGGTATTCTTTTTCGTTTGAATATAAACAAGATAGAAATCTCCATCCACTGTAATGGCTTGATCTTCTAAATCTACTTTTGTCCATTCACCATTACGCAGCGCATTTGCTTTTAAAGGTCCTGCGATTTTCTCACCTGGTGCGCCACCCTTCCCAGAAGCATCATATACTTCAACAGCAAATTCATCGCCTCCAGGAGCTGGCCATTCTGATGTCCAAAACCGGAAAAGACCACCTGTGACTTGTGCTTGTTTCTTTCCTTTTTCTAATGAAAACTTTACAGCCCAGCCATTGCCAGGATCGTAGAAAGCCCGTGCATTTTCAGCCGTTCCATCATCGTAGCCAATCTCTCCCGGAAAACCGATAAAAGGCTCAAGTTTCACTGACTTTTCAAGTGGCTTTTCCGTCACATCCGCTGTAAACGTATAGCCTTTAAACCCCTTTGCAAAAATTTTGACTGTATAGACACCGCTTAATGCCTCTAGAGAAAATTCACCGGATTCATCTGTTTTCACCGGCTCAATTTTTGCGTCCTCCACAAGATAAACAGTTGCATTCTTCACCTTTTCACCAGTTGTTTCATTGACGACCGTGCCGGAGATCGTTCGTTTCTCTAGCGGCTGTAAGGAGAAATTCGCTTCTGCTGTTTCTTTTGATGCCACTTTGACTTTTTGGGACCGTGATTCAAAGCCGTAAGCTTCCGCTTTCACTGTCCATTCTCCTGCTCCTTGAGACAGCTGATATTTCCCTGTCGCTTCATCGGTGGAAGTTGATTTTCCGCTTTCTAGAACACTGATTTGCGCTTTCATTGGAAGAGCTTGAATAGATGGAGCATCATGACTGTTTTGCTTTTGAATGTGTACATGTTTATTTTTTACTTTAGCAGGCTTTGCCTTTTTTGGATCAACTGATTTCTTATTCTGGCTTGTGGATTTTTCTTTTTTGATCACACCTAGCTGGTTCTTAGCTTGTTGAGACAAAGCCTCATCTGTGATTTTCACATCATCTAAATAAAAGCCATCTTTTGTGACACTGCCATCTGTTCTTATCTGAAACAGGACTCTCACTTTTTGACCTTTATAAGCAGATAAATCAACCTCGCCTGCTGTCCACGCATTTGTTTTCCCCGTATAAGCTGTCGCTTGAACGGCGTCTTCACCCTCTGGCTGTACATAGACATGCACATAATCATAATTGGCTTCGAGATCATGCCAGTATTGATATTGCAGGTAGGAAGAACCTGAATCTGGTACAGCAATGAGCGGCATAGACAAATTGGCATCCGTTTTATTTTCATAAGGACTGTCTAAATTGGTGGCATAGACATGTTCCCCGCTAAATGCTTGTTTTGGACCTGTGGACGGTTTTCCCCACTGCCACGGATCTTTTGTTCCACCACTGAACCATCCACTTGGCCATGCTTCAAAATCTTGTGAGTAGCCAGTGGTGATGGATGTTTTAATTGGAAGTGTATAAGAATCTGATGCCGCTTCATTTTCTCCAAAATCTTTCACAATCCATCGGTACGTCACGTTTTCCCCCTCAAGTTCAGGGAGCTGTACCGTATAGGTTCCTTTTAAATGATTTCCATCCGTGCGGTTGGCTTGCAATGTCTCCCATTCACCTTGATCTACTCGGTAAGTCAAAGAAACATTTGCCACTGCTATCTCATCTTCTGCAGTGATGGTCAATGGGGTTGGCGTTGCAGCAAAAATTTCATTAGGACCTTTATGTGAAAAAACAGGTGGTTCTGTATCTTCTCCCTCTTTTGTCACCTGGCCTTCAATCGTACCGATTCCATTGGTTAAAGCCGTAATCGCCTCTCTTGCATCAACTAACCCTGCCCCATAGCCGTTGTTAGGGGATTCAGGAAATTGCTGATCTGTCAGTGGTTTCGCTGTCTCAATGAGAATTTGCTGAATTTCATCAACAGAAAGGTCTGATTGCACTTGGCGAAGAAGAAGAACAACAGCTGAGACATGCGGACCTGCCATCGATGTACCATTCCATCCATCCTCATATCCTTTTCCCGGGATCGAAGAACGAATGTTTACTCCCGGAGCAGCAATATCTGGTTTCATTACGCCATATGGAGAAGGACCCTGAAGGGAGAAAGACCCTAACTTGTTGTCATGATCTGTTGCGCCTGTAGCAAAGGCTTCTTGATAGTTAGCGGGATTTGCAATCGAACCCGCGCCGCCTGGATTGAATAAGTCGGTATTACCGGCTGAAAATTCTGGAAAGATGTCTGCTGCTCTCCAAGCATTCACTACATCTTTATACCAATCATCAAGACCTGGCCCACCGCCCCACGAATTATTCACAACATCAGGTGCCTTTTCTGGGTGAGGATTTCCGTTACGATCTTTCGGTGCTAAAATCCACTCACCGGCATCTAACAGATCAGCATCTGTACCGCCATCTTCTGAAAAAGCTTTCACTGCAATCCATTCTGCTCCCGGTGCGACCCCAATTTGATTCTTTCCATCTGGCTCAGAACCAACCATTGTGCCTGTCACATGGGTCCCGTGCTCCAAGTCATCATAAGGGACTTCAGAGCCTGTCGTGGCATCATACCAATTCAGTTCATGAGATGGTTCGTTCGGACGAGCAGGATCAAACCCGCGGTATTTTTCTTTTAGCGCAGGATGATCCCATTCGACACCAGTATCAATACTTGCCACAACGGTTCCAGTCCCGTCATAGCCTAAATCCCACGCTTCTGGTGCATGCACCTGAGCAATATTCCATTCAACTCCATCTACTGCTTTGATTTGTTTGTTTGGCTTAGCATGCTTCAAATCAACAGGACGATGAAGTTGACGTGTTTCATTCGGCAGCACTTGAGCTACTTCTGGAAAAGAAGCAACCTTTTCCATCACTTCTTTTGTTGCCGTCACAGCTAGACCATTCACAATATAGTAGGAATGAATATCTTTCACTTGCTTATTCTTTTTTTCCTTTTGTAAATACGCTAGGAGCGCTTGCTGCGTTTCATCAGATGTTGCTCTCAGCTCAGATACAACGGCTGATCTTTTTGTGTACTGCGTTTTAGCCGCGGTTAATTTTTGTTTTTTTGCTTTTGATACAGCTTCTTTTGCTACTTTTTGTACATTCGTTTGTTCCTTCATTTTGACTAAGAAGGTCACCTTATCTTCCTTTTGAAACTGCTTCTTTAATCTCGAAGAAATCTTGGCTTTTGTTGTCTTAGAGGAAACGGCTTCCTCCTGATATGAGGTAGAAGTCGATTTTGCTTGAACCATCCCAAAGCTTGTCATCGTTAAAGTACCAATCACCAAAAGACTCATGAAACGATAGACGGCGGTTTTGCGAAACTTCACTTTCAATAAAATCCCTCCTCCTCAAATGGTCAAACAGTGTGTATCCTGCCCCTCCCCCTTCTTTTTGATCATGACAAGTTTCATGGTGTTCTCATTAATGTAGTCAAATAAAGTTCAACATTTTGTCGTTTTTTGTAAAGGAAATGAAAAATGATTCTTTTGACTTAAAAGACTCAAACCAAAACACATACGATAGTTCCAAATAACACGCAGAAACAAGACTTTTATATCAATCAGACGCAGGATCTTCTCACCGTGCAGACATAAAAAAACCCCTTCCAAAGGAAGGGGATGAATCGTGCCTGCTTATCGTTTGTTGCGGTTACGTAAGAACGTTGGGATATCCAATGTATCATCACTTGACTGTGTATTTTGTCTTGGTTGTGATGATGTTTGCTGATGTTCCTCACGTTTTACTTCACGCTTTTGTGGAATGGATTGATTTTGCTTTAATCCTTGTCCTAATGGATTTCTTTGAGGTTTTGTCACTTCCGGTTCTTGCTCAATAAAACCGGTTGCGATGACTGTGACCACAATTTCATCCTTCAAGTTATCATTAATGACAGATCCAAAGATCATGTTGACATCTTCATCAGAGGCTGATGCAACAATATCCGCTGCTTCTTGTACCTCATAAAGACTAAGGTTCGTACCACCAGTAATATTCATGATAACACCTTGTGCTCCATCAATCGCTGTTTCAAGAAGTGGTGAAGAAATGGCTTTTTTCGCTGCTTCAGCAGCACGGTTTTCGCCTGTTGCGACACCAATTCCCATAAGAGCTGAACCTTTGTTAGACATGATCGTTTTCACGTCAGCAAAGTCAAGGTTAATTAAACCTGGTGTTGCAATGAGATCTGAGATCCCTTGAACACCTTGTCTTAACACGTTATCTGCTGCACGGAATGCTTCAAGCATTGGCGTGTTTTTATCGACAATTTCAAGCAGGCGATCGTTTGGAATCACGATTAACGTATCAACTGCTTCTTTCATAGAAGCAATCCCTTCAACTGCTTGAAGCTGACGCTTTCTTCCTTCAAATGTGAAAGGACGAGTCACAACTCCAACTGTCAAGGCTCCAGAATCTTTTGCGATTTTCGCAATGACAGGTGCAGCACCCGTACCAGTTCCACCGCCCATACCGGCTGTCACAAAGACCATGTCAGCGCCTTTTAGGACTTCTTCAATTTGTTCTTTGCTTTCTTCAGCAGCTTTTTTACCGACTTCAGGATTCGCACCTGCTCCAAGCCCTCTTGTCAGCTTAGCGCCGATTTGCATTTTTGTTTCTGCTTTTGATAAGTTTAACGCCTGTGCATCTGTATTCACTGCAATAAAATCGACACCCTGTACGTCATTTTCAATCATTCGGTTGACAGCGTTATTTCCGCCGCCACCTACACCGATTACTTTAATTGATGCTAGGCCGTCTATATTTGTTTCAAACTCCAACATGCTGAATCCTCCTAATCCGTCGAAAATCTAGTTCTATTCCCAGAACATATTAAATAGTTTTTTCATTTTGCCCGGTTTTTTATTTGTCTCTTGTTGCGCTTTTTGTTTCACTTTCGGTCTTGGCTGAGCTTCTTTTACTTGTGGTGTAGAAGAAACCGGCTCCATGGACGCGCCTACTTCATGAAATGCTTCATCCGGCATTTGGAATCCAACCTGTCTGCCCTGAATCTTTGCATTGCGATAAGCAAAATGGATCAGGCCCACTCCTGTCATATATTGAGGTTCCCTGACCCCAATATAATTAGGACTTGCGATTCTTACATTGTTTTGTAAGACCGTTTGTGCCAGAGAAAGGATACCTGGTATAGCTGCCTGTCCACCTGTTAGAACGAATCCGCCAGGCAAATCATGGACACCCATATTGCGTAATTCCTCTGCCACAAAAAGCAGAATCTCTTCCAATCGTGCTTCAATGATATTGGCTGCTTCAAGTTGTGTATACGTCTGTTTTTGGTCCGTACCGATGACGGAAACTTCAAATGTCTCCTCAGACGATGCCTCATCATAGAATGCATGCCCAAATTGCTTTTTGATTCGTTCAGCTTCTTCAGTGGAAGTTCTAAGTCCTATAGACAAATCTTTTGTAATGTTCTCTCCGCCCAATGGGATACTGTGAGTAGAATAGAGATGCCCGTTTTCAAATACGGATATCGTAGTAGAGCCGCCGCCAATATCGACAAGAGCTACCCCTAGATTTTTTTCATCTTTCGATAACGCCGCTGAACCCGATGCGAGTGGCTGCAAGCAAATATCCATAATTTCAATACCAGCCCGCTCTACACATCGGAGCCAGTTATGTAGAATCGTTTTAGAACCAGTGATTAACGATCCATCCACTTCTAGCCGTACACCTAGCATTTTTTTCGGATCTGTGATCTCATCTCTTCCGTCGACGATAAATTGTCTCGGAATTACGTCTACTACGAGATGTTCTTGCGGAATAGATACTACCTGTGCAGCATCCAAGACACGTCTCACATCTTCAGCATGTATTTCTTTATTTTCACTAGACACTGCGACAACGCCGCTCGTATTCTGAATATGAATGTGGTTTCCGTTAATTCCGACTATCGCCTTTTGTAAAGGAAAACCTACCATTCTCTCAGCCTGTTCAAATGCTTGTCTAATAGAATGAACTGTTTCATCTATATCAACAATCGATCCTTTTTTTAACCCCTCTGAAGGGACATTTCCAACACCTATAATGTTAAGCGAATCATCCGCCATTTCTCCGACGATGACTTTTATATTGGATGTACCGATGTCAAGGCTGACGTAAATTTCATTGTTGTTCATTCTATGGCACCTCCTCACATATCAATACTTTCTATTCTATTATTTGCTGAACAACAATACAATGAATGTGTTTTTACAAGTGTGTAACAAAACTTAAAAAATCAACATTTTTTATTAGGATTACTGAAAATATTCGTTACATCATATGTATATCCTTTTTTATGACTCACTTTTTTTCTTTTTTTCTCTAGAAATTGTCCATTTTGTTAGTAGAATTCTTCGAATAACGGCGATATTTTGAAACAATCTAACACCGAATGCAAACATTCCGACTAAATACAAGTCTACACCAAGATGGACGCCCAGAAAAGCTAAACTTATTGCGAGTATAATATTAAAGAAGAAACCTGATACAAACACTAGTTCATCGTATGCCCCTTGCAGATGTGCTCTGATTCCACCAATCAATGTATCAAGCGCAGCAAGTACGGCGAGGGAAAGATAGTTAGAATACTCATTCGGTATCGTAAAATTCGTTAAGAAACCGATCGCAACTCCTATGATTAAACCAAGTACAGGAAGCCACATTAAGATTTTCCCTCCTTTACATCGTCAAGAGGCTTCAATTCATTTAATTGAATTGTACCGTCAAATGCTTTTAAATGAATTTTTTTCTTCGGCGGTCTAATACTCAAACTGAAATTTTCCTGAGCAAACAAATCACCAATATCTGATACATTTAAACGGCTGTATAATTTATCGGCCTGCTCGCTGACCATCTTAATCGTGACTGTATCACCATCTATGCTGTAACCATCCATTTTCGTCGTACCATTAATATCTCGAATAACACTGGTGTTAATCACCCGGTGTTCATTAATGGAAATATGTTTTGCCCCAAACATATTGGCTTCGTTGATTAATTTTTTTAGAAGATCAGGTGGTATATTTTTGACTTCTTCTCCGGTAAGTTCCTTAGAAAAAAGCTGAGTAATTTCTATTTCAACTCCTTCACCCGTTACCTCTGTAAAACCAGCCTTTTCTTTCAAATCCTTCAACGTTTTTGTTAATTGTGCTTCTTTTGATTGATCTTCTTGGTTGCCATACTTTTTTAGCATTTCATCATATTTATCAATTTCTTTCAATAAATCCAGTTCTTTACTTTTAGATGCAGATAAATCCTCTCTTAATTCCCAAACGTCTCGAGTATCGCGAACTTTAGGCTTTTGTAGAGAGTTAAACTGGATGGAGACCATGATGCCAAATATGACCATCAGGACTGTCAAACTAAGTAATGGCTTCTTTTTCCTCAACACCACTCACCTTTTCACATTTAATCTTTGTTTCTTAGAAGAGGATTCATACGAATATCCTTCTTTTCAATCGTCATGGAAATATGATCACTTGTCAGCTGATCAACCACCCCGCCTGCAATGTTTAATGCAGGAATTAAAACAGCTGGATCTCCAATAGCAGAAATGACAAATGGTGCTGGATGTTGAACACCATCAACCGTGACGACTGGACCGTTACAATGTATGTATGATTGGTGTGTGATTCTTTGTCCGTTTATAGCTACAGCAGATGCCCCTGATATAAATAGTTCGTTTATCACATGGAAAATGTGGCTCTCATGCACAATGTAATTATTGACATTTTGTCCACTCGGGATATAAGATGCATCTTCAAGAGATACTTTGACCCCTTTCCCTTTTACACCTATTTCTCCTGTAAACATTCTGTATTTCTCAACATCTTCTAAAACATTAAAATACTGCTCTTTTTCATTTTTCAAACCAAACTCTGTTGCTTGGACCTTTGATTGAAGACGATAAAGTTCTTTTTCAAGTTTTTGATTCGCCTTTTCTTGCTTTGTTAGCTGACTTTTCAAAGAATATTCTTTTTTCCATTGTTCTGTTCGATTGACATCTGCTCGATGCTGCTTCGTATATTGGTATGAAAAAGAAATCAGAAATCCAAGAACAAGCATTACAATTGAGAATATGACGGTTTTGCCTCTCAACGTTCATCTTCCTTTTTCTTAGATTTAAAAGCTTCAAAATATGTGGCTACTTCCATATGAATCGTACCTTTCTCAGAGGACGAAAGCTCTTTGACAATGGCAGGGTACGTCGTCATTTTATCTGCGAATGTTTTAATTGATGCAATAACGGTGTTTCCATCATTCATATAAAATTTAACGAGCCACTGATTGGAGCTAGTCGGTACGTAATATATTTCTGAGATTAGTTCCTGAATAGAAGCCGGCAGTTGATTCAGAGCTTTCACTGTTTGCTTCAATTTCTCTTTATTGTCCCAATCGACAAAAATAGGTCCTGCGTGACTTGGCGTTACTTCATCTGGCAAAGCCGTCCCGTTTTCAAGAAGCTCATAATAAAAATGTCCCTTTTGCAGATACGCAATATTTGCATACTCTTTGACAGCAATACTGACCTTATTAGGGAAATGTTTTTTGATACTGACACTTTTAATCAACTTATTTTGCTTTATATGGTCTGCTGTTATATCTTTATTTAAATTCCAAAACTCTGTCTCGCCTTCTTTAATTTGCGAAAGTTTAACGAGCTGTTTTGTTGGTACATGTTCATTACCAGTAATGGTTAAAGAAGAAATTTTACTGATTGGTGTTTGCAAATAGACAATAATTAAAACCATGATAAAAAACAGCAAAATAAAAGAGATTAATCTCCGATTCGCTTTCTGCTTCCTTTGTTCTTTAATTTTAGGGATTCGCTCTTCTATATTGACGATCTTTTCATTTTCATGATCAGGCCGCATATATACTCTTCACCTCATTCAAAGCTGCTTGTCCGCACCTTTGGATCATTCTTTATCTCATATTGATTAGAAAACAAACGGCATGAAAAAATGCCGTTTGTTTTCCTGTGATACCATCATTCATAAGTAGTAGCCTTTAATTTGCTTCACCAATAATTTCTACTTCTGTATGCATCTCTACATTGTAGTCATCTTTGATTTTCTTTTGAATGTACTGAATTAAGTCGAGCACATCTTGAGCCTTCGCCCCACCAGCATTGACAATAAAGTTTCCGTGCATATCAGAAATTCTAGCGCCGCCAATCTGATATCCTTTTAAATTCGCCTTTTCTACAAGCTGTCCTGCATATTCAGGTAATGGATTTCGGAAAATACTGCCGGCGCATGGTTTATTATACGGTTGTGTTTCCTTGCGATAATCTTTATTTTGCTGCATTTTCTTTGTGATTTTCTCACGTTCGTCCTGTTTAAGCTTGAACACTGCTTCGAGAACAATTCCAGGTCGTTCCTTTTGAAGCACAGAAGTTCGATAGCTAAAGTTCATTTGCTCATTAGTTAACCACTCGATCGTTCCATCTTCAAATAAGACTCTCGCTTTCACAAGAATCTTGCTAATGTCAGATCCATGTGCCCCTGCGTTCATATAAACAGCGCCACCAATAGATCCTGGAATACCAGCTGCGAATTCCAATCCTGACAGCCCCTGCTTACTAAGAGACGTCGCGAGTCTTACAACTGAATAGCCTCCACCAACTGTAATTTCTTCATCATTGACAGTTAAGTGATCAAGCCCAGTGCCCAGCTTTAAAACGACCCCGCGAATTCCTTTATCAAGGACAAGTAAATTGGATCCTCTTCCAATGACCGTCCATTGAGTATCATGTTTTTTCACCTGATCCATAATTGTTTTGACAGCATCGACATCTTTAGGGATGACTAATAGATCGGCCGGTCCGCCTATTTTCATTGTCGTATGATTTGCAAGCGGTTCATTTTCAAGTACTTTACCAACTTGCGCTTCTAATAATTCATTCTTCAAGTTCTCCATATTACCCTCCGCCTTACCTCATATCATTCATCATGAAGTCGTAATTTCTTTTAACACATTATATAAACGTATGGCCGCATCTGGTACTCCGAGTTCTTTTGTTAAACGGCTCATTTGATGTAGTTTCTCGTCATTACCAGCAATTTCATCAATTGCATGAAGCAAGCGATCTCCAGAAAGCTCTGATTCTCTTAAAACGATCGCAGCATCATGTTTTTCAAGTGATCTTGCGTTAATTTCTTGATGATTTGCGGTCACGTATGGACTTGGAATGAAGATGGTCGGAATTCCAAGTGCCGTCACTTCAGCAATCGTTGTGGCTCCAGCTCTTGCAACAATGACATCAATTGATTTTAAATACTCCGGCATTTGATGCAAGAAAGGCTTTGTGATCATATTCGGTGCTTCACCTTTTTCTTTTAATTCGTTCAGCACTTTTTCATAATGAACCTCACCTGTAATATATAAAAGCTGATAGTTCTTTGCCTTTAATTCATCTTGCATGTCAATCACTGCTCGATTGATTGGGGCTGCACCTCTGCTCCCACCAAAAATGAGAACCGTTTTTTTCTTCTCATCCAGCCCAAACTCTTTAAGAGATTTTCCCTCTTTAATAGAGACGACTTCAGAGGCTCTTGGGTTTCCCGTAAAAACAACCTTTTCTGAAGGAAAGTGTTCCTTTGCTTCTTCAAAACAGATGGCTACTTTATTCACATACCGTGCCAGAAACTTATTTGTGATGCCTGGCAGGCTATTTTGTTCGTGAATGATCGTCGGGATTTTTAGCTTAGACGCAGCATAAACAACAGGACCACACACATAACCACCTGTTCCAATAACAGCATCCGGCTTAAATTCTTTTAAATAAGATTTACTTTTTTGGACGCCCTTTAGAAACCTCATCACTGTTTTTACATTATCAAAGGAAAGCTTTCTTTTAAAACCTGAAATTTCAATTGATTTAAAAGGGATATTTTCTCTTTCTACAATTTTCTTTTCAAGCCCATTCTCAGTGCCAATATATAAAAATTCCACATCAGGATGCAGTCTTTTCACTTCTTTAATAAAAGCTAGAGCAGGATAAATATGCCCGCCTGTTCCGCCTCCACTAATAACTATACGCATTATACCATTTCCCCTCAATTTTTTTCTGCTCTGAACAAAGTATAAACCCTGTTTTAAACAACAGGGCTCCGTCAAAACCTGTAAAGAAGAGTCGATCATCATGTTTTCGAAACAAAAACTGCCATTTTCACTCTTCAAATCATTTTTTCATACTTTTGCAAAATAAAAGTCTATATGGTTTCATGAACTATCAGCACATTAATATCTAGCATACCTGCTTACATTCAAAAGTACGCCAATTGCCATCAGCATTAATGTCAGTGATGAACCGCCATAACTTATGAATGGGAGTGTGATGCCCGTCACAGGGATGAGACCAGTGACAACTGCGATATTAATCATTACTTGAATGGCAACCATTGAGATGATGCCCACTGCCAAGAAACTTCCATATAAATCTGGTGCACCGAGGGCTATTCTAATGCCTCTCCACAATAGAACACTAAAGAGCAGCAAAATGAGTGATCCACCTATAAATCCAAGTTCTTCAGACAATATAGCAAAGATAAAGTCTGTTTGAGGCTCAGGCAAATAGAAGAATTTTTGTCTACTCTGACCTAGCCCCATTCCAAACAGACCGCCTGGACCGACAGCGTATAAGGATTGAATAATTTGAAACCCGCTACCAAGTGGATCCTCCCAAGGATTTAAATAAGATGTAATTCGTTTTATTCGATAGGGTGCTGATAAGACAAGTGCGGCAAATCCGCTAAGCCCTAAAAGACCGAGAAAGATAAAGTGAGCGATTCTCGCACCTGAAACAAATATCATAATAATACAGGTTCCAACCATAACCGTTCCTGTACCTAGGTCCGGCTGCAGCATAATGATGGCAAATGCGGAAAACACAATGCCTAGTGCTGGGGCGAAACCTTTACGAAAGGATGTGATATTCTTTTGTTTTTCAGATAAGAATTTTGCAAGAAACGCAATCATCGCAAGCTTCATAAATTCAGATGGCTGAATACTAAACGCACCGACACCAATCCAGCTTCTTGAACCATTTCTCTCCATACCGATACCAGGAATCAAGACAAGCACGAGTAGGAGAAAACACACTGCAATCAGTATCTTTGACCAAGTCCGCCACGTCCAATAATCGACCCGCATAATGAAAAACATTGCGATAACTCCGATTCCGGCAAACAAAAGCTGTCTTTTTGCAAAATAAAACGAATCATCAAATTTATACGATGCCCAGACAGCACTTGCGCTGTACACCATAATTAAACCAATCGTCAATAAAAGTAACGTAATGACAACAAGCAAAAAATCCGGAGAAGTTTTCTTATTCGTCAAGAGACCGACACCCCAAGCATAATTTCATTTGGGCTGTCAGTCATATGAGAGACAAGCCCTTATTTAAGCATATGCACGGCGTTTACAAACATGTCTCCTCGTTCTTCAAATGTTTTATGCTGATCCCAGCTTGCACAAGCTGGAGACAATAAAATCACGTCTTCTTCTTCAGATATGCTAAACGCCGCAGGTACTGCTTGTTCAACATTATCGACATGTTTTACGTGATGTATTCCCAGCTCTTCACCAAGCTTCACAAACTTAGGCGCAGTCTCACCAAATGTAATTATTCCTTTTACATTCTTCATAAAAGGTTTTAATTCATCAAATTCATTGCCACGATCCAGTCCACCTGCTAGTAAAATGGTCGGCCGCTTGAAGGCAGACAAAGCTTTACTTGTTGCCAGTATATTGGTCGCTTTACTGTCATTATAAAATTTTCTATTTTGAATCGTCTCCACAAATTGCAAACGATGCTTCACTCCACTAAATGTAGTAAGAACTTGCGCAATCGCTTCGTTTGAGCAGCCTGCATTTTTTACAACGCAAATAGCTGCTAGAATATTTTCTTGGTTATGCTCACCAGGAAGAACAACATCCTTGAGGTCAATGACATGTTCATTCATATAGTAGATGGCACCATCTTTAATAAACGCTCCATGTGCTACCGGCTCTTTAACTGAGAAAAACACTTTTTGCGCTTTCGACTCTTCTGCTAGTTTAACAACAGATGGATCATCTAGGTTAACCACAGCTATGTCATCTTCTTGTTGATGTGCATACACTTTCTGTTTTGCTTTTTCGTATTCTTCACGCGTGTGATGATAGTCTAAATGTGCGTCAAAAATATTTAATATTAAGCTGATTTTAGGTCTGAATTCAACGGTTCCCATTAACTGAAATGAAGAGAGCTCAGTTACGATCCATTCATCGCCCGCTGCACGCGCAGCAACTTCACTTGCGACCGTTCCGATATTGCCTGCTACCAATGTTTTTTGGCTGTCTTTTTTCAACATTTCATAAATCAAAGTGGTCGTGGTCGTTTTTCCATTTGATCCGGTAATCCCAATAAAAGGAGATGAGGTCAAATGATACGCCAATTCTATTTCAGTCCAAACTGGAATTTTTCGGCGAAGCGCCTCTTGAACCATCACATTCTCATAAGGAATTCCAGGGTTCTTAATTAAAATCGTAATTTCTTTATCGTCGAACATACGAAGAGGATGACTGCCACAAATGACATCAATCCCCTTTTCAGAAAGTAACTGAGCAGGCTCGTTTTCTTCAAAAGCTTTTTGGTCATTGACCGTCACGTTTATTCCGTGTTCGTGAAGAATTGAGGCTGCCGCATATCCGCTTTTTGCAAGGCCTAGTACTAGTACATGTTCGTCTTTTAACATTTGCATCCTATTCAATTATAACCACACCTCGATGTAAATTCCTAAAACAGCAAGCAATAAACCAGCTGTCCAGAAGGTGACAACTACTCTCCACTCAGACCAGCCAACTAACTCATAGTGGTGGTGAAGCGGGCTCATCTTAAAGATTCTTTTTCCAGTTGTTTTGAAGGAGATGACTTGAAGGATAACGGATAACGTTTCAACAACAAATACTCCTCCAATAATGACGAGTAAAATCTCAAGTTTCGTTAAAATGGCAATGGCCACTATGGCACCGCCTAAAGCAAGCGATCCCGTATCACCCATAAATACTTTTGCAGGATGCGCATTAAAGACAAGGAACCCAAGGACAGCGCCTGCTACTGCTACCGAAAAGATCGCCACATCATACTGAGATTGATTCCAAGCCAATATAGCAAAAGCTCCGAATGCAATAGCAGCTGTTCCAGATAATAAACCATCAAGTCCATCCGTAAGGTTTACCGCATTAGAACCACCGACAAGCATGAAAACGACGAGGATAAAGTATGCCCATCCTAAGTCAAAGCTGACATCTGTTCCTGGAATGCGAATAGTCGTTGCAAACTCATAATAATGGAAGACTGCATAGAAAATCACAGCAATCACAATTTGCCCGATCAGTTTTTGTTTCGATGTTAAGCCAAGATTTCGTTTCATCGCTACTTTAATATAATCATCTAAAAATCCTAATAATCCGTAGCCAAGGGTGACAAATAACAATAAAAACATTTCTGGACTAATCTCAGAGAATTTGTTAATCATCACGATCGTTGTAATTGTAATAGAAAAGATAATCATAATTCCACCCATTGTTGGGGTACCAGATTTCTTTTGGTGAGACTGAGGTCCTTCTTCTCTAATACTTTGACCAAATTTAAGCCTTCTTAAAAACGGAATAAAAATCGGGGATAAAAGAACACTGATTAAAAATCCCATTATGATTGTAAACAATATCACCTGTTCAAGCATTGTTCTTTACTCCTTCCGAATTTCCAAAGCCGTTTTCCATTAGAAAATAGCATTCATTATTATGATATTCATTCGTGTCTTTCGTATGTTGTTTTTGTACAAAATGCTTCATTTCATTACACTCTTTTCATCATTTTTAAGATTTGTTTAGATCTAAAATAGCGTCCGCTGCCACCTTGGCATCATCAAAGTCATAGACTTGATCACCAATGATTTGGTACGTCTCATGGCCTTTTCCAGCTATTAAGACTGTATCGCCCTTTTTTGCATTAGCAATGGCAAAAAAGATGGCCTGTTTCCGGTTCACAAAGCTGTGATAATAGGCGTTTGGCACGCCATTTTCCATGTCTTTCAAAATGGCTGATGGATCTTCACTTCTTGGATTATCTGATGTGAAAACAGGCTCATCTGCATATTTCACAGCGATTTGGGCCATCTGAGGGCGCTTGGTTTTATCACGGTCGCCCCCGCAGCCAACTACACAGAAAATTCTACCTTCTGTTAATTCTCTACACGTAGTCAGTACATTTTCTAAACTGTCAGGTGTGTGCGCATAATCAACGATGACTGGGAAGTCTTGATCAAAATTCACAAGTTCGAATCTTCCTTTGACTCCCTCAAGTTCTTCAATGGCACTAACGATCGTTTCAAACGTTAAGCCTGATACAATTCCTACTGATACAGCTGCTAGAATGTTATACACATTGAATTTCCCAATAAGGGCAACCGTCACGTTTTTTGTGCCGATTGGGGTGATCAAATCAAATTGTGTTCCCTTTGGTTTGATTTGAATGTTCTTTGCCATTACATCTGATTCTTGCTCTAAGCCATACGTCATAATTTCAGCAGCTGTGACTTTTTCAAAATAATTAGACGCTTCATCATCTGCATTTAAAATGGCATGCTTCGGCTTATCGTGCTGAAAGGCACTTCCGAGCTGGGAAAAGAGTAAGCTTTTTGCATGTTTATATTCTTCCATTGTGTTGTGGTAGTCCAGATGATCTTGGGTAAGATTTGTAAAGACGGCAATATCATAATCACATCCATGAACACGCCCAAGATGCAAAGCATGTGATGACACTTCCATAATGGCCGTATCTACGTCTTGATCAAGCATCTGCTTAAAGGTCTTCTGAAGGGTGACACTCTCAGGTGTTGTGTTTTTCACTTCGAGAATTTCATCGTTTACCTTCATATACATCGTACCGATTAAACCTGTTTTTTTATCGGCTTTTCTCATGATTTGCTCAATCATGTGTGTTGTGGACGTTTTCCCGTTCGTTCCTGTAATACCAATTAGATTGAGTTTATGAGTTGGCTGTTCGTAAAAAGCATCTGCCATTCTTGCAAGTGCTCTTTGAGAGTGTTTTACAATAATGACTGGTACATCTGTTATGTGAAGTGGGTGTTCTGCTACAATCGCTGCAGCCCCGCTTTTCACAGCTTTTTCAGCGTAATCATGTCCATCTACTGTATAGCCTTTTATACAGACAAAAAGACTCCCTTTTTTCACTTCTCTTGAATCCATTTCAATGGAAGTAATCTCCGGATTTTCGTTTATCAGTTCACTGTTTTCACTTTTAAAGTATGTAAGGAGTTCTTGTAATTTCATTTCATATCAAACCTCTCAAATTCGTTCACGTGCATGTCTTGTAAAAAAAACACACAGTCTATATTTTATCGTAAAAAAAAGGATACATCCAGCGTATTCCTTAAGTTTCTCTTGGAAAAAACACACTTTATGCTCTTTTTTTAAAGCGGCCCTTCACTTTCAACAAAAAGAGGCAGCCGAATGAGTGCGGCTACCCTCTGTTCATTCTTTATTATTCATCATTTAAGTATAATCGGATCGTGGAACCTTCTTTGACCTTTGTGCCGGCAGCAGGCGATTGCTTCACCACTTTACTGCCAGTTCCTGAAGCATCAATCTTTAAATTAATCAGGAGTGATTCAAGGTCAGAAACAGATCCTCCTACAAGATTCGGTACCTCAATGGTTTTTGTGTCCAGCCATTGGTACTTCTTTTCAATTTGTCCTTTTCTTTTTTTCACGCCCATTTCAGGCAGACTGTCTCGCATAATATGGCCCACAATAGGTGCTGCTACTGTCCCACCAAATTGAATCGTGCCTTTTGGGTTATCTACTGCTACATATACAACAATGCTTGGATCATCCGCAGGTGCAAACCCGATAAATGACACAATGTGGTTATTTTCCATGTACTTTCCGTCTTTTACTTTCTGTGCTGTTCCTGTTTTTCCGCCCACCCGATATCCTTCAACGAATGCATTCCGGCCAGTTCCTTGAGCGACTACACTTTCAAGGGCATACCTGATTTCTTTAGACGTCTCCGCTGAAATGACTTTCTTCTTGGCAATTGGTGATTGCTTTTTCACCACCTCTTTTGTAATTGGATCGATCCATTCTTTTGCAATATACGGCGTGTAAAGCGTTCCTCCATTTACTGCGGCTGCCACTGCAGCTACTTGTTGAATCGGCGTAACAGATACACCTTGACCAAAGGCTGTTGTTGCCTGTTCTACAGGACCAACACGATCAAGCGGGAACAAAATTCCTCTACCTTCTCCTTGAAGGTCGATGCCTGTCTTTTGACCAAAGCCGAAATTTTTAATATAAGAAAATAATTTATCTTTTCCAAGACGGTCGCCTAGCTCGACGAATCCTGGGTTACAAGAGTTTTGTACCACTTCTAGAAACGACTGTGATCCATGTCCTCCCTTTTTCCAGCATCTGAGCCTTGCGCCATCCACTGTCACAGATCCGCTGTCAAAAAATTGATCACGTTTTAAATTTACTTTATTTTCTTCCAGAGCAGCTGCCAGTGTAATGATTTTAAACGTCGATCCTGGCTCATATGTGCTCCACACCGGTAAGTTTCGGTTAAATACTTTTGAATCAACTGATTGATAGTCAGCCGGATCAAAGTCAGGTCTGCTCGACATTCCCAGCACCTCACCATTTTTCGGATTCATGGCAATGGCAATCATGCCATCTGGGTTATATTTTGCCTGAGCATTGTCTAGTTCTCGTTCGATGATGGTTTGCACTTTTGAATCAACTGTTAATTTCATATCAAGCCCATCTTTAGGCGGTGTATAATCATCTGCTTCATCTGGCATTTTCTGCCCTTTTGCATCAGAATAAAATTTCACAGAGCCTTTTTCACCTTTTAGGTCATCATCATAGTACGCTTCTAGCCCAAGTAAGCCTTGATTATCAATTCCAGCAAAACCTAATACATGAGATAAGAAACTTCCAAACGGGTAATGTCTGATGCTGTCTTCTGCTACATAGACTCCATCTAAATCAAGTTCTCTGACTTCTTTTGCTTTTTCATGAGATACTTTTCTCCCCTCTGGGGAAATTCGTTCTATAGACGTTTTCTTGGTGACATGCTTGTACGCTTTCTCCTCAGACATATTCAGTACTGCAGCTAATTTTTTGCTTGTTTCTGCTGGGTCTTTCACCTGCCGCGGCACGACTAAAATAGAGGGAGCACTTTTGTTCGTCGCAAGCTCCACCCCATTTCGGTCCAAAATATCTCCTCGTTCTGGTTCAAATGGGAGGTTACGGCTCCATGAATCTTTCGCTAAACTTGTCAGCTTCTCGCCCATAATAAACTGCACATATCCTAATCTAGTATCTATGATGAAAAAAATGATCACCCCAAACAGCAGCACGAAAAGCAATCGTTTTCTCACTGTTACACTTGACACTCGCACGCCCGGTTCACTCCTTACATATGGCTTGTTTTCATCATATGCAGGCTCGTCTTTTTATAGAACGATCTCGTCCATCGCTCAAGCAAAAGAAAAAAACCTAGCAAATGATTTGCTAGGTTTTCAAGTTAATTTGGACTTTTGAAGGTCACTGTGACGACTTTATCTGAAATCTCCGCTCCACTTTTCACGCTTTGTTTGACAGCATATCCCTGTCCATTTGTTTCAATATGCACACCTGAAATAGACGCATATTGAAGAACTTCCCTTCTGGACCAGCCTGTCATATCAGGCATTTTAATGGTTTTCCCTGCTGTTTTCAAAAAGACTTTCTGGCTTTCAGAGAATTCAGAGCCCGCACTTGGCCATTGGCGTTTAATGGATAGACCGTCACCAATGACAACAGGTGATAACTTTTTGTTTTTTGCTTCTGTTTCTGCCTGTTTCACTTCTAAATCTAGGAATGACGGCATTGTTTCTTGTTTTATTTTCTGTTTGCCAGATTTTATATCGTCTGTTTTTGTTGGTGCGATATTTAAATAGAGCAAACTATTTTTCATCACAGGGTTAAAGATTTCTGAAACAGGGGCAGAGCCTGTTTGTGTTTCAGATAGCTGAGGCTGTTGGACAGCCACATAAACGAGCAGCTTCGGATCATCTTTTGGTGCCATTCCCATAAATGAAAAGACGTAATCGTTTCTCCCTTGAAGGTAGCCGCCAGCACCGCCAATTTGTCCTGTACCCGTTTTCCCAGCGACATCAAAACCTTTGATTTGGTATGGCTGTCCAGTGCCAATTTTTGAGGAAACGACCTCACCTAAAATGTCACGGACTTGCTTCGCTGTATCAGAAGAAATTGGTTTTCCTGCTACTGTTGGTTCGTGCTGTAAAATTGTTTTGTTTGTGTTCGGGTCTGTAATATGATCGATTACATATGGCTTCATCATCGTTCCACCGTTTGCAATGGCTGTCGCCGCTTCAATTTGCTGAATTGGGGTAATCGCGGACGCCTGACCATAAGCAGTCGATGCTTTGTCATATTCGTATCTGAAATTGATTTTACTAGACGCTTCGTTCGGCAAGTCTATGCCTGTTTTGTCATAGAAATGGAATTTTTGCAAGTATTGTTCGTAGCGTGTGAAACCTAACTTTTCTTTTGCCAGTTTCGCAAAAGCTACGTTTGAAGAACGTAGCACACCTTCATGAAAATCAATTTTTCCCCAGCCATTTCCGTTGTTATGGTCTCTTACAAGACCGCCGCCTACTTTATAAGTACCAGACTGATACTTGTCACTGTCTTGGTACACTCCTTCTTGGATAGCAGCAGCAAGTGTAAAAATTTTCATCGTTGAACCTGGTTCAAATGCGTAAGAAATGACATCGTTGTTATAATTCGTAATGTCGAGTTCATTTAAATTAAAGCTTGGCCGCTGTCCCATTGCAAGAACTCTTCCCGTTTTCGGATCAACGACTGTCGCAATGATTTTCTTCGGCTTATATTTTTTAGCGACCTGCGTCATACTTTCTTCAAGAAATGCTTGAATTTTTTGGTCGATGGTCAGTGTGACGTTTTTCCCATCTTTCGGGGCAACGATGTCTTCTTTACTATTCGGAAGTGCCCATCCGCTTCTGTCGCTGTTATACGTTACATAGCCATCTTTTTCTTTTAAATATTTATTCAGAGCCTTTTCTAGACCCATTGCGCCTGACATGTCCTTGGTGGCTTCATCTAATCTAGCATAACCGATTAAGTTCGAAGCGAACATGCCGTTTGGATAATACCTCTTTGTATCTTTTTCAAAGGCGATCCCAGGAAGTTTTAGCTTTTCAATTTTTTCCTTAGTTGAAAAACTAATATCCTTTCCGGCTTTACCAAACTCGACTTGGAATGCATCTTTTGTATTCAGACGCTTTAAAATTTCACTCTCAGTCATATCAATGACTTTTGACAGCTCTTTTGCTGTCTTTTCTTTGTCAACGACATGCATCGGATGCTTTGGATCGACCGTCATTTTCTTGCTCATGATCGCAATCAGTTTATACACAGATGTATCTTCCGCAATCACATTTCCGTTTCTGTCTAAAATGGACCCTCTTTTGGCTTCAAGTGTTTTTTTCGATTGATATTGTTCATTGGCTTTTGCAGCTAACACTTGTCCATCGACGGTTCCCGTAATCTGAATATAAATAAAACGTGCAAGGATGATAAAGAAAAACAGGGCGAAGCAAATACTCGCAATTGCCGCGCCTCTGTTCATCATTTTATTCTTTTTAGGCATCGCCATGTTAATCGACCTTCTTAACATCTTTCGATATGCTTAAGCCTGCTTTTTTAGCGGCTTTAATGATTCTCTCTGGTTCACTTAGTAAATCTTTTTCCTTTTGCAGTTCAGTGATCTTTTTCGATTCCAAAGACACTTGCTGTTCTAGTTTCTGCACTTCGATATTTGCGTGATAAACAGCAAAGGCTTTAGAAATGATGAGGATCGAGCTGCACATGAGAGCCATGACAAACATGACAAGTAAGATTTTTTCACCAAGTGTAATAGAACCTCTTCTTCTAATCACAACCGATTGACCTTGTTGCTCGGTTTGATGTTGCTTTACTTCTCTTTGGTAAGCCAAATTACTCATAAGAAACCTCCTTTTTATCATCATCTATGGTGTCGTTTACTTTTTTTCTGCAATTCGGAGCTTCGCTGAACGGGCACGGTTGTTATATTCCAGCTCTTGTTCTGATGCAACGATTGGTTTTCTCGTGATCAGCTTCAGTTTTGGTTCAAGTCCTTCTGGAATTACTGGCAGTCCGTGCGGAAGTTCTGGAAGAGAAGACATTTCTTTAAATGTACTTTTACAAATCCGATCTTCAAGTGAATGGAATGTAATGACAGAAATTCTCCCCTTCGGATTGAGTAACTCTATTGCTTGTTCTAGTGCTTCTTCAAATACTTTCAATTCATCATTTACGGCAATTCGGATCGCTTGAAATACTCTTTTCGCTGGATGTCCGCCTTTTCGTCTTGCGGGTGCGGGAATTCCTTCTTTAATAATGTCGACAAGCTCTCCTGTTGTTTCAATTGGCGCCTTTTTTCTGGCTTCTTCAATTTTGCGTGCGATTTGCTTGCTGAACTTTTCTTCCCCATATTTGTAGAAAATCCGAACTAGATCTTCAAATGGCCATTCATTCACCACTTGTTTTGCCGACAAAGCAGCGGTTTGATCCATTCGCATGTCAAGAGGTGCATCATGGTGATAACTAAAGCCTCTCTCTGGTGTGTCAAGCTGAGGTGATGAAACCCCAAGATCAAAAATCACACCGTCTACGCTTGTAATTCCTTGTTCATTCAGACGTTCTTTTAAATATCGGAAGTTGCTTTTTATGAAAAGAATGTTCGCTTTAACATGTGCGAGCTTCTCTCGTGCATGATCCAGTGCAGCATCGTCTTGGTCAAACCCAATCAATGTACCTTTTTCTGATAATTGAGATAGTAAATATGAGCTATGACCTGCGCCGCCTAGCGTGCAGTCCACATATGTACCGTCTTCTTTGACGTTTAAACCGTCAACTGTTTCTTTTAATAATACTGTCTCATGTTGAAACATGATGATATGGTCCCACCTTTTTCAAATAGAAATGAATGTGTAGAAAGCTTGCTGCACAAGGGATTATTATATATCAAATCCAATCATGTTTTCAGCAATTTCAGCAAAAGAATCTTCTTGCTCTTCTGTATATTGTTCCCAGATCGACTTACTCCACAACTCAATTCGATTTGAAACGCCGATGACCACACATTCTTTTTCGAGTTTTGCATATTGGAGTAGGTTGGATGCGATGTTAATGCGCCCCTGCTTGTCCAGATCACATTCAACTGCGCCGGAGAAGAAGAACCGGGTAAACGCACGTGCATCTTTTTTCGTTAGCGGCAGTGCTTTGAGTTTCTCTTCAATTAGTTTCCACTCACTCATAGGGTAGCCAAATAAACATTGATCAAGCCCTCTCGTCAGCACAAACTGTTCTCCGAGACCGTCTCTAAATTTAGCAGGGATGATCATGCGCCCTTTTGTATCAATCGTATGTTGGTATTCACCCATGAACATGATCATCAGAGCCCCACTTTCTCACCTATACTCTCCACTATCCACCACTTCTCTCCACAAAACTTATTTTACACTGTTTCTACATAAAAAAAAACCCTGAACTAGTCAGGGTTCATTAAAACTTTATTTCAAAGTTTGACAATTTGTTGCTTGTTTTGAAATGAAAATGGCAGATTTTTGAACGTTTTGAAGAATTCTGGACCATATTTGTTTAAAAAGTACATGATATTCCAAATTCTTTCTTGTGGTGCTTCGAGTGGTTTTAAACTATTTTCAATCCGTTCAAAATCTCGAAGGATGTATCCTTCCTTCTCTTCCACACGCTTTGCAACCTTCTGATAAATAAATTGAAGCTGGTCTTCTATAAATTTGGCATTTTTATCTAATAGCTGTTCAAAGCTTGGTTCGATCTCTAGCGCTTCTTGTCTCATGGCCTCGTGAACATTCGCTAATTCACGTTTGGCATGTTGAACCGATTGAACGAAGCTGTCTGGAAGACTTTGCTGAAAGTGCGCATCCTTCTTTTCTTTCACGCCTTTTGTCAGCACTTCTTCAACTGACAATTCTCTTATCGGCAGCTTCTTATCAATATGCCGTTCAAGAATGGTGACGTGCAATCTTGGAAGAACGGGTGCCATTTTGACATCGAAGTACTCGAAGATGCCTTTCAGCTCACCCCAATAGTTCACTTCACCGTGTCCAGCCATAAAAGCAAGCGTTGGAAGAAGGGTTTCCTGCATCAATGGACGGGTCACCACATTATTGCTAAACCGCTCTGGGTGCTCCTCGACTTCCTGCAAAAGCTCATCTTTTGTCCAAGTAAGCCCCACTTCAGATATAGAAAATTGGCCATTCTCTTGTTCAATGAGGAAACGCTCATCATCATATTCGTAAAACAAGTTGGCTTGATGGTCACCAGCTTCAATAATCGGCTGATACCCCGCTTGTTCCATGGCAGCTTGCGTGTTATTTAAGTGAGCCACGATCGCATCACTCGACTCCACAATTTGCTTGAATAACGTACGTTCAAGTGGCTTCACGCCGAAGTCTCCTGAATTCAATAACAGCAGTCCATCTTCTTCAAATAGATCGCAAACAATCCACTCAAAGAAATCAGTAAACGTTTCTGATTTGCGTAAACATCGAAGAAGCTGATCAAACAAGTCATTTGTGTAAGCAGATTCCTCATAGGTTGAAAATACATCACGAAGCCATCTCTCTGTTTTCTCTTGGTGGAGAGGTGTTCTTTTCGCAGCTGTTTTTTTCACATGATGTAATGGAAGCTTTTGTTTGACTGGGCCTTTTTCGCCAGACGTGTACACAAAGTTAATTTCGTCTACGTCGTGATCTTCACCCGCTACCCAAAAGACCGGAATAACAGGAACGCCAAGCTCTGATTCTTTTTCTTTGGCAAACTGAATAATGGAAATGATTTTATGTATGGTATAAAGCGGACCTGTTAAGAGGCCTGCCTGCTGTCCTCCAACCACCATGACGCTCCGTTCATCACGGATCTTCTCAATATTCTCACGCATGGCAGCCGAATCAAATTTTGCATGATATGCGCTCATATAATCCGCTAAAGCCTCGCGCGGGAAGCTCCTTTCCATGAGATCGTCGTATCTCTTTTTCCATGTGTGCTCAGAATGTATATCATAATCAAAAAAAGCAGTCATCTCTTTTTTTTCTTCTATATAATCACGTATGAATAAATTCTGACTTCGGATGGAAAGTTCAGTCAATTGCATGTTTAGAACTTCCTTTCTTCAATAAATAGTTAGTTTCCCGAAAAAAGTATAGCATGTAAATGAGCTCACTCAAAAGATTTTGTTTGCTTTTTTTCCAATACTTCCAAGCTTCTATTCAAGAAAGTGAGGAATGGCGGCGTCATCCCTTGACCTTGAGCTTTTTTTAAAAGGTAGCCAATGATTGCTTTTCTTTCAGTTTGGCGGCCTTTGACGATATCTTGCAGCATCGACGATTGATTGGCAGCCGTTTGATGGCAAATTGATTTCACATGAGCCCATAGACGATCTTTCTCAAGCAACCCTAGAATGGAAACCGCTTCTTCAAATGCACATGTCATCATATGTTCATATGACGGGTTCGATACCAATTCCCCATTATTCACATGTAATAAAGCCGTCAACGGATTAATACACACATTGACGAGCAGTTTTTCCTCCAGTACTTTCTTCCATTCATCTGTATAAACCATTTGAAAATCGACCGTTGATAGTTCACTACCCATAGGTTCTTTTTCCTCATGCAGAAATGCTCCCCACTTGATGACACCAATTCCTGTATGGTTTACTGCGCGATCAGACACCTTCATTGCGCCATGCTCTACTACACCAATATATAACTGATGTGCCGTTTTCCAGTTCTTTAAATCGACGAGGTGGGCCATTCCGTTCTGCAAAAATAAGATCCGATGACGAGGCAGTCCCGATAATTCCCCTAGAACATCTTGCAGATGATGATACTTCACTGTCACAATCAGCAAATCAAATATTCCTTTGACCCCCGTATCGGCCCCAACAGCTGATTGAATGGTTTCCCCTCTTACCATTCGTTCGATGCCTAATGCTCGAATTTCTTCTGCCTGCTGTTTTCTTCTTGTAAAGACGGTGATGTCATGATGCTCTGATAAATAACTGGCACAAAGCAGACCAATCGCACCACCGCCAATGATTCCAATTTTCAATTGCCGCACTTCCTTTTTTCTGTTTACTTCATGTTATCAACCATTTTACCAGTTTAGTGCTACGATGCAAAAAGCAGATAACGCGCTATGATTGAATTTTTTTAATTAAAAAACTATAATAATAAGTGTAAAAACTTTTTTAGGCGGATGGGATGAAAACGCCTTCAATGACATCACTGTCGACATTATGTGTGTAAGGGGGAAGATCACATGACACAAGTAAAACGTCTTCTGATTAACTACAAAACATTAGAGGAATTTAAACAATTTAAGGAATATGGCATACAAGAACTTTCCATGCTTGAAGACCTAGAAAGTAATATGATTGAAAATGACAGCAACTCTCCATTTTATGGGATTTACTTTGGAGATAAGCTTGTGGCACGTATGAGCCTCTATCAAGTAGATGGCTCGACGACGACGTATTTTGACCATAATCATGATTATCTAGAGCTGTGGAAGCTAGAAGTGTTGCCAGGATATCAACGTAAAGGATACGGCGAAGCACTTGTTGATTTCGCAAAATCTTTTGGCCTTCCAATTCGAACGAATCCACGCGTCAAATCCGCTGGTTTTTGGGATAAAATGGGCTTTGAAGCGGTGAAATATGATATGGAACGCGATAAAGGAGAAAACCCACTCATTTGGGAGCCTGCACATATTCAAAAGAACACAGGTGAGTCCGCTTAATCATTTTAATCATTAAGAAAACGCCCCTCTTTCCATCTATGAGGGGCGTTTTCTTATTTTGCGTAATCTTTTAAGCTGATATTCTGTTTGACTCTTTCAACAATACCAATAAGTGCCCGGTAATCTTCTTCTGTCATTTTTAATTGACGTTTCAGCTGTTCATTTTCTTCGGTGAGTGATTTTAATTGCTGCTGTGCATCTTTAAGCTCCTCCCGTAAATAAGCTGGACCAGATGGTTCTTTCTCAAGCTGCTCTAGAAACCGAATTACTTCTCGAAGCGTCAGTTCAGTCTGATCAGAAGATGCCTTCTCTTCTATGGTGAACGCATGCTGCGGTAAACCCGAAGAATGGATACCAATTTTTTTACGCAGTTCTTTTCGCTGTTTTTTGGCAAGCTCAATGCCTGCCTGGTACTGCTTTCTGACGTAAGAATTCCACCTGAATCCACATGCTGCTGCTGTTCTTGACAATGCTTTTCCAACCTCTTCAAATGCTGAAAGCTGGGTACCCCCATCTCGGATATGCCTTAAAACAACTTCTGCTAAAAGTAAATCTTCATCTTGTGTCCATGCGTCCTGCCGTGTAATCGTCAACTCATCATCCCCCCTGAATCTGAATACCACATCATATGCGCTTACTAGAGTAGATAGACTATTTGCAGGAGAGAAACCTAAAAAATAGATCAATAAAAAAACGCAAGGGAAGATTCCCTCACGTTTTTTTATCAAGCATTAGTTGCTTTTTACGTCTTTGCCTTTGTATGTTCCGCAAGATTTGCAGACACGATGAGAAATTTTCATTTCACCGCATTCTGGGCAAGCTACCATACCAGGTACTTGTAGTTTGAAATGCGTACGACGCAATCTTTTTTTCATTTTAGAAGTTCTTCTAAAAGGTACAGCCATTATTCCCACCTCCTTAAAGAGTTAAGATTCATTATTTTCTTCTAAGAGCTTCTTCAAGCCTTCCAGACGAGGATCAATTCGGTTTTGATGTGCATCTTCCGAAATGACCGCCCAGTCATTCCCTTCCTGTGGTGCAGCACCTTTTACGTCAGCTTGGTCGCAAAAGATTTGCATGGGCACTTCAAGAAGAATTTCTTCCTTGACTATAGGCGTTAAGTCGATGATATCGTCTTCTACAACAGATACGTCTTCATCTTCTATATCGTCTGTCTTATGAAGTACAAATAGTTCTTTTGTTGAAATCGCAAATGGATAATTTACATCAACAAGCGTTCTTGAACAAGGCAATGTCATTTCACCTGTGATGGTTAAATCAAATGCGACTTGCTTTGATTCGATCACTCCAGTCCCATTCACCTCTACTGGTGAAATACGACGTATATCTGAATGAAGGCTAGTAAGTTCATTTAAGTCAACCGTCTCATGAAAATCGAAGCTGTTTTTAGCTTTTTGATGTAACTGATAAACTGTCCATTTCAATTGTATCACCTCTAAGAGCAACAAACATGATTATAGCTTTCATCATGCTATTTGTCAATATTTTTTCTTTACAGTCCTTCATGATGTCAAAGGGCTGTTTGACATCAGTTCTCGGAATGCCTACACTGAAAAAAATGGTCTTCATTTTTCCCTTATGCTACTGTAGCACAGACCATTTAACCATAGCAAGAAAGGCGGAACATCTATTGAAAGCAGTGGGAGTCGTTGTCGAGTACAATCCATTTCATTATGGGCATGCCTATCATGTGAATCAGGCGAAAAAACAAACCTCCTCAGATGTTGCCATTGCCATCATGAGCGGTTCTTTCCTCCAGCGCGGGGAGCCTGCCATCGTCTCAAAATGGGCACGTACAAAAATGGCACTGCAAAACGGCGTAGACATTGTGTGTGAGCTTCCATACATATATGCCGTACAAAAGGCAGAAACCTTCGCCAATGGCGCTGTGTCCATCCTCGATGCATTAAAATGCCATTCTCTTTTTTTCGGCAGTGAGGATGGAGAAATCAACGCATTTGAGCGCACAGCACACGCTTGGCATGAAAAAAAGGCAGAGATTGATCTTTTAACAAAAGAAAAGGTGAAAGAAGGTCTTAGTTATCCCGCAGCAGCAGCAGGTGCGTTTCAAGAGGCCATTCATTCTGAACACTTACTGGATTTGTCCAAACCAAATAACATTTTAGGCTTTCATTATGTTAAAGCCATCTTAGAGAGAGCTCCTCACATGCAGCCTTTTACGTCTCAAAGAATTGCATCTGATTATCATGATGAAGAACTGCCTGACAACCAAAAAATCGCAAGCGCCACAAGTATCCGAAAAGCTTTAAAAGAACAGAGCTCATTTCAAGCAGTCACGCCCTACCTCCCAGACGCTACTTTAAAGCAATTACACGACTATCATTCTTCATATGGTCTTTTACATACGCAAGAAGCCTATTTTCGCTTTCTGAAACATGTTTTTCATACAATGGATACGAGTGAATTAGAGGGCATCTATGAAATTGAAGAAGGCATTGAACACCGCATGCAAAAAGCCATGACACATGCATCTTCCTACGAGGAGTATCTATCACTTGTCAAAACAAAACGATATACGTGGACAAGGTTACAGCGGATGAATACGCATCTATTAATGAACGTGAAGAAAAAGACGATGCACGAGCTGCTTGAAGAGAAAAAAGCGCCCTATATTCGTTTACTTGGAATGACAAGGAAAGGACAACAGTACTTGTCTCTTGTAAAAAAAGAGTTGGATGTACCACTTGTGAGTAAACTGTCTTCCTTTTCACATCCCGCCCTTGATCTTGATATTCGGGCTTCAAGGGTGTTCAGCCTTCCCATCTCTGAACCCATGCAAACAGAATTAACAAAAGCAGAGTTTAAAACATCACCGATTCGATATGATGAAGAGAGCGGACTCTTTTCATCTCGATAGAAAAAAGCAGCCTGATTGCAGGCTGCTCTTTTTTATGATGCTTTCTCTTTTAATTTGTTTAAATAGTTTAGTGCGTCCTGCATGGTATCCACAGGAACGATTTTCATATCACTTTTAATATCTTTTGCTGTTTTGACTGCATTTTTGTAATCAGAGTTTGGGTCACCTTTATCATTCGGTGCAAAGAAGATGTCTTTTCCTGCTTTGTCTGCTGCAACAACCTTTTGATCAATTCCGCCAATCGGTCCGACTGTACCATCTGCATCAATCGTTCCAGTTCCTGCGATCGCATAGCCATGTGTTTCATCTTCTTTTGTCAGCTGATTGTAAATTTCAAGTGACATCATTAAACCAGCCGATGGACCGCCGATGTTTTCAATATCCACTTTCACAGAAGGAGACACTTTCACATGACGGTCTGTAAATAATGATACGCCAATTCCCACTCGTTTTGGCTCTTCTTTAAATGGTTTTAACGTCACGTTCTGCGTGATTTCTTTGCCATTACGTTCAAGTACAAAACGGACAGTCGTGCCTGCTTTTTTACTGCTGATATACGAAACCATTTTATCTGCTGACTCATATGTATGGCCGTCGACGCTTTTGATCTTATCGCCCACTTCAATCTTCCCATATGCAGGCATTCCTTTCATCACATAGCTCGCATATACCCCATTAAACGTATAATCTACTTTTTTCCCTGCTTTTGTATAAGCGGCAATCATCGCATTTTCTTGAGAACTTTTCATGAGCTGCAGCTGCCGTTTCATATAATCCTCATCAGACTCTCCGTCCGCTTTAATATTTTCTTCTGGAACGATTTCGTCATACTTGTTCATTTTTGCAAGCAAATACGTATATGGATTGGCTGGACCTACTTTAATGGTCATAAGAGAAAAGCTGCCCTTCTCGCCATATCCTCCGTCTACTTGAATGTGTGGCGCAATTTCTGTTGCATCACCTGGCTTTGTGACGTAATAGGGCAGTTTCACAAAAGTTAAGCCAAATAAGACTAGAACAACAGCAAAAAAGCTGAGCCAGCGAATATTTAATTTTTTCATTCGATTAACACTCCCATTTATCAATGACATCTTTCAGTTTTCCTTTTAGTTGGTCGGCGGCGAGTTCACCTGCTTCAATCATTTCTTGAACCTGTGTAAACGCACTAGAGCTAAAGGTCTCGAGCTTCGGCCGAATCATGAGATCTGCATGAATGGTTTGGTGACGAACCAATTCATTTTGAAGGATGTCCAAACTTTGCATAATGACATCCGATAATCTCGTTGCCTTTTCTGTTTTTTTCACCCTTGATACATCAGAGGCGATAATGAGATCCGCCCCCATTTCTTTGAGAACAGAAACAGGAATGCGGTCCACTACCGCTCCATCCACCAATTGCCTGCCGCCTATTTCATGCGGAACAAACACACCCGGAATGCTAATGCTTGCCCTGACTGCTTGTGAGACAGATCCTTCTTTGAACACAACCTTCTCCCCTGTCTGAAGGTCACAGGCGACAATCGCAAGAGGCACGCGCATTTCTTCAATATTCTTCCCATATGTAAACGTGTGAATCAGCTGCAAAATTCGATTTCCTTTTAACAGACCGATTTTTGGCAGTGTATAGTCAGCATAATACTTTCTTCTGAAGACAAGTGCAAGTTTTTTCATTTTTTCTACGTCTTGTCCTGCTGCATAAAAGCTCCCCACAAGAGCACCAATACTGCTTCCTGCGATCATATCCACCTGAATTCCTTGTTTCTCAAGACTAGATAAAACCCCGATATGCGCCATCCCTCTGGCACCCCCGGAGCCCAGCGCAAGCCCGATAATCGGTCGTTTCATGAATCCACCCTCCTCTTTCTATGCATATATACGAATCTATAGGTCTAAACATGCCCCTTCTCATCGTATAGTAATAGAAGACAGGCTCGGCTAGCATCTCTTTTTCTTTAATCACGAGCTCGCCAATAGATTATAACGGCAAGGGGCGACATCTCCATGAAAAAATGGAACACTCTGTTCATCGCTGCTTTTTTTATCTTTTTAACAGCCACTGTGATTACACATCCACAAGCCTCTTTGCAAGCATCGAAAAATGGACTTGCAATGTGGTGGGAAGTGGTTTTTCCATCGCTGCTACCTTTTTTTATTTTGTCCGAGCTATTAATCAGTTTCGGAATTGTCAGATTTGTCGGCGTATTATTAGAGCCATTTATGCGGCCTATCTTTCGGGTGCCTGGTGTCGGGGGATTTGTGCTGGCGATGGGAATGGCCTCTGGTTTTCCTTCTGGCGCTAAATTGACGACAAGACTTCGGCAGGAAGGACAGCTGACAAGAATTGAAGCAGAACGCCTTGTGTCGTTTACCAATTCTTCAAACCCTTTGTTCATTTTTGGAGCAGTGGCTGTAGGATTTTTTCATCACCCAGCTTTAGGCATTGTGTTAGCCTGTGCACATTATTTAGGAAATCTCGCGGTTGGGGTGACGATGCGCGGATATAAAGCACGTCATGATGCGCACCTCAGAAGCCGAAAAGGATTTTTATTGCCTCCAATTCGAGAAGCATTCAGCGCTCTTCATACGGCAAGACTTGCAGAGAAAAGACCACTTGGCCAAATATTAAGTGACGCTGTCATGTCATCTGTTCAAACGCTCTTTATGATTGGCGGCTTTATCATTTTATTTTCTGTCTTTAGTCAAATGCTCGCTGTCGTTCATGTAACAGATCTTCTCTCTATCGGGATCGGCTCTATACTGAAAACGATGCACCTTCCGCCGGAATTAGATCTAGCCATGATTGCGGGTCTATTTGAAATCACATTAGGAAGTCAGCTCACAGGGTCACAAGAGGTTTCCCTGCTCGCTAAAACAATTGTGGTCAGCTTTATTTTAGGATTTAGCGGATTCTCCGTTCAAGCTCAGGTAGCCGGCATTTTGGCAGCAACCGATATACGCTTTAAACCGTTTTTCTTCGCCCGTTTACTTCACGGTATTTACGCAGCCGTCTTTGCCTTTTTGTTATTCAAACCCCTTTATGTCTCTAAAGCAGACATGGCGCTTCCAGCAGGGGCATTTGAAACAAGCGAGCAAGTCGTGATGTTTAGCAGCGTGTTATGGAATCAACTTGTATCTGCTGGTCCTCTCATCACCTTGTTCAGTCTGATCGTGTATATTGCGCTCTATTATCAGAAATTAAAAAATGGATGAGTGCACAATGCACTCATCCATTAAATTTTTCTTTCAGCGCAGCTTCGACCTCTTGCGGTACAAGCTCTTTGACTGATCCATGATATTTCGCTACTTCTTTAACAATGCTTGAACTTAAGAAGGAGTATTGATTATTCGTCATCATAAAGAACGTTTCAATGTCATCATTCAACACTTTGTTCATTGATGTCCCTTGCATCTCGTATTCAAAGTCCGTCACCGCTCTAAGTCCGCGTAAAATGACTTTCGCCTCTTTTTGTTTCGCATAATCAACGAGCAGTCCATGAAAGGATTCCACTTTGATATTTGGTAGCTCCTTTGTTGCTTGACGAATGAGTTCACATCGCTCTTCAACAGTAAACAACGGCTTTTTTGACGAATTATTGAGGACGCACACATATAATTCATCAAAAATCTTCGCCCCTCTTTTGATAATATCCAAATGGCCCAATGTGACTGGATCGAAGCTACCCGGACAAACGGCTATATTCCCCATGCTTTAATTTCCCCGCTTTCTATAGATCGTAATGCCAGTCATTCCGTACATTTCCTGCCTTGAGATATGCAGCTGTCCTGCTTCCTCTGGCAGTGTCACATCTTTATCATGCTCACACACAATGACGCCATCATCTGCTAATAAGGAATGCTCATCAATCGTATCAAGAAGTGTTTTCAACTTTTGATCTTTATACGGCGGATCAAGGAAGATGGCTTGAAAAGATTCTTCTCGCTTCACTACAGCGGCGAGTGCACGGTTTGCATCATTTCGAAACACTTCACTTTGATCCATCAGCGACAATTGATTCAAGTTACCTTTAATCGTCTGAATCGCCTTCATATCTCGATCCACAAATATACAATGATCGAATCCTCTAGAAAGCGCTTCAATACCTAAACCACCACTTCCAGCAAATAAATCAAGGGCCCATCCCCCATCAAAATACGGTCCAATCATATTAAAAATGGATTCTTTTACTTTATCTGTTGTTGGTCTTGTTGATTGGCCGGGTACGGCTTTCAGCGTGCGGCCTTTTTTTGTTCCAGAAATCACTCTCATTTTTCCACCACTTTTTCTGCTTGCATCTATTGAATATTGTTTGATGACAAAAAATTCAACATTATCTTACCATATCCACTCCACATGGGACAATGCACTGAATTCCATTCATTTTCTATGTATAGATCACAAAAGAGAGGGTCATACTACTGTTAACAGCATCTGATGTGGTGCTGTTGCCAACCGCGGAGAAGACTTACGTTTCCCCATAAGTTCTTCCTCCGGTTTCTCCTCTCCCTTTGCCTTCTCCTTAATGAATCATTAAGAATAGAAGGACCCCGCGGGTGATGCCGCGGGGATTTTTTTGTGTCTTTAAAAGCCCACCTTATAATCATACTCTTTTGCTTTGTCCAATTTCGATTCGTACTCTAATTTAATAAAAGGTTTATAGGAAGGCTCAACACGTTTTACAAATGGCAATGAACTGAGCTTTGCCATGTGGCGCTCAAGATCATTCATATCACAATAAATCACTGCATATTTCATTTTCCTTGAAATATAGTGAACATTCCCAAATTTCCTTAGCGCTTTTGACTGCTTTAACGAATGCAGCCAAACGACCATCCCTTGACGTTTGGTATCCATCTTTTCACCTGCCGCTTTTCAATTCTTTCCGTTCATTATGTAAAAGACGAGACGTTCAAGTCTCGTCAAGATACTTTACAGCCACAGCTGCCTCCTGATCCACAGCCACCGCCGCATGATGATAGACCATCAAAATATGGGTTCCCTGTTGGAACTTTAATATATGCTGATACAGCTTGACCGATTTCAATACTAATCTCATCTAAGATGGATTGAATCGCTGTTTCTGCTTTTTTGAAATCAACCACTGTATCGTGAAGATCTAGCTTTCTTTTGACCTCACGCATTTCTTTTGAGATCGTTCTATAGTCCGGATGGTATTTGCCGAACCGCTGCACATCTTCATATTGCTCTTTTACTTTTGTAAAATGGGCAATAATTTGTTGGGCTTCTTCGTCTTGCTGGAGACGCTTAAAGCAGTTGCGGTAATGTTCAGCCTCCTCCGACTGAAGAATCATGGCAGCCAATTGATTTGCTTCCTCTTGGAGCTCCACGAATTCGATTGTCGCATACATAAATGTTGCACCTCCAATTCATAGTTTACCACGAAACCTATGGATCAGAAAATGCTTTTACGTGACAAATACATCCCACGTCTCTCTTTTCTGCTTATATTCAGGGTGACGAGAATTTAGCACAACGGTCATTTTATGCTTTCCTTTTGAAAGGTGCTTGACCACAAACGCCGCAGTATACTCATTGCCTGCCCGTTTCCCGTCTACATACACAGTAAAATACCCCGCCTTCTTATCCTTTTTCAGTGGTGAAGGTTCAAGGTGAAAATCTTGAAGTGTACTTTCTATATACACAACAGATCCTTGCACTTTGTATTTTAAAAAGCCTTGCTGCTTCATTTCACTTTGCGTCTGCTGCATGACTGGTACTGCTGGTTCTTGCCTAGTTACTTGCTCTTGATCATGTTGACTTTGACATCCGGTGAGAAGAAAAAGCAATGCGCATATTGACAGCATCCATTTCATGTTCTGATTCTCCTTTCGTCTACTTTCATAGGATGCTCATGAAATAGACATCTTAATCAACTCAAAAAAAGCCTCACCCGGCTCCATTTTGATTGCGCATTGCTTGGAACATCTGGATCATCATTTCAGCCATTTGGACACTATTGCTCAACTGGCTCACACGATGAGGAATGGTTTTTTCGTAAAAGTTCATTTTATCTAATTCAAACGAAGTGACATTTTCAGGATGCCGCGTTAACTGTCTATACCAGAGTGGGCGCTGCCTGATGAATTTGATTCGATCCTCTTCGGCCATGACAAACTCTTGTACTTCTCTCCGCACCAAAAGCATCCCCTTTCAATTAATCTTTCCTGAAGGAGAATGGGTGCTGGCTGCCTCCAGATGAACCCTTCTTTGAGCCATTTGATGAAAATTGACCGAGTAAGCTTTGTAAAGAGGAAATAGACTGGCTCATTTTATTAATTTGTTCATTCATTTGATCAGCGTCCATTTTTTTCACTGCAGAAACCATTTTAGACATAAAATCTGCTTTTCCCGGTTCACTTTGCTTAACGGCTTTTTCTTCTTTTGCTTCTTCCGTTTGTGTTTGCCGGTAAGGAGACCACATGTCATCTTCCTCACCAAACATGACCCAATTCTCGTATAAACTTTGCCAGCTTTTTTCTTGCGTCTGCACTTCTTGAATTAATTTCGGATGGCGTCTGACGAACTGTTTAAATTCATCAATGGATGTTTGCTTTTGCTTATTTGTCATATCCTCACCCCCCATACAAATGCCTACTATACTATATACATCTGGGTCTATTTTGGTGAGCCCTTTTCATAAAAAAACAGCCGCCATCTGTGCGCAGCTGTTTAGAGGATTAAGACGTTTTCTTAATGAAGTTTTGTGTATAATACTTTTCTTTCACACCAACGCCAAGGTGCGTGTAATCTTGATTTAACAATGCCTTCCGGTGACCTTCGCTATTCAGCCAACCTTCTACAGCTGCAGGGCCATCAACATAATTATACGCAATGTTTTCCCCCGCAAGCTGAAATGCGACCTCGCCTCTTTCTAACCGGTCTTTCAGCGTGCCGTATTTTTTAGATTCATGGGAGAAATAATGATTATCCTTCATGTCCTCACTATGCATGAATGCCACTTCAGAGGTTTCATCGTCCCACTTTAAGGTCGGCAGTTTGTACTTATGGCGGATAATATTGGTCATATCAAAAATTTGTTTTTGACTCGACGCTTCAATATCCTTCCACTTTTCGCCTGATATCGCCTCAGGTTCAATTAATTGACCTCGATAAACGACTTCATACGGCTTTTGTTTGACAAATGTATCTGCATTAAAGGCTCGAATGCTCGAAAGAGTGCTTTCAAACTTATCCATGTAGAGCTGGACATACACATCATCTCCCACTTTCACCGTCGGCCTGGTATTCATATCATCTTCTGAGAATTCAAAGCGATATGAATTTCCCTCGTCCTCTACATGAATGTAAGGAGCGATTTGTGTTTTTTTAAACACTTCACTTGTGGCTTGACCGATTTTAAACGGCTCAACATTCAGCCCATCCCCTGTCGCAAACAAGGTCACCACTTTACTGTCCTTTACCCCTACTTGAATATAGTGTTTCTTCGATTGATTGTATATCCACCAGTCATAATCATATGCGGAAGGATCAATGCGATCTGGTTCCCCTAGCTGTTTAAGCACTTCGTTTGAAGACTTCCCCATAAAGGACATGAGACCTTTTTTCGGAATGTTGATCGGCTTATCGCTAGATGTTTCTTCATTAGACACCTTCGGCTCATTGCTGTTTTCTTTTTCTGGTGAAGATCCATATTGAATAAACAGAACGTACGTTCCAGATATAATCAGGAGGATGAAGAGTGTTTTCAGCACAGTTTTCAAATAAACACCTCCGTTAAATTGGCAAGGTACAAAAAGTACCTTCTACTGTCATTTAAACAAAACTTGCTCCATTTATCAACGACAATACAGCCTATTTAACACGAATTTAAAATATGCCCCTCCTAATGAAGAAATCCTTGGCCATGATCCTGGTCTTGTTGAGAGATTTCCGTCAGAGCATCACCTGCACGATCGTTTGATAAATCTTCAACTGATAAATCCCCAAGGGCTACGATTCCTGTGAGTGCCCCGTTTTTGACAACCGGGATACGGCGGAGCTGATGTTCTGACATCAACCGGACAATTTCTTCTAGGGTTGCATCTTCTTCAGCTGTCAAAACTTCCTTCGTCATGATGGCACCAACCTCTTGTGAGTTCGGCTTTTTCTCAGCAATACCTCTAAGTACAAGGTCGCGGTCTGTGACAATACCAACAAGCTGATCTCCGTCGACTACTGGAATGGCACCAATGTCAGCATCTTTCATTTTGACTGCCGCTTCATACGCATTGTCGTCCTTTTGCAACGTCACTACTTTTTTCGTCATGATATCTTTGATTTTTTTCGTTTTCACGTTGATTCCTCCATCCGTTATTTTCTTTATTACTGTAACCAGCTTATAAAAGAACATACCCTTCACAGTTGAAAGTTTAACGCTTTCATACTATGATTGTCAGTAAAGGGAATTTTTATAAGGAGGGGTTTTGGGTGAAGTTTGAAGGTACGGGGATTGAAAAGGTATCAGCTGACTTAAATAAATTGGATTTCATTATGGAAAGTGAAGGATTTGTACGAGCCGATCAATGGGATTATGAGCGTGTGACGTACGACAGGAAGTATAACATGGTAGAGGGGACGTTTTACTTACGGATCTCTGGCTACGCCACTGAGGGAGATGTCGGCTCCAAAAAAGCACACATCCAGCTGCTGACACCTTTACTTGGAAAACACTATTATCCGCATGGTGTTGAATATGGAGAAGGCGAAGATTTCCCTAAATCTCTTATTCAATCCAGCAAAAAAACACTGAACCAATTGAAAGAAAAACTAGAAGCGATAACTGCTGAAGCATAAAAAGCACAGCCCCTGCGGCTGTGCTTTTCATTTATTCATATTTCGGAATGAGCGCATCTGGTACGGCATCTTTCGCTCTTTCTTTTCTCGCCCAGTCAAAGAAGACAACAGCAAGAATCGATCCGTATACAATCTCCTGAATGATTTTCATCAAAATAGCACCTAGCTGCTGATCTTCTAGCAGCGGCAATGTATGAAACATGTCAGGTCCCGTAAGCGCAAGACCAGCAAGCATATCACTCGGTACGCATAGGTGCAGTGCTTGTATCCATGCGCCGGCATCTGAATAAGTGGCATAGATAGGCGCTTCACTAAACATAATGAGTGCGCAGGCAGGTGTCATTAAAATCCCATCTGCCATAATATATCCAAGCTTTAAAATGCCTGTAATCTGCGGCTGACTTTGCACTTTATGGACAAGCGGCCACCACATGAAAAAGGCAGCGATAAAAATGACAACCGTCATCAATGCGTGATAAAACGGATCTGTTTTGACAAAATCGAACACAAGCGGAATATGATACAGCGAAAACAACCCGTTAAATCCGAGCAAGGCAATCAACGGCTTAGAAAACAAGCGGAAAATCGGCTGAATACCCCGTGTTTGAATGATCCGCTCCCAAATCGCCGCAGGTACACCTGTAATAAGAAGGGGCGGGATGACCAAATAGAGCACTGCCATTTGCGCCATATGTGCACTGAACATAATATGCCCCATTAAATCAATCGGGCTCCCCTTCACTGCATAAAGCAACACAAGCCCCGTGAGAAACAGCGTTTTCTCTTTCACCGTCGCACGGTGCTTCCCCTTCGTCACGAGAAGCAGATAAAAAGCGGCTGCTGCTACAATACATGTCAAATAGTAAGGACTCCATAATGCACGAAATCCAAATATCTCTAAGTTTTCCATTGCTGCGCCTCCTTCAAGGGCAAAGCGAGCTTACCACCAAATAATGGTCAAAAAGGCTAAAACGGTAATAAACGCGACAAACACACCTGAGTAAAGAAACAACGCGGGTGTTTCATGCCCTTTTTGGTTCATGTGCATAAAATAATAAAGCTGAAAAGCGACCTGAATCACTGCAAGCAGTAAAATAAAAGGGACAGCGAACCAATTTCCGACGTCTTCAGAGGCGATTGTTAAAAAGGCAACAAATGTTAAACCAATCATCAAGCCGAAAGAAATGAGCTGATGCTTCATTTCTTCGGCATTTTTCTTTTTCCGATAGACAAGATCGACTTTGGACTGATTTGTGTTTTTATTTCCCATTCTTATCCCACCATTCCCATTAAATATACAACGGTAAAGATGAAGACCCACACAACATCAATGAAGTGCCAATAAAGGCTTGCCACATAATATTTTGGTGCATTGTATAAATCGAGTCCGCGTCTCATATTCCGAATCATCAGAGCGGTGATCCAGCAAAGTCCAAATGCGACGTGAGCCCCGTGTGTTCCAACAAGCGTATAGAAGGAAGAGCCAAGTGCAGAGCTCGTAATGGTAAATTCATACGCATGCACATAATGATAAAACTCATAAATTTCTACCCCTAAAAATCCAGCACCTAAAAGAACGGTTACACCTAGCCAAAGCTGCATTTTTTTAAAGGCAAAGTTTTTCATATGATACATAGCATACACACTCGTTAAACTGCTCGTTAACAGAAGCATTGTGGCAATAAAGACAAGTGTGAGGTCAAACATTTCAGTTGTTGTTGCACCGCCTGCATTTGAATTTTTCAGCGCCAAATAAGTGGCAAACAAAGATGCAAACAGGACCGTTTCTCCCCCAAGAAACAACCAGAACCCGACGAACTTATTCTTTCCTTCTAACGTGGCTTTCTCAGGAGAAGCCGGAAAGGTTTCCGCTGTCATTTTTTGTGGTTCCATTATGCTTTCACCCCTTTGTCATCGTCATCCGTCAAATCTTCTTTGTGAATATGGTATCCATGATCATCTTTAAGAGAGCGAACGAGCATGGTCGCAAACGTGATGCCAAGACCAATGAAGATCACCGGTAGACCCCAGCTGTGTTCTTGACGATACATAAAACCAAACGCTGACACAAATAGACCGAATGAGATAATGATAGGCAAGATGGAATTATTCGGCATGTGAATATCATCGAGCGGTTCAGATGCTGTCATTCCTTTTTTACCATCCATTTTCTCAATCCATAATGGATCAAGTCCCCGCACAAGAGGCAGCTGCTTAAAGTTATATTCTGGGGGAGGTGAAGATACTGCCCATTCAAGCGTTCTTCCATCTCCCCAAGGATCGCCCGATACACGCTCCCCTTTTGCTGTCGTCCAGATGATATTAATCAGCATGATGACAACTGCTACAAACATGAACAGTGCCCCAATCGTACTCACCAAGTTCCCAAGGTCTAGACCCTGACCTGGCAAGAATGTAAAGACTCGGCGCGGCATGCCCCAAAGACCGAGAAAATGCTGGATAAAGAACGTTAAATGGAAACCGACGAAAAACAGCACAAAGCCAATTTTCCCAAGCTTCTCATTCAGTATTTTCCCAAACATCTTCGGCCACCAATAATGCACACCTGCTAAAATACCGAAGACCACACCACCGATAATGACATAGTGGAAATGCGCCACAACGAAGTACGTGTCATGGAACTGATAATCCGCTGCTGCTGCTGCAAGCATGACGCCGGTTACACCGCCAAGTAAGAATGACGGAATGAACGCAACTGAATATAGCATCGGCGTTGTAAACTTCACATTACCGCCCCATATGGTGAGCAACCAGTTAAATACTTTAATTCCAGTTGGCACCGCAATCGCCATTGTGGCAACGGCAAAGATCGCATTGGCAATTGGACCAAGTCCTGTTGTGAACATGTGATGCGCCCACACCATGAATCCAAGGAAACCAATTAATACAGTCGCAAACACCATGGACGAATAACCAAACAATCTTTTTCTTGCAAACACTGGAATGATCTCAGAGAAAATCCCAAATGCCGGCAAAATCAAGATATACACTTCTGGGTGTCCAAAAATCCAGAACAAATGCTCCCAGATGATTGTATTTCCTCCGAGCTCTGGATTAAAAAAGCTCGTATCAAACATTCGATCAAGCATCAGCATCGCAAGCCCTGCTGTCAGCGGCGGGAATGCGAATAAAATTAGTGCAGATGCCACAAACGTCGTCCAGGTAAAGAGCGGCATTCTCATATACGTCATACCTGGCGCTCTCATATTAATAATCGTTGCAAGAAAGTTGATTCCGGCAATTAGCGTACCAATACCCGCTATCTGCAACCCTAAAATATAGAAATCCATGCCGTGCCCTTCTGAATTCAGCGTGAGCGACGCATAGGCAGTCCAACCTGCATCAGGTGCTCCGCCCATAAACCATCCAAGGTTTAAGAAAATACCTCCGAAAAAGAACAGCCAAAAACCAAGTGAATTCACAAATGGAAACGCTACGTCACGTGCACCAATTTGAATGGGTACAACCGCATTCATTAATGCAAATAAAAGCGGCATTGCTGCAAGGAAAATCATCGTTGTTCCATGCATCGTCATGACTTCATTGTAAAACCCTGCACTCACAAAATCATTTTCAGGGATGGCTAGCTGAATACGGATAATCATCGCTTCCAGGCCACCAATTAAAAAGAAAAATCCCCCTGCCACTAAATATAGTATGGCAATTTTTTTGTGGTCAACCGTCGTTAAGTAATCCCATAAGACAGCGCCAAACCCCCGCTTTTTAGCTATTGTACTCACCATGAAATCCCCCTCTTATCTCCCATTTGCCCCTTTTCATATCAATGTCTATCTTCACGTTCTAAAAACAGACTATATCTGACAGATGACTTATTCTTGGATGTAGAGACTTATTCGGGAGCTCTTAACAAAAACTTCACATAGATCGTATACCCTTTTGAATGTGCGCAACTTCAAGCTGCTCAAGGCATTTACTGTATTTTAAGACCTTTTAAATACTCGTAGAGTGCATCTGCTTCTGAGTCATTTAGTTTAGGGTACGTCCCTGTCATCTTATTACCTGGTTTAAAGCTCTCTGGATCTTTCAGCCAGGCTTTGACATTTTCTTTGTTCATGTCTTTAATTCCAGCTACTTTTGTCCGCTCTCCGAAGGTTGCAAGGTTTGGTGCAGTCCTTGCCGCCTCTGGTCGTTCATCTCCAGGCTCTACCGCATGACAGCTTAAACAGTTTTTCTCTTTAAAGAGTTTTTCACCCTCAAGGGCTAGATCTGACGTAGATGCAGGCTTCTTATAATCTGTCATCTTTTTCGTCCAGCCTAAAAACTCATCTTGAGAAAGCGTTTTAACTTTAAAGTCCATTAAAGCATGTGATGGACCGCAAAGCTCTGCACATTTCCCATAGAAATATTCTCCAGCATCTTTCGTTCGTTTTGAGTCAAATGTTAAATAAAACTTGTTCTCGTTGTCTGTATTTGTATCAATTTTACCCCCAGCTGATGGAATCCAGAATGAGTGTTTCACATCAGATGCTTTCAGCTTAAAATAAACCTTTTGATCAGTTGGAACAATCAATTCCTGACTTGTCACAATCCCATAATCAGGGTATTCAAATTCCCACCAATATAAGCTGGCTCTTACATTCACTACAAGTGTCTTTTCAGGATCTCGTTTTTTCTTATCCATGGCGCTTGTATCCCCTAGCTCAAGCGTGTATGCCACAACAGGTACAACGAGAATAATGAGTAGAAGTATCGGAATCGCTGTCCACGTAATTTCGAGGTTACGGTTCCCTTCTACCTGTTTAGGAATCGTATCTTCTCCCACTTTAGAACGTTTGAATTTAATGATGACGTAAAAGAAAATGATCGATACAACAATAACGACAAGAACCATAATAAGTGTACTCAGTACCGTTAGGAAAAACTGTTTATCTGCTACTTCCCCAACTGGCTTGAGTGTTGATAAGTATGGTTCACCGCAGCCCGCCAAAACGAGCGTCAGTAAGAGAAACAGTGAATAAACACGCCATTTTCTTATCATAATTTGTCCCAACCCCTTTTGCTTGATCTCCTTTGCCTTTCGCTTTTACCTCTTATTTATAAAATCACCTTTCACCCATCCATAACCCCCGCCTCTTATAAAAGCACTTACATTTCCTCTTTTCATAAAAAAATGATGTTTTTACTCAAAATACCATCTATGTATAAACAGAAAGCCGCCTAAATAGAACTGAATATCAGGCGGCTTTCATAGTTGTAAGAAAATGTTGTGTTATAAGATATAGCCATTGTTTTGATGTGATCAAAGTGTATTTCACTCTAGAATAGTGTAATAATAATCATCGCAACGAAAAAGATCGTTAAGTAGTTTAATGAATAAACGAACATGAGTGTTGACCACTTCATGATATCTTTCATTTTAAAGCCCATAAGACCAATGACGAGCCATCCAATGTTCAGCAATGTGCCAAGTGCGACAATTGGCCATCCTAATCCACCTAAGAAAAATGGAAGCGGAAGAAGACATGCTGTCCAAATGATGATTTGGCGTTTTGTGACTTCAAAGCCGTAAACAACAGGCAGCATTGGAATACCTGCTTTGCGGTAATCTTCCGTTTTCTTAATCGCAAGTGATAAGAAATGCGGAATTTGCCAGATGAACATAATCATAAACAGGACCCAAGCCGTTGTGTCGATGGTGCCTGTAACAGCTGTCCAGCCAATTAATGGCGGAACCGCACCAGATACACTCCCAATGACTGTATTAATGGTGTAATGGCGTTTAGACCACATCGTGTATAGAACTGCATAAGTAAAGACACCGATAAATCCAATCACTGCTGATGTAACAGTTGTCATCAGAAGCATAATCAGTCCAAGTACAACAAGCAGAATACCAAATGCATACGCTTGACCTGGCTGAACTTTACCTGTCACCGTCGGTCTTGTTTTTGTTCTTTCCATTAGTATATCAATATCACGGTCAAACGCATTATTAATGGCGCATGAACCGGCAATAATAAGAGAAGAACCAATCATTGTTAACAGCACAATATCAAGATTCCCAAGGAAACTCATACCTGTAAAATAAAAAGCAAGCCACATTCCAGTAAATGTTGTAATGAAATTGGAATTGACGATGCCCATTTTAATAAGAGCAAGAAAATCTTTTAAAGCGGTTGTTTCTTCTATTTGTCCATGAATAGCTGCTTCCGCGGCTGTTTTGGAATTTGCCAATGTGTATAACCTCCCTTGCCCAAACCTTCAAACGAACGAATAAAACGTAAAATCGTTACAACTCTATCATACAAGATAAAGAGCTGTAAAAAAACATCCTATTAAATAATAAACGACAAACTTGAAGTTATTTGTGAACTTTTCGTGAATTTATTAGGATGTGCGTTTCAGAAGGCGGTGCAAAATGAAATATTCTCTCTCTATTTCTATCAGACTGTCAAAGAAAGATCAAGCACTCTAAATCTGTAAACTTTGTGAACTAACATATCATTTTTTTGTGAACTTTGGTCATTATGAATTGCAACAGAACACGCATTTGGCTTAAACTTGAGAGCATGTGAGGTTTTCATTTAGATCAGAAGTTATTTAGAGAAGGTGAAATCATTTGATGAAATTTGCTTTAAGGTTATTGAGCGTTGTCACAACATTTGTGATGCTGATCGTTCTGATTGGCGGTGCGCTTGTGACAAAAACTGGCTCCGGTCTTGGCTGCGGCAGACAATGGCCCCTTTGCCACGGTCGTTTCTTTCCAGAAATGAACCCTGCTTCCATTATCGAATGGAGCCACCGCATGTCAACAGGAGTTTCCACCATTCTTGTATTGGCACTGGCGGTCTTATGCTGGAAAAAAATCAGTCCAGTATTCCGTGAAACCAAATTTTTGGTCATCATGTCCATTATATTCTTACTGCTTCAAGCACTGTTAGGGGCACTCGCCGTTGTGTTTGGTTCTAACGCACTTGTCATGGCACTGCACTTCGGTATTTCACTGATTTCTTTTGCTTCCGTTTTACTGCTGGCACTGCTTGTGTTTGAAGCCACCAGATCTGAAACAAAGCTTGTGAAGCCGCTTCATATCGGCAAAAGAATGCAGTTCCATATTTATGGGTTGATCACATATACGTATATTGTGGTGTATACGGGCGCCTATGTGAGACATACAAAATCAAGTCTTGCATGCTCTGTCTTCCCATTTTGTTCAAAAGACGGCGCACTTCCAGCGTATTTTAATCAATGGGTTCAAATGTCTCACCGAGCAGCAGCCCTTCTTTTATTCGTTTGGATATTTGTTGCGATGTTCCATGCCCTTAAACATTATAAAGAACAAAAGCAGCTGTATTATGGATGGATCATCTCAGCCATTCTGATTACACTTCAAGCGATCTCTGGTGTCATGTCTGTTTATTCTCAGCTCGCACTCGGTTATGCGCTTGCTCATTCATTCTTTATTTCTTGTTTGTTTGGGGTACTATGCTACTTCTGCTTACTCATTGCCCGGTTTAAATATGAAAATAGAGAGCCTTTCAGATAAACATACAATCCCCCTTTCATCCGAAAAGGGGGATTTCTTTTATGTTTGTTTCGCTTCTTCAAATAGCGAAATGGCTTTTTTTCGTCTTTCTTGATGATCGACTGTAGGCAGAGGATATGTATCCCCCAGCACACATCCCGATTTCATTTGCTCATCTATCGGCATTTTACTCGGTTCATGAATCCATTTTTCATTCACATGCTTTAGTTCTGGTACATACCTTCTAATATATTCTCCGCTTGGGTCAAATCGTTTCGACTGGGTCGTTGGGTTAAAAATACGGAAGTAAGGAACAGCATCCGTTCCGACAGAGGCTGCCCACTGAAATCCTCCAATATTCGAAGCCTCGTCATAGTCGACAAGTTTTCTCGCAAAATACGCTTCGCCCATTCTCCAATCGATGAGATAATCTTTTGTCAGGAATGAAGCCGTCACCATTCTCAAACGGTTATGCATCCAGCCTTCTTCATTTAACTGTCTCATCCCAGCGTCAACGAGCGGGAAGCCTGTTTGTCCTTTACACCAAGCTTCAAAAAGTGTCTCATCATCATTCCATTTTATATGTTGAAAGGAGGAGTTGATTTCTTTTTCTTTCATCTCTGGATAATGCGCAAAGATCATATGATAAAAATCGCGCCACGCTAGCTCTTTCATAAATGTTTCCTTGCCCTCATCTTCAAAAAGTTCTTCCTCATTGACCGCATGAAAGATTGTGCGAATAGAAATGGTCCCAGTTTTTAAAAACCGAGACAGCTTGCTCGTCCCAAAAACAGACGGAATATCTCGTTTCTCGTGATAACGTGTCAATCTTTCTTGAATAAAGCCGCTTAGCGTGCTCATCGCTTTGTCTGATCCAATCTGATCGAATTTCCTTGTACATTTCTTGATGATGTCCCTTAGTTTCGCATCTCCCTTTTCAGAAAGTGACTCATCACAAATCGTATGCTCACTGCTCAGAAATGATTTGTCAACTTTTATCACAGACTGCTTCTCCTGCTTCCGCCACGCTTGGTAGTATGGAGTAAACACTTGATAATGAGAACCATCCGCTTTTAAAATATCTCTCGCCCCATGCAGATGCGTATCTTGCCACTTTGACACATGAATGCCCTTTTCTTCTAAGAAACGGGTCACTTGCTCATCACGTGTTTGACCATTTCCTACTTCGTCCTCATTAAAAAAGACCGCATTGATGTCATAAGCATCCAGGAGCTTTTGAAAAGCGGACAAAATATCATCATGAATGAGATGAACATACATGTGAGATTCTCTTGCTTCCTTGACGAAATTGGCCAAGTTTTGAAAGAAATGTTCGTTGTTCAAATCCAGTTCCATTTCTGTAAAAAATGGATCTAGATGATAAAAAGCAAATAATCGGTACTGATGTTTTTTTGCATATGTAATCGCTTTTGATAAGGCGATATGATCATCCAATCGCATATCTCGGCGAAACCAAATCACGACAATTTCCACTCTTTCTTCACCTCATTCTATAGTGTAATCACTCTAGCGGGCGGCTGCACATTTTAATGCGCTCAAAAAAAGACACATCGCAGTGGATGTGTCTTGGATTGTTGACAAAGGGCTAAAATGCTCTTTATTTTAGCCCTTTGTCTTCTTTTCAGCGTGATAGAAAGCCCTTGAAGTCTAGGAAGAACGAGTACTGGAGCGGAGCGAATGTGACATTCGTGAGCACCAGCACGCAGGACTGACAAAGAATGCAAGGGTTTGTCTATACGCTGAGACACATCGCAGTGGATGTGTCTCACTCATTATTCAGGCTTTAAGACAATCAACAGATCTCCAGTTTGAATCCCTTCTCCATTCGTGACATGAATTTCATCCACGACTGCTGAGAACGGTGCTTGTACCGTCGTTTCCATTTTCATCGCTTCATTGATCATCAAGTGCTCACCTTGAGAAATTTTCTGTCCTTTTTCAACAAGCACTTTGATCACAGTGCCTGGCATCGATGCCGCAATGTGATTTGGATTTGAGCGATCTGCCTTCATTTTTTCTTGAACGGAGGATTTGATGCTTTCATCCTTAATGACCACTTCACGCGGCTGTCCATTCAGTTCAAAGTAAAGCACTCTTGTAGCGTCCGGATTCGGTTCTCCAATGGACACGAGTTTGACAATGAGGGTTTTCCCTTTTTCAATTTCCACCTCAATTTCTTCACCAAGTCTCATGCCGTAGAAGAAGGTAGGTGTGTCAAGAACAGAGATATCTCCATAGCTTTCTGCTGTTTGAACAAATTCAGAAAAGACTTTCGGGTATAAAGCATATGCAATGGCATCTTGTTCTGTCAACGTCAGATCATGTGATTCTTTGAACTGCTTTTTGATCTCTTCAAAGTCCACAGGCTTCAGTTTCTCACCTGGTCTGACAGTAAGCGGCTCCTCCCCTTTTAAAATCAGCTTTTGCAGCTTTTCTGGGAATCCGCCATGAGGCTGCCCTAAATAACCTTTAAACAATTCAACAACCGAATCTGGGAAATCCAGTGTTGCTCCTTTTTCATAAACATCCTCTTCTGTCAGATCGTTTTGCACCATATAAAGTGCCATATCTCCGACCACTTTAGAAGACGGTGTTACCTTCACGATATCACCAAACATGTCATTTACACGTCTGTACATTTCTTTTACTTCATTCCAGCGTTCGCCAAGGCCGACACCTTTCGCCTGCTGCTGCAGGTTACTATACTGACCGCCAGGCATTTCATGCTCATAAATTTCTGTATGCGGTGAATTCATTCCGCTTTCAAACTCATGGTAATATTTTCTGACGGAATCCCAATATTGAGAAAGACGTTCAACCGCTTGAACATTCATTTCCGGCTTTCTTTCATGTCCGTCTAAAGCATAATATAATGAGCTCGCACTTGGTTGTGATGTGAGCCCTGCCATAGAGCTGACAGCAACATCAACAATATCAACACCTGCATCAATCGCTCTTGCATAGGTGAAGAGTCCATTTCCACTCGTATCGTGTGTATGAAGATAAATTGGAATCGTGAGCTCGTCTTTTAGAGCCGATACAAGCTCATAAGCCGCTTGCGGTTTTAATAATCCCGCCATATCTTTAATGCCTAAAATATGAGCGCCTGCGGATTCAAGCTCCTTCGCAAGAGAGACATAATATTTCAAATCATATTTCGGACGTGATGGATCAAGAATATCACCTGTATAACAAATCGCTGCCTCTGCCACTTTGCCGGATTCACGAACAGAATCAATGGCAAGCGTCATGCCTTTGACCCAGTTTAAACTGTCGAAAATACGGAAGACGTCAATGCCTGCCTCTGCCGATTCCTTTACAAATGCTTTAATCACATTATCCGCATAGTTTGTATATCCAACAGCGTTTGATGATCTTAATAGCATTTGGAACAAAGTGTTTGGCACTTCTTGACGAAGCTCTTTCAATCTTTCCCAAGGATCTTCTTTCAAGAAACGATATGCCACATCAAATGTAGCGCCGCCCCACATTTCCATACTGAATAACTCTGGCCATAAACCTGCTGTTGGCTGAGCAACTTTCTTTAAGTCGTGTGTTCTAAAGCGTGTTGCAAGCAGGGATTGATGTGCGTCTCTAAAGGTTGTATCCGTTAAGAGTACACCGCTTTGCTCTTTCACCCAATTGGCGAGCCCCTCAGGTCCATGCTTGTCTAACAATTGTTTTGTTCCAGAAGGTATCGTTTCATGGACAGCAAGTTTCGGCACATTTGGTTGATCAAAATGAGGCTTCTTATTTTCCGAAATACCAGGGAACCCATTAATGGTAACGTTACCAATATAAGTAAGCATTTTCGTTCCGCGGTCTTTTTGCTTAGGGAAGTTAAATAGCTCAGGTGTTGAATCAATAAACGATGTATCATATTCCCCTCTTAGAAACTTCTCGTGCTTTGCAACGTTTTCAAGAAACGGAATATTTGTTTTAATACCGCGAATCCTGAATTCTTGTAAATTTCGGACCATTTTAGCCGCAGCTTGATCAAATGTAAGTGCCCAAGTTGACAGCTTGACCAACAGTGAATCGTAATAAGGTGTAATCACCGCACCTTGGAAGCTGTTCCCTGTATCAAGACGTACACCAAAACCACCGCCTGAACGGTAAGCCATGATTTTTCCTGTATCTGGCATAAAATCATTCAAAGGATCTTCTGTTGTGACCCTTGATTGAATGGCAAATCCATGTGTAAAGATATCTTCTTGTTTTGGTATCCCTACTTCTTTGCTGTGAAGGTCATGTCCTTTTGCGACAAGAATTTGGGTTTGGACGATATCGACACCTGTGATCATTTCTGTGATCGTGTGTTCCACCTGGACCCTAGGATTGACTTCAATAAAATAAAACTCGCCATTTGCCACTAGGAATTCTACAGTCCCTGCATTGATATACGATACATTCTGGGCCAGCTGAACAGCCGCTTCACAGATGTCTTCACGTAATTGATTAGAAAGAGACACACTTGGTGCAACCTCAATGACTTTTTGATGACGCCTTTGAACAGAGCAGTCACGCTCGTATAAATGAATGATATTGCCGTGATTGTCTCCAATCACCTGCACTTCAATATGTTTCGGATTTTCAATCAGCTTTTCAACATATACTTCGTCATTTCCAAAAGCCGCTTTCGCCTCTGACTTTGCACGGTCATAGGCTTCGTTCAGCTCCTCTTTTGATCTGACAATCCGCATACCTCGGCCGCCGCCTCCAAGTGAAGCTTTAATAATAAACGGGTAACCGTATTCTTCACCGAATTTTTCGACTTCTTTGACCGAATCAACTGGCCCGTCACTTCCTGGAATGACTGGAATTCCAGCTTTTTTCGCTTCATCTCTCGCTTTTACTTTATCTCCAAACATATCTAAATGTTGAGAAGTTGGGCCGATGAATTGGATGCCTTCCTCTTCGCATCGTCTTGCAAAATGAATGTTTTCAGATAAAAATCCGTATCCTGGATGAATCGCATCCACGTCATTTCGTTTTGCAATTTCGATGATCCCCTCGATATCAAGGTAGGCATCAATCGGCTTTTTCCCTTCTCCAACTAGATATGCTTCATCGGCTTTATAGCGATGATAAGAGCCCGAGTCTTCTTTGGAGTAAATGGCCACTGTACGTAAGTTGAGCTCCGTACAGGCCCTAAAGACTCTGATAGCGATTTCCCCTCTGTTTGCAACTAGAACCTTTTGAATTGTTCTCTGTGACATTCTCACTCCTCCATATCCCTTAAAATTTTATATGTACTCTATAATAAAGGAAGAAATGAAAACTGTACACTTTTGTTTTCTAAAGATTCAAAGTTTTCTGCAATCCATTTTTTTGAATCGATGGTTTGCTGATTGATTTTTTCTTTTTATAACGCTCTTTATATTCAGTAAACATGCTGATATTCAGCAATATTCCCATACATCCACTCAGTAAAATGATAGAGGATCCCCCGTAGCTGATAAACGGAAGTGTGACCCCAGTGATCGGAATGAGGCCTGAAACACCGCCCAAATTAATACACGTTTGGATGGCAATCATTGAAGAAATTCCTATTGCAAGCAAACTTCCAAACGGATCTTCACACTTTCTCGCAATGTAAAAACCTTTCACAACAATAAAGCCAAGGAGAGCAAGGACAAAAAATACACCGAAAAAACCAAGCTCTTCCGAGATAATTGCCATGATAAAATCTGTATGTGGTTCTGGAAGGTATCCATACTTTTGTACACTCTCTCCAAGACCAAGCCCAAAAAAGCCGCCTGACCCAATCGCATAATATGAATTAATCAATTGATGCCCAGAAGCGCCTGCGTCTTTAAATGGATCTTGGAAACTCTCAAAACGTCCAAGACGATTCTGCGTGAAAATTTTATCCCAAAAAAGAATAATAAACGGTGTCACAACAACCATCACCGCACTAAATAAAGCGAGCAGCTTGGCCAGCGTTTTACCGCTAAACCCTGAGCATAAAATCATCGCAAGGGCAATCATACCAATGATAAAAGCTGTCCCATAGTCTGGCTGCAAAATAATAAATCCGCATAGGATGGAGACAACCACAATTGGAGGTGTAACCCCTCTTAAAATATGGTCAATATAATGCTGCTTCTTTGCATAGACAGCAGCAAGATAAATGATGACAACGATCTTCACGAATTCCGCTGGCTGAAGACTAAAAGGTCCAAATTTGATCCAACTTCTAGCATTCCCTGCAATGTGACCGCCAAAGTACACATAAATGAGAGAAAACACAGATAGCAAAAGCATCACAATTTGGAATCTTTTATTTAAGAGCAGCTGATACGGAATGAGGGCTGTAAAAATCAAGATGACCGCCCCAACAATCATAAATAAAAGCTGTTTCTTGAAAAAATTATCTGGCGCAGCATCATATCTGATCACAGATGTAATCATACTTGAGCTATACACCATCACCAAGCCGAATGCGCTAATTAATATAATAGCGAACAATAATGAGTAGTCATACGATTTTAGCATTCTCTTTAACATATAATCCTCTTCCTAACGTCTATTTCTACTGCTTGATATTCTCTTCTCTTAGCTGTTCTTATTCTACTACATTTTCTCCGTTTGATCCCGTTTTACCTCTTTATATTGTTCGTCTTTCATGAGACAATCAAGTCCGTTTGGCATCAATCAAAATAAAAAGGCGGACAAAAAAACTCAAACTTATGTTGTGGAAGTTTGAGTTTTCAATCATTATTTTTTTGTGAACGCATCATGAAGTGCGGATAGTTCTCTCTCAAGTTTATCGAGTAGTTTTTTGCCTTCATGTTGATCAACTAATCCAAGCCGGACAGCGAAATCAATTTCTCTCGATAATCCGAACATTTGAGTATCTAAAACCTCTTCATAAAGAGGACATTGCGGCATCGTTAAGTTGTCCATTTGCACTTGGATCAATTTTAAAATTTTATCTGCATCCAATTTTAATAAAGCCAGTGCTTTTTGCCGATGATCGACTAAAATTTCTGACGCCAAAAGTATCCCTCCGTTCCCCAGGCGAGTACCTAATTCTTCTATTTATCATAAAGCGAAACGCCCAAAATTGCAAGCAGATTTGTACAGTTCGCTCTGTAAAAATAAAAAGAAGCCATTCGTCATTAAAAGATACTCATCTCATATTTTTCACTCATGAGCTCAAGCAGCTTAATACCCGCAATACTATTCCCTTTTTCATCCAAAGCAGGCCCAAATATACCTATCCCAAAGTCGTATGGCGCCGCCCCCATAATTCCGCCTGAAACACCACTTTTAGCAGGGATTCCGATATTGATCGCAAATTCCCCGCTCGCATTGTACATACCGCATGTGACCATAAACGTTTTACAAATTCTAGCAACATCTTTCGAAAGGATTTGCTTTCCTGTCTCTGGATGCCTGCCATCTAATGAAAAAACACACGCGATCTTCGCCAAATCCAAGCTATTCATCATGACGGCGCACTGCTTCGTATAGACATCCATCACCTCTTCTACATTCCCTTTAATGATATGATATTGCTTCATATAATAGCACATTGCGCGGTTAATCATTGATGTTTCAAATTCGGATGCAGCGGTTTCTTTGCAATATGTAATGGTGGTGTCATTGGCAAGCTCTCTAATAAAACCAAGCAGCCGGTTCAGCTGATCTTGCGGCGTTGCCCCTCTTATTAAACTTGTAACGGCAAGCGCTCCTGCATTAATCATTGGGTTAAGCGGCTTATTGGGGCTTGCAGTCTCTAGTTTAATCATCGAATTAAACGGGTCGCCAGTCGGTTCTTGTCCAACATATTGAAACACTTTTTTCGGTCCTTCTTCTGAGAGCACGAGCGCCAGGGCTAATACTTTTGAAATACTTTGCAGGGTGAATCGTTTATCAACATCTCCCGCTGAGTGGCACGTATTACTCACATGATAAACAGCGACAGATAAATCCGATTGATCCGCTTTACCGAGTGCCGGAATATAGGATGCTACCTTTCCATTTTTGGCCACCTTTTTTGCCTCTTCTACAAATCGCTGAAGCTCTTCATTGTCACGACATGCCATGCCCAAAATCCTCCCTATTTTTCGTCTAATCGTAGTGTGTACAAGGAAGTGCATGTTTATGAAAGTGACAAAGCGGGCGAAAACTTCTATAATTTATGTTGGAAAGGGGTTGTCTTGAACATGAGCATTATTCAAATCAAGGGGAACGTACAATACAAGATCACCATTGATCCGAGTGTATGGATTTTTGATGACCGTAAATTTTTAATGGATTCATTTTTTGAGAAAAGTGCAGCAAATGAAGAGCAGCAGCTAGATCAGGAACTCGATCAAGAGCGGGTCATAAGAGAAGGTCAAACACTTCCACCCACATTAAAAACAGAGAAAAAGTACGAAAAAGAAAGGCTTGTCACAGGCAGCTTCGGGATGAAACTTGGCGACATGATAAAAAATGCAGAACCGCTCGAACAAGCGGAGACGTGTGAATTTGTCACAGAAACAGAAACAATTGCTGTTCCGCTCTCTAAGGCGATGGATAGCATTGCCCATTTCAGCCAAAATGGAAAGCCTATAACAGAAGAAGGACCAATCCACGTTTATTTCGAGGATCAGTCCAACATCACTCAGCCGATTAAAGGCGTCAAAGAGTTAATCATTACATAAGATGACGGGTCTGGACTATAATAAATCAGCTGCAAGCTGTGCAAGTCCAGACCTTTCTCCTTTGACAAGCTTGACATGTCCAGATATTTGCTGCCCTTTGAAACGCTCAATGACATATGTGAGCCCATTATTTAAGCTGTCTAAATAAGGGTGATCAATCTGCTCTGGGTCTCCCATGAGCACAATTTTACTTCCCTCACCAACCCGCGTTAATAATGTTTTTACTTCGTGTTTTGTTAAATTTTGCGCCTCATCGATAATGATAAATTGATCAGGGATACTTCTCCCGCGAATATACGTTAAAGCTTCCACTTGAATTGAACCGATGCCCGCTAGTATCGCATCGAGTTCACCAGGTTTTTTTGTGTTAAATAAAAATTCTAGGTTGTCATAGATCGGCTGCATCCACGGTCTGAGTTTCTCTTCTTTTTCGCCTGGCAAATACCCTAAGTCCTTACCAACAGGAACAATGGAGCGGGCCACGATGAGCTTTTTAAACATGCCGAGATCCTCTGTCTGCATTAATCCAGCAGCAAGTGCAAGCAGTGTCTTTCCTGTTCCCGCTTTTCCGATAAGTGTCACAAGCGGAATATCGCGGCGTAAAAGTAACTCAAGCGCCATCGTTTGCTGGACATTTTTTGGGCGAATTCCCCAAATATGTTCTTGGTCATAAATAAGCCGTTTCACATGCTCTGCTTTTTGATCAAGCATCCCCAAAGCAGAACCACCTTCATTTCCCTTCATAATGATAAATTGATGAGGGTTTAATGGCGCCTGGGTGACGTCTTTTATCGGTAACTGATTTTGCTTATAAAATGTATTCAGCTGCTCAGTCGGAATATAGAGCTCGTGATAGCCGTTATCAATGTCTTCATTTTGTAGCACTCGATCGCTTAAGAAATCCTCTGCTTGCAGACCAATGGCATCCGCCTTTACTCGCACTAGGACATCTTTGCTGACCAAAATAACAGGCCGGCCATCCGGTTTTGTTTCTTCCTCTAAGCTCAAATTCTTCGCAACAGCCAAAATCCGGTTATCGTTTGTTTTTTCGATGAAAATTTCTTGAAGTTCATGGAAAGAGCGATGATTCAGCTCAATACGCAGCGTTCCTTTTGACTCCAGCGTAATTTTTTCATGCAGTTTCCCTTTCGATCTCAACCCGTCGATTAAACGTGAGACACGTCGTGCATTTTGCCCAACCTCGTCCATATATCTCTTCTTCGAGTCTACTTCTTCTAACACTACGGCCGGAATCACGACCTCGTTGTCTTCAAATGAAAAGATTGAATTCGGATCCTGTAATAACACATTTGTGTCTAATACATAAATTTTACTCAGGTCCTTCGCCTCCTGATCGGGGTTTCATTCATCCTTGTCTTTCCAAAAACGATTGTTAAAATATATGTTTTCATGAATAAAGTTAGAAGGTTAATTCAACAATAAAATAAATCATGTAGTTTGTGAAGGAGGGAATACACATGCGACTATTTTTGACGATATTCATGGTTCAAACCATTCTTTTATTAGGCGCTTGCCAACATCAAGAGAAGCCTTTGGCACAAGAACATCAAGACGGAAACAAGCATTTAGTAAGAGTATCAGACTCATCCAAGAAAAACACTGACAAAGCCCGCCCATCAACAGATGTGGCAAAGCATCTAGTGAATGTGACTGAGCATGTAGCAGATGTAAATGACGCAACAGCGATCGTCATCGGCAAGTATGCTGTCGTCGGCATTGATGTAAAAGATGATTTAGATAGAAGCAAAGTTGAAACCATTAAATATTCAGTCGCCAAAGCACTGAAAAATGACCCAGAAGGTGCGAATGCTGTTGTCGTCGCTGACCCTGATACAGTGAGCCGTTTAAAGGAAATGGGCAAAGAAATACAAGCTGGCAGGCCAGTAAGTGGAATTATGGACGAATTAGCAGCTATTGTGGGACGTGTTATGCCAGAAATGCCTCGAAATGAAATCGACCGTAACGAAATAGATCCGACAAATGATCCGAATCATCAGCTCAAACAACAAGATCAAAAGCAATTAGAAAAAAACCAAAATGATCAATCAAACCATCATATGAATCAGAAGAAATAATGAGAACGGCTTATATCTCTTGTGATATAAGCATCAGATTGTTGACAAAGGGCTCAAATGAACTTTATTTTGGCTCTTTGTCTTCTTTTCAGCGTGATAGAAAACCTTTGCAGTCTAGGAAGGACGAGCATCGGCGCGGAGCGAATTTGACATTCGTGAGCACCGAAGCGCAGGACTGACACCGAATGTGAGGGTTTGTCTACACGCTGCGGCTTATATCTCTTGTGATATAAGCCTTTTTTATGCTGATTTTAAGTGGCTCAAAAAACATGCTATAATGAAGGCATGACCAAAGTGAGGTGAAAATGATGAGAGTGAAGTGCTCATTATGTGAAAAGCTTGAAACCATTAATGATGATACACTTGTTGCTAAACGGTTAAGAAATCGACCGATTCATACATATATGTGCGATGACTGCCAGGAAAGAATTAAAGTAAAGACAGAGGCACGCATCAAAACTGGCAGATTCTCTCTTTATCAAGATCCTGCGACGAAAGAGAAAAAGAAGAAAAAAGGAAAAAAAGAACAGAAGACATAAAAAAGACCTGACACAAGTTCAGGTCTTTTTTACGTACTTACTGTTCCTTCTTTTTTCGCACGATGCAGCCGTATTTTATAAATAATCAAAATGACAGCTGCCACAACCAGGCCTTCTGCGACTGGCAAGAAGATACCTAGAAATGTGAGAAACGTGCAGCCAAAAATCAAAAACAAATAAATGACAAGTGCTTTTAAAATCGGTAAACGTCTAGCAAAGCCGAGTTTAAAAACAATAATCGCTAAAACAAGGATGGTGCCATATAGGAGCCACATCCCTGTTTGCGGATTTTCATCGACACGAAACAGCATCGCGAAAAAGGATAGATTCTCACTTACTTCCTGATCATTCAAAAAGATTCCCTCCCCTTATCTTTCAGGGTTCTATCTTTTTAATTCTTCATGGAATTAAGATAATCCTGCTAGCTTTTTCTTCTTCGCAGCTTTCTCACGTTCGTTTTTATCTAAAATTTTCTTTCTTAAACGGATCGATTCCGGTGTAACCTCACAGTATTCGTCCTCATTCAAGTACTCAAGAGATTCCTCAAGTGACATAATACGTGGTTTTTTCATGCTCACCGTTTGATCTTTCGTCGCTGAACGCACGTTTGTTTGTTGTTTCATACGACTTACGTTGACAACAAGATCGTTCTCACGGTTATGCTCACCAACAATCATTCCTTGGTATACTTCAACACCCGGCTCAACGAAAATCACACCGCGCTCTTCAACGCCCTGGATTCCGTAAGCAGTCGCTTTACCTGTTTCCATTGAAACAAGTACACCTTGACGGCGTCCGCCAACTTGACCAGACTGCATCGGCTGGTAGCTGTCAAACGTATGGTTCAAAATACCAAAACCACGAGTTAATGAAAGAAATTCAGTTGTATATCCGATTAAACCACGTGATGGCACTGTAAAGATCAGGCGAACTTGACCATTACCATTATTGATCATGTCAATCATTTCACCTTTTCTTGCGCCCATTGATTCCATGATAGAGCCAGTGTGCTCTTCTGGTACATCAATTTGAACGCGCTCAACAGGCTCACATCGAACACCGTCAACTTCTTTTACAATAACTTCTGGCTTCGATACTTGCAGTTCAAATCCTTCACGTCTCATATTCTCAATCAGAATGGATAAGTGAAGCTCACCGCGTCCTGATACGACCCAAGCATCAGGTGAATCCGTTGGATCTACACGAAGACTTACGTCTGTTTGAAGCTGCTGTTCTAAACGCTCTTCAATTTTACGTGACGTCACGTATTTTCCTTCACGACCTGCAAATGGGCTGTTGTTCACAACAAATGTCATTTGAAGTGTCGGCTCATCAATACGCAGGATCGGCAAAGCCTCTTGGTGTTCTACCGGGCAGACTGTTTCTCCTACGTTGATGTCTTCCATACCAGATACTGCAACAAGATCTCCAGCTTTCGCTTCATTGATTTCCACTCGTTTTAACCCTTGGAAACCAAAAATCTTCGTCACGCGGAATTGTTTTACACTGCCATCCACTTTCATTAGAGCAACTTGCTGTCCTACTTGCATCGTTCCTCTAAATACACGGCCAATTCCAATTCTTCCAACATAATCATTGTAATCAAGTAGCGCCACTTGGAATTGAAGCGGCTCTTCATGGTTGTCGACTGGGCATGGGATATGGTTGACAATCGCTTCAAACAACGATTCCATGTTTTCATCTTGCTTACTAGCATCGTTACTTGCTGTACCATTGATTGCTGATGCATATACAACTGGGAATTCAAGCTGTTCTTCTGTTGCATCCAATTCAATGAACAAGTCAATGACTTCATCGACTACTTCAGCTGGACGAGCAAAGTCACGGTCAATTTTATTGACAACAACAATTGGTGTTAAGTTTTGCTCAAGTGCTTTTTTTAGCACGAATCGTGTTTGAGGCATACAACCTTCATATGCATCCACAACGAGAAGTACACCATCTACCATTTTCATGATACGCTCAACTTCACCACCGAAATCGGCGTGTCCTGGTGTATCTAAAATATTAATGCGTGTATCTTTATAATGGATCGCAGTATTTTTAGCTAAGATCGTAATACCGCGCTCTCGCTCTAAATCATTTGAATCCATGGCTCTCTCAGCGATATTTTCATTCGCACGGAAAGTACCAGCTTGATGGAGCAATTGGTCAACAAGCGTCGTTTTACCATGGTCAACGTGGGCAATAATTGCGATGTTGCGAAGGTCTTTTCGAAGTTTCACATTTTCATCTCCTAAAATAATTAGATAACTTTCATATTATATCACAATCCCCTTTAAATGCCGATCGTTTTTCTGTAAACTTATATTAACTCTAAAAAAAGGGATGGAGACAAATGAAACAAATCAAATGGCTTCTATTATTATGTGCATTACTTGCGGTTGTCAGTATGGCGTTTATTGGGGTAACTCTTGCAGAAAAAAACGTGCTGGGTATTTGTCTAAGTATTGTGTTCGCCATGATTTTCATGGGTACAGGATTTACATTAAAACGAAAATTAAACGTACAATCATAAAATTTATGAAAAGCCTTTTACATTTTACATGTAGAAGGCTTTTATTTTAGGTAAAAACAAGACCAACCACCTATGTAATCCTAATGATTCAACTAAAAAATTCATATAGTGTTGGCAAATCTAAGCAATCTGAACTCTTCCATTTTTCGACAAGAACTTTTATAGTTCTCCAAAATCAAACACAAAGTTACATTTTTCCTATTCTTCCACAAAGTTTCTCATGGTATGCTGTTCTTGCAACAAAATTTAACAGAAAAGGGAGAGAAAAGAAGCATGAAGAAGTTTTTGAGCAAATCGCTCAGCTCTGTTGTATTTTTCGCTTTAGCTATCATTTTTACTTTCACAACAGTAGCTCCTGGGCAAGCAAGTGCTGCAACTTTCAAAGGGATTCCTTTTGAGCAGCAACAAATTATTAAAGAATTATTGGAGAAAAACGAGCGTGTCATCAACATTCTCATCAATTCATTTGTTGAGGAAGACAACAACTACACATTTGATGTGAAAAAAGCTGTTGAGCTCGGTTTGACTGAAGAAGAAGCGGCGACTGCTGAGAAATTCTTAGATCGCGCAGCTGTTCTTACAATCGTTTTCAGTGAAAGCATCTCTAAAAACGAAAAAGGGAAATTGGTTTTTGATGCAGCGAAAGCTGTTGAACTTGGTCTTACTAAAGAAGAAGCAACTAAATTCGAAAAGCTTTTCAAATCAGTGATCAGAATTGCTGATCTTGCTGGTGATGCACTTGTTCTAGACAAAAAAGGAAACGTTGTAATTGATTCTAAAATCGCTAAAGGTCTTGGATTCAGCTCTACTGAATTACTTGTTTTCAACCAATTGCTTAAGAAAATTCCTCAAGAGCAATTAAAAACATTCTATGATGCAGTTCAAATTGCTAAAGAAAAATTGAACTAAGCTCAAAAACCCCCATCCGGTTCATCCAGATGGGGGTTCTTTCTTATATCCAATAGATCAAGAGCATGATGAGATAGACGATACTAAAAACGATACTTGCCCGTAATAACAGTTTTCCATAGTAGCGCTTTTCAAACTTTCTTTTTTCTTCTTTTTCATCTATGAACGGTATGAAATCTGTTGACTTTGCAATAGAGACTGGTTCTTTCATTTCTTCATATAGATGAAGGCATTTTTTGCATGAACGTAAGTGCTCATTCACTAATTGATTTGTTTCTTCACTCGTGTCCCCTTCTATATAAAGTGGTAATAGTTCTTCAATCAAATAACAGTTCATTTGTTGAACTCCTCACAATGTAGCTTTCGTTTCAGCTCTAATCTTGCTCGATGAAGGGTTGTCTTTACTTTAGATAAAGTCCAATTCAAAATTTCCGCTACTTCTTCATACGATAATTCCTGAATATCTCTTAAAATGAGGACTTCTCGGTAAGAATCCTTCAATTGATTGATATGGCTCCACAGCCTTTGAATATCCGTTTGAGTTTCTAAATGCTCTTCAGGTGTCATGAATATCTGCTGCTCTAAAAAGTCAGCTTTTTCTACATCCGTAAAAGTTCGTTTTACTTTTCGGCGATAGTCGTTGACAAATGTATGATAAGCAATGGTGTAAAGCCATGTTTTAATGCTTGAATGTCCTTTAAAAGAGGATAATCCATGCAGTGCCTTGATAAATACATCCTGCGCAAGATCCTTGGCTGTTTCGACATTTCCCGTTCTGCGATATAAATATTTGGTGATTTCCTGAAAATATTCTTCATATATTTTTTCAATTTGATTGGTCGGTCTAGACATCAAAAATAAAACCACACAGTCATCCAAATTGATAAAACGATAAAAAAGAAGTATAACGAAGAAATAAACCACTTCATGCGTTTTAATTCGTGATAATCGCTCTGATCCTCAGTGTGTGCAGGAGCAAACTCGTTTCCCTTAACAGAATGCTGAAACTGCTTTTCATGCGTCTTCATCCAGTTAGAAGCCTCTTCTCCAAGCTCCCCTTCCTGATACAATTCATATAAGTCTTGAAAGATGGCTTGTTTTTCTTTATCTGTCAAAACGTTGCACCTCTTTTGTTCGTCCATTTACTTCATATATTTTCCGCTCATTCGATCCGAAGGTTTGAATGATCACAAACCACGAAATGCTCATTTTCCCCTCTTTGTCGATCATTCTCACCGGCTTGATTTGTTTTTTATAGATGGCATAAGGTTCATACTTTTTGAGAACTTGCTGATAGACTTCATCACGTTCTTGATTCGATACCGTATGCGATAAAGAAGAGTCTGATTGCCAATTCAACTCAATTCCATCGGCATCTCTCGTCACATGAAGTAAATTTGATGATCCGTGAAAAGTATATTGTTTGTGTTCACGAGTTCCTGTTTCTATCTTCACGTCTTTTGACTGTTCCCCTATCAATTCCAACAAATCTTCGTCACTGATATTTCCTTTTTTCTGTTGAAGAATCGCTTTTGATAGCTGTATTTTCAGCAATTCTTTCGTTGAACCATTAAACAGAAATTCAGATTGATCGGCTGTCTTTACCGCCACTTCATGCTGCCATTCAAAATAAAAAGCATCAACGTCTGTGATCTGGTAAGCTGGGGGCTGTAAATTTAACTTTTTATAAATACGATTTATTTTCGTTTTCATTTCTTTGTTTGTTAAATTGATCCCGTCTACATCCTTCAATTGAAAGATGGCGTTCCCATATTGCGCTTGTCGAAGCGTCTCTTTTTTCCAGGTGGCAAACGCTAAGCTCTCATGCTCATTCTGAGACATTTTTGGCAAAAGAAGAACGCTTGTCTCCCCGTCTTCTTTTTCAATCACTACACGGATGCGGTCTAGATCAACGGAACGGCCGCTTCTTTCAAAAAATTCAATGGTTTTTTCCCTATATTCTTTATCGGTCAAATGCTGACCCTTTGCGCGACCATGATAAAAATAGCTGTTTAATTCACCTGTAAACGCAGAAACATTCACTTCATACTGATCGGCTGCAAACACGTAGTTATCAGAGATCGGCTGTTTAATAGTCGTTGAATATAATGTAGTGTCCGCTGGTACAAACTTTGAAGCGAATGCTTTTGCACTTGCTTCAGATAAAGGGCGATATTCTTCTGAAAAAGTATCTGTCAGTTCCGTTTTAGTAAATTGAAACATGATATGTGGGAGATTTAGGACCGGGTTTAGCATTAGCATAAAAAAGACGACAATTCCCCAAGCACCCCACTGTCTCAACTTCACCTTGTTTTGTAGTAACGCACATAACAAATGTAATGTCATAAAGCTTCCTGCGGCCGCTACTAAAATCACAATGGATTTAAACGAAGATTGCAGCTCATGCTTCGAGATAGAAGGATAAAAAATATACAGCAGCGCAGCGAAAATCAGGCCATAGAAAAACAGCAATTCTTTCCACTTCTGATGCCAAAACAAACGAAAGAATAGGTGAAGTACCAAAGCGGCAAAGCCAATCATAAGCAAAATGATCATCAAATTTCTCCATACCAGCTCCGTATCACCGCTGAGAAAGAACTTTTTGCTTTCAACTAACACAATAAATACCGTTTGACATAAAGGCAGAAGTAACACAGATAAATCAAATGCAAAAAACATGCCCCTATTTTTTAAATAAGGAAGAGAAATCACATAGAAAAGTGATGCAAGCAAGACATATCCATAGATGAGAAATTGCATGAAATCTGTCAGCACTTCAAATGTTTCGATCGTATGCTGTCTAGCTAGCACTTGGTGGATCATCTCAAGTGTCATACTCCCTAGCAGAACTACTCTTAATACGATTCCAGCATAAAATACATAACTACTCTTCTTTTCTTTCCATATGGGAAGTGTAATAAAAAGGACAAATAGTCCAAGCACACACCATTGAATCATGTGGATACTGTACTCATTTAAAATAAAAAACCTTTCAAAATGGAGGGATAAATCACTAAACAAATCAAACATCGCTACACAATCCTTTACTTCAAATTAAGGCCTCGTTCGTATAGACATTTGACTTGTCAAAAAGTTTCATCAAATACAAAAAATCACTTCATTCTCATGAAGTGATGTTGTTTATTTTTTATTTCCGCTTCCCTTTATGTAATCATGCAAGATTTTTTCACAGACGGATCGATTTCCAGCAACAATGCTATTTTTCTCTAGAAACGTCAAGCGTTCTCCGTGAATATTCGAGTAAACAGCGCCTACCTCATCAAGTAACACACATCCAGCCGCATAATCCCAAGGCGCTAGCCTTAACGTGACATATGCGTCGCTTCTTCCGCTTGCAATATAAGCTAGTTCAAGTGCAGCTGACCCAATCGTTCGTGTTCCTCTCACATCGCGTACGAGACGTGCAAACGGTTTAGCGTCAAAATGGGGGCTTTCAATCGCCCATGTTGGGTTAATGCCGACAATGGCTTTTTCAATGGCGACATCTTTTAAAGGCGGGAGTAAGGTATCGTTCATATACGCCCCTTCTCCTTTGACTGCATGATAGAGCTCGTCATGGATGACGTCATAAATAAGACCGATTTTCCCTACACCATGTTCAAATATCCCAATTGAAATGGCAAAATTTCGTTTTTGATGGATAAAGTTCATGGTGCCATCAATTGGATCAATGATCCATACTATCCCGTCAAGAGATGTCACTTCTTCCCCTTGACCCTCTTCTCCTAAAATATGATGATCTGAAAATGTCGACTGTATCTTTTCAATGAAGAAACGTTCTGTTTCTTTATCGATGTTTGTGACAAGATCATTTGGATTTGATTTTGTTTCAATTGATAGACCTTCCTGCATGGATGCTTTAATGCGGCTACCCGCTTCTTTTACCCAAAGCTTTGCAAGTCGGTCAATTTCCACCCAGTTTGTCATCGGACTGTAAACCTCTTTTCTATGTAGTACCTATTTGTATTAGCATACTGATATTATGTACGTAAAAGCAAGAAAAAAGCAGCTTCATACAAAAACGAACCGATGAATTGGTTCGTTTTTACCTCACCTTGTTTTACCCTTGAAGCTGCTCCCATTCTTTTCTTAGGCGCTCAAGCTTTCGTTTGCTGCGTTCTACCTGGATATCATCTTTTTGCTCGATGGCTTCATGAAGCGTAGAAAGCTCATAATCAACCTCTAATCTCCACACAGCGATGCGATTCTTCTTCTCTTGTCTATACCCATGCTTCACGATTTGCTTCACTGGTCAACGCCCCTTCCAGAGAATGATTCATTCCTTGTCAGTTTTCATTGATAAAAATACAATCGATAAGAGAAATGGTTCTTGCTTATATCGTATGAAGCGATCGCATAACCGCAACGACATTCTGAAAATTGTGTTTTTACCTATTTGTTATGTACCACAAAATCGAAGTTTTTAAACGCCGAACCAAGATCCCTGCTATCTTTCTCTTTAAAGTGCATCTTTTTTTGAGCTTGACCCAAGCTATGATAAAATATGATCAGCGAAAAGATACAGGAGGCATAACATGAGTGAAATGCGTTTTAGAGATGAAGATTTTGAAACATTCACAGTAGACGGTTTAGATGAACGTATGACCGTATTAAAAGAGAGAGTCCGTCCAAAGCTTGAAGCACTTGGTGAACATTTTGCACCGCTTCTTTCTTCTATTACAGGTGACGAAATGTTTGTCCACGTGGCAAAACATGCAAGAAGATCAGTCAACCCGCCAAATGACACTTGGGTGGCTTTCGCTAACAGTAAGCGTGGGTATAAAAAGCTCCCTCATTTTCAAATTGGGCTTTGGAAAACTCATGTATTTGTATGGTTTGCGCTCATTTATGAATCTCCAGTGAAAGGTGAATATGGGCAACTATTCGAAAAAGAGCTGGACACGATCCAAAAGAAAATACCGCAAAACTTTGTTTGGTCTAAGGATCATATGAAACCGGACGTCCTCCGCCACAGCGAACTTGATGCTGAACAGCTGAGAACACTATTTGAACGTGTTCAAACAGTCAAAAAGGCCGAACTCCTTTGCGGCATCCAGCTTCCTAGAGAAGAAGTTGTTCAAATGAATAATGAAGAATTCTTATCGAAAATTGAAGATGCCTTCCGCACAGTAACTTATCTATACCGCTTTACACAAAAAGAATCTGTATAAAAAAACGAGCCTATGTTGGCTCGTTTCAGAATGTTGACAAAGGGCTAAAATGAACTTTATTTTAGCCCTTTGTCTTCTTTTCAGCGTGATAGAAAACCTTTGCAGTCTAGGAAGGATGAGCACTGGAGCGGAGCGAATTTGTCATTCGTGAGCACCAGCGCGCAGGACTGACAACGAATGCGAGGGTTTGTCTACACGCTGAAACGAGCCTATATTGGCTCGTTTTTCACATCCGTATCATAGCTGTTTCTTCAGCCTCTCTTGCACTTTTTACTGTGCGATAAGGGGAATACCCACTTCCCTTTTCAAACGCCGCACAATGCGTCTTTTCTTCTGCTTTTGATGGTACAACTTCTTTAAATCGTTTATAAGCCTCTAGTAATGCTTGTTTCGCAATTCCTGTTTCATAGGCTTTTTCAACGGCTTGAAAAAATGAAATGACCGCCATCTTTTCTTCAGTTGTCCAGTCGACGTCCATTGGATATTGATATTCCATTTACTTGTCCCTCACTTTAATCCACATTTCTTATTTGAACTTTTATTATAGCATCTGTTTGATCAGAATCCGATTGATTTTATGCTTTACATTCCGATCAGTTCATAATATAATTCTTTTGTTTTATGCAATGAAATCTGTTGTTATTGGGATAATAATAGCAGGTATTTCGATGAAGGTGGGAAAGCAATTGTCACAACATGATACACCCTTATACACTGGACTAAAAAAACACGCTTCAACCAATCCAGTCCAATTTCACATTCCAGGCCATAAAAAAGGAGCCGGAATGGATCCTGAATTTAGAGCATTCATTGGAGACAATGCATTAAGCATTGACCTTATTAATATAGAACCTCTTGATGATTTACATTCGCCTCGAGGAATGATCAAAGAAGCACAGGAGCTTGCAGCAGAAGCATTTGGTGCCGACCATACGTTTTTCTCTATACAAGGAACAAGCGGTGCGATCATGACAATGGTGATGACCGTCTGTGGCCCTGGAGACAAAATTATTGTTCCTCGTAATGTCCATAAGTCGATTATGTCTGCTATTGTATTTTCTGGTGCAGTACCTGTTTTTATTCACCCGGAAATTGACAAAGAGCTTGGCATCTCTCATGGCATCACGCCAGAGTCAGCTAAAAGAGCGCTGACTAAACATCCAGATGCGAAAGGGCTGCTTGTAATTAACCCAACGTATTTTGGCATTTCAGCTGATTTAAAAACCATTGTAGAGATTGCTCATTCATATGACGTACCTGTTCTAGTAGATGAGGCACATGGTGTGCATATTCATTTTCACGATAAGCTTCCATTGTCTGCGATGCAGGCGGGAGCTGATATGGCAGCAACAAGTGTGCATAAACTTGGCGGCTCTCTCACCCAAAGCTCGATTTTAAATATAAAAGAAGGACTTGTTTCAAAGGATCGAGTACAATCTATTTTAAGCATGCTGACAACTACGTCTACTTCTTATTTGCTTTTAGCCTCCCTGGATGTCGCTAGAAAGCGATTAGCGACTGAAGGAAAGGCACTTGCAGATGAAGCCATTCGATTAGCTGAATCAGCAAGAACTCGTTTAAACGAAATTGAAGGTATTACTTGTATTGGTCAAGAAATTCTCGGTTCACCTTCTACTTACGATTATGACCCAACAAAATTAATCATCTCCATTAAAGACCTTGGACTGAATGGCCATGATGTGGAGAAATGGCTAAGAGAAAGCTACCGAATTGAAGTAGAGCTCTCTGACCTATACAACATTTTATGTATCGTGACGCCTGGCGATTGTGATGAGACGATTGATACGCTTGTAACGGCTATGAAGGAAATTGCGGCCACCTCTGCACGTCAAGGCGGCAAACAAGCCGTAACAGAAGTGTTACTGCCTGAGATCCCTTCGCTTGCGATGACGCCGCGTGACGCTTTTTACGCAACAACGGAAGTCATTCCATTTAAAGAAGCGGCTGGCCGGATCATTGCAGAATTTGTCATGGTTTATCCGCCTGGTATTCCTATTTTTATACCAGGAGAAATCATCACAGAAGAAAATATCTCCTATATCTTTAAAAATATCGAAATCGGTCTTCCTGTTCAAGGACCTGAAGATTCCACACTAAATATGATTCGTGTCATTAAAGAACAAAAAGCCATTTTATAAAAAAGAAACATGCAGCCCCAATTGGAGCTGCATGCTTTTTTATTTATTCAGAGGCTTCATCACAGCAATGACAGTGACCACATGTTCCATAAAGTGTTGTCACTTTTTCATTTTCAAATTGATCAATGGTTTCATTGCAATCTTGACAAATAATTGTACCCACGTACATTCCCCTTTTCTTTACTCAGAGTTTGAAAGCGTTTAATCTATTTCATATTTCTATAATATGATGTCACATTTAAGTTGTCAACGGTTAATTGTATGACACAATTAATCATTTTTTATAAAAATATGTTTTTTTCTCATCATATTGAGGAAACGTTTCAAATGTATTTTGCTTCATATCAATTCTGTAACAATTGAGTAACAATCGAAAATTGTCAAAAAGGACGTGATAAACTAGAGTGACTAACAGGGAACTGGCTCCTAAAAATGTTGGTACAACCCCAAAGGATTTTGAGGTGAATAGATTGAATTTTATGAGGACCCTTCTCATTATATTCCCTATGCTCTTTGTACTTAGTTCATGCTCATTTGCGTATATCATACCGAATCAGACAGACCAGGTCAGTCATATTCAAAAGCCGAGAATTCTCTTTTTTACTGATGCAGAAAATCTTGATAAAGAAAGTCCTTATTATGACGCAGTGCTCGATTTAAAAAATGAATATCCGAAGGAAATGTCCAAGATGATTGTCAAAGAAGATCGTAAAGGCTGGAAAAATGAAGTAGACGAACTGCCGGCTATTTTACTTGTCAATAATGAAAAGGTCATTGTGAAGGTGGAAGGTAATGTCCGAAGTAAAGAGGATATCTTATCACCCATATGCCAAGCATTAGATCGAGTGAATACAAATTAACGGTTCGACTTTGCACTTATATATCCATATGAAAAAAGCCCTCAGCTCATGAGGGCTTTTCGTTTTCAGCGAGGTTTCACATACATAAAAAAACCCTCTCCATGTGGAGAGGGTTTCAACGTTCATTATTTTACGATATGGATTGGGCTTCCGATTGCTACTTCAGCCGTTTCCATTGTGATTTCACCTAAAGTTGGGTGAGCGTGAATTGTCATTGCGATATCTTCAGCTGTCACACCAGCTTCAATTGCAAGGCTAAGCTCTGAAATCATATCAGAAGCACCAACACCTGCGATTTGTGCACCGATAACTAGACCATCCTCTTTACGAGTGATCATTTTCATGAAGCCATCAGTTGCATCAAGAGAAAGTGCACGTCCGTTCGCTGCGAATGGGAATTTCGCTGCAACGATGTCGATTCCTTCTTCTTTTGCTTCTGCTTCAGTGTATCCAACAGTTGCAAGTTCTGGCTCAGAGAATACAACAGCAGGAATACCAAGGTAATCAATTTCAGCTGGCTCTCCAGCGATTGCTTCAGCAGCAATTTTACCTTCGTAAGAAGCTTTGTGTGCAAGTGGTGGTCCATCAACGATGTCACCAATTGCATAGATGTTTGAAACGCTTGTACGGCATTGTTTGTCAGTTTTGACAACTCCGCGGTCTGTCAATTCAACACCAACTTGCTCAAGACCAAGCTCATCTGTGTTTGGACGACGACCAACAGTCACAAGTACGTAGTCAGCATCGACAGTTTTTTCTTCACCTTTTACTTCGAAAGTAACAGTGACACCGTCAGATTTTTCTTCAACGCCTTTTGCAAGAGCGTTTGTGTGAATTTCAACGTTTCCTTTTTTCTTCAGGTTACGTTTCACTAATGAGCTCATTTGCTTTTCAAAACCTGGAAGGATTTCGTCTCCACCTTCAAGGATGACAACTTCTGTTCCAAAGTTCGCATAAGCAGTACCAAGCTCAGTACCGATGTATCCACCACCGATGACAACTAACTTTTTAGGTACTTCTTTAAGCGCTAAAGCACCAGTTGAGTTAATCACGCGGTCTGTGTATTTAAATGTAGGCAATTCGATTGGACGAGATCCAGTTGCAAGAATTGCATTTTTAAATGTATAAGTCTGCGCTGAATTTTCATCCATGACACGTACAGAGTTGCTGTCTACGAAATAAGCTTCACCTTTGACGATGTCTACTTTATTTCCTTTTAGAAGACCTTGAACTCCACCTGTTAATTTGTTTACAACAGAAGCTTTCCACTCTTGAACTTTTGTGAAATCAACTGTTACGTTTTCAGCTTTGATACCCATGTCTTCAGAATGCTTTGCATTCTCGAAACGATGTCCAGCATTGATCAATGCTTTTGAAGGGATACAGCCGACGTTTAGACATACGCCGCCAAGTGTTCCTTTTTCAACGATTGTTACTTTTTGTCCTAGCTGTGCAGCACGAATAGCAGCTACATATCCACCAGGACCTGCACCGATGACAAGAGTATCTGTTTCGATTGGGAAATCTCCTACTACCATGAATTTACGCCTCCATTAAAATTAATTGTGGATCATTCAATAAACGCTTGATGTGGTTAAGGGCATTTTGCGCAGTAGCTCCATCAATCATACGGTGGTCAAAGCTTAGGGAAAGAGCTAAGACTGGAGCTGCAACGATTTCGCCATCACGAACAACCGCTTTTTCAGCGATACGGCCAATACCAAGGATCGCTACTTCTGGGTGGTTGATGACTGGAGTAAACCATTGTCCACCAGCAGAACCGATGTTTGTGATTGTGCAAGATGCACCCTTCATTTCAGCTGGAGCCAATTTACCATCACGTGCTTTTGTTGCAAGCTCGTTGATTTCGTTAGATACTTCGAAAATCGCTTTGCGATCTGCATTTTTCACAACTGGAACAAGCAAGCCTTTTTCAGTATCAGCTGCAATTCCGATGTTGTAGTAATGCTTTTGAACAACTTCATCTGTTTTATCATCGATAGAAGTGTTAAGTACTGGGTACTTTTTCAAAGCAGAAGTTAGAGCTTTTACAACGTAAGGCAAGTAAGTTAACTTGATTCCTTGATCAGCTGCAACTTGTTTGAATTGTTTACGATGTGCAACAAGGTTTGTTACATCAACTTCATCCATTAATGTTACGTGTGGAGCTGTGTGCTTAGAGTTCACCATTGCTTTCGCGATCGCTTTGCGGATTCCGCTCATTTTCTCGCGAGTTTCTGGGAATTCTCCTTCTAGAACTGGAGCTGCTGCCGCTTTTGGAGCCGCTTCTTCTTTCGCACTTTCAGCTGCTTGAGGTGCTGCTGCTTGAGTTGCTGCAGAACCGCCATTAAGGAAGCTGTCGATATCTTCTTTTAGCACGCGGCCATTTTTACCAGTACCTGCAACTTTGTAAATTTCAACGCCTTTTTCACGCGCATATTTACGTACAGATGGCATAGCAATAACGCGTTTGTTAGGATCAGCATCTACTTGCTCTTGTGCACCAGCACCAGTTGCTGCTGCCGCTTCTTCTTGAGCAACTTCTTTCTTTTCAGGCTCGTTACCAGCTTCAGCAGTACCTTGTACTTGAGCTTCAGTTTTCGCTTCGCCTTCTTCTTCGCTGCCTTTAAATTGAAGATTTTCGTAACCAGGTGCATCAAACGTAATGATTGTTTGTCCTACAGTTGCAACTGTTCCCTCTTCAACTTTTAATTCTAATACTTTTCCTTTAACAGGTGAAGGAATTTCTACAACTGCTTTATCATTTTGTACCTCTGCTAAAACGTCATCTTCATTGATTTCGTCGTTTGGTTTTACAAACCACTTAACGATCTCACCTTCGTGGATACCTTCTCCGATGTCCGGAAGTTTAAATTCAAATGCCACTGTTTTTCGCCTCCTAGATTATGTTAAACCCTTGTTCTGTCAACATTACACGGTCATGTAATTGATAAAGGGGAAGAGAAATAAATTCTTTTCCCCTCTGTCATTTAATTAAAATTCAAGAACTTTCTTAGCTGTTTCAAGCACGTCTTTATGGTTTGGAAGCCATACGCTCTCAGCTTGAGAGAAAGCAAATACAGTATCAGGTGCAGCTACACGAAGTACTGGTGCTTCTAGGCTAAGAATTGCTCTATCATTGATTTCAGCTACTACGTTTGCTGCAATACCAGCTTGTTTTTGTGCTTCTTGAACAACGATCGCACGGCCTGTTTTTTCAACAGAAGCGATGATTGTTTCAATATCAAGCGGGCTCACTGTACGAAGGTCAACGACCTCAGCAGAAACGCCTTCTTTTTCAAGTTCTTCAGCAGCTTTAAGTGATTCGTGAACCATTGCACCGTAAGTGATGATTGAAAGGTCAGAACCTTCACGTTTCACGTCAGCTTTACCGATTTCAATTGTGTACTCTTCTTCAGGAACTTCCTGACGGAAAGAACGATAAAGTTTCATATGCTCAAGGAATACAACCGGATCGTTGTCACGGATTGCAGAAATTAAAAGTCCTTTTGCATCGTAAGGTGTTGAAGGAATAACAACCTTGATACCAGGCTGTTGTGCAATAAGACCTTCTAAGCTGTCAGCGTGAAGCTCAGGTGTGTGAACTCCTCCGCCAAATGGAGAACGGATTGTCACTGGAGAATGCCAGCGTCCACCAGAACGGTAACGCATACGAGCCATTTGTCCAGAAACAGAATCTAATACTTCGTAAACGAATCCGAAGAATTGAATTTCCATTACTGGGCGGAATTCTTGTAGTCCAAGGCCAATTGCAAGACCGCCAATACCAGATTCAGCAAGTGGAGTATCGAATACACGATCCTCACCAAACTCTTTTTGCAATCCTTCAGTCGCACGGAATACGCCGCCGTTTTTACCAACGTCTTCTCCGAAAACAAGAACGTTTTCGTCATTTTTCAGTTCTGTGCGTAACGCATCAGTGATCGCTTGAATCAATGTCATTTGCGCCATGGCTTACTTCGACTCCTTCTGTTTGTAGATTTCAAGCTGTTCAACCAAGTTAAATGGTTTCACATCGTACATGTTTTCAATCAAATCAGTGACTTTCTGCTTAGGCTGTTCGTCAGCTTCTTTGATTGCTTGTTTGATTTGTTCTTTTGCATCTTCGATGACTTTATTCTCTTCTTCTTCAGACCAAAGGCCTTTGTTTTCCAAGAATTTGCGGTAGCGTACCAATGGATCTTTTTGCTCCCACTCATTTTCATCTTCTTTTGTACGATATCTTGTTGGATCGTCACCAGCCATTGTATGTGGGCCGTAACGGAATGTAAGAGTTTCAATTAATGTTGGACCTTCACCATTTACAGCACGCTCACGAGCTTCAGCAGTCGCTGCATATACAGCTAATGCATCCATACCGTCAACTTGTACGCCTACGATACCAGCTGCAGCTGCTTTTTGTGCAATCGTTTGTGCAGCAGATTGCTTTTCAACAGGTGTAGAGATCGCATATCTGTTGTTTTGGACAACAAAAATCGCTGGCGCTTTGTAAGCCCCTGCAAAGTTAATACCTTCGTAGAAATCACCTTGTGAAGCTCCACCATCACCAGTGTAAGTGATTGCAACAGCATTTTTACCGCGCTTTTTCAAACCAAGAGCTACACCAGCAGCTTGAATGATTTGTGCACCGATAATAATTTGCGGAGAAAGTGCATTCACATCTTCAGGCATTTGGTTTCCAACAAAGTGTCCACGAGAGAACAAGAATGCTTTTGTTAGTGGAAGACCATGCCAGATTAATTGTGGTACATCACGATATCCTGGAAGAATGAAATCTTCTTTCTCAAGTGCAAAGTGAGTTGCAAGCTGAGAAGCTTCTTGTCCAGCTGTTGGCGCATAGAAGCCAAGACGTCCTTGACGGTTCAATGAAATTGAACGTTGATCTAATACACGTGTAAACACCATACGGCGCATTAATTCTTTTAATTGGTCATCTGAAAGATCTGGCATTGCCGCTTCGTTTACGACTTCGCCTTTTTCGTTTAAAATTTGGAACGTTTCAAACTGCTTTTTGATGGCATCGAATTGCTTTTTGCTATCAACAATTGCTTTTTTTGTTTTTGCAGCCATTCTAAAGTCACCTCTTCCTTTCTTTTAACAGTCAATTTGTCGTGAATCCATTTATACATACAGATATAGGATAACCCAAAATGCTCATATGACTCCTGTATATAATAGCCACAAAGATCATTGTCGAAACATTGGATGATCGCTTGCTTTTGAGTTTTTCTAACTGTATTAACGATAGTTCACAAAAAACTAATACAACTTCTGTTAACAAGGAATAGTTTACAACAAGAAAAATAGTCCGTCAATTGATTTAACGGCTTTATTTAAATAAATGTATTCGCTTTACTTTTTATGGTGACCTGTATCAATCTGTTTAATCAACAGCACAAACTGTACTAGTATAGAGTGGATCACTGTACTACAATAGCACATGTTTGTTTTTGTCGAAAAATAAAAAAAGAGCTATTTTCAGCTCTTTTGATCGTGATGGACAAAGGGCCAAAATGAACTTCATTTTAACCCCTTCTCTTCTTTTCAGTTTGACATCTTGGAAAAACGAGTAACGACACGCAGGCACTTTGTGAGTAGCAGCGATAAACAGAACTAGCAAATATGCAAGTACTGTTTTTAGCTATTTTGTGATTCTTTCTGAGCTGTTTTGTATAAAGCTTGTTTATATTCGTTCAATTGATCTGTATATTGATTGAACTTCTTGCTTTCTTTTCTAACTTTACTATAGGAACGATTGACTGTTTTCAGTTTGGATTTCAGTTCGGCGTATCCTAAGTCTTTTCTTTTTAAGGATTCATACAAGTGCTTGTCTTGTTTCAACGCCTTTTGATACTCACGGTAAAGCTGATCATACGATGCATATCTTTTTTCAATTGATTTGACTGTTTGTTCTGCTTTGTCTTTTACTTCTGCATCTTTTATCTGTCCAGCGAATTCCTTTACAGATTGAAATTCTTTTTTCGATTGATCCATGCTGTCTTTTTCTGTTTTTAAATGTTCTTCACGCTTTTCTGCCGATGCTAATGCTTGATCAGACAAGTTTGAGACGGTTTTTGTGTGGTCTTTTGTTGTTTGAATCATTTTTTTATACAACTGCTGCTCTTTTTTTTCATAGCTTTGCAGTGCGCCTTGTTCTTTTTCAAAGGATGCTTCTTTTTCGCTCATTTTTGTCATGGCATCTTGCATCTCATAAAGCGGATTTTGACCTCCGCAGCCCGCAAGCAAGAGGGTGCATATCCCCGCTAAAGTTGCACCTGCTTTTATTCTTCTTTTCATCTGTTTCAATTACAAGGTCCCCCTTTACATCTCCACATACCACTATAATTTTTCAGGGAGGTTGTGACAAGGAAAGAGGATGGTTTTTTGAGGGGAAAGAAGATTTTTTTCATGCTCTAGGCTCATGACTATACAAATAGTGCATTCATACATAGTTTATATTACACGCTTCGCCTTCACTTATGAGAGGCCGAGTGTATTTCCAAAGGAGGTCAAAAGTATGTCTAATTATAGTCATGGAAGTATGTATGGTGGATACGGCGGTTACGGTTATGGATACGGCGGCGGTTGTTGCTATCCAAGTTATGGTGGTGGATACGGTTGCGGTTACGGTGGTGGACGTACATTCGCTTTAATCGTCGTCCTATTCATTCTATTGATCATTGTTGGCGCAGCATTCTTAGGCGGCGGTGGCTGCTGCTAATGGCTGAATAAGCCTCTGACCGGTCTCATACGACCGGTCTTCTTTATTTCATTGCATATGTTGTGTATCATTTTATATACTTTACATACAAAGGAAATAGGAGTGAAGTTTTGTGATTACCATGGATGATATCGTACGAGACGGGCATCCCGTCTTAAGACAAACAGCTGAAGCGGTCGAACTCCCGCCAACAGAAGAAGAAAAACAGCAATTAGCTGACATGATTGAATTTGTCAAAAACAGTCAGGATGCAGACATTGCTGAAAAATATGAACTTAGACCCGGTGTTGGCCTAGCAGCTCCGCAAATCAATATCAGTAAACGAATGATCGCTGTTCACTGTGAAGACGAGGGCGGAGAACTTTACAGCTATGCATTATTCAATCCTCGCATTGTTAGCCATTCAGTCAAAAGAGCTTATTTAGCTACTGGAGAAGGCTGTTTATCTGTTGATGAAGCCATCCCTGGATTCGTCCCGCGCTATGAAAAAATCAGAGTGAAAGGTACAACGCTTGAAGGTGAAGACATTGACATTCGCCTAAAAGGGTTTCCGGCCATCGTTTTTCAGCATGAAATTGACCACTTAAATGGCATTATGTTTTATGATCATATTCAAAAAGATCATCCATTCGCCGAGCCAGACAACGCGGTTGCGATCGGCAGATCATAATATAAAAACAAGACCCGTCCATCAGCGGGTCTTGTTTTTTATTCATCAATAAGGCCTAATTCAGTCACAGCGTGGAATATGCCATCCTCATCTACAGGTTTGGTGACAAAGTCAGCTAATGTTTTTAATTCATTGACTGCATTCCCCATCGCAACGCCTGTTCCAACAAATGAAATCATTTCTCGATCGTTCAGCCCGTCACCGAAGGCAATTGTGTCCTTTTGATCGTACGGAAGTCTTTCAATGACTCGTTTAATTCCTTCAGCCTTTGATCCACCTTTTGGCAGGACATCAGTAGACAGCTCATGCCACCTGACGAGATCAATTTCTTCACGGAACGCTTCATATAGATGTTCCTCTTCTGCTTTACAAAATAACAGCATTTGATAAATGACGTTTTCTTTAAAGAATGACAAATCATGCTCGGGATGCTCTGTTTTTAAAGTGCCAATCCCTTCATGGATAAATGGATGGTTCGGCACAGACGCCTTCATCGTCTTCTCTCCCATGAAAACAAGCGGATGATCATGTTGATCCGCTGTTTCATAAATTTTATCCATCAGCTCTTGCTTAAGCGGATTGCCGTAAATGACTTCTCCTTCGTACATGACATACTGACCGTTATAAGCAATAAATGAGTCAAGCCCTATTTCTTCTAAAATAGGCTGGATGAGAAAAGGCGAACGGCCAGATGCAATGAAGAGATGATGCCCTTTTTCTTTTAATAAACGAACAGCTCGCTTCGTTGATTCAGGTATTTTTTTATCATGGTCATATAAAGTACCGTCGATATCAAAGAAGATGACTTTTTTATTCATATCTCGTCTCCTGTCTCTTGTTATGTATACCCTCTCCCCTTCATCATACAGAAAGATCTTCACTGACGAAACCACTTCCTCTTAAAACGCCCATTTCCCACATATAACCATGTAACATTAAGTGGAAACATCATATAATACAAGTATATAGAGAGAGCGGAACAAATGGCTGAATGAGACTCATACCGAAAGGAGGCGATCCGCGATGCTTCGTCGTCTGCGCAAGAAAATTCGAAGACAATGGAAGGACATGCTTCGTAAAAAATCGATTGCTTAAAAGGATCTTCCGCACATTTGCTGAAGGTCCTTTTTTCTCTGAGACTTTTCTTATGCGCGTTTTTTTAATATAATAGAATAAGCGAGTGTAACATACGGTATTTAAGGAGAGATTTGGATGATATATAAGGTATTTTTTCAGGCAAGTACGACTGAGGTACCTGTGAGAGAACACACAGATTCACTATACGTTGAAGCGGTTTCTGAAAGAGACGTACGCGATAAGTTGAAAAAACATAACTACAATATTGAATTCATTCAGCCTGTAGACGGTGCTTTTTTAGACTATGAACGAGAAAGTGAAAATTTTAAAGTATTGGAGCTATGAGAGGAATGAAATTTGTAAAAAACGATCAGGCGGCAGTTTTTGCGCTCGGCGGATTAGGCGAGATCGGTAAAAACACGTATGGCGTTCAATTTCAAGATGAAATCATTTTGATTGATGCTGGTATTAAGTTCCCTGAAGATGAACTTCTAGGAATTGATTACGTCATCCCTGACTATACGTATTTAGTTAAAAACGAAGATAAAATCAAAGGTCTTTTTATTACTCATGGACATGAAGACCACATCGGCGGTATCCCTTATCTTCTCAAGCAAGTGAATATTCCAGTTTACGGAGGCAAACTCGCAATCGGCCTACTTCGTAACAAATTGGAAGAGCATGGTCTATTAAGACAGACCAAACTTCACATCTTTGAAGAAGAAGATACGATCAAATTTAGAAAAACAGCTGTGTCTTTCTTTAGAACAACACACAGTATTCCAGATTCTTATGGAATTGTCGTGAAGACACCTCCTGGTAACATCGTACATACAGGTGATTTCAAGTTTGACTTTACGCCTGTTGGCGAGCCTGCCAACTTAACAAAAATGGCTGAAATCGGGAAAGAAGGCGTTCTATGTCTTTTATCCGATAGTACAAACAGTGAAATTCCAGAATTTACGATGTCTGAAAGACGCGTAGGTGAAAGCATTGATGACATTTTTAGAAAAGTCGACGGCCGTATCATCTTTGCTACGTTTGCTTCAAACATTCACAGACTTCAGCAAGTGATCGAGTCCGCTGTTGCCAACGGTCGAAAAGTTGCGGTGTTTGGACGAAGTATGGAGTCTGCTATTGATATTGGACAAGATCTTGGCTACATTAAATGTCCAAAAAACACGTTCATTGAACACAATGAAATCAACCGTCTACCAGCAAACAAAGTAACCATTCTTTGTACTGGTAGTCAGGGCGAACCGATGGCCGCTCTTTCTCGTATTGCCAACGGTACGCACCGCCAGATTTCAATTAACCCTGGAGACACTGTTGTCTTCTCATCTTCACCGATCCCAGGTAACAATATTAGCGTAAGCCGTACCATTAACCAGCTTTATCGTGCTGGTGCTGAAGTCATTCATGGCTCACTCAATAATATTCATACCTCTGGACACGGCGGGCAGGAAGAACAAAAGCTGATGCTCCGTTTAATTAAACCTAAATTCTTCATGCCGATTCACGGTGAATACCGCATGCAAAAAACGCATATTAAACTTGCGAATGATTGCGGAATCCCTGAGGAAAACTGCTTTATCATGGATAACGGTGAAGTACTTGCACTGAAAGGTGACGAAGCAAGTGTCGCTGGCAAAATTCCATCAGGCAACGTGTATATCGACGGTAGCGGTATTGGTGATATCGGGAATATCGTCTTAAGAGACCGCCGCATTCTTTCAGAAGAAGGTCTTGTCATTGTAGTCGTCAGCATGGACATGAAAGAATTCAAAATCTCTGCAGGTCCTGATTTAATCTCAAGAGGTTTTGTCTACATGAGAGAATCTGGAGACCTCATTAATGACGCGCAAGATCTCATTTCAAAGCATCTTGAAAAAGTAATGGAACGTAAGACGACTCAATGGTCAGAAATTAAGAACGAGATTACTGACACTCTTGCTCCTTTCCTTTATGAAAAAACAAGACGCCGCCCAATGATCTTACCGATTATTATGGAAGTGTAATGACGTACAAAGAGACACAGCCAATTGGCTGTGTCTCTTTTTTATACGCAATAAAAAAACCCGCATATCTGTACGATACGTGCGGGTTCAGTCATTGTTTTACGATTGAATCGGGAGATGCTGAAAACTTCTCACATCAAACAATCCTTGTGTTGTCATTTTCACATCAGGAATGACTGGCAGTGCCAAGAAGGATAATGTCAAAAACGGATTAAAGTCTAAGACAAAGCCTGTTTCCTTTAAAGCATCATGGAGTGCATGAAGGCTTTCATTGACCGTATGTGCAGGTTGATCTGATAATAAACCGGAAATCGGTAATGGAAGCGTATGAAGAACTTCTCCGTCTTTGACAACAGTCAAACCGCCCCCTGCTTCTTTTAACGTCTCAATGGCTTTGATCATATCAGCATCATTTGTTCCAACGGCAATTAAGTTATGCGAGTCATGGGCAACTGTTGTTGCAATCGCCCCCTCTTTTAAGCCGAAACCGCTGACGACCCCTATCCCAATTTCAGATAGACCTTTGTGGCGTTCGACAAGTACTATTTTTAATACATCTCGATCAATATCACTCGTAAATTGTCCATCGCTTCCAGAAGGAGATATTTGTTCTAATTGCGTTTCAAGCTGATTCGGTATAATGCGAATGACATTCATCTTTTGATGATCTGTTATAGGCAGCGTTAGATCTTTCTCTTGAACGTCCACTGCATGTACCGATTGCATGAGCGAAGAATTTGGCGTGATCTTGTCGACACTTGGCAAATATTCTCCATGTTCAGAGACCAATTCTCCTGCGATAAAGACGCTTGTAATTCCTACCTCATGTAAGTCAGAAATGAGCATAAAGTCCGCGTCAAAGCCTGGTGCAATTGCTCCCTTTGTTTTGAGACCGAAGCACTCCGCTGCGTTTAAACTTCCCATTTGATATGCTAAAAAGGGGTCCAATCCTTCTTGTATCGACATCCGTACTTGTTCATCAATACTTCCTTGAGCCATTAAATCATCTAAATGTTTATCATCCGTACAAAAGAAAAAGCGTCTCGCATTCTTCTCATTGACAGCAGGTAATACGTTTTTCACGTTTTTAGCAACAGAGCCTTCTCTCAGCATGACATACATGCCTCTTTTGACACGTTCAAGGGCATCTTGAGCTGTTGTCACCTCATGATCCGTTTGGACATTAGCTGTTCGGTACACATTAATTAATCGGTCCGTTAATCCTGCTAGATGGCCATCAATGAGTTTATGTTCATGTTGAGCATCAAGCAGTTTTTGAAGCATATCTTCTTCCGCTTGTTCCACCGCGACATAATCCATCACTTCGGCAAGACCAAGCACTTCTTTCTCCTGATAAAGAGGCTTTAAATCTTTTGCTTTTAGTGTAGCACCTGATCGTTCAAAGCTGACTGCCGGTACACAGGATGGCAGCATGAAATATATATTTAAAGCAGCTTTTCTCGCTTCTTCGAGCATAAAACGGATACCTGCAACACCGGATACATTGGCAATTTCATGCGGGTCTGTTACAACAGTTGTCACACCGTGAGGAACGACAGCTTTGGAAAATTCAGCAGGAGTCACCATCGAGGATTCGATATGAACGTGGCCGTCAATGAAACCGGGAACAAGCATTTGACCTGTTGCATCCAGCTCCTGTTCTCCTTCATACTCCCCAATTCCTACAATTTTTCCATTTTCAACAGCGACATCAGCGTCTATCCATTCCTGGTTAAACACGTCCATAACCTTCGCATGTTTAATCACTAGGGCTGCTTTTTTTCTCTTTGCAGCTACCTCAATTTGATGTCTGAAAAGCTCCTTATCCAACGACACTGCCTCCTCCGAGTAAACAATATAATGTTTCTTATCGTAAACGAATCTGTTTGCCCAGTCAATGACATTTAGAGAAAATCAACCATATCAAAAGATTGATTTTTATTTCTGAATAGTGATAATTGGCTGAAAAATAACCATGTTCTATTTTGCTGTTCTTTTAGATAGTAAACGGCTCTTTTCCACTTTGTTCTCTCCCCCAATGTCCGCCCCATATGTACACTTCTAAAGCAAAAAAACACCCCTTCTCGGAGTGTTTAATAGTCGTTCTGCATTTCCCGTTTTTCAAAGCGCCCGATATCTGCCACTGCCCCAATGACAATGAGGATATCTTCTTTTTGAATCATTTCATCTGCGAGCGGTGAAACGATCACTTCTTTCCCGCGCTTAATTGCTACGATATTGATCCCGTACCTTGCACGAATGTCGAGATCTAACAAAGAGTGCCCAGCGAGTCTGCTGTTGGCGACGATTTCAATGAGGCTGTACTCATCTGACAGCTCTAAATAATCAAGCACGTTGTTAGAGATAATTTTATGTGCAATCCGTCTGCCCATGTCTCGTTCAGGATGGACAATACGGTCCGCACCAATTTTATTCAAAACCTTTTCATGGTAGTCATTTTGAGCTTTCACTGTGACCATTTTGACACCAAGTTCTTTCAGCATAATCGTTGTTAAAATACTCGCCTGAATATTTTCACCTATCGCCACGATCACATGATCAAAATTGCGAATACCTAGGTTTTTTAGGACAGATTCGTCCGTCGAATCACCAATCACGGCATGTGATGCAATTTTAGCATATTCGTTCACACGATCTTCATTCATATCCATGGCCATGACTTCAAGTCCTTCTTCGCTTAGCGCCTTGCAGATACTTCCGCCGAAGCGCCCAAGACCAATGACTGCATATTCCTTTTTCATGTTCAGACTCCTTTTATATCACTTACCATGCATTTTACTACGGTTTCATTAATGAATCCATATGTGACCGTATTTTTTTACGGAATGCTTCACTTAAGTAAAGGTCTGCTCCTTTTTCGATTTCACTGCGATAATGACCAGGAGGCGCAATTTCTTCGCTCTTTTTTAAAACGAGAAACGTTAAGCAGTCCTCATACACTTGATCACCTACTGTGACATCGACAAATGCTGGACGATAAGTTCCTTCATTTACACCTTCTCGTTTGTACAAATAACGAATGGCATCAAAAGGTACTTCATATAGAACACCCTCTGTTTCTCCGCCGTCTTCTACCATATCTGCTCTTGATCCATCAGGGCGCACCAATGTAAACCTTGTGGTAAAACGATCAAGTGTGCCGCCGCCGATGATTTGTTTGAAATAATGTTCCACTTTCGCAAGCTTAAACCTTGCATCATCCATACAGGATCCATAGGCAAAATAATAGAAGGAAGACGGTTTGCGCTCCCATAGTTGATATGACTTCCAGCAGCCGCTTTCAATCTCCTTCAGGCTCGATGCCTTCTGCTTACATATTGTATAAGCAACGGCTGACCTTGGCCCCTGGTCTGTCATAACCTCTATCTCCTGCTGGTCATACCCTTCCTCTAGCTCATCTATCTTATGCAGCGTTTCACCACTGACCTCATACAATTCTCCATATACTGTATTTTGTTCCGAGACAACACACACAGGGTAACCCTCACCTGTATCGTACAGTCTCCCTTTTATCCAAGCAGATGCTGCTAATGGACTGCTTTCTTTCATCAATGTCTCGTGATACTTTTCGTGCTTTAAAAGTGTCCCATACACAAATAACGTCTTTGTCTCTTTCGTCATCACACATCACATCCTCTCACCTTGCTACTATCTACTTTTTTGATACACAGGTAAGTAAATATCAAAAGCCGTCCCTTTGCTGAGCTCGCTCTTTACATCCATTCTTCCATGGTGATCTTTTAAGATCGTCGCACAGATCGTTAAACCAAGTCCTGTACCTTCTTTTTTAGTCGAAAAGAAAGGATCATATATTTTCAGAATGTCCTCTTCGGACATTCCTTTTCCTTCATCTTGAATCGTGATTTTCCATTCATTCATCACTTTTTCTGTTGATATGTATATATTGCCGCCTTCAGGCATCGCCTCGATCGCATTTTTGATTAAGTTAATGAACAGCTGCTTCATTTGATTGGCGTCTGCTAATATCGTGCCAGCATCCTGCTTTTTAAATGGCTGTTTGAGATCAATATTTGAAAGAACGGCATTTGTCTTTAATAAGGTAATCACCTGCTCTAGCAAATCATGGAGCTGTACTTCTTGAAATTGAACCGATTGAGGTTTTGCTAAGACAAGCAGCTCACTTAAAACAAAATCAATGCGTTTAATTTCAGAAAAGATGATATCAAAATAATCGGTTCTTTCAGGATATTGCGTTTTCATCAGCTGCAAAAATCCATTGACTGAGGTGAGCGGATTTCTGACTTCATGGGCAATGCCAGCGGCTATTTGTCCTGCAACAGCCAGCTTTTGTGCCTGCATTTGCAATTGCTGATTTGATCTTTCAAGTTCAAGCTTTGCCTGCTTTTGTTTCGTGATATCTGCAACCGTTCCAATACCTCCAGTAAACTGGTGCTGTTCATCGAAATAAAGCTTATAATGCACATCTCCCCATACCTTTTTTCCTTCTTTATGGAGAAGCTGCAGCTCCACCCGCCCCTCATCCTTATGCTCTTTGATCACAGACAACAAATGCTGAACGACATGCTCTTCTTGATCAAAGTACTGATTGTACATCGTACCTAGACACTCCTCTACGTCGTAACCCGTCATTTGTTTCCATGCTTGATTTAAAAAAATGATTTCACCTTTTTCATTGGTTTCAAAAACGATTTCTTGCAAGTTATCTGTTATTCGATTCAGCCGCTCTGTCAGTTCGTGTGCTTCTTTTTCTCGTTTATTCAAATCTGATACAAGCAAATTCAACCGGTCCACATAGCCTGAGATGGTCCAAATACCGGCCAAAACAACGACTGTAAAGGCTAGATCGAGCGGCCAATTAATGTGATAGCCGCTAAGATAATAAAAGAAATCCCAGCTCAAAATTAATATAAATGCAAGAACGGATAACAGGATCCGTACTTGATATGTTTTGTTCAAATAATTCCACCTGCCGCCCTGAGATTCTTTGTCAATTGTACCATTTTCCACTTATTTTTTGAGGGAGATGCGGCATTTTTAAGGAACTTTTTTAGAAAAAATAGCCTGCTCTCAGCACAATGGGAGAGAACAGGCTATTTTTATTTACTGCTGAAGGGCTTCTTGAAGCTCTTTTAGCAGTAGTTCTGCGCCTTCAGCGCTTAATGTAATTTGACCATTTCCATACTCGTGGTTCTCAGAAGTAATCTCACCAGTCATCAGGCAGACGCCCTCTGGCTGATATTTTTTCAAGACGATTTTATCTCCATCTATAAAAAATTCCATACTGTCTTTAATAGCGATATCAAGTGCTCTTCTCAATTCGATTGGCATCACAATACGCCCTAGTTCATCTACTTTTCTTACAACTCCGATAGATTTCAATTTCGTTCCCTCTTTCTTTCATTAGCTCAAGATCAATCTGTTTTTCACCAATTGATATATCGTAGACGTAAGGGATTCTTAAAAGGTTTCTCCTGCATAAAAATTTTTTTCAAAATCGAAAAACCAAAGGGAAAATTTATTGTGATTGTCAAAATGAGACTTGAATTTTACAGATTCATTTCAAGGTGATCACAAACCCCCACAAATGACCTCAACCCTCTGAACTTTTAAATGTAAAATTGTTTAAAACAGCAAAAATAGAGATTGGGTGAAAACATGTTTCAAAATGCCGAAATTGGAATTGATTTAGGAACAGCTAACATATTGGTTTACAGTAAAAATAAAGGAATTATTCTCAATGAACCATCCGTTGTGGCAGTAGATACGGAAACAAAAACTGTCCTTGCAGTGGGGTCAGAAGCAAAAGAGATGATTGGGAAAACACCTGGAAAAATTGTAGCGATCCGTCCGATGAAAGATGGTGTCATCGCTGATTATGATATGACAACCGATTTACTCAAACAAATTATGAAAAAAGCAGGAAAAAATATTGGGTTTACCTTTAGAAAGCCGACCGTGGTTGTTTGTACACCATCAGGTTCAACAGCTGTCGAACGCCGCGCGATCAGCGATGCTGTCAAAAATTGCGGAGCAAAACATGTGCATTTAATTGAAGAACCCGTCGCAGCTGCAATCGGTGCTGATCTCCCGGTGGACGAGCCTGTTGCCAACGTCGTTGTAGATATTGGCGGAGGAACGACAGAGGTAGCGATCATTTCATTTGGCGGAGTTGTCTCTTGCCACTCGATCCGAATTGGCGGAGATCAACTGGATGAAGATATCATTACTTTTGTGAGAAAGAAATACAATTTACTGATCGGTGAACGGACAGCTGAGCAGGTAAAAATGGAAATTGGTTATGGACTCATTGAACACGAACCTGAGTCATTAGAAGTTCGTGGACGCGACCTTGTCACAGGTCTTCCAAAAACAATTACACTTGAATCAACAGAAATTCAAGGTGCTATGCGAGAATCACTTCTTCATATTTTAGAGGCGATTCGGGCTACATTAGAAGACAGCCCTCCAGAACTGAGTGGTGATATCGTAGATCGCGGCGTCATTCTAACTGGCGGTGGTGCACTATTAAACGGCATTCAAGAATGGCTCTCTCAAGAAATTGTCGTCCCAGTTCATATCGCAGCAAATCCTCTTGAATCTGTCGCAATTGGAACAGGTCGTTCATTAGAAGTAATCGACAAATTGCAAAAAACATTAAAATAATCTTCATGTTCTACTTCTTTTTTCATCATTTCGATCATATCGTGATGAATGGATAAACGTGAAGGAGGAAGAACATGTTGCTTGATTTAGGTAAACGGGTCGTTGTCACAGTCATTTTAACCGGTATTATTTTAGGAGGAATGAGCCTGTCGTTTTCACATATGCCCCCTTCTAATGCACAGCCTGTGAAACAACTGAACCGCTAAAAAAGCCGCACGAAAGCGGCTTTTTTATTTTGCTTCGGGACGGCTCCCCATTTTCCTTTTCGGTCTTAAATCTGATATGATGAACATGACTAAAGGAGGGTTTTTTATGAGTTCATTCGAAAAACAACTAGATCAATATGCAAAAACCATCGTTGAAGTAGGTGTAAATGTTCAAAGTGGTCAAGAAGTGGTCGTATCTGCGTTCACTGAATCTGTAGACCTTGTCCGCCTTGTGGCAAAACACGCATATGAGCGCGGAGCGAAAAACGTACATATCCGCTGGAGTGATGGTGTTCTGACCCGTTTAAAATATGAACATGCCCCACAAGATGTGTTTGAGCAATTTCCAGAATGGGAAGCACAGATGATGGAAACCATCGCAAAACGTGGCGGTGCTTTTATTACGATCTTGTCAGAAAGCCCTGATCTTCTAAGTGGCATTGACTCGAAAAAAATTGCTTCACAGCAAAAAGCTGCAGGTTCAGCACTTCATACATATCGTCAATACGTTCAATCTGACAAAGTTGCATGGACAGTCGTCGGGGCTGCATCAAAAGATTGGGCGAAAAAGATTTTCCCTGAGCATGCAGATGAAGAAGCTGTTGCATTATTATGGGATCAAATCTTTAAAGTCGCCCGCGCTGATCAGCCAGATCCTGTTGAAGCGTGGAAAAAGCATGATGAATCACTAAATGAAAAAGTAAAAGTATTAAATGAACGTCACTACCACAAGCTGCACTATGAAGCTCCAGGTACAGATTTAACGATTGAACTTCCAGAGCAGCATATTTGGGTAGGTGCTGGCAGCGTAAGTGAACGCGGCGTATCATTCATGGCCAATATGCCGACAGAAGAGGTCTTTACCGTACCTAAAAAAGATGGTGTAAACGGGACTGTCTCTAGCACTAAGCCACTTAGTTATGCAGGAAACATTATCGATGAATTTACGTTAACCTTTGAAAATGGGCGTATTGTAGATGTGAAAGCCAAAGAGGGCGAAGGCATTTTAACCTCTCTCGTTGAAACAGATGAAGGCTCACATTATCTAGGTGAGGTTGCCCTTGTACCAGATGATTCACCAATTTCTAACTCAAATATCCTCTATTACAATACACTTTACGATGAAAATGCATCCAATCACCTTGCCATCGGCAGCGGTTATGCATTTAATATCGAAGGCGGTAAAGAGATGAAACGTGAGGAACTAGACGCAGCTGGTGTGAACAGCAGTATTACACACGTCGATTTCATGATTGGTTCAAAGGAAATGAATATTGATGGGATCACAAAAGATGGTAAACGTGAACCGATTTTCCGAAATGGAAATTGGGCTTTTTAAAGAAAAAAGACATCCTCATGTGGATGTCTTTTCTTTATGTTTATGCATACAGCTCTTGTAGTCTTTTTTGAATTTCTTGATCTGATAAGAACTCATCATAAGTTGTTTGTTTATCAACGATGCCATTTGGCGTCACTTCGATAATCCGGTTTGCAACTGTTTCAACAAACTGATGGTCATGAGATGAGAAGAGCATAGCCCCTTTAAAGCTCATTAGACCGTTATTCAGCGCTGTGATGGACTCTAGGTCTAAATGGTTCGTCGGCTCGTCTAACAGCAAAATATTCGCTCCAGACAGCATCATTTTTGATAACATACAACGAACCTTTTCTCCACCTGATAAGACGCTTGCTTTTTTCTTCACTTCTTCCCCAGAGAAAAGCATACGGCCTAAGAAACCACGCAGGAAGCTTTCACTTTGATCATTAGGAGAATATTGACGAAGCCAATCAACAAGATCTAAATCGCTTCCTTCAAAATATTCACTGTTGTCTTTAGGGAAAAAGGCTTGAGATGTTGTCACGCCCCATTTAAACGTCCCGCTGTCTGGCTCCATTTCACCAGCAAGGATTTTAAATAAAGTAGAAACAGCAAGCTCATTACGGCTTAAGAACGCAATTTTATCCTCACGATTCATAATAAAGCTGACGTTATCCAGTACTTTTACACCGTCAATCGTTTTTGATAGACCTTCTACTTGAAGGACGTCATTTCCGATTTCACGCTCTGGCGCAAAATGAACATAAGGATATTTACGAGAAGATGGTTTAATGTCATCTAGCGAAATCTTATCAAGCAATTTCTTTCTTGATGTCGCTTGCTTCGATTTAGATGCGTTCGCACTGAACCGAGCAACGAATTCTTGAAGCTGCTTAATTTGTTCTTCTTTTTTCTTGTTGGCATCCTGGCTGAGTTTTAATGCCAGCTGGCTTGATTCATACCAGAAATCATAGTTTCCGACATACACTTGAATTTTTCCAAAGTCAAGGTCTGCAATATGCGTACATACTTTGTTTAAGAAATGACGGTCATGCGATACGACGATGACGGTATTCTCAAAGTTAATGAGGAACTCTTCTAGCCACTGGATCGCTTGTAAGTCCAAGTGGTTCGTTGGCTCATCGAGAAGTAGAACGTCAGGTTTACCGAATAAAGCTTGTGCTAACAATACTTTTACCTTTTCAGATCCGCCAAGCTCAGACATTTTCTTCGATTGTAGGCTCTCTGGAATGCCAAGACCTTTTAATAGGATCGCAGCTTCACTTTCCGCTTCCCATCCGTTTAACTCAGCAAACTCACCTTCAAGCTCTGCTGCACGAATCCCGTCTTCATCTGAGAAATCAGGTTTCATATAAATCGCATCTTTTTCCTGCATCACATCATATAGACGTTTGTGACCCATGATGACGACTTTTAACACTTCAAACTCTTCGTATTCAAAGTGGTTCTGTTTTAAAATCGCTAAACGTTCACCAGGACTCATATGAACATCGCCCGTTTGAGCTTCAATTTCTCCAGAAAGAATCTTTAAGAACGTTGATTTACCAGCTCCATTGGCACCAATTAGTCCGTAGCAGTTGCCAGGAGTGAACTTAATATTTACTTCTTCAAATAATTTACGATCAGCAAATCGCAAACTAACATTATTCACTGCAATCATTTATTAATCCTCCATCACTCATTCATCAATATGAAGTATAACATGAATAACGATTGATAGAAACGTCTCTCGCTAAGAACAAAGGCTTTTTGTCCAATATGGTATAATAAGTGGGAATGTTTTTATTGAAGGAGTTCGGGCGATTTGAGATTACTCACACTCATGGAATACTGTTTATTGATTTTCTTTATGGGCATTTATTTATCGGCGACTGGCTTTAATGCAAGAGACTTTGGCCTTTATATTGGACTTGTCCTCATTTACACACTGGTCCATATCTTTTCAAAACGGTTTTTACAAAAGCGCGGAAAAGACAATGTGAAAATTGGATTATTCCGTTCTGTTGTGGCGATTACTGGGTCCGTTTTCGCTTCTGTTTTGGCCATTGTCATCATTGTCACGATGCTCACACCAAATTAAAAACGACCCTACATGAAGGGTCGTCCATTCAAGCACCTTTCTTACGCATTGAGAAAGGTGTATTTATTGTGTTTGTCGAATATCGCCAAATGGGAAGAAAACAAATTCTGATGTGCCGACAATCCGATCCTTTTCAATGAGTCCGAGTCCATTTCGACTGTCCATAGAATTCAGTCTGTTGTCACCCATAACAAAGTAATCGTTTTTCGGTACTTTCACTGGACCAAAATCTCCTGTTAAATGTACCTCATACTCTTTGGCATGCGCCTTGTTCTCTTTTAAATAAGGCTCATCTACTTTTTTACCATTAATGTAAAGCGTATCATCCTTCATTTCAATCGTGTCGCCTGGAAGGCCGATCAATCGTTTGACATAATGAATTTTCTGACCGTCTTTTCCATTAATAATCACGATGTCACCACGTTTGACTCCACCAAGATAGTTGATGGTTTTGTTAACAAACAGCTTTTCTCCATCATGAAGGGTTGGTTCCATTGACTCTCCTTCCACCACATACGGCTCAAAAATAAACGTACGGATGATGAGGACGAGGGCAAGTGCAATTAAAATGGCTTTGATCCATTCAAACAGAGAACTTTTCTTCTCTTTTTTGGCTTGTTTCCCATCAGATTGAATGTCATTTTCGTTTTGTTTGTTTTCTTCGTTCAAAATACTGCTTCCTCCTAAGACTTTCTGCTAAAAGACTTGAAACGCGAATTGAATAACTTTACTTTATCACATGTCATTTAAAAATTCACAAGACAACCATTCAATTAGATATTTTTTCCTAATTTGCTGATGATTAAACAAAAAGAAGCACCGCTTTTCACGATGCTTCTTTTCAAATTAAGCTTCTTGTCGGACTGGTTTTTTTAGAATTCCGAGAAGTAGCGCTGTAACAATGGCACCGATTAAGATGCTGATGATGTAAAGAACTGGATGGTTTGTTACCCAGAAAACGAATAGTCCGCCGTGCGGTGCAGGAAGCGTCACTCTAAAGAATTCTGTTAATCCACCTGCAACTGCTGCACCAATCACAGCTGAAGGAATGACGCGCAGAGGATCTGCCGCTGCAAACGGGATCGCCCCTTCCGTAATGAACGCAGCTCCCATGAAGTAACATGTAATACCTGCTTCGCGGTCACGTTTAGAGAATTTGTTTCTAAAGATCGTTGTCGCTAGGGCAATTCCTAGAGGCGGCACCATTCCACCTGCCATAATCGCAGCATGCGGTGCATAGTTGCCAGCAGCAATCATCGCAAGACCAAATGTGTAGGCCGCTTTGTTAATCGGACCACCCATATCAATGGCCATCATACCAGCTAAAATAATCCCCATTAATACAAGGTTTCCAGTACCAAGTGATTCAAGCCAGTGTGTTAATCCGTCCATGACCATTTTAACAGGTGTGTTGACGATGTAATGCATGATAATCCCTGTAAAGAAAATACCGAACAATGGATAGAGCAGAACTGGTTTAATACCATCGAGCGACTGTGGTACAAAAGTGAATACTTTTTTGAGCAGCACCACGATGTAACCAGCAAGGAAACCAGCAATCAATCCGCCTAAGAATCCAGCTCCTGCTGCAGAGGCCATGAATCCGCCAACCATACCTGGTGCGAAACCTGGACGGTCTGCAATACTCATTGCGATAAATCCAGCTAATACAGCAACGATTAAGGCAAGCGCATTATCTCCGCCAATTCCTTTTAATACAGCTGCAAATGAATTGAAAGAAGGATCTTTAGGATCAGCTGAGTTAATTCCCCAGAAGAATGAAATCGCAACGAGGATACCGCCCCCAACAACAAACGGAAGCATGTTGCTTACACCGCTCATTAAGTGCTTATAGAATCCACTTCTTCCCTTACCTGACGATTCATTTTCATCTTTTGAAGAACTGCCGCCTGAACCTTTATAAATCGGCGCATCTTGATTGATGGCTTTTTCGATCAATTCTTGCGGACGGCGAATTCCAGCTGTCACAGGTACTTCAATGACATGTTTGCCTTTAAAGCGTTCCATTTCAACTTGTTTATCAGCTGCCACAATAATAGCTGGCGCTTCTTCAATTTCTTTTGCTGTCAGGGCATGTTTAATTCCACTAGAGCCGTTTGTCTCAACTTTAATGTCAACGCCCATTTCTTTTGCTTTTTCTTTCAAAGCATCTGCGGCCATAAATGTATGCGCGATGCCTGTTGGACAAGCTGTCACCGCTAAAATTTTAGCAGGTTTTCCCGGTGCAGCCGGTTCCTCTTTGACTTCCTCTTCTTCTTCATCGTCTTTATCATGTGTATTGATAATTTCAATGATTTCATCTTCAGTAGCCGCTTCAAGAAGCTGCTTTCGGATCTCTTCACGCATGAGAAGTGTGGATAAACGAGAAAGAGCTTCTAAATGCGTGTTGTTTGCGCCTTCAGTTGCTGCAATCATAAAGACAAGATGACTTGGCTGTCCGTCTAATGATTCATAATCTACACCAGCTGTTGAACGGCCAAATGCAATGGCAGGTTCTTTCACACTTGCTGTTTTCGCATGAGGAATCGCAATTCCTTCTCCGATTCCCGTAGAGCTTTGTTTTTCACGATTAACAACAGCTGCTTTGTAGCCTTCTTTATCATTTAATTTACCAGCTGTATCTAATACAGTGACCAGTTCTTCAATAACGGCTTCTTTTTGCTGGCTGTCTAATTGAAGCTTAATCGTATGCTTCGTGAGTAGTTCTGTAATTTTCATGATGACTCCTCCTTTAAATGCGTGTGACTTTTACTTGTGGCAATAATGTATCGACAAGCTCTTTTGTTCCAAGTTCCTCAGAAAATGCTGTAGCACTTCCTGATGTGACGCCAAGCTTAAATGATTCTTCTATGGAAAGGCCTTTAGAAACGCCAGCTAAGAATCCTGCAACCACTGAATCCCCTGCACCAACTGAGTTGATCAACTTGCCTTTTGGAACATTAGATTGAAAGACCCCTTCCTTACTGAATAAGAGAGCCCCGTCTCCAGCCATAGATACAATGACATGTTCAGCACCTTGTTCCAACAGCTTTTTCCCATAAGGAATGGCTTCTTCTGCAGATGAAATACTGGTTTCAAACATTTCACCTAACTCATGATGGTTTGGTTTCATTAAGAATGGTTTCAGATCTGCTGCTTTTTTTAAGGCTTCTCCAGAAATATCAAGTACTACTCTTACCCCTTGCTTCGCACATACTTCAGCAATGCGCTCATATGTGTTATGAGGCAGTGAAGAAGGAATGCTGCCTGCTAATACAACGACATCGCCTTCTGTTAATGAAGTGAATTGGGATAAAAACGAATCGAACTGTGCTTCAGTAATACTTGGACCGAGCCCGTTGATTTCCGTTTCTTCGCCTGTTTTTAGTTTCACATTGATACGTGTATCTTCTGGCACCTCATGAAAGGCTGTTTGTAATTGTTCGTTTTGTAAAAAGTCTTGAATATATTTGCCCGTAAAACCGCCAATGAATCCAAGTGCTTGTGATTCAACACCGTGCCGTTTTAAAAGCCTTGAGACATTGATTCCTTTACCACCTGGATATTTTTTGTCATAGGTTGAACGATTTAAACCGCCGACCGCAAAATCCTCCACGTGCACGATGTAATCAACTGATGGGTTTAAAGTAACTGTATAAATCATGTTTTCACTACCTTTATAACCGTTTTTTCATGGTAATTATCGAATGAATCCTCTTTTGCGTCGTTTGTGATAATGGTGGCTTCCTGTAAACTAGCAAAGGCTGAAAACGATATTTCGCCAAACTTTGAGGCATCTGTTAAGATGTAGGTTTTTTTTGCCTGCTTCATGGCTCTTTTTTTAATGAGCGCTTCTTCTGGATCAGGTGTTGTAAACCCTGCCTCGGGATGAATGCCGTTCGTCCCAACAAAGCTTTTGTCAAAACGGTAATTTTCCATAGCTGTCAAAGCTGCGGCTCCCACCATGGCTCCTGTTCGATGTTTCACTGATCCGCCTATCAGGTAAAAAGAAATGCCTTTTCTCATGAGTGCTTCAATGTGCATGACACCATTTGTCACCACCACGATATCTTGATCTGGATCGATAAAGTCAATCATTTGCTGTGTTGTCGTACCAGCATCTAAGTAAATACAATCGCCTTGTTTTAAAAGTGATGCAGCTGCCTCTGCAATCAATGACTTTTCATGAAGGTTTTTGGCAGATTTCTCAAACACATCTGGCTCAAGACGAATACTAGATATTTTAGCAGCTCCTCCGTGAACTCTTTTAAGAAAACCTTTTTCTTCGAGGGCTGACAAATCTCTTCTAATTGTAGATTCAGACGCATCCGTCATAATCGTTAAGTCCTGTATTTTGATGACATCGTTTTCTTCTAAATAGTCGATAATGAGTTGATGTCTTTCTGGTGTTAGCATTGAAAACACCCCCTTTTGAAAACGTATTCATTTTGCGCGCACCTTTATTGTAATCGCTTTTTTCAACATTATCAATACAAAACAATCAAATACATTCAATAACTATCAAAATCTTTCACAATGGTCATCTTACCTTTATATGTACCATTTGTAAACTGAAAAATATGTGACATTGAGAAGAAAGTCATGATATTAGCATTTCTATCATTTTTCATTTCATTCAATTGAACGAAAAAAAGCCTTTATGCGTTTTGCATAAAGGCTTCAGGTGCGGAAAAGCAGGCAACATATCTCGTTCTACCTTCTTGTCAGCACCTTGAACGTTAACTTTAGGATTATTCATATCTAAGTGATTCAATAGGATCGAGCCTCGCTGCTTTATTGGCAGGAATCAGTCCAAAAATAATACCAATGAGCATACTAAATAGGACGCCTCCACATACGATCTGCCACGATACAAGAGAAGGCCACCCTGCAAACAGTGACACAAGTGAAGCACCTCCTAAGCCAAGCGCGATTCCAAGTAACCCACCGATCAGTGTAAGGACGACAGACTCAATTAAAAACTGAACGAGTATTTGAGTCCTAGTTGCCCCAAGTGCCTTTCGAATTCCGATTTCTCTTGTTCTTTCTGTGACTGATACGAGCATAATATTCATGACACCAATGCCGCCGACAAGTAATGAGATACCAGCAATTGAGCCAATGATTGTTGTCATGACAGACGTAATCTGACCAATGCCTGCTGCAATCTCTTCCAGATTGATCATTTCGTAAGCATCGTCTGTATGGTGATTTTTATTTAATCGTGCAGCCGCACTCTTTCCTACTTCTTTCATTTGATCAGCATGTGCGACTTGAATAGACAACTTATCATATTCTTTCACACCAAATGCAGTTGTCAGCATTGCAAAAGGGACATATATTTCATTCATATCAAATGAAAACAGCCCTTCCTGTTTTGCTAAAACTCCGATCACCTCAACCGGCTGTCCATTCATCCAAATCAACTCGCCTACTGCCTTCTCTCCATTAAACAATTCTTTTTGTATCCCTTCTGAAATAACAGCTGCCCTTCTTCCGCTCCTAAAATCGATTTCACGTAAGTCCTGTCCTTCTGCTATATGTAATGAATGTACATTCGTGTAGCCTTCATTAATCCCATTGACCGTTGCATCTATTGTTGTATCTTGGAACCTTAATTGCATGCCTTGTGCCGTAGAGGAGGCAACCTGTTTAACCCCATTCAATGCTTGAACACTTTGAATGTCTTCTTCAGTAAATGTGGCTTCAAATAACGCATTCGGATTCGCATTTAACTCCTCATCAGAGGGTGTATAGGTCATATCAATGGTATTGTTTGGCCCTGAAATTGATTCTTTCAGCATTTGCTCGCCGCCTTGACCGATGGCAACGACTGCAATCACCGAGCCAACCCCAATAATAATGCCAAGCATCGTTAAAATAGACCGCAATTTATGAGCTAGGACAGAATTCAGCGCTATTTTGATATTTTCAAAGAGTTTCATTCATTGTGTCTCCTTGTATCAATCTATCTTGAGCGAGGCGTCCATCTCTTACAACGACTATCCGGTTTGTATACGCAGCTATTTCTTCTTCATGAGTAACGAGCACAACCGTTGTTCCTTCCTCATTGAGCTTTGTAAACTGTTCCATAATCGAGCCGCTCGTTTTTGAATCAAGAGCGCCTGTTGGTTCATCTGCCAAGATGAGCTCCGGCTCATTGACAATCGCACGTGCGATGGCTACTCTTTGCTTTTGACCCCCTGACAACTCGTTTGGCATATGCTTCATTCGATCTGCCAAACCAACCTTTTCAAGTGCCATTTCCGCACGCTCTTTTCTTTCCTTTTGACTGATACCAGCGTAAATCATCGGAAGTTCAACATTTCGCCTCGCATTTAATCTAGGCAGTAAATAAAATTGTTGAAAAACAAAACCAATGGATCGATTTCGAATCACTGCCAGTTCTTGATCCTTTGCTGCCGACAGCTCCATACCTTGAAAATGGTACTGTCCGGAGGTCGGGTGGTCCAGACAGCCAATGATATTCATTAACGTTGATTTTCCAGAGCCGGACGGGCCCATAATGGACATATACTCGCCTTTACCAATGACGAGGTCCACTTCACTTAATACATCAAATGTCTCCTCAGCGACTTCGTAGCTTTTTGTCACGTTTGAAAGCTGAATCATTCAGCATTCACTTCCATTCCGTCATACATATCATCTGATGGCTCTGCAATGATTTGATCTTCTTTTGTTAAACCTTTCGTCACTTCAAGATCTTGACCTGACGTTTCACCTAATGTCACTTTTACTTTCTTCAGTGCATTCTTTTCAACAACATAAACGTATGAACCATCTTTGTCTTTTTTCACAGCTGTTTCAGGAATTGTGTGCACTTGACGCTTGTCCGTTTCAATTTCCATGATCATTTTAAAGCCTGGTTTTGCATCCGGCTTTTTCCCTTTTATTTCAATTTCGACTGGATATTGTACGGTTTGATCACTAGCAGCTGTTTCTGCTGTTGACTGGGCAGGCACAGCGCCCACTTTTTTCACCACTCCTTGCCAACTCTTTCCGCGAATGACATCAGACGTTACCTTTACTTTTTGTTTCTTTTTGACTTTCATAGCATCATACTCACTGATTAAGCCTCGTACAATCATTTTTTTCTCATTGCCAATATGGATTAACGGCTGTCTCTCTTCTAGCTTCCCTGCGCCAGCATCTTGCTCGATGGAGATGACTGTTCCTTCAATTTTGCTATGTATCGTTAAATCTTCTATTTGTGCCTTTACTTTTTCTTGGTTAAGCTCCGCTTGTTTTTGCTCTAATTCAGCAGCTTTGAGTTCGAGTTCAAGCTGATCTCGCTCGTTTTTCGAATCAGAGCCCGCCTTTTTTCCCTGATTTTCATCTAATGAATTGAGTCTATTTTGTAATTGTTCAAGCTTTAGTGTACTTGATTCAGCCGCAAGTGCTTGCTGCTGTTCTTCAAGCTCCAGTTCCTTATTTTCATATGTAAGGAGCGGTGTTCCAGCTTTCACTTTTTCTCCTTCTTTCACAGCGATATGATTCAGGCTTCCCTTCTCCTCTTCTGTATAAATAAATTGCTCCTCCGAGAATGAAAGTGTTCCAGGCGTCATCACCTTAGAGGTTATTTCTTTTGATGCAAGTTGGACTGTTTTAAATGATGCCGTAGATGCAGGCTTTGATTGGTTTTTTGCAATATTAAATCCAATAAATAGACCAATCACAATAATAATAATGGATCCGATGATGATTTTCTTTCTCATAAAAACATTCTACCTCCAGCTTACTACATGTTGATGGTGATCGTAGTTCCTATATATTGAAAAATTAAAGATAATACATAAAAGACACTCACAATAATCCAAGATATTCTTGGCGAAATGCGGCCGACCTTGATCAATAAAAAGCCTGTTAAAACAAGATTCCAGATCACAAAAAGGTCAATATTTCCTAACACAGCATGCCATGAACCAGACATTCGAATGAATGCGTTTAATGAGGTAATAGTGATATCTTTTGGCACATGAAACATGATGATCGCTAAATGAGAAATGATCGTACCAATGATCGTAATAGGTGTGATATAAAGCACACCTGAAAATAGCTGCTGAAACGTTGCATCACCTTTTGCTAAAAAGACGATGAACTTGTATACGGCAGTATTAATGACAATCCCAATGACCAAACCAATGAGCGTGATCACATAAACGAAAGGGATTGGTAAAATTAAATCTGCCCACATTCCTTCATTCACTAGCTGAGACAAATAAGTGACAACAACTGTTAATACAAGCACACATGATAAAGGCCACCAAACGAATGGCTGCTCCCACACTCTTTTTAAATGCTCTGATGGTCTTGTGCTTACGCCTATAATTGTGGGTTTTTGCGTTGTTTCTTTCATCAAATGTCATCCTCTCCATGTGCTGTAAGTATGGAAACGTTTTTTCATACTCTTGTTGTTTCTATTTTATCAAAAGATTGCCAATAAGTGATAGATCATTTGATTTTCTTATTTTCATAGTGATAGGATTGAATCTATTATTCTATTTTCATGAACGACATCCTTCAAATGATACTTGGACCGACCATATTCATATGAAAAAATCATGATTTTACTGACTGAAAAACATTTTATGAAGTAAACAACATGTCTTTCGGAATAAATATCCTTTTCCTTTGGATTCAGATGGTCTCAGTTAGACACAACAATTTTTTGTTAAAATATTCCTAGTAATTTCAATGAATCCCGGCTTTATAGGACTATGTTTAGCGCCTTTTATAGAACAGATGAGCCTTTAGTAACAATACTTTCATATTAAAAAAATAAAAATAAAAGGATTTTACTTGATCAAATGTTATTTTTTCATATAATGTAAAATAGAGGTAGGTTAAATGATAGTGGAAATGGAGTCAAGTGAATGTTAAGAGAAAAATTGAAACTGCAATTGATTTTACTTTATGAAAAGGAACAAGAAGCATGGCAATACTTTCGAAAGGAAAGAGAACTGATTTATCATGAGCTTAAATTACTTGATATGAAAGAGAGCAGACCTTCTAATGACAAAATATACTACGCAGCAAGGTGTGTAGATATTATTAAAGAAAAAAAGGGAAGCATTGTGAGCACAAAAGAATTAAAAGAACAGCTTCAAGCACGAACAGATTTCAATGTGAGACGAATCAGCGAATTGTATGATCTCATTCAACAGCTCGATCCTCACATTTCTAAAGCACGCCGGGGATGTTTTATTTACGAAGATCATACCCAAGTACCTCTACAATCTTTTCACACATAAAAAAATTGGTTACAGCCGCCGGCCATAACCAAGTCCTCTAATATCTATTATCCACCACTTACAGGAGGAATGAGTGCAACAGTGTCCCCGCTACGCACTTCAGCATTTCCCCTCGTATATATTTCGTTGACTGCAACCATCACGTTTTGTGCAGTATCAACACCATATACCTCCTGTAATTCTATTTTAATCTCATCAACCGTTGTTTGATCTTTTTGAATGATGATTTGTTGTTTACCGGCCTTCTCAGCAAGGCCGGCGAACAATAATACGCTAATCATGCCGCTTCCCTTCTTTCTCGTTAAGTTGGAGAGTACTAGGTTTTCCTTCCGGGTATGAAACGGTTTCAAGCTGATCACCTATCCAAGCCTCTCCATCTTCCCAGTATTCCTTTTTCCAAATAGGAACGATTTCCTTTATTCGTTCAATCGCATATTCATTGGCTTCGTATGCAGCTTTCCGATGAGGTGATGAAACAGCTATTGCCACTGCAATGTCACATATCTCAAGAGTGCCAATACGATGCACAATAGCAGCTTCTGTATCGGGCCAGCGTTTTTTAATTTCTTGTCCAATTTGACTCAACATATTTTCCGCCATTGGTATGTATGCTTCATATGTTAAATGCAGCGTTTTTTTGCCATTTGTCCATTCTCTTACCGTGCCTATGAATGTCGTAATGGCTCCCGCTTTGCGTCTTGTGACATGCTGAATCAATTCATTCACATCAATTGGCTCTTTTGTGATGTTAAAAAGTTCATTCATACGAGGCTTCCCCCTTCAATAAATTAAAAGCAAATGTGATCCCGCGCTTATCAAATGCTGAAAACACAGGAAACGGGTATTTCTCAGTGAATTGTATTTCTTTATTGAAATAAATGGCTGCTTGTATATGAGAAAGTGTTGAAAGATCAATGAGTTCCTGTTCGTCTTTGACACACAGGATTTTGCGGTAAGGCGCCTGTTTGTATCCTTCGATCAAGACGGCATCTAAAGGAAGATGCTGACACATATTAAGTAGTTGTGCGAATGTCATGTGCCCTATGAAAAAGTGACATTCACCTTCTCCCTCCACACCTGCGGCAAATGCCCCCGCTTGAACATATCGATCCGTATCTTTTTGTTTGAACAGACGGTCTGGCTTTCCACCATGTCCGTGATGTTTGAAGCAGCCTAGCTTCATTTCTTCTTCATCCGCCAGCTGACATAATTTTTCGATCAGCGTCGTTTTACCACTATTTTGATAGCCCACGACTTGTAGAATGTTTAATTTGTCATCCAACATGGAGCACCGCCTTCGTGGTGAAATAGCAGAACGCTGACCTGGTCACCTGCACTAAACCCTCTTGTTCCTCCGGGCAATACAATGAAACAATCAGCATGAGCAATAGATGTCACCGCACTAGATTTATCAAGACCTGTTGGCGTCACACTTAGCTGACTGCCAGTAAAATGAAGTGATGCTCTAACAAATCGTGTGAACGGATTGGCTTTTGGAAAATCATGTGTCAGCTTCGCCTCAGCAAAAACAGGAAATGGATTTTCTTTCAAACACCATTTATAAATGATCGGTTTGACAAATAGTTCAAAGCCAACAAAACAGGCAGCCGGATTTCCTGACAGCCCATAAAGCAATTGACCATTTGGCAACGCAGCAACGGTCGTCACACTTCCAGGTCTCATGGCGACTTTATTAAACAACACATCTGCACCAAGTTTTTCATAAATAGCAGGTAAAAAGTCAAAATCACCTACCGATACACCACCTGTTGTGATGAGCATATCAACTTTGCTTAAGGCTGCTTTTACTGCTTCATAGCTTTGATCAAAATCATCGGATACACCGCCTAAATCAAGCGGTTCTCCTCCAGCTTCAAGAACCTGAGCGTACACCATACTTAGGTTACTATTTCTAATTTTACCGTCCACCATGGCATCACTTACTTGTAGGAGCTCGGTACCTGTTGAGATGATACCGATCACCGGTTTTTTGACGACTGGCACAACCGCATACCCGAAAGTTGCCAATATCGCCGTCACGCCTGGGGTAACTTTTGAGCCTTTTTTGATCATGACGTTCCCTTTGAGGGTCTCTTCTCCTTGCCGAGAAATATTGTCTCCCTTTTTCAGAGGTCTTTTAAGTGACATCATTGATTTGCCGTCTTTTTTAAACGTTTTCGTCAATTCGAGCATGATCACAACATTTGCTCCTTTTGGAATCTTCGCTCCTGTCATGATGCGAATCGCTTGAAAAGGGCCGATCGTTTTTGCAGAAACAATACCTGCCCCTATATGATCAATGACCTCAAATTCAACCGGATGCTCGCTCGATGCATCCTTTGTATCTTCTGCTCGAAGTGCAAAACCATCATACGGAGAACGATCAAAGGCAGGAACATCGTGATCTGCTAAAATATCCTCTGCAATCCATCTTCCAAGGCTGTTCTTTAAAGGAACCCATTCGACTTGTCCATGTTTTTGAAATTGGTGGACTTTCTTTACTGCCTCTTCTACTGGAATTGGCTGTCGTCTTTCCATCACTTCTCACTCCTATATGCCTAGCAGTCTTGCTAGTAATGAATTGGCTACTTTTTCATCATTTGTCCCATGGATTAATACACGTCCTCCTTTAAAACAAACGATACGGTGTCTTTCATAGCGTATATGAATTAAAAAATCGTTCACTTCCACCTCACAAATAGAGGACAGACGCTCTTTTACATGCTGAAATGAAAGGTTTTCTAAATCCTTCGATATGATTTGAACGGTGTCACGTCCGCAAAGAACCGCTGTTTTTTTGCGCTGTTCCTGTAAATATGGATACGTTCTATTTGTGCCGCAAGAAGGACAACTTTCCTGCTTCGTACGAGATACATCCATTTTAAACGAAGACGACTGCCACAAATCAAACGTGACAAACTTTCGCTCCATTTGCTCTTCGTGCCCTGTTAAATATTTTAATGCCTCTGTTTGCTGATAAGCCGACACCATTTGGACAGCAGGAGAAATAATACCAGCTGTATCACATGTCAAACCCCCAACAGGCATTGAGGTAAACACACAGGATAAGCAAGGTGTTTTGCCCGGCAAAATGGTCATATACATTCCCTGACTGCTCACACAGGCACCGTAAATCCAAGGCGTATTTGTTTCTAAGGATAAATCATTCATCACCATTCTTGTCTCAAAATTATCAGTCGCATCAATGACGATATTTGCTTTTCGGAATAAAGGTCTTAACAGCTCTACTCCTGCATCTTCAATAAGAGCGTGAATGGTCACTTCATGGTTGATCTCTTGGAGACGTTTTTTAGCTGCTGCCGCTTTTGGCACATGCATCTTTGCATCGTATTCAGTGTACAGCTGCTGCCGCTGTAAATTTGAGAATTCGACATAATCACGATCTACAATCGTCAAAGTACCAATTCCTGAACGGACAAGCCCTTCAGCAGACGCTGTTCCAAGTGCACCAGCTCCAACAATAAGGACATGACTTTCGGCAAGCGCAGACTGCCCTTTTTCCCCTACCGGAGTGAACAAGATTTGCCTTGAATATCGCTCGTTCAATATTGTTCTCTCCTCCTCGTTTTTATGTATCATATCATACCGTTTTCAGGTAAATCGCTTCTTTTATTGATATTGTGAAATTCATTTGGTGCCACGTTCAGTTCGTCGGCTGGAACAACCTGGACGTGAAGTTTTTGTAATAAGTCTTTGATAGCTAATTGATTCTCTTTTAAGCACGCAGAAATAAACGGAAGGCTGCGGCGGTGATAAAGCGCAAATAACGGCTGTAATCTTTCCTGCACCATCGGGACCACAGCATCTACATGCTCATGGCAATAAGAAGATAAAGCGACGGCTGTCTCTTTTCGTATGAATGGCATATCACATGCCGTCACTAAATACCACTCTGCTTCTTGCTTTTGCATAGCGGTATATATGCCTGCAAGCGGGCCATATCCACGCACCTGTTCATCATCTAACCAAACAGCTTGTTCCCCTCTTGCTTTGAAAAAAGGCAGAAGCTTCGGGTGACTGATGATGATGGTTTCCCCTTTCAAAAGTTGCTCTTTCACATGTTCATATAGTGGTTTCCCCTGATAGACATGACTTGCCTTTGGCTCTCCAAAACGCCTAGAAGCACCTCCGGCTAGTATCACATTCACTATTCTCATCATCTCATCCCCTTTGATATGGTTGTTCTAATCGCACTCATTTCGCATACTTTATTGATAACATGAATAAGGAGGGTCTACCTATGAACCGGCGCCATGCTTCTCCCCTATTCCATGATCTGTCTCAAGAGAATCTATTTTTAAAAGCTGAAACGGCCAAATATCAACAGATGATTTCAGATTTACAGTCCACATATACGTATGCTAAAAACAAGAAGCTATCTCAAGAATATCATGAGATGAAAAAGGATTTCACTCAATTAAAACAACAATTGGATGAAATGACCATTGACCAGGACGAAGCATCATCTAAAATACAGGATCTCTCTTATAGCAAATCGGAACTATTACATAAAATCGTCCTTCTTCATGAAATGCTGCAAAAGGAAACCTATCATAGACGAAAAGAAACAGAGGAAAAGCACCGATTGCATTTGAAGGTTGTAAAATATAAGGAAATGTCTCAGCAACTACAGGAGCGATTACTAGACCAAGATAAACAGCTTGCAAAAGAGGAGAAAAAAGGAAATACTTTATCCGCTGTGATTGAAAAACTGCAACAAACTCTAGGCGATAAAAACGCAGAGCTTCATTTATTACAAGAAGGCGTGCGGCATCTACAGGAGCGTTTTTATGAAACACAAGAAAAATTACTGCAAATCGAAAAAGCAAAAGAAGCCATTTTTTATGAAACACTCACGAGCTACCAAAAACAGTTAGCCGAAAGCGAGGAATGGATCGCTTCTCATTTTGCTGATATCGACCAGTCAGCCCAAACAAATGCCGAGCCGTTCTCACAAGACCCTATTTTGCAAACAACCGAAGAAATAGGACCGATTTTGAAGAAACTAAACGAACAAGTAGAAACGCTCCAGGCAAAAGTTGATGCGGTGCAGCGGAGTGGAGAGGTCATGACAGTGAAGATCGATGGATTTAAAAAACAGCGCGACAACATGCCCAAAGAACGAAAGATTGTCTATACAGTTGATCAAAAAAAGTGATCAGTTCATCACGTACGCAAGAAAAAACTGCTGGCATTTACGCCCAGCAGTTTCTTTTTTATTTATTCGTCTTCTGTTTGAATGTCGCCTTCTAAAATATACTGTCCGCGATAAGGTTTCTTCACTTCTGGGTACATTTTAATTAAGCTTTGCATAAACGTTGTCATATTTGGAATTTCAAGACCGCTCTCTTTTTCAATCTCTTTTTGAAGTTCAGAGCTTTTAATCGCCGCATTATGACGCTTTAATGTTTTGATTGCAGCTTCACGAAGCTTAGCTGCCTTTGATCCAGGTCTAGCTGTGCCTCTTCTGCGTCTTGTAGATCCTTCAGGAATACCTACAGGTGCACCATTTAGCTGACCTGTTCCTAAAGATGATGTAACGTTTGACTGCGTTTGCGCAGGCTGATTGTAGCTTCTCATTTCTTGTGCAGCCAGCTCAGCTAATACAGGCAACGAATCCGTTTTTCTCTCTGTACGCACTTCTTTTTTTGTATCTGTGACGAGACCTGTACCTTGACGGTCTAATTCTCTTAGTTTTGCGTAAATCGCATCTCGTTCAATTTGATATTCACGGATGACCTTTACTTCTGCTTCATTTAATTGTTCCAATCGTAAACGTAACGCTTCCCTCTCATTAAACAATGGATTTCCCCCTCATCATATAAAAAATATTCTATAGTAAATATTAGATTAGAAAACTAATTTTATCAACTATTTTTTTATCATTTTACAGTTTGCTATCAGATAGGTATTTCCAACTAAAATTTTGCCAAAGAAGAAAAATCGGCACCCATTTCATTGCCACTATAGGCTTTTGACTACCTTTAAAATATTGTAAAAATTTTGAATAAATGCTTATACTACTTGATTTATATAGTTATTTACCAAACTGAAATTTCTTTTGTGCAAAAACGTTCTGAATAGTAAAAAGTTAAAATCTTTACATTTTCATTTCAAAACGAAAATGTAAATAGGTCATAATACCTTTTTGTTTCAGGAAATTTTTTTAATGAAATCCCTCATTTTCTCTTTTCTTAGGCATTCCACCTACAATCATATTCATACAGTGCAATATGTCTCCTGTTTTTCCCCATGAAAAAACCCCCATTCATGGGGGGGAAATCCTATTCTGCAGCCTTTTCAGACTCAGAAAGGACTCGATTGACACGTTTTTCAAGCATTTTCATACCGCTGCCGCCAGCTTGGAAGTGGCGTAAAGCACCTGTTTTATCGAATACATAGTAAGCTGGTACATATTCGTTCTCAAATGCTTCTGTTAATTTATGGTCGCTGTCTACAAAGATTGGCTGTGTGATTTCATGCTCATTTGCAACCTCTTTGATTTTTTCTAGATCTAGGTCATCCTCTGAACGTGGCATATGAACTGCGATCACGTTTAGTTGATCCTTGTATTCATCACGGAATTGGTTCACTTGCGGCATCGCCTCTTTACAAAGGTGACAGCTAACTGACCAGAAGTGGATCAATGTTGGTTTATCACCAATTAATTCTTCTCTTGTTACTTCTCCATTTAACCATTCTTTTGCACCAGTTAGTTCTGGCATTGGTTGACGTAATTTCATTTTGAAGCGCCTCCATTCATTGTATGTCTCGAAACAAAAAGGTCTAACATCAGTTAGACCCCAGCATGTAGACAAACCCTCGCATTCTTTGTCAGTCCTGCGTGCTGGTGCTCACGAATGTCACATTCGCTTCGCGCCAGTACTCGTCCTTCCTAGACTACAAAGGTTTTCTATCACGCTGAAAAGAAGACAAAGGGCTAAAATAAACAACATTTTAGCCCTTTGTCAACAATCTGAAGGTCTAACATCAGTTAGACTGTTTCTTCAACTATCAATTAAAGTGTTTTTTGACCAGGCTTCCAGTTCGCTGGGCAAAGTCCACCAGTTTGTAATGCTTGAAGAACACGTAGTGTCTCATCTACATCACGACCGATATTGTTGTGGAATACTGTTTGATATTGAAGTTCGCCTTCTGGGTTAATGATGAATAGACCACGAAGTGCAATTCCTTCTTCTTCAATTAAAACACCGTATTCTCTAGATACTGTGTGGTTTGTGTCAGCAGCTAGTGGATATTTTAATTCTCCAAGACCATTGTCTTTACGATCTGTGTTGATCCAAGCAAGATGCGTATGGATTGTATCAGTAGATACACCAATGATTTCAGCATCTAAATCTTCAAACTCATCATAACGATCGCTCATTGCTGTAATTTCAGTTGGACAAACAAAAGTGAAATCCATTGGATAGAAGAAAAGAACTGTCCATTTGTCATTCTTGATGTTTTCCTCTAAACTCACTTTACCAAATTCCTTATTAGCAAGTACTGCTTCCATTTCAAAACGTGGAGCTTGTTTTCCTACAAAACGCTCTGCCATATGTAAATCCCTCCAAAAATAATATCTTTATACAGACTTCTTAGCTGTATATAAAATGAGAATCAATAGGTTAAATTCTCATTTAGTTAATAACTTCACAAATATAATTATAATACTTAAGCGATTTTTAGTCAATATTAATTAATAATAAATTTAATTAACGATTTGTCACAATCTCTCGCTCCAACTATTAAAAGTTTAACATGACTTGCATAAGGGAACAAATGATTAGCTTCTCATTTCGCACATACATAGAAAGGTTTTGAAGATCATGAAAGCACTTGAACAAGTAGATTGGGTTTCCATCATCATGAATATCAGTATGATTTTGCTAAAACTCATTGCTATTTTTGTGATTTATTTTATCATCAGAGCGATTGGAAATAAGATGATTAAGCGTGCCTATTCAGCATTCTCTGAGAAGCACGATGTCTCTTTATCACGAGCTCAAACGCTGCAAAGTCTTACCTTAAATATTTTCGCCTACTTGCTGATTTTTATTCTAGTTGTGATGATCCTCGACTTATTTCATTATAACCCAACCGCCTTGCTGGCTGGTGCAGGTGTTGTAGGACTTGCCATTGGATTTGGCGCTCAAGGATTAGTGAGTGATATTGTGACAGGCTTCTTCATACTGCTGGAAAAACAATTTGATGTCGGCGAGTATATAACGGTTGCTGGTTTCGATGGGATCGTTGAACAAATTGGACTGAGAACAACACAGCTTAGAAGCTTTGACGGCACTCTTCATTTCATTCCGAACCGAAGTATACTTAATGTAAGCAATCATTCACGAGGGACGATGCAGGCACTCGTTGATATCGAATTATCCCCAGATGAAAATGTGGATCAGATGATCACCACTTTGCAAGCAGCCTGTGATGAAGTTCGTGAGAGCATGCCGCAAATCATCGAAGGTCCTCAAGTCGTTGGAGTGGAATCATTTGGCTCCTCATCCCTCGTCCTTCGTATCATTGCAAAAACTGAAACGATGGAGCAGTGGCGTGTCGAACGAATTCTGCGCAAAAAAATGAAAGAAGCACTCGATCTAGCCAAAGAGCAAAAAGAACCAGGATCATAAAATCCTGGTTCTTTTGTTTGTTTTATTGAACACGCTGTTCTACTTCTTGACAAATTTCATCAGCCGTCATACCTGACGCTGTAATGACAGATGCCTTTGTCGTTGTGTCTGAAATGCCAAGAACATTTGAATCTAGTCCTGTGACCACATAGCAGTCACACTGATCCATTTGCTGTTCATTTTGAATACGTACGACATCATACCCTTTTTGCTTCAAAAGCTCTTCTACATCGGATAAAGATGGTTCTACACCAATTCTTGTCATAATCAAGAACACCTCCTGTACATAAGGTGTACAGGAGGTCATTTGATTATTCATTCACCTGCTTGCTTTTTAAAATAAGCCGTCATAACGTTCACAGCTGTTTCAATCGCATTTTCGTCAGGAGTGAGCTTGGCATGGTGCAGACCATATTCTGAATCTACCCCTAGCCAAAACATGAACCCAGGGTATTTTTTCAGCATGTAGCCGAAATCTTCTCCTGTCATCGCTTCTCTGCATTCAATGACATTCGCAAGCCCTTCTTCGGCTACATATGTCATAAATTCCTCTGTCAAATCCTTTGAATTGTCCACTTCGTAATAAGATGAAGGGTATCGAACTGTCGCCTTGCATTCGTAACCAATTTCAATTCCCTTTGCGAGTGCTTCAATTCGTTTTCTCACCTTTTCCATAGACTCTGGCGAGAGCGTGCGAATGGTTCCATCCAGCTTTGCATGCTGCGCAATGATATTTTGAGCAGTGCCACCTGTAATCGTACCAACTGTAATGACGGCACTATCAAGAGGGTCCACATTACGTGAAATCACTGATTGCAGCTGCCCTACTAGTGCACTTGCAGCCACTACCATATCATTTGCTAAATGAGGGTATGCGGCATGCCCGCCTTTTCCTTCAAGATCGATCACAAGCTCACTCGTATTAGCAAATAATAGGCCCGGCTTTGTTGCAATCGTGCCGACTGGATATTCAGGTGCAATATGCAGCGCTGTAATAAAGTCTGGCGTCCACTTTTTTAGAACATCACTTGCAAGCATTGGTTCAGCACCGCCTGGCCCTTCTTCTGCCGGTTGGAAAATAAATAGCAGATCTTCTTTGATTGGCTGATGCACGAAATGATCAATGATACCAAGAGCAATGGTCATATGAAGATCATGTCCACATGCATGCATGTTGCCCTCATGTACCGATTGAAATGGGTAGCCCGTTTCTTCAGGGATAGATAATCCGTCCATATCTGCACGATACGCAAAGACGCGCGTAGGATTTGTCCCTTTTACTTTCACAAAAAGTCCAGTCCGCCATGTTTCCATCTCGATTCGATCTGTTGGGTACGATTCGAGATGCTTGATGAGGTAAGCTTGTGTTTTAAATTCCTTAAAACCAAGCTCAGGAATTTGGTGTAAATCTCTTCGAATGGATATTAATTGCTCACGATTTAACAAGTGAACTCGCTTCCTTTCCTCTATACGAATAAGACGTGGATATATCATCCACGTCTATGTCTTCAGCTGCGAATTGTGTCAATTAAAGCTGACGCAGTTCTTGTTTGATTTCAGTTTTACCTTTTGTTTTTTCATCAATGTCTTTGATTTTCTTTGCAGGTGTACCTGCTACAACCGTGTAAGGCTCGACATCGTTCACAACGATCGCTCCAGCTGCTACAACTGCACCTTTTCCAATTGTTACACCTTCTAAAACAACAGCGTTTGCACCGATGACAACATCATCTTCTACTACAACTGGCTTAGCAGAAGGCGGCTCAATAACACCTGCAAGAACAGATCCCGCACCGATATGACAGTTCTTACCTACTGTCGCACGGCCGCCAAGAACAACGTTCATATCAATCATCGTACCTTCACCGATGACTGAACCGATATTAATAGAAGCACCCATCATGATGACTGCATTATCGCCAATTTCCACTTGATCACGAATGATTGCACCTGGCTCAATACGTGCTTTGATGTTTTTCAAATCCAACATAGGAATCGCAGAGTTACGACGGTCATTTTCCACGACAACATCTTCAATTTTGTCTTTGTTTGATGCTAGAGCTTCTTGAATTTCGCTCCACTCACCGAAGACAACACCAGTGTTACCTGTGATAAATGTTTTTGCATGTTCACCAAATTCAATACCTTCTAAGTCCCCTTTAATGTAGACTTTAACAGGTGTTGATTTTGTACTATTTTGAATAAATGAAATAATTTCATTAGCGTCCATTTGTTTCATGTATGTATGTCCTCCTCTTAATTTATACTTCATTACTGTACCAAAGGAGAGTTTTAATGACAAGTGAAAGAATTGTCTGCGCCTTGGCAAATAAAACAAGCGGGCCTCTTTATCCCGCTTCTTGCTGGTGAAGATGAACAAATTGTCTACCAAAAGAAATCAATTCCTCTTCCTCGTTTCCTTCTGGATTCAGCTCTATTTTGATGGATGGTAGGACGATATCACCGCCCAGCTCCTTCACTTTTTCTTCAATTAAATCCACAGCTCCACAAAAATGTTCATAAGATGTATCTCCAGAACCGAATACAGCAAATGCTTTACCCGTCAAATCAAGCTCTTCCATTTCTTCATATAGATCAATAAAATCATCTGGAAGATCACCATCTCCCCAAGTATATGCACCTAACAGAATGTGCGAGTAATCATGAAGAAGTTCAGCATCAATATCCATCGCTTCATGCCGGTCCACGCTAGCACCAGCTTCCTTTAATCCTTTTTCGATTAAATCAGCCATTGCTTCTGTATTTCCTGACATTGTGGCATACACCAATAAAACTTTTTTCGTCACTTTTTCTTCCTCCTTATTAATGAATCAGTGCAGGTTCCTCATAAGGCCTGACAAACTTACTTTCATATAAACCCGCACAGAAAAAATTCTCCTTTTGATTGGCGACACGAAAACCGTGCCCTTTGATCGTATCAAACCACTTGAGCTCTTTTTGCTCTATATCAAGCTGATACACCTTAGAAAATCCATGCTCGTCCTGTGAGGTGGTCACGTACACAATGCCGTTATCCTCTGACACATCCAAAAATGATTCCTCTCGCGCAAAAGCTTGTGATTGAATATCATGCAGCATATTTGTATGTAAGTCTAAAATTTGAACAGATCCTCTTTTCCCTTTTTTAGAGCCCAACGCACAGACAAGGAGGTGTTCCCCGCAAAGCAGCATAGAAGCAGTCATTCGGTGCTCTTCTCTGTTTAGGAGAAAAACCTGTTCACTTTGGAAGTCATACACCCATATTCCTCCATGCACCTCATGAATCTGTGTTCCAATATAAAGATAATCGCCGGCTACACATAATGAGCGAATCACAGGGGGCTGATTTACATGAGCAAATGGCTTCATAATTTCCCAGGAAATTCCGAAATCGGTTGACACATAAATACTATGCTTTCCATGTGCGCATACAAACCCATCTTTGCGTCCTGTAATAGACCAAACAACTGCATTTGTCGGAAAAGATGATAGCGCCCACGTATGGCCCTCATCTCCTGATCGTATGACAGTTCCATTTTCACCAACACCGAACAAATACGGACCAATATAACTGATAGCGTGGATTTTATGCTTGAGCTTAAAAAGCTGCTGCCATCCGCCCTCCACACTGTAATGAAAAATACCTTCTCGTTTGACAGCAACAAAGTAGCCGCCACTTTTAGACGCAGCAACAGCTGTCGCACCTTTATGAAACATGATTTTCAACTCTTTTCTCAGACAATGATGCCCACGTTAAAAAGCTCGTTGCAAACTCCTCACAGCACGCCACATCTTCATCTGTATCTGGCGCAAGTTCCATTTTCAATGTTTCAGGAAATACGGCTGCACCTGTCGATTTCAGCATGTCATGAAAGGTATGAACAGCCTCGCAAAACTTCGGATAACTGTAATCGCCTGATCCAAATACCGCCGCTTTGATGTGACTAAGTTCAAGTGCTGAGACCTCTTCATAAAAATCTTCAGCTTCATAAGGTAAATCACCGTCACCCCATGTATAAGAGCCGATCATGACATAATCGTATGAAGAAAGATCTTCTGCACTTGTGTCGTCAAATTCCATCATCTCTGTCTCTATCCCTTTTCCTTCAAGCGTTTGTTTTAAGATCGTTGCCATATCTTCCGTATTGCCAGACATACTCGCAAATGCAATTAGTGCTTTCATCTATTGGTCACCTCATCTAAATGATAATCATTTTCAATTATTATATGTACACTTTAAATGATAATGATTTTCATTGTCAAATGTTTTATGAAAAGGTGCTGTTCAAAATACACATGACGTACATCAATAAAACCGCTCATTCCAATTGGAAGGCGGCTTTAACTGATCATCACTCTATCTCTTTGTGATTTACTCTTTTTTTATTTCTGAATAAAATATGGACCGCAATCGGATTCGTGCGTCATCACAAATGTCCAATTTTCTTCCCAATCCATGACATACAGATCGCTATAGTCCATGTGTCCGTCTGTATACGGCAATTCCTTCACTGACAGGTCAGCAGCGTTTTCAAACAGATACGCTTCTTGAGTAAATTGATAAAAAATAGTACATGTATGCTTCGATTGCTGATGAAAGGCGTTTATCGCTGCCTCTTTTTCAAGGCATTCAACTTTTCCCCAGCTGCATAAGTGCCATAGGAAGCCATCCATCCAATCTCTTTTTGTTCTTCTAAAGAAAGATGACTTGCAAAACGTCCACGCCATCTCTCGCGTAAATAAGTTCCCCACTTCGGTATATCCATCTTCTTTTTTTGTTGATTTCTCATCATTTCTTCCAGCTTTCTGCTTTTTCAGTATGAAACAGATAAATCTATTAGAAACCTAATCAAACCACTTATCCTAAAAAGCACCTCCTCTTCCAGAAGTACTTACACTGCCTCACTTTCAAGCATTTCTTTCACCACACCAACAAATGCTTGAACTTGTTTTAACTGAAAAGAGGCTTCATATCCTAACAGCCACGTGTCACGTCCGATTTGCTCTCCATTTGCGTCTACGAGCGGGGTTTTGTGTACGCTTTTCTCATGATCATATAAGGTGACCGAAGGCAAAATGGCGTAGCCGATACCGTGATAGGCCATTTGTTTACATGTCTCAATCTGGTCCACAAGAATCGTCTGTTTTGGCGACACTTTAAACTTTTGATGCCACCAGTGCTGAATTTCTTGATAATAGGTGCTATCACTTTTAAATTGAATAAACGGGCGTTCTGTCTCAATTAACTCATCCACGTCCTTGATGACAGAATCGACTAAATATAAATGATCGGTCATTAAGTATTCCTTTGTGCCCTTCCAATCAGGATTCCCGCGAATGATGCCAATGTGGACATGGTCTTCATACAGACTTTTAAGCATCTCACTGCTCCAGCCTGTCACAAGAGATACTTTGGCATTTGGGTATTTCTCGACATACCGCTTCAGCACCTTTGGCAGCCAGTGCTGACCAATAATGGACGCAACGGCAAGCTTGAGTGTACCGTGAATTTCTCCTTCAAGCTCGTCAATTCTCTCTCGCACTCGATCCTGCTCAGTCGTGACCTCTTTGGCGAATTGAATAATCTGTTCGCCAGCTGAAGTGACTGTCAAACCTTTTTGTGAACGAAAAAAGATTTTGGTTCCCCACTCTTTTTCAATCGTTTGCAGCCTTTGAGATAAGGCAGGCTGAGAGACAAAGAGCCGCTCTGAAGCCTTTCTCATATTCAATTCCTCACTAAGTACAACAAGCATATGTAACTCTTGAAGCTGCATGAACGCCCTCCTTCTCTTGATAAGTTTTTCTTATTTTATATAGTCATTATATAAATAATAGCTTATGAAGGCAAAAAAAATAAGCTGGGCTGCAGCTCATTTTTTTGCGGAATGAATGACTTCATTTAAGCGCTTTAATACAACACGCCGAGTGAAAATTCCTTCGAATACTTGCTCTTCATTTTCCACACAAACAAATCCATTATTCGTCACAGCGTGAACGCCTTTTAAAACAGGATCCGTCGTTTTCAGTCTTGGAATATCTGATAGCATGACCTCTTCTACCTTCAATTGATCGAGCTTTTCAAATTCAATTCGTTCTAAGCCAAAGATTTTATCCATGATCATATTTGTTCCAATTAACCCATGAAGGTGATAAGAAGCATCCAGAACAGGTATGGCTGTATATCCTGTTTTTGTCAGGACCAATAGGGCGTGCTCAAGATTATTTCCAATTTGAACGTGTGCCACTTTATCTGCATCAATCATATGCTCAGCTACTGTTGACTCAAGTAATTGAGCCGGTTCTATCTCTATCATGTTTCTTCGACCCCTTTTCTCTCAATCATCAATCATACATTCCCCTTTAACATTAAGCATAAACTAAAACGAATTTTGTCGAAAGATTTTTTTCTGCATAAAAAAGATACTCAGCGTAGAGTATCTAATAGAATGTTCAATCGATATTAATTCTCAAACCTTACTCTGTCATACAATGTGATCAATTTCTTATACGTATTGTCGTCGACATTTTTTGTTCCACATTCTATATCATTGATCTCACTGCTTAGTAATTCGACAGCATATTCCTGATTCAGTAATACGTTTAATAATAGCTTTTTCTCTTCTTCATTAAAACGATTTTCGATGACGCTCATTCAACATCAGGCCCCCTGTTTCATATATGCTTTTATATTGATTAGCAGGCGTTTGAATGTCTGCTTCCTCTCTATACAGCTAGAATAAGGAACTAGAATCGAATCGTCAACCGCACGTTTCGACAACGTTTGGAGAAAAATGACGGAATTTATTTTGTGTATCGATTGGCGTAGCAAAATGCTGCGTATGAGTCGGGTTTTATTTTTGCTTCAATTCCCATGGCTGTGATCATTCCGGTCATTTCCTGGATCAGCTCTTTTGTACTTCCTTTTTTGCCAATATCTAGATGGACTTCAAAACGAAGGTCTGCCCCTTCCTCAGCAAACGGAAGAAGCAAATCCATCAGTTCTGTTAAAGGTCCCTCAAGGATGTCTGCACATACCTTTTGGCTAAACGCTGTCTCTAATGAAATTTTTTCTCTAAGACTTTGTACAGGCCGATTCAACACTTGCTGCGTGAGACAGCCCCAAGCTCCTTTGCCGATCCGGTGAAGATGAATTGCAGTCATAAATCTTGTGACATTCTGATTGACCTGAGAGTCCGTACCAATTGATAGTACATAAACAGATCTCGGGTCTTTCTGAATAAAGTCTTTCATTCTCATGACAACATCAGAAAACGCTAAATGCTCTTCAGAAAGATTAAAGAAAAAAGAATCACTCACAGAAAGGAACTCCTTTTCAATGGTCTCTTATCCGAATATTGCACTGAATGATCATCTTCCATTTGTTCATCACTTATGAAGTGTATGCTTCCGCAATCAACGAAGGAATTCTTAGAAAAAACATTTCATACGATTCAGCTTAGGATTGTAGAAGCTCAAAAATCTCAATCGAAATCATATCAATGTTGTCAAATGGGAAAGTGTTTGGCTTATCCCCTTGTTGAAAAACAGTCAATTCAAACGTTTGATTCTTTTCGAAATACTTAACACTACAGATTTTCTCACCGTTCACTTCGAAATAACGCTGTGCCGGCTCGTTTGCAGCTTCTGCTGTCTCTTGAAGACTTTGCAGCCTTGTAATGATACCCATTAATTGTGACATTCTAAAAAAAGACTCCTTTCAAAAAAACAACTCAAGATGAACCCGTATTGATTATACACAAGTCCTACAAAGCATCATACCATAAAGTGTTCTCAGATGATATTTTTCCTCTTGAATTCAAAAAAAGAAAAAGAATCTGTTTTTTTATTTTGAGTCTTTTTTCTTTTCTCATGCATCTTGTTTTTTATAAACCGGCCGATCTCATCAGGCGTTTTGCAATTTCGTCAAAATCTTCTTTCGAAATACCTGGAGCAAACTCTTCCGGCAAATCTCTATAATCTGGCACGGGTGCACCTTTTGGCGTGCCCTCAATAACTGTCAGCGGCTTTCCATCAATCGGATGGTTTCCTTTCCAAATTTGATTGATATCCTTATAATCCGTATCACTAAATGTATACAGTTTTGTATGAATATTCTGATCTTCAAACTTTCTTGCAGAGTCAAAGTATTTATTGTCGAGATTTGGAATTGGCAGCATCTTCCCAACATCTACCCCTGTCGCTACCTCAAGGGCTTTTGCATACGCCACAACATGAACGCCGCCTCTGACAAGTAAATAACCGATCATTTCTCTTGCCGTAGGGTGATCCGTCATTTCATATACACGCATTTTATGCGTGCGAGCTCCGCACTCTAGGAAGAAGTTATGAAGAAGATCCAGAATCAGATTACCACTTGAGAACACATTCTCACCCGTCCACGGCTTTGCCATGGAGTCAAACGGATAGCCTGTTTGTGCCGTTTGGATAAAATGCTGCGTATTTCGTTTATCAACAGCCGCTTTCATCGGGGTCGTATCTGGATCGCCCCCATGGGTGGTTCCCGTAATCATGAGATTGACTGCAGTTGTCACAAGCTCTACATGACCGAATTCTTCAGCTGTAATACTTGATACAAGATCATAAAATGGTTTGAGCTTTCGTTTCCCTCTAAAGTTAAACGATTGAAACATGTAGTTGTTTAATGTGGACATTTCACCAAATTTTCCGCCGAGTAATTCTTGCACAGCCGCTGCACCATTTGCATCTGGGTGATCTGGCATTGGTAAATCAATCAGCAGCCGCTTGTCACGTTTGATCATGACTTTTCCCTCCTACTGTCTAACTATCATCATTTAAGGTGTATGGATGAATTGGGATGTCCTATGCATGAAGGGAATGATTGGCGCACAAAAAAAAACTTGGCGGGGGTAGCGCCAAGTTTTTTGGATCTTGATCTGATAGAGGGGTTGGGGAACAGAGAGTAGCTTCTCTCTATAACTAAATGATAATGATTATCAGTTTCATTGTCAACCATTTTTTCTATCTTTTTTCTAATAAAAAAAACAGCCATGACGGCTGCTTTTAAATTAATCCTTCCTGCTCATATAGATAAGCATACGGAAGATCTACAAACAAATACACGTCTCCCTCTAGCGGATAAGAAAACGTACGTATTCGTTCTCCAGTTTCTAAATCACTGTAGATATCGCTAAAAAATCCTTTTCCGCTAATTCTCATTTGAAGAATATTTGCTAGAAAATAAGGGCGCCAGCTCCAGTTTTTCTCTATATACTCTGGCTGAAACAGCCATTCTTTCTCTTTCTTAAATACGTTTCCAGTGATTTGAAACCCTTCTTCATTACACATATAAATGCGAAAGCTGCAATCGGTTAGTTCAAGTGCCAGTTTTTGTATAAGTTCATCATTTGTGCTGCATGATTTTTTTAACGTACTGACGGCGTGATGAATTCGCTTATAAAAGGTTTCAGAATGTTCATAGACAGCTTGGAGTTTCTTTTTCTCATGGGCAATGAATTGTTGAAATTCTTCTTTAAGCTGCTCTTTTCGTTTGTTACGGTCAATTAATTGTGCGGCAGGCTCGTGAAGGTAGAAGCCTTGAAAATATCTTCCGCCATTTCTCCATGCATATTGCAGCTGAAAATTCGCTTCAATGTCTTCATAGATTAAAGCCGCTCCTATTTTTCTTGCAAGAAGTGAAATGCTGTATAACACATATTCATAGGAAGGAGATGGAGACGAAGCCCTTAAAGCCTGAAGATCTATTTTTAATAGATCAGGTGAAAGCAGAGCAATCCGGTCAAGATTGCTGCTTTCTTTTCCTATATTAGATACGGCGATTTTGATCCCATATGTACGATAATACGTTAACGTATGGTAAAGCTGTTCAATGTCGCCGCTAAACGTATGTTCAGTAATTTCAATGACAAACCGGTTAAGCTGAATACCCCTTGCTTCATATTCTTTTAAAAGTTCTAAGAAACTTTCGCCATGATCAAGCATGAGGACATTCGCATCATGATTAATAAAGATGAGCAAATCTTCATCTGCGGTCGTGAAGAGATCAAGCGCTTGACTTAATACTCTGTGATCTACTTCCAATTTATATTCGTCAGGAATAGATGAATCCGTAAAGAAGGAGCCTAGACTAACTGTTCCCGACTCAAGCTTCATTCTTCCAAGAATCTCATAGCCTATCACTTTTTGTTCCTCCGCACTGAAGATCGCTTGATAGTGCGGGAAAACATCTTCAATATTCGTTAAAATATCCAATGGATCGACCATTTTCATCACCTGCTTCTCTCTTTGTGTGATTATACCATATCAAAAGCAGGTCTTACACGGTCATTCAAAATGGTGATTGGTTGAGCCATTGCCCCCCATCCATCGTGATACAATCTCCATTAATATAAGATGCATGCTCAGATAATAAGAAACTCGCAAGTTCTGCAATTTCTTCTGGTGTGCCAAGTCTACCGAGCGGAACACTATCTAATGTTCTTTGGGCAGCCTCTTCAGATTCCCACAGTTTATCTGCACCACCTGTTCTTTCAATGGGTCCCGGCGCAATGGCATTTACGCGAATCCGATATTGCTTTCCCCATTCCACAGCAAGCGTTCGGGTAAGCGACAGTACGCCTGCTTTTGCGGCTGCTGAATGCGCTACACCAACACCAGCCCCCCATGCATATGTGGCGACCATGTTGATCATACTTCCGCTTTTCTTTTGACGAATCCAATAGTTGCCCACTGCATGGCTGCAAAAAAAGGTGCCATTTAGCACAATATCAATGACCGCTTTCCAGCCGTTAGGAGACAGTTTTTCTGCTGGAACTAAAAAGTTGCCTGCCGCGTTATTAATAAGTGCATCCACATCACCAAATGTATCTACCGCAAACTTCACCATTTGATCAGCATCTTCTGGATGTCGCACGTCCATTGGAAAATAAGCGATCGAACCACCTTGCTGTTTGATTTCATTTGCCGTTGTTTCAAGGGTCTCTTCTGTTCTTCCAGTAATCACAACATTCCAGCCCCCGAGTGCCAAATGAGTCGCCATCGCCTTTCCCATTCCGCTTGATCCTCCTGTGACAATCACTGTTTGCTTCGTCATTTGTTCTCCCCCTTTGTGTGTTTTGAATGACTATTCATTCATTATCCATCTATCATATCATGATTTCCCCTCCATACACCATATGGGAGATTCATCAAAAATCATGCTATACTTAATTTTATTTTTAAAGGAGTCTTATATGAAGCAACTTTCCCGTAGGCAGTTTTTAAAAGGAGCAGCTGGTGCGAGTATTCTCGGACTTTTGGCGACCACATCCGGTTATGGCTATGCTCGGTACATTGAGCCGCGCATGATCGACACCGTATCACTCACCATTCATGATGCTCAGCTACCGGCTTCTTTTGACCAATTTAAAATTGCGCAATTTAGTGACGTTCATTTAAGTGATACATTTTCGGCAAAAGATTTAGAGACTGTTGTCCAAAAGATCAACGCTGCATCTCCAGATCTCATTGTGTTTACAGGTGACCTTGTTGATTTTGAAGCATCGATTGAAGAACATGAAAAAGCCAAAGCCTCTTTGTCTAAGCTTGATGCTCCGTTTGGAAAGTTTGCCATATGCGGAAATCATGACTACGGACCCTTTGGCATTGATGTATATGAAGAAACGATGAAAGCTTGCGGTTTTACATTATGTAAAAATGAAGTGTTTCACTTAGAAAAAGAAGGCGGACGCATACAGATCGCTACACTGGATGATCTCATGATGAGTATGCCTGATTACCATTTCATCAAACGAGAAGTCTCTTCTGATCTCTTTACGTTATTGCTTGTGCATGAGCCTGATGCCGCACTAGAACTTGAAACAACACCTATTAACTTGCAGCTTTCTGGGCATACGCATGGCGGTCAAATACAGCTTCCTTTCTATGGACCGATTCTCACAGCACCTTTTGGGCGTATATATGTCGAAGGCTTATACGGTAGCTATCAGCACCGTATCTATGTCAACCGCGGGCTTGGGACAACTAGACTGCCGCTTCGGTTTTTAGCCAAACCTGAAATCACTTTTTTCACCTTAACATCTCACGTGTAAAGAGAAGCCAAATCACCTTTTCCTGCATATGTATAAACAAAGATCATTCTCATGACAAATGTTAGGAGAAACCTTACTGGGCCTGATCCCGTCCATATAGTATATGTGAGGCGGGGATCATGGCTTCTTTTATTTGAGTAAAAGGAGTGTACTTTCGTGCTGCGATACACGGTAAAAAGTGGAGAAACACTTGCTTCTATAGCACTTGATTTTCGAACAACGACAGATGATTTAAAGGCTGCAAATCCGTCACTTCAAGCCCGCGAGCCAGAACAAAATGAAGTCATCATCATCCCTGGATTACCGGATCCTAACACGATCCCTTACCGCATATCTGTGTCAATTTCAGCGAAACGTCTCGTGCTGTTTTCTGGATCACAGCTCTTGCGCTCATACCCGATTGCAACCGGCAGAATATTAAACATGACACCGACAGGTTCTTATTATATTGTCAACAGACAGCCAAACCCAGGAGGTCCCTTTGGCGCCTATTGGCTGAGCCTTTCAAAAATTCATTACGGCATCCATGGAACGAATAACCCGTCTTCAATTGGTAAAGCTGTGTCTAGAGGGTGCATTCGCATGTACAATCAGAATGTCATCGAACTTGCTTCAATTGTTCCAAATGGAACACCTGTGACCATTAGCCAGTAGGAGAAATTAATTGTACGAATGGTTAAAATTTTATATGATAGAAAGTGGGATCTTCAGGTTAAGGAGCGTATTTATGGATATTTTTAAAAACAGAAATTTTGTTCGTCTCTTTTTTGCAGCACTTGCCTCGCAAATGGGGACAACAGTAGGCAATATGGCGTTTGCCTTTTATTTGCTCGACCATTTTAGTCATCAGCCCGCTTACGCCACTTTAGCAGAGTTAATGTATTCACTGCCTACGATCTTTGTCTTTTTTATGGTCGGTGTGGTCGCAGACCGTTTTGATCGTAAAAAAGTCGCAGAGAATTGTGATTGGATACGAGCTGGGCTGACGATCGTTTTATTTATCGTCATTTATTTTAATTCACTGCCGCTTATTTTCTTGATCTTGTTTATACGAAGTGCCATTACGAAGTTCTTCTATCCAGCTGAAGCCTCTCTCGTTCAGGCCATTTTAAATAAAGATCAATATGCAAAGGCTGCTAGTTTAAATCAGATGCTGTTTAGTTTGTTTATGGTATTTGGTGTTGGAATTGGTGCCATTATGTATAAAACGATTGGACTTCACGGTGCCATTACCATTGATTTGGTCAGTTTTATTATTTCCGGTATTCTCATTCGATCATGCAATATTCCAATTGAAGCACGTCAGCCTAATGGACAAGCAGGCTGGAAAGGCATGACCGTTAAAACATCTCTAAAAGATTTTAAAGAAGGCATTCTCTATATTTTAAAAAATAAATTATTGGCTTCTTTAATTTTTGGCTTTTTTGTTTTTGGTCTTGTGAATGGCGCATTTGCCGTTCTTCCGATGTTTACAATGAAATACGGTCTTTCACCGGACCATTTTGAACTGCATACATCCTTTTTTACGATCGCAATCGGTGCCGGACTTCTAGTTGGAAGCATACTTGGCTCTATTCTTGCGAAAAAGGTAAAGATGCAATATCTCATGTCGATTCCAATTCTAGTTGCAGGTATTTTAATTTTTGTCCTTGGTTCTACCCATACATTATGGTTATTTTATGTCACATCATTTGTCATTGGTACATGTATTGGTCCAGTCAACATTGTCATTGGAGGCTGGCTCCCAAGAATTGTTCACCCTCGTCTGATGGGACGCGTATCAGGGTGGGTTGATCCGCTCACCATGTTTGCACAATCATTGACGCTAGGTTTAATTGCCGTGTTATTTCCAAAGCTCATCACCAATGTTTCTTACATTTATTACGGAATGGGTATTATTATTTTACTCGTCTTCCTTTTTTACTTCATTACACTGCCAAAGTTCAGCAGAGAAGCTGCTGACTTAGATGTACAGCGTGAATTAAAAGGTCAAGGAGTACAATAGATGAAGCAAAAAGGGCTAAAATAATGTTTATTTTAGCCCTTTTTCTTCTTTTCAGCGTGATAGAAAACCTTTGCAGTCTAAGATGGACTAGTAATGGCGCGGAGCGAAATTCACATTCGTGAGCACCAGCACACAGAACTGACAAACCCCACCTTTACTTCAAGTAAAGGTGGGGTTTTCACTTAATTTAATAAAATTGATCAGTTACCTTACGTTGGACTAGGTCCTTTCCATGTCCAGTTTGCTAATTTCTTAAGATTCATGGCAGCGAAAGTAAGCATCGCCTGCATCGAAACTTTTTTCAATCCTCGAAGTTTCGTCCATCGCATTCCATGCTTTTCTTTTGCATCCGCAAAAACGCGTTCAATCGTTTCTTTCCGTTTTGCATAGATGTTCTTATTCATTTCAGTGAGTCTCAGATGGTCTGCTTCGTCTAGGTAGTCCTGCCAAATATGTCGGTGAATCTGTTTGGTGTGATTTTGACTTTGTGTACAGTTATCTAGAAACGAGCAGGATTTACATACCTCTGAATCGGACGCATATTGCTTATATCCCTCTCTAGTCGTTGTACGATAAGAAAGAATTTGCCCGTTTGGGCAAATGTAACAATCAAAATGTGCGTCATATACGTATTCATTCTTTTTCAAGTAACCAGCTTTTGTTCTCGGGCGGGTGTAAGGCATGACAGGTCTTATCTCTTGATCCATTAAAAACTTGGCGATATATGGTGTTTTATATCCAGCATCAACTGCGACTACATTGGGTTTTCCGACTTTCTTTGTCACCTTTGATACGAGTGAATCTAACATACGACTATCATGAACATTTCCACCAGTGACCAGTGATCCTAAAATAAATCCTTTTGAATCACAAGCCGTATGAAATGAATAAGCAAATAATTTTTCACGTTCATCCTTTACATAGTAGCCACTCTCTGGGTCAGTTGTACTGACCTTGATTTCTTTTTTCTCTTTCTTATTCTGTAGGGGTAACGGCTTTTTTCCATGTTCCTCACGATCAACATTGATCTCCTCATGAAGCTGATTTTGATAACTTCTCGTTTCTACTCGAACAATTTTCTTTTCAAGTTTTTTCTTATTGGCGTTTGCTTTTACATGAGTTGAATCAATGAAAGCGATAGATGGATCAACGAGACCTTTTTTCATCGCTTCTCTTAAGATTCGATAAAAAATTTGTTCGAATAAATCTGTATCATGAAAGCGTCTCACGTAGTTCTTACCGAAAGTAGAAAAGTGCGGAATTTTCTCCGAAAATCCATATCCAATAAACCAACGATAAGCCACATTAGTTTCAATTTCTTTAATGGTTTGACGCATAGAGCGAATGCCAAATAGGTATTGGATCAAAACCATTTTAATAAGAACAACGGGATCCACACTTGGTCTGCCGTTATCAGAACTATAATGATCTTTGACAAGATCATACACGAAATCAAAATCGATCGCTTGATCAATTTTTCGTACAAGATGATCTTCAGGCACTAATTCATCTAAGGCCACTACTTCTAATTGATTTCTTCTTTCTTCTTCACGTTTCGATAACATGTTCATCCCCCACAGAAATGTGTTATTACCCTTATTATACAAAAAAGCTTGTAGACTTTGTCTACAAGCTGAGGACTTTCTTCTATAGAAAGTCCTTTTTTCATGGCAGTAACATAAACGACGCTTATTTTTTCTGCTCATCGAAATGATTTGAAGCAAAATGAACGATTCTATCGACTGTATAAATGCTAATAAATAAGATAAGAAAAAGAAGAAAAGGATGAATCGGCTGATCATCTACCATGTACACAATGCCTCCAACGACAAAAGCGATCAATAAAGGCGTTAAAATATCTTTCAATCTAAACCGTCCTTTCTGTTCTCATTGACTTTGCTCTTCTTATCTTATAACAAATTTTTCTTTTTATGAACTAAAAGGGATGTGTATAAATGCAACATTTTTAATAAAAATTCTTTACAATATTGGAATTTTTATAGTAATATAGTCAGATTGGAGGTGAGGGGTATGCTAAAAAGCTATTATTTTATTCATTCAAAAAATGAACATGGACAATATGTTGTACATACAGAAGACTGCGCATTTTTAGGTGATGCAGCAAGCCGTACGTTGATTGGTCTGCACATGAACAGTGAAAGCGCCATGGATGAAGCCAAAAAAATGACGAGTGAAACTGATTTTAACGGCTGTTTTTACTGTGCTTATTCTAGCCATACGAAATAGTCCATGTTTTCAAGCCATATGTTCGACTTTGATTGTCTTGCATATGGTAGATTTTACACGATGAACCATCTATACATTGATAAACTACCCATTGATTCAAATAGGTAGTTATCTTGTTATGATAGTTCACTTTGTATACATTTCACTACATCCTCTAATGATCGAAAACAAACGATCCTTTAACTTATGCACCCCTACTGCATCTTCTACCAATGCTCAGCCAATTCCTACCACTTGAATATTTAACATAATGGTATTCTTTTTATCTAAAACAGCGAGACATTCATCATAAAAGTGATAGAAAGATGTGTCGACCTCTTCAAATTTCAGCAAGGTTTCAACATCATGATTTTTGGCTATTTTAAATAATAACCATGTAATCTTATTGCTTTTTACAATAAGTCTATTTGCAATTTACTAATAATAATCCAACACATTACCAAACATACGTTCCAAGTAAATTAAAGTATTGATATGACTGACTTTCTCCTAATTCACAAAAATTCCACCTTTGATCTTGAGAGGAAGCTATACAGGATCATCTATAATATGAGCAGGTTTCGGAAAAACCCCACAATTGAGGACTTAAAAATAAAAACAGGTAAAGACGAACAATCTATACGAAAAGCCGTTAAAAATCTTATGTCAAGAAATGAATTGACATGGGATAAGGAAAAGAAGGAATGGCGGTTCAAATAAAAAAGAAGCCCCCGAAAAGGGCTTTTTTTAATGGAATTTATCATAACCGATACTTGATGTGTGTCCTCTGATAGCTTCTTCATGGTTTTGTGAAAAGGCGAAATAACCAAGCGTGCTCAAAGTGCCAATAACGATAAGGGTCGCTACTACTGACTTAAATTTCATAAAGGCAATCGCTCCTTTTAATTAATTTTTGGAAGAAAAGAATCTTCTCGTAAAAGTTCGACGCCCGATCCTTATCTCCTACTGAATTATACTTTCTTGCTGCATCTTTCGATAATTCTTCAAGAATTGCGTACATGCCTTTTTTGCTCAAATAATCAATATCACTATGAACTTTATCATAATCTTCATTTACATAAAGCGCCTGATAGAATGTGAACACTTTAAGCATTACATCATCATTTAATTTTTCAGCCAACTCTATTCCCTGGTTGAGGGCGTACAAACCGAGATCATTGTCATTATTGTGAAAATACGATCTTGCTAGCATAATCAAGGGATCGAGAATTCTGTTCAAGTGTTCATATCCTTGTTCCTTAAAACTTGTCACTGATTCTTTAAAGTATTTTGTTGCATTATCTAAATCTTCGGAATGGAAATGGCTTAATCCTAAATTATATAGAGCCGAGCCTCTTAATCTTTTAGTCGTACTATCTACTGATTTTTCTAAGGCTTTTTCGAAATGAGGCATTGCTTTTTCGGGGCATCCCATATCAATATAATTCAGTCCGATGATGAAGGAGCATTGAATTTCTCTAATTGTATAGGTGTCTTTTTCTCTATAGCATTCTATGGCTTTCGCTATGTGGTGCATAGACATGTGGGTTTGTTTCATGTGGTAATAGATTTCAGCCATTTTGTAATTGAACTCGGCACGCTCAATATCGTCACTAACTAGAGAAAGTTTTTTTTTCAGCACGTTTATAAAATGTAATAGCGTTCAAATAGTTATAATTCTCAAATTCATACATACCGTGGAAGAAGTTAAAATAGTATTCAAGTAATCCCGTTAGCTTCTCTTGTTCCCTTTTTATTTCCAAAGTTAGTTTCTTGAAATCAGCACGCTCATGACCATCTTTCAACGGATCAAGATAATCAAGCATGAGTTTGTGTCTAAACTCCATTAAAGAGTAATATAAAAGTATATCTTGGTTTTCTTCCATGCGGTCTAACGAGTCTTTTATATCCTCTTTATAAGCCTCCGCATCCGCTACGTTAAACCTTTGAATATGATAATACCATTCGTTGATTTTAACGCCTACGTGTGACGATAGAACTTTCTCCATTCCATCTAACCTCCCTATATCATCCCTGCATTTACATATAATAACATGACTATTTATTTTTAACACCGCAAAATTCACGCAATTTAGACATTGATCAATACATTATTATTGATCATTTTTGCGGTCGTAACGCTTAAAGACATGATTACATATTGTAACTGTCGAATATATCCCTATAAAAACGAGTAAAGCAATATATATATCATTTAAACGATTATCAGCAAAATAAACGATAGTTCCGACTACAGTCGCAACCAATACAGTTGTAATGAGGTCTTTCATCCAGATCAATCAACCTTTCAATATATTTTCTACATTTTATTACAAAAAAGGTGGTAATCAAACAATAAACTGCTTATAATAGGTAATGTATTACAATATTACTAGAAAGAGGGTTAATATGAAAATTTACAAAAGTTTATCTATTGCCGCTATGTCTCTTGTTTTAACGTTTTCTGTAAGCGCTCCCGTTTTTGCTGACGAGAAGGTTCAGACTCCAATTGAACATACCGACCAAGCCTCTTATTCAGTATTGGATGATAACATCTTGAAATCGGAAGTAGAAACTCAAGCTAGTTGGGACGGTCAATTTAAATCAGATTATACCATTCCGTCCCATATTGTTGCAGCTGCTGCAAGTGCTGGTGCATATAAAATTTCTCAATATATGATGGGCACATTGAATGTAAGTGGTGCGGCTGCGGCTGCATTAACTGGTATGATTACAAATTACATCTCAACAAAAGGCAAAATTAGACTTGTTTCGACTGAAAAATATCGTTGGATTAAGAGATATACTAAAGCTGAATACCAAGCAACCACAAAAATATATGTTAATGGCAAATATAAAACAACTAAATCAAAGAAATGGATTTCTGAAGTAGATAACAATATTGATAGCTTAGATAAATAATAAAACAAAAAGCCCCTATCCATTAAGGACAGGGGCTAACTTAATTTTCTATAGACGTACGACTATAGGTTTTTATTTTAATAGCTTTTCGAGCTTTGCTTTAGTCTTCGGACCATAGATGCCGTCGACGGCAAGACCATGCATCAATTGGAATCGTTTGACCGCATTTGCTGTTTTTGGCCCATAGTAGCCGTCTATTCCATTGTTTTTGGCTCCCTTTTCAGGATAGAAATATACAGCAGCCAATGCCTCCTGCAATGCTTTTACTCCAGCGCCCTTTGTCAAAGGCTTGGTTACTTTAATAATGCCAAATGGTAAGTTAAATGACTTTTTAGACGTGCTTTTCTTTGGCTTGGATGACGTATTTTTGACAGGTGTCGCTTTCGTCGGCTTCGCTGTTGCCTTTTTACTCGTATGAGCGGTTGCAATACCTGCCTTGAAGCTGTCCCAACGATTAAGCAGCTTGCGGGGACATTCTTTCCCGCTCCAATGCTTATGCGGCACAACGTTTGCTAATGGAATCCCTTTGTTATGCATACCTTTTACAAATGAGTATAACTTACAGGATCATTTAAATCTATAATGAAAATTCATTTTCCCGTTTGGATGGATAACAATATGATCAATGAGCTTATCAAACACATGCTTCAAATCGTTCTCTTTGTCTTCAAGCTCTCGTAGAACCGCCTGCATTTCCATCATTGAACTTTTCTCATCATGAACCTGCTGTAAGGAAAAAAAACTCTGTTCAAACTTAACAATTTTAGCTTGAATGTCATTTCTCTTCATTTGAAATTCTGATTTGGTAATCATTTGATCTTCTAAATAAAGTTCAAGCAACCTTTTATTTTTCGCTTCTAGCGATTTCAACTCTGCTTTTATAGACTTTATTTGTTTTTCTTTTTGCTCAAATGCATTTTTTTGTAGTCGTGTGATATATCCCTAGAGAATTCAATGAGATTTTCAATAACTAAATCTCGGACCTCTTCATAAGTGACGGGAACATGGTTCACACAGCCTTCGGGACCAGATCTCCTGTAATTACTGCATTTAACATATTTCCAATATGTTTTCTCTCCGTTTTTTTTAGCTCTGCTGGTTTGGATAATGACCATATTAGATCCGCATTTCCCGCAAATAAGCAGCTGTCTAAGCGCATTCCACGGTGTGAATTTAGTTTTTTTATTAACTGTTGGTTTATTATTTGCTCTCTCCCACTCTTCTCTTGAGACAATCGGCGGGCAAAAGTCTTCATAAATGTTCCATTTTTCAGGTGGATTTCTTATAAATTTTTTTCTACCATCAACTTTGATCGTGGTATGTCTATTAGCAATGTGCACACCACAATAAATTGGGTTTTTTAATATGGTTTGAACTGTTGTAAGCTGCCAATTTTTTGTTGTTCTAGGAGGAGGTATTTCACCAATTTTGCACTTTTCTTGCAATGCATATGTAACTCTTTTCTGACCTAGCCCCTCGTTGTTATAAAGGTGGAAAATCATCCTAATTACTTGAGCTTCACTTTCGTTAATTACAAGGTGTTTACCATCTTTCATGTAACCGTAGGGTACTCGACCAGAATGTTCACCACGCCTTGCTTTTGCTGCAAGTACACCACTTATATTGACTGACATAGACTTAGGTAACTGCTCCGCAAACAGAGCAGACATTTCAAATTTCATTGACGCCTTACTCTCGTACAGAGAGTCATAATCTTCTTCGAGTGTAACGACACGAACCCCATTAGACACTAGAATCTCACTGATGTATAACGCATCTTTTAAATCACGGGCAAGACGTGTGATGGACTTAAAAATCACCATTTTTATTTCTTTCTTTTCTGCCAATGAAAAAATGTATTTCATTGCTGCCCTATCTTCAAGAACAGTACCACTAATACCATCATCTAACAAAACAGAACGGTCATCCCATTCATAATTATGTTGCTCGATCCAGTACCTGCAAACGTCGATCTGGTTTTCTTTAGAACTTATTTGTTCATCTCTGTCCGTTGAAACCCTTGTATATATTTTATAAGGGTAGTCGTCATATTTAATGATTTCACCAACTGCTTCTTTGCGAAAGTGCATGCAACACACCCCAATTATTTGTTTTTCTTAAAAATTATAACATCTATATTGAAGATTTCGTTGAAAATCATTCACAAACCCCTCTATTGTTATATAATGGTTATTGATTCAAAAAGTACCTATCCTTAGGGGGAACCAAATGTATATTTTCATTTCAATATTCGCTGGTCTAATGGTTATAGGAATTGGTTTTGGCCTTCTCTTATTAATTTTCCCGAAATCAAGAAGAGCAGGTAAGAACATATTTTTTTCTTCTCTTCTTATATTATTATCTATATCATTTTTGAATTCATTTGTTTGGAAATACGAAGGTCACAAAATTTCATCAATAACTCCTAAAGAATACAAACAATTAAAAGAAGGAATGACACCAGAAGAAGTTAAAAAAATCGTTGGTGGTTCCGCTATGTCAGAAGAAATAGATGGTGATAATGATTTTAATTGGGGATACGAAGGAGAAAATGGAATTGAAAATGATTCGTCAGCTCGCTTATATTTCGAAGATGACCAGCTAAGCTTTAAAATTGAAAATGGTTTGCTGACAAAACACAATGAAACAGATTCCGAAGAAACATACGAGTCAGAAGCAGCAGATGAAAAAGATGAATTAGAATCTTTGAAGAGTGATGCTGAATATGAAATTGAATCTATTATAGAAGATAATTACACTACTGCTTCAATTGAAAAAATTGAAATTAATGAAGATATGGGATCGGATGAGCAAAATAAATTAATTGCTCTTGTTCACTTGTCATTTGATGCAAAAAATTCTGCTCAAACATCTTATAATATGGTGGAAATGTATAGTGATGACTTGGCTGCAAACATTGGCAAAGATAATGATACAGTCAATCAGATAGCTGTATTTTGCAAAGTTCCTTATATAGATGAAGAAGAAACAGTTGCTAAATTCTCGTATGAACGTTCAGGGGAACAAATGAAAATTACCGATAAAGTATCTTCTTTAAAGTGACCCTTCAAGTTAAAAGGGTTTCATTCATTATAACCGAACTTACATTCCCTAAATGAAAAAATATAAGATGAGTGGAACTTTTAAAACGTTACAAGTAAGATGATAAATGTGGTATTATTACAATACTTTATTATGATAATAAATAAAATACATTGAGTTTTTGGTGAAATAAAACAAACGGGAGGTAACTTATGAATAAAATATACGAATCGAAAATATGGAGAAATATAAGTTTTTATAAGACGTTACACTTTATAGTTTACACTTGGATTTTGACTACCATTTTTAATAATATTGCTGATAAAGAATTAACCAAATTCTTGAATGCTAATAATGAAACAATATATACATACAACTATTCGTTTGGTGCCACCCGTCTGATACTTGTGATTCCCGCAGCATTACTTGGTTTATTTATTGTAATAGTGTTGGTCAAAATAAGAGATAGACTTTTCCCGAAATTAAATACACTTAAGGCAATAGGGTTCATACTAAAATTAATCAAATTATTATGGAAAGCTTTACTATACGTAGGTATCGCTACAATATCTCTGATAATCTGGATTGCGGCTTTCTTGTCTAATAGTGGGGGGAGTACTTCTTCTGTCGGAGGTAGTTATAGGAAAGCTTCTGTCGGAGGTTCGAATAATTCGAATAGTAGAGAGAAATTAAAAAAGGAAGCAGAATGGAAAGCAAGACAATTGCAAAAGGAAGCTGATTACGCATATAAACATGCGGGCAAACAAGCCCAATATAATATCAATTCGTCTCATTTTGACAGCAAACTCAATAGAGCAAATGCAAAACAACATGAAGCTAATAAAGCAGCAAAGAGAGCGCGAAATTTATAATTATGTTTTCATCAAGCACTTTAATATTAATCTGTTAAAAGACCACCTTGCTATAGGGTGGTCTTTTAACAGATTTTTAAATTTTATGGAGATTTTAATTATAAGAGTAGTCTTTCTTTATTTGTGAAAACACACACCTTCAAACTCTTCCACACTCGTTATTTGAACATCTAGTCTTTATCACCTATGTAAATTGTATCATTTTCACGGAAGTTCAGTATTTATCCCCCAATCAATCTCCGTATAATGGTAAAATCGCTAATGATTGTAACCAAGCATTAAAGGAGAACGCCATGAAAACGTTAGATGTTCAGGCTTTGCATCATGGAATTGATCAAACTCTGACACAGTTAAAACAACAATCACAACATATGAAATCCCTTGAAAGTCAAATCAATCAAATCATTTCACTGGATGGCGCACTAAAGGGGGAAGCAGGAGAATCGATTCGAGCCTTTTATGCAGAGTGTCATATCCCTTTTTTGCAATTCTTTCAAGTCACGATTGAAGAATACAGCGCCGCACTCAAAAAGATAAAGAATGCACTTCATGCATTTGAATCAAATGAAAATGGTTTTATCTCACAATCGTTTCTCGAACATGAGCTTGATCAAGGGTTAAAAAATGCCGAACGAGCCGTATCTGATATCGTGTCAGATGTGAGCAGCGCCCTCGGCAAAGTCAGCCATATTATTGATTTACCAAGTGTGGACGAGTCTGCTTTTCAAGCAAGCTATCAAAAAGCATGGATGAACATCTCAAAAACCATCGGAACGCTCCATGCCTTTGACCAAGAACAGGCCAGTGCTTTGAATGAAACCAAAACCTCCATCCAAACAATGAAGGAATACATAGACACTCTAGGCACGATGTTCACTGGTCCGAAAATTGAGATCACCAGCTATCAAAAAGGCTTCATTCTCAAAGATGAGGAAGACAAAAAGATCAGCAGCAGCATCAGCGGATTGAATAAAAAAATAGACAATCCCGACGAAACTCCGATGATGGTCATGCTCAAGAAGCTGAATGATAAAGAGCGATCGAATGTGGATACGGTTGTTGGCAATGAGACCCGCCAAAACATCCACAGAGAAGTAAAAACAAACGATCCAACGCTTACCCCATTGCAAAAAGAAGCCTTAAACAGAAAAAACCGGATTTATGGAGACATCCGGGTCATCAATGATAAACTATACAATGTAAAAGGCATCAAAAAACTCAAAGAATTCGATATCGCAGATGAAGTTGTCACAGACCCATCAGCCATTGATTACATTGGCGGGCGGTATACCGTTTACGCCAATAAACAAATCATCCGAACGTATATCGTAAACGGTAAAGTAAGGATCGAAGAAGTCGACAACATCCCAGAAAGCCGAAGCAACGGGAACGCTGAAGTACTTGACTCGGCATTTGAAGGAACTCCTTTGGAAGCTCTGGGCTACATAAACTTAGGCAGCGCTTCACGAACTTTAGGAAAAAAAGCAATTAAAAAAATTGAAAAAACTTTGAAGAATGAGGTAAAAGATGTTAAGAAAGTGATTACTGAAAGGAGCAGATCGCTTGATCTAAAGGAACACCCCACAAAAACAAAACAGTTCAGCTCGAAAAAAATGAAAGAACTAAAAAACAAGATTGACAATCGTACAATTACAAAACAAGAATACCAAGACTATATCTGGAATAAAAAATTTGCTAAAAAACGCAAAGCCGGTGTTACAGAATTTTGGGATATGGAAGCAGAGCGAATAATGAAAGGGCAACCTACAACTAGAAATTGGAATGAAAAACAGGTTCAAGATATATTGTCAGGTAAAGTCCCTAAATATGCCGGTAAGCCTATGGCTGGACATCATACTTATAGTGCATCTAAATATCCTCATTTATCTGATAAAGGTGAAATTATTTACCCAGCTACTTTTAAAGAACATTTTTATGGATGGCACGGGGGTAACTGGAGAAACAGCAAACCTGGTGAACCGATAAAATCTATTAAAGATTTCTAAGGAATGGAGTCGAATTTTATGAGCTCAAATAAAATTGATGTAAAAATACTGAATGGTGAAAATACAAACAGTTTTATTTCAATAATTAGAAAATATGGTGGAGAACCGATTGGCGAGATAAAGAAGAAAATAAGCGAAGGTCATTCTATACTAACTTGTTATTATGTTGATGATCCAGATAAACTAACGTCTCTGTTAAGTGTTATCAAAGCATTAGAACAAAAAGGAGCCGAGTTGGAAATAGTACAAAAAATCCAGGATTCAAGTAGAGTCATAGATCTTAATATTATTAAGAACTTGATCGATAGAAACAGACTGATAGAAGAACAAATACAGGAATATGATGATAATATGGAGGATTAATAATACCTGATAAAGCCATGAGAATTTAAAGTAAAAGGATGAATAACAAAGGAAAGCCCCTCCAACAAGGAAGGGCTTTTCATTTCACTTTTGTTTTACCTGAACGTATTTTGGGGCAGCAGTGATATAAAATCCTGATTTAAGTTTATACATTTTTGATCCGTTTACTGTCACGGTCTTACCGATTGTAAAAGCCTCTCCTGGCTTTACTTTTTTATGCTTTGCCGTCCAATTCGGCTTATCATAGACCCATAGCCATCCATCAGCATTCGGCTTCACCACAGCCATTTTAACGCCTTTTGCCGCTGGTTTATTAGTTGGCTTTGTTTTATTTGAAGAAGAAACCTTTTTTAAACCAACAGCTGCAGCAATACCTTCCGCATGACCCTCGGCCAACAAATTCAGAAAAGCATCTTGTTTCAGCAGCGCAGCATCTTCTTTACGATCAATAAAAAGGTTCTCTGTCAAAATGGCTGGCATTTTTGTTTCTCGCAATGCCGCAAAGTTTCCGAATTTGGTCCCGCGGTTTGCTGCTTTTGCTTTGATTTTTTTATAAATCACATCATGTACAATTTTTTGCTGCTTGCCAGTGCTGGACATTGCAGATAGTTTATTAAAACGAAACGTTTCAAAGCCTGTACCACCACCTGCATTGATATGAATAGACGCAAAATAATCAGCTCCCCAATTATTAGCTAGTCTAGCTCTTTGAGACAGATCAATATAAACATCAGTTGATCGTGTGAGCTTAACGGATGCCCCATACACCTTTTCAAGAATCGCTTTAGTTTTCTTAGCGATCTTTAATACAAGATCCTTCTCTTTCAGACCATTTTCTGCTGCGCCCGGATCGTGCCCACCGTGTCCCGGATCAAGCATAATTTTCTTTGTCATATTCAATCTCTCCATTCATTTGTTTTTATATAGAAAAAAGCCGCCGATTACGGGACTGACCCCCGTTTTTGAGACAGGAATCAAAACACCTTTATGAAACAGCCAATTGCCGATAGTTTATCGGTGATTGGTTGTTTAGTTTAGTTTCGTTTGAATACGAATGTTGTTATAATAATAAATGTATTCTTTGACAGTGCGTTCTACGATGGTGGTCGTAGTGCGATCAATCCTGTGAAGATAGAACGTTTCAGACTTTAGTGAGGAATGAAACGATTCGATGGAGGCATTATCAGCGGGCGTCCCTTTACGGGACATGCTCATGGTAATGCCTTTTATATGAACAGCTTTCTGATACTCGTAAGATGTATACACAGAACCTTGATCGCTATGTAACACGCAATTCTCAGGAAGTGCTGGGAGCTGATTAAGTGTGTTTAAGATAAAGTCTGTGTCCTGCTTATCACCAATTGTAAAAGCAATCACTTCTCCATTATATAAATCCAATATACTGGAAAGGTACAATTGTTTCTGTCCATAAGGCAAATACGTGATGTCCGTGACTAGTTTTTCAAGAGGGCGATCAGACTGAAAATTCCGATCCAGTATATTACCAGCCACGGCATAGGGCTGCCCATTCTTCTTACGCTTTTTCATTTTAACCCGGCATTGCCACTGGTTTTTCTGCATGATACGTTGAACAGTTTTATGGTTAATACGCATTCCCATTTTTAGTATGGCTGTGATTTTCCGATAACCATATCGATATTTGTGCTTTCGGCACAACGTGCCGACCTGTTTCTCTAGTTGTCTTTTAGGATGATTCTGAGTCAGATTCTTTTTCCATCTATAATACGAAGTGCGTGAGATGCCTAAATGGACACAGATGTCCAGTACCGTCATCGTTTTGCACAATTCATCTACCAGTTTGATTGACGTTTCCTTATCAACTTCCTTTCCAATTCGTTGTACTTTTTTAAAACCTCATTCTGTTGACTCAAATAGCGATTTTCTGCCTGAAGTCTCTCTAATTCTGAAGAGTACTCGGGACCCTTTCCATAGGTATATTGTTTTCCAACAGGTTGTTCGAACCTGTGTGTATCCCCAGTTTTATGCCATCTCACCCATGTCTGAACCTGCGTCTTATTCTTGATATTCAATTCCTGCATGATCTCTTTCATAGGTACGCCTGCCAATCTCATTTCTACAGCCTTCTGTTTGACTTCAGCCGGATAACTCACTCTTGTCCCCATAGAAAAAACACCTCCATGTTTTATTTCGGATCACAACGATCCGTTTTCAAACTTGAAGGTGTTTTTTATTTGTCTCATCTTAGGGGGGCAGTCCCTGTAATAGGGTTCTTCTCTTACTAGCTCCCTGGTGAGCGCTGCCCTGTATCTATTAAATTGATCAGTGCTTTTTGCTTTAATATAAAATCGTGCATTACCCGTACGAAAGGTTGGTGACGGTTTTAATTCCTCCCGATAGATAATAGGATGCTTCTCTATATACGCTTCGAGTGCTTTTTTAGTCATTTTCCATACCTTCACCGGACCAGGCGCATATGGATTTTTTGTATTTTTGTCCATTTTCATTTCCTCCTATCGAATAATGTTATTGATCAATTTATTCAAAGTTCACCCCTCTATAAGAAAGAGTGACCTTTCACTAATACGAGTTGCAGCGGATTTAAAAATTCCTTAAATTGCGTCTGTCCACGCTTTTATTTACCATTCATCCATAATTTGTTTCATGACTTCTTTTGATTCTTCATAGAACCAAAACCGCTTCCCTCTTTCCTTGCGTCTCTCAAGAAGTTTCATTCTTGGATCATGTAAAAATTCATTCTCTAAAAAGCTTTTACTCATGCAAGTTCTTTTTGCCATTTGTTCTATGTCCCAAGTGAACAAAACTTCTTCAAGTGCTGCTTCTAGTTGCTGATAAATATAATTGCGAATTTCATCTTGATTAACATCCACATCAAAATTAACTATCGCCAAGCCAAGACGCTCCTTTCTTCTCTACAATTTGAACGATTTTTTCTCTCACTTTCTTACCTTGACGCTTTCCTAATAAAATGTCAGATAGGTATGCGTTTGAGATATTTAATTGTTTGGCTAATTCTTTTTGCTGCATGTCGTTCATGATTAGCCACGTTTTAATTTTCTTTCCGAAGTCGGCTTGCATCATTAAAACCTTCTTTCAATGTTTTTTGTGCTAATTATTTAGCTTTTCGTTGACCAAAATTAGGATATATGCTAATATCTAGGCATAGCGAAATAAGCATACAAATTTAGCCTTTTGCGTTGGGGAACGTGGTTTTAGGCTATAGTTTGTCGTGTCTCGATAGCTGAATAAATAGCTTATGAACACAGCTTAATAGACTATATGCTATTTTCTAAACACAAATTAGCATAAAGTTTATTTCAGTCATAAGCTAACCTAAGGATGGTTGATATGACAATAGTTGAGAAAATAAAAAAGTTAGCTAATGAACGTAAAATAACTTTAGCAGAATTAGAAAGAAGAACTAACTTATCAAACGGAACAATTAGAAGATGGGATGATAAAACACCCGGCGTTGATAAGGTGAAAAAAGTCGCTGATTATTTTGATGTCTCAATTGACTATCTTTTAGGAAGGGTTGAGTCTCCTATTGAAACCGTCGCAGCGCACCATGATGGCGAAGAATGGACAACCGAAGAATTAGAAGAAATAGAAAAATTTCTCCAATTTATTAAATCTAAGAGAGAACAAAATTGAGGTGCAGCATCATTGGACTACCATTCTTTATTACAAAGTGCGACAGCAAGCGGAATCGACGTTTACAAAAAAGTATTATCACTCAAAACTAAAGGCTTATACGGTGATAATGTGATATGGATCAATCGAACATTATCTAGTGTTGAGAAAACATGTACTCTTGCTGAAGAACTCCGTCATCACTTTACTACTTACGGAAATATACTCGATCAAACGAAACTTAAAAACAGGAAGCAGGAATTACGAGCACGAGATTGGGGATATAAGTTGTTGTTCCCCCTGGAAAGATTAATTGATGCACAAAAAGAAGGGATAAGAAATCGTTTTGAATTAGCTGAATACTTGAATGTAACTGAACAATTCCTTGAAGATGCTCTAAAAAGATATAAGGAGAGATATGGCTTATATAAACAAGTGGGAAAGCATACTATTTGTTTCGAGCCTTTAGGAGTCATTGAAAATTTTGAGGAGGTGATGCCTAAATAAACGCCCCTTTTAATGCGTCTGTCCACGTGGAAAGGGCTGATAAAATGAAGATGGAAAAAAGCAATAAAGATGATCATTTGTTTTATTATTTTAATGCTAAAAATGAAAAACGGTGGTGTTATCGATACCGTTATTATGATGAATTTGGTAAGCGTCGTGAAGCCTCAAAACAAGGTTTCAAAAGTGAAAGCGAAGCCTATAGAATGCTTTTAAAGGTTAAATCTTCTATATTAGATGGAGAGATTAAAGAAATAGAAAGTACAAATTTAACTATTTCTAAGTGGTTTGATATTTGGATGGAGACAAACCGAGATCAATGGAAAACTCCTACTATCAAAGCGAGGGTTTTCACGATAGAGAACCACATAAAACCTTTGTTGGGAAATATAAAGATCAATAACCTAGACGCAGCAACATATAAGAAGAAGTTTATAAATAAGTTATTAGACAAATTAACTCCCAGTACGGTTCATGCGTACCATACAATCTTCAAAATCGGAATTAATGCTGCTGTCGAAAACGAAATAATAAAGAAAAACCGCTTTAAAAAGGTGAAAATAAGAAAAGACAATCCAAGCACTCTGATTGTCGATAATTTTTATACTGCTGAACAATTAAGCATTTTTCTGGAAGGCGCTCAAGCGCTTAAAAGTATTTCACATTATACTGCACTTCTCATACTTGCAAGTACAGGTATGCGTAAGGGTGAAGCGTTAGGTCTAACATGGAAAGACATTGATTTTAACAAATTCAGAATCACAATAAACAAAACCCGTGATTATGATGGTTTACGCCCCCCAAAAACTAATAATAGTTACCGCACTATAAAAGTCGGGGGGAAAGTAATAAACCAATTAAAATTATATCAAAAATGGTGTAAAGAATTAAAGCTTTCCTTTGGTCAACCTCTAAAAGAAGAAGATTTCATATTAATCAGTCGGACAAGTGGAAAACCTATATCACCTAACTCACTTAATTATGCTGTAAATACTGTCGCTGATAATCAAAAACTAAAAAAATAACTGTTCATGGTTTAAGGCATACTCATGCGACTATACTTATAAGCAAAAGAATTCCAGTCAAAGTAATAGCTGATCGTCTTGGGAACAGCCCTCAAATGATTAATGATATCTATAGCCATACTTTTGAAGAATTAGAAATAGAATCAGTTGAAGTTTTTGAAGAGGCTATGAATTTATAATTTGGGGGATGTTTTTGGGGGGGATTCTAAAACAATCAATTTTTAATCCCCTCTAATCCCTTTATACCAAAGGTTTTCTTTTTACAATAAGACTATTTGCAATTTACTAATAAAAACGTATAATTTATACTAAGCACAGGAAGACGAAAGACAAAGGAGAGAAAAAATGGACGATTATGCTCATACTAAAGACATAGAACCTACAGCAGAAAACATCGCAAAAGCCATTTATACTGTTAACCGCCATGCTAAAACCGCACCAAATCCCAAGTTTCTTTATCTTTTGAAAAAACGTGCGCTGCAAAAACTATTGCAAGAAGGTAAAGGAAGAAAAGTGGGCCTACATTTCTCTAACAATCCCAGATATAGTCAACAACAGTCCGACGTGCTGATTGAAATCGGAGATTATTATTTTCATCTGCCACCAACTAAAGAAGACTTCGAATTTTTGCCACACTTAGGAAATTTAAATCAATCATATCGCAATCCAAAAGCGAATATGTCATTAAATCGAGCAAAACAAATACTTCAAACGTATGTCGGTTTAAAAGAAAAACCTGCCGCCACAAAACAAAAATCACATTATACAAAACCCGTCTTCAAACGGCTCGGGGAAAGTTATTTTTAAACAGAAAAAACCACTCAAAGCGAGTGGTTTTTCATATTATGGACAAAGGGCTAAAATGTTGTTTATTTTAGCTCTTTGTCTTCTTTTCAGCGTGATAGAAAACCTTTGCAGTCTTGGAAGGACAGCTACTTGTGCGGAGCGAATTTGACATTCGTGAGCACCAGCACGCAGGACTGACAAAGAATGCGAGGGTTTGTCTACACGCTGAAAAACCACTCAAAGCGAGTGGTTTTTTCTTTATATAATAAAATGATCTACCTTTTCAATCAACTGATGAATTTCTGGTTTACTAATTTGATCATCTGCACCGATGGTTTCCCCTTTATGACGCAGATCGTCCGTAATTAATGAAGAGAAAATGAGAATTGGAATGGACTGTGTTAAAGGATTGTCCTTCAGCAGCTTTGTTAATCGATGTCCATCCATTTTTGGCATTTCTATATCCGTAATAATCATATCAATTTCTTCTGTCACACTGATGCCTTTACTGACAAGATCCATGACATGGTCATATGCTTGTTTCCCATCTTCAAAGGTTACAATGTTTTTATAGCCTGCCTCGGTTAATTCATTTGTTAATAAGCGCATGAGAAGCGGAGAATCTTCAACAACATACAGCTTCTTCCCTGTTCTTCTCTCGTCTTTCTCACCGTCAAACATATGATATGTGTCTACGCCAGATGCGGATTCAATATCATAAATGATTTTTTCGTAATCTGGAAGGAAAATCATTTTCTCGTCAAGCTTGATGATCCCTGTTAAATGACGGTCCATTCCTTGATTGAGTGCAGTTGGTTTTTCAATCTCTTCCCAGCTGACGCGGTGAATTTGCGATACCGTTCCTGTATGGAACACAAATTTCCGTTGGTTGAATTCAGTCACAATGTATTTCTCTTGTTCTGACTGATCTGACTCGACATTAAAAAAGGAAAATAGATTGATGACTGGTAAAATCTCGCCTCGTAAACTAATCATCCCTTCTACATCTTGGTGAGAGTGCGGTATAACTGTCACCTCAACTGGCTGAATAATTTCTCTTACTTTCATGACGTTAATGCCGAATTGATTTGAACCAATTTCAAACTTCACAATTTCCAATTCATTAGTACCAGAGTCAAGTAAAATTTCTTGTTTGTTTAAAGCCACGGAAATCCCTCTATTCTTCAATATAAGATTGTACTTTTTATATCGGCAGCATGGGTAAAAAGTTGACGTTTCTTTACGCTTTCTCTCGCACGAATTGATGAATCACAAGTCCTATGGCTGCAAGGATGAGCAAAGACCCTAATGCAAGACGGCTTGCGAGATTCCCATGTGCTGCAAACAGCAGTGTGACGGAGCCATAAATGATGGGACCAACAATTGAAGACACCTTTCCCGAAAACGCAAAGAGACCAAAAAATTGCCCTCGTTTTTCTTTAGGTGTCAGCTCAATAATGAGGATTCGTGATGATCCCCAGCTTGCACCAAGTGAAATTCCGAATAGACTGCCTGCTACCCAGAAGACCCATTCAGTTGTCGCTGTCACAGCTAGAATGAGCGCCACAATTAAAATGACATACACGACTGTAATCGAGCGCTTTGCACCGATGGCCTTTGTGACATATCCGAATAGAAACGAGCCAATGATACTTGAAATTGTGGACACGAGATACAGCAAAATAAATTGACCTGCCGTAAAGCCAATGATAATTTTTGCATAAACAGCCATCATCGCAATCGCTGTCTGCAACGCATCATTCATAAAAAAGAAAGCGATCATAAAAATAAAAGCCGGTTTGTACTGCTTCATCTCTTTAAACGTACGAATAATCTCTTTATACCCGCTGAAAAAAGACGCCTTTTTCTCTTGCTGCGGGAAAGGTTGAGGATCTTTTATAATAAAGAGAAAGGGAAGAAAAAAGAGAAAGAATAAAAGGGCTGTCGGAATAAATGCTTCATGAAACTGGTCATTTCCTACAAGTAAATAAACAGAAAGGCCGACAAGTGTACCTAAATAGCCGACAGCAATACCGAATCCAGAAATGAGGGGGATTTCATCCTTTGTCCCAAGATCGGGCAAAATGGTGTCATAAAAAACAAGACTAGAGTGATAGAAAAATTTGGCGATGACGAACAAGGTAACCACCACCAATAAGGAGACAGGAAGACCAAACCATTCGCTTGAGAAATCAATCCCAGCAAAGATCCCCATCATAAAGGTACAGGCAATACAAATCAGGGTAAACACCGTGATATACCGCTTCTTTTTCCCTGTACGATCAATCAGCACACCGTATAAAGGCGTAAAAATGACGAGGAAAAAGCTTGCAAGTGCGTTCGCATAAGAAATAAATGTACTGGCGATTTGATCCATCCTCGCACTGTCGCCTATCGTCTCCTGCAAGTAAAATGGGAAGAAAATGGTGATCATATTCGATGAAAATATCGTATTTGCAAAATCATACAATGCCCAGGCCAAAACAGGTGCGGTGAAAAAGAGCCCGAAGCTTGCCCCTTTTTTTTGAACGGTCATTTTCCCTCTTTTCAATAGATTGACTCCCTTCTCTGCTTTTATTTTCACTATCATTCTACTTTATGTGACGTTTCCCTCTTCCATACAAGCAATCTATACAAAAAGCACCCCTTACTATTTAGCAGAGGTGCTTCTTTTCATTATTTCTTTACGACAATGGTACTTGCAATCAAATCGTGAAGTGCTTGTTTTTTTTCTGTGAAAAACGCAATGATGTAGCCAATACATAAGATTGGAGACAAAAAGCCTTTTGCAAAAAAGCGGCCTGTCGCGCGCCCGAATGTTATTTTTCCACCCGTTACTTTTGTCACTTTGATTCCAAGAGCCATTTTGCCAAGAGTTCCTTGAAGCTTTGATGATTCCATGATCGCATAATACAGCCAAGTCACCGCGATACCGACTAAAATCGTTACGCCATAGAAAAAGATAAAGCCCATTATGACTGCCCATTCTTCATCCGTGATCACCGTTGAAGAATAGTAATAGCTATCATCATACATTAAAAATGCCGCCTCAGGGCTTGAGACAAAAAAGAGTGTTGCGAGAATAAATACAATGAATGAAAATGGTACACTAATAATGACACCGTCTAAAAGATGAGCAAGAAAACGATAACCTACACCAGCTAGTTCAGGATGTTTTTCTTCTTGAATAGGTGCTTCTGACATGTTTGTTTCCATCCTATTTCTCCTTTATTATGTATGTTTTCTATAAATTTCTTATAATCATTCGTTATTATATCTTATGAATATCGCAAGATCAATGGAGCTTTACATTTTTACATGAATTTTAGATCATTTTTCAATGATGATTTATGTGATTAAATACTGAAAATTCACAGAAATTATGGCACATCTAGTTCTTTCAACGCCTGATTTTTTAACATTTTGTGATATTTTTGTCTCATTTCGATTCTTCTGTTGACAATCACGTTTCACATGGTACAATAGTCAAGGATTTTTTAAAGAAAGGTGTTCATGATGGGAACTGTCGTACTATTAAAGAACAACGAAATGACTGTGATTGAAGATATTTGCGAAGCTGATTTTTTAGATATGAAACATGGTTTATCTAATGAAGATGCTGCTTATATCTCTTGGTATGAAGATTACGATACTGCTTATGGATATTGATTTCATTTCATAGATGAAGCGTAAAAAAAGGCGATACAACCTTCAAAGAGGTGGTATCGCCTTTTTACGTTTGTGTGCTTCTTTCACTTTCAGGTTCTACATGAATAAAGATTTGTGCATGCGGAAACGCCTGCTGAATGTTCTCTTCAATTCGATCACATAATTGGTGAACATCTTCAATGGTTGTTTTTCCATGTACAATCAAATGAAAATCAATATATTCTTCAGCACCGGATCGTCTTGTTCGAAAGTCATGATATTCAATGAATTCTTGACTGAATGTTTGAATGATGGCCTCTATCGCTTGTTCTTCTTCCGGGGTTAACCGGGCGTCGACAAGCGGCGGGAAGGCTTCCTTCATGAGTTTAAATGCTTCACGCATAATATAGAGCGCTAGCACCATTCCAATAATCGGATCGAGGAAATACCAGTCCGTTAATGCAACAAGCAATAAACTAATGGCGACTCCTAGTGACGTAAACACATCTGTTAAAAGATGCAGTGCATTCGATTTCATGGCAACAGAATGTACTCGCTCTGCCTCTTTGTTCACAACTCTCGACACAACAAAATTGATAAGTGCGCCGATCAGCATGACCACAATACCAAGTACCGGCAGTTTAACAGGCTCAGGATGCATTAATTTATGAACACACTCATAAATGATCCATATCCCAGCAACAAAAATTAACAAAGTTTCAATCGTTCCAGAAATATTCTCAACTTTCCCATGTCCATAAGGATGTTTTGAATCTGCCGGCTTTCTTGAAATACGAACAGAGATAAATGCAATAAAAGAGGCCATTAAATCGAGAAAAGAGTGAATGGCTTCTGATAAAACCGCAACAGATCCAGTTAACACCCCTACAATGATTTTAAGGACCACAACAAACGTATTACTCATGACGGATAAAAAGGCTATTTTCGATGTCTTTGCTGATTGATCCATCTATTATCGTCCTCCTTCAGGAGATCGTATGCCTGTGAAAGCAATTCCCATGACTTGATTCTCTCGTTCTTTCAGTTTATACCGTTTTGCCTTATTCTAATCATCTTAAGCAGAGCTGTATTTTCCGAGCAGGTTACGCTATAATAAATGTTACTCTTTCTTCATATATCACTCATGCTGTGATGGATAGGAGAATAGACTACATATAACGATATCCGAAGCCTTTCCGCAGGTGACATTTATGCAGTGAATGGTAAAATAGGATAAAAACATAAATTTTTAAGGTGATGAGAAATGGAGCATTTGCTGAATCCAAGAGTTAAGGATATTGAAATTTCAGGCATTCGAACATTTTCAAATCTCGTATCTTCATATGAGGATGTCGTTTCATTGACCATAGGTCAGCCCGATTTTTATACGCCGCATCATGTCAAAACAGCTGCCAAAACAGCCATTGACGAGAATTTCACCTCGTATACTCATAATGCTGGATTTTTAGAGCTAAGACAAGCGATCCAGCAATACATCAAAAAGAAAGTCCATCTTGATTATGATGCAGAGACAGAAATCATTGTGACAACAGGTGCGAGTCAAGCAATTGATGCTGCGTTTCGAACCATTTTGACTGAAGGCGATGAGGTCATCCTGCCCGGCCCTGTGTACCCTGGCTATGAACCGATCATTCGGATGTGCGGTGCGGTGCCCGTGCATATCGACACAACAAATGCCGGTTTTAAATTAAACGCCAAGCTGATTGAAGATGCATTAACGGAAAAGACAAAGTGTGTTGTCCTTCCATACCCTTCAAATCCAACTGGGGTCACGCTATTAGAAGAAGAATTGAAAGAAATTGCACAGCTTCTTGAAGGAAAGGATATTTTTATTCTATCTGATGAAATTTATAGTGAGCTGACATTTGATCGTCCACATCATTCCATTGCTTCTTTCTTAAAGGAACAGACGATTGTCATCAATGGACTGTCAAAATCTCATAGCATGACCGGATGGAGAATCGGCTTTTTATTAGCTTCCGCTCCTATTGCTAAACATGTATTAAAAGTACATCAATATAACGTCTCTTGTGCCTCGGCTATCTCACAAAAGGCGGCACTTGAAGCAGTGACAAATGGTGTGGATGATGCACTGATCATGAGAGAGCAATATAAGAAAAGACTCGACTATGTATATGATCGACTCATTTCTATGGGGCTTCCGGTCATTAAGCCTTCCGGCGCTTTTTATATTTTCCCTTCCATTGAATCGTTTGGGATGAGTTCATTTGATTTTTGCATGGAGTTGTTAGAAAGTACAAGACTTGCGGTCGTACCTGGTTCTGCTTTCTCTTCACTCGGAGAAGGATATGTGCGCCTTTCCTATGCATATTCACTTGAAACGTTAAAAGAAGGACTTGACCGTCTCGAACAATTTGTTCTTGAAAAGCGTTCCATACAATCAATAGACGGATGAAACAACGGCTCTCTTGCCGTTGTTTTTATTTTGCGGGAAACATGATGTGAAACACAGTCCCTTTCTCTGGGTCGCTATCTACCCGGATGGTTCCGTTGTGATTTTCTAAAATATTAAATGTCACCATGAGCCCAAGTCCTGTTCCCTTTTCTTTTGTTGTTAAAAAAGGTTCGCCGATCCGCTTCATGACCGATTCAGGAATACCAATTCCTTCATCTCTAATCGTGACAAGTATCCCTTCTTTTTCGGCTTTGGCGGTAATGTCTACCTTCCCTCCGTCCGGCATGGATTCGACGGCATTTTTGATTAAATTGATAAACACCTGCTTCAGCTGGTTTTGATCCCCATTCATCAGGAGATCCTCCTCGATATCACTTGTGTTCATCAAAATTCCATTTAAGTTGGCCTGTGTTTCTAGCAGAGCGGTGACTTCGCTAATGATTTTTTTCAAATCAAGCGTCTGCATGGATGCTGTTTGCTGCGGCTTTGCAAGCATTAGTAGCTCACTTAAGATGATTTCAATCCGGCTCAGCTCAGAGAAGACAATTTCAAAATATTGATCCCGGTCTTTTGTTTTTGGTTTAATGAGCTGTAAAAAGCCCTTAATCGCCGTCAGTGGATTCCTTATTTCGTGTGCAATACCTGCTGCCAATTGACCTGCGATTGATAATTTTTCAGAGCGCAGCATGAGTTCTTCTGTCTGTTTTCGTTCAGATATATCTCTTAAAATAATTTGAACGGCTGTTTCACCAAAAAATGTGGTAGGGATACAAACCATTTCTGTATAAATCAACCGGTGTTTAAACGTATGGCAGCTCATCGTCACAATCTCAGAATCTGATGCTCTTTCGATTATACGTGATAAGCTCTTTTTGACTTTTTGTTGATCACATGAATGGATTTGATGAAAGATATCTTTTCCGATTAATTTATCGTAATGTTCGGCTTCAAATAATTTAATACCTGATTCATTCATAAATACCCATTTATGATCGTGGATGACGGCAATGGTATCAATAGAATTTTGGATAAGCAGCTGATACCGCTCTCTACTTTTTTGAAGAACGGTTTGAAATTTTTTACGGGAAGAGATGTCCACTAATAGTAAAAGTTCTGCCCGTTGATTTTGATAAATTGCCGGAGATGACTTCACTTCAATATGAATCATGCTCCCGTCTTTCCTTTTCCATATTTGTTCAATCATTCCGACTGGAAGGCCTTGCTGCAGTCTTTTGATTCGGCTTCTCACAATGTCATGGTACTCCTCGGCAATAAAATCAAACGCAGACTTGCCGATCATTTCATCTTTTGTACATACACCCATTAATTGCAGCATCGCATCGTTGGCATACACAATTTTCCCAAGCGCCGTAATACATAACGGATTTGGCAGCATGGCAATCAGATTTTCAGCTTCACTGACATCTTGGAAAGCCGGTAGACTGCCTAACGACTGTTCTGACACTTCTGTTGGTTGAAATGCTGCTTTTTGAGGCTCTGTATTCATTACCCTCATTTTCAGGATCATTTCTCTACTTAAATCGTTGTCTAACCCATCACAAGCAACAAAATCAATGCTTGCTTCTACCCATACAGCTGTAAGATCACTTCTAAGCAGTCTAAAGTGGCAAATCTCTAGCATGTGCTGATTATAGAAATAACTTTCGACGAGAAATTGATCTTCGGTATGAACAAAGTCTTTCAAAAAACACCCTAGTAAATCCTTTTGTTCATAGAGCAAAAGCTGCTTACAATTGGAAGAAATGTAGAGAAAGCGGCCATTAGAAGAAAGAACGGCATGTAAATCAATATTCGAGTACAGCTGATTCGAATCTTTCATTTTTTGTTCCATCGTCGTCCGACCCTCCTTTAATTTTTTTAGGGTTGTCCTTAGTTTGATGTATAAAAAGGATTCGCTAGAAAAACCGTATTTTCCTCCCAATCTCGTGTGAAACGTCCATATTTTCAGCAAAAAGGGAGCACTTTCTCTTGCTGTGCTCCCTGCTGTTTATTGCTTTTCATATTTCTTTTGTAATTCAACGTACTTATCAACAATTTTACTTGGAATGGTTTTAATGACAGGATCTTTATCTGATACATACGGTGTGACGACACTAAATGCCACTTTCGGATTGGAAGAAGGATAATATCCTCCAAAGGTTAAATTGTACGTGGCATTCCCCCACCAGCTCCGGTTGGCACCATAGTAGAAGGTTTGGGCTGTACCCGTTTTCCCTGCGACATCATGCTGACCGAACCGGCCAGCTGCAGTCCCGCCTGTTGATGTGACCATTTTTAGTCCCATTTTGACGCGGTCGATATCTGCTTTCGAGTTGTTAATGGTGTTCAGCACCTTCGGCTCATATTTCTTCACAACAGGACCTACTTCTTCCTTATTCGTTGGGAAGTGAACACTTTTCACCACTCTTGGCTGAATACGGTTACCTCCATTTGCGATGGTCGACATGTATTGTGCGACTTGAAGTGGTGTATACGTGTCATACTGGCCAATCGCTTCATCAAGTAAGAGTCCGCCGACTGTCTTAGGATGCGTCTGCATTCCGCTTGATTCTTGCGGCAAATCGATGCCTGTTTTTACGCCAAGACCGAATTGAGCATAGTAGTTTCTCATTTTTTGTAAGTGTTCAGGTCTTGCCGGTAACGGGCCATCCTTTTGATAGGTGATCCCTGCCATTCTCATCGCCACTTGGAACATGTAGACATTGGAACTTTTTTGGAGTGCCTGAAGGTCGTTAACCCATCCAAGAACTTTGTAAGACTGTTTTGGCTTTCCTCCACTTCCCGCAAAATACAGCGGTGTATCCATATAGGATTGGTTGTGTGACATGCCATCTTGATAACCAGAGAGGACAGTAGCTCCTTTGACAACAGAGCCCATTTCATACTGTGTCGTAAATGTTCCGATCGCATAATCTGTGACGTCTCTTCCGTCCATTTTCTTCCCTGACATTGCGAGAACATCACCTGTGTTAGGGTCCATCATCACAACAAAGGCACGGTCCATCATATAGTTTCTTGCACTAGCGGATCTTAGCTCTGATTCAACGATTTTGTCGACTTCCTTTTGCAGCTCCATATCAAATGTGAGTGCAAGGTCAAGTCCTCTTCGTCCTTCTGTCCGCTTGATTTCATCAAGCAGTTTGCCGCCGACCTGTGTATATTGAACAGTTGCTTTTTCTGGATTGAGAAAATCTTCATATTGATATTCTAAATAACTTTTTCCTACTCGGTCATTTCTCGAGTAACCTCTTGCCATATAGTAATCTTCACGCTCTTTTATAATGCCTTGCTCTGGGGTGGTGACACCGCCAAGGACATTATAGAGGGTTTTTTCATACGGATATTTCCTTGTCCAGTCATTGATGACATTTACACCAGGCAGTTCATCAAGATGCTCTGATACAAGTGAGATCTCTTCGTATGTCAAACTTACGGATGATGTCTGTTTTGATTCTTTTGTTTCATCAAGCAGCGCAACTTTTTCGTCCCCTTTTTTCTCTTCGTTCGGGTCCATTGCTTTCACGATTTGAGGTTCAAAGGCATATCCGCCTGTAAACCTGCGATAGATCGCTGCAACTGCTTTTTCCTCTGCATCTTTTTCGATCGCCTTGATTTCTTTCTTAGGCACACGCTCTACTTGAAGTGGATAGACATCTTTTGCTTTAAGATTCTTTTGCTCTGCTTTTGAAATGAGCTTATCCGCTTCTTTCGGATGGCTGGCCAGCCAAAAATCTCGAATGTCACGCTCTCTCAAAAAATCTGTATCCATTTTTATATAAGTCGCAAGTTTTCTTGCTACTTTAATCTTATCCTCCGCTTTCACACCGCTTTCTGATGTATAAACGATGGCAGGTACGCTTTCGTTATCAACAACGACTCTTCCTCTCGCGTCATACATTTTTCCTCTTGGAGACGGGTATGATGCTGTTTTGACCTCAGTTCGGTTGGCTTGCTTTTTATAATCCTCACCATTGACGATTTGCAGCACACCGAGCTTGATGACAAGTCCAGCAAATAAACTAAATACAGCGAAGAAAAAGAGATTAATTCTCCAGGCGTTCCGGCGCTTCATTTTTTTCTGCTCGGCAGCACCTTGATGCTGTTTCTCTCCCACTTATGTAGCTCCTCTCATCCTTTCAATCTTTTACAATTACCACTCATTATTGTAACACTTTTGTAATAGTTGTTACAGCGAAACAAGTGAAAAAAAGCTGTCAATCCCTATTCTGCAAAAAAATATACTAACACTTTAAAATATTGGTATGTTTATGTCGTTTTCTTTAAATAGAAAGATTCTCCATTCATTGATATAAGGAGATTCTTTCTATGACTTTAACAAAAATGACAAATGGGCGTTGTCAATGGAGGATGCTGGTACGTTTATAACAAAAAGTCCATGTTATGATTTTCTGTGAGAAAACAAAACAAAGATTTTAGGAGGAGTTACAAAATGAAAAAGAAATCATTCATTTTTTCAGCGCTGACAGCTGCTGCATTGATCACGTTCACTGGAGGGCATTCAGCTGATGCGAAAGAGCTTAACCTGAAACAAGTCATAAACGTACAGCATCAAGCCATTGATCTTCATACATTAGCTGCAAAATTACATATCTCTTCAGATGTAAATAAGCTAAGCACTTCAAATCAAAAAGAGATCGAAGCTCTATTAAACAAGCTGATCAAAAGTGGTCAACCTGTTACTGGAACAAAAGTGGTGAAAGAAGTAAACAAAGCAAAAAATGAGCAAAAACAAGAATCAATGAAAAAACCAGCTGCTTCTAAACCAAGCACACCAGCAAAAGAAAACACAACGAACAACAGCTCAAAATCTGATCAAAAAGACACAACTGCAACAAAAGCAGACAGCAGCTTAAATGCATTTGAACAAGAAGTGGTTGAGCTGACAAATAAAGAGCGTGCAAAACAAGGCTTAAAAGCTCTTTCTGTTGATTCTAAATTAAGCAAATCTGCTCGCGCTAAATCACAAGATATGAAAGATAAAAACTATTTCTCTCATACAAGCCCAACTTACGGATCTCCATTTGATCAAATGAAGCAATTTGGTATCACGTACAAAACAGCAGGTGAAAACATTGCGCAAGGTCAAAGATCACCTCAAGAAGTAGTAACAGCTTGGATGAACAGTGAAGGTCACAGAGCGAACATTTTAAACAAAAACTATACTCATATCGGTGTAGGTTATGTGAAATCTGGTAACTACTGGACGCAGCAATTCATCGGAAAATAAGATCAAAAAAACCTGTCTCTATTTGGGACAGGTTTTTAGTTTGTCTTCTTTTTTCAGCAATGTGAGGGCTTGTTTACACGCTACAAACTGTTCCACGTAGGCGGAGCAGTTTTTTTATTTCACCCATAATTTATAGATGCTTTGTGTTCCGCTGTTTTCTTCACCCTGTTCGCTGAGCTTTTCATATAATGACTTCGCTAGTGACAGGCCTGGCATCTCTTCTCCCATCAGCTCTGCTTCTTCAAGTGCAATGCTCATATCCTTAATAAAATGCTTCACATAAAATCCTGGCTCGAAATCACCTTTCAGCATTCTTGGTGCAAGGTTTGACAAAGACCAGCTGCCGGCTGCTCCTGTTGTGATACTTTTAAGTACCTGCTCTGGATCAAGTCCTGATTTTTCCGCATAAGCCATTGCCTCAGCCACACCTACCATCCCTGCTGCGATAGCAATTTGGTTACACATTTTTGTATGCTGACCACTTCCTGCAGGTCCTTGATATTGAATATTTTCGCCCATTTGCTGAAATAGCGGCAGGCACGCTTCATAGGCTGCTTTTTCTCCGCCAATCATAATGGCAAGCGTGCCGTTTTGGGCTCCAACGTCTCCGCCAGAGACCGGCGCATCTAATGCAAATAGTCCTTTTTCCTTCGCTTTCGCTTCAATTTCTTTTGCCAGCTGAGGTTTCGATGTGGTCATATCAATGAGGTATGTACCAGGCGCAGCATGTTCCAAGAGTCCATCTTCTCCTAAATAGACTTCTTCTACATCTGATGGATACCCGACCATTGTGATGACGGCATCTGCCTCCTTTGCGATCTCCTTTACGGTCGATTTCCAAAGAGCACCTTTTTGAACCAATGTGTCCGCCTTTGCTTTTGTTCTTGTATAAACGAGAACTTCGTAGCCAGCATCCATTAAATGCCCTGCCATACTACGTCCCATTACACCGATTCCAATAAAACCAACTGTTTTGATTTGTGCCATCAAGAATTCCTCCTTATAGAGACTTTGTCAATCCACCATCAATGATGAGGGTTTGACCTGTCATATATGAATTGGCTTCAGATAAAAGAAAAGCCGCATATGCTGCAAATTCCTCTGGCTGTCCGTAACGGCCCAGCGGAATCATACGTTCAGCTTGTGCTTTGATCTCTTCAACCGATTGTTGCTCCTCTTGTGCACGGTGTTTGTCCAACTGTTTCACGCGCTCTGTTTCAATTTTCCCCGGGGCTAAGGTATTGATCAAAATGCCATCTTTGGCAAGCTCCTGGGCAGCTGTTTTTGTCCAGCCGGTAATGGCCGGTCTAAATGTATTCGACAGCATCAAGCCTGGGATCGGTTCTTTGACCGACATAGATGCAATATTTAACACTCGTGCACCTTGTTTTTTTAAATACGGCAAGGCTTCTTTTAATAACCGAATATAGCTGAGTAAATGAAGCTGAAATGATTCCATCCAATCTTCATCTGTTAAGGTTTCAAGTGTTCCTGTTTGAGGACCGCCTGTATTGTTCACTAGTATATCAAGACGTTTTTCATCACCTGCTGCTGCGACGACAAGCGCTTTAATTTGCTTGGCATCAGATACATCACATACTTGATACGTCAGCTTCCCTTTTACAAGCGGGGATAATTCTTTGACCGCTTCTTGCAGCGTGTGCTCATGTCTTCCCGAGAGCATCACATCTGCTCCCTCTTTTGCAAGATGAAAGGCAATGGCTTTACCGATACCTTGACTGCTTGCTGCGACCAATGCTTTTTTTCCAGATAGATTAACATGCATGTTGGCACCCTCCTCTGTTCATATTTTATCATACAAAAAGAACCTTGCTCACATGGCAAGGTTCTTTTCTGCAAGATTATAGTTTAAACCGATTGACTGCCTGACGCAGTGCCTGACTTGATTCGTTCAACATTTCTGTTGAAGTTTTCGTTCTTTCTAAAGCTTGTACTTGTTCGTCTGTGGAAGCATGTACTTCCTCAGCTGAAGCGGCGGATTCTTGTGAAATGGCCGCAATACTTTGAATGGAATCATTCATTTTCTGCTGTTCTTCAGTCATTTCATTGATTTGTGTATGAATGCTGTCAATGGAGCCGACAAGTGCCTGCATTTCCATTGTGATACTGCTGAGTGCCTCACCTGTTGAATTGATGGCATCACCTTGTTCTTCATTCATTTTGCTTGCTGCTGTCATCGCTTCAGCTGCCTTTTTCGATTCATCTTGAATGAGTTTTACGGTTTCACTAATATGTTTCGTTGATTCTGCAGATTGTTCAGCCAGCTTTCTGACTTCTTCTGCAACAACAGCAAATCCTCTTCCGCTTTCTCCTGCTCTCGCTGCTTCAATACTTGCATTCAGTGCGAGTAAATTCGTTTGATCTGAGATTTCAGAGATCGCTGTTACGACGTTTTCAATATTTTTTGTTTTATGCTCAAGGTCAAGCAGCATTTGCTCTACCTTCTTCGATTCTTCATTCGCTTGTGTTGATTTTTGGACGAGCAGACCAAGAGCATCAAGTCCTCTATAGCTTGCATCTTCCGATGATTTTGAGTTGGTTTGCATTTGCGTGGCAAGCTCACCCATATGACGAACTTTTTCATACAAATGCTCTGATTTTTCATTAATGGTTTCCGCTTCTGATGCTTGTTTCGTCGCTCCTACAGCGACCTCTTGAATAGCCGTTGCAATCTGTTCACTAGACAGCAAGGTCTCGTTTGAAATTTGGGTCACTTCATCCGTTGATTTCACAACCTGATCTGAAGACTCTTTCACTTTTTCAATTAAATCCCTGATGCCTTCAGTCATTTGATTAAAGCTTTTCGTCAGGAACCCTATCTCATCCTGAGACTTCGACTCAAGCGAGCTGGTTAAATCGCCTTCAGACACTTTACGAACATGCTCGATGAGGCGTTTAATTGGTGTTGTAATGCTTCTAGCCAATAAGTAGCTTAGAATCATGGCAAGTATAATGGCAATGACAGAAATAATGATACTTGTCTGATTCATTTGTTCAGTGATCCAAAGAAGTTTCTTTTTCTCGAAGCTCACACCGATCGTCCAGTTTGCCTCTTTAATTTTTGAGATGACGGTCAGCTGTTTGTCATCATCAATACCCGAGTTGTCGATCGCTTTTTTCACAGAAGCGACTTTTGAGATATTTTTTCCTTGCTCTGTTGGATGTGCCAAAATGGTCCCTGTGCCGTCAACTAAGAAAGCCGTTCCCATATAAGGAATCTTTTGTTCATTTATATAAGACTGGATGGAAGCCAGTTTCAAGTCAAGTCCAGCGACACCGACTACTTTCCCGTTTCGTACGATCGCCTTTGTGGCTGAAACGACCATTTCATTTGTTGCTTTATCAATGTACGGATCTGTCCATAGGACGTCGTCAGGCTTTTCAGCCGCTTGAATATACCAGTCTCGTTTAGACGGATCATACCCTTCTCCAAAATCGGACTCCGGGAAAGCGAACATTTTACCATCACTTGTTCCTATATAGGCAAGCGAGATGAGTTCATCCTGCTCCTGCAATCCTTTTAATTCATCGTTTTCAAATGCCAATGTCTGCTTTGTTTGTTTCTGTGCAAAATCTTCAGTAAGTGTACTTGTTGCCAATTTGTTAATCGTATCACCGTAATTCTCAAGCTTTAGTGCTATGATGTCTCTCATGCTTTCTGCCGTTGCTGCTGTCGTTGTTTTCGCATCTCGTTCAATCAGTGGTCTTAATACTAAATTGGAACCCACTTGAACTGCGACAACGGTTAAAATTAAAATAACTGAGATGAAAACAGCTATTCTCACTTGAAGTTTCTTAAACATCTCATCACCCCTACATCCTACTTTCGCATCTTAATGTGTATATCGGCAAAATTGGTACCGCATTCAATAGTTGTAAGAAAATTTAAATAGAAAAAACAAGCCATAATGACTTGTTTTAAGTAAAATATTCAATTTTTGCAGACGGAAAGTACTGTTCGATATATGATTCTAATGTCTGTCTAAGTTCTTGTTCTTCATCTTTTTGATAGATATATTTTCCAATTCCATATCTACCCCACTTATATCTTCTCTTTTCTTCATCTAGTTCTAGTTTTGTTTTTGGATAGTTTTTTTGGATGACACGCTTCGCCGGTTTTGTAAAACGGTGCTGAATCATTTCAAAGGTGATATCTTGTCTCACTTCTTCAGGGAGAGCTGCATCGAGTTTTTCAAATAGGACTTTATAGCCCTCTTGCCACCCTTCATGAATGTAAATAGGGGCAATAATAAAGCCAAGTGGATAGCCTGCTTTTGCTACCTTTACAGCCGCTTCAATCCGCTGATCGAGTGGTGATGTTCCAGGTTCGAAATATTTAATGACATAATCGGCATTGATACTAAAGCGGAATCTTGTTCGTCCATTGTGTTTTGCATCTAACAAATGGTCTACATGATGAAATTTCGTAACAAAGCGTAGTTTGCCAAGATCGGTTTGACCAAAGTATTCAATCGCTCGTTTGAGTGTGTGAGTCAAATGGTCAATTCCGACGATATCAGATGTACACGAGGCTTCAAATCGCGTGATATCAGGCGCACGCTCGTTCATGTACTGTTCAGCCTGATCTAAGATCTCTTCTACATTGACATATGTGCGAATGTACGGCTTACTCCCCATAGTCGTTTGCAGGTAGCAATAATGGCAATGCCCCATGCATCCTGTCGCAAACGGAATGGCATACTCTGCAGATGGTTTAGATGTATCAAATTTTAAGGTTTTTCTCACGCCGATAACGAGCGTCGACTTTGCATTACGGTACTTTTGCAAATCATTTTTCCCCGGAATATTTCTCACTTGGTTGTGTGAGGTTGTTTCTCTAATTTCAATTCCCATGCCTTCAAACTTTTCTTTCAGCTCTTGTCCTAATGGGTACTCTAGCGCCCGAGGTTCAATATACACAAGCTGGGGAACGAACGGTTTGATCATATTTAGCACATCCTTACCTTATAGGTTCATATCGTTACTTTAACCTCTCAGGATGGCTTCTATCCTTTCTAAAATCTCCCTTATTCAAACAGATCTTGATAAAGGGCTTCTGCTTCTTCGTATGTTGGAAATACGGCATCATCAGGGGCTAATGGGTGATATGTTTCAAGTAGAAATAGCGCAAGCTCTTGCTCATTGTAAGGGTGTGAAACGATTTCCGCTTCTTTAATTTGTGCGACATTGGCTGCATGTGGATTTCGATAAATCACATATACTTGATCACCCGGCTTATAGTTAGAGAAAGACAAACTGGTCACCTCCATTTTTTTATTTTAGGATGCCCTTCTCTGCAAGCGATATGACTGATTATGATAAAATTCGACAAAAAAACCAGACAGTTTGACCTGTCTGGTTTACATCACCTAGTTATGTTGAAACGTTTTTTTCACGAAATCAACCACTTCTTCAGTTGTGCTCAGTGATAAGATATGCTCTTTAAATGATGCAGCTTCTTCCTTAGAAAGCTTGCTTAACTGCGTTCTTGCTGGAAGAATCGATGTTGCGCTCATTGAAAATTCATCTAATCCTAATCCAAGTAGGAGCGGGATTGCGATTTCATCTCCTGCCATCTCACCGCACATGCCAACCCATTTACCTTCTTTATGCGCTGCTTCAATCACAAGCGTTATGAGGCGTAAAATAGCTGGATTGTATGGCTGGTAAAGATAAGACACTCGTTCGTTCATTCGATCAGCAGCCATTGTGTATTGAATCAAATCATTTGTTCCAATACTGAAGAAATCTACTTCTTTTGCAAATTGATCTGCGATAACAGCTGTTGATGGAATTTCTACCATCATTCCGATTTCAATGGAATCAGATACTTCTGTACCAGCAGCAACCAATGCTTCTTTTTCTTCAAGTAAAATAGCTTTTGCTTCTCTAAATTCTGATAACGTCGCGATCATAGGGAACATGATTTTCAAGTTTCCATATGTACTTGCACGAAGTAACGCGCGTAGCTGTGTTCTGAAAATCTCCTGCTCTTCAAGGCAAAGGCGGATCGCTCTATAGCCAAGGAACGGGTTCATTTCTTTTGGAAGCTGCAAGTAAGGAAGTTCTTTATCGCCACCAATATCTAGTGTGCGGACAACCACAGCTTTGCCTTCCATCTTCTCTAAAACGGTTTTATACGCATCGAACTGCTCTTCTTCTGTTGGGAGCTGATCTCTGCCCATGTATAAAAATTCTGTACGGTACAATCCAACTGCTTCGCCGCCATTTTCAAGTACACCTTTCACATCTTCAGGTGTTCCGATATTTGCAGCTAGCTCTACGTGAACGCCGTCTTTTGTGACCGTTGGCTGGTCAACAAGTTTCGCCCATTCCGCTTTTTGAGCTAAGTAGTCTTCATGCTTTTTTTGATACGCTTTCACTTCATCTTCAGAAGGCTGAATGATGACGTCTCCGCTAATACCATCAACAATGATCAGATCATTGTTTTTCACCGTTTTTGTTGCTTCTTTTGTTCCAACAACGGCTGGAATCTCCATTGATCTTGCCATAATTGCTGAGTGAGAAGTACGACCACCGATATCTGTCGCAAAACCTTTGACGAATTGTCTGTTCAGCTGAGCTGTATCAGAAGGTGTTAAATCTTCAGCAATGATAATGACTTCTTCAGAAATCATACTTGGGTTTGGAATGTCAACGCCTAGCAAATGACCAGTGACACGTTTTGTAACGTCGCGAATATCCGCTGCACGTTCTTTCATGTATTCATTGTCCATTGCTTCAAACATTGTAACAAACATTGTTGCTGTTTCTTTTAAAGCAAATTCAGCATTTACTTTATCCGATGTGATTTTATCCTTCACTGGGTTGAGCAGCTCTGGATCACTTAACACAAGAAGGTGTGCAGAAAAAATATCCGCTTTATCTTGGCCAAGTTCTTTTAGCGCATGTTCTTTAATTGCTTCAAGTTCTTGCTTTGAAACATGAATTGCTTCTTCAAAGCGTTTCACTTCTGTCTCTGGATCATTGATGTCTTTTTGGTGAACTGTTAAATCTGGTTCTTCTAGACGATATGCTTTTGCAATCGCAACGCCTGCTGAAGCACCGATTCCTTTCAGTTGTTGCATTACTCGCCTAGGCCTTCACTTTTCATTGTGTCTTTTAGCGCAGCAAGTGCATCATTTTCATCAGAACCAGAAGCAGAGATTGTGATTGTAGCACCTTTCGCAATTCCTAGAGACATTACACCCATAATAGATTTCAGGTTCACTGTTTTACCATTATATTCTAAGTTGATATCAGCATCATATTTACTAGCAGTTTGTACAAGAACTGTTGCAGGACGTGCATGAATTCCAGAATCTGCAGTTACTTTGAATGTTTGTTGAGCCATTTTTATCAATCTCCTTTTTATACATTTCATACATCCACAATATTATATCATACTGCCGAGCTTGTCATCTAACAAGAACGGCAGTTATGAAAATTATTTTGAAATTTTCATGATGTTTTCTTGGCCAGCTTTGATTTCACCGGATTCTTGAAGGTCAATAAATTGTCCTTCACTTAAGTTTGTAAATACAATTGGTGTCATTAAAGATGGTACTTCTGACTTAATTTTATCAATATCAACCTCTAAAAGTTTTTGACCGATTTCTACTTGGTCTCCCTCTTGTACAAATGCTTCAAATCCTTCTCCTTTGAGGCTGACTGTATCAATCCCAAAGTGAATCAAGATTTCAAGTCCACCATCAGACTGGAGGCCGATGGCGTGTTTTGTTGGGAACACATTTAAGATTTTTCCTCTTACTGGTGAAACCACTGTTCCCTCTTTTGGCAAGATAGCAAAACCGTCACCCATCATTTTCCCTGAGAATACTTGATCTGGCACATCTGTAATTGGATGCAGCTCCCCTGTAATTGGTGAAGCAAACGTTTCTTCCCCTTGTTCGTTTTGAAGCGGTTTTGCAATGACTTCTTCAACCTGCTGGCTGACTTCTTCTTTTGCAGAAGGGTCTTTCGCTGGTCGAGGTGTGCGCCCTGCAATAATGTCCTGCATTTGTGTTTTTAAATTATCAGAGCGTGGTCCAAAGATGGCCTGGATGTTATTCCCTACTTCAAGGACACCTGAAGCGCCAAGCTTTTTCAAGCGGTCTTTATCCACTTTTTTCTGATCATTTACAGTGACACGTAAACGCGTAATACAAGCATCTAGGTGTTTAATGTTTTCTTGGTCACCCATTGCTTCAAGAATTTCATAAGGTAAGTCATCGCCTTTTCCAGATTGAGCGCTGCTTGCACCGTCAGCTGCTTCATCTTCTCGTCCTGGCGTTTTCAGATTAAACTTGCGAATCGCAAATCTGAATCCGAAGTAGTAAATGACAGCCAGTACGAGACCGACTGGAATAACAAGCCACCAAGCGGTTCTATTCGGCAGGATACCAAATAGGAAGAAGTCGATTAACCCTCCTGAGAAGGTCATCCCGATTTTCACGTTTAGAATATCCATTATCATAAAGGATAATCCAGCGAATACACAGTGAATCGCAAATAATATCGGTGCAACAAACAAGAATGAGAATTCAAGCGGTTCAGTGATCCCTGTTAGGAAAGAAGTAAGGGCCGCTGACCCCATAATTCCTGCTACAAGTTTTTTATTCTTAGGTTTTGCTTCATGGTAAATCGCAAGTGCTGCTGCTGGAAGTCCAAACATCATGAACGGATATTTCCCTGTCATGAATGTCCCGGCTGTCAGCTGAACACCATCTTTGATTTGCGCCATGAAAATACGCTGGTCACCACGGATAATATCTCCTGATAAGCTCTTATAGCTAAAAAATTCATACCAGAATGGTGCGTAGAATATGTGGTGCAGACCAAACGGAATTAATGAGCGTTCAATGACACCGAATACAAAGGCAGCTAGCGGCTCATTCGCTGCAAGCAGTCCAGTTGAAAATGAGTTCAATGCACCTTGGATTGGCGGCCAAATGACGAGCATCAAAAGCCCTAAAATAAGTGCTGAAATCGACGTAACGATTGGAACAAAACGCTTACCAGCAAAGAAGCCAAGATATTGCGGGAGCTCAATTTTGTAAAATTTATTAAACATATAAGCGGCTAATACCCCGACAATAATCCCGCCAAACACGCCGGTAGACAAGGTCGGTATGCCGAGCATATTCACATACGCTGGATGACTTTCCTTAAAGAACTTAGCCAATTTGATTGAATCGGATGGAATGGAACCGTTGGCCATTAATACGGCACTCATCGTTACGTTCATGACAAGGTAACCGATGATCGCGGCAATCCCTGCCACACCGTCTCCATTGGCAAGACCGATGGCAACCCCTACAGCAAATAGGAGCGGAAGATTCGAGAAGACAATATTCCCCGCATTCTCCATAACACTAGCAACAAGCTGAATTGTATCATTGCTTAAAAATTGAGCGACATCAATCAGCTGCGGATTTTGCATCGCATTTCCGAGTGCTAGTAAAATACCAGCAGCAGGAAGGATCGCAACTGGAAGCATAAGTGCTCGTCCAATTTTTTGCAACACACCAAAAAGTGATTTAAACACTGGTTGAACCTCCTTTTGTTTTCGCTTACAACATGCATTTCAATTACACACTGACGTACATTTCATAATTAACCGTTTACATTTCACTTTCAGAACACAAAAAAGGCATGGTGATATAAGGTTGCGCAAATAACAGGATCTTATCCTGTATTTACCTTAAGTCACTCATGCCTGATCGAATCAGTTACACGTTTCAAGGAAACTATGAAATTTTATTCGTCAATCTGTACAGGTGAAGTGTCAAATAGACAGCTTCGGCATCTTGTACAGGTTTTTTCAATGCATGTTGCAAAATTTTGATCATTTTCCAAGCAGTATTGTAGCATAAAGGATATTCATTTTTCAATAGATGAAGCAACTTTTCTGGCTCCTCTAATGATTCTTCCCGTTTAATACGCTCAATCGAAAACGTAATATGGCGCAGTAAGCGTAAATAATGAATACTTTCTCTATCTACTTTCATATGAAATGCATCTTCTATGACTTGGACCATTTGTGTCATGAGCTGCGAATGACGGTTGACCTCAGATAAAGGCCGGTTCGTTAAAGCAGAGTGAATGTGGAGCGCAATAAACCCAATCTCTCCTTCGGGCAGCTTTGTTTCAACATCTGGCCGCGCATTTATCAGTTCCACGACTTCCTTTGCGACCTCGTATTCTTTCGGGTATAAGGATTTCGTTTCAAGCATAAAAGGATTGGTGATATCATAGCCTTGCTTAACTCGCTTAAAACTAAAGGCAATATGATCTGTCAGTGCAATATGAATATGCTCATTTAAACGATGCCCCATTTTTTCTCGTATATGATAAATGACGTCATTGGCAAGCTCAATCATGTCCTCATTAATGTGGTGCAGCAATTGTTTGTATTCTGTTTGCTCTTTTGTATTCTTTAACACAAACATTTTCTCAAATGCCGCTTGATCGAGAACGTCACCCGATTTTTTCCCAAAGCCGATCCCTTTATCAATCAGGACCACTTCGCCTAAAGAAGGGTGTTTTGCGATGATGACATTATTATTTAACGCTTTATCAACGGTGAAGGATTCCATGAACATCCCCACCTCCTTCTTATTCAATCCTTCTTATCGTACAAAACAGATGAAACGTGCGTCAACGATTGTTTTTCAAAATAGTCGTTGTGCGCTCAACGAGTCGATATGAAAGCACCCTTTTTTCTGGTGCCTCACCTTGTAACACTCGATTAAACAAGTCAAATGCTTCCTGTCCCATTTGTTTGAGGGGAATATCTATACTAGAAATCCCCAATGCTTCACTCAATTGATCGTTTTGAAAGCCAAGTATGGCTGGTGATTCTCCAACGTTTATTTGGTGACGCTGTGCTTCTAGTAAAAAACCTGCTGAGACATCATCGTTCGTAATCAGTAAGGCTGTCGGACGATTTTTCATCTCTTTCCATTCTGTAAATAATTGCTTGCCATCAAAAATGGTCAGTTTTCCTTCAATGACCCAGTCCTCATCAATGTCCTGCCCAAGCGACTGCATCATTTCTTGATAAGTCTGAATGCGAACTTGGCTATTCTCCCCTTCTGTTCTAGCAAGAACGATTGCGATTCGCTCATGACCGCATGCCGCTAAGTGTTCAAGCCCTTCCTTAAAAGCCTGATCATGCGCAATCGATACCGATGAACATGTATCATGCGGAGTAGGATGACAAAAGATAATAGGACCAGATTCCTGCCACTTTAAAATTTCTCGATCACTTAACGCATTTGAGCAAAAGATTAAACCATCCACACGCTGCTCTTTTAAGCTCATTAATGCTTCTTTTTCCTTTAATGGGTCATATCCTGTTTGAAACAAGGCAAAATGCATTCCGCACTCCTGTGCTTTCTCTGCAATCCCTGTGACAATTCCGCTGAAATAGGAGTGATCAATTGTCGGAAGTACAATTCCAAGCATATTGGAATAGCCCTTTGCTAAATGCACTGCCTGAATATTCCGTGTATATTTGAGCTCTTTCATCGCACTAAGTACGCGCTCTCGCTTTTCTTCTTTGACATAAGGATGATCATTCATCACTCGTGATACGGTGGTAACCGATACACCCGCTCTTTTCGCAATATCCCTTATGTTAGGCATTTTTTCTCCTACTTTCTCTTGATATGGTAAGCGTTTCATACTTTAAGATGTATGTGAGCTGAACAAATCACTGGGTGGAAAGGGGAATTCAAGATGGGTATTATCATATGGATCATATTATGTTTGACTATTTTGTTTTCTGCTCGATTCGCACTACATCCTTTAGGAAAAGAACATAAAATCAAGCCGTTTCAATCAATTGATGATTTTTTTGTTGATAAGGATCGCAAAGAGTGACAAAAAAATCACGATGACGCTCCCAATACTTGGACGTTCATCGTGATTTTTTTCATTACTTGATGATCGTCAACTCTTTTGGATAATTGGTTAAGGTGACTGGGCCATCTTTTGTAATGAGAACATCGTCTTCAATTCTAACCCCGCCGACTCCTGGTACATAAATACCCGGCTCGATCGTATAGACCATCCCTTCTTTTAGAAGGTCATCATTTGCTTGACTCATAGAAGGGAACTCATGAACAGAAACCCCGAGTCCATGCCCTAGACGGTGCGGGAAGTATTCGCCATATCCTGCTTCTGCGATCAGCCCTCTTGCTTTTAAGTCAAGGTCACCAATTCTCACACCCGGCTGGCTCATATCAAGTGCTGCCAATTCGGCTTTCAAGACGGTGTTGTAAATATCCTTTTGTTGTTCAGACGCTTCTTGATAGATGAAGGTTCTTGTAATATCTGAACAATAGCCATCCACAATCACGCCGAGGTCAAATAAAACAAAATCACCTTTTTTCAAGGCTGCCTGCCCCGGATTTCCATGAGGTTCTCCTGATTTTTCTCCGAATAGTACCATGGTTGAAAAGGACATGCCCTGAATGCCTTTTTTCTTCAGTTCATATTCGATGACAGCAAGAACTTCGGTTTCCGTCACCCCTTCTTTTAGGGCATGAACCCCAATTTTGACGCCTTCGTCTGCCAATTGAGCAGCTTTTTTCAATGTTTCAATTTCAGCTTCGTCTTTAATTAGTCTTAGCTGATTGAGCACATCTTCTGCCCGGACGAATGTTTCTGCCCCAGTGACAGCTTGAAGCTGCTCTGCTCTTTGCAAAGGAATGGATTCTTTTTCAATCGCTAGGCGAGTCGCTTTTACTCCTCGTTTTTCTAGTGCCTTTTGTATGAAATCAAAGGGGTTTTCATGGTCTTCATATCCAATGATATCTCCAGCCCATCCCGCATTTTTTGCTTGCTCAACTTCCATCTTAGGCAAAATGAAAAATGGATCTGCTTCCTCAAAAACAAACAGCCCCATCACTCTTTCATGCGGCTCTGTGAAGTATCCAGATAGATAGAATACATTCTCCTTTGTATGTATAAATGCACCTTGAATGTCTTTTTTCTTAAGCCAAGAAGACAAGTTTTTCATTCGATTCATCGTGATCCTCCTCACACGTTTGACTACTGATCTATTGTATCAGTTTTCACTGTATTTCGCACAAAAGCGCACTGACCTAAAGCCAGTGCGCTTTTGTGATTTGCTTAAGAAGCACGAAGCAAACGAAGTCCGTTTAAAATAACCAAAATCGTACTGCCTTCATGCCCAATGACACCAAAAGGTAAATCAAGAACTTGTAAGAAATTCGCACAGATTAACAAACAAATAACTGTTAATGAAAAGATGATGTTTTGTTTAATGATTCGGTTCATCTTTCTTGAAAGACGGATCATCTTTGTTAGATTGTTTAAGTTATTTTTCATTAAAATGAGATCTGCTGTTTCTAAAGCAACATCTGTGCCTCCGCCCATTGCGACGCCAACATCTGCTGTGGCGAGTGCCGGTGCATCATTGATTCCATCTCCGACCATAATGATCGAATCACCTTGTTTTTTCAGTTGATTGACTTCATGTACCTTTTCATCTGGAAGACATTCAGCGACAACGGTTTGGATGCCTGCTTCCTCTGCAATCGCTTCAGCTGTTTTTTGCTGATCCCCTGTGAGCATGACGGTTTGGATGCCTAAATCATTTAGCTCCTGAATCATTTTTTTGGCCTCAGGTCTGATTTGATCCTTCAAACCGAGACAGCCGACGACTTCTTGATTTTTTTGAACATAGACAACTGTATATCCTTTGGATGAAAGAACATCACCATTCTCTTCAATGTCACGGTCCATTGCAGCTTTTCCGGCAAAATCTTTCTTCCCAATCCGCCATGTGTCCTCATTTAATTGTGCTTCCACACCAAAACCTGATGTTTCTTCAATGGTTACGTGGGCTGCCCGCTCTGTATGATGCTCTTTTGCCATATCAGAAATGGCTTTAGCTAATGGATGGTTTGACTGACTTTCAATTTGATAGAGTGCATGATAAAAGGTCGATTCATCTTGCCCTTTTGCCAAGACCACTTTTTCAACAGCTGGTTTTCCACTTGTAATCGTACCCGTTTTATCAAATGCAATCATCGTACTTGTGCCCAGTTTTTCTAAAAAGACACTTCCTTTTACAAGCATACCGTTTCTTGCACCGTTTGAGATGAGTGAAAGAGCTGCTGGCATAATTGAGGCAACAAGTGCACAAGGCGAGGCAACTACCATAAACACCATCGCACGGTAAAACGTTTCACTCATGCTCCAGCCAAGTACAAAATGAGGCAGGAACATTAAAATCGCCACAGTGATGAGCACACCTTTTACATAGGCACCTTCAAATTTTTCAATAAATGCTTGGCTTGGCGATACACTTTCTTGTGCAGATTCCACCAGCTTAATGATTTTATGAAAAAGTGTTTCTTCATTATGTTTTGTTACTTCTACTGTTAATGAACCATTTAAATTCACTGTTCCTGCAAACACATCTTCCCCTTGCCCTTTTTCCTGAGGCACCGATTCACCCGTTAAGGCAGATTCGTCTACACTTGTTCTTCCGCTCATGATCACACCATCTGCTGCAATTCGTTCGCCCGCTTTGATTAAAATACGGTCGCCTGGCGTAAGTGAAGAAGCAGCGATTTGGATGGTGGTGCCATCTTCTTCAATTAAAGTGGCTTCATCTGGAGCGATACTCATTAAGGCCGTTAAGTCTTTTTTACTTTTATTTGACGTATACGTTTCTAGCGCACCGCTGAGCGAAAAAATAAAAATTAAAATGGCGCCCTCTGCCCAGTAGCCAATGATCGCTGAGCCTATCGCAGCAAATATCATTAAAAGTTCTACATTTAATGTCTTGGATGAAATGGTTTCTTCAATTCCTTCCTTTGCCTTTGCAAAACCACCAATAACAAAAGCAAGAATGAAAAGAGGAATACTCCACATCGTTTCATCCTTTAGAAACCATCCAATCAAGATGAGAATCCCCGAAATGCCTGCTGCGATTAATTCCCCGTGCTGTGCCCATTTTTGAAAGAGCGAGTTGGATCCCTTTTGATCTGTCGTTTGATAAAGTGCTGTATTCTCATTCATGATTACTTTCTCCTCTCTAATTGATAATTATTTTCACATTATCAATCGTTGCCCGTTCCGTTTATCATCTATATTTTCTGCTATTTCAAGCTTTTTATAGGTCTGTAACTCATTATAACAGGTTCTGATCAATTTTCAATTAATAATTATTATAATTTCTTTTTGATAATAATTATCATTATTAGTGTCCGACATTTCTTCCTCTTTCTGAGCACATTTTATTCATCTGAAAGGTAATTGAACACAAAAAAGAACCAACGGATCGCCCATTGGTTCTTTACAGAAAGCTTGTGTTCTACGAATTTGTCCACTCTTTGATTTGTTTTTTCGTCAGCGGACCTACATGGTTTTTGACCACTTCACCCTTTTCATTGATGAAAAAAGTCGTCGGGATCGTAATGATTTGGTATTTCTTCATCATTTCACCGTGCTCATCGAGAACGATCGGAAATGTAAACTTTCTGTCTTTCACAAATTGGGCAACTGCATGCTTGCTTTGCTCAGCACCAAGTAAATTCACAGTCAGTATGTCTACATCACTTTGATTTTCTTTCACGATCTGTTCAAAGGCTGGCAGCTCCATTTTGCAGGACGGGCACCACGTTGTCCAAAAATGCAGAATGGTCCGCTTTCCTTTCACCGGGATCACCTGCGTTTCACCTGTTAATGTAGAAGCTTCTATCCTCGGCGCCATTACAGGCTCTTTTGCTTCAGCCTCTATGTTCATCAGAAATAAAAGAAGGGTCATCATGAGAAGACTGGCGGGTAGATATTTACGATTCATCAGCATCTTCCTTCCTGATTTTCCTATAGCTTGCCCGCTAGCTGCACATGACATTCAAGCTTTTTTCAATGTAAGAAACATGGAGACGCCGAGTTCCTTGCAAATCGTCGCATAATGGAGAGCCGTTAATAGCAGCATCCCCGTGTTCATTCCTAAGATAACGCCCATCATATTTAAGGATTCAATGGACCCTAGGAAATACACCATAGAGAACGACACCACGTGCACCCATATATTATGTAGGAACACATCTTTAATGAGACCCATACCGATTAAACACGCTTGAAACGGCATCACGAACAGGTGGCATAAGAAATAAGGCCAGAGGAGCTGCAAGTAGACGGCTGCTTGAGGTGAGTCAAAAAAGAGCTGCGTGAGCGGATAAGCGAAATAATACATGATCATCACCGCTGGCACCCCATAGCCAAACGTAATGAGAATCGCTTGTCTGACACGTTTTTTCACGAGATCATACTGCCCCAAGGCATAGGCTTCTGATACATTCGGAATCATCACAATCATAATGGAATGAGCGATAAACGCCGGAAAAAAACCAATCGACATCGCTACGCCAGCAAGCATTCCGTAATGATCAACAGCAAGCGTACCAGAAATGCCCGCTGCAACGAGGGCTCCTTTGATTAAAAACGGTTCAACCGCATTAGCAATGGCATGAAAGATACGCATACCTGTTGTCGGGATGGAGACTGCTAACAAACGTTTTCTGACGTCAATCCCTCTTAACTCAACCGATCTGACATTCACAGCATTTTTCGCCATGACGTATTGGGAATATAAATAGATAAAGACGACGAGATCACTTGCAACAATCACACCAATCGCGATAAGCACCGCTGTTTCAATATCAAACGAATACCAATGAAAAAACAAAAATAAACAGATAAGCTGGATCGTTTTTTTCAGCATATTGGCTAGAGCAATTCTGCCCATTTGCTGCTTGCCCATAAAATAGCCGCGTGCAATGGACGTAAATGCGATGATTGGAATAAGTGACAGAACCAAGCCCTTCATCAGCGGATGATACGATTGAAATACAGGAATGAAAGGCAGTACAATGGCTGCTATTGTCGTTGTTGTGCATGTCACCACAAGCGTCATTTTAAATGCATGGCGAAGCATACTTTTATGAAGCCGCTCATGCGATTCTGCAATGAATTTAGAAATGGAGACTGGCAGCTCTAAGCTGGCGATCACAAGAACAAGCATGATGATGGGAAGGATGCTCATATATAAACCCATTCCATGTTCTCCAAGCTCTCTCGCTAAAATCATATTGACTAAAAACTCGATACACTCAGCAATGAAAGCTGCGACAGATAGCAGAATGACCCCTTTTACAAATCGATTCATGTAGCCTCCCCTTGTCTAAAAGCAAATTCTTTTCACATTCTATGAGACAAGTCCTGAAAATATTTTAATAATTGAAGACAAAAAAACAGCGACTGATTGATCGCTGCTTTTCTTTACACTGCAAACACGTGACGGCCAATGCGTTCTACAATTTTACGAGAACGAATCCAGTTATCTGTCGCCGTTTTTGGATTATAAAAATAAATCGCCTTTGTTGTTCTGTCATCTTCTTTGACAACCTGCTTCACAGCTTTTACGGAATCCTGGTCTGCCTTATCATTGATACTTCCATTTGATACGGGCTGGAAGGCATTTCGCTGATAAATCACGCCTCTGACACTGTCAGGAAAAGAGCGGTGTTCTACGCGGTTTAAGACGACGCTTGCTACAGCTTTTTTCCCTGCGTAAGATTCACCTTTTGCTTCAGCATGTACCAACCGAGAAAGCAAGTCCATTTCTTCATTAGAATAGTGTGATTGATTTCTTGAGCTTGCTGGCTTTGCCGTTTCCTTTTTCTTCGGCTTCGGTTTTGATGCCTTTTCCTCTGTTGATGTGCTTAGCATTTTCACTTTCGGCTGATGTTTCTCCTCTGAAAACGCAGGAATCACGGTATGCTTATTATCTTGATCTATATATGAAAGCTGATGCTTTTCAGGTGCTTGTTCAAGTTTCTGACTTAATGTGCCCTCTTGCTCTTGTATATTGTCCATCTTGATCGCTGAGATGAGCATAAGGATGGCAAAAAGAGCTGTATGAATTTTGATCATTCGCCTCATTCCTCCCTTAATTAATGTAGGCCGTAAGATACTTGTCCACTCTAACAAGAGCTTCTTCTATTTTCACGCACAAAGATTTTCATGCCTGTCCAAATTCCGTCATTAAATGGCATGTCCTAGTTGAAATACGCATGAACTGGTAATGTAAGCGTTTAATATAGTCTCTTTTTAGCCTATAATCATCCTTATGCTCCTGATTATGGGTTATTACATTTTCTTTTCATATGTATCAAGCTGGTTTGAAGTGTGACAAAAGAACCAAAATAAAAAGCTTTTTCTCATGAATGAGAAAAAGCTTTAGCTTCTTGCTTCTTTAAGATATTCAAAAATAACATCTCCACCATGCTTGGCGATTCCGCGAAAATGTTTAAAATCATCTTGATTGACCAATACAGAACGAAATGTTAAAAAATCATCCTTTTGAATGGTCACTTGTTTTTCAGTACCATTCCGTAATGATTCTAGTATTGTGTTGATGTGTTCTTCAGTCAAAAAAATCGCTCCTTTTCAGCCTTGATCAAATATTAAATATACCATTCGTTTTCAAAGCGTACAACGAAAACGAAAGAAAAACGTCTTTATCCTTTACATTGGTATGAAAATATTGCAAAATACTTTTTAATAGGGAATGAAATCTGTTTTTAAAGGAGAGGGATCGGTTGAAGATTGCAAAAATTGGGAATGTGATCGAATTTAGAAATGGTTTAACAGGTGTAGTTGAAAAAGTGAATGAAAACTCTGTTATTGTGGATGTCACCATTATGGACAACTATAGAGATTTAGAACTGGATTCACTAACAGTCGTTAATCATAAAAACTATAAAATCATCAAAGACTCCGTACATTAATTTGCAATCCTCAATTCAGACTACCGTTACATAAAGATATACACAGCAAAGCTGACTCGTGTCACAGCTCTGTTCTCTTTTGACAATCACATATGAAAAAGGCTGACTACCATATAAAGTGGCGTCAGTCTTTTTGCGCGTGAAAGGTTTGCATTTCCGCTTTTGTTTTGTACATATCAACTTCTTCAGGTGTTATCACGCCTTTATCAATTAAAAGGGCGATCACTCCAAGTAATGTGGAGGCACTCCATTTATATCGTTCTTTGTTTTGATGTTCAAGCATCTGAAGCTCTTCCCTTAATTCCATTAGCAGCTTCTCTGTTTTGTCTTCTTTGTTTGCCAACACAAACGCCTCCATTTTCATTCGCTCGTTTCAATTTTATCTTAAAGTAAATATATGAAGAATAAAAGCATGATACACCTTTACAAACATACGTTCTGTCGTGTATACTATACATACGAGCTGGTAGCCCCCAGCCGTCCTAGCAAGTTCTATTCCTATTGGTATGAGAAGAGTGACATGACTCTTCTCTTTTTTTATGTGAAATCATAATCTATTCCATAAAAAAAGACATGTCATCCACATGTCTTTTTTTATTTATTAGCGATTATCAATCGTTTCTGGATACATATCGTGATTCATCATACGATACGATGCCATCTCTTCATACTTTGTCCCAGGTTTTCCGTAGTTCGTATACGGATCAATTGAAATACCGCCTCTTGGTGTAAATTTGCCCCATACTTCAATATATCTTGGGTCCATTAATTCAATGAGGTCGTTCATGATAATATTCATACAATCCTCATGGAAGTCACCGTGGTTACGGAAGCTGAACAAATATAATTTTAATGATTTACTTTCGACCATGATTTCATTTGGGATGTAGCTGATATACACGGTCGCAAAATCTGGCTGCCCTGTTTGCGGGCAAAGTGATGTGAATTCTGGGCAGTTGAATTTCACAAAATAATCTCTATTCGTATGTTTATTCGGGAACGTTTCAAGCACTTGTGGTGCATAGTCAAACAAGTAATTGGTCCCCTGGTTTCCTAGTAAAGTGACACCTTCTAATTCTTCTGGTTTTCTTGTCGTCATTTTGTTTCTTCCTTTCTATACGCCTCGTTTATTTCCCCACAATAGCGTGTGCAGTTGTGGTAAGACTCTCACACGATTCAAATCAGGGTCTTTCGCTACTTGATCTACAAGCATTTCGTATTTCTTTAATAAGTGCGTCAATAGGTACGCATCATCAGCTGTTGTTGTATCATCATTTCCCACCTGCAAATAAAAGGGGAGTTCTGGGTATTTCGCATGAACATCCTTTGCATAGGCTAGATCAAGATCATCAAAGATCACGACCTTCAGGCTTGCATGTTGCAATCTGTTTCCATTTTTCAATTCATCTATGATACGTGTAAGTTTCGTAAATTCTGTTTTCATATTTGAACTTGGTGGTTTTGGAGAAATGGTTAAATCATCTATCTTCAAAAACCAATCTTGATACTTCGTTCCCTGCGTTTCAAGCGCCGTATCAATTCCTTCTTCATGCAATAAATCAATAAGTGATTCCATTTGTTTTAAAAGCGCAGGATTCCCACCTGAAATGGTGACATGAGAAAAAGCCTTTCCACCTATTCTCTTCAGCTCTTTTACAATGTCCTCTGCCTGAAGCCACTGAATATCATGCTTAGCTGATCCATCCCATGTAAAAGATGAATCACACCAGCTGCAAGAGTAGTCACAGCCAGCCGTTCTGACAAACATGGTTTTTTGGCCAATGACCATTCCTTCTCCTTGAATGGTTGGACCAAAGATTTCTAAGACAGGAATCGCTTTAGTCATTGAGCTCAACTCGTTTCGGACGGTAAATGCAGTAGCTTGTTGGTGTCTCTCTGACAAAAACTTGAACACATACTGGTTTGTTCGCTAAAGTCGTTAAATATGCGGCCACTTTATCATACACAGTCTTTGCGACAACCTCAGTGGTTGGCATCGCATATGGATCATTCGATGAGAATTCTTCATGGTCATTGAGCAGTGTATGGTCGTACTGTCCATGAATGAGTTTTTTTAGCGTGCTAAAATTCACAAGGAAACCTGAATCATCTAGATGATCTCCTGCAATCGTAATGTTAATCGTATACGTATGACCATGTACACGGCTACAAGCGCCAGCATCTTCTCTCGGGATAAAATGGGCTGCCGATACATGCATATCTTTATTCAATTCAAACGAAAATGGATGATTCGTCTGTGGATAGATTTGAGAAAGCATTTAGTTCGCCTCCTTCATGTCCATATAAGTGTCATAGCCATTTTTCCGAAGCTTACATGCAGGACATTCCCCGCAGCCATCAGAAATGATGCCATTATAGCAAGTGAGTGTTTCATTTTTCACAAAATCTAGCGCATTCAGTTCATCAGCCAGCTTCCACGTTTGAGCTTTATTCAGCCACATGAGCGGCGTATGGATGACAAATGGTTTTTCCATTGCCAAATTCACCGTGACGTTACAAGATTTCACAAACTCATCTCGGCAATCTGGGTAGCCGCTAAAGTCTGTCTCGCACACACCCGTGATAATATGACGTGCTCCAATTTGATACGCAAGAATGGATGCAAAGGATAAGAAAACTAAGTTTCTCCCCGGAACAAATGTGGAAGGCAGTTCTCCTTCTTTTTCTTCAATATCAATGTCATCTCTTGTTAAGGCATTGGGTGCAAGCTGATTTAAAAGAGACATATCTAATAGATGATTTTTCACACCTAGCTTGTCAGCAATTCTTTTGGCGACATCAATTTCTTCTTGATGACGCTGATTATAATGAAAGGTTACCGTTTCAACCTCTTTAAATTGTTGAAGTGCCCATAGTAAACATGTCGTACTGTCCTGTCCCCCGCTAAAGACAACAACCGCTTTTTCATTTTTCATTTTTCCTTTTCCTCCTTTTGCAGACCCGTACCTCCGCACAAAGCTGCATCTGAAAGGTTCATGAAAACCCCTATTTTTCTCAAAAGAAAAGACACCTTTACATGTGTATGAGGTGTCCCAGCCATAAAAAATAAAAAATGCCACATCCAAGGATACGGCAAGTCCTTAGTTTTTTATAGAGGGTTTTGCTAGAACCTCTCCCGTTTTCACGGATTTTTGTTCAATTTTCACAGAGGATAGTGTACCACATAATTGGTGTACAAGCTATCCCTTCTTTACTTATCACGTGATGCAGGCACTTTTTTCAGACAAAGAAAGAGGATAAAAAAGATACTGACATAGCCAAAAACAGGGTAAACCGTTGAAATGAGTGTGCCGTATCCAATTTTACTGATGACATAACAGCAAAGCAGAATAAAGGATATCGTATACATACTGTTCAATCGGATATACGCCCTCACCTGTCTTTCGAGACCGTATAAATTCCCTATAACGGATGTAAAGACTTCACCAAAGATCACGAATAAATAGATGAGATGAATGGAGTTTGCGACTTGATACACCACTTGGGCCATCGGAATATCATACGCTTCCAGCATTTCTAATGAAGAAAGGGATAAAAAGCAGGCGAGCAGAATGAGTGTCAGCATCAGACCTCCAAGCACCGCTCCCCTTTTTATGACGGCTTCGGATGTCATTTCGTTTGCAACCGGCACTAATACGGCTTGAGACAGCGCTAAATTAAATGCACCATATGAAATCGCAGACAACATCCATTCGCCCTCTCCCATTTGCAGCCCCAGAACGTGGCTTTCACCGCTACTAAACACAAATGAGTCTAGAAACACAATCAGCGAAAAGAAAATCAGCATGGGAACGACAAGTACATTGACACCAAATAACCCTTTTGAACCTTTAAAAAGGACAATGACACTTAAAATAATCGTTAAAAAAATACCATATTCTTTTGAGATGCCAAGTTGTTCTTCAAAAATAGCGCCTGCTCCAGAAATCATCACTGACGTCACACCTAGTAATATAAAAAACATGACGATGTTAATATATCGACTCGCAGCAACTCCAAATAAAAACCGATTCATATCTTGATAAGACTCCGCTTCAATTCGTTTGGAAATAAGCATCATTTTTGCGCCAAGGCCGGTAAAAATAACACCGCTAATCAAAATCCCGATCAATCCAATCCAGCCAAAACGAACAAAAAATTCTACAATTTCTTTTCCTGTCGCAAACCCAGCTCCAACCACTGTTCCTACATATACAAAGGCAAGCTGAAAAGCGGATTCATTTGAACGTTTCATATGACCCCTCCGCACCCATCACTTTCGATTGTCTCTTTTTTATCCTATGAGACAAGTTCCTTGAAAAGAAGGACAAACCATGATTAAATGCAAAAAAGGATTTTTCATTCAGCTATGAGCAAAACGGTTGAAAGTCAAAATAGGTCAAAGTATACTATAGTCAAAGATGGTCAAACAACAGACCATTTTATTTAACATTCATTGGTCAAATAAAGTCAAACTTTATTTTAAGGAGGTCATGGCTCATGCGTTGTCAACATTGTCAAGTAAATGAAGCAACTATTCGCCTGAATATGCAAGTAAATTCGTCCCGTAGCCAAATGGTTTTATGTGAAGACTGCTATACCTCTTTGATGGAACAGTCAAAAATGAAAATGGGTCCTAACCTGTTCGGAGGCGGTTCATTCTTCTCTGAGCAAGCAGGACATGCGACGAGCCAAGAGCGGCCTAAACAAAAAGGCTTACTCGATGAGCTTGGCCGGAACTTAACGGATGGCGCACATGCTGGTTTAATCGATCCTGTCATTGGCCGTGATGAAGAAGTCACAAGAGTCATTGAGATTTTAAATAGAAGAAATAAAAACAATCCTGTCCTCATTGGTGAACCTGGTGTTGGTAAAACGGCCATAGCCGAAGGACTAGCACTAAAAATTGCAAATGGAGATGTACCAAATAAATTAAAGAACAAACAAGTTTATTTATTAGATGTCTCTTCACTTGTGGCAAACACAGGTATACGTGGTCAATTTGAAGAACGGATGAAGCAATTGATCAAAGAATTGCAAAGCCGTAAAAATATCATCTTATTCGTTGATGAAATTCATCTTCTTGTAGGCGCAGGCTCTGCCGAAGGATCAATGGATGCCGGAAACATTTTGAAACCAGCTCTAGCTCGAGGGGAACTGCAGCTAGTAGGTGCGACAACATTAAAAGAGTATCGTCAGATTGAAAAAGATGCTGCCCTTGAACGCAGGTTCCAGCCTGTCATCGTTGATGAGCCAACACAGGATGAAGCATTCGAGATCTTAAAAGGCATTCAGGATAAGTATGAAGCCTATCATGGCGTCACCTATTCTGACGAAGCCATTAAAGCGTGTGTTCAATTATCTTCGCGGTATATTCAAGACCGCCACTTGCCAGATAAAGCCATTGATTTAATGGATGAAGCAGGTTCAAAAGCGAATCTTTCCATTGATGCAGCAAGTGAAGATGAATTAACAAACCGTCTTGCGCAAATTGCCGCTGAAAAACAAGCTGCTTTAAATGAAGAACGATATGAAAAAGCAGCGAAGCTTCGAGACGAAGAAGAAGCGATTGAAGCGAGATTGCAAAACAAAACAAATGACAAAGAACATGTCGTCACAGCTGAGGACATTCAGTCGATTGTAGAACAAAAAACAGGTATCCCTGTCGGCAAACTACAAGCAGACGAACAAACAAAAATGAAAGAAATTGATGTCCGCTTAAAAGCCCGCGTCATTGGTCAGGAACATGCGGTTGAAAAAGTGGCGAAAGCCGTAAAAAGAAGCAGAGCCGGCTTAAAATCAAAACATAGACCAACTGGCTCCTTCCTATTCGTTGGGCCAACAGGCGTCGGGAAAACCGAATTGTCTAAAACATTAGCGGAAGAATTATTTGGCTCAAAAGAAGCGATCATTCGTTTAGATATGAGTGAATACATGGAGAAACACTCCGTGTCCAAAATCATCGGTTCTCCTCCTGGTTACGTTGGACATGATGAAGCCGGACAGCTCACGGAAAAGGTTCGCAGAAAACCATACAGCATCATTTTGCTCGATGAAATCGAAAAAGCGCACCCTGATGTCCAGCATATGTTCCTTCAAATCATGGAAGATGGTCGTCTAACAGACAGCCAAGGCAGAACCGTCAGCTTTAAAGACACAGTCATCATTATGACAAGTAACGCTGGCAGCACAGATAAAAAAGCGGTCAAAGTCGGATTCCAGTCTGAACAAGAAGAAGCCATCGAAGAACAATCATTGATTGATTCGCTGAGCGCTTATTTCAAACCGGAATTCTTGAACCGTTTTGACAGCATCATTCAGTTTGATTCATTAGATAAAGACGATTTAGTCAAAATTGTGGATCTTCTGCTCAAAGATTTGTCAGAGCAGTTAAAAGAACAAAATCTAACTGTTCACGTCACAAACGAAGCGAAAGAAAAAATCGCTGAACTTGGTTATCATCCAGCATTTGGGGCTCGTCCGTTACGAAGAACGATTCAAGAGCATGTTGAGGATCAAATGACGGATATCTTGCTTGAAGAAGAACAACTTACTGGATTTACAGTCGATGTTGAACATGACGAAATTGTTGTGAAAAAGAGCTAAGTACATCCTAAGGAGGATCTTCAGCTCCATCATGTTGAAGTGTCTAAATTCCATCTGAGCGCCGACGCTCCCCCGCCTCTTTTCCTTTACGATAAAAGAAAAAGAGGTGGATCACATGGATCACATGATCAATTGGAACTACGATTTGATCAAAATCATACATGAAGAAAAATTAAAAGAATTGCTCTTAGATGAAACAGCTCAAAAAAGATGAAGTTTCCAGATTGTTGACAAAGGGCTAAAATGAACTTGATTTTAGCCCTTTGTCTTCTTTTCAGCGTGATAGAAAACCTTTGCAGTCTAGGAAGGACAGCTACTTGTGCGGAGCGAATTTGGCATTCGTGAGCACCAGAGCGCAGGACTGACACCGAATGCGAGGGTTTGTCTACACGCTGAAAACTCCCTTTTATATGAGGGAGTTTCTTTTTTTACGGCTTTCAGAAAGCGCTTTCGTCAAAATTTCTTCACATAAACTGTCTTAATTTTATATTCTGACTAAAACCCTTCTAGAAGACACCGATATTAACTATAGAAAAAGATAGTTAAAGGATTTGGTGAGATAATGGACAAAACATCGTTAATTGGTATTATTTTAGCATTTATTGCACTGAGTGTCGGTATGGTTTTGAAAGGTGTGAGTCTAACCGCTCTTATCAACCCGGCGGCTATATTGATCATTGTGGTTGGGACAATTTCAGCTGTTGTCATTGCCTTCCCATCTAGTGAAATTAAGAAAACACCAAAATTATTCGGCAAAATTTTCAAAGATAGCAAACTTCCAACGATACAAGAAATGATTCCTCTATTTTCAAACTGGGCACAAATTGCTCGTCGTGAAGGTCTTTTGGCATTAGAGGCAAATCTTGAGGAAGTCGATGACGATTTTCTAAAGAACGGCTTAAGCATGGCAGTTGACGGTCAAAGTGCTGAATTTATTCGCGACGTCTTAACTGAAGAAGTCGATGCCATGTCGGAGAGACATCAGTCAGGCGCATTAATCTTTACACAAGCTGGTACATACGCTCCGACTCTAGGGGTACTTGGTGCCGTTGTCGGACTTATTGCCGCACTTGCAAACATGGGAGACATTGAAGCACTTGGACATGCGATTAGTGCTGCCTTCGTCGCCACACTGCTTGGGATTTTTACAGGGTATGTGTTGTGGCATCCATTTGCCAACAAGCTGAAGCGTAAATCTAAGGAAGAAGTAAAGCTTCGTCTCATTATGATTGAAGGGATTCTTTCTGTCCTTGAAGGCCAGTCTCCAAAGGTCATTGAACAAAAACTTCTGATGTACTTACCAGCAAAAGAACGTGCAAATCTTGTCATTGAAGAAGGAGAAAAACAGAATGGCTAGGAAACGTAAAAAACATGATCATGAAGACCATGTAGATGAGTCTTGGCTGATCCCTTACGCCGATCTTCTTACGCTTCTTCTCGCCCTCTTCATTGTGCTGTTTGCATCTAGCTCCATTGATGCGGCAAAATATGAACAGATGGCTAAATCGTTTAATGTTGTCTTTACTGGCGGCACTGGCGTAATGGACCAATCAAGCATGCAGAGCACCGAAGAAACAGAAAACAGCAATCAAACCAAAAAATCAGCAGAAGATGAAGAAGAAGAAGCAAAAGCGAAAGCTCGTGACCAAGCGGTATTAACAAAGGTTAAAAAGCAAGTAGATTCATTCATTGCGGATAAAAAACTTGGTTCTAAGCTTGAAACAAAGCTGACGGATGAAGGTCTGCTTATTACAATTGAAGACAGCATCTTCTTTGATTCTGGGCGAGCGGTGATCCGCTCGCAGGATGTTCCGTTAGCCAAAGAAATATCCAAGCTGCTCGTCATTAACCCTGCTCGTGACATCGTCATTAGCGGACATACAGATAACGTTCCGATTCGGAATTCTGAATTTGAATCCAACTGGTATTTAAGCGCCATTCGTGCGGTCAACTTTTTAAATATTCTCCTTGAAAACAGCAACCTAGACCAAGAGAACTTTAGCACAAAAGGTTACGGTGAATTTAAACCGATTGCCTCTAACGATACCGCAGAAGGCAGAAGTAAAAACAGACGCGTCGAAGTTCTTATTTTGCCAATTGAGAAAAAAGCAAAATAAATAGGAAGCCAGCAGCTTCCTTTCAGATCATGACAAAGGGCTAAAATGATGTTTATTTTAGCCCTTTGTCTTTCTTATGAGCGCGATTGAAAGCGCTTGTCGTTTATCGGTGCGCAGGACTGACACCATATGCGAGGATTAGTCTACATACTAAAAAGGAAGCCACCGGCTTCCTTTTTTATGTGTTTATTCTTTATGATCATATAAATGCTTGGCACGCAGTCCTACATGTTTGAGCATATCGATGCAGGCATCCTTTTCCTCTTCACTAAGCACACTGATCATCTCGTGAATCTCTTTTGCATGATCTGGGAAGATGTCATCAAGTAAAGCTCTTCCCTGCTCCGTAATATGTGCAAATGTCACCCTGCGGTCTTCTGCACAAGCTTTCCGGCTAAGGAGTTCTTTTTTCTCCAATTTATCAACCACATACGTGATGCTTCCGCTTGCGAGTAAGATCTTATCACCTATTTGCTGAAGCGGCTGATCACCTTTATGATACAGCAATTCTAATACAGCAAATTCAGTCGGATTCAGACCGTGCTTCACAATATGTTTGTTCATGTGGTGATTAATGGAGCGATAGGCACGTGATAGTACAATAAATAATTTCAAAGATTTCTCAACATTATGATTTTCCATTTTTTATCATCCTTTATGAAATGCAACCCACTAATGTGACATTAATAAACAATAAGTAAAATGTCAACATGTTGAACCATTTTTAGCATGAAAAAGAGACCAGAACGAATCACCTAATTTTTTAAAAATCTCACAAGTCATCGTAATAAAGATAGGTTCAATGCTATAATAAGTCTATTAGGTAATACGTTGGAGCGATGAATCATGAGTATACTGAAAGGGTTTTGGAAGAAGATCAAGCTTTACCTTATTTTGGTCGTGATTCCAACCCTCATCATTAGTTATTTTATCTACGAAAAAGAAACTGAGAAAATTGATGTAAAAAACAAACAAACAGCTACACTTATGTTAAATATTCACAAAAACCAAATGAATTATTTAATCAGTGAAACAGAAGCAAGATTAACTTCCCTTGCCATGGGATTTGACCAGCCGCTTGAAGCGAAAAGAGTACAAAACATCCTAGAGAAAATCTATAAACAAGAACCTCGTTTTTCAGGCCTGTATCTCCTAGACCAAAAAGGAAATGTCACAGCCAGCACCACACCATTAAAGGAAAAAATCAACCTGTCATTTAGAGATTACTTTAAACGTATTCAAGTCACAAAACAGACCGTCATTACAGATAACTATGTAAGCCGCATTACTAAGCAGCGGATTCTCTCCATTTGTGTCCCTGTTTTGAATGAGAACGACGAAGTCACGGATGTGCTAGTCGCTGCGATTCAAATTGATTATTTAAGAAATATTATGAATGTATTAAACCCAGAGCTTCATTTTAAGATGCTGAATCAAAATGGAGACGTTGTGTTTACAAGTGGTCCACAGCCAGCATCTGAAAGTGATAGCACCGTGTCTACATATTTAGATGAAAACAGCTGGAAGCTGGAGGTTTTTCCGCAGCGTGCGACAACAAGTGAAGTACTGTCTGTGATGCTGTTTCCTTTATCCAGTGCATTTATTCTCTTAAATATCTTATTCACACTCGTCCAATATATCATTTTAAGACGACAAACCCAGCAGGAACGCCACCAAAATGAAGCACAAAAGCTTGAACTCATTGGAACACTTGCGGCAAGTACAGCGCATGAAATTCGCAATCCATTAACAGGCATTAGCGGGTTTATTCAACTTTTGCAAAAGAAGTATCGTTCAGAAGAGGATCAGCTTTATTTTTCTGTCATCGAGGAAGAAATTAAACGGATTAACCAAATCGTCAGTGAGTTTCTTGTGCTAGGAAAACCAACGGCTGAAAAGTGGCAAAATAATTCTGTGAAGGAAATTGTGAGTGAGATCATGCCAATTGTATTTTCTGAGGCGAACCTTTATAATGTCGAGGTTGATTTGCAAATCAATACCATTCAAGATGTTGGCGTGTATTGCACGAAGGATCACATTAAACAAGTGGTATTGAATGTAGCGAAAAACTCGTTAGAAGCGATGCCAAATGGCGGTCATTTGAAGATTGTCATTGAGGCTGAAAAAGAACAGGTCATCATAAAAGTGAAAGATACAGGTGAAGGTATACCAGAAGAGATGCTGAAACATATCTTCCTCCCTTTTATTACGTCGAAGGAAAAAGGAACAGGTCTTGGGCTTGTTGTGTGTAAACGAATCATTTCGATGTATGGGGGGACAATCGATATCGAGAGCGAAGTGAACAAAGGAACAACCGTAATCATCATGCTCCCTTCTGCACACTAATAGCTGAAGCATTCATCCGGTTTTGCTAATGGCAAGACCGGTTTTTTGATGTCAATAAGAAGGACGATTGACAGAAAGGAGACTCATTTGTGATACAAGATCATGAAAGGAAGCAACAGATTGTTGTTCATGAAAAAGAAGAGACTGATACTCATTCATCAGGTTGTCCAGTTCTTGACTATATTTAATTGTCGTCTCACCTGTATAGCCTTCTACTTGAGCAGCTTCTACCATTTGTCTTCTCTTTTCATCAATTGACATTAATAACTGTTCTTTCCGTACATAAATATTCATGATCTCAGCTCCCGCTATGAATTCGTCTGTCTACGCTCTAAATGATCCGACACCAAAATTATACTTTATTTGTAAATTAAATTAAATATGCTTATTTTATTTAATTTTTTACAGCCTAAAGACCTTTTACCCAATGAATTCTGGGGGTAAACTTCAAAATTGGACAGGACTGACACATTGATTAAACAGAATTTTATCCTATGCAGAAGACCAAAATCAACTATTTTCTCTCTCATTTTATGTCTATTTTCCTAAAAAAAAGCTGATCTTCCGCCTCATGCGAAATGATCAGCTCCCACTATTAAACCGTTTCTTCTTCGTAAATTGGCACCCAGCCCTCAGTTGTGACAAATATGCGAACTGCGACGACTTGACGATCTTCTTGAAGTGTAAAGTAGTGACGAATATTCGGGGGCACAGAAATTAAATCACCTGGATTCAGTCTCACATCAAAAAAGACGCCGTCTTTGCCTTGAATGGCAAAGATTCCATGACCGCTCACGATAAATCTGACTTCATCATCCGTATGATGATGCTCACGTTTAAAGTTTTGAAGCAGTTCATCCAGGTTAGGAGTCGCATCTGATAATGAAATCACATCCTGCGCTTTGTATCCTCTTCGCTCGGAAATACTCTTTATTTCCTCTTGAAACACAGTTAAAATTTCTTCCTTTTCATCATCTGTTAAATCGTACTTTTCTGATAACTGTTTTGGTAGTTTTTCAATATCCCAATGTTCATAAATGACCCCTTGCTGTTCTAAATACGCCTGAACCTCTTGTTCGTTCTCAAGTAACGTGTTCTCTTCATTATGAATGTAAATGGTCGCCATGTGTGTTTCCTCCTTTTTATTTAACAAGCTGCTTTTGATAAAGCGCTACTTTCAAATGATAGGTAAATAAAAATTCATAAGCCTCTAAGACTCGTTTGGCTTCAAATGCGGTTTTCCCCCAAACGGTGATGCCATGATTACGAATGAGTACAGCACCAGCATCGTCCGTCAGGTGCACTGCAAATTGCTCTGCAAGGTGCGGAATATGAGCTGGGTTTTCAATAATAGGAACAGCAACTTCTGCATCCTCTTCCCAATAACCAAGCGCTTTAATGATTTCATTACCTTTAAAACGAATTTCTCCTTTATCGCCATACAGCTCAGAAATGACATTGTTATCGATCGTGTGGACGTGAAGACAACATCCTGCTTTCGTCCGCTCATAAACGTATGTGTGAAGCAGTGTTTCAGCTGATGGCCTGAGCGGCTCATTCGGATGAACCGGCTGACCTGCTGCATCAACAAGAACAAAATCTTCATCGGTTTCTTTTCGTTTATCTTTGCCGCTTGCCGTCACCAAAAACGTGATGGGATCATCCGACACTTTTATCGATAAATTGCCGCTTGTTCCGTAAAACCAGTCTCTTTGTGCCAATTCACGTTTGACGTCTGCTAGTTCCTTCCAGCGTTTACTCTTCTCGTCTGCCATTCCTTCACTTCCTTTATTTGATCAAATTGCGCTTTTAGATCAACAAATGTTTCATACTCTTTATGTACGAGCCCTAGCTCTTTACATTCGTTCAGTAAATAATCACGCGCAAACGTGAGATCCGCATGTTTCGCTGCCTCAATATCAGTCACTGAATCACCAATCATGATAATAAAATCATCTTCCTGCGTCAGCTCTCGAATAATGGAAGGCTTGCAGCAGCCACAGCCATTTTGGCATTCTGAATCACAGGCATGCGGCCATTCAATTTGAATATGATCTTCTTTAAATGATGCATGGTTACAATAAATATTCTCTTGTTCGACAATCCCTTCAAGGATAGGATAGACAAAAAAGTCCATACCGCCGCTGAGTACATAGAAAGGAATGTCTGCTTTTTTGACATCATCGACAAACTGTTCAAATCCTTCACGAATCTCTGTATCCTCTAAAATAAATGACCGAATGGCTTCTTTCTGATCACTCGTCAGTAACTGAAACATCTGCCCGACGCCTTCTTGGATCGTGATCTCTTTTGCTAGAACACCATCCTTCCATTTCGTCCATTCTTTCGGAGCAAACTGCTTCATGATGCGAATGATATTATCATTTTTCGTAATCGTGCCATCAAAATCACAACATACAATTGGTTTTTTCATTTATTCTGCTACCCTTCCCCAAAGATCAAGTGCTGCTTGTAAGTCTTGACAAGTTGATGCTTTTTCTTCGATAGACTCTTTTTTGACAACCGCATCAATGATCGAACGAAAGGCTTTCCCTCCTCCAATTGCTCCCCGCGGATGTCCGTGAATCCCCCCGCCTGCATTAATGACATGATCAAGTCCAAAATCTTTGACTAAGATCGGCACCATTCCCGGGTGAATGCCTGCTGAAGGGACAGGAAATGTTTGTTGAACTGTATCCTCTTTCACACATGCTTCGAAAATGCCAATGGCATCTTTTTTCGGAAGGGCGACTGATCCATAAGGAGAGGGAAAAAGACTTAAATCAGCGCCAGCATATCGATTTAATTTGCCTAAAAGAAGAGAATGCGAGAATCCATAGTCTGGAGATGATGTCATTGCACCGCTCACTGCCGGATGTGCCATGATCGGCAATGGGATCTCTGGATCTTCAGCCAAGCTTTGCATGACATCAAGTCCATAGGCAAAAACATTGAATAAAAGCGCATCAGCCCCGAGTTCGGCTGCCTTTCTTGCTCGATCTTTCAAATCAAAAGTTCTACCAGTTAAATTAACAGCATAAAGCGTGCGATGTCCTGTCTCTTCATATGTTTCTTTTAATATCTTTTTTCCTTCCTTGATTCGATCTTCAAAAGGGGCTAATGGGCTTTCAAATAAAATCTCATCATCTTTGATGAAGTCTACTCCACCTAAAGCCTGTAAGTGGAGCTGTTCTTTTAAATCCTCCATATCACGACCGATCACGCCTTTAAATATACTCATCAATAGCGGCCGATCAAACACGCCTACTTTCTTTCGTATCCCCTCAATGCCAAATACCGGTCCTGGCAGACAGCTTTTAAACCTTTCCGAAAATTCGATATCGACGAGCTTTACTTTCCCATCCAGTGAAAGCTTTCCAAAAATCGTCGTCAACACCGCTGGTATATCAGCTGAAAAGTTCGCCTCAGGATAAGCAATGGTCACCTCTGTTTGATACAGACCACCATTTGCGGGAGACTGTTCTTTTACGCTCACCACACGGCCTTTATGTTTTTTCAGCTGCTCCTTTTTGAGCTGCGGCAAGTCCGTCCATGACCCGACCGTTAACCCAAGTGCGATCTGCTCTGCTTTTCGGTCTATTTGTTCATCCTCTCGATGTGTTAGTACGTATGTTGCCAGTAGTTCACTCACTAGGAATCCCCTTTCGATTGCGTCCTGTATATGGTCAATAAAAAAACCTCTTTAAGTGCTTGATCAGCGCGTTAAAGAGGTTTCGTCTCATTCATCCGAATCTTATCTCTCAGCGCTTGCTGCAAGAATTAGCACCGTGCTTCATGGAAGTCGGTTGCCGGGCTTCATTGGGCTAGTCCCTCTGCCTACTCTTGATAAGAATATTCAATTTTCTTAAATATTGCCTGAATTATCGCACCATTTTTTTACGTTGTCAATGGCTTTTTTTCAAATAACTGCAAGGCAGCGATACGATCAGCTGCTTCCTTTAGCCGCTCCTCACTTGTTAAAAGTCCGACTCTGACGTAGCCTTCACCGTGAGCACCAAAGCCATTCCCGGGTGCCACAACAACATGTGCTTTTTCTAATAATACATCAGAAAAAGTTTCCGATGTATACCCTTCAGGCACCTTTAACCAAGCAAAAAACGAGCCCTTTGGCGCACTGACGTCCCAGCCAATCTCTTTGCATGCAGCAATCCAAGTGTTTCGTCTTTTTTCGTACCGATCATTTTGTACTTGTACGCACGTTTGATCGCTTAAAAGTGCTTCTGCTGCTGCATCTTGAGTTGCTTTAAACAGTGACACAAACAGGTGATCCTGATAAAGCTCAATGGCTTCGATAACAGAGGCATTCCCTGCTGCAAAACCGACTCTCCAACCAGCCATATTATACGTTTTGGACAATGTATAGATTTCAATACCTGTCTCTTTTGCTCCGTCTATTTGCAGGAAACTAAGGGGCTTTTCGCCGTCAAATCCTATGCCGCCATATGCAAAATCATGGACAACACACATCTTATTTTCACTCGCAAACGCAACAGTATCTTCAAAAAATGTCCGGGTTGCAGTCGCACCAGTCGGATTATTTGGGTAATTTAAGTACATCAATTTTGCTTGATTCTTATCCTTCTCTGACAATTTGTGGTAGTCAGGTAAAAAATCATTTTGTTCAAGAAGAGGCATTGTGACCATGCGAGCTCCGGCAAGCACAGCGCCTGACCAGTAATCAGGATAGCCCGGATCTGGAACAAGCAGCGTATCACCTGGATTCAGTAAACATTGCGGCAATTCGACTAGTCCCGCTTTCCCTCCAAATAAGATGGCAATCTCTGTCTTTGGGTCAAGCGTGACACCATATTCTCTTTCATAAAAAGTAGCTGCAGCTTTTTTTAGTTTCGCTGTCCCGCGGAATGAGGAGTATTGATGATTTTCAGGTTTTGCTACCGCTTCCTGCATCGCTTTCACAATATGTGGAGGAGTGGGCTGATCAGGATTTCCTTGACCTAAATTAATCACATCTGCCCCTTCCTGCACTTTTTTCTGTACTTTTTGTACAAGCGACGCAAAAAATTGTTTCGGTAAATGTTTCAATACATCCGATTGCTGGAATTCCATTTTTTCACCTTCTATTCAAGTTACGTGACAATACAATCACTGTAATGGATTGTTTTATGAATTGTAAAGCAATTTTGAAAAAAGATTGACATGTGAACTGCAGCTCTGATAATATCTAGAATTAAGAAATGCAAGCAGACATGAAACAATTACATATTGATTTCTCTTATCGAGAGTTGGGCGAGGGATTTGGCCTTTTGACCCCAACAGCAACCGACCGTTAATACCACTGTGAAGTGGGGCGCAGCAAGTACAGCGCCAAGACAATTGTCTTATAGGGCACGGTGCTAATTCCATCAGACGTATGTGCTGAGAGATAAGAGAGGCTTCGAGCATACACGCCATCAAGCCTCTTTCTCTCAGGAGAAAGAGGCTTTTTTATATGATTTGGAGGGGAAACAATTGGTTACACTTACGGCATCATATGAAGAATTAACAGAAAGTTCGGCAGTTGCACTTGCCATTAGACTTGGATTGATTCAGGAGAGCAGTCATTTAACATGCACTGAAATCGGTGACGGAAATTTAAATTACGTCTTTCATATTTATGATCACAAACAAGCAAAAGGACTGATTATCAAGCAGGCCCTTCCTTACGCAAAAGTCGTTGGAGAAAGCTGGCCGCTGACATTAGATCGTGCAAGAATTGAAAGTGCAGCACTCATCAAGCAATCAGAGTATGCACCACATCTCGTACCAACCGTCTATTATTCGGATACAGCTCTTGCTGTCACAGCAATGGAAGATCTATCACACCTTGAAATCGTCAGAAAAGGGCTAATTGCCGGAAAACATTATCCGTATTTATCAGATCATGTCGGAGAATTTTTAGGCAAAACACTATTTTACACGTCTGACTTTGCCACAAATCCTAAAATCAAAAAACAATTCGTGAAGCAGTTTACGAACCCTGATCTTTGTGACATTACAGAAAAACTCGTCTTCACAGATCCTTTCTTTGACAGCGAAACGAATGACTTCGAAGAGGAATTAAGAGAAGAAGCACAAGCACTATGGGCTGATCTTGAACTGCAAGCAAAAGCAGCCGAATTGAAACGGATCTTCTTAACCTCTGCTGAAACACTGGTACATGGAGATCTTCATACAGGCAGTATTTTTGCAAACGAAACGGAAACGAAAATCATTGATCCAGAGTTCGCTTTTTACGGTCCTTTCGGATTCGATATCGGTCACTTTATTGCCAATCTGTTCATAAATGCTTTATCTCATGAGAATGAGCAGGATCAGCAGCACCTTTTTGATCATGTCGTCAATGTGTGGACAACATTCAAAGAAGTGTTCACAAAAGCATGGAAAGAAGACAGTATTGAAGCGTTTAGTGTATCGGACAGCTTTTTAGAAACAACGTTTGACCGTATTTTAAAAGAAGCCACCGGCTTTGCTGGCTGTGAGCTTGTTCGCCGAACCATCGGTCTTGCGCATGCGGCTGATCTCGATGCGATTCCATCACATTCTAGAAGGCTTCAGCAGAAAAAAGCAGCACTTACACTAGGAAAAACATTGATCAAACAATATCAAGCAGTGGAAACAGCGTCTGACCTCGTCGCATTATTCCAGCAAACTGTAAAGGAGTGACGAGTTTTGTCTAAAGAATTTGAAGTTCCCCGTTCCGTCGAATGGGAAGAAAACCGTATCAACATTTTGAATCAGCAAAAATTACCCGCTGAAACCGTGTTTGAGCATTTATATACAAAAGAAGATGTGTATGATGCCATTGTGACACTAAAAGTACGCGGAGCACCTGCTATTGGCATTACAGCGGCTTTTGGGCTCGCACTCAGTGCACAAGAGATTGATACAGAAGACATTGATCTCTTTAAGCGAGAAGTCGCTCGCCTGAAAGAATATTTAAACAGTGCTCGTCCAACCGCTGTGAATCTTGCCTGGGCATTAGACCGGCTTTATCAGCGCATTGAGCGTGCTGCTTCGGTGAATGCAGCCAAAACTGATCTTGTCCATGAAGCCATTCAAATTCAAATCGAAGATGAAGAAACATGCCGGCAAATCGGTCAAAATGCTCTTCAGCTCTTTAAATCTGGTGATCGAATTATGACCATTTGCAACGCAGGCTCCATTGCCACAAGCCGGTACGGAACAGCGCTTGCACCCTTTTATTTAGCGAAAAAGAAAAACCTCGATCTTCACATTTACGCATGTGAAACACGTCCTGTCCTTCAAGGCGCTCGTCTGACGACATGGGAATTGATGCAGGGTGGCGTAGATGTGACGCTTATCACGGATAATATGGCAGCCCATACGATGAAAGAAAAACAAATTTCTGCCGTTATTGTTGGTGCAGATCGAATCGCTAGAAACGGTGATACAGCAAATAAAATTGGAACGTTAAGTCTGGCTATTTTAGCTAAACACTTTCAAATTCCATTTTTTGTGGCTGCGCCTCTTTCGACCTTTGATGTGTCAACTCAGGATGGGTCAGATATTCCGATTGAAGAACGCGACCCACAGGAAGTAAAGGAATTAAACGGCATCCAAATTGCGCCTCCTGACGTGCAGGTATTTAACCCTGCCTTTGATGTGACTCCTCACCACCTCATTTCTGGAATCATTACAGAAAAAGGCATTATCACTTCCAACTATACAGAAGAGATTGATGCACTATTCACCGAAAGCGCGCCACTTTAATCAAACAAAAGCGCGGGGTTCTTATCATTTAAGAGCACCGCGCTTTTTTGTTTTGTTCGTTTTTGCTAATATTTCTTTTTTCTGTTCTTCTGTCAACACGTTCATTTTGACACATAGTGATGTGACGGCGTACATTTTATCTTTTTTGCCCCATAACATGTTAGCAGCCTCCTTTTTCCCTAGACCAACTTTTTTAGCTTAATAAAAGGATATGTCGCTCACTAAACATTTGGAACAGGTCAATTCATTTATTTTTGAACAAATGGGATGCCTTCTAATTCTAACAAGATCGCTTTCATCCCTGTCTTCGTCCCTGCATAACCAGTCAGAGTCCTGTCTTTTCCAATGACCCGGTGACACGGGATAAAAATTGGTAATGCATTGCGTCTATTAGCCTGTCCAATGGCTCTGACAGCCTTTGGATTGCCGATCGCTTCTGCAATATCAGCATAGCTTTTTGATTCACCATACGGAATAGTAGAAAGTGCCTCCCACACTTGCTCTTGAAACGGAGAGCCTGCTTGCTTGAGCGGGAGATCGAACACTTTCCGATCGCCCTTAAAATATTCATCCAGCTGTTTTTTCGCTTCTTTTAATACAGGCGTGTCTTCTTGTTTAAAACGGTCTCTCTGTTTTTTGACCAAAAACGATTCATCATCAAACTTCACTTCAATGATGGCACCATCTTTCTCTAGTATGTATAATGCCCCGATTGGTGCGGTATAGACTGTATAATACACATTAAAGCTCCCCTTCTTGTTTCTGCTGCCGGAGTGGAAGCGTGAGATGGAACACTGTTCCGACCCCTTCTTCACTCTCTACCTCAATGGTTCCTTGATGCTCTTCAATAATTTTATAACTAACCATTAACCCAAGTCCAGTGCCTCTTTCTTTTGTTGTATAAAATGGTTCTCCGAGACGCTTTAGTTTATCCTCTGTCATGCCGCAGCCTTCATCACGAAGAGAAATCACAATGTGCTCCTCCCCCTTCCTTTGAATGCTCACGTATACATTTCCTTTCTGAGGCATTACTTCAATCGCATTTTTTAAAATGTTAATAAAGACTTGCTTCAATTGATTTTGTTCACAGTAGATGAGCGGAATATCATCGAGCACATCTAAATGCATTTGTACATTGCCAAGATTGGCCTGTGCATGAAGAAGGTCCATCGTGTCTTTGACAATTTGCACGACATTTTTTTCTTCATAGATGATGGCCTGCGGTTTCGCTAAAATCAAAAATTCTGTAATGATGGATTCGATTCTTTTTAGCTCCGATGTGATGACATTAAAATAGAGCGAATACTCCCCTTCAATGTTTCCTTTGAGCAGTTGAATGAAACCTTTTAAAGCCGTCATTGGATTTCTAATTTCATGGGCAATTCCAGCGGCAAGCTCTCCGACAACATGAAGCGTATCCGATTTTCTTACCCGCTCCTCTAATTCCTTGCGCTCAGTCACATCTCTAAAGATGGCCAAATTCATGTTATGAATAATATTTCGTTTAAAAGAAAACTCCAAAATACGTTGATCTGGATGGTTCAGCACAAATGGAACTTCATTGTCCATCTCATCTAATGACATCGCCTGAGCTGGCTGTGCCAAATTTTCAATTTGATATGGCGCAAGGATATGAAAAAGGTTCATTTCCGTTAAGTGATCATCTTTGAGGCCAAGCAGTTCACTTGCGGATGGATTCACATCAATAATCCGGTATTGATTATCGAAAAGAACAATGCCATCCATAGAACCATTAAATACTTTACGGAATTTGAGCTCACTTTCTCGCAGCTCCTCTTCCATTCGCTTTCTGTCACTGACATTCCGTAGAATGGTTAAGTGCTGCCCTTCTAATACCGCATGCTTAGAGGTGAACTCAAGCTCCTTGAATTGGCCATTCGCCATTCTAAAGAGGAGTTCTTCTCTGATTTCAAGATTCCTGATATACCGTCTTCTTGTCGGCCGGTATCTGCGATCAGATTTGACTAGAAAATCCATGAGTTTCTTGCCAATCAGCTGATGCATCGGTAATTCAAAAATTCGGCAGGCTGATTCATTTGCCCTGACAATTTCTCCATCATCCGCCCAAATGATGATGGCATCCATCGCATTTTCGAATATTTCTCTAAAACGCTCTTCACTTTTTAGCAGCTTTTCTTCCATTAATCTTTTTTCTGTAATATCACGCATGATGGACATGTAAAAACCACTCATCACATTGGATGTGATGGTCAGTTCGAATAATTTGTGCTGCCCAGATTGAAGGGTAACAGGAAGTTCTCCCTTTGCTTTCCCTGTTTCTTTCAATGAAGTTAAGAGCTGCTGGAGCGCTGGAAGGTTTTCTTCTTCAACAAATTCATTTAAGTAGCGGTCTGTTAAATCTGTTTTTTGAAGTTCAAAGCTCTGGCAAAAAGAGTGATTGGCGTCAATCATACAACCATCCTGATCAAAAATGACCATACCGTCAATCGCTCGATCAAATAAATCTTTAAACAGCTGCTCATTCATCGAACGTTCTCGCTCTAATATTTTCTTTGAAGAAATATCACGCATGACGACAATATATTGTTGATTCACCACGTCGTGCTCCGCCACAAATTCAATATATTTTGTCTCTCCATTTTCAAGTTGAATGGAGATCTCTCTTTTTAACGTTCCTTTTCGAAAAAAAATCTCAAGCGAGCAGTCAATTTTGTTTTTCGGGATGCCGTATAGGAAATCTAGAACGGATTTATTGAGGAGGTCTTCTTTCGGTGTTTGTACAAGCCTGCATGTCGCTTCATTGGCTTGGATAATGTTGAGGTGCTGATCAAATATAAAAATCGCATCTAACGTCTTATTTAACAGCATTTTGTGCTGTATCAATTCATTTCGCAAATATTCGTTCTCTTTTTCTAATTTTCTGATATTTTTCGCACCATCGAGCGTTTCAGTCATTCTCTTACACTCCTTTTCCAGCCTCATTCCTCTACAATATTTCTACAAGATTTTCATTGTTCCTTCATTCGACTCATAAAAAAAGAGAACTTTTTACACGAGGCTTGCTTCATTTGTTTCATTTGGATGACACGATTGTATAACGATTCTCTTTTCTTACGCTTCTTTTACAACCGTTCTACAATTTCACATCAAATAGCGAAATGAGCCAATTTGTATTTTAAAATGGGGCAAATGAGGGAACAGTGCACTTAGAACGTTTATGTTCGAAAAGAAGCAGGAAAGGTGATGTTATGACGTCAACGAGAGACAGTTATTTTGATAATGCAAAATTTCTTCTGATTTTTCTAGTTGTTTTTGGTCATTTGTTACGGTCATTCATACATGATAATGACTGGATACTCTACTTATATAAATTTATTTATACATTCCATATGCCCGCTTTTATATTGGTGTCTGGCTTCTTTGCCAAAGGTTTTAGAAAACCAGGTTTTATGAAAAAAGTCGCAGTTAAGCTGATCATCCCATATTTGATTTTTCAGATCATCTATTCTGTGTATTATTATTTCTTACAGGATCAAAGCATCTCTAACTTAAATCCGATTGATCCGCAATGGTCTTTATGGTTTTTAATCAGTTTATTCTTTTGGAACTTACTACTCATTCCTTTTTCAAAACTGCCATTCCACTGGGCAATGATCGTCAGTTTATCGATGGCGTTACTTGTCGGTTATGTGGACAGCATTAGCGATACGCTCAGCCTATCTCGTACGTTTGTCTTTTTGCCGATGTTTTTAGCTGGCTTTTATTTAAAAAAGCAGCACTTTGAATTTATCCGAACAAGCAAAGGGAAACTGACTGCACTTCTTGTACTGATGGCCGTGTTCATGTTTTGCTATTTTTATGAATTCGATTATTCCTTTTTATTTGGGTCACAATCGTACGCTTCTCTTGGAGATGAAGGACTCATTGCAGCTATGAAACGAATGGCATGGTATTTACTTGCATTTGCTGCTACCTTTAGTTTCTTTGCATTAGTCCCTACACGCCGGTTCTTCTTTACCAAATGGGGCACAAGAACGTTATATGTCTATTTACTTCATGGCTTTGTGATTAAGCTTTTAAGAACGACTTGGTTTGATGATTGGGCTCTAAATACGGCAAGTGTATTGATTCTATTGCTGCTTACGGTCCTCTTAACCTTTACCTTATCTAGCACATTTGTTAAAACTGTTGCACAACCAGTCATCGAGCTCAAAATGACCAGTCTGATGCGAACCATTACTGGCAGACAAAACAGTTATATTAAATAGAAAAAACGATCTCTCAGGATCGTTTTTTTCTATTTATTTTTGTTTTTCTGTTCAGTGTGACATTCATCGTTTTTTTTAGGCTTCATTAAGGTATCAATCCATTTACTGCTGTTTATATCTCCCAGCTCGCTGCCAAACTCCTCTTCCAAGATATCGGGGTTCATCGGTTTTTTATGGTCTTTCATATCTTTACTTTTCACATGTTTTTTAGTCACGAGATGCTCCCCCCTGTTTACCTTGATGAGAATTTCGGTTCGCTTGGCGGTCTTCTGATTGCTCGTCAAATTGTGTTTGTCCTTGATCGTGTGCCATGCTTTCTGTAGGCGTCATATTATTTGTGAGTGCTTCATTTTTTGCTGTTTTTCTTTTCATTTGTCATCATTCCTTTTTAACATGTTTAGTTCTTCGCTCAATTGATCAAACAGCTCTTTCATTTGTTTGACTGTCACTGGTTTTTCCTCAGGCTTTAACTCATATCCAATTTGCCCATTCGCTTCTAGCGTTGCTTTTTTGAGACTGCTGATGTCTGTGATGCCCTGCTGCTTTAAGCGCATTTTGAATTGGTCCCTTGTCAGTCGCGTTTTTTTTAGCTTGTGATCAAGCATTTCTCCATCCTCTAAAATCACCACAGACTTCCCTGAAACCAATTTTTCAAAAAAATCAAATTGGATCGACAGCTTTTCCATAATCACAAGCGCCACAATAAAAATGGCGGCCGCATAAATGGTTTCAAGTAAATTATGCTCAATAAAGGGTTGGATAATAATCGATCCAATCGAAATCATGATGACTGTCTGTTGAACCGTTAATTGACTAATGGATTTAGGCCCTGCTATTCTCAGCAGCAAAGTACCAACGAGCAGCATTACAATTGCTTTCCATAACACATCCAGCACGTCTCTTTCACCTCTTACCTATAGATTGCGAACATCCTTTGTGATTTAGCCAGTTATATAATGGAAATAAAAAAAACCAGCATTCAGTAGGAATGCTGGTTAGCCGATGATCACACGCTCTTTCGGATAATGATAATTCGCTTCACTTTCCCGGCGGCCAATTAAATACAAGAAGCTTGGAATTCCAATCCGTCCTATAAACATGACCACCATAATAATACACTTACCAAATACGGACAAGTCAGACGTAATTCCGAGCGACAGTCCTGTTGTTCCGAAGGCAGAACAAACTTCAAATAAAGTTTCAAGAAGTGTATGATGGTCTGATAAAGTTAACAGAAACGTAGCACCAAACACTAAAATAAAGGCCATCATCGTCACCATGAGGGATTTATTAATATCCGCTTGATGAAGCTCTCTTTTAAAGATTTTAATGGACTTATTTCCTCTCGCAAAATGAAACAAAGCAAGTAAATTAAGGGCAAACGTGGTTGTCCGAATTCCGCCCCCTACCGAGCTTGGAGATGCCCCGATAAACATCAACAAACATAAAAATAACAGTGTCGGCTCTGTCAATTGCGTAATATCTAATGTCGAAAGCCCGCCACTTCTGGTGGCTGTTGATTGAAACAAAGAATAAAACAAGATTTCATGCCAGCTCTTCCCTAGAAAAGTAAACCGGGCTTCAAGTGCATAAATCCCAATTGCCCCAACGACAACAAGGAGGCCAAACGTGATTGTTGTAATTTTCGTAAACAATGAAAACGATGCATGTTTTCGGTCTTGATTGAATAAATAATCCTTTACTTCGACAAGTACCGGAAAGCCAATAGCACCAAAAATGATGAGCAGCATCGTGATAAATTGGACGAAATAGTCATCTTTATAAGGAATTAACGAATTCCCTGTAATATCAAAGCCTCCATTGGTTGTGGCACTGATACTAGAGAAAAATCCGTGTAAAAAAGCGCCTTGCACATCGTAATACTTTAGAAAATACATACTTAAAATCAGACCGCCTACAAACTCAATCAGCAAGATTAAATATAAGACCTGCTTCATGAGTTTTACAATACCTGATAAGTTGCTCTGGTTTTGGTCTGCCATAATTAATTTTCTTTCTTTAATGCCGATCCTTTTTCGCATAACCAGCCAGACGAATGTACCAAGGGTCATAATGCCGATACCGCCGATTTGCAAAACAAATGCAAGGATCCACATCCCGGTCACACTAAATGTTTGTGACGTATCGACAACAGTCAGACCCGTGACACTGACAGCACTCACAGCTGTAAACAGCGCATCAATAAATGTCCATTTGACTCCTTCTTGGTGAGCCACTGGTAGACTGAGTAGAATGAACGACACAGTCACAGCAAGAAAATAATAAAGGGCAATCAACTGAAAAGCCGACAGCCGGTCGATTAGTTTTTTCATTGGATTCATGGTTATTCCTTCTTTTATCTTTCTTTTCGAATACTATATCATTTTAATGAAAAGGAAGAAGATTTTAAAGGTATTTTGTGCTTTATTTACTTTTTCATCAAAAAGAAAAAGACATCCTTACGCAGAATGTCTTTTGATCTTTCTTATTTTGCTTCTAGTCTTCTAATTCTTTCGTTTAAATCAGGGTGTGTTGAGAAAAGAGAAGCTTTTCTTTTACCACTGATTTTCAGTGTAGCAACAGCTGCTTGATCATCATCTTTAATTCTTGACGTATACGCCTCTAGTGAACGAAGCGCATGAATCATTTTATCTTTTCCTGCAAGGTCCGCACCGCCGCGGTCTGCATGGAATTCACGATGTCTAGAGTAAGCAAATACGACAAGGCTTCCTAAGATAGAGAAAATAATTTGGAAGACGATCACAGCGATAAAGTGAACAATCGGCACAAGCTCTTCACGTGGAACGAAACGGCTTGCGATCCATGCCGCAATTCTTGAAAGGAAGACAACAAACGTGTTGACGATTCCTTGAAGTAACGTCATTGTAACCATGTCACCGTTCGCTACGTGAGCGACTTCGTGAGCGATAACCCCTTCAACTGCTGCATCATCCATTTCATGAAGCAATCCAGTTGATACGGCAACAAGCGATCTTCTTTTAGAAGGACCTGTCGCAAATGCATTTACTTCAGATGATTGGTAAATACCGACCTCAGGCATTTTAGAAAGGCCTGCTGCTCTTGATAGTCTGTGAACGCGGTCAACAAGCTGCTGCTCATCATATGTTAATGAATCCTTTTCTGGATTTAACACACGCACACCCATCATCATTTTTGCCATCCAGCGAGACATCGCTAGTGACATAAACGAGCCTACAAAACCAACAACTGCACTGAATACAAGAAGATAAAGGATATTAAGTCTTCCGTCTGCTCCTATATAAGAACCAACACCAGTTGCTGCACTAATAACCGATAGGACAATACCAATCGTAGTGATAACAAGAATGTTCGTTAATATAAACAGAAATATTCTTTTACCCATACATAACCTCCGCTGTCATATTAAGTTCATTTGAACTTATTAATAAAATTATAAAAATAAACGTCTCAAATTGCAAGGAAAAAGGAATCGTTTTCTATGTTTATCATACTGGCTAAAACCTCGTCATTTCAATGATTACGCTACTTGCATCCGCAAACAAGTGAACAAATTGTGACGCATCGGTCCTATTTTAGTTTATTTTGCATTTTCATTAAAAAGAGATTATGATGTTGAATTAGATCAATAATCACGTTTTTGACGTACAAAATGAGGTGGAACATGGTGACTTTTAAATTAACGAGAATTGACATGACGAGACTTCTGTATTCTCTAAAAGGCGAGGGAGATCTGACTCCGCTTCAGCTTTTGAATTTATCTGTAAAAAGCGATAAGGAACATGAATATGATGAATTAAAAATCCCTTCTTTTTTTGAAAAACTCGAACGGCGCAAGCAAAAATCAGAGCACGGGCTTTCAACGAACGAAATCGTTGAGCTTGGCAACTTGTGTGAACTGACTTCTCTTAAATCAACAGCCATTCAAAACTGGATCAAGCGCGATATTAAAGATATGATTGGCCATCCAGAGCTTGGCAAGAAGTACTCCATTGATCAAGTCGTTATTTTATTAATTGTCCGGGATTTAAAATCAGTATTTGATTTTGATGCTATTCGTACGATTTTATCTGCCTTATTTAATACGATCACAGATCGAACGGATGATATTATCAGCCCCATCCGTTTTTATGAAGCATATGCGCACGTCCTTGATTTTATTTATCACCATACACATTTTCCATTAAAGGAAACGAATTTACGAGAAATGACAGAAGAGCAGACGGACAAGCTACACGAAGAGTTTACAGAATTGACGAAGCCGCAATGGCATTTGATTAAAGGCATTATCAGTTCTACCGTTTTCTCCGTTTTCACTTCTCACTTGCAAAGCACAGCGCAAGAAATGATGTTGAATACGCTTCAGCTGAAAAAGGCTTAAAACTGAGCCCGAGGTGACCTTCATCACCTCGGCTTTTTTGTGCAGCAATTGCCAGCATAATTGCAGGCTGTTTTTTTCAAAATAAGAAGGCGCAACAAACATGAGGTGAAAGGAGGAATATGTGATGGCAAACCGAAATCAACTTCTTGTTCCTGGAGTAGAACAAGCTTTAGATCAATTTAAATACGAGATCGCTCAAGAATTTGGCGTGAATCTCGGTTCAGATACAGTCGCACGTTCAAACGGTTCTGTTGGCGGCGAGATGACAAAAAGACTCGTACAGCAGGCGCAATCTCAAATGGGCCATTCAACTAAATAAAGACATGGTGAAATACGCCGGATCTATTCTGGCGTTTTTTTACTGTTCATATATAGGCTCATCCCGGTTTTCACGGTATGAGGGCGATGTGTTTTTTCCTTTTTGTTTGACGCCATCTCTGTTACGTTCGCCGTACGGACGATTCTGACCACTGTCGTTTTTTTTTACATGCTTTTCAGCATCACCACGTGATGTGCCGTTTGGATGTTTTTTTTCATCTGGATCAGTTGAGTGATTTTTTTTTTGCTCTTTGTCTTTTTCAAAAGAGCGATCCTTTTCTTCTTTTCCCTTTTTCTCTTTGTTGTCAAGATTAGGGCTTGTTTGGTGAGGCTTTTGAACAGCTCCTTGCTCTTCCCTCTCAACTTCCTTCTGCTCTTTGTCTTCGCCTTCAGGAGCCTCTTTATCCGGCTGCATCTCATCGCTATCGTCTGTCTTTATGTCTTCTTTTTTGTCTTCGTCTTTTTGATCTTCATCAGCATTTTTCGGCTCTTCTTCTTTGACAGCCTCGTCATCTGCTGGATCTTCATCATCTTTTTTAACGTCCTCTTGTTCGTTGTCTTGCATTTCTTGATTTCTAATATAAGTTCCTGTTGAAATGCCTGCTTTTTGTGCCTTTTCTCTTGTTTCCAGGTCACCTTCCACAGTTTCCAGCTTATAATTGCGCTTTTGATATTCCCCCGAGATGGTGCTGATTTTACTTTTTACGTTTGTTTTGTATGTATGATCCTGCTTGTTTTCATAAACAGTTGAAATATAAATGCTTTTAGAGTGGTTCACGTATCCTTTTTTATCACAATCATCGATGATTTCCTGCACGACTTTGGTCATGTCGTTTTTTTCTAAATCTTTCATACTGGCCAGTACTTGCTTCGCATCTTTATTCAGCGGAGTGACACCGATCACTTGATAGTTGTGATCGAGTTTCAGCTCAAAGCTTGGGTTAATGTCAATCGTCATATATGCATATGCTTTTTGACTTGAGAAAGATGGCATCATAGTGAAAATCACGACAATAATTGCTGCAATTGATAGAATTCCTGCATTTAACGGACGTAAACGAAGCAGGTCAAAAAAACCGGCTCTTTTTCTTTCGAGACGTGATTCATTCGGAAACGTCACTTCTTGACCGATTTCATAGTCTTGCTGTTCATACTTTGTCCGCAGAAATTGTCCATCAGGGGTCAGCAGTGTGACATATTTTTTGTTTTTCTCTACTATAATGCCTCTTCTCATGAATTAAGCACCCCTTTAAGGTAATCTTTCAAATACACATAATCACCTGTCATAATGATCGCCATCGCAATAATATATTTTCTATTTCTCTCAATCGTTTTGCGGCTGACTTCCACTAGCTTTTCCAGCTGTTTGACTGGCAATTGTTTTTTCTGAAATAAAATGGTTCTCAGTTCATCGTGCTTAACGAGTGTATGGGCCACTTTAATGGCATTTTGTCTCGCATCCGCATGCTTTGGTGAATGCTCAAGCAGCTCTTGAAACGTAAGACCATATACTTTCAATCGTTCTTTAAAATGTTCAATCTCTTCTCTTCTATGTTCTTGTTCAATTAAACGCCTATATTCATTTGCAGAAAGCTCTGCTTCAATCATGCTTTGTGAGTATTCGCCATTCTCACTTTCTTGAAGGTCCATTTGAACAGTTGGCGCGTTTCTTGCTTCTTTTCGAATATAGTCGATTACTTTTCTTTTAATAATTAACTCCGCAAATGCAAGGAGTGAGTTGCCTTTTTCGGCAGAGTATTTTTCTATCGCTTCATTAAAGGCAATTAAGCCTACGCTGAATTCATCATCTTTTTCATCTATATATCGTTTACAAACGGATGAAACCGTCTTAGCGACAAATGGTTTGTATTGCTCTATTAATGCATTTTGCAGCTCGGTATCACCCTGTTGGATGTTGATTGCCGACTGCTCTAATGTTTGCTTTTTCTTTCCCTTTTTAAACAAAAGGCTAAGCAATGGTTTCACCTCAGTTCTCCCTATATTACTCATTTATGATAGCTAATTTATGAGGGAAGCGCAAAGGAAGAAATGAGGAATTCATTTCCTGTTACTCAATTGTGACATGTATTTCTTTATCTACTTTACAACGTTTCGTTTAAAAGCAAAGAAATAAGGGGGTATCCCCCCCTTTTTTGTAATATACGTGTTATGAAAATGAAATGATATTTCTTTCAAAAAACCTACTCTTCTAGCCGAATCTCTTGTTTTTCCTCGTTTTGCTGGCCGCCTTTTCTTGATGGACTTGATAGAAACCAACCAAATGCTGCAATCGCGAGAAGGACCGTCCAGAAAATAATTTTCCATAATGTTGAATGAATGAAATGAGAGGACACGACCCCAATAGCTGGATGAGAAAGTGTATAGAGCGTCAGCTTCACGCCAACCCATCCGACAATGACAAATGCTGCTGTTTCTAGGCTTGGTCTCGTTTTAAGCAGTTTCACAAATACAGTCGCCGCAAACCTCATGATCACTAGACCAATGATACCGCCTAATAGAATGACAATAAATTGACCGCCATCAAGCCCGCCAATTTGTGGAAGGTTTGTTGCTGGCAGAGTCACAGCTAATGCAACGGCTGCTAAAATAGAATCTACTGCAAATGCAATGTCAGCCAGCTCAACTTTTACGACGGTTGCCCAAAAGCCGCTTTGTTTCATGTTTGTGTCTGCTTCCTTTTTCTTAAATACGTGCGATTTTAAAATATGGTGAATTGAAATATAAAGAAGATAAATTGCGCCAATGGCTTGAACTTGCCACACATCTACTAAAAACGAAATAAGAAAAAGAGAACCAAATCGCATGACAAATGCTCCCGCAAGTCCGTAAAACAATGCCTTTTTTCTTTGTTTTTCAGGAAGGTGTTTGACCATCACAGCCATAACCAGCGCATTATCAGCCGCTAAAATCCCTTCTAACCCAATCAATACGAGAAGAACCCACCCGTACTCTAAAATAATTGCTGCATCCATCATCATTCCTCCTTATTTTTTATCTATTGTCCCACAACAGACAAAGGCTTATGAATGCAAAAAAGACCTTTGCCTGTAATGGCAAAGGTCTTGCTAGACATGTGATATGTAAATCATGCCAACAAAGCCGATGGAATGAGATTCCATGTAATGACGACTTTGTTTCCGGTGATAACCGGACGCTACTCCCCTTTGGTGGGATTAAGAATATTTAGATTACTTATATCATAATCAACAGATCCCGGATTGTCAACAGGTGACTTTTCATCTTCACCCGCTGATTAAGCCGTTGGTGTTTCTGTTTTTCTTTTTCTTCGTTTGAGCCACACGTAGACAACAAACAACAAGAGCACACCAATACCAATCGGCAATACATATGGTTCTATAATGGTTCCAACCTCTTGCCAGTTCTCTCCAAGGACAAATCCTAAATACACGTACACAAATGTAATCGGCGTAATCGCCAAAAACGTATACAGGCAAAAAACCCACACATTCATCTTCGCAATCCCACACGGAATGGAAATAAGGGTTCTGACCCCTGGAATAAACCGGCCGCTAAACGCAACAAATCCGCCATGCTTTTCAAAAAAAGCATCCGATTTATCAAGTGACTCAGGTTTAACAAAGAAATACTTCCCATATTTATTTAAAAAGGGTCTCCCTCCATAACGCCCTAACCAGTACAAGGTCAAGGGGCCTGCCACACCACCAATAGAACCGGCAGCCACAACACCAATGAAGGCCATGTCCCCTTTTGAAACCCAGTAACCTGCAAGAGGCAACACCACTTCAGCAGGAACAAATTCAATGCATAATGCAAGAAAGATGCCGAAGTACGACAAATTCTTAAAGGCATCAGCTAATGAAATAATAAAATCTTCGATGTTTATCAATCCCTTTCACACATAATCAGTTTGAGAGGCTATGCTTGCAAATCGTACCGTGCCACCTATTAAACGATTAAAAAACCAAAAATGATTCACTTTTCTTCGTTTTTTTACATTAAATTTGATTTTACTATAAAAAATGTTCAAAAAAAATGCTGAATGCCCTTTTTAAGTAAAGGAAAAGTGAACACAGGCGCCACTTGATCCGATATATTAAGTATATGTCTGTTTTTAGATACAGGAGGTTTTCTTACATGACACATTTAACAGGAAGCTACAACGGATGGCTTGTCTTTCTGTCAGTCGCTGTCGCCGCTGTCGCCTCCTACTCAGCTCTTCAATTAGCCAGCCGGGTGATCCAGTCGAGCGGCGCAAAGAAAAGAGTATGGTTGATCGTTGGTGCGATGATCATGGGGATGGGAATATGGTCAATGCATTTTATTGGCATGATGGCGTTTCATCTACGCTCTGGTATCACATATGAAACACCCTTACTCATTTTATCGATTTTGGCCTCTTTTATCGGTTCTTTCATTGCTTTTTCAATATGTATTCAGCAGCAACTTTCCACAAGGCGACTTTTGATTAGTTCGATCACGATGGGCTCAGCTATTTGCAGCATGCACTACCTCGGATTGGAATCAATGGCAAATGTCACCATCAGCTATGACCCTGTTCTCTTTTTTCTTTCGTTCTTTATTGGTGCGCTCGCTTCATTCTTTTCATTACACCTTTTTTTCCGGCTCCATCGCTCTGAGAAAAGGCGGGAAGATCAGCTGTTAAAAATAGCGGGTGCACTGATGATGGGCGGTGCTGTTGCAGGCATGCATTACACTGGCATGGCGTCTTCGACGATGTTTTTTCATTCAGATGGTCAGGTCGCTGCGGGTGGTTCTCTTGAAATGTCACCATTTAGCCTGTCCATTTTCATCGGTCTGATGACGCTTATCGTCCAATCACTCATGATTTTCGGCGCCTATATTGATCAACGGATTATGTCACAATCAGATCAGCTAAAAGAAAATGAACAGCGGTTCCAATCACTGATCAAACATAATATAGATGGTATTATCGTGTTATCTGTTGATCGAAAAGTGATATCTGCGAATGACCCAGGCAAACACATTTTGAAAATGTGCAATTCCTGGATTGGTGATGATGTGAGTCAATACGTCATGCCGACTGAGATGTGGGAAGACTTTATTTATCAATCAAAAAAAGCAATTACGCGTGAAGCAGAACTGAAAGCAGCAGATCGTTTTTATTATTATCATGTTACATACATACCCGTACACGTCAACCATACACTTGACAGCATTTATCTCGTTTTAAAAGATTTAACCCAGCAGAAGATTGCTGAAAAAGAAATTCATGTGATGGCACATTATGATGCATTAACTGAACTTCCGAACCGTCGTCACGGAATTAATCATTTAAATGATGTATTATCCGCTCAAGAAGAGACAAAAACGTCAACGGCAGTTCTTTTTCTTGATTTAAATCGGTTTAAAATTATTAATGATGCCCTTGGTCATAACATAGGCGATCTGCTGTTGAAAGCCGCCGCAAACAGACTAACCAAATGTTTGCCTGACAATGGCTTTATTGCAAGAATTGGCGGGGATGAATTTTTAATGATCTTTCCTCACATGGAGCATAACACACATAAAATTGAACAGCTTTTGAAAAACATCATTCGCCAATTTGAACGTCCTTTTTTCATTCAAAACCATCAGCTCATTACATCCATTAGTATTGGAATCGCCATCTCTCCGCAAAACGGTAAGAATGGTATGGAATTGATGAGAAAAGCAGATATGGCCATGTATTTATCAAAGAAACATAAACAAAGCCGCTATGAATTCTTTACTGAATCTATGGAGAGATTGAGTGAGGACAGACTCAATCGCGAACTGGAGCTACGAGATGCCATTCAAAGAAAGCAGTTTGTGCTTCATTATCAGCCGCAAATCAGCGCCAAAACAAGACAGATGACAGGTGTTGAAGCCCTTTTGAGAATGAAAGCACCAGACGGTTCTCTAAAATCACCAGAGGCTTTCATTGAACTTGCTGAAGAATCGGGCCTGATTATCGATATTGGAAGGTGGGTCATTGACACAGCATGTAAGCAGGCAAAATTGTGGTATGACAAGCAATTGAAAATCCCTGTAGCGGTCAATTTATCTGCTAAGCAGTTTAACTCTGAAGACTTAATTGATTTGATCAAGCTAACGCTAAAAAAATACGACCTTCAACCATCACTTCTTGAGCTTGAAGTGACAGAAAGCATGACAATGGACAACATCAAGCAGTCAAAACAGGTACTGACATCTCTAAAACAACTTGGCGTCCGTATTAGTATTGATGATTTTGGTACAGGCCACAGCTCTTTAAGCTATTTGAAGGATTTGCCGATTCACCGCCTGAAAATTGATAAATCATTTATCGAGGATATTTTGAGCGATTCAAAGTCTGAGCAAATCACAGGGGCTATTATTGCAATGGGGCACCAGCTATCTCTAGAAGTCATTGCTGAAGGTGTTGAAACTTTTGCACAAGCGCAACTTTTATCTGCGCAGGGCTGTGACGATCTACAAGGCTTTTATTATGCCAAGCCACTTCCAGCTAGTGACATTGAAAAATTTATCGCCTATCCTGCTCATCAGCTGGATACATAAAAAAGGTGCCAACCATGGCACCTTTTCGTTTTATCTAAATAACAAATGCTGACTGTGAATACCTGCTTTTTTCAGCAGACTAATTAATTGCTCCTGTTCTTCACGCGAAAGACCAGAAAACGCCCGCGCAATTCGAAGAGAATGGATTGGATAAATTTTATCCAAATAACTGCGCCCTTTATCTGTTAAATGGGCATAAACTGACCGCTTATCCTTTGGGTCCTGTTCTCTTTCAATGAAACCATTTCGTTCTAACTTGTCAATTACGTACGTAACATTCCCGCTGACAAGCAGGAGTCTTGAGCCGATTTGCTGAAGTTTTTGAGCACCTCTCGTATACAGTAATTCGAGAACGGCAAATTCAGTTGGATTGAATCCATGCTCCTTGCTGTCTCTAATACTGTGTTCGGAAACGCTTTTAAATGCCCTTGCAAAAACTTTGTAAAGCGTCATTGAACGTTCTACTTCTTCTTCATTAAACGATAGTCTCATCACATATCTACCTCTTATAATATTTTTTTAACTTCAAGGCTTTCTTGCGGTGCAGTTGGAGCCTTTCGTAAAAAATAGAAGTACGTTTTTGAAAACCCTTTCAACCACATAAGTGACTCCATTCGTGTTATGTATAAGATTTCGATATAAACTTTTAAAATCCTTCTTATTTTTCACAATCATCTCGAAAAAAAGCTTTTCCAGCAAACCATCATGTTACGACAAATTTTAACATAATCTGTAAAGGCTCTATATTTTCTTACATTTGATTCGTCAAATTTCTACAAAATCCAATATTGCTATAATATTAAACACAAAAAAAAGAACCCTTCATGTGACAACGCACATGATAAGGGATGTTAAAGATAGCGATCTGTTTTGTTGAAAAAGAAATGATACTCTTTTTTTAAGTCACTAATTGTCATGTTCTTGGTCATATCAGGGCTATACACCCCAAGTGAGCAAAGCTGCTTCGTATAATAATGTCTTTCTTTCGCTAAAGCTTCTTTTAATATACGCCGCATGACTTCTCCCCTCCTATCAATGGATATGGATCGGGTGCTTATGAGGACTTTTTATACAAATCATTTTGTACGGCTCTAAGAAGAGCATGTGCATTCTGACCTGCAGCCTGCATGAACTGCTCCAGCAGTTCATCCCTCTTCACATCTAATGCGATGATTTCTTTTGCCATACGGATGATCTGTGTTTTCTCCATCAAGTGCGCCTCCTCCTTATTTTTTCTTTTTCTTATCATATGTTCACGTGATATGATTTGCACTTTATATGTTAATTTTCCTTCCATTGTTTTTCGTTTTTTTCATTTTTGTGTTATATTATCTAACAAACATTAGGTTTTTTTACTGACTGTTCGATATAATATGAAGAAAAGACTTGCAGGGGTGAGGATATGACGCAGGAAGATGTATCTTATAAAGATAAAAAAGTCATTTCAATTGGGATTGTCAGTGAATTAACAGGACTTTCCGTCAGGCAAATCCGATATTATGAGGAACGTAAACTCATCTACCCCCAGCGCTCAACAAGAGGCACACGGAAATATTCTTTTTCTGATGTAGAACGTTTAATGGATATCGCCAATAAACGGGAAGATGGTGTGCAGACAGCGGAAATTTTAAAAGACATGAAGAAAAAAGAACAGGCATTAAAAAGCGGACAATATAAGAAAAAAATGCTGGAAGGACAGATCAACGCGCACTTCCGGTACAAGAATCGATGAACTAAATAACAATCGCTTACTCGGCAAAATAGACTTAGCATCTGATCGTCCTGAATATGAATCGATGAAAGCACGAACTGACCCAAAGACCGATTCTTGCTGAAGAGTCTATTTCAGGTAGCGAAAGCAAATGCGTTACAGCTCATCTTGAATCATTGAAGCAACAAAACGAGGCAGCAATTGCAGCCTCGTTATTAGCTAAAACAACCATTCAACTATTTATCCCCTAAAGTACTTGATCTTTAACGATTTAGTTTTTCAAATTTGTTCAGGAATCGAAACAGTTCGTTCATTGAGCACATTCCCCGTGTTTAGCGTCGTTTTGGGTTCTATTAAGAGCAAGTGAACTTCTTCTTCAGCAATTGGCTGATGTTCAACTCCTTTTGGAATCACAAGAAATTCCCCTTCATGAAGCGTTATTTCCCTATCCCTAAAACGGATGACTAGATTGCCTTTCCACACAAAGAACATTTCATCCTCATCATCATGGTGATGCCAAATGAATTCACCCTTCATTTTCACCATTTTCATGTATGAGTCGTTCAACTCTCCACCTATTCTAGGATTCCAATAATCATTTATTTGCGAAAATTTTTCTTCGATATTTACCTTTGAAATCAATCGATTCCCCTCCTTATTAAATGGAAACGTCTGTTTTAGTTGCCACAGCTAAAAAATTCTCATTTTCTCCTCTCGATCAGATAAAAGGGACGCCACAATGAGCATCAACCTCTTCTATCATTTAGTTTACATACTTCTTTGGATCACGTAAAATCAAAAAATAGCATATAGATCATCATAATTTGTGATGCAAAAAAGGAGAGTTAGTTTGGATATTAAATCTTTGGAAGTATTTAAAGCCGTTGCCATTGAACAAAGCATCACAAAAGCTGCTCAAAAATTAAATTATGTGCAGTCCAATGTCACCGCAAGAATCCAACGTCTTGAACAAGAGTTAGGTGTACCTCTTCTCTATCGATATCATAAGAAAATATCTTTAACGCCTGCAGGACGTGAACTGCTGCCCTATGTAAATAAATTACTATACGATTACGAAGAAGCGATAGAAGCAGTAAAGCTTTCCTCTACTCCGCGGGGATCTTTACACATTGGATCTATAGAGTCCACCGCATCTACAAGATTGCCCAGCATTTTCACAGAATATCACAAAAAATTTCCACAAGTAGAATTGAGCTTGTATATGGCACCTACAGTCGACCAAGTTAGCGCTATCCTCAACTACAAAGTAGACAGCGCGTTAGTAGATGGGCCAATTCTTCATCCAGAAATCATCGAGTATCCTGTATTGGAAGAATCCCTCGTTCTCATTACAAGCTACTCCACGGAGCAATTCCAGGTAGAATCTATTTTACATGAGCCGTTGCTCTCGTCATTCGCCCATTGTATTTATTTAGGACGATGGCAAAAGTGGCTAGAGAACAACGGCTATCCTCCTATGAAGGTCATGGAATATGGTACGTTAGAGGGCGTCCTTAAATGTGTTGAAAGCGGGCTGGGAGTGACTATATTACCAAAATCTATGGTTGAATCTCGGGGGGAAGGCAAATTTACCTGTCATCCATTACCGGAACCACATCGGATCGTGCCCACTGTGTTGATCAGGCGACGTGATTCGTACATGACCAGTGCTCTGTCACAATTTATGGAGTTAATAGGCATTACGAATATGTGATCTGAGACAAATCATTGTTTTCATTTATAAGATCATGTGTGTTAAAAAAAGAGGATAGATAGAGCGACATTCTTTCAGCTCTTCTATCCTTTTACATTATCTCAACTTATGCCTGATTTATCATAAAGCATATGAACGATACTTTTTATTTAGATGAAGCGTCAGTTCCTTCAATAACCCCTACAAAGTCAATTCGTACGCCGCCTTTTTCAGGATCTTCTTTCACCCGAAAGGCAAGCGCCTTTTTTTCTCCAGTGTTTACATCTTTATAATTTGCATGAAAGACATGGATGCTGGCTTCTTCCAATTGAAAATCTTCATAAGAAAGCGTCTCAATTCCCCATTCCTTTTTCGATTTAAGAATGTCACTTGGGCTTGGGACTGCGCCTTCGACATAGACATTGTCCATTTTTCGTTTATTTCCTTCAGTTATCGCTTCAAGCATATGCTCTGATGCCACAAGTCTTCTGTCTTTCCCCTCGTCTTCTCTTGAACATGCACTTAGCAAAACAATGCACATGAAAATGAATAAAAACTTCTTCATTTTTTTCTCCCACCTTCTCCTTAAAATGTAAAGGATGGAAGCGCTATATGCAATCTTTATTCAAAAAAGACTGTAAAACGTTACATTTTACAGTCTTTTGACTACATCAGTGTATGAAGAAATGCTGTTGCAATTCCAAAATAGATGAGTAAGGATAAAATATCATTCAATGTTGTAATCAGCGGTCCAGATGCAATGGCTGGGTCGACGTTTAATCTGTGTAAAATAATCGGCACGACCGTACCTGCCATTGTCCCAATAATCAGTGTTGCAAGAAGCGAGGAACCAACAACAAAACCTAAAATCATATTGCCCTGCCATACCATGGCAACGACCGTAATAATGATTGAACAAACAATCCCAATATAAATACTTGTTCTCAGCTCTCTGAAAATCAAGCGCATAATGGTTTTTTTCGTTAATTCCTCTTTTGACAATCCTCTAATGACAACCGCTAGAGACTGTGTCCCTGTATTCCCTGTCATACCTGCAATCATCGGCATGAAGAATGCTAAAGCAACGACTTGCTGCAAGGTATCTTCAAAATAATTTAAGATACTGCCTGAAATCAGCCCAATGAATAGAAGCAAAATGAGCCATGGAAGACGGCGGTATGCCGCCACAAATGCCGGTGTGTCGAACGTGATATCTTTACCAGAGGCAGCAAACTTTTCATAGTCTTCTCCTGCCTCTTGAATCACAACATCAATGATATCATCGACTGTCACAATTCCGACTAAGACATTGTTCTCTTCTACAACAGGGATGGCAAGGAAATCATATCGCTCAATGAGTTTTGCGATTTCTTCCTGGTCTTGAAAGGCACCAACGGCAATGACTCTTGTAAACATAAGATCCTGCACTTTTTCATCCGGTTCACCTAAAATAAGATCCCTGTATGAGAGTACCCCTACAAGCTGTTTTTGATCATTTATGACATATAAGTAGTTGATCGATTCTGCAATTTCAGCAAAGCTTTTCAGCTTCACCACGGCATCCTGAACCGTATAATGCTGCGGAATCCAAACGTACCGATTGGTCATGATCCGGCCTGCTGTCTCAGCAGGGTAATTCATGAGAAGCTGGACGGCCTTGGATTCCTCTGCTTCCATGTTAGATAAAAGCTGATCCTTCAGCTCATCCTCCATCTCATCAAACAAGTTGGCTAGATCATCGTTATCCATTTTGTTTGTGACGAAGGTGGCTTTGTCTTTCCCTACTTTTTCAAGAACAATCTCTTGATATTCCCGCTCCAGTTCACCCATCATTTCCGTCACGTCATCGACTGTTAAAAAGCTGAGAAAGCGGCCGCGGTGTTTTTCTGGAAGCTCCTTGAATAAGTAGGCCATATCATAAGGCTGAAGTTCTTCCATAATGTTTTTAAATTCTTTACGTTTTCCATCTCTTAGTAAAATAATGATGCGTAAAATGAGTTCATCGTACGTAATGTTCTGTATCATCGCTGTTACCTCCCCAAAATCAGGAGATACCCGAATCCCTTAGATTGTGCGGGGGTCAGGATCTCCTCTATCTGATGCGTCAATCTGATCTTTTGACATACTCTCTATGTGTCTCGAATCGGGATGATCCATCCCCACACCTCCTTTTCTCATAAAAAAGCACCTTCAACCGAATGAAGGCGCTTTGTAAGCATGACAAATAAACACTTGCTCCTTCAATCGTAGAGCTTTAGCACTGTATGGCATAGGATTCATCCAGCTGCATTAAAAATCACCTTATGTCGATGATTCCTGTTGACCCATTGGCGTCTTTGGACATTTTTGGGCAGCAGCGTATCTCCATACAGGAGCCTCACCTAACGAAGTCTCATATTGTTGACACACTGAGATTACAGAAAAAGCGCAATGATGTCAATAAGCAAGATGCCAAGTTTCCTGATGTATTCGCTTACTTTTCAAAAAAAGAGCGATAGACAAGTTGACCATCGCCCTTTCACGTCTTCTATTCCTCTTCCGGCTGATTCATATCCTCTTGGGAGAGGAGATGAAAAGAATCATGCAAAAACAAAGCATATCCTTCTCCATCAGGATGGGGAACATATTCCGCACGATCCATCGTCTGTTCTTCTTCTTTTTTCTTCATCATATTCTCTCGCCTCCTTCCCAGTAGTTTGTCCCAATGAAAAAACCTTACACATAAAAGTGTAAGGTTCAGCATGTGCGTGCTGGTGCTCACGAATGTCAAATTCGCCCCGCACCAGTACTCGTCCTTCCTAGGGCTGCAAAGGTTTTCTATCACGCTCAAAGGTTCATTTATAGCTTAATCGTCCCATTCTTGCTTGAGGATTTTGCCTGTTTTAGCGGAAATCTCAAAATCAACTTCTTCACCGCTTGGTGTCGTAATTTCAATTTCATACAAGTACACACCATTTTCTTTATCTAATTCTGAATCTGTGACTGTTCCTTTTACTTTTGCAAGGGCAATTTGTTCAGCCTGTTTTTTGGTGATTTTTACATTTTGTTTCTTTTCTTTGACTGGATCATTGAGCGCTTTGCCTGTTTTGGCATCGACATATACTTTATATTCAAAGCCGCCTTTTTTAATCTCGACCTCATATACCCATTTTCCTTTTTTACGCTCAAGATCTACATCATCTACATAGCCTTTCACAACTTTTAATGCTGCTTTTTCAGCCTGTTTCTTTGAGACAAATGAAGATTTCTTTTGCACCACTTGTTCGGCATTTGCCGTTTGATTTGTATTTTGCGCTTGAAGGGTGAAACCACCTGCGACAAGGGCTCCTGTGAATGCTGTAGCTACTAGTACTTTTTTTATCATGTTTAACTCCTCCTCTGTTTGATTTCTCCTTTATCTTAAAAAAACAAGATGATAAAGGAAGGAAAGGAACATGAGAAAATCATGAGAAAATGATTAGTTTTCGTACGTAATGCCTTCAATATCTCCTGTATAGGCATTCACTAATACCTCTGCCTCTCTTCCATCCGGCAAATCGAGCTCTACCTCAAACACGAGCATTCCGCTAAAAGTTTCAAGATCTGCATCATCCACTGTGCCGCCCACTTCTTTTACGGCAATCTGAATGGCTTCTTCTACCGTTATTTTTGTCAGCTTCTTTTCTTTAGAGGTTGGCTGTTTCTTTTCTGCTTCAATCACCTTGAACGTGTCTTTCTCAACATCCACTTGATACAGTTCTTTTTTTGATTGAATCGTAAAGATAAAGCGATCCGATTTTTCTTTCTTTTGAATCACGGTACCCTTCACTTTTTTCACTGCCACTTCTTCTGCTTGGAGTTCGGCATTTTTCTCATTTGGTTTTTGATAGCTCTTTAACTGTTTCATCTCTTTCATTTGACCGCTTGAGGAAGATGCAATGATTTGATAGATGCCATTTGAATTTTCAAGCGTCAATGTATAGTCCTGTTTATGATTGATCAGATCAATATTTGTGATGTTTCCATTGTAGTCTTTTGCGATGATTTTTTTAATGTCTGCTTCGCTTAATATTTTTTGGTCAATGGTTTGAATCATGAGCATTGCAAAAGCCACAAGAATGAAAAGACATCCTGCGAGCGTAAGCAGCATTTTCATTTTTTTAGACATGCAGCGCCTCCTTCCTATTTCCTATTTTATAAGGAGGAAATGAGAAATTGATGAGAAAAGACCTACTTATTTCTGAAAAAGAATGGTCATCACGGTTCCTTCACCGATACGGCTGTCTACCTTTAGCTCAGCCCCATGCTCTTCAGCAATTTGCTTCGCAATTGACAGGCCAAGTCCAGTCCCGCCCGTCTCACTGTTTCTCGCTTCATCCACACGGAAAAAGCGGTCAAAGATTTTCGGCAGATCCTCTTCTTTTATGCCAATTCCTTTGTCAACAACCGAAATAAACGGTTTCTCTCCTGCTCGTCCGCAGTTCACATCAACTGGCTCTGCACTATATTTAACCGCATTATCAATCAAGATGGTCAAAAGCTGTTTGATCTTCTCTTCGTCTCCTTCAGCAATCACAGGCTGATCTGTTTGTACATGAGTAAGGATGGTTCGATTGGTTGCCACTTCAAGTGTATGACCAACTTGGCTGCACAAATGACCAAGATCAACCGGCTTCATGTCCAAGTAAAGCGGCTGCCCATTTTTCGCCAGTGTGAGTAGTTGATCTGTCAGCCTTTTCATTTTTTTTGCCTCATCATGAATGGCTTGAGAGGATTCTTCTACGACCTCTGGCCGGCTTTGCCCCCAGCGTTTTAGTAAATTGCTGTAGCTCATGATGACGGTAATGGGTGTTTTCAATTCATGAGAAGCATCGTGCAAAAATTGCTGCTCTTTCTCATAATGTTTCTCGAGAATTTCGGCCATTTCATTAAAGGTTTGACCCATTTGATACAGTTCATCCTTTGAATCGCCTGTTAATTCAATTCGTTTAAATGCCTTTTCTCTCATACTTGCTTTCATCGTATTGGTCATTCGACTAATTGGGCGGACAATTTGTTTTGTTAAAATGTGGCCTGCAAAATAAGAAAGCACAATAAACAAAACGCCAGTAGCGATTAAAATCATTTTTAATAACGCCAAGTTCTCTTCTGTATTTTCAATTTCTTCATATACTTGCAGCGACACAATGTCCCCATTTGTCCAAATGACAGGGATAGCCGCGAACGCAATCATATGCTTATTGTATTCTTGAATTTCTGCTGTCTGACCAGATTCGTATGTAAAAGGAAGTGAGCTAAACGTAGATTCCTTCGTGACGGTCAGCTTTGATTCACCTTTCTCTGTGACGACACGGATCATACCATTTTGAGGCAGATACGCTTTCAGAAGCTCTGAAGATGGAAGTCCCTCTTCTTCTGACTTCTTTAGTGCAATAGCAATATTTTCAGCTACTTCCGACAGTCTGGACATATCTTTTTGCGTCAAGGTCATCGAAAAAATAAAATAAATCGCTGTATGAAACAGCAGCACCATTAAAAACAAGGACAACGATGTATAAAGCTGGATCTTATTTTTTAATCTCATGCTTTATCCTTTCATCACATAACCCACACCTCTCACTGTGTGAATCAATTGTTTTTCAAACGGGTAATCGATTTTTTTTCTTAAATAGCGAATATAGACATCAACCACATTCGTGTCACCAAAATAATCAAAACCCCAAACAGCTGTTAAAAGCTGATCTCTTGTGAGCACTTGCTGCTGATGTTTCAATAAATGAACAAGCAAGTCATATTCTCTCGGTGTCAGCTCAAGCGTCTGATCGCCTCTTTGAATTTCTCTTGTTTTCTCATTCACCGTTAAATCTGCAATACTTAGCTCAATTTCCTTTTCCTCTTGCGCATTGTGATTGAACCTCAGCTGTGCACGAATTCGCGCTAATAATTCTTCTATATCAAAGGGTTTTGTAATATAATCGTTTGCCCCAAGATCAAGACCGCTGACCTTATCGGGAACACTTCCTCTTGCGGTAATCAAAATGATCGGTGTTGCCGTATTTGTCTTTCGAACCCTTCTAAGCACTTCAAGTCCGCTTAATTCTGGAAGCATGACATCTAGAAGCACTAAATCAAAACTCTCCTCCTCGAGTGCCTGGAGTCCTTTCATCCCTGTATCTTGGACTGTGACCTCATATCCTTCATATTCAAGTTCTAATGACAGCACTCTTGCAATTTTCTTTTCATCTTCTACCACGAGTATCTTCCCTTTGTTCATCTCTATCTCTCCTATCTGAAAGGCAAGCTTGTCTTTCCATTATTATATGTTGCCTTTCTCCATTGGAACAGTCACAATCTTCATATCTTATTTTTCATGAAAGAGGAATTGTTATGTAATATGGTTGATTTTTATTTTCAGCTGATCCTTGCACATTACACAAATCAACAAAAAAAGCCTCTTTTCTGAGGCTGGTCCCTTACTTCTTTTTAGGTTGACTGACAAAAAGCTCATCTACAGTCGTATTCAAAACAGAGGCGATGTCAAAGGCTAATTGTAAAGTAGGGTCATACTTATCGTTTTCAATGGCATTGATGGTTTGTCTCGAGACCTTACACCGTTTAGCAAGTTCTTCTTGGGATAATTTAATGGATTTCCTTAGTTCTCTTATATGATTTTGCAATTTAATCACCATATTTTTTTCTGTATATGAGTAATGTAACTAAATATATGACCGAAATCACAGTTAGGAACATGATGGGAGAAATCCCAAACCCCTTATCAGAATTGTTCCCTTGGGTCGTTAAAAATATGGACTCTGCGACTTCTAATAAAAGCATACCAATGACCACCATAAATGCATACGATTGAGCTTTTGAGTAGATAAATCTCTTTCTTTCATCACCCTTTTGAATCATAGGCGCGATAAAAATGAACAGTCCGACCACTAATAAGATGACTGAATACACAACTTTGACAACATCCAACGGTTAGTCCCCTCCCAATCAAAATGTCAAATACTTTTTACATTTCAATCATATCATCCGCTTAAAAAATGTCAAATACTTTTTACATTTTATATTCCTTCGATCATTATAATGAAAAAACAATTATCTGCACATGCCATGTACCATTTTCTTTTCTGTCATCCTCTATCTCTTTATATGATTGTTTTTCCGATCTGCCTTTTTTAGTTCTTTTCACCCATTTTCATCTGTACAGGTGCAAGCTCACTATGCAACATTTCATTCTTTTTCATATGATACTAAGAGTTTTCCTCAAAAGGTGACTTCTTTCGGCAAGATATGAGGAGAACTGCACAATAAATAATTATTTGATTATTTGAAAAATTATTACAATTGACCCTTTCCGATCAAACATTTGTTTTATACAATAACATTACGCAACCTGAATCTACTTTGAAAACAAAATAAGGAGGGCTTTCTTATGAAAGGTGAAATTCGCTTAATTCCGTATGAAGTAAAAGCCAATGTGATGGAAGCGAAAGAGACGCCGGAAAGTATTCAGGAGATTAAAGCACCCGAACTTTGGTCAAGTGGCTTCAAAGGAAAAGGCATAACCATTGCTGTCCTTGATACAGGTTGCGACACGGAGCATCCCGATTTAAAAGATCAGATTATCGGAGGAAAAAACTTTACCGATGATGACAATGGCGATGCTGAGAATGTAAAAGACTACAACGGGCATGGTACCCATGTCTCAGGAACGATTGCAGCAACGGATCAAAATGGCGGCATTTTAGGTGTTGCGCCTGAAGCCAAGCTGTTGATCGTGAAAGTTCTTGGAGGGAAAAATGGCAGCGGGAAATACGAATGGATTATCAATGGCATTAACTATGCGGTTGAACAGAAGGTTGATATTATTTCCATGTCTCTCGGTGGGCCAAGCAATGAACCAGAACTGCAAAAGGCCATCCAACATGCGGTAAGCAGCGGTGTGCTTGTTGTCTGCGCAGCAGGAAATGAAGGTGACGGAGACGAGCGTACTGAAGAGTTCTCCTACCCAGCTGCATACAACGAGGTCATTGCCGTCGGCTCTGTCTCTCTTGCAAGAGAATCCTCTGAATTCTCCAATGCGAATAAAGAAATCGACCTCGTCGCTCCAGGTGAAGACATTTTATCCACTCTCCCTAACCATAAATACGGAAGACTAACAGGCACTTCCATGGCTGCCCCTCATGTGAGCGGTGCACTCGCCATTATTAAAAATGCCGAAGAAGAAGCGTTCCAGCGTAAGCTGACAGAACCTGAGGTATATGCTCAGCTCGTACGAAGAACCCTTCCGCTAAAACAATCGAAAACCCTTGTAGGAAACGGGTTTTTATATTTAACTGCACCAGATGTGCTTCTTGAGAAAACATTGGAAGCAGAACTTTTGTCTCTATAGGTACATGTTAGGTCCTGAGAAAAGATAGAATTTTCTCAGGATTTTTTTAATTAAAATTATTCAAAATTTACTTTGACGAAATGAAGTGAACGTTATATAATCGAACACAATAAATTCATAGTTTGAGAGTCGGTAATTCGATCACACGTCGAATTTTAATTGGGAAGACCGGTGAAAATCCGGCGCGGTCCCGCCACTGTAAGTGAGGAGAGCTTTTCGTTAATCATCCACTGTCGTGAAGATGGGAAGGATGAAAAGCTTGCAGATTCACTAGCCAGGATACCAGCCGCTCTATCACATCAAACCCCCTACGGTTGATAGGAGATGTCGGAAAAGCGTTCGTCATTGATACTTACGCCTTCTTTCGCACACACATTTTGTCTTTTTAAACCAGACATTTGCCCTCATCAATCTTGACCATGAGTGTGAGTGTCTTTTTATATTTAGAGGAGGAATTGGAATTGACAATTGTTAAAACAAGTAATCTAGGTTTTCCGCGAATTGGTTTAAACAGAGAATGGAAAAAAGCACTTGAGTCTTATTGGAAAGGTCAAACTGACCGAGAAACCCTCTTAAGCACACTCGATGAACAATTTTTAGCCGCTATTAAAACTCAAATTGATCAACAAATTGACGTTGTTCCTTCTGGGGACTTCACCTTCTACGATCACGTGCTGGATACTGCCGTTATGTTCAATTGGATTCCAGAGCGCTTCCGCAGCTTGAAAGACCCGCTAGATACATACTTTGCGATGGCAAGAGGAACAAAAGATGCTGTCTCAAGTGAAATGACAAAATGGTTTAATACAAACTATCACTACATCGTTCCAGAATACGAAAAAAGCACAGAATTCAAACTCACACATAACAAACCGCTTGAAGCATACGAAAAGGTGAAAAGAGCGTTTGGTGTTGAAACAAAACCTGTCGTTCTTGGTCTTTATACATTTGTTTCTCTTTCTAAAGGCTATGAAGCCAATGAAGTGAAAGAGATTCAGCAACGCCTAGTGCCGCTTTATACTCAGTTGTTAAAAGAGCTTGAAGAAGCCGGTGTAAAATGGGTTCAAATTGATGAGCCTGCTTTAGTCACAGCTTCAAGTGAAGACGTGAAAGCAGTAAAAGCCATCTATCAAACGATTAAAGAAGCTGTACCTGCCTTAAACGTTCTCCTTCAAACATACTTTGACTCAGTAGATGCCTATGAAGAGCTTGTGACGTATCCTGTTGAAGCCATCGGTCTTGATTTTGTCCATGATCAAGGACGAAACCTTGAACAATTGAAAAAACACGGCTTCCCAAAAGATAAAATTTTAGCAGCCGGTATCATTGACGGCAGAAATATTTGGAGATCAGATCTAGGAGAAAGATTATCGTTTATTTCTGAAGTGATTGCTGATGTTCAGCCGAAAGAAGTATGGCTGCAGCCTTCAAGCAGCCTGCTACATGTCCCAGTTGCAAAACATCCGAGCGAACAGCTTGAAGAAAAACTATTAAACGGACTTTCTTATGCCACTGAAAAGCTGGCTGAATTAACGCTATTAAAAGAAGGCTTATCAAAAGGAGCGGCTGCCATTGATGCAGACATCCATGCAGCAAATGAAGCACTTCTGACGTTAAAAGAATTCGCGAAAGGAACGAATGCGGACCTGACAGCAGAGCGCAACAGCCTTTCATCAAAAGATTTTAAACGTCCAGTTGCTTTTGAAGAACGACTACGCATTCAAAATGAATCTCTTGAACTGCCGCTTCTTCCAACCACAACAATCGGAAGCTTCCCTCAGTCAGCTGAGGTGCGCAGTGCTCGTCAAAAATGGCGCAAAAATGAGTGGACAGATGCAGAGTATGATGAATTTATTAAAAAAGAAACAAAAAGATGGATTGATATTCAAGAAGAGATTGGCCTAGATGTACTCGTTCATGGAGAATTTGAACGTACAGACATGGTTGAATACTTCGGTGAAAAACTCGCTGGATTTGCCTTTACAAAATTCGCTTGGGTTCAATCTTATGGATCACGCTGCGTGAAGCCGCCGATCATTTATGGAGATGTAGAATTTACAGAGCCAATGACAGTGAAAGAAACGGTTTACGCTCAAAGCTTAACAGAGAAAAAAGTCAAAGGAATGCTGACAGGGCCTGTCACGATCTTAAACTGGTCTTTCCCAAGAACAGATATCTCTCGTAAAGACATTGCCTTCCAAATCGCTTTTGCTTTACGTAAAGAGGTAGAAGCGTTAGAAGCAGCGGGTATTCAAGTGATTCAAGTGGATGAACCTGCGCTAAGAGAAGGTCTTCCTTTAAAAGAGAGTGATTGGGCAGCATACTTAAACTGGGCAGCAGAGTCATTCCGTCTATCGACATCGTCTGTTCAAAATGAAACGCAAATTCATACACATATGTGCTACAGCAACTTCGAGGATATTGTTGATACGATTGAAGACCTTGATGCAGACGTGATTACGATTGAGCATTCACGTAGTCATGGCGGGTTCCTCGATTATTTAGAAAAACACCCGTATTTGAAAGGTCTTGGACTTGGGGTATATGACATCCACAGCCCGCGCGTTCCATCTGTTGAAGAAATGAGTAAAATCATTGATGATGCACTGAACGTATGTCCGACAGATCGCTTCTGGGTCAACCCTGACTGTGGACTGAAAACAAGACAAGAACCTGAAACCATTGCTGCTTTGAAAAACATGGTGACAGCTGCTGAAGTCGCTCGTAAAAAGCTAGCGCAGCACGCATAATGGACTCACTCTTCCCCTGCTGAACATTTGGCAGGGGTTTTTATGCGCAAATTGTCCTGTTCGATCTCCTCCTCCAATGATTCCTTTTCTATCATGATTCGTTTATACTAGAGAAGTCAGTCGAACAAAGGGAGGAAGACAATGAATCACGAAGCTTTTTTACAACGCGCAATTGATCTTGCAGTAGAAGGAGTAAATAGTGGCACAGGCGGTCCTTTTGGAGCGGTCATTGTCAAAGACGGTCAGATTATTGCAGAGGGAAGCAACAATGTCACAACGAGTAATGATCCAACTGCACATGCAGAAGTGACAGCTATTCGAAAGGCGTGCCAAACACTACATACATACCAATTAGAAGACTGTATTTTGTATACAAGTTGTGAGCCTTGTCCAATGTGTCTTGGTGCTATCTATTGGGCTAGACCAAAGGCCGTATATTTTGCCGCTGGACACAAGGATGCAGCGACTTCTGGTTTTGATGACTCCTTTATTTATGAAGAAATCAATAAAGAATACGAATCAAGAAACATTCCATTTTACCAGCTGACCCTTCAAAAAACCCTTGCTCCATTTGAAGCATGGGACACATACGACAAAAAGAAAGAATATTAAAAAAGACACCTGCTCCACAGCAGGTGTCAGTAGATGCTTGAGAAAGGGCTAAATTTTAGCCCTTTTTTCTTTTCATGATTCCGCCACTTCGAGCTCTACTTCGATGTTTCCTCTTGTTGCTTTTGAATATGGACAGAATTCATGTGCAGCCTCAACAAGCTCTTTCGCTTTGTCGTGGTCGAGCCCTTTAGCGGAAACAATCAGCTTCACGCCAAGTTTAAAACCGCCATCACTTTCATCTTTTAATAGACTGACATGTCCTTCTACTTCTGATTCAATTTCGACACCTTGCTTCTTGGCGACTTGTTCAAGCGCCCCTCCGAAGCAGGCCGCATAACCCGCTGCAAATAATTGTTCAGGATTCGTACCAGTTTCTCCATCTTTCTTTGCGTTTGGCATCACAATGTTGTGGTCAAGCACACCATCATCAGAACGAACATGTCCTGCTCTTCCGTGCTGTGCTTTTACTTTTGCAGTAAATAATGGTTTCATCTTGATCTCCTCCTTCTTCTACTTATACCTTTCACGTTCTATTCGTTGCTCAAACATTTATGGCACATTGAAGAATTTTTCATTTTTAGTCTGTATTTATTTTAAAAAGGAAGAAAATCTTATACAATGATAAGTATGACAAAAAATAGTTGGTGACAGATATGACAAATGAATTTGAACATATGAAGCTGGAAAATCAGCTTTGTTTCTTGTTATATGCAAGTTCAAGAGAAATGACGAAGCAATATAAACCATTATTAGAAGAGTTAAATATCACATACCCGCAATATTTGGCACTGCTTTTGTTATGGGAGCATGGGACATTAAATGTGAAAACAATGGGAGAGCTTTTATATTTAGACTCCGGTACACTCACACCTATGCTAAAACGAATGGAACAAAATGGACTCATCATCCGTGAACGTTCAAAAGAGGATGAGCGTTCGGTCCAAATTCGTTTAACAGAATACGGAGAAGCTTTACAAGAGAAGGCCACTTCGATTCCATTTCAAATGCTGTCTGGAACAGGCAGATCAGAAGAAGAGCTGAAAACACTTCGCGCTTCTTTACATGAGCTTCTGCAAAAATTAACACAATCAAAAGGCTGAGGGAATATTCCCTCAGCCTTTTTTTTGATGTCTATTATTGAGCGACAGCTACTAATTCTACTTCAATGTTTCCTTGCGTTGCTTTTGAGTATGGGCAAACGCCGTGTGCTTTATGAACAAGTTCATCAAGTGCAGATTGCTCAATTCCAGTTCCTTTTACTTCTAATTTGACACCTAGTTTGAAACCGCCTTCTGAACTGTCTTTGATTAAGCTTACATGTGCCGTTACTTCACTTTCAAAACGGATACGCTCTTGTCTTGCGACCATTTGAAGAGCTGAATCAAAACATGCAGAATAGCCCGCTGCGAATAATTGCTCTGGATTCGTTGCTTTCTCAAGCTTTTTCGCTCTTGGCGTTCCTGGCATTGCTACATCATGCTCTAGTACACCATCTGTTGAAACAACCTTACCTTCTCTTCCTCCTACAGCTGATACCGTTGCAGTAAATAAAACTTCTGACATGAATATAACCCTCTTTCGCTCTATTAATATTTTCTACAATTGAATTGTACACAATTTAAATTCAAGAGTCAACGAAAAACACTCACTTTCATCTTTCCTCCATTTTTTATTTTTATGAATGTGCAACCTACGATGATTGAAGCGGTCAATAAAAAAAGCCCTTTAAAAAGGGCTTTTTAGATCGTGATATGCTGCGGATTCGGTTTTTCTAGCGTATGGTTTCTGTTATCGGGGTCGGCATTAGGTGATGTGATCCATAATGCCAAGATCGTAATGCTTGTACAGACGACTGCCCATTTTTTAAAATTCATATAAACAATCCCCTCTCTGAATATAGATACGAGCATGTTCCGCTTCCCCATAGAACATGGAAGATTTTTCATAATCCTCCATTTCATTATAATACTTTGCGGTGTCTAAAGCCAGCTCTTCTATATCTGGATATGCATAGGAAGATTCTAAAAAATGGAAAATCCGTTTAATATGCTCTGCATCTTGTCGTAAGTACAACGCTTCTAAAAAAATGGTCTTCTGAATATGAATGTCATCCTGCAGAGCTTCTGCTCGTTTCATACATTCTTCTCTGTAATATAATGCTTCATCGTTTTTACCTTGTTTGTATAAGATCTGAGCGGCTGTATAAAGAGGGTCTATCGATCGACGAAGATGATCAGATTGGTTTTGATCAAATAATGAGATGGATTCTTTCATTAAGTCGAGTGCGCGGTTCAAGTCTCCCATTCTGTAATAACTGTTGCCCATATTAAACAAAGAAGAAGCAATAAAACGCACATTCTGAAAGTCTCTTGATCTTGCAAGTGCTCTTTCGAGATGTGGCAATGCCTTTTCATGCCTTCTCATATCATCATAATTACCGGCTACAATAAATTCACACTGAATGGTACGAAGCGCATATAGTTCGTGCTGAATATAGACATCCAGCGCTAGTTTGGCATGGTGCATCGAAATGTGTGTTTGTTTCATGTGATAATATATTTCTGACATTTTAAAATGAAATTCTGCACGTTCAATATCGTCGGATACAAAAGAAAGCTTGTGCTCTGCCTTTTGATAGGACGATATGGCAGCAATGTACTCTCTCCGGCCGAACTCATACATGCCTCTGAAGAAATGATAGTAATATTCAAGCATGCCTGTGACATGCGTTTGATGCTCATCTATTTCTTTCGAAAGCTCGGAAAAGTTGGCGCGAAGCTTTCCTTCCTTTAATGGCTTTAAATAATCGAGCATGACCTCATGCCTGAATTCCATTAAAGAAAAATAGAGAAGCAAATTCTGATCTTCTTCCATTGAATCAAGAGAGGTGCGAATTTCCTGCTTTAACTGTTCTGCTTGTTCTGAATCAAATCTGCGGATTAATTCATACCACTTGTTGATTTTCACTCCAATATCCGAAGAGGGAATGATTTTCGCCATACGTTGCCTTCTCCAATCTTCTCAAAATATAAAACATTACCATATTTTATCATACTTGACCGGAGAAATACAAAAATGAAAGGAAAAAGAGAGCCTTGTGCGATAAGACTCTCTTTTTGGATGGGTTATTCTCTTATTTGTCCTTGACCACGAATGACAAATTTTTCAGAGGTTAGGGCTGGCAGACCCATTGGTCCTCTAGCATGCAATTTTTGTGTGCTAATGCCGATTTCCGCTCCGTAGCCAAATTCAAAGCCATCTGTAAACCGGGTAGATGCATTATGATATACAGCGGCAGCATCAACGGCTGTTAAGAAAAGTGCCGCATGCTGCTCGTTTTCCGTAATGATCGCTTCAGAATGCTTAGAGCTATACATTTGAATATGCTGTATCGCCTCTTCCATGGTCTTGACTGTTTTAATACTGACAATCGGCGCTAAAAATTCCGTTTCAAAATCAGTGGTCGTCGCTAATGTGGCACTAGGTGCAAGTGCACATACTGCTTCATCGCCCCGTATTTCTACACCATGTGTCTGAAGTGCTTCAAAAAGCGAAGCGCCATGTTCTTTTGCCCATGTTTCATGAATGACAATGCTCTCAATGGCATTACAAACAGATGGCCTTTGTGTTTTCGCATTCAGAACAATTTGTTCAGCCATTTCTTTTTGGGCTGTTTCATCAATGTAAATATGACAATTCCCTGCACCCGTCTCAAGTACTGGAACAGTAGACTCTCTCACAACAAGATCAATTAAATGTTTCCCGCCGCGTGGAATAAGGACATCTAGATAGTCATTTAAAGTGAACAGGGTTTTAGCCGTCTCACGGCCTGTATCTTCAATCAATTGTACACTGTCTACGGGAATATCCGTTGGTTGCAGCGCTTCATGAATGACTTTCACAATCGCTTTATTACTATGAATGGCCGATGAACTTCCTCGAAGAATCACAGCATTTCCAGTTTTCAAGCAAAGAGTGGCCGCATCGACTGTCACGTTTGGTCTTGCTTCGTAAATCATCCCAACCGTTCCAAGAGGCACACGTACTTTTTCAATGAGAAGCCCGTTTTCTTTTTGAATGGTCTCTAATGTTTCACCAATTGGGTCTTTGAGCTGAATGAGTTGATGCGTAGCGTCTGCAATCGCTTCAATTCTCTCTTCTGTTAATGTAATTCTGTCGATCACAGATGGCGTGAACTCTTTGTCTATAGCCGCCTGAACATCTTTTTGGTTTTCGGCAATTAAATAAGCTGAAGATGCTTTTAATGCTTTTGCAATAGCATCTAATGCAGCATTCTTTTGTTCAGTCGTTTTTAATAGCAGCTGATCTTTGGCTGCGCTTGCCTTTTTTGCTTTTTCTAGAACTTCATTCATCGTTTTCCCTCCTCAGTTTTGTACGTGCTGAACCCAGTGATCTCGGTGAATGACTTCAGGTTTTTCATGAGAAAGCTCATGACTTCGCATCCCTTTAATGCCAAGAAGCTCATCTGAATCATACAATGTTTGTCCTTTACCGACTAATCCGTTTGGACCAACAACTTCGACGACCTCTCCTTTAGAAAATTCACCAGCTACATCAATGACACCAGCTGGAAGAAGACTCCTTCCATTATGCAAAATCGCCGCCTCTGCCCCCGCATCAATCATGATCTTTCCAGAGACTGGTGAGTGGAATTGAATCCATTGGCGACGGTTATTGACTGATGATAAGTCTTGTTCACCAATATATGTGCCGTCCCCTTGACCAGCGAGAATGTGAAGAAGCTTGTCTTCCCCTGTACCTGTGCCAATGAAGACTTTAACGCCAAGGGAGAGAGCTGTTTGTGCAGCTGAAAGCTTAGATTTCATCCCGCCTGTTCCAACCTTTGAACCCGTACTCTTCGCATATGAGAACAATTCATCTGAAATGTGAGTCAGCACATCAAACCGCTTCGCATCAGGATTCTCACTTGGATTGGCATCATAAATTCCGTTGATATCTGTTAAAATGATCAATTGGTCTGCATGAATTAAGCCACTGACAAGTGCTGATAACATGTCATTATCACCAAAGGTAAGCTCCTCGATGGACACAGAATCATTTTCATTAATGATCGGTAAAATTTTTCTTTCGAGCAGTTCCATCATCGTTGCGTAAGCATTTCGATATCTTGTACGATCTGAAAAGTCATTACGTGTTAAAAGCATTTGTGCAGGCGTCATCTGAAACTGTGAAAATAGTTCTGTGTATTTCTGCATTAACAAGCCTTGACCTACGGCAGCAGCAGCCTGCTTCCCTTTTAAGGTCACAGGTCTTGACGGATATCCTAAACTGCCAAATCCCGCCGCAACGGCACCTGACGAAATGAGAATGATTTCATGCCCTGCCTCTTTTAGCTTTGCGATGGCTTTGACATGATCCTGCATTTTGTGTTCATCAATGGCACCCTTTTGCTCTGTTAATGAACTGCTACCAATTTTTATGACGATCCTTTGCTTTTTCATCATTGATTCCCTCCGCTATACCTTTCACCACATAAAAAATCCCTTTTTCTCCTTATGTAAAGGACGAAAAAGGGATTTTCCGTGGTACCACCTTCATTGAATAAGCATACGTCTGCTTATTCCACTCAACTCCTGTAACGCCAGGCATGCGCTTAGATTTTTCCTCTAAGGCTCAAAGGGTAGGTTCAGCAGCTGTCTGCGGCAAATGTTTCAGCATGTCATTTGCTCTCTTTTACACAGCAGGTCCTGCTTACTATTCCTTCTCAACGCTCGTTAATTTTTTTATATTATCACCAATTGCTTCAGAAAAGTCAAGCGGTCAATTAAACACAATCGTTTTATTCTCATGAACAATGATTCGATCTTCCAGATGCCATTTGACAGCTCGGGCAAGCACGCTGCGCTCAATCGTGCGGCCAATATTTTTTAATGCCTCTGCATCATCTCTATGATCTACCCGCTCAATATCCTGTTCAATGATTGGCCCTTCGTCTAAATCATTTGTCACGTAATGAGAAGTCGCACCAATCAGTTTAACCCCTCGCTCATATGCACGCTTGTAAGGGTTAGCCCCTATAAAAGCCGGCAGGAAGGAATGATGAATATTAATGATTTTGTTCGGGTGCTGTTCGATAAAGGCTGGCGTCAAAATTTGCATATATCTAGCAAGCACAACCGCATCAATATCATATTCTTCTAATAATGCAAGCTGCTGTTTTTCTGCATCTTGGCGAATGTCTTTATTTGCCTTCACGAAGTGGAATGGAATGCCGAGTGCTTCGACTGTATCTTGTGCCGTTTCATGATTGCTGATGACAACCGCTATTTCAGCCATTAAATTACCGCTTTGCCATTCCCATAAAAGTTCATGTAAACAATGAAGCTCTTTGGACACAAAGATCGCCAGCTTTTTCAGATCACTTGCACGCGACATGCTCCACGTCATGTGAAATGATTGCGCAATTGGCTCAAAGCTGCTTTTCAGTTGATCTAAGTTGGCCGAGATGTCTTTCCAATCAAATTCAATTCTTAAAAAGAACCGGCCGCTCTCATGATCTGTTGTGTATTGACTAGATTCAATGATGTTTGCTCCATGTTCAAATAAAAAAGTAGAAACAGCTGACACAATACCAGGCTGATCCGGGCAGCTGACTAAAAGCCTTCCTTTTTGCTCATGCTTTTGTCTGTGTAATTCAAGTTTCTCTGTAATCAATGTTCTCATGTCTTATGACCTCATTTACGTTTTTCATTCTAATGAAATATTATACTGGACTGGAAAGAGAAAAAGCAATTAAGCGGCGTATTTTTTATTGAATATTCATTCAATTCTGCACCTGGCGTGATATAATATGAATAGACCTTTTATCACAAAAGGAGTGATGGAGATGAAAAGCATGACTTTGTTTGGTAAAGTGAGCTTTTGGCTCGGCATCGTATGTCTAATCACGGGCATTTATCTATTTATGACCGGAGAAAGACTCATTCCTTTACTTACATTTGGTGTATGTTTTCTGCTTGTGGGTCAGCTTTACCGCAAAAATGAAAACGATTCCAATCATCATTCGATGTAGAAAAAAGGCTGGCACATGTTTGCCAGCCTTTTCTTATTCAATGATTTTCAACCCGACCGCTGCTGATAAAATGAGTGCGATAAAGAAAATACGTTTTGCGTCTTTCGACTCACCATAAAACAGCATCCCAACAATCGCTCCTCCAGCTGCTCCGATTCCTGTCCAAATCGCATACGCCGTTCCCATCGGAATTGTATTCATCGCAAGAGACAGCATCAAAAAGGATAGCGAAAATCCAGCTGCTATGAAGAAAATCCATTTGACATGGCGATCTTTCTGGAATTGATTCATCATGGTGACACAAAGCATTTCTAAGATGCCTGCCCCAATGAGTAAAAGCCAGCTCACGATTCAGCCTCCCCTTTCTTTTCACCTGTGGTCAATTTGAGTCCTAATACACCGCTTAAAAGCACCATGATCAAAAGTAATTTTACTAGCTGTACCGGTTCACCCATGACCATCCCTACTATGACCGTACCGGCTGTTCCAAGTCCGGTGAAAACGGCGTAAAGTGTGCCAACTGGAAGTACAGTCGTGGCTTTCAGGAGTAAATAAAAGCTGACAACAATACAAACGATGGTTGCACTCCATTCCAATATAGAGCCAGCATATTTCAACCCCATCACCCAGCCGACTTCAAATACGGCTGCAATCAAAACATTTCCCCATTTCATTCAATCTCTTCCTTTCTTACCGATTCCAAGCAATAAAAAAAGCCCGGAAATCGATCGTTTGATCAAATCTCCCGGGCTTTTATCCCTCCGTGTCCATACGGTCTATTGTCTAGACCCTATGTGTTTTCTCTCGGTCCAGACTGCGCTGCCCGCACGGAACCCTAGAAAACCAATTCATGATAATCAGATCTAGCGTAGAGCCGATTCTGTATGAAAAAGTGTATCACACCCTGATATGCCGGTCTACCACTTTGCTTTTTCCCTTCAAATATACTTGTTCATTTTTCGAAAGAAAGTGGATGAAAGCGAAGTATACTAAATGTTAGAAAGAGGAACGACCACATCACTGATATAATAAAACAAGAGGTGGATCAAATGATGATGACCGACGAACAAAAACACGAATTTTATCAAGCACTTGTTGATAAGAATCCGCAATATGATGGCACGTTTTTTGCTGGTATTAAAACAACCGGCATCTTCTGCCATGCCACGTGCACTGCTAGAAAACCAAAATATGAGAACTGCGAGTTTTTCTTTACAGCAGAGGAGGCACTGCTTGCAGGGTATCGGCCGTGTAAGCGATGCACGCCTTTAACATATCCTAACAGCATTCCAGAAGAAGTCAAAACACTTGTATCAGCAGTTGAAGAGAGTCCTGAGAAACGGTGGAAAGAAGAAGATTTTCGCCAATTAGGGATTCACTCTGCAACAGCTCGGAGAAAATTCAAAGAAATCTATGGAATGACCTTTGTTCAATATGCTAGATCACGCCGAATGGGGCTAGCGTTTAAAGAGATTCTCAACGGAAAAAAAGTCATTGATCAGCAAGTCACCTTCGGTTATGAGTCTTCCAGTGCCTTCAATGATGCCTTTACGAAAATCATGGGAAATCCACCCAAAAAGGCGCAAGTCAATATTTTGCATGCGAATTTTATTTCTACCCCGATTGGGCGGATGATGAGCATTTCAGATGCAACCCATGTGTATTTGCTTGAATTTATGGACAGGCGAGGATTAGAAAAAGAAATTGAGAACATCAGAAAAAAACATCATGCCCGTATTTTAGTTGGAGAAACAAACGTCCATAAACAATTAGCAAAGGAACTGGCCTTATATTTTGAAAAGAAACTCACGCAGTTTACTGTGCCACTTGCTATACATGGCACCCCTTTTCAGAAAAGGGTATGGGATCTTCTATTACAGATTCCGCTAGGCGAAACGAGATCGTATCGAGATCTTGCCATCATGCTTGGCGATCCCCATTTGGTTCGGGCAGTTGGAAATGCAAATGGTGCCAATCAGTTGGCCATCATCATTCCTTGTCATCGAGTCATTCAAACAAGCGGTGAACTTGGCGGATATGGCGGGGGAATCGAACGAAAGAAATATTTACTTCAGTTAGAACAGCGTCTATAAAAGAAAAAGCGGCTCTCCTTATGATTCAAGCGAGCCGCTTTTTCCGTCACGAGTAACACTGTAAACATCAATCATTTGATCCCATTTTGAAATGGTTTTTTCTTTTTTCATCCCCATTTTCATTGCGACCTTGACTGACGCTTCATTGTCAGGGCGAATTAAGCTGACCATTCGCCTCACCTTCATTTCGTCAAAACCATACGCAAGACAGCCTTTTGCAGCCTCAACAGCATATCCTTTTCCCCATGCCGATCTCTTTAGCATATAGCCAATTTCAAGCTCTGTTTGTCCTTCGACGTTTTGGAGAACAATTCCGCTTTGTCCAAGTGGTTCTTTCGTTTCTTTTTCTTCAATGATCCACAGGGATGTATGGTACGTGCGGTCATTCTTTTGATTCCAAGCAATCCACTCTTTTGTCTGCTTTTCATCCTTTATTGAAGGATAGTACTTCATGACTTCTTCATCTTGGAATAGCTTTTCATATAAAAAAGATGCATCGTGTTCATCCATTGTTCTCAGTCTGAGGCGCTCTGTTTCAAGCACGATCCGTGTTTGATGTGTCATTTGTTATCCCCCCTGCTTACTTGCTAAAAATATCTCCGAACAACCCATTTGAATCTGGGGCAAAGTAATGGAACCCCGCACCCGTTAAACTAGCAGCTAATGCGGTCCACATGATTAAACTGACCGTCATCCACACAGTGACTTGTTTTCTTTTCGTCCCGAAGCTCATACACATAAAAGCCGCTAAATGACTGCCAATGATAAAAGGACCAATAAGTGCCAGACCAGGGAGACCGTACCGTTCCCAAACCTTTCTGGCTTTCAGCTGTTTTTTCTCTCCTTTTTCATCATGTTTCTCCTCTTTCCTCTTCAGCCACCACGCTTTAAATCGGTCCACGAAGACGATGAGTAGCAAGACGGTAAGAAAGTTGCCGACGAATCCAATAACTGCCGTTGTCACAGGATGCAGACCACTTAAAATCCCCAGCGGAACGACACCAACCACTTCAAAGAAAGGTAAAGCAGCCAATATAAAAACGAGTACATACCCCCATACAATATCCAATCACAGAACCCCTTTTCATTTTTGTCCTCTTCTCATTGTAAAGAAAAATGTGATCCCATATCTACATTTTTTTAGAAAAAGAAAAACACATCGCAAGTGATGTGCTCTATCTACATTAAATGTTCATTTTTCTTGTTTGTTTTCTGTAAAAAAGCGATTGTGAGCAAGACTAAAATCACAATGGATACCAGACTTGTGAAAAGAAGCATCAGAGGTGATGTCCATCCAAGCCATTCGAATAGGAGTTGCGGTCCAAAGAAGATCACCGGAATGAGCGACACCATATTGGCTTTTAAAATGGCATTCAATAAGACAATACACAGCAGCAACAGAAGAATGACGCCCCATCTTTGGCTCGAGGTCAACACAAGTAAAGGAGTACCAAGTTTTTGGTCCAATAATTTCACTGTGATCAAGGCTGTCATCTGAAAAACACCTAATATCCAAAAGTAAAAGAATGCCCTCCTGCTTGTTTGAAAGGCAGAAGCTCTAAACATCACAATGGTCATGATCACATTGGCCACTATGATTAGTGGATAACCAATGAGTGCATACCAAGAATACGATAAACTTTGACTGATGGCATCTGCTAACATCATGTAAAAAAGAGATCCAATTAAAAAAGCACTGACAAACGGAACCCAGTCTTTATGATTTCTAGAAAGCTCTTTCGCTAGCTCGTCAGCAAAGCCCCGTGGATCTCCGCCAAATACATCTTCCCCTGTTTTCCCATCTTTCTCAGCTTCGACAGCATGTGTCGTTAATTCATCCATCACTTCGTCGATCTCGTCCTGATTTTTCCCTTTTGATATGAGATAGAGTTGCAGCTCTAATAAGATGTGTCTCGTTTCTTTTGTTACCATCTTCTCACTTCCCTTTATGTAATAATCGCTCTACATTCCCTGACAGCTCATTCCATCGCATGGTAAAATCCGTCAGCGCTTCTTCGCCTCTTTGTGTGAGCGTATAGTATTTCCTTTTCGGCCCACTCGCCGATACTTTTGTGGACGTATGAACCAGCTGTTCTTTTTGCATGCGCAGCAAGATCGGATAAATACTGCCTTCACTAATTTGATCAAACCCATAGTGCGCAAGCTTCTTTGTCATTTCATAGCCATAAATTTCACCTTCAGAAATAATCGACAGTAGGCATCCCTCTAGAATTCCTTTTAGCATTTGTGTTGATTGTGTCATCATCGATCCTCCGCTTTCAGTACCTTGCATGACAAGATAGTTTGATCTTACCACACACTATCTTGTCATGCAAGATACCGGCTCAGAAAAAAATCACCGCTTAAAGGGTGATTTTTACGCCCAAGGCTTATCCGTCCCAAGTGCGTCAGCCAAAGCTTTACTATGCTTTCGGCGGCTTTTTCTTTCCTCTGCCCGCTGCTTCGCTGTTTGATGAAGCATGATTTCTTCCTCTGTTTCCGGCATGACTTGTGGAACTCGTTTTGGCTTCCCGTTTTCATCAAGCGAGACAAAGGTAAGAAATGAAGTTGCTGCGAGTCTGCGCTCTCCAGACATCAAGTTTTCCTTAATGACTTTGACGAATACTTCCATAGAAGATGTGCCGACCCATGTCACATAAGATTCTAAGCAGACGGACTCTTTCTGTCCAATCGGCTCTAAAAAATCAACTGAATCCATTGATGCGGTGACTGTTTCACTACGGCTGTGTCTTGCTGCCGAGATGGAAGCAATGTCATCTATATAACTCATTAATTTCCCGCCAAATAACGTTTGGTGGTTATTCGTATCGAGGGGGAATACCCTGCTGGTTTTCACAACTTTTGATTCCTTGCAGTATTTGAAATTTTCTTCACTCATCGTCATAGCTCCTTCTTGCTGTTTTCGTTGATGCGGAACGACTTTTATTAAACACTATTCTATTAGGTTTGTCTAAACTTTTTGCTTTAGTCTCTCATGAGAGATTTTCTTTCGGAAATGTTTCAACATTTACTAGAAGGAGGAATAATATAACTATCGATAAACAAGGAGGCCCTTTGATGGATTCTATGAAATCAGAGAAAGTGTATAAAACGCCGCAATGTATGAGTGAATATGATGATTTACAAGAAGTCCTCTTATGCAGTCCAATTTATATGGAAATTAAACAGATCATCAATGAAACCCAAAAGCATTTTGCAAGAGAAAATATTTCTCAAATCAAAGCCCTCACGCAGCATAAGCAATTCATCCAAACGCTGAAAAACCATCATGTCCGGCCTGTCCTTCTTCCTGCAAATGAACGTTTCCCTGAACAAGTCTTCACTCGGGATGTTGGGTTTACAATTGGACAGACTTTATTTGTTTCAAACATGGCAGCCCCTGTCAGACAAGGAGAAGAACATTCCTTAAAAGAGTGGGCACAGACAAAAGGATGGACAACCATCACGCTGGATGATGGAACGATTGAAGGCGGCGATGTGCTTGTAGACCAAACCCGGGTATTTGTGGGGATCAGCAAAAGAACAAATCTAGCCGCCATCCAGCAGCTCAAAAAAGAACTGCCGAATCACGACATCATTCCTATTCATCTTCCTTCTCACATTTTGCATCTTGATTGTGTGATGAATATTCTTTCTCATCATGAGATCTTGATTTACCCTGAAGCTTTTACGGAAAAGGATCTTCATATGCTCAAAAAGCATTATGATCTCATTGAAATAAGTGAGCAAGAGCAGTTCACACTTGGACCAAATGTGTTGTCCATTGGTCAGAAAAAAGTCATCAGCTTACCAATCAACCAAGAAACAAATGCTGCATTAACAGCCCACGGCTACACCGTCATTGAAGTAGATTTTTCAGAAATCATTAAATCCGGCGGCTCTTTTAGATGCTGTACATTACCTATTAGGCGTTCATAAAAGCCAAAAAGCCAGCTTGTCTACTCGCTGGCTTTTTAAATGCTTACCTTCTTCCCTCTATCTATTTCCTATCATATAAATGACAGGCCACTTCATGCCCTTCTTCGACTGCTTGTAATACTGGCTTTTTGTCCGCACATACATCCATTGCAGCAGGACATCTTGTCCGAAATACGCAGCCGCTTGGCGGATTCACTGGACTTGGAATTTCTCCCTTTAAAATAAACCGCTTGCGTTTATCTTCCACATCAGGATCTGGAATCGGGATAGCAGACAGCAATGCTTGTGTATATGGATGAAGCGGTGTTTTATATAAAGCATCACTGCTAGTCATCTCCACGAGATGTCCTAAGTACATGACACCGATTCGATCGCTAATATATTTAACCATCGATAAATCATGGGCAATAAATAAAAACGTCAATCCTTCTTCTTTTTGCAGTTTTTTCAGCAAATTCACGACCTGAGCTTGAACGGATACATCTAGTGCAGAAATCGGCTCATCTGCCACGATAAACTTTGGCGATAAGGCGAGTGCTCTAGCAATCCCTATTCTTTGCCTCTGACCTCCGCTGAATTCGTGAGGATAGCGTGTAGCAAAATCATGACTTAGCCCCACCGCTTCAAGCAGTTCCTTCACGCGCTCGATCCTTTTCTTTTGACTGCCATACAATTGATGGATCTCCATCGGTTCTAGCATAATATCTTTTACAGAGAGCCTAGGATTTAAAGAAGAATACGGATCTTGAAACACCATTTGAATTTGTCTATTGAAATCAAATGATTCTCGGTTCGATAAGTGATGGAGACTTTTCCCTTCATACAAAGCCTCACCTTCTGTCGGGTCATAAAGCCGCATGAGCACTTTTCCAAGTGTAGATTTACCGCAGCCTGACTCACCAACAAGACCAAAGGTTTCGCCTTGTTTCAGCTGAAAGGTGACACCATCTAATGCTTTTAACGTTCTTCCTTTCGATAGATGAAAATGCTTTTTTAAGTTGTTGACTTGCAGAAGTGGTTCACTTCCCATCACATCTCCCCCTCTCAGCTTTCAAATACCGCCTTGTTCCTGCCCATTCCTGTTCGTATGAAGTACCAGAAAGAGAAAGGAGTTCAATCTGTCTGCCCGTTTTAGGTGAGTGAAGCATCATGCCATCTCCAGCATACATCCCTACATGGCGAACTGCTCCCTTCCCATTGTCATTGGCAAAAAACATGAGATCACCTGGCGCCAAATGGTTTGATGCGACTGGAGTTCCTTGAACTGCTTGGTCACTTGCGTCTCTCGGTAATAAACATCCACACGCTTTGTACATGCTGTAAACAAAACCCGAACAGTCGTAGCCATAGCTGCTCATGCCGCCCCACAAATATGACAGTCCAATAAATTGTTTTCCTATAGCTAAGACATCCTTACCGCTCATAGAAGAAGGTGATGAAGCACGGCGCACATCTTCTTTTTTGATTTCTCTTCTTCCTACTGGAGTCAGAACATCAAAGGAATCGCTCATTTCTTCAACAGGTGCTAGTTCTGTTAAAAAACTAACCTCCATATCCGGTGTTCCGTTTTGATATAAAACCGCTTTTTTCTGACAAACAATCAAGGGACTAGCAGGTGGTTCACTCTCTGATACTTCATTTAATTGCTCTACAGGGATATAACCTGGATAGCCTTGCGGGTGTTTCCGGCTTGCCTGCTGAGGGATGACAACTTTCATCCAGCCATCTGTCTCCTCCAGCCCAATGACTCGTTCGCCAAGCAGTACTTGGGTTTGAATAAGGTTTTCTTCACATAAGGCCAATTTCTGTTCATATGTTTGCTCATCAATCCATTCTTTGATCTGGACGGAACTTTGAAGAACGTGTCGATCCATTTCTCTCGGCGACTGCGGTGCTGTCCATATATTTGCGACTGGAACCTTTGATTGATATAACATCATAAGACCCCTTTCACTCTTTGAATGCCTAACCCATGATGCGGTGGAAAGAGAATATCTTTTCCTTGATAGATAATTCCTCCGTCTATTAAGTCCTCTTTTAGCATAAGCGGCGCATCAAAATCGTAACGGGTAATATTCGGTTGGCTTGCAGCAAGATGAGCGGCTGCGGTAATCCCTAGTTTTGACTCGATCATACTGCCAACCATGCACTTGACGCCGTATGCTTCTGCTAAACTATTGATTTTCAGCGCTTTTTTGATACCGCCTGTTTTCATTAATTTTAAGTTGATGAGATCACAGCTTCTCGTTTCTAACACCTTGATGGCATCATGGAGGCTAAAAATACTTTCATCTGCCATAATTAATGTGTCTGTTGCTTCCGTCACCCGGCGCAGACCCTCGATGTCTTCTTTAGGCACTGGCTGCTCGACTAGTTCAATATCGAGTGTCTCCATTTTTCGAATGGCGACAATCGCTTCCTTCCATGTCCAGCCTTGGTTGGCGTCAAGCCTGATTTGAATATCCGGCCCGACTTTTTCTCGAATCCGTTTGATCCGCTGAATATCCGTATCTATATCATCTTTTCCCACTTTGATCTTTAAGGTACGAAAGCCTTCAGCTGCATATTGCTTCGCATCCTCTGCCATTTCTAGCGGACGGTTGACACTAACCGTGTAATCCGTTTCCAGCTGATTACGATAACCACCAAGATATTGATAAAGCGGCAGGCCAGCCTGCTTCGCTAAACCATCGTAAATCGCCATATCTATTGCAGCCTTTGCACTCGTGTTTCCTACAAGTACACGGTCGATCGCTGAAAAGATTTGTTCATATTGTGACAATGAGGCCCCAATCAAGATCGGCCTCATCACAGCGCAAATAGCATAGTCGATGCTTTCCAGTGTTTCACCTGTAATGACCGATGTCGGCACTGCCTCTCCATAGCTGACATCACCTTGATCATAGGTGATGATCACAATAAGAGATGCGGCGTCATACACCGTTCTTAATGCTGTTTTGAAAGGCTTCTTTAGCGGTACACTCGTTCTGCATGTGCGAACATCTACGATTTTCATTTGATCGCCTCTTTCGCTGCAACACCTGGGGAAATATGCAGTTTTTTCCCTGTAGCATCTAATGTAGCCTGCACGCCGATTGGAATGGCGAAGTTTGGAGAGGAATGACCGATCCGAAATCCGCCAAGTGCAGGTTTCTGTTGCGGGACAATATACGTCTCCCATAACTGATCCAGCGTTAACGACTGCTCTTTCTTTTTCGGCTCACATTGATGAAAATCACCAATGATAAATCCCGCCGCATCATGTAATTTTCCTGCAGATGCTAAGTGCTGCATCATTCGATCGATTTTATATGGTTCTTCGTCAATATCTTCTATCAATAAAAGCTTCCCCTTTGTATCAATTTCAAAAGGTGTACCAAGTGTCGTGACAATAAGGGCAAGATTTCCTCCGGTGATTTCGCCTGAAGCCGTGCCATGATAAAAAGTGTGAAGAGGTGACAGATGGTTCGTATACGAAAAGGCTTTTGGAGTGAATAGCTGTAAAAAGGTATCCTTTGTATACGGATGAACCTCTTCAAGTCCCACATCAGAGGAGAGCATTGGACCATGAAAGGTGACAAGACCCGTCTGCTGCTGAATGGCTGTATGTAAAAATGTAATATCACTGTATCCCCAAAAGATTTTTGGGTTCCGGCGAATCAAGTCATAATCAATGGCTTCTGCAATTCTTCCTGTTCCGTATCCTCCGCAAGCACAAATCACTGCCTTCACATCTGGATCTTGAAACATGTGATGAATATCTTCCACTCGTTCATGATCATGAGCTGCTAAATAACCATACCGGGAGTTGATATACTTCCCCTTTTTCACCTTTAGCCCTAAGCTTTCTAAAAAAGAAATACCTTTTGCTAATTTCAGCTCGTCAGGCGGGCTTGCTGGTGCAATGATTCCCACTGTATCTCCTGTTTGAAGTGCCACTGGCAGATGGTTCATGCCAATCCCCTCTTTCTCTTCGTTTCTTTCAATCTATGGGCATCTTCTTCATAACATGAACAAATAAAGGAACAGACGCTTTTTACAAAGCGTCCCGTTCTCTCATTTTTTCATTTACTCTCCATCTACCTGTGCCCATTTCAAATCAATGTAACCAACAGGATGGCGGACAATGCCCTTTACGCCTTCTTTTTGTAAATAGACTTGGTTATAAAAATGAATGGGAATGATCGGTGCTTCTTCCATCAGAAGTGCCTCGGCATCATGCAGCATACGATTTCTCTTTTGTTCATCTGCTTCTTGACTCGCCTTTTTGATCAGCTGATCATACGTATCATTTGACCAACCTGTCCGGTTCATCGAATTTCCTGTTTGGAAGCTCTCTAAGAAATTGATAGGGTCTGCATAGTCAGCTAGAAATGAACTTTGCGAGAATTGGAATTTGAGTGCCTTTTGATCTTCTGCAAACACATTTGCTTCCATGTTTGCAAGCTTCACATCTACCCCTAGCGCTTCTTTTAATTGCTGCTGAATGGCTTCTGCTTTTTTCTTATTTTCAGGCTTTGTACTATATGTTAATGTGACGGGCGGCAGCTTTGAATAGTTCTCTTCCTTCAACCCTTTTTCTAATAGTTTTACAGCTTCACTCGTATCATGTTTGACAAGATCGCCGCCAGCTTCTCTGAAATCTTCACCCTTTGAATCTAAAATTCCTGGTGAAACGAAGGCACGTGCTGGCTTCTCTTCATTTTTCGTCACATACTCTACAATATCCTGAGGATTGATCGCCATTTGAAAGGCTTTGCGAATGTTCTTATTTTGAAAAGGCTCCATGTTGACATTTAGACGATAAAAAAACAGCCCTGCTTGATCCTCAATTTGCACATCTTTGCTTTTTAACAGGTCTTCACTTTGTTCTGCCGGAACGAAGGCCGTATCTAAATCTCCTGATTGATACATTTGATAATCTGTGTTTCGATCACTGATCATGAGCCATTTCACTTGGTCTAGCTTGACCGTTTGTTTGTCCCAATACGTGTCACTTTTTTCCATTGTAAAGCTTTCATCATGCTTCCACTCTGTCAGCTTAAACGGTCCATTGCCGACAAAGGTTTTCGCATCCTTGGCCCAGTTCGGGTCCTTTTCCGCTACCTTCTCATTCACTGGGAAAAAGGCAGGGTTTGCCGTCATATTTAAGAAAGATTTCTGCGGGTATGCTAGCTTGACCTCTAGCGTTTGATCATTAACAGCCTTGACTTTTACATCTTCTTTCTTCCCTTTTCCGCTGTTAAACGCTTCGCCCCCTTCAATCATATAAGCTAAGAATGCCGCAGAAGAGCCCGTCTTTGGATCTAGCAGCCGCTTCCACGCATATTCAAAGTCACTTGCTTTGACTGGATCACCATTTGACCATTTAATCCCATCCCTTAAATGGAACGTGTACGTTTTTCCGTCCTTTGAGATGTCCCATTTTTCCGCCATGGCAGCAGATGGTTCGTGCTTCTCATTCAGTCTCGTTAATCCTTCCATTAAGTTATTGAGCCCTTGCCAGGACACATTATTAAAACCAATGGGCGGATCAAATGATGTCGGTTCGTTTTCGTTATTTAATGTTAAAACTTTCTCTTCACCCTTGCTTGAAGATCCTTTGCCTGCTTGCTCATTGGCTGTACATCCTGCAAGCAGCATCACTGTGATAAAGCACATACTGAGAATCCAACCTGTTTTTCTCATGAAAAACTCCCCCTTTGTGTTGAAGATAAAACCGTTTGCTTCGCTCGTTCATCTTGAAGCCAACAATGTACTGCATGTGTAGGTGAACGCTGCGTTTCATGCGGCATAATATGATCACACACTTTCATCGCAGACGGACATCGATCGGTATATGGACAACCTTTTGGCGGAGCAAATAAATCTGGCGGGCTTCCTTCAATAGGAATGAGTTCATCTTTCATATCCAGCCTTGGAACGGATTGCAGTAGCCCTTTTGTATAGGGATGCTGTGGACTGTAAAAGATATCTCGCCTTGTCCCAACTTCAACGATTTTCCCCCCGTACATGACAGCCACTCGATCAGCGACTTGTGCTACGACCCCTAGGTCATGTGTGATTAAAATAATCGTCACGCCTGTTTTTTTCTGAATCTCTTTAAATAGTTCTAAAATCTGCGCCTGTATGGTGACATCTAGTGCAGTTGTCGGTTCATCTGCAATCAGCACCTTCGGCTCACAAATAAGAGCCATTGCAATCATGAGCCGCTGCCTCATGCCACCGCTGAATTGATGCGGATATTGCTTCAGCCTCTCTTTCGGCTGCGGAATCCCCACCAAATCAAGCATACGAAGCGCCTCTTCTTTCACTTCTTTTTTTGTCAGCTTCTGATGCACTTTTGCAGCCTCCATCAGCTGATCTCCAATTGTCAGCGTCGGGTTGAGTGCCGTCATAGGATCTTGAAAAATCATGGAGATATCGACACCACGTATGCTGCGCATGTCTTTTTCAGATAATGACAGCAAGTTGCGATCACGAAACCAAATTTCCCCTTGATCGACTTGTGCGCTGTATGCAGGGAGAAGCCGCATGATACTTTGAGACGTCACACTTTTTCCGCAGCCTGATTCTCCGACAATGGCGAGGGTTTCTTTTTCATACACATCCACATTCACCCCGCGTACCGCTTGAACAGAACCGCCATATGTCCGAAAGCTAACATGCAGATCGATAATCCGAAGCATTTTTTTCATCACGCCATCACCTCTTCATCTTCGGATCAAGCGCATCTTGCAAGCCATCACCTAAATTATTAAAGCAAAACATCGTCAGCGAAATAAAAAATGCCGGAAAGAATAAACGCCACCAGTGACCATTATCTGATAGCACTGTCGGCAAGGCATCATTGGCCATCACACCCCAGCTTGCAAACGGCGCTTGAATGCCTAAACCGAGAAAACTTAAGAATGCTTCAGCAAAAATCGCTGTCGGTACAGTTAGCGTCATCTGGACAATAATCGGTCCCATCGTATTCGGCAGTAAATTTCTGCGGATGATGCGCAAACTTTTTGCGCCAAAGGTTTTCGAGGCAAGGACATATTCTTGGCTTTTCAGCTGAAGGACTTGACCTCTCACGATTCTTGCCATCCCAATCCATCCTGTGACAGTGAGCGCCACAATAATAGTGACAAGCCCAGGCCCCATCAGAACCATCAATAAAATGACGACGAGTAAATACGGCAGACCGTAAAGCACCTCGACGATCCGCATCATGACATGGTCATACTTCCCGCCTTTATAGCCTGCAATACCGCCATAGATGACACCGATTGCAAAATCAATGAGAGCGGCCATCACGCCCACAAATAATGAAATGCGTGCGCCGTACCAAGTACGTGTAAACACATCACGTCCAAGTTCATCTGTTCCAAACCAGTGAGCAGCTGACGGTGGCAAGTTTTGCATGGAAAGCCGCTGTTCTGTCACACTATTCGGTGCAAGGAGTGGGCCTAATACAGCCATGACGAAAAGAAAAATCAGCACCGATAAACTAAACATAGCGAGTTTATTTTGTTTTAACCGTCGCCAAGTATCTGCCCAATACGAAAGTGAGGGTCTTTTAATGGCATGGACTTCAGATGTCTTTTGTTCTTTAGGAGCAAACCATTCATCTGGCACTTCATGCGCTTGATTCGTTTGATCATGCTGAAGGTGTATACTCATGCCTTTCCTCCTTTCTGATGCAGCTGGATCCTTGGATCAAGCAGACGATATGTCACATCTACAATGAAAAGAAGGGTGATTAAGATGATGCTGTAAAAAACAGTGGTTCCCATGATGACAGGATAGTCACGGTTGTTAATACTCTCGACAAAGTATTTTCCCATTCCAGGGATCGCAAATATTTTTTCAATCACAAAACTGCCTGTTAAAATACTTGCGACAAGTGTGCCAAGGATCGTGACAACAGGTAAAAGTGCATTCCGCAGGGCATGTTTAAACACAATTTTATAAGGAGAAAGTCCTTTCGCTTTTGCAGTTCGAATATAGTCCTGCGACAGCACTTCAATCATGCTCGATCTCGTTAACCGGGCAATGATAGCCATTGGACCTACCGCCAGTGCAATGGTAGGAAGCACCATATGCATTGGACTTGTCCACATCGCTGTAGGAAAGAGCTTTACATTCACAGCAAGCTGCTGAATTAACAAGGTAGCAAAGATAAAGTTTGGTATGGATATACCGAAAACAGCAATCGTCATGGCGATATAATCAATCAAGCCATTATGCCGGAGGGCAGCCATGATTCCGAGCAAGATGCCGGAGATGACAGCAATCAAAATAGAGATAAGACCAAGTTCTAATGAGACTGGAAAACCTCTCGCCAATAAATCATTGACACTTTCAGAAGGCTTTTTAATGGAAGGACCAAAATCAAAAGTAACGATGGATTTTAAATAGATCATATATTGAACATAGAGTGGTTCGTCTAAGTGATAGTAGCTTTCGAGGTTTCGCTGGACAGTTTCGTTTGTATTTCGTTCTTCATTGAAGGGCGATCCTGGGATGACCTTCATTAAAATAAACGTTAACGTCGTAATCGTTAAAATCGTGGCAATCATCGCAATCAAACGCTTGAGCAAAAAGCTGGTCATCTGCCGTCTCCCCCTCGCTTAACAAAATGTTGTACGTGCGGCAAGCTCTGTCATGACAAGCATCGCTTGGTAGGCCTCTAATATATTCTCTGCTTGATACGTCACCGTTGTTGTCCCTTCGATGATGGCCGTACCCGGCATTAAATTCGCCCATTCGGCTTGTCCATAATTGGCAAACTCAATCTTCAGCAGCGGCTGATCAGGAGGCGTCAGCGGCTTGATGTGATGAATCTCTTTCATTGCGACTTCCACTTGCTGAGAGATTAGTTGGTTGACTTTGGCAGGAGTAAGACATTTCACAGCAGATCTTGAAATGGTTTCTTTCACCGCCACTGTTTTCACGCCAGGCATTAACTTTTCGGCTTCAAGTGCCGCTTGATCGTCTCCGCATACAAGAATGACTGGAACACCATAATAGCCTGCGACATACGCATTAAAGCCCATTTCACCAACTGGATGATCATTTATGTAAAAATGTCTGACACCAAAAATCATACTGTGAGACATCACACCTTTCATTGATGCCCTCGCATGGTAGCCTAAAAAAACAGCGGCATCATACGTTTGATCTAATCCTTGGACCATTGAATAAGGCTTTACATCGCCTGATATGAGAGATGCTTCCTCATGCAAATCTTCAATCAACAGATTATTCATTTTAGAATGGCTATCATTCACTAAAATCTCGGTCGCCCCATGTGTAAGAAGAGCTTCTACACAGGCGTTCACTTCACCTGTCATGATTTTTCTCCCGCGCTCATAATTGTGCTGGCGGCTATCAACAAATGTATGATCAGCTAGACCAGTAATTCCCTCCATATCGACTGATACATAGAGCTTCATCCCCATCCCCCTTTAATTAAACTTAAAATTTGTGTATATTTTTCTAAATTTTCTAAAAAATTATATGAGAACTTGATTGATTTTTCAATACAATGTCTGAAAATAAGGAAATTAGACTCAGGTAATACAGGTCAAAAGAATTGATGCGAAAGGATTTATTTTACAGAAAAAACACCACTAGCTATGTCTTTAGTGGTGTTTGTCTGCTTCATCGATTTGCGATTTTAGCTGCGCATATTTTTTCATCGTTTGTGTAAACAAGTCATCGAACATTTGCGGTGCCTGCTGCTGGATGACTGCAGCGCCTTCTCCTGTAATCCCGCCTTTTGTTGCGACCCTATTCACCGTTTCAGCAAATGTCAGTCCGTGTTCAACAAGAACTTGTCCTGTACCGAGCAGCGCATATGTTAAAAATTCATAGGCTTCTTCTAAAGAAAGCTCACTATTCCGAACAGCGGCTCTCGCCATTTCTTCAAAGATTGCTGCAATAAAGCCCGGAGAAGAGCTTGTCAAATTACTCGCCGCATCAAACCGGTCCTCTTCCACTTCCCTGACGATACTAAAAGCTGAAAGCAGCCGGTGGAGTCGTTCTTGTGCCTCCTGTCCAGCAGTTTCACCATGCGCCACAAGGGATACACCCGTCCCTACGGCTGATGTCAAAGTGGGAATGTATCTAGAAACCGGCTGATTCGTATGTTGCATTAATTTGTCTAACGTGACAGCCGCTGCCACTGATACGATATGAAGAGATGTCTTTGCGGGGCTCAGCTGATCTAATACGTCAAGTACAGCAAGCGGTGGTACACAAACAAACACGACATCACATGATGCAGAGATGTCATCTAAAGAGCAAATGTTGACATGCTGGTTCTTCTCTTTCAGCTGTTGCAGCCGCTCCGTTTCACTTCTTGTATGGATCATAAACTGACTGGCATGAAGTACTCCTTTGTCCAGCCATTTTTGTACCATCATATCTGCCATGCTTCCATATCCAATGATTCCAATAGTCTCCACAGTTTAATCTCCTCTATTTTGCTTAGATTCACTACTTATTTTAACAATTTCCCACAATGTTTTCATTTTTATCCCACACTTTTTTCTTACGATAAAGTCAGTATCCACCACATACGGTCAATCACCTTAAACACATACATGTAAAAATCGATGAAAGAGAGTGATCTTGATGACACATCACAAAGATGAAAAACACACTTCTTATGAATTACAAACCATTGAACAGCCGAAAAAAAAGCAGAAGAAGCCAAGTGGCTGGCTGAAGCCATTTGTCAGCGGGATTGTAGGAGGTACGTTAGCGTTAGGTGTTTACGTTCTAACTCCATATGCTCAGCATTCAGAAAATAGTTCAACTGATTCGTCAACGAAAACAGCCGCTGTATCGACAAATGATACAAGTACAAATTCGTCAAAAACAACAGCGTCACAAACATCGAATTCGACCAGCAGTATTTCAAGTATGGTCGAAAACGTATCACCAGCCATCGTCGGCATTACAAACTATCAAACACAAAGTCAAACAACCACAGATTTTGGCGATATGAACACACCTTTTGATGGATCACAGCAAAATCAAAACAGCAGCAGTCAAGAACAAGAAAGCGGTACCGGATCAGGGGTTATTTTCAAAAAATCCGGCAGTAAAGCCTATGTATTAACAAACAACCATGTGATTGAAGGAGCAAATAAATTAACAGTCTCCTTGCATAATGGCAAGACGGTAGCAGGAAAAGTGGTCGGTTCTGATCCGCTGACTGATCTTGCTGTCGTGGAAATTAGCAGCAGCGGCGTTACAAAAGTCGCTGAACTTGGAGACTCCTCATCCCTTCGTGCAGGAGAAACCGTCATCGCAATCGGAAACCCGCTTGGTGAAGATTTATCAAGAACAGTGACACAAGGAATTGTCAGCGGTGTCGATCGAACAGTTTCTATGGATACATCAGCTGGCGAAAGCAGTATTAATGTCATTCAAACAGATGCCGCCATTAACCCCGGTAACAGCGGCGGACCGCTTTTAACAACAGACGGAAAGGTTGTGGGGATCACCAGTATGAAAATTTCTGAAACAGGTGTGGAAGGTATCGGGTTTGCGCTCCCAATCAATGATGTCAAACCAATTGCAGAGCAGCTTCTCACAAAAGGAAAAATCGAACGACCTTATATCGGTATCAGCATGCTGGATCTCGAACAAGTACCAGATGCTTATCAGAAGGAAACGCTTGGACTGACAAGCAGTCAGCTGGATAAAGGCGTGTACGTAAAAGAAATCGCTGCTGGCTCACCTGCTGCAAAAGCTGGATTAAAGGCAGAGGATGTCATCACCGCCATCAATGGCAAAAAAGTGACAACCGGCAGTGAATTACGCCACGAGCTTTACACGAATGCAAAAGTAGGAGATACCATCAGCATCACACTCGTTCGTAATGGAAAAGAAGAAACAAAACAAGTGACATTAACACAATCTGAATCAAAGCAAGTCAGTTCTTAACGAAAAAAGCAGCTCATAAAAATTGAGCTACTCAGCGTGTAGACAAACCCTCGCATTCTTTGTCAGTCCTGCGCGCTGGTACTCACGAATGTCAAATTCGCTCCGTAAAAGTAGCTGTCCTTCCTTGACTGCAAAGATTTCTATCACACTGAAAAGAAGACAAAGGGCTAAAATAAAGTTCATTTTAGCCCTTTGTCAACAATCTAAGCAGCTCATAAAAATTGAGCTGCTTTTTTCATGTTCACTTGATTGGGACCAATCTTTGTTCAATTTCTGCTCGTTTGTGCTCTAAAAATGGTGGAAGTGCTAATTGATCACCAAGTTCATCCACGCTTTCATCCACTGTAAATCCCGGACCGTCTGTTGAGATTTCAAACAAAATGCCGTTTGGCTCTCTAAAATATAGGGCTTTAAAATAAAAACGTTCTACAACACCAGAGTTGGTGAAACCGGCTTTGGCTATTTTATCATGCCATTTTTCAAGCTCTTCTGCGTCCGCTACACGAAAAGCTACGTGATGAACACTCCCTCTACCAGATCGCTCAGCAGGTCCTTCTGCTTTTTCAATGACATGAATCTCTGTTCCAGCTCCGCCTTGTCCTGATTCAAAAATCGTCACGATTTCCCCATCATTTGATTGTTCACGTGCTTTTTCTGTGAAACCAAGGATGCTCGTTAACACACTGATCGTTTTATCTGCTTCTGCGACTGTTAATTCTACTGGTCCCAAACCTCTGATCGCAAAATCAGCAGGAATCTCATCATGCACTGGCGGCTTCGCTCCATCTTGCACGCTTGGTTCTACAGTCAAAAACAGCTGCTGCCCTTCTGGATCTGTAAATTTCAAAGCAGGTCTGCCACCTCTTAAAGAAGCTGTTTCTTTCTTTACACCTTTTTCTTCAAAGCGCTTTTCCCAAAAGGTGAGTGCTTCTTCTGAAGTGACAATCAAACCTGTGCGTGAGATCGCATTTGTTCCGTCCAGCCGGCGGGCGAGCATCGGTATTTCAAAAAACGTCAGCTCTGTACCAGGTGAGGCGACTTCATCTCCATAAAATAGATGATACATCGATGGATCATCTTGATTGACTGTTTTTTTTACCAGTTTTAAGCCAAGGATTTGGCGGTAGAAATCAACGTTTTTCTGAGCATTTGCTGTTAGTGCTGATACGTGGTGAATCCCATTTATTTTCATTGTGTTCACTCCTATTATAAAATATCTCGAATTCAAGATAATATCCTTATGAATAAAATAGGTCATTTTAGAAGAAAAGTCAACCATTCGACTGCATCTTTATTGGATGTTCGGTTTTCGCCCATTAAATTAACATTACATCAAAAATATTCTTATATTGTTCGCTTTTAAGATAACATTCATCCTAATATCTCCAATAAATGAACACTTTTAAATACAAATACGAAAATCAGAAAATTTTTTTAATTCTTGTTTTCCTAAAATCGTATTACAATGAACAAAATACATGTCACAGTAACGTACGAAAGTGATGCAGGAGGTCGTGTGTAATGAACAAAGAACAACCAGCGTTAAAACAAGACATCGGCTTATTTTTTGCCCTATCTCTTGTCATCGGAACAATTATTGGATCTGGCGTTTTTATGAAGCCTGGCAACGTCCTTTCTTATTCAGGAAGCTCAGACATCGCCTTATTCGCATGGCTGTTAGGCGGGATCTTAACCCTTGCAGGCGGACTCACAGTCGCTGAAATTGGTACGCAAATCCCACGTACTGGTGGTTTATATGCCTATCTTGAAGAAGTATACGGTGAATTTTGGGGCTACTTATGTGGCTGGGTGCAAATTATTATTTACGGACCAGCGATTATTGGTGCTCTTGGTCTTTATTTTGGTTCATTATTAGCTAATTTATTTTCTCTTTCTTCTTTATGGGCTACAACGATTGGCATTATCACCGTTCTTTTTTTATGTGTGATCAACATCATGGGAACGAAATACGGTGGCTTTGTCCAAGGACTGACCACGATCGGAAAGCTTGTTCCAATTGCAGCAATTATTGTGTTTGGCTTATGGAAAGGAAATGAACATATTTTCACAGCCGTCAATGAGAGTATTGCACAAATGAACTTCGGTGCAGCAATTTTGGCGACATTATTTGCCTATGATGGCTGGATTTTGCTTGCAGCGCTTGGCGGTGAAATGAAAAATCCAGAGAAACTGCTTCCTCGCGCGATGGCAGGCGGTATTTTAATTGTCACAGCATGTTATCTCTTTATTAACATCGCCCTTTTGCATGTGTTACCAGCTGATCAAATCGTTCAACTAGGTGAAAATGCAACAAGCACAGCTGCTACAATGCTCTTTGGTCCAATTGGCGGTAAAATTATTAGTATCGGAATCATCATTAGTATCTTTGGCTGTTTGAATGGAAAGGTTCTTTCGTTCCCGCGTGTCATTTTTGCGATGGCAGAACGAAAACAAATTCCATTTGCCAAAGCCATTTCACGCATTCATCCTACTTTTCAAACACCTTGGATCGCTGTATTTGTACAGATTTTGATTGCCATTGTGTTTATGATCGTCAGTAATCCCGAGAAGCTGTCAGAAGTTTCGATTTTCATGATTTACATCTTTTATGTGATGGCCTTTTTCGCTGTCTTTAAGCTAAGAAAACAAAACAGGGGAATGAAGCGCGCTTATAGCGTACCACTTTACCCGCTCACACCGATCATTGCAATTATCGGCTCTTTCTTTGTCTTAATCAGCACCATGATCACCGATTGGCAAAGCTGCCTGATCTCCATGCTGATCGGCATTGCTGGACTGCCGATTTATTACTACATGAAAAAAACACAAAATAAAGCAGAGCGCTAAGACAGCCTCTGCTTTATTTTTTATATTGCTTAATGACCTTATAAGATTCGTTTAAATATCTCATCAGCCGGTATGGCTTACTTAAAACCCGGATGGGGAGTCTTGAAATAAATCCATTCAGATTCGCCTTATACTCCTGCGTCATCCGCTTCGGCTTTGTGGCAATTTTTTCATACACTTCTTTGTAAAATTCCTTCATGATGTCGACTTGCACACTGATCTTCTGATGACACTCTGTACACTCAACGCTTTTCATCTGATCATTCACATAAACGATGCTGTGGAGGGTCTCTTCTTGGCACCGAGTACAGTGTAGGTTTGCTTCCATTTCGGTTTGCTTCAAGATACACAGCTCCTTTCTCGTTTGATGTTGCTCTTTTTATACAATACGATGGCTGTCAGCTGTTTATTGGACAGATGCTTCCTTTAAAATAGCTGCCGCAGTCAATTCATCGGTGACGAGCACCTGAATAAAGCCGCCGTTTAAAGCCCCTAAAATACTTTCAGCCTTATGGGTTCCTTCCACAACTGCGATGACTTTTTTCACGCTCTTTAATTGTTCTAACGATAATCCAATCACCTTTTGGTTCAGCTCATCTTGGACTGGTTTCCCTTCCCCGTCAAAGAAACGAAAACCAATATCACCAACAGCTCCTGATTGCCTTAAACCAGACAAATCCTCTTCTTTTAAATAACCGACTGTTTTCAATGTAGAGCCTTTATGCGGATTCCCAATACCGATCAGGGCAATATCAACATTTCTGCCTTCTTCAAGCACAGCTTCTATGTCCTGCATCGCCATCAGCCGCTCTTTTAATTCTTCTGTTTCTAAAATCGCAGGTGCATATAAATAGGAGCACGTACCATTCATCTTCTTTGCCAGCTCATATGCCAGCTGATTCGCGTGAATGTCGACCGCCTGCCTGCCCATTCCGCCCTCTAAAGGAATGACTTTGACATCGTTTCTTCGCTCAAATGGATATTCCTTCACTAGCTCGGCAAGTGTGGTTCCCCATGAAATACCGATTTTCTCAGCGCCTTTCATGTTTTTAGAAAGATAATAGGCGCCCGCTTGACCGACTGCCCGTTTGACCATCTCAGACATTGTCCCGACACTTGGGACAACGACAGCATCCGTTAATTGAAAGGTCGTTTCCAGCTGCTTTTCAAGTTCCACTGTATGAATACTTTCGTCTTTAATGTACACTTCAACGATTCCCACATCTTTTGCTTTTTGTAAGAGCTTTGAAATGACTGGTCTTGAGACATTGAGCTTTTTTGCAATCTCCTGCTGCGTCCACCCGTCTGTATAATAAAGATGAGCAACCTTGACGAGCTGTCGTCTTTCTTCCCAATTCAGCATGTGACATCATCCTTTTAATATACTATGATTACCAGTATACCAAACATTCGTTTCTAATTGGAACAATTGTTATGAAAATAAAAAAAGAGCGATTAACTCTCCGCTCTTTTTCCCTCGCTATATTTAGGCTGATACGTTCTCCCGCCATCTAATAAGAGTATCTGTCCGTGCAAATAGCTTCCCTCGTCACTTGCGAGAAATAAAGTGACTCCAGCAATATCTTCTGGTTTTCCTAATCTCCCGATAGGAATAAGTGATCGAAGCTGACTTTTCTCAAGCTCAGTCGGATAGAGCGTATCAAGCATCTGAGATTCAATGACGCGCGGTGCAATGACATTGATGCGGACATGATGGGAACCCAATTCCTTTACAAGCGAACGCATGAGACCAAATGCCCCGGCTTTTGACGCGTAATACTGGATGCCGCCGCCAGAGCCTGTTATCGCAGATCCTGATCCAATAATGACAACGCTGCCTTCTTTCCGCTCACATAAATAGGGTGCTAATGCTTTGATGCAGTAGAAAAGACCATATAGATTCACAGCCAGTGTCTTTTTCCAAAGTGAAAAATCAACCTCTAAAAAAGGAAGGGATTTCGTCATTCCTGCTGAATAGACAAGATGCCCAATGCCACCCAGCTCTTTTTCAGCTGCTGACGCCATTTGCTGAACACTTTCCCACGATGAAACGTCAGCTTGGAACGTCAGCAGCTGAGGATGCTGTTGTTTTAAAAGCGAAAGTCCCTGTTCATCTATATCTGACACAGCTACACGATGCCCTTCTTTTAAAAAACGCTGAGCAATTTCTTTGCCGATTCCTTGGGCGCCACCTACGATGAGAACTGGTTTTTGTTGATTAGCCAGCGCTCTCACCCCCATCGAGCATAATCGCTGCTCCATCTGTAAATGCACCGTACGACGTACTTAAGAAAACCGTCATATGAGCCACCGTCTCCTTGATTTGCTCTTTGTCAGGAAGCAAATGGAGAGGCGGCGGAAGTAGTGCCAATACCCGGATGCCTTTGTCTTTAAATTCGCGCGCTAATCCTTTTGTCATGGCATTCAACATACTATTTGATGTAGCATGTGAGATCCCGCCATCACCTGTTATGCTGCCTGATGAGGAAATATTAATGATGCAGCCCTGCTTCTGATCCATCATATGCCACACAGCGGCTTGACTGGAAAGAAAGACTGTATTTACGGATCTTTCCACTTCATCGACCCATATCTCAGGACTTACGTCATCAATCTCCTCATCTGCTTTTTGCTCGGCTTGATTGACTAAAATATCAAGCTTGCCGCATGTATCGATGACTTGTCTTAGCATAAGCGTAGCATCACGCGGTGTCTCAAGCGGATTGATGACAACAGTCGATTGGCCGCCTAATTTTTCAATGTCTTCGCTTATCGACTTTGCTTTTGATTCATCACGAAAAGCGTGTATGAAAACATGTGCACCTGCCTGGGCCAAAGCTAGGCAGATGGCTTCTCCAAATCCATCTGTGCTATCTGTCACAAGTGCCACTTTCTGATGAAGCTGGACGTGCACACGGATCTCCTCCCTATCCCTTGTTTGGCATTTATTTTCTCAGCTTACTCACAATATCAAGAGCTGCTTCATAAAAGCCTTCTGAGATGGTTGGATGCGGATGAATCATTTTGGCCATCTCTTCAGCTGTTCCTTCTAAATACATAAATGAAGAAGCCTCTGATATCATCTCCGTTACGTGCGGACCAACCATTGTAGCGCCAATGACTTCACCATATACGGTATCGTACACGAGTTTAATAAAACCGGTTTGAACACCTGCTGCCAACGCTTTTCCACTTGCAGCTAAATCAAATCGCTCTGCCCGTACGTTCAGCCCTTTGGCTTTTGCCTCTTTCTCAGTCAGTCCCACACTCGCTACTTCTGGCAATGTATAAATACATCTAGGAACGATGTCGTGATTCATTTTTTCAGGCTCGCCGCATATATTGCTAACCGCAACAGCTGCCTCTGCCATCGCCGCATGAGCGAGCTGATAGCCGCCGGCTACATCTCCAATTGCATATACACCTTCAACACTTGTCTTCATCTCGTCGTTTACTTTAATAAAAGGACCATCCAGCTGAAGATCAAGCTGACTGACAGCAGAGACATTTGGTCTTCTTCCGACGCAAACTAGCAGTCTTTCAGCCGTAAAGATGTGCGTCTCTCCTTTATCGTCTGTCGCATGAATCGCTTTGACTCCTTCACTTTCTGTTACCTCTGTCACCGTCGTTTTCTTTGCGATATGGATGCCTTTTTTCTTCAATTCTTTTTCTAGTAATTTCGACGCTTCTTCATCTTCCTGCGGAATAATCGACGGAGCGGCTTCTATAATGGTGACTTTTGATTGGAGACTCTGGAAGATGCATGCCAGCTCAAGACCAATTACACCCCCGCCAATAATGACGACAGATGCAGGAATATCTGGGATGTCAAAGATCGTATCACTTGTGTCAAATTGAATCTCTTTGAGCCCTGGAATAGGCGGAATAGCAGGTGATGAGCCAGTGGCAATGATCAGCTCTTTTGTTTCAATCGTTTCTGATCCATCTTGTTTTTCAATGTCAATACGATTTTTTGTCACAGCTGTGCCTCTGCCGTTATATACATCAATCTTTCCTTGCTTTAATAAAAAGGCGATTCCGCCCCTGAGTTTTTCGATGACATCATCTTTACGTTTTCTCATTTTATCGAAGGAAAGAACCATCTCACCTGTTTCGATTCCCCAGCTTTTTGCTTTCTCAATGGATTCAATGACTTCTGCATGTTTGAGCAGTGTCTTTGAAGGGATACAGCCTCGATTTAAACAAGTCCCCCCTAGAAAATCCTCTTCAATCAATGCAACTTTGTGTCCACGTTCAGCGGCTTGAAGGGCGGCAGTGTATCCGCCAGGCCCTCCGCCAATGACTGTCAGATCATACGTTTTTGTCATCCGATTCATCTCCTACATTAGCAATTCAAATGGTTGTTCAAGCACTTTTTTAAGGTCTGTTAAAAAGGCTGCTGCTGGTGCACCATCTACCACTCGATGATCAAATGATAAACTGACGCCCATCATTGGCCGCACCTGAATTTCTCCATCGATCACTACAGGTTTTTCTTGAATGCGTCCAACACCTAAAATCGCCACTTCCGGCTGATTAATAATTGGGGTAAACGTGTCAATGGCATACATCCCTAAGTTACTAATGGTAAATGTAGACCCCTTCAACTGGTCTGGCAGCAGCTTTTGATCGCGTGCATTTCGACCAATTTCTTTTGCTTCTTTTGTGAGCTGTTTCAGCCCTTTTTGATTTGCATGAGAGATGACCGGAACCATTAAGCCGTCTTTCACAGCAACCGCAAGACCAATGTGCACATCCTCATGGAAATGGAGCTCATTTTGTTCAAACGTCATATTGATTTGCGGATGGCGCGTGAGGACACTGCTGACCGCATGGATGATGATTTCTGTAAACGACAATCTGTAGCCTGTCTCTTTTTCAATCGCTGGGAGCAGCTGTTTGCGCACTTCTTTTGCTTTTGTCATATCAATTTCACTTGTTAATGTGACGTGCGGCGCTGTAAAGGCACTTTGTGACATGCGATCTGCGATCACTTTTCTCATCCCGGCTAGTTTTTGTGTTCTCACTGGAGCAGCCTCTGCCTTTTGTGCGCCTGCTGCTGTCACATCACTCTTCATGATTTTTCCGTGAGCGCCAGAACCAGCAACATTCGCTAAGTCGATTCCTTCACGAGCAGCCATTTTTCCTGCAAGTGGTGATACGCGCTGGCCTTCCTCGTTCGTGTGAAGGGCCGCTTCGACATCCCGTTTTTGAATTCTGCCTTTTGGTCCTGTACCAGATACTTCGTGAATGGCTACTTGGTGATCTTTTGCCGTTTTTCTCGCTGCAGGTGTTGCGCGTACTTTCTCACCCACCGCTGGTTCAACTTCAGTCGAAACAGATGGTTCAGATGGTGATGACGTTCCGCTGTCTTCAGAAGATGCTTCTTCTGACTGCGCTGGCGGCTCGCTCGGTACCTGCTCATTAGCCTCTCCGATATATCCAATGACAGCATTAACTGGAATCTGATCATCTGCTTCGTAATATTTCTTTAGAAAAACGCCATCATCATAGGCTTCAACCTCGATATTGATTTTGTCTGTCATAATCTCAAATAGAGGCTCACCGATTTCAACCGAATCTCCTTCTTCTTTAAACCATTGAAGCAAGGTACCGATCTCCATCGTACTGCTTAGCTTCGGCATAAATATCTCTTTTGGCATGATCTTCTCCCCTTTACTTAAGAGCGCACGAGCTCTTTTGCTGCTTCAATAATATCTGGCACTTGTGGAATGACTGCTTTTTCCAGCGTTGGGTTGTACGGTATTGGGACGGCAAGACCGCCAAGTCGTTTAATAGGTGCATCTAAATAGTCGAAGGCTTCACTTTCCGCTATCATACTGGCAATCTCTCCGCCGTAGCCGCCTCGTTTCACTGCCTCATGCACAACGATACATTTGCCTGTTTTTTTCACAGATTCAATAATGGTTTCTTCATCTAATGGGACAAGCGTTCTCGGATCAATGATCTCGACATCGATTCCTTCCGCTTCTAGTTCCTTCGCTGCTTCAAGCGCTTTGTGCACCATAATGGCTGTTGCGACAATTGTGACGTCCTTTCCGCTTCTCTTCACATCCGCTTTCCCTAAAGGAATCGAATACTGCTCTTCTGGTACTTCACCGATTGTTTTATATAAAAGCTTGTGTTCATAGAAAATGACAGGGTTGTCATCATCCATTGCTGCTTTTAAAAGTCCTTTTGCATCATAAGCTGTTGAAGGCTGAACCACCTTTAGTCCAGGAATATGAGCCATCCACGCTTCTAAGCTTTGGGAGTGCTGCGCTGCGGCACCTGTCCCAGAACCTGCTGGTGTTCTGACAACAAGCGGCACCTTCCCTTTTCCGCCAAACATGTAACGTGTTTTCGCTGCTTGGTTTACAAGCTGATCCATTGCAATTGTAATAAAGTCAGAGAATTGTAGTTCTAAAATCGGACGCATCCCTGTCAAAGCCGCTCCGACTGCGCCTCCTGCGATGGCAGCCTCTGAAATCGGCGTATTGCGGACGCGTTCTGGACCGAATTCCTCGATCATCCCGCGCGTGACACCAAATGCGCCACCGTATACGCCGATATCTTCACCTAAAATGAAGACATCTTGATTTTTTCTCATTTCCTGACTCATTGCTTCTCGAACGGCTTCTAAATATGAAATCTCTCTCATTGTCGTGTTTGTCAAGTGATTCCCCTCCTAATTAGGCGTATACATCCTCTAATAGTGTGTCAATTGATGGTTCTTTACTATTTTTCGCAAATTCAACAGATGCCTCGATCTCTTGTTTCGCTTCTTCTTGTAAACGAGCAGCCTGCTCTTCTGTCAGAACATCTAGCTCCATTAAGAGTGACTTAAAGCGTTTAATTCCGTCTTTTTGTCTCCATTCTGTCTCTTCTTCACGTGTACGGTATTTTTTCGCATCACTCTTAGAGTGACCCTTCCAGCGATACGTTTTCATTTCAATGAGTGATGGACCTTCTCCAGCTCTTGCACGGCTGACCGCTTCATCTACTGTGTTCATAATCTCAACCATGTCATTTCCATCAATCGATTTTCCTGGGATTCCATAGCTTTCTGCTCTTGTTGAGATGTCTTCAATGTTGATCATTTCTTTCACAGGACCAGACATGCCGTATTGGTTGTTTTCACAAATAAACACAACAGGTAAATCCCAAATGGAAGCAAGATTCAGCGCTTCATGGAAGCTGCCTTCATTTGTGGCGCCGTCTCCGAAGAAACAAAGGACCACAAAGCCTTCCTTTTTCATCTTGGACGTGAGCGCCGCACCTGTTGCAAGCGGAATACCGCCGCCAACAATCCCATTTGCCCCAAGGTTTCCTTTTTCTAAGTCGGCAATATGCATGGAACCGCCTTTTCCTTTGCAGTAACCTGTTTCACGTCCGAACAGTTCAGCCATCATTTTATTGACCTCTGCACCTTTTGCAATACAGTGACCATGTCCGCGGTGTGTACTGACAATCTTATCTTCATCCTTTAACACAGCAATAGATCCAACAGCCGATGCTTCCTGTCCAACACATAAATGGGTCGTTCCATGGATTAATCCTTTAGCAAAGAATTGATCGACCTTTTCATCAAAATATCTTACTAACCACATTTGTTTATATAAATCTGCTAATTTCTCATGACTAATCTGTTCAGGCAAAGTGATTTGTTTTTGCATTTCTTCTCTCCCCTTTACATTTGTTCTTATGTGTTACATTTGTAATTATCATACGTTTAACTCTCATTGAAGTCAAGCATTTCCGTTTATTTTTTAAGCGTTTTCATTTTTTTCAGAAAAAAAGAGAAAGGCAAAGCCCTTTTCCAAAGACCTTCTCTTTCTCTCCATCTCGCACATTCTCATTCATCTGGATACATCATGATTTTGACGCTTTCACCTTCTGGATGCCTAGCGCATTCTATCGCCTGACGAAGCTGACTTAATGGATATCGATGCGTCACCATTTTTTCTGTATGAACGACTTTTGCTTTTAAGAGCTCTAGCGCTTCACGATAATGGTATGGATGCGAGGAATAAGCTCCAACTACTTTCACTTCATCATGGAAAAAACGTTCTGCTGGAATGGAGACATCCCCTTTCGGAAAGTGAGCAAAGACCAAAATCGTTCCGCCTCTTGCGACAGCTTGAAATGCTTCTTTTAAAAGCGCACTACTACCCACAGAAATAATGACAAGGTCCGCTCCCTTTCCATCTGTTTCTTTCATGACGCGGTTTTCTACTGGCTCAGATGCTGGATGAAAAGCGACGTCCGCCCCAAGATTTCTTGCTTGAAGGAGCCTGTTCTCATTTACGTCTGTGATCATCACTTTTCCAGCCAAATAATATTTGGCAAGCTGTAATTGAATGCAGCCAATTTGCCCCGCTCCAAGAATCAAGACCGAATCTCCAGGATGAACGGGCGCCCTTTCAAAGCCGTGAAGACAGCAGGCAACCGGTTCGACCATCGCTCCTTGTTCATATGAGACGTCATGTGGGAGCTTGCCCATTGTATGCTTAACATGTAAAGCGGGAACACGAATATATTCCGAAAAACCGCCCGGCTCTACATTTGTGGCTGCAAATTGCGGGCACATTGTATAAAATCCTCTTTGACAAAAGTCACAAGTAAAACAAGGGACATGATGCGCTACATACACCCTGTCTCCCGTTTGAACATGTGTAACGTGACGGCCTGTTTCGATAATGTCACCAGCGATTTCATGCCCTAGCACTGTGCCAGGAGGTACCGTCTCATGTGTCGCTTTATAAATATCCGTCCCGCATAACCCGCAGGCACGCATTTTTAATAATACTTCGTCGTCACCAATGGCTGGCCGCTTCCGCTCCTCGTAACGAATGTCCTCTGAAGAATAAAAGACAGCTGATTTCATTTAGCCGCATCCTCCTTTTCATCACATGTCGCAAGACTCTGCAAGGATTGAACGAGCTGCTTGTACTCACTCATCTCACTTGAAATCCAGTAGCGTCCGCCAAATATTCGCGCAGGTCCCACTCTGACATATACTTTCCCGATATGAGGATATGGTTTTAAAAACAATTTTCCTTTAATATCGGACACGGCGTATGTGTGCCACCTGCCAAAAGCACCTATTTTCAGCTCATCTTCACTAATCATGATATTCGTTGGCTGATTCAGGCCAGTGATGCTAGAAAGCATAAGGATAGGCAGCGTATAGACACCTAACACAGCTAATGGCTCAGGTCCTGCCGACATCAACGTATAAAGAGACCAGAGAAAAAACACACATATTAACAAGGCCGGAAGGAAAATAGAAAACATGGCAGACGTTCGGCTATAAGCATGCTGCTGCATGAGAGCTCCCCCTTTCAAATGACATGGAAGGAGCTTTCGCAGCTCCTCCACGCAATCATCGTTCACTTAATATGATCGATAATTTTTTCAATATCATCTTCAATGCCAAATCCCGTTAAAAAAGATAACGTTTGAATCACAGGCGTTCCTTTTGTATCACTAACAGGCGTTGTCGTCACAATTAAATCAGCACCCTCCGCTTTCTGCGGAACCTCAGATGCCTTACACTGTTCAACGATGACATCGTATCCTTTTTCCTTTAATGTCTCTTCTACCTTTTTTGCCACAACCGTTGACGTCGCAACTGCCGTTCCGCAAGATACTAATATTTTTTTTGCCATGAGAATCCCTCCAGCTCGTTTATTGATCTTTCTGATCTAAGCCCATTTCTTTTGCATACTGCTTTTTAATATCATTTCGCACCCAGTACCAAAGAAGCGCATATGCCAGTGCACAGATAATCGCTGCAATGAAGTAAGGATTGCTCGGATCAAGAAGTCTCACCATGATCCAAGGAATGACGTGTGAACCAAGATCGATACCAGAGATCATATTTGCCCCTTCTGGGAAGTCGAAACCAACTGCTTTCCCCATTGTTGTGGCGAGTGGTGCAAGGTTCGTTGCAATGAAGAAAACAATCATTAAGGTAAAAATACTGTTAATGAGGCCGCGAATAATATTCCCACGAGCGGCTGCTACTGCCCATACCACTGTAAATGGCAGAACCGATAAGTCTGCAAACGGCAGCATACCATTGTATGGAAGGACGACAGCGAGCAAAATGGTGATTGGCACCATCAAAAGGGCTACAGCCATATTCGCTGGATGACCAATGACAATCGCTGTATCCAAACCAATATAGACATTTTTTCCAGGGAAACGCTTTTGAATATAAGAACGAGCACCCTCAGAGATTGGAATAAGTCCTTCCATTAATAAAGCAACCATTCTTGGCATTAACACAAGCACTGCAGCCATTTGAATTCCAAGGGTCATGACACCTTTTGCATCATAGCCCCCAAGAAGACCAATAATGATACCAAGTATAAGACCCATCACAAGCGGTTCACCAAAGATGCCAAAACGTTTTTTCAAAGTTTCTGGATCCGCATGAATTTTGTTTAGACCAGGGATTTTATCAATCACGCGGTTTGACGCATACATGAGCGGAGCGAAGTTGACCGTTTCAGCATGAGCCATCGATACGCCTTTTAATCCGAAATGGTGTTCAATCGTCGGTGCCGTCCAATCGGCGAGTTTTAGAGTAATCGCAGAAACAATTAAACCAACGGCAAGAGCTAAGAACATATTATGATAAGCGTAGTAAGTAACAGAAGCAGCGAAAATCAAATGCCAGAAATTCCAAATATCCACATTCAATGTTTTCGTAAAGTTAACAGACAGCAAAATGACATTTAACAAGAGCACAAGAGGAATCATCAAAGGGGCAACAGGTGTACCAAATGAAATGGCGGCTCCAATCGGCCAACCGACATCTAAAATATCAAGCTTTAATCCAAGGGAATTGACCATGGCTTTGGCTGCTGGTCCAAGACCGCTTACAAGTAAATTAATGACAAGATTGACCCCGACAAATCCAATTCCGATGGTAATACCTGCACGGAAGGATTTTTTAAATCCTTGCCTTAAAATCATACCGAATAACGTCATAATAATTGGGAGCATAATTGTTGGCCCTAAGTCTAAGATGAAATCGACGGCTTGCTTGATCATACATCCACCTCCTGATTTTAAATAAAGCGCTTACATTATGTCTTGAATAACTATTGGTTTAATTCTTTTTGAAGTACATCAACGGCTTCTTCATACGATGTCATGTGAGATAAACTTGTCATTACTTCTTCTTTTCTGAAAAGCGTCATCAGTTTCTCTAACATCACGAGCTGCTTACTAGGTTCAGAGATTGCCAGAACGAACACAATTTTGGCTTGAACTGTCTCATGAGGGCTTCCCATCTTATGAAAAATAACAGGTTCCTTTAATGTCGCTACACTGATCGCCGGTTTGTTTACATGTTCAGGATCTGTATGGGGAATGGCTACCCCAAAGGTCGCAAGAGGAAGACCGGTCGGATATGTTTTTTCTCTTTCAAGCACTGCTGGTAAAAAGCTCGATTTAATATACCCTCCAGTTTCTAACCTTTCTGCTAAATAGGCAGTCACCTCCTCACTTGAAGATGCTTCGTACTGCAGCTCAATCAGCTGTTGATCTAACTCAAACAAGCTGTTCAAACAACCACCCCTTTCATTTGGTATAAATATGAACACATGTAACAAATAGAATGAACATTTTAAAATAGAACCTTTTGTAAAGCGCTTACAAACAGACGTTTTATAAAATGTTCAATACTGTTACCTTTGTAAAGATATTATAATATTCGAAATTATAAGTCAATGTTCCTAGGAAAATTTTTATAAAAAAAGATGCAGCTTTTTGCCGCATCTCTTTCATTACATCACATCAACTTCTTGTTAAATATGGCTTCCTATATCTAAAAATTCAGCTACAAAAAGGTTGTCTGTCTGCTCTGTCATTTCTTTTTTTGTGCCGATTTTTTCGATTCTGCCCTCATTCATCACCACAACACGATCAGCGATATCAAACGCTTCTTCTTGATCATGCGTCACAAAGATGATCGTCATTTGAAATTCTTGATGAACTTTTTTCAGCCAATGTCTTAAGTCTTTTCTCACCTTTGAATCTAGTGCACCAAAAGGTTCATCTAAGAGAAGAGCTTTCGGTTTAACGGCTAGAGCACGTGCAAGTGCTACACGCTGCTTTTGTCCACCTGACAGCTGCTCTGGATAACGATGTTCATACTGCGTTAATTGAACGACTTTCAGCAGCTCATGCACTCGCTCTTTGATGTCTTTTTTAGGCAACCTTTCTCCTCTAGGTTTCATCTTCAATCCATAAGCCACATTATCAAATACCGTCATATTTCGAAAAAGCGCATATTGCTGAAAGACAAAACCAATTTGCCGTTTTCGCACTGGAATATAAGTATAATCCTGTTCTCCAAATAAGATCTGTCCAGTATTCGCATCATCAAGCCCTGCAATAATTCTTAATAAAGTCGTCTTACCTGACCCAGACGGTCCAAGTAAGGAAATCAATTCCCCATTTCCGATCGTCAAATCCACGTTTTGCAAAACCTTCGTCTGCCCAAATTGCTTTGATATTTGTTTCACTGTAATCCCCAAGGCTGATCCCTCCATTTATTTTGAACGCTTGCCAAGCCTATGATCTCTCTGCTGAATGATCTGCTTGATGATTAATGTGATGACCGCAACAAACGCCATGAGAGAGGCCACAGCAAAAGCCGCTTGGAATTGATACTCGTTGTATAGAATTTCTATATGAAGCGGCATCGTATTCGTCATTCCGCGGATATGACCGGATACAACCGACACTGCACCAAATTCACCAATTGCCCTAGCCCCTGCTAAAATGGCGCCGTAAAAAAGGGCCCATTTTATATTTGGAAGTGTCACAAGGAAAAAGGTCTTCCACCCACTGGCACCAAGCGTAAGCGATGCTTCTTCCTCATGAATGCCTTCATTTTGCATAAACGGAATTAACTCTCTCGCAACAAAAGGAAATGTCACAAAGATGGTCGCAAGAATCATCCCCGGTACAGAGTAAATCACTTTCCATCCATTTGCTAAAAGCCACGGTCCTAAAAGTCCATTTGAACCAAATAAAAGTACAAATACAAGTCCTGCAATGACAGGTGACACCGCAAACGGAAGATCAATGACAGTCGTTAACAAACGTTTTCCCGGGAAATGAAATTTTGTGATGAGCCAAGCAGCACTGACCCCAAAAATCATTTGAAGCGGCAATGTGATCATCACAATGAAAACAGTCAATTTAATTGCCGCAAGCGTGTCTGGATGTGAGATGGCAAGAAGATAAGAACTCCATCCTTTCTCAAAAGCCTTTGAAAACACAGCAATCAACGGCATGAGTAAAAACAAAATCAAAAAAGCATACACCACACCAATCAACATACTCTTCACCGCTTTTGATTCCGTCACAGGACTCCTGTACTTGATGCGGTGCTCTTTAAGAAGCTCCCTTTCCAATCATCTCACCTCACTTCCACTTGTTTTTTCCGCTCGACAAACCACTGCAATCCGTGAATCAATAACAAAATGACAAATGATAAGAGCAGCATGAAACAGGCAATGGCTGCGGCACCTTGATAATCATACTGCTCAAGCTTTGACATGATCATCAGTGGTGTAATCTCTGTTTTAAACGGGATATTTCCCGCTATAAACACAACGGAGCCATATTCACCGAGTGCTCTTGCAAATGCAAGAGAAAATCCAGTCAGCACCGCTGGAAACAAGGCAGGCAGCAGTACATGAAAAAAGGTCTGTTTTCTTGTAGCACCAAGTATAGCTGCGGCCTCTTCCACTTCCTGCTCAAGCCCCTCAATGACCGGTTGAACCGTTCTTACGACAAATGGAACGCCAATAAAAATCAGTGCCAAAATAATACCGAGCGGGGTGTATGCCACCTTCACATGCAAAAATTGCCCAATCCACCCATTCGGAGAATAAAGAGTCGTCAAAGCGATGCCAGCCACTGCCGTTGGAAGAGCAAACGGCAAATCGATGAGGGCATCCAGGATGTTCTTTCCTGGAAACGAGTACCGCGTGAGAACCCATGCGATCAGTACACCGAAACCTGCATTGATGAGTGCAGCTGCAAAAGAAGTCGTAACCGTAAGCTGCAGCGACTTTAGCACCCGCGCATCACTAAAGACATTCCAAATTCCTTCTGCTCCTAATGAAGCCGTCCAAATAAATACCATAGATAAAGGAATCACGACAATCGCACTGACATAAACAAGTGTCACTCCGAGACTCAGCCCGAATCCAGGCAATACACGTTTTCTTTTATTGGCGGCAGCATAGCCTTTCTTCATCACGTCGCCCCCTATTTTTGTCCGCTATATATTTGATCAAATAATCCGCCATCATCAAAAAATCTTTTCTGCGCCTTTCGCCATCCGCCAAATGCCTGATCAATGGTCACCATATCAATCTCTTTAAATTGATCTTTATATTTGTTTAGCACTTCTTGATTTCTTGGTCGATAATAGTTTTTCGCCGCAATTTCCTGTCCTTTTTTAGAATACAAATAATCTAAATAAGCCTTTGCCACTTTCTCTGTTCCTTTTCGTTTCACATTTTGGTCGACAACGGCAACGGGCGGCTCTGCTAGAATACTAATGGAGGGACTGACAATCTCAAATTTGTCTTTGCCTAATTCATGCAGTGTCAAATAGGCTTCATTTTCCCAAGCAATTAACACGTCACCAAGACCGCGCTCGACAAAAGTTGTTGTGGCGCCACGAGCACCTGAATCGAGCACCTCGACATGCTCATATAACTTTTTCACAAAATCCTTCGTTTTTTCTTCATCCCCATGAAAGGTTTTATCGGCATATGCCCATGCGGCTAAATAATTCCATCTTGCACCGCCTGACGTTTTTGGATTTGGTGTGATGATAGATACACCTGGCTGAATCAAGTCATCCCAGTCTTTAATTTTTTTGGGGTTTCCTTTCTTCACAAGAAACACAATAGTAGACGTATAAGGTGTGGACTGATTCGGAAATTCTTTTTGCCAATCCTTTGAAAGTAGCCCTCGATCTGCAATGGCATCAATGTCGTACCCAAGAGCAAGTGTAGCCACGTCTGCTTCGAGTCCATCAATAATCGATCTCCCCTGCTTACCTGACCCTCCATGAGACTGCTGTATTGTCACATCCTCACCGGTTTTGTCTTTCCAATAAGTCTGAAAGGCTTGATTGTATTCCTGATACAATTCACGTGTAGGATCGTATGACACATTCAACAGCTCAACCTTTCCCTTTTGATTTGAGGCTTCATTCGCATTTGAGCATGCAGCACTTGTGATGATGAAAAGTGTCATCGCAATAGAAATCCATATCCATTTTTTCATGTTATCCGCTCCCTTTCACATTGAATAGTGACACCAACCTTGCCGTTTTCAGTTCTATACGCAAAAAAGGCCCTCAGCGATTGAAGTACAAAAAAGTCCTGTACGTCAATGCCAAGAGCCTTCGGTTGTCCGATCAGCTATGTATGATTGATGTTAGTCTATATATTATTCAAACTATTCACAGGTGTCAACTGTGTTTTTATTTTAATGAAAACTAAAAAGAAACGCCTTCTTGATGAGGCGCTTCTTTTCCCGGGAAATGCTATTGATCTGCAGCTACCTTTAGATTGACACCTACAGCAGTTCCATTTCTCGTTGAATCAGCTACTCCAGTAAATGTCCCTGCTTTTCGATCAATCAGTAAAGCTTGCACATTCCCTATATCAATAGGGGAACTGCCAAACTGGTGACCCATATCATTTAACTTTGTTCTTACATCTAGAGGGACACCTACTTCATAACGATACGAAGTTAAGCTGTTTGTGTAGATTCTTGGCTCTTCTACCGCATCCTGAAGCTCCATGTCATATTCAAGTAAATTGAGAATCGTCTGTGAAACAGAAGCAATGATCGTCGTTCCACCAGGAGACCCAACAGTCATGACAGGCTCTCCATCTTTAAAAATGATCGTCGGAGTCATACTTGATAACGGACGTTTATTGGGCTGGACTTCATTTGCCCCGCCAGGTCTTGCATCAAAATCAGTCAGTTCATTATTTAAGAAAAATCCATACTCTGGAACAAGTATCCCTGTACCAAATAATTGTTCAATGGTTGTTGTAAATGACACAACATTTCCCCACTGATCTGCAACAGTAAAATGGGTCGTCTCACCAATGGTTTTATCTTCTGGCTGAGGAACAATTGGGGATGGATTTTTCTCATCCTCATATGCCCAAGGATCTCCTTCTTTCGGGCTGCGATTCATTTGATCTAATTGAATGAGAGAGGCTCTTTCTGAAATGTAATCATCGTCTAGTAGTCCTTTTAGTGGAACATCTACGAATTCGGGGTCGCCGGCATATGCGGCTCTGTCAGCATAGGAGAGGTGCATTGTTTCAGCAAGCAGCTGATATTTTTCGAATGATTTGGGGTCATACTGAGACAGGTTAAAATGGTCAAGTATTTTGAGAATTTGTAGCATAAACACCCCGCCTGAGCTTGGTGGAGGCATGCTTGCAAGCTGATATCCTTTATAGTCTCCCCAGATTGGCTTGTCAGTCTTGACTTCATAACGTTTGATATCTTTTGAAGTCATCGTCCCGCCAAAATCTTGAACTGTATTTGCAAGTGCCTTTGCTACTTTTCCTTCATAAAACGCTTTGCTTCCTTTTTTCGCAATGAGTTTAAATGTTTTTGCAAGACCTGGCTGGACAAGCAGATCTCCTTCTTCGAGCGGCTGATCATTTGGAAGAAAAATTGGCGCTGCGGCCGTTTTTTTCAATTTTCCTTGGTGATCATCAATCGCATTTGCCAAGACAGAATCAATTTCAAAACCATCTTCTGCAAGTTGAATGGAGGGCTCAATCAATTCCTTCATAGAACGAGTACCCCACTTATCTAATGCAGCTTCAAGACCTTTTACAGTCCCTGGAACACCTACCGCATTTCCATGTGTAGATCGCTCAGCAAACGGAATCACTTTTCCATCATCTGTTAAAAACATGTCAGGTGTTGCGCCCTGTGGTGCTCGCTCTCTGCTATTGATGATGGATGTTTCCTTTGTCTTCCCATCATAAACCATCATAAATCCGCCGCCGCCAATTCCAGACATCATTGGCTCTGTTACGTTAAGTGCGTACTGAATGGCAACAGCAGCATCCACTGCGTTCCCACCTTTTTTCAATACGTCAGCACCAATCTCCGATGCAAGCGGATGTGCAGTAGCCACCATACCATCTTTGCCAACAGCTACTTTATTCCCATGCGTTTCGTTTGCAGTGACTTGGCTGACCGGCAGGAAAAACGAGAAAACAAACAGACATATGGACAAAACAGTTAGAGAAATGCGTTTCATGAACAACACCCCTTCCATATTCTTACTTTGACCTTACCGACTTCTTGACCAGAATACAATAGATTATTCTAAAATTTCAAAATTTTTCATTCTATCATCCTATATCTGCCAAACAAAACACATGTTTTCAAAACATATGACATGCACATCTCGTAGTAATAAAGACATACGTTTTCCAAGTTTGAAACTTCACGATATAATAAACTCATAACAAAGGGGGGAAAAAGAATGAACCACAAAAGCACTTTATTTTGGGAATCTTATTGGGAAGAAAAATCAGAAAAAACTCCTGATCACGCCTCTGTTTCTGCTTGGGCATTTGGTGCAAATCCAGATCACTTGCTTGACCTTGTACAACAAGGAAAAAAAACAGCCACTTGTTCTGGATACCTTTTTTACGAAAAAGAACAAGAGCCTCTTCCAAAACCCGGTCAATATGCGGTCATTTTGGACAGCCAAGAGGAACCAAAAGCCATCATAGAGATCACACAAGTAGATATCATGCCAATGAATGAAGTTCCTGAATCATTTGCAAAAGCAGAAGGTGAAGGCGATCTTTCATATGACTATTGGTACAAAGAACATGAAGAATTTTTCACAGAAGCCCTTAAGCCGTACGGATTAACATTTAAGGAAGATATGCTCCTTGTTTGTGAGCGATTTAAGCTTGTTTATTCAGCTTCTTAACTTTTAAGCGGTGCCAAAAATGGTCCGCTTTTTTGCTTTCTTTTCCCCTTTCTGAAAAAGGTGAGTTGAGATCACATCTTTAGGTCAGAATAAGATCAAATAGAAAAAGTGAAGAAATTTTCGACTACACCTGTTTTTTTTCGACAAAAGAATATATAATTATTTGATGTGTGCATTGTCTCATTTATACAATGGAGGGTTTTTACATGTTAAAAAGGAAAAAAGACAAGTTTTCCGTCTTGTTAACGGAAATTGCTAAAAATTTAGATGAAACTGCTGAGTATTTTGTTAGCTATAAAGTAACAAATCAAACCACTCTGAAAGAATTTTCTGACACATTGAAGGAATATGAGACAAAAGGTGATAATCATGTTCATACCATGATTAAAGAGCTGAACAAAGCCTTTATTACACCGATTGAACGTGAAGACATTCTTCAATTGACGAATAGCCTCGACGATGTTTTAGACGGCATTGAGCATTTTTCAGCAACTTTAGAAATTTATTCAATTACAAGCTCTGACGAACATATCGACAAATTCAGCCACTACATCAGAGAATGTGCGAAAGAAATTTTAACGACTATTGAATTACTGGCTGATAATCGCTTGAAAGATATTCATCCGCACGCAATCAAAATTAAAGAGATTGAGCATAATTGTGACAATCTTCACCGCAAATCACTAAAGAACTTGTTTGGAAAAGAAACAGATCCAATTAAGGTCATTCAATACAAAGAAATTTACGAAACACTTGAAGAAATCGCAGATTCCTGTCAAAGTGTTGCCAACAATCTAGAAACAATCATTATGAAGAATGCGTAACGGGGTTAGTTAAACATGGATACATTACTCATCCTTACCATACTTATTGTCATTTGTGCACTTGCTTTTGATTTCATTAACGGATTCCACGATACAGCAAATGCCATTGCTACTTCTGTTTCAACAAAGGCGTTAAAGCCTAGACATGCTATTATTATGGCAGCGTTTATGAACTTCTTAGGAGCAATGACATTTACAGGTGTGGCAAAGTCCATTACAAAAGACATCGCAGATCCTTTTACACTTCAAAACGGATCTGTCGTCATTTTGGCTGCTTTAATTGCAGCCATTACCTGGAACTTGCTTACTTGGTATTACGGGATTCCGAGTAGTTCTTCACACGCACTGATCGGGTCAATTGCAGGAGCTGTTATTGCCTCTGCTGGTTTTGGCGCTTTAAACTATTCGGGATTCATTAAAATCATTCAAGCACTATTGCTTTCACCTATCCTGGCTTTTGTTTTGGGATATATCGTGTATACCATTATCAAAATTATATTCCGAAACAACAATCTCGCAAAAACAAATAAACAATTCCGACGTGTTCAAATTTTAACGGCTGCACTGCAATCGTATACCCACGGAACAAACGATGCGCAAAAAGCGATGGGAATTATTACGATGGCTTTAATTGCAGGTAATTTGCATACAACAGACGACATTCCTTTCTGGGTACAATTCTCTTGTGCGCTTGCAATGGGACTAGGTACGTCTATTGGCGGCTGGAAGATTATTAAAACAGTCGGCGGTAAAATCATGAAGATTCGTCCAGTAAACGGAGTATCTGCAGACTTAACGGGTGCAGCTATTATCTTCGGTGCAACATTTATTCACTTACCGGTTAGTACCACTCACGTGATCTCATCTTCTATTCTAGGTGTAGGTTCTGCACATAGAGTAAAAGGAGTTAACTGGGGTACGGCAAAACGTATGCTTGTCACTTGGGTGATCACATTACCGATTTCGGGAACTCTAGGGGCACTTATATACTTTGTGTTAAATGCGATTCTTTAATTTAAAAGACCTGTCTAACAGGTCTTTTTTATTTGTTTGCATCCTCAAATGGTCTTTTTCTGCAAGCCATTTTTTCATGAAGCAGGGTTTCCAAACATATCCATAGAAATAAATTAAGTATCCATCTGTCTATGGGAGAGAAGAACATGCTATTATTTTTTCAATTGACTGTTTGGTTATTGCTAGGTGCTCTTGCTGTATATGTATTTGCGGTATGGCGCTTTGAACAAAAAGTAAAAGAAAAGATGTTTGCGATTCGTAAAACGTGGTATTGGATTTATGTAGCGGGTGCTGTTGTGTACTGGACAAATGACCCTGCTTCAATCTTCACCGATTGGATGCACTACCTGATTATTGCTGTTTTTTTCGCATTAACTGATGCCTTTATTTTCCTCAGCTCCTATATAAAAAAACTCGGAAATCATGAACTTGAAACCGACACCCATCAACTCCTAGAACAAAATAACGACCTGCTTCATTCTTACCTCAATAAACTAAAAACGTACCAATACCTATTGAAAAACGAACCGATCCATGTATATTATGGAAGTATAGAAGCATATATAGAGGGAATTGAACGACTGATCTATTCTTTTGCAGAAAAAATGAATATTCAAGCAGTTCTTTGTCCTTATGATACGCAGGAGCAAAAAGATGACCTGCTGCGGACACTTGATCAGAGAGCGCTCATTCAAGCAAAGCTTGACAGGCAGGAAGTGTATTACGATGATTTCGGCAAATTGGTTCTCATCCCGTTTTCAGTAGCGGATGCACACTTTGTGATTAAGCTGACCTCTGAGGAAATTGTCACTGAATTCGACTATTTATTAATGACTTCACTTACAACGATTTATGACCTAATCTTGCCTGATGAAGAGGAAGGTGATGAAGATGGAACACGCACTTCAAGGGGATAATAACAATCGCAAGAAAAACCCATTTAAGATTTTAAAGAAAAAGCGCTATATTAGTATGGCTGATTACAAAGTAAGTCCCCATACGGAGCGTATTTTCAAAAAGAATGAACAGCTCCTAGATGAGTATAAAAATAAAAAAGCTTGATTACACTAAAGGACGCGGAACTTCATCCGCGTCCTACTTCCGTTTTCACATTTACTTGCATACAATAAAACCAACTGCTGCAACGATTGAGGTGCCAATATGAAAAAGAAACTTAAACAATTGAGGTATGTTCAGTTTGCTGAATTTAAGCCATCCCCTTATGTCTGCCGATTACATGAAAAAAGTGAAGCCGTCATTCAAGCGGCCAAAAAGAAAGACTCACTGATTTAATAGTTGAAGCAACTTCACTTTTGTTTTAGGACCGTATACTCCATCACTTGTTAGACCATTCATCAGTTGAAATCGCGCGACGGCATTGGCTGTTTTTTCCCCATAAACGCCATCAATGCCCTTATCTACAGCTGTTTTGTCAGGATAAAAATACACAGCAGCAAGCGCTTTTTGGACGAGACGTACATGCTCCCCTTTTGTCAGAGGTGATGTCACCTTTAACACCGCATCCGGCAGTTCATAACTGAGCTTTTCTTCTGCATGATAAATCTTGAGAACTTGTCCAACTCGAATCATGTTCGGGTCACTAATCTGATTCCATGTCTGTAAATCACTCACTGTGACACCATGGGCTTTGGCAATACTCGTTAGCGTATCCCCGCTTTTCACCACATATGTGATAACCGTTTCCGGATCACCTGCAGTCTCAATTCCTCTTTTAAATTCATCCCATGTAGCAAGCAGCAGACGTGGGCATGTTTGACAGCTTGTTGAAAGTTTCCATCCTCATTTTCACAAATTTCAATGCCAATCGATTTTCGGTTGCCATCTCCATGTCCATCCCCAGCATGCCATCCATTTTCATTTAAAGGGAGATGCTGAAAAATTTCCTTGTCATCCACTGTAAAGTGCCAGCTTACCTCTGTTGTTGAGCGTTTGACATATGCCGCGTGACTTTTTGCGTCAGCTCCCTTAGATGTATTGGCTGTGTTATGCACAGTTACATAAAGCGGCGTCATAGCATATCCTGGCCGATTTCCGTTTCCAACTGGAATACATTCTTGATAAATTTGTACCATGTTTTGCACTCCTTTTTGTTAAATTGATGTTTGATCTTGCTCATCAATCGGTGGCAAACGTAAGACAAATTTGTTTGTTTTCGTCATAAGACTATGGTAAAATTTGAATTCAATCGCCGTTTTATCTTTATAAAAAATAAAAAAACAGAATAAAAAACAGGAAAAACTTCCAATTTTCTTTGATTTTATGTTAAAATTGTTAAAAACAAGCCGATATAAAAAGTAAGCGATAGCTTTATTAGCCATTTAGTCCTATATGGACTTTTCTTTCACGGCAAAAATAGAACATACGTTTGTATGAAGGTTTTGAAATGACTTATTTTTTAACCCATTTAGAAGAAGATATTAAACGGTTATACACTCAACTGCAAATAAGCGGTCCTGCCTATGTAGACATGCATAGGATCGCCGCTGAATTTCATGTATGGGTACACTACGAGGATACTGGCAGCATGATGATCAAACATCAAGGTCTTTACAGTATTATTTTAAACAGAGCCTTATCGTCAGAAGAACAGTGGCAGGATTTCGCCCACGAGCTTTGTCATGTGCGAAGCATACAGGCAACCACTTTGACATGCACAAGCTCTTTCGAGAACTGCAAGAGTTTCAAGCAAAACAATTCATGTATCACTTTTGTGTTCCGACTTTTATGCTGCTGCAAATGACGCTCCCAAACCTTAGGCAGCAAGCCATTTTGCATATTGCTCAAACATTTCATGTCACTCGGGATTTTGCTGAAAAACGGCTTGCTCTATTTGAACAGCGAAGAGCCGGCATTCAATTTCAAAAAGAATTCACTTCTTATTTAATGAGAGCAGGCAAGGTCGCAGAAAATGAAGCTGCGTATCAAACAAAAGCGTCTGCACACGTGACGTCAGAAGTTTATTCATAAAGGCTTAACACTTGTTTCAGTACATTTGTGTATTGATAAAATTGTTCGGTTTGTGTATCACGCCTACGGCTCCGCCTAAAGTCTTGAAAGAAAGCTCTTCTCTGAGCTTGGCTAATTTCAATTTGAACACTTTTTCCTGTGAGGCATTGATTATTAATATTTTGAGGATGTGTTCCAGCAAATTGATCCGATTCAGATAAAAGTAAGGCATGGAAGCCATTTTGTGTGAGATACTTCACTGTTTCAGCAGCTTTTTCCCTGTCGGTACCGCCAACTAAAGTTTGTAGGACGTCTGTTTCTCCATAGCCGTGGAGTGCAAACGTATAATGATGTGTATGCACTTGAGAAAGACAAATCGGCTCATCAAAACGTGTGCTCGTAATATGAAGAACATGATTGCCTTTCACTTTAAGGCCCTCGAATAAATACATAGAATAATCGGTTGCTACTTCATGGACCAGCTCGCTCACGCCAGATTCAATTCCTCCCGCATGAGGTGACAGGACGAGAAGCTGATCCCCTTTCCGCTGATGAAGAATCTGATAGTCGATCCCTTTTCTTTCATGAGCGGAAAGCTCTTCATAATTTTGATACGTATCTATGATTTGATTCATTCCATCTGCCCCATTTCTCTATATGAGCATAAGTCTACTGATCGCAAATTCTTTTGTAAAGTGTTTTCGAATAACCAGTGTGATCTGAATGCATCCTTAAATTTTCCTTATCTTTACGGGCTAGCTGTTGAATGTTGAGAAAAAATGACCGATAATTGAAATGAATAGAACTTTTGGACTATATGAATCTTTTTGTAATCTCTCTCATATATTAGAATATTGCGATCTACACCTGGAGGAATTCATGTTTAAAAAGAAAACCACCATCATCCTTGCCATCTTATGTCTTAGCTTCGCCGGAATTATTTACTGGAAATGCTTCTCTCTTCAAGGCGTGTCTCACGGCACATTCATTCGCTCGATATCATCACCTGATGGAACCTATACCATTAACACATATCGACATAGCGGAGGAAAGCTAAAAGAGAATGCGGTCAGAGCAGAAATTGAAAACAAACTCACCCACCACAAAAAAACAATCTACTGGAATTACCCTGATAAAGATCCTCTGATCAAATGGGAAAATGCACAGCTCGTTCAAATTGGACATGAGTTTTTAAATGTGGTCAAAGGTGAAACATACGATTATCGCTTTGATCAGAAAAATAGAAAATAACGAGCCAGCAAAAAAACGAACCCTTTTTGGATTCGTTTTTTACGTTGACATCACCTTTTGCATAAATTCTTTCATTTCTTTGCTAACCGTCGTCAACCGATCTACAATTTCACTAAACTCCGTCACTAATAAAGCCTGTTCTGAAGATGACCCTTTCATATGGCCCATACTCTCAAGTAATGTATGTATATTAGAGGAAATCCCTTGCAATGAGCTTTCTATGTTTTCTGTTGCACGTGAGGTTTCGCTTGAGAGCTTTTGAACCTCGCTCGCTACCACACTAAAACCCGCTCCCTCTTTCCCTGCCCTGGCTGCTTCAATTGAAGCATTCAATCCTAGCAAACTCGTTTGTTTAGAGATACCTTTGATCATTTTTGTAATATCTGAAGTTTTTTTCGAGCTTTCAAGTGTTTGCTGTGTTTGGAATGTCATTTCCTCACTTGTCGCAGAGAGCTCTTCTGAATGAGCCGCCACCACATGCACTTTTTCTTGAATACTTTGAATGATGTCGTTCAATGACTCCATATACGCCTCAAGCTCTATTTGATTTTTAAGCGGAAAACCTAAAGCGATTGCACCAATGACTTGTTGATTTTCATCGAAAATCGGCAATCCCATTGCATTTAAAGGCGTCCCATACACCGATTCAGGTACAAATGTACTTGATGTTTCGCCTCTAAGCGCATTTTTCATATTCTGATCATCTGGTTTAATGGGATCTCCTGTCCGTATTTGAAAATCCACATCTTTTGATGGCAAATACAGCAAGAATTTTTCTCGATCAATGACCCCCATCGTCACTTCATCTTTTAAAATCTTCATCATATAAGGTGCTGCGGTTACAATACTCTGTAGTATATCCATTCCCTCTACCCCCTTAATGTATTTATCGGTCATTCCTCTTAAATTTGATTATTATTTTTTAAAAATAATGATCAAGATTGAAGTTTTTTTCATATTTACGAGTAAAAAGTATGCCAATTCCTTTCTATATTCAAGAAAACGAGAATTTGCTATACTTAGAAAATCAACATATGATGAAATGGTCATGTAACCATTTTATATATTCACTGGAGGCGCATGTTGTGACACAACCCATGAAGTATGAGCGGGCGATCGTCATCGGAGGCGGAATAACGGGAATGCTCGCTGCAAAGGTTTTATCAAGTTTTTACCTTGAAGTATTGATCATTGAAAAGGACGAATTGCCAGACGCTCCTGAAAATCGTCTTGGCACGCCTCAAGCTTTTCATCCACATAGAATGCTACCACTAGGCAAACAAATAGTGGAACGTCTATTTCCTGGTTATACAAAAGAATTACTCGAAATGGGCGCGTACAACACATGGCATCAGACATCTCGCTTTATGACAAAAGATGGCGAGTTAGTACTCACCGATACTGAAGAAACAGCTGTCACACGACGTGCCATGCTAGAGTGGGTGCTGATGCAAAGAATGTTACGTGAGGAACGTGTTCAATTTTTAGAAAAACATGAAGCGATCGCTCTTCTTTTTGAAGAAGAAACGACTAAAGTGAGTGGATTACAGGTCAAAGATCGGAGGATAAAGCCTGGAATCATCAACAAAATAAGTGCGGACTTAGTCATTGATACGTCTGGAAGAATGTCTAAATTGCCCAAATGGCTGAAAAGCGCAGGACGAACCTTGCCGCAGACAGATGAGCTAATCGTGTCTCTTGGCTATAGCACAAGATACTACCAAATACCACCTGAGGCACCGAACCTAGAACCAATGGTCATCGTTGGACAGCCAAATAAAAAAATTCCAACAGGACTGTTTGAACGTGTAGATCATGATTTAGCAGCGGTTCTTCTCTCTGCAGCTGGCGGCTCTCATTATCCAACAACGGACGCTGATCAGTTTGATGTAGAGACCGCTAAGCTGACCAATCCCTCTATAGCAGAAGCCATCACTCATTTAATTCCCTATACGAAACCAAAAGGATTTAGAGTTCCGGCTTGTGTCAGAAACCACTATGAACAAATGGAAGATTGGCCAAGCGGCTTATTGGTCATGGGTGATGCCTTATGCACATTAGATCCAATACATGGTCAGGGAATGACAAAGGCAGCTCTTGAGGCACAGACACTTGAGCGTATGCTCAAACAAGCACAAGAAGATGGGCTTATTTCTTTTGAACGGCATACCTTACAACAAATGCAGCACGCCAATGAGCTTGGCTGGTGGCTTTGTGCAATTGCGGATATGGCTTGGGAAGGCGTTGAATTAAAAGGAACCCCCATTCCCTATTTAACATTTGTGCAAGAATTTTTAAATCATTATGTACAATATGCCGTTCAAACAAAACAACCTAAATGCCTTGAGGCGTATCATCGTATGCATTCATTCTTAATAGAACCGAGAAAAATCATCAACCTAGAGCAGCTGCAAGACATGATTCAAGCTGACTTCACTGGTGATGTCGGCCACTGGTGGCAGAGGTGGGATCAAAAGAATGATGAATTAAATCGAGCTTTCTTCTATGAAGCTGTTCCAGACTTTCAATTACATCAATTGCTAAAATCAAACTAACATAAAAAAAGCCCCTCAACGGGGGCTTTTAATTAACGTAATAATTGAAGTACGTTTTGTGGCTGTTGGTTCGCCTGTGCAAGCATTGCTTGAGAAGCTTGAGAAAGAATGTTGTTCTTCGTGAACTCACTCATTTCTTTCGCCATATCAACGTCACGAATACGAGACTCAGCAGCTGTTAAGTTTTCAGCAGAAGCGCTAAGGTTGTTGATTGTGTGCTCTAGACGGTTTTGGACTGCACCAAGTGATGAACGTTGTTTAGATACAGCGCCGATTGCCGCATCGATTTTTTCAATTTCAGTATCGAAATTGAAGCCATCAACACTTACATCAATATCTTTAACTGTTAATGTTTCTGCATCCATTTTACCAATTTCAACAATAATATGTTGTTCCTTGTTCGCACCAATTTGGAATTGGAATCCGTCTGTAACATCTCCATTTAAAAGGTTCTTTCCGTTAAATGCTGTGCGGCTTGAGATACCATCAATCTCTTCAACAAGTGCTTTAATCTCATCTTGAATCGCCGTTAAATCCTCAGTCTGCTGTGTACCTACGTTACCCGCTTGAACTGTCAATTCACGCATACGTTGAAGAATCGCATGTGTTTCAGTTAATGCACCTTCAGCTGTTTGAATAAGAGAAATACCATCTTGTGCGTTTTTAGATGCCATTTCTAATCCGCGGATTTGTCCACGCATTTTTTCAGAGATTGCAAGACCCGCTGCGTCATCTCCTGCACGATTGATACGAAGTCCAGAAGAAAGCTTCTCCATGTTCTTTTGCCCTGCTCCATTATTTGCAGACAAACGGTTCAGTGTGTTAAGTGCTGCGATATTGTGGTTAATTCTCATATTAAATGACCTCCATGTGTTTGAACCAATTAGACATCCATGTCCAAAAGTTCTAAATTAGAATTTTTTTGTAAGCCTTACAATCCATTTATCGAACTTTAATGGAATATGTTTAACAAAAAAGGAATAAATAAGGAAAAAGTCTTATTCATTATGATCGTTTCGCTAGAGTATGACAAATTTAAAGGTCATTTTTCATGATTTATCAGAGGGATTTAAGAATCATAAGACTGGAGAAAATGCGAAGAAAAAAGAGCATAAAAAAAGCCCCATCAAGGGGCCTTTCATTAACGTAGTAATTGAAGTACGTTTTGTGGCTGTTGGTTCGCTTGTGCAAGCATTGCTTGAGACGCTTGAGAAAGAATGTTGTTCTTAGTGAACTCACTCATTTCTTTCGCCATGTCAACGTCACGGATACGAGACTCAGCAGCTGTTAAGTTTTCACCAGAAGCACCAAGGTTGTTGATTGTGTGCTCTAGACGGTTTTGAACTGCACCAAGTTTAGAACGTTGATCTGAAACTTGTTTAATAGCACCATCAACGATGTCTAATTGTTGATCAAATGTAAGAGTTGGTGCAGCATCAGAAAATTGTTTTACATCAAGGTTAGATATAGCTTGACCAGCTACAAGATCGCCAGTAGTATCATCAATAGCACCTAGAGCATCAGAAGACATTGCTTCGATGTTAACATCTAATTTTTGTGCTTTGTTTGCACCAATTTGGAAAGTTAGAGTAGCTTTACCGTCAGCGAAATCGCCATTCAACAATTTTTTACCGTTAAATTCTGTACGGTCAGAGATACCATTCTTGTCAGATCCGTTACCAATTTCTTGAACTAGGTTAGCAATTTCTTCTTGGATAGCGCCCAGGTCTGTATCGTCTTGTGTTCCAGTGTTTCCAGCTTGAACAACAAGCTCACGTACACGTTGAAGGATTGAGTGAGTTTCAGTCAATGCACCTTCAGCTATTTGAATAAGAGAGATACCGTCTTGCGCGTTTTTAGTAGCCATTTCTAATCCGCGGATTTGTCCACGCATTTTTTCAGAGATTGCAAGACCTGCTGCGTCATCTCCTGCACGGTTGATTTTAAGACCAGAAGAAAGTTTCTCCATGTTCTTTTGGCTTGCACCGTTGTTTGCAGATAAACGGTTTAATGTGTTAAGTGCTGCGATATTGTGGTTAATTCTCATTTCCTATTACCTCCATGTAAGTGGGACCTGACAGACGTCCTTGTCTGAAAAAAGTCCTTTATTCTAGGGCTTAACAACCCTGACAATTTTATTATCGGACGTGGTTATAGGATGTTTAGCAGATTTTTAAAAAAATATCGTGTTTTTTTATGATCTTCATCCTAATTTTAACAATTAGGCAAAATATAAAAAGCTGCTAATCTATTATCAGCAGCTTTCATTTTATCAATATTGCTTGATATCAAACATTAAGATATTTTGGTACACGACATAATCTTTCTTACTTGTGAAAGGTCCTTTATTGTGTTCATTATTGATCTCATAAAAGTTCATTCCGATTCCAAAGCTTCTTTCTTTACACCAGTTAAGAAAATCGTTGATTTCTTTCATTGAGAGCAGTAATCCTTTTGTAACCCATTGATTCATGGTAATGGAAAGTATACCTTTCGCAGTTTCTTCTCCTGGTTTTGTTCCATCTTGGTCTTTCGGCTCTTCTGTTGTGCCATCACCTGGCTTTGTCCCATCTTGATCCTTTGGGTCTTCTTCTATCCCATCATCCGGCTTTGTTTCATCCTCAGTCACTTGTAAGTCTTTTAATGAAATAGAAATCACTGATCTGTAATCACTTTTTACAGAAAGATTTCTCATACTATAAGAGTAGTCACGTCCGCCAATGACATATAATTGATCATCAACAATTGTTGCAACAGCTGATACTCTTCCTTCTGGCAATTCATAAGCTGAATTTTTAAATTGACCATCCTGTGGATTGAAAATCTGAACTTTGTTTACCATATTTTTTCTAATTATCACCATATAATTGCCCACCAATAATAAAGAACTTACCGTTGTAAGTTTCATAGGAGGGTTCATATGTATAAGATGTCAATTGAACATCGATAAGCCTCTTCCAAGTATCTGTTGCAATATCATACTGAAACAAATTCTTTTCTCTACTATGACCGATCGAATTTTCGCCACCTGCAACATATATTTTTCCGTCAATTTCAGAAATGTCTCTCCCATTTCGAGAAGTCAAAACTGATGAATTCAGATTCTTCCATTCACCAGTAGTTTTATTGTAACAATAGACATTATTCGTATAAGTATTTCTTGAAGATACAATATATATATTCTCTTCCACCGCAACTGCGTGCAAAGTTCCCTTATTGTATAATTTAGGTACAGTATCCCTAGGTATTTGAATTGGTTCTTCAGCCCACTGATCAAGTTCTGTATCATATATATCAATTGTGTTATAAGCTGTTTTTGTCTCTTCGTTTATTCCACCTATTAGATATATTTTCTTACCTACTGTAGCATATGTACCGCCTGTTCTATTTCTCGGCATGCTCGTTTTTTCTTCCCAGATATCTTTCTTAGGGTCATACATAAATGTTTGATTATTTAACTTATTTTTTCACTTGCTCCACCAAATAAATAAATCTTTCCATCAACTACTCCTACACCAGCATTAATACATTCTTCCGGTAAGTCCGCTCGCTTCGTCCAACCATTTGTCTCAGCTGCATGAGCTTTTAACGGATGAATTGTGACCATCATAAATTCAGAGTGCACTTATTTCTATTAATATCATTCTACATATATCAATTTTATATGACATTACCTTTTCATAATCGCTTCTTCATCTTTCAATTGAATCATAAGTGAGGATTGAATATATAATAAATTGATAATGCGGCGTGCCATTTCTGAGGGAGATGCATTGTAGTCATTTCTGATCCATTCAATGATAAAACCAAAGATGCCGTATGAACGATACTGGACAAAATAACTGTCGTTGATTTCTTCATACTGATCACTCACAAATGACATTCTATTTTGGAAGATATATTGTATCTTCTTAAGCAATTGTTCTTGTATGTAGGGAATTCGGTCTTCCATCACTAATAAATCATAATAGTCGCGATTTTCGACGATATATTGAAATACATCGGTGCCCTCTGGTTTCATGCGAGTTAAATCCAACAGTGGATTTTCACGAGTTGGCTTACAAAATTCATATTCGAAATCTACCATTTCTCGGTGAATAACATCTGCTGCTAATTCATCTTTACTTTCATAATGCACATAAAACGTCGTCCGATTATAGTTTGCCTTTTCCACAATATCCTTCACTTTTACATGCGAATATCCTTTTTCTTTTACTAGTATTTTGAATGTTTGACGAAGTGTTTCTTTTGTTCGCTCAACACGGCGATCCTCTTTTTTGATCATGGGCCCCTCCTTTAGACACTTTTTAAAAAATGTTGATTAGAGATACATAAATTCATTTGTGTTGAAAACCTATACAAAAAAGATTTTTTGCTGATTGAAACGAAAAATCTTTCGTCCTACAATCAACTTAGTCATAAAGAAATGAATTTTTTGTGACATTTGATCTAACCTTTCTTCAGAATATCATACTATACAAAAAGTGAGGGCACATGATATGGAAATTCAAGCGATGGTCACAACAAATGAAAAAGATTTCGAGAAACAAACATTATTACTAGATGATCCAAAAGCAGATGAAGTGCTTGTCAAAATCGTTGCATCTGGCGTTTGTCATACGGATGCCACAGTATTAGATGGTACGCTTCCTGTCCCACGTCCTGCTTTATTAGGACATGAAGGCTCTGGCATTGTCGTAAAAGCAGGTTCTAATGTCACAACCGTTCAAGAAGGAGACCACGTTGTACTTGGTTTCGCTTATTGCGGTCATTGCCATAATTGTCTTGACGGGAACGCTGGTGGATGTGAAAACATGATTCCACTGAATTTTTCTGGTCGTAATAAACATAATGAAACGCCTATCCATACACATGATCATCAAGATGTATCACAATTTTTTGGTCAATCGTCATTTGGTACATATGCAACGGTTGATGAGAAAAATGTGGTGAAAGTAGACAAAGAAACTGATTTACGTTATTTAGGACCATTCGGCTGCGGCTTAATGACTGGGAGCGGTACTGTCTTAAATTCACTTGCTCCAGCTCCAGGTACAAGCTTTGTTGTGTTCGGTACAGGCGCTGTTGGTTTAAGTGGGTTAATGGCAGCAAAAATTGCAGGCTGTGATCCGATTATTGCCGTTGATATCCATGATAGCCGCCTTGAGCTAGCAAAAGAATTAGGTGCAACACATGTCATCAACAGTAAACATGAGAACCCAGCTGAAAAAGTGAAGGAAATCACAGAAGGAAAAGGGGCACATTACTCATTTGAAACAACTGGAGTACCAGAAGTCACGCTAGCTGCCCTTCACTGCCTGCGTGTCAAAGGAACTTGTGCAACAGTAGCAGTAGGAAAGCGCGATTTAACGTTTAATGTGACCAATGATCTCATGCTCAATGCGCTCACTTTAAAAGGTGTGATAGAAGGCGATGCCGTTCCTCAACTATTCATTCCTAAACTAGTCAAGTTCTTTAAAAATGGACAATTCCCAGTTGAGAAACTAGCAAAATTCTACGAATTAGAAGAGATTGAACAAGCTTTTGAAGATTCTAAAAATGGATCTACGATTAAACCAATTCTTATTTTAGATAAAGAGTATCGAGCTTAAGCCGAAATAAGACGTGAAACTCAAAATCCCCCTTGCCATATAAAGGGGCTTTTTGCAATTTCATGCTGTCCTTACTTTCACACATACATCACCGGCGTCGATATTTTAATAATCTTCCCGCCTCGACGATAAAACCTTGGAACACGGCGGCTTAATGTTGCAATGACTTCATAGTTAATCGTATTGAGCATTTCAGCAATTTCATCAACAGAAATTTCTCCGCCCTTTTGACGGCCATAAATGACGACTTCCTCGCCTTGCTTTGCTTTCATCTCTCCTAAGCTGATCATCGTCATATCCATTGTGACTCGGCCCGCAATTGGCATTCGTTCTCCGCGGAAAAGCATAAACCCTCGATTGGATAAAGCACGTGAGTACCCATCTGCATAACCAATCGGTATGGTCGCAATGACTTCGTCAGGCTTTGCCACATAGGTTGCCCCATAGCTGACCGTCCTAGGTTTTGTGACCATTTCTTTTACAAAAGCAATTCTTGCCTTTAAGCTTAGTGCTGGTTCCAATTGAACAGCGTCTAAGCTTTGAATATATTGCGATGGATACAATCCATAAAGTCCGACACCAAGCCGGATCATATCGGCGCTAAATTCAGGAAACGCAATCGAAGCAGCTGTATTGTTCATATGTACGGTTGGCAGTTTGATCCCTTCTTCTTTCAAAAACCGAAGAAAATCAATGAAGATGCTGTGCTGCAGCAACGTGAAATCAGGGTCAGGCTCATCCGCAGTGGAGAAATGCGTAAATATTCCATCCCACCTCAGGTTTTCACTCTTTTCAAGCGCCTTCACCACCGCTAACAGCTCTTCCTTTGTCCGTACACCTAATCGCCCCATCCCCGTGTCAACATTGACATGAATCCCAAGCCGGCGCTGGCTTTCTTCTTCCGCTAAGATCTCATTTGCTTGAGCAATCCAGTCTTCTCGAAGGCCGGAGAGATCAATTCTCCAGGCTGCGGCCCTTTTCACACAGTCGAGCGGTGTAAATCCAAGCACAAGAATAGGTGCTTCTATTTTTGCTCTTCGCAATACAATCCCTTCTTCTAAGCTAGCAACTGCAAGTTCTGTCGCACCGCTTTCTAGTGCCTGCCGCGCTACCTCCACTGAACCGTGTCCATAAGCATTCGCCTTCACGACAGCCATGATCTTACTTTTTCTTGGAATATGCGCTTGAATCGCTTCGATATTCCTTTTTATCGCATCAAGATTGACTTCGATCCAGACTTCCCGGCAGAGTTTTTTCATTTATCGTTCCTCCTCACAAAATGAGTGATTCTTATATCATTGTTCACTTTAACGTCTAGTCTATCTTTATTCATTTTTGAGTAAAACATTCAACCACAATGACTGTATCTCGACTTTGTTTTAGGCTGTTTATTAATATAAGAAAAAACATCACCCAGCAAAAGGCTGAATGATGTTTTTTCTTATTTGAGGATAACATTTTCTGTACGTCTTCAAATGAGAATGGTGTTAGCAATTTCATTGCATAAATCGATGATTCCCCTAGAAATCCCCCCTTGATTTAATACCAATGCATTCCAGCTATTAGGTTTATTAACACATGGCCGAAAATCTTTTATATTTAACCAGTGAACGTTACACTTTCAATTTTGTTCACATCTATCAAACTAGTGGCAGTACCTCCACCCGATGTTGGGTCATTAAAAAATACAATGCCCGTCGTTTGGTCATAAGTAACAAAACTACCCGGTCCATACAAATAACCTGAATCACCGACGATATCGAGAGCAGTACCTGGTGTAAGTCCGGCAAAAAGTCCATTAAATTTAGATGAACTTGTGGTAGGTGATTGGTTATGACCAAAACCTACACTTTGCGAGATGTTTAAACCAAGAGCCGATAAATCCTGTGTTATATTTACCACGATAATGCCTCCTTCTCTCTAATTTAATCTTGTATTCTGTACAGTCTATTCTCATCGAAATTTTTTGAATGAGCTTATAGTGGAGTTTTATGAAGAAAAATGAGACACGGAGGACTTTTTCATAAATAACAGTACGGTTTTCCAATCGATTTCATACGCAAAACAAATAGCTGTTTTTGTTCAAAATTTGGAGTATATCTTGAATGTCTGATTCATACTGGCTACACTCATTATTGATTTCGATTATCATTTTTAGCGATAAAAACATTGATAAAAGTGACAATTAAATAGAATACAGTTCCAAAAAACATACCGTTTAACAAGCTGATAACCAACATCTTACTTATTAAGACTACATAATAAGACGCCGCTGTCCCTGGAAACACAGCCATATTGAAAAGACTAATCATAAACGTTAAAGCAAAAAATATTGTGGAGACCCTTTGAAACATTTTTGATTTGAACATAGCCATTTTCATCACTCCTATGTATGATTTAAAAGAAATTTTCTCCTTATATGTACAATATATTTCATGATCAATACGACATTCATTACACATTTCATGATGCAAATGGATCTATATCATAGTTGTTCTAAAAAATGCCAATATGAGTATTCAATCAGCTCCATAGATAAAAAAAGCCCTTCACAGGGGATTTTTTAATTTAAGCAGAAAAACCAACCCTTGCCGTATAACCTCTCCTAGCTTCATCATGACTTGTTGTCACTTCAGATGTAAAATAACCAACAACACTTATGACACTGATCATCACGAACACTACCGATAAAGTTCTAAATTTCATATAGACAGTCCCTCTGCTTTACTTGTCTTGAAATGCTCGGATCGAGTCATTAAAGTGAACAATATTATCAAGCATCGATTTGATTACTTCTTTATACGCCTCGACATCAAGTACATTAAATCTTTGAATATGATAATACCATTCATTGATAAGCCGACATGAGATGAAAGTACTTCCTCCATCAGCCCTTTTCCCTATAATGACATATTTTATGAATTTTTTCGACACCAAAAACAAACTGCAAAAAACCCCTTGCAAAGGGGCTAAACCATAAAAAGTAGTGTCTATTATCTTTATTCATACACAAGAACCCAGTATTCCGCCCCTGGTTCTCCTTCTTCTACCACTGCCTTCCATCCTCTTTTTTGATAGAACGACAAAGCCTTGTGATTTTCAGAAACACATTTGAGGGTGACCGGTGTTCCCAGTACTTCTACAGCATGTTTAAGTAAAAGATCTCCAGCCCCTTGACCAGCTCCATCTGGATGGACAAACAAAAGATGAATAAAACGATCTGGTACGTAAAGTGAGATGAAACCAAGGATTTTATTGTTTTTCTCGACTAAAAAGATTTGTTCCTCTTTCGTATCCTGATCGAAATCGTGCAGATTTATTTCTTCCGTATGGAGCCAGTGAAAACTTTGCCGACGGGACTCGAAATAAATGTCTCTTAATTGAGGATAGTCGATCGTGTTTGCTTCGCGAATAAGGATGAAAATCCCTCCAGTTTCAAGCATCTTTTATAATAATTCGCTGGTGCCAGCTGAATAGCAAATTATGAGCTGGATCCTTCTTCACGTTTTCCCCCTAACTTCATAGATAACTGCACGCCAATCATCAGCATCACGATGGCGAGCATTGCGAAAATAGCAGCTTGAAAATGTCCGCTGATATCGAAAATCAAACCGATTAAAAATGGACCAAATCCTCCCATGATGTACCCGCCCATCTGCGACATCGCTGACCATGTACCGGCTTCTTCTGGCGTACGCGTTTCAATAATAGGCAGCATAAGCGCCAAAGGAAATAATCCACCTGCTCCAATCCCTAGAAAAATAACAGCTGGCAGGATCGGCATTGGCAGTAGAAGGAATAGGAGGCCAATCAGCTCTGACAAACTGCATAAGATCAGAAATAATTTCGGCTTTCCTAGACGATTGACGATGTTTGGAACGAGTAATGCCACCGGAATCTGAATGAGTGTAAATATCGTAAGCAACATGGCGGCATACTGTGGACTATTCCCAAAATCAAGCGCAATGGGTGTAATCCACGCTGTTAACGAATAGAACATGCTAGACATAAAGCCAAAGAACAAGGTGAATTGAATGGCTTTTTTGTTTCGCAGCGGTAATCTCAGCGGCACGTCTGCAAGATCCGCTTGTTGGTTTTGACGAGCTAGACCGAGCCATAAAATCAGTGCAATAACGCCTAAAACCGCCCAGCAGGATAACGCAAGTGGAAGGTTATGCTCACTGCGAAGGTAAATCGGAATGGTCAAGCCCGAAGCAAGTGCAGCTCCAACTGTCATCGATATAGAGTACACACTGACAATCCCAGGACTTTTCGGGAAATACTTTTTAATAAAACTAGACAACAATGGTCCGGCAAAACTAATTCCAACTCCTCCTGCAAAAGCAGTCGTAAGAAGGATGGTAACCGTTTGACTTGTACCACGCAGTCCAGTCGCAATTGTGATAAGAAAAATCGAGAAAAAAAGAGTTCTCTCTAATCCAAACCGGCGGCTTAGTTTCGTTGCTACAGGGGCAAACACTCCCATGCACAAGACCGGCAAAGTGGTTAAAAGACTTGCCGTGAGTGCACTAACGCCAAGGTCTGATTGAATCATGCTCATCATAGAAGCTACGGATGTAATGATTGGGCGCAAGTTTAAGGCAGCTAAAAATAAAGCAGCTAAATAAAATATTTTTTTTATCAATACTCTTCTTCCTCTCTCATCTTGTTGAGGTTACTATGAGTATAAATCCGCTTCATTCATTGATCAATACAATAATTCGTATTATGATGATAGGAAAATACTATCATTAATGAAAGGATGGCATATGGATACTCGTCACATTACCTATTTTATGGCTGTATTCGATCATTTACATTTCACAAAGGCTGCAGAGCAACTAGGTATATCACAGCCTACATTAAGCCAACAGATTCAGCTGCTTGAAGCTGAAGTTGGGATGCCGCTTTTTGACCGAATCGGTAAAAAAGTAGTTGCAACTGAAGCTGGTACGCTCCTTTATCAATATGGCATGAAAATGCTTCAGGCTGAACGAGATGCAAAAAATGCTATGAAAGAACTGTTATCTGAACAGCGGGGCACTGTTCGGCTTGCCGTCCTTCCCTCTGATCTTGACTTTCAGCTTGTTCCGCTTTTTGTAGAATTTAAAACGCTGTATCCAGAGATCAACCTAAAGGCTTTTTCGACCATCTTTGTTCGTGACGAGGTGCTCTCACATAAAGTCGATATCGGAATTGGGCTGCGCGGGCCTGCGGATAAACGACTGATTCAAATTCCTCTTGGCGATGAGCCCTACGAATTGTTTGTTCATTCAGACAGTGAACTGGCAAAAAGGCGTGAAGTGACGCTAAAAGAATTGACAGAGCATGCACTGGTCATGTATCCAAAAGGCTATCTAGGAAGAGATTTGGTCGATGACGTATGTAAAGAACACGGTTTTGAATTGGACACGGTCATGGATGTTGGATCTGCCACTTCACTATTGCAATTGGTTGAAGCCGGGATCGGTGCCACCATCCAGCCAAGAGGGCTGTTAAAGCAACATTCAGCATGGACTAATATTGTCTCTATCCCTATTTCTGCCCCTGCTCCTGTTCGGCATCTTGAATTAACGTATTATGCCGATCGATTTGTGACCAAAGCGCAAAAACAGCTATCTGAATGGCTAATAGACTTTTTCAAATCAAGAACAAATTAAAAAGTGAGGGTAACACATGAAGAATGCAAACAGCATATTTACAAGAACAAGCCGGGTTGTGATTCGTCAGTTTGATCAGCTGGATATTGAAGCATTTTATCAATACCGATCAAATCCCTCTATTGCCACATTTCAATCTTGGGAAAACTACACGCACGAAGACGCTGAATCATTTGTTCAACACCAAATGACGCAACAACCTAATCAACCAGGGACGTGGTTTCAATACGCGGTTGCCTTAACTGAATCCAATCAGCTGATAGGAGATTGCGCCATTCATACACTCGGCAGCGAGCCTAGAATCGTTGAAATAGGATTTACACTCGCGCCTGAATTTCAAGGAAAGGGCTATATTCATGAAGCCTTGAATTCAATGATCGAATATATTTTCACTACACTGAACAAGCATAAAATCATTGCCTTTACAGATGTAAGAAACGAAAAATCTATTCGAGTGCTGGAACGTTTAGACATGAGACGCGAAGGACATTTGCTACAAAATTATATGTCAAAAGGACATTGGGTCGATGAGTATCAATATGCGATTCTTCAATCCGAGTGGGACGCGAAGCGTCATTAATCATTTATTTCCTATTCAAAATCCCTAAATAAGCGCTTCAAAGAAGAAAATAAAAGGTGCTTTTGATCAACCTTCTATATACAAATAGAACTTTTCTATAACACTCACCATCCTTTCTTTTTTTATAATAGAAAAAAATGAAATGTGGTGATAGTGATGTCTACAACGATTGGGATTATGGGTGGTATGGGCCCTTTAGCGACGATTGATCTGATGAAAAAAATTATCTCTCATACACCAGCTATTAAAGATCAGGATCATCTCCATGTGATTGCTGATAATTATGCGCAAATCCCTGATAGAACCAATGCCATATTTGGGAAAGGCGAAGATCCTACAGAATATATGATTGCATCAGCTAAAAGATTAGAACGCGCAGGAGCGGACTTTATTCTGATTGCATGCAATACCGCTCACTTCTTTTTAGAAAACGTACAACAATCCATTCATATCCCTATCATGAATATGCCATTAGAAACCGCAAAGCACCTGAACAAACATCACTATACGTCTGTGGGCTTACTATGTACTGATGGCACATTAAAAACCCAGCTCTATCAAAAGGCTTGTGCCCATCACAAGATTGATGTCATGACTCCTAGTGAAAATCTTCAGAAAAACGTGATGAATGGGATTTATGCCGTGAAAGCAGGGAAATTGAGTAAAGGCGAAAGTGAACTGGTGTTAGCTGCAGAAATTTTAATCAATCAAGGAGCAGAAGCCATCATTGCCGGCTGTACAGAAATTCCTTTAGTTCTAAGGTCAACCAAAGCTGTGAAAGTGATTGACCCTACTGTCATTTTGGCGAAAGAAGCTGTAAAATTAGTGTATGAGCTTGAAAAGCTAAACATTTAAAGAACGTCATATAAGGGGATAACATGAATATTGAGAATATAGAAGCGTTTATTTATGTATGCCAGCTAGGCAGTATCAATAAAGCTGCAGAAGCACTGTATTTAACCCAGCCTTCTGTATCGGCACGTATTCAATCGTTAGAAAAAGAATTAGATCTGAAATTATTTGATAGACAGAGAAATAAACTATCTCTGACGGAAAAAGGTGAACAGTTTTACCCTCATGCCAAAAAGATTCTCCATTCTTATCAAGAAGCAAAGCATAGTCTTAAACAAACGATGATCCCTTATGAATTGACGATTGGATGCGCATCCTCTATTTCCAATAATCTATTGCCTAACATATTGCCCGCCCTAAAAGAAAAATACGAAAACCTGAAAGTGAAAATTGTAACAGGACATTCAAAGGATGTTGTCCAAAAAGTGATTAACAACCAAGTAGACTTTGGCATTGTCAGGACTGAAACACATCCTCAAATTGAATCCATCCCGATTTTCAGCGATCCAATCGGGCTGTTCGTCCCAACTCATCACCCGCTCGCCAGCCTAGACAACATCAATATGAAAGAACTAGAAGAACAACCTTTTATTTTCTTTGACTATGGGTCATTTGATTGGTTGATGCTCCACCGATTATTTCAAAAAAACAACATCACACCGAACATTTCCATTGAGGTTGATCATATGGAAACTGCAAAAAATTTAGTACTGCAAGGAATGGGACTATCGTTTCTTCCTCATCATTGTGTTAGAAATGAAGTAAAACAAGGAACATTAAAACAAATTTCTATCGATCCCTCTATCAATTTCAACATCAATATTGAGTTTATCTATAAAAAGGGAAAATCCAAATCCGTTTTCATTGATCAGCTCAAACAATTTTTTCATGAATTAGATTAAAAAAAGCCCTTTTTGGGGGCTTTTTTTCTTTCACTATCGTTTTTTCACTGGATGAATGTCCCCTCCCAAAAAGGCGATATTCGGATCTCCACTATTTTCTAGAAATTCAGCAATTACTTGCAGCTCTTGATTAATACGGTCATTCCTTGGCATATCTGGGTTTAACAGAAGGTTGGAGTGAATAGCAGTAGCTGTTTCATACAAGACATGTTGATCTTTTATCTGTTTGATGCACTGTTTCATGCGCAAGAAAAACCATGCGATCTCTTCAATGTCTTCCATCGGATAATGTGCCATTTTGAAGAGATTCTGCTGACGAAGGTCTCCTCTCTCAAAAATGTGTTCAAGCTCTTCTTTACTGATATATAAATCCGAAGCTTCCTCCTCAATCTCTATTACTTCAACCATGGCGTCGTCAGCTGTATATAACCGCTCAACAAATTCATCAAAACTATCTGCCAGCTTAAAATCTACTTCCAGCTCTAAATCAAAATAGTGAATAGGAGGATGTTCTTTCGTTTCTCGGTAATCCATGGCGATCCATGTATCTTCTTCTCCGCTGATGAAAATAAGTCCCTCGGGCAGCTCCAATTCATCACTTAACTGAGCGCTATTCATAATTCCATCATCTTTGGCGATTCCTCTTAGATGGTCGAATTGAACATGATCCTCTGCCCATGAATTCGGCCGTTCGGTTGGAAAAGCATTGCGAACTGTAAAACCACCATTCCATTCTAAAATGAGTTTTTTGTATGTATCAGGTAAAGTGACACCAAGTGTTCCCTCTGCTTCACGAATTTGTTCCTCATCTATCTTTTCAAACGTAAAAGGACTCTCTTCATCTTTCTCCCAGAATGATTTCAAAGTGGATGCCTCCTCGTATCTATCTGAGATAAGTATAACATTGGCCAACTGTTCATTTGCTCATTCTACTTCATAAAAAAACAGACTCTTAAAGTCTGTTTTAATCTTGTCTATGCGTTTTCAGAAGTTGAATTTCGATCAATCATAGTCGTGTTTCGATTTGATTTTTGTTCCTCCATTGTTGTATTCCGAATTGATTTTGTTTCAATGATTTTTAAAGTTTCTGCTGTTGAAACACTTAACAATACAATGGATAAAATGATTAGTAATTTTTTAATAATCATACAGACACTCTCCTTTTTGAATATCATTTTGAGCCTTAAGAGCCTTTCTGTAATATTCGGCAGCTTTTTCAAAGTCCCCTTTTTTTTCATAAAATAACCAAACACTTTGAGCAAATGCTTCCACATAGACATGTAGTTTCTTTTCTTCAAAAATATCAAACACTTCTTTCAAAGCTTGTTCATTAGTATCCATATAAATAGCTTTTAATGCTTTAAATAACAAGACACTTAGCGAATCATTTACCTTTAAGGAATATATAAGTCCATCTTCAACGAGCAGATCCGCTTCATCAGTTTGATTAGACTTGTACAGCGACCAACACAAACTAAATAGAGTGATTGGCTTTATGTCACTTTTTTCCGAAGAAATAACATCTAACACTTCTTTATAATGCTTTATTGCCTTTGTATACTTTGATTGCCTATCATATGTATTACCAATATTTAATAATGTTTTTGCTACTAAACGTTGATCGTTTGCGCCCACAGCAATTAAATAAGCAGTCTTTAAATGTTGCAACGACTTTTCATATCTCATGAAATCATCATAATTTCCTGCAATGACAATTAGACTTTGAATTTGGCGAACTTTATACTGCTCATGTTCTTTATAAATATCTAGCGCCTTTATGATGTGATGCATAGACACATGCGTTTGTTTCATAATATAGTAGGCCTCAGCCACCTTGAAGTGAAACTCCGCTTGCTCAATATCATCGACAACCAGTGCAAGCTGCCTTTCAATGATCTTGTAATATTGAATAGCCTGTACATATTCTTTCTTACTAAATTCATGCATTCCTCAAAAAAAAGCATTGTAATATTGCAACATACCGGAAAGTTGATGATTAGAATTCTCAATTTTATCAACCAAATCAGAAACAGAAGGCGATCGTTTTTCTGATGGTTTGATATAATCAAGCATAAGCTGGTGACGAAAGCACATCAATTGATAATAAATGAGTAAATCCTGATCTTCTTCCATCCGTTCAATTTCATGTTCTACCTCAGCTTTCAAAATCTCTGCATCAGGTACACTGAATTGCCGAATCATTTTATACCATTCATTGATTTTCACACCTACATGTGAAGAAAGAACTTTCTCCATCCCTTATCCCCCTTCCACTGAACTCCCTTATATGACATTTATTATCACATACAAGAATTTACAAAGCACCGAAAAGAAACCGAAAAAAGAACAAATATAGCCTTAGTAAACCTTTGGAACATTTTCATTCTCATCACAAAACAAAATGGCAGACTCATTTCAGTCTGCCTTCATCTTCTAGATTTCCATGAGAACACCTTTTGTCTTCAGGTAATTTGCATTGAATCATTTAACCACTCTTCACAATGTTCAATAAGCCATCTCATATATTCCACATATTGACCGACATGATAGCCATCACAAACAGCATGATGGACTTGAATCGCGACTGGCAAGGTGATTTTTTCTTCTTTCATCTTAAATTGACCTAACGTAATTATTGGTAGTAAATAAGTTATATCTGTAGATACATTAAGGTTAAAAGAAGTAAAATCAATCCACGGCAGACTTGAAATATTGAACATGTTTTCTGGCATATGAGGTTTCGGAAATAGGCTGCTGCTTTTGCTGTAAGTGTCCATGTCCGCTACACAGCTTTTATAAAACCGACCAAAGTTTTCGTCATAAGGCGTCCAAATACTTGAAAACGTCTTTGTTTCTTTATTTAAAATCGTATAACTAGGATGGAGAATCTCCCAGTAACCAAGTGCATCGTTCACTTGATCCATCCGAAATTCCGGTATTTTTTGCACAGCTCTTGCTAACAAATAAATTTGCACAGGATATACTTTTAGCCTTTTTTCTTTTAATATTGCATACAATTTCGTGATGTCTAGATCGATCACCAGACTATATGTGCATCGGGTTACCGTCATATAATGATGAAAGTGCTCTTTTCTCGGATAATTGTCATCTATTTGTTTAAACATTTTTTATCTCCTCCTGAATGTAATTGCTTGTATTCAGGAGGAAGCTTTATCTGTTTTTACCACCACAATCATCCTTTCAAAAGATATATCATGTTTCTGTCTATTCAAAGACTACCATGAGCTTTGCCTACGTTAAAGCCTGCAGCAACTCTTCGTAAGTTATCTTGCCCAACGTGAATTTTTCTAGTGCTATATATGTATTCTCCGCTGAGGTATTCATTCTATTATGACAGTCTTTCACTAGCTCATGTTCATTTGGTAATGGTTCATGTATATGTTCTGTTTTTCGAAATGCTTCATAGTATCTTATCCCAAATATTCTCTGGGACATCGCATTGATGTGAATTCCGTCCAGATTAGGTATAAGGCCTTTCGCAGTAACATAATAACAATTTTCATGATGATTTGCATATTTTTGTAGTACCTCATTGATCAGTTGATATTCCACACATCCTGAGCCAAATGCTGTCTTTCCTAAGAAATCGCCCAAACCACCTATCACAAGCGGAATGTTAGGGACAGATAATTCAGTTCTTAGCTCATGAAATAATCTTCGTATTTTTTCATCGTATTCTTTGTATTTTCCATCTTGGCTGTCACTTTCTCCTTGATGCCATAATATCCCGACTAATTCGCTATCTTCCTTTGCAAATGTAGCTTCATTTATTGCATGACGAAATAAAGCCCCATCTCGTGACCACTCATCAATAGAACTGCCACCTTCGGCACATGGGATAAGACCCATCTTCTCTCTCTCATGCTCTTTACACCAAGCCTCCGCAAAAGAAGCCGCTAGTCCTACGCCAGCTACCGGTCTATCAAAATGGATGGGCTCAGTCATCATTTGCCATCTACCATTTCTCAACATCATGATTCTTTCATTATAAATTGGCGGCACTTCATGCTTAAAGCCTCGACCCGCCATATTAGATTGTCCAATTAGTAAAAATGACTTCATACCTTTCCCCCCTCCGCTAAATATTTTATCAAAAATGTATTTGCCTGAACGTTATCAGTTTACCCTTGCTCTGTGATTTCTTGAATTTCAACACTCTCTTGAAATTCCCTTAAAAACTATTACTTCTTTCTCGACTCATAAACATAGTTCAAATCAAAAGCAATCTCTTTTAATATATCAATGAAAATGTGAATGGCTGCTCCTAGATGTTTGTCCTTCCTATAAACTATTCCTACACTTCTAATCAGATTAGCGTTCTTTATAGGAATAATCTTTAATTGAGGTTCGTTTAAGTATTCAAGATAAGGAGTCGGTAAGACCGTTATCCCTATGCCATCTACCACCATATTAATTAATGACTGCATAGTTGTTACTTCAAAAATAGGATTGGGTAGAAAACCAATATCTTTACAACTTTTGTTGATAAACTGTCTGATATAAAATTGCTCAGGAAACAAAATTGAAGCAGTTTCTTCTAATACTTCTAACCCCAACTTTTCACTTTGTGCCAGGGGATGTTTAACAGGTACTGCATAAGCCATATCTTCCGTGTATAAAGAGATTGTTTCAAATTCATCCCCTTTCATTGGTAAAAACACAATCCCTAAGTCCACTCTATTTTCTATTAAGTGTTTTTGAATATCCCCAGTACGGAGACCTAGTACAGAAATTTTCACAGCTGGATATTGCTGATGAAATTTAAATAATGCCGGTGGAATAAGGTAGTTCTCTACTGTTAGCAATGTCCCAATTGAGATTGATCCTCTTTGAAGCCCATTTAATTCATTAATCGATATTTTTGCTTGTTCAATTTCGTGAAAAATATTGCGAGTATATTTTAATAGGAGTTTTCCTGATTCAGTAAGAGTCGTTTTCTTACCAATACGATCAAACAAAGGTGTTCCAATTTCATGCTCTAAAAGTTTGATTTGCTGGCTCAAAGATGGTTGAGATATTCCAACCTTTTCTGCAGCTTTTGTAAAATGCAGTTCTTGACACATTGCATAAAAATACTCTAATTGTTTTAATTCCATTCTTCGACTCCTAATTAGAAATTTTCACAAGTACCAACTTTATGATTTTTGAATATCAACATCTAATATACATTATTATACAAATAAAACCATAGGTACAAACTATAGTTATTATATAAATAATTGAATTGTTCTATAAAAATAAGTGTCTTAGACTATTACATGAAGGCTAGACTTACATGCACAAAGAATTCCTTCAAACCATGTAAAGGAGGTCAGTCGATATAACGGGAACGAGTAACATTTTTTATACATGATAAAAATTTTAATGTTGGAGGTTAAAAATATTGAAGAATTTAAATGTAGCGATTCCAACCCCCTTTCATGAAGATGAAAGTCTGTACTTGGATGGATTTAAACCAATCGTTGAATATTTAGCTGAAAATGGTATTGATTCACTACTCGTATCTGCAACTACAGGTGAACAAAACTCAATGAGTATTGAAGAAAGGATACAAATTATTGACTTTTTTAATCAGCAAGACTTTAAACATGTTGAACTAATGTTTGGTGTATCAGCTACAACGACAAAAAATGCAATAAAATTGATTGAAAGTCTCGAGGATTCAGTTTTCGACTCGATTCTCATTCAATTTCCTCCTTATATCCGACCAACTCAGGAACAAGCGATATCTTACATGAATGAATTGTTAGAGCAAACCACAAAACATGTTGTTCTTTATAATAATCCTTTGCGCACGGGGTTTGAATTGAGCGCTGACTCATTTCACACTCTTGTGAATCAAAAACACTCTCATTTGGTTGGGATGAAAGAAGAGAGTGATGTTAGACGCCTGAAAAACACAACTTTACCAGATGACTTTATCATGTTCGCTGGAGGGGACGTAAACCTCATTGAAAAAATATTAAACGGATGTAACGGGCTTTCTAGTATGGTAGGAAATGTTTATCCAAAAGAGATTCAAACATTTTTTAGTGACTTAGTTGCAAATAAGCCTGTGAATCTTCAAAAAATAAATCAACTAATCGATGAGGTGACACGTGGACACGCGATTGTAAATATTAAAAACCATTACAATGCTTTAGGCATAAAGGTAGGTAGTTGTCGTTCTCCAATTCGATAAATATTATTTCATTGCAAGCAGATTCAAATCATTTCATCCAGATTGTCCCAATTCGTCATAAAAGATTTGGAGGAGTCTATAGCTGCCATGAGTATTCCGCAAACAGAGCAAAAGAAAAAATCGAGTATGCAGACAAATAAAAAGATATTAACTGTTGTTGGTGTTATTCTAATTGCAGCAAATCTAAGGGCCCCAATTACATCAGTCGGTCCAGTATTGTCTTCCATTCGTGATCATCTTGGTATCTCTAACACATTAGCTGGTACAATTCCTACAGCCATTTTACTCACATTCGCATTGTTTTCTCCTTTTGCCCCCAAGATCACTCGCCGTTTCAGCATGGAATTCACACTGTTTATGTCAATAGCATTATTATTCGTTGGAATTGGAATACGTTCTTTTGGTAGAGTGGACACGTTATTTATAGGAACCATTATAATCGGTTCTTCAGTCGCGATTTGTAATGTTTTATTACCTAGCTTCATTAAACATCATTTTGCAACCAAATTAGGTTTGATGACAGGCCTATATGCTGTTTCTATGAATTTATTTGGCGCTATTGGCTCAGGGATTAGCGCCCCCATTTCTTCATCATTGGGTTTCGGATGGTCAGGTTCCCTGGGTTGCTGGGGAATCTTAAATCTTCTTACCATGATATTTTGGGTACCAAAACTAAGGAACAACCAAGAATCTTTGGATTTTTTTCGAAAAGAGAATAAGAAAAGACCTATCAGTCTTTGGCGTTCTAAGCTAGCGTGGAATGTTACATTGTTTATGGGGACTCAGTCCTTCGTATTTTTCACAGTCATTTCATGGATACCTGAAATTCTTGAAACTAAAGGGTTAAATGCTAATGAAGGTGGATGGATGCTGTCATTGATGCAACTTTCAATGCTTCCTGTTACTTTTATTGTACCTATTTTAGCTGGACGTTTTAGCAAACAACAGATATTAGTATGGATTTCATTTCTCTTGCTTGTTGTTGGTTTAATGGGCATTTTATTTGGCGTGTCATTCCTTATACCTCTGTGGATGATAATGATTGGGATTGGCATTGGAATGGCCTTTAGCTTAGCCATGATGTTTTTTAGTTTACGCACCAAAGATACACAAGAAGCAGCAGAATTATCTGGTATGGCACAGTCTTTAGGCTATCTATTAGCAGCGATAGGACCTATTTTATTCGGCTGGTTACATGACATTACTTATCATTGGACTGTTCCTCTGTTCATGCTCATCTTCATTTCAGTCATTATTTTAATTACTGGTGTGAATTCTGGTAAGAACGTATATGTTACTTCTGCTAAATAAATGGTAACATTCATTAAGAATTTTTATGACACATGCATCGTAAAGGTTTTTGAGTTAGTAACTTCTTCCCCAATTCGTCCCTTTTCAAAAAAATAAAACAAATATCTGTTGTCAAAAAAACCCTTGCTAAGCAAGGTTTTTTTGATGATTCCGGCTAAACTCGATCCAGCAACCTCTCCCCTGTCAAGGACCGTTCAACCCCTATAACAAATAACCTATTTACTTCATTTTTTACAAATGATAACATCCATTAGAGATGGAAAACCAATATGCATACATATTCATTATGATAAAAACTTCAAAAGGTTTAATATTATCCACTGTTGCAGGAATTTCTTTTTTTATTCACACCTTCTGCAGAATCAAAATTCGAAACCATTCTAATCACTCTTGAACACTATACAGGCGCTCTTAAAGTGAATGGAAGTGAAAAGGCAGCATGTGGGTTGCTAGAACCATCATGTTGTTCGTTTTTTAAAATGAACTAAAACACAATGCTGAAACAATAAGGAGGTGCTTGGTTAGTGACACAGGAAAATAAGGCATCAAAAGGTTTGTTAATTACTTTACCCATCGCTATTATAGCTGTTGTCTTGATTTTAGGGAAAATTGATACACCTGTAACAAATATTTTATTTTATGTAGTAGCTTTCGGTGTAATGGGTTTAACTGTTTCAAGTTTAGTAAAAGACTACAAAAAAAAGAAAGATTGATGACTTGTCCGTAGGTGCTGGTTACAAAAATATGGTTTCATGATCTTAAACAAACTATGAAACTAATCTATTGTTAAGTGGCTCACCTATCGTATCTTAAATTGACCACACTGAAAAATGCAGTGTGGTTTTTAATTTTACTAATGTTTTCTTTTGCTTTAGAAATACAAAAGCCACTCTCGACTATCTCAAGAATGGCTCTGTATCAACATCTTTTCATATGATTCCGACTGGGTTCGAACTAGCGATCTCTCCCCGTCAAGGTGAATGACCTTATCCGAAGCCACCAGATGTTCTCTTAAAAAGATTGATTTAATAAGATTCTACGATGAGCCTTTCTGATAAAAAATGTGCATTTCTGAAGGAAACTGAAAGGGTTCGTCCCCAATCCGTCCCCATAAAAAACAGACGCTGCATGGTCTGTTTTCATTTTGCCTATACGTTTTGAGATGTGTTTCTAATACCTTTTGATCAGCAGCCGTAGCTTCTTCAAATCGACCTTGTTTCCCATACTCATCTGCATATACTATATAGCATGCTTCAGCATAAGCGAAACGCTGTTTCTGCTCTAAATACTGAAAGACCTCGGGCAACTGCTTCTCATTTATATTAATAAAATAAATCGGTTTATACCATTTTAACAAGTAGAAATATCTCATCCTTATTTTAATATTGGCTTACGTTAAACTTGTGAAAAAAACATATTCATGTATAATACAATTAATGTATGATACATGAATTGTAGGAGAGTGACCTTTTTGAAAAGAGAAGATGCCTTAAAACTAAGATCAGATATTAAGAAAATGATTATAATAACTGGGGTTTTTGAATCTCAAAATTTGCCCAATGGACCATTTGAAAAACCTCTACCAACCTCTCAAATGATGGCGTTAGAGGAAATAGAGATGGAAAAATTAACTGTTTGGCAACTATCCAATAAACTTAGATTAGAGACTTCAACTGTAAGTAGATTGGTAGATAAGTTAGTAAAAAAGGGGCTTGTTTATCGTGAAGTAAATGAAAAAAATAGAAGAGAACTTTTTCTGCACCTCACAGAAAAAGGTCGCAAAACTGTTCATAACTTAAGAGAGCAATCCATTACATTTTATCAAAATATTCTCAATAACTTATCAGAATCAGAACAAAAAATAGTTGTGGATGGTTTTGAATTATTTATTGATTCTATTTCTAAGTCTTTTGATTAGAGTGAGGTAAATCATACCCTTTGGAGGATAAAATGAGTTTGGATTTTGAACGTCCTATTATTGAACTAAAAGAGAAATTTGATGAATTAAAGAAAATGATGAAAGAACATAATGTAGATTTATCATCAGAAATTCAAGAATTAGAAAAACGTTTAAATAAAATGCAAGATGAAATTTATTTTAATCTTACACCTTTTCAACGAGTTCAAATTGCAAGGCTACGTAACCGGCCCACGACATTGGATTATATACCTTTATTGTTTACAAACTTTTTCGAACTTCATGGTGATCGATTATATGGTGATGATAAAGCAATGATAGGTGGTATTGCAAAATTTAAAGGGATGCCCGTTACGGTTATTGGTCATCAAAGAGGGAGAAGTACAAAGGAAAATATAGAAAGAAATTTTGGAATGTCACATCCAGAAGGATATAGAAAAGCGCTAAGACTGATGAAACAAGCTGATAAATTTAATCGCCCTATTATTACATTTATTGATACAATTGGCGCCTATCCAGGCAAAGGGTCTGAAGAACGTGGAATTTCTGAAGCGATAGCTCGAAATCTATTGGAAATGGCTACACTTAAAGTACCAATTGTTTGTATTGTAATTGGAGAGGCATCAAGTGGTGGAGCTCTTGGTATTAGTGTCGGTAACCATATCCATATGTTAGAGTATTCATGGTACTCGGTCATTTCGCCAGAAGGAGCAGCATCTATCCTATGGAAGGATGCTAAGTATGCTCCAGAAGCTGCTAAACACATGAAAATTTCAGCAAAAGATTTAAAGCATTTAGGAATTATTGATGAAATTATTCCTGAAATTAAGGGTGGAGCACAAAATGATATAAAATCACAGGCAAAATTGATTGAATCTGCAATCGAATCATCTCTTAAAAAATTGATACGATTATCCTCGGAAGAGCTTATACAACAGCGATATGAAAAGTATAGACAAATAGAGAATTATAAATGAAAATACTTAAAACCGTATTACATTTCTGAGGATTCTTACTAAAAAGTTCTAAATATTTTGTAAGTAACCTCTTAAACTGGATATGCTGATACTATTAAAAGTGTGTGATCGGTATGGAAAAGGGATTTTTTGATTCTAAAAATACTGAGAAACAATCTAATGGATAAAGTTCGTTCCCAATTCGTCCCCAATCAAAAGAAACAGAACAAACATTTGTTACCGACAATCAAAAAACCCTTGCTAGGCAAGGGTTTCAACGATGATTCCGACTGGGCTCGAACCAGCGACCTCTACCCTGTCAAGATGAATGATCTTATCCAAAGCAAACGTAGGTTCTCTGAAAAAGGCTGATTTAATAAGGTTCTATGATGAGCCTTTCTGATAAAAAATGTGCATTTCTGAAGAGAGCTGAAAGGGTTCGTCCCCAATCCGTCCCCATAAAAAACAGACCATGCAGGGTCTGTTTTAATTTTGCCTATACGTTTTGAGAAGTTGTGTTTCGATCGATCATAGTTGTGTTTCGATCGATTTTTTGTATCGATGTCGTGTTTCGATCAGTTGCAATAGTGTACACTCCTGCAGCTGCAACCACAGTAAGAGCAATCATCGTAAAACCCTTCTTAAAACTCATACAAACAATCCCCTCTCTGAATTTTGAGTTGTGTTTCTAATACCTTTTGATAAGCAGCTGTTGCTTCTTCAAATTGACCTTTTTTCCCATACTCATCTGCATACACTATATAGCATGCCTCAGCGTAAGCGAAAAGCTGTTTCTGTTCTAGATACTGAAATACTTCGGCCAGCTGCTCCTCATTTATATTATTAACATAAACCGCTTCTAAGAAGGTAAATAGATTTTCATAAAGCTTATTAGGGGCTTCCTTAAGTATATTAGTTCCTTGTTTTAAAGATGCTTCTCCTTCTTTAAGTCTTCCTGCTTTAAATTGCGTACAGCTAATCGCAAAATACAATTTTGTAAGAAGCTCAGAATCATCATCTGCCTTTAGAATAGCCTTCTCAAAATAATTGATTGCTTCATCCCATTGACCGTCTCTATCAAATGTATGGCCAATATTCAAAAATGCTTTAGTTAGGATTTTTTGATCTCCAATTTCCTCTGCTATTTTAATTGCATTCTTTAGATGAGGAATTGATTTATCATGTCGAGCCAAATCATCATAATTTCCTGCTATGACAAATAAACATTGAATTTTTCTTACTTTATACAGATCATATTGATCGTAGATTTCCAGAGCTTTTAAAATATGATGCATCGAGACGTGGGTTTGTTTCATAATATAGTAAGCTTCAGCCACCTTGAAATGAAATTCAGCTTGTTCAATTTCATCTATAACTAGCGTAAGTTGTTTCTCCGCCATTTTATAGTATTGGATGGCCTGTACATATTCTTTTATACTGAACTCGTACATCCCACGAAAAAAAGCGTTGTAATACTGCAGCATGCCGGACAATTTATGATTGGAGTTTTCTATTTTATCAACTAAGTCTGCAATGGATAAAGAGCGTTGATCAGAGGGTTTAATATAATCAAGCATAAGCTGATGACGAAAGCACATCAATTGATAGTAAATCAGTAAATCCTGGTCTTCTTCCATTCGTTCAATTTCTTGTTCTACCTCAGCTTTCAAAATCTCTGCATCTGGAACACTAAATTGACGAATCATTTTATACCATTCATTTATTTTCACACCAACATGTGAAGAAAGAACCTTCTCCATCCCCTTACTCCCCTTCCACAAGATTGCCTTATATTACATTTATTATGACATACAGAAATTTACAATACACCGAAAAGAAACCGCAAAAAGAACCATTGTACATCAATAAACCTTTGGCACATGTCTTTATCATCACAAAACTAAAAGGCAGACTCATTTCAGTCTGCCTTCATCTTCTAGATTTCCATGAGAATACCTTTTGTCTTCAGGTAATTTGCATTGAATCTAGCCTTTTTTCTTTTAATATTGCATACAATTTCGTGATGTCTAGATCGATCACCAGACTATATGAGCATCGGGTTACCGTCATATAATGATGAAAGTGCTCTTTTCTCAGATAATTTTCATCTATTTGTTTAAACATTTTTTATCTCCTCCTGAATGTAATTTCATGTATTCAGGAGGAGACTTTATCTGTTTTTACCACCACAATCATCCTTTCAAGAGTTATGTCATGTTTCAGTCTATCACTAGTTTGAATTATAACGTTTTCATTCAGTGACTGCCATAAGCTTGGCATGAGATAAAGTTCCAGCAACGCTTGATACATAAATTTGTCCAACATGAACGTCTCTATTAATATATGTTTTCTTTGCTGAAGTATTCATTCTATTAGTATGTCTATAGAAGTTAAACTAGACGAACTCGAATAGAAAAGCACCTTCTATCATAGGATGGTACTGATCTTATATTCAAAACTTAACCTTTTTATCTTTTTGAATAAATTGATGACCTTCATTTAAAAAAACTAGAAAACGCTTATTTATAGTTTCAATAACGATTCTATCTGATTGACCGTATGGAGCACCAATCTATATTATCTGCAACTCCATACTTGTCCGTCTGTTTAATACTAACTATTTGATCAATTGGTATTTCTGTTTTAGATAAAACAAATTTTATGACTAAGCTTTTTTCATCAAAACTATACCGAGTATTTAAGAAAACAGTAAAAATAAAGAAAAGTGCTAATAAAAAGATTAACACAACTACATATTCCGTAAAATCACTCTTTCTTATATTTTTATCTAATTTTACCATGTTTTTCACTCTTAAATCAAAAAGCTTTAAGAGAAAGTTTAAATTTACCCTAGTAAGGCAAGCTCTGTGAATTGCTGTTCAAACATTCATATAAAAAACTGTTCTCTGAATCTCATTTGATTAATTCGTATTTTATTCTAATCTCATATAGTACAAACTTGTGTTTCCTTCTTTGTTTATTATACAAATAACTCAAATGTGCTTAGCTGCGATCCCTCCTCCTCTATATTTGAAAGAATGACTGAGAGTTCATCGTACTTTAAGTGAGGAAATCAATTGTTCAATCAGTCAATCGACATAACTTTTCTGGAATGTCCACAATTTCATCTTCATACCCGTTGATCTCAATAGCTGTTTTTAACCAATTCGCATATTCACCGCCCGCAGATACGTCACGCTTTGTTACTTCGACTGGATCTTGTGTGCTGTATGCCTTACGCAATTCCTTTGATTTGTTTATTTGAATGCAATAAAACACACGCTCATAGAAAAATAAATCCCCTTTTTCTCGGTTTACAGCCAATTAAACAAAAAAACCTTGAACGCCAGTGGTCAATCAAGGTTTAAACCATTTTCTAGTCATGGTCTTCATTCTTTATTTCAATTAATAGATCTTTAATAATAGCTACTATGGATGAATCCTGTTTTGATAGTACATTGCGATATTCTAATCTCACTTCAGGTTGGTTAAGAATCTTGGGAATCGCCTTAGCAATGCCGTGCCCTTCCTCTGTATCATTTTTATATGAGTATAGTCATCAAAAACCGAAACACTTCCATGATCAAGTACTTTACTTTTGCCCAAGACTCTTCGAACTCTTGTATTTTCGTTTTCTAAAAGTCGATGATCGTATAAGCTTTTTAATTCTTACATAAGATCCAAAGGAATTCAACCCTTCCATATTTACTTATTGAACAAATTAGGATACTGTTCTCTATTTTATTCATTACGTTTTTTAAACCTTGTCTTTTATATATTTTCCGGGCATTCCAAATATCATGTGCTAATGAAGCGCAATATATTTAAATTCTAGATAATCTTTCAATTTTTGCCCCGATAAACCATATGTTTATTTCTCACGATGTCTACCACCTATACCAGGATGTGGTTGTTTCAAATTCATACTAATACCATTGTTCTTTTTTATACCCGACTGTTTCATTTTTGCATAGACCGGTATTGGTAAATATCGAGTGCTCTGACTGCAGCTGAAGTGGCTTTGGTGGTTGTGTAGACGGCTTTTCCACCTTTGAAAATACGCCCTTGTCCAGCCGGCAATTGGGATGTAGCCCGCCGCTGCCATGCCGCCTGCGGCGACGCGCTGACCTGACATTAGTTCTTCACCTGTGATCGGGTCAACACTTGTTGCGGCACGCTTTGTCACACCTGTTAGCTCATTGACAATATTTTCGCCATAACGAGTGCTTTGAACGGTTAGCCAAGGCTTGATGTTCCTTAGCAAACTCACGGGCTTCTTCTTGTTCTTTTTGAATTTTGAGATATTCTGCAGTTTGCTTCTCGATATCGCTTTTTGCCTTGTAGATTTCACAATCTTGAAATGCTTTTTTGTCAAAATTCATAGGCGAAATGGCTTTTCCGTCATTTGCTTCAATTCATCATTTCTGCATACCATGCCATTATAGTCTTCTCCCTAGTCTCTGACAAAGCATATTCATCTTTTAAATTAATCTTTAACGTCTTTTTCCGCTCATCTTTAAGCTTAAATCCCTTAATGATTATAAGGAATTTAAGGATTTATAAACCTTTAGCTCCTTGATCAGAGCATTTCGGACTTGTTTCTGATCGATCCTTTGCAGTAAACGCAATTGTATAGATTTCATCCTACCACTCCTTGAAAGTTCATATTGAAATTTTCTTATAATCTATCTAACTCTGAAAACCATTCGTTTTTTTACAAAAATGCCCTTGAATTTTTTATAAAATATAGGATAATTAAGGATGTCAAATTAAACTAGGGAGTGTTTTAAATGAGATTAAAAAAAGTTATAACTTGTTCCGCATTATCCATTGCTTTACTTCTTTCTGCATCTTCTGCATCCGCTTCAAATTCTAGTGCAGACAGCAACAAGAGTCAAAAGATAAAAACTCCTCAAGCTGAGCTGAACACTATTCATCTAAAAGCCAATACACAAAAAGAAGCTATCATTTGTCTCTTTCCTCCTAAAAGATGCAAAAGAGGTTGATGGTGCTTGGACAGGCAAATATCAAGGTTGATTTTAAAAATGAGATAGGAGGGTAACTCCCCTATCTCATTTTTAATTTTTAAGACATACAATGATCGAACTCCTTATTGGGGGCTGATGAGAGCATTAAAGCCGGACATGCTAGCGCTAAAACAATCTTACATATTAATGGTCATTCTACAAATAAATTAAAAATTAACACTGCTGAACAATTTAATCGTTTTGTTACTAAAGAATACTGACAAACAATCTGGTGGATTAAGTTCGGCTCAATCAAAAGAAACTAAACAAATATTCGTTACTGAAATAACAAAGAAACCCTTGCTAAGCAAGGGTTTAAACAATGATTCCGACTGGGCTCGAACCAGCTACCTCTTCCCTGTCAAGGACGAGACACGTTTTCTGACTGATTCTAACACATTCTAAATAATCGTCCCAACCCTTGGTACATAAAGGTTCATTCGATTTAGTTTACTAACTTATACTGAGTGATTCTTAATAGTAAAAACATTTCTTGTGACACCGCCGTGACTCAAATCCTCAATCAATTCATCATGATCCACACTCTTAGCTTCATCTAACTCACGTTCTAACCGTTTCTTATCTTGTTCAGCTTCCTTTAATGCTTTCTTAACTTCACGCAGCTCACGCACAGTCATTTCGTCTACAGTTTTCGTTTCACCTGTGGATGGGATTTTGTGTGGTTGGTTCCGCTGATCGGGAGATAGTTGAGCAATTTCATAAAGGGCATTCAATCCCATATCACGTGACGTCACGTGTTTTCCTCCACTAAATTCTTAAAATACTCTAATGTACCTTCTCGAGAGGTCTTGAGTTATTCCAATTGAAGCACACCACTTTCCCCACTCCCCATAAACCAAATCATTCTCCTTCACATTCTTCAGCCTTCTGCCAATCTCGAATATGGCTTGGCCAGCTACTTGCTTATATGAGTTTATTTCTTTTTCATATCTTCTTTTATTTGAATTAGTAACTCTTTAAAATGAAGTGATACAAAGTATCTTTCTCTATCTTTATACGCCATGAATATTAAAAACAATAGCAATAAAGCAAATATGACAAACATCCACCTGTAATCTAAATTTAACTGAAACAATCGTTTAAAGATCCCTGATTCCCTAAATATTAGTGAAATAGTAGTTACGAAAAATCCCATTACTATTATTGATTGTCTAAGATCACTTATTTGACAAATCTTCTCCAATCTGGCTATTGCATATAAAATAAAATCTTTTTTTAAACTCCTTATAGCCTTAATATTATTTTCAATATCTGAAGGCTTTTGTTGACTAGGAAATGATTTTTTTAGGAACTTAATTAGTTTCCCTGTTGACATATTTGTTAAGTTTTCTTCAAGGGTGATTTCGCTAAAATTCATCTCATTATTTTTTTTGTGTTTCATAATAGGTCACCTCGTCTAATATATCGTCCAAGGAAGAAAATGGTTTAAGCGTAACGTTTAACATATGGCACTCCCACTACAGACTTTAAGTATTTACTTCCTAAGTTCAATTTAGGCGGCTTAATACCCTCATTTAAAATGATAGTGGTGACCGGCATAGTATTCCTATCATATAGGGTGTCGGTTAAAACTACACCCTTCAATACCTGTCAAATGGACAGACAATAAGTCAAAACGCAAAATTGCGTTCTGATCAATATAAAGGTAAGCCAAAATTTAGATTCTCTAATCACCCAACCCAAAAATGGGTTCGTTAGATCATTTCATTTTCTCCTACTGTAGATGAGTGAGCTATAATCTCTAAATAGATCGCTACACCCGAAGATATTTTAAAAGTAGCCAAGGCAACATTGACCTTCGCTTTTGTTTTCTGTCCATTCCTGTGAAAACGTATAGCCATTTTCAAATGAATGAGGCTAACTCTAATCGGAATGACTAGAAAGAAAATCACATTGTCAAAAGTGAGCCTTACTTTCATATCCTTTTCTAAAACTTCTCTGTATGCCGAATATGATGTGCTTAGATATGCCAATAACACGAAAAGTACGAACAAACCTAAATAATCCATTTGTTTTCCTCCTGTTTGATTCAATTTCCATATCGGACGACATCGCCACTCCTTTAAATCGAATCCTAAATCTCCGAACGGTCGGAGGTTTGAATAGTTTCCATTTTCTCAAATGTGTGGTACGTACCACATTTTCTTTCACTTTTAGTCTTGACTTGTCGTTTACTTTTTGGCTTGATAGGTTGTAAGCAATGGACAACGGCTGAACAAGTTGTCTGCCTGAATTTGCTTGTAAAAAAATAAACAAACTCAGACAGGCGACTGACTAACTTGATAGTATATCAAGCTTATGGTATCCGTATGTGTCACCCTATTTGCCGTTGGTTATTCCCCAAACAAGCCTACTGTGTCAAGTGTCCCTAACAGTTTCAACGAACGCAAAATTACGTTCGTATACTTATGGCTTGTCCTGCATCGTCAGAAACGATACACCCATCCTTCGTACAGCACTTAATGGCAGCTTTCGCCTTTCAGATACATGTGCAAATAGGGAAGCACAGTGGTATCCTATCCTCATTTATCGCATCGGCTGAGTCACTACCCTTTCAAGTTTAACGTGTGTTAGCGCATTCCACGACAGTCTTATCCTTAAAATAGGCATCACTAAAGACAACACCTTGATCCAGGAGTATAGACTGATTCTATTCAATTAAGTGAGGTAAACTTTACTTACCTCACTGAATGCACGACCTATGTTTAAATGAGGTCGTAGAGTGACCTATTGAATACAGATTAAAAATAAGTTAGAATGGGCTGATATCATGGGAGTGTAGCAACCCAACAGATTAGATAGTGCGCCAACACTTTTCTAATCAGCTAGAAATGACGATCATGAGCAGTAGGAATATTCCTGTTAAGCTCATGATTGTTACAAACAGTAACTCATCTATGAACCTTCTACACAGCTTCCCCATTAATTTAACCCCACTACAGCTAACTCTTCACGATCATAAACATCAAGCATGTTATATTCATCATCAGCGACTCCATATTGATTATTGCTATGTACTTCTTCGATTGTTCCTAGTCCGTATAACGTTTGTACTCTTTGACCTACAGATAGTTTCCAGTTTGGATTAACATTGTTTAACATGTTCATTTCCCCTTTGTAATTGGTTTAGTTGGATCAAGTATGATGCAATCAAATTCAGTTTCTTGATTCTTCGGTTCTAATATCCTCAAGTCCGTTAAGGCTTCCCAAAGCGTAATTTGCTTCAATAGATGTGTAACGACCTCAGCAAGCGTTTCTAAGTCTGCATATGGAACGTTTCTTCCTATATACCAGATCATTCCCTCATCGTAGTTACCATCAGTTCGTTGAGTGATTTCAGCTAAAACAACCTGGCCATCACACTCTCCTACTGCATAACCTTCTTTAACTATGATTGCTGAGTAAAGATTGTTGATTTCTTGTGTGTTGAATTCGGTTTGAACGATTGTGATATGGTTCATCTAACTCTCCTCCCCTGACACGTTTTTGTTGTTGACTTAACCATAAATCAACACCTGAAAGGTGTCAACACTTTTTTGTAGTCGTTTTTTAAGAAAATCCACTTTTAGATTCTGTTTTTTGTTATAATCAAAGAGGAGGTGAAACTGTTGACTAAAATTGTTAAAACAAGATTGAAAGAAATATTAGATGAACGAGGCTTATCAATTAGGGGTTTCGCCTTCGGAAACGACCTAAGATTTGAAACCGTTAGAAGGTTTTACAATAACACCGCTAAACAATACCAACGTGAGACACTAGGCAAGATTTGCGAAGCCTTGGATATAAAAATTGAGGATTTACTTTACATTGCAGAAGATGATTCTAATGACTCTTAAGCAAAAATATTGCTTTTTATTTTTTGAAATTCGTTAAACAAAACAATTGCAATGGTGATACAATCAGACTAGAGGTGAAACACAAAATGGAAAACAATATGCTTCAAGCTATACTTGATGAGATAAAGAAAATTGATAAGAAGGTTGACGGTTTAGCTTCTGATTTGAAATCATTTAAAGAAGATATGAACGAATTCAGAGAAGATACAAAAAAAGAATTCAATCAAATCAATGTTAAATTAGATAGACTTGAAGAGAATCAACCTAAAGATATTACAGCGCACCTGAAACAAATTCAGAATGTAGACAACAAAACAGAACTACTGAATAAACGACTGTTCGATGTTGAAAGTAGGCTTAAAAATTAAGCTGAAGGGGAAATGTATATGAAGATCAATAAAATCCGTTCTGCGCTTTATAAATCAGCAAAGGTACTTGGTGATGTGAATGCTGTCCAAAAGGGTACAGTAGGCAAGAGAATAGCTAGAAGAGCCGCAGGAAAGGCAACAGGAAGACTATTGGGGAAATTGTTTAAATGACCACTTACATAAATGTGTAGGTGGTTTTTTCATGTGCAAAAATGCCCATTATTATCTGTAAGAAATTAGTAACAAATCAGCTATTACACTGACAAATAATGTGTGATTTAAATTCCATTTATTCTAATTTATGTAAATTTTATTTCATTTTGTGATATCCTCACTATTGAAAAAATGATTAGAAAGGAAGTATTCCAATGAAAAAGTTTTTTGTTAAGATGTTGCTAGTTCTCATATCAGCAGCAGTATTTATTCCAACAACAGCTACATATGCAGCAGAAAAGATCGAACAGAAAGAAGATTTGGTAGTAACATACAATCCTACAGAACTTCAGAAGCAACTTGCTCTAAGAGATGTACCTTTAGAAAAACAAGAAGTCTTGCTTCAAGCATTTAAAGCTATTGAGAATGCTAATAATGATCCACTTGCTACTACAAATGGCCCGAAGGGTACTGGAATTAAAGCAGCTATTAAAATTCTTAAAGGATTAGCTAATAATGATTTTGCTCAATAAGAGCTAATAAGCTTGTTTATGCAGAATTGAAAAAACATATGGATGCTGGATTAGCACAAGGTATAGCTCATGTAGTTGAATACATCCTTATTGTTGGTGACGCTTTAATATTATAATTGTGAAAGGACGTATACTATGGCAGAAAATAAATTCGTTGAATTTCAGAAGAAAAATAATTTAGATAGTGATGATGAATTATTTCTGATTACACTTAGTGGAGCTTTTTGTGATTTTGAAAATGACAAAGCTAGTGAAATTGGAAAAGTTGCCTTCCTTAGACACTTTGGTGAAGAATTAAACCTTTCAGAAATTGAAGGAAACACTAGAGAAGAATATGAAAAGATCATCAATCAATTTTTAAGCAAGAAGGATAAAAAGATCAATGTAGATGAACTATTACAATCTTTTTATGCTGCAGATATGATGGATGGATTAAAGAAGAAATTCAATTAATGGCCTTCATTTGAAGGTCTTTTTTAATACCATCATTTACATATAGACCTCCTCCTCTATTCTTCTTATTATTAATTTTAGAAATTCAATTAGAGGGGTTTTATTGTGGTCAAAACTAATAGAGGAAATTGGCAGGAAATCTTTGAACATGCCAAGAAGAATACGACAGAAACATTAACATTTCCAGGAAAACCCTACTCCATAGCAATATTCCCCCAAGTTTATGGAACACTGACAGAAGAAGAATTCTATCAAGAATTAGCAAACATAATCATAAAAGAAGCACTTATGGAATCTAAATATGAGGGTGATGAATATGAGCGAACAGCAAAAAAACAAGCCAATGAAGAGAAAAGAAGCAATCGCGAACTATAGAATCACTACACAGGTAACACCAGAAATGGAAAAATTCTTTAAAGAAGGTATGGCTACAAAAGAGTTATATGATTTCGCCTCACATCTAATGTACAAATACAAAAAAGTCTAAAAATAAAAAAGAACCCCAATATTATAGGGTTCTTTTTCTCACATTCCTGGTCTAACATCATTTAAAGATACTTTCATATTCATCCCTCTCCACTATCTTCAAAATACTTCTTTTATTTAGATACATAACATTTATGTGTTTCTTATCATTTTACAAATTATATGTTATTTCCATCGGTTGTAATTTCAGCAAAGCTATTCATTATATAAGCTAAACTTTCCCCTGCTTTTTGTGGTCTTTCACCTTTCTGCATTAGAGAAATCAAAGCACTTAAAAAATCAAAAAAATTGTTCTGGTTTAGTATCACTTTTTCTTTATAGATTATGAAAGCTTCTTCAAATTGGTTAAGTTGCACTCCGTTCATAGCAGTAACAGCTAACTTATCAGAAATGCTTTCATATGACTCACTTAAATCAAAAAAACTTTTTACATCGATCAATAAGGTAATACATTTTAAATAATCATAGCTAAGTCCTATATGTAAATTTCCGGCTGCAAAAAGCAAGTCGTTCGTAACTAAATATTGTTCTCCGTTCTTTGCAATTGTTTGGATTCCTTTAGCAAAAAGTAATGGTTTTATAGCTTTAGGTTCTCGGTTTTCAGTAACAAACTTGATTATATCTTTTGTAGTAGGAGTACCTCCAAACAGAGCTGATGCTTGGGCGCAATAAAATTCAACTTCCTCATATTTTTTCACTGAGTCAAATACAAATAAAAGAATTAAACTTATGCTAATCATGGAAACTGTCCAAACGTTATACTCTGTTGTTACTGCTGTAATTATTGCCAACCCTGTATTAAACAATGGCACAAGTGTAAGTTTTGATTTAAACAAAGTCAAAGCAATTGTAAAAAATGCTGATAAACAATTAATAACTATTATAAGCGTATACCAGTCCACAAAGTTCCACACCTTTTTTATTTAAAAGAATGATTTCATAAAAATTCCTATATCTTCTTTAACTCTCGATGAAAACAAAAACTTTCAATTTCAATTATCTCTCAAAATCTTGGAAAAAACACACAAAAAACAGGTATATAGAATACAGTCTATACACCTATTAGACCTTACCTTTCATTTGCTTTAATCCCTGGCAAATTGCTTGCAGTGCATTATTAGCCCCCTTTTTCATTAGCAACCATTTTATCAACGTTCATATTCACTGAATAATTGTTGGTAAAATTCTAGTCACTGACACTTCAAATACTTAAAACGATCGATTTTTTGTCCAGTAGTATTACCCTTAACGACAACACCAAGAGTATTTGAAGCCTCTTTCCAACAGAGAGAAAATCAAATTGATCACATATTAAATTGACCACACTGAAAAATACAGTGTGGCTTTTAATTTGTTAATGTTACCTTTTTGTTTTTAGAAATACAAAAGCCATTCTCGATTATCTCAAGAATGGCTCTGTATCAACGTCTTTTCATATGATTCCGACTGGGCTCGAACCAGCGACCTCTACCCTGTCAAGGTAGCGCTCTCCCAGCTGAGCTACGGAATCGGGTTATGTATCAGTTCTGGGCTTTCTGTTACTGACAGTCTCTATTATATAACCATCATGATCAGTCGTCAATGGTTTTGTTCAAAAAAGGCACAAAGCCGGTATCCATACCGGCTTTTTACTGACTTTTATGATTGCTTCACAAGAACTGGCTTTAGTTGATCTAGTGCTTGTTTGAAGTCCCTTTTGAGATCTTCTCCGTTTTCTACGCCCACACTTAATCGAAGTAAACCATCCGTGATGCCTCTTTTTTCTCTTTCTTCTTTTGGCATAGCGGCATGGGACATTTTGGCCGGATAGGAAAGAATGGATTCGACTGCTCCGAGGCTGACGGCGAATACAGGTAATGTAACGCCATCGACCAATTCTTTGACAGCCGCTTGGTTTTCTAGTTCAAATGAAAGAACAGCACCTGCACCGCTCGCCTGCTTCCGCTGAATGTCTGCCCCTGGGTGATCATCTAATCCTGGGTAATATACTTTTTTGACCGCAGGATGTTCTTTGAGGAATGTAGCCAGTTCTAATGCGGTTTGACTGGCTTTTTCTAATCTGACTTGAAGGGTCTTTAATCCTCTAAGCACAAGCCAGCAATCCTGTACGCCAAGTACCGCCCCGAAGGAGTTTTGCAGCGAATAAAGTTCGTCTCCTAGCTTCTCATCTTTCACCACGGCTAAGCCTGACAGTACATCACTGTGGCCGCTTAAAAATTTCGTTGCGCTGTGCAGCACAACGTCAACACCAAGGTCCAGCGGACGCTGAAGCGCAGGCGTTAAAAACGTATTATCTAAGAAAGTCAGACAGTCATGTTCTTTCGCAATCTGTACGACACCTTCAATATCCGTAATACCGAGTGTAGGGTTTGACGGTGTTTCCATGTAAATGACTTTTGTATTTGATTGAATGCCTTGTTTCACTTCATTCAAATTGGTCATGTCCACAAAGGTATGCTCAATCCCAAATCTTGAAAGAACTTGGGTGATCATTCGGAAAGTCCCGCCGTACACATCTCTTGTGACAAGGACATGATCTCCTTTTGATAATAGAAGAAAAGCGGTTGAAATGGCTGCCATACCTGACGCAAAGGCAAGCCCTCTCGTTCCTCCTTCTAGCGCTGCAATGGTATCCTCCAATGCCTGACGTGTAGGGGTGCCTGATCTGGAGTAGTCATATTGACCAAAGTCATCGAAGCTGCTTTGGTGAAACGTCGATGCATGTTGAATCGGTACACTGACTGCACCTGTTGAGCGGTCTGTTTTAAACGCATTATGAACGAGTTGTGTTTCGAGTGTCCAATCATGTGTGGTCATTTCGTGTGTACCTCCTCTTTCACATTTGATAGTGCCTGTTTCAGGTCTGCTTTTAGGTCTTCCACATGCTCAATCCCGACTGAGAAACGGAGCAATTTGTTACAAACACCGTTTGCGATGCGAATCTCTTCTGGGATGTCCATATGGGTTTGCGTTGCAGGATACGTAATGAAGCTTTCGACTCCGCCAAGGCTTTCAGCAAAACAAATCGTTTTCAGCTGCTTCAAAAATGGATTGACCCAGTCCTCTTTGGCTACTCGGAATGACAGCATGCCTCCCTTTCCTGGGTAAAGGACATCTTGAATTTCAGGCTGCTGCTTTAGAAAATCAGCTAATTCCTTCGCATTTGCTTCGTGCTGACGCATTCTCAGCGCCAATGTTTTCATTCCTCTCATTAAAAGCCATGAGTCAAATGGAGATAAAACCGCCCCAATGGCGTTTTGATGCTGGAACATGTCTTCCGATAGCTTCTCTCCTTTTGTGACGACAAGTCCGGCAAGAACATCGTTATGTCCGCCTAAATATTTGGTTGCACTATGAATGACAATGTCCGCTCCGAGTGTAATCGGTTTTTGCAAGACGGGCGTATAAAAGGTGTTATCCACAATGACCAATGCACCGTGTTCTTTTGCGATTTTCGCAACCTGTTGAATATCCGCTTCCTGCATGAGTGGGTTTGTTGGCGTTTCAATAAAGACGGCTTTTGTATTTGGCGTCATTTTAGAGCGTAAACAGTCTTCATCTGAAAAATCATCATAAACAAAGCGCAGTCCGTACTTTTTCCATTCGTTTTCAAATAGACGGTATGTACCGCCATATAAATCTGATGAAACAATGAGTTCATCCCCGCTCTCAAACAGCGCCATGATCGTTTGGATGGCAGCCATTCCCGAACTGAAGGCAAAACCGGCCGTTCCTTCTTCGAGTGAAGCAATCGCATCTTCTACAAGCTGCCTTGTTGGGTTTTTCGTCCGAATATAATCAAATCCTGTTGATTCCCCAATGCCTCTATGTCTGTAAGCTGTTGAAAGATAAACGGGAGGACTGACAGTACCAGTCACCTCTTCGCTGCGGTTTCCAATTTGCGCTAACTTCGTTTCCACATGTTCTGTCATTTGACACCATCCTAAGTAAAAATCTAATTTCAAAACAGAAAAACCCCTTCTTCATAAGAAGAAGGGGTTTAATCGCTTCCTCTTATCTTCCAAGCAAAAAAGCTGCTTGCTGGATTTAGCACCTTGGTACATCACATGAAGTGATGCATACCGGTTGCTGAGGTTTCAAAGGGCCAGTCCCTCCACCTCTCACGATAAGAATGTGTTGTCTGTCTGTTCTAATTCTTAATACTGTAACGCATTAAACCTCATTTTTCAAGGGGAAATGTAACGATTAATTAAAATTTTCTGTATTTTGCACTAGATCGAATGTCAGCCAATTTGATTGCATGTTAGCATATAGGAACAACGCTGTTTTTCGTGTTACAATGAATGGAAACGTTTCACTTATGATGAATTTGGTTAGCTGGAGGAATGGATTATGGTGAAGAAAACAGGCATCATTCAAGAAGAAACCTTACAGTCAAAAGAACTTGGGGCAGAAATGACCATTTTGATTTATTTGCCAGTCAATTACTCCCCCCTTTATACATATCATGTCATCATTGCACAGGATGGTCATGATTATTTCCGTCTAGGTAAAATAGGCAGACAAGCGGAAGAATTAATGCAAAACAAAGAAATGGAACGCTCGATTATCATTGGTGTCCCATATGAAAATGTTACTGAAAGGCGAAATACGTATCATCCAGACGGACCAAAGTTCGAGGCGTATAAACGCTTTTTGGCAAATGAACTAGTTCCGTATATTGATGAACACTATCCAACGTATCAAGTTGGATCAGGTCGTACATTTATTGGTGATTCATTAGGTGCTACGATCTCACTTATGACAGCCATTGATTATCCTTCGTTATTTGGCGGACTGATTTTGCAGTCTCCTTACGTGGATGAGTCGGTTCTGCAAGCAGTCAAACAATCATCATCCCTTGCTCATTATGCCATTATCCATCAAATCGGGTTAGAAGAAACAGCTGTGAAAACGACAGATGGGCAAGTGCTAGACTTTATTCAGCCGAACGAAGAATTAAAGTTCCTTTTGGAGAAGTCCGGTGCGGATTATTTATTTGAGACATTCGAAGGCGATCATAAATGGACGTTTTGGCAGCCGCTCATTTCACCTTCGTTAAAAAGAATGCTCCCATATTCGTTAATCAACTGAATTTTGTTATAATAAAAAATAATAAATACTTTCTTAATCAGGAGGGAACATGATGAAATACGGAGTTGTTTTATTTCCATCAAAAAAATTGCAAGACATTGCGAACTCTTATCGGAAACGTTATGATCCGAACTATGCACTCATACCACCTCATTTAACATTAAGAACACCTTTTGAATTAACGGATCTAGAAGCAGCTGAGGTCGTCTCCACCTTGCGAGAGTACGCAAAAAATGCTTCTCCTATTACGTTACGTATTAAAAAATTCAGTTCATTCGCTCCTGTAAACAACGTGATTTATATGAAAGTAGAACCGAACGAAGAATTAATGACTCTCAATGAGAAGTTGTACACTGATCCGCTTGCTGGTACACCTGAATATGCATTTGTTCCGCATGTGACAGTGGCTCAAAAGTTATCAGACGATGAGCATTCAGACGTTCTAGGCACATTGAAGCTGAGAAAAATTGACCACGAGGAAACGGTTGACCGCTTCCATCTTTTATATCAATTAGAGAACGGTTCTTGGACCGTTTATGAAACATTTATCTTAGGAGAAGAGGGTTAAAGACATTTGAATACAGTCATCGTAAAAGAACAAACACAACGAGAAGATGCTTATTATGTTCGAAAAGAAGTTTTCGTAAAAGAACAAGAAGTCCCGTTAGAGATCGAAATTGATGAACTTGAGGACGAAGCCATTCATTTTGTCATTTATAATGATGACAACAAACCACAAGCTGCTGCTAGACTGCGCATAATTGAAGGTCATAAGGCAAAGCTTGAACGAATTTGTGTATTAAAAGAGGCGCGCTCTTTCGGTCTTGGCCATCAGCTTTTAGAAGCACTTGAGTCTGAAGCGATGGCAAACGGAGCGAAAGAAGCTGTCATGCATGCACAAGTCCAAGCTCTTCCTTTCTACGAAAAGAAAGGCTACAAAGCCGTTTCAGAACCGTTTGAAGAAGCAGGGATTACACATGTCAAAATGACAAAAACACTATCCGTTTAACGAAAATAAAAAGCCAGGGCATCATGGATGCTCTGGCTTTTTATTGATTCCATCTCGTTCGCTCAGGAAGAAAGCGCAGTCATTTAGACGTAAGTATTGATATGAACGCCCTTACCTTCTTCCATAAACATATCTCGTACAAAGCGTTCCCGCTTTTTTTGCTGTACTTTCGTTTCCGCTTCTGTCACTAAGTCCTCTTTTTTCTCCAGCTCTCTGTATACCTTGTCATGAAAGGTGCGGGTGACCTTCGTCACTTTCGCATAGTCTTCTTTATCCTGAGGAGCAGGACGATTGATATATTGAAAATACAGATCCGGCTGAATCGGGGCTATATATCCCATCAAGAACGCCTCCTTTGCTTCTCTTCTACTCTACTATTCCCTAATTATGACTGTTTGAAACACGCCTCATTTGATATGATTAGATGTGTTTCTTTTTAAGATTGATTGACTATTGGAGGACTAGCTTTGAAATGCGCACGACGACATGATCGAACGATCTCATTACATACATATTCGAGAGAACACTATCAATTCCTCCATGATGAGGGGAAAAAAGGGCATTTATCTTGCCCATATTGCGGACAACCCGTCTTTTTTAGATTAAATATACATGAAGAACCTGCCTTTATCCATAAGCAAATATCTCAGCAAGAGATTTGCGAAAAAAGAGAACAACAAGAGGAAAAGAAACCGGCTGAACGAGAGGAAGATGCATCCTACAAAGAACTTGGCAGCTTTCGCTTTCCAACCGGCAAACAGATCATCTCACAAACAGAAGATTCGGATGACTGGCAGGAACCACGGTCCATTCAATTTGGCGAAACCTTTCATTTAGAAAAGAATGAAGAAGTGCATACCATTGACCTCTTTCCACACATCACCTTTAGCGCACCACAGCTTCAAGCAGTCACACACAAAGACGGTCCGATGCTTGTGCTAGCTGGCGCCGGCAGCGGGAAAACAAGGGTACTGACAGCAAGAGCTGCTTATCTGATGTCGCACCATCAAATCCCTGCTCACCATATCCTGCTCGTGACCTTCACCACAAAAGCAAGCAGTGAAATGAAAGAAAGACTGCGTATGCAGTATCAGCTTCATCCTTCACAGGCGAGCCAAGTTGTGACAGGCACATTCCACAGTCTATTTTATAAAATGCTGCTTCACGATGATCGGGGCAAATGGAACAGACAGCATTTGATTAAATTCGACTGGCAAAAAGAGCAGTATATTCGCAAAGCGATCATGCATGAAGGACTTGATGAAAAAGACTATCCAACCGATCAAGTGCTGCAATCAATCGGCTATTGGAAAAATGCTTTTTTACCAAACGAACTTCCTGAGCTGAAAGATGAAAAGGAAAAGCAAATGTGGACAATCTATCAGTCATACGAACAGCAAAAGCGTGAAAATCAACAATTTGACTTTGATGACATGGCGATTGCCTGTTTACACATGCTGAATAAGCAGCCTGAATTGCTCAAACAATATCAAGAACGATTCAAGTATATTTTAGTAGATGAATTTCAAGATATTAATCCCGTACAATATCAATTAATCCAGCTTTTAGCTGGAGAATCCGAGCAGCTATTTTGTGTAGGCGATGATGATCAAGCCATCTATGCATTTAGAGGAAGCAATCCTGCTTTTATTCTTGACTTCAAACAGGACTATCCTTCGGCCGAGATCGTCCATTTACATGCAAATTACCGCTCTCATCATACGATTGTCGCAAGTGCTGACGCCATTATTAAGAAGAACCAGCATCGTTACGAGAAAACGTTAAAAGCCGTACGCGTGGAGAAGATTCCGCCGACTCTTTTTTATCCATATGACGAGGAAGAGGAAGCAACCATGATCGTAGCAGATATTCAGGAGAAAATTAAAAACGGTGCAAAACCGAATGACTTTTGCGTGCTGTTTAGAACGAATACAGGAGGCCGCGCGATTTATGAACGTCTTCATCAATCGGCGATTCCGTATCAAACCGATGCTGGCGTAAAAGCCTTTTATAGCAGAAGAATTGTTCGGGTGCTGCTCGCTTTTCTTTCGCTAAGTCAGGATGCAGATGATGTCGCCGCAATGAAGCTGCTGCTGCCCGTTTTCTTTTTAAAGCAGCAAACACTGAATACCATGAAGGCGCTGACCATTACGGAAGATTGTTCTATGGTAGAGGCACTTGGAAAGCTAACAGACATTCAGCCGTTTCAGCGCAAAAAACTGCAATCGATCGTTCCCCTGTTTCGAACGTTAAAATCGTTAAAGCCATCTGAAGCTGTAGCGTTTATTGAACAAAGGATGGGACTTGGTGATTATTTAAAAAAACGTGTGAATGATACGAATGTGCTTGAAAAAGGAACAGATGATGTACGAGATGTGAAAACAGCGGCGAAACGTTTTGAAACAATTGAAGCCTTCCTCGCTCATGCCGAACATATGAAATCTGCTGAAAAGGAAAAATCAGATGAACCAGGCGTTCAGCTCATGACGATCCACCGTGCGAAGGGACTAGAATTCCAAACAGTGTACATCACGAGCGTGGTTGATGGGGCGCTCCCTCATGACTTTGCACTTGATGAGCTGAGAAACGGTGATGAAGAAGCCATTGAAGAGGAGCGGCGCTTATTATACGTTGCCATGACGAGAGCAGAACAATCCCTTTATCTATCCGTTCCATCATATAGAAGAGGAAAAACTGCTCACCGCTCCCGCTTTTTGTACCCTCTTTTAAAGAAAAATCGTGAATTATTCACACAAAAACAACAGGCCCCCCTTTAAACGGAGAGCCTGTTGTTTATTTTTTGTTGTTCATCATTTTAGCGATTGTATTAAAATCAAGCTTTTCTTTTCCACTTGTAATCGATTGAACGATTTTGTCTTCCATTTCTTTAGGTACACGTTTGTTTGCAAGCTGCGCCACTTTTTTAATGACACCTCGAACGGTATTCTCATCTTTAAAGTTCGCGTTTTGCAAAGAACCTGCAAGCTTAAAGACATCATTCATATTTACACCTGTTTTATTTTCCACACTTTTAAAGAACTTATTATCCATTCCTTTGCCTCCTCTTTGTGGAGTAATCACCTTACTATATGAAAATAGGCGAGATATGTGCCTATCCTGCTGCCTTGTTAGCAAAGAGAAAGGAAAGCAAAAGGCTTCCCTATTGCTTCCCTCACCTTCTTACTGTTTAGTTAAAGAAAGAAGCACCAACGATGATTAGAAGAATGAAAAGCACGACGACAAGAACAAAAGTTGAACCATAACCGCCGCCGTAGCCGCCGCCATAACCTCCGCAATAACCGCCACCGTAACCGTAACAACTCATATTTAAGCACCTCCTCTTCTCCCTTACAAAATATGAAAAATACATGAAATGGTTTGGACGATCACATAAAAAAGTGCGGAATTTTTATTTCTGCTGTTTAAAGACGTAATCTGCCTCTCCATGACGGATCATGAATGCTTCTGTTTCTTTCGCAAAAGTATCCATTTTCTCGCCAAATGCTTTTAAGTGCTCTTCAAGATCCTTCGCTTTATTCGCTAGATCCATTTCAGCTTTTTCGTGCGCTTGCTCTTTCCCATCATGGGGTTTAGTGAACAAGGAACCGATTAATTGTTCGAATGCATCCATTCTGGTCACCCCTTCTCTCTTACATATGCATCACCCAAAAAAAGGGCAACAAAAAAACCGGATAAATCCGGCTTTTGTTTTTCCCTATTGAGGTTTCTTTTTCTTCCCGCAGCCGCAGCCCGTCTTCTTGATTTTCTTCGTATATACAGATTGTTGATTTGACTGCGCTGGATACCCTTGAAGCATATGTGACGGTGTTTCAGTTGGTTTCATCGCAACCCTTCCTTTCCTATTCCATGTTAGTATATGCATTTTCTTTAAGCGTGTCTGATCAGAATGCCTGTTTATTTCACAAGCTTCGACACGACTGCTTCAATCAAGCCTGCTGCGGCGGCAATCGCTAATAGTAAATTAAGCCACATGCTGATGACAGGAAAAAATATGTATATCAGTAGTAAAGCAGCAGTGCACCACATACCCGTACACCAATAACAGCTTAACAGCTCTCCTATCCAAGATCGCAGTCCCTTCCCCTTAATGACGATATAGGTCTCGACTTCACCTTGTTCGTTTACCTCTTCTTGCTCTTCATGAAATAGACGGCGAAAGGGGGCTGTAATCGTATCAAACACGATCAATCTCGTCAGCCTAAAGGATGCGAGGGCAAATATAGCAAATGACAAAGCGCCGCTCATGGAACCTCCACCTCCTTCATTCTTCTTTTTCCGTCCTTTCTTTATATATGCAAAAAGAAAGACCACCATGATGAATCGGGTGCAAATAAAATTGGGTTGTACTTTTTCATGCTTTCCGATTCCACCTTGAGCCTCTGCTGCATTAAATAATGTATAGATAAGAAAGGAGTGAAAGTATTGTCTATTGAAGAAAGTGCTGATTTATTATACACACAACTGTTGAACGAATTAATCAGCAATTATGATGATTTCATCGAGATCAAGGATTCCGAAAATGTCACGATTCATAAAACAGATGTAACAGCCGCACTCTCCCTTCAAGCGACCGTAACGACAATCATTACTCTTTTAATTCAAATTCTTGTACCAGATGATGAATTGGCTGCAGACATCACAGAACAGCTTTTAGCTGCACAACAAGTGACAGTTCAAAAGAAAACAGTGATTCAAATCATCAATTGTTATAACGTCACGATTACATTATCTGATGCATCCATTATGAACTCCGTACAAATTCTCACTCAAACACTGAATGTACTTTTAGTTGAAGCCGGCATTCTTTGACCCTTTCTTTTTCTAACATCACGTATGAAAGAGGTGAAATAATCGTGGCTGAAGAGAACGAAAAAAAGGAGTTTCAAATCAACACTGATGTTGATCCATTAACAAGCCTTCTTGTGAGTGATATTTTAAACAAAAATAATGTCACAGATGATCAGAAAGCAAACCTTTCAGAAGATCAAAGAAAGATGATTTTGAAGCTGGTTCAGGATTTACAAAAGAAAGCAGATGATTTCGTACAGCAGCAGCAGGAGAAAAAGCGTCAGGCAGAGGCAGCAAAACATGCAGAAGAGGTCGAGCCTGAACCACAAGTGCGCCCTAAACGAAATTCACTTCGAGAACGTATCCAGCAGCGTCGTCAAGCGCAGCAAAATAACGATTAAATAAAAATGGGTTGCCTGCTAGGATAAATGCCCGAGACAAAACCAATCATTCCAGCATTTAATAAAGTAAACGGAAGGAGGAAAAGAAATGGATTCTAAACCATACTCTTGGGTCGCTCTAGATCGCAACTGTACACACCACGGCGATTACCATCATAACTACGAAAGAAAAGCAGTTTGTGACGGCCACTATTATGATGATGAAGATGTTTTACAAGACTTTGATCAAGTGAGTGTAACAAAGCAGACATCTGAGGAAGTCATTATCGTTAGAGATTCTTGTGACATTAACGTCTCTTCTGTTGATGCACAGGTTGCAGCATCTATCCAAGCAGCTGTTCAAACAGCGATCATCACCATTACAAACATCTCAATCGCTGATGGTGACCTAGCTGACCGCGTCACTCAAGATCTATTGCAAGCAGCTAGCCACAAACAAACAAATCGCCAGAAACTTGTTATCGAAAACTCTAGAAACGTTACAGTCTCTACAATCGATGCAGACATCTCTATTGCCATCCAAACGCTTACACAGACACTTGTTGCGACGATCGTTGCAATTGGTATCCTCTAATGTACAAAAGCAGAGCGAAAAGCTCTGCTTTTCCTTTTCTAAAAATACAACAAAGATAAATAGTCATTTACCCACACCAACTAGAGGGCGCATACATATGTTGTTAAGGACTAAAGTCAAATACCTTGTTAAAGGAGCTGAAATCCATGAGCTGCGGAAAACACCATGGCCGACATGATGAAAACTGTGTATGCGATGCGGTTGATAAGATTTTAGCAGAGCAGGAAGCTGTAGAAGATAAATGTCCTACGAGCTGCTACAGTAATTTATTAAGCCCGACAGTTTCTGGAAAAGATACGATTCCGTTTTTACTTTTTGATAAAAAGGGCGGATTGTTCTCTACTTTCGGAAACATTGGAGGATTTGTTGACGATTGCCAATGCTTCGAATCCATTTTCTTCCGGGTTGAAAAATTGCATGACTGCTGTGCCACATTATCTGTATTAAGACCTGTTGATGTACACGGACATACGCTAAGCGTTTGTCACCCTTGCGATCCTGACTTCTTTGGTTTAGAAAAAGCGGACTTTTGTATCGAAGTTGATTTGAACTGTTTCTGCGCGATCCAATGTTTAAATCCAGAACTTGTCGACAGAGTCATGCCAACAAAAGATAAAAAGCATCATCACCACGGCTAAACCAATCGCCCGCTCATCTAACTTGTCATAAGTCAAAGCATCCCCTTCCTCACGAATGACAACCAATCATGCGGAGCAGTCAGCAAAAGGCGGCCGCTTCCGCATTGATTGACATTAGATGCATCAACCGGCGAGACACGTAATAAAGCTTATAGATGATGATGACAGTGCTCAAACACTCAAACAAATTTCCTTGTATAGGAGGGTTGAATATGAGCCGCAAACATTCATGGAACTGTGTAGCAGAGGCTGTTGAAAACATAAACGACTTACAAAATGCCGTCGAAGAAGATTGCCCGACCAGCTGTTACAGCAATCTCCTTTCTCCATCACATTCATTAGGTGACACTGTCCCGTTTGTTCTATTTACCTCAAAATCAAAACCATTCGTCGCATTCGGAAACGTCGGAGAAGTAGATGCTGGCCCTTGCTTCAGCACTGCATTTTTCAGAGTCGAACACATCTCTGATCACTGCGCAACACTCAGCTTGCTTATTGCATTTGACAAAGATCGTCATATTTTAGATTTTACAGATAAAGATTCCGTATGTGATGTGTTCCGTTTAGAAAAATCAAAATATTGCATTGAAGTAGACCTTGACTGCTTCTGCGCAATCGAGTGCTTAAATCCAAGACTCATCAACCGTAGCTGCTAACAAAAAAAGTCCCGTTATGGGACTTTTTTTATGTTCATTAAAAACCAAGTGGATGAATAGAAGAAATATCACCAATCGCTAATTCTACTGGATTACCACCGCCTGCTGTGCGGATGACCACCATATTGTCTTTTCTCTCCATGATGATTCCTCTGTATGTTTTTCCATCGGCTTCAATGAGGCAAAGCGCTCTCGGCATATTATGCGGCAGACTTGTAAGAAAATCGACTTTCTCCTCGATATTCATTTGGCTTAACGGCTTCTTCACTCGTTTTCTTCTTGGTTCTTCTTTTGTTTCATGAAATACGCCTTCTGGCTGTTTTTCTTGTTCTTGTACTGGCTCTCGATTTTGTGAATCATCTTTTTCTAGATTGATCTCCCGCTCTTGCTGTAGCGTAGGCGGCTCTTCTTTTTTCTGCTTTACTTCCTGTGATACAGGTTCTTGCACGCTCTCTTCGATTGCATGCTCTTTGTCGCTTTTTTTGGTTTCTGAAGGTTTTTCTGACTTCTTGCGCTTTCTCACAATATTTTGCATGGCCGGCGCTGATTCATCATAGCTCGGCTGAACAATATACATAAGCGGCTTTTGATTCTCATCACCTTTATTTGACATACTAATCCCTCCCGAATGATTCATTCCTTATATATATGAGAGGACACCCCAAATCAGAAGAAAAATAAAAAACAGCATACCAGTGATTGGTATGCTGCAAATCATTTATTCGTTTAGCGAGCAATGATATGGAAGCCAGAATCAACATGAAGATTCTCACCTGTCATGCCGCGGGATAAATCACTGAATAAGAATAGTGCTGTATCGCCAACTTCTTCAGGAGTCGTTGTACGGCGAAGCGGTGCACGCTCTTCAATATCCTTCAGGATCGTATTAAAGCCGCTGATTCCTTTTGCAGATAACGTACGAATTGGACCAGCAGAAATGCTGTTCACACGGATGCCTTCCGCTCCAAGATCAGCTGCTAAGTATTTCACACTTGCTTCAAGGGCTGCTTTTGCTACACCCATGACATTGTAGTTAGAGACAACGCGCTCTCCGCCTAGGTAAGTAAGTGTGACAATGCTTCCGCCTTCTGTCATGAGCGGACGTGCTGCTTTTGCTACAGCTGTTAGTGAATAGGCACTAATGTTGTGCGCTAAAAGGAAACCTTCACGGTTCGTGTTCAAATATTCACCGACAAGCTCTTCTTTGTTCGCAAATGCAATCGCATGTGCAACACCATGGATGACTTGTACTTTTTCTTTAATCGTTGCAAAACATTTTTCGATTTCTTCATCACTTGTCACATCACAAGGAAGAATAATGGAATCATCACGCTCTAGCGTGCTTGCTAGCTCTTTCACTGATTCTGCCAGACGATCTCCAACATAAGTAAAAATCAAACGAGCTCCTGCTTCGTGAAGTGAACGAGCAATTCCCCAAGCGATGCTTCGTTTATTGGCAACACCCATCACCACAATATTACGGCCTTCTAAAGAAAAGTTCATATGTATTAAAGCCTCCTATTTTTTCAAGACATAGTATTAGTACCTGATCATAATCTTATCACAAATCATGAGATATTGACAATTTCCGCTGAAAGAAAGTTTTTATTTCAGAAAAAAGACCGCCCTCACAAGTGAAGACAGTCTTTTTTTATGCTTTGACTCTGTTTTGCTGATAAGCAAAGTGGTTAGTCGGTCCATGCCCAGCGCCAATATTCAGAGGAAATTTGATCGCCTCATGGACAAAGGTTTCTGCCGTTTCAAAGGCTTCCTTCATGGAACGACCTTTTGCTATTTCTGCCGTTAATGCCGCTGCAAATGTACAGCCTGTTCCGTGTGTATGTGGTGTATCAATATGTTCATTACTGAGTTCAAAAAAGCTTTTTCCATCGTACAAAAGATCTGTAATGAGGCCGTCTGAAGGGCTATGACCTCCTTTGATCACAACATAGGACGTGCCAAGCTCATAAAGTCGTTCTGCTGCTCTATGGCGATCGTCTTTTGTCTGAATGCGCATGCCTGTCAGCACTTCTGCCTCAGGGAGATTCGGTGTGACTGCATAACTGACAGGTAGTAACTGTGTTTTCATAGCAGAGACCGCATCTTCATTTAATAAAGAAGCGCCTCCTTTGGCAATCATGACTGGATCGACAATTAGTTTCAAATCATATTGCTTCGTCTTTTCAGCAACGACACTGATCATGTCGGCACTCCACAGCATCCCTGTTTTAGCGGCATCTGGCAACAAGTCTTCTGCTACTGCATCAATTTGATTTTCGAGCGCCTCGATAGACAGTGGATAAATACCGTGAACACCAAGTGTGTTTTGTGCTGTAATGGCGGTAATTGCGGACATTCCGTACACACCAAGCTCCTGAAAGGTTTTCAAATCTGCTTGAATACCTGCTCCACCACCAGAATCAGTACCTGCGATGGTTAATGCTTTTTTAATCGTCATGTCATCTCACCCTCTCATTAGCCAATCCATTGATGATAAATCGTTCTCGCTTTCGCAATATCATTTGTCCCATGTACAAGCGCTCTGCCATCTTTGAATAAAACGAGCTTGTACTCATCCTTCTGACACGAAAGCAAATAAGGATTTTCCAGCACATCCATTCCTGCTTTCTTTAGCTGACGTGCTACTTCATGCAACGCCGGGGGTGCCCCTAGTGCACTGCGAATTTGTACGGTATTTCGTCCACATAATACATCTGCTTTTGCTCTTTGATCATAAGAGAGAAATGGATATGTCTTAAGACCGCAGCTTGGACATTGTTTCTTTTTTAAAGACGTAACGGATCGAATATCAGATCGCTCGTTTGTCCATAAATCAAACGATCTTAATACCGGCGTGATGTGGTGTCCTGTTAAAAGCTTCAGTGCATCCGCCACTTGATAGGCCGCAACCTGTTGCACAACTGGACTAATAATTCCTGCTGTATCACATGTCATGCCTTGTGCAGGTAAATGCTCAAGCAGGCAGTGTAAACATGGTGTTTCACCAGGAATCACTGTGAATTGAATACCGTAGCTTGCTACACAGGCTCCATAAAGGAACGGAATTTGATGTTTGACGGCTGCATCGTTCGCAATCATTCTCACCTCAAAATTATCCGCTGCATCCACGATGATGGATGCCCCGCTGACGTACTCATCAATATTTTGAGCGGTCACGTCAATGACGATTCCTCTCACGTGAACATCACTGTTCACCTGCTTGAGTCTTTTCTCAGCAGCCACAGCCTTTGGCAGCCGATCAAGAACATCTTGTTCTGTGTATAGCTGCTGACGCTGCAGATTGCTCCATTCAATATAATCTCTATCCAAAATGGTGACAGATCCTACGCCGGCACGAACGAGCATTTCAGCACTCGCTGTTCCAAGTGCCCCAGCCCCAATAATGACGGCCTTTGAGGCATGTAGCCGTTTTTGTCCTTCCTCTCCAATAGGCCTAAAAAGCTCTTGGCGTGAATAACGTGTGCTCAAAATGCTGGCATTCCTTCCTGCGGACTGCTGGCTGTTCCATAGTTTTTGAATGGAATACGGCCTGCCTCGAACCCGAGTCTTCCAGATTCAATCGCCAGCTTCATCGCTTTAGCCATTTTCACAGGGTCCTTTGCGCCAGACACGGCTGTATTCAGTAATACAGCATCAGCGCCCAATTCCATCGCATAAGCAGCATCCTTCGGAGAACCTACACCCGCATCAATAATAACTGGCACCTTTGCCTGTTCGATAATAAACGATAGATTCAGAGGGTTTAAAAGCCCTTGACCTGAACCGATTGGAGAAGCACCTGGCATAATGGCATGGACACCAAGTTCTTCTAATTTCCTTGCCAGCACCACATCATCTGACGTATATGGCAGCACGATAAAACCTTCTTCTAATAACATTTCAGATGCTTTTAACGTTTCGACTGGATCTGGCAGAAGAGACCTTGAGCAGCCAATGACTTCTACTTTGATCATGTCACACAGTCCAGAAGCTTTCGCTAAACGGGCAATCCGCACCGCTTCTTCCGCTGTACTTGCCCCGGCAGTATTTGGCAGCAATGTATAGGCTGATAAATCGAGCTGCTCTAAAAAATTGGGCTGTGATGGTTCAAATATGTTCATTCTTCGCACAGCAAAGGTCAAAATTTCAGCTTCTGATACGTTGACCGCCTCTTTTTGAACTTCAAATGATGGATACTTTCCTGTCCCTAGTAATAGTCTTGATGTAAATGTTTTTCCGCCAATATGCAGCATGTTGTCATCCTCCTCCTACAAAGTGAACGATTTCAATCGTGTCATTTGGTTGAATTTTTACCTGTTGAAAGGCTTCTTTATCTATAATTTCTTGATTTTTTTCAACGATCACCACTCGGTTTTCAAGTTGATAGGCTGATAGCAGATCAAAAATCGTGCCATTTTCCTTATCGAAATCAACCATTCTTCCATTCAATTGAATTTTCATACGAACAATGCCTCCTTTCGCCCAATACGAAACGCATGAAGCCATTCCTTATTCACAGACTCGCCTACTATCAAGCTGCGAATGATTTCCCCCGTAATCGGCGCAAGTAAAATGCCATTTCGGTAATGTCCCGTTGCAAAAAGAATACGCTCGTCTTCCGGATGTTTTCCGATATAGGGGTGCCGGTCGCTTGTCGCTGGCCGTAGACCTGCCCAGCATTGATCAATCGGCATCTCTCGAATAGAAGGCATGAGCTGAGATGCTTTGTGAATAACTGCTTCAATACCGCCAAGTGTCGGAACGGCCTGCCAGTCATTCGGTTTCATCGTTGCACCAATCACTAGCTTACCGCTATCCCTTTGAACGATATAACAATGATCATGATAGATGGTGTGTGCAAGCGCTGGACCGTTATTCCAAACAGACACGCATTCTCCTTTTACAGGATAGAGAGAATGTGATAACCCCAGTTCTTCTAAAAAACGGCCTGACCATACACCACTTGCTACAGTCAGATGATCACATGTGAAGATGCCTTTAGCTGTACTGACTGTCAAAGTTTCTTTTCCCCTCTTCACATCGATAACGGGGGTAAACTCCTTCACATCCGCTCCGTGCCGAACAGCCGCCTGCCAAAAAGCCCTGCATACCGCATATGGCTCGACATGTACATCATCTGCTATCAAGCCTGCTCCTACGATGTCATCTGCTATTTGAGGCATACGTTCTTTTACGCTGCTTGCTTCAAGCCATTCAAATGTGGGCAAATGCTGCATCCGGCAAAGCGCTCGCTTTTCTTGTTCTGTAAAAGCCACCTTCATAATCCCGCCCACTGATGTCCGAATATCAATGCCCGATTCACGCTGAAGGTCGACCGTTAATTTTTCATATAAAACCTGACTTTGTCTGCCTACTTGAAAGAAAATATCCTCATCACCTTCTCCTTCAGCATGTGCACCCAGCATGCCAGCAGCCGCACTCGTCGTTTGCTTCCCGATCTCATTTGCCTCAAATAAGACAATCTGCTTTCCTGCTTTTGCAAGGTGATAAGCGATCGACATCCCTATGATTCCACCACCAATGATTGCAACATCATAATGCTTGTTCATAAGGATTCTCCTTTCGCTTTTTAGAAAATGTTTGCGCCATTTTGCGCGGCTGAGGATGAGCAAAAATTCCCGACATGACGGCTATTCCCTTTAAATCAACATGCATCAATTCTGGCAGTCGTTCTGGTGTGATTCCACCAATGACAACGACTGGAATGGACAGCTCAGAAGTCATGTCTTCCACAATCTTTATGCCTCTCGCCTGAAGTCCGGGTTTGCATGCGGTATCATACACATGCCCAAACATGACATACTCTGCCCCCTTCTTCTCTGCTGCTTTGGCTTCTTCTATCGAATGAACCGATACCCCCGCATGGAGGTGAGGAAATTTTTGTCTTAATTCCTTTGGCGAAAAGCTGTGTCCTGGAAGATGAACCCGGTGAATATTGGTCAGCAGCGCAACGTCAACTCGGTCATTTATAATCAGCTTTTCTTTCGGAACACCTTCTGCTAGGAGCTGTTTCACGAGGTGAACCAGCTCACCTGCTGCCTTCGATCGTTCACGAATATGAATAAAGTCTACTTCAGACGCAATGTCTTTTATTTGCTTGATGAGCTCCCTGACAGGAAGCGTATCATTTGTCACTGCATGGAGTTCCATTTGCACCAACCCCATCTAAGCATGCTGTTTGCCACATTTCTTTTTCATACGCCATCTCCCAGAAATGGTATTCGTAATAGCTCGAAATCACGAAATTTTCTTTCATATTAGCCCGCACATGTTCTGGCGCTTTTTCTGCAAGTTCATCAAAACGGTTCACCTGTTCAAAAACAAGCTCTTTAAACCAATCCCCGCCATATGTCAAAATCCATTCTTGATAAATCGGATGGTCAGGCGTTGTTTGTTTCAGTTTTTCTCCTACCTCATAATAAAGCCAGTAGCACGGCAATAATGCGGCTAAAATTTCTTCAAAACGACCGCTTTTCACAGATCGGTACATATGCGAGGTATATGCATAAGCAGTTGGAGAAGGTTTAAAGTTTGCCAGCGCTTCATCAGAGATCTGGAGCAGTTCTGTGAACTTTCTATGCAGTGATAGCTCTGCTTCATACGTACCCTGCGCATGATATGCCATTCTGCCTGTCGTATGTAAGTCCTCACTAATAGCGGCTCCATACGACTGTACTTTTGCAAAATGAGTTAAATAGTACGAATCCTGCATCACATAATAAGTGAAACGATCGAGTGTAAGTGTGCCATCACCAATCCCTTTCACAAAAGGGTGTGTAAAGCTCCCATTCCACCATCTAGCTGCTGCTTCTTTACATTCGTTCGAAAATGTCATGTTCCTCTCCTCCTGTTTTTCCATATAAAAAAACCACTTTCCGCGTGGAAAGTGGTTTGGAATTTGTAAAAAGCATAGTCAAACACCGCACCACTTCCCTACGCAGGTATGAACCTGTTCAGGTAATGAGGGTCTAAAAGTCTACACTTTTATCTCAGCCCTTTTAAAGGACTCCCCTAGTGGATCAAACATATATTGTTGTACCTCTATCTTAATCAGGATTTGTTCATCGGTCAAGGGTTCATTGCAACTCTAATTGGGCTCTAAGTCCTGCCACATACTCCCGGGAACCAGACACAAGCACGCGGTCACCGCTTCTAAGCGTCGTATCCCCATGCGGTACTAAGCTGTCAATTCCTCTAAAAATACGGACAAACACCAAATCGCCGGTAAAAGGAAATTCCCTTAGCATGACATTATGATACCGATGATTGTTCATTTGAATTTGATACAAAGAAGAATCCTCATTTGTTAACAAGCGAATCGCATCAGGTGCTTCAATCAATGCCCTCAGCACCGTTTTAGATGATAAGAAGTTAGAAAAGGTATCGATCCCTGCTTCCTTTAAAGTCAGCTCGGCTTCCGCTTTGTTAACACTTGCAATGACTTGTTTAGACCCTTCTTCTTTTGCAAATAAAGCAATTTCCTTATTTTTCGTTTCACTGCCTGTAGCTACAACGAGCACATCCTCTTGCCCGATGCCAGCCTGCCTGAGCGTATCATCGTCATATTGTTCAATCGCTTCAACTTCAAAGATGGAGTCAGCAAGCAAGGCTTCTTTATTTTCCTGAAAGACGTGTAAAATACGGATGTCATATTCATCCTGATGCAAATCAAGCGTCACAGGTAACGTCAGCTGATTCGCTCCAATAAACGTCACACGCTTTTTATGATTGGTTTCACGTTCTTGTTTAAATAACGCCTTAAACCAAACAGGCGTTAAAACACTCGTGAGCACAGCGACTAGAATAAGGGCTCCTGACATTTTATGATCAATGACACCAAGCCGCTCACCAATCGTTGCAGCAGCAATAACTAGGGATAACGTCGAGGTTAATAAAAAACCAGAACCAATGACTTTTTTCATGTCATACCATTTTTTTAAATAAAGAATCGGAACGAGTTTACTAAGCAATAATGCGATAAACAGCAGCGGAATCATGATCATGATGGTTGGATCTTTAAAGAGTGACCATATATTCAGGTCCACACCGACCATCACAAAAAAGATCGGAATTAAAAATCCATAGCCAAACGAGTCCAGCTGCTGTACGAGCTCTTTATTAGGCGAAAGAAGAGACACAAGCACACCTGCTAAAAAAGCCCCAAGAATATTTTCAGCACCGAGTGATTCAGATAAGGCAACTAAGACTATAATGAGAGTAAAGATGGCTCTTGTCCCAATTTGCACCGTTCCTTTTGACATGGACTGAAAAATGGACTTTGTCTTAAATACCCGGCCAAATAAATAAAGAAGAATACCTGCCGCAAATAATAATAAGAGCAACCACATGTTCCCTGTTCCATCGCCATAAATGGAGGAAAACACAGCAAGTAAAATCATTGTCACCAAATCAGCAATGACGGCTACAAGCAAAATGATTTGACCAATATTCGTCTGCATCAACTTTTCCTCTTTTAAGGTAGGAACTACCACACCCAATGAGATGGTGGAAATAATAAGCGTCATTAAAAAGGCATTTTGAATAAATCCTGCAAGGACAAACGCATAAGACAGGATAAAGGACATACAAAATACGCCAACAAAAATAATGGTCGCTGTTTTAAATGTATTCGGTTCTTTTAATCCATTTGGTAGTTCTCGCGCTTTCTTCTTTGATTCAAAAGAAGAAAAATCTATTTCAAGTCCACTTAAAAACATAAGAAAAATAAAACCTAGCATGGATAACGTATCTAGCCATGCGTCGTGTTCAACAACTAGTTGAAGACCGCTTTTTCCAATGATGAGCCCCATGATGATTTCAGCGACAACGACCGGGATGGTCAGCTTAAATCGGTGCAATAAAATGGGGGTGAAAAAGGCTACAATAATAACGACAACGAGTGATGAAACAGATGTATGCTCCATTGGCTAAAGCCTCCTAACATTCATGTTTAATTTTTAAGTTTTACGTTAAAGCATTGATTCTAACAATTGCGCAAATGAAATGAAAGCCATTCGTTATATTTTCTAAAATTCAAACTTCTTTATATCCGATCAATGGATGAAAAAATCAGGAGGAACCTTTATGAAATTCGATATCATCGGCGATATCCACGGCTGCTACGAAGAGCTGCTTACCCTCATACACAAACTAGGATACGAACTCAAACATGGACTACCTGTCCACCCTGATAAGAGAACACTGGCCCTTGTTGGTGATTTAACAGACCGCGGCCCTCGATCAGTTGCCGTCATGCAATTTGTCATACACGCCTATTCTAAGGGCGCAATCCGCTATGTGCCTGGTAACCATTGTTTTAAGCTGTATCGCTATTTGAAAGGAAATCCCGTAAAATTACTGCATGGCATTGAAACAACAGTGAATGAAATCAAAAACCTGCCGCATGATGAACAAACCATTTTATCACGTGAATTTAAACATTTATTTGAAAAGGCACCGCTTTATGATGTACTGATTCCGAATGAACTGATCATTGCACACGCAGCGATGAAGGAAAAGGATATTGGCAAAAAACCGAACAAACAAATGAGGTCTTATCTATTATTTGGAGCAGTCACCGGAGAAACATGGCCAGACGGTCGACCTGTCAGGAAGGACTGGGCAAAGGAATATCACGGAAAACCATGGATTGTGTACGGGCATACACCCGTAAAAGAACCAAGATTTATCGGTAGAACGGTTAACATTGATACAGGCTGCGTCTTTGGCCACAAGCTCTCTGCCCTTAGATATCCAGAGCTTGAGACCGTATCTGTTCCTTCATCTATGCCATATGATGATTCAAGATTTCAGCATTTCACGCAATAAAAAACCCGGTCCACCATGACAGGTGACCGGGTTTACTTGTTTACTGAAGCAATAATGTCATATCATCCGGCAAAGGAGCCGAAAAGGTCATGGACTCCCCTGTTATCGGATGCGGAAAAACAAGGGTTTCACTATGAAGTGCCTGCCTGCCTATTCTCTCGCTTGTTCCACCATATAGCGTATCTCCAACAAGCGGATGACCAAGGAATTGCATGTGAACACGAATTTGATGAGTTCTTCCCGTTTCAAGGGTAAGGGACACATCAGACATATCTAAATGAGTATGTACCGCCCGCACCGTATAATGTGTTACGGCTTCCTGACCAGATTCATCCACCATTCGTTCAATAATGCTGTCCCCTTTTCGAGCAATTTTTGCTCTAATTGTTCCTTCCTTTTGCGTGATCATGCCATGTGTAATGGCTCTATACGTTCGCTTGACTTCCCCTTTTTTCTGCGCCTTTGATAAAAGGCTGTGTGCAAAGCGATGTTTAGCGACTAACATGACACCAGAAGTATCACGATCAAGACGGTTCACCAAATGGACAGTCAGTCGAACAGGCTGTTCAGCATAATGGTGAAGCACCCCATTTGCAATACTATACTCAGGGTGCTCTCGAGAAGGAATCGATGGGATATACGGCTTTTTATTCAGCACAAGCACGTGCTCGTCCTCAAATAAAATATCAAGCGGAATGGCCGCAGGTTTTAGCCCTTCACTCACTTTTTCCTCGGGAAATAAAATGGTGAGCCTGTCTCCCTCGCGCAGCTCATATCTCACGGTCACATGCTCTCCATTAATCAGAAGGTCACCGCCATCAAATTTAATATCTGTCAGCATTCGTTTTGAAATGCCAAGATCGATTAAGTAGTCCTTCAGCAGCCTGCCTTCTTCTTTGGCTGATATGGTTTTGTTTATCTTAAAGTATTCCAGCGAGAACAACCTCTTTCTTATTCTCCTTTGCCGATAAAGGAATCTTGCACCCTTTTCCAAAACGGAAATGGTCTAAATCGGGCAAACCGGACATTCTCGTCTGCCACTCGGCATTGAATGGATTTCACATCTTTATGCAGCAGCGACAAATGATCTATCGTCACCTGAAAATCCACATCATTAATCGGTTTGATCACACACGTATGGTGGTCGGGCAAAATGAGCGGCGAACCGACCGTTCTAAACACTCTGTTGTTGATTGAAGCCATTTCTGCCAGCTGGATCGCCCTAATGGATGGGTGAATAATAGCCCCGCCAAGTGCTTTATTATAGGCTGTACTGCCAGATGGTGTAGACAAACAAAGACCGTCTCCTCTGAATGTTTCAAAAAGCTGACCCCTAATCTCAACATCTGCCACAAGTGTACCTTCCATACTTTTAATCGTACATTCATTCATTGCTAAATATTTTTCTTCCCGGCCCCCATCGTTGTACCTGACGATGACTTCAAGAATCGGATATTCCACAATATGATAAGGCGTTTTGGCAATGGCTAACACAAGCTTTTCAATTTCACTCGGGACCCAGTCCGCATAAAAACCAAGATGGCCTGTATGTACGCCGACAAAAGCGGTTTCGTTCAGACGGTTGCTATACCGGTGAAAAGCGTATAAAAGGGTTCCGTCTCCGCCAACTGTAATGACGAGATCGGGTTCCTCTTCATTTAATTCCATTCCAAAATCCAATAAGTAGGTCTGTATTTTATTTTTAAGTGTGTCAGATACAGAATTCCCTTTCGAAGAAACTGCAAATTTCATGAATTCTTCTCCTTTTCCACCTTGCTGCGACGAGAAAGCAGCATCATATTTGATCAATCTTAGGCTCAGCTATCGTTTTTCTTTTTCCGGGAAAATGCCACTTGCGCTTCTTGAATTTCCCCTCTGATTTCAGACATCTCATCATCAAGAAGAGATGCTGCCTCAGAAGCTCTTTGAAGGCGCTGCTTGACCTTCTCCGGGATATTCCCGCTATATTTATAATTCAGAGAATGCTCGATGGTCGCCCAAAAATTCATGGCTAATGTACGGATTTGGATTTCGACGAGGAGCTGCTTCTCTCCATTGATCGTTTGCAGCGGATATAACACAACAAGGTGGTACGAGCGGTATCCGCTTTCTTTATGTTCTGCAATATAGTCGCGTTTATCTACAACCACGAAATCTTTTCGTGACTGGAGCATTTTCTTGACGACTTGTATATCTTCTACAAATTGGCACATAATGCGAAGCCCTGCAATATCCTGCATCGTTTCTATCTCATGCATCGGGATGTTTTTACGCTTTGCCTTTTCCAATATGCTGGCAACGGGTTTCACTCGGCCAGTGACAAATTCTACTGGTGAATGGTCATCCTCAAATTCATACAGTTTTCGAATGCCTTTTAGTTTCACTTTTAATTCTTCGACTGCTTGCTTATATGGTGCGAGGAATTGATCCCATTGTTTTTTGTCCATGAAACTTCCCCCAATTCCAAATACCTAATTATTTCAGAGGAATGTGCTCTTCACTTTCTCTTCCATATCTCCGTAATTGGCATTGTCTTTAATATTGTCGATTAAATAGTTTAATTCCTGATGAAGTTGAATGAGTTCTAGCGTTTGCTCTTCCGCCGCCAAATAGACAGGGATTTCACGATTCATTGCTTCTTTTAATGGAGCCCATGTATGTTCTCCTAAAATAAGATACGTAAAAGACTCCTCAGTCTCAAGTATGTAAACGAACGCAAAGTGATCAGAATCAACAAGCATTTGTCCTGATGCTTTTGCTTTTTGAATTTGCTCATCTGACTGGACCGTCAAGATCAGCCTGTCTTCTTTTAAAGTTGCTTCTGTGATTTCAATTCTGTTTTGCATCATGATCTCCTTTACAACAAAGTACAGCTTTATTTTATCATATCAAGTTCAATATTGATAAACCGAACTTTTTGAGAAAATTTGATTTCTCCATTTCGTTGTTCATTTTGCCTCATTTAGCATCTATATACGTCTCTTTTTAAGGAATAAATAAGAAAAAAAGAAGCTTTTCATGTACAATAATCATATTTCCTCTAAATGAAAGGTTGATGTCAAAATGGCACAGGAAATTGAGATAGAACTAAAACAATTATTAATGAAAGAAGAATTTGAACAGCTAAAAGAATACTTTCAATTAAAGGACGAGGACTTCCACACTCAAACCAACTATTATTTTGATACACCTCAATTTGATATAAAATCCAAATTCGCTGCATTACGAATGAGAGAAAAAGGCGGGCAGTGGGTCCTCACATTAAAGGAACCGCATGAGATCGGCCTTTTGGAAACTCACCAAACGATCGATCCTCCCGCAAGTCTTGAACATTTCCACCTCCCAGAAGGTGAAGTGGCAGACAGATTAGTACACCTTCACATTCAAAAGGATCAAATCGTGTATTTTGGTTCACTGGAAACGTCAAGAGCAGAAAAAATGATCAAAGAAGGCTTAATTGTTTTGGATCACAGCCGATATTTAACAGTAGAGGACTATGAACTTGAATTTGAAGTGAGCGATTTAGACATTGGACAAGCCGCTTTTACAGCATTGCTTCAGCAATTTCAGATCCCACCAAGACACACGAAAAACAAAGTCGTACGTTTTTATGAAGAAAAAATGAAAACAAAAGAATAGATGAATTCCTTGAAGGAGGAACATGATGAACGTCAATCAACTTCAATCCTTTATGCAGCTTCAAGCACTCAAAACGTTACAATCTGATAATGGACAAACACAACTCACAGCTGGACAAGAATCAAGCGCTGAGACTTCATTCCAGTCGCTGTTGCAAGATTTTTTAGGCGGATCAGAATTATCTCGTCTCCCGCTTTCCATTTCTGCTTTCATGGGATCGGACCCATCAACGTCTCCGAACACGCAATATGCACGCATGAATCCATATTTATCTGCGATAGCGGGCAGTGAACAGCTTCAATCTCAGTCTCTTTATGCAAATGACAGCCAATTGAATACCGCAAATGGTATTGGAAACGTCTTAAATAACAGCTACACACCACCGCTTCAAAAAGCTGTTTCAGGCTCTTCATCAAAAGAGATTAATCAGATCGTCTCACAAATGGCTCAAAAGCACGGAGTTCCAGAAAAGCTGATCCACGCAGTGATCAAGCAAGAATCCGGTTATCGCACGAATGCTGTCAGCCATGCTGGTGCACTTGGACTGATGCAGCTTATGCCGTCTACTGCTAAATCACTTGGCGTGAACAATGCCTTTGATGCAGCCCAAAACATTGAAGGCGGAACGAAGTATTTAAAACAAATGCTGCAAAAATATAATGGAAATGTCTCACTTGCCTTAGCCGCTTATAACGCAGGCTCAGGGAATGTAGATAAGTACGGAGGCATTCCTCCATTTAAAGAAACACAAAATTATGTAAAGAAAATCACAGCTCAATATTTCGCCTAAACCGAAGAGAATAACCTCTTCGGTTTTTTGTATGTCGCTTTTCACCCTTTTTTGACTGAATGTGTTATGATATGGTCAATTGAACACGGACCCTGTTTCCCTCACTATTCCCAAAGGACCAAAGCGGTTTGTTTGTGGAATTGAGTAGAGGTTGTTAAAATAAGTATACAAGAATAGAAACAACAAAATAGAACAAACTGAATATCACTTTTGAAATACATGAAATTCGCAATAGGGTGAGCCATCCTATTAGCTACGAGTTAAAGGAGTAGTCAACATGGTACAATCGTTTAACGCACCTTACGAAGCGGTTGGAGAGGAACTTCTATCGCAACTTGTTGATACTTTTTATGAAAATGTAAAGTGTCATCCTTTGCTTCATCCTATTTTCCCGGATGACTTAAAAGAAACAGCAAGAAAACAAAAACAGTTCTTAACTCAATATTTAGGCGGACCGCCGCTTTATACTGAGGAGCATGGTCACCCAATGCTACGGGCGAGACATCTCCCTTTTCCGATTACTGAGGAGCGAGCGGACGCATGGCTTGAATGCATGGAGGATGCAATGGATCAAGTAGGACTAACCGGCGATATTCGTGACTTTTTATTTGAGCGCCTGTCTTTGACGGCTCGTCACATGGTCAACCAAATACCTGAAAAGGACGGACGATCTTGAGCTGCAATCCGCATGAGCAATATTTCTCACATTGTCACGGACATCCTCAAAAGCCGATTGAAATCTATGTATTCATTGATCCTCTCAGCCCGGACTGCTGGTTATTAGAGCCATCAATTAAAAAGTTAAAAATGAAATATGGCCGTTTCTTCACTTTACGAACGGTTACAAGTTCTAGTATTAATGCTTTGAACCGGAAACGAAAAAAACATTTACTAACCGAAGCGTGGGGGAAATTTGCCACGAAAACTCAGACCAAAAAAGAACAAATGCTGTCTGAACAAATTGTGACATCACCTTATCTCGCCTCTCTTGCATTAAAAGCAGCTGAACTTCAGGGCAGAAAATGCGGAATGAAATTTTTACGACTCATTCAAGAATCGCTTTTTTGCCATCAGCAGGACGTCACCAGTGAACAAGTCTTGCTAGAAAATGCAAAAACGGCTGGACTGGACATTGAAGAGTTCCAGCGAGATATCCATTCTCAAAGTGCTGTCAAAGCGCTCCAATGTGATATGAAAATCGCAGCTGAAATGGATGTGTCTGAGCTTCCCACTTTCGCCTTTTTTAATACGATAAATGGTGAAGAAGGATTAAAGATTTCAGGTGCATATTCTTATGATATTTACGAGGAAATTCTCTTTGAAATGATTGGCGAAAAACCAACACCTTCAGAACGACCGCCAATTGAATGGTTTATCGCTTACTTTCAATTTGCATCAGCAAAAGAAATTGCCGTTGTATATGACCTGACACTTGAAGAAGTTGAACGCGAGATGAAAAAACTCGCATTTGCTAAAAAGGTAGAACGTGTACAAGTACATCAAGAAATGTTTTGGCGTTATACAGAAGGAGACAATCATTCAGATCTTGATGTCTACCGCTGTGAGAATGAACATGGGTGCTGACCCATGTTTTTTTCTTCACTCCAAAAGGAACACTTGTTCTATTTATAAGTACGAAGAAACCGCGCCGGGATAAGCGCGGTTTCACTATGTCTTAACGACAACAAAGGGGATGGGAGAAATTTTTCACGGTCAAACAAAGGGGTAATGTTTGTATGTGATTAATTTCACATCTGTAGTATATCAAATTTTGTCGACTTATGACAACCGATATACTATATGTTCATATTTTTGTCACAAAACATAAGAGGACTGTCACTTTCATATAGTGAAAGTAACAAAAAAATGGGGGGATCTGCATGCGCAGCACAACCATTGGACTTGTTGCCATTGGCTTATGTTTCTGTTTAAATATATTAGGCTTAATGAAGATGCTGCCTCTTTACCTAACATCTCCACTCCTATTCGCTTCCATTCTCTTTACACTCTATCTAATGAATCACCGGAAAACCTTCAAAGGTTTTAAAACGTAATCATTGAATGTACAAACCTCGTTCATATAGACGAGGTCTAGCGTGTAGGCAAACCCTCGCATTCGGTGTCAGTCCTGCAAAGGTTTTCTATCACGCTAAAAAGAAGTCAAAGGGCTAAAATCAAGTTCATTTTAGCCCTTTGTCAACAATCTGGTCTTTTTTATTTCAAGAAAAAACTCCTGCCAAAAGGTGAGTTTGCACTCACACATCTGACAGAAGTCTTCTCGTTACTCACCAGTCTTTGAGATGAGCTCTTCCATTTCCTTTAATTTTTCTTCAAACAATTGACATGCTGCCTCAATTGGCTCTTTCGATGCCATATCTACACCAGCTTTTTTCAGCACGTTGATTGGATAGTCAGAGCTTCCTGCTTTAAGGAAGTCTGTATAGCGCTCCACCGCAGGTTTCCCTTCTTCTAAAATTTGTTTACTTAATGCCTGAGCCGCACTATAGCCTGTCGCATATTGATACACATAATAGTTGTAATAGAAATGCGGAATTCGCGTCCATTCTAATCCGATTTCCTTATCCACAACCATACCTTCGCCAAAATACTTCTTATTCAGGTCGTAATACAGGTTCGTCATAAACTCTGGCGTTAATGCCTCCCCTTCTTGCGCTTTCACATGAATCAGGTGCTCGAACTCTGCAAACATCGTTTGTCTGAATACCGTCCCTCTAAATCCTTCTAACAAATGATTGAGCACATACAAGCGCTGCTTTTTGTCCTCTAAATGATTCAGTAAGTATTCACCTAGTAATGCTTCATTTGTTGTAGAAGCTACTTCCGCTACAAAAATACTGTAGTTTCCGTACGGATATGGCTGATGCTTTCTTGTATAGTAGCTATGAACAGAGTGACCAAATTCATGAGCCAGTGTAAATAAATTATCAATATTATTTTGCCAGTTCATTAAGATATAAGGATTCGTACCATAGCTTCCAGAAGAATACGCACCGCTTCGTTTCCCTTTATTCTCATAAACGTCTACCCAGCGATTTTCGAGTCCCTCTTTTAATACCGAAACATATTCTTCTCCTAATGGCGCTAACCCTTTCAGCATATAATCCTTTGCTTCATCATATGTCAGCTTCATGCCAGCATCTTTTACTAATGGTGTATACAAGTCATAATTGTGCACTTCATCAAGCTTTAATACCTTTTTACGCAATTCAATGTAGCGGTGTAATAACGGTAAATATTGATGAACTGTATCAATTAGATTGTCATACACTTCTTCAGGAATACTGTTGCGTGATAACGCTGCTTCTCTTGCAGATTTGTAATGACGTACTTTCGCATAAAAATTATCCTTTTTAATCGAGCCGCTGAGTGTAGACGCCAAAGTATTCTTATATTGATCATACGTTTTATAAACGGCTTTAAAAGCATTCTTTCTCACTTCACGATCATCACTGTTTAAAAAGGTAATGAAGTTGCCATGAGTAATTTTCTTTTCTTCTCCATTTTCATCCTTAACAGAAGGGAACGAAATATCTGCATTATTAAACATACTAAACGTAGTGGATGATGTTGATAAAGGTTCAGAGGCTTCAGCTAATAAAGCTTCTTGCTCTTCACTTAAAATATGTGGACGCTCTTTGTTAATTTCTTCGAGAGCGTGAGAATAAAGTTTTAATTCTTCTTTTTCCAAAATAAATTGCTGCAGCTTATCTTCTTGAATAGATAAAATCTCCGGAACAATATAGGCAGATGTACTAGACAGCTGTGTAAATAAATTGGATGCTTTATCATTTAAAGCCTGAAATGATGAATTTGTTGTATCTTCATCGTATTTCATGTGCGCATATGTATAAAGCTTGCCAAGCTTTTCAGAAAGTTGATCCTGAAATGTTAGGGCTTCATACAAGACATCAGCAGAATGGGCCAGCTTGCCTTTAAATTGGGCGAGCTTCGGAATTTCTTTTTTTACAGCTTCGAATTCCTTATTCCAAGAATCGACACTTTCAAAAATATCTTCAAGGCGCCATTTGTTTTCTTCTTTTACTTCGCTTCTGTCTGGTAAATGATTGTTGTTATTTTGTGAAGTCATATGAATCCCCCTTGCATGAGTTGTGTTGAACCAACCTTTCGGAAAGTGAAAGAAATTGGTGTTGTATTTATCTTCTTTGTTTTGAACTATATTTGTCAAATCATATGCAGAAATAAATACCAAACAAACTAAAAAAATGAGAAAAAAGCGTTTCTTTCTATTCAATAGCAGCACCACCTTTTTCTTATCATGATCAAAGTGGGCATGAAACATGCTAATGAAATAAGAAAGCATCTCGATTTATCGCTTCATCTGCTGTTTGTATAGGCTTTTGATTCGACGTTACTTGATAATTACCCTCTTTCGTCATGTATAAAAACCCTAGATTCACAAGCGCCCGTACATATGAAATGATCACCCCTTTGATTTCTTCTATTGTGACATTGGTATATCGGAGTTTCACTTCTTTATTCTGGACACATCGCTCAATTTCTTTTAAAAGAAGATGAATGGTCACTTGTTCTTTTCCCTTTCTAACCATCCAATCATAAAGACATCCTTGCCACACATAAACAGGGCTTGAAAAGATATATGCTTCTGTCAGGGGGATAAATAATTCTGTCGGTAGAAATGGCCATGCTGTTTGATGATGCTCATAAAAAATGGTTCTTAAACGTTTGCTTTCATTTGCTAAAATGCGGGGTGGCCGCTCCCTAAATTGCCGAATACACTTGAGCCACTCTTTATACAATTGATGATTGCTCGAGGAAACAGATAAGAGTGCTGATAGTTGGCGATAAGCTAAAGGCGGTCTAACGGTCATTGAGGCACATATTTTCGTTGGCTGAAACACGAGAAGTTGATCCAGGTGGATGAATCTATTTTGGATCGGACAATAAAAAATGAGTCTCCTATTCTTTGACTGCCTTAAAATTCCCCAATGAATGGAGGAGAATGAAAAGAGCTGGCCAGCCATTCGTTTTAAACGATTCGCCCCTATGATCCATATAGGATAGAGCCCCGCAGCTTGGAGACCTTCCGTTCGTTTATGTAGCTCTTTCCACGAAATATTTGCACATTGAAATTCGATGGCATAGCTTTTATTTTCTATAGCAACGGTCACATCAGGGCGCTGCTGAATGTTTGAAACATATTTCTCTAGTAACGGCTCATATCCAAGCTGCGTGAGCCAATCCTTAAGAGCCATTTTCCCTGCCTGATGATAAGCTGTTTCACCGGTGGACGCTAATGGACATGCCGAGAGCTGTTTATGTGCAAAATGATGGACACGATGCTCACCTAGCTTTAATAGAACCTCCTGCCTACATTCAGGACAGTAAAATTTGCACGTAGCTCTTACATGCTCTAGCCGCCTTTTAGTCAGATGTTGTGTGATGCGAACCAGCTTGCCATTCTCCATGATCGCTGCATTCATATATTTCGCCCCTTGCTCTTTGATGGCCGTATTATAGCTTTTTCTCTCACAAGAAAGCGAATATGGAAAATGAACTTTTACCGTGTCAAAACACGATTTCAACCTGCTTTCCCTTAGTAAAATCAAAAATCCCCCTTTTAGAAAAGGGGGAAATACAATTTTTATAAAAGTGGTGATAATAATCTTGCTGTTGATTCAAACAGCCTCACCCTCAAAGATCTCTTCGCAAATTCTTCTGGAACAATTTCATGTGACTGCTCTAAATCACCTAAGAAATCGTTGACCAGCTTCTCTGTGCTTTTTGTTTTATAGAGGAAAGCATTCACTTCAAAGTTCAGATGAAAACTTCTCATATCCATATTTGCTGTACCAATTGAAGCTAGCTCACTATCCACAATGATAAACTTACTATGCATAAAGCCTTGATCATATTCGTATACCTTCGCACCTGCTTCTAAAAGTTCGGGGAAGTATGAACGGGACGCATGAAATACGATGCGTTTATCTGGATTTTTCGGCGCAATGATTCGCACATCGACTCCGCTCAATGCAGCAATTTTCAGTGCGGACAAAATATCATCATCAGGTACAAAATATGGTGAAGCAATCCAAATTGATTTTTTGGCGGAGATAATCATGGAGAAAAAGAGATTTTTAATGACTTCCCACTGTTTATCAGGACCACCCGCAATCATTTGTACGCCTTCTGCTCGACTCTCCATATGGCTGAAATCTTTAAAATAATCCACACCCGAGCACCTTTCGTTGGTCATGTAATACCAATCCTGCATAAAGATCTGCTGCAAATCACGAACGGCCTCACCTTTAATCATCAGGTGTGTATCACGCCAAAATCCATATTGTCTGCTTCTACCCATATATTCGTCCCCAATGTTAAGTCCGCCGACAAATCCTACTTCTCCATCAATCACCACGATTTTCCGGTGATTTCGGAAATTGATTTTATTATTTAATAAGGGCAGTCTCACTGGTAAAAACGGAACGATCTGCACGCCAGCCTTTTCTAAGTCAGCAATATATTGACGGGAGAGTTTTAGGCTACCTACATCATCATATAAAAAGCGGACAATCACACCATTTTTTGCTTTCTCGATTAAAATGTCCTTTAATTCTTGTCCCAGATCATCATGACGGAGAATATAATATTCTAGGTGAATGTGATGTGTTGCTTTTTTGATCTCTTCAAAAATATGAGAGAACGTTTCTTCTCCATTGGTCAGAACTTTAGAGGATGTGCGATACGTAATAGGGGTATGTCCAAGTCTGTGGGCCAGCTTAAATAAGAGCTGCTGATGGTCACCCATATGAGTCATTTTTTCAATTGCTTCTCTGTGGATACGTTCATCTTCCTGGACAAGTTGTTCATCCAGTACCGCTTTCTTTTCAAAAAGTCTGCGCTTTTTAATATTGCGTCCAAAGAAAATATAAAACAAAAACCCGAAAAGCGGAAAGCTCCCAAGCAGAACAAGCCACGTAATCGTTTGAGAGGGATTTCTGTTTTCTAAGAAAATGACAAACCCGATGAAGATAATCGATAAAGTGAATAGAACACTGACGGAACTTAATACACTTACCGCTAGATCACCGGCAAAAATTTGGATAATCAAATAAGCACCTATCGTAATGATAAGAAAAAATAGAACTTTGACTACATTTCTCATTTCATTTTCTCCTTGCCGATCACTTTATTTACTTTTTCATTCAGATAAAAAAGTCGATTCCTCTATAGAAATCGACTTTTGGTTGTTACGAGAAGTGCTGTTGAATCGTTTCAAGCGCATTCTCTTTGACAATCAGCTGACCGTATTCTTGCAGTCTGTAGATGCTGACCACTGATTCATGAGCATATTCAAGCAGAATACTAAGCTTATTCTCCACCTGCTCATCTGACAAATCCTCGTGGAAGTCAACATATAGATAATAACGGTTTTCAAACGAATATAAACTTGTCGTAAAATCCTGCATATTTAATTGAGAAAGTGCAATCAAATCTTCAAAGTCATCCATTTTCAATACGAACTGAAGTTGAAGTTTTTTGTCCTTCTCATTATGATCTTCTTGATCTTGCTCTTCTTTATGAAAATCATCAAGCAGAGCATCTAAACTTTCTTCATCTGTTTGATCTTTTTTATCTTCTGGAATCGGCAATTCGAGCTTTTGTCCATCTTTAGAAAGTTGGGCTTTTGTCACGACAATTTCAAGACCTTTATCAAGTGCCTGTACTTGAATCCAAAGTGGTCCCTCTACTGCAAATTCTTCTTCTTCGTGCACTTCGTCCATCACTTCCCAGAACAGCTCTTCACTGCGCTCACGATTATACCAAATCTCTTCACGGTCAAAACCGCGATCTTCAATATCACCGTAGGAAATATAAAATTTGACTGTATGTTCATTTATTCTTTCGATTTCCATTTTGCCAACCTTCCCTTCTATATAAGATGTTGAAGGGACATACAAGCTCCCAATTAATAGTACTTTACTACACTTTACCCGTTCCGTCTACATGTTAACCATTTAAAGAAATGAGGTATTGCTGTGTACTGTCTATTTTATGATAAAACATGAATAAAAGAAATAAAAACGCATTTTTTGCAGAGAAAACTTGCAGAAACATATATTTGAATTGTCCTCATATATTGGTTGTACGAGCTATTTTAGTGAAATGAGGTGAACTGGATGGAAACAGAGTGGATCATATCCTTACTGATGATTATTGGCATAGACCTCATATTAGGCGGAGATAATGCATTAATCATTGCGATGGCCAGTCGAAGCTTATCAAATGAAAAACGAAACAAAGCCATATGGATCGGCACACTTTTGGCAGTGCTGATGAGAATCACCATGACTGGTGCTGCCGTTTATTTATTGACCATCCCCTATTTGCAATTTATCGGCGGTCTCTTTCTCCTTTATATAGGATACAATTTGTTAATTGAACAAAAGAAAGAATCCATTCGGATTAAAAGCAGCGGCTCCCTTTGGCGTGCTGTTCAGACCATCGTGATTGCAGATCTTTTTATGTCACTTGATAATGTGATCGCTGTTGCAGGGGCAGCTAAAGGGAACATGGTGCTCACTGCCTTTGGCTTAATGATTTCAGTTCCGATTATTATTTGGGGGAGTAAGCTGATTCATGCAGCACTAACCAAGTTTCCGATTCTTTTATACGGAGGGAGTGCCCTTTTAGCTTTTACTGGCGGAGAAATGATTGTCCGTGATGTAAAACTGAATGAATTTATGGCGCAGCATACAACACTTGAATTGTTGCTTCCTTTTTTAACCGTCGCAACCGTTATTTTAGCCAGTCTCTTTTACGAACAAACGGCTGAGAATAAATAAAAAAAGCTGCCAAATGATCGGCAGCTTTTCGTCTTCTCTATTAGTTAGCAAGTCGCTGAGCTTCTCGAAGTTGGAATGTACGAACCGTTCTAGGAAGGAAACGTCTAATTTCATCTTCGTTGTACCCAACTTGCAGTCTTTTTTCATCCAAAATAATTGGACGTCTTAGAAGACCAGGGTGCTCATTGATTAGTTTATACAATTGTTGAAGCGGCATTGTCTCAACATTTACATTTAGTTTTTGGAATACTTTAGAACGTGTTGAGATAATTTCATCTGTACCATCTTCCGTCATACGAAGAATCTCTTTGATTTCATCGATTGAAAGAGGCTCAGAAAAGATATTTCTCTCTTGGTATGGAATATTGTGCTCTTCTAACCACGCTCTTGCTTTTCTACATGATGTACAGCTTGGTGATGTGTATAATGTTACCATAAATCTTCACTCCTCAATTTGTAGAATGAATATTGATCTGTATTCTTAAATTAAAATTGTTCTAAATAAGTAATCTTTATAGTGATTATACTATAAAAAAGTAAGTGTGAACAGATTTTCTTGCAATTTTTGTGACAAAAACTAGACAATTTCATTCTTTTTGTGCAGATGTTTGAAGTCTGAACATTCTCATTTAGTCGAGATGATCGAAAATATTTTTTTGTTTTCTATTTTCAACGAGCTTCAGCACATCATCAACATCCTCATACGATTGTCCATACCATTCTTCGTCTTTATACGTATGGATTCTTTCGTACGTCTTTCTCATGGCCTCCATCATTTCTTCCTCATTATCTGTACGAGGCGACCAATAAAGAATTTCCATGCGGTTCACTTCATTCGTTGCAAGTGACCTGCGTTTATAACCAATTGATTCAGCATGCTTGAAGTGCTCTCTCTGATAAAACTTTAGGCGTTTTGCAGTATCTGCATCATCTTCATCTACAGGCTCGACCTCAAGCAAGATCGGTTTTCTTTTTTCCTTCAGCTTATGAATGAGCTTTGAGCCGAGGCCTTCACCTCTTGCATCCTTGGAAACAAATAAATAATCAATAAAGATGAAAGAATCAAATTCAGCGTACATCATCACATGATGAGGCCCTTCTTCTTTATGATAAATATCACTTCTTTCCTTTAATAAAGCTTCCATATGCTCTTTTGACTTCATTTCTTCTATCGGGAAGTATTCACTGAGCTTTTCATACCAATTCATGGATCCGCTCCTTATGATGTAGTTAAGAACCACTTCCTTATCTATTCCCGATTTCCTGCTATTTAAACGCCTGTACTAGTAAGACGCAGCAATGCCTTTGGTGGTTTCACTTTTTTTCAAGAGAAAACAAAAAAGTTTTATATCGAACGATTCATGAGCATTTGAAAGCAAGCAAACAAAAGAAGTGTCATGGCGATCTGAAAAATGATGAAATAAAGGTACTTCATACGCCGGACTTCTTCCTTCTGTTCATTCGTGCGCCGATACACAGCAAATTCAACCGAAAACGAAATGATGCAAATGAGCACTAAAAATGCGATCATCCACTTTCCTCCGTTTGGTTCCGTTAAAAAAGATATTGAAAAAAGCATCGTGACGATAAAAAAGTGAAGACATGAATAGCGAAACGTCCTCCATAACAACATTTGATTTCCTCCTAGCTTACTCATTTTACATAAAAATTACCATCAACTTGTTTTTTTGTAAAATAAAAAAAGAAGCACTGATATCGCAGTGCTCCTTCTCTGTTCTTATTGTTTTGCTTTGATCTCTTTAAATTCTTCCTCAGTACAGCTGACAAAGTGACCTGGCTTCACTTCACGAAATTCCGTATTTGTTCCTTTATGAACAGATGGATCGTATTTAATCCGTTTGCGGTTACGCTCATAATCAGGATCTGGAAGCGGAATCGCAGATAGTAATGATTTTGTATATGGATGAAGCGGGTTTTCATATAATTCATTCGCTGGTGCCAGCTCAACCAATTTCCCAAAATACATCACGCCGATACGATCGCTAATGTATTTCACCATGGAAAGGTCATGGGCAATGAATAAATACGTTAAGCCCTTTTCTTCTTGCAATTCTTTCATTAAGTTGACGACCTGCGCTTGGATCGACACATCTAGTGCAGAGATTGGCTCATCGGCAATGATGAAATCCGGCTCAACAGCTAACGCACGAGCAATCCCAATACGCTGCCTTTGACCGCCTGAAAATTCATGCGGGTATCTATTCGCGTGCTCTTTATTCAAACCAACCGTTTCAAGCAATTGATATACACGCTCTTTACGTGCTTGCTTTGTTTTCGCAAGGCCATGAATGTCAATACCTTCTGCAATGATATCAAGAACTGTCATTCTAGGGTTAAGTGAAGCATATGGATCTTGGAAAATCATCTGCATTTGGCGGTTAAATTCAAGCATTTTTTGTCTTGATTTCTTTCCGTGAACGCTTTCTCCTTTATAGAGAACTTCACCATCTGTCGCATCATAAAGTCTTATGATCGAACGGCCAGTTGTCGACTTTCCACATCCAGATTCACCTACAAGTCCAAGTGTTTCACCTTTATAAATATCAAATGAGACACCATCAACTGCTTTTACAGTCCCTCTTGCTGTATGGAAATGCTGCTTTAAATTTTTAATTTCTAACAGTTTTTCTGCCATGCTATTCACCCTCTTTTACTAATACAGGTTTTTCGTAGCTACCTTCTAGTTCACGCATTCTCGCCTTTACGGAAGCAGGCGGTTCAACTTTAGGGGCATTCGGATGAAGTAGCCATGATTTCACATAATGCGTATCTGATACTTTGAACATTGGTGGTTCTTGTTCAAAGTCAATTTTCATTGCATAATCGCTCCGGAGTGCAAATGCATCTCCTTTCGGCGGGTTTGTTAAATCTGGTGGTGTTCCTGGAATTGCCGTTAGTTTCCCTTCAGCTCCTCCATCTGTGTCTAGGCTTGGCATAGATGCTAAAAGTCCCCATGTATATGGATGTTTCGGATTGTAGAAAATTTCATCAACAGTCCCTGTCTCCACAATCTGTCCAGCATACATAACGGCTACACGATCAGCAACATTGGCCACAACACCTAGATCATGGGTAATAAAGATAATAGATGTTTCGACTTTTTGCTGAATTTCTTTCATTAATTCTAAGATTTGCGCCTGAATGGTTACATCAAGTGCAGTCGTTGGCTCATCAGCAATCAATAGCTTTGGATCGGCTGCAAGTGCCATCGCGATGACAACCCTTTGTCTCATCCCGCCACTAAATTCATGCGGATATTGTTTGATTCTTTTTTCAGGCATTGGAATCCCAACAAGCTCTAAAAGTTCAATGGCTCTTTTTTCAGCCGCTTCTTTTGAGATTTGTTCATGCTTGAAAAGTACTTCTGTAATTTGTTTCCCGACCTTCATGGTTGGGTTCAAAGAAGTCATCGGATCTTGGAAGATCATTGAAATGTCTTTTCCTCGAATGGTTTGCATTTGTTTTTCCGTTTTCTTGACAATATCCTGCCCATCAAATAAAATCTCTCCGCGCTTGAAATAACCTGGCGGCATCGGGATTAATCTCATGATGGCCTGTGATGTTACACTTTTTCCAGAACCAGATTCACCTACAATAGCAAGTGTCTCGCCTTTATTTAAGTGGAAGTTCACACCACGAATGGCTTGAACCTCTCCACCATATGTTTTAAATGAGATTGCAAGGTCTTTCACCTCTAGAATACGTTCACGTTCCATCCTAATCACTCCTTATTTACGCAACTTCGGATCTAAAGCGTCTCTTAGTCCGTCTCCAACCACGTTAAAACCAAACATTGTAATACAGATAAATGCGGCTGGGAACCATAATCTCCATGGATAATACATCATAGCTGGAATTCCATCAGACGCCATTGTTCCCCAGCTAGCTAATGGCTGAGGTACACCAAGCCCTAGGTAGCTCAAGAATGCCTCTGTGAAAATAGCAGAAGGAATGGTAAGTGTCATTGTGACCAGAATTGGTCCCATTGAGTTTGGAATTAAGTGTTTAAATAAAAGTCTAGATGTTTTTGCACCTAATGTTTGTGCAGCAAGAACGTATTCTTGACTCTTTAATTGTAAAACCTGTCCCCGAACAATACGTGCCATGTTTATCCAGCCTACGACGGTCATGGCAAGGATAATGGTTAATAATCCTTTTGGCAGAACAACCATCATTAAGATGACCATGAGAAGTGTTGGAATTGCCCATAAAACGTCAGCAATACGCATCATGACTTCATCTGTACGACCGCCTTTGAATGCAGCAATACTTCCCCAAATAATACCGATGATCACGTCAAGGACCGCAGCAGCAAGACCGATGAAGATCGAAATTCTTGCTCCAACCCATGTACGGACAAACATGTCACGACCTAAATCATCTGTACCAAACCAGTGCTCTTTTGAAGGCGGCTGGTCAGCATTCAATAAATCAGTCGTCGAGTAATCATACTTAGAAAACCACGGAACTAAGATGGCGAGCATCACAATAATAAAAATGATTGTGAGTCCAACCATTGCAAGTTTGTTTGCACGGAAGCGAAGCATGGCATCCTTCCATAAAGATAGACTAGGTTTAGAAATTTTTTCAGAATCTGCTACGTCAGCTGTCGCAGGCACAAATAAATCTTTTCTCATCTCTTCCATGTGTTAGACCCCTTTCTTCGCCTTCGTCAGTTTAATTCTAGGATCAATAATACCGTAGAGGACGTCAACAACTAGAATACTGACTAATAGAATAATACTGTAGAAGACTGTGACACCCATGATGACGGTGTAATCACGGTTTGTAATGCTTGTAACAAAGTGAGAGCCTAGACCAGGGATACCAAAAATCTTCTCCACGACAAAACTACCTGTCAACACTGAAGCTGCCATTGGTCCCATGTATGTGATAACGGGTAACAATGCGTTTCGAATGGCGTGTTTGATCGTCACAGCTGATTTTGTTAATCCTTTTGCTCTAGCCGTTCTAATGTAGTCACTATTTAATACTTCAAGCATACTTGACCGTGCAAGTCTAGCGATAAATGCCATTGGCATGAAGGAAAGTGCAATAGAAGGTAGTACGGTGCTTGCCCAAGACTCCCATCCTGCAACTGGGAAGATCGCTAAAAAGCTTGCCTCAGATGCAAATACATATTGTAATAGCGCCGCTAAGATGAAACTTGGAACTGAGATTCCAAAGATCGTTAAAATGGCAATCGTATAGTCTTGCCACTTGTTATGATAGAGCGCTGCAAGGACCCCAAACAATACACCAAATGCTAATGCGAGGAGAATTGCCTCAATTCCGAGGGTAAAGGAAACGGGGAATCCAGAACTGATTAAATCATTAACAGTTTGTCCTTTATATTTAAATGAGGGACCAAAATCTAATTTTGCAACTGAACCTAGGTAGCTCACGTATTGAACAAATAAGGGTTTGTCCAACCCGTAGTGCTCGTTTAGGTTTGCTTCAATTTCAGCAGGAAGTTTCTTCTCTCCAGAGAATGGACCACCAGGTGCTGCCTGCATGAGAAAGAAAGTTGCAGTTACAATAACAAACAGTGTGATTAAAATATATATTAATCGCTTACCGATATATTTAAGCAACGGAATTGCACCTCCATGATTTTACAACAATTTCTCTAATCAGCAAGAAAGGTATATGGAGAGACATCCTCCATATACCTTAAGATCCTTGCCGTAGATCTCTACACTATAACTATTACTTTTCGAAATATGCCCATTTATATTGTGCATCACCCAGTCCAGATACAACTACACCTTTTAGTTTTGGATCTTGCACCCAAAGCTGAGTATAGAAGTATATTGGTGCGATAGGCATGTCATTGATAAGAATTTTTTCTGCTTTTTTCAGCATTTCTTCACGCTTCGTTTTGTCTGTTTCTTTCGCAGAATCATTCAATAATTGTTTGTACTCTTTGCTTTCCCATCCAGTGTCATTGTTTCCACCGTCTTTATCTTTATAGAGCTCAAGGAAGTTCACTGGATCGTTGAAGTCACCTAACCAGCCCATACGTCCAATTTGGTAATCTCCACTGTGAAGTTTATCGATATAAACGTTCCACTCAGAGTTATCAAGTTCTACTTTTAAACCTAAGTCTTTCTTCCACATTTCTTGAATTGCTTGTGCAATCTTTTGGTGAGCTTCATCTGTGTTGTAAGACAATTTCAATGTTGGAAGGTCAGAAACTGATTTATAACCTAATTCTTTTGCACCTTTTTCAAGAAGACTTTTTGCTGCTGTTACATCATGATCTTTAAAGTAGCCAGTTTTGTTGTCCTCAAAACCTTCCATTGTTGGAGGAACGATTGCCATAGCTGGAACTTGTTCACCTTGCGTAATTTTGTCAACAATCGCTTGACGATTAATCGAGTACGCAAGTGCCTTACGGATGTTTGCATTGTTTAAAGGTTTTACTTCAGTGTTAAATTTATAATTATAAACACCTGCAATCGTTTGAATCTTAAGATTGCCTTTATTTTTCAATGATTTTAGAGACTCAGTAGGAAGGTTACCAGTTGGAGAACCAGCCCAGTCAAGCTCGCCTTTTTCGAACATGCTAAGTTCAGTGTTTGTATCTTTGATCATAGACATGTTAATCTTTTTCAATTTCACAGTGTCTTTATCCCAGTATTCATTGTTCTTTTCAAGTGTGATAGAGCCGCCATGTTTCCATTTAGAAAGAACGAATGGTCCATTAGATACGTAGTTTTCACCAGCATTTGTGTACCAGTTTTTATTCTTTTCAGCCACTTTTTTGTTGACTGGCATATACGTATAGAATGCAGTTAGTTCAGTAAAGAACGGTGTTGCGTTCTCTAGCTCAACTACAAGCGTTTTGTCGTCTTTTGCTTTAATGCCAACATCAGAAACTTTTGCTTCCCCTTTGTTAGCAGCTTCAGCACCTTTAATATAATAAAGCTGGTAAGCATATTGAGATTCATTTTTAGGATCTAATGCCCATTTCCAAGCATATTCGAAATCTTGTGCTGTGACAGGGTCACCATTAGACCATTTTGCATCACGAAGTGTGAATGTGTAAGTTTTACCATCATCACTTGTTTTGATATCAGAAGCCATTGCGTTTTCTGGCTTACCTTCAGCGTTAATTCTTGTTAATCCCTCAAAAGTCTGACGGATGACACTTCCTGAAGTTGAATCATTTGCCAATCCCGGATGTAGAGAAAAAGGCTCAGTGGAGATATTCACATTTAATGTTGTTTTAGCCTCTCCAGAACTGCTCGTGCTGTCGCCTGATTTGTTTCCGCTGAAACCACAAGCGCTTAATACAAGTGTGAAAATAAGCATTAAAGTAACAACAGACCAACGCTTTTTCAACTGTATTCCCCCTTATAATATGTTTTTAGTTCAAAGGTCTCGATAGAAGATGAGATTCAGATTTAAGAAATAGCGTAAAAAAGTCCCTGAATAGCTTACTTTCTATTTCTTTTGTTTTTTCTGAATTTTCACTATGTAAAGAGCCTAGCACAAACGTGTGAACAAATTCATTATAATGAATAGAATAATTTATTGCAATATCAATTTCACATATTTTTAAAAAACGTAAATGGGGATAAAGATTGATTTTTATAAACTAAAGTCTCAATCACTTCAACAAATTAAAGCGTAAATTGATTAAAATAATTTAACAAATTCAGCAGGAATAATGTTTTATACATATAATTAATCATCCTTTTTTAAAAAATTCTGACAGATAGTTACTATTTTATCTAAAATTTTAAGTGTCAAACGACATGATGAGAAGGTCACAAATAGGCTTCGTGACTTTTTCATGGTCATCCTTTATAATAGATAGACATACTGTTGCGATGAAAAAGAAGAGTACATATATTCACCATTTACAGAGAGTCTGCGGTCGGTGCAAGCAGATAATGGCATGTATGGAATGGGCTTTGGAGCAGCTAACCGAACACTTGACAGAGTCAGTAGGCTTAGACGGAGCAGTCTCCGATATCAACGTCTTGAGTGATTTCGTATTGAAATAACAAGGGTGGTACCACGGTTCATTCGTCCCTTTTCTGTTGAAAAGGGATGGATGGGCCTTTTTATATTGAAGAAAAGAGGTTTTAGTATGACAAAAAAGACGATTTTCTCAGGCATTCAGCCTAGCGGTTCTGTGACATTGGGGAACTACATTGGAGCGATGAAGCAATTTGTCGATCTTCAGCATGATTACAACGGCTACTTTTGTGTGGTCGATCAGCATGCCATTACGGTCAGTCAGGATCGTTTAGCCCTTCGACAAAATATTAGAAGCTTAGCCGCTCTTTATTTGGCAGTGGGACTTGATCCAGAGAAGGCAACATTGTTTATCCAATCAGAGGTACCTGCCCACGCCCAGGCAGGATGGATGCTGCAATGTGTCGCTTATATTGGGGAATTAGAAAGAATGACTCAATTTAAGGACAAATCTGCTGGTAAGGAAGCAGTCGTTTCAGGACTATTAACGTATCCGCCATTAATGGCTGGCGATATTTTGTTATACGGTACGGACTTAGTTCCTGTAGGAGAAGATCAAAAGCAGCATCTTGAATTAACGAGAACACTTGCTGAACGCTTTAACCGAAAGTATAACGACATCTTTACTGTACCTGAAGTCAAAATTCCAAAAGAAGGCGCTCGGATTATGTCTTTAACAGACCCATCGAAAAAGATGAGCAAATCTGACCCGAACCAAAAATCTTTCATTACCTTATTAGATGAGCCAAAACAGCTTGAAAAGAAAATCAAAAGTGCTGTGACTGATTCAGAAGGCATCGTCAAATATGACAAAGAAAACAAACCTGGAATTGCCAACTTGCTGACAATTTATTCTGTATTAGGGAACGTATCGATTGCAGAGCTTGAACAAAAATACGAAGGCAAAGGTTATGGTGAATTTAAGGGTGATCTTGCGAACGTGGTCGTGGATGTGTTAAAACCAATTCAAGATCGCTATTATGAACTCATTGAGTCAGATGAGCTTGACCGCATTTTAGATGAGGGTGCTGAAAAGGCAAACCGTGCGGCAAACAAAATGCTGAAAAAAATGGAGAATGCAATGGGTCTTGGCCGGAAACGCAAATAAAACAAGCTTGCAGCATATTCAGCTGCAAGCTTGTTCTAATTCACTTTTGATTCGTTTTCCATTTCCCAAAGTTTTTCAAAAAATGGCTGTCCTTTAATCATTTTTTCACAAAAGGCTAAATGGTTTTCTGACCATCCATCAATGGTTTCGTTATAAAGCATGTTCCAAATTTCCTCGAAAGACATTCGTTTGATCTGGTTGTACATGCGCGGATTCCATTCTGTATACCAATAGGCAATTTCTGCTCGGTTTTGAAGCCCCTTTAGTTGATCTAGCGCCATAAACATCAGCTGCTTCAGCTGTCTTTCTTTTCTCGTTAATCCGCTGATATGCTGCGGTGGTAATGATAGGATGTGATATTCTTTCGTCGATTCAAGGCTGTCTGTCGTAAATTCATACTCCTCTGCCTTCACATCTTTCACCATTTCATACACCAATTGCTCCTGTCTTGGAATCAATCGGCTCTTTCTCACAGGGATGGAATAACCAATCGTATCCACAGCGATGATTCTAATCCCGTCCGTGACCACAAAGCAATACTCTAATTTACGGCGTTCATGATTTTTTCGAATATATGATTTCTCAAATACAGTCTCTAGCAGCGTCTTTGGCAGCTCTGATAGATCATTCTCTATGTAATCAAACAAAGGACTCTGCACCTTAAGTAAAGGCACTTGATCTAACAGCTCAACGCTGTCCTCCTTGCGCCACTCATGAAAATGACACACATTGTAGCCATTTTCTTCCCCTTCAAACCAATTCACCCATACGTCATGAAGAAATAACATAACCAATCCCTCACTTTATAAAAACTGTTGTCCACAGTATGGGCAAGGGATAGAGAAATTATTCCAACTTTATCAAAACTTCAAGCTGAGCGACAGGTGGTTTGCCTTTATTTTTTTCGCGGCAGTTAATAAGACGGAAAACACCAGAGATATCAGTAATCCATATGACACCAATATATTTAGAAAAAATACTGGCAATGCCAAGAATGAAGTTAGAGAACATTTGTAAGATGGGAATCGCATGACTCCTATAAGCATGTGGAGTAATGAGTAAGTCCCAGAAATAAACTGCTAATCGGCACATTTAAGAAGGCATTCATTAGACCGATAAAAAAACCAAAAGGTAGACTGACTGTAACCCAAACAGTGCTTCTAGAAACTCAACTGGTATGATAAACTTCATACCAAATCCCATAATGATTGTCGTTGTAATTAAAATACAACCTGGTTTTAATTTTCCAAGCAAGTAAGGAAAAAGCTTCAATCATCCTAAAATGAAAACCTAATACTTGAAACTCGTGCAGCAAGATGGAGTTGGATGTGTTTTAAAGTAAAGTCTGCTTTTTCTGATTTCAATGTTAATATTTATTTTAGCAAAATTAAAACACACAAAACAATTGATCAATTCATATAACCAATTTCCGTTAACGCTCCTCTTTCTAAAGTCAACTCTCAGACAGAAGTATACTTTTTTTCATTCTTGTAATTAAAGTTTTTCATACATAAATATGATGTGATGAATAGAGCAGCAAATACGATGATGAATAAAATAAGATATCCATATTGAGATTTTCCAGCTGGCACAACAGTTATAGTTAAAGTTCCAATTAAAGCAATCTGACCTAATAACTTACATGCATTAATTAATGAGTTGACACGTCCCATATATGCATTATCAACATGTTGGAACATATAACTTTTTCTAAATACTCTAATGGCAGCATTTGAATGACCCCAAAAAAAACTTGCTACAATAAATGTCACAGAGTGAGGGAAAAGAAAGATAACGACTGTTGAAATAGCAAATACGATCATAAACATAATGACACCTTGAATATGTGGAAGTCTCTTTGACATTTGATAGGCTACGAAACCAGCGCCAATTGCTCCGACTGCGTAAAAGATATTTGCAATACCAATTACTGAGGGACCTTCATTCAAAAATTGATAAATAAAAATTGGATCCAAATAATTTGCCACAATAATAACAATACTAGGCACAAAAGTCGTTAATAAAATTACGAACAAAACTTTCCGTTGAGTTAGGTATTGAAGTGAAGACCTAAAGTTAACCCAGTATGATACACTCTTCGTGGCATTGGTCTCCTCTTCTACCACACGACTTCGTTGATAAGGAAGTTTGTATATGATAATTGAAGCGGCAAGAAATGTCACGATATTCATAACCAATATAAGGGTGATGGATATTTGACCGATCATAAAAGCGGCTAAACTAGAGCTAATCATCAAAGCTGCTTGCCCCTGAACTTCTAAACTACTATTGACTTTACTATACTCATCCTCTTTAAACATTTCTTGAGTTAAAGCTGATAACGTTGGGTATTTTATTGAATCATAAATTGTATTATATAGTGTTAATAAAACGACAAGAAAAATATTAAGGAAATTTGAAATATCAAAGAGGATGAGAAAAACAATCAGCATGAACGCACCTATTAATTCTAATTGCAGGAAGATAGCTTTCCGAGAGTGTCTATCAACCAAGCTTCCTAAAAAGGGCGAAGCAAAGAACACAAAAATCATCGTGACAATGGTTAAAATTCCATACAATACTGATTGATTCAATTGGTCTATCAGCAACCAAATGATTAAATAAGAAGTTACTCCGGTTCCCACAGTTGAAATCAGGTTAGCCGCTAATAGTAACCTTAACTTTCGCATTAAAAAATATATTCCTTTATTAATAGGAGTGATCCATCTTTATTGACTCGATAGCATTGTAAGAATCCATTATTTCCACCAATAATTAAATAATTCTCCCCATTTCCTCCCTTATAATGTTTAATTGCTTTTACATGACCTTTTATATTTACATTCTCAATTATCTCATCGCCCCATGGAAATTCTCTATCATCCCAACTTCCTCTAGCGGCTTTTTCCCACTCGGGTTCAGTTGGAAGATCTATACACTCTCCCAAGGTTTCTGAAGCCCAGTAACAAAACATCAACGCATCTTCAAAATTAATGTGATATGCTGGGAAATCTAAATCGTTATTATTAATATGTTTTTTTATGACTAAGGGCATTTGCACATGTGGATTATTTTGATAAAATTCTTTCATCATTCCAATCGTAACTGGAGTTTCAGAAATCCAATAATCATTTAAATATACTTTTTTCTGAGGGACTTCTTTTAATAACCATTCAAGCGGAACATTATAATTATTTACCATGTTTATAAACTTTTCTTTGTTCCACTCTGTTCCAAAATGAAATTCGCCTGCTTCTATATACTTGAATTTTAAGTTTTTGATCATACCAAAATTTCTCACCTCTCTATACTTAATAAAATGAATCACACAAATTATTTTTTTCTAAATAGGGATTGTTTTCAAGAAAAAAGTCATTGATTGGGAGATATTAATAATGAATTAGAGAAATAAATGTGATATAAATTGCAGAAATACGAAGATAAAATGTTGTGTTACTCTTTGAGGAAAGTAATGTGCTACTTATTATGGGTAGATTATAAAGAATATCTATATATTACTCTACCATATTATTCATTTTAAGTAAATAATTAGATATTATATTTTTTGGTTTTTATATATTTTTTTCTTATGCAAATTAATTTAGTATAATCTTCCTTCATCTCTATATCTAAATTAATGCCATTAGAATTAGAAATACTAAAAAAATCGATCATAAACTCCATCTCCTCCGTAATTGACTGCCTGTTACAATAAAGGACAGCTTTTCAGCCCTTAAATAGGTCAAAAAAACTATTGAAACGAAAAAACAATATCTTAGCAACAGGAAAAGGAGTTTACCAAACCTTCAATCATTAAATAATCCAAACTCTATCAATTACTTTTCTTGTACCTATATACTTCTAAATATCAAGTGGGAATGAACCATATAATCAGGCTATTGAGATCTTTCTACAGCCTGATTATGACTCGTTCATATCCTCTTAGGATCAAATGAATCTCTTAAGCCATCTCCTAAAAAGTTAAAGCAAAGAACCGTTATTAAAATAAAGAGACCTGGGAAAAGCGGATACCACCAAGCTTGCACCATAATCGAGAAATTTTGTGCATCTTGCAGCATGTTGCCCCAGCTTGCCGTTGGCGGCTGAATACCAAAGCCAAGATAGCTGAGCGTTGATTCAGCTAAAATCACGGAGCCTACTTTTAATGTAGCCGATACAATAATAGGACCGATACAGTTCGGTAAAATATGCGAAAAGATGATGACATGATTTTTCGTTCCAATGGTTCTCGCCGCGAGTACGAACTCTCTTGTTCGAAGTGATAAGAATTCACTGCGGATGAGCCTGGCCGTTGTTGTCCAGCCGGTCAAAGCAAAGATTAAAATCAATTTATCAACGCCCGGCTTGAAAATGGTGACGAGCGTGATCAATAGAAAAATGTCTGGAATCGACAACACGACATCCACAAACCTCATTAACAAGGAATCAACAAATCCTTTGAAATACCCCGCGACCGCGCCAACGACAGTGCCAATGGTGATTGCACCGACCACTGAGACGAAACCGACCAATAAAGAGACCCGCGCGCCATATAGCACCCTTGAGAAAATATCGCGTCCAAACTTGTCAGTGCCCATAAAATGCTCAGCACTTGGCGGCTGAAGCCGCTTCAATAAATCTTGCTGCTCTGGTGCATATGGAGCGATCACTGGAGCGAAAATGGCAGAAAAGATAATGATCAATAAGATCACGGAGCCGGCAACCGCCAATTTATTTTTGAAAAATTTCTCGCAAAATAAACGCAGCATCGTCTCTGGTTTTGGTGGAAGGCCTTCTTTTAATTTGAGATCAACTGGAGGTGTTCCCATATTAGGTTGTGCCAATTGTGCTTCAGCTCCCTTCTAATATTCAATACGCGGATCAACGATCGCATAGAGAATATCCGCTATTAAGTTTCCAACGACCACGAGCACAGCAGAGATAACAGTCATCGCCATAATGACGGGATAATCTCTTGAAAAAGCAGAATCGATAAACAGTTTCCCAAGCCCTGGCCATGTGAAGATTTGTTCCACCACGACTGCGCCGCCAATAAAGGATGGAATCATGAGTCCAAAGATCGTAATAACAGGCATCAGACCGTTTCTCAATCCATGTTTGAAGATGACTTTGTTCTCTCTAAAACCTTTCGCTCGCGCCGTGCGAATGTAATCCTGCCGCATCACATCGAGCATACTTGACCTTGTATAACGTGTAAGGCCGGCCATATCAGCCGTTGCTAAAACAAAGGCCGGTAAAATAATATGATGAAGCCGGTCAAATAGATTAAAATCTGCATTTAAGGTAGAGACACCCCCGGTCGGAAACCATCCTAAATTCACTGATAACACCATAATAAGGATCAAACCAAACCAAAAATTCGGAATAGCCAGTCCGATAAATGATGTAACCGTAATACCATAGTCAAGTTTTGTATACGGACGTTTTGCTGAAAGAACACCAAATGGGATGGCAATGATCAGGGCAACTAATGTAGAAAAGATCATGAGGATGAGGGTATTTGGCAGCCGGGCAAAAATCAAATCCGACACGGGCGTTCCTTTTTTTACAATGGATGTGCCAAAGTCACCTTGAAGCATATTACCGAGCCATTTCATATATTGCACATATTCAGGATCGTTCAAGCCGTACTTATCAATAAAGGCTTCCCGGTCTGCGGCACTAATGGTCGGGTCCATCATGAGTGACATCGGATCGCCTGGTGCTGCTTTCATAATCGCAAAGGACAAAATCGTAATACCAAACAAAATCGGGATAGAAAGAAGTGTCCTTCTAATGATATATGTAACCATGTGCACAACTCCTTTTTCATCGGATGGCCATACTATGATGAAAAAAGGGGAGACCCCTCCCCTTCTTCACTAGCAGACTACTGTTCAATCCACCATTTTTCGATTTTGTAATATTCATCTTTCGGGTGGTAAGAGTAGCCTTGTAGATTAGATGGCATCGCGCGATGTGAGTTGGCATAATAAAGGAACGTATACGGCTGGTCTTCTGCAATCAGCTCATAAATTTTTTCATACGCCTTTGAATACTCTTTACGATCACTCAAGTTTTTGGCATCAACTAGCAGTTTATCGACTTCTTCATTTTTATACCAAATGTTATTTAAGCCTTTTTCAGACTGACTTGAATGGAAAATGCTGTATTGGTCAGGGAATGTCGCTAAGCTCCAGCCGAGTAATAACGCATCATAATCCCATTTTGGCGGGGTTGTTTGTTCGATTAATGCACTAAATTCTACAATTTGCGGTTTTGCTTCAATGCCAATTTCTTTGAGCTGCTGCTGGACAACGACAGCAATATCTTCACGGACTTTGTTTCCTTGGTTCGTCTTCAAGACGAAGGAGAACTTCTTACCGTCCTTATCCAGATAACCATCTCCATCTGTATCCTCCCAGCCTTCTTCTTTCAGCATCTTTTTCGCTTTTTCTTGATCAAATTCAAATACTGGGACTTTTTCATTTTTAGGGTAGTTCCATGACAGCGGGCTTTCTGGGATGTTGGCTACTTTCCCGTCTCCATTTAACACTTGATCGACAATCGTTTGACGATCAATGGCATGGGTAAGAGCTTGACGGACTTTTTTACTTTTGAACAGTTCGTTTTTCTGATTCCAGCCAATATACGAATAATTTAGCCCTAGATCAGATTCGATTTTGATGTTACTAACTTTTTCAGCTGTTTGCAGTTCTGCTCCAGGCACTGCAAAGAAATCAATATCACCTGCGGATAGCTGAGCCATGGCTGCATTTTGATCAGGAATCGTTTTAATGGTGACTGTATCAAGGTATGGCCGTCCATCCCAATAGTCATCAAATGCTTCGAGTTTGACATAGTCTCCTTCTTTCCACTCGGCAAATTTAAATGGACCGGAGCCGATTGGATTTTTTCGGTTAAATTCATTTTCGCCAAGATCCTTTATAGGGACATCACCTAAAATATGCTTTGGTAAAATCCCATAGCTTCCTAGCGTGACATTATAAAAATATGGATCTTTTTTATTCAGCTTAAATTCGACCGAATAGTCCCCTGTTTTTTTGACAGACTCTAATACTTCAAAGCCTGATCCACGCTCACCATTGTAATCCTTATTGATCGGAATGCTGTATGTAAACACAACATCATCAGCAGTCAGTTCTTCTCCATCATGAAACTTCACGCCTTTTCTAATGGTCACATCAAACTGTTTGCCGTCATCGGATTCTTTAATATCTTCTGCCAACGCCAGCTGTGGGTTTAGCTTTCCATCTGTTTGTAGTAAAAAGCTATAGATTCTTTCTTCAATATCAGAACTTGCCACGTCTGTTGAGTAAAGTGAGTTAAATAATGTAGGCTCTGCAATCGAACCAATGACAAGATCGCCGCCTTGTACAGGTTTACCTGTGGATTTCTTTTCACTGTCTCCAGACGTTTTATTTTCACCAGAACAAGCAGCAAGGATCAATGTAAAGATCAGCAGCAAACTGACCAAAATGGACTTTCTCTTTCTATCTTTCATAGACAATTCCCCCTATCTTTTTTAAAAAATGATGACAGAAGCCCGTTTTATCCCCCCTCTCAAAGATGAGATCATACAAGCGTGATCAAGCGTCGTAGAGGTGGCAGGCCACAAAGTGGTTCGTTTTTAATTCTTGAAATTGTGGTACTTTTTCTTTACAGACTTCTTTCGCATGCGGGCATCTTGTATGAAACACACAGCCTTTTGGCGGATTTGCAGGGCTTGGTAAATCCCCTTGCAGCATAATCCGTTCCCTTTTCATCTGACCTTTTTTACGGGTGACTGGAACGGAAGATAAAAGCGCCTGTGTATACGGATGAAGCGGATCATCGTACAGGCTATGCTTATCTGCAAGTTCCATCATTTTGCCAAGATACATGACGCCCACTCGATCACTAATGTGGCGGACCACACTGAGATCGTGAGAGATAAAGAGATAGGTGAGGTCAAACTCTTCTTGAAGCTCTTCCATCAAATTGATGACCTGCGCCTGAATGGAGACGTCAAGCGCTGAAACAGGCTCATCTGCTATGATCATTTCAGGATTCATGGCAAGTGCACGAGCGATACCGATCCGCTGCCTTTGTCCGCCGGAGAATTCGTGCGGGTATCGATTCGCAAAACTTGGGTGAAGGCCGACTTTGGATAAAAGCTGTTCTACTTTTTCATTTCTTTCTTTTAAGGAATATAAGTGATGTGTTTTGTAGGGTTCTTTGATGATACTTCGAAGTGTTTTTCTAGGGTTGAGTGATGCAAAGGGATCTTGAAAAACCATTTGGATGTTTTTCCTTGTTGATTGTCTTAGTTTTGATTCAGATACATGAGAGATATCTTGCCCTTTAAATAGAATTTGTCCTTCTGTTGGTTCATATAAACGAATCATCGTCCGTCCTAATGTGGATTTACCGCATCCAGACTCTCCAACGATGCCTAACGTTTCGCCTTTATAAATGTTTAAGTCGATGCCGTCAACCGCTTTGACTGCTCCTACTTTCTTTTGCAGCACCCCAGCTTTAATCGGAAAGTGTTTTCGTATATTTTTTAATTCCAGGATGGTTTCTTTCTCAGATCGATCTGTCATGTATGGTTGATTTTCAGCAAGTGTCATGTTTGGCTTGCCTCCTCATATAAGAAACACCTGACGCTTCTACCATTTTCAAAGGTTGTCAGTTTGGGCAATTCACCTATGCAGCGTTCCATTACTTTCGGGCATCTAGGCGCAAAACGGCATCCTGTCGGAAGCTGATCTGGCGCAGGGACATTTCCTTTTATCGCCGTTAATGGCTGAATGTCTCCGTCAATGACTGGAATGGATTCAAGCAGTCCTTCTGTGTATGGGTGAAGCGGCTGATCAAACAACTCTTCAACGGTTCCATTTTCAACAACCTGTCCGCAGTACATGACAATGACGCGGTCTGCTACTTCCGACACAACACCTAAATCATGCGTAATGAGAAGTATAGATGTACCAAAGGTCGAACATAAATCTTTCATTAAGGTCAGCACCTGGGCTTGTATGGTCACATCGAGAGCAGTAGTCGGCTCATCCGCAATGAGGAGCTTCGGATCACAGCTTAGCGCAATGGCGATCATGACTCGTTGACGCATACCGCCGGATAAACGGTGCGGGTAATCTTTGATGATTTGTTCTGGCCTGGAAAAGCCTACAAGCTTTAGCAAGTCAATCGCTTTTTTGGTCGCTTCTTTTTTTGAAAGTTTTTTGTGGTAAATGAGGATTTCTGTTATTTGTTCCCCGATGGTTAAGACGGGATTAAGTGAGGTCATGGGTTCCTGAAAGATCATGGATACATCATTACCGCGAATATTGCACAATTCCTTTTCACTATATGTAACAAGGTCTTTTCCATCAAGCTTAATGGAACCATCCATAATCTTCCCACCAGTCCCATTAATCAGACCCATGATGGATAAAGACGTAATACTTTTACCAGACCCAGACTCACCGACTAATGCGACTGTTTCCCCTTTTTTGATACTAAAATCAACGCCATCAACAGCAGGTATTGGTTCCTTTTTTCGAAAAAAATAGGTTTTTAAGTTTTGCACTTCAAGCAGTGTGCTCATGCATTCGCCCCTTTCTCCATAGATTAAATGAACCGGATCAAAAAATCTGTCTTTTTAGAATAAAAAGAATTATCAAAATTTATATTTGTATATTATTACATCAGCATGACGAAATCAAGAAGTATTTAGTAAAATTGTAATATGTCACTTTTTTTGTGAATGTTTGTATTTATGATTCTATCGCCTTTAAAAACGTTTCCGCTGGCTCCGCAATCATAGACTCCTCGCTGATTCGGTGCTCATCGAAATACTTTTTCACGATATAAAATCCAGTGGCATAGCCAAGCATTTTGGGGTAGTTCCCTTTTCCATAAAGGAGATTCTGTATCAGCCTTTCGTCGTCCTGCACTTTCTGATAAAGGTGACTGGATACCCATTTCTTGTACATGCGCTGCAGCTGCGATTCGTCATATAAAGTCGTCCACTTTGCTGTATAGCTTTCTCCATATCTATGATACACAGCATATTCAGCGAGCCCCTCCATCATGATTGTATCAAGGAATGTAAAATCTTTTTCTTCTTTCGTGAGAAAATGCAACCTGCATACATGATGATATTCATGCGTCAGCAACGTACCGATTCGCTCCTTCGGTGTATGTGGGGATAAAAAAAGAAAGATTTTGTCATCAAATGCCATGCCTGATTGAAAGTAAAATTGTTCTCTGATCTCTTTGCTGCTCTCATTAACAGGCAAAATAAAGACGGGGACATCAGGACCTCCCCACTTTTTTTGCAGCGCTTTGTATTCTTTCATCACAAGCTTGAAATACCCTTTTTCTTTGAGCTTGTCGATCATTTCCTGGCAGGCGTTCCATGATCGCACCATTCCGTGATGTTGTAAATGGGCGAGAATAGATGATCCTTCTTTTTTCTCCGCTCCTTTAAAATAAGGGACAAAACGTGCCGCCAGCTCCTGAAATGATGATGATTGTTGGATGAGATATTGTGTATTGATCAGACCCATACCGCTGAACACCTCCATTTTCATCATATGCAAAAAGGCGGCGATCTGTTTATAGATCGCCGCCTTCTTAAGACATATTACGCTTCGTATTTTTTGAAGATAATTGTCGCATTGTGCCCGCCAAAACCAAGTGAGTTGCTCAACGCAACTTGTACTTCTTTTGAACGTGCTTCATTTGCTACATAATCAAGATCACATTCTTCATCTGGTGTTTCAAGGTTAATCGTTGGCGGAATGACACTGTCTTTAATCGCCAGAACAGAGAAAATCGCTTCTACTCCGCCTGCTGCACCAAGTAAATGACCTGTCATTGATTTTGTCGAACTGATCGCAAGCTGATTCGCATGCTCTCCGAACACTTCTTTAATCGCCATTGTTTCAAACTTATCATTATACGGTGTGCTTGTTCCGTGGGCATTGATATAATCAATTTCTTCCACTGTTAAACCTGCATCACGAATTGCTTCTTTCATTGCACGTACGCCGCCTTCTCCGTTTGGAGCAGGTGCTGTGATATGGTATGCATCTCCAGTTGAACCGTAGCCAACGATTTCTGCATAAATGGTCGCACCACGTTTTAACGCATGCTCTAATTCTTCAAGAACAACAATTCCCGCTCCCTCACCCATAACAAATCCGTCACGGTTTTTATCAAATGGACGACTTGCTGTATCTGGATCAGGATTTGTCGAAAGGGCTTTGTTTGCACAGAAACCAGCAAACGACATTTTCGTTAATGGTGCTTCTGTTCCACCTGTAATCATCGCATCTGCATCTCCGCGCTGAATCACTTTAAAGGCATCACCAATGGAGTTTGTTCCTGTCGCACATGCTGTCACTGTACAAGAGTTAACCCCTTTTGCGCCAAGTGCAATCGAAATTTGACCTGTCGCCATATCTGGAATCATCATTGGAACGAAGAACGGGCTTACGCGTCTAGCTCCTTTATTTGAATACACTTCGAATTGCTCTTCGAATGTTTCAAGTCCGCCAATACCAGATCCAACCCATACCCCAACACGAGGTGCGTTTTCATCTGTAATTTCGAGGCGTGAATCTTCTAAAGCCTTTTGAGCAGCAACGACTGCATATTGTGTGAAGCGTGCCATCTTTCTCGCTTCTTTTTTCTCCATGTAATCTTCGATGTTAAAATCTTTTAGTTCTGCTGCTACTTTTGCTGTATATTCACTTGAATCAACACGTGTGATCGGGCCAACACCTGATACACCTGATACAGCATTTTTCCATGTTGTCTCTACATCGTTGCCAAGAGGTGTCAAAGCACCTAATCCTGTAACAACTACTCGTTTCTTATCCATTAATTTGTGCACCCCACTCTTTTATCGGCCCCATCGCATAGCGATTGCGCCCCACGTTAATCCGCCACCAAAACCAACCATTACAATCACATCGCCGTCATGAATTTTTCCGGCTTCGATTTCTTCACATAATGAAATTGGAATGGATGCTGCTGATGTGTTTCCATATTTATGGACTGTTTTCGACATTTTTTCAACTGGCAGCTCTAAGCGTTCGCGTGCTGCTTCCATAATGCGAATATTTGCTTGATGCGGAATCAAGAAGTCTACGTCTTCTTTTGATAGTCCAGCTTTTTCAATCACGTTTACACTTGACTCGCCCATTTGTCTAACAGCAAATTTAAATACTTCTCTTCCATTCATGATTGTATGATCTTTTTCATCTAAGTACAAGTGCTTCCCGCCTCTTCCATCGGCTCCAAGCTCAAATGATAGAATTCCCTTGCCTTCGCTGACTGTTCCTAGTACAGCAGCACCTGCTCCATCTCCAAACAAAACAGCTGTGTTGCGGTCATCCCAGTCGGTAATGCGAGAAAGCTTTTCTACACCAACGACAAGCACATGTTTGTAAGTGCCAGATTCGATAAATTGTTTTCCAGTAACAAGCCCATACATAAAGCCAGCGCAGGCAGCGCTAATATCCATTGCACATGCTTTATGTGCACCGAGCTGCTCTTGAATCATACAAGCGACTGTCGGAAATGCTTGATCTGGCGTAACTGTCGCTACAAGAATCATATCAATATCTTCTGCAGCCACATCTGCGTCAGCTAATGCTTTTTTTGCAGCAGCAAGCGCCATATGAGATGTATTGACATCATCAGATGCAATTCTTCTTTCTTCTATACCTGTTCTAGTACGAATCCACTCGTCAGAAGTTTCAACCATTTTTTCTAAATCGCGATTTGTTAATACTTTTTCAGGTATATAGCGGCCAAGGCCAATAATTCCAGCATTCATTGAATAAGACTCCTTTTACTCATACGAGCATGTGATATTGTGATCTTATATTAGTATCTGGTACTAATTTTACCTTATTTTTTTCTCCTTGGCAATACAAACGTCTAACCTTTCCTCTCACTTTTTTCATAGATTAATGATATACCAATAGTAGAAAGGAACATGTGATATGGCGCAAAAGGATATTTTCTCAGCAATGATGTTTGGTCAGCCGCTTGAAAAGGAGAAAAGCAAGACAGAAAAAAAGGAGGAGCGTGCAGAGACTTCTTCAAGTGATGACTCCATTGACTACATGCATGTCATGAATCAAATTGGAAACATTATGAACTCCATCGATGAGCTGAAGCCTGTGTTTAAAGATGTTGGTCCTATGATTAGTGCCTTCAGGAAAAAATTATCATAAAAAAAAAGCCACTATTCTGTGGCTTTTTCTGATGCTGCATCTGCTTTTCCAAGCTCATATGCCTCTTGCATGACAGATGTAAACAAAGAGAGAAGCGGCTGAAGTGCTTGTGGATCAAGCTGAATCCCTGCTTTATCTAATTCTTCTTTTGCTTGTGGAAAATACTTCATCGCAATTTGTAAAAACTCCATCGATTTTTCGTGTTGCATGTTCAACGTCCTCACTTTTCATTTGGCAATTTGCCTGTTTTTTTGTAATTCGCAATATCCTTCTCAATGTCTTTCACAAAAGCGCGGTCTATGGTTGAGCTAAATTTCCCCATTTCGATCACTCCTTCTTTAAAGTCAAAGGAGTACTCACCTTGTTCGTTTAGCTTGCCTTCATTAAACTTCTTCGCAATGATACTGTACGCTTTATCGACATGCTGTACAGTGCTAGTTAACACCGTATGGCTTCCAAGGTTGGATTGATCAGTGACATATCCGATCGCAGATAAATTGTCGGTTTTGATTTGTTCAATGACAGGGATATTATAACCATCACCTGCTGGATACACAACATCTACACCTTGTTTTTTCAATTTTTGATAGAGGTTCACCGCTTTGTCAGCATCATCCCAGTTTTCGACAAATTCCGCTAGGACTTGCACATGTTCGTCCTGATATTTTGCACCTTTGATAAAACCGTCTACTTCACTTTGCCAATCATATGTAGCCAGAATACCAATCTTTTTTGTTTTGGACATATGTGCTGCTGTCATGCCTCCGAAAAAGCCCATTGCTTCTCCTTTAAACGTGACGTTTGTGACATTATCAGCTTGAGGCTTGCTTCCATTGACCGTGATAAATTGTGTTTTCGGATAATCTTCACTGATCAAGTTGAAAATTTCGCTGTATTCATTGCCATGGCCAATAATCAAATTGACTCCTTTTTTATGAAATTCTTCAATGGCATCAACGATTTTCTCCTTGTCGACCATCCCTTCCTTATAATAAACATCTACACCAAATGTTGATTGGATATTTAATAAGCCTTTATAACCTTTCGTTCCCCAAACTTGATCATTAATCGTATCGGGAACGAGTAAACCCACCTTCTCAATATGTCCTTTTAACGGCGCCTGCGAGCAGGCAGATAGCATAAGAAGAAGGAACGAAAAGATCATGACAAGCCGCTGGTACTTCATGCCATGTTCAACTCCCTTTGCAACACGCAGGCATGAACCTGTATGTTAAATATAGGTTTATTTTATACTGAAAAAAGATAAGATGGAAGATCATTCTTGCTTTTTGTCGAAAAATGTTGAGTTTTGTCTTTTCCATTCTTCTATGATTTCTTCTGCTTGTTTGTCACCTGTTTGTCTTTCTACCTTCAATTGATGGATCATTTCCTGCCTTTGATCAGTCCGTGCCCACTTTAAAAGCTCCTTTGCGACATCTTCTACAAAAAATGCGTGATCGTCCTTTATTCGTCTCTCTTCATTGAGTGTCCACGGACCAAACATGCGTGGAAGGATAACAGCCGAAACGCTTTGTTCATGCGAAATGCTTTCGGGTTCTTCGTAAAACAAGCGGTATATGCCATGCTTCGCTTCGAGGTCTGTCTCTCTGTTCATTGAATCATCTAATTGAAAAAAGATCAGGTCATATGCCTCTTTCCTATCTTGACCCTCAATAACGCGGACAAGATCATTGCGGCCGAGCCACATCATCCGCTCTTCTAATAACATTTTTTGCTCCTCTGACTGCTCCTTAGGATATGTGATATCCACTTGTATGCCCTCTTTCATCATATATTCACAAAGTGTCAGTCCAAAAAATTCATCTGCACCTATGATCAGTCCTGTTTCCATGTTCATGTCCCCTTTTTTAGCATATCGAATAAAAAGAAGAGCCCTTTCCATGAAGGGCTCTTATCATCCTATTCATTACAATTCTCTTTCATGCGATTTATAAAACTTGTGAATGGACTGAAAGATTCTTCTTGGATGATCAAACATATGCAAGGTAAGGTCCATCTGACAATGGTCTGGATTCATCATATGTTGATCAATAAATGGCTTTGCATGTAGTTCATAGGCATACGGTGCGCCGTTTAGTCTCTGCCATATATGAATCGGTACATGAGCTGAATGAACGGGGCAAGAAGGATGTGGATACGTTTCTGCTTCCTTTGCAGAGCACCCATAGCTCTGTGCGAGTTCTTTCATGAACTGTTTGTAGAAGAATTTGTGTTCCTTTTCTCTTTCTCTTTGTGCTTGCAGGTGTAAACATGGATTCATCATGGCTATAGACCTTAGCACTTCTGGCATTTCTTCGGCAAGACTCATGGCGACAAGTGCGCCCATTCCCTCTGCCAGCACATGAATTTCGCGGTTTAATATTTCTTGTTTTAATGTGTGATGAACAAGCTGTTTCGCACTAAAAACAGCATCTTCACATCCCCAGTGATTCCCATGAAGATGACTATTAAACAATGTATATCCTTCATCCTTTAAAGCAGTTAAAAGCTGGTTTCTCCCGTAATGCTGAAGCCAGAATGATGTATTTTCCTGCACAAAGTGATTTCGGTCACCGAGGATTAGAATGCCAAAGCCATTTGGTTTTTGAGGAAGGTGAATGACGTTCCACTGGGAACCAAGCTGGAAAAAACGTTCGCTTACACCCATATGGCCAGCCTCCTTTCAGTGATTCTGCTTTCTATGATATGAACAACAACTCTTGTAGGAATAAGGAAATCCCCTAAAGACAGAAGAATTCTTTTTATTTTTATAGTAGAAGGTCTCAAAATGGTCACATAAAGGCGGAAAACAGTCTTTTCTCTGAACTCGTATCTATGGTATGATAGTCAATAGATTGTTACATAAAGGACGGTGGAATAATGCATTACATTATCACCCTCATTTGGACTTTTCTGCTGACACATATGGCTGGTTACATCGTTTCATCTATGAATGGAGCTGCTTATGATTTTACGTTAACTTCCATTCTTGCCATAGTGTTTACGGTTATTTTATTCATCTTTGCTGAAGTAAGTCCAATGAAAGAAACAGAAAGTTCAACAGAACATTCTTAATATTGCTGGAAAAGAGCTAATGATTTGAGATTAGCTCTTTTTCTTTTTTTCAGAATGATGACTAGAAGTTGAGAGCGCACGCTAAAACCCCCTGCCGTCAATTACAGGGGGTTTTTGAGTTACACCTCAACCGTTTCGGACTTCTGTTTGTCTGCTGACAAATGGCTTTTCGCAAGCCCTGTGAACAGGAAGATCGCGATGCCCGATAAAATTTCAAGCACACCACCCCCCGCAATGACAGGTCCTGCTCCAAAGCGTTCTGCCAGGACGCCCGATATGACGGCTGCAAGCGGGAGAAAGACATTTGATGACGCATTGATCACGGCATATACTTGCGGCTGATCTTCTTGGTCAACAGACGTTTGAATAATGACCATCTCTGGGACATTGATCGCACTGACGGCTGCACCAAAAATAAAGGAAGCTAGAAGAACGACTGGAAGCCATGTACTCATTCCAGTGATAACGAATGCAGCTCCTTCAATCATGCCTGCGACAATAAAGAACAAGCCGAATCTTTTGATTTTCACCTTCGCCAGTGCAAAGCCCATCATAAACGCACCGACTGCAGCGACACCTCTTAAAATGGAATACACCATTGAATCACTTTGCAGCGCTTCTGCTACATATACAGCGGATAATGCCTGCCACGGAGCTGCGGCGACATTCATTAAAATACAATAAAGGGTTAGTGCAAATAAAATATGATGATTTTTAACGACTAGAAAGCCTCTTTTTAAGTTATACAGATATGTATTCTTTGCTTGCTTAATGTCTGCTGCTTTTTCTGCATCTGACTTTTGGAGTTTAACGCCAATAATGAACAAGCCCGATATGATAAATAAAGCAGTGGTGATCAGAAGCGTATCTGCAGGGCCAATTAATTTGACCAAAAGACCAGCGACCATCACCGCAGCAAGTGCGACAATTTCAAAAGATGATTGCAGGATCGCATTTGCTTTTTGAATGAGATGCTTTGGAACAATCTGCGGCAGGATGGCCACAGAAGCCGGGTTATAGGCTGCACCTGTTGCCGATTGAATAACCATTAATGAGATCAATAACCATAGAGGCAATATGTGCGAAAAATGCAGTAGTGGAATAATGAGTACAATGGTTGCTCGAATGACATCTGAAGCAAACATCCATTTAGATAAATGATGTCTTTTCATAAGAGGTCCTAGTATTGGGGCCAACAATGATGAAGGAAGAACTGTCACTGCTAGAAGAAGTCCGGTACCGAGCGCTCCATCCCCTCTTAAAATCAATAACCAAAGAACGGATGTAAAAGCAAAACTTTCTCCTGTATTTTTTATGAGTCTTGATATGAACAATGAGGTGAAGCGTTTATTCCAAACACTTTCACTGAGATTCATCTTTTCCATCACACAAATCCTTTCAACCTTATACTAATTTATACATATTTTACCTTAATCTTTCTTTTTTTCATACTATTTATTTGAAAATTGGAACTTAATTGTTTTTTATTATAAAGAAAAAAGAGGCATGACACATGCCTCTAAAGACTTATTCATATGGACTCTTAGTCAATTGCTTACGGCTTTCTTTGGTAAGTCCAAACACGGTTATGGTTCGAGTTATCCGGAAAGACGTCTCCTGCTTTAAGCTTTATCTTTAAAGGATCTTTCACCATACTACCGGTCTCACCGATTTCGATATAAACACCATTATTAGGTGCTTTATTACCAGATTTAAACTGATGCTGTTGACCCATTTCCATCCTCCTTTCTCGATTGATGTTATTATGTCCCGTCCATTGCCTCTCCAATCCAATATGTAAAAAGTCCCTGCTCAGTCGAGACAGGGACACTTGTGATTTATTTAGGTTGTTGATACATGAGCTCTTTGATTAACGCTTTTTGCACATGCAGGCGGTTTTCTGCTTGCTGGAATACTTTAGAGTGTGGTCCATCAATGATATCAGCCGTCACTTCTTCTCCGCGATGTGCCGGCAGACAATGAAGGAAGATATAATCTGCTGCTGCATGTTGCATGAGTTCCTCATTGACTTGATATTCTTTAAATTCAGCTAGACGTTTCTCTGTTTCAGCTTCCTGTCCCATGCTTGTAAATACGTCTGAATAAATGACATCTGCATCATGAACAGCAGCTACTGGATCTGTTGTGACGATGACTTCTGCGCCTGATTGTTTTGCAAACGCCTGAGCAGTGTCTGTCACCTCTTGAAGAGGTTCATAGCCTTTTGGTGATGCAACGGCAATGTCACAGCCTAACTGCGCGCAGCCGACCATTAAGGAATGAGCCACATTATTCCCATCACCGATGTACGCCACTTTCACACCTTTTAGTGTGCCTTTTGCTTCTTTAATCGTCAGTAAATCAGCCAGTGCCTGACATGGATGAGAGTAGTCCGTTAGTCCGTTGATCACTGGAATAGAGGCGTATTTTGCAAGTTCTTCTACCTTCTCATGTTCAAAGGTTCGAATCATAATGCCATCTACATACCCAGACAGCACCTGCGCTGTATCACCAATCGTTTCTCCTCTGCCAATTTGCAGATCATTTGAGCTGAGGAAGAGCGCATGTCCGCCTAGCTGCGTCATGCCCGCTTCAAACGAGACACGGGTTCTAGTTGAAGATTTTTCAAAGATCATCGCTAATGTTTTTCCTTTGAATAAATCTTGATATGGATGTTGTTTCATTTCTTCTGCTTTTTCAATTAAGTACGCAATGTCATTGATCGAAAAGTCTTTTAACGATAAAAAGTCTTTTCCGTATAATGCCGGTTGCACGTCGACTTGGCTCATGCCGTCACTTCCTTTTTATATAATTCGTGGAGAGATACTGGTGATACATCTCCATCTTTTCCTTGCAGGAACGCTTGCGCCGTTTCATATTCGGTTAAAACTTGAACACCATGTGTGAGTGCTTTTACACGCTGTTCTTTTGCCTCTTCATCATCACCTAAATGAATGTGAAGCGATTTATCGTCTTGTTGCAGCCACGATTCAAAGCTGCCAGTCCAGACGTCAAAGCCTGCTCGTTTTGCTTCATCTACGAATAATTCACTGCCTTGTATAAAGAGGCTTCCTTTCTGTTTCCAGATCGGTGCAAACACTTTTTTCAAGGCGCTTTCGACGTTCTTTCCTACACACATTCCTTCACCCGTCGCCTTCATTTCAGGTGTGAGCTTTAAATCGATATCTTGAATGGCATGTGAGGAGAAGACCGGGAATTTAACAGCTGTGCCCCCCTTATTCTTCGTTGCCGGTTTCAATTCTTCAAGCGTTGCACCAGCTAACAGCTGAGTCGCCATTGGGATCATGTCAACACCCATGACTTTACTTACAACTGGAACAGTCCGGCTTGCCCGAGGATTCACCTCTAATACGAGCGCCTGGTTCCCTTTTATCACAAATTGAATATTCATAATGCCTTTAAAAGCTAATTTCTTTGCGATTTGTTCAGAAGCGTTATACACCTGTCGTTTGATGTCTTCACTAATAGAGACACTTGGTAAGATGGCAAAGCTGTCACCTGAGTGTACGCCCGCTTTTTCAATATGCTCAACAATGGTTGGAATGAATGTCGTTTGTCCGTCTGAAATGAGATCCACTTCCACTTCTTTTCCAGTGACATACTCATCAATTAAGATCGGATAAGGTAAATGATCTGGCTGATCAAGTAGTTCTGCCAATTGAGCTTCTGTATGAACAACGATCATGCCCATTCCACCAATGACATATGATGGACGAATAAGAACAGGGTACCCGATGCTTGCAGCATGCTCCAGTGCTTCTTCTTTTGAATGTGCTGTATCTCCTTTTGCATGAGGAAGATTCAGTTCATCAAGAAGCTGATAGAATAAATCGCGATCTTCTAATGCATCTAGTGTGTCAAAGGACGTGCCTAACAAGGTAACGCCGGCTTTTTCTAAACCTTCCGCCACATTGATTGCTGTCTGCCCGCCAAATTGAACGATGACAAAATCAATTTGCTCCGCTTCAACTACGTTTAAAATATGTTCTAACGTGATCGGCTCAAAGTATAAACGATCTGCAATCTCATAATCGGTACTAACCGTTTCTGGATTATTGTTCATCATGATGGTTTCAAATCCAAGCTTTTGTAAAGTAAGAACGCCGTGAACGGCACTATAATCAAACTCGACCCCTTGCCCAATTCGAATCGGACCAGAGCCAATGATGAGTGCACGCTCCTTTGTTTTCTCTTGATGCTCTCCATCACTTTTGCCAAAGTACGTAGAATAGAAGTAATTCGTTTTTGCATCGAATTCAGCCGCACATGTATCGACAATTTTAAATGAAGCGGCAATGCCATACTCTTGACGAAGCTGTCTGATATCTTGTTCACTGCGATCCGTCAGAGAAGCGATTGTTTCATCAAGGAAGCCTTTTTCTTTCACCTTTCTTAAGGTGTCTTTGGATAGCGTCCCCTGATGATTCTTCAATTCTTGTTCGAGTGTGATCATATTCTTGAAGACATGTAAGAAAAACAGATCAATCTTCGTCGTTTCATGAATCGTTTCAACGGTTTCTTGTCTGGAAAGCAGCTCCATGACAGCGAAGAAACGGCGATCGTCCGGTGTTTTGATTAATTCAAATAACTGTTCAGTCGAATGTTCTTTCAGTTCAGGCAAGTGGAAGCCCTTTGTTTTGATTTCAAGTGATGCGACGGCTTTTTGAATGGCAGATTCTAAATTACGGTCAATCGCCATGACTTCACCAGTCGCCTTCATTTTTGTGCCTAATTTCCGGTCTGCCTGTTTAAATTTATCGAACGGCCAACGCGGGAATTTCACCACGACATAATCGAGTGCCGGCTCAAAGCTAGCATACGTTGTTCCTGTAAGCGGATTTTTCAATTCATCTAGTGTATAACCGACCGCAAGTTTTGCCGCCATTTTGGCAATCGGATAGCCTGTTGCTTTCGATGCAAGAGCAGAAGATCGGCTGACCCGAGGATTGACCTCAATGACAAAATATTCTTTGCTAAGTGGATCAAGAGCGAACTGGATATTACAGCCGCCAACGACATCAAGCGCTGAAATGATTTTTAAGCTCGCTGAACGGAGCATTTGATAATCCTGATCCGTTAATGTCTGTGACGGTGCAACGACAATCGAGTCGCCTGTATGCACACCAACTGGATCGATATTTTCCATGTTACATACAGTGATACACGTATTTTGACGATCTCTCATGACCTCATACTCGACTTCTTTAAAGCCAGCAATGCTTTTTTCAACTAAGCACTGATGAATCGGACTCGCTAGAAGAGCACCTTCAATCAGCGGTTTAAAAGCCTCTTCAGTTAAAGCGATGCCTCCCCCTTTACCACCAAGTGTGTAGGCTGGTCGAAGAATGACAGGAAAGCCCACTTCTTTTGCAAATTGAAGGGCGTCTTTCGCATTATCCACAATTTCACTTTCTGGTACAGGTTCATTCAAATGCTTCATGAGAGCACGGAATTTCTCACGATCTTCACCGTTTTCAATTGTTTCAACTGACGTTCCGAGCAGTTTTACCCCATGCTTTTTCAGCACACCGGCTTTTTCCAGCTCGACAGCAAGGTTTAAAGCCGTCTGTCCGCCAAGATTGGCTAAAAGACCATCTGGTTTCTCTTTTTCAATGATTCTTGTCACTGAATCAACTGAAAGCGGTTCAAAATAAATTTCATCAGCAAATGACTCGTCTGTCATAATGGTTGCTGGGTTGTTATTCACTAAGATGACGTTGTAGCCTTCTTCTTTTAAGGCCATACAACCTTGTGTTCCTGAGTAATCAAATTCTGCTGCCTGACCAATGATGATTGGACCAGACCCGATGACTAGAATGGTTTGTATGCTTTGATCTTTAGGCATGTGCGACTTCTCTCCTTGCTTGTTTCACTTTCTCAATAAAATCATCGAATACCCATTCACTTTCTGCAGGGCCTGGATGTGCTTCTGGATGAAATTGAACGGACATAATCAGCTTCTCTTTATGAATGAATCCTTCAACAGATCCGTCATTCACGTGGAGGAATTTGACGTCCACTTCTTTGTCATTCATGCTTTTTTCATTGACCACATAGCTATGATTTTGGCTTGTCATAAAGACACGTTTTGATTCTGTATCTTGTACAGGATGATTCGCTCCGCGGTGGCCAAAAGGAAGCTTATACGTATCCCCGCCAAGCGCAAGAGCAATTAATTGATGACCTAAGCAAATGCCTAGTGTCGGGAAGGTCATCATGATGTCATGAATGGTTTTTAAATATGGCTTCATTGTTTTTGGATCTCCAGGTCCATTTGACAAAAGGATCGCATCTGGCTTGATATCAAATACCTTTTCCATTTGTTTGTACGGAATCACTGTGACTTTACAGCCGCGCGCTTCGAGTGAGTCCGCAATAGATTTTTTAAAGCCAAAATCAATGAGCGCTACATGTTCCTCGCCGCTTCCTTGTGTGTATACTTCATCTTCTGTGACCTGCTCAATCACATTGTCTTGCTTCATTGCAGGAGGCGTTTCATTTTCGTCTAAACTAAGCACTGCATTCATCGTTCCATTTGCTCGAATGTTCTGCACGACTGCACGAGTATCTGTATGTGTAAGAAGCGGAATGTTCCACTTCTGTAAATAATCTTTTAAGCTTACGGCTGCAAGGTGATGAGAAAAATGGTCAGCTGCCTCATAGACAACGACCGCTTTCACTTGTGGTTTTTTGCTCTCAAAGTCTTCATGATTGATGCCGTAATTTCCGATGAGCGGATATGTGAAGACAATGATTTGTCCTTTATAAGAAGGATCTGTGAGCACCTCCTGATAACCTGTCATCCCTGTAAAAAAGACCACTTCACCTGTCATGCCAGCTTCTCCTGTCAGATCTCCTTCAAAAGAGGCTCCATCTTCTAAATTTAAATAACCTTTCATGCTTGTGTCACCCCATATTGAATAATTAATAATATAAATGCATGTTTATGCGTTTTGGTGTAAAAAAATTTAGACCGTTACTGCTTCATTTGCTAACACTTGAATGATTGCTTCAATGGCTTGATCCAATTCAACTTTTTTGACATTCAGCGGAGGTAATAAACGAATGACATTCGGACCAGCTGGAAGCACAAGCAAACCTTGCTCTCGAAGGGCTGTGATGTAATCACCTACTGGCTGATGACACTCAATTCCTGCCATTAATCCTTTGCCCCTTACTTCTTTCACGATGTTCAGCTGTTTGACTTCTTGCAGTCTCTTTAAGAGGTACGCACCCTTTTCTTTCACTTCTGAAAGAAAGTCTTCTTTGAATATTACATCAAGGGTTGCGTTCACAGCTGACATAGCGAGCATATTGCCACCAAATGTTGTGCCATGAGATCCTGGAGAAAATGCATCCCCTAAAGCTTTTTTCCCTATCACTGCACCGACTGGAAATCCATTTCCTAAACCTTTTGCGGCTGAAATAATATCAGGATCAAGTCCCGATTGCTCATAGGCAAATGCTGTCCCTGTTCGCCCAATACCCGTTTGGATTTCATCTACAATCAGCAGTGCTTGATGTTTTTTGCAAAACGTTTGAACGGCTTCTAGAAATTCAGCTGTAGCTGGATTCACTCCACCTTCACCTTGCACCACTTCCAGCATGACCGCTGCGACATCATCGATTTCACACGCTGTGATCGCTTCAGGGTCATTAAACGGTACATAATGAAAGCCTTCCAGCATCGGTCCAAAACCAGTTTTGATTTTATCTTGACCTGTGGCAGCCATACCAGCATACGTGCGCCCATGGAAAGAGTGCAAAAACGTCACAATATTTGTTTTACCTGTTGCTTTTCGGGCCAATTTGATAGCCCCTTCATTCGCTTCAGCCCCGCTGTTGCAGAAAAATACGAGATCTCCTGAACTGTTGGCTGCCAGCTTTTCCGCTGCTTTTTCTTGCAGTCCATTTTCAAATAGATTTGATACGTGCCAGACCTCATCAAGCTGCTTCTTGATGGCTTGATTGACCTTTGGATGATTGTGACCTAAATTCGTGACCGCAATGCCTTGTATAAAGTCTAAATATTTTTTCCCAGTTGTATCAACTGCCCAAGAACCTTCTGCCTCTTTAATTTCAACATTCCACCGTCCGTACGTTTGAAAGAGATGACTCACAGGACCGCCTCCTTTTGTTTTACAATTCGAGTTCCTTTAAAGGTATCTCCTGTAAAAATACTACCTTTTCCATTCACAATCATGACTTCATCCACATCTCCCGATAAAGCACTTAGCGCAGATTGCACTTTTGGAATCATTCCCCCGGAAATAATACCTTCATCGATGAGCTTGAGAGCTTCTTGTTCGGTGACAACGTCTAACAGCTCACCATTTTTTAAAATTCCTTCCACATCTGTGACAAACATGAGCTTATCAGCTTTCATAGCTCCTGCGACTGCTGATGCTGCAAGATCAGCATTTACATTTAACGTTTGGCATTCTTCGGTCATAGATAGCGGCGCGATGACGGGAATGAATTGTTTCTCCATTAGTGCTTCTGCCATCTCTGGATTGACTTCTTTGATTTCGCCAACGTACCCATATACATCTTGATCGAGAAAATCGGCGACAAGCATCTGTCCATCTTTACCAGATACACCGACAGATGATATATCATGCTTTGCCAACTCTGAAACAAAGTATTTATTCACCGTTCCTGAAAGGACCATTTCGGCTACCTCTAACACCGGCTTTGTTGTTTTGCGCTGTCCATCTACAAATTCCGTTTTCACTTCTAATTTTTGCAGCATGCTCGTGATTTCAGGACCCCCGCCATGTACGATAGCCAGTTTAAATCCAGCAGCTTGAAGTGAGCGGACATTTTCATAAAAGGTATCGGAAAGTTCTCGAATGACACTGCCTCCACACTTGAACACGATCGTTTTATCCATGTCTATCTCCTTCATTATGTGCGATAGCTCGCGTTAATTTTCACATAATCATAGGTAAGGTCACAGCCCCATGCTGCCGCTTCACCATTTCCTTCATTCATTTGAATGAAAATCGTAATCTCATCCTGCTCTAGATACGCTTTTGCTTCCTCTTCTGAGAAAGACTGAGGTTCATTATGTTTAAACAGACATTGCCCGCCTAGGTAAACTTCAACCTCTTCTGGCGTGACAGAAGCTGCGCTATGACCGATTGCTCCAATAATCCGTCCCCAGTTGGCGTCCGTACCGTATACGGCTGTTTTCACAAGACTTGAACCTACGATTTTTTTTGCAATAATTCCCGCTTCTAAGTTGTTTTTAGCACCAACAACTTTCGCTTCGATTAATTTGGTTGCGCCTTCTCCGTCTCTTGCAATCTCTTTTGCTAGATCTTCACAGGCTAGTTTTAATCCTTCTTTAAACAATGGCCATTCTGGATGTTCTTCATTCAGTGCCTGGTTTTCTGCCATTCCATTTGCCATCACAAGCACCATATCGTTAGTTGATGTTTCTCCATCGACGGTAATTTGATTAAACGTCACATCTGTAATGTCACGAAGAGCATTTTGCAAAGCTTCTTGTTCGACATTTGCATCGGTTGTGACAAACCCGAGCATTGTTGCCATGTTCGGATGAATCATACCAGAGCCCTTTGCTGCACCAGAAATGAGAATCTCTTTCCCGTCTATCGTCAAGGAGTATGTCGTATTTTTAATGACTGTATCTGTTGTTAAAATCGCTTCTTCAAAGTGGCCATTTCCTGCTTTTGCTTCTTTTAGCTGAGCGATGCCTGTTTTGATTTTATCCATATCCAGACACTCTCCAATGACACCAGTAGAAGAAACAGCAATGTAATCAGGCTCTGTGCCTAACATGTCTGCACAGGCTGCCTGCATGTCGTATGCATCTTTTAATCCCTGCTCACCTGTACATGCGTTGGCGATGGCACTATTGACAATGACACCTTTTAGTTTGCCCGTCTTTTTCAAGCTTTTTTGTGTGACTTGAAGAGGCGCAGCTTGAAAGTGACTTTGAGTGTATACCGCTGCACTCGCTGCTGGTACTTCACTGATGATCAAGCCAAGGTCTTTTTTTGAATAGCGTAATCCTATATGAATCCCCTTTGCTTCAAAACCTTTTGGTGATGATACGTCCCCGTCTATTTTGACAATACTTTTTTCATTCAATTCGATCATGTTTGTTGTCTCCCCTGTTCTTATGGATAGAGAGGTGTCATTGTGAGGCCCGCCTCTTCATGTAAGCCTTTGATGATGTTGAAGTTTTGAACCGCTTGGCCGGCTGCACCTTTCATGAGATTATCTATGACAGATACAATCGTCAGTCTCCCTGTTCGCTCATCTAAATGAAAACCAATGTCACAGAAGTTACTGCCGTATACTTCTTTTGTTTGCGGATATATCCCATGATCTCTCACTCTTACAAAATAGGAATCTTCATAAAAGTCCTTCATCCGTTTCATTAATTCTTCTTTTGTGATATCTGATTTCAATTGTGTATACATCGTCGCCATAATCCCTCTTGTCATCGGGACAAGGTGTGTTGAAAATGTGATGTTCGCCGTTTGCGGGTTCCATTCTCTAAGTACTTGTTCTATTTCAGGTGTGTGCTGATGTTCATTCACCTTATAAATTTTAAAGTTATCGTTCAGCTCTGAAAAATGTGTGCCAAGTGAGGCTGATCGTCCTGCACCGGACACCCCGGTTTTTGCATCTATTATGATCATAGATTCATCGATTAAATTCTGTTTCATCAGCGGTGCTAAACCTAGAAGAACTGCAGTAGGAAAGCAGCCTGGGTTTGCAATGACTTCCGCTTGCTTAATGGTTTCACGATTCAATTCAGATAATCCGTATACAGCTTGTTGAACCGATGCTTCATCCGCTGCCCTTCGTTTATACCACGCTTCATAAACAGTTCCATCTTGAATGCGCAAGTCACCTGATAAATCAATAATTGGCACCCCTTGATTCATGAGCTTCGGTGTGAGTTCACTTGAAACGCCTGCTGGTGTCGCTAAAAACACAGCATCTGTTTCTTGCACAATGGCAGCCGGATCAATGGCTTTTAATGTTTGGTCAGTAATCGTTGTCAGATGCGGATAAGATTGACTGTATAATTGCCCATCACCACTTGATGAATACAATATACATTCCTCCACATGTGGATGCTGCTTAAAGATACGAACTAATTCCGCACCACCGTACCCTGTAGCACCTATAATACCTATTTTCAACGTCAATACACCCTCTTGATCTTTGTGAAATTATTTAACATTATAACATGTATAAAAATTAATTCAATTGCATATTTAATATTTGTTTTCATTTTTTTTCATAAAAAAATCCACATATCTTCGTGAGACATGCGGATTTTATCTATTGTTCTTCATATTGAGGACCAGAAGCGCACTGCATAAATATAATAGGGAACTTGCATAAAAAATCAAATGAATGGTGAAGAAATCAGCAAACAGGCCGCCAAGCATAATGGCGATGGATGAAAAAAGCGCTGTCCAAAAATGATAGTGCCCAACTTCTTTCATTCGCTTTTTCTCATTTGTGAGTTCGGTGACGAGTAGTTTCTCTCCGTGCTTCTGAACACCACCTAGCACACCTAAGGCAAGCTGAATCATATAAACTTGCTCTACTTCTGTGATATGTGGAAAAAGTAGAAGAAGAAACGCCATACCAAACGAATGAATGATTAAAAAGAGACGCCTGTCGGTCGTTTCAGGAAGTTTTCCTAATAATAAATGAATGAACGCACCGCTCAAACCAAACAGACCATAAGCAAGACCAAATTGAGAATAGCTCGACCCAACATTTTTAATAAAAAGAATATAAAAAGGGAAAATGAGACTACTGGCGAAAAACAGTAGACTTTGTGAATAGACGAACCATTTCATTGCTTTAGCATTCATTGTGTATTGTACCTTTCATAAAAGTAGTTGATAAATCTGCCATCTGGATCTGCTTGCTTTTTCTTTTGAAAGAATAGATCGGTTTTTGGATACGCTTGTTTCATTTGTGCTTTCGTTTGATACGGCATGTATGGTAAGTAATAGCTTCCATGGTGCCGCAAGGTGATATCTGTCATTTGCCGGATGACCCGCTCTGCTTCTGCCTTCTCTTCTTTCTCAAAACCATAATTCACTAACAAAACAAGTGCAAACATATCTTCTTTCGCATATGAGAGATCCGCTTTTTCATTTTTTTGTACGTAGCGGATCGTGATGTTCATTAAATTCAATTCTTCCTGTTGTAAAAAGCTTCTCATGTCATCGATATACGCACGAAAACGATCAACTGGAACAAAGTATTCTTGAAGCACATCGGTATCTGACTCATTTTCATATTCTAAAAAAGCAGAATCAGACCGCATCACGTTATTTCTTGTGATCAGCTGGTCATTTTGACTTTGAAAATACTTTTTTTGCAAGTTCCATAGCAAATCTTTCCCCATATCAAATCTTCTCGAAAGGCCGAGCATAAATTTTAAAGGGATGACGAGCTGATCTTCTTTGAGCTCGCGGTATGGATCAATCTGTTGATCAGAAGTAAGCGAATAATTCGTCACATACATCTCTTTCAAAAAATTTGTTTTCGCTGTAGAGATTCTTGCGAGATGCATGCGCACTTCTTTATTGTTCTTTACATGCTTTTGAAAATAATCAGTGTATTCATCGAAGTGTAAAGAGGTTGTCTCCATTTTATATAATTCATCCTTTGTTAAGGAAAGCTCAACATCTAAAATGACACCGAATAAGCCGTATCCTCCAATCACGGCAGTAAATAAATCATCGCTAGGCTTTACTGTGATGATCTCTCCATCTGCTTTTAACAGTGTGAAAGAGCGCACGGTGTCAATGAGTGAGCCGTAGCGAATGTCACGTCCATGTGCATTTGCACTTAACGAGCCACCAATCGTAAAGATGTTTTGAGATTGCATCACCTTTACTGCAAGACCATATGGGTTCACATATTTTTGAATATCATCCCATGTGGCGCCGCTCTGGACCCGAATGGTCTTCTTTTTTTCATGAAATGACACGATTCGGCGAAATTTCGTCATGTCTAGTACAATGCCATTTTCATAATACGTGTGGCCGCCCATACTATGCTGCTTTCCGGCGATTGAAATGGGCAGATTCTTCTCTTTTGCTTCTTCTAATACTTCTTTTAAAGATTCTATTTCTTTTCCTTGCACGACTTTTTTTATTTTGACCGGCATGAGGTGACTCACATCTGTAAACGCATCAAGTCCTTGTCTTTTGTGTGCTTGACCTTCACGTATAGAGACTGATGCAAAAAAGGCAGCGCCATATCCCATCAAAAGAACGATCCATATCCACTTTCGTTTCATTATAGGTACTCCGTTCTATAAAATTACATCCATTATATCAAGCCATACTCCTCCTCTACCTTAATTTTTCATAAAAAAACCTGGTACGAGTTCAACTCATACCAGGCATTTTTCGTATTTACTTATTGAATACCAAGCGCAATTTTAGCGTATCTTGACATTTTGTCACGTGTCCAAGGTGGATTCCATACGATGTGAACTTCTGTTTCTTTCACTTCAGGCAAGTCACTTAATGCTTTTTTCACTTCATCCACGATAACTGGTGCTAGGGGACACCCCATTGATGTTAAAGTCATCGTGATATCCGCTTTTCCATTCTCATCAAGATCGACATCATAGACAAGTCCAAGGTTGACGATGTCTACGTTTAACTCAGGGTCAATCACCTGTTCTAGGGCGCCTAAAATATTTTCTTTCAATGCTTCATCCATGATATCCACTCCTTTTTCAACTAGTATAACGTACTTTTCCTTTTGGCTAAACGTTTGTGCTTTTCAGGTGTGTCACAAACCAGTCAATGGTTTCAAACATTGCTTGTCTTGAGACCTTATGGCCAGCCTGTCCATCTGTGATAAAACGAATCAGGTGCGGATCTTCTTTATATTGGGTTTCTGCTAACTCGTCATAAAGAGCTTTTGCATGTCTGTAAGGGACAACTGGATCGTTTTCTGCATGCCAGAATAACAGCGGTCTTTTGTTTAATCGATCTGTTTGCAGCGTTAAATCATAAGGGCGCAGCGCGTCTAATTGCTGATGAACCTCTTCATCTGTAATCTCTTTCATCAACCCTTTGTGCCGCATGTCCATAATTTGTGCTTGTAGGAATGTCGTATATTTCGGACTGCCCATCAAGCTGACTGCCGCTTTAATCCAATCATGTTTTGCGAGTGCACCAAAGGTCGTGATGCCTCCCATGGAAGTACCAGCAACACCTATTAGATCGGCTTCAATCAATTGTTTTTCTTGAAAATATGTTTTTAAGATATCGATTTCACGGATTTCGTTCAGGACGATTTCCCAAAACTTTGATGCCAGTTCCTCTAAGCTGAGGTTTTCTGATCTTACACCATGATAAGCACAGTCAGGCAAAATGACTCTCATGCCTTTTTCCGCCAAATGAAAGGCGAAGTGTAAGTTGTGCTCGCGTGCACTTGTAAATCCATGAATAAAAAATACAAGCGGCATCGGTTTATCTTTATTTTCAGCTTTTACGATATGTAAAAATGGAATATCGTGCGTCTTTTGCTCATCAATGGTGATCACAGCCTATGAATCCTCCTTTATCATTCCCGTCTTTGTTTATTTTAACATGTAGACAACGAAGATGTGATAAAGATACACTATAGGTGGAGGCACCCGCACCAGTTGCCTCCTATTACTTACAGATCAAAGGAGATTTTATGGAGACTAAACCTTATCTAATCGCACTTGACCTGGATGGCACGTTATTAAAAGACGATAAAACGATTTCTGCACACACACTTGATGTCATTCAAAAAGTGAAAGACAGCGGGCATCATGTCTGTATTTCAACTGGCCGGCCATTTCGTTCCAGCTCTCCTTATTATCAGCAATTGCAGCTCGATTCACCGATTGTGAACTTTAATGGAGCGTTTGTCCATCATCCTCTTGATGAAAAATGGGGCAGATTTCACACATCACTTGATCTTCAAGTCGTGAAACAGCTTGTGGATATTAGTGAGGAATATAAAGTACACAATGTGTTAGCTGAAGTGCTAGACGATTTGTATTTCCATTATCATGATGAAAAGCTCATTGATATATTTAATATGAATGCAAACAAAGTGACCGTTGGAGACCTTCGGAACAATCTTGGAGAGAATGTCACAAGCGTCTTAATTCACGCAAAAGAAGAAGACGTCGGAGCGATTCGGAGCTATTTGACAGATGTTCATGCAGAAGTCATTGACCACAGACGCTGGGCTGCTCCGTGGCATGTCATTGAAATCATTAAAACAGGTATGAACAAAGCCGTTGGACTGCAAAAGATCAGTGATTATTACGGTGTGCCTCAGGAGCGGATTGTGGCATTCGGAGATGAAGACAATGATTTAGAGATGCTTGAATTTGCTGGATGCGGGGTTGCCATGGGCAACGGGATTGATGCAGTGAAACGCGTCTCTAATGAAGTGACAGATACGAATGAACAAGATGGGATTGCAAAATTCCTAACGAATTACTTCTCGCTTTAATTTTTCCATTCATACATAGCAGGTCGAAGCGGGCATACTACCGTTAGACAGGTTGTCCTGTCAGCTTGTGTAAAGGGGCGGATTCCGAATGGGTAAAAGAAGCAAATCGAAACGCTTTATACAACAAGGTAAAGATTCAGTCAGTCTACATGACGCACGTTTTCCGTATCGTTCCACACTTGAAGAAGCTGCGGAGGACAGGGGAAATATGAAGACTGATGCTTCTGGAGGTTCATTGTGAGAAACGAACTTTTTGATCAAGCCAAATCATTTACTGAAGAAGCCCTTACTTCTTCATTTCCATCTGGTTTAGAGCGTCAACAAGCAGTTCAGCGAGCTAAAAACGCCGTATCATCTGCATTTGCTAATTCGACAGATGCAGAAAGAAACCAGCTGCATACGTTCCAAGACCTGCTTGATGATCTTTAACGAAAAAAGCTGTCCGCTTTGTGGACAGCTTTTCTTATGCTTATTTCACTTGGAACGTTTTCTTCTCAGTGATTTGCTTTAGCCCTTCTGCTTTTCCTTTAAATGTGACGACCGCTTCATACGTTCCCGGCTCCACACCGTTTGACCACGTATCTTGGAAGTCATATGTTTTATCTGCTTTCAGCACAAAGGATTGGATGGCTTGTGTGAACATACGGTCTTTCGAGTAACGGTATTTTTCATTTCCGTCTTCATCGTACACACTCAATTCGAATTTTTGACTTGTGTTAAACGTGAATTCAATATCTCGATCTGATTCATTTTTTAGTGACATATGAAATTGAACCGAAGAACCTTTTTGGACGGGGTCTACTGTGAGTACAACGGTTTTTTCTCCCATTTGACCGGATACCTCCTTGTCTGGTTCATCCTTTTTTTGTTGTCCACAAGCTGTTAAAACCAATAGAACGAGAAAAAGCACTAACCCTTTTTTCATCTTCTACCCACCTTTTAATCTCGTCTGAAAAATCCAAGAATATTGGTTGTTTGAACAATATTTGTAAAGGCTTTTGGATCGACTTCCTTTATAATTTGTTCAAGTTCATACAGCTCATACCTTGTAATGACAATGACCATCATTTCTTTTTGTTCATTGGTAAATGCCCCTTTTGCCGGAACAGTCGTAATCCCTCTGACCATTTTTCCATAAATGGCTTCTTTGATTTCATCTGCTTTCTTTGTCACAATCATGGCGGTCAGCTTTTCATGTCTCGTATGGATGGCATCAATTACCCTAGTCGTCACATATAATGTGACAAGGGTATATAAAGCTTTCTCCCAACCTTGTAACAATCCTGCTGTAAAAATGATAATTCCGTTTAAAATGAAGAAATACGTGCCCACTGGTTTGTCTTTCCATTTCGCTAAAATCATCGCAATAATGTCAAGGCCGCCTGTAGATGCCCCATATTTCAGTGTAATCCCAATGCCAAGTGCAGAAATGACTCCGCCAAATACAGCATTTAATAAAATATCTTCAGAAACACTTGTCTCTGGTAAAATGCCGAGGAAAATCGTTGTCAGTGCCACACTAATAATGCTATACAAAGTAAAGGAACGACCAACCTTCATCCAGCCTAAAATGCCGACCGGAATGTTTAAAATAAATAATAGGATCCCTGTTGATAAATAAAACGGTGCATATTGATCGATTAAACTAGATAACAGCTGGGCAACCCCTGTAAAACCACTTGCATATACGTCAGCAGGGATTAAAAATAAATTCAGCCCAATCGCATTGAGTAAGGCACCAATGACGACGACGATGAATTTTTTTGCTTCTCCAATGAACATGTTGTCATTCCTCCACTTACCATTCTCTCTATGGTTTTCCCTAAAATTTAGAATTTGAACACGAAAAAATGATTTTCTATGATATAGTTAGGCTAAAAAGATGTAAAATATGGTTGATTTTTTAGAAAGAAGGGATTTTGATGACTGTTCATATCATAGCAGACAGTGCTGCTGATCTGCCTCTTTCTTATTATGATGAACAAAACATGACACTCATTCCGCTGCGTGTGTTACTCGGCGAGCAGGAATTTGAGGATTTGATCACCATTGAACCAAAACAAGTATTTGATGCGATGAGACAAGGTGCAAGTCCAAAAACATCACAAGCTTCACCGAACCGGATCAAAGAAGCCTTTGTTTCTGCGGCCCAAACCCATACATCCGCTATCTATGTTGCCTTTTCATCAGAGCTTTCAGGTACATACCAAACCGCTGTGATGATGGCAAACGAAGTGAAGGAAGAATACCCTGATTTCGATTTACGAATCATTGATTCTAAATGTGCTTCACTTGGTTATGGACTAGCTGTCAAACACGCTCAATCACTTGCCATTGACGGAAATACAATACAAGAAATTGAAACGTCTGTAAAGCATTTTTGTGAATCTTTACAACATATTTTTACTGTAGACGATTTATCGTATTTAGCAAGAGGCGGAAGAATCAGTAAAGCGTCCGCATTTGTTGGCGGATTGTTAAGTATTAAACCCATTTTACACGTTGAGGATGGAAAACTGATACCCCTTGAAAAAATTCGTGGCCGTAAAAAATTATTGAAACGCATTATCGAGCTGATGAAAGAACGCGGATCTGACTGGTCTAGTCAAACTGTTGGCATTAGTCATGGAGATGACCCTGCACTTGCAGAAGAAATGAGACAATTAATCGAAGCGGAATTTCACCCAAAAGAAATCGACATCCAGGTCATCGGCGCGGCTGTTGGGTCCCACTCAGGCCCTAGCACACTTGCCATCTTCTTTACAGGCAGCCCATCATAAAAAGCACCCTTCCCTGAAACATCACGGGAAGGGTGCTTTTCTTATGATAGCTTAAATCGGTGAACGGTTTCGTTTAACCTTGCTGTCATACTCATCAGTTCTTCTACTTGTTTGTTCATTTGATGGAAAGATTGCAACTGTTCGTTTGCCGAGGCAGAAATTTCTTCGCTGCCCGCTGCCGTTTCTTCTACAACGGCACTAATATTTTCAATCGAGTGCAGCACTTGTCCGCCAAGCTCTGTTGATTGAATAATTTGGTCATTTAAGACCGCCATTTCTTGCTTAATATGTTGTGCTTTTGTTTCTATATCTTCAAAGGAGTGTGAGGTTTTGTCCATTGCATCTTGTTGCTGAAGTGATAGCTTGACCCCTTCTTGTACAGTTTGGCTAATGGATTGAATGCCTTTTTCAATATGACTCACCATGTCAAAAATTTGTCTTGTTGCACGAGACGATTCATCTGCCAGCTTACGAATTTCGTCCGCTACGACGGCAAACCCTTTGCCAGCTTCTCCTGCTCTTGCCGCTTCAATCGCCGCATTGAGTGAGAGGAGGTTTGTCTGGTCCGCAATATCAGAAACCGTTTTGGCCATTGCGGAGATTCCGCTTGCGTACTGAGTGAATTCTCCTGCTGACTCTTCAATTTGTCTCGTCGCACGTGTATTTTTTTCAATGGTTGCTTTTGTTTCTGTTAACGTGTGCTTTCCGCTTTCCACCGCTTCAATGGCATCCTCTGTACTACGGATGACTGTATGTGATCTTTCGGAATTCTTACGGCCATGTGAATCCATTTTCTCAATCAAACTAACGCCATGCTGAAGGTCTTCTGAAATCGCTTGTGAACCATTCGCCATTTCGTCTGTCGATACAGACACTTGATTGGCTGATTCCATAAGCTTTTTGTTTTCATCATCTAGCTGAATCGAGAATGATTCCACTTGACTTGAGACATGACTGATTTCTTGAATCAAGCTAATCAGCTGATTCGTCATTTGATTGAACGACTCATTTAAGCCACCGATTTCATCTTTCCGCTTGATGTCCATCCGCTCCACAGCGAGGTTTCCTTCTGCAATCTGTTTTGCCCGATAAGAAAGGGATTTGATTGGCGTCACAATGGATCTCGTTAAACCAATATTTAAAAAGACGGCGATGACAATCAGCGTGAGGGCTGCGACAGATGCGCTTGTGATGATCCTTTGCACATTGTCTGCCGCCTCCTCTAAATGGTATTCATACGCTTCTTGTGCTCTTTTATTCATCGTATGCACGTCGTTTAAAACACCGTCAATTCTGGCAGCTACTCGTCTGGCATCAGAGGCATTTTTTTCACCAATGGCATTGTTTGCTTCTTGCGTCCATGTGTCAAACTTTGAATTTAACCGTGTTAGGGCTTCTTTGTTCATATTTCCTGCGTTTTTGTTTAAAGTTTGCAGCTGTTTTTTCGCTGTCGATATATCGCTTTGAACCACCTCTAGCTGTTCATCTGAAAGGGTCATGGAATAATTGGTCATGGCTTGTTCGACACTTTCAAAGCTGGCCTTCGTTTTTTGTACGTTCAGTAAGGTTTGAACTTCTGTTTCGCTTGATGACTGAATCTTTGTCATGCTCACAATAATAAAGGCAATTACGCCAACCGCTAAAAGAAGTGAAATGAGTGAGTTGAGCAAAATTTTGATGCGTAAGCTCATGATGCTGCCCCCTCTTCTTTCAGAAGTGTCTGCTTCAGTCCATTTAATTTTTTGGTCAATTTCTCAGCATCTTTGAGCACCCGGATTCTTGCCATATCGATTCCGTCATTACTTAAGTCATAGACGATATGTCCGCTTTTGATTTTGCTGCTTTTGACGAGCTGTTCGCTGAATTGATAAACGACTTCATCTACTTTTTTGACCATAGACGAAATAACGGCTTTTTCAGCTGTATAATACTGATCGCTGTCCACGCCGATTGCATATTTGCCTTGCGTTTGCGCTTCTTTTAATACACCAACACCCGTATAACCGGCTGCGGCATATAAAACATCTGCTTTCTTTTTGATCATGTCTTTCGCTATTTTACTGCCTTTGCCTGCATCACTAAATGTGCCAGCATACGTGGATACGACCTTGATTTTCGGATTCACAGATTTTGCGCCTTTTTGATAGCCTTGTTCAAATCGGTGGATCACCTCTGCATCGACTCCGCCAACAAAACCAATAACATCACTTTTTGTTGTCATGGCAGCAAGTGCTCCCGCTAGATAGCTGCCCTGCTCTTCTTTAAAAGTCACTGATGTGACATTTTTCAGTTCAGACACAGCATCAATGAGTAAAAATTGCTTTTTCGGATATTTTTTCGCTACCTTTTCTAAGTCTTCTTGCATACTGAAACCTACACCGATGATCAGGTCATTTCCATCTTTCACAAGCTCGGTCAGCCCTTTTTCATATGTATCGGTTTCTGCAATTTCTCTATAATCGAATTCAATGCCAAGCTCATCACGTGCTTTTTCTAATCCTTTAAATGATGAATCGTTAAATGATTGATCACCAAGACCATCATCCGTCAGCATGACACCAATATGCTTCGCATTTGATATCGGTGGTCCTCCCTGCTGATTGCTGCATGAGGCGAGTACCATGATCATCGCTGCCATCAGAAGTAATGAAATCTTCACTTTCATCCAAAAACACACTCCTTTTATCATCCTTACCCCTTATTTATCGGATTTGAGAGTCATTGTTTCAATGATAAAGTGAAGGATTTTCAGCTTTTTTCATGACTTTTTTCACTGAAAAAAACCATTATTTATGACAAAAATAAAAAAAGTGAGCAAATGCTCACTTTTTCTCGTATGTCCATCCTTCTTTTTGGTAAACAAGATCATTTTTCATCAGATGACCTAATGCTCGTTTGAAGGCTGCTTTGCTCATTTGAAATCTTTCCCGGATATCTTCTGGATCACTTTTATCCCCGTAAGGCATTGCACCGTTTCTCGTTCTCATGTAAGTTAAAATTTCTTCTGCATCGACAGATAATGCATCCTGTTTTCTAGGAAGCAGAGAAACGTTCACGGTTCCGTCCTCTTTCACTGCAATGACGCGTCCTGTCACGGTCGATCCTAATCTAGGCTCTTCCTTTCGTTCCGTGCGGTGGATAAATCCACGCACGCCTGTATCTGTCAGCATAAAAGAACCTGTCGCAATTAAGCGATAAATCGTTCCCGTAATTTCTTTGTTCATTAACATTTCTGGCGCCTCAGTAAATAATTCACTGATCACATCTTCAGTGGCTGGTTTTGCGAACATTCTCCCGTAACTTGTCACTTTGAGCATACAGTATAGTTTGTCGCCTTTTTTCGGCCACGCTTCCTCAAAAGGCGGGAGGTGTTCAGTTGCAACAAGTGCATCCTTTGACAAACCTATATCGACAAAAGCACCCATATCTTCTACAACGTCTACGACTTCTACCCAATCGTATGTATGTGCATTGATTTTAGGAATTTTCATCGTCGCTGCCAGTCTTTCCTCATGATCTACATATAGGTAGACCTCTACTTCATCACGATCTCCAATATCCTCTGTCATCTCACTGCGATGTAGGAGAACAGAATCTTCGCCATCTGTTAAAAAGTAGCCGTATTCCATCTCGTTATCTATTTGCAAGGTCAGTTGCTCACCTGGTCTCATGTTCTCTTCCTTCCTATCTGCCCTTAAAAGAGCGTTCGTTCATCTTTTGATTCACTTTATTCTACTATACTTCTGTCATCATGAACATCTCTAGTTCTGTTAGCTAAAGTGGACAAACTGTACTTGAATTATACCGCATGCATCTGAACTCGCTTCGATAAAGTTTCTTCTTCCCCTATTGGCATGATAAAATAGACGCAATATCTATAGTTGGAGGTCATATGTGATGGCAAAAGAAAGTTCATTTGATATTGTTTCGAAGGTGGAGCTGCCAGAGGTGCAAAACGCCATTCAAGCAGCACTGAAAGAAATTAAAAATCGTTATGATTTTAAAGGAAGTAAAAGTGATATTTCACTAGAAAAAGAAGAACTCGTTCTCATTTCTGATGATGACTTCAAGCTGGAGCAGCTAAAGGATGTCCTTGTGACAAAACTGATTAAACGAAACGTACCGACTAAAAACATTGACTATGGAAAAACAGAACATGCCCTAGGTGGAACCGTTCGCCAGCGTGCAAAGCTGATTAGCGGGATTGATAAGGACAATGCCAAAAAGATCAATGCCTTGATCAAACAATCTGGTTTAAAAGTAAAGTCGCAATTTCAGGATGACCAAGTGCGTGTGACAGGAAAAAATAAAGATGATTTACAAGAAGTGATGGCGCTCATGCGCAAGGCAGATTTACCGATTGACGTCCAATTTATAAATTTTCGATAAATTTCAAATTTTCCATTGATTATTTCCGATTTTTTCGATACAGTTGATGGAAGTTCAATTCATTGACATGTTCATATCGCTTTCTTATCAAGAGAGGCAGAGGGACTGGCCCTGTGAAGCCTCAGCAACCGGTGTAGTAGAAATCTATTTTCTATGACCAAGGTGCTAAATCCAGCAAGCAACTGCTTGGAAGATAAGGAGAAGAATTTCAATACAGCCAAAAAGTCTTCTTCTTATCAGAAGGCTTTTTTTGTTACATAGAAATAAGGAGGAAACCAATGGGCCTATTACAAGACTTACAAAATCGCGTACTGATTGCTGATGGAGCAATGGGAACACTTTTATACTCTTATGGCATTGACCGCTGCTTTGAAGAATTAAATTTATCGAAAGAAGATGAAGTCAAAAGAGTGCACGAAGCATATGTGCAAGCTGGAGCGGACATTATTCAAACGAACACATACGGTGCGAATTATATTAAACTATCCCGCTATGGCTTAGAGGAAGAAACAAAACGCATTAACACAAAAGCTGTACAAATTGCCAAAGCAGCCGCTGGCTCAGCTTATGTCCTCGGAACGATCGGCGGCATTCGAACATTTAACAAAAATGCCTACTCTTTAGACGAGATTAAACGGAGCTTTAGAGAACAGCTCTATATCCTTTTAAATGAAGAGCCTGATGGGTTACTGCTTGAAACATATTACGATATTGAAGAAGCAAAAGCCGTTCTTGAGATTGCTCGCAAAGAAACAGCGCTTCCGATTGTCATGAACGTCTCCATGCATGAGCAAGGTGTATTGCAGGACGGTACACCGCTAAAAGACGGCTTATCTGAATTATCCTCACTTGGCGCTGATGTCGTCGGCATTAACTGCCGATTAGGCCCTTATCATATGATTCAGGCACTTGAAGGCGTTCCACTTTTGCAAAATTCGCATTTATCTGTCTATCCAAACAGCAGTCTCCCCTCCCTTGAAGAAGGCAGACTCGTCTATGATACAGATAATGATTATTTCCGAAAAAGTGCACTTGAGTTTAGAAATCAGGGCGCACGAATCATTGGAGGCTGCTGCGGAACAACCCCTCAGCATATAAGCGCCATGGCTGAGGCGGTCAAAGATTTAGCACCTATCACCGAAAAAGAAGTGAAAGTATTAAAAGAAGAAATCATTTCCATCCAAGATCAACGGACAGAACCAGGTCTTGACGAGCTTGCTGTGAAAAAACGTTCGATTATCGTCGAGCTGGACCCGCCGAAGAAGCTGAACTTTGAAAAATTCCTCGTCGCAGCGAACGAATTAAAAAGTGCAGGCATTGATGCCCTCACACTGGCCGATAACTCTCTAGCTACCCCGCGTATTAGCAATGTGGCATGCGGCGCTTTATTAAAACAGCAGCTTGATATGCGTTCACTTGTCCATATCACATGTCGTGATCGCAATTTGATTGGACTCCAATCTCATTTAATGGGGCTAGACACGCTTGGACTAACCGATATTTTAGCCATCACAGGCGATCCGTCTAAAATTGGAGACTTCCCAGGTGCGACATCTGTGTATGATTTAACCTCCTTTGATTTGATCCGTCTGATCAAACAATTTAACGAGGGACTATCTTTCTCCGGGAAGCCGCTCGGGAAAAAGACTAATTTTTCTGTGGCTGGTGCGTTTAATCCAAATGTCCGTCATATTGATAAAGCGGTCAAACGCCTCGAGAAGAAAATTGAATACGGTGCCGATTATTTTATTTCACAACCTGTTTACTCTGAGGAACAGCTTGTGAAGATTCATGAAGAAAGCCGACATTTGGATAAACCGATTTACATCGGTATTATGCCGCTAACAAGCAGCCGAAATGCTGAGTTTATTCATCATGAAATTCCCGGCATTAAATTGTCTGACTCGATTCGTGAGATTATGGCCAAGGCAGGCGAAGATAAAGAAAAGCAGCGGACAGAAGGGTTAGCGATTGCCCGTTCTTTATTAGATACAGCCTGCGAATTGTTTAATGGTATCTATTTAATTACCCCTTTCCTTCGATCAGATTTAACAGCAGAACTGACAACTTACATCCATCAGAAAGAAAAGGAGCCAAACATCCATGCCAACTATCACTGAACAGCTCAAAAAACGCATCCTCGTCCTTGACGGTGCAATGGGCACAATGATTCAAAACGCCGATCTCACAGCAGAGGATTTCGGCGGAGAAGAGTATGAGGGCTGTAACGAATATTTGAACGTCACAGCCCCTCATATAATCTCCACGATTCACCGGCAATATCTTGAAGCAAGTGCAGATTTAATCGAAACAAATACATTCGGCGCGACGAAGCTCGTTCTCGATGAATATGGACTTGGCCATCTCGCCTATGAATTGAACGTAAAAGCAGCTCAGCTGGCAAAGCGTGAAGCAGACCGTTTGTCAACACCAGACTGGCCCCGCTTTGTTGTAGGCGCAATGGGGCCCACTACAAAAACATTATCCGTGACAGGCGGCACAACGTTTGAAGAGCTCGTTGCAAATTATGAAGAACAAGCCCGCGCCCTGATTGATGGAAAATGTGATGCTCTTCTTTTAGAAACAAGTCAAGACATGCTGAATGTCAAAGCTGGATTTAAAGGTATTCAAAAAGCCTTTCACGCAACCGGTATTGAGCTACCACTGATGGTGTCAGGGACGATTGAACCAATGGGCACCACCCTTGCCGGTCAAGATATTGAAGCCTTTTATATCTCACTTGAGCATATGAAACCAATCAGCGTCGGACTAAACTGTGCAACTGGTCCAGAATTTATGACAGACCATATCCGTACACTCTCCTCCATCTCAAAGTCGGCTGTCAGTTGCTATCCAAACGCTGGTCTCCCTGATGAAGAAGGGCAATATCACGAATCCCCTGCTTCGCTTGCTAAAAAAATTGCCGCTTTTGCAAAAGAAGGCTGGTTAAATATCGTCGGCGGCTGCTGCGGTACAACGCCTGCACATATTCAGGCATTGTCAGATGAAGTACGTTCGCTTCAGCCCCGCAGCATGTCGCATGAGTCATCACCGCATACCGTATCAGGCATCGAGCCCCTCATTTATGAAGAAGCGATGCGCCCCCTCTTTGTTGGTGAGCGCACAAATGTCATTGGTTCACGCAAATTCAAACGGCTCATCGCAGAACAAAAGTTTGAAGAGGCGGCAGAAATTGCCCGTGCTCAAGTGAAAAATGGCGCTCACGTCATTGATGTGTGTCTAGCAGACCCTGATCGTGATGAGATAGCAGACATGGAAGGCTTTTTAAAAGAAGCCATGAAAAAAGTGAAAGCTCCTTTTGTCATTGATTCAACCGATAAACATGTCATCGAAAAAGCACTCATGTATTCTCAAGGAAAAGCCATTATCAATTCTATTAATTTAGAGGATGGAGAAGAGCGCTTTGAAGAGATTCTTCCGCTTGTCAAGCTATATGGCGGCGCACTTGTTGTGGGAACAATCGATGAAACAGGGATGGCCGTCACAGCAGATCGAAAACTTGAGATTGCCGTAAGATCCCATGACCTGCTCACGAAAAAATATGGAATCCCTGCGAGTGATATCATTTTTGACCCGCTTGTCTTTCCAGTAGGTACTGGAGACGAACAGTATATTGGTGCTGCTGAAGAGACGATTAAAGGCATTGAGCGAATCAAAGCAGCACTGCCTGAATGTCTCACCATTTTAGGCATTAGTAACGTGTCTTTCGGACTCCCGCCAGTTGGCAGAGAAATATTGAATGCCGTTTATTTGTATCACTGCGTAAAAGCAGGGCTTGATTATGCGATCGTGAATACTGAAAAACTTGAACGCTTCGCTTCAATTCCAAAGGAAGAAATCAAGCTGGCTGAAACTTTACTTTATGAAACAAATGATCAAACCCTTGCTGAGTTCACCCAATTTTATCGCGGGAAAAAGAAAACAGAGAAGAAACCAAAGATCTCCTTATCACTTGATGAAAGGCTGGCACTCTATGTCGTCGAAGGGACGAAAGAAGGCCTGATTGATGATTTGGCCCTTGCTTTGGAGAAATTTGAATCACCTCTTCATGTCATCAATGGACCATTAATGCAGGGAATGTCAGAGGTTGGGCGCCTTTTTAATCAAAACGAATTGATTGTAGCTGAAGTCCTCCAATCCGCTGAGGTCATGAAAGCATCTGTTTCATACCTTGAGCAATTTATGGAGAAAAAGGACGCAAGCGGCAAAGGGAAGATTCTCCTCGCCACCGTCAAAGGCGATGTCCATGATATAGGGAAAAACCTGGTCGACATCATTTTGAGCAATAATGGCTTTCACGTCGTCGATCTCGGAATCAAAGTAACCCCACAAACATTGATTGAAGCGGTGCAAAAAGAAAAGCCAGATATGATTGGATTATCAGGTTTACTTGTCAAATCAGCACAGCAAATGGTCTTGACCGCTCAAGATTTACAAAAAGCAAACATCTCTGTTCCCATTTTGGTGGGCGGCGCGGCGCTTTCCCGGAAGTTTACGAAGATGAAAATTTCGCCTCAATATGATGGGCCCGTCCTTTACGCCAAAGATGCAATGGACGGCCTGTCTTTAGCGAATGAATTAAGAGCGAACCCTCTTCAATTTCAAACAAAACCCTTAGAGGATCAAGAAACACTCCATAAGGAAAAAGAAACAACGCAGCCAAAAGCCGTGATTGAATTACTAGAAAAACGCGCGACACTTCCGGAGGCAGCCATTTTCACGCCAGAAAATACGAAACGCCATTATGTACGGGATATTGATTTGCACCACATTATGCCCTATGTCAATGAGCAGATGCTGATCGGCCATCACCTCGGTTTAAAAGGAAAGGTCAAAAAGCTCTTGGCTGAACAGCATCCAAAAGCATTGGAATTAAAACAGCTGATCACAGATCTTCTTCAAGAAGGCAGAGAGAAAAACTGGTTTGCACCTGCATTCGTCTATCAATTCTTCCCTGCCATTTCAAATGGGAATGACCTGCATATCTACGATCCAGAAGCGCCTGACCGCGTCATTGAGACATTCCAATTTCCAAGACAGGAAAAACTTCCGTACCGGTCTATTTCTGATTATGTGCGGAAAAGCGGAGAGAACGAGAAAGATTATATCGCCTTATTTGCAGTGACGGCTGGTGCCCGCATACGAGAGGTTGCGCAGCAATTTAAACAAGAGGGTGACTATTTGAAAATGCATGCGGTCCAAGCTTTAGCACTTGAGCTTGCAGAAGGATTGGCTGAACGAACGCACCAAGTAATTCGTGATAAATGGGGATTCCCAGACCCAGTCGATTTCACGATGGAGAAACGGTTCCAAGCCAAATATCAAGGTCAGCGCTATTCCTTTGGCTATCCAGCGTGCCCTAATCTAGAAGACCAAGAAAAACTATTCCATCTGCTGCAGCCAGAAAAAATCGGGATTCATCTCACAGAAGGGTTTATGATGGAGCCCGAAGCATCCGTTTCAGCCATTGTCGTTTCTCATCCTGAAGCTCGATATTTTAACGTTCACTAAAAAAACCTCCTGAATGGGAGGTTCTTTTTATAAATAAAAATGGAATAAATATGAAATATTACGTTTATTTACCGATATTATAAATGAAAGTCATTTACTTAAAAGGAGATGTTTGTCATGTTCAAAAAGAAGATCGGGGTTTTATTGCTTACAGGCCTCTTTATCGCTAGCCCTCTTTTCCAATCACCTGCTCAAGCAAGTGAAACTTCTACGAAACAAACAAAATATTATACAGAAGAATTGGAGCATTTGTATCCAGATAGTGATTATGCAAACAATGATACGATGGAAAAAGCTCAATTCTTACAGCACTCTCTTCATCTAAACAAGACCTATTTATATCACGAAGGCAGTATCTCTTCTATGAATGACATTGATTTTTACCGGTTCACCAGCTCTAAATTTGATGGAGCAGATGGCCGCTTTTCTATCAAACTCGTCAATGTGAAAGCTGGAAATGATTTCGATCTTTATCTTTACAATCAGAGCGGGTCACTCGTGTCTTCCTCTGTGCGGACAAACAACCAAAATGAAATCATCCATATGCCGAAAATTGCCGCAAGCACTGACTACTATTTAGCCGTCAAACCAAAGCAATTATTAAATGAAGAGGACAACATGTATCGTATTGTCTTTGATAAAAGTATTGAAAAAGGCACAACGAAACGATATGGATCACCTGCCACATTGAATAGTTTCAATGAAGCCGGATCTCCCAATTCTTCTTTTGATTTAAGCAGCTTGCCGCAGGATGCCGTTGTCACTGGCCTGTCATTAGAAGCTGAAAAAGGCAGTACAAATGCATATAATTATGTATTCACTGTCTCTTCCTTAAAAGGCGGAACAGTGAACGTACCTTGGAACGGTCAAAAAGTTGACATCTCTTCTTATAAAACAAGTCAAGTGCCAGCTAAAGACCGCTTTTTTGTCTCTTTTAATGCAACCGAGGTTCCTCAATTGATCGGTGGACGGTTAATCAAAGTAGGCGTTGTCTCAATTAAAAACTTACAGCTCACCTTTGAATATGAATACAACCGTGACCTCAATTATTAAACTATACAAAAGGAAAAGGGAGCACCGAAGCGCAGGACTGACACCGAATGCGAGGGTTTGTCTACACGCTGAAGGAAAAGGTATCCCCTTTTCCTTTTTCTTATGCGTTCTTATGGTACGATACATATAGAGAAATCAGCTAAGAAGGAGTTGCGTGTATTGCCAAACGTTATACAACGAACTTTAACCCTTGATGACATACCAGACCTTGTCGCATTGTCAAAAGAGGTCGACTGGCCTGATTACAATGCGGAAGAGCTCACATCTCTTTTAACAAATGGACATTTTACCGGTTTTACAACAACTGACGGACAAGTCATTTCATGCGCTGGACTTTTTCAGTATGACAGAGTGGCATCAATTGGGGCGGTCATTGTATCTGAGACACATCGAGGCCTCGGTCTTGCCCGTCAAATGATTGACACACTGCTTCGTCATAGTGATCCAAGTGTCCCTGTCGTTTTAACGGCTACTGTACAAGGACAGCCAGTTTATGAAAAAATCGGCTTTCAGACAGCCGGTTATATTCATACATACAAAGCACAAAAAACAAATCCTAGTGCGCTTCACCCGTCACATCAGATTCATCTTTTTCCCGCTGATCAAACGCACCTCCCGTCTATTGAAAGGCTGGATGAAAAAGGCGCAGGGACCAATCGATCAAACTTCTTAATAAAGCGAATGGAGCGAGCAGCATTTAAACTGATCGCAAAGGATGAACACCACGAAATCACCGGCTTCGCGTTTGGTGTGGAAACACCAGCTAATCTGATGATTGGCCCGCTTGCAGCAAACGATGAACAAACGGCGCTATCACTCATTCAATCACTTCTCACGTCTTATTCTGGCGCCTTTCGTTTAGATATGCAGGAAGAAACAGCTGAACGCCTGCATGCATCACTTGTAGAAGCAGGATTTACGAAAACAAACGTCGCACATTTTATGATGATTCGCGGGAACGAAAAGCAGAACGATTCAGAGCTTCTCTATTTTCTGGCCTCACAAGCATTTTCTTAAAAAATCAAAAAGCTGTAGACAGATGTTGTCTACAGCTTTTCTTTTTTATTTTTCGCCTACGGATGAGAGAACTTGAGCGAGTGCATTTGTGACCTTACCATGCTCTGATGCATGCGGCCGGTCATCTCCATCTCCATAGCCATAATCAATCATGCGATTACGGTTTAAGCAAAGCTTTGTCAGCTGTGGCTGGAATAGATCAAATAAAGCAAAACGATCTTTTAGCTGTGGAAATTGCTTTTGATACTGCTGAATTTCTTCTGCAAGCAAGCGCCAAAGCGTCGTTTCATCTAACAGATTGTGATTGTCTAACACGTTTGACACGTAACGAAGATTGCAAATAAACAGGCCTGTAAAAATAAATTGTACAAGACCCTCAGGCGGCTCACTACGCAGCACTTCCTTTAGATCTTCTTCTAATGAAGCCAATTCAGGTAGCGGTTGATCACTAATGTTCACATCATCAACAAAATCTTTGATCGCCAAACGATGCGGCTTGTGATCTTTTAATACAAGAATTGTATTTTGTCCGTGCGGTGAAAACACCGTGCCATATTGATACATAAAGTGCAGAAGCGGTGGCATGACAACGTGGAAGAATGACGCCATCCATTCTTTTGCTGACAGACCCGATTTTTCAATGAGCTGCTTCAGATAAGGCTCGCCTTCATGATCTTCATACGTCAGTGCCGCCAACGTAACAGGGCTCTCCCCTTCATCTAAATATGTATAAATGCTTTCTCTAAAAATGACCCCAAGCATTTCAAGGTATTGATATGGCGCACCAGGTAGCTTGCTGTAATAAGGATGATCAACATTGATACTCGCATTCTCACCTGGTAAAATCACGCGGCATACATCGGATAAAAAGGCGTCTTGATCGGCGATTCCTTTAATATGTGCTGTAATACGAGGAGCAATCACCGTCCGTTCTGATGGGAGCCCCCGGTACACTAGCGTATTTAAAATACTCATTGGCAGTTTAATATGATGCTTGCCTTTATTTGAGATGTTTGTAAAGGTTCTGATCGATTGCTGTGGAATATATTGATCCAGCCCTTCTCCTAAATACACAATACGGCGCATGGCTAAATCTTCAGGGAAATGCTGGATGATCATATGCGTCCACTGCCATTTATGAACAGGCATCATATAATAATCAGCCGCATTCAGCCCTTCATCCTTTAACACACGTTGGAATTGACGAATCGTGACTTCGTCTAATTCTTTGGCAATGATGTGCTCATAGTTCTCATGATCGACCGCATGGAAAGTCGCAAGTTCTCGGTGAACAGCAATCCAAGACAGCTGCACACATTCCTGCCTTTCAGGTGCATAGGCTAAGTAATCATCGTAGCTGAATCCAATACGCCCTTTGTTATAGACGATCCACGGATGACCAGTCATCTCGCCCTCAATCCATGCATAATCTGTATCTGTTAGCTCATCTGCACGAAGTGCTTTTTTCGACAGCAAATGAACATCCGCTAACAAGGTATGGTGAAGCTCTTTGATCAGATGACCAGTTGTTTCAGAAGACATTGGGATGATTGGCTGAATGTCTAGTAAAAACACAATGGCACTAACATCCTTTGTCCATGTTCCGTCTTGACAGCACTCGATCGATTCAGCAATCGTATCAAAACTATCAAACAAACGAGGTTTTGCGAGATAACGATATTTCTTCTGATCGTGAATGATTAATTCATATTGGGCGATGCCATCCTGATGATTTAGCTGAACGGGATGAAGCATATCCTCATACATATATTCGGACAGCATTTTTGCCACCATTCGCTGGTTTGCTTTTTTCCAAGCAGCAGGATTGACCGCTTTTTTCAATTCATCTTGTACACTCATCGGTTCATCCTCCTTACCCTTTGATTTCTTCAAATGTATTTGCGTGTTTATGTGTACCGAATGTCTGGAAAACATGCTTTTGATAAAGTGGATACACAGGTCGTCGAGCCAGTTCATTGATAATGACACTGTTTCGGTACGCCCCTAGCCCTAAATCTGGTGCGCCTACTCCATGTGTATGAAGCTCTGCATTTTGTACAAAAATATCATTCTCACCTAATGTGTTTGTTTTCAATCGATATTCACGTTCAACCTGGAAGCGTCCTTGATGATCCCACTGAATATGATGGGAAATCGGATCAATAAATGGTGGTAATACAGATTGATAGCCCGTTGCCAAGACGACAATGTCTGTCTCATGCGTAAAGGAGTCCTCTTTGACCCATTGATTGCATGAAAGCGATAAGCCGTCCCTCGTTTCCTCAATCAAATTGACTTCCGTCATCGCTTGCAGCACGGTGTTCAGCTGCTCTCCGCAAGCAGAACGTTCATAAAGCAAGTGATAAATATCTCGGATCATCGCTGAACTGATGCCTTTATACAGCAAATCTTGCTGCTTTAATAGCGCATCTTTTTTAGGCTGCGGAAGCTCATAAAAGAAATCAATATAGTCTGGAGAGAAATACTCAAGACCCAAATTTGAATATTCCATTGGGAAAAACCCTTTAGAGCGTGTAAACCAATGAATATCCTTCGCCTCATCGTCTGATAAAATGTCATAGAATACTTCTGCTGCACTTTGACCAGAACCGATGACCGTCACGGATTTTCCTTTAAAACAGCCTTCTTTCTTTCGTTTCAAGTAATCAGCAGAATGAAACACCCGATCCCCTAAAGCTGGCTGAAGAGATACTGGTACCGCAGGCTGTGTACCGATACCTAAAACAAGATGCTTACTTTCAAACACCTCTACCGTTTGATCTTTCACATGACGGACATGCACTTCATATCGTTTTTCTCCACCTTTTTCAACGATGGAGACAGATTCGACATTCATGCCAAATCGGCAAGAATCTAATTGATCCGCGACCCAGCGGCAATAATGGCTATATTCCTTACGCGGGATATGGAAGTCTTCTAGAAAGTAAAATGAATACAAACGATTTTGTTCCTGCAAATAGTTGAGAAAGCTATATTTGCTTTTCACATCCGCCATACTGACAAGATCCGCTAAAAAGGGGACTTGAAGTGTTGTCCCTTCAATGAGCATACCTGGATGCCAGTGGAACGCTTCACTTCTTTCAAAAAACAAAGCGTCAATTTCGTCTACTTCTTCAGATAATGCAGCAAGCCCTAGGTTAAATGGTCCAATGCCAATCCCAATGACATCCACTACATTATTTTGCTTGTTGAACCGCGTCATGGTTATACTTCCTTTCAAATCGATCTCGATGACAAAACATCAAAAGACCTGTTTTATCTGGTAAAGTGACTGGTTTCACACGTTCGAATCCACACTTTTCAAAGACATGAATCATTTTTTCGTTCCGAATATCTGGCTCAGCCACGATTTTTTCTGTTCGTTTGTTCTGCTCAAACTGAAATGCTGTCATGGCTTGAAGCATCGGAGCCGCAAATCCTTTCCCTACATAATCTGGCTCTCCAATTAACAGGTGAATGCCTTGATCATGCGGAGAAGGCTCATAGTACGATTCAATGATATCCCCTTTCACATTGTATGCTTCAAAATAGCTCATCGGCGTGCCATCAATGGTTCCTAAATAAAGGGTTTGATGCGGATCATGAATGGCCTGATAAAAGTGCTTTTCAAAAGCAGGAAATGGAATATTCAAATGCCAAAATGGGTGGACATACTCTTCTTGCATCCACTTGTGGACAAGCTGGACGTCCCGTTCATATTCAGCGCGAATGAACCCAATTCGATGCCTCATCCAATCAGCGCCTCCTTATGTAAAAAGAGCGGATTCAATACAGACGTGTACCTGGATTGAGTTTCTAAAGAACCCGTCAGCTCATCCATATCTTCAAACCGCGTGAGTAAGTTCGCTTTTGAAGGCAGCTCCTGTGACCGAAGAAGACTGTTCGTCAGCTCAGATGCACCATATGTCTCTTCATGCGCAAGCAGTGTGTCTCTAATCAGGGCTAATAAATCTTCTTCTTTTGCAAGCCCCTCTGTACCAAAACCATTCACAAGACCAAACAAATGATTAAAGAAGAAATAGTAACGCAGTCTCTCAACCGCTACATCGTCTGCACAAATGGTTTCACTTCTGACGCTTAAGTTTTGAACAAGCTTCGCAAGCTGATCCTTTTTCGATTCGCTATAATAGTAGCCTTGGTTGTCACGATAATAGAATGTGTGCGGATATCCATTCTTTAGCTGTACGACAGCATTTTGCTGATGGGCTTCAAGAGCAAGTCCATACGTTTCAAACAGCCAAAGCATCGGCTCTAACGCAATCGATAAATATTGTGTGAACCAATCACGGCTGACATCTTCTGTTGATCTGCCTTCAGCATCTGCTAATTCATGGATAATGCCTGAAAGGCGTGATTTTTCTCCATATGCATGATCCTGACATAGCCCTGCAATTAAGCTTGCCCCTTTTTCATGATGCAAAAATGGATTTTGACGAATGACGACTTCAAAGCCAGATTCCGCCTCATCCCCTTGAATAGATAGATACGCAGGATCTTCAATCACACGGAATCCAGAGAATTTGTCATATAAAGAAACGCCTAATTCTGTTTTTAAGATACGAGACATCTCAACTCCACGATCAAGTTCCTTTTGTTTGTTAACGCGTAAAGAGTTTGTGATCTTTACAGGGACAGAGAATTTAAGCATGTACGCAGAGTCTTTTTGATAGACCGTTCTAAAGGAAGATGTCGCTGTGTATTCAGATCCTAGCGGCCCTAAATACGTCAGCATCCCGTCCTCTATATAACGCTTGACGAACGCTTTCTCCATGACCACTTGGACTTGTAGCGGATGAATCGGAATCAGGACATATTCACCGCCTTCTGTTAACGTCGTCAGTCTCTCTTTTTCTTCTGGCATCTGGCGCATGATCTCCTCAAACATGAGACTTGCCGCAGATTGTGAAAGAGAAGAATCCTGAAGCACAATTGACGGATGTGCTTTAAAGTAATGAAGCTGGAAAGAGCCTTTAAGCTCAGGAGAATAAATAGCTTCCTCCTCTTCTGTCATTCCTTGTCTGCTTTTTGGTGTAGGATGCGTTAAATGCCCAAGAAGAAGTGACTGCTCCGCTTCAATATATTCAAAATCAGCTGAAGAAAGAGCCGCTCGATCACTTTCTCTCTCTCTGATGAATCGTTCAATATTCCGGCAGCTTAAAATGATGCGAAGCATGAACTCATCCTCTGCATCTGTGCGGCCATATTCAATGAGAAGTTCCTTTGAACATAAAGCAACAAGTGTGGTGTAATCGATGATCGTTCCCTGTTGCTCACTGCCTTGCGGGCGAAAGCGAACGGGAAAATCAAAGAGATGGCGGCCTACAGGCGAAAAATATCGAATCGGAATGACAAGCTCAAGATCTTGTTTTGCTAATGCTGCTACAAATACAAGTGAGCCGTCTGCTTTTGTCTCTTTCTTTGCAGATCGATCAATTCCTGTTTCACGTAAAAAACAGTTTAAAAAGCTTTGCATAGTTGCATTTTCAGCCATTTGTTTATATTGACTCAACGTAGTACCCTCCCGGATTGAATATGAGCGATCCCGATATCAACAATGTCAGAAAGGATTTCCTCAATATGTGTAATAGTCGTTCTCGGATTTAACAAAGTGAATTTTAAGCAAGTTTGACCATCGGCTACTGTTTTTGCTACGACAGCCGTTCCAGTTTGGAAAAGTGTGCGATGAATGATTTTATTGATGTCCTCTGCTTGATGATCATCTATAAAACGAAACACGACTGCATTGATTTCTGGATCAGGATTGATCACCTCAAGATGCTCATTTTTCTCAATCAACGTAGCCACATCTTTCGCAAAATGGATGGTATGGTCAATGATACTTGCAAATCCTTCTTCTCCAATCATACGCAGAGAGAGAAGGAGTTTTAGCGCATCAAACCGGCGCGTCGTCTGAACAGATTTATTCACGAGATGCAGAATGCCTTCCAGTTCATCTTCCTTTGGATTGAGATAATCTGCGTGGTAATCAATCAAACCAAAATGTCTTTTATCCTTTAGTAAAAATGCCCCGCAGGAGATCGGCTGATAAAATTGCTTATGAAAGTCAATCGTGATCGAATCAGCCAGCTCGATGCCATCTAATTTTCCTTGGAAGGCTTTGCTTAATACAAGCGCTCCTCCATAGGCAGCATCTGCATGAATCCACAAACCGAAAGGCTTCACCATGTCATATATGTCACGTACAGGATCAATACTGCCAAAATCAGTTGTCCCGCAAGTCGCCACGACTGCAAATGGAAGCAAATCCTGCTCTTTAAGCTCCATAAGCTTCTTCTGCAAATCATGCAGGTCCATTCGGTGATGTTCGTCCGTCTCAACTAACACAACAGCCTGTTCACCTAAACCTAGCTGATATGCTGATTTTTTCACAGTGAAGTGGGCATTCTTGGAGCAAAGAATCCGCATACGGTTTGCCTCGCTCGGCAACCCTTTCTGCTGTACATTCCATTGCCAAGTGTTTTCACAAAATGCATCTCTTGCTAAAAGCAGTCCCATGTAGTTAGATTGGGTTCCACCGCTCGTAAAGGTCCCATCTGCTCGTTCTCCATAAGAAAATTTTTCACATAACCACTTGAGGATTTCCTCCTCAACCAAAGATGCAATGCCGCTTTGATCAAAGGAATCCATTGATTGGTTAAAGGAACTTACGATCACCTCTGCTGCCAGAGCAGGAATAAGAGGTGGGCAATGCAAATGTGCCAGGCATTTAGGATGTGACACATCAACTAAATGCGGTAAAAGGTGATTTTTTATATCTTGAAAAACAGACTCAATGGATTCACCAGCCGGTTGAATCTGGAATAACGATTCGACATGAGCCGCTAATTTCCCAGGCAATATTCCGCTATACGGTCCTCTGCTTGTTTGCCACTCTGCCAGTAAGCTGTCGATGGATGTGTAGAGAGCCGCTTGGAAGGACTCCCTCCCAAGCTGGCTTTGTTGAATAAATAATGAATCGACAGATGGTTTAGTTGACTGCATCGTAAACTGCCTCTTTAAAAATCGTGATGACTTTTTCAAGCTGTTCTTCTGTCATGATCAAAGGTGGTAAGAATCGAATCACACTTCCAAAACGGCCTCCTGTCTCCACAATTAAGCCTTTATCAAAACAATTCTTTTGAATGAGACTGGCTAGCTCTGGATTTGCTGGATAACTGCCGTCCACATCCTGTTTCTCATCTGGATTCACAACTTCAACACCAATCATTAATCCTCTTCCTCGTACATCACCGAGAGCGGGCACTTGTTTTTGAATGTCTTTTAGATTGGCCTGCATACGCTGACCAAGCGCTTCTACATGATCAAGCAGATTGGTTTCTTTTATATATTTAAGCGTAGCAGTTCCAGCTGCCATCGCCATTTGATTTCCTCTGAACGTGCCAATGTGTGCACCTGGATTCCATTGATCTAAGTCTTTGTCATAAATCACAACGGATAGCGGAAGGCTTCCCCCAATTGCTTTTGATAACACAATGACATCTGGCACAATACCAGCATGTTCAAAGGCAAACATCTTACCAGTTCGGCCTATGCCTGATTGAACCTCATCAATAATAAGTGGAATTCCTTTTTCTTTTGTGATTCGTCTCATTTCTTGTATCCATTCAATTGATGCCGGGATGGAGCCGCCCTCCCCTTGCACCGCTTCAAAGATCATGCCTGCTGGCGGGAGAATTCCACTCTCAGGGTCATTTAATACACGCTCAATATAAGAGCTTGAAATGCGATGTGAGTCTTTACCGCCAATTCCAAATGGGCAGCGGTATTCATATGGATAAGGCAGGAAGTGAACATCTGGCATTAATCCTTGTACTTTTTCTTTTGGCGATAAGTTGCCGCTTAATGACATCGTGCCATGTGTAGCACCATGATATGCTCCGTGGAATGATAGAATGGAACGATTTCCCGTCGCTGTCTTGACTAATTTAATTGCTGCTTCTATAGCATCACCACCAGTTGGTCCACAAAATTGAATTTTTGCTCTTTTTGCAAACTCTTCTGGCAAGTGAGAAAAAATCTCATTCACAAATTCTTCTTTAATCTCTGAAGTGATGTCCAGCGTATGCAACGGTCTTTTTTCATGAAGCATACGTTCAATAGCATCTATAACAACCGGGTGATTGTGACCAAGGGCAAGTGTTCCTGCACCTGCTAGGCAGTCATAAAATTCTCTACCATCTGCATCTGTCACGATCATACCTTCGGCTTTTTGCATGGCTAATGGGAACCGTCTCGGGTAAGACCTTGCATTAGATTCTCTTTGACTTTGTTGCTCTAAAAATTGCTGATTTTTAGAAACGGTTTTGATGGACATAATAAAACACTCCTCCAATTGATAAAGATTATCATTTTCATTTACTAGCCTAGAGGATGTAAGATACGAAAGTCAATTGTATTCAAAAAGATGATTCTAAAAGCATATGAATGCTATATTCTCTTTTTAACGAGTAATTTCGTGTATTTTTTACAAACATCTACAGCCATAAGGCGATGTAACGTTTGAGCATGAAAAATGTTGAAAAAAATTACAAATCAATTCTCCTGGTTCTTTTGCTCTATGCGTTGTAGCTCCCTTGTTTGATACGGGACGGCCGAATGAAATGAATGTAGTAAAACAAAAAATGAATGTTATTTTATCTTGATATAAATGGTTATGATGGTATAATTTCTCTGAAACGAAAGGGAATCGAGGGAGATCTGATGATTTTAACGAAGCATGACCTTCACCACTACTTGGCACAAGATCAGAAAGCACTTGCCATCAATCGAAAAAGACCAAAGTGGCTTGGGGATGATATTTGGAAATATCAAAGATATTTACGAAAATATGAGTACTATACGAATAGCGGTGCTACGTTACGCAAATGGTTTTATCGTTACTTACATAAAAAGAAAGGCATGCAGCTTGGCTTTGATATCCCAATTGGTGTATTTGGACCTGGGCTCAGAATCAACCATACTGGGCTGTTGATTGTGAACAAGCATGCCAAAATCGGCGCGTTTTGTGATATTCATCAAGGCGTAAATATCGGTCAAAACCATCATGAAAAAGATGTGCCCGTCATTGGAGATCATGTATGGATCGGCCCTGGCGCTAAACTGTTTGGAAATATTTATATTGCGAATCATATTTCCATCGGAGCAAATGCAGTAGTGAATCGCTCCTTTCATGAAGAGCGGATTGTCATTGCAGGTGTCCCTGCTCAAAAAATAAAAGAAAAAAGCCCTTCTTTATGAAGGACTTACTTGACCAAAGCAGTGAGCCACATGAGATAAAATAAGATGGATAAACATGAGGATCATCCTGCCCGAGCCCATCACCATTTATCCTATGATGCTTTGGCGCAATCAAACCATCAATCGGTAGCAACTTGAAGTGAAACAAATCACCACAGCCGTACTCTCTAATTTGCGTTGGAGTACCCGAAGACCAGCATGAGAAAGTACAAGACAAAGACGAGGATGGCAATCGCATAGATGAAAATGGACACAATCAGTACTGTCCAGCCCAATCCTTTTCGTCCTGTTTGAATGAGATATATTCCAAGTGTGAAGAGCCCGAGTAAAAGACCTAAGATGGCCCATAACCATTTATTTTTCCCGTGTTTTGGTGCATCAACGAATAGGTAGATTGCGACTAATATGGATACAAACCAACCTGTAATCCATTTCACATTCATCCGCCACCCTTCTTTTTCAATTTATTTAATCTTACTATACTTTTTTCCTAATCTTAAAAACAACTATTCAAATGAATGATTCGGAAGGCTTTGCCATTCTTCTCTCAGCATCCCATACCGCATCGAATCATAATACTCCCCTTGATAGTAACGAACCTTACGCAGTCTTCCCTCAAGGATAAACCCGCATTTCTCTGCGCAACGCATCATGCGTTCATTTCCAGACCAGGTAGTCAGACCGATGCGTGGGATATCAATGTGTGAAAAAAGTTCATCGATCCATAGACGCAATGCCTTTGTTCCAAAGCCCCCATTCCAAAAACGTGAGTCATAAATAAGAATCCCACACTCCAGCCAACGTGTGCGTTCATTCTCCCAATAATAAGAAACTGTACCCTTTAATTCACCTCCGACATCAATGCCAAATAGTTTTGGCAGGACAGAATCATCCTGTAAATAGCGTTTTTTAAATGCAGCGAGCGATATGTCATGTTCAATAAAATATGGTGCATTCCACTTTCGATAAGCCTGGTCTGGCGCTTTAAACCTTAAATGCCATACCACTTCTAAATCGGTTTCGTCTAATGGACGTATGCTCACAATCTCTTCTTTTTTTCCTTTCATCTGTTCACGTTCCTTTACTTTGTCGTTCTTTTAGCAAGATGACGATACTCGATAGGCGTCATGCCTTCATTTTGCCGAAACAGCTTTGAAAAATAAGTAGGGTCATCAATGCCTACATGTTCTGCAATGAGAGCTATTTTTTCATTCGTTGAAGCAAGCAGGCTTTTGGCTTTTTCAATTTTGAGTCGATTGATGTACTGGCTCGGCGTCAGTCCGTACACGGTCTGCATGCACCTTGTCATGTAATCAGGATGATAATGAAGAATCTCTGCCAGCTTCTCCATCTGTAATTTTTGCGTAAAATGACGTTCAAGATAGTGAACCACTTCTGAAGCGACAGTCTCCTTTGCACTTGGAATATGAAATGCTTCTTTTTGTAAATGAATGAGCATTTCCTCAAATTGAAGCTGCTTTTTGAGCTGAAGTTCAGACGCATCATCATTTAAAGCGCGCATCGCTGAAAGATGCTTCTGTAGCACGCTTTCCCCTTTCACTTTTCCTTTTCGGGGCAGACGAAATTCATAGCTTGCTGCTTTTTCAAAAGTGGCTTGATTTTGCTTCATGTCAAACCAGTGTTCTCTCGGCCGATCTGTAAACTCAAATGAATCAATTGAAAAATGCAGCCACTCATAAAGTGTTTCTTCTTTGCATGGCAGATGTCCACCATGGGCAAGTCCCGGTGATAAGATGATATATTCTCCCTCTTTTACGTGATGAGGCACCTCGTCTTCTGTGATCCACAGTTCACCTTTCGTGACATAAAGAAGATCAAATACGGTGAAAATTCTGGAGATATGTCGTTCTCCTCGATGGAATACACCTTTGCCTGAAGCAATATAGACTGGAAATGGCGGTACAGTAAATGTAATAAACGGACCCATATTCATCCCCTTATGAAGTCGGATTTCTCCAATAAGTTTCGGTTTCATCTCTTCTTATTATAGTCGATGCAAGGTACACTATAAATCGGATTTATACGAAAGAAGGCGATGTGATGAAACCACAAGCACTGACAATACAAAAGGTTCAAGCCAAAAGTGAAAAATCCCACCCTTCATTATTTGCATTAACTTGGCCTATTTTTATCGAAATCTCTTTATATATGCTGATGGGGAGCGCAGATACACTGATGCTCAGCCAGTATTCTGACAATAGTGTTGCCGCAGTAGGGGTAAGCAATCAGCTATTAAATCTATTGATTGTGATGTTCAGCTTCATTACGACTGGGACGACGATTGTCATTGCGCAGCTTTTAGGAGCGAGCCGCAAGCAGGAAGCGACCCAAGTTGCCTATGTATCACTAGGCACCAACTTCCTCATTAGCTTTGTGATCAGTCTTCTTATGTTTGTGTTAGCTGTGCCCATCCTGCATATGATGGGATTATCAAGCGAGCTCATGCCAGATGCAACCGTCTTTTTACAGATTGTCGGCCTGCTTTCTTTTATTCAGGCGCTCATTATGACCTATAGTGCTATTTTAAAAAGCTATGGATTCACGAGAGATACGATGTATGTCACCATCGGTATGAACTTGTTAAATGTTGCTGGTAATTATTTGGTCATCTTTGGACCATTTGGCTTCCCTGTATTAGGTGTCATGGGTGTTGCTCTTTCCACATCATTTGCACGGTTGATCGGTCTTACAGCCATGATACTCATTGTTCGACACCGCATTGGATTGCGGTTTTCATTCAAACGAATGTTTTACATCCAGCGAACGCATTTAAAAAAACTGCTAAAAATCGGCATTCCTTCTGCTGGAGAACAACTTTCTTATAATGGTTCTCAAATGATTATTACGCTGTTTATCACATTTATGGGCACGCAAGCACTGGCAGCAAAAGTCTATACCCAGAATTTGATGATGTTCATTATGTTATTTGGTGCCGCCATTAGCCAAGGAACACAAATCTTAATCGGGCGCCTGATCGGGGCGAAAGAATTTGATGCGGCCTATCGAAGATGCATGAAAAGCTTATACTGGGCCATTGCCATCTCACTTCTTTCTTCTACTGCTTTATCTTTATCATCGACGCATTTACTTACTTTTTTCACTAGCAACAGTGAGATCATTCAAATAGCGAGTCTCCTCCTCATATTGACAATTATTTTAGAGCCTGGACGTTCTTTTAATATGGTCATCATCAACTCCTTGCGGGCAGCTGGTGACGCGAAGTTTCCAGTCTATATGGCGATGATTTCAATGTGGGGCATCGGCCTTCCGATCGCTTATTTATTAGGCATTCAACTTGAGATGGGCCTTATCGGGGTTTGGATTTCTTTTATCGTGGATGAATGGGTAAGAGGTATCTTCATGTATAGGCGGTGGCGTTCAAGGGTATGGACGGAGTACCGGTTTACTTCCACATAAAAAGGACTGCGGGTGCAGTCCTTTCAGATTGTTGACAAAGGGCTAAAACGAACGAACTCTATTTTACCCCTTTGTCTTCTTTTCATTACGTAATATCTTCTAAAATAAGTGCTTTTTCTTGTGTTGAAATATATGACCGCTTCGTAAAGACGCGGTATTCGTTTTCTCTAGTTTTATCTAAAATAGCCTTATAAAAGTGAGCAGCTGCTTTCACTGGTATCCTTGAATAAAGTGGGAATTCATGGAGATGGTCAAAAAATTCCTCATAGTACGCCTCTGCCTCAAAAGCAATATATTCCCATACATGCTGGAAGGCTTGATTGACGATCCCTTCTTGTAATTCTTGCTCTGTATACCCAAATTGATCCATGACTTGTTTTGGCAAATAAATGCGGTTCCTTTCCGCCTTATCCTCACCAATGTCCCGAAGAATATTGGTCAACTGCATGCCAATCCCAAGGGAAATCGCAGCTTCTTTTAGCTGTTCTTTTTTACGCGGTGCAATGATCGGAAGCAGCATTAATCCAACTGTACTTGCGACATGATAGGAATAGATGAGCAGTTCATCTAACGTTTCATATCGATGCTGCTCTAAATCCATCTCCTGTCCTCGCAGCAGGTCACGGAATGGGGATTCATCCATACGAAACTGTTGAAATGTATACTCCAGCGCCACCCACATTGGATCATCACGATCTACTTCTCCTTGCAAGAAACGATTAAATGCCTCCTGAAAAGACGCCAGTTCTTCCTTTGGTGAAGGAGACTCATCTACAATGTCATCCGCTCTCCTACAAAAAGAATATACGGCCCAAACAGCCTGTCTTTTCTTTTTAGGTAGCATGGAAAAGGCACGATAAAACGTTTTTGAATGGGTTTGAATGGTCTCTTCACATATTTTCAATGCTGTTTGCACATCAACCACTTAGCTTCACTTCCTTTCTGTTGTTCAGCTCTTTAAGCAGTACAGAAGCCATGAGCTTTGCACTTTGCATCACGATCGGTACCCCGCCGCCGGGATGGATGGATGCACCTACCGCATATAGATTGTCTACATCTGCAACCTTTACTTGTGGGCGAAACACACCTGATTGAAACAAATTAGGAGCGAGGCCAAAGCTGCCGCCTTCAAACAATCCTTCTCGCATTGAATCATTCGGTGTTCTCACCTTTTGCCAGACAACCGCCTCTCGCAGCTGTGGAAAGCCTCTTTTCTCAAGACGTTCCACCATTTTATCCACAAAGTCTGTCTCTTGTTCCCAATTGATGTGATCTCCTGATGGAACAGGAATGAGCATATATAGGACACTGCTGCCTTCTGGGGCAAGGGATGGATCGATGGTCGATGGATTAAAAGTATAAAATGATGGATCTTGAGGTATCGTTTTCGTTTGGAACACCTCTCTCATATGCTGATCAAAGTGTTCTCCCATGAAAAATTGATGAACAGGTGCTTCATCGTATACTTTGTTTAACCCTAGATACACCATCACGCAGCCGGAGGATGGAACGTATTTACGCCGGTCTTGTTCACCTAAACCAAGCTGTTTTAACGCCGCTGGATAATCTCCGTTCATCACAAATGCATCAGCTGCTATGTGCTCATCATTTATTTTTGCCTTGACCACACGTTTCCCCTCAAACTCAAATTGTGCGACTTCTTCACTTTTTCTTATGTGTACACCCGTCTTTAAGAGCTGTCTCTCCAATATATCTACTAAACTCGCATATCCGCCTTTTAAATAGTAAATTCCGTGTGCGTGCTCACTATATGAAACAAGCGAATAAATGGCGGATGCTTCATACGGATTTCCTCCGACATAGAGGGTTTGAAGTGCATATGCATCTCGGAGGCGCTCATCTGAAAAATATTTTTTGAGAGAACTTTGAACGGTTCGATATGCTTTTAATTTCATTAAAATCTTCATGTTCGCTTTTGTAAAAAAGGTTCGTTTTTCATGAAATGATTTTTCTAGAAAAGCTTCCTGCCCTTCTTGAAACCGATCCGTCATTTCTTGCATAAATGTTAAATATCCCTGTTCTTCCTTTGGAAATACACGTTTGATTTCTTCTAGTTGTCGCAGTGTATCAGAGTATTTCGTATAGGAGGTTCCATCTTGATAGTGGATCGTATACAGCGGATCGAGCTGCAAGAGATCAAGAGATGTTTCATCAATGCCTACGTCATGTAAAATGCCTTTTAACATATCAGGAAGTAGGACAATGGTCGGACCTTCATCTACTTTATATCCTTTCTCACGTACAAAAGCAAGTCTCCCGCCGAGCCGTTCATTTTTTTCAACAAGGGTGACATCATGTCCAGCTTTTTTTAAATAGAGGGCTGAGATCATTCCGCCAATACCGCCGCCAGCAATCAATATATGTTTTTTCATGAGGCGCTCCCCTTTTCTTGATGTGGCACTCTTTTGTGCGTATGTTTCTCTTTTGACAGAATCGCATTTGTCGTAATACGCGCTGATTCTAAAATGGTTGGCAATCCGCTGCCTGGGTGGGTTCCTCCACCAACGAGCCAGCAGTGTTTCAACTCATCAAATTCATTATGCGGCCTGAGTACCATCATCTGCGTCAACTGATGACCAAGATTAAATGTAGCTCCTTCATATACATACAGCTCTTCTTCCCAGTGCTTCGGTGTGATCATCCGCTCGACTTCAATATGCTGCCTGATATTCTTAAAGCCTGTTTTCCGCTCCAGCGTATCCAGCACAAGCTCTCTAAATTCTTCTTGATGCGCTTCCCAGTCAATACCGCTTTGATTATTGGCAACGGGTGCTAACACATAAAGAGCGGACTTGCCTTTTGGCGCAAGCGAATCATCTGTCACACTTGCATTTTGAATATAAATGGACGGATCATCCGGCAGCTCAAAGGTTTTCGTAATCTCTTTGACGAACTTCGCATAGTCATCGGAAAAAACGATGGTATGATGTGGCTCATCATATATCGTATCTAAACCTAGGTACAGCATAAAGGTGGAACATGAGAATTTTTTCTTTTTCAGTTTCTTCTCGCTATATTTCTTTAAAAGACCCGGCTCTACAAGCTTTGTCATCACGTGTGCAAAATCACCATTTACGACCACCTCATCTGCTTGTATTTCTTCACCAGTTTCTAAGCGAATGCCCTTCACTTTCCTGCCTTCCGTCAGTAACTTGTCAACTCCAGTTGATAGATGAAGGGTAGCCCCAGATTCAACAGCTGCCTTTGCCATCGCTTCTGACAGCTGATTCACTCCGCCTTTCGGATGATAAACGCCTGTGTCATGCTCCATAAAGGAAAGAATTGAGAACGCTCCTGGGCATTCCCAAGGTGACATCCCTAAATATTTTGATTGGAATGTAAAGGCATATTTCACTGATTCATTTGAGAAATAATCCGACAGCACATCATATAAGCTTTTATTTAATGAGAGCTGAGGAAGTGCTTTGATGACTTTTGGACGCAAATAATGATGGAAACGATCCATTTTACTTTGTAGAATCGGCGTTAGGCGGTCCATTTTTCGTTTTGTATCATTCATAAAACGTACATACCCCTCGCCCTCACCAGGTGCAAAGGCTTCTAGACGTTTGTACATTTCGTCTCGATCTCGAATCATATCAAGCTTCTCATCTTGAAAGATTAATCTATACATTTCTTTTAATTCAATCACATCTATATAATCATAGAGATTTTTACCGGCAAAGGTGAATAGTTCCTCTGCAATATGAATCATACTGAGAAAAGTAGGACCTGTATCAAACGTGAAATCACCAAGTTGAAACTTAGAGTTACGTCCGCCAACAAAGGACTGTTTTTCATATATATGAACATCATGTCCTTTGCTTTGCAACATCATAGCTGCTGCAAGTCCCCCTGGTCCTGCTCCGATCACAATGATTTTCATTATCCTTTTTCCTCCAAATTAATTCACTTTAAGTTAATTATACAAATTGAAGCGGTTAGATCAACTTTTGATGTGCTCTAAAAGTCTCATGTTATGTATCAAAAAAGCCGACTTCCTTTCAACAAGTGCAAGAAAGCCGACCCTTTGTTATGCTTCTATATCAATTCGATATGTTTCAAACCAATGATGAATCTGTGCCAAATGGGCAATGAGCTGTGGGCCTTTCATTAACTGACCATACCAAGGAACCTGGAAAGAAGCCCCTTCTGTTTCAATCAGCTGTTTTAATTGATGTGGATCTAAAAATTCATGAAGCACAGAATCCTTTTGTGCGAGACAATCTGTTAACATCTCTTTTACCGCCTGAGTATAAGCAGGATGATGTGTTTTCGGATAAGGGCTCTTTTTGCGATAAAGCACTTCATTCGGTAAAATTCCCTCTAATGCTTTTCTCAAAACCCCTTTTTCCCGATTTCCATACATTTTCATTTCCCAAGGAATATTCCATACATACTCAACAAGACGATGATCTGCGAATGGAACACGTACCTCAAGGCTCGCCCCCATGCTCATACGATCTTTTCGATCCAGCAGTGTTGTCATAAACCAAATCATATTTAAGTAAAAAAGTTCTCTTCGGGCTTTATCTACTCCAGTTTCTCCATCTAAAAGAGGGGTTTCTGCCACGGTTTCTTCATATTTGCTTTGCGCATATTCCTTCAGTGATAATTTCTTTTGCCATGAGTCTTGAAGAAGCTGAATGCGTGCTTCCGTTGATCTCATCCACGGAAATCCATTGGTTTCGCTTGCCATGTGAAACCATGGGTAACCTCCAAAAATCTCATCTGCACATTCACCTGATAAACCGACAACAAAATCCTTTTTAATTTCTCGGCAGAACCATAGTAAGGATGAATCAATATCTGCCATCCCCGGCAAATCTCGCACTTCAACCGCTTCTCTCAAATAAGAAGCCAGCTCTTTTTGCCCAATGATACAGCTGTGATGATTCGTTTGAAACGCTTTGGTCATTCGATCAATCCACGGCCCGTCAGCATTGGGCTGGAATTGACTTGCTTCAAAGAATTGATCATTTCCGTCGTAATCAACGGAATACGTATGCAGCGGGGCTTTCCCTATTTTCTCAAAGTGCTTGGCGGCAATGGCTGTAATGGCACTAGAATCCACTCCACCCGATAAAAACGTACATACAGGCACATCAGAGACGAGCTGTCTTGTAACAGCATCCGTAAAGAGTTCCTTCACGTGCTGAGCGGTGTCATCAAGCGAGTCTGTATGCTGCTTGCTTTTGACATTCCAGTACCTCCACACACGCAAACCATCTTTTGAGAAGGTTAAGGCATGAGCAGGTCTCAGCTCTTTCACCCCTTTAAATACGCCTTGCCCTGGTGTTCTAGACGGCCCTAAACCAAAGATTTCTGATAACCCTTCATGATCCACTTTGGCTTTCATTTCAGGATGAGCCAGAAGTGCTTTGATTTCTGAGCCAAACAAAAAGGAATGATGACGTTCTGTATAGAAAAATGGCTTGACACCGAGCCGGTCTCTCGCTGCAAATAATAATTCACGCTCACTATCCCAAATGACAAATGCAAAAATTCCATTAAAATGGGTCACACACTCTTCCTTCCATTCTGTATAGGCGTGAAGAAGAACCTCTGTATCAGAATGCCCAAGAAAGCGGTGCCCCCTTTTGAATAATTCTTTTCGTATATCCTCCGTGTTATAGAGTTCTCCATTGTATACCACCGTATAATCATGGTGTTGATGGGTATATGTCATCGGCTGCTTTCCGCCTTCAACATCGACAACGGCTAACCGTTTATGGCCAAAAAGAACGTGCTCACTTTTCCACGTATTTGTATCATCCGGCCCTCTTTTAGATAATGTATCTGTCATTTGATTAATTACATGATCCTGTTGGATGAGCTGCTTTTTAAAGTCTGCCCAGCCTGTTATTCCACACATCATCATCAGCTCCCATCCGTTTTTCATCAAGTGTTCTCATTTAGCCTTTCTTAGTTTATGCATCGTCTCCTTGATAGTTGATTTGTCCTTTTTTCCCTGTGTATAAGACAAGCTTCATTTGGTAAGAAAAGAAAGAGGAAAGGAGGTTTTGCGAATGGAGAACCGAATGACATATCTTCAGCAAAACCACCCAAAATGGTGTAACGGGTACTTACTGATGGAAAACGGTCATTGTCTGATTGAAGACGAAGAAGGAGACATCATGCTGCCTGAAAGCCTTCAAAGTTCTATGATCTGTTTGAAAGAAAAGGATCGATGGACAAAAGGAGAATTGCTCGGGTCTGTCGTTCTTTGTGATAATGGGAAGTTGATGGAGGTAAAAGGCGGTGAACGCATTCAATATACAGCGTCTCTTCCTAAAGGGTGGCTTGATTTGCTCATGTTCGTACCAGAAAGCGTCTTTTATCAGATCATTGACTATGTAGAACAGCTTGGCTTTTCCGTCTATGATTGTGTCTTCTCTTCCTTCCATCCTTCTCATCGCGTGTCTTTTTTTCAGTTTTCAGGAGACATGCAATCACTTGCCCTTCAATGCCACCATCATTCGGGTACAAATCAAGTTCAATTGGAATGGACGACATCTGACGGTCACCGGCTGATGTCTCAGTTTGATCTCACATAAAAAGGGCACTGCTTTTTGTTTGAATCAATAGGCTTTGGATGTAGTGAATGAGTCAACTCCTTAATGCTCACTTTCGTTCCGCTTACCATTGACTCATTCCGTATGTTTTTCACTCCATTTTTTAAACAGTAACGCTCTTCTTGTTTTTCCTTTTTGTGGTATGTTAGTTTTGCCGTTTCTGTCACTTCTTCTCATTTCCCATAAATCCATCACATGAATTTCGATCGTCATCACATTCATCTCCACAGTGAACGGATTCTATCACAAAAATATTCAATAAAACGAAGTATTAAAAATAAAAAAATGGTTGCGGACACCGCAACCAAAAGTAAATTTCTTAATGATTCTCTAACACGAAATCAATGAATTATAAATCTGAAAGCACAAACACACAAATCATACTTTATTTTTTCTTATACACAAAATAAAATACTCCATTAGCATTACCATCTGATAATCTTTTAGGTATACGAACATACCCTTTTTTATTTGTTTTAAAGCATCCCATACCTCGACTATAACATTGTTGGAAATATCCATCTCTTCTAATCTTATATGGTTTAAATGCTACATATCCTTTTTGCCCTTTTTTTAAGTTGAAAGTAAAAGAATTTGTAGTAGCCTTTACCTCTGTATACGTAATATTTAAAGATTGACTTATAGCACTTTTTTCAGCTTTTGTAGCTGTACCATATGTAACAGCTATAGACCTACTAAAAGAAACCCCATGACCTAATGAACATGTAGAAGCTGTACAATTAATATCTGCTGACACTTTTACTGGATCTCCAACATAAGAAGTAGATTTTGTTGGAACAAACTTTAAATAAGACCAAACTGTATCTCTTGTTCCCATTTTAGGTTCTTCATTCTCTACAACACTTGATAAATCATCTTCTGATTCATGTTTTAAATCCAAAGCTTTATACTCTTCTTTTGTTAACTCAATCAATTGACCTGTATCCGATAATGTAAATGCATTTACAAATGCATCAAACTCAGGAGAATAAAATTTTTCATCATCATTAATAGTAACTTCTGAATCTAACTCTTTAGCCTGAGTAACACCACTAATTCCAAAACAAAACATTAATAATGCTACAGCAAAAAATTTAAAGATTTTCATTCAATTACACACCCTATAATTAGATTTAAACAAACCTAATCATACCATAAAATATGGGTAATTTATTGTTTTTTTGAAAATTTACCAAATAAAAACACAGATAAAAACAATATACCTAAAACAAAACAGACAATTGCATAGTTTGAAAGTCCATATTCTTCGATTGTTTTAATACCAACACCATAAACTGATTCAAGAATAGCTGTAAAAACCTTATTTAAAAATAATAAAAAAACACCTAACAAAAAAGATATTCCACTTAACATCATAAATACTGGATTCATTCTACATCGCTCCTCTTATTCTCTTTCCTTTATCTTCAACTCAGAAATTGTAAAACAATAAATGTTAACTTTCCATAGAAAACACTATTTTTAGTAGTTAAGTAACAAAATTAAAAATACAAAAGCAGACTCTAATAAGCAATGCTCTTTTTATCTTAAAAGATATGGAAACCGATCGGCAGACGTAAGCCGAGAAGAATGGTCACAATAGCAACCACAATAAAACCAATGAATACACCCGTCACCGATTTTCCTTTTTTCTTGCGTACAAGGACCATTTCCATGAAACCAATCACAAGAATACCAAGTATCATTTTTCCAACATACTCGCCCCCGTAACCCGGGATTTTCATTCCTGTGCGAACATACAGCTCTACGCCTGTTGCAATAATAATCAAGTAGAACAGTCGTACGATCATATGCACAATTTTAGCGCCTTTATCGTTTTTACCTGCTAATGCAAAGGCAACGAAAAATAAAATAATACCTAGCACCCACGCTGTAATATGTAAATGTGTTCCCATTTGTGATTTCCCCCTTTATCAGAACAATTACCTTCTCATCGTACCACGAAATAAGTCGAACACAAAGCGACAATCCTGTGTCAACACGCCTTTATTTGACGCGATTTGATAACGTCCCAATTGGTTCAATTGTTACTTCAACCTGATCGCCTGAGGCTAAAAATTTTGGCGGTTCAAAACCTTTGCCGACTCCAGAAGGTGTACCTGTTGCAATGATGTCTCCCGCTTCCAGCGTCATCCCTTTTGAAAGAGTTGACACAATGTCTTCAATTGGGAAGATCATTAATTCCGTACTGGCAGACTGACGAACCTCTCCGTTTACCTTTGTTTCCACATGGAGTGCTCCATGATCCTCGATCACTGACTTGTGAACGATATAAGGTCCCATTGGACAAGTTGTATCTAAGCTTTTTCCTATGAAAAATTGTTTGTGTTTTTTCTGCAAATCTCTTGCCGTTATATCATTTAAAATGGTGTAACCGAAAATGTAATCGTGGACCTCTTCAGGAGCAATATTCTTTCCTGTTTTGCCAATGACAATGGCAAGCTCCCCTTCGTAATCCAATTCACTTGTCACATCTTCATGGAGAAGAATGTCCGCTTCATGCCCTACAACAGAGGTAGGCGCCTTTGTAAAGATCATCACGTCTTTAGGAATATCTGCCGCACTTCCCATTTCCATGACGTGATCTTGATAGTTTTTCCCAACACACATGATGTTTTTCGTTGGTTTTGGAATCGGTGCATGGAGTGTCACGTCCGAAAGCGGATAGACATAAGAGCCGCGGTCTTCTTCTTTTTTCTCCGCCCAATCAAGAAGCTGTTTGACGTGTTCGACAAACTTGTCCCCCATGTTGATGCATTCAGATAAAGAGTTTGGCAATGTTTCTAGCTCAAATAGTTTTGCTTCTGCCTTTTTGACGTCCATCACCCATTCATCATCAATGACGACCCCGATAAACAATCTGTTATGTATCTCACCTGTAAAAAACTTCATGTCTTCCCCTCACAATCTTCATTTCACTACATTATGATGTCTCATTTTTATTTCTCTACGAAATAAAAAAAACCCTTTTTTATCATACTCTCTTTTAAAAAGGGTTTCAAAAATGAAGACCTGACATTTAGCGGTAGCGTCGATACTCCCACATATTCCCTTGATCCCATTTACGATCAACATTTCCTTGATGGCGGGAATGATGTTTTTTCTTTCCGCATCTTCGGCAAGAGTGACTCCGTTTGTGGTGATGAGAACGTTTAGATCGATGGCTGCGGTGTGATTTGCGGCAGCTTTTCTTATGAGATCTGTATTTGCTGCGGCATGATTTTTTTGGTTTACTCTTTTTACTGCGGTATGACTTTTTGCTTTTATACGACTTTTTGCTTTTGCATGATTTCTTGCTTCTATACGACTTTTTACTTTTGCATGGTTTCTCGCTCTTTACACTTTTCTTTGAGCAGCGACTTTTTTTAGAGCGATAGCTTTTTTTAGAACGATAGCTTTTATGGCTTTTTTTGCTGCGATGTGACTTACGGCAGCCTCCTCCACCAAAGAACCAGTGACGGCGATTTGAATGACGAGAACGAGATGATTTGTGCGAATATCCCGATTCTGGTTCACGATCTAAGTGTTGATCACGCCCCTCACTTCGAAGTGAATCAACTGCATGTTCAATATGCGAATGATCAAATGTGCTCACGAACAATTCCCCTCCCAAACTGTGCTATGACAAAACAAACAGACAAAGCTGTTTATCTTCTCTGCTTTATGTTACGAGACTCGGTAGACAAGTGTTCTTGGCGAATGCCTCTTTCTTAGAAAACTCCATGAATACCTACCAGCAGGTACAGGACATTCCTTCATTTTCATATAGTGGAGGAGATATAGGAGGGTGATGAACGCATGGACACAGAACCTTTAAAACAACTGGATATCTGGATTCATCCAAAAGATCTCATGGAATTAAAAAAGGACATATGGAACGATGAACCCGTCGAGGCCATTCTGAAAACCGGCCAAACGAAGTCACATATTTATGCCTCATACCGAGGATCACACATCCGAAAGCTCAAGAAAAAATCCTATCAAATTGAATATCGAAAACCAAAGCAAAGACAGGGCGAATCCCTTTTTCACTTAAATGCAGAGTACAATGATCCTTCTTTCATTCGCAACAGGCTGTCTTTTTATTTCTTTGAACAAATGGGTGTGTTCAGCCCGACCGCTTCTCATGTGTTTCTTACTATTAATGGAAGAAAAGAAGGCATTTATTTAAAAATAGAATCTGTAGATGAGCTGTTCCTCCAAAAACGACAGCTGCATGGAGGCGGCATTTATTATGCTGTAGATGATGACGCCAATTTCTCTCTTTTAAGTTCATTTGATAAAAAGCCAAAAAAACATCTTCTTCTCGGTTATGAGAAAAAAACGGGAACTCCTGAACACGACAAGCAGCTGAGTGAATTTATTTACTTTTTGAACACCGCAAGGGACGACACGTTTGCAAATAAGATTGAGCAGTACCTTGATGTAACACAATATTTCCGCTGGCTCATTGGTGTCGTGTGTACCCAAAATTTTGATGGCTTTGTTCATAACTATGCGCTTTATGTGAATGATCAAGGAAGGTTTCAAGTAATGCCTTGGGATTATGATGCGACTTGGGGTCGTGATATTCACGGAGAAGAAATGGCGTTTGATTATATTCCAGTTAGCGGCTTCAATACATTAACCGCTAGATTACTAGACATCCCTGCATTTAAAAGAGACTATTATGCCCTTTTCCAGCACGTACTAGATACACATTTTTTAGAAAAACGACTTCTCCCCATCATTGAGACATGGCATGCTTCGATTGAGCAGCGAATTGGAGATGATCCATATACGAAAAACCGACAAGACATGCTGCGTTCAGAGCGAGAATTAATCCGACAGTATATCAACAAAAGACGACGTTATTTACAAACTGAGATTAAAAAAGAGACATCGCGCCTGTAAAGACACTTTCGAATTTTGTCACTTTAGTTCTCATATTGACGAAAGAGCTTTTTTTATAGAAAAATAGGGTATACTAACCATATCCTTCTATTTGATAAAAAATGTGAGAGTTGGCGTCCGTTATGATCAATTATGAAATTGAACAAAAAAGATTACATTTGATTGAGACCGCAAAAAAATTCGGAATGAATGCCGAAGAAACCATCAGGTGCAGTCAAGAGCTTGACACACTCTTAAATAAAGGCATCAAAACCACCTCTAAAGAATGCTCGAATAAAGGGTAAACCATACACTTCATTCCTCTCATCAAAGTTCTTCAAAAAGACAATCACATATTAAAAGACCCATCATAAGCTATGGTGAAACGCCCAAAAACGAAGTGCCCTATTTTTCTAAAGGATGTGCACCGCTATGCCGGCTATTGTTGGAGCCTTTAAAGTAAATGCCGTCGGAACGAGCGGAGTCGTTCATGTTGGAGACTGCATCACCATTTCACCAAATAGTCAGGTTAAAACGTTTGCCGGCGCAGGCAGTTTTAACACTGGTGATCAATTACGCATTAGCAACTATAAAAGTGTGACAAATACGTATGATAGTGATGTCATTGATCAACCGCTTGTTGGTAACTTGTAAGGAGTGAGAATCCATTGAACTTCTATATTAATCAAGCGATACAAATTAATTACTTACGTGTGGAGTCTGTGAGTAACTCATCCGTTCTGCAAATCGGCAGTGCTGGATCAATCAAGGCACTCTCCAATCTGTATAACACTGGAAGCTATGTAGAGTCAGCACCTGCCGCAGCAGGCACACAAGGAATTGAAGAGTCTCAAGGCGCAAGCACGGCACCTTTTGTACCGCTTCAGTCACCAACAACATAAGTTCATCTGCAATCCCCGGAGGTGTATGCATATGTATGACTATCAAAACAGCGCTTCACAAATGTATGGCATCATTCAAAAGCAAACACAGCAAATCATGATGCTTGAAAAAAGGCTTAACGAGCTTCAGCAGGAAATGCAAATGATCAAAGATAAACCGACAACAACGATTGAACGGATTGATTATCAATTTGATCAACTGAAAATCGAGCGGCTGGAAGGCACATTAAATATCGGCCTCAATCCATCTGATCCAAATAGTGTTCAAAATTTTGAAGTGGGCCAAACAACAACCCCGGGAATTGGAATGATGCAGCAAGAAATGGCTGATCAATTTTTCAATCAAACACGCCAGCTTGTCGATGCATTCTTAAATGAAGAAGCACCGCAGCTTCTTGAAGAACTAGAGCAGCGATACGAAGGCTCGCTTGATGAAAGCAACAAACACCATATCATTGAGGACATTCGAAAACAAATAGACAGCAGAATCAAATATTATGCGGGGCAGCTGCCACAAAGGGAAGATATGACCCCGCTTCAACGTTCCGAGCAAATTGCTGAATACGTGAAACATGATGTCAAACGGGCAATCGAGCACTTTTTAGCCCATATTCCAAATGAAACGAAAGGAGAGGAAAACGGATGAATTTCACAGTCGTCAACCGCAACATCGAAACTGGAAGCATTAAAGTAGTTGGGGTATCGTCCTCTTCCCTATTTATTATCGGGGACACGGACCATGTACAACTGTCATCGATTTTCGATACACCGCCAGAATCATTAATTATTGGCCCGTTTGTTCCTCTAGCCCCTCGATAATGATTAAGCGCACATCTCAAGTGAAGTTCTCTAAGGTGAATTCTGTCGGGATTGCGAGTGTTGTTCAAATTGGTGATACACAGGAGCTCTGCCCGAACGTGAAGGTGCTAGCTGTCCAGCGAACGATTAGTTTATTTTATGGAAATGAAGCTGAAAACCTAGATGCAAAAGAATTTGAAGTGTATTATGAGCCGATCCCATTGATGCTGCCAGAACGAACGGTTAGAACGGCCTTTTATCATGAAAAGCCTCTCATTAAAGTGTCGTCCATACATGTAGAAGGGGTCTCTTCCTCCTCTATCTATCAAATTGGCTCTACGTGCGGAATAAATGCCGTTGCGCGAGTGAAGCATATTCGAGAGTTATTTAGCAACAATGACGAACATCCGCCAAACTCACAATTGGACCTACCTGCGCATATGATGGTGATATGACTTCGAATAAAGGATGTCGATTATGCCAGCAATTGTCGGACCCATTTACATTAACTCGATTTCTGGGGGCGTCGTAAACGTCGGTGACTCATTTTATCTTTCGCCTAAAAGTTCTTCAAAATCTGCTTTAGGCTCTGGAGCGGGGAATACCGGAGATTTCTTGATTTTAAATAATGGCATTAGCGCCACCAACTATGTGGATCCTGACTTAAATGATCAGAATATGGTAGGCAATGCATAAAGCGGCTCCTCTACACTCATTTCATTTAGAGGAGCGCTTTTTTATGCTTATTTCTTTCTGCGTTGTCTTGATTTCTTTGTCTTGACCAGCTTGCTTGCCGGCTGCTTTCTAATCCATTTGATGTACGGAACAAGCTTTTCATCTTGTCTTAGGGCATCCAGCGTATTCAAACGTGCGGCAAGCTCCTGGTTTGTATAAAGAGCATGTACCTGTTTATGGCAAGGGATACACAGGAAGGCAGTCGGTAGAAAGGCCCCTCCTTCTTCTCTTGGCGTTAAGTGATGTTCTGTAAGGACGACCTCTTGTCTTCCGCACAGCTCGCATAATCCAATCGTTTGCTTTGCCATCCTGAGATCACCTCACTTTACATTAATTCCATCGAGACTGTTGTTCCTTTCCCACTTGGATCTGCTGGGTGGACAATCAGTTTCTTAGGCAGTCTCATCTTTAATTCTTCCACATGGCTGATCACACCAACAGCCAAATTTTGAGATTGTAGCTTCTCTAATGCTGTAATCACCGTATCTAACAAGTCTTGATCGAGTGTACCAAATCCTTCATCTAAGAAGAAGAATTGCAGCGGGAACTCACCTCTCAGCTGAATTTGTGCAGACAGAGCAAGGGCAAGTGCTAAAGACGTCAGGAAAGTTTCTCCCCCAGACAAGCTGGATACCGGACGTCTGACACCTCCATTGGCATCATCCCGCATCACAAAACCGCCCTCTGAATCGACTTCAATGGCATACCTTTGTCTTGTCAAAATCCCAAGACGATGAGAAGCATCACGGCTGACACTTTCTAGCTGTTCTTCTGCTAGGAACTCAACAAATGTATTCCCTTTAAACACAGTTTGAAGCTTATCCAGCCGGTCAATTTCTTGCTGCAGTTCTTCAAGGCGTTCATGAATGCTTGCAAAGCGCTGATGGTTTGCTTCAATCACTCGCAGATGCTCCTGTGCAGATCCACTCAGCGCTGTCGCTTCTTCAAGCGCTTTTTCCGCCGCTTCTTTTTTTAGTTGAATGTCTGTCCACTCGTCTTCATCCAGCGACTCACCTTTTAACAGTTCAGAAATTCGCTTTAAGTTTGCTGCACATTGCTTTCTTTTATCCTCAAATTCCTCAATTTCCTGTTTGACTGTAAGACGTACAGATCGATCCATTAAAGCAGGTGCTATCTCCTGAGGATGAGCAAAAGGAGTAGATGCTGTTTCTTTTTGCCACGCTTTCTCAGCTTCTTGTTTTCGCCGCTTCGCCTCTTGGAGCTGACGTTCACTGCTTGAGAAATGGCTTTGCGCCTCACTAAATAATTGCTGTGCATGCTTAAATTGCTCGTACGATTGCTGTTCTTTTTCATTTAGATGAGCAATAGATTGTTGAACTTCGTCCAGTTCATCAGAAAGAGAAGCCGCTTTTAAAGGATATCGCTGTAAATCTGTTTCATATTGATCGATCAGGTGTTGCTGGCTTCCCAGCTGATGCGCCAACTTATCGAGTTCCTTCTCTAGATCGTATATGGCTGTTTGCAGATGCTCTTTTGCCTGCTGTTTTTCCTCTAGAAAAGAAATACTCTTCTCAATACGCTCTTGATAACCTTCCGCTTGTTGATCCTTTTCGTCAATTTGTTGCTGCATTTCCTGCACTTGGTTGATTGTCAGGTGAGGAAAGGTCTGTTCAAATTGCGTCAGTTGTTCGGAAAGCTCAGATCGAAGCTCCTTGATCAGCATGTCTAATTCCTGCATGCGCTGCTGCTCAAATGTCAGTTGATCTTTTACTTTGCTCATTTCTGCCGCTTGATCATAAGTGACGTCCATTAAACGAGCTCGTTTGCTTTCGATTGCTTGAATATCTTGTTTTACGCCTTTCCATTCTTGAATCAGCTGGTGCAAAGACTGCGGATTCTGTACTGCTTCTACTGCTGCAGCTACTTCCGAATCGGGGGCTTTTTGAGATAAAAAGGAGAACTGTTTAACTAATTGATTGGCATGCGTTTCAAGCAGCTGCTTTGCAGCAAACATGTCTCTAGCATACTCCTCTGCCAGCTTGAGCTCTTTATCTATTTTTACAATCCATTCATCAATTTGGGCAACCGTTTCTTCATGGTCATTGTCTATCACAGCCTTTGGATCATGATGAATCGATCCACAAACAGGACATGGTTCACCGTCTACTAGCTCTGCCGCTAATTCTTTTCTTAATTCTGCCGATCTGACAACATCACGCTGTTTTAATTTTTCTTGTTTTTTGTCCTGCTCTTTATGCCTCCATTCTGTAAGACCTCGTTCAAATTCACATACATAAAAATACAATTGCTCTATCGCTTGAAACGATTGATTTATTTTTTCATGATGATCTTTTTGCTGTTTTTGAAGCTTTTCATACGATTGTGTCGCCTTTGCTGAACGCTGTCTTAGCTCCTCAATCTTTTGTTCTTCCTTTTGAATGCTCACATTCATTCTTTGAACATTTTCACTGAAACGAAGTGCGTCTTGTACAAGTTTCCGCTCTTTGACAGAGACTTGTAATTGTTCCAGCTCATGCTTCAACTGTGTTTGTTTCGCAAGCGCACGCTCTAATAAAGATTGCACGTTTTCGGCTTCCGCTTTTTTTTGAGTCAATTGCTGCGCTTTTTCATTGTTTTGCTGCTCTAGTACGGTCTTTTCCTGAACAGCTGTTTCTTTTTTTCGTTCAATTTCTTTTAATTGAATAAGCTGCTCTTTCTTTTGAAGAAGCTCTGGCTCATTTTCCATTTTCTTTTGCCGCGTTTGCTCATACTCCTGCGTCATTTGATCATAGATCGTTCGTTGATGAAGTAAATGTTTTTCTGCTTCCTGCTTCTCTTTTGATGCTTGAGAGAGCTGCTTTTCAGCCTTTGTTAATGCATCCGCATAAGGCTTTAATGTCTCTGCCTGCTCTGCAATGTGAAGTTGATTCTTTTTCTCTTCCATCGTGGATGCCAGTAGATTAAGTTTGTTTTGTTCCTTCTCGTACGCTTCTTGTTCCTTTTGATACTGCCAGATGGCTTGCGCTTTTGTAAAAGCAGTGAACGCTTCGTCCCGCGTTTGTTTTTTCTCATGAAAAATAGCTTGCGCCTGCGCAGCTGCTTCTTTAGCTTTCGCTAATGCCTCTGGACCAGCTTCTCCTAAACCAGTCAGTTCAGCCAGCAGTTCGTTTTTTTGTCCATAGTGATTTTGAGCCTTTGCGCGTAAACGTTTGACGAGCTGATCACCATATTTCTCTAAATTAAACAAACGCTGCAGCATTTGGCGTCTGTCGGCTCCTTTCAATGAAAGGAATTCCGCAAACTTTCCTTGGGGTAAAACAACCGCTCTCGTAAAATCGTCAATGGTTAAACCAAGTAATTCTTCTATTTTACGATTGACCTCACTTGCTTTATCTGCAAGAACTGTCTGCGTATCACCAATTTCAATCAATCGGCATAACGTCGTTCTAACCTTCATTTCATCTGCCCGTTTAAAGGCACGTTCCACTTTATAAGAAATATGGTGTTCTCTTTGCAAAGCGAACGTAAAGGAGACAGACAGCTTTTCTTCAGCTTGGTTCAAAATACCATGCGTATTATTGAGTGCACGTTCGACCTTGCCATAGAGTGCGAGTGTCATGGCATCTAATATGGACGATTTTCCGCTTCCAGTCGGTCCAAAAATACCAAACACACCTGCATCACATAAGGAGCTAAAGTCAATGATTTGTTCTTCTCTGAAGCTATGAAGTCCTTTAATGGTTAACGTGATCGGCTTCAATTCGCTTCCTCCTCTTGCATGTCATTGGCAAGCTCTAAAAATAGCTTGACGGTTTTTTCATCAGGTAGACCTCCACCTGTCTGACGCTCATAAAATTTCACGAACCGCTCTTCAATCGAGAGCTTTTCCACTTGTTTTTGTTCTTCTTTTTGCTGTAACTCTTTAAACTTTGGTCTAATATGGACAAATCCACTATGCTGTTTTCTCAGCTGATGAATTTGTTCGATCGACAGCTGATCTGTTAAGTGAATCTCTAAATCAATCCAGGCTTGAAGATCCCGCTTTTCATCCAGCCAACTGTGTACTTGGCTCAGCCCTTCAGTCGCCTTCCACTTCATAAGTGGTTTACCGCTTGATAAAAACACTTCTTTCCAGCTTGCTGTTTCATTCGGTTTTGCATCCACAATGGTGACTGATTTGGCGTAGCCTGCTTCAGAAAAGCTGTATGCAAGTGGAGATCCAGAATAGCGGGCAATCGTTTTGGCACGTTTAATAGTTTGGGGGCGATGCAAATGCCCCAATGCGACATAACAAGCCGCCTCAGGCAGACTTTCGGCCGCAACGGTATATGCGCCTCCCACTTCAATCGGCCTTTCCGAATCCGTTTGACTGCCACCTGCCACATAAATATGACTTGTTGCGATATTGACCGTATCCGCCTGAAATTGGCTGCTTAAATGTTGAAACATTTGTTGTATTTTTAAATTGTACTGATCACGAAGCAGTTTCTCTTCAAATGTTTCAGCCAGCACCTCGTTTAGCCTTGCTTCAGACGGGTAAGCGAGTGCTGCAATAGATAGACGTTCACTTGCAGAAGAAACATCGACATGAATTAAATCATTTGTCGGATATCCAATTAAATGAATCCCCTGCTCATTCGTTAAAGGAGATGCGGCTGATAAACGGTCTGGGTTATCATGGTTGCCAGAGATCACAACCACCTGACGCTTTCCTTTATCAGATAATGCAGACAAACTTTCATAAAAAAGCTGTTCTGCGCGAGCAGGAGGGTTCACTGTATCAAAGGCATCGCCTGCCATCACAATGACATCAATGTGTTCATCCTTGACGATGTGATTTAATTCATCTAAAAACTCAGCCTGCTCCTCAAGCCGGCTTCGGCCTTCTAGGGTTTTCCCTAGATGCCAATCCGCTGTATGCAGAATCCTCATGTGATTCACCTCTCATTCATTCCACCTATAAAGAAATTTCTAGATTTCCATCAAAGAAATAAAGGATTTTCTCCTCTAATGTTCTGTTTGTTAAACGTTCTACCGCTGCTGAATACAACGATATTTGTGTTTCATAGCGTTTTTTTAACATCGCTTCAGCTTCCTCTAATCCACCTGAGAATCTGCCAGTCACTCGATCTGTTTTATAATCAAGTAAATAGAGCTTGCCATCTGCTTCAAATAAACAATCAATCATTCCTTGAATGAGCACAGGTTCACCTTCTGCATCAATATGGCTGTATACCTCTTTAACCGGTAAAACCATACTAAACGATACTTCTCGTTTCACCCAGTCCGCTTTCTGCAGTTTTTGACCAATAGCAGTAGAAAAGAAGGCCACAATTCCTTCTCGATTGATGGACTGGATTTGTTCATCTGTTAGTAAGTCTTTCTCTTTTAAAGAATGGAGCAGCTCTTCTACACGAGATTCATCATATGGTTCATTTGAAGGAAGAGGGATATGCTGCATGACTGTATGCATGGCCGTCCCTTGTTCTGCAGCTGTGAGTGTTTTTTTCTTCATAAAAGCCGGTCGTTCGTACAGTGTCGCATGAGCTTTTCGAATGGAAGCAGGCACACTGTATTCATCCTGTATTTCTTTCATTCTTTTGATCTCGGAAACTGACTGCTTTGTCCCTACTTGGGAGGCCGCTAAATATGGATAACGCCATGAAAGTCTTTCTTTTACTTCCTCCTCGTAATCGCCATATCCTTGAACAGGCACACCTTCCATTAATGCTTGTAGCACTTCGTCTTGTTTTTGTTTTTCAAGTGACATGTCTTCTTGTAGAAGATCGGACGCTTGATGAAAGGTGATAGAAAATGATGATGGATGCGAGAGAACGACTTCTCTCGATTCTTCTAAAAGAGAAGACATCGCTTGATGACGGATAAGGGCAGGGCCAATAAAATCTAAGTATGTTCTCGCTTGATAACGTTCAAAATCAGGGAGAAGCCAGTCGTCTCCGTTTGCGGCATTTTGCCACTTACTTAAAGCTTTCACTTGATTTTTGACAGAGCCGACTAAAAATAATTTTTCCTTCGCCCTTGTGAGCGCCACATATAGAACCCTCAGTTCTTCAGATAACAACTCTTTTCTCATCTTTTTTTTCATCGCGATCAGCGGTAATGTTGCATAACTAATTCTCAGCTCAGGATGAATATATTTGCTGCCAAAACCTAATTCTTTATCGAGCAAATAGGACTGGTTTAAATCCATCATGTTAAAGTTCCTGCCAAGTCCTGCAGTAAATACAACAGGGAATTCGAGTCCTTTACTGCTATGAATGGTCATCATGCGGACAACATCCTCTGTTTCACTGAACGTTTTTGCCGCTCCAAGATCATCTCCACGCTCTTGCATTCTTTCGATAAATCGAAGAAATCGAAACAGCCCTCTAAATGCAGCCTTTTCATACTGTTTCGCTCGATCATATAAAGCCCGAAGGTTTGCCTGTCTTTGCTTACCTCCTGGCATCCCGCCGACATAATCTAGATATTGTGTATCTCGGTACACTTCCCAAATCAGTTCTGCTACCGAATGCAGCATCGAAAAATCACGCCATTTGCGTAATTGAAGGAAGAATCGCTCCAGCTTTCTGCATGTCGGATGATCAGAGTGTGTCACACTCATAAATGCCTTCACAGCATCATAATAAGTGCCTTTTTTATCACTTGTTCTAATCAGTGCCATCTCATTTTCGTCTAAATGAACAAGAGGTGACCTTAAAACAGCAGCGAGCGGAATATCTTGATATGGATTATCAATCACTTTTAACAAAGAAAGAATGACCGATACCTCTGTCGCTTCAAAATAGCCTGAGGAAAGATTCGCATAAACAGGGATTCCCTGCTTCTTCAACTCTTCCATCATTTGCGGAGCCCACGGCATTGAGCGAAGCAAGATCACAATGTCTCGATACTGCAAGTTGCGGGTCAGCTGCTGTTTTGCATCGTACACTTGAAAAGGCTGTTCTACCAATTCTTTTATTTTCTTTGCAATCACTCTCGCCTCAAATTGTACCGTCTCTAGCTCTTCTCGTTCTTCATCGCTTTCTGTGTCGTGCTGATCTAAATGAACAAGAAGCATTTCTGTCGTCGTGTCTTCGCTTTGCGGATAACTCGCTCCAAGCTTTAATTCAGCTTGTTCGTCATATTCAATTTCTCCAACCGTTTCTCCCATCAGCTGTTTGAACAGAAAGTTGGTACTGTCTAAAACATCAGCCCGGCTGCGGAAGTTTTTATTTAGATCAATTCTTTTACCTGTTTCTTTGCTATCTGCTTTAAATTGTTTATATTTATTTAAAAACAGCATCGGCTCTGCAAGTCTAAAGCGATAAATGGACTGCTTCACATCACCAACCATAAAGCGGTTGCCTTCTGCAGGATGTTTCCCTTTAGACACTAGCTTTAGAATCGTTTCTTGGACAAGATTTGTATCCTGATATTCATCCACGAGAACTTCTTCAAATTGCTGTTGATAGTATTTAGCCGCTTCTGTTTCAATGAGATTTCCTTCTGCGTCCTGCTTCGCTAAAATGCGCAAACAATAATGTTCTAGATCCGAAAAGTCTACGATTGATTTTTCTTGTTTGGCTCTTTCGAAACGCTCCCCATATTGAATCACAAGCTCTACAAGTGTTTCTACAACTGGCTTCATTTCAGCCAAGCTTTTTAAATGCTGATCGGGACTGCGCATAAAGTATTCATCTTTTAGCTTTTCTAATTGTTTTTTGGCTTGATTGCGTGCATCTGTTGCTTTTTCTAACAGAGCCGGGTCATAGTCATCCCCTTTGCAAGTCTTTAACCTTTTAAAATTGATGTTTGGCAAAAGCTCATAAAGTGTCTCAAAATCATCTTGATGCCTTATTAATTCATTTACTTGCTCTAAATCATCTATAAAATTCTCTGCTCTCGGTGCTGGACCGCCCGGCTCTTTTGATAAAGTGAGCGCTTGTTCCAGCAGTTCCTGGCAGCTTCTTAAAACGAGAGAAAGGTCCTCTTTGATATATGGATAAAAGGGTAATTCTTCTACCTTTGTCTGTGTATCCACATCATAAAGAGAAAGGAATGCCCGCATCCACTGTTCTGGCGCTGGATGTGATCTAGAAAACTCATAAATTCTTTTGACAAGCCATTGAAGATCTAAATCATGCCGATCAGATGTGTAACGATCAACGAGTTCAAAGAATGACGGCTTTCCAGCCTTATACTCATCCTCAAACAGTTCATCTAACACTTCATCTCCTAATAATTCTCCTTCTGTTTGATCAGCCAAACGAAAACCTGGATCAAGGTCAATCTCATAATAAAAGGTACGGAGAACTTGCAAACAAAAGGAGTGCAAGGTAGAAATATTGGCACGATTCATAAGTGACAGCTGTCTCCGCATATGAAGAGAACCAGGGTTTTTAGATAGTTCTTTTTCAAGTGCTTCAGTGATCCGGTGCTTCATTTCTGCTGCTGAAGCATTGGTAAAAGTCACTACGAGCAGCCTGTCCACATCAACTGGCTGCTCCGGCCGAGTCATTTTTCGAATGAGCCGTTCAACCAAGACCGCTGTTTTCCCTGACCCTGCCGCCGCAGCAACAAGAATATCTTGTCCTTCTGAAACGATGGCGTTCCATTGGTCATCTGTCCAAGTACTGTTATTCGGTTTTGGTATTTGCATACTGATCCCCTTCTTTTTTGATCCGGTCTAACATGACATCATCCTTCTCAGAGGTGAGCACCCTAAATTCATTATCTTCTATTGATTCATCAAATTGGCAAATAGACTTAAAGGAGCAAAAGCGGCAAGGGGTTTGATCCTTTAATTTATATGGGTTTATCTCTACCTCACCGCTTGTAATTCTTTCTCCTGCCTCTTCAAAGGTTCGCCGAACGTGTTTTGTGAGAATGTGAAAATGATCTTCACTTAATACCGCAGAGTCAGATCGGAAAGAACCATCCTTTTTCAAACCAGCTTGGATGACTTGTGATCTTCCTGATTCGAGTGTTTGATCCATCAACTTCACTGCTTCCACATCTTCGAGCAATAGACCCTTCATTTTAAATTTCTTCAATATTTCCTGCTCAATTGCATCCTCTGCGAGCGGAATAGGGGCTTGAATCAGCGGGTCATGAATATGGAAGTATAAAATTCCTGCCGGTGTCGCTTCCATGCCAAGCCATTCTTTAGAATACGTAATGGTTAGGTCTAAATAAGTGAGCATTTGCAAGGCTAAACCGTAGTAAACTTCTGCTAGATCAAGCCCCTTCTCACTGGACTTATAGTCGACAATTCTTAATAGAAGTCCTTTTGATCCTTCTGCTTTATCCACTCGGTCAATCCTTCCAACAAGCTCCATCGTGCAGCCGTTTTTTAATTGAAAAGTAAACGGCGGCAGAGGTCCTTGACCTCCAAAACCTAACTCAAGTCCAACCGGAGAGAATCCGCTCACTTTTGCATGTTCGCTTAATATAGAAGACACCCTGATGAGGATTTTTTGAAGCTTTTCTTTTATATAAGCATGCCGATTAGAGCTTAATAAAATTTCTTTTTGCAGACGTGGAGCCAGCTGTTCAATTGCATGCCTTGAGTAGGTCACACAATCTTCCTTCGTTAAGTTTTTCCAATCCTTTTTTTGTTCAATAAGCGTATCTGAAATCAGTTTTAAAGCCGAGTGAAAGAGCTGGCCGATATCAGGTGCTTCTAATTTGTAAAATTGTCGATCTTTTAGTTTTAGCCCGTGGGAAGCAAAATGAGAAAATGCACATGCATTGAATTTCTCCATTCTTGAAACACTGCCCTGAATATGGTCACCGTAAAGTTCTTTTGTGACATTCGGCTTTAAACGCTTCGCTCTATTTGTAAAGAACAAGCTGGACATGATTTTTTTTGATACGTCGCGGTTGGACGAGGTCATCAAATGATTATATACACTCCACCATACGCCGCTGATCGGATATTGATTGAGCCATTGTTGCAGCTGCGAAACGGTATAGGATAACGAGACATGCTCGTTTGTTACAAATTTTAATTGTTCCTGATCATCCAACTGCTCTGGATCTAACACATAGAGGGCTTGCTGATGGTTTGGCATCAGTTCCTCACAATACTTGATGAGGGTCGAAGGCAAAAGAGACCGCCCTTCCGTATCTGAAGCTGAATAGGATAAATACAGGTAGTGCGATGGACTGGACAGCGCTTGATATATCAAAAATTGTTCATCCAGCAGCCGTTCCTTCCCTGTCTCTGCCAGCTCTGCTCCTGCACGCTTTAACCATTCCCGGTCGTCTTCAGACAATACACTTTCATCAGAGGGCCGTGCAGGTATAACTCCATCATTTACTCCAATGACAAACGTACACTTTACTTGATACATTCTGGATAAATCCATACTTCCGATAAACACTTGATCAAGTGAAGGGGGAATCAAAGCGAACTTGAGAGAGGACAGTCCTGTATCCATCATCTGTTGAAATAATGGAAATGAGAGCTCCTCCTCGCCCAGCATTTCAACAAATTCATCCATCAATTGAATGACAGCATCCCACACTTGCCCATGCTGCATCGCTTCAGCTAACCTGCCTGCTTCTTCTGCCTCAAGCCTTGCCTTTTCAAGCTTTTCTGGCACTTGGGCTTCTTCTAGAAAGACATACACTGCCTCCACCATGTCTCTTAGCTTTTGCGCTTTTTTCAATCTTTTTTGCAATTGAAAGAGAGGCGGAACAATCCATTCTTTTACATCATTCAGCATTTGCTCCATTTCTATTTCTTGATCGGTTTGTCCAAAATCTTCATCTAGTGATTGGAAGCGGCGATAATGAAAGCGTGAACCCTTCGTCCAGCGTTCACCTTTTACACCGTAAGCAATACAATAGTTTTCAAGCTGATCCGCCTGTTCTCTCGCTTTGTTTTTGGCGAGTTCAAGCGGAAATAAGAACTCTGTTTTCACACAGCGAAACACCGCCTCATACCGCCAGTTCCCTTTTATGACATCGAGGCTCGAACGAATGAACTCAATGAGCGGATGATACTGCATCGATTCATTTCCATCAATAAAGAAAGGAATATCGTAATCTCGAAACACCTCTTTTAACGTATCTTTATAGTCGTCTACATGTCTTGCAACAATTGAGATGTCTCGTAACCTAAGACCTTCCCCTCTTACTAAATCAAGAATATCTCTCGCTACTCCCTCAATTTCAGCTCGTTTATTTGCACTTTTCGATACGGTAAGGTGAGGCGTTTCTTCTTGATACGGCTGCAAAGGTCTCTGTTCATATTGATTTTCTAAATAAGCTAGATCTGGAGTATGAAGATGCCGCTTATTTCTCTCCAAAATGTTCTCAGAAATAGCCGCTCCGCACTCTTTGGCCAGCTGATAAAGCTGGGAATATGTCTTACCTGTCATGCGAAATAAATCAAGTTCATTTGGCTGCGTGTCATGATAGGAACGATCCACTGTGAATGCAGCTGTTATTTTTTCGGCATGTAGCAAAAGCTGTTCAATGACAAGAAGCTGCTGGGGGGTAAACTGATAAAAACCATCTATATAAATGTGTGCCCCTCTCAATTCTTCTGATAAAGGAATTTGCTGAGCCAGAAGTGTCAAGTAATCCTCTGAGTGCACATACTCATCTTGCAGATGCTGCTCCATCTGCTGATAAAGAACATGAAGATCATGCAATTTTTCCGCCGCACGTCTTTCTTCTGTATACTCTGAATGCATGCTGGATGCCGAAATTTTTTCAATATCCTCCGGCATCATACAGTACCTTTTGAATTCAGCCATCGTCTTTTCTATTTGCTCAACAAATCCCGGTTTATCACTCGCCTTTTTGAATACCTTAAACTTGTCTTTCTGTTCTTCTATTACTTTTCTTAAGAGCATTTGAATCCCTGTGCTTGTGACAAATTGACGGTTCGCACCGCCAGTCTGCTGTAATATAGACCAGGCAAGCCGAGTAAAACTAAAGACTTTGGCCCTGATCATTCCACCAGCTTCAGACGTTTTTGCAAGCTCATATTCCATTAAAAATGTCATTTGATCCGGGACTAAAAAAATGATTGGCGGACCCAGCGGATCAAGCCGCAGTTGTTCTTTGATTTCTTCTAGAATTGCAGTCGTTTTTCCACTCCCCGATCTGCCTGCTAAAAACTGAATCTCCACGTTCCACAACACCTTTCTTATGTACTCATATTCTAGCGAAAATAAAGGTAAATAGCTATTTTCCTATCACCTTCCCTTTCTCCTCCGATTGAAAAGAAAATAGGCACCTTTCCCGACTCTTTTCATATCATAAACCATCATGATCTAAAAGGAGGCTGGCAATATCATGTATTACGGTTATTATGACTACTCGCCATATGACATGCGCCAAAACACAAGGATCATTGCAGACCTTGAAAAGGCCATCAATGGCGAATATTCTGCGATCCAATGCTATGAAAAACTTGCACAAAAAGCAAAAAATCCTGAAGCGAAAAAAATCATTCAAGAAATACGTCAGGATGAAGTCAGACATTATCAGCTATTTACAAAGCTATACTATTCTTCGACTGGTAAAAACCACAAACCAAGCATAACAGAGCCTTGTCCAGACCAATTTAGGGAAGGTCTCTTATTTGCCTTTAAAGACGAACAAAAAACAGTCGATTTTTACTTAACGGTATCAGACTATGTCCGTGATCAAGGAACAAAGGAATTAATGAAGCGTATTGCTCAAGATGAACAGCAGCATGCCGTCTGGTTTCTATATCTTTTAACGCACCATGTTTCTTAGTTACCCCTATTTTAATAGGAGATCGTATGTTCCGTCAAAAAATGAAATTGCTTTTTTGCTCATTCAATATGTGAAATAAAGGGCTGTCATCATCAAAACGCCTCTTCACTTTTCCTTTTTTAAGGATAAAACGACCTTTTGACCATAAAAAAACTCCTCTGCTACAAATCGCAGAAGGAGTTTTTTGTTATTTAATGAAATTTTGCTTCATTGCTTTGCTGCTGTTGTTTTAACAATCCATCAATCGATAGCATCTTGCTGCCACTAAGTGTCAAGTAAAGCGCCATGACCATTAAAGAAAGTTCAAATTCATAACCGCCCACAAATCCTCTTGCAAAACCAACTGTGATAATGGCTACAGCCATAATTGGCACAAATAAAGCTGCGAAAAGACGTGTGCCTAAACCTAGAATCAGGGCAATTCCACCAACCAGTTCAATTGTTTTGACAATATAGGCCATAAATTCAGGGACACCAATTTGACCAAAAAATGCAGCAGTGCCTCCTAGTCCACCTTGATATGCTTGAAGCCCATGTAAAAAGAAAATAATGCCTAAGATGACACGTACAAAAAGTGTTCCTATTTCTTGATTTGTTTTCATATAGTGATTTCCTCCCATTTTTACACTACATTATGTAATGTTCATTCGTAAAAAAAATTAGTAATTTAAGTTGAGCATAATCATTAAGACCAACATGAGGATGGTTGATGTCACAATTGGGATAAGTGGTACATTGAACGGTATGTTGTATGTTGGGTTTAAGATTTTTTGGATTCTTAAATTCAATGCTCGGTCTCCAAAGGACACGGCAAATTTCGTTTGTTTTTGAAACTGGGTTCTATTTTTAATGAGTTTCAAAAGGGCTTGCCCTACTCCAAGCTCAGTCCCTGTCTGCTGAATGGCATAGTCATCTGCAATGACCTCACGAAAAACGGAGTAACTTTGTCTCATATGCTTTAACACAGGAATGTACCAAATCACTTTTGTGAGCATAGAGAAAGTGAAAGTCTTTAAAGGGTCGTAGCTGTATTTGTGATGTAATTCGTGATAGACAACAGCATCGATTTCCCCTTCATCCAGCATGTCTATAAGCGCTGTTGAGAGATACACTTTTGGCCGAAGCATCCCCATTGCGAAAGCAAGCGGTTCATGGCAATGAAACACAATGATCTCATTTCTATACTTGTCTGATAGACTTTGCGTTGAATGTTGATCGACTGCCATCATCATATTTCTTTTGAAATGAATATACTTTCTGACCTGCTTTGTCATATAGAAAACGGCAAAACCAAGCGTATACAAGACGAACGCATCCAGAAAATACTTTAAAGGAGTGAATCCATAAAATTCGAGAACAGATTGACATACATGGATCAGGTTATATGCTTGATTCCAGCCAAAAAAGCTTGAGAGTACATAATAGCCCATCTGGTAAAAGATCACTAAGCCAATCAATATACCGCCTAAAAACAGCAGACTCGACTTCATTTTAATCATGTCGTTTCTCCTCTTTTTTGGATGCAAGCCTTGCTTCGAGTACCTTCAGTAATTCAGGATCAGCACTTTCAATTGCGTCCACCATATGATTGACTGCAAGGGGGCCGAAATCATCCATCAGTCCTTGAGTAATCCATTTCGTTTGCTCATTTAGAAATTCTTCTTTTGTTAAAACAGGGTTATAGATAGATGAACGCCCTTTTGTTTTCTTTTCCACAATTCCTTTTTCGGTTAATCGATTGAGTACCGTCATGACCGTGTTGAAATTAATTGGCTTCTCATCTGACAGCTTCTGCTGTACCTCTTTAATCGGCATATCCTCACCTTGATAAAGGATCTCCATAATCCTTCCTTCTAAAGGACCGAAAAAGCGGTTCAATCCCTTTTCGTTATATTTAAAAGAAGGAATTTTCATGTCATCACCTCACACTAAGCATTGTAGTGTAAACGGTCAAATTTTTCAACAATAATCCCTTATTTCATAAGGATTTCTTTCAAAACCAATATTTATGTACTCCAATTTACTCCAATATTACTTAAGACTTCTTTTGAATTTAAGGAGTTCACCTGTAAAATTCTTTAAAACGAACAAATGAACTCCTTATTGAATTATGCCGCCACTCTATCAGCAACCTGATAAACGTTTTCAGCTCTATCAACATTCTGTTCAACAATTTGTGAAAATGCCACAAGACTAATCAACATTATAGATGTAACCAGAATTTTTTTCATCAATAAGCTCCTCCTCTCTAATTTTTTTTCTTACATCAATACTCATTCTAAAGTAATCATTTGCCAATTTGAAGTTCTCGTTTGAACTAAAATATTCAGCCACTTCCAAAGCCAAATTTTCAACATCAGCATACATGTTCTTCTTTAAAAGGGAATCAAAAGCTTCCAAAATTAATGAATGATCATCTTCATAATACAATCCTGTTAAAATCATAAATTTCAACTTGTACTCTTCATCATTAAATTCGTCTACATATTTTAACCCTTTAATATAATAATACTTTGCTTCAAGAAACATGCCTCTTTTTAAATAAACATGAGTTTGATTAAATAGAGCTTTCGTTACGAAACTGTTATGATGAGTTTCTAAATAATTTAATGCTAGATCAAGGTGTTCACATACATCATTATACTGCTTCAATTCCTCATAACAAATAGCAGCGTTAATATGGGCCATCCCTTTAATATGAGCCAGTTTATTTTTTTCAGCAATATCTACTATTTCTAGAAACATATGAAGAGCTTGCCTAAACTTTGATTCATCTATTAAATTACCACCTATTACAAATCGACATCTAAGAGCCTGCACTAAATAATCATCATATCTTTCGTAAATATTTAAAGCTCTGTTAGCGTAATTTAAAGAGAAGTAAGTTTGTTTCATATAATAATAAACATAGGAAACTTTAAAATAAAACTCAGCTTGCTCAATTTCATCATTAATTTCAGATATCATCATTTCTGCTTTTCTATAAGCAGATATTGCGGTTGTTAGTTCCTTTCTCCTGAACTCATACATACCCATAAAAAAATAATAGTAATACTCTAACATACCTGTCAAATTTTCTTGTCTTTCAACCTTTTTCAATGTTAGATATGTTTTATCTAAATCATGAGGATTTTTTGCGTTGAGATGACTTTCTAACAAACTATGTCTAAATTCCAATAAAGAAAAATACAAAAGGGCATCTTGATTCTCCTCCATACTATCTAGCTCTCTTTTCACTTGCTGCTTAATTTCTATCGCCAAGTCAACATTTTCTGCCTTTATGGCTCTATACCAATCATTTAACTTGGTAGTTACTAGATCATATGGTATCAAATCTTGCATAACCCTTACACCTCCCCGCTTATCAAATAATTCTTACTTTCGTAAATAATAACAAATAAATCAATATTTTTACACTATTAATCAATTACTTCCTTTTACTTGAACATTATCAACAACCCATCCGCCTTTTTCTTTTTTCAATTCTGTTTGAATAATTAAGGTATGCTTACTGGTAACAGCATTCACCGTAACCGCAGTTTTTGCCTCATTCAAATATAGTTCTCGATTTTCATCAACTTTTTTTGAATAACTTTCCAAAGACAGTAAATCACCTTTAATGGTTACACTATGTTTTTTTGGAGCCTTAGAAGGGAATGCATAGCTCATAGCCTTATCAGTGGCTAACTTCCTCACCGCCCCTTCACGATCATCCGCATCTTCATATTGAAAAAATGCTTCAAAGAATTTTTGATTCATGTCAGCAGCTTCTGAATTCGTCATATGATTCATTTTATTTTCGATCCTTTGTTTTTCTTTTAGAGCTTGATTTTTTTCAGCACTTAACTTGCTGTATGTCATGTAATAACTCGTAATCCCTAAAATCAAAATCACACCACCCAATACCCAAAATACTTTTTTCATAAAATCCCCCTAATTTTTTATTCTGCCAAACGACACCAAGTGATCACGCCAATATCCCTTTTTAAGAGGAGAGTATTGAACGCCACTATCATTACTATTATACATTCTTCCATCTCCTACATAAATTCCCACGTGTGTGATGAATTTACCTTGATACGTCCCAGTGAAAAACACCAAGTCCCCCGCAACCGCTTCACTTTCAGAAATCTTTTTTGTTGCACCGTATTGTTCTTGGGCTGTCCTTGGCAAGGATATACCAGCTTTTCTATATGCCCATTGCACAAGACCACTACAATCAAAACCAGTGGAAGGAGAAGAACCACCCCACTCATATGGATTGCCTTCATACTTAAGTGCTTCATTCATAACACTCTCATATCCCTCCATTGCTCCATTGACTGGCTTCACAGTACCACCGCCTTTTAGATAACGCATTACATGGTCAACATAATGGGGATCACCGTAGCTTTTCCATCCCAATTTCAGAGCTTGGAAGTTACTAAATTCTAAAGCCAGAGCCTTTGTATATTTGCCACCTCTTTTTTTAACAAAATCTATAAATCCTCCACCATAATTGTAAGACTGTAAGGTTAGACGCACATCACCCCCTGCCTTTTTAAAGACAGCAGCAAAATGTTTTACTCCCACTTGAATTGAATACTCTTGACTAGTTATAGTGTTTGGTGGCAAACCTATTGATTCGCTTGATTGCATGATGTCAAGATAACGCCCACCACTTTCCTGCATAGTAAGCGCCATAATGATGTTCAACTGATCGTAAACACCTTCTTTGCGGGCATATTTTCCAAAGACGTGGCGGAGCCTTTCAATCTCTGGCGCAATGCCATTCGTCACAAACTCTTCATCCCCACCGCCGATTTCTTTTTGATTACTCCCCCCAAAAATCAACACAACCACAATCAACATTCCCCCAAAAAAAATAATTGGGAGTGAACTAAAAAAAGCCGTCAATAGCTTTTTCATGATCTGTCACCTTGACCATTCTTGCTTTGACGGCTCTCTATCTGATCCAATTCAATTTTCACATGCTTTGGTTGCTGCTGAATTACTCTTTTAGTTTTCGGTTGTGTATCTGATGTCTTAACTGTTTCATTTTCAGTTTTTGGAACTGGTGCACTTACTCTTTCTTTTGGTTGTGTTTGTTCATTTCTTGCTACGTTAGCATTAGGAACAGGACTCACAGGCTTTTGATTACTGATATTTTCCTCTGTTAACGTTTTTTCAGAAACACCTTGATCACTTCTTTCAACATCAACCTCATGAACTGATGTTGAACCCTTCGGACTATTGTTCTTTTCTTCTTCGGCAATATGTTCTTTAATTTGATCACTTCTTTCTGCATCCACCATTGGTATTTTGCTTGATGCGCTTGAATTATTGTTCGCTTCTTCTGCTAGTTGATCTTTTGCAGCTTGTTCGCTTCTTTCTACATCCACTTTTGACATAGGGTTTGAAACGTTTGACATTTTATTGGTTTCCTCCGCAAGTTGATCTTTAGTCGCTTGTTCACTTCGCTCTACATCCACTTTAGGCAGCTGATTAGAAACACTTGCCTTATTATTACTTTCCTCCGCAAGTTGATCTTTAGTTGCTTGTTCACTTCGCTCTATATCCACTTTCGGAAGTTGATTAGAAGCCCTTGCACCTGTTTCCGTTTGATCTGTTCTTTCCTCTTTTCCACCATCCACAACGTACAATGGCGGCTTATAATCATCTGCTTTCGAATCTACATCTACAGTTGATTCATCAAGCTGCCGTCCTCTTTCGATTTCTTTTTTCGCAGACGCATCTTTTTTGAGGGGATTATTTTGGGACATTCTATCAAATTTAGAATTTCCAGTAGTTGACTGGTTTTGTGGTGCGCCTCGTCTTTCTGCTAAAGACCGTTCTTCTTCTGCTTTCTTTTCTTCAGCAGCTTTTTTAGCATCACGCTTCTTTTTCCATTCACTAAAACCATTACCAACCTTCTTCATACCATCAAATGAGGGCTGTACAACCTGTTTTCTAGTATTTTCAAGTAGATTAGCATCCACCGATTGAACTTTGCCAGCCGTAACAAAATTGATGATCTTGTCACGTTTTAAAAATGCAAAGATCAGAATAGCAGACAATGCTGCCACATTTAAAAAATACATCCCTAAATTGGTAGGAGGGATTGTCTTATTAACAATTACACAGACAGCATAAACAAATACAAGAACAAGAGTTAGCATTGCTTTCATAATAAACAAAGCGAACATTCTTCCAAGCGACACAAAGCCACTATAGGCAAATTGCGGAACATATGAAAGAATAAACGCAAAAGGAAGAAAGAATGCTATCGCCAGAACGATAATTTGAATCAAGAAGTTAAGAAACGGAATCAAAAAGAATGGAACACCTAGAGAAATTGCAGCAAGCATCCCTATAAATGAATAACCTAACTGTGCATAAATACTTCCCTCTGCAATACTTTGGTTTTTATACTCTTTTACCTCTTTGTCATTAATGAACTCTTTCTTTGCACTTCGACCCTCACTGGTCAATTTGAAAGAAAGTAGCGTGTCTATACGATCAAGACCACCTTTTCCATCCCCCTTCTTCAAAATTGTTTTTTCATTTGGTGTACCATAGTTAGTCACCAAATAAGGATTTTTCAAGGCAGCATTAAAATAAAAATTTCTAAGAACGGCTGTGGTCCCTTTAAGCTCTTGACCTTTTTTTACTTCATCCATGGTCAAAGAAGAATCACCTTTACTCGAAAACGAATCGGTCAACTTATTACCAACTGTGATTAATTTCCCTTGTGCTTCTATCGACAACGCATTAAGAGATTCTATCCAATATCCAGCTTTACCGACCCACAGTCCTGCCACAATCATGACCATAAAAAATAACACAAATCGTCTCATACCTTCTTTAAAACTTCCACGAATTAAAAACAGATAGACTACGAAGCCTATCATAAATACAAAGATTATTTCTCCGAAACTATTCTTTAGAACGCTGTACATTTTCTTTGAGACATCTGTCACAGCATCACTAAATCCTTCTATCGGTTCAGCACTCATAAATAGGTCCATCGCTTTATCAACAACAAGAACTATTATTTGCGTTGTGCCTAGCATTACATTAGACAAAGAAACGATAGTACCCTTTATCATTCCATCTTCAGCTTGGTTGTGGGCTTGATAATGTTCAAGTGGAAATCGACTAATTTCAAGCTCGACCCCCCCAACTTTTTCAACCTTTGGTTTCACCGTTTTATCACCTGCTTTATCGTCAGCTAAAGCAAATGAAAAAAAGCTAGTTAATAGAATAACCATGATTGAGAAAACCAATATTATTTTCCGTTTTATTTGAATCGCCCCCGATCTGCAAACAAAAAAGCCATGCTGCTTCACATGACTTTCTACAAGTATTGTTCTTCTGCATACGCAACATCACTTTTATTAATTGTTTCAAATGCTCCCATCCACTCATCAAACAAACATTCAATTGAAATTTTTGCAGTACGCCCGTAAATATCCTTGAATAAGCATTGACCTTGAAACATGGATTCAAGCATTTTTTTGTTTTCCTCACTCGGTTCAAGATTCATCCATTTCAAGACTTCTTCACGTTCGTTCGGCTCATCGAAAGCAAAAGCGACACCGAAGTTTCCTGTGTCATCCTCATGTAAAGCATCCTTTGTTGATTGTGAGATGAAGAATTCAGCATTGTTGTAAGAACGCCCAATACGTCTCATTTGACGCTCTACTTTTTTACCCTGTGGCGAAGCTGTAAATATCCATGCTTCATCAATAAATTCCGCTGTTTTTTCTTCTGCATTCATTCCAAAAAGCTCGCAAAACTTACCAAGCGCAAACATGACCGCACTTGATTTTAATTGTGACTTCGTAAAATTTTCTATACGTTCCCCAAAGTCTGGCAAGTCCATGTTCTCAACTTCTAAAATTGTGATTCGCTCTTTTAAAGACAGGGAAGGATTAGAACCATCATGAACTAGCAACTTCATGATAGAGTCTTTGACAGACTCATAAAGAAAGTCTCCTGCTTTTCTCACAGTCTCTTCTTTATGCTTTTGCATCTCATAAATGACATGCAGCGATCCAACTTGTTCACCCTTCTCTTTCATTTCCAGAACTTTTGTAATTGCTCTCAAAAAAGCAGTGCTCACATCATCTTTCCCTTTAAAGTCATAAATCTGCTCGAATATAACTTCTAACAAGTCTTTCGCTTTACTTGGAGGCATGAAGGAAATTGGGTCTAATGCGCCCCAGTTCTCATCTTGTTCATGGTCTAACGTTATAAAGTGATATTTCTCTAAATGCTTAATATACAAAGGGAAATCTTTACGAGTTTGTGGGTTGCTGATAACTTTTCTAATCCATTTCCTCATTTCCTTTTTCGGGTCGATGTACAGCGATTTAATATCCATAAAGGATATATATGTGTACAACAGCTTTGCGAGGAAAGACTTACCATTACCTGTATCGCCTGTAATTAAGCAATGCGGCGATCTAGTTTTTGAACCTTTAATTTGCTGATTAGCAAGAAAAGGATGAAACAAAACAAAGTCTCGACTTGATCGAATGGCGCTTTCTAAATCTGTATGCTTATCAAAACGATCTCCCCATCCTAAAAAGAAACCAATCTTTGAACCAACAAAAGAATCAACTCCCAATAAGCATTCAGCCAATCCACTTTGTGTTGTTTTTTGAATCCAGTTTTTATCCATGACATCCAACTTTTCAGCAGGCAGCATTTTATAAAACAAAGACAATTGATCAGCAATAGGAATCCTGCATTTAATTCCTGCCCCTTTTAGGTGTCTCACGACTAATCGAGCCTTTTCAGCGCATTCTTTTTTCGTGCGTCCGTCAACAATCACAACCGCAAGCCAGTTGATCAAAGACACTTCCTCTTTTTTGATTTTATTTTGAAGGTCTTTGACGAGAAACGCACTTGTCATGGTTGACTGGTCGCTTTCGTCTCCAACACTATACTTTTCATTTTGTTCTTCTCTCAATTGCTGGTGCTTAATATTTAATGCTGTCTTTGTCATAGACTTACTTTCTACTTTTGCCTTTACCTCTACCTCCACTGGAAAAGGCAAAGACTGAACCTCATAAAACAAGTTGCTATTCGCCATATTGTCTAGAAATTCGTCAACAACAATCATTGAAATATGTCCTTCATCTTGATCACTAACGAGCTTTAAAGAGCCTGGAATTGTTGGATCTATAACAGTGTTTGTAATTGAATGAATATCTCCATTTTGGCTTTCTTCCTCAACATCGTGATAAAGCCCTCTTATAAAGTGATAACGATTGATATATTTAAGCTCGGCTTCTCTCAATCTCTCTCCAAACACGGATGTAACCGTACTCGCCAAATCGTCCTCGATCTCTTTATATTGTTCAAAAAATTGGGATGATACATCTTGTTCCCATCCAAGCATATTTACAACGGTGTCTGTGACAGTGTTAAACATTGACAAAACATTATCTTTAATATCAGCATCCAAACTAAGCAATGTCTTATTTAGCTTAATTCCAATGATGAAGTCGGGCCTTGTCAATCTTCCCAAGCGTTGCTGCATCACACTCACCATTTCCCCCATATAGTACGAAGCTACTTCTAAAGCATCCTCATGTATATCCTTTTTCAATACATTCAAACGCCCTTCGAGATCAAAGCGACTCGGATACATCATTAAATGGAAATCTTCATACTCTGTTATTTCCTCGTAAAATGATGTCCAACTGTCTTTATAATTATCTATTTCACTTTGGTTTCTGCTTGGAATCGAGCTACTTTTAATCCGATAATACGCCCAAACGTCTCCCGTTTTCGTCAAGACCATGTTGTTTAACAGGGTTTTCATTGGAGTTTTTAGAACAACCATTTTTTCGCACCACCCTTACTAAAGATTTGAATTTTATTTCTTGATCATTCGCAAAGTCTATTACTTTGTCGTTACAATATTTTTTCTTTGGCAATTTGATTAGTACAATGTACTTTATCAAACCTAAAAAATAGAGATAAATATTTTTCCCTTCTGGTTTGATTTTTGTAATCAAAATTGTCAAACCAAGTGGAATACCAAAAATCACGATTACAAAAGTATTTTCAAAGGCGCTAGGAAAAAACTTCCTAACACCTAAGAAAAAACCAAAACTAATAGCGACAAAAATAAAATAGTTGATCATCGGGATCAACTCTATCGCAAATGGTAAACTATAATTTTCCGTTATCCTTTGTATTTTTTTAGGCTCACGCATCGCTTTTCTATAGTTAAAAACAAATCTCGACACACTATCACCTCTTACATCGTTTTAAGTATCGCACTAACCCATCCTGTGACAGTAGACCAGTTTTGAACGCAAAATACACCAGCACTTGTAATGATTATTGCACCAACCACTTTACCAATACTTAATTTCGCAAGATTTTTCAGAATTAAGTACATAGCTATAATCGCTATAGCCTGTACAACAACTTGCTTCCACCAACTATGCACACCACCAATTGTTGGTAAGTCTGCTTTTGCTCCTAACACAAGGAAATCTAAGAATTCCATAAATATCACTCCTATTGATGTTTTAGTTGTTTTACATAATACTGACCACTGTTTTTTGTAACGAACAAAGTAAAACGTTCTTTTACCGGTATGCTTGTTTCTTTTTCTTTGAAGATGACAACAGAAGATATTTCAAAGCCATCATCATTCTTGTAAATACTGAAGTTTTCGACATCACCAAATACCAGATGACCGTTTAAAGTCTCTGGTGTTTTCATGACATACGACATGTCATCTTTTGATTCTTCCGCATATTTTCGGAAGAATGTATTTAGAAACTCTTTTATGGCTGCTGACTGATCGCCGTCATATTCTTCACGTTCCTCTGATGAACTAGCAATATCACCTTTAAGATCATACATTTCTGAAAGATAAGGCGTACCACTCACAGCAAATTTGTCCCCTTTATGTTTCACAGGAATATTTAACAATGCTTGTTTCGCTACCTTATGTTCTTTCTTTTTGACCTTTACAACATTCTCGTAATTCACCTTATATTGAAAAAGTGAACCTCCATCCCCTTTTTTAACATTGTAGAGGACATAATCATTCAAAACTCGATCCCCCTGTGAACCCGATGTATCAAACCATGTTTCTTGATCTGTCTCATCATCCACAACAAGATATTTCATCAAGGTATTTTGACGTTTTTCAGTAGCAGCCCTGTCATTTTTCACATTGATATACTGCTCAATGAATCCAGATAAGAAGCGTTCTCCTGCCACAATAGAAACTTCCTCTTTCTGCTTACTGTTTTGTTCTTGTTGTCTCGCAAGATCGTTCAAAGCTGACCTATTGCTAACAGACAGTAAAACCGCCAAGAAAGCAAAAAAGACAAGCGTTCCAATCATTGACCATATTCCAACAGTAATCATTTTTGAACGATCTTTTGGAATTGATTTAGGTTTCTTTTCTGGCTTTTTAACAGCTTTCAACTTCTTCTTAAAAGCTGAAAGCATTGGATTGTTTTCGGTAGCCATCTTACTGTCATTCTTTTTCTTTTTCATTTTCCTCCTCCTTTGTATTGATTGACCACTTTAGCAAACGGATGCAGCAGTAAAGAGCTAGTAATATCAAGGCAAACCCCAAAGAATTAACAGAAAAGTGACGTATAACAATAGATTCATGAGTAAACAATCTATATAGAGAAAAACCAGATGCAATAAGTATTATGAAAAACAATAAAGCAATTAAAAAATACCTAGCAATGCTGGCGATCCACTTAGAAAAAGTCATTATACATCACCTTCCTTTCAAGATTTTTTACTACTTAGTGCTTGAAGTATCATAAGACCTAGACACGTTAAATATAGTATTTTCAAAAATTGTATCCAGGCCAAAACTGTAGAAGCCATTCCATATAGATAGATCAATAGAACGCCAATAACAACGCAAGAACAAGCAACTCCACCAAGAAAAAACAGTTTTAGCATAACTAAAGAACCTCACTTTCAAAAAAGAGCAAGCCCCGAAAGACTTGCTCATGCATCATTTATTATTTTTTTGCGAGTCCTTTAATACTCGTTTGAATAAAGTCCATAAGCCATGGAACAAAATCCGTCAATCCTGCAAGAAGTGCCATTCCTACTGCTCCTGCAATTACTGCTGCTAATGTTCCCCATGAAAAACGATCCACATTCTCTGGTACTGCCATAATTATCATTCTCCTTTGTTTTTAGTGCATGTCTCCTGTGACATGCTCGATAAAGTTTTCAATATCACGCATTAAATTTGGGTAATCATCTTTCAATCCCATTATTGTTAAACCCAAAACTATGAATAAAACCGCCATAATACCTAATCTAAATATGTTCTGTTCCAATCTACCTCCCTCCTTATCTAACCAAAGACAAAGCCCCTCCTCTTGCTGTAATCTCTTGTTTATGTCCACCAATCAAAAATTGATAAGTAGTTTTAACACTATAAGTAATTTCAGTTCCATAAGGGTGCTTTTGGTTCAAAGAACTGCTTTCAATTTGAAAACTGCCCCCATACGAATTTTCATTCTTTTTCGTAATCGCTTGAAACGCATCTTTGGTCAATCCTCCTCTTCTCTCAATCTGGTAATTTGCATACTGCTTAAAGTCATTTATTTGATTTAACCTAATGCAATAGTTCGCCACATCCGCAACTAGAACAAGGCAGAAACAAAAAATATAAACCTTAAACAGCGTCATTACTGATCCTTCAACCATTTTTTATCCCCCACCTCCATTAATAAACTGGATGGATTTCACACCATCTATCAATAGAGTTATAAAAAATGAGATCATCACAATCATGACTGGCATTGCAACTTTAGTCGGGAAAGTACCAAATTTCCGCAATTTATATTCAACAATGTCATCAACTGTCATGAATAATTGTTCATTCGTCATCTTTCCTAATTCATAGATAATGCTGTCATCCTTTGAATTTTGCTGATACTCATACAAAGTGAGCATGAATAACCTTGCACTATCACCACCACTTGTATCATTCGCAAAATCTATAAAGGGCTGCACGTCATTAGGCTTTTCATGCATTGAAATTAATAGCATTCTCAATGCATCTTTCAAAAGACCCTCATCAAGCCTTGATGACAGACGTTCAAATGCTTGATAAACAGTAGACATGTTTTCCAGCAAGTAAATGTAGACTTCCCTAGAGAACTTGAAAAAGACTAGCTCTCTCTGGAATTTTTCTACCTCGTACCAACCCTTGATTTTCCTGTAGTCCATATGGTAAATGAAGCAGGCTAGTGCCAATGCTACAACTGCTATAACTGGCTTAAAAACAATCAATGGTAACGAAGCCAAAAAAATTGAAACAGCTTTAAATAATCTCTTCTTTTGAAATCCTTCAAAGCTCAATTCTGGATTCAAATAGAGCAACATTTCACGCAAGTTACTTTCCCCGATTTTTTCCCAAAAAGAAAAGACCGTCTTTTGTTTGACCGTCTGTTTCACCTTCTCATTTTTCATGTTTTTAGATTCTCACCTCCGTTACAGCATCATCAAAATACCTTTGATTAAACTGATGATAGACATAGAAAATGATAGACAAGTAAACCGTATTTGCTATCATCCCCACTAAGGCATGTGCGTAAATATCAACGTATTTCTTTAGGGTAAATGACAGCATAATGCCTACAATAAACCCTATTGAATAGAAAATCATTGTTCTAAAATCTTTCTTATGTTGCTGCTTATCTTCAATAAATCTTTGCTGTTTCAACAAAACTTTATTGTGATAATCTTTTGTATCTTTGAGCGTCAAAATGGATGTGCGCCCCTCAACAAACATGATTCCTAGCTGCTCTATATATTGATCGAATTGCACATCATTTTTATATGCATTCCTCAAACTTTTAAAAGCCTTCACGATCTCCTTTTCATCTGAATCAACTAAAGTTATTTGAAGATCAATGAGCTTTTGTTTCAATTCACCTTCTGCATATTGAGCACATGCAGAAAAAGCCTCTATCAATGGCATGTCATCATTTGTCAATAACTGGGTCATATTATTTAAGAACCTGTTTCTTTCTAGAAAAGCTGCCATTTCATAATCATTTTTAACTTTTCTTCGCAACTGATAAAACCAACCATACGAACCACCAACCAATCCTGCAAGAATCGCCATCCACCAATAATGAAAAAGTAAATAAGTTAATCCTGCAAAACAGACAAATGGAATCAAAATGAATTTTGCATATTCTCTTTTTTGTAATGGCTGACCAAATGCTATAGACATGGCACGTATTTCTTCTAAACTATAGAGCTTCTTTTTACGAAATTTCATGTACCCCCCACCCATCTATAATTTTGCTTTGAAGCTGAATATCCACACGTTTTTCCATCATTCGTTTCATGAAAATGCTACTTACCTTGCATGGAACATATTCAAACCCTTCATTGGTAAGATCACAACGAAAAACCGTCAAGACTTCACCATTCGGCAAAAACTCCACGATCTCTTTCAAATATCTTTTCATACGCCCTTCTTCATCTTCAATCTTTTCAATATGAATACCAAAATTAAGATAACGGAAAATATCATCTTTCATAGATGTTTCGTCAATGTCGTAACCCATTTTCATCATATTAATAAGTCGTGATGGTATCGCTCGAGCGTTGACAGCATGCAATGTTGTAATCAATCTGTGACCCGTTAAAATCCCTTGCATCATTTCATATGCTTCTCGACCTCGTGTCTCTGAAACAACCTGCCAAGCAGGGTTATTTCTTAAACCTGCTTTCACCAACATTTCAATGCTTATCGAAGGATTAGTAATCCATGATTTAATGTCCTTGTCAGGAAAAAGAATTTTCGCATGGCTCTCGGGAGTATCTTCGATCATAACAATATGATCTTTGTACTCAACAAACGATAACAGAAGTTTTTGCAGCTCGGTTTTCCCTGTTCCAGTCTCACCAGCGATTGTGATATTAGATTTAGAAGCCACCATCGCTTTCAATAAATCGAAAATATAATCTGGAGCAAATAATTTAAAATTCTCTTGGTGCAAAGCTAATTTTGGTCTTACAACCCGAAGCGCCATTGTTGTGCCATATTGGGCAATATCCTTATGGACCGCATTCAGACGCAAATTAGAAAACGCAGCATCCAAAATAGGATTTTTTCGGGTGAATTCTTTGCGACAGGCATTAGCGAATTTTTGAATGATCTTGATAATGTATGATTCTTCGATTTCTCCATAACGGAATTTCCCTTGATTCGTAATGACGTCAAGATGTGTACCGTTATACGAAATGTCTGTTACGCCCTCATACTCATCAATGATCTTTTCAATGACCCCTAAGCCAACGACTTCCGCCATGACAAATTTTAATTCTTCATTACTCAAATGAGGAAAGTCTTTCTTGACCACCTCATTCACTTTTCCCCTTGCTTCAAGATCGACAAAGGCTTTTAATAATTCCGAAGGATGATTTAGTTTTAAATGTTTTCGTACATCCTCCAGTAGCTTCTTTTGTTCCTCAATTTCAGTAATCATTTACGATCTCCTTTCGGTTTATCGACAACCAGTGTAGTTCGATATTCTTTGTTTTTTTGATCGGTTAATATAATCTTTACAGCTTTCATTTTTCCTTCTACATCTTTTAGGTACTTATATTTGAAAGATGTTTTTCCAAGTTTCACGTTGTTTTTCTCATTAAAAGAACTTTCGAAATTCAATTCGAAAGCTCTCTGTGACAATTCAACTTTTCCTTCTTCAATTCTAATGCTGTTATCTACGTTTCTAAGGCTCGCTATACGTGCCGATTCATTCATTGTAGCGATTATGCTATGCTGCCTATAATCAGCAACATAATAGTACGTGGTCGCACCCACAATAAATAGGATAACCGACACCATCAAAAGAATTAAGGGTACACCCTTCAAATCCCCTCCCTCCTTTCAAGAAATAGTTTTTCAACCTTCTAATTTTTCTAACCAAAGGCAATCAAAGCGACACACTGGTAAAGCAGCTATAGGTGTTTCTTCTTCTTCACTCGGACCACCAATTGTAAAGAAGACTCGCAAAATATAGGAGTCTTCTCCTTCCTCCAAATTGCCCTCAACCTCAAATGATTCAGCTCCACCTGCAACATTCTCACGTAAAGCTCTTAAAAAAGAGCCACTAGGTGATTGAGAACCAACCCTTTGCAGCTCTTTTTGGAAAGTAGATATGTTTTCAAAAACAAATGACATTTTGTTATTCCCCTTTCTTTAGTTTTGCAACTCAAAGCCAGTATATAGGACGTCAATATATGTTTCTCCGTCTCTTGTTTCTGGAAGCAGCACCTCAAAATCCACTTCCAAAATATACTCTTTTCCATCCATTTCAATTTTCTTTTGAACGGAAAGTGTTCCAAATAATTCTTCAACCCTTGTAGACCTCATTCGATCTGTCGCTTCTAACCAGATGCTTTCCCATGCAATTCTAGCCTTTTTTTCAATTTCTGATAGAGCTTGTGCAAATTGCAAACCATTAGCAAAATGTAAAATCATTGTTTTTCCCTCCTTTTAAAAATTATTTTTGGACTTCATGACCAGAATAGATGACACCAACATACATTTCTTCGCCTCTATCTTCTGGAGGCTTAACTTGGAAATCTACTTTCAGATTACTTTCTTTACCTTCCAACATAATTTTCTTATGCACCGTAATGCTTTCTTCAATGATTCTAGAGAACATTATTTGTTGACCAACTTCCAGCCAGACACTTTCAGTTATATTACCTGCTTTCTTTTCAATCTCTGCAAAATCTTCATCAAAGTGCGTAGGGTTTTCCAATAACACATTTAACATTCTTATTCCTCCTTTTTTTAGAAACAAAAAAGGACAGTCTTTTGACTATCCTTTAACCTAACTTTTATAAAAACCTGTTTATTGAACATTAAAAAGTGTTCTGCAATCATCAACGAGTTTCTCCATAAAAGGCGTATCTAATATTTTAAATTCATTGGTTAATTCCATAATTGCAAATGGCTTTTCAATATTTTGGGGATACTCTTTCTTTAAGAAATCGTTGGTGTCTTCCAAAGAAGCAGCATTAAGAGTAAAAACACGTTCATCAAGCACAATTAGAAAAAGCCTCATTGGGTCAGGATATTTCCCTCCAGTAGAAGCACCAAAATCAATAGGTCCAATTGCCATTACAATAACTCCTCCTTTCTTGAGCCTTGCCTAATCCCATCAACGGAAGCCCGTTGGATCGCAAATATCAATCCCCCTATTCCCCCGATTCTTCGGGGGACTCCCTCGCCGGTAGGCAGCTCAAAAGGTATGATGACCTTTTGAGACATTAAAAGGGTATTGGGGGCGCTGATTGTTTCAACTCCTTATCCTCACTTCGTTCCGGTACCGTTGACACAAGCAATACTCGCATCACTTAACTGTATCTTTTCTCCACCTTCAGATATAAAAAGTTCTTTTGAGAATGAGACATCTCTTCCACAGCACACTTTATTTGATCATCACTGGGATAGCTACCGAATGCACCAATCTCTTTCGTGCTAACTCCATCCTCACATCCGAAAAAACCAACAATAACAAAATATATTTCTATTTCCTTTTTCATATCTTCATCTCTCCTTAATTGATACTGATACAGATGCAAAATTAATTAGACATGACCCAATCTAAGTCCTTTTTAGTCCATCCTTCTGGTAATCCATTAGGGAATGGATCACTAGCATAAACAGGTTTCAGCAACACTTCATCTTGATCTATGGTTTTACTGTCCATGTGAGCATACATGGACGCATAAAGCTCCAATTGTTCGGTGACTTCTGTCTTTATTAAATTGACACCCATTGGTTTTGACTTGATTTTCGTTTCGTAATTCCCCAAGTCTGACCAAATTGGCGTGTAAAATTTTCGCCCTCCGTCAATCAATTCATAAGAAATTCTTTTGTCTTTATCATTCACCTGTTGATCGCTGAACAGGTTGCCTGTGTGTCGCTCAACGTTTATATGCGGAAGCTCATACACAAGGTCATAGACTGACGTTTCTCCCTGTTTTTTGTTAGTCACTTTCGTTTGTTCCATAGTAATCATCGAGTTATCGCCGCTTTTTTTATACGACAAATAACTATCGACTAAACGTGTGGGAACTTCAAAGTCAAATGATGGCTTAATGCTGCTGCCAATTTCATTTTCATAATGAAGATCAATTTCACGTTTCGTTCCATAGCCCGTTTTCTTCTTTTCAATTTTCGCTAATGGGAAAGTAAGTGTTTCATAATAAACCTTTCCTGCTGATGGCGTTTTTTCAGTCATCACAACGCCTTTGTATGAAAATTCTTTTTGCTTTTCAGAAGTTGCCTTGATCGTTTTTTCACTCGCTACATATCCATCCGTACTTAATTCGGATGCAGCAGCATCAATTTTAAAATCGTTTTTGTTGAAGTCTGTAAACTTCACAGTGTAGAGATTTTTAACAGCAGCCTTCAAACCGTCAGATGGTATTGTCATTTCTATTTTCTTAGGCAGCTCTTTCGCCGAATATGTTTTAGAAACGATTTTCTTATCCTTCAAGTACAGGCCTACTGTGATTTTCTTTTCTTCAAAATCTTTTAAAGTGGTCTTATAATTCATTTCTTTAGACAGATGAACTTTCACAGGTAAGCCCTTTGTGGATTTCGCTGTGTAGATTTGCAACTTATCAAATGACAGCTTTGCCAATGGCTTATCATAATGATAATTGATGACAATATTCTTGCCGCCAATCGTTCCACTTTCTTTGTCTCCATCAGTTCTTATATAACGATACTTGTATTCTCCACTTTTGATAGAAGGGGGCTTTTCTGAATACTTTTCTCCACGCACCTTTTTGTATTTCTTACTTTCCTTAATTTTTTCACCTGTACGGTTGTCATAATAATTAACCGTCACAGATCGCTCCAAATTATAGTAAAACTTGATCGTCACATCTTTGTTGCCTAATGTGCCTGTTTTCTTTTTCAGATCAACAGGGATAAATTTTTCTTTTCCTTTGGTGATAGACGCTTTAGGCGCAAATGAATACGAGGAACCTATGTTTCTTGTATAACTTTCCTTTTCCAAAACCTCTCCAGAGTATTTATCAATGTGCTGCACATTGATTTTCTTCTGGCGCACTTCAAATTTGGCGGTAAAAGACGTCTTATCATCTGGGTCTCTATATACATCCATCATTCCCAAAACTTGTGTATTTCCACCCACAGGCTTTGTAATCAAAGGTTGATACCTTTCTCTCTTACTGCCATAAAGGTCACCAGTAGAATAATTCAATCCAACCCCCATACCAGCTTCTAATCGTATCCGTTCGTTTCCATGAACAATCATTTTTCCACCAGTAATCTTTTTACCTGTACTTTCATTGATAATTGTCACATTGCTTGGAACTTTTATGTTTACACTATTTGATTTATGCGATTTAAACGTTGTGGATTCTGTCACTTGTTTGTTTCCTTTTACAGAAACAGCAAGTTTTCTTTTGGAGAAAGTCGTTCTATTATCAGGCACTTCTCCATTAATCACTTTATCCCACAGTTCATCATATTTCTTTAAATTCTTACCACTGCCGCCATTTGAATAAATTCGGTCTAAGACTAAAGAGGTAACAACTATACCTAAATCTTCCTCACTGCTTTTAAAGATGTTCTCTTGACCACCCCATCCATAATAAAGCGCCCTTTGCACCTTTTCATTATTATATGGAACCGATTCATCATATTTTGCCCCAGTCCCAGGCGTAGGTTTAGAGTGCTGAAAACAAAAAGCAATCTTACCATCAACCTTAAATTTTCCAACAACCGAACCACCATAATTGATCTTACCTAAATACGTTATTTTTGGTGGTGCTGCATCCACCTTTTTTAATGAAATCACATCAAAGGCTAATGAAAGCAATCCTTTCTTCTTTTTCTCAATCTCATTTTTTGTTAGAAGAGTTTGACCAATATCACCATCATTTAATAATTTATCGAATTTTGCTTTTTCATAATCGCCACTAACTTTCATATAAAGCGATTGACCACCCATGACTAGAAAACCTTCTTCATTTATAGATAACGATCCTAGCGTTTGGTTACTTTCTATTGGTCTGTCATCCCTTTGAATAGTAAAAAGTAGAGAGAAAAGAGTAAGTGATAAAAATATCAACAGAGTCTTTTTCAATAACACTAACAACCCCTTCTTTTCAAAAAGAAAAGGATATTCCGAAGAATACCCTTAACTTTTATTTATTCAATTCATCCCAAGGAACATCCAAATCTTTTTCACTGTAAGTATGTTTGTCATATGAATAAGTACTTTCTCCACTTCCAGCATGATTTTCAATCTTTCCTTGTCCTGTTTTCTTTCCGTTACTTGTAGAATTATTTGCAGGCGTTTTTTTAGGAACAGCAGTTGATTTTTTAGGCGCACTTGATTTACTTTGGTGATTAGAACCGCCATTACTTACATATTTCTTTGGCTGATTACTTTTTGAAGGACTAGAAGAACCTGTTGTATTTCTATAAATCTTCGGTTGTTCTTTCTTCACTACTGGAGCTTTACTAACGCTACTATTGTTATTTTTTTTCGGTTCACTGGCAGCAACAATTCTTTCTTTTTGTTGTGGCTGCTGCTGATCACTAACGACCTGTTTTTGCTGCTTTTCGACTTTCTTTACCTTTTTAGGCTTTTCTTTCTTAACTTCTTTTACTTCCTTCTTCTTTACCTTTTCTTTTTTCGTTTCTTTTGTTTTCTTTGTTTCAGCCTCTGTTTCTTTTACAACAGTAGCTGTTTTTGGTTGCTCTTTATCTTGTGTCTCCTGCTTCGCTTCATTTTTAGCATTAGCAGAGAACCCCCAAATAGTTCCACCAACTAATACGCCCGCCAACCCTAGACTAATTACAACTTTTTTCGCTTTCATAGTCTCCCCAACCTTTCTCTTTTCGTTTTATTCTTAATACAATTATACCATTTTTTGTGCTTTTTTTACATCAAAATTTTGTGTTTTTTCCAAATAATTGATGTAATTTACTACCTTGCTATATACTTGCCGAACACTGCTTTTATCAAGAAATATCTTGGTACTGGTCATTCGTCCGTCATCCATAAATTTCGTTTTGTAAAATGAATAACGATATTCTGAATAGCCTTTTATTCGCTCTCCCTCAACCACTAAAAACCATTCTCTACTTATCTGCCTTACATAAACCTTAGAAGGAACACCTATCATAAAACCCAAATTAAATAGTCTATGATCTAACCCTTTCCATTGGCTCATGATGGATCACCTATTCCACCAGTCAACAACAAAAGCAATAGCATTGTGCAATAGCACAAAATTCAACAAAAACAAGCAACCGATATAGAAATAAGATTGTTCTAAATCACACATCTTTTTAACAATCCTTTTAAGCAAACTATCTTTTTTTATCACATCACCTATATGCACAAAAATTATAGAAAATGGGCCGAACACAAAAATAATTAGTGCTATGAAATTCAGAAATTCGTTTTCTAGAACAAACATAAAACTCGCAAAAAACGCAACTCCAAAATATAAACTCGCCAAAAATGAAAGAAGTGGAACTAATATTGAAAAGCAAATATAAGCGAATTTTTGATACCCTTCATACTTCATACGGCTTCATCCTTCTCAACAGAAAGATCAATGTCCCTTGTTAATACTAAAACAGCCTCAGCAATGTTTTTATAGTTAGGCTCATTGGACTCAATAACAAGAATTTTTGTGTTTAATTTACTCGCCAAAGTCATCCCCCCATACTTACACAGCTTCATCCAATCGAAGCCTTTTAAAATTCAAAACAACATAGTCATCCTGCTGCTGATAATCCGTAATGAAGCTAATTCTGCCTAATACGCACCTTCCTGTATAATCCCCATCTTTATACTCACGTAACTGAATCAAATCCCCCACTTTAAAGTCCCTATCATTTTTTCGTATTTCAAAGCATTTGTGACCTGTTTTACAAGCCCAAAAGTATTGAGGTAGTATTTTTAATTCATGAAATCCTTCCTTCAAGAAAATCTCCCCTTTCTTATCCAAACAAAAAAGGACAGTCTTTTGACTATCCTTTAAGAACTCATCCCCCTATTCCCCCGATTCTTCGGGGGACTCCCTCGCCGGTAGGCAGCTCAAAAGGTGTGATGACCTTTTGAGACATTAAAAGGGTTTGGGGGCGCTGATTGTTTCAACTCCTTAATGCTCCCTACGGTGCGCTTACCGTTGACACAAGCAATATTCGCATCACCTGTGTTTATTAGCAGCAAGCACCTAAAATCAAACCACCATTTCATGAATTGGCGTTAAGAATGTTTCTAACATTTTTTCATGTTTTTCTTGCAATTCCGCATTGATGATCATGTCTGATAAATCATTTTGCCCTAAGGCTCTATCAGCTTCAAGAATCATCTTCATCGTTGGCGCACAGCTATTTTTCAACCAATTACGGGACTTCTGGTAAAAGTCAGTTTGCGGCTTTGTATACAACCTCAATTTCTTTACATCACCAATAAATTCTAGCCAAAATGGACTTGTTTCTCTCATTCTTTTTTCTTCTGGACCATCTTCTTCTACAAAACGAACATAGTTGTTTATGATAGCCATGCCGATACTGGTCAAATTTCTATCTTTAATTAGTTCACAGACAGCAGAATGAGCACGTTCATTTTTCAACCTTATTTCATACCTGTTCCAATCTTCCATCTCTTCATACGGAATGTTATATTTTTCAGCCTGTTCAAAATTCTTCTCGTAAAAACAAAGGTATGCGTCTGATTTTTTAGAACCGAAATATAAAGTTGTACCTCCTAGACGACCGTCACCAATATCAAACGAGCCATTATAATCAGATTTTCTAAATCTCGAAACGCACAGCCCTTTTTGTGCTTTATCCAGAAGAGAAGGTATTGAGAAATATGTTCGTTTGTCATCAATTGCTATATCTAATCTTGTAAAGCTCCCTTTCTCGTTTAAACAATCTTGAAAGAAATCGAACCATGTTTTCTTTCGACATTCGAGAAAAGATTCAAATTGTCTACAGCCCTTACCGGAAAATTCAATCAGTGTTCCCCTTTCATCATCTGGAGCACTGTACATGACTTTGATCATATCCATTTCCCATGTTCCAACATATCCGTAAAAGCCTTTCGGCTTCTCTGTCATAAAATCTTTATGGATATGTAAAATATTTTGAATGATATGATCTACATCATGAGTCTTAAAACTAACTCTTACATAGTCGACCATTGATGTTAAATTTTCTTCATCTTTTTCATTCTTGCGTACTACCCCCCTGTTAGCGTGGGGGGGTTTTACTTGCCCCTCGGTCATTCGCTTCGCTCACTCCTCCGTCGTCACTTGGGCGCTTTCGCTGCCGCTTGCGGCTGTCGCCGCCTGCGCGCCCTGCGTTCCTTCCTTAGCAAGTCGGATTTCTTCTAGGAAATCATAGCCACTAGGTATTAAAGGACTGTAAAATTCCATAATATTTCCCGATCCTGCATAGGCGTATCCTCTACCTTTAATATCCTTTTCAACGAATTTTTTATCAGTGTCACCAAACAACATACCGTAGCCTGTTTCACTCATTTTCCCCAACGAGACCCTAAAATTAAACTGATCTCGTATTCCGTCAGCAAAATACTTTGCATCTGGACGTTGCGCTCCTGCAACGAGAAAAAAGCCCATCTGTCTGCCGAGCATGATAATTTGCTTAATATCTTGCATTGCTGTTTCACGTTCCTTGAAATCGAGCATATCCATAAACGCCACGTACTCATCAAATATGATAAAAACAGGTTTATAGCCCAAATAGGCATAGTTCTCCCCTGTCCTATAATTCGGATGACTCTTCATCTCATTCATCCTATTCATCATATCTTCAACTGATTTACGCAGCGTCATCATGATGCCATTTTTTCGTGAAAATACTTTCCCCTTCAATATTCCCTCCAAGTCTGCCAAATCTGCATTCTTGGGATCTAGTATGCGTACATCCGATCCAAACGCAACAAAGGACTTTATCAAAGTGAGTATAAAATACGTTTTACCTCCACCTGTACCACCAGAGATCAGCATGTGCGGCAACTTATCAAATGTCCAATCAATATGCTTCATAAGCTTCATAGAGCCTTTATTTACAACAGCGTCATCAATGGATATACGATTTTTACCAGCATCATACAATAACTTATAATTGAAAAATCCATCCTCTAATTCCGTTTCAACCAAATCACAAAACAAGCCGTTCTCAAATTCTTTACCCAGTTCCATAAATCGAGACTGGAACCTGCTCATATCCATAGCAATCTTAATAATGATATGACCATCCTTAACCCTATAATAAAATCTAGGGAAATATGTGATTTTTTGAACCATTCTATCGGTTATACGGCTCTTCACGCTTTTACTATCATAAAATTTGTTTGACAGAATCATTCGTGCAATTTTTTGACGATGATAAATTTTCTTTAATTTTGAATACTTACGGAATATGTAGCGCCAACCAAATAAAATAGCTGCTGGAACTACAATTGACACAGTTAAACTTGTAATGATCAAAGGAATATTAAAGGTAAAGTTTTGAAATGTATCTTCAACACCTTTTTCGTATAACATCCAAAGATGGTCTTTCCAAAAAAGAGTCATCAGCAACAAAAAAACAGGTACACTTATTAATGCACCTGTCTTCACCACGTTATTTTTATGTCTAGGACGAATCTTTGTCCCTTTATACTTCCATAGCTTAGAAATGGTCATCCACCCCTAACACTATTACTTTTTATCATTTGTTACTGGGGCTGCTGGTGTTACTTTTGTAGAATTAGTATTAGAGCCTTTGATTCGAATATCTTCGGCAAGAATAGTCCAAACGAGAGTACCAAACCGACCACCATTGTCCACCCTTGCTTCAATAATAGGGTTTACCAGTTCTACATCTTGCATAAAGTCATATTCCTTTAATTCAACATTAGAAGGTAAGACCACTTCAACGGGACCACCTTGGCAACTAGCAGCAAGATTATAAGTTCTGCTTTCTAATTCATCAGTTCTTTTTTGATTGACTTGATCATAAACAAATTTTTCACGTTTAAATCCTAAGAATTTGCAATCTCCAAAAGTTTCTGCAATATTAGGTACAATAAATTTCAATTCCATTATAAATCTCCTCTTTCACGTGTTCATCACGATTTTTATTTTTCAATAATTTTAACTAACTTCGATCCTGTATAGCCGCCTTCTTTAAAATATAGGCGAACTCCAGCCCTGCCCTTGCTAATTATTCGGTCTACAGTAAGAGTTTTCGCAATCACAGAACCCGCACAACTAATTTCATTTACCTGTGTTCCAATTGAACCTTTTTTACCTTCTGAATCTCTAAAGTATTGGATGGTCATTTCATAACCTCCAGATCTTATATTTTAAAAAAGAATCGCTCCGACTCTGAATCTGTCCTCATGGCGCTTATCAGTCGCTCACAACATATCCAGTCATGGCAACCTAGTAGACCATTTATGATCATCAAGCTGCTTACAGCTATTTCGCACGCTTCTTCTAGCCTGCTTCGGCATTATTAAACATGATTGCCGTTAATCGTCAAATACTCACGCATGACATTTCAAACAAGAAGCCTTATAATAAAAGTGTCTATGTTTTATCTAAGGCGTTCTTGATGAATATCAAGGCGCTTTTTTTGTCTGTATGTATTTTTCAAAGAACTTCATTCCTTTTTAAAGAGATACTCCACCCACATATGGGCCATTTAAAAGAATAACTTTTGGTTTAGCACCAAATATGACTGGTGATTCATCAACAAGAGGTGTCCTAAAATATTGCATTGGCTTCCCCTCTGAATCATAAAACGTTTGTCTAAACCATTGATCAAATTCCTCATATTCTTTGTGCAGCGACTCATCAATCTTTTTTTGAATTACTGCTGCTAGAGCAAATGTAATTGGTTCTTTTTCATTTTCAAACCTTTTTAAGGATTGATTGAAAAATTCTAAAAGGCTCAATTACTTCACAACCTCTCTTTTCTCTCACGCTTTATAGTGGTGTAAACTCACACTATTCATTTAGCGAGCAGAGAAGAAATTTCTTTCATCCCGACATTATAATGTTTCTTGATTCGTCGAAATGATATCCCTTTTAGTAACAAATTTTCAACTACTTCTCGTTTCAATGGCTGTGATAAATAATGGTCTATGTACACATAATTTAATGCCATCTTCATTCTTGCTGACCAGTTGCCTTCTAAAGTTTTTGCAAGTAACACAGCCTTTTTCATTATGTCTTTTGTTTGAGAATATTCCATTAGCTTGTCACCTTTTCTCTACTATCTGAATAAAGGTAACTTTTTTCAAAATAACTTTTGTCTACTCTCCCTCTAACAACTTGATACCCCTGTTTTGTTAACTGTGCATTTAATTTTCTAATGACTTCATATGCAGTTGCTTGTTTAACATTCAAGATTTTTTGAACGTCTTTGCAGTTTAAAAAACTCATCATATCCCCCTTCAAAATATGCGTATAATCATTTCTTAACTCTATAATAAATGAGTATACGCATTAAGTCAACATAAAAAATGCATATTACGCATAAAAAACTGATGTTTATTGTTTATTTTATTACTATATGTAATATTATAAGAAAAAAAGAGGTCGAAAATATGAGTTTTGGTTATAAATTAAAAACTTTAAGAAAATCAAAAAAACTTACCCAAAAAGAACTTGCACATCTTTTATATTTAAGTCAAAGTTCTATTGCTCGCTTCGAGAATGAAGAGATACTTCCAACAAGTGACACATTAAATAAAATTGCTAACTTCTTTGATGTTTCCACTGACTATTTATTGGATCGTCCCAGTAAAGAAAGAAATAATTTAGAAAAGGCTATTAATGAAGCCATTGAAGAATTAAAAGAAGAAAAAACACTTATGTTCCTCAAAAATGGTGACATTGATGAGGAAACAGCCAATCTAATAAAAAAAGCTTTAAAAAATGGTATCGAGTATGCCGAGGCTATGAAAAAGAAAGAGTGATGACGATTTATACAGACAAAAGAATTAAACACAAAGCACAGCACTTATTAAAAGAACATAATGGCAACGACATTTATAAAATCTGTCAAACTTTAAATATACCAATTCTCAAAAACGACTTAGGTACTGTAAGAGGTTGTTTACAGTATCATGAAAATACCGACACCTATCTCATACACATAAACTCTAATTATGAATGGGAAAAATTCGGAGTAGCTCACGAATTAGGACACTATTTTTTGCACAGAGATTTAAACTCTTTCAAATTACAAAATTGTTCAATTGAGTTAGAAAAAAAATTAGAAGACCAAGCAAACATCTTCGCTGCTGAACTTTTATTACCCGATAACTTGATAAACACATTTACTAACCATCTTAATAAGTGGAGAATACAACAAATTGCCTTTCTCAATGACCTACCAGAATTTATTGTGGAACAAAAGGCTGCTCAACTTCGGATGTTTAACCCAACTCCTCAAAACTTTCAGAACGTTGGAAAAATAATTGTATAGAAAGGAGTTTAAGATATGCCTATAAAAAAAATGTCTAATGGAAAATATAAAGTCGATATAAGTGTAGGATTCGATCCCATAACTGGAGCAAGACGAAGAAAAACTAAAATTGCCAGCACTAAAAATGAAGCCGAAGAAATTTATTACCGCATTAAAAATAAGTACCGAAATGGTGAATTAGATTATGGAAAGAATACAAAATTCAAATATTTATTAGCTCTATACTTTAATCATATGGAACAACATTTAAAAGAAGTTACTATACACAATAGAACACTTTCGATTAATAAACATATCGCTCCATTCTTCAAAAATTCTCTTGTAAATAAAATCACGTACACAGAAATAACAAATTTCAGACAACACTTAATAAATCAAAATTTAAAGGTATCAACGATAAATCAACTTATGGTGATCTTACATAACATTTTTTCAACAGGAGTAAAAGAAGGGCTTGTTAAAAAGAACCCTTGCGCTGATGTAAAGAATCTCAGAGACACTTCTAATAAAATAATCATCTGGACTCCAGAAGAATTCAAATTGTTTATAAATTCTCTGACTCCAAAGCAAGAATATTACAAGACACTATATACATTTGCATATTTGACAGGGACAAGAATTGGAGAAGCTCAAGCAGTAACCTGGGAAGATTTAGATACAATAGAAGGAATAATAACCATCAACAAAACCTATCACAGACTTAACAAAAAAGATATCGTTACTACACCTAAAACACCAAATTCGATAAGAGCAATTAGCATAAACGAAAAACTAACTAATATGTTATTAAAATTAAAGACCAAGCAAAAAAATAGATACGATGAATTAGGTTTAATCCAAACACCACAGACTCCAATCTTTGAAAAAGATGGGAAAATCCCCAGCACTCATTATATCAATCAACTCATCAAAGACACATGCCACAAGATAAACAAATCAATGAGTCAATCTTTAAAAGTAATTAAATTTCATGGTTTTAGGCATTCACATGTTTCACTACTAATACATCAAGGTGAAGAAATACTATTGATTTCCGAACGCTTAGGACACAAATCAGTAACCTTCACTTTAGATACCTATGGACATCTCTTCCCTAGCAGACAAAAGCAGCTTTCAAAGAAATTAGATTCTTTGTCGTTCCTTTAGAAATGAGTACAGCTCATTTCTTTTTTCTTTATTGAGAACAAAAAAATGGAGTATTGTACTCCACAAATACTCCATAACTAATAAAATACATATAATTTAATGCATTTTTACATAATTAACATAACTGAAATAAGCATTTCTATCAATAAAGTCTTAATTAACAATAAGCATTGTAGTGTAATTGAAAATGATAGTCAACAGATAACAAAAATAGGGGAAAATCGTTGTATATTGTATTTGTTTTTGGCGAAAATTATATGTCATTTATATCAAAAAAATCTCTTTTCTAACAGAGTTAACCATAAGATAATCTTATGAAAATACTAAAAAAATTCGTATTTTATTTATAGATACTTTTGTATTATAGTGAAGATAACAACATTTCACTTACTGAACAAATATACAGGAAGAAGGTTTATACGTGATGAAGCAAGGAAACAGCCTTCGAACCGATCTCATTTTGATTGCGGTAAGCGGTTTAGGTGGATTCCTTTTGTCTCTAACAGGGATGTCTATCGGCTGGATGATTGGCACATTAATGACAGCTGCATTTATTGCCCTGCGCCGTCCCGCCCTGTTTCAGCGTAAAGGAAAGAATACCTTACGTATTCACAGCAGATGGCTACTCCTTGGTCAATTCATTCTCGGAATCGAACTAGGACAAAAAATGAACATGAAAGTCCTTCACATTTTCGCTGAAAATTGGCTTCCCGTGAGTTTCATGCTCGTTTTTTCTATTTTATTAGCCATGCTCTCCGGGTTTGTCTTATGGAAGCTGAGTAAAACAGATATGCTGACCAGCTTTGTCGGCACTGCCCCCGGCGGTCTTTCCGCTATGCCGGGCATCGCCCAAGAGGTTGGAGCAAATACAGCTGTAGTGAGTCTTGTACAAACGATACGCGTGTTAATGGTCGTACTGACCATTCCTTTTACGGTATTTTATTTAAATACAAAAAGCCAATCAGATGTGGTAGTCGCCCAAGGCAGCGCCTTCTCATCAGGCGTTTTCACCATATCAAACATTTCTTGGACTGCTGCACTCATTTTAGGGGCATGGCTGATGTCACGCCTAGCCGTGCGTCTTCACTTTCCCGCCCCATGGCTGATCGGCAGTATGTTAGGTGTGGCGGCTCTCCAAGTAGGGGCAGGCGCCTTGACAGGTCATGATTTGATTCCTTACTGGCCAGCCCAAGCGAACATTGCGTCACAGGTATTTCTAGGGGCAACCATCGGGTCAAAAATGAATAAACAAATGTTTGTCGGGCTAAAAAATACCTTGATTGTGGCCGTCGTCAGCTCAGCCGGATTGATTGCTGCGACCGTTCTCAGTTCAATTGCCATCGCAGAAATAACAGGTATTTCTGTCATTACGGCCATTCTTGCTTTTTCGCCTGGCGGTATTGCAGAAATGGCCACAACAGCTGTGACACTTCATGAGGATTCCACATTTGTTGTGGCTGTACAAGTCGTTAGAATTATTTTGGTCATCGCCATGCTGCCACCGTTTTTTCGTTTCTTACATCATGTCTGGGCAAAAAGACAGACTGATTATAAAGCCGCTAAATAAAAAGAGCCGCTTTGCATAAGCAGAGCGGCTTTCAGATGGTCTGACAACGGGCTAAAATGATGTTGATTTTAGCCCGTTGTCTTCTTTTCAGCGTGATAGAAAACCTTTGCAGTCTAGGAAGGTCGAGCACCAGAGCGGAGCGAATTTGACATTCGTGAGCACTGGAGCGCAGACATGACAACGAATGCGAGGGTTTGTCTACACGCTGAGCCGCTTTGCATAAGCAGAGCGGCTCTTTTTTATTCATCATGATTCCTTTTTACACCGACTACTTGATCCTTTGAGATCGTTCCAAAATGCCGGCTGTCAAAGCTATGTATTCGATTATCTCCGATCACGAAGTAATGATTGTTTTGTATGTTCTGACGACCGGTGATGGCTTTCAGCTGAAAATCACCTGTTAGGACGTTGCCCATTTTATGTTTTTTCTGCTCTTTTAAATACGGCTCTTTCCATTTTACACCATCAACAAACAGTTGATCATCTTCATATTTGATTGTTTCTCCTGGAAGTCCAATGACCCGTTTGATCAAGATTTGATTTTTAGGGCCATGAAATAACACATAGTCAAACCGGCTAATTTTCGTGAGTTTTGGCGAGAACTTGTTAATTAATAATTCTGTTCCATCTGTAAATGTCGGGTCCATACTAACCCCTTCTACTTTGTACGTGACAAACATGAAATTCTTTACTTGGAACAACAAGACGATGCATGTAATAATCATGAACCATAGCAATGGCTTCTTTTTCATTAAGAGCCTCCTTTGTCCTCACGCTGACTCATCCGAATATTCAACCTATTTTCTACTCTCTTTCCAACATACCATAATAAAGCAATGACTAGAACCGCAAAAACACTTCTTAACGGATTCTTTACTAAAGCTGAAATGTCATAGCCGATAAAACTAATAATAAAGAGCATGACACACTTCCCTGATAAAGCGGCTAATGAGAACTGCCAGACGCTGATTCTTGATAGACCTGCTACGACATTGACGGCAGCAGAAGGTGTAAAAGGAAAGCAGAGTAAAATAAATAATGGACCAAATCCCCGCTTTTCAACCCAAAGCATTAGCTTTTGAATAGAAGGGTGTCTGCTAATAAAATTCAGCATCCTCATCTGTCCAAATTTTCTGATCAGTAAAAAGACAAGGATAGACCCTGCACTTGCACCAATCCAGGTCAATAAAAAGCCTTCCCATAGCCCAAAAGCATTAGCATTGGCCACCGCAAATGCCACGAGAGGTAAAAACGGTAGAAATGCTTCTATTAAAGGGAGTAATATAGCCACAATGGGTCCAAAAGCCTTGTAGCTTTCAAAAAATGATGTGATATTTTCATGAGTAAATATAGAAAGAAATAATGGCAACTTGTTTGACTCCTTCAAGGTTTGTCTATCTTTCATTTTACATGGAAAACATAAAAATATACAAATGAATCCCTCTCAGCCCCCCTTGAGATTTTTTAAGTCATCCGATATAATAAATAAGAACAAACGTTCTATATATAAAGAAAGCAGGCATGGACATGACGAGATTATCAAGCGTACAGCTTCAGATGATGGAACAGGCCATCTTTCTTCCAATGGTCATCTCCATCCTCAATCGTGATTTGACGTACCTTAAAAAACATCAAACATTCAAACTAAATGAACCATATATTCAGCTAGTCACCTCTTCATTAAAAGAAGCACAAAAAGCCCTTTATCAACTGAAACAACAGTTACGTAAAGAAAAAATGAACGTACAGCAAATTGAACACGATGAAGGATTTACGACATATTTATTTCTGATAAATGGCTATGAAGAAAAGCATAAATATTTTAATCCCCGTATACGTCATCGTGTAGAGGAAATGCTCACCCACTATTTCCTCCATTCAGGAAAATAATATGGTTATATTTTACATTTATAGAAGGAACTCTTCAGTTTTTGGCGAATTGATTGTTATACCAAAAATTAGGAGGTTCCAACTCATGTTCAAAAAAATAACAGCACTCACCTTAGCAGCAGGATTACTTGTGCCAAGCACAGTGTCAGCATTAGAACCACTGCAAACAGGAAAACAAGCCCCAGCAACATCTGCACAAATAACAAGTGTAGCCTATACAACGGTTTCTATCGTTGGAAAACGAGTGAAGTTTGAAGTGAAAGCACTCGAAAATCCTTTCAACATGAATTACTATAATCGAATTGCTTGGACGAGTACGGACGAAGAACCAAGTGTATTCAATGACAATATTCTATCGGTCATTGTCGCTAAAAAAACCGGACAGGCTTATCAAGTCTTTTCATACGAAGCACTCACTTCGGTAAAGGACAAGATTGAATCAGGTCAAAAGGTGTATGGCTGGGCGCTTGCTTTAAATGGTGTGTGGTACCCAACGATGCCTGCAACCCTCTATTATTAAAAAAAGCCTGCCACAGCGGCAGGCTCCAGATTGTTGACAAAGGGCTAAAATGAACTTTATTTTAGCCCTTTGTCTTCTTTTCAGCGTGATAGAAAACCTTTGCAGTCTAGAAAGGACGAGTACTGGCGCGGAGCGAATTTCACATTCGTGAGCACCAGCACGCAGGACTGACAAAGAATGCGAGGGTTTGTCTACACGCTGAAGCCTGCCACAGCGGCAGGCTCTTTCTCCATTATGACAATTCGAGCTGTTTTCTAAGCTCTTGTCTCACTTCTTCTAATCCTGGTCCATCTAACTCAAAGTAATACACATTCCCAGGCTGGTAATCGTGCCCTTTTAACTGAATGGTATCCACTGATTTTAATGAACTCAGTAAAGGGAATAGACCGATCAACTGCTTCATGGATAAATTGGTGGAGACGTTATCCCCAAGTGTATCAATGATGTTGTCATAAGACGGTATGGAAGAAATGGATTTGGATTTTTCAAAGATGGCTTGAAGTGCTTCCATTTGGCGCTTTCCGCGCATGAGATCACTATCTGCCTTTCTCGTTCTCACAAACGCTAATGCTTCTTCACCACTGAGCGTATGCGTGCCTGTTTCCACATGAACTTTTCCTTTTGAATCCTTTTCCATTTGTTTTGCAATGCCTTCATCTTCAATCGTTACGTCAATTCCATTTAGCTCATCGACAATGTCTTGAAACGCCTTAAAGTTTCCTGCAATCACATAGTCTACCGGGATGTTTAACAAATTCTCTACCGTTTTGACTGATAAATCTGCACTCCCAAACGCATGGGCGTGAGCAATTTTATCATATCCTCTCCCCGGTATATCAACGTAAGAATCACGAGGAATACTTAGGAGCTTGATCGTTTTGTCTGTTCGATTCACCGTCGCCAGTAAGACCGCATCACTTCTTGCTTCGTCTACCGTTTCACCTGGACGGCTGTCAATCCCTAAGAGCAGCACCGAAAAGCTATCCTTTCCTGGATCAAAAGCTTTCACACGCTTTTGCGAGGTCTCTCCTCTTTCTAAAGATACTTGCGCTTTATTCGACGCTTTTGAAATTTTATAGTATGCGTATCCTGTGACAGATACTGCCATGATCATGACAAATGCCATGATAAACAGCACGACTTTCACCCAAGGTCTTAGCCTTCTTTTTGATCTTGTTTTCTCCTTCATCCTTTCCGAACCCTCACTCTATCTTAGTCTCACAATGTAGGTTCCACTATAACATATTTTGATGAAAGTTTCCTGCATGCAACATATTTTTATGTATCCACAATAAAAAAGCTGCTCAAAATGAGCAGCTTCAGATTGCTGACAAAGGGCTAAAATGAACTTGATTTTAGCCCTTTGTCTTCTTTTCAGCGTGATAGAAAACCTTTGCAGTCTAGGAAGGACGAGTACTGGCGCGGAGCGAATTTCACATTCGTGAGCACCAGCACGCAGGACTGACACCGAATGCGAGGGTTTGTCTACACGCTGAAGCTGCTCAAAATGAGCAGCTTTTCAACCATTACTTTTGTTCAATTCCTTTTTTCACTTCATCAATCATCGCATTCAATGATTCAAGGCCGCCGCCTGCTAAATACCACATGTCAGAGTTTAAATACACCACATGATTGTTTTTAACCGCTTTGACTGATTTCACATAATCATTTTCAACAAGCTGTTTCGCAGACGTTTCTTCTCCAATCGCCGCGCCTCGATCCACGACAAATAAGTAATCTGGGTTCGTTTTGACCATATACTCATACGAAATGCTTTGTCCATGTTTATCAGATGGCTCTAGCTTTTGATCTGCTGGTGTGATCCCAAATACATCATGGATCAGACCATATCTTGACTTAGGACCAAATGCCGTCATTTTGCTGTCGTTCGCCATGATGACGAGACCATTTTTGTTTAACTCTTTTGCTTGTTTCTTTAATGCATCTACTTTTTGATCAATGGCAGACAGTTCTTTTTTCACTTGGTCTTCTTTATCGAAAATCTTTCCTAACGTTTCGGCATTCTTTTTGAATGATTCCATATAGTTTGCGTTATCTACATCCATATAAATCGTCGGAGCAATTTCAGAAAATTCATCAAATGCATCTGCTTGGCGGTGCTGAATAATGATCAAGTCAGGCTTCATCTCTGCAATTTTCTCAAAGTTTGGCTCTTTTAACCCGCCGACATTCTCATATTTATCACTTTCATATTTAGATAAATAGTGAGGAATCACTTGTTTTGGTAAGGCTGTCACGTTGACACCAAGCTTATCAAGTGTATCGAGACTTCCCATATCAAAGACGACGACTTTTTTCGGGTTTTTCTTGACCTTCACACCGTCTTTATTCAACATATCCTTTACTGTTACGGTTTCCTCATTCGTTCCCGCTGTTTTTCCTTGGTTACCACAGGCAGCAAGGACAGCAATCGCTGTTAATACTGTTATCATCCAAATCCATTTTTTCATGATTGATCACCTCTTCATTTTTTCAAGAAAAATATAAGCAAATACGCTCACCACGAATGACTTCGATTGGTATGCGCATGTCATAAATGTGTTCAAGTGCTTCTGTTTGAATCACTTCATCAACGCTTCCTTCTTTGATCACCTGACCCTCTTTTAAGGCGACGATGTGATCTGAATAGACAGATGCAAAGTTAATATCATGGAGAACAACAACAATCGTTTTTCCAAGATCTTTCACGAGCTGCTGAAACAGCTTCATCATTTCAACTGAATGGTTCATATCTAAATTATTTAAAGGCTCATCTAAGAAAATATAATCCGTATCCTGAGCTAGCACCATGGCAATAAAGGCTCTCTGCCTTTGTCCGCCGCTTAGTTCATCTAAATATTGATGCTGGATTTCGACGAGTCTCATGTATTGAAGCGACACATCTATCATGTTCTCATCTTCTTTTGTCAAGCGGCCTTGAGAGTAAGGAAAGCGGCCAAAGCTGACAAGCTCACGAACGGTCAAACGCACACTCATGTGGTTCGACTGCTTCAAGATGCTCATTTTTTTCGCAAGCTCCTGAGGAGAGTACGCACGATAAGGTTTATCCTCTAAATAAGCTTCCCCAGTATCAGGTTGAATCAGGCGGCTCATGATGGACAAAAGCGTACTTTTGCCTGCGCCATTTGGACCAATGAGAGAGGTCAGCTGTCCTTTTTTTACACTGACAGTTGTTTCGTGAAGCACTGTTTTTCCGTTATATGTCTTACTGACTCCCTTCATCACGACCATGAACGACTCTCCTTTAAAAGTAGATAAATAAAATACAGTCCGCCGACTAAATCAATCAGCACACTAAGCGGTGTTTGAAACGTAAATACCTTTTCCACAAGAAATTCCCCGCCTACAAGCGCAATGACACTAATGAAAAACGAGCCTAATAGCAAGTACGTGTGCCGATATGTACGAAACAGCTCTCTTGCCACATTGACGACGAGTAAGCCAAGAAACGTAATCGGGCCGACGAGGGCCGTCGCAATAGAAACAAGGACGGCAATGACGATCAGCATCTTTTTTGTGATCCCGTCATAGTCAATCCCAAGATTCACAGCCTGTTCCTTTCCTAATGACATGACATCTAATTTCGCGCGGAAGGTCCATATATAAAGACAAAGTGCCGCAAATAAAAGAGAAGCGAGGAGTAAAATATCTGTGTTCATGTGATTAAAGCTGGCAAAGGACTTGTCCTGTACGACTTGGTATTCATTCGGGTCAATGAGCATTTCCATAAAGGAAGAAAGACTTTTGAACAATGTTCCAAACACAATCCCGACAAGCAGGAGTAAGAAAATATGCTTGTTTTTGCGTTTGAACATGACCGTATAGAGCAGCACAGAAAAAAGAATCATTAATCCAACGCAGAGAAAGAAATTCAGGTTCTTATTCGCGATCATCATATTGGTCGATCCAAAAAGATAAATAATCGCCGTTTGCAAAAACAAGTAAAGCGCGTCTAACCCTAAAATGCTTGGCGTTAAGATTCGGTTATTGGTCAATGTTTGAAACACAACAGAAGAAAAGGCAATCGCGCCTCCTGTCAAAGTCATGGCAAGCACCTTTTTTAAACGGCTCGGCACTGTGTACTCCCAGTACCCCATTTGAAAGGTGACGAAGATGACAACGAATACGGCTGCAATGGCTGCAATGAGAAATAATGTTCGTTTCTTATGCATAGCGCTTCCTCCTTAATAACATGTACAGGAAGATCGCACTTCCAATGATGCCGACCATAAGCCCGACAGATATTTCATATGGATAAATGATCACTCGTCCGAGCACGTCACATATGAGCACAAAAATGGCCCCTAATAAAGCCGTATGCGGCAGGCTCTTTTTCAAGTGATCCCCTCGGTAGATCGATACAATATTCGGAATGATTAAGCCGAGGAATGGCAGCATGCCAACAGTCAAAATCGTTACAGAAGTAATCATCGAAACAATCACCAAACCAACTGCCATGACACGTTTATACGTTAAACCTAAATTGACGGCAAAGCTCTCACCCATACCAGCCACTGTAAAGCGGTCAGCATATAAATACGCGATGATCAATAGAGGAACACTCACATAGAGCAGTTCATAACGCCCCTGAACAATAAGAGAAAAATCCCCTTGCAGCCATGCGGATACGTTTTGGATCAAATCATATTTATAGGCTATAAACGTGGAAATTGAACTAACAATTCCGCCAAACATTAAGCCGACTAACGGTACGTAGATCGTATCGTTCACCTTAATATGGCGTAAAATTTTTAAGAATAATAGATTGCCAGCTAACGTAAATAAAAACGCAATCGCCATTTTCATCAGCGGGCTTGCCTGTGTAAAAACAAGCATGGCGGTTAAAATACCCAGCTTGGCCCAATCCATTGTTCCTGCAGTCGTTGGAGAGACAAATTTATTTCTCGTCATGCTTTGCATGATAAAACCGCATAAGCTCAGGCTCATGCCAGCAAGCACAATACTCATCAGCCGCGGGATGCGACTTGAAAATAAGGTGTTCATTTGTTCATCTGATAGATGAAACAACTGTAAAAGAGACAGGTCCTGTACTCCGACAAACAGCGACGCACATGCCAAACACAAAAACAACAAACTTAATTGGTACAACTTCATACAGGGTTCACACTTTCTATCAAGCTCTCTGCCACAAATGATTATCATTATCAATTAAGCGACAGTTCATATATTATCATATTTAGTGAAATATTCAATAGTAGAATGAGGGTGAAAACCGCATAAAAAAAACAGCTTTTGGGATCAGCTGCTTTTTTACGCTTCAATATTCAATTGAAACTGCCCTTGCAGTTCCTCTTCAGCCTCTTGAAATAACTGCCGCAAATTCTCTGCATAATCACCAAGCTCGTCTTTGCTTGCTTGATAGTGAATCCACGTGAGCTCTAAAGGCAAGCTCACTTCTCCTGTTAAACAGTCCCAAAGGGCATCAAGGTTTTTGCCGTAATGATCAGGAAGTTGTAACACTGTTTTTAGTTGATCATGAAGCTCCTCTTGTGATCTGCACATCGCACCATTTAGCTGTACTTTTTTCATTTCCCTCCCCCTCTTCTGTCTTTATTTTAAACGAATTGGAGAGGAAAGAGAAAGAATCCATTTCACTTTTGCCTCTCTCTGAAACTTAAACTAAGTAAGATCAGGCAGGCAGCCAGCACGAGCATGAAAAAGAGCGTTAACACTGTCTGAGTACCGTACATATCAGCAAAGAGACCAACGAACACACTTGGTATGCCAAGACCTAGATACGCAAACAAGTAATATCCAGCAACGGCTCTAGCCGCTTCCTTCTTCCCTTTCTCAACAATCAGCTGGAGACCACCTAAGTAAGTAAATCCATAGCAAGCTGTGCCCGCTAAAAGAGTTCCAGCAAGGACAAGGAAAATGGACCCGCTATTAGCACCGAATAACAGCAGGCCATATCCACACGGAAGACAAATAAAACCGATACGAAGCGCTGCACTGCTATTCATCTTTCGGACAAAAGGCTGCATCAGAACACCTGCCATATTAATAAAAAACAGCGCCGGTCCTACCCACAATTCATAGCCATTTAATTTAAGCTGTGCTGGCAAAATCGAAATGACAAGACCGCACACAGACCATGCGATAGCAATGGCTATGTTCGCAGGCATTGTCCCTTTTGGAAACCTCGGCATGTTCATTAGCGGTTTACTTGCCTCCCCTTGTACAGGCGGCACCAAAAAGAATACAGCAACAATCGTCAACATAATCAAGACCAACACAATCCAATAGCTAAGAGGCGTCAGTGACACTTGCTCAAAAGAAAGAATCGCTGTAAAAAGAGCACCTCCCCCAAATCCAATCGAACTGCATAATGCGATAAACGTTGGGATCCAGCCCGATTTCTCTGGATATAAAGCAATCAAGTAGGCAGTACATGTGCCAACACTTAACCCAAGTCCCACTCCTTGCAGCAGCCGGGCGACAAAGAGCATTTGTATGGTCGGATGCACGATCATGAGCAGGGTGGCACATAATGAAAAGCAAAGTGCGATCAATAAAATCGGTTTTCGTCCTGCCCGGTCAGACATGCCGCCAAGTAACAATAATACTGGAATCAGTCCGAAAACATACGCAGCAAACACAAGGGCTGTTGACGCCTTTCCGTATCCTGCGTGCTCTGCATATTCCGTATAAAGAGGGACTTGCAGGTTCACTGCTGTTGTAATCATAAAAAGGCTAAATAAAACGAACACAAACGGAATCATAGATAGCTGTGCTGTTTCTTCTTTTGATGCAGGAATCATGGGACTCTCTCCTCTGTGTAAATGATATGAACCAGTGTACACATCATTTGGATTTCTTCCCACATCCAAAAATGAAGCTATTGACCAGTCCATAATTCCATGTCATCATCATGATGACATGACAAAGGAAAGAAGGTGCACTGTGTACATTCATTTAGACCGTTCCAGCTCTACCCCGCTCTGGCAGCAAATCGTCAATGGCATCATTCAAAAAATTCATACAAACACACTGAATCCTGATGATCAGTTGACTCCGTCAAGAGTATTAGCACAAGAGCTCAACGTATCTCGATCCACCGTACAGCTTGCCTATGATGAACTGCTGGCAAGAGGTTATGTCAGCACCTCTAGAAGAGGCGGAACAAAGGTCATTTCAAGTGATTACAATGCTGCTTCTCCCCCACATCAAAACGAACCGCCTTTTGCACTTCCGACAAGACCTCACTTTGACGAGGCTGAAAAACAAATGGATCACTGGCTCTCGGCCAATCAATTTCATGACACACTTGAGATTGATTTCCGCCATCAAGAACCAGCCATCGACGACCATTTTCAAAACATATGGAAACGCTCGCTTCTAAAAGCATTACAGCGCTTAAATATGAAAGATTGGGGTTATTCTTCTCCGCATGGATTATGGGAAGTACGTTCAGAAATTCGCCAATACTTATCGGTTGAACGCGGCATTGAGATAGAAGAAGACCAAATCGTGTTAACAGGGGGCACACAGCAAGCCATTGACTTGATTTCACAAGTCATGCTCAAAAAAGGAGATACAGTCGCTGTTGAAGATCCTGGTTTTCCTGGAGCTAGGTTGTCCTTTTTACATCGCGAAATGACTATTTACCCCGCACCAGTCGATGAAGAAGGAATGATGGTGAATACATTGCCAGAACGTACAAAGCTGATCGCTGTAACGCCCTCTCATCAGCGGCCAACCGGTGTCTGTATGAGCGTCAATAGAAGACGGGAGCTGTTGCAGTTTGCTGCGAAGGCTCAATCTTACATATTAGAAGATGATTTTGATGGGGATTATCGTTATCATGGCGGACCGCTTCCTTCTTTATTTTCAGAAGCACCCGATCATGTGATCTATATTGTCAGTTTTTCCAAGGTACTTGCTCCAGGCATCCGCCTTGCTGCCATCATCGGCTCCAAAGCAGTCATCAAAGAAATCGCTGCACTGCAATCACTTATTCAAAGACAGCTGCCGATCATGGAGCAAATCACTCTTGCCTCTTTTTTCAGAGAAGGAGAGTTTACGCGATATGTCAGGCGGATGAGACAGGTGTATAAAAAACGGCAGGCAGCGATGATGGATGCTCTTTTGACACATCACTTTGACAAACACTTCCGTTTATATGGAACCGATACAGGCCTTCACGTCTTTTTGGAAGGAACATCAGACTTTGATGAACAAGGTACGATTGAGGCCGCAAAAGCGGCAGGTGTCGGCATTTATCCATTAAGCCCCTATTGTTATGAAAGCAAAAGGAAAGGGTTGCTGCTTGGTTTTGCCTGTACGGATGAAGCCATGATTCAAGAAGGTGTACGCCGATTAAAGCAAACACTGCACATCTAAAAAAGCCTGGAAGTCTCCCTTCCAGGCTTTTCATTGTGATTGCTGAACGTTTCCCACTTCTTCAATGAAAGAGGCTGTCTCTTGCAATCCATCTTGAAAATGTTGAGTAGCTGACATAAACAGCTTTTCTTGATCAGGACGCTTTAACAGCTGCTCTACCTTGCTAATTCCTTTTTCAAATGAAGCAAGACCTGTCTTTAATTGTTTGTCTGCCTTTTGATACACAGCTGGCACTTCTTGATGAGTAAGCCCTTTTTGAATGACACGGTCGAATGCTTTCGTCGCTTTTGTCAATTTTTCATTTACTTGAATTTTTCCATGTCCATCCGAAATAAATTGATCGGTCATGTTTTCATATGCTTCATTTAACTCATCCATATAACGCTGAACCCATTGTTCATACGCAGCTTCTTTTGTGTTTTGTTTTGAAGGCGGCTGACCTGCTTGATTGCAGGCCGTGAGTAGTGTCACTGTCACGGTAAATAGCAGCATCAAATGCCATCGTTTTTTCATACAGGGCCCCCATTTCTCTTTCCCATTTGTTCATATCGGTCAAATATGATCAACTTTTACCTCATACGAACACCTTGTAAGAAATGACTTATTTTTATTGTAACAGACCGCATGTATCACTTCTGTGATTTATGCGGAAATGAATGAAAATCCTTCTAATGGTTCACATTTCCCTGCCATTTCATGATGATACAGTCAATAGACGACGAGAAAGGCACATTTGGTTTCAATCTATTTCATTTTCGCCATTTTTTCTCAAATAAAAAAGACCCCTTTCGGCGCCTTTTCCTTAGATGTATGGATTTCAAATGATGATCTTTCTTAGAATGGAAGCTGCCTTATATTCTGCTATGCATGCGGCAACACCCTCTATGATCCTACCCATTTATTGCAGCTTTCCTTTACAAGCAATCTCCAGCTCTTCTACCACCTTGCCATCTTGAATGAGATATGCTTTTTCATGAAGATTCACAGCAGGACAGATGTGATTCGGAATCATTTGCACCTTCTCACCGATCTGTACACTTTGACGAAAGCCTTCATGATAGATAATGGCATGCTCGTCAAATACGCTTGAAACAAATACATCATCATATTCTTTCACTTTGCCTAAGCCCTCTGTTTTGGTCAGCCCTTTTGTACGTGTTTGTGCCGTCAGCCCCTTGGCCCCTACATCTGTAATCACCCGGCACTCTGTCGGTTTACTAATGACCGTCGTCAGCACTGATGCTGCACAATGTGAATATGTGCCGATTACATTGGACTGGGAAGCATCCATCAAGATGTATGTGCCTGGCCGTATTTCAGTGACTCCTATTGGAATATCAAATTGAAATAAAAATGGCGGTGTTGATCCAATACTGACGACCTCTAGCGGCATACCAGCTTCTTCTGCAATCTGCGCAAAACGGAGTGTTCGATTTACAGCCTCCTCGTATAATGTCCGGCAATGTGCTTTACTTTCCGCTTGATACGTATGACCATCATGAGAAAAAATCCCCTTTAAATGAACGGCATCACTTGTTTGAATCGCCTCTAATATGTGGCAGAAATCACGTTCTTCAATGACACCAGACCTTCCCTCTCCAACCTCTATCTCAATTAAAACCTCCGCTTTTTTCTCTGATTCACGAAAGACTTGCTCAATCTGCTTCACATGCTCAACACAATCTATACCGAATGAAATCTGTATCGACTCTGCCAGTTTACGAATCCGCTTGAGTTTAATCTCACCTACAATTTGATTGGCGATAAAAATATCCTTTAGCCCATGGGCTGCCATTACTTCAGCCTCTCCTACTTTCGCCACCGTAATGCCAGATGCACCTTTCTCTTCCTGCAGCTTGGCAAGTGCAGGCGTTTTATGAGTTTTCGTATGAGGGCGCAATTTGACATGCTGGCGGTCTGCGTATTGCTGCATCGCCGCTACATTCTCCATCATCACCCGTTTATCAATGAGTAGTGCCGGCGTATCCAGTTCTTCATACATCATCCCCATGACCCCTTTCATTATATAAAAAATTATACGATATAGATAAATTATATATTTTTTTATACGATAATCAATGGTTTTTTTGCAAAAAAGTGATGACGATGAGTAAGCAGTCCAGCGGCTGTCTGCCGCTGGTCTCTCACTAATAACGATTACGAAGTTCTCTTAAGATAAAATCATACACAAGGTTGAGCTGCTGTTCCTTTGGATACAGCATAAATTCTTGTTTCTTAGGAAGACCTCCATCAAGTCGATCTTGAAATTTCGTTCGGAGATACGCTGTTCGGTGTACCTGACTCTCAAATGACTTATATGAGACATCTAGTTTGACCGATTGCTCATTTGTAAAAGTAACAACCGTGTCTCCGAGGGATGATTCCTGAAAGATATGAATGTATTTGTGGGAGATCCATCCGCATTGAGGGCGGTTGGATGAATAGGTTGGGAAGAAATACAGATGATTGGATGAGTCAATCACGATGGGAGGCTTGTGTGATATACCTGTTACTTCATATGTTCCCGCTTTTCTGCCTGCATAGCTTGAGCCAAAGAACCTGCAACTGCGTTCTATAATTTGCAGCGGCTTTAATTCAACGTAAAAGCTTGTCTCTCTTTCGATCACTTTTGAATATACTCGTTTTCCTTCTTCAACCGGAAGGACCGCCATTGTTGTTTGATTAATGACGTATGAATCTAATGGTGTTTCACTAATTCCTGACACTTCATTTCCTCCTGTGTTAATTTTTGGTTATTTTAGATACTATTAATCTATCACCAACGTATAAGAAACGACAGGATTTTTTCAATATTTATTTAAAATTATCTTTTTATCATGTTATTTAGTACATTCGATCTATCTAAAAGCCATTTTTAAAGATATATCGCATCTTGTCGACTGGACAAGGGGTGTCGATATGGCTCAAAAATAAATTGTCTAAAAATTATAAATTCTTGTTGATTTTTTCTCCGCCAATCCATATACTATAAAAAAGGCATCGGGGGGATTCTTTATGAAAGAGAAAAAAACGTATGCTGAGCTCATGAAGTCCCGCAACACCCAAAAAACCGAAGAGAATGGCGTTACTATTTTAGACATTTATATTCAAATGGTTTTAGATGAGGCGCTTTATAAACAGCGCTTAACCTTCCTTAGAGAAGAGATTGACAAGGCTCTAGATCAGCGTGATGAAAAGCGTTTTAATGACCTGTCAGCTCAATATGCAGAACATTGCTTACATCAATCATGATGATTTTACTTGCGGCAGAGAGACAGAAACTTGTCTCTTTACCGCAAGTTTTTTGTTTTTATCCATTTAATATGGTTCCGCCATTCACATGAATCATTTGTCCATTCATATAAGAAGAGTCTTCGCTCGCTAAAAATAAATAACTCGGTGCTAACTCTACTGGCTCACCAGGCCGCTCCATTGGGACATCTCCACCAAATTCAGACACTTCCTTTTCCGTAAATGTGGATGGAATCAGCGGTGTCCAAATCGGTCCAGGCGCTACCCCATTTACCCGAATCCCTTGTTTGATAAGAGATAGAGATAATGACCTTGTAAACGTTACAACCGCCCCTTTTGTCGATGAATAATCAATTAAGGTTTCATGACCTTTATAAGCAGTGACCGATGCTGTATTAATAATACTGCTTCCTTTCGTTAAATGAGGGAGCACCGCTTTTGTTAAATAGAACATGGCAAATATATTCGTTTGAAATGTCCGAAGAAGCTGGTGAGAGGTAATCTGTTCAATGCTTTTTTGCGGATGCTGTTCACCTGCGTTGTTGACCAAAATATCAATCGAACCGAAAGCATCTTTTGTTTGTTTGACGACCTCGTTTGAAAAAGCTTCATCCCCTAGGTCACCTGATATTAAAATGACGCGGCCTCCCATCTTTTCAATATAGTCCTTCGTTTCTTCCGCATCACGATGTTCATTCAAATAAACAATCGCTACATTGGCTCCTTCTTTCGCAAATAAGACAGATACTGCTCTTCCAATCCCGCTGTCTCCACCTGTGACAATCGCCGTTTTCCCTGTCAGCTTTTTGCCTTGCACCTCTCGATCAAAGATAGGTCTAGGGTTCATTTTATATTCAAGTCCTGGACGTTCGTTCTGATGCTGAGGCGGTAACGTTTTCTTTGGCTGCTTTGTTGACACGTCAGTCCACTCCTTCCTTTTTATCTCGTTTATTTTTATGTGTTGCTCATTTTTTTATGTATTTCGCTCTTGTTTTCACTAAAATGTATGATTTTCAGCATCGTGGAAAAATTATACACAATAAGTGACTGGAGGCGACAACATGGAACAAGAACATAAAGGATCGGAACAAGCAAAGTCGTTATGGCTAGCTGATAGTGAGAAGCCCTCTTTTCCTACTGTCAGCGAAGATCTTACAGCAGATGTCATCATTGTCGGTGCCGGTATTACCGGTATCGCTACTGCATTTGAAATGACAGAACGCGGACTGGATGTCATCATCATAGATGCTGATCAAGTATTGCAAGGAACCACTGGACATACGACAGCGAAAATTACTTCCCAGCATGATGTGTACTATCATGAGCTGATTCAGCATATTGGTATGCCGAAAGCCCGTTTATATGTAGAAGCAAATGAAAAAGCAAAGGAGCTCATCCAAGCACGTGTGAAAGAGTATGACATTGATTGTCAGCTTGAGGTAAAAGATGCTTACCTTTATACAACAGAAGAAAACGGCGTCAAAAAGTTAAGGAAGGAATTAGATGCGTACAAACAGCTCGGTATCGATCGCGAATGGAAAACAGCGCTCCCGTTTGATGCTGGCATCAAGGTAGCCCTCGCCATGACGCAGCAAGCACAATTTCATCCTCTTCATTATCTTCATGCACTGATCGATCAGCTCATTGACCGAGGCGTGCGCATATTTGAACAGACAACGGCAGTCGATGTAAAAGAAGGAAAACACCCTGCTGTCATCACAAAAAGTGGTCATCATCTGATGGGGCGCTCTATCATTTCATGCTCACACTTTCCTTTTTACGATGGCAAAGGACTGTATTTCACACGAATCCATCCTGAGCAATCTTATGTCGTCGCAGCCAAAACAAAAAAACCGCTTCCAGACGGCATGTACTTAGGAATTGATCAGCCTGCCCATTCATTAAGAACGGCGAAATTCCATGGAGAAGATGTCGTGCTCATCGGTGGACAAGGCCATAAAACCGGACAAGGCGGAGATGAATCCGCACACTATGAAGCACTAGAAAAGTTTGGAGAAACCACCCTTGGCATAACGGAAGTCCTTTACCGTTGGTCCACGCATGATATGGTCACAATGGATCAAATCCCTTACATTGGCCGCCTGACATCACATCATTCGAATATTTTTGTGGCAACAGGCTTTAGAAAATGGGGCATGACCACAAGCCACGTAGCAGCGACACTGATCGGAGATTTGATCGAAGGAAAATCGAATCCTTACGAATCCATCTTTACTCCATCAAGACTCGTGTCAGACGCATTCGTAAAAGACTTTATCAAAGAAAACACCAATGTTGCAGCGAAGCTAATCAGCGGTAAATTAAAACGAGCTGATCAAACAATTGATGATTTAAAACCGGGTGAAGGCGGGATTGTGTCTTATGAGCATAAAAAATGTGGCGCATTTAAGTCAGAGGACGGCGATATCTTTCTTGTCGATACAACCTGTACTCATTTAGGCTGTGAAGTCGCGTGGAATAATAGTGACCGCACGTGGGACTGTCCTTGTCACGGGTCTCGCTTCTCCATTACGGGAGAAGTAGTAGAAGGTCCGGCTAAAAAACCACTGAAAAGGTCATATAAAGAACAGTAAAATTTCACTGTTTTCCCTTTAATAAAACCAAAATTATCCGATAAAAAACATAAAGTCTGATATTTGTGATGATTATGGGGGGACAAACACATTGTTATTTAAAAAAGAGAGTAAAAAGAAAAACACTGCTTTTTTCACACAGCAGGATGATGGGATAAAACGAATCAATTTTCCGGAGAATACGGACATTGCCAAACAAATTAAAATGATTGATTTGACGCAGCAAGACCTTTTTATCTTGAAACAGCTGAATCCAATCGTTCAAGATGAAATTGAACATATCGTCGATAAATTTTATAAAAACCTAGAAGTCGAGTCTTCCTTGATGCACATCATTCAAGATAACAGCTCAGTCGAGCGTCTAAAGAAAACACTACGCATTCATATTAGTGAAATGTTTGCCGGTGTGATTGACGAATCTTATGTGGCCAAAAGAATTAAAATTGCACAAGTTCATTTAAGAATTGGACTTCAACCTAAATGGTATATGGCAGCCTTCCAAGACCTATTGCTATCCATAATGGATTTATTTGCCCAGCATATCCAAGATTTCAAAGAATATCAGACGGCAGTGAAAGCGACGACGAAAATTTTAAATCTAGAGCAGCAGCTTGTCCTAGATACGTTCCAAAATGAATACTCTAAAGTTCGTGATGAAGCAGAACTACAGCAAAAAGAGCTTCATACAAAAATTACAGAAACATCTAATTCACTTGCTTCTCTCTTCTCAAACACAACAAATGCAGTGGACAAACTTGTATCAAAATCTGATGAGATGGCGGATATGTCACAGGCTGGCACAAAGATTTCTGCACAAGTTGAAGAGAAATCAATTGGCGGTAAAAAAGAGTTAGAAATTCAGCAGACGCAAATGAACCAAATTGACGGCAGTATGACAAAGATTGAAACAGAAATTAAACGCTTAGAAGAAATCGCGAAACAAATTGAACAAATTTTTGGGATCGTCACAGGTATTGCGGAGCAAACGAATTTACTCTCTTTAAACGCTTCAATCGAATCAGCTCGAGCAGGTGAACATGGCAAAGGCTTTGCTGTCGTTGCAAATGAGGTTCGCAAATTATCAGAGGATACAAAGAAAACGGTTTCAACTGTATCTGAGCTCGTCAACAACACAAATTCACAAATCGCCATTGTGTCACAGCATATTGCTGATGTGAATTTACTTGTGACAGACAGTAAAGAAAAAATGACCCAAATCAACTCGCTATTCGATGATATCGTCAGCAGCATGAACTTAAGCAAAAACCAAAACGGAAAAATTGAAATAGATTTGCAAACATTCCTAAACGAATTGAAAGAAGTCAAACAAACTGTGTCCCAAGTGGCAAGTTCGGTCGAATCCTTAACGAGTCTGACAAATCACTGATCCAGTCATTCTTCTTCTGTTTTAGTATAATAGAAGAAAAGATAGAAAAGGCGGGATTTGATTGACAGCAATTTGCCTAGTCAGACACGGTGAAACCGATTGGAATGCAGCGAAACGAATTCAAGGACGAACAGATATCCCTTTAAATGACACTGGTAAATGGCAAGCGGAACAAACCGGTCTTTACTTAAAAGATGCCCACTGGGATGTTGTCATTTCCAGTCCGCTATCAAGGGCAAAAGAAACAGCTCATTTGATTTTACAGCATGTACATGCACCGCTCGTGATCATGGACGATTTTATTGAACGTGACTATGGCGACGCTGAAGGCATGTCATTTGAGGAACGTCAGAAACTGTTTCCGAATAAACAGTATCCAAATATGGAACCATTATCGGCACTTCAAGATCGAATGCTAGAAGGTATTGAAAAAGTGAGAGCAACCTACCCAGATCAACGGGTACTAATCGTAGCACACGGTGCTGCCATCCATGCCTTACTCACCTCACTAGCTGACGAACATATGGGTATTAAGGATACAAGACTTGAGAATGCCTGCTTAAATTATGTGGAATGGACAGATGGTGAATGGAAGGTGAACGATTACAACGTGGTCAGCCATTTAACACAATCTGCCCCTTCTTAAAGAACCTGTTTTCATAGCAGGTTCTTTTTCATGTCAAAAACAATGATAAAATAATATTTTTTTATATCGAAATTCGAAATAGATGATAGCCTTTTCTACCTATTTTATGGCATTTCGGGTATCGAATGTTTATCCTCAAATGGATCATGAGAAAAAAAGCACGATTCCTTTTTAATAGGAAACCGTTGGAAATATAGAATAAACATATTTTACCATCATTTCCAAGCGACTTAATTCCCTATTTTTCGCTAGGACTTCCACAAAAATTCGGGCCTACTCTTATTTGCCTATCTCTATTAAACTGAAAATACAGAATAATCAAACGGATCATTCTAATAGACTACGGATGATTATTCTGAAATAAGAAAAAGGGATGTGGAATGTGCGTGAAAAAGAAAAATGTGATGACAAGTGTTTTATTGGCTGTCCCTCTTCTGTTTTCAGCAGGGTTTGGAGGCTCGATGGCAAATGCCGAGACTGCCTCAAAGTCAGAAAGCGAAAAAAGCTATATCGTTGGCTTTAAAGCTTCTGCCACCACAAACAGCTCTAAGAAACAAGCAGTGACACAAAATGGTGGGAAATTAGAAAAACAATACCGCCTCATTAATGCTGCACAAGTGAAGATGTCTGAACAAGCCGCAAAAAAACTTGAACACGACCCTAGCATTGCTTATGTAGAAGAAGACCACAAAGCAGAAGCATATGCCCAAACCGTCCCTTATGGTATCCCTCAAATCAAAGCTCCAGCCGTACACGCTCAAGGTTATAAAGGTGCTAACGTCAAAGTAGCTGTCCTTGATACTGGAATCCACGCCGCACACCCTGACTTAAATGTTGCAGGCGGTGCTAGCTTCGTCCCTTCAGAGCCAAATGCCACACAAGACTTTCAATCACACGGAACTCACGTAGCCGGAACCATTGCTGCCCTTGATAACACGATTGGTGTTCTTGGGGTTGCGCCAAGCGCCTCCTTGTATGCCGTTAAAGTATTAGATCGAAACGGAGATGGACAATACAGCTGGATTATCAGCGGTATTGAATGGGCTGTTGCCAATAACATGGATGTCATCAATATGAGCTTAGGCGGACCAAACGGCTCCACAGCGCTTAAAAATGCTGTAGACACAGCGAATAACCGCGGAGTAGTTGTCGTTGCCGCAGCAGGGAATTCAGGTTCAATTGGCTCTACTAGCACCGTAGGCTATCCTGCAAAATACGACTCTACAATTGCTGTTGCCAACGTGAACAGCAACAATGTCAGAAACTCGTCTTCTAGCGCAGGTCCTGAATTAGATGTTTCTGCACCTGGTACATCGATTTTAAGTACAGTACCAAGCAGTGGATATACGTCTTATACGGGAACATCAATGGCATCTCCTCATGTAGCAGGAGCAGCAGCGCTTATCCTTTCTAAGTATCCGAATCTATCAACGTCTCAGGTTCGTCAGCGCTTAGAAAATACGGCAACACCGCTTGGTAATTCGTTCTATTATGGAAAAGGATTAATTAACGTTCAAGCGGCTTCTAACTAAAATAAGTGTGACAAAAAAATCCGGCGAACTGAGCCGGATTTTTTATTTATTGCTTTTTCGATGTTTCCTCTTTTTTTGCGGCTTTTTCCATATCGATGATTCTCTCCATCATCGTCGGGTGTCCATAGCGGAATATTTTCACTAAAAGTGGCGGATTGACTTGGGAAAGCCCTGATTTTGCAAGCTTTTGAAATGACGTCACCCCCGCCTCTCCATCTTTCGTCAAGTTCACGGCGTATTCATCAGCTGCACGTTCTTGATGCCTTGACACAGCATTTGTAAAAGGAGAAGCAACAAATGACAGCATAGATACAATGATCAACAGAAGTGGAAGAGCAGCAACATCATGTGGTGCCTTCAGACGAAATGAAGAAGCGCCTTTTTGGTAAAGGGAAAAATAAAAACGGTCAATGGCAAAAAATCCAACCAGAGACAGCACTAAATATCCTGCTAAACCGATATACACATGCTTCATCACGTAATGTCCCATCTCATGCGCCATGATAAATAAGATTTCACGGTCTTTCAGCTTTTGAAGTGTCGTATCCCACAAAACAATACGCTTATTTTCACCAATTCCTGTGACGTAAGCATTCATCGTGTTTGTTTTCTCTGACATGTTGACTTCATATACATGATCTGCTGGAATGTTTGCTTTCTCTGCAAGAGTTAATATCTTTTTCTCAAGCGCTTGATCCTTCAATGGGTAAAAATCATTGTAGAGTGGATCAATAACGACCGGCTGTATAAAGAAGAGAAACAGTGTAACTGGAACGGTTAAACACCAAGCATACAGCCACCAATATTTCCTTTTCTTTTGAATGAGCCAAAAGAACACAATCGCGCATAGAACAAGCAGTGGATATTGAATCCAAAAATCAAGCGTTTGGTCTTTTAGCCAACTTGCCGTGCTTTGTGCTGAAACGCCGTAGTACAAGGACAACTGGTAGCTCACCCACTTGACTGGCAATGTGATCAGCATCGTCAAAAGTGACAGCACAAACACATACACAAGTTTGCTCACAAGGTGAAAACGAGCTGCTGCCAAGCTCCAATCTGCTAATTTCCTTGAAAACCCTGAAATGAGCAAAAGGAAAAAGACATACCAATCTAAAGGAATTGTCATAAAGTACAACAGGTTACGAATGTTCGAGTAATTTCCACTGATCAAAAGCTCATTGCTTGTCATAAATGTATGCGGGTCTGCACTTGTCCCTTTCACACTGTCAGGGACAGATGAATCCCCCATTAGAAATAAGTAAGAATAAATAAAAAGACCGTACAATATGTATGCTACCGTTGCAAGAGCTACCCATTTGCGTACTCGCACTGGTCAGCCTCCTTTCCATTTCTCTCTCTATTGTAATCACGCACGTTTTTGTTTAGAACCTGTCTCATGTGGCTCCATCATAGCATGCCCTATCTGAAAAAGCTTGAGTGAAAAAAATGATTATGCTGTTCAAAAATCGGAGAAACTAGCTATAAAAAAGTGAGTTGGAGGTTCATCATGAAGAAAATCCTTGCAGGAATTGTGATCTTTGGGCTTTTACTGATTACCTTCTTTTATGTGTTCAGCCGGACAAGTGACATCTTCGATGAAAATCGAGCAGAGAAATTATTGCTTTCACCGACGAACCAGTCCATTTCTTATGAAATAGATGATAAAGATACAACTGAGGATCTAATTGAACAATTAAACAAAGGGAAACAAACAAGCAGCCATCTCAAAAAGAATGTAAAGAAGCCAGATTATATTGCCAAGGTCATGTTCGGACGGACAAATGGCACTTCTTTTCAGCTATGGACCAACCGCTCTCAAGTTGTTTTTTTAGTAGACGGCACCTATTATGAATTAAATCAAAAACAGTCAAATTCCTTTCGAAAACAGGTACAAGAAGCGATTCAAAAAGGAGCCTCTTCATAAGAGACTCCCTAGATTGTTGACAAAGGGATAAAATGAACTTGATTTTATCCCCTTGTCTTCTTTTCAGCGTGATAGAAAACCTTTGCAGTCTAGGAGGCGCGGAGCGAATGTGAACCAAGCACGCAGGACTGACAAAGAATGCGAGGGTTTGTCTACACGCTGAGGAGCCTCCTCATAAGAAGAGACTCTTTTTTTATTTACTTGTTTCTGCTTGGTACTTATCCTTTAGCGCTCTTCTTAAAATTTTACCAGTCGTGTTTTTTGGAATATCATCAATGAAATGGATCGTTTGGGGCTGCTTATATTTCGCCAAATAGCGTGAACAATGTGTGATGATGTCTTCTTGATTGATGTGAGCATGTTTCTTAGGGGAAATGTAACAGACAACAGCCTCTCCTGTGTTTGGATCGGGCACACCGATGACAACGGCTTCTGCTACAGCTTCATGTTGATAAAGCACTTCTTCTACTTCTCTTGGATAGACATTATACCCGCCTACGAGAATCATATCCTTTTTTCGATCGACGATATAAATATATCCGTCTTCATCTCTCCTTGCCAAATCTCCTGTGTACAGCCAGCCATCTTTCAGTGCTGCTTCTGTGTCTTCTGGCATTTGATAATAGCCTTTCATAATGTTTGGCCCTTTTGCGATCAGTTCTCCGACTTCGTTTGGTCCAACTTCCTCTCCAAGTTCATTCACGATCTTATTTTTCACATTCATAATATCAGTTCCGACTGAACCTGGTTTTCTTTTTCCATCAAGGGGATTGAATGCCGTCACTGGGGAAGCCTCTGACAATCCATAGCCCTCTAGCACCGTGACACCGAATTTTTCTTCAAAACCGTGAAGTAAAGCAACAGGCATGGACGCACCGCCTGATATACAAATCCTCACCGACTTCATCGCTTCCTCATGACCGTCCTGACGGTATAAATAGTTATACATGGTTGGAACACCAACAAATAGCGTTGGTTTTTCTTTCTCCATCATTCGTAAAAGCTCTGATGGGCTGAAATGCGGCAGGACATAGATGGTCGCTCCATGAATCAAGGGGGCATTCATACAGACGGTCAAACAAAACACATGGAACATCGGCAATGCAGCAATCACCTTGTCCTTCTCATCAATTGACAGGTACTCCGCAATGTCTCTTGCATTTGAATATAGGTTAACATGAGTGAGCATTGCCCCTTTTGGTTTTCCTGTTGTGCCAGATGTAAATAAAATAACGGCCGTATCGTCAGGTTGTATGGAAGGATGCTCAGTTTCCGGCGCATCTCCAGACACAAGCTTTCCGAAGAAAACAAGACGATCAGAAACTTCTTTTAAACTTGACCTGCACGCAGATTCATTTTGTGCACAAATAATGACTCGTTCAATAGCTGGAAGCTGTTCATACACCTGCTCGTATATCGGCAGAAGCTGATCCGGTGCAACAATCCCTTTTACATCACCAGTGACCAGCATATAGCCGATTTCACTTGGCGTATATGTTGGATTGACAGGTACAACAACAAGTCCTGCCTTTAATGCACCAAAAAATGAAATCACAAAATGCGGTGAATTTCCTAAAATCAGCGCGATATGATCTCCCGCTTGAAACCCTTCGCTCACTAAACCATCTGCAAAACGTTCGATACTTGTCATCAGTTCTTGATAGGTCCACTTGTTCCCTTCAAAGATCAGTGCGACGTTCTCTCCCTTGGTCATCGCAGTCTGCTCAAGATTTTTGATCAAATCCATTCTCCCACCCCTTATACTTCATCAATGAATGAATAGCCATTCATTTTATGACCAAACATTCCTCCTTTCTATTATAATAGACAATCGAAAAAATTCACAAGATCAAATGTAAACCGCTTTCATCTCTTTCATTAGAAAAAGCACCGCTATCTCTAGCCGTGCTTGTCCTTGCTTAATAAATCAAATCCAGAAAATCTTCTTTTGATACGTTACCAAAATAATGGCGCATATCCATGTCTTCTAATACATCACTAATGGTTTTGCGATCATATTGCTGCCCAATGAGTCGTTTCTCAATATCAGCAATATCCCCTACACCAAAGAAGTCACCAAAAATTTTGCAGTCTTGAATGATGCCTTTTTTCACTTCTAATCGAAGATCAATCGATCCAGCTGGAAAACGCTTAGAGTGCTGCAAGTTAAACTTAGGTGAACGGCCGTAGTTCCATTCCCATTTTTGGTATCGATCACGAGAAATCTCATGAATCTTCTCCCAATCCTTTTCTGTCAGCTGATACTCAGGCACGTCTCCGTTCGTGTCAAAAATATAGCTTAAAAGAATTTTTCTAAATTCTTCTGTTGTCATCTTTTGATCCATCAGTTCACTAATATTCGCAACCCTGCTTCTAATGGATTTAATGCCTTTTGATTCGATCTTTTCTTTCTTCACATTTAATGCCGAGACAACATGTTCGATTTCTGAATCAAATAATAGGGTGCCATGACTGAAGATACGTCCTCGTGTAGCAAATTGAGCATTCCCCGAAATTTTACGCCCATCTGCCATGATGTCATTTCTGCCGCTTAATTCCGCTTTGACGCCAAGCTTTTCAAGCGCTTTGATGACTGGCTCGGTGAATTTTTTAAAGTTATGAAAGCTGTCCCCATCGTCTTTTGTAATAAAACTGAAGTTCAAGTTTCCTTTGTCATGGTAAACTGCACCACCGCCAGATAACCTACGAACGACTTTGATGCCATTTTCTTCCACATATTTTGTATTGATTTCTTCTATTGTATTTTGGTTCTTTCCAATAATAATGGATGGCTGGTTGATGTAAAACAGCAAATACGTTTCTTCTGGATCTAAATATTTTAAGCAATACTCTTCAATTGCTAAATTAATCATTGGGTCATAATGTTGCTCGTTATCGATAAACAGCATCTCTATCTTCCTTCCTTGTTCCATCTAAGCCCTGATTGGGCAAGCTGTATATTGCCAGTATATAACGCCTGTGCTTCATTGACTAGGTCTTTATGCCGACCGAAATGAGGCAGATGGGTGATGATAAGCTCTCCAACATTTGCTTCACTTGCCAGCTTCCCTACTTCAGTGCTGTTCATATGTCCTGCACCCGATCCGTCTTGTCCGGCGTAAAAGTTGCTTTCGGCAATAAGTAAGTCTGCATCCTTGCTAAAAGGGATAAATGCATCGTGATAGCTGGAATCAGCTGTATACACCACCACAGCCTCATTTGCTTGAATTCTCATCGCATAGCATTCTGCCGGATGAACCGTTTTCAAAAAATCAATTTGAAATGGTCCGATTTGAATGCCCTCTTCCGGGTGATAAGGTTTTGTCTTTGTATGTACATCATCAGAGAGCCGCTGAAATGCTGCTTGATCCCCGGTATGTCCGTAGATCGTCAGCGGACCACTGCTTTTTCCTAAATGATAACCCACTAGCTTCGCATATTGGAGAGGTCCGATATCTGCAATATGATCGTGATGATAATGAGAAAGGAGTACAGCATCTAGTTCTTCTATATCAATGTATTGCTGAAGCTTTGACAGAACTCCGCTCCCGCAGTCAACAAGCAGACGAAAACCATCTGATTCAAAAAGATAACCTGATGTGGCTTCACCTGCTGCTGGAAATCCTCCGTAGCAGCCAATCACGGTTAATTTCATCGTCATATTTCCTCCTTTTCAAAAAATCCCCTTCTTACAATATACCCATTTTTCATAAAAAAAGCATTCTTCTTGCCTATTGTTACAAAACAGATTGACAATTATCAAACTGTTATAATACAATGATAACAATAAAACGTATTGGAGGATGACAAATGCTAGGAAAAATCACTGAGTTTTTTAGAAATTTGCCTTCAAAAAAATGCACAAAATGTGGAAATGATTTAATGGAACAGCACGAGTGTTACGGTAATGAATGTGAGGAATGCTCACAAGTAAGTTATCTTAAATAAGGAAATAAATAGAACAAAAAAAGCACTTTTTTCCTCCTTCGTCAGTTGGAGTCAAAAGTGCTTTTTATTTTTTCTGATAAATAGGTAAAAAGGTAAAACCCTTGGTACAGAAGGGTTTTTTAGTATTTTCATATGATGACTTTTAGTTCGGAAGGCACTTTTTATTGACTTAAAACAACGAAGGGGGTTCGAAGTGTCCATTTTTTCAAATAATTTTGTATTTTCTTAATATAATTTAATCGTGGACGAACCTCTTTAATTTTAGTTATACTTTAATTCATATATTAAAACTTAATATAATGGGAATATTCCTTTAATGAATATGTTAGGGAGGAAATCTATGAAAAAATTAAAATTTGGATTAGCTACTCAAATCCTAATCGGTCTTATTCTCGGTGTCGTGGTTGGTGCGATCTTTTTCGGTAACCCTGGTGTTGAGACATATTTAAAACCAATTGGAGACTTCTTCTTACGACTCATTAAGATGATTGTCATTCCGATTGTCGTATCTAGCTTAATTTTAGGTGTTGCAGGTGCGGGTGATGGTAAAAAAGTAGGGAAGCTTGGTTTTAGAACCATTCTTTATTTTGAAATTATCACAACGTTTGCGATCATCCTTGGTCTTGTGCTTGCGAACTTTGTTCAACCAGGTGCAGGCGTTGACTTTGGACATACAGAAAAACAGGATATTAGCCAGTATGTTGAAACGGAAAAAGAACAAAGCAGTAAATCAGTTGCTGATACGTTCCTTCATATCGTTCCGACGAACTTCTTCCAATCATTGGCCGAAGGTGATTTGCTTGCGATTATTTTCTTCACTGTATTATTCGCACTTGGCGTTTCAGCGATTGGTGAACGCGGCAAACCAGTACTCGCCTTCTTTGAAGGCGTGTCACATGCGATGTTCCATGTCGTCAATGTTGTGATGAAAGCTGCACCATTTGGTGTTTTCGCGCTCATTGGTGTGACAGTATCAAAATTTGGTCTTGAATCTCTTGTTTCATTAGGTAAGCTCGTAGGTCTTGTTTATTTTGCGCTCGCTCTCTTCCTTATCGTTGTATTCGGAATTATTGGAAAGATGATTGGCGTCAATATTTTCAGATTTCTTGCTTACATGAAAGACGAAATGCTTCTCGCCTTTAGTACATCCAGCTCTGAAACAGTTTTACCGAGAGTCATGGATAAAATGGAGCGCATCGGGTGTCCAAAAGGAATTGTTTCTTTTGTTATCCCAATTGGTTATACGTTTAATCTGGACGGCTCCGTCTTGTATCAAGCCATTGCGGCGCTTTTCTTAGCGCAGGTATATGGCATTGACCTCACGATCGTACAGCAGCTCACACTAATCCTTGTATTGATGGTGACATCAAAAGGAATGGCTGCCGTTCCTGGTACATCCTTTGTCGTATTACTTGCAACACTTGGAACGATCGGTGTTCCTGCTGAAGGTCTAGCCTTTATTGCAGGTGTTGATCGTATCATGGATATGGCAAGAACCGTTGTCAACTTAACTGGTAATGCACTTGCAGCTGTCGTGATGTCTAAATGGGAAGGGCAATATGACCCTGAAAAAGGACACCGCGTGATGACTGGACAAGATGTACCTGAGCCAACACAACTTTCAAGCTAATCAAAAAGAACCCCGCGATCGGGGTTCTTTTTTTATACTGTGATTAATTTGCTTTGAACATAGTGGTACAGTAGATTGGCTGTATGAATCAATGAGTCTTCATGGGTTCTTTCAAAGGCATGCGAAGAGTCAATGCCAGGCCCAATCAGTCCATGAATGATATCATGCCCTGCTCGAATCGCTGCTGACGCATCTGAACCATAATAAGGGTATATATCAAGGCGGTAATCGATCTTATTTGCCTCAGCTAATGCGGCTAAATGTTTGCGCAGACCATAGTGATAAGGACCGCTAGAATCCTTCACACATATTGACACACTGTATTCATCAGTTGATTGACCGTCACCGATGGCTCCCATATCAACAGCCAAATATTCCACCGTTTCTTCCGGGATATTCGAATTCCCACCGTATCCGATTTCTTCATTATTTGAAATTAAGAAATGTGTCGTATGCGGCAATGTGATGTTCTCTGTTTGAATGCGGTGAATCAATCTCAGCAACAACGCCACACTTGCCTTATCATCAAGGTGTCTTGATTTAATAAAACCTGAAGATGTCACTTCCACTCTAGGATCAAATGAGATAAAGTCTCCTACTTGAATGCCAAGTGCTTGCACATCGTCTGCATTTTTCACTTTCTCATCTAAGCGAATCTCCATATTTTCTTGATTTCGCTTCGCTTTTCCAGCATCCTCATATACGTGAACGGACGTTTGATGCATCAGAATGGTACCTGTGTATGTACGGCCTGTTACTGTTTCAATTTCACAATACTCGCCTTCTATCGAGTTATATTGAAAGCCTCCAATGAGTGCAAGACGCAGCCGGCCATTTGATTTAATTTCTTTGACCATCGCACCGAGCGTATCGACATGTGCTGTCAGCATGCGGTGTTCCTTGTCATCTGTTCCTTTTAGGGTGGCAATTAATCCGCCTTTTCGATTTCGCTTCGTTTCAATATTTAAATCTTGTAAAAAACGTTCGACAAAGCCAATCACTTTCTCAGTATTTCCTGATGGACTTGGGATCGACACAAGCTTTTGAATAAGCTGAATCGTTTCATTTACTTCCGTTGTCATTCGGCATATCCTCCTTCATCTAAAAGAAATTCTTTCCAAGCATGCCTTTTTTCAGCATCCTTCTTAAAATATATCGCTTCGGGTTCCTGATGTCTAATTTCTAATAGAAAAACCTTTCTCATGAAAGAGAAAGGTTTTTTTGATTAAGCTTCTTCTTGTTTCATTTTTCTTATGTTCCAAGCAAAGTATGCTGTTGTTGCAGCCATCATGATGATGGCTACTGTTCCAAGAATTGCTGCTTGGTGCCATAAATAACTGTTATCACCGCTTGCAATGATCGTTCTAAATCCGTTGATGGTATACGTCATTGGAAGCAGACTGTGAATGACTTGGAAGAATTTTGGTACAAGCTCAAGCGGGAATGTACCCGCACTTGCTGCAAGCTGAAGAACCAAGATAATGACGGCAATAAAGCGTCCTGGGTTCCCCATCGTCGTCGCAAGAAGCTGAATGATCGCTAGGAATGTCAGACTGACGATGATTGCAAAGAGATAGAAGCGCCAGAGGCTTTCCACTTCAAGTCCAAGTCCAAAGATCAGCATGGAGCTTGCAATCACTGCCTGCAAGATACCGACTAAGAGAAGCACACTATATTTGCTGACAAACCATTCAAACGCATTTCTAGGTCGTCCTGCAGGATCTTTCATTGGGAATACAACAGTCAGCATAAGAGCTCCAACAAAGAGTCCCATTGATAAAATATATGGTGTGAGCCCTGTTCCATAGTTATCAATTTTTTTCGCTGTATCATTCTCTGTTTTGACTGGGCTTGCAATCATATTGTAATTGTCCTGCCCCGCATCAATGTCTCCTGTTTCATCTGCAGCGCTTTTTAGCTTATCAGAAAGCTTTCCAGTCCCACTTTTTAAGTCACCTAATCCTTTATCAAGGGATTTTGACCCTTCAGCCAGTTTAGATGAGTTGCTTTGGATACTCGCTGATCCACTTTCTAGTTTATTCAATGCTGCACTAAGCTGGCTTGAACCGTTTGCCAGTTTATCCGCACCACTTTTCGCTGTATCAAGCTTTCCATTTGCTGTTTGCAGGCCATCTTGTAATTTCCCTTGGCCCGTTTGAAGCTTCAGTGCACCTTGATACAATTTATTCGTACCGGATGTCATTTGATCAATCGCATTTTGTATGGCGACTGTCGATGTATACAGCTGTTCTGTTTTCTCTGGCAGCTTCTTGACTTGCTGTAGCTGTGCTTTTGCAGATGCAACCGCAGACTGAACTTCACTTGCGTCAGGCAGTTCCTGCAGCGCCGCTAAGCTTTGCTCAAGACCAGACAAATCAGGCAGTTCGATTGTAGGAAGACTGTCTAGCTGATCCATTGCCGCCTTTTTCTCTTCATCTGTCATCGAGCTGTTTTGAATAATACTTTTTACTTTTGCATCTCGATTAGATAATGCTTCTTTTAAAGAAGCAAGTTTGGTACTAAACGTTTTTGCATCTTCTTTCACCTGATCAATCTTAGGCGCCATCTTTTCAAGATTCGCTAATTCAGGTGAAGACAATACTTTCTCCACAGCAGCGATTTTTTCTGAAAATGACTGTGCTTTATTGTTCAGCTGCTCAATGCCTGCTGTGAATTGCGGCATTTTAGAAGAAAGCTGCTCATGTCCTTCACGGCTTGTGTTTAACCCTTCAGTCAATGTATCAATGCCTGTGCCAAGCTCACCAAATTTCTGATCAATCGTTTGATAGCCTGTTAAGAGCTGACCAAGACCGCTATCAAGAGATTGAATTCCAGTGTTCAGTTCACCCATTTTTCCTGCAAACTGATGAACACCTTCGCTATACGTTAACGTTCCTTCTGCCAATTTCGCCAGATTGTCTTTTAACTTTTGGCTACCGTCTTTTGCGCTTTTTGTTCCGTCATCAATTTTCTTCGCTCCATCGCTTGCTTGATCTAATCCTTTTGCAATCGTTTTGAAGTTATCAAAGATGACCTCTGCATAATTTTCTGTGACTTCCTTTGAAACCGAATCTTTTAATTTGATAATGGCGTTATTCGCAATTTGAGACGCAGCATAGTTTGCGCCTGGATTCGTATAATATTTCAGATTCGATTTTTTCGGATGTTTGTCTAGTACTGTACTCGCATTTTTCGAGAAATCTTTCGGAATCTCGACGACGAGATAATAGTCTTCGTTATTTAACCCCTTGATGGCCTTTTCTTCACTATCAACAAAATGCCATTTAAAACTATCGTTTTTCTTCAATTCCTTCACTAAATCATCGCCCACTTGAAGGGTTTTGCCGTCATAATGACTGCCTTCATCCAAGTTGACAACCGCTACAGGTAATTGATCAACTGTACCATATGGATCCCAGTAAGCTTTTAAAAATACACCACTATAAATCAGTGGAATAAATAAGACAGCTAAAATCGGGATCAGTAGTTTTTTGCTCGTCACAATGTCTTTCCATTGATTCCGAATTAAATTCATTGCTGTTTTCCTCCCATTGATGAATGACTAAATTAAGAATTCGGTCATTTGAACTCAAAAAAAATTATGTTGTTGCAGACAGTCCTTTTAGTACATAAAGCTCGAGCGATTCAGCGACCTCTTCTTTTGTTAAAGGCTCATATCGCTTTTCCCAGTCAAAAATAAGTGCAATATATAGTTTCACCATCACAAATGCCGTCAATTCAGGATCACAGGGCTTAATGTCGCCTTTTTCAATCGCTTCTTTTACTTTTGTTTTAATATAGCGAATGATCATCTGCTCCATTTTTTCAATCATTTCTTTCACTGCTGATGTGCCAAGCTCCGCATTTTCCTGAAAGATTTTAATTGTAAGCTGGTGGTTTTTTCGAAATTCTAATATTGCAAAGAGTGCTAAATGAAGGTTTTCTGAGAAACTATTCTTCTCATCTATTGCTTCATCTGCAATTTTCCTCATCTCCATTAACAGTGATGTGAAAATTTCATCGAACAGCTCTTCTTTGTTTTTGAAAAAAGTATAAATCGTTCCTTTTCCAACGTTGGCAAGCTTTGCTACAAGGTCCATTGTCGTGGCTTTATACCCGAACTGGGTAAATGCCTTTGTTGCTCCATCTAAAATCATTTGTCTCCTATCAACACTCATGATCTCACTCCCAAAATGACTATTTGAACGTTTCGGTCATTAAGTACAGAAAGTAATATACCACATCCTTTTCCTCAGATGCAACAACTTTGTTCAATTTTATTATTCACCACTCTTTTCTAAACATACGAACATGAAAAACTCCCTTTCCATGACAGAAAAGGGAGTTTGTTTTTTATGAAAATAGATAAGATACAGCTTCTGAGATGGCAGCTTTTCCTTGATCAATACAATCAGGAATCCCAACACCTTCAAATGCAGCACCCGTGATATAAATACCAGGATATGATTGCTTAAACGTTTCTCGCATCGTCGAAATCTGTTTTTGATGACCCACATGATATTGCGGCATGCTTGTTTTCCAGCGAGTCACTGTCGTCAGCTCTGGATCTGCTTTAATATCCATGATTTTCTTCAAATCCTCCAGCACGATGCTCACGATTTGATGATCAGACTGTTCGACAATTGATTCATCGCCAGCTTTCCCAACGTATGCACGGAGCAATGTTTTTCCTTTAGGTGCAGTGTGAGGCCATTTCTTATTTGTCCACGTACATGCTGTAATGGAGAAATCACTATTTCTTGAGATGACAAAACCAGTACCATCATATTCATTGTGAACATCCTCTTCTTTAAATCCGAGTGCAACTGTTGCAACAGAAGTCGATGTCATGTCATGCAAGTACTCAAGCCCTGCTTCTTTTGGAAACATGGAATAGATCGATTGGTGAGGAGTTGTCACAATGGCAGAATCTGCAAAAAGCGTTTGACCGCTGTCTAATTGAACGCCATAGCCTCCCTCTGCTTTTTCGATCTGGGTCACTTTTGTCCCTTTGTAAATCTTCGTCAGCTTGAGTTTACTTTCGACCGCTTCAACAAGTGCTTGCAGCCCTTGATTGATTGTCTGGAACTGTCCTTGCTTTTTCGCTGTCACTTGTTGCGCTTTTGCATGCTGCTGTGATTTTTTCATCCCAAGAATCAAACTGCGATGCTTCTGTTCTGTTTGATAGAACTGCGGGAAGGTAGACATTAAGCTCAGGCGATCAATGTCACCAGCATAAATGCCTGATAGTAGCGGTTCAATTAAATTCTCCACCACTTCATCACCCACACGTCTTCTAAAAAATTCCCCCAGAGACTGATCTTCTGTCTGTTTGCTTTTTGGCAAAACGAAATCCATCGCTGCACGTGCTTTTCCGGCAACTGAAAAAAGCCCAGTTGTAATGAAAGGACTGATTTGAGTTGGAATGCCCATGACAGCCCCCTTTGGCATCGGATGAAGGGTTTCATTGACTAATACATACGCTTGCCCTGTTTCATTATTGACGAGCTGATCAGATAGGCCAACATCTTTTGCCAGCTGGGGTCCACTGACCTTTCTTTCTAAAAATGAATCGGGTCCACGTTCAATGATATAACCGTCTTTATATAATGTTTGAATTTTTCCACCTAGCCTAGGACTCGCTTCAATAAGAGATATTTGGATAGGAAGGCCTTTTTCTTCAATTTCCTTTTCCAAATAGAAGGCGGCGGCCAAACCCGTGATGCCACCGCCAATGATGACAAGGTGTTTTTGATTGTCATGCATAGGATCGCCTTCTTTTATATGATTACTTGCTTTCATTAAGCTTCTTTAATACGACTGCTGCCAGTGCATCAATAAATGCTGGTTTCGCATTTGGCATTTCTGGACGATAGTAGGCTGCACCAATTTCATCCGTGACGACTTTACATTCATAATCATTGTCGTATAACACTTCAAGGTGATCAGCGACAAATCCAACAGGCACGTATACAAATGTTTTATAGCCTTTTTGCTCAAATAGGTCACGCGTGAGATCCTGTACGTCTGGTCCAAGCCATGGATCAGGCGTATTGCCTTCACTTTGCCAGCCAATTTCATAATGCTCAATTCCTGCACCTTCAGCAATCATTTTTGCAGATTGTGCAAGCTGATCAGGGTATGGGTCTCCTGCTGCAATAATTTTTTCAGGAAGACTGTGTGCAGACACAATCAGCACTGCTGAATCTCTTTCTTCCTGACTCATGGATGCATACGTCTCTTTCACTTGTTTCACCCAATAGTCCACAAACTTCGGTTCATCGTACCAGCTTTCAACAGAAGTAATGTTCAGATGGCCAAGCTTTTCTGCTTCATCTTGTGCACGTTTGTTATACGATTTCACACTAAATGTGGAGAAGTGCGGTGCAAGGACAATACTCACCGCTTCTGTGATGCCATCTCGGTGCATGTCAGCGACTGCATCTTCAATGAAAGGCTCAATATGTTTTAACCCAATGTATACATGAAATTCAATCTCGTCTTGGATCTCATTCAAATGTTCACACAAACCATTTGCCTGCTGTTCTGTAATTTTTGATAAAGGAGAAATGCCGCCAATTGCCTTGTAGCGGTCCTTTAAATCTTGCAGCATCTCCGGCTCTGGCTTTCTGCCTCTACGGATATGTGTATAGTAACGTTCAATGTCTTCTTCTTTATATGGGGTGCCATATGCCATGACAAGTAGCCCCATTTTCTTTTTCTCCACAACCAACACTCCTTCAGATCATTTGAAATCATTTAGATGGATGTCTTTTTATGTTTAGCTGAATAATCGTGAATAAAATCTGTCAGCTTCTTTAACGTGTCTGGTGAGACATCAGGAAATACCCCGTGACCTAAGTTAAAGATGAATTGATCTGATTTCATCCCTTGATCTAAAATCGCTGCTGCTCTTTCTTCAATCACTTCCCAAGGAGAAAGTAAAATCGTTGGATCAAGGTTTCCTTGTAACGTTTTTGTTAAGCCTTCTTTTCGCGCTTCGTCTACACTCATACGCCAATCCAGTCCAACGACATCAAGCGGCAAGTCATGCCAATCTTTGGCCAGATGGCTCGCACCGACACCATACATAATCATTGGTACGTTTTCAGACTTCAGCTCTGTGAAAATACGCTGCATGACAGGCTTAATGAAGGTCCGGTAATCTGCTGCATTTAAAGCGCCAACCCAAGAGTCGAAGATTTGAAATGCTCGGACGCCTGCTTTTACCTGAGCGCGTATGTATGTGATCGTCATATCGGCTAATTTATTCATCAAAAGCATCCATGTCTCTGGCTCACTGTACATGAGCGCCTTTGTTTTATGATAATTTTTAGATGGACCGCCTTCGATCATATAGCTTGCCATCGTAAAAGGTGCACCTGCGAAACCAATCAGCGGAACATTCAACTGCTCCTCTGTTAACAGCTTGATCGTATCAAGCACATACGGCAGGTCTTCTTCAGGATGAAGCTCTCCAAGACGCTGGATATCTGCCTTTGTCCGAATAGGCGAGTCAATCACTGGTCCAATTCCATTTTTAATTTCAACATCCACTCCAATAGCTGGAAGCGGAGTCATAATATCTTTATATAAAATAGCGGCATCTACACCATATTGTTCTACAGGAAGTCTTGTTACGTATGCACATAGCTCTGGCTGATGCGTAATTTCAAATAGCCCGTATTTTTCTTTAAGGGCACGATATTCAGGCTGCGAGCGTCCTGCCTGTCTCATATACCAAACCGGTACATGGTCTGTTTTTTCCCCTTTGCACGCCTTTAAGAACGTGTCATTAAAAGCCTTCGTTTTTCCCATTACCTTTCATTCCACCTTTCGCCTCACACTCTCTTTGTATAAGGCTCAAACACTGCTTTTACTATACCGCTTTTTCAAGGCACGGTATACTAAAGCGGCTCAATGTTCAAAAAATCGCCGAATATTAACGTCCAAAAGCCTCCGGCTTGATATAAGCACTGCCTTCGCCTTCTTCTTGTGTTTGAGTATTGTATGGAACAACCTTATACTGCGCATCTGAAAACACATTTGCATACGGCATTGTGTAGCTGTTTGTTCCTGTTACAGAATCGATCAGGGTCTCGCTTCCATTTCTCATTTCATAAATACGATATTCAACGCGTTTGTCTTCCTGTTCATCCCATGACAGCTCCAATGTAAAGAGCCCTTTGATTTTAAATGCATAACGTGCTTCAAAGCCTGACAGTCCTTCTAAATGGATTGGCGATTGAAGTTCTTTAATTCCCTCTGGTTTTTGGAATGTTTCATTGGTTATTTGGGCTGTCGTTAAAATATCTTTCATTAATTGCACTGGATACTGACTGCCGCCAGTTAAATAATGACTGTTATCCGTTTTGTCATACCCCATCCAGATTGCCCCTGTTGTACTAGGCGTGTAGCCAGCAAACCAAGCATCTTTCGTTGCCCCTTTGAAACCGGAATACGTAGTTGTGCCTGTTTTACCAGCCAAATCTCCAGCGTATGATCCGCTCTGAGCGGTTCCGCCTTTGACGACCTGTTGAAGCATTCTTGTCATATTCCAAGCATTCTGAACGCTAAACACTCGTTCTTCTTTGTTTCGATTTTTTTCAACGGTTTCTCCATCATCATTCGTGATTTTCTGAATGAAGAACGGCTTTTTATAGACGCCTTCATTTGCAAATGTATGAAATGCTCCAGCTATCTGCAACGGAGAAACCCCTTTTTCTAAACCGCCAAGCGCTATGGCAAGTCCTTTATCCGAAATATCCATCCCCATTTTCTCAAGATAGGATTTAGACGTATCGATGCCAAGCTGGCTTAACGTCCATACGGCAGATGTATTTTTACTTTTCATGAGAGCCTCTACCATCGTGACCCTGCCCTCGTACTGTCCATCGTAGTTCTTTGGAGAATAGCCGTCATAGCTTTTTTCCTTGTCCTCGAGCAGTGAATACGGTCTGAATTTTTTCTCCTGCATCGCTGGACCATATACTGCGATCGGCTTAAAGACAGAACCAGGCTGTCTAACAGCTGTGACTCTGTTATAGCCTCTTGCCTGATATTCTCGTCCGCCTATTGCTGCTTTTACACCACCAGATGCGTTGTCAATAAACACAGCGCTGCCTTCAGGTGACCCGCTTTTTCCCGGGAAATAACGATTGTTTTTCATTGCATCATAGGCAACTTTTTGCAAATTCATATCGATTGGTACCGTAATGGTATAGCCGCCTTGAAGCAATTGTTCATGCGAAATCGAATACTGCGATTCTGCTTCTTTAATCATGAGATCTACATAACTGTCCACCCAAGGGGTTTCTGATTTCTTTTTTAAATGAATACCAAGTGTTCTTCCTTTTGCTTCAACTGTTTCTGTAGAAGACAAATATCCTTGTTCATTCATTAAATTCAGGATGGTATCCCGTCTTTGTTTATTTTTATCTGGGTGTAGAACAGGGGAATACGTTGAAGGTGCCTTTGGCATGGCAGCAAGTGTAGCTCCTTCACTGACAGTGAGATCTTTTACATCTTTACTAAAATAGTAATTGGCCGCTGCTTGGATCCCATAGACGCCATGACCAAAGTAAAGCTGATTCAAATACATTTCAAGCAGCTTGTCCTTTGAATAATCTCTTTCTAAATTGATCGCAATAATGACTTCTTTTGTTTTTCGAAGAAACGTTTTATCATTTGTGAGAAAGATATTTTTGGCGAGCTGCTGGGTGATGGTACTGCCGCCTTCTACCTTTCCACCTGCTAATATATCTCGATAAACCGCCCTTGAAATCGATTGTGCATCAATTCCGTGGTGCTCATAAAAGCGCTTGTCCTCTACAGCAACAAAAGCTTTCGCTACTTTATCTGGGACCTCTTTTAATGACACAGGGTCCCGATTTTCTGAATACATGCTTGTGAGTTCTTTTCCATTCTGATCAATGATTTTCGAGGAAGCGTGAAAAACAAGCTTCTTCTCATCTATGACATAATGTCCTAAAAATAAAATGGTCAGATAGCCAATAAATGAAAGCACGATTGTACTTCCTGCAATGACTAATGGAATGATTATCTTCTTTTTCTTCAAATTAGGTCACCTCATTCCTTTATACGGATAGTATGGGATGTATTGCTTCATAATATGTTTTATGGATTGACTACCAAAGAATTATATATCATTCTTTTGTTATACTATCAAGCAGGAGGCGGTTTAGATGAATTTCTATATTACATATGGAACAGCAGACTTTTTGCAAAAAATCGCAAAAAAACATCATCTTGAAAATCTGCTTTATACGGTCGGTAAGGAACAAGCGGCTCTTTTTCATGAAACGGAGGGTGAGACAGTCTTTAAAGCACCCCATGCCTATGATGTGATTTATACAAAAGGTGAGCTCGTCCAATCTGGCTTTGTCACGCTGAATCATATCCCTGTAAAGCTCGAAAGCAGAGCGCTTTTTGAATCCACCTTTCAGAAAAAAACAAACATGTCAGAGCACCAGCGCGGCTTTCAGGCGCTTCGTGTGTTAAGACCAAAAAAGGATGAAGAAGTGTACTTGATATTGACCCTTTGGGAATCTGAAGACTTATTTCAAGACTTCCAAGAGTCAGAAGCGTTCTTTCAGCCGCACGAGGATACTGGCTCCATCTTCTCTCGTCCTGCCTATCTGACATCCTATCATGCCGTCATAGACCATTAAGGAAGTGCTGCTTTTCGCACTTCTTTTTTTTCATAAAAAAAAGCCCTTCTGCTGGGCTTTCAACGCTTATCTCTAAGCTCGTACCGATGAATGATTGGCTGAAGCACATAAAAATTCAGCAAGATCCACCCTAATAAGATTGGCCATTTGAGCATAGGTGAAGCACCTTTCATCTGAATAAGTAGTACCAACAGTGGAATCAAACAAATCATCAAAAAGCTCATCTTCGAAACGAACGTTTCTTTGATTTGATGCCGGCAGCTTGGACAAAGCATCATTCTCGTATGCGATAAATGAAATTTTTCGACGAAAGAAAATGCTTTTGAACAATTTGGACAGCTTCCCAATGCCACTCCCCCTTTTTCAAGCTTCATACTTAACCTTCGACTTTTATGTAAAATGACCTTTTCTGTCATTCTCGACATCCTCTTCTGTTGAAAGATTCTAACAATTACCATACAATCAGTAAAAGAGCCTAAAGGAGGTTTTCGGATCAATGACAGTATCCACTTTACACAAAAGGATCAATGAACGTCTTGATGAACATTATGAGGAAATGGTTGAAATTAGACGCCATCTCCATATGAATCCAGAACTTTCTTTTCAGGAAGAGGAAACAGCTGCTTACATCGCTCAATATTATGACAGATTACATATCCCAACACGCACACATGTAGGCGGACATGGTGTACTCGCTTTTATTGAAGGAGCTTCCCCTGGACCGACCATTGCACTGAGAGCTGATTTTGATGCACTTCCCATTCATGATGAAAAGGATGTACCTTACCGTTCAACAAAACCTGGCGTCATGCACGCATGCGGTCACGATGGCCACACAGCAACACTTCTCGTCTTAGCGAAGATCTTACATGAGCACCGAGATCAATTAAAAGGAAAAATCGTCCTCATACATCAACACGCTGAAGAATATGCCCCCGGCGGTGCGAAACCAATGATTGAAGATGGCTGTTTAGACGGTGTTGACGTCATTTTCGGCACCCATCTTTGGTCTTCAGAGCCATGCGGCACTGTTCTTTATAAAAGCGGGAACTTTATGGCAGCCGCCGATCGTTTCTCTATTCAAGTGCAAGGGAAAGGCGGACATGGCGCACAGCCGCACCTAACGAAAGATGCCGTACTCATCGGTTCACAAATTGTAGCCAATCTTCAGCAGGTCGTGGCCCGTAAAGTCAACCCGATTGATTCTGCGGTGGTATCTGTAGGGGGATTTGTCGCTGAAAATGCCTTTAACGTCATTGCAGATTCGGCCGTGCTAACAGGTACTGCACGTTCCTTTGAAGAGAGTGCACGCCATATCATTGAACGTGAAATTGAACAGGTGGTGAAAGGTGTCTGCCACATGCACGATGCCTCTTATACTTATGAATATGTAAGAGGCTATCCTGCAGTCAAAAATCACCCTGCACCAACTGAATATATAGCAGAAATAGCCAAACAGACAGAAGGAGTCACAGAAGTAAAAGAAGCCGAAACTCAAATGGGCGGAGAAGACTTCGCTTACTACCTTCAGCATGTTCCTGGTACTTTCTTCTACACAGGCGCTATGCCAGAAAACAGCCAAGATGTGTATCCACATCACCATCCGAAATTTGATATTAACGAAAACGCAATGCCTGTCGCAGCAAAGGTACTCGCTCATGCCGTCCTTTCCTACGATGAATAAAAAAAAGCCGCTGCCACCAGCGGCTTTTCTATTTCGATTCTTTCAACACTCTCAAGTGAAACACATGGCGTGCGACTTCACCAAGCTGTCCTGTCAGCTGATGATTTGCCACCCCACCAACAGCGGCACCGACCACAGGCATTAATTGAAACAGCTTCACAAGGTCAATATAATCTCGATATTCCTGCTGAAAGCTATACCAATCCATTTCTTCCCGGGTTGTTTCCCATTCTTCAATGAGTTTCATCATTTTTTGACGGTGTGCACTGCTTGAAAAGGCGAGTTGAAAAATACAAAGCAAAAAGAGCCTTTCCTCTTTTTGAGACAAATCAAATCCATATATACAAGCAAGCTCATATAGACATTTCATTTTAATACTCAAAAGGAGAGGGAAATCCGCCATTCCGAGAAACAATCCACCCGCACCTGTGCCAATTCCTTCAATCGCAGCGGCCTTTTGATAATATGTCACCTTTTCCTTTGCCAGCTCATTTCGCTCTACAATAGACAATTGTTCATCAATGACTGTAAATGAAGTAAAATGGCTTCCTGATACGGTGGATTCAACCATTGTTTTCACCGCACTTGTGATGACTTGATGAAATCGAGCAGGGATTCGACGATTCACTTGCTGCTGAACACCTTTTGAAAACCGCTCGATCTTGGATGGTTTTCTTAAAAAACGCATTTGAAAAAAAATGGCCTCTTCATACAGTTCCCGTTCAGCTGCATTCATCCCAGTTCCCTCCTTGGTGACATCATACACACGCTGTAAAAAATGCTTATCTCATCTTTTTTAATCTGCTTTGTACGTAAGGCTTGAATAGGACAAGCACAAATACCAATGAAATGAGAAGAGCAAGTCCGCTTCCCTTCCATCCACCTGCTGGAAAAACGGCGGAGCTCAGTACAATTGACTGGATGATGAGTACATTTCGTACGAGAACAAAAAAGCTTCGATCTTTTTCTTGCTGAGACACAGGATAAAGTGCCTGTAACGACAGATGAGCAAAGTGCTTTGTTAACGGGACAAGCTGTACACCTGTGATAAAGACTGTAAACAAGACAAGTAATGCCCCCACCCAGCCTGCTGCACCTGTATACAAGAGGATGAGCACAAACACGACCGTTAACCTAAACACAAGACCAAAATAGTCATTTGAACGTAAAAACGCCCTCACATACATATAAGAAAAAGCTTTACGCTGTTCATAAGGGACAAACTGCAAGACCCAGTCCATATACGCCCTTCTTTTCACTTGTTTCTTTAAATGAGGGACATCCGTAAATAAGTTTGCCAAGCGGTAAAAACGCTGTTTTCGTTTTAACTCATCAGAAATATGCAATTCCCATTGAAAGGGCTGTTTTTTTACTGCATTTGTTAGATAAATGAGATAGACAGCATATAAAAGATAAAAAACAATGGCAATGGCATAAGCTGCTTGTAAAACGGTATACATTAACATTGTATTGAGCAGAAAACGAATCACTGCATCAATCCATCTGACATGTTTCCCTTGAAAATAAGTGATTCTCCACTGAATCGCTGTATTCAGACCTTTTATTAAGATCATTTGCGCCAAAATGAGCACATATAGCATCAGATCGCCTGAGGAGACAGCCGAATATAGCGGAAGTGCAATAATGGACACGGCAATCAAAGGAAATAACTGAGAAATGAAGCTAAAGTTAAACGCTTGTTTTAAATAAGGGTCCATCTTAGCTTCCAAAGGAAGCATAAACACAAGATCTGCCTCTTTGATCAACGTTCGCACGTAAGAACTAGTCAGTACCAATGAGAAAACAACTGCCATGACCCAATAGGATGGGAAGTGAGCTGGAATATGCTTCAGCCAATTACTGTACCAGCTCGCCCCGCCTGCAAGGAAAAAAATGAGCACAATCACAAGATGATCGTTGAACATATATTTTAAATATTTTCTTGTTTCTTGTACGTGTTCTTCTAATCGTGATTTCCAAATGGTTTGCGTTGTTTTACTCATAGCTTTCTTCCTTTGTTAATTCCAAATAAAGATCATCGAGTGTCGCATCTCTCATGTTGAACTGCTCTCTTAGTTCTGTCAGTGTTCCTTTCGCTCTAATTTCCCCTTCATGCAAAATAATAAAGGAATCACAATAACGTTCCGCTGTGGCTAAAATATGCGTTGACATCAGAACACTTGCGCCATTTTGTTTCGCCGCATTCATACGTTCTAATAGTGCGTTGATCGCAAGCGGATCAAGCCCTAAAAACGGCTCATCGATAATATACAACTCTGGCTCCACAAGAAACGCACACATAATCATCACCTTCTGCTTCATCCCTTTAGAAAAATGAGCAGGGAACCATTTCAATCGCTTCTCCATTCGGAATTCCTTCAGCAAAGACGGCAGACGTTCTTCTAATTGTTCTTTTGAAAGGCCGTAAGCCATCGCTGTCAGCTCTAAATGCTCTTTTAACGTTAATTCTTCATATAAGACAGGTGTCTCTGGAATAAACGTAAATTGTGAACGATACGCCTCTTGATCTTCTTGAAGGGTTCGTCCGTTCAGCTCAATGACCCCTTTATGAGGTTTCATTAATCCAATAATATGACGAATGGTTGTACTTTTTCCCGCCCCGTTTAAGCCAATGAGACCAACGATTTGGTTTCTTTCTAATTCAAATGAAATATTTTTCAGAACGGGATTCTTTGTATATCCACCCGTTACATCTTTTACAGTTAGAAGGGACATCAGTTCGTTCCTTTCTTTCTTTTTTCCTTTATAGTACCAAAAACGAAAGACAATTTGAAATGTTTACCTATAGACAACTCATGAATAAAACATAGGCATACTGGTCATCATAATGTATGTAGAAGAAATGAACTTGATGACCAATACGTAAATGAGGTGTTTGTTAAAGGCAATAACCGCATGACAAATTGGTTTTTCATCTAAAAACCTTAGCTTCTGTTTTGCTTCACTGATTCTTGATTTTTGTGTCCTATACAAATCTGTATACGACGAACCAAAATGTCAAATGAGGTGTTTACGGCAGAAATAGCAGGCATATGAATTCTTTATTTCAGTAAATAGAGAATTCAAAAGGCATATCAAATGAAAGCATCAACATTTCTTCTGCAGGAGCAGGATGAGCGACCAAAGGAGTTCGCTTGTCCTGTTTTCTTTTTTGCTTCTTTTTGTGATACGATAAAGGAAAAATAATGAGGAGTGACATGGCGTGAGCGACTGCATTTTTTGCAAGATCATTGATGGAGACATTCCATGTGCAAAAGTATATGAAGACGAGCATGTATTGGCTTTTCTTGATATCAGCCAAGTAACAAAAGGACATACCCTTGTAATCCCGAAAATACATAAAGAAAACATTTATGACATGACACCAGAAGTGTCTAATCATTACTTCCAAGCGATTCCAAAAATCGCTAGAGCCATCAAACAAGAATTTGAACCAATTGGTTTAAACCTTCTGAACAACAACGGTGAAAAAGCCGGACAATCTGTGTTCCATTACCATATGCACATCATTCCACGTTATGGCAAAGGCGACGGCTTTGGTGCCGTATGGAAATCTCACCAAGATCAATATACAGCAGAGGATTTAAAAGATATTTCTTCTGCCATCCATACGCGCCTTACCTCATCTTAATTGATGAGGTTTTTCTTTTTTCCACTTCTTTTATGTGCTTATCCTCTGAATCGTAAGATATTTAGGACGATTCAAATTTTTTGTCCAAATGCTTCAAATTTGTGATAGGATGGTTTTATCTTTTGATCCATTAACGCGAGAAATAGGGAGAGATTGTGATGAAGCGAACGACGAATTTTAATGCTGGTCCGGCGGCGCTGCCGCTAGAAGTGCTTCAAAAAGCACAGGAAGAACTTGTTGATTTTAAACAAACCGGGATGTCTGTGATGGAACTTTCTCATCGCAGCGGTGAGTATGAAGAAGTCCACAATAAAGCGAAAGCACTCTTGGTAGAATTGATGGACATTCCAGAAGATTATGAGGTCCTCTTTTTACAAGGCGGGGCAAGTCTTCAATTTGCAATGATTCCGATGAACTTCTTACATGAAGGCGAAACGGCTCATTTCATCCAAACAGGTGCTTGGTCAGAGAAAGCCTTGTCAGAAGCAAATGGGTTTGGTGAAACATCAGTGTTTGCCTCAAGTGAAGACGACAACTATTCGTATATTCCAGATGTGGATGCTTCCGTTTTAAATGACGGGGCTTACTTGCACATCACATCGAACAATACCATTTTCGGTACTCAGTGGAAAACGTTCCCGAATACGTCACTCCCGCTTATTGCCGACATGTCCAGTGATATTCTCAGCAAAAAAATAGACGTGTCTTCATTTGATTTCATTTATGCCGGGGCACAAAAAAATCTAGGGCCTTCTGGTATCACGATTGTGATCGCGCGCAAACGTTTATTAGAGAAAGAAAAAAGCGGCACACCTAAAATTTTAAAATATTCAACACATGCCAAAGCCAATTCTCTTTATCACACACCACCGACTTTTGCGATTTATATGCTATCCCTTGTCCTGGAGCATGTGAAACAGGCGGGCGGCGTAGAAGCAGCAGAAAAACGCAATGAACAAAAAGCAGCGCTTCTGTATGATACGATTGATCAAAGCGGCGGTTTTTACAAAGGACATGCACGTGCTGACAGCCGTTCACATATGAATGTCACGTTTACCCTTCGTGATGATGCACTCACTGCATCCTTTGTGGAGAAAGCAAAACAAGAACAAATGGTTGGACTCGCCGGCCATCGTTCTGTTGGCGGATGCAGAGCCTCGATTTACAACGCTGTCTCTATAGAAGACTGCCAAAAGCTTGCGGACTTTATGAAAAAGTTCCAGCAAGAAAATGAGTAAAAAGGCTTTTCTATCGTGAAATAAATTTGTTATAATAACGAGAAATATAAAGTCATGACTCTTGCAATAAATGATCAGCCATATTATTGGAGAGTTCTAAGAGCTTAGCAGAGGAGAGCATAGAAATGAAAACAAAAGAATTAGTGATTATGTCATTGCTTGCAGCAATGGGAGCTGTTTTGCATACGATTTTCCCACCCATCTTTTTCGGAATGAAACCTGATATGATGCTGGTCATGATGTTTTTAAGCATCATCCTTTTTCCGAAGGTACAGCATGTCGTTGTGATCGCCCTAGTCACTGGGGTCATTTCCGCTTTGACAACAGGTTTTCCAGGCGGACAAATTCCCAATATGATTGATAAACCGGTGACAGCCTTTATCTTCTTAGCCCTTTTCTTATCTTGCCAGAAGATCAAGAACAAAGTCGTTCTGACCGCTGTACTCACCGCTGTTGGGACCGTCGTATCGGGCGTGATTTTCCTATCTGCCGCTTTACTGATTACTGGACTGCCGGCTGCGTTACCAGCACTTCTTGTAGGTGTTGTCCTGCCAGCAACTGTGATCAATACGATAGCTATGGTATTTGTCTTCCCGATTGCTCAGTCCATATTAAAGCGCGCAAGAATGATTGAAGTCGCTTAACGAATAACTGAACCTCTTCATTAGATGAAGAGGTTTTTTTCATGCTTCTATAAAAGAAAAAGGGTAAGTAGCAAAATGGAGAGCGAAATCCCTGCACCTGCCGCACACACAATTGCTTTTTGTCTTAATACATGTTTTGGCGGATAAGACCCTGCATACCCAAGCTGCCTTACATAATGAATAGAACCACCTGCGAAAATCACACACATACACGTAAAAACGAACAGAAAGACAGACAACCTTCTCCCCTCCCTTTTCTTCAAAAGTATGCTAAAATAAAGCAAGCTATGTATGGAAGTTCAATGAAGCTGATCGTCAGCTCAGAGAGAACATGCGAATGTGTAAAATTTGACTAGAGGTGATTGGAATGGCTAGTGGACGTTCTTTATTAACAGGATTATTTGTAGGCGGTCTCCTCGGAGGTGCGGCAGTGCTCCTGACGACTCCCTCTTCTGGCAGAGATGTACGCGGAAAGATGAAAGACGGCTATGACAAATTCGAAGATACGCTGACAAGATTAAAAAGAGATGGACAAGCTTTAAAAGAGCAGATTGTTGAAACCGCAAAAGAAAGTGCTGAGGTCATTAAAGAGGTCGGGACTGAATTGCAAACATCCATTCAGCAATGGCGCGAGGAAATCAAACCTCATCAGCAGGACTTACAAAAGGAAATTCAGGAAATTGAGGAAAAGCTCAAACAACTGGAGAAAACCTTACAAAACTAATATACTCACAAAAAAATATTCGTTTACAAAAGTGTGCGGGGTGCGTATCCCGCACTTTTTTTGTTGAAAAAAGGTTATTTTGTCAATGTTTTTCATGACTTTTAAAAATTCTTGAATTTTCAGCTTTATTAATCTTTATTTTATTGGCATAATAGAATTACAAGAAAAAGAGAAGTAGGTGAAATGGATGAATCATTCGGAACAGCCTTTCGATGTAAAAGAAGCACTTTTATTCAGTCAAAGAATGGCCCAATTGAGCAAAGCTCTTTGGAAATCCATTGAAAAGGACTGGCAGCAGTGGATCAAACCGTATAACCTAAATATCAATGAACATCATATTTTGTGGATTGCGTATCAATTAAAAGGAGCTTCAATATCAGAAATTGCAAAGTTTGGCGTCATGCATGTATCAACGGCGTTTAACTTCTCTAAAAAATTAGAGGAAAGAGGATTTTTAAAATTTTCTAAAAAGTTAAACGATAAACGCAATACGTATATTGAACTAACGCCAAAAGGCGAAGAGACATTCCATAAACTACTCGAAGATTACGACCCGGCCCGAACTGGTATTGTCAAAGGCGCACAGCCGCTTCATGACATTTACGGAAAGTTCCCTGAAATTTTAGAAATGATGTGTATTATCCGAAACATTTATGGTGAGGATTTCATGGAGATTTTTGAGAAATCGTTTTCAAACATTGAGAAGGACTTTTTGAATGAACGTGGGAAAGTCACGAAAAAGCCTGAAGAACTTGAAGACTCAGCGGAGGAAAAAGCGGCTAAAGCAAATCAAATTGTTTAATGATCTTTATAAATTCATTCATTAACGGCTGAAACAGCCCTTGATCATGCAAAGCAAAAATCGTCTCATGAACATCCAACTTTTCAATTAACTGTCCCGCAAACAGCGCAAGGAGATCGTCGAACATGACGTAGCCTTGTGCTTTTTGCTTGTCCATTTCATCTGAGAGCTCAGCACAAATACGCTCAATGTCCTTTGCCTCTTCTTTCGATACACGCTGCCGGATCAATAGCGCATAATATGGATAACGGCTCATATCTGTAGCCGTCAGTAACAGTTCCATATAATATTCGAGCTGGCTCATTCGTTCCTCAATACTCATGTACGTTCCCTCTTTCTCTTAGTCACTCTATTTTAGCCGAAATTACTCATTGACGAAAGAGACGAACCTCCCTCTTATGTCTTTTTTTCTTGAAAAACCCAAAGTTTCCTCTCTTTATTCCATATGAATGTAACAATTTATTTTTTTTCTTGAAAACCATTGATTTTTATCCTCAGGAAGAGTAAATTATCTTGAGATATTCAATTAGTTTTTTTGAGATTGGAAGGATGAAAAATGAATTGTTGGAAGACCATTAATCTTGAAAAGGATTATGGTTATACGAGAATGATGATTTCAGCCATATGTCTTACTGTATTTTTTTTCATTATGGCATTTTTATGTTTTCAACTGACTCATCCTGAAACGAGGCTCAGCAGTCACAATGCACCGCTTTTTATCGTGCTTTTACTTGCGACATTGCTTGTCCACCGCGTGATTCACTTGATCCCAGTCATGAAACATAAGAAAAAAATGACGTTATTTAAACGAAATTGCTGGCAGCGCGTGCCTAAGAGAGTGATGCTTTTCTCACTGCTCAGCCCGTTTTGTGTCATCTCACCTGTTTACTTTGTTTTAGGAATGGCATTTCCAATGTACGCACACTATTTTATCATGATCGCAAGTATTCATGCAGGCTATTGTTTGCCTGACTTTTTATTTGCTTGGAAACTGCTAAAAGCGCCAAAATCATGCATCATTGATCAAGCCCAAGACGAGTTTGATATTTTAGTTGACCCAACTTCCTCATCATGAGGTTTTTAAAGCCAACTTCTATCTTTTTCATAAAAAATTTGGTAATGTAGTATGGGAATAGCATAGAGAGGGGGGATCTCCGATAGTTTTATTTTACTTCATCGTCTTTGCCGCGTTTATTGTGTATTCAATAAACAGGCTTACTAATACATTATGCCTTGTCAGAGAGATTCCTGAAGAACGGCAAGATAAGGTGTTTCGCTTTATCAATGTATCGATACTGATCTTACTGATCTCATCATTTGTTGAAATTACCATATCTATTTAAGATCAAAGCAAAAGCTGCCTGTTTGATGGCAGCTTTTTGTGTATGATGATATTAGTAAATCCAAGATGCACCGATAATGATCAATAAGATGAATAACACGACGACTAGTGCAAAACCGCCAGCAAAGACTTCTCCTCCCATGTGAAAACACCTCCTGCCAGTTCTTCCTCTGTTCTAAGCTCAGTGTATGCAGAAAATTTTAAAACGTTTAGGCACTTGTCATCGTTTTAAAAAAGAACCGCCCGCACGCATGGCAGGACGGCTCCTTTCTGTCACAGCGATTTAATTAATAAAGATATGCTGCACCAACGATGATCAGCAAAATGAATAGCACGACCAATAAAGCAAACCCATTAGAATATCCTGCTCCCATATAATTCAGCCTCCTTTTTGTGATCAATATATGTGTATGTTGGTCGCAAAAATTTGACTAGACGAATGCCCTCCCATTTGCATTTCTTTTTACAGCATGTCACAATATGTTATGATACAAGCAATGATAAATAAATTGGAAAGATTAGGAGTGTTTTTTGAATGAAAAAAATGGCTTTAGCAGCTGTAACAGCAGTAAGTGTTTTAACTCTTGGCGCATGCAGTAGCGGTGACAAAGAAGTGATCGCAACAACAAAATCAGGAGATGTCACAAAAGAAGAGCTTTACACAACACTTAAGAAACAAGCAGGTGGAGATGCTTTAAACCTACTTGTTCAACAAAAGGTTCTTGCTGACAAATACAAAGTATCAGATAAAGAAATTGATAAGAAATTGGAAGAATATAAAAAGACACTTGGTGAAGATCGTTTAAAACAACTTCAAGATGAATTCGGAAAAGATTACATCAAAGATCAAGTAAAATATGAGCTGCTGACTCAAAAGGCTGCCAAAGCTAACATCAAAATCACTGACAAAGAAGTAAAAGCGTATTACGATGACCTAAAAGGAAAAATCCGCGCAAGCCACATTTTAGTTGCTGACAAGAAAACAGCAGATGAAGTAGAAAAGAAATTAGATAAAGGCGAAAAATGGGATGACCTTGTATCTGAATATTCAACTGACACTGCTTCAGCAGCACAAGGCGGCGATGTAGGCTGGTTCGCAAAAGAAGGCCAAATGGATGAGAACTTCAGTAAAGCTGCCTTCAAACTAAAAGTAAATGAAATCAGCAAACCAGTAAAATCTCAATTTGGTTACCATATCATTAAAAAGACCGAAGAACGCGGTAAATACGATGACATGAAAGCAGACTTGAAAAAAGAACTGCTTGATCAAAAACAAGCAGACAACAATGAAATTCAAACGATCTTAAACAAATTGGTGAAAGATGCTGATGTGAAAGTAAAAGATAAAGAACTTGAAAATACATTCAAAGAAAAATCTGAACAAACCACACAACAAACACCAAACCAATAATGAACGAAAAGAAAAACCCCTCTACATGAACTTGTAGAGGGGTTTTTTTATTCTTATTGATTATGCAATCGAATGGTCCTCATGCTTCGCCGTTTCCTGGGATCGTTTCATTTGCTGTCCTTGACGTCTACGCTCTCTCTCCTGCTCCATTCGTTCGATAAAGATTTCTCCCTCTTTTTCAATAAAGGATTGATCAATCTCTTGTTCCTCTTTGGCTGTCGTCATTAATTTATAGGCACAAAAGATAATACCAATGATACATGCATATACCCACCATGGAAAAAATAACATTGTCTTCGCCTCCTTTTTCAGGACTAATCTCTCTTCCTTTGTGTTACATGCTTATGCGAAAAGAAGACAAGTTATGAAAAAAAACGCCCGCATCAAACGGGCGTTTTATCATGAGGATTCATTGTGAAAGGTTGGTTTATAAAACGAACGATTCTCTAGTGCAAAAATACGCTCTGTATATTCTCCTGGCTTCACATGCTCAAGCGCACGATCCATCATGTTCATTTTTGCATCTAAATTATCTATATAGTGGAGAATTTCGGCTTCCTTCACCATTGGTGGTTTAGGACTGCCCCACTCCCCTTTTCCATGATGACTCAGCACTAAATGCTGCAGAATCAGAATTTCCTCAGAATCAATGCCAAGCTCCTCTGCGGCTTTCGCAATTTCTGTCACCATAATAGAAATGTGGCCAATTAAGTTCCCTTCTACTGTATATGTGGTGGAGACAGGACCCGAAAGCTCTTTGACTTTCCCTAAATCATGTAGAATGATCCCTGAATATAAAAGATCTCGATCTAGTGATGGGTATAGATCAACAATGGATTTCGCTAAATGAAGCATCGATACCACATGATAGGCAAGACCCGAAACAAACTCGTGATGGTTTTTCGTAGCTGCTGGGTAATCAGCGAATTCCTGTCCATATTTCTTCAGCAAATGTCTTGTGACACGCTGAATATTAGGGTTTTTCATATCAAAAATATATTGCATGATGGTATCCATCATATCGTGCTTTGGAATAGGAGCTGTTTCTAGAAAATCATCAATGCGGATTTGCTCGTTTTCAGCAACAGGACGTATATTCCTAAGCTTCAGCTGATTCCTTCCGCGATAATGATGAATATCACCTACTACCTTCACAATGGTTTGCGCAGCATATGTGAGTTCATCATTCTGCTTTGCATCCCATAGCTTCGCCTCAATATCTCCACTTTGATCTTGAAGAATTAACGTTAAAAATGGTTTGCCATTACTCGCAATCCCTTTAGTAGATGATTTAATTAATAAATGCAGGTCAACTTGTTCGCCGACGTCATAGGTCATGATCCCTTTAGCCATTCAATAAATGCTCCTTCCATGTTTCTGCTCATATAAGTATAACATAAGTCATAATTTGTCAATCATTCCACTGCTAAGCTCGTAATCTGCCCGTCTTCCGCTGCTTGTTTCATATAATGATGACAAGTGAAATAAAACAGCTGTGTTTCAAAACGAGTGAGTTCATTCATCAGCTCCAGCACCCTGTCTAGACGGACATGATCAAAGTGAACGAAACTGTCATCCATCATAAATGGGAGCTGACAATCTTGCTGGTGGGACAAAGCAAGTGCAAAACGAATCGAGAGATAAATTTGCTCACATGTTGCTTGTGAAAGCTCCTCCGGGCGGAATAGGCGTCCATCCCTCCGTTTCACAATCAGCCGGTCATCTTCGGCAGAAAATAAAATCACTTCATATCGATCATTCGTTAACGGCTGAATAAATCGGGAAGCTGTTTGGAGGAGTGCTGGTAGCCTCGTTTCTTTATGTTCATTGAGTTTCTCTCGAATGACGGAACGAACGAGCTGAATAGCCGCCCATTTTTTCGCTAGATGCTTTGCCTGCTCCTGCTCTACAGCAAGCTGATGAGTCAAATCAGACACTGTACCTGATGCTTCTATTTGGCGTATTTCTACTGCTAATTCTGCCAAGCGTTTTTTCATATTCGTCACATTCTCTTGCATGTCATTCAGATGTCTTTTTGCTTGTGCACACTGCTCCTCAAGGGTGCGTAAACCTTTACGGACAATGACCTCTTCCTCATCTATATAACCGCTTTTGTGTAGCTCTTGGTTCAGCTGCTGCAAATTGTACAGCCGCTCCCGGTATTCTTTGGATAGATGAGATAGGACATGATAATCTTCTTTTGACGCTGCTTCTACTTTTTGAAAAAGCTCGTCCGTTTGTTTTTCATAATATTGAACTTCTCCTTCTAATGTTGTCAGCTGCTGCTCTACATGTTGAATGGATACGTGCAATGTCTGACGTTCTTTTTCTCTTTTTTCCTCATCTTTCAATACCTCTTGAAAGGCTGAGATATTCTCTTGAATGGTCCCTTCTTTTCTTTGAAGGAGACTCATGAGCGCTGAAACTCTTTTCTCGTAGGTCGATTGCTGCTGTGTGAGCATCTCTATTTCCTTGTTAAGCGCCTCATATGCCGCTGTATTCGCTTTTAATTGTTTCAAGATATGGAAAGCTTCCACAAGGAATGAGAGCTCTGAGGACAAACCCAGCTGCCTTCTCATATCTTCTACTTGTTGCTGTACAGGTTCCAGTTCCCGCTCCCAGTCTTCATATTGCTGTATCATTCTTTCGTATAAAAGCTCCTTTTGCTTCACTAGCGTTTCAGCTGAAGCTGTTTGAACTTGAAAGGAATGATAGGCGTTACTGTCGTTTGCTTCCTTCATCTGAGTCTGTTTAAGCACTGGATAAATAGCGATCAAGACAAAAACGGAAAATCCTGCAAACAGTAACGTCACCCAGCTCTCTGCTAAAACGAATAAGACCGTGAGAATGACAGCACATAGCACGAACATCAGCAGGAATAACCACACTCTGGAATGATTCTGTTTCACTGTAGCCCTTGTGCCCCTGACATCTTCTGCATCTTGCTGTTTAACGGGCTGCTCCTTTAATCCTTTTAGAGCGGTTTCCGCTTCTTCCAGCTCATGTCTTGCATGATCAAACCGGTCATCGAGCTGTGCTTTCCTATCCATTAAACGAACGTATTGGCTCACAGCCTCTTTTAATTCCCACTCAAAGTCAAGTGAATCATCCAGCTGGTCAAGCTTGATTGGACGCTGCCACTTCAGCTTCGCTGATGCTTCTTCTATTTTTTGTTTCAAAGAATTCTGCTCTGTTTTCCCTTCTGCTAAGCGTTTCTTCACAAGTTCAGCATCCGATGATTCAGCTATGACTCGCTTCATCTCCAATACCGTATCCTTGTCATAGAGTGGCTGAACTTGCGTGAGCGACGTTTGCAAATGATCTAATTTTTGTTTCAGTGCCGTCACTTGCGCCTTTTTTGGGTGAAGGTGTGATTCTAATTTATCAAGTTCATGCGCAGTTTCCGGTCTAAACCGTTTGACTCGTTCTGGATAACTAGCCAAATCTTTTTTTAACTCTATCTTGTTTTCTATCATAGGATAAAGTCGAATATGTTCCGTCAAAAGCTGAATCTCTTCTTCAGTCTGTCTCATTTCATGCTGAAGCATTTCTACCTTCTCGGTTAATTCAGCTTGTTCTTTTTTCTTTGCGGTATAACGACTTTCTACCAATTTGGCCTGTTTCAACTTACCTGACAGCTCTTTTACATGATCAAGCTGCTGATTTAATTCAGGCTTACGTCCATTGGGCTTAAAAAGCTGCTCCTGCTGTTTTAGCAGCCTGCTGTCCATTTTGGATGCCGCATCTGAGCCAAACAAACTTGAAAAGAGTAGAAATTCCCCTATTTGATCTTGATTTAATGCTTGTACATTTTGCAGACCAAACACGTCAAAAGAATAGATTGATTGGTATAATCTGCGATCTGTTCCCTTTAACATCGCATGTAGAAACGCTTCATCTTTCACTTCACCATTTGGCAGCAACACCTGAGCTTGGCCGCCATGATCAGATGTTCTTTCAATATGAATCACACCTAATTCCTCATCAAAACATGTAAGAGACCCGCCATAAAATGAGCCATGCTTTGGCTTATACATATGGCTTTTGGAAAAACCAAATAACATCGATTCAATAAACGCCTTCAATGTCGTTTTCCCCGATTCATTCAGGCCATAAACTAACTGAAAACCGTCATCAGAAAAGTGGAAGGTTTGATTGGAAAATTTCCCGAAATTCGCAATATGGAGTGAACGTATTTTCATCATGCCTCTCCTTTTCTCATAAATGCTTCAGCTGTTCTGCCAGCAGCCTTTGTGCCTCTTCTTTAATATCGATCTCGTCCTCTTTTGTAAAAGCTCTTCCTGCCTTTCTATAGGTTGGATGACGCTTGATCGGTGAAAGCAGCTCATCATACGCATCAAACTCGGCAATTTCTGCTGTTAGTTCTGTCAAAAAAGAATCTTCTGGATAGACGGCATCTTCATGTGTCCGGCAGTCAATCGACATCACCCAAACGAACAAGTCTTCATCTTCCTCCTGTTCATGAAGAACAGCCATCAGCTCCTCAAGCACTTCAAGCTGCGTGAGCTCCATATAAGCAGGAGCATCGCCAGTTAGTTCGATTTTCACAAAATGAGGAACACCTCTCTCTTTCAGTCCACTCATCTTTTTGTCCACAAGTATCACAAGATCGGTCATATGAGCGGTATGTGTGATATCTATTGTCAATGTCTCAAAGATGACATCTGAACAGCTCATAAACTCCGCTCTTTGAGCATCTTCAGATAGGTAAACGACATAACAGCCTTTCTCTCCTGTTTCTTTTATATGTCTTCCTTGCACGTTTCCAGGATAGATCACCAGTGGGTCTTCATGCAGAAGAGCCCGCTTATGAATATGTCCAAGCGCCCAATAATCAAAATCCCGCTCTAGAAGCTGCTGAAGCTGAAATGGTGCATACGCATCATGCCCTTCTTGACCTGCTAATGTGCCGTGAAGCATTGCAATATGATAGGGGGCATCTGTTGTTTTTTCATAATAAGGTGTCATATTTTCATGGACAGCTCGATCTTTGTAGCTGAACCCGTAAATACTTGCCACAAGCTGACCTTCTCTATAAAAGGCTTGCTCACTTGGCGTACTGCTCAAAAAAACGTGAACATTCTCTGGCCACTCAATTGGTGTCCATTCACCACCTAAATGATCATGATTACCATAAATAATAAACACTTCAATCCCGTGTGATTGTAGCTTAAGAAACTGATTTCTTAAAAAAAGCTGTGCTTTTAGGCTACGATTCGATTCGTCAAATATATCTCCGCTCAGCAGCATAAAGTCTACTTCTCGATCAATCGCAAGTTCAAACATGTTCTTGGCACTTTGAAATGTACTTTCTTTCAACCTCTTAAAAATTCGGTTCGGTATATTGGACATTCCCGCAAACGGACTATCTAAATGAAGATCTGCGGCATGAATAAAAGTGAGCTTCGTCAAACGTCTATCTCCTTGTACGTTACTGTAGTTGTCCATATTTTATCACGCCGTTTTTACGAATGCACGTTCTATCGCTCTCATTCTAAAAAACACATTTTTAGGGGTGAAAAAAGAGGTTTTAACTTCCTCCTTGTATAATTCATTAAAAAACAAGAAGAAAGGGAAGATCAGAGATGGAGAAAACCTACTATTTGACTGTATTTGATTCGTCAGGTGAAACCTTATTAAACGAAAAAATCACCACAGATAGTGATGAAAAAGCAAAAGAATTAGGACGTCATCGTTTAATCGAACAACAATACACAAAGCATTCTCACCGGCTCGTAAATGATGCAGGTAAACTTCTTTTATTTGAACGTTAAAAAAGCCGGCATCTGCCGGCCATTCATTCTTCTATTTAATGAAACACAGGACGTCTTTTTTCCAAAAATGCTTGAACACCCTCCTGATGATCACGGCTTTGTCTCAGTCTAGCTTGTGCAGCACGCTCTTTTTGAAGAACGGCTAACAGCTGTGATTCTGACTGCTGAAAATAAATCATCTTTGTTTCAACAAAGGCTTGAAGTGGCATATTTAAAAATGGCTTGACGCACGCTTTTTGATACGTATCCACCTCATCTTGAAACACGCCGTCTGCAAGGCGAAGCTTGAGCGCTTCTTCAGCCGGTAGCTTTTGTCCGCTCCAAATCAATTGTTTAGCGGTTTGTTCACTAACTCTTTTGGTGAGGAAAAAATGCCCTCCGCCATCTGGGATTAACCCGATTCCATTAAAGTTCATGGCAAGTTTAGCATCTTGATGCATAAACAAATAGTCACAGCTAAGGGCAAAGCTAAAAGCAAGACCAGCCGCTGCCCCGTGGACAAGTGCAATCGTCACTTTTTTCATACTGGCTAAAGAAAGTGTAATTCCCTCGATCAAATCCATCACGCGATGAAAATCTTCTTCACGATCTTGCTTTAGCATCATGCCAATATCTCCGCCTGCTGAAAACCCTTTGCCCATCCCCTTGAGTACAACAATTTTTGCGCTGCTCTCACTCGCTGTATCACACGCTTCCTTCAATTCAGCAAACATGTCAACATGAAACGAATTATACGCTTCAGGTCTATTGAAAACGATTTCAAAAATATCCCCGTCTACCTGACAATTGATATATGTCATCATCCATTCCCCCTCTTTCTTTTCAAGCTCATGACTTACTTCAATTTCCATCAAGTAATTCCTTTTCCTCTACACAAAAAATTTCAAGATCAACTGATACTAAAATAAGCATAATTGTTGAAACGAGAAATATATTTTTATATAGTAAAATAAGAAATAAAACATCATTTGAAAGGGGGAGGATGATTGATAAGAAGTTCCATATGTATATTGATTAGCTGCATCGTCATGTTTTCTCCCTTTTCAAATGTCGTTTTTGCTTCACAAGCAGAAGCGAGCACACCCAGCCTGATTTCTCCATCGATTTATGATGAAGAAATCAACGCTGTGAAGACACCTCCATTTTCAAAAAAACATGCATCATCTCTTCTGTTAAAACAGAGGTTATCAATAGGCGCTTCAAAAGCTTTTCTTGTAAAGTTTGCATCAACCACAGCGTTATCTATTGATTTATGTTTTTTAGAAATGAAGTGTGCAATCCCCATTATGTACCAATCAAATTACCTCGACTGATTCATTTTATTTCATCCGTACTCACTATATGAAAAACAAAACCTATCATATTCGGAGGGATAAAATGAACATTAAAGAAAATGATCTTCCTGGGATTGGAAAGAAATTTGAAATTGAAACGAGAAATAGAGAAAAGATGACGATTGTGATTCATGATGATGGCAGACGGGAGATTTATCGTTTCGACGATGAAGATCCAGATGAAGTACTGTCCACCATTTCTCTCGATGATGCTGAAGCCCGGCAAATTGCTGCCATTATTGGCGGTATGGTGTATAAGCCGCAAGCACTTGAAACGATTGAAATGGCGTTCAATGATTTGATCATTGAATGGTTTAAGGTAGAAAAAGACGCAAAAGCGGTTGGACATACACTCGGCGATTTAGATGTGAGACAAAATTATGAAGTCACCGTCATTGCGATCATTAAACATACAAATGAAAAATTACTCAACCCCGGTGCCGATTCGATTATTCAAGCAAATGATACGATGGTCATTTCAGGCGAAAGAAAACACTTGAAGCGATTGATACGTGATTTTCTTTCTAGAGGGGGAGAGTGATGAATGGATCATTTAGTCTTTGAAGTTGGAACGGCGCTTATTCTCATCGCCATTGCCAGCTTAATCGCCAATAAAATTAAATTTTCTATCATTCCTTTTCTCATTGTCCTCGGGATGATTGTTGGTCCGCATGCACCAACCATCGGGATCATTGATTTGAAGTTTATCGAGAGCACCGAGATTATTTCGTTTTTTGGTAGAATGGGTGTCCTGTTCCTTCTATTCTACCTTGGGCTTGAGTTCTCTGTCGGCAAACTCATAAAATCGGGTAAATCCATTGCAGTCGGCGGATCTATTTATATTTTGATCAACTTTAGCTTAGGATTGCTTTATGGGTTTATCACAGGCTTTGGATTCCTTGAAGTCCTCATTATGGCAGGCGTTATCACCATTTCATCCAGCGCCATTGTCGCCAAAGTCCTTGTCGATTTAAAACGGACAGCGAACCCTGAAACAGAGTTAATTCTTGGGATTATTATGTTTGAGGATATTTTTCTCGCCGTCTATTTATCTGTCGTATCCGGTCTTGTCCTTGGAGATGCCACGTCCGTTGGCGGTGCCTTATTATCTATTTTAATCGCTTTTGGTTACATGATGATTTTCTTTATCATCGCACGTAAGCTACCAAAACTATTAAACAAACTATTCGATATCCGTTCAAATGAAGTATTTATCATTGTCATTTTTGCCGCTTTGTTCTTCGTGGCTGGTTTTTCAGAGACGATTCATGTCGCAGAGGCCATTGGCGCTCTCTTACTCGGTCTTGTGTTTTCAGAAACAGAGCACTCAGACCGCATTGAACATCTCGTTGTTCCTTTTAGAGATTTCTTTGGCGCCATGTTCTTCTTCAGCTTCGGATTGAGTATTGATCCATTTACATTAGGAGATGCCTTCTGGCTTGCGATCGGCGCTGTCATTCTCACCTTAATTGGGAACTTCACCGCCGGGATGTTTGCTGGAAGAAGAGCCGGTTTCTCTCATAAAGCTTCTTCTAATATTGGATTAACCATCGTATCAAGAGGAGAGTTTTCCATCATTGTAGCCGAACTTGGGATTGCAGGCGGGCTTGCCGCTACATTGAAGCCATTTGCTGCATTATATGTATTAATCCTTGCGATTTTAGGACCGCTAGTGACGAAAGAATCAAAGCGTATCTATCAAATCCTAAACAAAATCTTCAAATGGAAAACTGAAAAACCAAAAGTAAAAAGAGAAACAACCATTTAATTGAAAAGGGCCCAGTGCTGGGGGCCCTTTTTTTATATCTATTCAAATTGCTGAAATGCTGTTTCTTGCTTCACTTGTTCTTTCGTATCCCCGCGAATGGTTCGGATGACTTTCTGATTGCGGTAGATCGATAATTTTAAATTGGTCGCCGCTGTTCCATGAGAGTGATCGAGGTTCGTGAATGTAAAGAAATGATGAGACCGTTTGTCTTTAAACACAAGCCTGAAGTCGTCTGTCACTTTAAAATGCTCATCGCTTTCCCATTCAATCAATGGTTCATATGCGCTAAACCATTCCGGAATATTAGGCGTATATCCTGTAGCCAATACCACATGATCGGCTGTCATTTTCTTTTCTTTCTTGAGCTGCCATTGTTTCAAATGCAGCTCTAACTGCTGCTCATCCTCCATATGTATCGCTTCAAGCTCAGTCATTGGCTGAATGAGTACAGAAGGCTCTTCTCCTGAAACGGAGCGATGGTACAATTCCTGATAAATACGAGAAAGCGTCGATGCATCTATGCCATTCCTTAATCCTGCCAGTCTAGGCAATGTGTTCATCCGTTCTTCATAAGGAAGGGAATGAAAATATTCAACATACTTAGGTGTAAATAGCTCCTGACCAAGCTCCGCTGTCTCTAGTTCTCTAAATTCACTTGAACGTGTAAACCACGAAAGCTGCTGTCCTTTCTTCTGATGCTGAAGCAGGTCTAAGAAAATTTCAGCTGCACTCTGACCTGAACCAATCACCGCCACCGTTTCAGCTTCATGAAGTTCTTTTTGTTGATCTACATAACGACTGCTATGGGTCACATGCGGCAACGCAACTTCTGGCACATCGACAGGAATCATCGGCTTGCTTCCAGTTCCAAGGACGACATGCTTTGCACGATATTCAGAAAGCGCCCCATCTTTCAACCGCCGAACTTTTACAAGATACCCGTCTTCACAGTCGGTCACTTCTTCCACCTTCATCCCGAACTGACAGCTATCTAATTCACCTGCAACCCATGATAAATACTCATTGAATTCTCTCCGGGGGATATCAAATTGTTCAAATGTATAAAATCGGTGAAGCCTGTTTGATTCATGTAAATAATTTAAAAATGTATACTTGCTCCTTGGATTAGCCATTGTCACAAGGTCCGCTAGAAAGGAAACTTGTAAGTCCGTTCCTTTGATGAGCATACCAGGATGCCAAGCAAATTCGGTTTCCTGTTCAAAAAAACAGCATGTCACATCTTCATACTCCTCTAATAAAGCGGCCAATCCTAAATTTGCTGGCCCAATCCCAATTCCGATCACATCCATCATATGTACACCTGCTTTATCTTTTTACCCCCTATATACCCTTTTACAAATGAAAAAAACACTGCGTCACCGCAGTGTTTACATGTGAGAAACAAATAATGACTCAAGAAACTGAATCTTCTCTTCCGTATAGTGCTCATAACGATCATTATAAGACTTTGGATCTTTTGGATTGGCATACTGCGTAATTTTTCCGGTTCGCGGATCAATGAATTTACTCGCAGCGCCGCATCCAATGCCAATGATCGTCTGCACCTCTTCCATAATGATAATATTATACAAACTTTCCTGTCCATCTAACGAATACCCTACATTTTCGAGATTCCCCAAAATGTTTTTTTGTCTGTATAAATAGTACGGATGATAGTCATGTGCCTTTGTCCAAGCAACCGCTTCATCCATCATACGTGTGATCTCTTCACGGTCTGCCACTTGATACTTTTCCTTATTGCGGGTCATTTCAGACGCTCTCTTAAAGGAAAGGGTATGCACCGTTAAAGATTCAGGCTTCAGTTCTTCTGTCTGCTGCAAGGAATGTTGGAATTCCTTTAGCCCTTCTCCTGGCAGCCCAATGATTAAGTCCATGTTAATATTATTCATGCCATACTGCCTTGATAAATGATACTTCTCAATCGTTTCTTCCACACTATGGTGCCGGCCAATCGCTTTCAATGTTTCATTCTCATATGATTGCGGATTGATACTAATCCGGTCAATATGATAACGGTTGAGCACTTCCAGCTTATCAGGTGAAATCGTATCAGGTCGTCCCGCTTCTACAGTGACTTCCCGAATATGTTTCACATCTGGAAAAGAGCGATACATCTCCTCATACAGCAAATCCATTTCTTCTGCTGTAATACTCGTTGGAGTACCTCCGCCAAAATAAACAGTCGTCACTTTAATCCCATGTTCCTTTAACCATTCGCCCATTTTTTGCATCTCATAATGCAGCCCAAAAAGAAACGTTCCCACTCTTCCAGCTTGTCCTTGAATGGCATAAGCAGGGAACGTGCAATAAGCACATTTTGTTGGACAGAAAGGAATACCGATATAAATACTCACTTCCTCCTGTAGATCGTACAGATCTGGAATGGCTTTGATTTGACGATCAACAATTTCCTGCATCAAATTGATCTTTTCATCATGAATCAAGTAATCGCGCTTTAACGCTGCATGTGCTTCTTCCTTTGTCATGCCTTCTCTTAGCATCTTATGAAGTAATTTCGTAGGGCGTATCCCCGTAAGAATCCCCCATTTTTGCGTCATTCCTGTATATTCCTGAAGCAGATGTAAATAAACAGACAGCACAGTGTTTTTGATTTGCTTCCAGCGCTCTTTATCGTTCAAGCCCTCCGGCATCTCTCTTGTAAAACAACTCGTCATATCTGATCCAGCAATATGGCCAGAAGCCTCCACCATACCGCCAGTTTCTTTCCAATCAAACACCATGACCAGGCCATCGTTCGCTTCACCTGAATCAAACAGCACTTCACTATCTTCCTCGAATAAATTGGCTATATTGACAAGCGGTCGATGAAATCGTTCATCAGACAGCCCTTTAACTAAAATTCGCATCGTATCACCTTTATCTTCAAACTTGTTTCATTTTACAAAATTCATCTAGGAAAAGCAATGAAGAGAACAGATGAAGGCCCTGCCATTTCTTAATAGACAGGGCCTTCACTATATTATCGTTTAATATCAAATTGATGTAAAAAACCTTCCCTTTGCTGCATTCTAAAGTATTCTTTGATCATATAAGCAACACCCTGTTCATCATGAGAACGTGTCACCCAATCGGCTTTACGTTTGACCGAATGAGGTGCATTCCCCATCGCAACGCCTAAGCCAGCTAACTCAAGCATCGGGATGTCGTCTGTCCCGTGACCGATCACGACCGTATCTTCTAATGTAAAACCTAGTGCTGAGGTTAAAAGAGAAAGTCCTGCTTCTTTCGATACCCCTTTGCATACAATGTTCATTTTCTCATCACTGATCTTAATCAGATCAACAGATGGGAATGCTTGTTGAATGGTTGTGTGGATTTCAGGCTGAAGTGCTGCCGTCGAATACACTTCAATGACAGGTGTGCTAACCGGTTCATCCATGAGCATATCACTTAATGATTCAACAAATTGAACGGGATAGAAAATTGGATCAGACGGATGAATCAACGTTTTTCCCATCAGTTGAGACTGTGTTTTTTTCCGATTGCCGATTGAGAATTTTTCATGTAACAAGCGAACATTACAATCAAAGCTTTCAAGGATCTGCACAAGATTAAATGTTTTCTCTTCCGTTAATTTCTTCACATGGAGCGGCTCATCAAGCTTATCAGCGATAAATGCACCACTATGCGTCACAAGAGTTGAAGTTGGTATTTTCAACGCCTTGGCAATTTTTTGTGCAGATCGAAAATGACGGTTGGTGACAATCGTCACGTAAACCCCTTTTTTCTTAACATATTCCACAGCTTCTTTTGTAGCGGAATGGATTTTCCCATTGGAACGAAGCAACGTTCCATCTATATTGAGTGCAAGTAGCTTTTTTGACACTGAGGCATCCCCCTTCTTGATGACTGTACTTACGATGAGGATATGCCCTAGCTCAGCGCTTTAGAACATGCAGTTGAAGCAGCCCTTGTTTTATGCCTCAATCGCAAATAAAAAAAGCCTACCCCTAGGCTTTTTTTTATGTATGGTTTGGATGCGTAACAATGGCGTGATGAAGCTCCCCATGATCCCCTCATCTTTCACACACCAAAGCATTGCTTATATCATATCCCCTTATGCTTTGCTTTTCTCCCAGAAGCGCTTCTCTCTCATTTGGCTCATCGCCGTAAATCCAAAGTGGAACGCACCCAATTCATCACGATAGCGCTTTTTGAAAGCACTTTCAATAAGTATTATCGCAGAATTTACGAGCTTCGACAACCCTTTTTTTAAAGATATACAAGCGGCGATATGAATGAAAAAAAGGGCGAATATGATCGCCCTTTCAATTAATTTTCTTCAGTATTTCCATAAAGCTCTTCAAGAGGCTTCATGATAATTTTATTTAATTCACCGATGAGAACACTTACGCGTTGTTCTGCTTCCATCAACTGAGAGATTTTATCGTGTTGCTGCACAAGTGCAACCGTTTTTTGCGCTTGCTCTACTTCTTCTTGTGTAATCTCTTGACCAGTCATTTGTTTTTGTTGAAGGTTTACTTGAATGTCACGGAAGTTCTCAAACATTCTTTTAGAGGATTCATCCCCGTTTACCTCATCATAAAGATTTCTTAACGCTGAATATTCTTCGCTATGACGCAGTGCTTTTTCAAGGTCATATGCAACATCATAAAGATTTACAGACATGTTATGTCTCCTTTCTATCCGTTATCACCGATATGGATCGGCGGACACCACTCCACTATAACAAACTATGGCTTTCGTTTCACATATATACAATAAATTCATCGAAATTTCTCGATCTCGCCTTAGAATAAGGTGACAAAAATCGCTTGGACAGCACCGATCAATCCACCTAAAAGACCGCCTAAAAATGTGATCATCTTCAGCTCCTTATTAGATATGCTGATCACAAGCTCTTCCATTTTTTCAAGCGGGAAAAGTTCAATTTGTTCACGAATAATTTCTTCAAATTGGAGCTTTGCGAGCAGTCCCTCAAGCGCATTAGATGCGGCTTCAATCCCTTTATCAATGAGAGATGGAGCAAACTTGGTCTTAAGATCATCCGCTACTGCACTGATGTAAACTCCTACTGGTCTATCTAACAGCACCTTTGTAGAAAAATGTGAAAGCAATTGCTTTTTCACACTAAATAGAAGCTCCTTCACATTCCATTTTTTATCAAGCTCATGTAAAGAAAATTGCTTTACCTTGTCCCATTCTTGAACAAGTAAATCTGATAAAAACCTTTTTGTCTCTGCATTCTTTAAGAACTTCATCATTTCAGGATGCACGCGATCAATTAAGCTTGAATTCCCTAAAAACATTTGGACCATACTGCCAAGCATTCCTCGTTCTTTTAAGAAATCGTCTATCATATGACCGAGTCTTGCTTTTCCCTCATCACTTTCAAAATAATGAATGCCTCTCTTTAAAATATAATCTGCGGCATCTGGAATTTTTGATGCAAGCTTATTTTCTACATCCTGTGGCAACAGCTCAGACAACGTTTGCTGATCATACTTTTCAAGCAGTGAGTGGAGCTTATGATCAGTCCACTGATGAAGCCATGCGTCAGCTTTAACGTCAGCCTGTGAAAAACCGTATTTTTCTAACATGGAGAAAACCGTCATTTCCATATCAGCACCTTTATCAATATATCGGTGCACTGTCCGCAATATCTCTTGCTTTGCCTCTGATGATTCAAATCGTTTTTTAATGCCCTCTGGCGTTAGTAAATGCTCCATCACCATGACGCCAACCTGCTTGGCTACTTCATCTCTTCTTTTAGGAATGAGACCCGGTGTAAATGGGAGCTGCTTCCCAAATAAATAATATGGCTTATACGGACGAAAAAGCATTTTAATCGCGAGATGGTTTGTTGCTGCCCCTATCACTGCACCTATCACAATCATAAAGATAAACGTTGTGAATATATCCAAAGTCGTCATCTACCTTTCAAACAACACCTGAAGTTTATTGTTTTTATCTATACGTATTATAGTTGTTGTCAAGAGTCCAAGCAAATGAAGCATTCAATGTGACATATGAGACAACGATCTGTCGTAATGATATAGGAACGCCAAGTTTATGTAAAATCAACAAAAAGTGTTTTTCAGATGTTAAAAAAAGAATTTGAAAAGTAGGTGTTGTTTCATGACGTCAACGCTCGGCATTGTCACTCTTTCTCCGAAGCATGAAGAGGCATTCACACATCAGCTTGCCAAAGCAGCCTCTTCTTTTGATTTAGAAGTTGTTCGTTTTTCACCTCTAGATTTAAAGCCTGCTTCAAATGTCATTCACGGTCAAAAATTTAAGACTGGCAAAGGATTTGAAGCGTCAGAATTTCAGATTCCTGACTTGATTTATGATCGTTGTCTTTATCAGCATGACGCACAATCTAAAAAAGCAAAACCTATCATGAACTGGTTAAAAAAGTATCCAAAAACCGTTTTTTTGAATACTGGAATTTCAAATAAAATGCGGCTATTCGAGCAGCTCCGTCTCCTCCCTTCTTTACAACCATACTTACCTGTCTGCTCTCTATTGACAGAGCCTTCAGACCTTCTCAACTTGGTCAGAAAGGGCGGATATTGTAAAATACAGCCGCTTTCTCAACAGCACGCAGCACCCTCTTGCTTCATTTCTTTAAAAGACAAATCACTCATTACTGTGCAGCTAAACGCTAAGCAAATCATCACCTTTTCACATTCAGCAGAGGTTGAGCGCTGGTGCAAAAAATATATCGGCCGATCTTTCCTTCAATTTTTTAACACGAATGATCAAAAAGACGTTATATTCAATGAAATTAGGATTTTTCTTATAAAAAATTCTCAAAATCAATGGAATAGCATGGGGATTCATACAAAACCATCAGTAGAAAACAGCCTTTTAAGCAATACACAAAATTCCATTCATGTGGTAGCCTTTGATCACTATTTAAACTCATTAAAGTCACACATCAAGGAGCTGCTGTTAGATGATATTGCCTCCATTCAGTCATCTCTTCCAGCGTTTATAGACAAAACTTTCTCACCGTGTATTGAATTCGCTATAGACTTGCTTCATACAAATGAAGGCAGACTTTTCATCTCAAATGTAAGATCAAAGCCAGGACGATCCTCTTTTTTAAAAGCTTACCCTGAGAGGGAGAATCAATTGATTCAGACCATACTTGAACATGCCAAATCGATGATGGCTGAAGAAAAGGAGGTTCCTTATGAAGAGAAAACGCTACATCATCGCTCCACATTCAGCAAGTGAAAAAACAGTACATCTCCCTGTCCAGTTTAAAGAACAGGGGGCAATTTTATCTATTGCTTTAGGTTCTTGTTTAGTAGATGATTTCGCCATTTCCTATCATCATCAATCTCAAATGATTTTATTATCAGAAGACCTTTATCGCGCTTTACTCATTCCATACAAAACAAAAGCTGATGTCATATTTGTTCAACAAACACTCTATATAGGACCTCTCATCGGCATTTTCACTGCAGGATTCGAACAAAATACAGCACCTTTAGGCACAAGATCTTCCTATTTTATGAAATTGCTGCAATCTTGCAGGCAGCATGCTGGTTTTGCATATCTTTTTGGTACTCATTCTATCGATTGGGATAAAGGAATAGTAGAAGGTTTGCTTTACCAAGAGGAGCGCTGGGTAAAAAAGCAGATGCCCTTCCCATCCGTTGTTTATGACCGGCTGCCTAATAGAAAGGCTGCTCAGTCGGCATTCATTCAAGAAACAAAACGAAAACTCACTCAAGACTACGATATCCCTTGGTTCAACCCTTATTTTTTTAATAAATGGGACATTCATGAACAGCTATTAACAGATGAAAAAACAAGCTCTTTCTTACCACATTCTATACGATTAGATCCTGTTGATGCTTTAAATAAAATAGAAACACTCCTTCATCTGCATCATGTCATTTATTTAAAACCAACAAACGGCAGTCACGGAGACGGGATTTATCAGTTAAAGAAGACGGAAAACGGGGTCACTGTCTGCTCAAATAAAGGGAAATCCACTTCATATCATTCCGTAGACCATTTCGTGAAAAAACTGCGGGAAGATTGTGCAATTCAAGACTTGATTGCACAACAAGGCATTGAGCTTCTTCAAATAGACAATCAACCACTGGATTTTAGAATTCATACGAATAAAAATAAGTATGGTCATTGGACTGTTACAGCCGCTGCTGGAAAAGTTTCAGGAGATCACACTGTCACAACCCATCAACTGCATGGTGGTTCAGTAAAAACACTGTATGATATCTTTCCTGATGCAGAGAAACGTTTGAAGGTTTTGCAAGAGCTCTCTGATACTGCCCTCGCACTTAGTCGTGTGATAGATGAAAAAATGCCCGGTCTGATTGGGGAAATTGGTTTTGACTTAGGTATTGATCACTTAGGTGCTATCTGGATGTTTGAAGCCAATTCTCGTCCAGGCCGCGAGATTTTTCTGCATGCACCATTGAAAAACTCAGAATGGCTGATTGGGAAAAGAATCGTTGAATACGCATCTTACCTAACACAAATGGCTCTTACTCCTATAGACCATGCAAACGCCTACTGATGTTTTCTTTTCATGTCTCTGAAATCTGTGCTTTCCCTATGCTCTTTTCATCAGATGAGATACAATAAAACCAAGTTCAAGGTTGTTTCCGTATTGTCGTGTGTATTTATTGTTTCATCAATAAAAGCAAGGAGGCAATGATGATATGATTTCTCATTTTCAATGGAAACCTCTCTTTAAAAAAGCGCAATTACCTGGCTGGAAAATATCCTTTTTTCATAATGGTTCACACTATGAAGGCATTTATCACAAAACGGGTGATATTGAATGGGGCTCTCAGCTTCCGCCTCATGAAGTTGAACCAACCTTAAAAGAAGAAATCCACGAATTAATGCTATTCCATGTGTATGATTAAACTGTTTAAGGAGCCTCGCCATGTTAGAAAAACTAAAACTTGTTTACGGACACCATATCATCAGTTCACCAACAAATGATAAACAAATTCTCTGGTATCAAACAGACGAAGGCGAAATTTTTGGAGTAAACAAAACGGAGCTAACAGAAAGGGAAACGCTTCTTCTCAATTCATTCCTCACACCAATTGATGTACCTCATACGCAGGAAACGGAAGAAGAACAGAAATGGTACAGCTATCTCTTTGAAAACAAATCAATCACCATTGATCACTCCGTCCGTGTTCATTTTTTTAAAATGGATCACCAAGCAGAACAAAGGCAGCAAATAAAAGAGGCTGTGAACAGCAGCCTCGAACATATTCATTTCATATGGACAGGCACTGAAACAGCTATGCTCATTCAAACAAACGCTACATCAGAAAATGGTCAACTTGAACAGCTACATGATTTGTCTCAAGCCATCACAAGTGATTTTTTAACAGACGTTGTCTTCATGCAAGGACAGCTGCATTTGCCAAATGGAAATTTAAAAATGAGATTATTAAATGAACATCAGCTCTTCTTATGGCATCTGAAGCAAGGAAAACTTAGGTCAGGGGTTGCAACATTTTATCAATGTTTACCTGCTTTCATTCGCCATGATACAGACATGGTTTCTGCCGCTATATCAGATGCATTTATAGAAACAATCTTTGATCGGGACGTTTACAGAACTCTCACGACCTATATGCAGTGTAATTTAAATGCATCGCAGGCAGCAAAAGCGTTATATGTTCATCGAAACAGCCTTCAGTATCGGATTGATAAATTTATTGAACGGACAGGACTAGATATACGGCATTTTCAAGAAGCGTCAGCTGCTTATTTCATGATGAATCTTCTCGATTTTTCTTAAATGATCCTATCATGAGCACCTTGCCTAAAAATGAAAATAAGATGTTGTGCACGTTGTCCATTTACAGACACCCTTCCTTTTTATACACTTCATTTATAAGTAAAGCGCTTTCAAAAAAAGGACTGGGAGGCTACCAGCTATGGCTGAAATGATGCTGAATCAAATTTATAAAGTGTACGATAACAAAGTAACAGCAGTAGATAACTTTAATCTACATATTGAGGATAAAGAATTTATTGTGTTTGTTGGTCCATCTGGATGCGGAAAATCAACAACTCTCCGCATGATTGCAGGCCTTGAAGAAATTTCACAAGGAGATTTTCTATTAGACGGCAAGCGAATGAATGATGTGGCACCAAAAGATCGGGATATTGCGATGGTTTTCCAAAACTATGCCTTATACCCTCATATGAATGTGTACGATAATATGGCTTTTGGATTAAAGCTTCGAAAATTTCCTAAAGCAGAAATTGATGAGCGGGTACGAAACGCTGCAAAAATATTAGGGCTTGAACAATACTTAGATCGAAAACCTAAGGCATTGTCTGGAGGTCAAAGACAGCGTGTTGCACTTGGAAGGGCCATTGTACGCGATGCAAAAGTCTTTCTTTTGGATGAACCTCTCTCTAATTTAGATGCTAAACTTCGAGTTCAGATGCGTGCCGAAATTTCTAAACTTCATCAGCGGCTGCAGACGACATTCATCTATGTCACACACGATCAAACAGAAGCCATGACAATGGCTACTCGGCTTGTTGTCATGAAAGATGGCTTTATTCAGCAGGTTGGCGCACCAAAGGATGTGTATGAAAACCCAGAGAATGTCTTTGTAGGAGGATTTATTGGCTCTCCAGCGATGAACTTTTTTACAGGAAAACTGTCTGACGGAGCCATTGCCATTGGGAATACGCACATTCGTGTACCAGAAGGAAAAATGAAAGTATTACGCAGTCAGGGCTATATCGGAAAAGATGTGATTCTAGGCATCAGACCAGAAGATTTCCATGATGAGCCTGTGTTTATAGAGGCTTCTGAAGGAACAAAAATTGAAGCAAACGTAGAAGTGGCTGAATTAATGGGAGCCGAAACGATGCTTTATTCTTCTCTCGCTAGTCAAACGTTTATTGCACGTGTTGATTCTCGCACAGATATTCAGGCAGGTCAGACGATCCCTCTTGCCATTGATATGAATAAAGCGCACTTCTTTGATACAGAGACTGAGCTGCGCATCCGCTCAGCTGAATAAGAAGACGTTCCACAAACCATCACCATTGGGTGGTGGTTTTTTGTATATGAAAACAACATTTACCATGTTCTTTTTCCGTATGTTTTTTTCGTAGCGAACCATAATATTTAGTACAAAGCAGTTACCGCATTGGGTTTCGCCAAGTGGCAAATGACTTGGTCATTTCGCTGGTGCGACTCCAGCAAACCCAACCAAAAAAATCATATATAAAAAGGAGATTCACATCATGGCAAATTCTAATAGTTCAAATCAATTACTAGTTCCTGGAGCAGCGCAAGCAATCGATCAAATGAAATACGAAATCGCTTCTGAGTTTGGTGTAAACCTTGGAGCAGAAACAACAGCTCGTGCTAACGGTTCAGTTGGTGGAGAAATCACGAAACGTCTAGTATCTTACGCTCAGCAAAACCTTGGCGGAACAAAAGCTTAATTTCATATCTGGATCATAGAAGGCACCTCTTATGGTGTCTTCTTTTTTTGGTTTTATCCCTCACCGATTCCTTTTGAATTCATATGATGTATTAGAAAGGAGCGGATCTTCATGGACATTATTTCAGGTGTGAATTTTGAACTTCTACAATTTGTCGGTCTCTCTCTATTATGTGAATATGCTCATAGTATTCGGTCCTTTCATCTTTATAAAAAAAGCATGACATAAAACTGTACCATTTTAAGTTCTTTTCACTTATAGTATGTAGTGGAGGGATCGATCAGATGAAAATAGCTCTTTTCGGTGCTCATGGACGTGTAGGACAAGCATTTCTTCGTTTCGTAAAAGAAGATGATCGTTACATGGTTCGCTCGTTAATTCGGACAAACCGGGAAGAAATGCTTGCGGGTATGTTTCAAGTCACCGGCAATTCCAGAAATCAAGAGGATGTGCTTGAAACAATTAAAGGATCAGATATTGTCGTGAGCTGTCTATCAACAGATGGTGATGATACTTTATCTGTTTCAATGGAGCATATCGTACAAGCCATGAAGCAAACAGGAACATCAAGAATTATAACGATTGGCACTGCGGGGATTTTGAAAGCAAGGCAGCAGCCTGAGCTTTACCGCTTTGAAACAAATGAATCAAGGCGAACCACTTCCCGAGCTGCTAAAGAACATGCCAAAGCATTTGAAATTCTTCAATCAACTGAACTAGATTGGACAATCATTTGCCCAACCTATTTACCAGATGGAGAAGTGACACGGTCATATCGCTATGAAAAGAATTTTCTCCCTATAGATGGACAGAAAATCTCAGTTGAAGATACCGCACACTTTTTGTATCAGCAGTTAAACTCAAAAGAATTTGTGCATCAACGTGTCGGTATCGCTTATTGACCATTTAGTTCGTGTAAATGATATACAACCAGTAAAAGTCGAGATCATATCATGAAGCCTCGACTTTTTTCATTGCCATGAAAAAGCCTCTTTCAAATTGAAAGAGGCTTTTGCTGCTCATCCTATCAGCTGCTCGTCACAGCTCCCTTTTGTAATTCGTACATTTGCGCATATAGTCCGCCTTGCTCCATGAGCTCTTCGTGGCTGCCGCGCTCGACAATCTCACCCTTTTCTAACACCAAAATCATGTCAGCTTTCTTAATAGTAGATAATCGGTGTGCAATGACAAAAGTGGTTCGTCCTTCTTTGACGACATCCAGTGCCCGCTGAATGATGGCTTCTGTTTCTGTATCAATGTTAGCCGTCGCTTCATCTAAAATTAAGATCGCTGGATCGTATGCCAGTGCACGGGCAAATGAAATCAATTGACGCTCCCCAGAGGAAAGAGTACTCCCCTTTTCAACAACTGGTTCATCAAAACCTTCAGGCAAATGCTTTAATAGTTCTGCTGCGCCCACTTGCTTTAACGATGTTTCAATCGTTTCTCTTTTAATGTCTTCATTTCCTAAACTGACATTGGACGCAATCGTTCCAGAGAACAAATAAGGATCTTGTAGTACAATGCCCATTTGTTTACGCAGCGTTTGGCGCGACTGATCATAGATGCTTTCTCCATCAATGAGGATGTCCCCATGCTGAATATCATAAAAACGTAGTAGCAAATTCATGATCGAACTTTTCCCAGAACCGGTATGTCCAACGAGTGCCACCGTCTGACCTTTTTTCGCCTCAAAGGTGATGTTCTTTAATACATTTTTCCCTTCATTATACGCAAAGGTAACATCCTGAAATTGGACGTGTCCCTCTAGTTTCTTCTGAATTGGTTCTTCTACTTCAGTACCTGGCTCATCTAATAATCGAAAAACCCGTTCAGATGAAACCCTGGCTAATTCTAATCTAGAAAATTGATTCACAATGCCTGTAATCGGCTGGAACAAACGATTTAAATAATCGACAAATGCATAGAGCACCCCAATCGACACAATGCCCGTCGCACTTAAGGACGCGCCGCCAAAATACCAAATGAGTGCGACATATGCTAAGTTCCGAAGCAGATTCACCAAGTTATGTGAAAGCAGTGAATTTAAATGAAGCATCTTTCGCTGATATCGAAAGTGATTGTTATTCAGCTCATCAAATTCTTCTTTCGTTGCTTGTTCATGTCGAAATGCTTGAATAATCGTCATTCCTTGAATGGCTTCATTTAGCTTGGCATTAATTTCACTGATGATGGATCGAATGCGATGATTGTAAACTGACGCAAACTTTCGATAAGTCATCGACCATAGAAAAATAATCGGAACAGCCACTAAACAAATAAGCGCCAGCTTCACATTTAATAAGAACATGGCGATATAAATTCCAACCATGTAAATGGCACTTGTGACGAAATTAGCGAGTACTGTTACATATAAATCACGAATGGTTTCTGTGTCATTCGTAATCCGCGCGACAACCTTTCCAGCCGGTAAATTATCAAAATACCGAATCGGAAGCGTTTGAATATGTTCAAATACGTCCACTCGCATTTTTTGAATAATGCGATTTGCAATACGCTGGAGTAAATAGTGTTGCCCATATTGAAAGAAAATCGCAATGACGAGCATCCCAAAATAAAATAGAACAAGCTGTACCAAACCACTGATTTCCGGCTGATAAAAAGCAAAGATTTCCTCTTTGGATAAACGCTGTACCTGATACGTCTCACGTTCGCTCCCATTTTCAATGGTGAGCTGATCCCCTTCTATTGTCCTGCTCCCGTCAAATCGAATCGGTTCATTCACAAAATAGTACCCAAATCCGACTTGCACGACATTGATTTGCTTTCCAGCTTCATTTTGATTCTGTAGCCGGTCACTTCTTATATAGTTATTTCCCTGGTAATAAACCGTTTTATCTGTTTTTTCATTTACCTCAACATATGGTTTTTCTACACCTAAAATATGATCATCAATCATTTTTTTCCCAATGAAAGGTCCTGTCAACTCAGCACCAACTGCAATGATCAGAAAGATCAAAGCAACAGACAATACTTTTTTATACAGGAGTGCATAGGCAAGAAGTCTTCTCCCTGTTGTCATGCCTCATCCCCTCCTTCCAGCTGATTTGTCAGCTGCTGACGCAGAAATTGCTCTTTATACCATCCATCTTGCTGAATAAGCGCTTGATGGGTTCCCTTTTGAACAATACGTCCTTCTTCCATGACAAGAATGAGATCCGCATGCTCTACAGCTGATAGACGGTGGGTTGTAATAAATGTCGTTTTTCCATGACGATTTTGTCTTAAATTCTCTAAAATAGCCGTTTCTGTTTTTGCATCAACTGCAGATAAAGAGTCATCCAAAATCAAAATGTCTGGATCAATTAATAAAGCACGTGCAATGGAAATCCGCTGCTTCTGTCCTCCTGACAGCGCCACTCCCTTTTCTCCAACCATGGTTTCCAAGCCTTCTGGTAAAAGGCGTAAATCCTTTTCAAAGTAAGCATCTTTAATCGCTTGTGCTAATTCAGCTTCTCTCGCGTCTCTATGACCGAAACGCATATTCTCTTCTACACTTTTTGAGAAAAGGACATGATCTTGCGGAACATAGCCAATCCATTGGAACAGTTGATCCAATTCAATGTCCTCAATTGGTACACCTGAAAGCAAGATCTTCCCATCACCTGTCGGATACTGACGAAGAAGCTGTTTGACAATCGTTGTTTTTCCACTTCCCGTTTTTCCTGTAATACCAATCGTTTGCCCTTTTCGTACAGTAAAGGAGACATCCGTTAGATTATCTTTAGAGGAAGTTGGATACCTAAATGTCACATGTTCAAATTGAATATCGCCAGGCTCTTGTAATCTTTTTGGCTTGGCTGCGTCAGTTACATCCGGTTGATAACTGAGTGTATGATTCAACCGGTCTAATGAGGCATTTCCTCTTTGCATGATATTAATCAATTCACCAATGGCAAACATTGGCCAGATCATCATTCCCAGATAGACGTTAAATGCGACAAGCTCACCAATGGTTAAATCACTTTGGAACACAAGATATGCGCCGTAACCGATACCGATTAAATAACTGATCCCCACAAGCAATTTCACCGTCGGCTCAAACAATGAATCAATGATCGCTACTCTCATATTTTTTTGAAAGACATCGTCTGTCATTTCTCGAAAGCGATTCACATCTTGTTTTTCCTGCACAAAAGACCGAATCACCCGAACGCCGGCAACTGATTCTAATACACGATCATTCATATCACCAAATGCATCTTGAGCAACTGTAAAGCGTTCATGAATTTTACTGCCATAAAACGCTATCAAAATCGCCATCAGCGGCATCGGAATAATGGCCATTAAAGTTAATTTCCAGCTGATCGTCAGCCCCATTGTAAAAAAGATCATCAGCATGTAAGCAGTGGAATCGACTAATGTTAAAACGCCAAAGCCTGTTGTTAAAGCCACAGCATTCAAATCATTTGTACCTAGCGCCATTAGATTTCCGGTTTTTTTCTTTTCATAAAAGGTGGGTGTCATCTTCAGTAAGTGGCGCATTAATTTTCCGCGCATCACACGCTCCATGACATTCGCGCCGCCAAATAACTGATACATCCAAAAGTAGGTGAGCGCATAGACACTGACACCAAGTAAGCAAAAAATGGTTACGTAAAATAAGATACTGGATGTTGTAAATTGACCAGACCGAATGTCATCAACTGCTTGACCTAGATACCTTGGTGGCAGCATTTCAAGCACATTCACAATGAGTAGCAGCGTAATGGCGATTGTATAGCGCCTCCACTCTTGTTTAAAGAACCAGCCTAATTTCACAAATACTGAAAACATGTTTGTCTCTCCTTTTAAAGCTAGCCGCTTTCTATATTTTCCTGATTGTCACCTTGTTTCGTTTTTTGAACTTTTGTCATTTGTCTTGCCTTTGGCATGTTCACATGCTTTCACTCCTCTTCATTTAGTTGTTGATGCATTCCATTATTTCGAGATACGAAATGTATACAACAAGAAAAGAGGCAACCAGCTAACTGGTACGCCTCTTTTATACATGATAAAAAGGCGCATGTTGACAAATACGCAACATACGCCTTGATTCATCCGATCAATTGGAACATACGAGTCCCTTTTCAATGACCAATGAAGGTGTAATTGTCACGTGAATCAACCCATTCATGCAGTTTGATTTCATTCTTCCAATGATGTTGCACATGACATTTCCTCCTTTTGGCTCTTGAATCTTTTTTTATCTTATAGTGGCTGTCACCATTTTGTCAATAAATATTTTTCAATAAATGAAATTTTCTAACAAAAACACAATCGTTTTCATGTGTATCTTTTTCTCATAACGGGTATACCATGAACGTATAGACTCCTTTTGAAAGGAATGAGGACATTGTTTCAAGCTGATCGGATGGTCGTTGCGTTTGATGGACATGAAGACAGTAAGAAAGCATTAAAGAAGGCAATCGCTTTAGCCAAAACGTTGAATGCCAAGCTGACCGTTGCTTACGCTCATGATGGGAAATCCAGCAGACAGGTGTTTGATGCACCTCGACCAATGACTGGCGGCGCTTATATCGGAGGCGGCATGGCTGACCTTCAAACACCCCCTGTGTATGTACCTCATGATGAACAGCAAAGTCCCTTGATTTTTGAAGATCATACAGAAGAGGTCGTTGCAGAAGCAAGAATGCTGTTAAATGAAGAGCAGTTTGAAGCTGCGATTGAAATTGTTGAAGGGGAGCCTGCAGAAGCGATTATCGAATACGCTGAAAAGATTTCAGCAGACCTCATCGTCATGGGAGCACGTGACCAAAGCAGATTGAAAAAAATGCTCTTTGGCAGTGTGAGTGAAAAGTTATCGTCCAAATCAGATATACCTGTACTGATCGTGAAATAAATATAAATCACAAAAGGCTGTAAACATTGGTTTACAGCCTTTTTCTTTTTACGAAGAAATAGATGCTTCGCTTTCATGCTTAATTTTTTTCTGGAACCCTTCCTGTACACGCTTCGTGATCTCTCCTGGAACACCTTCCCCAACTGGCTGACCATCTATCTCTACAATTGGAATCACTTCAGCTGTCGTTGAACTGATGAAAATTTCCTGTGCATGCAAAAGTTCGTCTTTACTCATGCGGGTTTCTTCCACACGACATCCTTCTTCCTGACAAACCTCTAGCAGCTTTCTACGTGTAATGCCGTTTAAAATCAGGTGATTTGCTGGGTGTGTACGAATGACACCGTCAATGACGGCATATACATTCGAGGACGTCCCCTCTGTCACAAAGCCGTCTCTTATTAAAATCGCTTCAAACGCACCAGCTTCAGACGCTTTCTGCTTTTCCATGACGTTATATAAAAGGTTTAAGCTTTTAATATCACACCTTAACCAGCGAAGATCTTCAGACAATAGAGCTTTCACACCAGCTGTCTGCTCTTGAATAGGCTTTTTCACTTGAAATGTATATGCCGTAATCTGAGGGGTTAGTGCACCATATTGATGTTTACGAGGTGCGACGCCTCGCGTGACTTGAATATACACGCCGCCATCAATCACTTGATTATCTGCGACTAGCTTCTTCAAATTCTCTTCCATATCGGATACTGTACCTTGTAGATGAATGCCGATTTCCTTTGCACTCTTGAATAGACGCTCAGTATGCTCTTTTAATGTAAACAAAGTCCCATTATATACGCGGATGACCTCATAGACTCCGTCGCCAAATTGATAGCCTCTGTCTTCAATATCAACATGTGCATCTTTTTTTTCAATAAAATCCCCATTGTACAATACTTTCATATGGAATCTCCCCTTCGCTTTGCTTAATGGTTGAATCTGATGCTATCTTAGCGGATAAATGTAAACGTTTCAATGATTATTCAGAATTATTTCATATCCATTTGACTGGATAACCTTCTATTGTAACAAATATAGATTCATAACCAAAAAGATTCCAATTTTTTAGCATCTTCTATATTCATAGGCTCTTTTTTCCTGTATACTTACTCCATATGAGCACGACAAAAAACAGCGAAAAAAGACAGAATCCACTACATGATTCGACACAAACTACTGATTTATTGGAGCGATTGTAATGCAACGGGTTACGAAAAAACAGACACCTTCAAACACGATGCTGCTCTCAAAGGCGATTGGTCTAGTCATCCTGACATTGATCCTTTTTTTCATTTGGGATATGTCTAAAACCAATATGCAGGCAGCAGATCAACCGAATGAAGTGTCTGCGAGCAGTCCATTTCGAGACACAAGTACAAGTCTGAAAGCAAAAGATGATTCGCCAAAAACATTAGATGCACATTTTAAGATCAATCCAAACAAACATGTAACGGATCAAACGATCTTTTTGACCTTTGATGATGGCCCTTCTGCTACATCAAATCAGCTGTTAGATGTGCTAAAGTCACAGCAAGTGAAGGCCACATTTTTTATGCTCGGGCCGCAAATCAAAGAACACCCAGCAGCTGTGAAAAGACTTCATCAAGAAGGTCATCAATTAGGACTTCATGGCATCACGCATGATGTGAAACGCTTTTATCAAAAAAGTGATTCTCCTGTAAATGAGATGAAAGAAGATCAGCGCATATTGGCTTCTGTTACTGGTGAATATACACATCTTGTGAGAACACCTTATGGCAGTTCTCCAAACTTAACAGACCAGCAAAAAACACGTTTAAAACAAAAAGGCTTTGTATACTGGGACTGGACCATTGACAGTCTTGACTGGAAATATAAAAGCTCAAAATATGTACCAGAAGTATTAAATCAGCTGCAAGTGCTTGAAACCAAGTACCCGAAAGAGCCAAAAATCATCTTAATGCATGATCAGCCAGCTACCGCAAAATACTTAAACAGTCTGATCACACAATTAAAGGCGAAGGGCTACACGTTTGAAGTCCTTGATGAAACAATGAAGCCACTACAACAATAAAGCAAACCCGCACCTATTAGATGCGGGTTTTTTATAATTTATAAAGCATTCACAAGCTCGCCAATTCGTTCGTGAAAGACAAGATCAAACAGCGGATCGAATTCCGTTTCACTTAAATTCATCATGACCTTAAAGATGGAAGGATGATGAGCAGCATCTTCTGGAATATATCGGGCTGGTGCCACTTCTAAGGACGTTCCCATGACGAGTAGCATGTCCGTTTGCAGGAGCGATTTCTCCACTTGATCAAAGTGCTTCACCATGTCCCCAAAAAGGACAACATCTGTTTTAAGTACTCGTCCACATGTACGGCCGTCTGATGAAATCCGCTCACAAACCGGTACCTCTTCTTGTAATAAATAAGGCAGTTCGTATGTTGACCCGCATGATGGACATGTAGCTGTTTGAATGGAACCATGCAGTTCATACACATGCTGGCTTCCCGCTTTTTTATGCAGACCATCGATATTTTGCGTGAAAATATCCACACGTTTTCCTTGCTTTTCTAAATTGGCTAAAAAAGCATGTCCAGCGTTTGGCTCGTACTCTCCACTCATCTTCATTTGAAACAATTCTTTGAATTTCGGCCAAAATTGATGCGGATGTGATAAAAAGTAGGACCGGCTCATTGCCTCCATGCGAGAAGTATCTTCTGTCCATAGTCCACCCGTTGATCTAAAATCGGGAATTCCCGATTCTGTGCTCATCCCAGCACCTGAAAGGACTGTAATATGTGAGGCCTTTGATAATCTCTCTCTTAGCGCTGCCACTTTTGTTTGATCCAACCACCATTCCTCCTTTATTCACCGAGCTGTTTCTCACCTTTTTGTTTCATATAAATGGTCTGTCCAGGAAAAGCAAATTCTACCCCTTCTTCATGGAAGATATCAATAATGCGATAGTTAATATCCTGCTTAATATCCAGGTTTTCAGACCAAGCCGTTGTGTTTGTATAAAAGTTAAAGAATAAGTTTAAATAGCTGTCTGCCAGCACATCGAAATTCACCATAATCGTTTCCTTATGAACCCCATCATGCTCATAAAGCATTTGCTTCAGACGTTTGATGCACTTATCAATGTTTTCTTTCGGTGTATTGTAAGATACGCGAACGGAGAACGTAATTTGACGTTTATTCATTCTCGTCCAATTTGTGATCGGCTCCTTTGAAAGGGTCGAATTTGGCACGGTCACCACCGCTTCAGCAGGTGTTCTAAATTTTGTGCTTCGGAAGGTAATGTCCTCTACAGTCCCAAGTACACTTGGAGTCTCTACAAAATCGCCCATTGTAAAAGGCTTCTCTGTAATAATCACAATTCCTCCAAAAAAGTTCGCCACTGTATCCTGCGCAGCGAGTGCAAAAGCAAGACCACCTAGGCCAAGCCCTGCCACAAGTCCGTTCACATCATAATTAAATTCTTGTGCAATGACGCTAATACTCAGTGCAATAATAATAAACCGAAGAACCTTTGATAAAAATGGGGCTAAAATATCATCCATCTCTAATTCAAATTTTGAATTCACTTTTTGAAATAAGAAGGAAGAAGCTGCGGTTAGATTACAAAGTCCCCACGTCAGCATCAAAATAATAGAAGATCTATACAATTTGACAATGACATCCATATGGTGCTCAAAGTATGGGGCTTGTCTTAACGCAAAATATAAACCTAGTGCCACAAAAAACAGTCTCGCAGGTTTTTCAAACGCCACGACAATTTGGTTAATGACTTCGGTTTTAGACCGGTTTGTCAGCTTAAAGAGCAGGTGAAACAAGTATTTCGTAAATACTTTTCGAAGTAATAAAAAAAGCAATAAAATACAAAGGCTAATGCCTATTTGGATCGCAATATCGACTGTAAAATATGTATCCATCCATTTTTGTGTAAACATCTCTGTCTCTCTCCTTTAAAACAATCCTCTCTAGTTTATAATATAACCTTCGTTTATGTCCTCTCTTAAATGTCTGACCTCTATATAAAAAGCCTCGGGACCTATCCCGAGGCATGATGTTCAATTATGAAATTTTGGCTTGAGACATATCGACGGGCAGCAAACTACTTTTTCTTCTGAGCCTGATCAAGGAGAGTCGCTTTAAACATTTCAGCATCCGTTTCGGCCTTAATACGTTCTTCCACTCTAATTCTCCCTTTACCCAATCATCTCGCCTCCTTTTCATCATTATAAAACATCAGAATTTTCAGTCAACATGACGAAAGCACTAATATTTTGACGAACGCTGACGATTTGGACAAAATTGATCGAAGAAAAATTGATGTAATTCAGGTTTACTCAATCAAAGCTTGCTCTATTCCTGTAAATTTTTCAAAATGATACATCAAGCTTTTTCGGTACATGAGGTTCCATGATAATACGGCGCTCTTCTTCTCCATATAGTAAAGAAGGAAAACCACCAAAGCATTTGATATGATAAGACCAGAACTTATGTCAGGGAGCTGGAGCAAGTGTATATTATCGCACATAGAGGGTCATCAAGCGCAGCCCCAGAAAATACAATCGCTGCGTTTGATGTAGCTGTCGAGCAAGGAGCAGATTATATTGAATTAGACGTACAAATGACAATGGATCAGCACGTCGTCGTCATCCATGATGATACCGTTGATCGAACGACGAACGGAAACGGATTAGTCAAAAGCTATACACTTGATCAGTTGAAAAAACTGGACGCAGGAAGCTGGTTTGACCAACAGTATACGAATGAACGAATTCCAACATTACAAGAAATTCTTGAAAGATACAGTCAGCGGATTGGAATATTGATCGAGATCAAACACCCAAAACGGCAGATAGGAATCGAAAAGGCCGTTGTCGACATCATCAATCGGTTTGCCTATTCTCGTCATATCATGATTCAATCTTTTGATGTTCATGCACTACAAAGAATCAAAGCATTCGCCCCTTCTCTTCGCACAGCTTTGATTATAAAGCCTGATGCATTTAAACTAACAAAGCGAAAGTTAACGACATACAGCTCGTTTGCAAATTGTCTTAATATGAAGAAAACGATGATCAATAGATGGTGGATAGACCGCATCCACACATTCGGGATGGATGTGTTTATATGGACTGTAAAAGATCAAAAAACAGCGGATCGAATCAAAAAATATCCAATTGATGGTGTGGTAACGGATAACCCGCTATTTTTTCAAAAGGAGAAATGATGCACATGAAAACTTATTTCGCCGTTTTTATCGGTGGATTGATTGGTACACTTTGCAGATATGAACTAAGCCAAACTGTCATCAGCCAGACATTCCCCTATGCAACGATGATTGAAAACATTTCCGGCAGCCTGCTTCTTGGTTTTGCGACAGGATACTTTCTATTTCAGAAAGGAAAAAAATATCTTGCAGCTTTGATTGGAACAGGGTTTTGCGGCGGGTTTACGACCATGTCCACCTTTTCTAAAGAGACAGTTCTTCTGTTACAGGCAGGGCAGTTCAATTTAAGTATGATGTACATCCTGCTCTCAGTCATTGCTGGAGTAGCCGCTGCTTTAGCTGGCCTGATCCTTGCTGAACGGCTCTTTCATCAAAATAAGCAGCAGAAAGGAAGCAGATAAATGATTGTTTTTTGTACAGCTGTAGCTGGAGGGATCGGTAGTGCATGTCGTTTCTTCATCAGCCAAACAATCCAGAAAACTCCATCCCATGCCCTTTTCCCGTACAGTATTATTTTCATTAATTTATTAGGTGCAGCCGGTTTGGGTTTTCTCACAGGAGCTGTAACGTCCAATCATCCACTGCTAGTGATCATAGGAACCGGTTTTTTTGGCGGCTTTACCACATTCTCTACGTTTAGTGTAGAATCTGCGACGATGCTGATGCAGCGTCAAATAGGAAAGCTTGCTGCCTATTTACTTGTGACAATTATCGGCTCTTTATGCCTTTTTGCGGCGTTTTATCAAATAGGACAACTTCTGTTTTAAATATCTGTGATGGCAGCTAGGCTGATGAGCAGTTGATCCATCAGCTGGCGCTTCATTAAAAATAGTGTCTTCTCACTATAGCCGATTTCGATTGCACATTTTGCCATGCGCCAATCTCGAAAATACTTATAATCAATGAGCTGCTGCTCTATTTCATCCAATTCTTTTAAAGCCGTTTCAATACAAGCAACAATCAGTTCATACTGACTTTTCTGCTCTTCTAATTTTTGACGTGCTATATGATGATGTTGGAGAGAACTTCGTTTTTCAAGCTGTCTTTCAATATTTAAAATGGCTGCTTGATAGTTCTTGAAATTTTTTAAATGAAACTCAATACGTTTCATTGAGGTTTTTTTCTCCGTGATACTTGCTGTTTCATACCAGAGCATGTCCATCCCCCTTTTACGAACGTTTGTTCTTATTATATACGAACATACATTCTCAAAAAAGAGGCTAAATACCTAAAAAAACCTTGAGCTTATTTTTCGCTCAAGGTCATTTCATTTACTAACAGCGGCTCTTTTATATCAAGCCCTGTGCGTGTATTTTCTTTTTCTGATGATGTGACGCCTTTTTTCAGATCGATCTTTTTCACATAGCGTCCATCCATCTCCAAGACCTTCATCCGAATATCATCAAGGTAAATGGATTGTCCTTCTCGGATATCAATGTTCTCATTTAAGATTAGCCCGCCTATCGTATCAATTTCTTCATCATGATATGACATTTCGATCAAATCTTGAACTTCCTCTAATCTCACTTTTCCATCTAATATATAATGATGCTCCGCTCTCTTTTGAATGACCGGCTGCTCATCTTCATCGAATTCATCTCGAATGTCTCCAACAATCTCTTCTAAAATATCCTCCGTTGTAACAAGTCCAGATGTCCCGCCATATTCATCCGTTAAAATCGCCATATGCATTCGATCGCGCTGCATCTTGACGAGAAGCTCTTGAATTGGAATCGTGTCAATCACTTCAATCACTGGATAAATATAATCTTGAAGCTTCAGTTGATCTTTTTCTCCTAGATACACAATATCTGCAAAGAGCTGCTTTTTGTTGAGCATGCCAATGACATGGTCTTTATCCCCTGAAAACACGGGGAAGCGTGTGTACTTTTCCTTTGTCATGATCGCCAGTATTTCGTCTAACGGCATATCTTCTGGAATCGCACAAATTTCTCTTCGCGGTATCATAATTTCTCTTGCGATTCGATTATCAAAATCGAATATCTTGTTCATATAATTATACTCTGATGAGTTGATTTCCCCATTTTTTAAGCTTTCAGATAATAAAATCTTTAATTCCTCTTCGGAATGGGAATGTTCTTTTTCAGACCCCATATCGATACCCATCATTTTCGTTAGTACACGGGCTGACCCGTTCAACACATAAATGAAAGGGTACATAAGGATATAAAATGCATGCAGCGGTCCTGACAGCCAAAGCGTCATTTTTTCTGCCTTTTGTATGGCAAGTGTTTTTGGTGCAAGCTCGCCAACAACTACATGCAAAAAGGTAATAATAGAGAACGCAAGTGTTGCTGAGATCAGGCTGATTGCTGAATCAGGAATGTTTGTCAAACCAAAACCTCGAACTAAAAGTTCTTTTACTGCCGGTTTACCGATCCACCCTAAACCAAGGGATGTCACTGTAATACCGAGCTGGCAGGCTGACAAATATTCATCTAGCCTTGATGTCACCTTTTTCGCCATGATAGCCTTTTTGGACCCTTCGGCAACAAGCTGATTAATTCTTGAACTTCTCACCTTTACAATGGCAAATTCAGATGCAACAAAGAAAGCTGTTAAAGCAATCAAAACTCCGACTATACTCAGATTAACAATATCGTCCATTTAACCTTGCTCTTTCTTAGAAGAACAAGGAGTCACCTCCTGATTGATGATGTTGTCTTTTGCAAAACGGTTAACTGATTAAATAAGACTACTTTGAGGGCCCCACTTAACCACCTCCGGTTCACGTAAAATCCGTCTCTCTACATATATATGAAACGGTATTCATTTTATCTTACCATAAATAATCTGAAAATTCCTGTATCGCTACAGTATTTTAGAGATGACAACCTAAATTGATGGAAATGCCCTTTGTTTCTTCATATTGGCAGGAAATCTGAACAATTATCTTGTATTTCAGACTCGAATTATATTAAACTATTTTCATAAACTATAACGTGACGGTTAGGAGGAGATGTTCAGATGGGGCTGAGAAAAAGTATCGTATTGGTGAACTAGCACAGATTGCACAGGTGACGAAACGAACTGTAGATTATTATACGAATCTAGGGTTGCTTGCGCCTGTTAGATCTTGCTCTAATTATCGTTATTACGATGAACATGCTTTAAAACGATTACAATTAATCGTTCTTTGCAAACAGCAGAGATTGGCTCTTTCTGACATCAAATCCAGATTAGATGAACAATTCCCTTCTCAAAAGGAAGATCCTGATGAACTTGTCCATTTAACCTCTGATATCGATCGGATGAATGAGCATATGGACCGCATTTTGGCACGTTGTAAGCAGCTTCAGCCAGAACAACGTGAAAAATTAAAAGAACAGCTTACACCTGAGAAGATGACGGCTGTCCAATCATTTTTACTGCTGTTAAGTTAAAATTTTTACTAAACAGGAGGTGTTACCTTCGTTCTCAAAGTCAGAACGAAGGCCTTAATTGGACATAGTTAATTTACTTATAGTTGCTTTGCTTATAGCTTTAACCGCATTTTTCGTTGCATCAGAGTTTGCGATCATTCGCTTAAGAAGCTCAAGAATTGATCAGTTAATCGCAGAAGGTAATAAAACAGCAGTTGCTGTCAAGCATGTCACGACTCACCTTGATGAGTATCTGTCGGCCTGTCAGCTCGGTATTACCATTACCGCCCTTGGGATTGGTTGGTTAGGGGAAGAAACAATTGCGCACATGCTTGCTCCACTATTTGTAGAGCTGTCCATTCCTCAATCAGCTAGTTCTATTGTCACTTTTATTATTGCGTTTAGTATTATGACGTTTTTACACGTCGTGGTTGGAGAGCTTGCACCAAAAACACTCGCCATTCAAAAGGCTGAGCAAGTGTCCCTTCTATTTGCTAGACCGCTTATGATATTTTATAAAGTGATGTTTCCGTTCATTTGGGTGTTAAATGGATCTGCTCGTTTATTAACGAAAGCATTTGGTCTTCAGCAAGTTTCTGAGCATGACATGGCGCACTCTGAAGAAGAATTGCGGATTATTTTATCAGAGAGCTATAAAAGCGGCGAGATTAACCAGTCTGAATTCAAATATGTGAATAAAATTTTTGAATTTGATGACCGTCTGGCGAAAGAAATTATGATTCCTCGTACCGAAGTTGTCAGCTTCCCTCACGATATTACCATTGAGGAAATGCTGAAAGTGACCAAGGTCGAGAAATATACACGTTATCCAATTGAAGATGGCGATAAAGACAACATCATAGGTGTTGTGAATATTAAAGAAGTACTCACTGCATGTATTAGTGGTGAATGTTCCACACGTGATACGATCGAACATTTTGTAAACCCGATTATTCATGTAATTGAAACAGTTCCTGTTCATGATCTACTGCTTAAAATGCAGCGTGAGCGTGTACACATGGCCATTTTATCAGATGAATATGGCGGTACAGCAGGACTTGTAACAGTTGAAGACATCCTTGAAGAAATTGTCGGTGAGATTCGTGATGAATTCGATATTGATGAAATCAACGAAGTGCGTAAATTGGGAGAAGACCACTACATCTTTGATGGAAAGGTCCTTGTGGATCAAGTTAACCTGCTACTAGGTATTCAGCTTGATAACGAAGAAGTCGACACAATCGGCGGCTGGTTCCTTACACAAAAATATGAAGTCGAGAAAAATGACGCGATTCGTGAACAAGGCTATGAATTTATCATTAATGAAGTCGATGGACACCATGTGGCATACATCGAAGTCAAAAAACTAAACGAACAACTATTAGAAGCAGCTGAAGAAGGCGCTTCTTAAGAAAAAAAACGACCCTTGCCTTAGCAAGTGGTCGTTTTCTTTATCCCTTTTCGATTAACTTAGCTTCAAGTTCTTTGATTCTTGTGTTTAATACTTCTGTCATCGCACCTAATCTTTCTTTTGGCGGCAGATGATCAAATTCAGACTGCTCAATCGGTTCACCAATGATTAAGCGCATTTTCCCCTTCTTAAAAAGGCTTTTTGCATTAGAAGGTCCTTTGTACGCTGCTGGTACGATTGGTGATTTGCCGAGCTGCGCAATCGTAACGGCCCCTCTTTTTAAAGGAACATCTTCTGTTGTACGTGTTCCGCTTGGAAAAATCCCAACGATTTTCCCCTCTTTTAATAATTTAATGGGCGTTTTAATACTGCTTGGCCCAGGATTCTCTCGATCAACTGGAAAAGCATGAATCTTCTTTAAAAATCCGCCGATCCATTTATTTGCAAACAATTCTTTTTTCGCCATGTAGTGGATCTCAAACGGAAGAATTCCTGCGCCTAATGCAAGAACATCCACAAAACCCTCATGCGTACAAGCAATGACAAACCCCCGGTCTGTTGGCAGATTCTCTTTTTGATATACTTTGATTCCGCCTCGGAGAGCAAAAAATGCTTTGACGGTATAGCCTGAAAATTTATACATAGTGCACTTCCTTTGTTTGAAGAATGAAGGATTTGTTTCTATTATAACAAATTTTTTATTACCTGGTACTAAAAATTTTCTCCTGCTGATAAAATAGAGACGGTTCACTAAAATCATCTTTTCACTTAAGATGACCGCTCCTTCTGTATTCAAGCATGTGTTTTTAGGAGAGAATAGAGGAAGAAATGTGTCCAAAATTGTCGTTTTTTGAGTTTTTTTCCTGATTTGTTCTATTGAAAACACTTTATAAATGATGCAAATTTCGCTATGATAAGGAGAAATGATTTTGATTCGGCGAAAGAGATGAGTAATGTACGGCCTATGAGAAGTTTCGTGCAACTTTATGCCTTTCTTATGCGTGTATAACATAGAGGGGAGAAAAATCAGTGACGATCGATGAAATTTATCAAATGTATATGAACGATGTTTACAGGTTTCTGCTCTCCATGACAAAAGACAAACATTTGGCAGAGGACTTATTGCAGGAAACCTTTATGCGTGCTTATATACATATTCATTCCTACGACCATAGCAAAGTGAAACCTTGGTTATTTCAGGTGGCACGAAATGCTTTTATTGATTATGTCAGGAAACATAAAAAAGAAGTGACCATATCGGATGATCTCATTGGCGGCCTTTTACAAACGTCTGTACAAAGTCCTGCTGAACAGATTGAAATAAAAGAAGTTCTCAACATGTATTTGGAGCAGCTTCCAGATAACTACAAGGAAGCGTTGACATTGTATTATTTAAAAGAACTGAATTACAAAGAAGCATCCAAGGTCATGAATATTACTGAAGCAAATTTTAAAAGTGTTTTATTTCGTGCAAGGCAGCGCCTAAAAGCACTATATAACAGAGGTGTTAATGATGAATGAAGAGTTTAATAAGCGATGGGAACAATATAATAATGGCGAGATGAATGAAGAAGAAATGATGGCGTTTGAAGAAGAGCTCGAAGAAAATGAAAAACGCTTAAGCCAAGAACTGAATGACTCAGATTGGACAGACTTCTCCATCAGTCCTGAAAAACAAAAAGCCATTTTACAATACGGAAAAAGAAAGTCCTATTTACGTATTTCTGTGCTTGCTGTCATATCTACACTGATTATTTTACCGCTTTGTACACTAGGTAGTTATCTATACTACGGCGTTGGCGGAGCAGACAGTAAAGGCAATCATTTTATGGAAACGGCCGCTGTAACAGTCGCCCTAACAAAACCGAATGTCGCCATTGATATGAAGGATTTAAAAGGGCAAGTCAAACTGTTTGGTATGAACACAGAACTTAAGCTACAAAAACAAATTGGCAATAAAACAGAAGCCATCGGCAGTGAACAAATCGAAATGTTTTTCGATAAATTAAAACAGCCTACGATCTCTTATTATGGGGACAGCGCACGTAATACGGAGGATTTCTTTACGCACCCTTCGTCTCAGGCAGATACATCTAAAAAACAAACACTCACTACTCTAGACAAGCTACCTGAAGGAACAGTGAGTGAAGTGTATGTATCCTATGACAAAGCATACACACCGAAAGACGTGTATTCATTTGCTAAAAAATATGATATGAAAGTGCTTTGGAATGCGATAAAAACAGAAGATTCATTAAGTGGAAATCAGCGTCCAATCGGTTTTCCTGGGAAAGACTCTGAATTTTTAAAAGAGCTTCAGCACACATCAAAAACAGAGGTTGATCAGTTCAAAGATGCCCTCGCCTATGTCAACCAGCATCCATCCTGGGCAAAAACGATCTCTGGCAGACCTGAACTTGACCTCTCTAAACGAATACGCTACATCAATCAAAATGGTGTCACGGTTTACGGTTCTGTTGTCACAGGTCCTTCTAAAGAAATAGAGAAATTTGTGAAGACAAAACGTATTAAAACGGCCAAAGTGAGCGAGGTGGAATTATGGAATTGGTAAGAATTTTTAAAGAGCATAATGTGTTTGGCTGGATTTCGGTCGGCACCGCTATTTTATCGCTGCTCATGCTGAACCTCGCCATTATTAGCAATGTGACATTTTATTCGTTTCAAATGCTTCCTTTTGCAATGGCCGCAGTTCCATTCGGTGTAATTGAACTGTTCATTAAAAAAGGCCGCACTGGACCAGGTTTCCTAGGCGTCGTTCTGAATATTTTTGTCATCGTTTGTGTCTATGCGATCGTCTCGATTGATGTCGATCTTCAATTAGGTTTTTAATACTAAAAAGCCAGTCATACTTGACTGGCTTTTTCTGTACACTCTTATTTTTTGTTTAATTCGGAGTGCTTTCTTGAATATAAGAAATAGACAACAAGCCCAATGGCAAGCCAGATTAAGAAACGAACAAATGTGATGGTGCCAAGCTTATAAATGAGCAGTCCGCAAGATAGAATAGCCAAGATTGGAATGAGCGGCACTGCGGGGCATCTGAATGCTCTCGGTAAATCAGGCTGTGTTTTTCTCATGACAATGACAGCAACTGAAATCAAAATGAAAGCTGAAAGTGTTCCGATGTTCACTAGACTTGCCAACTCATCAAGCGGAATGAATCCACCCATTAATGCTGACAATGTCCCAAAGAAAAGAGTATTGATATAAGGTGTTTTATGTTTTGGATGAACCTTTGAAAGAACCTTTGGTACCAAGCCATCACGAGACATGGCAAACATGACACGTGTTTGGCCGTACAGCATGACAAGCATGACCGTGGTCATCCCTAAAATCGCCCCAACATCTACAATACCCGCCACCCAATTTTGACCGGCTACTTGTAAAACAAGAGACACTGGATGGGATACTCCCTCAAAGTTCATAAATGGAACAATGCCTGTCATGATGGCACTGACTACCACATACAACATGGTACAAATCAATAAGGAAGTGATGATTCCTCTTGGCAAGTTGCGGGATGGATTTTTTGTTTCCTCTGCCGCAGAAGCAACTGCATCAAATCCGATAAATGCAAAGAATACGAGAGCTGCTGCACTTAACACGCCTGAAGTTCCAAAAGGAACGAATGGTGTCCAGTTTTCAGGTTTTACATATTTCACAGCGACTAAAATAAAGAGCAGAATCACCGCAATTTTCATAATGACCATGATGTTGTTGACTCGTTTTGATTCTTTAATACCGAAGTACAGCAAGAAGGTGATGATCATTAAAATAATAAATGCAGGAAGATTAAAATATGTCACTTGACCCTTTAAACCACCTGGTGCTGCTGTTAATTCAACCGGTATATGAATCCCTATCCCATTTAAAAACGACACAAAGTAGCCTGACCAGCCTGCTGAAACGGCACTAGCGGCTAGCATATATTCTAATATCAAATCCCAGCCAATGATAAACGCTAAAAATTCTCCCATAGATGCGTACGTAAATGTATAAACAGATCCTGATACTGGCACTGTGGAAGCGAATTCCGCATATGACAATGCCGCAAATAAACATGCAAGACCTGCAATCACAAATGATAAAACAAGTCCTGGTCCTGCTGTGACGGCGCCTGTACCTGTCAGAACAAATATCCCTGTACCGATAATCGCTCCAATACCAAGCATCGTTAAGTCAAATGAACCTAATTCCTTTCTTAACGCTTTTTCCCCTTGTGTTGCCGCAATTAGCTCTGAAATGCTCTTCTTTCTAAACAACGAATTGCTCATACCATCACTCCCAAAACTTAGTATCCGTCTAAAGACGCCACCACTTCGTAATTAACTTTATTTTCTGAATATTTAGATTTAATTTAGCGCAATAAATTGGTGGCGTAAAATTATTATATATGAAAATTAAAAAATGAAAACACTTTTTTTCAAAATAGAGTGAAAATTCTTATTTATCAACAAAATACTTGTCAATATTCATGGTAGATTTTCTTCAATCTTTATTCAAATCATAGCTTGGCCTCTTCTATTTATTATACAACATACAAAATTATACTTTTTTGGTATAATTTTTATAAAGTGAAAATAAAATTATTCTTTTGATAACTTGTCTTCACTTTTGCTTATTTAAAAGCCTTTAGACTCATAGAGAGCTATGATAAAGGACTGTTTTAGCTGCGCAAACGATATACAAAAAAAGAGACTGCCTAGTAAGCAGTCTCTTAAGATCCATTATTAATTTACAAATGTCTTTGCGCCAAGGTAAATTGGCTTCCAATAGCTTGAAGTCATATCGCTGATCGTCACACCATCAGAAGCAGCGTGGATAAACTTGTTGTTCCCAAGGTAGACACCCATGTGAGATGGGCCAGATTTATAGGTTGTAAAGAAGACAAAATCTCCAACTTTAGGTGTTGAGACGCTTTTCATTGATCCCCAAAAACCTTCAGTCGTTTGTCTTGAAATCTTTGTTTGTTTGTTAATGATATACCACATAAAACCGCTGCAATCAAAGCCTTTCGGTGTCGTTCCACCCCATTTATATGGTGTACCGTTTTGTGCTTTCGCATCTGCTACGAGTTTAGACGTATTTAAAGAAGAAGTAGCAACTGTTTTTTCTTTGACAGGTGTTGGTTTCACTTTGGACGTCTTTTTCACTTTCAGCTTTTGTCCAATTTTAATCAGATCTGTTTTGAGTTTATTTAACGATTTCAGCTCTTTCACTGTCATTCCATATTTTTTGCCGATTTTAGATAAAGTATCTCCTTTGACAACTTTATGAGTGGCTGTCGTTGAAGACGCTTTTACTTTTGTTGTTGTTTTTGATGTTTTCGTTACCTTTTTTGAAGAAGTACCATTTACTTTTAAGGTTTGTCCAACATAAATCGTGTTAGATTTCAGTTTATTGTCTGATTTAATCTTACTCACGGTTGTTTTGTATTTTTTCGCTAGAACAGAAAGAGAGTCACCTTTTTGAACCTTTACTGATTGTGCTGAGGCAGCTCCGGCAAATAATGTCGTCCCAAGTAGAACTGCACTTGCAGCTGTGATCAATTGTTTTTTCATTTGTTCCTCCTGTATGTATCTATCGTGATCCGAATTTTTATCTACTTTCTATTATAAGGATCGAATACCAGAAGAAATAGTCTTGACTTCCTACGACATTATGCTTATTAATTCGGCAAAAAATATTTTTTTTTAGGGTTCTTTTTATTTCATTTTTATTACACAATCATGACAAAACAAATGCATCTTGTCATAGATAAATCATACATTCATTTCTCTTTTTGGTTCATTCTATGTAAAGTGGACCTTTACAATTTTAAAGTGAACTTTACGGTGCTGTCATTTGGAATCCACACTTCTGTTCTACCATTGTAAACGTGAGAGCGATACATAAACAATGAGGAGGCAAAATGAATGAGTGTGTTGAAAAGCTCGAAAACGAAAATAGCTGCAATCGCAGCCGCATCAGTGTTATCGATTGGTATTTTTTCAGGAATTGAATTTGGACAGGCTGACAAAGCTGAGGCTAAAAAGAAACCAAAAAATGACGTACAAAATGTGATCGTGCTCATTGGAGATGGCATGGGAACACCTTACCTTTCAACTTACCGCTCATTTAAACACAACGGTGATCTTTCCAAGCAAACAGCGTTTGACCCTTACCTCACTGGCATGCATAAAACATACCCTGATGATTCTAAAAGTAACATTACTGATTCAGCAGCAGCTGGGACAGCCATGGCAACTGGTCAAAAGACATACAACAACGCCATTGGTGTAAACAAAAATGGCAAAAAACTAAAAACAGTATTAGAAGAAGCAAAACGCAAAGGAAAGTCTACTGGTCTCGTCGTCACATCTGAATTAACCAATGCGACACCTGCTGCGTATGCCGCCCACGATGTTTCTAGAAAAAACACAGCAGCCATTGCTGATGATTTCTTCGATGAGAAAATTGGCAAACAGCATACAGTCGATGTCATGCTTGGCGGAGGACTGATCGATTTTGTCCGCAAAGATCGTGATTTGACGAAAGAATTTCAAAAAGCAGGCTATCGTTACGTAACCAATAAAGCTGAATTACAAAAAAACAAACAGCAAAAATTGTTAGGTATTTTTGCTGACGGTGGTCTCGATAAAGCAATTGATCGTGATAAAACGACCCCTTCCTTGCAAGACATGACATCCTCAGCCATCAAACAGCTGTCTAAAAACAAAAAAGGATTTTTCCTCATGGTTGAAGGCAGTCAAATTGACTGGGCTGGACATGACCACGATATTGTCAGTGCGATGAGTGAGATGAAAGATTTTGAAAAAGCATTTGAAGAAGCCATTCGTTTCGCAAAAAAGGATAAAAATACGTTAGTCATCACGACAGCAGATCATTCAACTGGCGGCCTTTCCTTCGGGGCAGACGGCTCGGGCAGCTGGGATTATCAGCCTGTCAAAGCAGCAAAAAAGACACCTGATTTCATTGCAAACAAAATTGTTGGGGGTATGACGGTCGAGACTGCGCTCAAACAATACATCGACCTTGATTTCACAAAAGAGGAAATCGCCTCTATTCAAAAGGCAGCTGAAACAAAAGATCCTGTTCAAATTGATGATGCCATCGAAAAGGTCATCAATACGAGGTCTCATACAGGCTGGACCACATCGGGTCATACAGGGGATGAAGTACCATTTTATGCTTATGGGCCAACAAGCGAACAGCTAAAAGGGCTCATGGAAAATACAGATCAAGCGAAACACATTTTCAAACTGCTGAAAAACCAATAAAGTGCTAATCACAAAAAAAGATGTCTAGTCGTAGACATCTTTTTTGATCATTAAGTGAGATACTTCCTATGAACCCCTTTTCCATCGTATGAAAACATCACTTCTTTTCCTTCAAGAACTGACTCGATATGCACACTTCTTCCCCATAGCTGATACAAATATGGAAGCACCTTTTCTAAGTATTTGAGATCGAGCTCAATGCCTTCATACCAATGTTTAATATAGAGTTCATTGTTTTTTAAATAGTCGCCATCGATGACTGTCAAATACGGAAAGCCGCCATTGACCCTCATACTGACTAGCTGATCACGGACTGCCTTCCATTCTTTATCAATGACTTTATAGTCTCTCCCCTGCTTTTGAAACAAGTACAAATCTTCCCTCATCACAAGGTCTTTCGTTAAGTAATTTCGAATAAAAGAAATGTCTGATTCAATTTCCCGCACTTCAAACATTTTGCTGCGACCGGACCCTTCCGTCACTCCTGCTTTTTTTAATTCCTCGCATGGATGATCGTAGCGCTCTTCAATATCTTCAAAAATCTTCAGCCCTAAATAGTAAGGATTGATTCCTGTCTTAGATGGCTGCACGACACCTGCATTTAATTTGGCAAATTCAATCGATTCACTTGAATCTAAATCAAGTTCACGCATAATCCGCTGGTGCCAATACGATGCCCAGCCTTCATTCATGATTTTCGTTTCTAGCTGTGGCCAAAAATAGAGCATTTCCTCTCTCAGCATCGTCAGCACATCCCGCTGCCAAGGCTCTAGCTCCCGGGAGTGTGCCTCGATAAAGAGCAAAATATCTTTTTCTGGCTTTGGGGGGAATTGCTTGATCGTTTTCTTTTTCTCACGTGTTTTCGGTTCATCCATTCCCCACAAATCATCATATGGCGTTTGACGTTTTGGTTTGTCCTCTTCATATTCATCTTCATCGTCGAGATTCCAGCTTAATTTTGAACGAACAAGCGACGGATCAATATGCTCCTGCAATGCCAATACAGCATCTAAAAAGGACTCGACTTCTTTTGTACCGTGGATATGTTCATATTCTTTAATTCGCTCTGCTGCCGCTGACATACTTTCCACCATATCTCGTTTTGTGTTTTGGAAACGGCAGTTGTTTTTAAAGAAATCGCAGTGTGCCAAGACATGAGCCACAATTAGTTTATTTTGAACAAGCGAATTGTTATCAAGGAGAAAGGCATAGCAAGGATTTGAATTAATCACCAGCTCATAAATTTTGCTTAATCCTAAATCATAATGAAGCTTCATTTTGTGAAATTGCTTTCCAAAGCTCCAGTGGCTAAATCGTGTTGGCATGCCATATGCACCGAATGTATAAATAATCTCCGCGGGACAGATTTCATACCTCATCGGATAAAAATCCAGACCAAATCCTTCTGCAATTTCTGTAATTTCATCAATGGCTCGTTGTAAAAGACGCTTTTCAGATACGCTCAAGGAAACCATCCCTCCTCATCGGACTTATCCCTACTATATGAGCGTACCTAAAAAAACATGATGTTCAGCCAGTTGTTTAGACGACTTCCATCTCTTTCATGGACTGCCCGCCGAACGCTTCAAAATGGATATTCTCTTCAGGAATGTCCAACGCTTTTAAAATAAGGATCATCTCTTGAGTAAATACTGGGGAACCGCAAACATAAAATTGGCCTTTTCCTTCACCAATGACTGATTGAAGGAAAGGTCGGTCAATCCGCGTAGCCACCTTCTCAACCAGCTCACTCTTTACACTCTTTTCAAATTGTTCGTTACAAAGGATAATACGCCCCTCTGGAGATGAAGTGAGAACGTGTTCATACTCTTGTTCAAAAGCGGTTACATCCTCTAGTCTGTCTGCATGAATCATCGTGAATGGCTGATTGTTATGCGACGCTGTTTTCACTAAACCAATCATTGGTGTGACACCAGAACCGGCACTAATCAAATAAACGGGTTCTTTTGTGTCATCTTGCAAGCAGAACATTCCCTGCGGCATACTCACGTGAAGAACATCGCCTTCTTCCATTTCATCATGCAGGAATGTGGAGACATGCCCATCTCGTTTCACTGTGATGCGATAGTAAGATGGGTGATATTGATCTGATAAACTGTATTGTCTGCTGCATACATAGGCTTCACCCGGCATATCTACCTGCACCGTAATGTATTGACCAGCTTCATACATTGGTAGCTCAGATTCATCCTCTGGTACTAAATAAAAGGAAATGAGTGATGGAGATTCTTGTTTCTTTTTCTTCACAATAAACGGTTTGACATCTGCCCATCCACCAGTTTGTTTCACATTTTCAGCCATCATTTCTGCCTCAATGGTGATGAATATATTCGCAATGATGTCATATGCAGCCTTCCAAGCCAACAATGTGTCATCTTCCTCTGATAACCCAAATACCTCTTTCATTGCTTCAAGAAGGTGATATCCGACGATTGGGTACTGCTCTTTTTTCACCATGACACTGACATGCTTATGGGCAATTTGTTTCACAGCAGGAAGCAAGTCTGCCAAGCGGTCAATGTGCAATGCAGCTTGATAGAGTGTTGCGGCAAGCGCCTCTGGCTGGCTTCCATTCATGAGATTTGTTTTATTAAACTGATTGAGTAGCTCTGGATGCTGTCTGATCATATTTTGATAAAAAACTGTCACAAGTTTTGTTCCCTCAGCTTTTAGAAGAGGGGCTGATTGTTTAATGGCATTCATTTGATCTGTGGATAACATCGTTATTCCTTCTTTCAAAAGATGTATTTCAAATACATCTTTATCGTAATGGAAGACAACATATAAAAGCAATATTTATAATACATGTTTTAAATGTTGTCACATTTAGCACTTTCTCGAACAGTTTTTGTCTAAAATGTGTTACGATGATACAAAACTCTATTAGGTTTAGAGGTCGTCCAAATGAAACTTACGAATTATACAGATTTCTCATTAAGGGTACTCATTTATTTAGCTTCGAGAGAAAACAATGAACTGTCAAATATTCAGCAGATTGCCGATATTTATGGCATTTCGAAAAATCACCTTACAAAGGTAATTTACCATCTAGGAAAACGTGGTTATGTAGAAACGATCCGCGGAAGAAATGGTGGGATTAGGCTGGGGAAAAGCCCAGAAAGCATTAATATTGGTGAGGTTGTCCGCTATACAGAGGATGATTTAGTCATGGTTGAATGCTTTGATCCGAAGAAAAACAGCTGTATTATCTCCCCGATTTGTTCATTAAAGCACGTACTTCATGAAGCTCTCACTGCTTATTTACGCGTTCTTGACCAATACACATTAAATGATTTAACACAAAACAAAGATGCTCTAAGAGAGCTTCTGCTCTAAGGCGAAAGAATTTATTTCTTTCGTCTTTTTCTTTACCTCCTTGTAATAATAATTTATTTAAAATAATTATAAATAAATATTGACTATCATGTTTGATTCAATATAATTAGGGTATATAGATTGCTAGAAACCATTTTTTGTTTACAGGAGGAGAAAAAGAATGACAAATTCTAATCATAAAAATTTGACAACGAATCAAGGCGTGCCAGTTGGCGATAATCAAAACTCAAGAACTGCTGGTCACAGGGGGCCTTCATTTCTCGATGATTACCATTTGATTGAAAAACTTGCACACTTTGACCGTGAACGTATTCCAGAGCGTGTCGTTCATGCAAGAGGCGCCGGCGCTTATGGTGTATTTGAAGTAGAAAATAGCATGGAGAAACATACAAGAGCAGCCTTCTTAAGTGAAAAAGGAAAACAAACAGACGTTTTTGTCCGTTTCTCAACGGTTATTCATCCTAAAGGTTCGCCTGAAACATTACGTGACCCTCGCGGCTTCGCAGTCAAATTTTATACAGAAGAAGGCAACTATGACCTAGTTGGGAACAACTTGCCGATCTTCTTTATTCGTGATGCACTCAAATTCCCTGATATGGTTCACTCTCTCAAGCCAGATCCTGTAACAAATATTCAAGATCCTGACCGTTATTGGGATTTTATGACGTTAACACCAGAATCCACTCACATGCTCACATGGCTTTTCTCTGACGAAGGTATTCCTGCGAACTACGCTGAAATGCGCGGTTCTGGTGTTCATACGTTTAGATGGGTAAACAAATACGGAGAAACAAAATATGTGAAATACCACTGGAGACCATCAGAAGGCATTCGCAATTTATCGATGGAAGAAGCTGCAGAAATTCAAGCAAACGACTTCCAGCATGCGACAAGAGACTTGTATGATCGTATTGAAAAAGGAAATTATCCAGCATGGGATCTTTACGTTCAGCTTATGCCGCTCAGTGATTATGATGAACTAGATTATGATCCATGTGATCCGACGAAGACGTGGAGCGAGGAAGATTATCCACTGCAAAAAGTGGGCCGCATGACACTGAACCGCAATCCAGAAAATTTCTTTGCTGAAACAGAGCAAGCTGCTTTCACGCCAAGTGCCCTAGTACCAGGAATTGAAGCATCTGAAGACAAACTGCTTCAAGGTCGTCTGTTCTCTTATCCTGACACGCAGCGTCACCGCCTAGGTGCAAACTACATGCGCATCCCAGTGAACTGTCCTTATGCGCCTGTGCACAATAACCAACAGGATGGCTTTATGACAACAACTCGTCCAAGCGGTCATATTAACTATGAACCAAACCGTTATGACGATCAGCCAAAAGAAAACCCTCACTACAAAGAAAGTGAACCGGTTCTTCACGGTGACCGTATGGTGAGACAAAAAATTGAAAAACCAAACGATTTCAAACAAGCTGGAGAAAAATATCGAAGCTACTCTGAAGAAGAGAAACAAGCATTGATCAAAAACTTGACAGCTGACTTGAAAGACGTAAATGAAAAAACGAAATTACTTGCGATCTGCAACTTCTATCGTGCAGATGAAGATTATGGACAGCGTTTAGCGGATTCACTCGGTGTGGATATTCGCTCATATCTTCAAGGAAGCATGAAATAGATCTTCTTTTCAGCTGGAGCACCTCTTTTTAAAAGAGGTGCTTTTTTATAGCCGAAATACGTTAATACTAATCAAATGACCCGTCACCGGATGAAAATAAATTTCTGCATGTGCTGCAAATCGTGTGGAGCCTTCCTTCACGGTCACGCGAAACACATCTTTTGTTTGAACTTCATTCACTTGTGTACGTCCAATGTAATGATAGTCGTTTAAAGCGGCGCCTTCATATTCATCTTGCAAGGCAGTATACGCAAGTCTTTCCCAATTCTCTGCCGGCTGCTCGGCTGCTTGTGAAGATGGATGAATCATGAGACTGCCAAATAAAACAATTCCTGCTGCAAAAAGCATCCATAATTTCGGGTGCATGATATCAATATTCTCACTTTCATGTCTATTTTGTTTAGGTTTTGCTGGTTGGCTCTTTTTCATACATCAAGCATTTATTCAGCCTATAATTCCCGGTACCCAGTTTATGCAGACACCAACTTTTCCCCTGAAAAAGTCGACCTGATCCGAGCAAACTAATGAGGACTTCTCAAGGGAAAGGAGAAGGTTTAATGAATGTGGCAGATTATGATAAGGCACTTTATTATACGCATCGCTCGCAATGGGATAATTTACTTATTCTTATGGTCCGTACGCAAGATGACTTGCTCTCGAAACGTATTGAGCATTTCTTACACGCGTATCAATTTAACCGGAACGATGCAGATGTTGAAAAATGTTTATATGGACTCCTGCAGTATATCGACCATGCTTCAGAAGCTGCCGTTGCTGAAGCATATGCTGAACCAATGTACACATAAAGGAAAAGGTTGATTTTCTTTCAGATTGTTGACATAGGGCTAGAATGAACTTTATTTTAGCTCTTTGTTTTCACCCTTTTACTAACCGCCTTTCATAAAGAAGAAAAGACTTCATGAGAAATACTCATGAAGTCTTTTGAAATGTCCACCATGACTGTTTACAACAGCTCTTTCGGCTGATTTTTTTGATAATCTACCGCATAGAGAGCGGCCTGAGTTCGATCTGCCAGCTCTAACTTTGATAACACATGAGACACGTGAGTTTTCACAGTCTTTTCAGAAATAAAAAGCGATGAGGCGATTTCTTTGTTACTTTTCCCTTTTGCGATTTCAAATAAGACATCACGTTCTCTATTGGTCAGTTCGTTCATCAATGCCCATTTCTGCTCTTTAGGTTCAGTTAGATGCTGGACAAGAAAAGCTGTAATATGACCATCTAGCTGGTACGTACCATTTTGCACCTCAATCATTGTCGTGAGAAGCTTTTCAGGTGCTACATCTTTGAGCTGATAAGCCTTTGCTCCCGCTTGGATAGCAGGGATCACATAGTCCTTATCTGCATAGCTTGTCAGAATGACAATGCGGACATCCGGCATATCCAGCGTCATTTGCTTTGTCGCCTCAATCCCATTCATTACAGGCATAGAAAGATCCATCAAGACAATGTCAGGCTTTGTCTGCCTCACTACCTGTAGTGCCTCTTCTCCATTGGATGCTTCACCAACGATGTCCACATCTGGCTGGGTTTGCAAGAAAAAGACCAGTCCTTTTCGGACAATGTGATGATCATCTGCAATGACTACCCTCATGACAATCCCTTCCTTTCTTGAGAAAATGGTACTTTCACATCAATCGTCGTTCCCTTCCCTAGCTCAGAATTGATGCAAAATGTACCTCCTGCTCTTCGGATACGGTCAGCCATCCCTTTCAGCCCAAATGAAGGAAGACTCATTTGTTCATCATACTGAAATCCCTTTCCCTGATCGATGATTTTCATACCAAACGTATCTCCTGATTGCTCCAGTTTGACCTCTACTTTCTCAACGCCCGCATGCTTTTGGCAATTATTTAGAGCTTCTTGGCATACGCGAAATAAGGTTTCGTGCTTTGAATGATCTATTTCCATACAGCCTGATAAAGACAATGAACAATTTAGACCTAAAAGCTGTGCATACTCTTCAATCGCTGTTGTAAATCCTTTTTCAAGTCCTTTTGGTCTTAACTGCCAGATGAGTGATCGCATTTCAATGAGGGCATCTTGTGATAAATGCTGAATAAAATCAATCATTTCACCTAATTTTTGATCACTTGTCATTTGACGCGCTGCCTTTGCAGTCAAACTCACGGAAAACAGCATTTGATTCACAGAATCGTGTAAATCCTGCGCAAGCCGGTTTCGTTCTTCTAAAAGTGCATGCTGCTGCTCATTTTGCACAAGCTTCATGCGCTGAATAGCCGTACCAATTTGCAGTGCAATACTTTCAAGCAGATTCAGCTCCTCCTGTGTAAATGTAACCTTCCCTTTTGCCGCCACATTTAATAAGCCAAACGTACGCTTACATGCTTGGAGCGGAACGGTTGCATGATGGGTAATTCCTTCTGTATCTCCAAGCTTTTGCTCAATCGCCGTTTCAATCCGTTTACAATTGATGATATTGGTAGCTGATTGCAGTGAGCCTTTCGTGTAGCGGTTGATGCAATAGCAATCGTTTTGACACATCAATTGCTTTCGATCCTTTGCCAACGCTTCAGGTAAGCACACTTCTGCCATTAGTTCATACGATCCGTCTTCTTCTATAAAATAAATCCATGCTGTTTGAAAGCCTGTCACTTCCATAAGCATATGAAGCACTTCATGAAGCGTTTCCTTCATTTCCATCCCTTCATTTAGCTTTTCAGCAATTTCTTTTAACGTTTTTAATGTTTTGACTTTTTCTTGGTAATCTCCCATCGTGTGTACCCCCGGCTTTTACTGCCTCTCTTATCAATATGTTGATTATACCATGAGCATCTGTGCGGCTCTTTCTCAAAAAGGATGATTTTTTCTCATCCTTTTGACTGAGAAAAAGCCATCATACATGACATGATGGCTTTGTGATATTTTATTTAGCTGTTTCTTCCACAATGTCATAGACGACTTTCATGACTTCTTCTGATAAGTGTTTCAGCTTTTCTTCGCTGTCTGTTAACGATGTGCCTTTGACTGCAATATAAAATTTGACTTTAGGCTCCGTACCAGAAGGTCGTAAACAAAACCATGAGCCATCTTCAAGGAAATATTTCAGGACGTTTGATGCCGGCAGATGAATCGTTTCTTCTTTCTTTTCAGCCACAAGGTGCCTTTGACTTGATTGATAATCCTCAATGACCGTAATGCGCTGACCGGCGATAGAAGCTGGCGGGTTTGATCTAAAGGTATGAAGAATAGCAGAAATCTGCTCTGCTCCTACTTTCCCCTTTAAGGTTAATGACTTTAACCCTTCTCTGTAAAATCCAAATTCCTTAAAAATATCAACAAGCGCATCATATAATGACTTGCCTTGTTTCTTATAAAAGGCTGCGACTTCAACTGCTAATAACGCCGCTTGAACTGCATCTTTATCTCGTGCAAAATCACCGATCAAATAGCCGTAGCTTTCTTCATAGCCGAATTGAAACGTGTATTCTCCGCTTTCCTCGAACTGCTTGATTTTTTCTCCGATAAATTTAAAGCCAGTGAGCGTATCAATCGTGTCAGCTCCAAATGCTGAGGCAACAGCACGCCCAAGCTCACTTGTCACAATCGTTTTCATCACAACGGGGCGAGGCGGCAGCTGACCTAGTTTTTGTTTTTCAGATAATAAATAATGAAGTAGTAAGGCGCCTGTTTGGTTGCCGGTCAAAACGGTAAATTCACCATCATGATTTTTCACAGCGATACCTAATCGATCTGCATCTGGATCTGTCGCAATCAAAATATCAGCATTTTGCTTTTCACCAAGCTTGATGGCGTATTCAAAAGCGGCATGCTCCTCTGGATTTGGAGACGTAACCGTCGAGAATTGCGGATCTGGTTTTTCCTGTTCAGGCACAACCGTCACATGCTTATAACCAAAGGCCTGAAGTCCGTTTCGGACAGGTTTATTCGCCGTCCCATGAAGCGGAGTAAACACCACTTTGACATCGACTTCTTTTGCAAGCTCAGGGTGCACACGAATGGTTTTTAATTTTTCCATATACGCTTGATCGATTTCTTCACCAATCATGCGGATCAAACCATTTTGCTTCAATACTTCTTCTGATTCCACTGAAATGGCTAATTCATTTTCGATGGCATCTACTTCTTTAATGACTTGATCTGCTTCAAATGGGGGCATTTGGCCTCCATCTTCTCCATAAACTTTATAGCCATTATATTCTGGCGGATTGTGACTTGCTGTCACAACAATCCCTGCAAAGGCATTCAGTTCTCGAACTGCAAAAGAGAGTTCTGGTGTCGGACGCAGTTCGTCAAATACGTATGTTTGAATGCCATGTGAAGCAAGTGTTTTAGCCGCTTCCATCGCAAATTCAGGAGATTTATGGCGTGAATCATAGGCAATGGCGACGCCTCTTTTTTTTGCATCCTCTCCATGTGCTGCAATATACGCAGCAAGACCAGCAGATGCTTTTCGAACAGTGTAAACATTCATTCGGTTCGTTCCAGCACCAATTTCTCCGCGCATTCCTCCAGTACCAAACTCAAGGTTTTTGTAGAAGCAGTCTTCAAGCGCTTGATGATCATCTTGATGTGCCTCCAGCCATTCCCTTAGTTCAGTATCCAGGTGCTTCTCATTGATCCAACGCTCATAATTCGTAATCCAACTCATGTTCGTCCTCCCAGTTCTTATCATCAATAAAATAATATCTACTGTTATTTTATATGGAATTATCCTTTATGTCATGTTATATCATGAACATATGAAAAAACGATGTACAAAATAAAAAAAGCCGATACACGATCGGCTTTTTACTTATTCAGCATCAAGCGGTACGACTGCTTCATGGAATAGTCGGTCTAATTCAGTTTGATGTTTCTGTTTTGTCGCTTCATCCCAGCCAAAACGATCTGCCATATAGTCAACAACAGGCTGTGCATACGTTTTTGCCCAATTGATATTAAATAATAGGCTGCCTGTTCTTCTCAAGAAGAAATCGACAGGTGTAACAGCCAATTCTTCTTCGATCGCATAGACAAGTTCAGCCAACACATATGCGGGAATGTTTCGTTTGTCTGCTTCCCCTTGAACCTGCTCCACACGCTTGAAGACATTGCTGACGTTTGAGCCATATTTCTCAGCTAATTTTTGTGCAATCGGTTCTGTCAAACCAACGGATGCTCCTTCTGCCGTTTTCGCTTGAACAAAGGATGCCATATTTTTTGAACCGCCTACATGCCCGCCTGAAATTGGCATATGTTTCGTTTTACATGGTCCAAAATCTTTTCCAGTTTCCTCTTTAAGTCCATCACGTACAAGATTCACAATGTGTTCAGCCATTTTACGGTAACCTGTTAATTTACCGCCAGCAATCGTGATTAAGCCTGAAGATGATGTCCATACCTCATCCTTACGAGAAATTTCTGAAGGATCTTTGCCTTCTTCATGAATGAGTGGACGAAGACCAGCCCAGTTAGATTCAACGTCTTTCTCTGTAATGTTAAGATCTGGGAACATATATTGAATGGCTTTGATCACGTAATCACGATCTGCTTTTGTCATACGCGGATGTTCCAGCTGTTTTTTGTAAACGGTATCTGTTGTTCCCACGTACGTTTTTCCTTCTCTTGGAATCGCAAAGACCATTCGTTTATCAGGTGTGTCAAAGTAGATTGCTTGTTTTAATGGGAAAACAGATTGGTCAAATACTAAGTGAATTCCTTTTGTATGTTGTAAATGTTTCCCCTCTTTTGAGTGGTCCTTGTCTCTTAGCTGATCGACCCATGGACCAGTCGCATTGACGATTTTTTTCGCATATACATCGTATGTTTTCTGTGTTGTGACATCTTCAATGACAACACCGACAACTTTGCCTTTATCATAAATAAATTCTTTTACTTTCGCATAGTTGACCGCTTCTGCCCCGAATTTCACAGCCTCTTTCATGACTTCAATTGTCAGGCGTGCATCATCTGTACGGTATTCAACATAGTAGCCCCCACCTTTTAAGCCATCCTTTTTCACAAGTGGTTCTTTTGCAAGTGTCTCTTTTGCACTTAGCATACTTCTGCGTTCACTATGCTTAACGCCAGCTAAAAAGTCATATACTCTAAGTCCGATTGAAGTTGAAAACTTACCGAATGTCCCGCCTTTATGCATCGGAAGAAGCATCCATTCTGGCGTTGTCACATGAGGACCGTTTTCGTATACGATGGCACGCTCTTTACCGACCTCTGCGACCATTTTCACTTCAAATTGTTTTAAATAACGAAGTCCGCCGTGTACAAGTTTCGTTGAGCGGCTAGACGTACCTGCTGCGAAGTCCTGCATTTCCGCAAGACCGACACGCATTCCGCGTGAAGCCGCATCAAGTGCTGTACCAGCGCCAGTAATACCCCCACCAATGATAAACACATCATATGGTTTTTTTGTCATGTCCTGAAGCATTTGTTCTCTTTCTAAGCTAGAAAAAGTCATCTCTTGTTCCTCCCATGTTGTACGGTAAAGAAAAAGAGACCGCAAACACCCAAAGCGTATTTCTACACTTCGGTGCTTGCGGTCTCTCCAGTTCTCCAACCGTTCTATTAACTTACTTGAAGTATACCATACTTTTTGTTTATTTGAAAGCTTGAGCTGCTTTTACAGCCTTTTTCCACCCGCTGTATAACGAGTCACGGCTGTCTTCTTCCATTTTAGGTTCAAAGCGCTTGTCAAGGTTCCATTGTTTTGCAATGTCTGAACGGTCGTTCCAGAAGCCAACTGCTATTCCCGCAAGATAGGCCGCACCGAGTGCCGTCGTTTCATTAATTTCTGGACGTTCTACTGGCACATCCAGCAAATCACTTTGGAAGCCCATTAAGAAATCATTCTTTACAGCCCCGCCATCGACACGCAATGTTTTAAGTGAGATGTTTGAATCTTTTTCCATCGCATCTAAAACATCTTTCGTTTGATAAGCAAGTGATTCTAATGTTGCACGAACAAAGTGCTCTTTAGAAGTACCGCGTGTTAAACCGAATACAGCGCCTCGGACATCACTATCCCAATATGGTGTGCCTAAACCAACGAATGCTGGTACGACATATACGCCGTCTGTTGACTCAACACGCTCAGCATAAGCTTCACTGTCTTTTGAGTCTTTAAACATTCTAAGTCCATCACGCAGCCACTGGATCGCTGAGCCAGCAACGAAAATACTTCCTTCTAAAGCATATTCAACTTTGCCGTCAATGCCCCATGCAATCGTCGTTAACAATCCATGATCCGACTTAATTGCTTTTTCCCCTGTATTCATCAACATGAAACATCCTGTACCATATGTGTTCTTCGCCATTCCTTCTTCAAAGCAAGCCTGACCGAATAACGCAGACTGCTGATCTCCTGCCGCTCCTGCAATCGGAATATTTTTACCGAAGAAGTGATAGTCTGTTGTTTCACCATAAATGTGTGATGATGGTTTGACGTCTGGCAGCATGGAAGCTGGAACACCTAAGATATCAAGTAGTTCTTCATCCCATTTCAGATCGTAAATATTGAACATTAACGTTCTTGATGCATTCGAATAATCTGTCACGTGTGATTGACCGCCAGTCATTTTCCAAATGAGCCATGTATCAATTGTGCCAAACAGCAAGTCACCATTTTCTGCTTTCTCACGAGCACCTTCTACATTGTCTAAAATCCATTTCACTTTAGTACCTGAGAAATAAGCATCAATGAGTAGACCCGTTTTATTTCTAAACGTTTCATCGTGCCCTTGCGCTTTTAGCTCATCACATATACCAGATGTTTGTCGTGACTGCCAAACAATTGCATTGTAAACGGGTGCGCCTGTATGTTTATCCCAAACGACAGCTGTCTCACGCTGGTTCGTAATTCCGATACCGGCGATTTGATCTGCTTCAATTCCTGATTCGATTAAAGCAGTTGAAATAACTGATAGAACAGAGCTCCAAATTTCATTTGCATTGTGTTCTACCCAGCCTGGGTTCGGAAAATATTGATTGAATTCCTTCTGAGCTGTATGGGCAATTTTACCTTCTTGATCAAATAAGATCGCTCTTGAGCTTGTTGTCCCTTGATCTAATGCGAGAATATATTTTTCTTTTGCCATGGTGTTTTCCTCCCCTTACATACTTTCATTGACAGCATTTGTCTGGTTTTTCGTAGAAACATAGAGTCCTAACAATACCACAACTAAAATAACGCTTACAATCCAAAAGGCTGGTGTGACGTTCGCTTTAAAGGCTGCATTATAGAAAACACCGCCAAATGCACCGCCCAAAATTGGACCAACAACAGGAACCCAAGCATATTTCCAATTTGATGGACCTTTACCTGGAATCGGCAGAATGGCATGTGCGATTCTTGGACCTAAATCACGTGCAGGGTTAATTGCGTAACCAGTTGTACCACCTAATGAAAGACCAATTGCGACAATTAAGAAACCAACAATCAGCGGATTGACTCCGTCTGCAAATTTATTTGCACCAATCGCTAAAATTCCTACCACCAATACAAATGTACCAATGACTTCACTGAGCACGTTTGCAAAAGTATGCGGAATCGCAGGACCAGTTGAGAATACGCCTAGTTTTGCACCTGGATCGTCTGTCGCTTTCCAGTGTGGTAAGTAATGTAAGAAGACAATAATAGCTCCGAGTAATGCGCCAAGCATTTGACCGACAATATACATTGGAACATCAGCCCAAGGAAAACTTCCTTCTAGTGCAAGACCTATTGTCAGCGCCGGGTTTAAATGTGCACCGCTGATTCCTCCAGTGGCATAAGCTGCAATCGCTACTGCAAATCCCCATCCGAAAGCGATTACAATCCAGCCGGACTGATATGCGAGCGATTTCTTTAAACTGACTGCCGCACACACACCGCCTCCAAAAATAATCAGAAGCATTGTACCAACGACTTCACCCCAAAATGGTGTCATGAAAAATTCCTCCTCTGGTTCAGTTGCCATCCCCTATAAATGTGTAGAAAAGATAAAGAAAAAAGATCCACAACAAACATACTTTACATCAGGGTCATTTGTCACCTAGTAAAGCGTCGTTGTGGATCTCCGTTTCTCCATCACATGATATTAACTTAGTGCTATAGTAACAGAGGATGAAAACGTTGTCAATCAATTTTCACATTTTATCTTTTTCACTTTTGGAACGCTTTCCAAAGCTCTGTATTCGATGTGGTGACAGCTGTCGCCCCTGCTGCAAGTGCCCTTTCTACATCTTCTTTTGTTCGGATAAATCCTCCTGCAAATATTGGTATTCCAGCTCTTTCGCGCACTTCTGTAATTAAATCTGGCACGACACCCGGCAATACTTCAATAAAATCTGGACGATGTTTCCCGACAAACTCCATGCTTTTTTCCATCGCACTTGTATCAAGTAAAAACATTCGCTGGATGGCATATACCTTTTTCTGCTTGGCTTTTACTATGACAGAAGACCTAGTAGAAATAATGCCAGCTGGTTTCATTTCCTGACAAATAAATTCCGTTCCGTACTCATCATGTTTGATTCCGTGAATGAGATCGACATGGACAAACATTTTTTTATGATGCGCATTCGCCTCATTCATGATGCCCTTAAGCCGCCCTAAGTGAACATCTAGTAAGACCCCATATGTAAATGGACTTTTTAAAAATTCCTCAAATTGCTTCATATTGCGAACAGCAGGTAGAATGGGTTGATCATGAAAACTCATATGCCGTCTCCTTCTCGTGTGTATTGGTTCTATCTTCTCCTTACAGTAATAGAATCGCATGTTTTTTTCAATACACCTAGTGTGCCCATTGACCATTCAGCCTAGCAGATCGATTCAGACCTGATCCTTTCAGGGCATAGAAAAAAGCAGAGAAATCTCTCTGCTACAGGCGTGTAAACAAACCCTCGCATTCTTTGTCAGTCCTGCGTGCTGGTGCTCACGATTGTCAACTTCGCTCCGCGTCAGTACTCGTCCTTTCACGCTGAAAAGAAGACAAGGGCTAAAATAAATAACATTTTAGCCCTTTGTCAACAATCTGAAGCAGACTGCTATAATTGTGCCATGCTTTCTTTTAAAGTATGAATAATGAATGAGGCGTCTTCATCAGTGATATTTAGCGGTGGTGCGAGCTGTGCCACGTTATTATAGCCAGCCACTGTATCGCCATTTTTCCCGATGATCAATCCTCGTTTTTTACATTCTGCAATCAATTGACCGACTACACTTGGATCAGCTGGCTTTTTTGACGCCTGATCCTGCACAAGCTCAATCCCAAACAGCAGGCCTTTTCCTCTCACATCACCGACAAATGGATGCTCTTTTAACTCTTGCAAACGTTCGAGCATGTCTTGGCCAAGCGTGCCTGACCGCTCCACTAATTGCTCGTTTTCCATGATCTCTAGGTTAGCAAGTGCCACCGCACAGGAAGCAGGGTGACCGCCAAATGTATTCACATGCCGTAGCCTATCATACGTATCTTCTCCTGCATACGCTTCATAAATGTCTCGTTTCACGCACGTTGCAGATAGCGGTAAATATCCACTTGTGATCCCTTTTGCCATGGTGATGATATCTGGCTTCACTTCCTCATGCATAAATCCAAACCGCTTTCCTGTCCGGCCAAAGCCGCATATGACTTCATCCACAATAAGGAGCGCTCCATGATCTTCACAGATTTCTTTCACCTTCTTCAAATATCCTTTTGGCGGCATTAAGATACCGCCTCCTGTAATCATCGGCTCCATGATGACGCCAGCAATGGTCTCACTTAATTCCCACGTCATCGCTTGATCGATTGCATCAGCACTTGCCAAGCTCTCTTGATCCTCAGGATGCCGGTACATATCAGGCGGTGCGACATGGATAAACCCCTGCCCTAACGGTTCATATTTGTACTTACGCTGCGCTTGACCCGTTGCGGCTAGAGCTGCTGCTGTATTGCCATGATACGATCGATATCGGGAAATAAATTTTGTGCGTGTACTCTCTCCCTTTTGCGCATGATATTGTTTGGCAATCTTAAATGCCGCTTCATTCGCTTCAGAACCACTGTTAGAAAAGAAAATCACATAGTCCCCGTCTAGCCATTCATTGAGCTTCTCAGCCAGCTGAATCGCTGGCACATGGCTTTGTGTCAGTGGGTAGTAAGGCATCGTATTTAATTGCTTATACGCCGCTTCTGCAAGCTCTTTACGTCCATATCCGGCATTTACACACCATAGTCCTGACATCCCGTCTAAATAGCGATTTCCATGAATATCTGTCACCCATGCGCCTTCTGCCTCATGAATCACCATACTTTCATTTTCTTTGTTTGTCCCTTTCATATGATGCCAAATGAACTGATCATCTTTCGCCTGAAGATCTTGTGCGTTATGTGTTTTCATCTTCTCACGCCCCCATGTATCCGTTTTCATCATCAAAGAAGCTTAAACCGGTCCTGCATATGACCTCTCCATTCATTATATGGATAAAAAGTGAGGCATATGAAACTGAAACAAGACCGCTCGTGTCGTTACTCTCATTATAAAAAAGGGGCCAGACACATTACATTAGACAGATCGTCAACTGATTGAAAAGAACCATGAGACACTCTACTTGATCCCTTAGCAAATCTAACATATACCATTAATGACGATTCCCCTGTAAAAATTCATAAGCAAGGATCGCAAATTCAAGCGCTTGACGTTTTGGCGCTTGCATCATATCCTCACCAAGTAAAGCATGAAGCTTATCCAATCTGTGATAAAGCGTCTGCCTCACAATATAGAGCTGGCTTGCGGTTTCTTTTTTAGAACCGTTTGTCTGTAAAAAGATATTCAGCGTCTGATAGAGCCTGCCGCTATTTTGTTTATCATATAAAATCACCGGCTCTAAATACTCTTTCACCATGCATTCTAATAACCCGCTTTCTTTCATGACAGGCATCAACCGAAGCATATGTAAATCTTGATAAAATGGGCTTTTTATCCGTTGCGGCATCACTTTCTTTAAATGCAGCACTTCTTTCGCTGCTTGAAAACTTTTTCTCATAGACTGAAATTGCTCACAATATGAACCGATTCCATAATTGATGACTGCCTCGCCGGGCTTCTCACGGTCATATAATTGCGTGATGTCGTTTGCCGCTTTTTCTGCACGCTCTTTCCAGTCCTCAACTTTTCTTGTATTCAATAAAATAAATAAGGTTTGTCCTTGATGCTCGTACACAATCAAATAGAAACCAGCACGCTGAAAAATAGAACGGCAAGAGACAAGAAAATAAAGATTCCCTGCGATTTCTTCTATTTGGTGGTTTTTTTGAAAGAGCATCACCACACAGCCGGTCGGTTTTTTCAGTCCTTCTGTTTCCTCAAGGTGTTCTATGATTTCTCTTTCTGTATGCTCTTCATGAAACCATTTTTGCAGCCATTCATTCTCTTTTGTCTTCTTCAGCTCTTCTGTATACAGCTCTCTTAAAGTTTGCTGGGCAAGGGCATTCGCTCCTTTATCCATCACAAGCAGTTCAAATTCCGAGAGCGTGTTCGATTGATGAATGAGGACGAGGTCTGCAAAGGTTTGTTTGAGTGCAAGGACTTGTTTTTGCGTCACTTCATATCCTTTTGGTAATGAAGCATACTGCAAATAATTCATCACAAGCTCTTCTGTTTGTTTGGATGAATCACATAAAATAATCGGCTCACCTTGAACAGGGATCAACAAAAGAATCCCTCTCACGTGCTGATACACTTGATCCAAAATATCCATCTGCGGATGAGGAGTCAATAAAAGCTCATTCAACTTGGTCGACAGTGTTTCTAAATCCGCCATCATCTGATACTGACGCTCAATCATCATCGTATGGAGATGCTGTGTAATATTGACGAACTTCACTTCTTTTGTAAACAGAATAAGCGGAAAATCACGTTCTTCTGCATAAATAATCAGTTCTTCCGGTACATCAAACCGGAGCGGTACAAATTCAATACACAAGCCGGCCGCACCTGAGTCAATCAACTGCCTTAAAAACGCCTGAAAGACTTCCAATTGATCATGGAAGCCTGCGGCCGTCGTTAAGATCAGCTCGCCTCCGTTTAACAAATCCTCTACAGCAGGCACTTCAAGTACATGTACCCATCTTACCTGCCGAAACAATCCCTTTTCCCCAGCTAACACTTTCGCATGCGTAAAATGCTTCGTTTTTAACACATCATTTACTTGAAAATGAACATCTACATTCATTCATAAGTCCCCCTTTGTTTGCCGTCCCCTATCCCAGAGGGTGCATGGATAAAATCCATAATAAAACAGGTAAAGTCACAATACTTAAAATCGTACTGAGAAACGTCGTGCTTGAGACAAACTCAGGCTTCGTTCGAAATTGCACAGCCATCAGCGTTGTATTCGCCGCTGTCGGCATCGCTGCAACTAAAATCATAATTTGTTTCACCAAATCATCTACAGGTAAAATAAGTGTAAAACCAAAGGCGATGAGAGGTGAAATAAACAGCTTGAGCAGCACCGCATAGGAAATATTGCGATAATCCACTTGTTTAAAAGAAATCACTGCGAGCTGCATACCTAAAATCAGCATAATCGTTGGTATCGCTGCATCCCCGACCAGCTGAACACCTGTCATAAGCTCTTTAGGTAATGAAAGGTCAATGAGCTGAAATAATAAACCAAGAAGAGCCCCGTAAGCAACCGGCATACGCAGCACTTTTTTTAGAACGACCTTCAAGTCTCCCGCGTCCTCTCCACCTTTTGCTGCATAATACATGCCGATCGTACTCATGACGAGCTGCTGAAGGACCATTAGCACAATCGCAATATCTAAACCAGCTGCTCCAAAAACAAGAAGGACAACAGGCGTGCCGTAATTTCCATTATTCATAAATGCTGATGACAAAATCATGGCACAATACGTTTCATTCGAATACCCGTAAATTCGAGATAAAATGAAGACACATAAAACAAGTGAAAGACAAAGCCCTACGACAAATATAGATAAGTACACATAGTCCATCGATACTTTATTTTGATAAAAGGTTTCAAACGCAAGAAAAGGTGACATTAAATATAAAGACATTGATGAGAGCGTATGTATATCAAAACCAATTGTCTTCTGCCCAATATACCCTATAAGGAATATGCCGAACACTGGCATTAAGACAAGTAAAAACTCCATGCAGCACCTACTTTTCTCTAGATGAATTCCTTATTTTTTACCCTCTTATCATACCACTGATCATCAATAAAAAAGAAGCACCCTTATGAAAGGTCGCTTCTCTCCTCATCCATATAAAACACTTCCCATAAATGACCATCACGATCCTGAAAGCTCCAGCCATACATGAAATCATGGTCTTGTTTTTCCTTAAACGGTGAACCACCAGCTGCGATCGCACGCTCTACAAGCTCATCAACCTCTTCCCTCGTCTCGACCTGTAAAGAGATAATGACCTCTGCGCTATTTCTGGCATCTACCAATTCCTTCTCTGAAATGGATTGGAAATGCTTAAGTGATAACAGCATGACTGTGATCGTCTCATTCATCACAAAACAAGCAGCATGTTCATTCGTCAGTTCTTGTTGAAAGTCAAAACCTAGCTGTTCAAAGAAATCCTTTGACTCATTTACATGCTTAACCGGCAAATTGATATACAGATGTTTAGATTCTCGCCCCATATCCCTCTCCCTTTGTAAAACATCATTTCCATTCAGTATATTCGTCTTTTCATTTGGCATCCCTTTGTCGCATGAAAAAATAAGCGGTAAGCCCCATTACCTTATTTTAACAAAAATGTATAATAAATCTCGTGCACAATACTAAATGAACTAGGAGGTTTTCTTAATGAAAACAATCGCAAAATCTTTGATGCTCTCCACCTCTGTCCTTTTATTCGCTTCACCTATTACACAAACAGCTGATGCTGCATCTATTCAAACGAAGCAGGTGACAGCAGAAAGTGATTTTCAGCTTCCTTCAACAACAGACACCATTAAACAAAACATCGAACAATCTTTCCAAAAACAAGAAAAGTGGCTACAAAAATTAGAAGTGATTGCCGGACAAGAAAAACGCGAACAATTTGAACAGTTTTTCAACCAGCATGTAGGACCTGATTTAAAAAATCTTTTAGAAGAGCCTGCTCTTACATGGAAACAAGTAGAAAAAACGATTTATCAATCTCTTGTCAAATCAGACGTTCCATTTTTAGCTGCCAAAAGCATTGCCCACTTTGCTACACTCGCATTAAAGAAAATGTAAACATAAAGAAAAGCGCCTCGCATAACTGCGGGGCGCTTGTTTTGATTATTTCTTATATTCAATATGGTACACGTCTCTTCTTCGGTCTTTCAGCTGACGAACCGTCCCATCTTGACGCTGCCTTCTTAATATTTCTAAGTCGACATCACCGACAACCACCATTTCAATATTCGGGTTGCATTCCCCTACAATGCCATCTCTTGCGAATTCAAAATCAGATGGTGCAAAGATTGCTGATTGTGCATATTGGACATCCATGTTTTCTGTTTGCGGAAGGTTTCCGACCGTTCCAGAAATGACCGTATATATCTGATTTTCAACCGCTCTCGCCTGCGCACAGTAACGTACTCGTAAATAGCCTTGACGGTCTTCTGTACAGAATGGAGTAAAAATAATTTTCGCTCCTTTGTCAGCTGCAATTCGAGCAAGCTCAGGGAATTCAATATCGTAGCAAATTTGGATCGCAATTTTCCCGCAATCCGTATCAAATACCCGGACTTGGTCACCAGCTGAAATCCCCCACCATTTTCTTTCATTCGGCGTGATATGCAGCTTATATTGTTTTTCAATCGTTCCATCACGTCTAAATAAATAGGCGATATTATAGATTTTCCCTTCCTCTTCAACGAAATGAGAACCACCGATGATATTAATGTTGTACTTGACCGAGAGATCTGTAAACAAATTGATGTAGTCCTCGGTATATTCTGTGATCCGCTGCACTGCTAGACTTGGTGATCTCTCTTCTAAATATGACATAAGCTGCGTTGTAAAGATTTCCGGGAAAACGGCAAAGTCAGCTGACGCATCTGATGCCACATCCACGTAATACTCGACTTGATTCATAAACTCCTCAAAGGAATGAATTTGCTTCATTGCATATTGAATGACACAAATTCGTACTGGGAACGCCGATTTATAATATCTTTTCGATTGCGGGCGATAATCGACATTGTTCCATTCCATTAGCGTTGCGTACGTACTGGAAGCTTTATCATCCGGCAAGTAATTCGGATTGATCCGCATCAGGCTAAATTCATTTAACAGCTGAAAAGATAGCACAGGATCATAAATTTGGTGTAGCATGACTTGCTCTACATATTGGCGAGGCGTCATTTCCTCTTGATATTTATGATAATTCGGGATACGTCCGCCAATGATGATGCTTTTTAAATTTAATCTTCTCGCTAAGTCTTTTCTTGCTTCGTATAAACGATGACCGATTTTCATCCGGCGGTACTCAGGACTGACCATTACTTCAATTCCGTACATATTCATCCCATCTGGATTATGGTTTGTGATATATCCATCATCTGTGATGTCCTGCCATGTGTGACGATCATCGTATTCATCAAAGTTAATTAATAAACTTGAACATGAGCCAATGATTTCTCCCTCGAATTCCGCACAGAACTGACCTTCTGGGAAATGTTCAAGGTGGCTTTCAAGGTGCTCTTTTTTCCAAGGGTCCATGCCTGGAAAGCATACCTCTTGCAATGCGATGATTCGGTCGATATCTTCTTCTCTAATATTTCGAATCACCATTCTTTTTTCAAATCGCGTTAAATCTAGTTTTTCTGCCATGATGTATTGCCCCCTTACTGATCCTCTTTTTCAAGCTGATGGAATAGCTGGAGCAATTCGATTTCAGCCATAGATTCTAATCTGACATCATATTCTTCAAACTGCAGTGTGCTCGTCACTTTATTTGGCACGATGACACATTTCATACCCGCTCGTTTGGCAGCGATTGACCCATTCACAGAGTCCTCAAATGCCACGCAATCTTTTGGCTCAACGCCTAAGCATTGTGCGGTTTGCAAATAAAGTTCTGGGTGAGGTTTCACTTCTTCCACATCGTCTGACGTGCGGATACATTCAAAGTAATCGAAAAGTCCAATTTGTTTCAGGTGATCAGACACCCATTTATAATCTGAGCTGGAAGCAAGTCCAATCTTAATTCCAAGCTCCTTTGCCGCTTCTAAATAAGCTTCTACACCAGGTCTTGCTGCTTCGTCCTTCATTCTCTTTTGAAAACGTGAACGCCGGTCTTCTGTGAGTGCCTCATGATCTAATGTCTTTCCTAACTGCTCTTCCAAGTATTCAAAAGGCTTAAAACCTGCCTGCGTTCCAATCACATTTCCCCATACAGACAGAGGCAACTCCGATTCATGCTCCGCAAACATTTCCTGCAGAACCTCATATTCATGTGTTTCTGTATCTAAAATTAATCCATCAAAATCAAATATAATCGCCTTTACCAAAGAGGCCACTCCTTTTTTCCGAAAGTCTGAAATATCTTCCATACTGCTATCATATCGTGAATAAAATTGACTTTCAAAGATGAATGTCTGCTAAAATGATTATGTATAAAAGGAGCCTGCATCGTTTTGTCAGGCTCCTGTCATGTTCGATTCTTTCTGCAAGAGATCCAAGCGCTCCGATTCGTGGAGAATAGACATTGTTGAAAAAGAGCGGAATTGGTATTACAGATCTTGAAGGTTTCTCCGTTCCCTTAAAAATAGTATGTGCGACGACCTTGTAAGTTAACAAGGAAGTTCACACCAACTTTTACGCATTTTGAAGGTGACGGCCTGCAAAATCATCTAAATCAAACGGGAAAGAAAAGCCGCACGCATTAACTTGTTCACGGTTGAGTTCAAATAACTCACGATCTCGTTTTGTGATCTGTCGCTTCGGCTTTAAAATAATGGTATGTAATAGCTGAAGACCTGATAAGATACGAAAAGCATCATCCATTGTCCCGTTATACACACCATCAATGAATGTAAGCTGGGGTTGTTTTTCCTGCGCTTCTCCATTGACAGAATGGGATAAAAGATCTTCAATTTCCTTTGATACTTCTTCAATTGCCTGCTCTTGAAGGTCTGTCGCAGCTTTCATTAATCTCACGTGGCATCTACCTCTCTGTCGTTATTACTCCATTCAGAATAGCACAGAAAAAAAGTCATTCGCTAAGGTAAGTGTTTCCTCCTATATATACCCAAAGAGAGGACGAATATCATGATCATAAAAGGACACACGCTCTCCCTAAAAGTAGGTGAGCATCAAAATGGCAATTCCTTAAGTCAATTTTTAAAAGACGAAGTGTCTGCCTCTAAACCGATTATCCATTTTTGGATGGAGCACCAAAAAGTCCGTCTCAATCAAAAACCTGCCCACCATGCTGCAAAAGTGAGTACAGGTGATCAGATTCTCATTGATTTATTTGAGACGGAGGAAAGTGATGTGACGCCAGAATACGGTGAATTAGAGGTACTCTTTGAAGACGAGCATTTATTAGTTGTCCAAAAGCCTGCTGGAAAGCCGACGCATCCAAATGAAAAAGGACAAACAGGTACGCTGGCGAACCTAGTCGCTTTCCATTTTCAAGCAAATGGAGAAGAAAAGCGGGTCAGACATATACATAGGCTGGATCAAGACACAAGTGGCACCGTCATTTTTGCCAAACACAGGTTGGCACATGCTGTACTCGATCAAATGCTTTCAAAAAAAGCGATTAACAGAACGTATCTTGCCCTCGCACAAGGACTGTTTAAGAAAAAGAAAGGAACGATCCAAGCAGCCATTGGACGTGATAAACACCATGCCGTCAGAAGGAGAGTTTCTCCTACTGGTCAAAGCGCCAAGACTCATTATGAGGTCTTCCATCTCAATAAACGTTTACAGATGACGGCCGTTAAGCTGCGATTAGAAACAGGCAGAACGCATCAAATTCGGGTCCATCTTAGCAGTCTCGGGCATCCTTTAGCTGGCGATACATTATATGGCGGGAAGCGTGACCTGATAAACAGATGCGCCCTTCATGCCAAACAAGTAGACATGAACCATCCATTCACAGGTGAAAAGCTGACGATAGAAGCACCGCTTCCACCTGATATGGCTGAATTAATGGACAATATGTAGAAAAAAGAGCCTGAACATACAGGCTCTTTTGACGTTAGACAGATGCTCTTTTCGCATAAATAATGTACCGCTCTGGTGCATTGCCGACAAAATGAAATGGATAGCATGTGGTTAACACAAGCTCTTCTTTTTTATTTTGTAAGGTAATAATGGATGTATCATGCTGATCCACAATTTTCGTATGCGTAATTTCATAAACAAACTCGCCATACGGTACAGTGATTTTCAGCTGATCCCCAATATCCAGTTCACCAGTCCGGCGGAAGACCGTATCCCTGTGTCCCGATAAAACGATTTGTCCATTTTGATCAGGGTAATAACTGCCTTTATAATGACCGACGCCTTTGGCAAGGTCGTCCGCATCTGTCCCTTCAACAATCGGCAAATCGGCTTTTAATTTCGGAATGGTCAGGATGCCAGAGGCTTTCCCCATTTCAGGTGAAAATTTTTCCTTTGTCATCCCTTGATCAGTTTCTACGACCTTCTTTGCTTCCTCTAACGAATGTGCTGTTTGTAAGTGAGTAGAAGCGATTTGCCAGATTCCCCAGCCAAGCACCACAATCCCCGCTGACATGACAATCACTGCAAGCCATTTTTTCATGCGTTAACTCCTTTGTCTTTGCTGATGATTCTTTAGCTTGCTGCTGCCTTTTCTTCTTGTTTCGCTTGTTGAATTCGGCCCTCTTTTTGATACACAATAGAAGCTCCCTCGAAGCTCTTTACAAAAGCGACCGTTGCTTCTAAATCTTCTGGGCCTGTTTCAGGATTTTTCCCTAGCCGCCCAATCGGTGCATACTTACTTCCAGTGGCAGTCGCCATGAAGTTGTTCACTGTGAGTGTATACGTTTTATCGAAATCAACGGAAGAACCATCAGGCAGTTTTAAGTCGACTACTTTATATGTTAACGGATTGTACGAATAAGAAAAGCCTGAAATGCTATAATCCGGTCCAAATTGAGGAGATATTTGAGCTTCAATGATATCAACTAAATCTTTCCCCTTAATGTCCAGCTTCACTAACACATTTCCAAATGGCTGAATATTAAAGAGGTCTCCCCAAGTAATGGGTCCTTTTTCGAGATTTTGTCTGATGCCGCCACCATTCATCATGGCAAAGTCACTTTTCATTGAATATCTCATGCCATCCGCAATGAGATTGCCAAGTGGTGTATCACCATCATTTGAATAGCCGCCCTCCATCTTGACCCCTGCTTCTCCAACCACCTCACTAATAATCGGCTCCACTTCTTTTCCGTAATGAGCTAAAATGTCCGCTGCTTCCTGATCCTTTTCAATACCAGCCTGGTCTACATACTGGATGTTTGCACTCTTTTTGACAATATCCTTTGTTTTCCGGTCAAGTGTGACATTGACTTCTCCAATTGCCTTTCCGTATTCAAAGGCTTGGACAATTAATTTTCCATTCACCTCTCCATTGACCACTTCGTGATTATGTCCAGCGAAAATGACATCAATTTCGTCATCACCTTCTTTGGCAAGCCTTGCGCTTTCTCCAGTAATGGTATCACCATTTTGAGAGGCGGTCATATGAGCCAGAACTGCGATCGCTTTAATCCCTTTTTGCTTTAATTCCTTCGCTGCTTCATTGACAGCTTGGACTTCATCAGTAAATTGAATGTCTTTAATTCCTTCTGGCATGACCATACCTGCCGCTGATGTTGTCACAACCCCGATAAAAGCCACAGGAATTCCTTCGACATCCATGATTTCATAGGCCGGTAAAAGTGGTTTGCCAGTATCCTTATATTCACAGTTTGCACAAACAAGCGGGAAGTTCTGCCCATCGTACCCTTTTGTGCCTTTCGGGTGATCTCCACCTTTTAAGATGCGCAATAATTCATCTACACCTTCATCAAACTCATGGTTGCCAACTGTCCCAACATCAAAGCCGATGTTCTCCATTAGTTCAACCGTTGGTTCATCTTGTAAAAGAGACGATATTGGCGAGCTTCCGCCTATCATATCTCCTGCATGAACTGTCAGTGTATTTTTTTGCGCAGCTTGCTTTTGTTTTATATAAGCCGCCACATAATCCATCCGTCCATATGTTCCTTTACTGCCATCACCTTTTACATCCAGCTCATATTGCTGATCAATTTTCCCATGCAAATCATTCATGCTTAAAATGGTTAATGGGACTTCACTAGATGATTCTGACGCCTGATATCCAGCCTGCTCTGCTTCTTCTTTAGAAGCAAAAAAGATACGTTTATCTACATCGATCTCATTCCAGCTGTCAGGTGATACGTAGGTTTTTGCAGATGAATCACCAACATAACGTGTAAGCCCTTTTTTCTGCTCGCGTGCTCTAAATTCAAACGGCTGTTCTAACAGAGGATCTTCTTCATTCCAAATACCAAGCCCTTTTTCCTTGGCATCTTTCACTGCTTGCTGAAACATCTGATACTCTTTTTCATCTCCAACAGGCCAGATGAAATAAGTAGGGGCATATCCTTTTTTCACAAGCTCTAGGTTCGTATTCAGCCCTTTTTTGGTTTTGACTTGAGCTAAAAGACGTCCATATCCATCCTTTGCTTCCGGGCCAATCTTTAATGTGACTCGATCACCACTTGAAAGGAGCGTTTTTAAATAATCCGTCGCTTTTTGTCCAAAGCGCAGCTGGTTTTGATCTAATTCATTTTTTGGCTTGTGGTAGGTTTCTGGTGTGTCCATATTCACGAAGCGTACCTTTGTTGTGCCGAGCACAGGCTTCTTCAAATGAATGGTATCTCCATCCACAACACGATCTACCGTTGCCTCATATTCTTTTTTGATTTTTGGCGGCTTTGGCTGGTGCTTCAGCAATTTGACATCGGTTTTGTGTCTTGGAAGTACTTGCAGCGTATCATATCTGCTTAAAACGCCAGTAAACTCATACCATTTTCCGGTCTTCACTTGATCAATGGCACCCGTATCAACCATGACTCTAAGGACTGTACTATGATATTTTTTATCAATGATGACCACATTGTATCCACCGCCAGCTGGCTGATCTGGCGCTTGTTCTACATAGCCTTTTACCTTCACTAATCTTCCTTCATATTTGCTTGCCTGATCCGATTCCAATTGTTTAATGGAAACTTTCTTTGGCGAAGGCAATGGCTGATTCACAGCCTCTATCTTCAGACGATCTTGATCTGGCACAATTTCAACGAGCCCTTTATAAGTCGTCACCTTGCCAGTCACCGTGACCTTCATGCCTGCTTTCAGTTCTGGAAAATTCTTAGGCTGCGCAGAATAAATATTGAGACCAGCTGTTTTGTCTTGAATATATGTTGATAGTTTCCCATTCCCTATAGCGGATTGATCTGCTGTTACGATTCCGCTCACCGTTACCGTTTCTCCTATCAGTTTTCGGGCTTTTTTTATGTTCATCGGCTTTGTTTGTTTCCATAAAGTCTCCTTTTTCTCAGAAGAAGAAAACGCCTCAGCTGTCATGATACTAGGCAGTAAAGATTGCAGACTAAATATCACCAAAATCAAACAACAGACCATTCGAACGGATTGTATACGTTTCATTAGATTTCTCCCCTTTGGACTTCATCTCTTCTAGTGTACAAAGCAATTATTAAAACTGGATGGATTTCATGTAAAGCTGATCTCAATTACTTGGAAACGTAATAATCACACGTGTCCCTTCAAAGCTTTTGCTCTCAAAACGAATGGTACCGCCATGGCTTTCAATAATCTTAATGGTCATCATTAATCCAAGACCCGTGCCTTTTTCTTTCGTTGTGTAAAAAGGTTCACCTAATTTCCCAATCTCCTCTTCTGGTATGCCCTTTCCTTGGTCTTCAAATATCAGCATCATTTGGTCGTTTTTCAATAATGAAGTCACTTGGATCACACCTGTTACTCCATCCATCGCTTCAATTCCATTTTTAAGAATGTTAAGGAACACTTGTTTCAATTCATTTGGAATGCCTTGAATATGTGGCAGTGAGGGCGCCAGATTCTTTTGAATCGACACTCCTTTTAAGACCGCCTGAGATTCAACGACCATAATGACTTCTTCGAGGAGAAGATTTACATTCACCGGTTCAAATTTAACAGATTTACTTCTAGAGAGCACAAGGAATTCGTTAATAATAGACTCAAGTCGATTAAACTCTGACATCATCACATCAGCATAATCTTTCTGATACTTTTTACTTTGAATCATTAGCTGTAAAAAGCCTTTTAACGACGTAAGTGGGTTCCGTATCTCATGGGCAATACCAGCTGCAAGCTGTCCAACTGCTGACAGCATTTCAGACTTCATCAGCATTTTCTCAGACTGTTTTTGACTTGTAATATCCTCTGAAATCCGCATGACAGTAGACTGCATTTTGTCAGGGTCATCGATTCGGTGTAAAGAGACTCTTTCCCATCGCTCACGCCCTGATAAGTCCTGAAAATACAGCTCACCTGTCCAGCTGCCCTCTCTTAAACACACGTCCCATTGTTTCGCTAGATCATCACATTGACACAACGCATAATAGACAGAAAAAATATCTTTTCCGATCAAGTCATATTCATGCTGTTGTACAAACTGACAAAAGCGCTGGTTGACACACTGAATGACACCTTCTCCAGTTGCCACCACAATATGAATATGGCTGTTATCAAGTGCTGTCACCGCAAGATGAAGAGCCTGCTTCAATTTCGTCATTTCGGTCATTTTGATCCAGGTCATCACTGCTCCCTCGCGATCTTGATCATAGAAAGGCGTCATATGAACCGTGAATTGTTCTCCTTCGTTCGTTTCAATTTCACGTTCGATCACGCGCCTATCTGAAATGACAGATTGAATATCATGATAGAGCATTTCCTTCGATAACTTCTTCACCATCGACTGAAACGTTTGCTGGTGCCGGGTTTGAGCTGAAGTGAATAAAGAGGTAGCTGTAGGAGTGTGATAGCGAATATTCATTTCCCGGTCCACAAACAACGTGGCAAGTTCTGGCTTCACAGACGGCTGGTACAGTTCTTCTCTTGTCACCTTTAAATTGTTTATAATATTAATAAAATGCTCGTTTGTTTTCTCGCGCACTTCTATTTGCTTGTTTTTTTCTTTTAATTGAGCCCTTGCTTCTTGCTCCTTTTGTTTGACCTCATTGAGCTCGTTTTCTAAATCGACAATTCGCTGTTGATAAACCGAATTCTGCTCTAACATCCCTTTGTCCCTGCCGTTCTTTTGATTTTTTCCTCTCTCACTCTTCCGAATGAGAATGACGTATACTCCTTTAAAACGGCGATCAAAATGTTTCACTGTGAAATCAGCATACTGCTTTCTTCCATTTTCCGAAATGAGGACATGTTGAAAGACAACCTCAGTCTCTTCAGTCCACACCTTTTGAAAGCTTTGACTTAGTATCTCTTTCATATAATCAGGGGTTACATATTCACTTAATTCATCTGAGACTTCTGTATGCGCTAAGAAAGAATAGGCACCGTTTGATATCGCGAGGATTTTCTCGCAATCGTCTATGATGAAACATGCATCATACTCCTGATCTACTTCTTTCATATATTGGACAGCTCGTTCTTTTAACTCCGTATGACCTGCATTGTATTTAGGAACGTTTGAGTGGGTGTAAATGTTCCACTTTTCATTGAACAAATGAAATAAACGAGGGATATTGGGTACCTTTTCATTCGGTCCTAATATCAACATCCCTTGATCCTTTAGTGCATATTGGAATCGAGATAAGACTCGTTTTTGTACTTCTGGCTGGAAGTACATCAGAACATTTCGGCAACTGATAAAATCGAGGTGGATAAAAGGTGAATCGATCAATAAATTGTGAGGAGCAAAGACTATATGTTTTCTAAGCGACTGCTTCACAATAAAAGCGTCACCTTTTTTTTCGAAATATCGCGCCCTCCATTTTTCTGGCATCCGTGCCATAGACTCAAGCGAATAAACACCTTTGCTTGCACTTTGGATGGCTTTCCGATTGATGTCTGTTGCAAACACTTGAAGTTCAATGGACACTTGTCTTCGTTTCATTTCTTCTAAAAATAACATCGCAAAAGAATAGGCTTCTTCACCTGTAGAACATCCTGCAATCCAAATGCGGCATCGAGATTTCCCATTTTTCAATGTATTATCAATGATCGACGGAATGATGTGATGTTCACATACTCGAAAGGCTTCCATATCTCTAAAAAAGGAAGTCGTGCCGCTTAAAAGCTGTACATGCAGACGATCAAGCTCATCTGGTTCTCTCTCTAATAAACGATCGTACTCGGACAATAAGGAGATCGATTGGTTCGCACTCCTCATTCTTTTTTGAATGACAGAGAGCAGCCTGCGCTTCTCATAGGTTGAAAATGCAATTCCTTTATGCATTTCAAGACGTTCAATGATTCTGATCAAAACAGGGTCTGCAACATCTGTATGCGGAACGTTGATGATGTTGGCTATATATGACGCAAGTGCAGAAGGGTCTTGAAATGTTTGATGATACATACGATCAAACCCACTATTTGTCTCACTGCACGATATGGCTGTACCGCCTTGCTCAACGATTTGAAGTAAACCACTTCCTACACAATAGCCTTTTTGAAAAAAGATCGCATAGGCCTCTTCCTTTTGCACATTGGCAAGTGACTGAAACAATGAATTTACAGCACACGCCTTGTTCGTAGGATGCTGCTCTGTTATGTGTAGCCGTTTGTCTTCTGTCAATGTCACAGCTGCATGCTGCGGACAAACATAAATCGTATTTTTCATGACTTTATCACCATGCTTAATCGGCTTTGCCCGGTAGCCAATCGGTAAAACAAGTGCTTCCAAATCAGTTACACAATCGCCTGTCACATGATTTTGCACAACAATAAAAGAGGCATTTAATTCATGCGGAAATGATTGAAAAAAAGCCTCAAGATGATGCTGTTCAAACGGCGAAACACCGATGCCAATCACTGGTGCCTGCACATGTTCGTCTTCTATCAAACGATTAATGATTTTGTCCTGCATCTGGTACCCCCATGTTCATTCGTCTGATACATTTTTTCGACAAAAAGGAAGAAAACCCTCTAATTGTAAATAATGTTTTTTGCATGAAAGGAGGAAAACTTCCTCACATTAAAACAGACTGTATAAACAGAAGGAGGATTCTTTATGCAAAACGATCAGCAACCAAACGTTCAAGGACATGTCCAACAGCCCCAATTCAATCATGGCGGGCATGAGTTATTTGATTTACATGAGGTATTAGCAGGGACCATTAATATTTTGGATCAATACATGATCTTTCGGCAATTTATCCAAGATCCCGCATTATCCGACATGTTAGATCGACAATATCAATTTGTATTGTCCCAGTACAACGTCACGGTAGATTGCTTTTCTACTGGTCAAAAGCCTAGTGAAGAAACATCTACTTATATGATGAAAGAACAGACACAGGTGACATACGGAATAAAACCATCTCAGCCTAAGAAGCCTAATCAATCAATACAGGATGTAAAAGATGCGGGAATTACAGGGCATATGCTTGGTCTCATGAAATCTCATGCTGGATTACTCTCAATGACTGCATTAGAGGTCACAAACCCTGTGGTGCGACGTGTGCTTGCAGCGCAAATCCCGAACTTTATTGAAATGGCGTATGAAATTTTCTTATATCAAAACAAACATAGCTATTATCAAGTTCCGCAGCTTACAGCGCAAGATATGCAGGCGATGACGTCTACATTTGCCCCTATGCAGGGACAAGTGCAGATGCCGCCAAGCAAAGCCAATCAGCAAAAACCGCTTCATTAACCAAAAACAACGGCCGACCTATTTACAGGTCAGCCGTTGTTTCTTTGATAATTCAGTTTAAATTGCTCTTCAAAATCTGTGAGACGTTGTCCTGTCGCTTGTTCAAATCCTCTATCAAAACGACTAGTTTTCGCCGTTTCCTCCATGATCTCATGTATGACATCTCGTCCATAAAGCTGCACAAGCTCATAGATCATATAGTAGCTTTGTAAATAAACATCTGTCTCATACGTCGTGCGAGATTCTTGCCAGTCTTGATCAGAATAAAGAGATTTAAAAGGAATGACGTCAAACCGTTCAGACGTGGCGTTCAGCACATCATAGGCCGTCCATTCTGCTGTTCCTTCATGGAACCAAAGGGGAAAGACGACTGGAGATACATTGTATGCATGCACCTTTTCATAGAAAACAAAATGGGCATACTCATGAATGAATAACGTGTTGAAAAAGTATAAAGGCAGTGTCTCTTTCTTCAACAATTCTTCCCGTTTATCTGGGTATAATCCAATCATATGATCAACATCAGAATAAAAACCTGTAATATGCTTGATACCGGCAAATTGCTCAATCGTCTCTTTATCATCAAAATAAATGATATCTAACGGTTTGTCAGCTTCATACTGAAACACTGACATCGTTCTCTTCTTTGCCTGTTCCAGCGCTTCTATGGTCAAATCGACAAAGGCGCCCTCATCCTTTGCATAGTAGATTCGAATATGTTCATAGACTTGCTTATTGAGTCCTTCCGTTAAGACCGTTTTAGGCGAAGAATGCTGCTCTAGATATTGCTCTGCCAGCTGGAATCCTACATAAATCAAGTACGCAGTGAACGCATAAAAAATCAAACCTGCTGCAATCATTCCGCTTACAAGTTTTTTATGAATTAATGACGGTTTTGCTTTCATTTACTCCCCACCTGAATTCATCCTGCAACCTCTTTCTCTCTATGAAAAAACAAAGATCAACAAGAGGTGATATATTTTTTACTTTATGCAGTCAGGTGCGCAAGGTGCGGTTCCAAACAAAAAAGCCGCATATGACATACGGCTTTTGTCGTAGCTATTTTGATTCAGGGAAGACACGTCGAACCGTTTCAGTAAACTCGTCGAAGAATCCTGAAATTGGCTCTCCACTTCTAATACGTTTTCCGTACCCTGCCATACGATCGACAAAGTCTGGATTAGCAGATACATACACATTATCAATTTGTTGATCCGTCGATTTGACTTTGTCAGAAATTTTCTTTTTCAAATCGTCTGTTACATCTCCGCTTTTATTGCCTTCAAGCACGACAGCAACAAATGCATTTTTCCCTGTGACAAGTACGTTCGCTGTTTTCACTTCAGACATGTTGGCAACAAGCTCTGATGCCTTATCTGCCACTTTCACCTTCTGAGGTGTTTGCACATTTGGTTGATCCTGTCTCATGTTGTCGTTCTTATATGTGACATTTTCGTACTGTCGTTTCATTGTTCCTCTTCGTTCATCGCCTTGGTTGTTCATTCCACACCCAGCAGTGATCAATGTTGGAACGAGTAATAAAGATAGCATCCATTTCTTATTCATCAATTTATTCCCTCCTTTTGCTCATAGGTTTTTCATCCAGCAGACTTTTTATGCACACATCCTCTATTTCAGCAATGAATTCATAAATCAGCCTTGATTGGTCATCCTAAACATGATGAAGAAGTATCATCACGATCAAATGGAGGGATTCGTTTGTTTAAAAAGAGAAAAGGTATGAGTACTGGTGCAATGATCGCAGCATCAACAGCCATCATTGCATTATTTTCACCACTATTACGGAGAAGACTAAGCAGCATGACTCAAATGAATTTGTCCTCAACGATGAAAGGCAAAGATCAACACCATCATGAGTCATCTCGTCATGAGTCCCATTCACATTCACGTAAAGACTCAAAAGGCACAGCTGAAGTAGGACAAATGATCAAGCAAGCATTCACCGCTGTCCAGCCTAATGAAACAAGCCAACATCAAACATCATCAAAAACATACCAAACTCATCAGCCGCCGAGAGAGTCTTACGCCCAGTCTCTTCACATTGATGAAAGTGTCATGAATGTAATGGATGATGAATCTATTCAGCAAGTACTCAATGACATCGAGCACAAATAACTAAAACAGGAGCCTTTTTTCAGAAGGCTCCTGTTTATTCTCCTGAAAAATGCTCTTTCATCATGATGCAGAAGGAAGGCAAGAAGGTGATTTCGATCGTGATAACAAACCGTTCCACACCATCTAATAGTATCAACAGCTCTTTTTCATGCTGCCGATCCTTTTTTATTTCTACATGTCGCACAGTTTTAAAGGCATATACTCCTAAAACGGATGCGTCCTTTTTTCGAACAGCCTTCAAAGAAAATTCTTGTACTCCAAGAGACATCGTCACCACAAATCGCTCTTTCTCATTCTCAAACCGAAACGTTAGATCTTGATATTCAATGGGCATATCTCGTTCAAATCCTTCATCAGGCCACGTCTCAAAAAAAGAAAGCCAGTCCGTTCGATCTGGAAATTGTTCCCTCCTCATTTTAAACCCCTCATAAGTGAAATTTTTATTAATTATCTTGTTTCCCCTTTTCTTTTGCAACAAATTTTAGTAATTTTAAAAAGGTGATTTTATTTTGCTAAGAGACCTCTTTATTAATTTAACAATTCTTGTCACTTTCCATTATTTATTGATGCTTGTGTTTAAAGAGAATTTTTTAAAAAAGGAAGACACCCTGCTCAGACAAATTTATAAAGGAATGATTTCTGGGTTACTCGGTGTCCTCTTAATGTTTTTCTCTATTAAAGCAGGACCAGCCATCATCGATTTAAGACATATCCCCCTTATTTTAACGGCATTTTATGGAGGCATTGCACAAACGTTCATTGCAGCCTGTGTGATCATTATTGGCCGATTATTAATCGAAGCCAATGTCGCTTCTTTCATTAATATTTTTTCCATGATATTTATCGCCACAGCTTCTTTTTTAATTGCTGAGCGTCATATCAATCACGTCGTAAAAATGCTGTTATCTATTACCATGAGCAACGTCATAGCGACGATTTTATTTATCATCATCGTCAATGAAAGATCATTTGAACTGCATGCTGCCTATTGGATGTTCTCGTATATTGCCGGTTTATTTAATTTTTATGTCATTGAGCATCAAACAAAAGCGTATCAGATGTTAAATTTGTATAAATTCCAAGCTCATTATGACTTTTTAACTGGTGTTTTAAATAAACGGAAATTCGATGAGATATTAAGTGATGCTTTTTCTCTGAACTTAAAGCAACCTATCCATCAAATGTCCTTGATTTATCTAGACATCGATTATTTCAAAACCATCAATGATCAGTATGGACATCATGAGGGAGATATCGTTTTAAAAGAAATCGGAACAAGGCTGATTAAAAACACAAGAAGCTCTGATTATATTGGGCGGATCGGCGGTGAAGAATTTGCTGTGCTTTTACCGAATTGTTCCGTTGAAAAAACATGGCAAATTGCGGAACGTTTACGAAAAAAAATGGCGGATCAGCCAATTTATTTACAAAACGGAACATCGATTCACATTACGGTGTCAATTGGATGTGCTTATGATGCAGGAACAAGTGAAAACATGAAACAATTACCGATTATTGCAGACCAGGAGCTCTATAAAGCGAAGCAGTCAGGCAGAAACCAAGTGAGCTTTTCTGGACGAAAAAGAGAACACTTAACATAGGCTTTTTCCTCAATTTGTTAGCGCTAATTATTTTTAAAAAAGTTTTCGTATAACAGTTGTTTTTTCCCGCAAACACTGGTAAAGTAAAGGTAATTATTTTTGTTCGTATCATCTTTAAGAAGAAAGTTTTGAAAGAGTTTTCGTCTTTGAAGTTTGTGTAAGAGCAAGAATAGTGAATTTAAGCGTTAAGATCGCTTTAGGAGGAAATTTCATGTTAGAAGGTAAAGTAAAATGGTTCAACTCTGAAAAAGGTTTCGGATTCATCGAAGTAGAAGGTCAAGACGATGTATTCGTTCACTTCTCTGCTATCCAAGGCGAAGGCTTCAAAACTTTAGAAGAAGGTCAATCAGTTTCTTTCGAAATCGTTGAAGGTAACCGTGGACCACAAGCTGCTAACGTTAACAAAGCGTAATTTAAGAGCATCTGCTCTTTTAGCACTTTATAGAGTGAAGGAAAACCGCTCGGCTTTTAAGCCGGCGGTTTTTTTGTGCAATAAAAAAAGAGAACCTGACGAGAGGTTCTCTTTTTATTTGTCCTTCTGCTTTAGTTTCTGTAAAGCAGAACGATACATATCATCATTCATTTTCGTCTCTGGTTCTTCTTCTTTGACAGGTGGTTCTGGCTGCTTAAACTTTTGAAGCGCCTGTCTATAGAAATCATCACCTGACGGAGCATCATCTGTCTGAGAAGGCTCTGACGCTTTTTCTTCCACTTCAGGCTCTACAGGTCTCGCCGCAACTTCTGGCTCGCTATGCGGCACGTCAGGATGATTCGAAACATCTTCTTTGATCTCTTCCTTCTCGGCCGAAGCGTGTCTGACATTGAACGCTACTAATCCGATAATGACTAGAACAGCAGCTACTAACGCTACAATAATCGTCGCCAAAAGAACCCTCTCCTTATCGCTTAAATGACGCAGTGACTGATGCTACACGTCTTCCTAATGCTTTCCCCAGCTCAATGCCTTCTGCAGAAATCACTTCATCAGAATCAATCGGGCACGTCACACCTGCTCCATAATAAGAACCGTATAACGCATTTTCTGGAACATTTCCAGGAAGGCCGACCACAAGCATCCCTTGATGGAACATTGGCGTAATCAAATTATGCATCGTCATTTCTAATCCGCCGTGTGTTGTGGCAGTGGTACAGAAAACGGCACCGACTTTATCGATGAGTTTTCCTTCTGCCCATAAATACCCAAGACGGTCAATCCATGTCTTTAATCCAGAACTAATGGTACCAAAGTGACCAGGGCAGCCCCAAATGATTGCATCCATTTGATCAAGCTTGCGGATATCCGCATCTTTCACATGATCAATGAACACTTCAGCTTGCTCTGTTTCACCTGCGCCAGCTGCAATCGCTTCTGCAAGTGCTTTTGTATGGTCACCTTCACTATCGTATACGACATAAATTTTCATGTACGGTCCCTCCACACTTATCTTGCATCTTGGTTTGCTTCCTTAGGTGCTGGAAGCAATGTCATTTCTTGTTTCTTATCCTGCTTTTCTTTTCGCTTTTTATCCTTACGTACATCTCGCAGGAACAAGCTGAGAATCACACCAGCTGCACAGAATAATGTCACCCACATGTAAGCATCATTGATGCCCATCACATTGGAATCAACTTGTGCTTTCGTAAAGAGCTGGGTCGACACATATTTTTGAGCAGCTTCTGCTGTCATGCCCATATGGTGCATCACATTAGAGACAGCCGCCTGGAATGAATTCATAAAGAACGGGTCAGCTGTATTCGTTTGATCTGCCATATTGGAATAATGGAATGTCGTGCGATTTGTATAAATCGTCGTGATCAAACTCGTACCGATCGAACCACTGATTTGTCTCAGTGTGTTTGACATCGCTGTACCATGACTGTTTAAATGCTGCGGTAATTGGTTCATCCCAGCAGTCATGACTGGCATCATCAAGAGTGACATACCAAAGGCACGTACTGCATACATGAGCACAATGTGACTATAAGATGTATCAATCGTCAGCCTTGTAAACTCGTATGTGGTGACAACCGTAATCAGCATCCCCACAATGGCAAGTGGACGAGGTCCAAATTTATCAAACAAGATCCCTGAAATTGGAGACATTATGAGCATCGCAAGTGCCCCTGGAAGCATTAATAGCCCCGATTGCAATGCAGTAAACCCAACGAGGTTCTGCAAGTAGATCGGTAGTAAGAACATCCCAGTGTATAAGGCAACGGTAATAATAATGTTGATAACACTTGATAATGAGAAAATGCTGTATTTAAACACGCGGAAATCAAGCATCGGATTATCCGCTTTTAGCTGTTGGAAAATAAAGAGAATGATCGCAATCGCACCAATGATAATCGTAGATAAAACGATTGGATCTGTCCAACCATCACTTCCCGCTTCACTCACTCCGTATAGAAGCGAAGCAAAACCAACGATCGACAGAATCGCACCAAGAGTGTCCAGCTTGATTTTTTTAGGCTCTACAATATTTTTAAACATAAAGAAAGCCGCGATAATGACAATCGCACCGATTGGTACAAGTCCATAAAACATAATACGCCATGAATAGTGTTCAATAATATAACCAGATAACGTTGGTCCGACAGCTGGCGCAAACATCATCGCAAGACCAAAAATCCCCATTCCTTTCCCTCTGTTTTCTGGAGGGAAAATAAAAAGGATTGTTGTCATGACGAGCGGCTGTAAGATACCGCCACCGACTGCCTGAATCAAACGACCAATCAGCATCGTAGAAAAGTTTGGCGCAATACCGCAAATAAAAGTCCCTAGTGTAAATGAAATCATCGCCACGAGGAATAAGCTGCGCTGGCCAAAACGTGTGATTAAAAACGCAGATAACGGAATGAGCACACCGTTGACAAGCATGTAACCTGTTGTAAGCCACTGAATTGTCGTCGCACTCACATTAAATTCAGTCATTAAATGGGGCATGGCTACGTTCAAAAGCGTTTGGTTTAAAATCGCTACGAACAAACCGGCCATTAAAATGATCAGTAAAGACAAGGAGCCTGCTCCCTGTTTTGTCGCTGCAGGTTGATTTGCCATCTCAGACAACCTCCTTTCATTTTTTGATATCAGTCATCATTAAGAAGAGATTTTGACAGAAGCATTCATACCTGGAAGTACTTTGTCAGATGGATTTTTAATTGAAATTTTCACTGCTACTTTTTGTGTCACTTTCGTGTAGTTACCACTTGAGTTTGTTGCTGGCAGCATATTGAATGTTGAGTTTGTTGCATAACCAATTTGTTCAACAGTTCCTTCAAATGTTGTATCAGGATCGCCGTCTACAACGATGTCCACTTTGTCACCTTTTTCAATGTTCTTAATGTCTGTTTCTTTAATATTCGCTGTAATGTAAAGCTTGCTTAGGTCAATCGTTTCACCAAGAACTGTCCCAGGCTGCACTTGTTGGTTGTTTTGTACTTCTTTTTTGACTAATGTGCCATCAGCCACTGCTTTAATGTTTGTTTTTGCTTCTCCTTCAACTTTTGCAACTGTGCTGTCTTTTTGCACTTCGTCACCTTCATTGATGTCCCAGCCTTTGATTTGTCCAGCTGCTGGCGCTGTAATTTGGTACATGTCACCTGTCACTTTTGCTTCATCTGTTTTTACGAAGTTTGTGCTTTCGTAGTAGTAATAAGCACCTCCGGCAATAATGGCAAGAATCACAATAAGGCCAATAATATTCGTTAGCAATAAACGCCCTCTGTTCATGTTTTGTTTCTCCTTTCATGTATAAAAATATAGTGTCATCTGCTTTAGCAAACTTAGAATGCCCATCATCTGACAGATTATGAAACAAGCTCATAGAGCTGCCTGTTTCCCCTTTTTCTACTCCGCTGAAAATGGTGTGCAGCCCATTTATACTTATTGTTCACTTATGAGCAAAAAGCAGAAAAAGAAGAAAAGACAATCGGCATCTTTTTTGAAAAACTTATATTTAACAAGATTAAATATTAATAAATGAAAATTGAAATGTCAAAGAGAAAGTTTTACTTTTTTTCTGGTGATCCCTTCCTTCTCCACACAAAAAAACCTTTCAGCCCTTATGCTGAAAGGTTTTTTTGAATGTTCTCTTTAAGAAAGAACTTCTTCCTGCTGAAAAAATTTTTTTAATGCGAGAAAAACGTCTGATTTTTGCTTCAAAATATAATGCTTAAATTTCTCATCCTGAATATGTTTATATGCTGACATTAACGTAGAATGCCGATTATATTGATTCACTTCACCATAACAAAATAAATTGGCTTTTTTCATAATTTCAGAAACGAGCTTCACGCACCGTGCATTATCTGAGGTCAAATTGTCACCATCAGAAAAATGGAAAGGATAAATATTATATCGTGACGGAGGATATCGTTCGTCTATGAGCTCTAGTGCCTTTCGATAGACAGAAGAACAAATGGTTCCCCCGCTCTCTCCCCGAGAAAAGAAGTGCTCCTCGTCTACGACCTTCGCCTCTGTATGGTGGGCAATGAATTCGATCTCGACTGTCTCATACTTTGTCCGCAAGAAACGTGTCATCCAAAAGAAAAAGCTTCTCGCCATATATTTTTCCCAAAGCCCCATACTTCCGCTCGTATCCATCATCGCTAGGACAACCGCTTTTGATTCTGGTTTGGTGACTTCATTCCACGTCTTATACTTAATATCCTCTGGATAAATGGGATAAAAGGAAGGGCTTCCTGTCATGGCATTTCGTTTAAATGCTGACAGCATGGTTCGTTTTTTATGGATATTACCGGTTAACCCCGTTTTGCGAATATCATTAAACTCAATTTCCTCGACAACGATATCATCAAGTTCCTTTTGTTTAAGATTTGGTAGCTCCAGCTCACGAAATAACGCTTCCTCTAAATCCATTAATGAGACTTCTGCTTCGTAATAATCATCACCGGCTTGATCTCCAGCACCTTGCCCCTTTCCCTGCCCTTGCTTACTGTCAGATCCATCCCGAGCGACCACATCGCCAACCTGGCTGTCTCCATCCCCCTGACCTACATGCTTATTCTTATCATAGTTGTACCGAATTTTATATTCATCTAAAGAACGGATCGGAATTTTGACCACATCTTTGCCATTAGACATGATGATGCTTTCCTCTGTGACAAGATCCGGCAAATTGTTTTTAATCGCCTCTTTGACTTTTTTCTGATGACGCTGCTGGTCATCAAAGCCTTTTCGATGGAGGGACCAGTCTTCCTGAGACACAATAAACTGACTTTTTTCTTGCCGGGACATCCATCCCCCTCCTCACCTTTTTGGACAATTCTTGTACCCATCGATTCCATTATCGTATGCTGGCCGTCGTCGAAATGACGATGATTTTTAAAAAAGACATTACCGGTGCTAGTTTGCGCCAATAATGCCTCCTTCATTTATTAACGATTCAGAAGACTGCCTACATATTTTAAGAGTTCATTTGCACTTGTAGAATTATAGCCATGCTCATCAATCAATCGCGCCACTACTTCATTGACCTTTTTCAACTGTTGCTCATCCGGCGTTTTCGTCGATGTCGTAATTTTCACGACATCTTTCAAATCGGCAAAAAGCTTCTTCTGAATAGCTTCTCGTAATCTCTCGTGAGAATTATAATCAAAGCGTTTGCCCTTTCTCGCATAAGCCGAAATCCGAATAAGGATTTCTTCTCTGAATGCCTTTTTGGCGTTTTCAGAAATGCCGATCTGTTCCTCAATTGAACGCATGAGCTTTTCATCAGGATTCATTTCTTCACCTGTTAACGGATCACGCAGTTTGTTTTTATTGCAGTACGCCTCGACATTATCTAAGTAATTATCCATGAGAGTTTTCGCAGACTCCTCATAGGAATACACAAATGCCTTTTGAACTTCCTTCTTCGCCATATCGTCATACTCTTTTCGTGCGACAGAAATAAAATTCAAATATCGTTCCCGATCTTCACTTGAGATCGATGGATGCTGATCGAGTCCTTCTTTTAAGGAACGGAGGACATCCAGTGCATTGATGGATTCCATGTTCTTTCGAATAATAGTGGATGAAATGCGGTTAATGACATATCTCGGGTCAATTCCGCTCATTCCTTCGTCATGAAATTCCTTTTTCATCTCATCAATATCAACTGATTGGAAACCTTCGACACTTTCCCCATCATACAGTCGCATTTTTTTCACCAAATCGATATCAGACCGCTTCGGCTCTTTCAGCCTTGTCAAAATAGAAAACATCGCAGCCACCTTTAGCGTATGCGGTGCAATATGAACATCTGAGACATCACTTTCTGAAATCATCTTATGATAAATGCGTTCTTCCTCTGTCACCTTTAAATTATAAGGGATCGGCATCACAATAATTCTTGAGTGTAAAGCCTCGTTCTTTTTATTCGAAATAAATGATCGGTACTCCGTTTCATTCGTATGTGCAACAATCAATTCATCCGCACTAATCAACGCAAAACGCCCCGCCTTAAAATTTCCCTCCTGCGTTAATGAAAGAAGATGCCATAGAAATTTCTCATCACACTTTAACATCTCCTGAAATTCCATCATTCCACGGTTCGCTTTATTGAGCTCTCCATCAAACCGGTACGCACGCGGGTCTGACTCTGAACCAAATTCAGCAATCGTTGAAAAATCAATACTTCCTGTTAAGTCAGCAATGTCCTGAGATTTCGGATCCGACGGGCTGAAGGTACCAATGCCGGTCCGTTTGTCCTCTGAGAAAAAAATTCGTTCCACTCTCACATCCTCAATGCGGCCACCATATTCCTCTTCGAGCCTCATCAAGTTCAAAGGTGATAAATTCCCCTGCACACGTATGCCGTATTCTCTATAGAAATCCTCCCGCAGATTTTGCGGAATGAGATGAAGCGGATCTTCATGCATTGGGCAGCCTTTAATCGCATAGACTGCGCCATGATCTGTCAGTGAATACTCTTCAAGCCCTCTTTTCAGCCTTGTGACAAGCGTCGATTTCCCGCCGCTGACTGGTCCCATTAACAATAAAATACGCTTTCTGACATCTAAACGTTTAGCCGCAGGGTGAAAATACTCTTCCACTAGCCTTTCCAATGATTCCTCTAAACCAAAAAGCTCCTGATCAAAAAATTTGTAGGTTCTGACCCCATTCTCCTCTTCAATCCCGCTGTCCTTAATCATATGATAAACGCGAGAATGAGCAGATTGAGCGACAAGTGGATTTTCTTTAATAATATCTAAATATTCGCTGAAGGTGCCTTCCCATTTCAGTCGCTGCTCTTCTTCTCTGTGCTGTTCAATTTTCTTTAAAATATCCATATGAACCTCCTCTTTCAAGATTGAAGCTAGAAATCAGATACTGTTTTACAATCTATGCGGAGGCGTCCTATTACATGCTTTCGTTCTTCAAAATGACGAATTGGCAAACTGAATTGACAACCATCCGCAAGACCCTTCATAATAAAGGAAAAACAGGAGAAAAATGATCTTCATCTCCTGCTTTTCAAGGCGAACTTCACAACATATGAAACCGGCAGCAAAGGAACAAAGGGATAAGGGGGAGCTTATATGAGAACGGTCATTATGATGGGCGTCATCATTACGTTTTTAGTATCCATTTTCACAGCTGGCTACGAAGGCAAGCCTGGTAAATGAAAAAAAGGATGTTCCATCAGCGGAACATCCTTTTTCATTTCGTTCATATTTTCAGCACTTACATATTCACTGAAAGCGAGATGGGATCTCGGCTTTTTATCATGTTCTTATATCAAATCTCGGTATTGCTGCTGGCGAAGCGCCTCATACACAAGAATCGCTGCCGTATTCGATAGATTCAGTGAACGAACATGCTCTGTCATTGGTAAACGTAGACAGCGATCCATATTCCGTTCAATCAAATCTTTTGGCAATCCACTCGTCTCTCTGCCAAATACGAAAAAGTAGTCTTCATCTAGCTGCGAGTAATCGAACGTTGTATGCGGCTTTTGCCCAAACTTTGTGATGTAGAAAAATTGCCCCTTAGGATGAGCCTCAAACAATTCATCTAATGAATCATGATAGACGACATTGGCATATTTCCAATAATCGAGTCCTGCACGCTTCAGCATTTTATCATCTGTCGAAAAACCAAGCGGACGAATCAGATGAAGTGTTGTATTTGTTGCTGCACATGTACGCGCAATATTTCCAGTATTAGCTGGAATTTCTGGTTGATATAAAACGACATGAAGTCCCAAAAAAGTTCACCTCTAATTTTCTTTTCCGCTCAACATTATACCATTAACTATCCTTCGGAGCATCGTCCAAAATGTGAAAAAACGTATAACGAATATTAGGTGTATAAGCCGTTGAATCTTCATACGACCAGTAACGCATACGGCTGTCATACGTTTGTGCATTCACAAGAGGCATTCCGCCTTTATCATGATCAACGACAATGGTTGTATGATTATACCTACCGTCACCCTCAAAATCGTAACAAATAACATCACCTATTTGAAGCTCCTGCGGCTCCTTGAGCTTCTTCGCTCTCAACCCCGCTTTGGAATTTGCTAAATAATTTTTCATCGAATGTGCCACCGTCCAGCTGTAGCTCCACGTATGTGGACGAACCCACCAGCCAGATCCACGGTTCGGATATCCTCTCGTTGGCGCATTCCCTGCTTTTAGACATTGTGAAATAAAATTCGTACAGTTATCTTCAAAATTTTTATAGGCTGGATTCCGTTTATTCCAATACGTCTCAGCATATTGAACAGCTGCACGCCGGTCATAGTGAAAAGCTCTTCCAAATTGGTCTTCATTTTGGAAGCGCTCATCCACCTGATCTTCCTTTTGTCGTTCTTCTAACATCATCCGATCTTTCACAAGCATGTCGTTATAAAGAAACGCTTCTCTTTTCTCAACCTGTTCCTCTAAATAAAAAGAATCGTCTATATCCTTACAGACATAAGTGAGGTGCGCGAGATATTGTACTTGCTGAGCTCCATCATCTTGAATAGCTGAATCGAGAAGCTTTGCTTTTGCTTTCGCCTTGACAATCTCAACTTGTCTTCTTGCAAACAGCTCTTTCTTTCGCTCCACAGCGTCCACATCAGACATCAGCTGGGGCTGTTTGATCGTACTGCCATTTAATAAATATGCCAGTCTGTCTTCTAACGTTTGTTCTAATAATTGTTTCACACAGACACCACCAAACTTTTTTTAACATCTCTGTTTGGTTCATTCTATGTTCAATGGGAGGTTATTTAGTATTTAAAGGTGTTTGTAACAATTCAATCCCTTTGATGATCTCTTGTTTTGCTTCTTCATCACTTTCCCGCTCAAGGGCTTTTTCGAGTTCTGAAAGCTGCTGACCATCGCCAATTTTACCGATTGCCCAAGCAGACGTGCCTCGAATGACCGGTCTTGGATCTTTATGCATCAGTTCAACCAAATCTGGCAAAGCAGATGCATCTTTAAAGTGAGCAAGTGCCAAAATGGCATTCCGCTGAATAGGCTTTTTCCCTCGCCATGATCCAGAAACATGACCATACTTCTCTTTAAACTCACGATTGCTGATTGTCAGCAGTGGCTTTAAGAGCGGCTTTGCAATTTCAGGATCTGGCTCCATTTCAGGATGTAGATGAAAGTCTTTCCCTTTATTAATTGGGCAGACCGTTTGGCACGTATCACATCCATACAACCGATTCCCTATTTTCGAGCGAAATTCGTCAGGTAAAAACCCTTTTGTCTGTGTTAAAAACGAAATACACCTTTGAGAATTGAGCTGGCCTGGATTCACAAGAGCACCCGTTGGGCATGAATCCACACATTTATTACAAGTTCCGCACTGGTCTTCCATTTTCTCATCCGGTTCAAATGGAACATTTGTAATCATCTCAGCCAAATAGACATAAGATCCGAACTCTGGTGTGATAATCATACAGTTCTTTGCACTAAAGCCAATGCCAGCACGTTCGGCTACAGCACGGTCAGACAATTCACCTGTGTCCACCATTGATTTTGTCCGAATATCTTCGTGTTTACTGCGCAAAAATTCTTCAAGCATGTCGAGCTTTTTTTTCAGCACAACATGATAATCAGTTCCCCATGAAGCCCTGCAAAAAATCCCTCTTCTTGCATCCTTTGTACTTCGGGGAGCATCTTTCATTTTAGAAGGATATGCGAGTGCAATGGCGACAATTGATTTTGCTTTTGGAAGCAGCAAAGCAGGATTTGTTCGTTTTTCGATATCAGGCTCTTCAAAACCGGACAAATACCCTAACGATTCATGTAAGATGAGGCGGTCCTTTAATGAATCAAATGTATCAGCACTTGCAAATCGAATTTTATCGACACCAATTTCATTCGCATATTGAATTAACTCTTCTTTTAATTGTCCAACATGAATCACCTTGCAAACCTCCTTTCTTTGTTTCTTCAGTTGTTTTCAGTATAATACGAGTGTATCATGACCGATTGGAGTGAGTCACTGTGAAGATACAAATGGAAATTTTCCAACCTCAAAGCCCGTCTATCCATGTTGGACAGATTGAATATTCACATATTGAGATAGGAAAATCCCCTCAAATGTTAAAAGGCCGACTGCGCCTGTTTCAAGAATCTTTGTTTTTTGAATATGAAGATCAAACTTTGGAAGAAGTACCAGCGATCAAAGAATGGACGAATCTTCTAGAAGATGTCCCCTTTCTTCCACTTCTTGCTGATATTCAAAAAGAACAATTTATTGACTCGACCAATTCCGTACAGGATTTGTCGATATTTTTTTCATTAAAATATTTCTTGCCTATCCTTACATTAGATGCCGATCAATTGAAAGGGCCTCTTTCATTATCCAAAAATGAAACTGGTCATATTGAATGGCAGGATGGCGCAGAGCTTAAAGGGTTATTTTCTCAAGCAAATAAAGCTCAAATTTCTCAAGACACAAAAAGCATTCTTCAAATCATTCTCTTCCCACCATCTATTTCCCGGGAAAAGAGTGAGGCACTTATACAATCCTTGACGAAGATGTTTATACAAATACATGGTGGAGAAAGCAAATATGAACTCATTGAAAAAGCACTGTAGGTGACAGTGCTTTTTACATTATACTGACATAATAAAAAACGCAACACTTCGTTTATCTATGAAACGAAATACTGCGTTATAAACAAAATTATGTATTGGAGCGGGTGATGAGAATCGAACTCACGACATCAGCTTGGAAGGCTGAGGTTTTACCACTAAACTACACCCGCATCAATCTTTTAAAGACAACATCATTGCGTTGACTTTTATTATGTTACAACTTTCTTAACAATTCGTCAAGAGAATATGAAGATTTTTCGTCAAAAAAATTCATATTCTCCATATATATCACGATAGTTATTTGTCTAGCTGGATATAAAATAAGTAGGCATGTGACTTATTCTTCAGCGCTTGCTTAGGATTTTTCTCAATCCTTTCAAGCATCGGTGAATTCCCGTCTTTTCCCATTGCCGCTGTATATGCAATCAGTGCCTTTCCTCCAGAAGAGACTTTGACAGTATCAGATTGTGCAGAAAAAACATAATCACTTATTTTGAACGGAAAACTTGCTGTTGCTTTTGTCATTCCCTCATTCTTGTTGTCTGACCACATACTAAATTGTGATTCATATGTATCTTTCTCATCTCTTAATTGTAAAAGTATATTCATCGTTTGGTCAGTTCCATCCTGATGTAACGTAAAAGTCGAAGAAGATGATTCCTTATCAACTAGCCGGCCATTTTTGTAGTGGCTCCCGATAAACGTAATACTCTTATCATTCTTCGTTAATCCTTTAAGTGTAAGAGCTACTATTTCATTCGTCGTTGATGCCTCTAGTAAGTTTTTTTCTTTCTTTGTCAATTTCATTTTTTCAATCGTTACTTGGTTTTTAGAGTCAGACTCTGTTTCTATTTTAGAGACCGTTTTCTCTGTCGTTGTTGTTTCTGCAGCCTTCTCGCCGCATCCTGCTAATAGAAAAACAGTAAATAAAAGAATGCTCCATTTCTTAATCATTGATATCCCCTTTTATACTTTTATTTTTTATTATACTAAAATTTGGTTGATTATACAAAAAAAGATTAGGAAAATTCTCCTAATCTTTCGCTTTTTTCTGTTTCATGGCTGATAGGAATGCCACAATGAGAAAACTGACAGCAAAAATGACAACCATATAAATAAAAAAGTTTGGTTTGATTTGGAACGTAAAAGCAGACGAACCTTCCATTTCAAAAGCAAGACTGTTAAATAATAATTCATTATTTGTTTTTGATTGAAATAAGTGATAGAACAGAACACCAATGGTCAGCATCGGAAAACCTAAGAAACCTAGGAAACTACCAACAATTGCACCTTGTTTCATTGCCTGAACGTTCATGATCGTTGTCCTCCCATTCCACCAAGCAATAACTGCTTCATAATAGACTTACCATCCCCCATAAACGGAAGAAGGTAGAGTAATTGAATAAAATACGTGATTGAAAAAATGAAAAACCCTGTCGAAATTGGATTTTCTTTTAGAAATAAAACAGTCACAATGATTCCGGCTGCGCCAATGAGCCCCGGCAAAAGCGGACCAAGCAGTGTAATCCACACCTGTTTTTTCTGAAACGGATCTAAAACAGGCCTCACAAATTTCACAGACATCATATCGCTCGCAAAAAAGCCTTGAGGACCATCCCGGCCGGCGAACTTCCGATGTGCATACCCATGTGCCGCCTCATGCAAGGCAGTTCCAGTAATTAACCCGAAATAAATAATCGTAAAATAAATGGCAATGGCTGCAATCGATGGATCAGGAATAAATAAAAAGGCGATTCCCGCCATGATCATAAAGAGCACCCAGAAAAAGATGATTTTGCGCGTCACCATCAGCAGAGCCGTACCCAATATGTGAAGAAATGAATGACCCGTGCAGTCAAACCGCTCTTTCATCTTTACTTGATACTGCTTAAAAAATTGACAGAAGGCTGTGACAGTCCGATATGGTGATTGATAATGAATCGACAGCAAGTGATGCTGATTCAGCCCCATCATCAATTGATAAAAATCGCGGGCAATCACAGACTCATCGACCTGAAACAAATCGGCGAGTTCTGCCGTAATACTCGCCTCTGTCCTTTGACCATCCACTTTCGTTAACATATGATATGCACTTTCGTTAATTGGAAGTGAGCTTCCGTACTGCGTATCAGTCAAATGCCTTTTTTGTAAAGTCACATATGGCCCAAGTGCCGGCACCCGCTCAATCTTTAGCTTATTGTTAAGAAGTTGAATCATGTGAATACCTCCATGAAAAACCTTTATGTATGGCAAAGATGAGCAGACATTCAAATCCTGCCACAAGCAGCCACTGAAGCATTTGACTCGATTCCCCTATCACATAGTTTCCAATAAATACAATCGGAATCATGATTAAAATAAGCGCTCCAAACGAGAAAATACCTGTGTAAGGATTATTTCGATCAAGGGGTAATAAAATACCTACCACATAAAAGAGAGCCGTTGCATTACACAAGACAGCAGCGCCAATCAACACGATCCAGATCTGATCCGGGAGCGTCAGTGTTGTGATCATAAATAAAACAATTTGGATCACACCAACGAGCAAAAGCCCGAGAAACTTATAAAGAGCCACTTCCCACGGCCTTAGACCAAACGTTTTATACATCCCAAGCATACGTTTGTCATTGCCAAATGAATTAAAAGCTGTTAACCCAGCTAGCGCACATAAGACAAAAAAAGCTTCTCCTTCAAAGCGGAAGGCAAACTGATAACGGACAAATAAAATGACAATAAGGAGGATGAGAAAGTTTAAAATATTTTCTTCATTTCTCACTTGTGACTTTATTTCCTTTACAATGAGTGACCACTTTTTCGAAGATGAAAATGGTAGTTTGTGCAGAAAGGTTAACGCTTTTTTCTCAGCCATAATTGGCATTAAAGCAAGAGAAATAAATGCGCCTCCCGCAGATAATAAGATGAAGAGGACCAAAATCGCATAATTCACCCCGTCAGGAGACATCCCTTGTGCCGCTAAGAAAAACGGCGCTGTAAAATACATCAAATGATAATCAAACTGTACATATGATTGCTGTATTTGATTGATGTCGAAATGTGTCATTCCATACGCTACAACTAGCGCTAATAAAACAAATATCGCTGCAAATTTTTGCAACGGTAATTTTAATTTTAGTACGAGTAAATAAGTCACGTTGTAAATGAGCTGAAGCAGTGTTAAGACAAAGAGCGATTGCAAAAGCACCATCAAAAAGAATGTAAGAATAAAGAAAATACCGATCCCTTGTGCAATAAAATTAGGTAAAAGCAAGATCCCGATGAAAAATAAAACAAGCCCTGTCACGACTGTCACCATCGGAATGAAGTAACCAAGACTTTTTTGAAAGGTAGACAGCGGAAACCAGCTGAGCTGCATAGAAAAACGATCTTGTTCAGGTGTTCTGACTTTGATCAGCACAAATAACAAGCTTGTAAAAATGGATGCATTGATTGCCATCGACACAACCAACAACCCAAGTGAACGTTCATCTCCATTTAAGAAAGCCTTCATAAAGACACCCGTAAAACTGTATCCGATGATGGCTCCCATTGTGACTGCAAACAAAAAGAATAAGACCACAATGATTCGCTTCGTTTGAGTATCAAAGAGCTTATACATCTCCTGCTGCCACATTTTAAGCATCATTTTAGAAATGATTAATGATTTCATCAAAATGTTCACCCCTATCACTTAACATTGAAGCTTTCAGAAACACCTGTTCCAATGTGCTTGATTGATACTTTTCTTTTAAGGCTGAAACCGTTCCTTCATCCATTTTATTTCCTTTAGAAATAATGGCGATCTTGTGGCACAGCTCTTCCGCTGAAAGCATATCATGCGTTGAAAGCAAGATTGCACCATGGTGCTCGGCATAACGTTTCATCAGTTTCTTTGTGTTTATAACCGCTTCAATATCAAGTCCTCTAAAGGGCTCATCCATGATCACTAATTGACTCTCAAGCATAAAGGCAGCAATCAGCTGTGTCTTTTTTTTCATTCCATGGGAATAGGTTTCAATCGGTCTTGATAAAGCTGTTTCCATATCAAACAATTCAATTAGTTGATTTCTTCTTTGAATTGTTTTACATTCATACATAGAAGAAACAAAATCTAAATATTCAGCACCAGTCAATGCTTCAGGGAGCAGCAGATCATCTGGAACATAGGCGACTTGTTTTTTAAAGGATGGATCATCATTTGTGACATCCTTGATATGAATGGTTCCTTCTGTATGCTTAATGATGCCGAGTACACAGTTAATCATCGTTGTTTTACCGGATCCATTTGGTCCAGCCACAGCAACGATTTGATGAGGGGCAATTTTCAAATGAAAATCATTGACAGCAGTCACGTTATTTTTATACGTCTTGGTTAAATTCTCGATCGTAAACATATAACCTCCAAGTGTCTGCATATTCTTTAAAAACAGATCAGGCTAAACCGCCCGCCACAGACGGTTTAGCCCTGGTGTCTTATCTAAGAAGTAAAAAGATGAATCCTAAGTATAGCTACTTACATTCAATTTGGACTTTTAAGCCACTTTCCCACTGAACGGCTCCTGTAAAGCTACCCTTGCCGTTTGCTAAACACCAAACTGCTGCTCCTAGAACAACTGTTGCTCCCAATCCAAGAAGGACAGCAACAAATACTAAGAACCAAGCTTGGTCCATAATAGCAGGTTCCATAGTGGAATAGTCAACTTGCGGCGCTGCATAAGTCATACTTTTCACCTCCCAGCTTATGATGATCGTATCATAGGCGTCACACTCCAAACATCAACAGAAGATCCCATTTTTGACCGAACATATTTTCGTATAAAATGTGACTTTTTATTCAATTATTCATGTTCAACTGTATAAATTCTCCCTTTTTTACTATTTTTCACCACAACATAAGAACCACAAAACCCATATATTGGCAATAAATCCATCTTTTTTCTGCCTTTTTTCAAATAGTTCATTTTCATCATCTCTTCTATTTAATCTTTCATTTTTTTGAGATAGAAAGAATTCCCCCGATATATCAGATATAAAAGTCCTAATTATATGTCGTTAACACATCAAATACGACATATTAACTGATAATTCCGACAAAAGAGTGAGCATATTTTCCTTCTTCTCTTGTCTCTTAAAATATGTATATACAAGAAAACCTGTTGGGAAAAAAGCCCTTGCCTTCTTCCACAGCACATATCATTTTACTTGCTTCTCTTTCTATAAAAAAAGCAAAGCAGCCCGACAAGTATGACTGCTTTGCTTTCATTTATGAGGAACTTGCAGCAGAGGCTGTATCAGGAAAGTAATTGTTCCCAATAATTTCACCAGCAGGAACGTGTGGTCCTGCATCACCATTTCTTTTAAATGGGAGAAGCGGGAAAACAAGTTCTGCTAAATAATAAGATTCTTCTAAGTGCGGATAACCAGAAAAGATAAATGTATCAATACCTAGAGACTGATATTCTATTATACGTTCTGCTACTGTATGCGGGTCCCCGACGAGCGCTGTTCCTGCCCCGCCTCTAACTAAGCCAATGCCCGCCCAAAGATTAGGGCTAATTTCAAGCTTCTCTTTATTCCCTTGATGTAATTCAACCATTCGTTTTTGCCCTACTGAGTCCATCCCTTGTAAAGTCTTTTGCGCATCATCAATAGTCTCTTGATCTAAATGACGAATCAGATGTTCCGCTGCCTGCCAAGCTTCATCTTCCGTTTCCCTCACGATCACATGAAGTCGAATACCAAACCTCACCGTTCTTCCCTCCTTTTCAGCCTGCTTTTTCACTTGTGCGATTTTCTCTTTTACTTGTGCAGGCGGCTCGCCCCAAGTTAAATAAACATCTGTATGTTTTGCAGCGGCTTGAATGCCTGCTTCTGATGATCCTCCAAAAAAAACGGGTGGATGTGGTGTTTGAGCTGGTGGAAATAACAGCCGTCCATTTTGTGTTTGCAGATGCTTCCCTTGAAACTGAACATTCTCTCCTTTCAATAACCTCTTCCATATGGTCAAAAATTCTTCTGCTGCCTCATAACGTTCATCATGAGAAATGAATAGCCCGTCTCCTTCAAGTTCTTCTTTACTTCCTCCCGCTACAACATTGATCAGCAGTCTCCCGCCTGAAAGCCGATCAAATGTGGAGGTCATTCTAGCAGCAACAGATGGCTGCATCAACCCTGGCCGAAGAGCCACAAGAAACTTTAAATGGGTTGTTTCTGCAGCTAAAGCGGCCGCTGTCAGCCATGGATCTTCACAAGATCTACCAGTAGGCAGCAAGACCCCTGTGTACCCAAGCTGATCGGCAGCTTGAGCAATTTGTTTAAAATACGGATAGTCTGCCTGTCTTGCCCCTTTCGAAGATCCTAAATAACGCCCATCCCCATGCGTTGGAATAAACCATAGAATATTCATCATATCGCCTCCTATTATTTTTCACCTTGATAACTTATGCGCCATTTGAGCAATCGCTTTTCTAACAGCCGTACAAATGAATCAGTCATCTTACCAACTACCGCAAAGATGATAATCCCTACAAACACTTTATCCGTTTGCGAGAATTGTCTTGCATCCATAATCATGTAGCCGACTCCACTACTCGACCCCATCAATTCAGCCACCACTAAACCAAGCCAGGCAATGCCTAATGAAAGCCTCACGCCCAGAAGAATATGGGGAAGGGCAGCAGGTAAAATGAGCTTTGTGATATTTTGATACAGATTAAACTCTAAAGCGCGAGCCACGTCGAAAAGCTTGTTATCTACACTGCGAATTCCTAGAAAAGTATTGATATAGATCGGAAAAAAAGCCCCAAGTGCAATCAATAAAATTTTCGCTGATTCATCAAAACCAAACCAAAGAATAAATAAAGGAGTCACCGCTAAATGAGGAACTGTTCTCAGCATTTGCAAGGTCGGATCTACATACTGCTCGGTTTTCCTAGAAAAACCGACACACAGACCCATCGCAAGTCCTAAACCTCCCCCAAGTAAAAACCCGCATATTGCTCTGTAGAGACTGATGTAAAGATGGCCAAACAGCTCACCGGAACGAATCAACTCACGAAAAGATTCCGCAATGACAGTGGGTGCAGGTAGTACAGTAGAAGAAACGATTTGGGAAGCAGCAGCTCCCTGCCAAATCGCAATGAGTAAAGCAGGTAATACAAGTCCTTTTAACATGATGAAGGATGAAGCTTTTCTCCTTTTTTTCTTCATTCGCTCAGTTTTAGTCACAAGGGCTGGGTTAGATGCAGCTTTCATCAACTCTTCTCCTCTTTCAGCATTTTTTCAATAAACGAATTATCTACCACCTGATTGACATCAATCTTCCGCTGAATCGCCTTTGTTTGATATTGAAAATCAGCTGTATGCTGCTGAGCGTTTATGATCTTCTTAGAAATGGGCTCATTGAGCGGCTCTGTATTGTTTAATACTTGTGTCACCACCTTCTGATCTAATTGTTTCAAACGAGCATAAAGTGTAATGGCTTCCTGTTGATGGTCTTTCTGCCATTTCACCGCTTTGTCATATACTTTTAAAAATTGCACCACTAGTTCAGGGTACTCATCGGCAAACTTGGATCTGACAAGTGTGAATCCAGGTGAATATAAATCGGTCGCTTCTCCATTAACCAGTAGCTTTGCTCCCTTTTCTATCGTTTCAAGTGATAAGAACGGCTCCCAGATCGACCAAGCATCAACTGATCCATTTTCAAACGCAGATATTGCCTCATCCGGCTGAAGCTGAATGATCTGAACATCCTTTGCAGATAAACCAGCCTGATCTAATACTTTGTATAAAAAGTCAAAACCACTGCTTCCTTTGGCAACGGCGATTTTTTTTCCTTTTAAATCTTCTACTTTTTTAATCTCACTGTTCTTATTCACTAAAATCCCATTCGCCTTTAACCCATCCTGAGATAAACCAATTTCCTTAAAATCAATACCTGCTGCCTGACCAGCTATAACAGGTGAATTACCAACCTGTGAAAAATCTAATTGATTGGCGGCGAGTCCTTCGAATTGGGGAGGACCACTTTGGAACTCCACCCACTTGACTTTCACACCTTCTTTTTCAAATGATTGCTCAAACCACCCTTTTTCCTTTGCTAAAAGAAGTGGGCTTAGACTTTGCTGAATCCCAATCCGAATCTCTTTCGGCTTGTCTTCTGATCCATTCGCTGCTTGACCACACCCAGCTAATACAAGGAGGATACCCAGAAAGAGAACGATCCTTTTTTGCCTTTTCATTCAATTTGACCTCCTTAAATTCCTGAGCCATTCGTCAGTAACAGCTCATCTGTTTTCTCAAATTCTGAAAGCACCTTTTGTCTTAAGCTCTGAAAAGCTGTTGACGTTCTATTCCGCGGGAATGGTAAGTTCACGGGAAGGATTTTATGAATTCGACCGGGTCTTGCTTGTAACAGCACAATTTCATTGGCTAAATAAATGGATTCGTCAATATCATGAGTGACAAGCACCATCGTTGTTCTTTTCTCCTGCCAAATATCCAGCAGTACATCCTGTAAGTGTTTCCGTGTAAATGCATCTAGCGCACCAAAAGGTTCATCAAGCAATAAAATCTCCGGATCACGCAGAAGTGCTCTTGCAATAGCAACACGTTGTGACATCCCGCCTGAAAGCTCATGTGGATAGGCGTGTTCAAAACCTTTTAACCGAACAATTTCAATTAATTCATCCACTTTGCGGCGAACAGCCACCTGTTTTAAATTGAAATTGGCAGCGATATTTTCTTCGACCGTCAGCCATGGAAACAAGCGATGCTCTTGAAAAATAAAGCCCTGTTTCATTCCTGGTTCTACCACACGCCTTTCTCCTATCACGATCTGCCCATCATAATCTGTATCAAGGCCTCCAATCATCTTCAGCAATGTACTTTTCCCGCATCCGCTCGGACCAATCACCGTCACGAATTCACCAGGAACGATGGTGAGCCTTACGTTTTCAAGCACTTGAATGGTTTGTTTGTCTTTCCAAAAAGACTTATCCACAATATCAATGGAAATAGTCATTGCAAGTTCACTCCTCTTGTCATCAGATAAATACACAGAAAGGCCCTTATCCCAAAAGAGAGATAAGAGCCTTCGTGTTGTCCGATCAGCTATTCATATTGAGTTGTTAGCACCATCCTAAATCATATTATTCCTATAAATCAACTATATTTTATAAAATGGTTATTTCGACCTTGTATGCTTTTCATCAATACGATCGTAAATTTCTTCTATTCGTTCTTGATTGCTGTAAATCTCATATTTGTTCCGCTCAATCAAAATGTCTAATGTGATATCCAAATGTTTTCTGTATTTTTTTCGTTTTTTCTTTTTCTCCATCTTCAGCTTCCCTCCTGATTAAAATAAAAAAAGGCCCTTCACTCATGCTTGAGTGAACGAGCCTTCGGTTGACCGATCAGCGATTCTTGTTGGTATTTTTAGTATGCTTATGTTAATACATACTATTCCGACATGTCAACTATATTTATTGTTTTTTCAGATTTATCTAAAAAATGATTGACCGGGCAGTAAACAAGATTTATAGTCTTATTAAATATTTCTTATTAAAGTAGTTGGTTTTATCTAACAAAAGGAGGATACACACATGTCAGAAGAACTTCAATTTCGTTTAGAAACAAAAGCAATACACGCAGGTCAAGAACTGGATTCAGCCACCTATTCAAGAGCTGTACCTATTTACCAAACAAGCTCTTTCGGTTTTAGAGATAGTGAGCATGCGGCGAATTTATTCGGACTTCAGGAACCCGGTAATATTTATTCACGTATTATGAACCCGACAAATGATGTGTTTGAAAAACGGATCGCTGAGCTTGAAGGTGGAATTGGTGCACTTGCTGTCTCCTCAGGACAAGCAGCGACCACTTACTCCATTTTAAACATTGCAGGAGCTGGTGACGAAATCGTATCCTCCAGCAGTCTGTATGGCGGCACATATAATTTATTTGCTCATACCTTGAAAAAGCTTGGAATAACAGTAAAGTTTGTGGATTCCTCAAACCTTGAAGAACTTGAAGCAGCCATTACAGATAAAACAAAAGCAGTGTATGCAGAGAGCATCGGAAATCCAAAAGGCGACATTTTACATATTGAAGCCGTATCAGCCATTGCACACAAGCACCATATCCCGCTAATTGTGGATAACACACTTGCAAGCCCTTATTTGTTAAGACCGATTGAATTTGGCGCAGACATTGTCGTCCATTCAGCGACGAAATTCATCGGCGGCCACGGCACATCCATTGGCGGAGTCATCGTCGACAGCGGCAAGTTTCCTTGGGGTGATAGCGATAAGTTCAAAGGCCTGACTGAACCAGACCCAAGCTATCATGGCCTGACGTATACGGAAGCAATTGGCGAAGCGGCTTATATCACAAAAGCACGTGTACAGCTCTTACGTGATCTAGGGGCGGCTTTATCACCATTCAACTCATTTTTACTCTTGCAAGGCTTAGAAACATTGCATCTTCGCCTTGAACGCCACAGTGAAAATGCATTGAGGACAGCACAATTTTTACAAGATCATCCTCTTGTAGAATGGGTCAGCTATCCAGGTCTTGAAGGCCATGAATCCTTTGAGCTGGCTCAAACTTATTTACCAAAAGGACAAGGTGCCATCCTCACATTCGGCATTAAAGGTGGCAAAGACGCAGGAAAAAAACTCATTGATTCGGTTCAGCTTTTCTCACATCTTGCAAACGTAGGCGACTCTAAATCACTCATCATCCACCCTGCCAGCACAACGCATCAGCAATTAAGTGAAGCAGAGCAAAAAGCCACAGGGGTGACACCAGAACTTATTCGTTTATCTGTTGGAACTGAAGCGATTGAAGATATTCTGGCAGATCTAGAACAGGCGATTTCAAAAAGCCAGTCTTAACCAAACAAAAAAAAGCACACGCCTGTGTGCTTTTTCTTATTGATTAGTGATTGATTAACCGAATATCTTGGACGGGATAAAACACGAATGATGTTGTCCCTTGAATGTCACTCTTTGTAAAAAGACCTAAACCATTGCGACTGTCCATTGACTTTTGGCGATTGTCACCCATGACAAAGTACTTTCCTTTAGGGACTGTAAGAGGACCAAAATCAGGTGTCAGCAAGGTGCCATCTGCGGCAGCTTTCTTTTTGTTTGATGTTAAATAAGGCTCCGCCACTTTTTGACCGTTCACATATAGCTGGTCATTTTTCATTTCGATTTTATCACCAGGTAAACCAATCAATCGTTTCACATAGTGAGTACTGCGGTCTTCCCCATCAAGAACAATGATCTGTCCGCGTTTATAATCGCCGAAGTAATCGACTGTTTTATTCACAAACACCCGCTCTGTATTATGCAGTGTCGGTTCCATAGAAGTCCCCTTCACAATATACGGTGCGAATAAAAAGTTACGAATGATAAAAACAGCAATAAATGCGATTAAGATGGCTTTGATCCAGCCCCATAATTCTGATTTCTTTTTTTGTGTTTTTGTATTTGTTGTCATAAGCTCCTCCTGAAATCCCCTAGGACAAAATGAGTTATCACCAGCTGACCGCTGACGCCACGCTTGTTTCTCCCTAAATATAAACATATTTTGCCAACAAATCAAGCTGTAAGAGAGAAAAAGGCAAGCACCTTTCTGTGCTTGCCCAAAACTCAGTTAGTTAGCAGAAGAATCCGCTTCTGTCTCTTTGTTTGTTTTACCATAGAAATAATCAGATGGATTCACTGGTTTAAAATCAGATAGCTTATGGAATCGAAGAAGATCCCTGTACAGTACTTTATCTGACAGGCTTAACTGATTATCAACACGGGCTTTAATCGCTTCTGTCTTTTTGTTTTGTTTCACCACTTTACCCGTTTTTGTATCGTAGACCGTATTATCTACAAGGGTATATTTTGGTGTCACATAGTTTCCGTTACGGAATGCAACAGTTTGATCATGCTTCTTAGAGAATAAATCTGTTCCAAAATTCACGTACTCATTTGAATCAATACCTTGTAAGTGAAGAAGCGTTGGCATCACGTCTACTTCACCGCCATACGTATGATTCACGCCGCCTTGTTTCCCAGGGATACGAATCATGAGCGGTACACGCTGATTTTGTGCATTTTGATATGGCGTAATTTCTTTCCCTTGAATCTCACTCATTGCACGGTTATGGTTCTCAGAAATTCCATTATGGTCACCATATAATAGAATCACTGAGTCTTTATACAGACCCGATTTTTTCAAGTCCTTAAAGAATTGTTCTAATGACTCATCCAAATATCTCGCTGTTTGGAAATAATTATCCACTGTTTTATCGCCAGTTGTTGCCTTAGCGATTGTCGCATCTTTCTCATCTAAATTAAATGGATAATGGTTGGTCAATGTCATTAAGTGTGCATAAAATGGCTTTTTCATTGATTCTAACATTGGGATTGATTCTTTAAAGAATGGTTTATCCTTCAGACCCATGTTTACAAGGTTTTCTTCATCCATGTTGTAATAAGATGCATCGAAGAATTGATCAATTCCCATATGTTTATAAATCGTGTCACGGTTCCAGAAAGATTTATAATCCCCGTGAAGCACTGCACTCGTATAGCCTGCTTTTTGATCTAAGATAGCAGGAAGTGATTGGAAGGTATTTTCACCTTTTGTCACAAACGCTGCACCCTCTGGCAAGCCAAACATACTATTATCCATCATGAGCTCAGCATCAGAAGTCTTCCCTTGACCAGTCTGGTGGAAGAAGTTATCAAAATACGTAAAATCTTCTTTTCCATGAGCTAGTTTGTTTAAAAACGGCGTCACTTCTTCTCCATTTAACTTGTAGTCAATTAAAAATGACTGGAAGCTTTCTAAATGGATTTTGATGATGTTTTTCCCTTTTGCTTGACCAAAGTATTCTGCATTTGGTTTCGCATAGTGAGAGGTCGTATAGTTCACAACATCCGTTAAATCATCACTACTCGCATTTGCTACCTGCGTTGCATTTTGTGCGGTTTGCACGCCGTCATAAATCGCATAGTTATAAACACCTAAATATTTCACAATATACTTATGATCAAATGTTCTCGTCAATAATTCTGGACGATCTTTTTCAGCTAAGTGTAGGTTAACGAAGAACAGTCCAACACCTGCAGCCACAATCAGCAGTGCGAAAGTTTTTTTCATTTGGAACTTCTTCACTTCTGGTCTCCAAATGACAATGGCAATTAAAATGATGATATCAAGGAAGTACAAAAGGTCATGCGGCTTAATACTTGCTAACACACCGCCGGTCATACCTCCCCCAAGATTACCGGCTTGTTTCATTGTCGGGAATGTTAAAAAATCATCAAAGAAACGATAGTACGCTACATTCGCATATAAAAGTGCGGTCATAATAAAATCAATGACAATTAAAACAATGGCCGATTTACGCCCCTTCAAAAAGAGAGCAAGTCCTAAAAACACGATGGCTGAACTAAATGGATTTAATAAGAGAAGACCCTCTTGAAAAGATCCCTTCACTCCTAAATTAAAGTCCATTTTGTAGGCTGTGTACGATTTTGCCCAAAATAAAAGGACAGCCAAAACAAAAAAGCTATATTTGTTCGCAAATATTTTTTTCATAAAACCTCTTCTTTCTTATTTTCGATCTGATATAAATGAAATCATAAAAAATTTACATTGATTTTGCAAATGTAAATCTTCTGCACCAAGCATTCCGATGCTCTTTTCTCCGCAGGTTACATGTGCTCCTTTAATATAACGAATAAGAAGCATCATAAGTTTCAAAAAAAATACGAGTAAATAAAAGGAAAAATATCCATTTACATTAAATTTACTGCCGCTTCATGTTTCAGAGAATGATGAAGGTTTTGTAAATCACTCAGTACTACTTTACTTTTTTCATCTAATCGTGTCAAAGTAATTATAAAGAAAAGGAAGAATCACCTAGGCTTTTCGACTCACTTAGCCAAATTTATACAAAATCCGAACCGATTTGCTTTTTTATTGTGACTCAACCTCCTACAATCCATGTATCCTCTCTGCTGCCACAAACCTAAAAACAGTTTTAAGTAAAAAAAGCTTGATTTCCCCTACCAATGTAAGGTGTGATAAAGGTATAGCTCCATCAAATAAATCAAGCTGGGGGACATCCTATGAAATCAAACAAACAAATCAACATATTTGAACAAAGATTCTCAGAAGAAGTGATAGACATCATGGCTGTTACAGGACCTTCTGGAGTCGGCGCAGGAAAAGCAGGAAAAGAGACTCTTTGGACTGCTTCAATCCCGCTCATTGCATGGAAGGAAAAAGACCGCATCATAACCGAAAAAGTGAGACTGTGCTGGTTAACAGATGAAAAGGGATTACGAGAAAAACAAGCGCAATTACATAAAGAATCTATCGTCACACTTCAAGTACGTAAAGGTGAAGGTGAATTTATGCTCGTTTCACTTGTTGATACAGATACTGAAGATAAGGAACTTCAAGAAATATTAGAAGAAGCTCAACAACCTATCTTTTACCACGATGACAAGCTGGGTACCTTTGAATTAGTGAAAGGACTGGACTTATTTGAAACAACCATACAGTGGGGCAATGAGGAGTGCCTTCTTTACTTCAATCTTGAAGAAGAGGAAGAAATGAATGACTCTCTGAAAACGGCTAGACAACTCGTAGAAGAGCAGACAACATGGGATGCCTCCATGAAGTCATATGCAGCAAATCAGCTAATTGAACTAGCAAAAGATTGGCAGGAACAAGACGACTCCGCTGAAAATTCAGAAGAGATCACACCGGATCAATTTATCAGCCGCATCTCTCTTGAAAGCCTCCATGCTTATCCAAATGGAGAATTCGAAGCCTACTATCATGACGGAGATTTATTTTGGGGACATGTCATCATTGTCTCTGGCAATATGAATGGAACGTTTCAAGATGCACACATTGCTGGCTAAAGAATGGGGGATGGATAAATGAAGATCAAAGCTTTTGAAGAATTAAATCAACTAGGAAAAACACCTATTGTAGCCAAAATAGGCGGGTTTCGCCCTGATCCATCTAAGTACAGCTGGTTTGCTGGTCATTTTTTCATCCAACGTGATAAAGAGTGGCCGGCAGATCAAGATGGAGCTATGATTCCCATTTTACAAATGTATTTACCCGAAGTACCAGGGGGAATGAACGGCTTTGATGAATGTAAGATGATTCAAATTTTCATCAACAAGAAAACCCTTCCGATCGATATCGCCAAAAACGGTGATGGCTGGAAAATCATTGAATATTCATCAATGGAAGGTTTAGAAATCGCTGAGACCCCTGAAGACGTGAAAGGAATTAAACCTTTTCAGATAGAGTGGCTCGAAGGGGAACAACCGGATTATCCATGCTGGGAGGAAGCTTGGTCATACGTTGACTTATCAGAGGTTAATGAAAGTGAAGAAGCGACAGATCATTTCTTCGAGCATTACTCAAACTACTCGTTCACAAAAATCGGTGGATACGGAGCTTACATCCAACCTCCTCCCCACCAGATGTCAGGAGAATTCATGCTGCAAATCGCCTCAGAAGAAAAACCTCGGTTCATGATTGGTGATAACGGCACGATGTATTTCTATTACGACAAAGACAATAAAGAATGGTTCATGCACTGGGATTGTTTTTAAAACCAATTGTATGGAACCATTCCCCTTTCTAAACGTAATAAACGATATGAAGGGGGCCGGTAATATGGGATTCATTTTAGACATCTTCATTCTTGCTCTATATATCCCTTTTTTACAGGTAGATGAAGATGATATATCACGAAATGCAGCACAGCTAAAAAAATACAGCTGGTTTCAAGCGTTATTAAATGATCAAACGAGCAGAGAGCTGATCATTTATGATCAAGGAGTCCGCCGTGTAATTGGTCAATTTAAGACGAGTAAACTCCATAAGAAGCCATACAACATCAGATGCGAACGAAAGGTACAACAAGCCATACACCGTGCCATGTCAAAACACGGAAAGAGCCGCACTTAGCTGTGGCTCTTTTCGTACAAATGTAATAAATCCTTTTGAAGAAAACAATTGACGCTCGGACAACTCTCCCCGTATATTATGTATAAATCCATCTTTTTTTAGAAAAGGGGGCCTCACATGCGCTTGTTTAAGAACTGGAGAAAAAAGCAGCACAAACAGCCGATTACTTCAGATATGCAAGAAGACAGCATCCCAATTAACTTTTCCACTCTTCCCTTTGGCACAGACACCGTAGATGATTTTTTGTTCAACTTAGACCTAACCTCAAAACTGATAGATCCATACAAAGAAGCAGACACGAACAAATAGAACCTAAACTTTCGTGAACCCTCATCCAATATTGGATGATTTTTTTATACTTAGAGGAAGGTGTCCCCCCTATGAAGACATATTATTTCGTCAGACACTGTCAAGCAGATGGACAATCCGAGGATGCGTCTTTAACGCCTCAAGGCATCACACAATCGCATGAACTCGAACAGTTTTTTTCCGGCATTCAGCTCAACCACATCATCTCAAGTCCTTATAAACGAGCGATTCAAACCGCTGAGCCCCTTGCTCATGCCAAACAGATCAAGGTACAAATGGATAAGCGTCTCTCTGAACGTAGGTTAAGCAGTCAACCAATGAAGGATTGGTATGAAAAACTAAAGCTCAGTTTTTCGGACTTGCATATGACCTGTGAAGGCGGAGAATCGAGCCAAGAAGCGATGAATCGTATTGTAGAGGCACTCTATGAACAAATAAAATTAGGAAGAGATCATACTTTATTCGCCACTCATGGCAATATTATGAGCCTGCTTCTAAAACACGCCGATCCTGCAATTGGATTCAAGGAGTGGAAACAACTAAGCAATCCAGATGTCTACATCCTGAAATATTTTAAACCAGACCATGTAGAAATAGAAAGAATATGGCATAAATAAAAAAGGCAGGGTTGACCCCAGCCTTTTTCTTATGAAAAACAACTATTGGTGATAGTAAAATGTCTGTACCCACTCATAGGGCTTCTTACGATCCGCACACCATTTCACAAAACCTCTTGTCTGCGTCTGCTGAAATTCCTTCCAGTCCGATAAAAGTTGGTTATAGTAGACTGCTAGTTTTTTAACATTGCTTTGAACATTTTTATCTTCGATCAGTTTCATGACATCTTGAATCCCTTGAATTCGCTCATGATCTTTCTCATAGGTGCTTAAATAAAGATCTTCATGTATATGATGAAACGAATACCACAAAGCCGAGAAATAGGTTTCGCAAATTTGAACAATCACTCGCTGCTCTTTGCTGCCTCCCATCTCTAGTGCCTTCAATAAATAGGGCAGCCCTTCCCCCTGATGCACAAACAAGCCTTGCCAGCGATACGGTCTCACATCCATTGGATCAATATTTTCCCACTCTCGAAGAACAGGGTGGATCACCCCATGTACCAATGGATACACAAGCAAATGATGACCATCATCAAAACGTTCAATGTAATCAAACAGCCAAGCAACAAATGAACGCCGTGCTGTAAATTCGTTCTTATTCATCTCTTCAACAAAAGACTGAAGAACCTTTAACGCATCTTTACGCAGACCCTGTTCTTTCCTTACACAGTACTGTCTAAAAAGCGGATAATCATGTGAGCGCTCATCTTCAATCATAGTCTGTAATATCGTCTTCGTTTGCAAGATAACAACTCCGCCTCTTTACATTCATTCTATTGAACTATTATAACCAATTGTAACATCCACATGAAACTAGTAAAAAGATGAATTGTCCTTTGTCTTTTATAAAACCCTTGGCATCCTCAAATCCATTCTTTTCTGTGTTCATAAATGAATTGTATGTCTTTTTGATAATGTTCAAGGTGCCCCTCATGAATCATTTTTTGAAAGGCTCTATCCCCTTCATTCGCTTTTCGCTTCATGTATTGACATAAACCTTCTAAACGCAGCAACACCATGTCCACATAATCTTCTGGTATTTCCTCACCATAAGCTTCAAAAAACAGTTTGACTCTATACTTTATATGGGCTGCATGCTCTAATGAATGATAATTTACGACCTCCCCTGTTTCAGTACGAAAAAACCTACTGAGAGGGACACAAGTATAGAGAGTATATGCAATATCCCAAAGCTTTGGACCAGGGGCAGCTACATCAAAATCAATGATTCCCACTGGCTTTTGATCTTTGAAAATGATGTTGTACATCGCAAAATCATTATGGCACACAACCTCTATGTTGTTAGGCGTATTGTCCATTCGTTCCCAATCGTCTGAAATGGGAAAATCACTAACAGCATCATGATACAGTCTAAGCATTCTCGCTATTTCTTTCAAAACATTGTGAGAGCACATGTATTCTTTTAAGGGATCATGACCGGCCACACCTTCAATGAAGGACAAGATCTCTCTACCTTTTTCATCAACCCCTAAAAACTTTGGAGCATAGGAGAAATTCTTTTTTTCTAAATGCTTTAGCAGCTTTTGTATATTCATATTGTCTGACTTTACCTCTCTGCGAACCGTATCTCCCGAACGATATACGTTGGAGACATTTCCACCTGTCAATAACTCTTCATGATCATTTTGTTTTTTCATAAATTCTCCCCCAAACTGGGTCACAATAATGATGCCAACTAAAGATGCGTATGTACCCACAAATATTCATTTAGTTACACAAAGGTTGTTCACTGTTTTATGTGAATGCGCTACTCCATTTTGTTTCCTTATATGGTTAAATGTATCGTACCAAATGTTGCAAATCATCTAAAGTTTATTCTGTTAAAAGTAGTACATGCTCATTCTCTTCTAATAGGATTCTATTTTCATCTAAATAACTCATTTAAACCACAAAAAAACGTTTCACCACGAGGGTGAAACGTTGGGTTCACGGTAAAAACCGATCATGAAACTTTTAATATTAATAGATACCGGTGGCCGGAGTCGAACCGACACTCCGTGATAAATGATTCCAAAAAGGCAAGGTATACCCTCTGAAAGTAAAGCAGCCGTTAATGAAATAAGAATTAAAGTTCTTCTTGATATATTGCTGATTTTATCGGCTTTAAAGTCAAAGGAATTTTAAACTCATGAATACTTTCAATATGATTAAAAAAATGATCTATATCGTCATAATCCATTGACCATTCTTCTACCACCTTTAACTTTTTTAACTCGCTTGTTGGTTTAAATAAAAATTCACAGTGCAGTTGTTCCATGTGAGAATAATCATCTTCTTCATAAATTGTAAACTGACGTACAAAATCAAGATGAAATAGTTCCTCTCCCGTAAAATCATAGACACCACACTGAAATAAAATTTCTTTATCTTCTTCGCCCTCAACGGTCTCCTTTGAAAAAGCCTTAAATGTTTCCCAAACCTTTTTTATCTCATCGGTCTCTTCACCGATGCTATCTTTAAGATAACTTTCAGCATTTTTAACCGTAATCATTACAACACCTCCTATGTACAATTGATCCAATCCATCTTCAATTGTCCTGCCCCTTTAGTTTAATCATAAGGTAACCATCATTAAAGTAAAAGTCAATCTCCTTTGAACACAATTTGAAGTAATTTTTTCGTGTGAAAAATCAGCTAAACAACAAATAAAAAACGCCCTCCTACAATTTGTAGAAAGACGTTTTAAACGTTAATATTCCTTAATTCTTCTGTAATTGACGATAATAAAGAATATCTTAAACTCGATACCGGTGGCAGGGGTCGAACCGACACTCCAGAGGAACACGATTTTGAGTCGTACGAACGTCTGAACCATTGGTATTATGCTATTTATTCAACATTTCTTAAAATAAAGATGCTAACAAATTAGATTTTTGCATAGCATATTCCTTCTTTATACACTAATACATCCGATGCATTACATGTTACTCGTTTCCCTTGTATATCCCAAGAATGAGATATTTCATCACGAACATACTCATAAGCAAGTTTTGTCTTTTCAATTTCAGTTTGAGCCGGAATAAAAAGTTCATCTGCATTAGACCTAATAATAGGATTAGTATAACTGACTTGGTTTAATTCAAGCAAATAATCTTATGTTTTTTCACTTTCACATATCAAATGCATGAAATTTACCCTCCAATCGATAATTTTTTAACCAAGTTTTTTCATCATTGAAACAATTTTTATACTTAAACCATTTGGCTTATGTACAACTTCCTCATCGTAGATGCTATACCCCACTGAACTATACAATTTTATGTTTCTAATCACGGTCATACGAACTTTGCAAAATATACTAGTTAATTCTTCTTGTACTGCATAATTTTCTAAAAAACTTAATAATTTTTTGGCAATACCATGACCCTGCATTTCTGGAATTACTGATAGTCTATAAAAATATAAACTATCTTCTTTTATTTTAAATCGAACCATTCCAACTGGCTGATTATCAATATAACAAATTAAACTCCTCTCTCCTTCTTTTAAGGCAATTAAAACGGATTGCACAGTTTCCTCCAAAGCACTTGAAGGTGGCACTTCGTCCTTATACTCCATAAATGCCTTTATCATTAAATCATGTATTATCGATGTATCTGATAAATTAGCAAACCTTATCTCCAAATATATGTCCCTCCTTTAACATTCTTGTTTAATGACAGGTACGTACACGATATTTTTATAAGAATCGTATTGAAGATAAATAAAAAACGTTCCTTACAAAGTGTAAGAAACGTTGATTTCATCGTATTTACTACCGATGATATAGATACCGGTGGCCGGGGTCGAACCGGCACTCCGTGAGGAACACGATTTTGAGTCGTGCGCGTCTGCCAATTCCGCCACACCGGCATGATCATTAAAGAGCGCAACTTATAATAAATAAAAAATGGTGCCGAGGGCCGGACTTGAACCGGCACGGTAGTCACCTACCGCAGGATTTTAAGTCCTGTGTGTCTGCCAATTCCACCACCCCGGCAGTCTTTTCAAAAAAGGCGACACCCGGATTTGAACCGGGGATAAAGGTTTTGCAGACCTCTGCCTTACCACTTGGCTATGCCGCCATAATTGGAGCGGAAGACGGGATTCGAACCCGCGACCCCCACCTTGGCAAGGTGGTGTTCTACCACTGAACTACTTCCGCATATCAACTGGGCTAGCTGGATTCGAACCAACGCATGACGGAGTCAAAGTCCGTTGCCTTACCGCTTGGCTATAGCCCAATAATAAAATGGGGCGATTGATGGGAATCGAACCCACGAGTGCCAGAGCCACAATCTGGTGCGTTAACCACTTCGCCACAACCGCCATAGATGTTATGAATCATATAATTGGCAGGGGCAGTAGGAATCGAACCCACACCGGAGGTTTTGGAGACCTCTGTTCTACCGTTAAACTATGCCCCTATGAAAATAAAAATGGTGGAGGGGGGCGGATTCGAACCGCCGAACCCGGAGGGAGCGGATTTACAGTCCGCCGCGTTTAGCCACTTCGCTACCCCTCCACATTTGAAAAACAGTGCCGGCAAGAGGACTTGAACCCCCAACCTACTGATTACAAGTCAGTTGCTCTACCAATTGAGCTACACCGGCAAATAGTGGTGGCTCGGGACGGAATCGAACCGCCGACACACGGATTTTCAGTCCGTTGCTCTACCAACTGAGCTACCGAGCCAAGTATTCTTTTTAAAAAATGGCGGTCCGGACGGGACTCGAACCCGCGACCTCCTGCGTGACAGGCAGGCATTCTAACCAACTGAACTACCGGACCAATAAAGATAAATTTGGTTGCGGGGGCAGGATTTGAACCTGCGACCTTCGGGTTATGAGCCCGACGAGCTACCGAACTGCTCCACCCCGCGACGATATAAAAGATATGGTGGAGGATGACGGGCTCGAACCGCCGACCCTCTGCTTGTAAGGCAGATGCTCTCCCAGCTGAGCTAATCCTCCGAATAAAATGCTGGTATGTATTTCTATAAAAATGGTGACCCGTACGGGATTCGAACCCGTGTTACCGCCGTGAAAGGGCGGTGTCTTAACCGCTTGACCAACGGGCCCTTTATTATGTAAATTGTGGCGGAGAGCAAGGGATTCGAACCCTTGAGACGGGGTTACCGCCTACACGATTTCCAATCGTGCTCCTTCGGCCACTCGGACAGCTCTCCAAATTGGCTCCGCAGGTAGGATTCGAACCTACGACCGATCGGTTAACAGCCGATAGCTCTACCACTGAGCTACTGCGGAATGAAGAAAGCCTGGCGATGTCCTACTCTCACAGGGGGAAACCCCCAACTACCATCGGCGCTGAAGAGCTTAACTTCCGTGTTCGGTATGGGAACGGGTGTGACCTCTTCGCCATCATCACCAGACAATTTAGTGACAAAAGATATTATACTATGTATTACAAATAAATCAAGAGATTTTTGAAAAATGTTCTCTCAAAACTAGATAACAATGTTCATGCTTCACATTAGAATATAGGTTAAGTCCTCGATCTATTAGTATCTGTCAGCTCCACGTGTCACCACGCTTCCACCTCAGACCTATCAACCTGATCATCTTTCAGGGATCTTACTTCCTTGCGGAATGGGAAATCTCATCTTGAGGGGGGCTTCATGCTTAGATGCTTTCAGCACTTATCCCGTCCGCACATAGCTACCCAGCGATGCCCTTGGCAGAACAACTGGTACACCAGCGGTGCGTCCATCCCGGTCCTCTCGTACTAAGGACAGCTCCTCTCAAATTTCCTGCGCCCGCGACGGATAGGGACCGAACTGTCTCACGACGTTCTGAACCCAGCTCGCGTACCGCTTTAATGGGCGAACAGCCCAACCCTTGGGACCGACTACAGCCCCAGGATGCGATGAGCCGACATCGAGGTGCCAAACCTCCCCGTCGATGTGGACTCTTGGGGGAGATAAGCCTGTTATCCCCGGGGTAGCTTTTATCCGTTGAGCGATGGCCCTTCCATGCGGAACCACCGGATCACTAAGCCCGACTTTCGTCCCTGCTCGACTTGTAGGTCTCGCAGTCAAGCTCCCTTGTGCCTTTACACTCTGCGAATGATTTCCAACCATTCTGAGGGAACCTTTGGGCGCCTCCGTTACATTTTAGGAGGCGACCGCCCCAGTCAAACTGCCCACCTGACACTGTCTCCCTGCCCGATAAGGGCAGCGGGTTAGAAGGTCAATACAGCCAGGGTAGTATCCCACCGATGCCTCCACCGAAGCTAGCGCTCCGGTTTCCAAGGCTCCTACCTATCCTGTACAAGCTGTACCAACATTCAATATCAGGCTGCAGTAAAGCTCCACGGGGTCTTTCCGTCCTGTCGCGGGTAACCTGCATCTTCACAGGTACTATAATTTCACCGAGTCTCTCGTTGAGACAGTGCCCAGATCGTTGCGCCTTTCGTGCGGGTCGGAACTTACCCGACAAGGAATTTCGCTACCTTAGGACCGTTATAGTTACGGCCGCCGTTTACTGGGGCTTCAATTCGCACCTTCGCTTACGCTAAGCGCTCCTCTTAACCTTCCAGCACCGGGCAGGCGTCAGCCCCTATACTTCGCCTTACGGCTTCGCAGAGACCTGTGTTTTTGCTAAACAGTCGCCTGGGCCTATTCACTGCGGCTTCTCGGGGCTTTAACACCCTAAGAAGCACCCCTTCTCCCGAAGTTACGGGGTCATTTTGCCGAGTTCCTTAACGAGAGTTCTCTCGATCACCTTAGGATTCTCTCCTCGCCTACCTGTGTCGGTTTGCGGTACGGGCACCTCTCACCTCGCTAGAGGCTTTTCTTGGCAGTGTGGAATCAGGAACTTCGCTACTAAATTTCGCTCGCCATCACAGCTCAGCCTTCACGGGAAACGGATTTGCCTATTTCCCAGCCTAACTGCTTGGACGCGGATATCCAATACCGCGCTTACCCTATCCTCCTGCGTCCCCCCATTGCTCAAATGGTGAGGAGGTGGTACAGGAATATCAACCTGTTGTCCATCGCCTACGCCTTTCGGCCTCGGCTTAGGTCCCGACTAACCCTGAGCGGACGAGCCTTCCTCAGGAAACCTTAGGCATTCGGTGGACGGGATTCTCACCCGTCTTTCGCTACTCATACCGGCATTCTCACTTCTAAGCGCTCCACCAGTCCTTCCGGTCTGACTTCACTGCACTTAGAACGCTCTCCTACCACTGTTCGTAAGAACAGTCCGCAGCTTCGGTGATACGTTTAGCCCCGGTACATTTTCGGCGCAGAGTCACTCGACCAGTGAGCTATTACGCACTCTTTAAATGGTGGCTGCTTCTAAGCCAACATCCTGGTTGTCTAAGCAACTCCACATCCTTTTCCACTTAACGTATACTTTGGGACCTTAGCTGGCGGTCTGGGCTGTTTCCCTTTCGACTACGGATCTTATCACTCGCAGTCTGACTCCCAAGGATAAGTCATCGGCATTCGGAGTTTGACTGAATTCGGTAACCCGGTAGGGGCCCCTAGTCCAATCAGTGCTCTACCTCCGAGACTCTTACCTTGAGGCTAGCCCTAAAGCTATTTCGGAGAGAACCAGCTATCTCCAGGTTCGATTGGCATTTCACCCCTACCCACACCTCATCCCCGCACTTTTCAACGTGCGTGGGTTCGGGCCTCCATTCAGTGTTACCTGAACTTCACCCTGGACATGGGTAGATCACCTGGTTTCGGGTCTACGACCACGTACTCATGCGCCCTATTCAGACTCGCTTTCGCTGCGGCTCCGCATCTTCTGCTTAACCTTGCACGGGATCGTAACTCGCCGGTTCATTCTACAAAAGGCACGCCATCACCCGTTAACGGGCTCTGACTACTTGTAGGCACACGGTTTCAGGATCTATTTCACTCCCCTTCCGGGGTGCTTTTCACCTTTCCCTCACGGTACTGGTTCACTATCGGTCACTAGGGAGTATTTAGCCTTGGGAGATGGTCCTCCCGGATTCCGACGGAATTTCACGTGTTCCGCCGTACTCAGGATCCACTCTGGAGAGAACAACATTTCAGTTACAGGGCTGTTACCTTCTTTGGCGGGCCTTTCCAGACCTCTTCGCTTATATCGTTCCTTTGTAACTCCGTATAGAGTGTCCTACAACCCCAAGAGGCAAGCCTCTTGGTTTGGGCTGTTCCCGTTTCGCTCGCCGCTACTCAGGGAATCGCATTTGCTTTCTCTTCCTCCGGGTACTTAGATGTTTCAGTTCCCCGGGTATGCCTTCTCATACTCTATGTATTCAAGTATGGATACTACTCCATTACGAGCAGTGGGTTTCCCCATTCGGAAATCTCCGGATCAAAGCTTGCTTACAGCTCCCCGAAGCATATCGGTGTTCGTCCCGTCCTTCATCGGCTCCTAGTGCCAAGGCATCCACCGTGCGCCCTTTCTAACTTAACCATTTCTTACTTTAGAAAGAATCACTATGTGTGATGAACTTTGCATTGCATTCAATGTGAATGTATTACTTATTGTTATCTAGTTTTCAAAGAACAATCCTGTCTCGCTAGAGACATGTTTTGAAGGAATGATCCTTCAAAACTAAACAAGACGAAAAACGTACGCTGCTCCATATATCCTTAGAAAGGAGGTGATCCAGCCGCACCTTCCGATACGGCTACCTTGTTACGACTTCACCCCAATCATCTGCCCCACCTTCGGCGGCTGGCTCCATAAAGGTTACCTCACCGACTTCGGGTGTTGCAAACTCTCGTGGTGTGACGGGCGGTGTGTACAAGGCCCGGGAACGTATTCACCGCGGCATGCTGATCCGCGATTACTAGCGATTCCAGCTTCACGCAGTCGAGTTGCAGACTGCGATCCGAACTGAGAACAGATTTGTGGGATTGGCTAAACCTTGCGGTCTCGCAGCCCTTTGTTCTGTCCATTGTAGCACGTGTGTAGCCCAGGTCATAAGGGGCATGATGATTTGACGTCATCCCCACCTTCCTCCGGTTTGTCACCGGCAGTCACCTTAGAGTGCCCAACTGAATGCTGGCAACTAAGATCAAGGGTTGCGCTCGTTGCGGGACTTAACCCAACATCTCACGACACGAGCTGACGACAACCATGCACCACCTGTCACTCTGTCCCCGAAGGGAAAGCCCTATCTCTAGGGTTGTCAGAGGATGTCAAGACCTGGTAAGGTTCTTCGCGTTGCTTCGAATTAAACCACATGCTCCACCGCTTGTGCGGGCCCCCGTCAATTCCTTTGAGTTTCAGTCTTGCGACCGTACTCCCCAGGCGGAGTGCTTAATGCGTTAGCTGCAGCACTAAGGGGCGGAAACCCCCTAACACTTAGCACTCATCGTTTACGGCGTGGACTACCAGGGTATCTAATCCTGTTCGCTCCCCACGCTTTCGCTCCTCAGCGTCAGTTACAGACCAGAGAGTCGCCTTCGCCACTGGTGTTCCTCCACATCTCTACGCATTTCACCGCTACACGTGGAATTCCACTCTCCTCTTCTGCACTCAAGTTTCCCAGTTTCCAATGACCCTCCCCGGTTGAGCCGGGGGCTTTCACATCAGACTTAAGAAACCGCCTGCGAGCCCTTTACGCCCAATAATTCCGGACAACGCTTGCCACCTACGTATTACCGCGGCTGCTGGCACGTAGTTAGCCGTGGCTTTCTGGTTAGGTACCGTCAAGGTGCAAGCAGTTACTCTTGCACTTGTTCTTCCCTAACAACAGAGCTTTACGATCCGAAAACCTTCATCACTCACGCGGCGTTGCTCCGTCAGACTTTCGTCCATTGCGGAAGATTCCCTACTGCTGCCTCCCGTAGGAGTCTGGGCCGTGTCTCAGTCCCAGTGTGGCCGATCACCCTCTCAGGTCGGCTACGCATCGTCGCCTTGGTGAGCCGTTACCTCACCAACTAGCTAATGCGCCGCGGGTCCATCTGTAAGTGACAGCCGAAACCGTCTTTCATCCTTGAACCATGCGGTTCAAGGAACTATCCGGTATTAGCTCCGGTTTCCCGGAGTTATCCCAGTCTTACAGGCAGGTTACCCACGTGTTACTCACCCGTCCGCCGCTAACATCCGGGAGCAAGCTCCCTTCTGTCCGCTCGACTTGCATGTATTAGGCACGCCGCCAGCGTTCGTCCTGAGCCAGGATCAAACTCTCCGAGGTATGCAGGATGCATATCACACATGCGTTGCTACACGATGTAGCGAACTTAGCATGTGATCATTTCCTGCCTCGTCAGTCTGACTGACTACCTATGATGTATCATAGGATTTTTTTATAAAAACTCGAATTAACAGGTACGTTTTGTCTTGTTTAGTTTTCAAAGATCATCTTCGTTATCGCTCAGAGGCGACTTTCTTAATATAACATTTGAGCACCGTGTGCGTCAAGTGTTTTTCTGAATTTCTTTTTGTCCGCTTTTCTTTCAAAGCAACTCAGTTACTCATTAGCGACGTTTAATAATATACCATCATAATATTCATACGTCAATATCTTTTTTAACAAAATATCCTCGATGATAGATTTTTTGCCCCTTCGTCTCAATTGGCTCTACTAGCACAATTCCTTTTTCCACAAAGAAATCAATCATCACACTAAGATCAGGTGTGAAATGTTTGAGATCAGGATGTGCAAGAAGCTCGCCAAACAGCCAAATATCCTGCTGTTCCATGACATGACGCAAATGAGCCGCACCAATTTCTGCTTTTGAATGAATCAAGAAATCATTCGCTAGGAATAAAAGTTCTAACCGTTTATGAAGACTTTCGTGGCTTTCAATCAACTCTGAATAAAGTTTATATACTTCCGGTTCCATATGACGTACTTGGTTCCAAACGGTCACTTCTGGGTGGAAGCCTTTATCAATCACTTCAATACGCGCAAGATGATGCAGGGCATGCACAATGGAATTATATGCATCGAGGAATTGATTTGATTCAAAAAATGCTTTTCCTTCTATATATCTGCGAATGAGCTTGCCATATTCTAAACCAATTTTGAGCTTACGGTTAGAAAACGGGAATGTACTCAGTTCATCAATCAAGTTGAAAATATATTCATTTCGATCAAACAGGACTTTTCCGTTTAAAATCCAATCAATAATCCGCCTGTTGGTACCTAAGGTAATCCATTCCTTCAACTGATCATCTGTGACAACATTTAAAGAAGCTGTCTGGTGATCGGATTCATAGTGCTTAATAAATAACGGTTCTTCCGCATCCTTTACGATGACTAGAAGCGCTGCATCAAAGTTATCCGTCTCAGAAGATACTTTATGCCTTCTTTCTACTATAATCACAGCTAATGTATCTGGATGACTTGCTCTCTCTTGATAAATAGGACGGAGAAGATTTTCCATAGTGATTCCTCCAATACTCGGGTGTAAGGTTCTTCTCTAATGCTATGTATTTCTCCTCATAGAATCAAAATTCCTTCAATACATGAAAAAAGATCGTTGAATCATTATAAGCAATTTATTCACAAAACTCTATAACTAATTCAAACAGAAAGGTAAAATGTGCTATATTGGAGATAAGGGGGACTAGGGATGGCGAAATACTCCAGTAAGATTAATAAAATCAGAACATTTGCACTTAGTTTGGTTTTTGTTGGTTTTTTGATCATGTATATCGGTGTGTTCTTCAAGGAATCGGTCTGGCTGTCGACCTTCTTTATGCTACTCGGCGTGTTATCGATTGGATTGAGTACAGCCGTTTACTTTTGGATCGGTATGCTTTCTACGAAGGCAGTCCGTGTCGTATGTCCAGGCTGTGAGAAGGAAACAAAAGTGCTTGGGCGGGTGGACATGTGCATGCATTGCAGAGAGCCACTTACACTCGATCCAGCATTAGAAGGAAAAGAGTTTGATGAATCCTACAATCGAAAAAAGTCATAAAAATAAGCTGACCATTCAACTGGTCAGCTTTTTCATTAATGATTTTCTTTTTTTGCACATTCTTGACAAGTGCCATAGATCTCCAAGCGATGATGACTTACTGTAAAACCTGTCACATGGGATGCAAGCTGTTCTACTTCATCAAGGCCAGGATAGTGAAAGTCAACAATCTTTCCGCAGTTTTCACAAATCGCATGGTAATGGTCAGATGTCGCAAAATCAAATCGGCTTGAGGAATCCCCATACGTTAATTCTTTTACTAATCCAGATTCCCGGAAGACTCGTAAATTGTTGTAAACCGTTGCTACACTCATATTAGGAAATTTCCCTTCAAGTGCCTTATATATATCGTCCGCGGTTGGGTGTGTCATAGAATTTACGAGAAACTCCAAGATGGCATGGCGCTGCGGAGTAATTCGAACACCGGTTTCTTTTAGAGCGTCTAAAGCATCTTTTAGTTCGTGAGCAGCCATTTCATCATGCACCTCTCTTTTCAAAAATATTCTTATATTATAATCTTTATAAATAGTGTACCCCCAGAGCCGAAACTTTGTCAATTACAATCCTCTTTTTTACCTATTCTTCTATACAAAAAAGACCGGCACGACTGCCGATCTCATCTCGTCAACATATTAAGCGTGAGCTTTCAGTTCCTCAAGCGCTTCTTCTACATGATCTTTCACCTTTACTTTACGCCACTCTTTCACAAGCTTTCCTTCTTTATTAATAAGAAACGTTGAGCGTTCAATTCCCATGTATTCCTTACCAAAGTTCTTTTTCAGCTTCCATACACCGAAAGCTTCAGACAATTTTTGTTCGTCATCTACAAGAAGCAGGAAAGGTAAGTCATGTTTTTCTTTAAACTTTTGGTGCTTGTCTTGACCGTCTGGGCTTACGCCGATAATCACAGCATCTAATTCCGCAAAGCTTTGATGGCGGTCACGAAAATCACAGGCTTCCGTTGTGCAGCCCGGCGTCATATCTTTTGGATAAAAATAAAGGACAATGTGTTTCCCTTTAAAATCAGAGAGCTTTACTTTCTCTCCATTATCACCAAGTAATTCAATATCAGGTACTTGCTGCCCCACTTCGATTGTCATGATACAATCCCTCCAACCTATTTTTTCATTAGCCTATCCAATTTCGAGAAGATATTCAACTAAGGACGCTTGCATCGGCATGTTAAAATAATGATAGACGACGTGATACGTTGAGATAGGAGGCTATTTATGAAATTCACCGAATCAGAAAAATTACATCAAGAGGCGCTGGAGCATATTGTTGGAGGGGTTAACAGCCCATCTCGTTCATATAAAGCAGTGGGCGGCGGGTCACCTGTTGCAATGGAAAAAGGCGAAGGCGCTTATTTTTGGGATGTTGACGGAAACCGTTATATCGACTATTTAGCAGCATACGGCCCAATTATTACGGGACATGCTCATCCTCATATTACAAAAGCCATCACGAAAGCAGCCGAGACGGGTGTCCTTTACGGAACACCAACGAAGCATGAAGTCACTTTTGCTAAGATGCTGAAGGAAGCGATGCCTGCTTTGGACAAAGTTCGTTTTGTCAATTCAGGTACAGAAGCTGTGATGACGACAATCCGTGTCGCTCGCGCTTATACAGGCAGAACAAAGATCATTAAGTTTGCCGGATGTTACCACGGCCATTCTGATCTTGTGCTAGTTGCGGCCGGCTCTGGACCTTCCACTTTAGGAACACCAGATTCAGCGGGCGTGCCTAAAAGTATTGCAAATGAAGTCATTACCGTTCCATTCAACGATATAGACAGCTACAAAGAAGCATTAGACCGCTGGGGTGATGAAGTAGCAGCTGTTCTTGTTGAGCCAATTGTCGGGAACTTTGGCATAGTAGAGCCTAAAGACGGTTTCCTGCAGCAGGTTAATGACCTGACTCATGAAAAAGGGGCTCTAGTCATCTATGATGAAGTCATTACAGCTTTCCGCTTTATGTATGGTGGTGCACAGGACTTGCTTCAAGTAAAACCTGACCTCACTGCATTAGGTAAAATTATCGGCGGCGGTCTTCCAATCGGCGCTTACGGCGGCAAAAAAGAAATTATGGAGCAAGTCGCCCCGCTTGGACCAGCCTACCAAGCTGGTACGATGGCAGGTAATCCCGCCTCCATCCTTTCTGGTATTGCATGCTTGGAAGTGTTAAAAGAAGACGGGGTGTACGAACGTCTTGATCAGCTCGGGGCCATGTTAGAAGAGGGAATTTTAGCCCACGCAAAAAAACATCAAGTAGATATTACAGTGAATCGTTTAAAAGGTGCTCTCACCATTTATTTTACAAAAGAAACGATTGTGAACTACGAGCAGGCTGAAAATACGGATGGTGAAATGTTCGCCCGTTTCTTTAAATTCATGCTCGCACAAGGTATTAACCTCGCGCCTTCTAAATATGAAGCTTGGTTCTTAACCATTGCACATACTGAAAATGATATTTCTGAAACGCTCAAAGCAGTAGATCACGCGTTTGAACAACTGAAACAATCATAATGAAGAGAAAAACAGACGTAAATTCATGCGTCTGTTTTTTTATTTACCAGCTCTTGATTGTCAAAAGCGAGTGAATCTGTTACATTTTTTCTCAATACCTTCTTTTGATGTTTTCATGAACTTTCAAAAATCACTTGAATATTTCGGAAGACCGCTGTATATTACTTAGTTGTTTCATCAAAATATTTATGATATATGACAAGTGGTCATCTATTATCGAAAAGAAAGGAATGCAGGGACAAAACCAATGAAACTTGGAGCCCGTATTTTAAAAACTGGTATTGCCATTGTACTCGCGCTTTACCTGGCAACATGGCTTGGGTTGCCGACACCCGTCTTCGCGGGAATTGCAGCTGTATTTGCTATCCAGCCATCTATTTATCGATCATTTTTAACGATTGTTGATCAAGTGCAAGCCAATATTATTGGAGCAGCACTTGCCATTACGTTCGGTCTGCTTTTTGGCACAGGACCAGTCATCATCGGCTTAACTGCCGTCATGGTCATTGCGATTAATTTAAAGCTGAAGATTGAACACACGATTCCGATTGCACTCGTAACCGTCATCGCGATTTTAGAAAGTGCAGGGGATCATTTCCTTTCCTTTGCCTTAATTCGAACAGCAACTGTGGTGTTAGGCGTACTTTCTTCATTTTTAGTGAATTTGATTTTCCTGCCGCCAAAGTATGAAACAAAGCTTGTTCATCACATTATGGAAAATACGGAGGAGATTTTAAAATGGATCCGTCTAAGCTCCAGACAGTCAACTGATCATTCCACTTTAAAGGATGACATCGATCAAATAAAAGAACGTATGATCAAATTAGATCACATTTACTTGTTATACAAAGAAGAACGAAGCTATTTAAAGAAAACAACTTATGTCAAATCTAGAAAGCTTGTTTTATTCAGACAGGCAATCATGACGTCTAATCGAGCACTGTACTTGCTGAAAAAGCTTCATAAGTTAGAAAATGAAATTCATTTGATGCCAGAGCATTTCAGAGAGAGCTTAACAGATGAGATTGATTATTTACTTTATTGGCATGAACGTACCTTGATGAAGTTTGTTGGAAAAATGAAACCGCAGGACGATGATTTTCAGAATGAATGCTCTCTTCGTCTTGAAGCATTAACGAAATCATTTATTCAGCACCAGCAAAATCAAGAAAACGACTTGCTGGATTACAATATGCTGAATGTGATGTCGAGTATTATTGAATACCGTGATGAATTGGAGCATCTAGATACTTTGATTACAAGCTTCCAAACGTATCACCCAAAAGATAGTGAGATTGAGACAGAAGAAAAAGAAGCTTAAATAGAAAAGCCCGATTCTAAGAATCGGGCTTACATTTTTGACAAAGGGCTAAAATGATCTTTATTTTAGCCCTTTGTCTTCTTTTCAGCGTAGTTGAAAACCCTTGAAATCAAGGAAGGACGAGTACCGGAGCGGAGCGAATGCCATATTCGTGAGCACCAGCACGCAGGACTGATAAAGAATGCGGGGTTTGTCTACACGCTGTGACCGATTGTTAGAATCGGTCTTATTTTATTTTCTTCATTTTAGGATCAAGGGTGTCTCTTAATCCATCTCCCATCAAGTTAAAGCCAAGAACCGTCAGCATGATCGCAATCCCTGGGAAAAATAAAGTCCATGGCGCTTGTACGAGATAAGGTCTCGCATCTGCAAGCATTTTCCCCCACTCTGGACTTGGCGCTTGTGCACCTAATCCTAAAAATCCTAAAGCCGCCGCTTCAATAATGGCAGTACCAATCGCAAGCGTCGCTTGAACGATGACCGGCACCATACTATTTGGCAGTATGTGACGAAGAACGATGCGGCGGTGTGACATCCCGACTGCCTTTGCTGCTAAGACGTATTCTTCTTGCTTAATGCTCAGCACCTTTGAACGAACCAGCCGGCCAAATGTGGGGACGTTAATAATCGCTATGGCAATAAGGGCATTTTGTAAGGAAGGTCCTAAGATGGAAACGATCGCAATCGCTAATAGAATGCTAGGAAAAGCGAGTAAAATATCAAATAGTCTTGAGATGACAGCATCCAGTAATCTACCGCCGTAACCTGCCATCAACCCAAGCAATGTCCCTAAAATAACCGACCCGAGAACGGAGAAGAAACCCACCCATAATGAAATCCGAGCTCCATGCACGACTCTAGAAAATATGTCTCTCCCGAAATCATCCGTACCAAACCAATGCGCAGCTGAAGGGGCACTAAATCGTTCGCCTAGTGACTGCTCGTTGATTCCATAAGGAGCAATGAGCGGTGCAAAGATTGCTAGGATCAGAAATAAAAAGACAATCACAGTGCCAATGACCGCCAGCTTGTGCTGAAAGAACAGTTTCATCGATTCAAGAATCAGTGATTGAGAGCGTTCTTCCTTTTGTTCAGGTGCTTGAAGCTCTTTTTGCGCTTCCATGTCGTCACTCTCCCTTCTCTAGTATTTAATCCTCGGATCAATGACTGCATACAAGATATCCACAATGAAATTGATCAGCACAAATATGAGCGCAACAACAAGAATGCCAGTTTGAATAACAGGATAATCACGATAGCTAATGGCATCGTAAATATACCGCCCAATTCCCGGCCAAGCAAAGATCGTTTCTGTTAAAATGGCTCCGCCTAGCAAGAGACCTGTTTGAAGACCAATAATCGTTAAAATCGGAATGAGCGCATTTTTCAGCCCATGCTGATAAATGATGAAAAATGAACGTACCCCTTTTGCTTTTGCTGTTCGAATAAAATCTGAATGAAGGACTTCCAACATACTTGCCCTCGTAATCCTTGCAATAATCGCAGCAGGAATCGTTGCGAGAGCGGTACTTGGTAAAATTAAATGCTTGATGCTGTCAAAGAATTGATCAAATCGCCCTTGCAAAAGCGTGTCCAGCGTATGAATATAGGTGATCGACTCTACCGGATTTCTGACGTTTTCTCGTCCTGTAGTCGGCAAAATACCTAATTCAATCGAGAATAGCCACTGTCCCATTAAGCCTAACCAGAAAATCGGCATGGACACCCCAATGAGCGCAATAAACATGGCCACATAATCAAAGAAAGAATGTTTAAACCACGCACTAATGATTCCGGCATTCACACCGACAATAATCGCCAGCAACATAGCGAAGAAAGTCAATTCTAATGTAGCGAATAAGTAAGGCTTCATTTCCTGGGCAATAGCCGCTCCTGTTCGTATGGAAGTCCCTAGATCACCTTTTAAAAGCCCCAGCATGTAGTGACCATATTGTACGTACCACGGCTGATCTAAACCAAGCTGAATCGTCAATTGCTCTACTGCTTCTTTCGTTGCCCGCTGTCCTAAGATGACCTGCGCCGGATTTCCAGGGATAAACCGAATAATAGAAAATACAACTAAGGTCATTCCGATCAGTACTGGAATGAGCATTCCTGCTCGCTTCATACAATAAGCAAACAAACAGCTTTCACCGCCTTTTCATTGTTTGGATAAGGGAGATCGAACGATCTCCCTTATTTGCTTATTCGAAATATACGTCAGTCAATGCTTCGGAACCAGTCGGATGCGGCTGGTAGCCTTTTAAATCTTTAGATGCGGCGAGCATTGGAATTGAATGGACTAATGGGATCCAAGGCGCTTCATCATGAATGATTTCTTGAGCTTCTTGATATAATTCATTTCGCTTCTTTTGATCCGTATCGGTCTGCGCTTCAATGAGGATGTCATGCATTTTATCGTTTTGGAAGAATGTATAGTTGTTACCGCCAATACTGTCTTTATCTAATAATGTGTAGATGAAATTATCAGGATCGCCATTGTCCCCTGTCCATCCTAATAAGAACACATCTGCTTCGCCCTTACTTGCTTTATCTAAATAAGTCGCCCAATCATATGTGACGATTTCGGCTTTGACACCAACTTTTTCAAAGTTTGACTGAATGACTTCAGCTACCTTCATCCCGTCTGGCATATATGGACGCGGCACAGGCATTGCCCAAAGCTTGATGCGAAAACCGTCAGGGAAGCCTGCCTCTTTCAATAGTTCTTTTGCTTTTTCCGGATCATATGGATATGGCTCAATCTCGTCATTGTAGCCTTCTAATGACGGAGGAAGTGGATTTTTTGCTGGTTCAGCAAGCCCTCCATAAAACGACTCGATGATTGATTCTTTATCAACTGCATAATTGAGTGCCTGACGAACCAACTTGTTATCAAGCGGCTTTCTAGTCACTGTCAGCCCGATATAACCTACGTTCATGGATGGTCTTTCAATCAGCTGGAGCGCTTTGTCTGTTTTAATGCCATCTAAATCGGACGGATTGACGCCATCCATCAAGTCGATTTCGCCTGTTTTAAGCGCATTTAAACGAGCAGAGTTTTCAGGAATAGAGCGGAAGATGATTTGTTTCAGTTTTGGTTTATCTTTTTGCCAGTAATCTTCGTTCTTTTCTAAGACAATACGGTCGTTTTGCTTCCATTCTTTAAACTTAAATGGTCCTGTGCCCACTGGGTTTTCTCTAAATGAATCACCGCTTTTTTCAACTGCTGCAGGACTAGCGATACCAAATGGTGACATGGCGATGTTTTTCAGAAATGTTGCTTGCGGGCGTTTGAGTTGAAATTCAATTTCATGCTCTCCTTTGACGATGATGTCTTTAATGACATGCCCTTTATCTTTTTTATAGCCGCCAAACATGCCGTAGTAAGGAAATTTTTCGGCATCTCCATTCATCCAGCGGTCAAAGTTGAATTTCACTGCTTCTGCATTAAAATCTGTGCCATCGTGAAATTTCACACCTTCTCTTAAGTAGAACGTGTACGATTTTCCGTCCTTGGCAACATCCCATTCTGTTGCGAGGCCTGGATGGATGGTCGTGTCTTTTTCACCGTAATTCAAAAGCTTTTCAAACATATTCTCTGTGACCTTGAAGGTTTCGCCTTCTGTTGTTGTAATCGGATCAAGTGACGTAGAGTCCCCTCCTCTGCCGAATACGAGAGTGTCTTTTGTGGCTTTTTCTTCTGATGTTGATGAAGATGAACAGCCCCCTAAAAATAACGCAAGTGCCAGCACAAAAATGAAACTACTGAATAACCATGTCTTCTTCATTGTGTTCCTCCTTTTGATATAAATAGCACGCAGCTGCATGGCCTGTTTCCTCCTCATACAAAGGCGGAACATCTTGCAAGCATTGCGCCCACCTTTTTGGACATCTTTTATAGAAAGGACAGCCATCTTCTGACACCAGGGTGGATTCTTCCGCTGACACATCCTGCGTTTCCAGCACGTGATCCATATGTGGAATGGATTTCAGAAGAAGCGATGTATAAGGATGAAGCGGCTTGTGAAATACGTCCTCCGCAGGACCCATTTCTACAATACGGCCAGCGTACATCACTGCAATTCGGTCGCTCATATACTTGACAACGCCTAGATCGTGAGAAATAAACAAGTACGTCAGAGAAAGCGTCTTTTGCAATTCGAGCATTAAATTCAATATTTGCGCTTGAACCGATACATCTAAAGCGGAAACTGGCTCATCGGCAATCACAAGACTTGGATGAGTAATCAGCGCCCTAGCAATTCCAATACGCTGCCTCTGACCGCCGCTGAATTGGTGCGCATAACGGTCTCCATAGGATGGGTCAAACCCAACAATGTGCAGCATCTCTTTTACCCGCTTTTGTCTTTCTGCTTTTGTTCCATGTTTATGAACAATGAGCGGTTCTTCTAAAATGTCTTTGATTTTCATTCGTGGATTTAAGGAAGCGTATGGATCTTGGAAAATCATTTGAATGTCTTTTCTGAAGGAACGCATGTCTCGTTCTTTCAGAAGCGTCACTTCTTTTCCTTTCATTTGGATTGAGCCAGAAGTCGGTTCGATTAATCTCATTAAGCTTTTGCCAAGGGTTGATTTCCCGCAGCCAGATTCGCCCACAATGCCGAGCGTCTCCCCTTCTTTCACGTGAAAGGACACTTGATTTAAAGCCAAAGTCGTCTGTTTGTGTTTAGAAAAAAATGCTGATGTGTCATAACGCTTCGTCAGTTGATTCACTTGCAACAGTGGGTGATTCAGTGTCTTCTCCTCCTTCCATTAGAAAACATGCGACGCGGTGATTGTGTGAAATGGTTTGTAAAGATGGGTCTTTTTCAAGACATTGCGTCATTTGATATGGACAGCGTGGTGCAAATTGACAGCCGGACCGAATAGCTCCTGGCTTAGGTACATGACCCGCAATAGACATGAGTTTTTCTTTTTTCTCTTTAAATGATGGAACAGAGGCGAAAAGACCTTTCGTGTAGGGATGGAGAGGTTTTTGGAAAATACGGTCAACGGTTCCTTCTTCTACGATTCGACCGGCATACATAATCATGACACGCTGGCATATTTGCCGCACGACGCCTAAATCATGAGTAATAAATAATATAGCGGTATCCATCTCTTCATTTAACTTTTTGAGCAAACGAAGAATTTGTGCTTGGATGGTGACATCAAGTGCAGTCGTTGGTTCATCTGCAATCATGAGCTTTGGGTGACACAGCATCGCCATCGCAATCATCACACGCTGACGCATGCCGCCCGATAGTTCATGTGGATATTTTTTGAGTAATGACGCTGCTTGTTTCAGGCCAACCGTTTGAAGCAAATCTACCGCCTTCACTTTTGCTTCTTTTTGGTCGATAGTCTGATGTGTGAAAAGGGCTTCTGTCATTTGCTTGCCGATGGTCATGAGTGGATTGAGAGAAGTCATGGGTTCCTGGAAAATCATTGAGATGTCATTCCCTCTGACCTCTCGCCATTGTTTCTCCGACAGTGACAGCAGGTTTTGACCTTCAAATTGTATGTGACCTGTTGTTTCTGTTTGGTGATTCAGCCCCATTAAAGACATCGATGTGATGCTTTTCCCGCAGCCAGATTCGCCCACAATACCTAAGGTTTCTCCTTTTTGAATAGAGAATGAGATGTCATGGACGATCGGCACTCTCTGCTTTTTTTGCTGAAAGGCAATGGACAGCTGTTTGACATCTAGCAATACTTCTTGTTCTTTCACATCTTCACCACCCCGTCATACTTTTTAAAATTGTATTGAGACAAGCTGGGAAATATGTCATGTTTTTGACAAGTATAAAAAAGCCTATCCGCTAGAATCGGATAGGCTTCTACTAATTTAATGTTTGAATGGTAAATAGATGGCGATAGTGGCTGTCTCGGTTCATTAATTCCTCATGTGTTCCTTTTTCCACAATCTCGCCTTGTTCCATGACCACAATGAGGTCCGCATGTGTAATCGTTGATAAACGGTGCGCAACAATAAAAGTTGTGCGATCTTTTGCCAGCTTTTGCATCGCTTCTTGAATGTAATGTTCACTTTCTAAATCAAGTGCAGACGTCGCTTCGTCTAAAATAAGCAGCGGTGGATTTTTAAGAAATACCCTCGCAATTGAAATTCGTTGTTTTTGACCGCCTGATAGCTTTACGCCACGTTCTCCTACCTTTGTGTCATATCCTTCGGGAAGAGACATGATGAACTCATGGGCATTAGCCGCTTTGGCCGCCGACACAATTTTCTCAAAGGATGCTTCTGGGTCTCCCACAGCGATATTTTCTTTAATGGTGTCACTGAATAAGAATGTATCTTGGAGCACCATCCCGACTTGATTCCGCAGGCTTCTTGCCTTGTACTCTTTAATATCAATGCCATCAATTTCGAGTGATCCGCTTGTGACATCATAAAATCTTGGAATTAAGCTGACGAGCGTCGACTTCCCTCCGCCGCTCATTCCTACAAGCGCAACGGTTTGACCTTTTTCTACTTTCAAGGAGATATTGTGTAAAATCTCTTCCTGTGTATGTTCGTAACGGAACGACACATCTTTAAATTCTACCTCTCCTTTTAAGTGATTGGCTTCTTTTGCATTCGGCTTGTCTGTTACTTCATACGGTTCATCAATAAACTCAAAAATACGATCCATTGATGCTACTGACTGAGTTAAAGTCGTCGATGAGTTAATGAGACGGCGAATCGGGTTGTACATCCGATCAATGTAGCCGACAAAGGCAATCATTGTCCCAATTGAAAGCGACCCGTTAATGACGGTATAACCAGCAAAAGCAATGATGAGCAGCGGCGCAATGTCTGTGATCGTATTGACGACAGCGAATGTTTTGGCATTCCAATTCGTATGATTGATCGCTTTGTTTAAGAAATTTTTATTTTCATCGTGAAAATTCTCTTGTTCGTATTCTTCAATCGCAAAGCTGCGAATGACAGGCATTCCTTGTACTCGCTCATGCAGGTGCCCTTGTACCTCAGCCAGTGCCTGCGACCGCTCTTTTGTCAGCTTGCGAAGCCGTCCGTAAAAATACTTTACTGCTAACGCATACAGCGGAAAAATAATGACAGACACAATGGTGAGTTTAAGATCCAGTGTACACATAATGGCTATCACAATCAGGACGGTCATCAAATCAAGCCAAATGTTCATAAGCCCTGTGATGACAAATTCCTTTGTTTGCTCCACATCGTTGATGACCCTTGAAATAATTTCCCCTGTTCTCGTGTTGGCGTAATAACGAAGGCTCAACTTTTGAATGTGCGAGAACAATTTTTCCCGAATATCAAATAATACCTTACTGCCTGTCCACTGCGCATAGTATTGTCTGTAGTACTCAACAGGCGGTCTCATCACTAAAAATAATACAAGCATGATTCCCATAATAATAAAGAGAGTGGATGTTTTTTCTTCAGCCGATCCAGAGCCTTGAATCACATCATCAATGACATACTTTAAAAGCAGAGGCAATGTTAAGGGAATCGAGAACTTAATCATTCCGATCACCATTGTCAATGCAATCTGTTTTTTATACGGTGTTACAAAAGCCATGTAACGTTTTATGACCCCCATGTAAATCTCCTTCCCAATCTATCAGTGCCTCTTATCCGTACGCAATCAAAAACCTGTTGGCTTTGAAAAGCCAAACAGGTTTTAGCTGCTGTTACTTATTTTGTATAACGCAAAAAACGTTCATACCACATATCCACAAATTCTGGAGCAAACGGTCCCTTCCGCTGGTGAATCCAATGCAGTAATGTATTTAGATGCTCTCGTAAGATACTATCGATTTCTTTTGGATAATTCATCTGCCTCTTATGATCTGCATATTCATCCTCATCCAAAATATTATACGTCATGTCCGGAAAGACTTTGACATCTAAGTCGTAATCAATATACTTAATCGCCTCTTCATCTGTCGCAAAAGGAGAGCTGATGTTGCAGTAATAATACACCCCATCATCTCGAAGCATCCCAATGACATTAAACCATTGTTTTGCATGAAAATAGCAAATAGCCGGTTCTCTTGTCATCCATGTTCGGCCATCGGATTCAGTCACCATTGTTCGATCGTTTGCACCAATGATACACAATTCCGTTGCTTTCAGAATGGTGGTTTCATTCCAAATCCTGTGGATCAAGCCATTATGTTTATAGCTTTGAATTTGGATGGTTTCTCCTTCCTTGGGATAGCCCATATTTTCTCCCCTACTTTCTATAACAAACAAACCTAACAGTCCAAAGACCTAATTTCCCAACTAAACATGTCTCTATTATATTATACCGTTACATCATTAAAAAATGAAATGAAAAAGCCATTCAACCCAATTGAACGGCACACTCTTTTACATCACGGTTGAGCTCTTCTCCATTTGCTTATACGAATTGATGACTTGTTTAGTCTGTTTTGTAAATAGTGTTTGGACTTTTTGCAGTTCCTCTCGTTTCTGTTTGATTTGATCATGAAGCTTATGCCGCTCTTCCTTTTTTTCACCTTGCAGCAATCGTTTTTCTGTCTCTAAGTACAGATCAAGTTCTCCTTGTACATCGAGCAGCTGATCCATAAGCTGCATTTGTTCTTTGACAAGCTGATCGAAATCAGACATCTAACTCCTCCCTTTCCTTCGATTCCACTTTTTGTATCTATACCATTTCTTGAAAGAAGGAAGAAGTCCTTTGACTGTTTATGTAGAGGTTTTACAGGTTTTGTCGGATGGTGGGGAGAGGCAAAAAGAAAAGCACTTCATTCGTAGATGAAGTGCTTCCCTTTGTTTCAGTGATTAGCTGTTTTGTTGTTTGTTTTGCTCAGCTTTTTGGTTGTATTTTTTTACGTGCTGTGCGTCAGTCTCGCTAGCAAATTCAGTGCCATATTGACCGCCTTGTGCAGCAGCTTGGTTTTGTTTTTTCACTTGTTGTGCGTTTGTTTTGTTTTGTTGTTTATCCATCATTATCACCTCCACGCACATTAATTTGTGCAGAAGGTGTACATCTTATTCATGTTTTTTTTAAACAAGCAAAGAACGTCCGCCATCGACGATAATCGTCTGTCCTCTAATCATATCTGCTTTGCCTGATACAAGGAATTCTACACTGTCGACCATGTCTTTAATTTCCACCATACGGCCTGCTGGTGTATTTTTCTTAGCGTCTTCTAATAGCTCTTCACGATTTGGGAAGTGCTTGAGTGCATCTGTATCAATGGCGCCGCCTGATACGGCATTCACGACGATATTTTTTTGTGACAACTCAACGGATAGATAGCGTGTCAAAGCTTCTAGTGCTGCTTTAGATACACCGACCACCGTGTAGTTTTCAAGGTATCGGATGGAGCCTAGTGAGCTAATGCTGACGATATGTCCGCCGCCGTTTTTCTCCATTAATTTGGCTGCTTCTTGTCCGCAGAATAACAAGGCCTTCGCATTGATATTCATGGTCCAGTCCCAATGATTTTCTTCAAGATCCATGATTGGGCGCTGAACGCCAGATGCCGCATTGTTCACAAATACGTCTAAACGGCCAAACGTTTCGTCAATTTGCTGGAACATGTCTTTGATTTTCTCTGGCTGACCAACGTTGGCTTTGACAACTAAAGTTTTAACACCCATCGCTTCAATTTCTTCAGCTGTTTCAAGTGCTGCTTTTTTGCTTCTTGCATAGTTAATGACAATGTCATATCCTTTTTCAGCCAGGCGAAGGGCTACTTCTTTCCCGACACCTCTACTGCTGCCTGTAATTAGTGCACATTTACGCTTGTTCATTATGGTTCATCTCCTGATTTGAATAGTTTTCGTCCATTCGCTTCACACTAATAGGAAAGTTCCTATTAGGAGGTTACATTCATGTATGTCGGACGCGATTTAAGCCAGCTTGGCATGATGTCAAAGGATCAATGGAAAGATACTGAGCTTGCTTTTTTTCATCATGCTTTCCAACAAATTTTACCTTATTTAAACGAAGAAGGGCAATCTAAGTATCGAGAAATCATTTCTGAAATTGAAAACCGCGGGGGTCTGCACCGAAATGAAGCCGATTATACCCATGGTACAACGGTTAAATATGACTAGGCTGTTCAAGAGCCATCTTCCATATTTTTTGATGTGAGACTGGCAAAGCATATGCCTCAAATTCTTCTGTTGTGACTTTTTTCAGCATCGTGTCATCAGATACAGAGGTCACACGTCCAAAGAAAACAGAAATATTCCAGATGAGGTGGGTAAATACATGTTGAATGGTGCCTTCTAAATCACCAAGTTCTGCTTGTACACCCGCTTCCTCTTTTAAGAAATCAATCAGCTGCTCTTTTTCCGTTTTTCTTCCCTTCATTGTTTCCATGTTTGGGAACTCCCATAAATTCGCAAGCAGACCTGTACTTGGACGCTTATGAATATAGAGGTGGCCTGCATCATCAAATAACACCACTGCTGCCATTGATTTCGCAGTCGGCTTTTTCTTTTTACTTTTCACCGGCAGCTCATGCTGAACGCCTTCCTCAAGTGCCGAGCAATGCATGTTTACAGGACAAATGAGGCATGCAGGAGAGGTTGGGGTGCAAATAAGTGCACCTAGCTCCATTAGCCCTTGATTGAATTCTGACGGCTTTTCCCGGGAAATGAGCTGATCAACCGCAAATTCGAAAATGTTTCTCGTTTTTGGTTTTGCAATATCATCCCATATGGACAAGATACGGGAAATGACCCTCATCACGTTGCCGTCTACCGCAGGGTATGGCTTGTTATAGGCGATACTCAGCACTGCGCCGCTCGTATACGGGCCTACACCTTTCAGTTTTGAAAATTGTTCTTTCGTATCAGGGACAACGCCCCCGTAGGATTCATAGACTTCTTTCACAGCTGCCTGTAAATTACGCACTCGTGAGTAGTAGCCAAGACCTTCCCATGCTTTCATGACCTTTTCTTCATCAGCTAAAGCAAGATCCTTCACCGTCGGGAATTGCTCCATAAACCGATTGAAGTACGGAATGACCGTATCCACTCTCGTTTGCTGGAGCATCACTTCTGATACCCAGACGCGGTATGGATCTTGATTTTCACGCCATGGAAGTGTACGTTGTTCTTTTTCATACCAATCGATTAAATCATGCTGAAAGCCCGCAATATCTTTGCGGTCCAGCTTTTCTTGAATGTCTTTCATATCTATACTCCTTCTCATTGGACCGAGGGCTAACGTTCTGAAAAGAACCTTATTTGTTGTATACTGTTTGTAGATACGTTAACATGTTACATTAAATCGGGATAAAGCAAAAGTGATTTTGCACATAGTCTTGATGAGAGACGTATACTTTGTATGATTGTTCCTAAGCATGACAACTAGGAGGTAATCAATTGGATACTGGTACTCATGTAGTAATGGGCATTTCTCTTGGGGGACTTGCGCTTTTAGATCCAGCCGTCAGCGCAGATCCACACATGGCACACGCCGTGATGATCGCGACCATCGCCGGCTCCCAAGCACCAGACATTGATACTGTGCTAAAACTAAAAAATAATGCAGTTTATATAAGAAATCACCGGGGATTTACTCATTCCATTCCGGCTGTACTGTTTTGGTCATTGCTAATTCCGGCTGTGATTTTCCCATTTGTGCCGGGGGCAAATTTACTTCACCTTTGGTTATGGACACTATTAGCCGTCGTGCTTCATGTGTTTGTCGATATTTTCAATGCTTACGGCACGCAGGCCATTCGTCCATTTTCAAAGAAATGGGTAGCGCTTGGGATCATTAACACGTTTGATCCGTTTATCTTTTTTACACATCTTGTCGCCATTGTCGTATGGGCGATTGGCGGGCATCCCGGCTATACGTTCATTACGCTGTATGCCGTGATTTTCTGTTACTATATCGTCAGGGTCATCATGCAGCTTCAGATTAAACGTCAGCTTCGTGAACGATTCGATGAGATTGAGGAAATAATCATTTCGCCTACAATGAAGTTTAGACAATGGCGTATTGCTGTGAAATGTAAATCCTCTTTCCATGTTGGACGCAGTATGAATGGTGAGATCATCATTTTAGACACCTTTAACCGTGTGCCGGTCCCTGATACAGAGATTATGAAAATTGCCAAACAGGATGAAAACATTTCAGCCTTTCTCTCCTTCTCCCCTGTCTACCGGTGGGAAGTAGATAAATACAAGGATCATTATGAGGTACGGTTCATTGATTTGCGCTACCGCAGCAAAGGTCACTATCCTTTTGTTGCGATCTGCCATATCGACATGGACCACCAAATCAAAAATTCCTATACCGGCTGGATTTTCAGTGAAGAAAAACTGCAAAAAAAATTAAGACTCGGCTCTGTGTGAGCGAGTCTTTTTTTGTTGTGTAGGGCTTGGATTATTCATATGTGTAGATTTTGAACTGGATAGTACTTGAATTTGTATAAAACGCAGAAACTGTGATCTATGCACTCATGGAGAGTGCGACAATTCTTTTTGGTAAACCAGTTTTACCGATTGAAATTTCAATCCACGCACTCATGTAGAGTGCGACAGAGGACCAACTATTGAAATGGAGCAGTACTGTAATTTCAATCCACGCACTCATGGAGAGTGCGACAACACCTTGATCACTTCTTTCAGCATCAACCTCATATTTCAATCCACGCACTCATGTAGAGTGCGACTGCGATTTTCGCCCTAATTATAACATTTTTTAGGGAATGATCGTCAAAACCCTTAAGTTTCTATATAGAACTTTGTTTTCACTCCTAAAAAATATACATTTTTTCTCATTTTTGTCGAATGAAACGGTGCGAATGTTCCAGGGATTTTATGTTCACCTCACATTCGCACCGAATTTTTCTAGTCTGAAATCTATTTGAATCTTGATAATCATATTTATTATTTCAGCAACAACTTTGAATTTAATTAAATACATGACTACTGAGAGGCAGAGTTATGTTTTTCGCAATTATTAATCTACACACTCATGTAAAGTGCGACACTGGACATACCGTCATTTCTTTAAGGACGATCAATTTCAATCCACGCACTTATATAGAGTGCGACAAAAATGTTTTAACAATTGTTCCTAGAGAGTTGATTTCAATCCACGCACTCATATAGAGTGCGACGTCATTGCGTAAAACACTCATCCCTTTTGAAACAAATTTCAATCCACGCACTCATATAGAGTGCGACTATCTTTGTAACTACTCCTTCAGTTGCCTTAAATATTTCAATCCACGCACTCATATAGAGTGCGACTATCTTTGTAACTACTCCTTCAGTTGCCTTAAATATTTCAATCCACGCACTCATATAGAGTGCGACTAAAAAAGGGCCTGATTCGGTTCAATATGGCGAGATTTCAATCCACGCACTCATATAGAGTGCGACTCTATTTGAGTCGTTTATCAAAATGGCCGAATCTATTTCAATCCACGCACTCATATAGAGTGCGACTTGGCGTCCATTGGAAATCAAGTGTCAGCATTTTGATTTCAATCCACGCACTCATATAGAGTGCGACTGCGATTTCCGCCCTAATTATAACATTTTTTAGGAAATGATCGTCAAAATCCTCAAGTTTCTATATAGAATTTTGTTTTCCTCTCTAAAAAATATACATTATTTACCATTTTCGTCGAATGAAACGGTGCGAATGTTCCAGGGATTTTATGTTCACCTCACATTCGCACTTAGTCTTAGATGACGTCGTCCATTTTAAGTCTTCCATAACCTGCATTTGTTTTAGCACCGATTCCTTCGTGTTCTAAAGCGCCTAGTAAGATGGTTTTGGCGAGTTCGAGCCATTCCGCATCTTCTGATAGATTCTTTTTTGTTTTCAATAGAAGTTGAAAGCGGCTGTTGACCACCGTTAAGAAATGAATCGGTGTTGGTGAGTCATCGTCTCGAGGGGCTGGAACACTTCCCCCTTTGTTCATCTTATCTAGCTTGACGCTGTTGTAGTCTGAATGATGTGGTGTCATCACATCCACTTTGAATGCTTCTCCTACCGTCTCAGGCATCATGAGCGCATCATGAAATTCAATCATGCCAGCACGTTCGTTTGTTCCAAACAATGTGGTGTAATCACTACCACCTTGTTTTAGTTCTTGAAAGTTTTCACCTAATACAGAATGGGCATAATGAGAGGCTACACCTTTTAAAGCGGTTCCTGGTAAATAAGGAATGCCGTATATCGGGTGTAATAACAATCCCGTTTCAAGTACACCCTCTCCTCCATGTCCAATGACTAACGGCGATATGGACTTGACTAGGCATGTGGGGTTCGTATCGGTATAATATTGCTCCACAAATCTTTCATACAAAAAGCGATTTTCCCCCCACTGTTTTCGATGTAGACGAATTACATTTTCATAAAATGACTGCTTCTCCGCACTGTCATTTATGATGTCCGACAATGTAGAACCACCAATCTCCCATTTGCTTTTGTTTAAGGTTAATGACAGATTCATTGGATGTCCTCCACATTTTCCGCCCCTTGTTCCACCTTTAAAATAGATTCCGCATATCTTTTTAACCAAACAGATGCACTTAAAGCTTGTCTTGATTTGATTAAGTAATTTCGATTAGAAGCTGACCAATCTCCTTGTATATCTAGTGTTTCTTTTATATCCTGAACGAATTGTTGATAAGCATTTCCTTTTTTTGATTTTGCTTCAAAAAATGTAATGGTGAGCCTTAATCCATTTGTTAAGATCATTGAGGCGAATCTGTGACAGAGTTGTCCATATTGATTTGAGAAATTCTCCTCATTCGTTTTGGCATTCATCACATGTTGATACGCTTTCTCAGCATAATGATGTTGAATGAGTTTCATGATCTCTCCCCTCCTGTCATACGCCAGGATACTCTTCCTTTACCTACGTTTGTGTTTCCACCTAATTGAAGATACATCTGTTTTTCTAGTTGATTTAAAAGTTGGTGTCTAACAGATAAATCATTTCTTCCATCGACACGATCACACCACATGAACCCATAAAATATGGCTTCTGCTGGTACATACTCTTCATACCAGAGAGCACCTTTACTAACTGTTTGGGTTTCATGATCAATTCTAATACGAGGTGTCACTTCAGAATTCATAGTGACAATGTATTGAAAAACGTCATCACTTACAATCACAAATCGTTCTATCCAAAGAGTTTGTGATTGTTTATCGTCGAATAAAAGTTTGGCCATCTTTTTAGCAAAATCGGTTAGTTGTTGAGATTTTTTCGCAGTCCCTTGGAATTCACCTAGATATAATTCGTCATTCTCTACTAATTTAGAATTCATGGTGACTAGTGTGCTTGATTCTTCTATGAGATCAGGGATATCCAGTGATACGCCTAATGCTTTTGCATCGCGGGCTAATCTTTTCAATATGAGTGGACTTGCCACATATCCAAATGTACCGTATCTACTCGCCACCGGGAATGAAAATAACCGGCCATCTGTCATGACGACTGCTCCTGCGCTTCCATCTTGATCTCCTTGTGTACCAAATACTTGTTGTACGAATGTGTCTTGTCCTTTCGTGCGATAATGTTCACGCTGCACACCTTTGATACTGCTTCCAGGTATAATCGGCCATTCTGTGACTTTTTCTCGTTGAATGGGCATATCAATCACGCCAACTCCTTCACCCGCTCCAATATGAAGGGGGGATAAACAATGTATCCAAAACCAACGGCTTGCTTCCATCATCTCACTCCTCTTATTCATTCGGTTTCCATGTTCCCCAAAGTGCTAACCCGCAGCCATCTTCACGATCAAACGCTTCTTTGCGCCGGTTACGATCGGATACTGATTGAAGCCACATTTTTTCGGCCAATTCTGCTGGATCTCCTTCTTCTACTGTAAAGAAGTAAACACTACCCGCGGGGACTAAGCGGCGTATTGCTTTTTCACGCCCTTTGTCTTTATTTGCTAAACTCCATCCAGAGATTGGCTGCCAATGTGGAACAGAGGCCCAAACCAATTTGAGTCGTACATTTGTATCAAATAGTGGTTTTGACATGAGCTGTTCATCCAGCCATCCGGGCTGCCACCCTTTACTGAAATAAGCGGGTGTCGCCAATATCATGCGAACATACGGCTTGTTTTTGAGCGATTCTTTAATAGCATCCGGACATGTCCAATCTTGTTGGTATACATGTGGCCGGTCTTCTATATGAGCCAGCCGCCGTTCACCACCGATTGGGTGAATGCCTGAGAAAGGCTTTAATTCTTCTGACTCTTCAGTAGATAAATCTATTCCTGCCTCCAGTTTAAAGTCATCTGGGAATAAGAGCGATTCAGTTGAAAATAGATGCTGATCTTTTGCCTTTTTACTGCCAGTCTCCACCTCAATTTGTGTTCGTTCCTGACGCTGTAATGCTGGAATAAATGCCGGTGGTGTTTCCTTTTTGAAAGAATGATTTTCCTTCTGCATGTGTTGGTATTCAGTCAAGGCTTCCTTCACATGACTCTCATCCACTGCGTCTGTCAGCCAGTTCACCATCCACTTTAGTGATACAAAAGCAGGCGGCGATTTCATTTTTTTACGAGCACCAGCTCCAATTGGTGGCCATAATGCCTCACTAAAACGGCCTGTTTTTCCTGTACCAAAAAAGCCCTGTCCTTCCGACATCATTGACTTTGGTCTCACTTGATACATGCCATACTCATCATCAAATAACTCAAGGTCATGAGGCATTGGCACATATAAATGATCATGCCAGCGATATAAAGGACCTCGCACAAGAGATTTTGCATAATAAGAAAGTGGCGTCGTGTGTTTTATTGATTGTCGTTTCTTCGCTAGAGCTGTACGAAGTGTTCCTGCGACCACACTTGGCGGAACATCGTTTAATGAACGCGCCCTTATACCCGGTACACTTTGAAATGGGCGTGCATCACGAATAAGCAGCGGATCAAGCGGTTGAATGTAAAACCATCTTTCAGGCATGTCCACTTACCTCCTCTAGTTGAAGAGCAATGATCATACATTCAGCGATTGTATGTAATTCTTCTAATGTATTCTTCTTCGGTATATACTTCGCAATCAATTGATCGATCCACTCTTTCGTTTCTTGCTCTGTTTTTGCTTCCGTTTTCTTTTTGAATGCAAGACGTCTTATCTCTAGTGGAATGAGTTCATCTAAAATTGCTGGCTGTTTTTTAAATGAAGACTGTTCGTATGTTTGATACAACTCTCGTAAGCCATATGCAAAGCCAGATGTGAAATAAGACTGCTTTAACCACGCCGTCATCTCTTGGATAGAGGCCACTGGATCTATTTGAAATGAGACTGAGATATTCATTGTGTCTCCTCCGCCTCGCTTTTGGAATTGAATCGCTAATGAATTTCGCTCTTGTTTTGCATATTGTTCAGCCTGACGTGCCATGCTTCTTACTTCTTCAAGAGGCTCAAGCATATGAACGATGGCGATGCCAATTGAAATCGAAGGAGGTGTCTCACTATGTTGATGAGCCTTCATCGTTGAAACAAATTCACTTTGTAATTTCCCAGCTGCTTCTAAGCATTGGTGCACCGGTACATAAGCCATGACATCATCTCCACCACCATAAATCAATGTACCTTCACATTTGGAAATAATCTCACTTGCCTTTGAAGCAAAAGTTGAGAGCGTTTTAGAAAATGCAATATGACTTTCTACATGCTGTATATTTCGCAGTTGGCTGCCCATCTTATCTCCATCCGCCATGAGAAAGGCATAGTAAGGTGAAGGTGCTGGTGGTTTGATCGGCTGGCCGTGATGTTTGCTGTATTCACCTTTGAAATATTTTTCGAGCAGCTGTGTGATGTCATTTTTCGCTTCTGTTCGTGCTATTCCAACAAGTCCACATTGTTCAAGATAATCTTCTATTCTTCTTTCATAAAAAAGCGATGCCTCACTCCAATCAATAGGAGCTACTTTTAGATTCATATTCTCAAGATATGTTTCTACATCTTTCACATATTTTATGGCTGCTTGCTTCATCTGTTCATTTTGGTCCAACATATTTTGAAAGGGAGCAAAAGCTTTATCGCAGACAGATGGAAATGTCTTGCTCGGATGCTTATGTAAGGACAATCGTTTGATCACTGAAATCGCATCTAATGATTCATGTTCACCAATTCCCCATCTCGCTAGTTGCGCCACTTGCTGTGGTGTTTTTTGCTTTTGGAAAACAGACTCTCGTCCACCGTCAAGTGATGATTTTGGTTCACCGAATAACGCCCCTGGTTCATTTTGTTTAAAATCTCTTAAAGTCTTCCGTGCCGCCATTAAACCTTCGACTTCTTGAAGAGCCAAATGATATGGACTTGCGGACGCATTTGCCGCTTCCTCTTGAGTTTGCATCTCAGTCCACACAGCATAAAATTCCAATAAATCATCTACTTGTCGATTCCATGTGCCTATTTGAATATAAGGATCCACAATCCCTCTTACAAAGTCTGCATATTCTTTCCATTTGTTATATACTGCTTTTTTTACTTGTCTTGCAATGGATGAAGGCTGTTCGTGTGAGATTTCCCCCAATATTTTATTTGGTGCGTTGTTTGGTTCTGCAGAGGATTCGTTGAACACAGGGAAAATAAGCGTTCCACCCAGTTCCTGAAATTTCTTCGCACCTGCTTTACTTAATTCAGATAGAAGAAAAGAGCCAAACCATAAATCACGCGTCCGCCGTGCTTGCGCAATAAATTCTTGAACAGGTCCTATAGAAAATAGCATCAATGTTTGTTTTTGTAATCCTTCTGACAAAATGTTTGCACCTCCTTGCTATGTAAAAAGGCTTGAATCGCCGATGAGTGCGTACGGCCACTCTCGTCTTGTAATGGGTTGTTTGAGTAGGTGGCTGTTGGGTAGATACTTTGTTCATCTGTCACATCGGGCAAAGGCTTTCCTTTTCCTAAAAGCGATAAAGCTTCGATCTGTGGTTGCTGCAACACCATCACCATGCCTACCGATTCCTTTTGATTAATAGCTAACGGTTTTAAGATGAGTGGTGAAGCCAAACGATTTTTATTTCGCGGGACTAAAGTCTTTGTATTAGGCTCCTTTTGAAACCATTTTCTTTTTGCTATTTCTTCTTTGCTTCGCTTCTTATCTTTTTTCGATTCCTTTTTAAAATTAAAAACAATCGGCATACCAAATTGCGCCCTAGGAAAAGCGATATATCTCTTTGGTTTATTTGAAGGATACGGTAATTGATGATCAGGATGTGACATATTCGCTAGATGACGTATGGAATCTGCCTCAGGCCAATAACTTCTCCCAACCTCCCCATTTTGGATATTATGTTTTTTACGAAATTCAATGTATGTATCCATTGTTCTCGTCCAGGATACATGCGTTTGAGAACCTTTATTTTGTAATCTAAACTCCCAGCTTAGCGTTGCCCATTCACGAGGCACTTCGGGAATAGAGATAGCATATTGACATATCTTCTCTTTAAACCATTGATCAAATCGCTCCTTACTGACTTCTTGCTCTTTAGGAGAAAATGTTTCACAGTATAAACTCCCACAACCACGTCTCGTTCTTGCACCAAGTCCCCCAAAATTGATCCACGCCCATAGTGCAGCTTCGATTTCATTGCCTAACTTCTTTTTGTCTTGTGAAGTCATTGAAGCACTCTCGGTCAAATAAACATTCATTTTGAAATATCCCATCAACATTTTATTTGGTGTTTTTTGAAAAATAAATTTTGGAGGGAATTTGATTTGTTTTTGTTCTTTAAATATTTCTTCAACGATTACTTTAATTAAGCTGCTTTTTTCTGTATGACCAAATATCTCTGCTTCTCGTTTAGATAATTCATTTGCGTTTTTGCAAGCAGCACCTCGAGTTGCACGCCACCAGAAACGAAGATGACCACGAATTGCACTTTCTCGAATCGGTCTGTCTTGATCAATTGAGTTTGATTGGGGCCCTCCCCCAAACATTGGCGTAACCAAATGAATAGTAAGCGGCTCTTTAAAAAGTTTTTGGTCTTCATGAATGTTTGTGTCGATCGCATGTTTCACATCATGCCAATTCGTTTTGGGTTTTCTAGATTCCCTTGTCATGTCGCTCTCCTTTCTTCACTTTGTTATCTGTTTCTGAAATAGCTCGGCATATGCATAGTGAGGGAAAAACATGGGATTATTGATGAGCATCAGCAATTGATTTAATTGGAAGTTTAGCGTTAACAGCTCATTGTGATCAATACGTAATTCACTGAGTTTGTTCAAAATCACTTTGTCTTCACTATCATCTTCATTATTTTCTTTCTTTTCTTCATCCTCTTGTTCCCTAGACCTTTCTGGATCATAACAATTTAATTCATTAGCCCACCATCCTAGGTGTTTATCTTCATTAGGAGCTCTTAAATGAAATACACTCTTTTGTTTCATAAGTATAAAGTCAAATGCTTTGTCTAATATTTCAAACATCTTTGAAGATGAATTTGCTGTTTGCCTTTTTAAATTACTTGCTAAAATTAAAATAGGACGTGTTCGTTTCTGTGTATCATTTTCAACCATGACAACCCCTTGGGCGGCCATCCTAGCTATTCCTTTTGTTTTCGGTACTAATTTTTTTATATTGTCAGACCAAACTTTTAAATTATCAACATCGAAATTTGAACTTTTACATTCTATAGCAACCGCAACCGCCTCAATCGGTATAAACTTCAACGAATTGTGTTGGAACACATACGGCGTATACTGCTCATCAAAAACGGCAATATCGACTTCGTTAGAATGATTTCCTTCTGAGTCAATAATGATGACACCTTGTGCTAATGAATATTTTTTAGGAATGATTTTCCGAAAAAACTCCAACCACATCACTTCTCTAGAATCTCCTGTCAGCCCGCCATGATTAGAAGCAAAGTCGACTTCTTCGGATATCATGCTGTTTAATCTTTGATAATTCTCTAAGATCAGCTGCTCAACTTTACCGGTTCGCTCCGTTTCACCCAAACCAATTCCTCCTTCACCACATTACGAATGGATAAAATTTGAATCTAAATGACTACTTTTCATTTCGACTTATTTTGAGATTTTTTAAGGTTTATTTAGGAAAAAGAAGAAGAAAAAAACATGACTGCAAGGAGTCATGTTTTCACTGTACAAATGAACAGTATATTTGATGGCTATTTGAAAGAGGATGTTGTAAGAAGATGATCTTTAAGGTAGTCATAACCGTTTAAGACACAATCATTGAAAACCATGCGCACCTCATATATGGGTGCGACAAATACTATGAAGATTTAACAGACGAAGAAATCATTTCAATCCACGCACTCATGTAGAGTGCGACTGATACAATTTTCAATAAAATAACTGTTTTAAATTTCAATCCACGCACTCATGTAGAGTGCGACGATCCTGCATAGCCGCCTTCTTTAAAATATAGGCATTTCGATCCACGCACTCATGTAGAGTGCGACGTCACAGCCTTCTAAAAAGCCTTCTAAACCATCAGGATTTCAATCCACGCACTCATGTAGAGTGCGACTTTCGACAGACCGTGACGAGCAAATAAGTTCTAAGATTTCAATCCACGCACTCATGTAGAGTGCGACATGCTGCGGTTGATGAACGAAAGCAATTGATAGAATTTCAATCCACGCACTCATGTAGAGTGCGACTGATGGTAAGATTTCATGCCCTAAAACGATCGATGATTTCAATCCACGCACTCATGTAGAGTGCGACCTGACTTCGTTACTCGGACGAATCTATGGTCGTATTTCAATCCACGCACTCATGTAGAGTGCGACATGGCTGCATTAAAAGGCGTAAAGACGCTCGATATATTTCAATCCACGCACTCATGTAGAGTGCGACTGCGATTTCTGCCCTAATTGTAACATTTTTTAGGAAATGATAGGTAAAATCCTCAACTTTCAATAAAGAATTTTGTTTTCTCCTTCATGAAATATACATTTTTACCCAATTTTGTCGAATAAAAAGGTGCGAATGTTCCAGGGATTTTATGTTCACCTGACATTCGCACCATCAGTTCCTCTTACATCTTCGTCATATATTCCACAATAAACTCCCAAAAGCCAGGTCCTTCTTGGTAAATCAGCCGGTCTATTTTTTCGATGAGTTTGATGTAGAGTTCTTGTTCGAGGTCTTCTCTTTCTTGATATGCCGTGTTTTGTAGTTTCTTTTTGATCATGGGTGTGAAGGTTTCAATGAGTTCTTCCATTTCTCCATTGGTCATTTTGTCTTCTTGCACGGACATCTCCCCCTGTTTCTTCTTTTAGTTTGTTGAGCGCTTTTTTGTGGATGTTTGAGATGTTTTGTCTTGATTCACCCAGCCGATCGGCTATTTCCTTCATCGTTTGACCATCGACATAGATTTGGGTTAGAACCATTTTTTGTTTTTCTGTGAGCTGCTGATAGGCCTTGTACAATCTTGGGTCTTGCAGGTGCTCCCCTAAGTCTTGTTGGTTAAAGAGCACAGCTTCATACGTATCTGTTTGAACAGGGTCTTTCACTTCTTGCGTATCAGGATGATCGAGTATGAGCGGAAAACGTTGCTGCTTTTTTTTCACTCGTTTGTCAAAGTCGACTGAAAAAATGCGGATCATTGTGGAAATATACTTGATGATGCGGATTTTTTGATAAAACTGCTTGAACTCGGAATCTAGTTTTTTCGCATTTTCTTCGTTTGGCTCTTCCATGACTTGCCGGAGCAGCTGCTGGTTTTTAGGATTGCTTAAAAATTGCTGAATGAGCGGGTGATCAACGATTTCCTTCCATTTTGCTTTCAATAACAGCCGATAATCCATGTGCATCCTCCCCTTTGTTCTCTCTACTTGCATTAAGTGGACAAAAGTTAAAAAAAGTAAACTTTGTGAAACGGGTCTAATGGTTCATTTTCTCCCCCTTTGATTTCCTATTTCTTCTTTCATACCACTTATAGAGAAGACGAGCATCCGCTGGGAGGTGAGACAAATGGAGACCTTTTTTTCGGAGGAATGGCTGAAGCAGCTCGGTCAGGCTGGCTTTCCTGCCATTTTGACAGTTTACTTGCTGACACGTTTTGAACGAAAGTTTGATGAATTAAGCAAACTCATCCAACGATTGGTCGCTGTTCAAAAAAATGATGAAGCAGATTGACATCTTCTTGATTCGTTTCACCTTATGAAAACGAGGGCGAAATGAAAGGCCTTTTGTCACCTCACACAATACGATGTTGAAAGGGGATTTTATCATGAGTGAAAAGCAAAATGGTGTACCGCAGCCGATTCGAGGAGAAAAAGGCGCAACGGTCAAAATTCCACGTAATCTCGAGCGAGACAGACAAAACCCAGATATGCTCACGCCACCAGAAACCGATCATGGAACGGTTCCCAACATGAAATATTCTTTTTCTGATACGCACAACCGTTTAGAAAAAGGCGGTTACGCAAGAGAAGTCACGGTACGTGAACTGCCAATCTCTAAAAGTCTTGCCTCTGTGAACATGCGGCTAAAACCTGGTGCAATTCGCGAGCTGCACTGGCATAAGGAAGCGGAATGGGCGTACATGATTTATGGGGAAGCCCGAATTACATCGGTTGATGCAGAGGGACGGAATTTTACAGAGGATGTGACTGAGGGAGATTTATGGTACTTCCCTTCTGGCTTGCCGCACTCTATTCAAGCACTTGAACCGGGAGCTGAATTCTTGCTTGTGTTTGATGATGGGTCTTTCTCTGAAAATAGTACGTTCCAAGTGACTGATTGGCTTGCGCATACCCCAGAGGAAGTCGTTCTCCAAAACTTTGGAATGACAAAGGAGCAATTTGAGAAGCTGCCAGAGAAAGAGAAGTATATTTTCCAAAAAGGAATTCCTGGTTCCCTTGAGTGTGACAAGGTGAAAACAGAGCAAGGAGAAGTCCCGAACTCCTTTAAATATGAGCTGTTAAAGCAAGAGCCGATTACGTCAAGCGGCGGACAAGTGTGGATTGCGGATTCTACCAATTTCAAAGCGTCTAAAACGATTGCATCCGCTCTTGTGAAAGTTGATCCAGGTGCCATCCGTGAGCTGCACTGGCATCCAAATACGGATGAATGGCAATATTTCATTTCTGGAAAAGCTCGAATGACGGTCTTTGCTTCTGATGGACATGCGAGAACCTTCAACTATCAGGCGGGAGACGTTGGCTATGTGCCATTTGCGATGGGGCATTATGTAGAAAATACAGGCGACGAACCGCTCTATTTCTTAGAAATCTTTAAGAGCGATCATTATGCAGACATTTCACTCAATCAGTGGCTTGCGGTCACACCGAAACAGCTTGTTTTGGATCATTTAGATCAAGGCGAAGATTTCTTAAAACTGCTTGATACAGAAAAACACCCTGTCATCGCTGCCCCTAAAAAAGAGGATTAATTCCACCTTCCTGCAAAAAGGCTGTCCTTTTTGCAGGTATCTTCATGTAAAGGAGTGTTGTTTACCCATGCAACAATCTGTTCACGCTTTATGGCAAGGGCTGAAATGGCTCATGGCGCTATCAGCTGTCTGTTACATATTTTTGTTGTTTTGTGTGCTGTTCTTTCATTTGACCGGTGCTTTTTACCAATCGATTTTATCGCTGCTACTGTTTATGGGCATCTATGTTGTACTTGGGATCTCTTTTGAACATCTGGAACACGTGCTCATGCGGTTTGTTCGTAAGTGTCGATCCAAAAAACGATCTATCGTTTTCTATGCCGTTTTATTTCACCTTTTGTTTATTTGGGGTGCTGTCTATGTATCAGACGAATTGGTTGACGGCATTTTGCTGACTACTTCTGAAGAAATTCTCTTTGCGCTAAGTCTTTGGCTATTTCATTTTTTGTTTGATTATGCGACGTTTCCATTTGAGAAAGAAGCTTCATGACTCTACTCTCTTTCTGACGAGAGTGCTTCTTTGATTTGCTTCATATGATGGGTATCGTGTTCGATCAGTCCTTGGAAATAACTTAATAACGTCAGCTTGGTTTGACCAATAAAAAAAGGTTCATTCCAGCGAGATGGTTCAATTTTCTTCATTTCTTGAAGTAATTCTGTTCTGACAGCAATAAATCGAACGATCGTCTCGCTTTTCTTTTCCTTTCTCGCTCTTTCAGCTGACTGCTGATTCATTTTGTGCACATCAGGAGCTTGAGGTAATGGCCGATCGTTCCAAAATTCCTTTAGTCGAGCCTTTAAAATAAATTCATCCCATGGAACGAAATGGGCGATGATTTCAGCGGTGCTCCATTTTCCATCAGCGATCGCTCTGCGCCATTCTTTGTCTGTTAATTCCGTTAGTGACTGTACCCATTCAATGGAGTGTTCAAAATGAGCAATAGTGGACTCTTTGTTTAACGTCAAATGGTCTCCCCCATTCACATGCTTTTATGTAGATTGTATCAATGATGAGAAAAAACACCACTTATGCTGAAAAGTGGTGTTTCTTGTGTTTTCTCCGTGCATATAAAATCGCAACGATCAAACTGACGAGTGAAATCAATGCGAGAATTCTGATATAAGGCGGATAGTAGGTTAGCACGATCTCGTTTTTGCCTTTTTCTATTGGAAAACCGATAAACGCATAATTGGCTTGTTCAATCTCGGTTTGATGGCCGTTCACAGTGAGCTCCCAGCCTTTTTCATATGGAACAGGCAGAATCATATAATCATCTCCGCGCTTGTTCTCATAAGAAATCGTAAAGCGGTTATTTTTAAGCTTCACCTGCTGGCTGCCATCATCCTGTTTTTCTTTTTCATATGCCCGCGCAAGGGTGCGGTAAGGCTCATGATACAGCTTTAATTGACTCAGCTCATACGTCCCTTTTGGAACTCGTATGGAAAGGATTTTTTCCGCAGGGACTCTGATCGTCACGTCATTAACGCCTGTTTTGTAGATAGACGTATTGCTTTTGCGTGATGTGACGTAGTCATCCACAGATAACTGAAACCCTTCGTTACGGTCGGTCCGCTTCACATAAAAGCTCACATACACATCCCCCACGCGAGCGATATCATCTGGAAGGGTGATATTCAGCCCACCCGTTTTCCCGTATACATCAAGCACGCCATTTTCGTATACCGCTTGTTCAGTATGAATGTTTGTATCCTTTATTCGATCAGGCGATTGGTCGATTTCAGCATTTCCTTTTTTGTTTAAGATCACACCTTGCAACATCGCATGTTCTTTATCAAGTGCTGACGCATGCTCTAGTGAATTTTCTGAATAGACGGTACTCGTTGTTCTTGCAAATGGGAGCGGGCGTGTATTTTCATACACTTCATAATGTTCGCTTTCCAATATGGGCTTAAAATAAACCGGTGGTGAGAAAGACATCGATTTGTCTCTCATATAATACTTCCCGTAGGTCAGACTGTATAAATTCGCTCTGTCCCCCATTGTTGCATACCGGCTGACACTTTCCCGTCCCATATCAATTTGCAGGTCATTCCAGTAGAAATGGAGCAGATGCTGATTCAATATACTTGAATACGCACTCATGCCTTGAAAGCCTTCAAATAACGGGGTGTTGTTGCGCACGCCGTTCATCCAATCAATCCGGGCAAGCGGATCTTCTTTTGAGCGGCTTTGAATCTGCTGAATGAGCTTCATTTGCTCATGTCCAGCATACGCCTCACTATTCAGATACGTATCTGATACGCTCTTAATATTGCTTCTTTCAAATAAGTAGCCCTGCTGATACACGCCTGCTGTCAGTAAGCTCACAACGATGAGCACAGCTGACAAGAGATGAAGGTGCAGACGTTTCCCCGCATGTATCGAGAGGAAGAACAAGCTGATCACAAGCAGTCCTATTCCGGTAAATACAACAACATCCATATTTCCCTTTGCTCGTTCTGAAAGGGCGACTGCGAGAAGGAATACAATCCAAGCGCCTAAAACCGCACGTGTTTTCCACTTCCACTCCATTTGCGAGAAATGCTTGATGGTGATGGCTATGACTGCTCCAACTGTAAAAGCAAGAAAATATTCAAATCTGTACTGCGGTGCAGAAAAACCATTAAACACGCTCGCCATCTTTGGACTGTAGTGAAAAATGATCAGCAGAACACTGATCGATGTGAACATGAAAAACCATCTGTTCCGGTATAGCGGAACGAGGAACAGACAAATCAGAAAGATGACCGGCAATAAGTACACCCTGCTTGTAAACAGCAGATGATCATGCAGCGCAAACCAAGGAATCGCCTGTTCATACGGCGGTCTTACATTATTAAGAAAGCCGTAAACAGACGGGATAAAAAAGGCAGCACTGATCCCAAACGATAACAACGTAGAGATCGCAAGGGTCCAGAACACCTTCCAGCCTCGCTCCTCGCTTTGAAGCTTAATCATATATCTGAAGACGAGATAAATGGCTAAAAAGATAAAGTGAATGTAAGCAAAGTAAAAATTATTGATCAGCATGAGACTGCAAGCCGCAATAAACCAAGCCGGCTTGCCTGTTTTAAAAATCCGTTCAACCCCGAGCACAAGCAGCGGAAGCCACATCATGCTGTCGGTGAAAAACTCCCAAAACGTTTGATGCCGAAAGTACACAATAGACAGTCCGTAAATACCGGCTCCTGTCAGCGCCCCCAGCCTATGCTGCACAATCGAAAGGAGCACACGATATGCGATGAACAGAATGACTGTCAGCTTGATCACACTCAGCCAAATAACAGCATTTGCCCAAAAGTGAATGTCTGTTGACTGTATAAGGTGAAGCGCATTTAACAGCCAGACAACAGCGACTGTGACCATAAAGACCATCGACGTTGTAAAATAATAACCTAATTGCGTATATGTACCACCGCCTAGACCAAATTGATAGGAATAAAAGAAGTTTCCTTTGACGTATTCGTCATACAGCAGCTTTTTAAACGGGAGCATTTGCGAAATGCCATCTCCATCTCCCGTCATATATCGGCCTTGCGTATATTCATATAAGAAAAAGGAGTGTCCTAATAAAGCAAGAATGAGGCACATTCCAATGAGTATCCATCTACGTTTCATCATCTAAATCCTTTCTCCAAAAGATCCACTTTTCATTGAAACAAAACAACCCAGCAAGCGATTCGTGCTTGCCGGTTATTTGACTCCACGTTATTTAAATAACTGCGTTAACACTCGGTCTTGTTCTTTTGAGCTTGTCTCTTGTTCCATGACATTTGATTCTTGAATTAAGTAATGCGGCCTCTTTTTCGTTTCATAGTAAATCCGGCCAATGTATTCTCCGATCACACCTAGACTCAAGAGCTGGACACCACCGAGGAAAAGCACAGCTGAGATTAAAGTGAAATAACCCGGTACCATGATGCCCGTTCTGACGATTTGAATAAAGGTCGCCACGATGTAAATCAAAGAGAGAAATAAGATCAAAATACCCGTATAAAAACAAATACGCAGCGGGCGGTTGTTAAAGGAAATGACCCCATCAATCCCGTAGTTAAATAATTTCTTCAGTGACCATTTTGTATCACCGTGCTGTCTTTCCACATTTTCATAATAGATGACCTTTTCTTCAAAGCCAATCCAGCAAAAAAGGCCTTTTGAAAAACGATTTCCCTCTTTCAGCTGAAGCAATGCGTCGATCGCTTGACGGGAAATTAAGCGGAAATCTCCTACACCATCACGCAAGTCCACTTCGACCACCTTGTTCATCACTTTATAATACATCGATGATAGGTAAGAACGAAGCTTGCTGTCCCCTTTACGGTTTCGTTTGGCAATGACTTGATGATAACCTTCTTCGTAGCCTCTAACAAAATCCTGAATCAAATACGTTGGGTGCTGCAGGTCGGCGTCCATAATGATCGCAGCTTCCCCTTTTGCATGCTCAAGACCTGCTAAAATTGCAGCTTCTTTCCCAAAGTTACGAGAAAAGGAAATGTATTTGACTTTTGCACTTTTGTGAGAGAGCTCTCTCATGTATTGAAGCGTATTGTCTTTGCTTCCATCATTCACAAAGATGATTTCAAAGTCATAATGAAAATCGCGAAACTCTTCCTCGAGTGCCTCAAAGATTCGTCTGATGTTTTCACCTTCATTGTAAGAAGGAATTATAACAGAGAGCAGTTCCCGTTCCATATCGCACCTTCTCTTCACTTTTTTCACATAGTCTGTTATGTTCATTATTCCTTTTTTGTCAGAAAACGAAACCCTTTTTTATTATCCATAAATTTCATGTATCCTTAATCGTTACATTATATCAGAGTTTTATTTCCAGTGATTTTCACCAACATGAATTTAATGTAATTTTAAGTTTATCCATTGTAAAAAGCCTGTAATTTTGATCACAGACTGGGTATTGTTTCATAAAATTGTTTGGTCAATTATATATTTTCCTGTTTGTTGAAAAAGATGAGTGGAAGTGAAAAGGGCAACCCTTTTAATGCAGCAGCCCTTTGTCGTTTTGTTGCAGATGCTCATTTGCCTTCGATTGTTTATTTTGAAATAAATGCAGCTGAGCGCCGTAGCTTTCGATCCATTCTCGGACAATCCGTTCAGTCGTTTCTTGTCCTTTATACTTGCGGCCAGCCTTTGCATAGGTTGTTTCAAAATCACTCCAAAGGAGCTCTACCCATGTACGTGCTTCTTCATATGTGAGCATATTGTTTTTTTCCATTAGTTGTTCGGTTAATCGCTCAAAATATTGTTCCATACTGGTTCCTCCTTCATCTAGCAGAAAGTGCCTTTTTAAAAAAATCTCTTTTTTCATATACTACCCTTACGTCTTCAAAAGACGCAAATGATTTGTATTGTTTGGAGGGAATCAGTATGCGTAATAAAGCAAAGGGCTTTCCAAATCAAGTGAATCACAAGTTTGAAGGCGAACCAGGGGCCACAGATGCTTATGCGTCTAAAAGGCCGAACGGTGAGACGAATACACGTCCACAGGAACGTATGAGGGCATCAGGGAAACGCTAATTTTTCCAAAGGGAGTGCTTGAGATATGAGTTCAAATGGGAAATCGTATATGGAAGACTTTGTTCAATTAAGAACAACCACTTACCCTCAACCATGGGCGAATGCTAAACATTCTGCCTCTCAGGTCAACGGAGAAACGCAGCAAACGCAGCACGACATCGTACTTCAGAACAACGTCCGTAAACAACGTTCGAAGTAAAGAAAAGGACTGATCTCTAGGGATCAGTCCTTTTGCGTAAGCATTGAAATCGGCAGGGCATCTTCTTTATTTGGCGCTGATACTCTGTAGCCCCAAGCAAAAACACCATTTAAATACTCCACATAAAACTGCTCGTCTGTATCTTTGATGTGATAAGTCGTTTTGGTTTGAATAGCAGCTGGATCTAATAAATAGGCTTTCGCCATGTCAATTTTCCGCTCCAACACGGCATATTCATTCACAATGCCTAGCTGCTCAGCTTTTCTTGCTTTTTCAGAAAGAGCGGCAATCTCCTGCTTTAATTCGTATTCTGTCATTTCACTATAGCGTTTTTCCATCTGTCATTCCCCTTTGTCTAAAACGTGATCAATTGTATCAAGATCAAATCCTTTTCGGTAAAGGAATTGCTTCACTTTCATTTTTTTCTCAAATGATCCGTCATAACCTACCTTGCGTTTTGCCTTCTCAAGCATATAGTGAAGGGCTTCTTCTTCCTTTTCCTCTTCTTGTCCATCATAGGATTCTTGAAGGGCTTTATCAATGATATCAAATGAAAATCCTTTTCGCTGAAGCTGCAATTTGATACGCTGTTCAATTTCTTTTGCGGACCGGTTTTTCTCTTTCTTAACCAGCTTTAGCACTTGTTTCACTGCTTCCTCTAGCTGCAAATCATTCGGATATTGCGATAGTGCTTGTTCGATGGTGTCATCGTCTATGCCTTTCAGCTTTAACTCTTTTTTTAGCACTGACGGGCCTTTGCTATTCGTTTTTCGGTGGGTGCTTACATACGCTTCTGCAAATTCAAGATCATTTACATACTTATAATGTTTTAATTTGTGTATAATTTCACTAATAGCAGGTGCTGGTATGTCTTTTTTCGTCAAATAATCGGTGACTTCTTTCACTGATCTCATCCGATACGATAAATAATCGACGGCCTGCTGAAATCCTTTTTTTACTGCATCACCGAATTGAATCTCTATGATATCGGCTTCGTCCAGCTCTTTTCCCTTTTTCAAATCATGCTGGACGAGCACATCTAGATCAACGCTAAAAGCGTACTTTTCATCAAGAAAGATGTTCACGCGTTCTGTATTGTTTTTCTGAGCAGAGATTTTCGTAATATAGGGCATCCTGTGATCACTCCTTTTTTCAAACAGTCAGGATGTTTCTTCTGATTCAAAATCGTGAAAGATATAGGTATGTATATGAGAGGAGAAGATGTCAATTGAATATCGCCATTACCGGAGGAACCGGGTTTATCGGCCAGCATGTCACAAAGGTGCTCGCAGCTGAAGGACATCATCTATATATTCTAACAAGAAATCCAAAGGAATCCGAACAAAATCATTTACATTACGTGCAGTGGCTGACAGAAGGCGCTAAGCCTGAACATGAATTGCCTGCGATTGATGTATGGATTAACCTTGCTGGAAAATCCATTTTCACACGCTGGACGGACAAAGCAAAAAAAGGCATTCTCTCCAGCCGTATTCAATCCACACAAGAAGTGAGACGCATTATAGAAGCGCAGGAATCGAAACCATCTGTGCTCATTCAAGCAAGTGCTGTCGGTATCTACGGCACTTCCAAGACAGAAGACTTTACGGAGGAAGCCCCTCCAGCCGATACAGACTTTTTAAGTCATACGTCAAAACTTTGGGAAGCTGAAGGGCAAAAAATTGAGGCGCTCGGTATTCGCACAGTTTATACACGCTTTGGGGTAGTGCTAGGAGAAAAAGGCACACTTCCTCTTATGACCTTGCCATACAAGCTGTTTGCCGGTGGAACGATTGGCTCTGGCTCGCAATGGGTATCTTGGGTTCACGTGGAGGATGTAGCACATCTCATTGCGTATGCCATTGAGCATGAACACATATCAGGTCCACTCAATGTCACATCTCCAAATCCTGTTCAAATGAAGCAGCTGGGACAAACTATTGCATCTAGCCTTCATCGCCCTCACTGGCTGAAGGTGCCGTCCTTTGTCATCAAAACCGCACTTGGCGACATGTCATTGCTTGTATTAGAAGGTCAACGTGCTCTGCCGAAAAAGGCACTGCTGTCTTCTTATGAATTTTTACACCCTGAGCTAAAAGAAGCGATTTTGCATTCAGAGGAATAAATTTTGTCAAAAACACCCATCCTATTAAAAATGAGATGAGGGGGCGATTTTGATGAAGAAAAAAGAACACCAGCCGACTTCAAAACTGAAGAAAACCCAGGAAGTTCTGTATCAGCAGGAATTCAAAAAAGCGGAAAGAGCAGCAGAAAAAAGAAACAAATAAAACGGATATTCCTCTTTTACAAGCACATAACTAAAGTGATCTTGTAAAGGAGGGAAAAGCTTTGAAAAAAGACCAACACAAAAAATCCAACCACCAGCTTGCGGCACAAGAGACGGATGGCGAATATGTTGAATTTTCCAAAGAACTTGCAGATCCGAATGACGTAAAAGCGATGGCACGTATGAAAGCAGCCGATCAGCGTGCCAAAAAACAATAAGTAAAAAAAACAGACCCTATCAAAAGGTCTGTTTTTATTTGATTTCAGTTAGCAGGCTTGATGCCTTCTGACGTGACTTTTCCTCAGGCACCTCTTCTGGATAACCGATGTGAAGAATCGCGGCAAAGCGTTCGTTTTCCTTTAATCCCATATCCTGTTGAAACCCTTTGTCGTATAAAATACGGCCGCTCTTCCATACCATACCGATTCCTTGATCCCAAGCCAGCAGCTGGAAGTTTTGAATGAGCGCACTCACAGCGGCAAAATCATCATTTCTCACAACTGGATTTTCGTCTTCTTTTAGAACAACAAGTAAAAGTGCTGGTACTTTAGAAAAATAATCTCTGTACTGATTGATCTTTTCTTCTTTTGCGTCTGGATTGTTGCGTTTAAAGAAAGCAATAAACCGCTCAACAAATACCTCTTTCGCTTCATCCGTCACTGCATATAAAAAACGCCAAGGTTCCGTGATTTTATGATTGGGTGCATAGACTGCATCCTCTAATAATGGCTGAAGCTGTTCAATGCTCACCGGCGTTTCTTTGAATTTTCGAATCGATCGTCTATATCTGACAGCGTCTCGAACCGTTAACGCTTCTGTTTGTTGTTTTGTTTCTGGCATATATGTCATCCTTTCAATCAACCTTAATTGAAATTGATTCTCATTCACATTATAAACATGATCATGTGCTGTTTGCAAATAAGACCTCACCTCTCTGCTAAAAAGTTGTTTGACTTTTTCAAGTAATGTTACAATCATATTACGTTTTAAACAAATTTTGAGAAAAAAGCCAAGATGATGAAATGGTTTCAGGTATTTCCACTTTGTTAAATGCGGCTATTTTTTCAAAAAGCTTTCAACCCATGATTGGAAGGGAGGCTTCTGAATGGAATGAAAATCAATATTGGGCAAATCATCAAACTCTATCGTTATAAACAAAATATGACCCAATCGGAGTTGGCAGAAGGAATTTGTTCTGTCTCTCATTTAAGTAAAATTGAAAATGGCTCAAAAGAGGCCAATCAAGATACGATCAATCTTTTGCTTGAACGGCTTGGAATTAGTCAAGAAACGCTGTCGCAAAAGGCGCGTCATCTGTTGTCATTGCTCGATGAGTTTCAGATGAACATGTATTTCTATGCGCTCGATCAAGCAGAGCAAAATGCAGAAATGATCATTCATCACGAGGAACAGTTCTTTTCGCTAGATTTAGGGATTCAGTATCATTTGTCCTTATTTCAATTTTATTTATTAACAGAAAAACAACAGCTTGCCTTAAAAACGCACCGCGTGCTTAAGAAGTTTGAAAAAACCTTTATTGACACAGAAAAAGAAACGTTTGAATATCTAGATGGCATCCACCAGATTAAAATCGGTCAACTCGAAGAAGGATTGAAAAGACTTGAAAGCTGCTTTTCTTACGCTTCTGTTGAACAGAGCGACCTGTATTATCACTATGCAAAAGCACTTGGAGCCATGGGACATCTCGGTGATGCGCTTGAGGCCACACATCAAGCAATGGATTTGTATAGACAAAAAAATAATTTCAAGCGGGTCATTCATTGTACACTCATTCATGGGGTCATCTCACTGGAATTAAAGGCCTTTCAAACAGCTAAAAGATATTTAAAAGAAGTGATTTTACACACATCGCTTCACCCTGATGCTTATATTAAGATGACAGCTTATTTTTATTACGGGGTTCTCTTAAAACGCCAAGGCGATTTCTCATCCGCTGTGCCTTATTTACTAGATTCACTCAATTATTTTAATCAAGAACAGATAGAAGATCGTTACTGTGAAACGCTTTATGAAATCGCGACATTGTATGCGGAATATGATCGCAAAAAGGCGCTTCCATATATACACGAGCTGCTCAAACAGCCTCGTATTCAACCAAACTGTTTATATATGATTAAAATCTATAAATTGATGATTGAAGAGAATCCTCATGATTTGAAAACTTATTTAGTAGAAGCAGCGATTCCTTACTTTGAACACAATCAGCTCCACAATGAGTACTTGTTTGCTCTTAGAACCTTGCTTTCCTATGCGGCTTCTGAGCTTGATAAGCGTGCATATATGTCTTACACAACGAAGCTGCTTGATCACTTAGCATCATATATCCCGTATTATAAAAAAGCATGACCTTCTGCCGATCGAAGGTCATGCTTTTTCTATGATTAGATGGTCTTTTGTTGATCTGTATCGGGACGGGTGACTTGTTCGACAGAATGAATGTACCGTTTTCTCGCAAAATAATCGTAAGCATGCTGCCCAAAGCCAAGCCAAATGCTGAGTACAATGAATGGGACCGTTCCCCATAATGCAGGGATGTGACAAGCCATTCTCAGCCACGTATAAATCCCTGAGTTTTTTTGATTTTTCGCTAAGGAAATAGACACGATTCGTTTCTCTGCCTTCTCTTCACTAATTTTGTTCAGTCTCAGCAGCTGTGAGTGTCTAAATGATTCAAAGTGAATTCGATTTTTCCAATCGAGTGATTTCAACAGGTCAATCGCTTTTGCACATGAAGGACTTTGTCCGTCATAAAACACAAGCAGTCTGAGTGATTTGATGGAACGCTGTTCTCTTTTCTTTGATTCAGCGAGCTTCTTTTTTTCTTGATCGAGATAGATGATTTTTTTCATAAATTGATCGCCAGCCCTTTTCCTTCATTTATTTTTTTTAGTTCGTTCAAAGGAGATTACAACTAGATTACTATAGTTGCTGGGCCTCTTGTATTGGGAAAAAGCCATCCGACGTGCGTTATATGAGCCTTTAGATAAGGGCAAAATAGCTGATTTCATGGCATATATGAGGTTTTTCAACTAAAAGTGGTTGGGAAAATCGTGATGCTTTGCGGTTTTCTGCGGTATTTGATAGAATTCTGCGGTTTTTCTACATCTTTATGCGGTGTTTTGTAGGTAAAACGCAAAAACAAGATAAAAAAAGACTACTTCCCATTGCGGCGAAGTAGTCTTTTGGTTTATATTTTTGCCAAAACTTCTACTATTTCTTTCTCAATATCTTTCCATAAGTAACGATCTGTCGTATAGTGATGTGCGGCTTCTTTCGCAAACACTTTAAATGCTTCCTCAAAATCGGGTGCATCTTTATCCGGCTTTTTCTCGTCGACAAAGCGCTGAGCTTCTGCTGAGCGAGGTCCCCATTTCCCCACTTCTTTCCCGTCCTGATCAATGATGACGATAATCGGAATCGATCTTGCGGTCCCGTTCGTTAAATACTGATCCATCAGGTCTAGGTGCTCGTCCCGAATGAAATAGCGCGCATCAATCAGTGCTTCATTTGCAATACGCATGAAAATAGGTACATTAACCATCGCATCACCGCACCAATCTGCCGTGATCACAAGCGCTCTGAGCTTTTTCTTTTGAAGTTTTTGAAGCAGCTCTTTTTCCTTTTGATGAATTGCGTACTGGTTGTACACCGTGAGTAAGTTTTCACGGTTTTTCTCCATGTTGTGTACATATGTACGTTCAGCTAATCCCTTTGTAAACCATTCATTTAGTGTCATGTGAACATCCCCCTTACCCTTCAACTTTACCACTTTTGCTATTCTTTTGTCTAAAAAAACCTTCACCTAGTGAAAGGTAAAGGTTCTTTGGACTTATGGACGCCGTTTTCGATTTGGGTCCATTCCTATCAGCTTAGTGACGAGCACCATTGTGACAGGCAGTGATGTATTCTTTTTATACGCTAAATATTTTCCGCGCCATTCTGGTTTATATTTCTGTTTAAACGACCGTAAGCCGCTGAAACTATACATATATCTGACGTTATTGAAGATGACACTCGCCAAACGTTCTGTCAGAAAGGACTGGTGGAACGTGCCTACATTCGATAATGGCGCCATTCCCATGTTAAAGGATGTGTAGCCTTTTTCTTTCGCCCATTGAAACAGGTGGATAAAGAGTGCATCCATCATCCCGTTCGGTGCATCATGCATATGACGCATGAGGTCGATGGATATCTCTCCTTTTTGATACATCGGCATTAAGGACACAAAAGATATGATCTTCCCTTGTTCATCCTTTAAAATCGCAATCGGTGCTTTTTGAATGTAGTCTTCATTGAAATAGCCTAATGAAAATCCTTTTTCTTTTTTCTTGCCCAGCCAGCTGTCAGAGATTTGTTTTAAGGTTGAAATCAATTCCTCAGAAAAGGGCGGCTCCAGCATTTCAAACGTATAGCCTTCTCGTTCAAATTTATTTGCGACAGCCCGTAAGTTTGATTTTTTCTTTCCTGACAAAGAAAACGTTTCTAAATCGACCATGGCTTCTTCCCCAAGCTTAAAGAAGTGAAAACCTAGGTCATGATAAAGCGCCATTCCTTCACGTTCTACTTGATAAAAAGCGACACGATAGCCTGCTTTTTCTGTCTGCTCCAAAAATTCTTCCAGTACAAGCGGATAAGAGGCTTTACGCCCAGAAGGATCTCCAAGCACAATAACGCAACGGCCAATCCGGCCAAACTGAAGCATCGCCTCTCCATCACTTGAGAAAAACAATTTTTTGTCTCCCAAAAAACCTAGATGACTAAGAGCATTTCCTCCCTTTTCTTCGAGAAAAGTTTTTAATTTTTCTTCATCGGCTTCTTCGCCGATTGGAACTGCTTTTTTATTAAAAATCAATTTGCTAATGAAAAAGAAAAGAGGAACACCAATTAAAGCAATCATACTGGTCATCGTGATATGCCGTTCATTATGAACCAAATAGTCCTTGCTTAGGAAATGACCAATTTTCATCCAAATGAAGTTCCCAATGACATTATAGTTAAACAACACGAGTAAATATCCGGCGGCGGCCGCCACAAACTGATTCAAAGAATAAGGGGCCTGCTGCTTCACAAATTGATTTCGAAGCGAGAAAAATACCACCATGATGACCGGCAATATAAAGATCAAACTCAGGTTAAACCCTTTTAGTAAAGTAAACACAAAGCCGCCTGCTAGGGCAATCATTGTCAATAGATAAGACCGCTTCGTTCTTTTATACACTTCAATGGACAAAATCATTAAAATGATCCCGAACATTAAAGAAAGACCATTAAATCCTGATAACAAAAAGCGTGGAATGGTTGTGATCACACCTAAACGATCAACAGGAAGCACAACTGAAGCCATAATGAGCAAACCGCTTCCAAACGTTAAAATGGACAAAGATCCGTACAATAAACGGATGAGCAGAGCTCGGTGCAACACAATTAAGACGTTTGTTGTTTCAATAGCAGGCGCCATTCTCGGATTGCCTTCAAGACGCCTGAGTGTTGTTCCAGTTAAATCGTATGCCGCTAGACAAAGTCCAAGAATAAACGGGAAAATGGAGTAAACGAAGCGGTACAATACAAGCGCTGTCAGCACCATCTCTTTATCAAACCCAATGTATTGCATACTGAGTAAAAAGATCAGATCAAACGAACCAAATCCGCCCGGAACCATACTAATTAAACCGCCGATTGACGCAATCGCAAAGACACCTAATACAATACGGACATCAACGTTCATCCCCATAGAGACAACAGCCATGTACATGACAAGACCAGCTGCCAGCCACTCTAAAAACGATGCACCAATGTAAGCATAGATCGGGTGCTTTAGTCCGTTTTCACCGCTCTCAATCGAGCTTTTTCGAATGGACGCCATGATGATGTAAATGGGCACAATACAAGCAAAAATAATGACAAATGCCCATAACCACGGCTCCTGACTAATAATACTTTCAACTGGCAAGACCCTAACTAAAATCAAATCACTGAAAATAGATAAGCCCAGCAGAACAGAGGATGTTAAAAGGGCAATGCCTTTCAGCAGTTTTTTCGTATCTGTTATGTATTCCTTGTATAGAAGCGTTCTAAGCCCTGCTCCTGATAAACCACCGAATCCAAGCACACTATTAAAGGAGTTGGCGATCCAAGAAATACGGATCGTTTTCCAGCCGCTGATGGGCATATTAAGGCTTTTTCTTAAAATAAAATCATATAAGGACATGGATAAAACAGCGACAAGTCCAAGAAAGACAAGAATAAACAAGTCCATTCGATTCAAGCTGTCAATAATATAAAACGTCTTTTTAATGGAAAGGCCGCTCAGCTCCTGCTTGGCGACAAAAATTAAGACAAGGATGATCACGATCGGAAAGAGCATTTTTAAGATCGTCATACCCGTTTTTTTGTTCCACATGTTTTTCCCAACTTTCTAAGTTGCTTCATTAATTTCAACTGACCATTATTATACAACAAATACCACTTAATTCATGCAGTTTAACATTCAAAAGCTTCATGATACTTTCAATTAGAAGTAAAAATCAGTAATATAAAGAAAAGAGCCGCTTAAAGGAAGTGAACAAGCGTGGAATATAATATTCATGACACCACCGTACTAAAAGAGGAAATCCTATCTCCTGAGGAAAAAAAGACATGGGTGCTGTATATGAAAGTGCTCACTGCTGCAGGACTTGGAGATGTTTCTGAATGGATGAAGCTGGATATGAGTATGCCTCAAATGAAGGTGCTCATGCTGCTCAATAACCATGGCTCTCTTAAGGTGTCCGAAATTGCTGAAAAAATGGGGGCTTCTTTGTCCAATATGACAGGGCTGCTTGATCGGTTAGAACAATCGAACTTTGTGGAACGAAAGCATTCTGAGCGTGATCGTCGAATCATTGTCGTAGAATTGACAGAGGAAGCGAAAAATATTTTCAGAAGTATTTATCAAAAAGGGCATGAAAAAATTAAAAATTCCCTGCAACGGCTCAATGATGAAGAAAAAGAAAAAGTCAATGAAGGTCTAGCTATTTTAGAAAAAGCACTTCGTCCTGAACGTGGCTAAAAAAGAAAAAAAGACGGTCACTTGAGGTCCGTCTTTTTTAATTCTTCTTTTCCTTGTTTATCTGGGGTGAAAAGATATTGACGAATGACTTCCCGGTCATCCCACAAGAGATAACCTAAACCGATAATGAGAAAAATGATGCTGATCCACGTACCGCCTGGGAGTATATCTTCCAGTTCCTCAATCGTTCTTTCTCCGCCTACATTTCCACCATAACGAATCTCAAACAAAACGAATTTTGCTATATAAAACAATGCCGCCGTGCAGATAAACATAGCGCCGACAATTCTTCTACTAGACATGTGTTAACTCCTTTACTTCCACTGATTTCTTTTGATTAATTCCGTGATATGGGCAAGATGATGCTGTGAATGCCAGACGTACATTCCTGTTGCATCATATAAGGACACCGTTTGTTGATCGGCTGGATGGTAATATGCAGCGTTGAAATCTTCCTCTGTCATCTCGCGAAGTAATGTGACCCACCTGCGATGCAGACTGCTGATTAACGGCAGTGATAGACTGATAGGCGCCTTGCTGTCAGGAAGTGAAGCAAATGCTTCTTGATCATATGGACGTATGTGCGGTGTTTCTTCTGTCAGCGCAAGTTTAAATCGCAAGTAGGCGTTCAGATGGCTGTCCGCTACGTGGTGAATGAGCTGACGAACGGTCCATCCTTCTGGCCGATATGGGGTATCCAGCTGATCATTTGTCAATGGGACAACTGCCTCTTCATACTTTTGAGGAATGAGTGCCAGCTCATCAATCCATGCCTCCAGCTGCTTTTTCGTTTGTTGGTCCACCGGTTCATATAAGCCAATCGGATATTGTAATGATGTCATCTGCTGCCCCTCCTTAAAATCCTTCTAGAACAAATTTACCTATCATCTTCCCTTGCTCAAGTGTTTGATGTGCCTGCTTCAAATTGGCGGCATTGATGGGGCTGAGCACCTTTGTTAATGTATGTTTTAACTTCTTCTCTTCAAATAATGTACTCGCTTCTTTTAAAAGCTCATGCTGCTTCATCATATCCGAGGTTTTGTACATCGGCCGTGTGAACATGAATTCCCATACAAATGCAGCACTTTTATTTTTGAGTAATTGAATGTCTAAATGGTGCTGATTTTCAACAATGGTACAGATCGTCCCTTGAGGTTTAATCGCTTCTGCCATCCCTTTGAAATGGCCATCTGTATCATTTAAGCATAAAATGTAATCCACTTCGCCAATCCCTTTTTCCTGAAGCTGCGCTAAGAGCGGCTGGTGATGGTCAATGATATGATCAGCCCCTAATGAGAGACACCATTCATTTGTTTCAGGTCTTGATGCAGTGGCGATCACAGTCGCCTTTGCTAATTTGGCGAGTTGAATGGCGATAGAGCCCACTCCGCCTGCTCCACCGATGATCAGCAAGGTCGAACCTTCTGCATTCCGCTTCATATGCATTCGGTCGAATAGCGCTTCATATGCCGTAATTGTTGTAAGAGGCATGGCAGCTGCTTCGGCAAAAGAGAGATTTGCAGGCTTTTTCGCCACAATTCTCTCATCCACAAGCTGGTATTCACTATTTGAGCCTTGTCGCGTGATATCTCCTGCGTAATAGACATGGTCACCCGGCTGAAACAACGTACACGCTTCGCCCACTTCCACCACCGTACCGCTTGCATCGTAGCCAAGAATTTTCAATTCATCTTCTTTCTGATTCTTCGGTGACCTCACCTTTGTATCCACTGGATTCACCGACACAGCCTCTACTTTCACCAAAATATCCCTGCCAGCTGCTTTGGGCTTTGCCACCTCCTGATCGATCAAGCTTTGTTCATGCTCAATTGGCAAATACTCAAATAATCCAACTGCTTTCACTCGCTCGCACTCCCTTTCTCCATGCTTCTTTTCCACATTTTATCATACATTTCTGATGCTGATGGATCAGTCAGCAAGCGATTGCACATTTAGGATTTCTTCAAAGCCCTTCGTTCCCTCACGATGTAAGAAGGACGAGCCTTTTGTAAAGAGAGGACATAGGTGAACCAGCCGCTCGATTTAAAAAAGTACTGAACATAATAAAACTGAATGTGCTGTAAGAAAACGACGATGAACAGAAAAATTGTGAATAATAGCGTCACAATGTCTCCCTGCATCCATCCACTGATCAATACCATCACAAAACCGAGCATCATAAGCTGTTCGAGCCTCTGCATGATCTGGACAACGAGGTGTCCCCGTTTGGTTAGGTCACCTGATTGACGCTTTCGAATGTTTCTTGATTTATAAAACCATACGATACTTGTCACTAGATGATGAATGATAAAAAGAGCGATCATGACCATAAGTAAAGGAGTTGATTTAAAAAGGTCTTTTATAATGAATGGGATCACCAAAAAATAAAATGCGGTAAATGCGTGTCTACCTGATAAGAGAAATAGTTGTTTTTCTATGTATCGCTGCATGTGTCTCACCTCTATATGTAGTACGTCTCATTTGTCATAAGGTTCCTTCTGACTATCAAAAAAGGATGCCCTGAAAAAGGCATCCTTCATGAATCAAGCTTAAAATGCAGCACTCAGTACGACAGGGCCTTGCGGAAGCTTGTTATCCTTTTTTGGTTCAAGGGTGACAGCCACAGTATCCCATGATTCGTTTGCTTCTTTTTCAGATAATGCATAGGTGACGGTGCCCTCCCCTTTGCTATCTGTTTTAAAGGCACCGGCCGGAACAGGCTGATCTCCTTTAATGAGCCATACTTGATAAACAGCCGATGAATCAAGCTGGCCTTTTAATCCGCCCGCACTCACTACAAGCTCTTTTTTGCCGTGATGCTCAATCACTGAAAAAGCACCCGTTGTTTTTGCCGATTCGGCAGATGCCAGTGATTTTGTCGCAACAACTTTGACAGGTTGTTCTGCTTGATCTGTTCCATTTGTTAAGAAATACACGTTCCCAGCTGCAGAAATGAGAAGTAGTGCGGCAACGAGAGGCAAAAGCCATTGATTTTTCTTCTTCATTGGCGGTTTCGTCTCATGTGCATCACGAACTATTTTGAGATCTTGAGGCGGGTTCGATTTTGCAGCGATTGTTGTCTCTCGTATCTCTTCTTCAAATACTCTTGATAAAATGCGGTCTTTCATCCCTGCCGGAGGCGTTTCGTCCTCTGCTAGAAACGGAATATCAGACATGAGCGATGTCAGTTCTTCAAGCTCTTCTTTGCAAGCCGAGCAATGTTTGATGTGTTCTTCAAACTGCGTCTTTTCTTCTCCTTGTAAATGCCCGTTAAAGTAATCAATGACTTGATGTTTACACTGAGTCATGCCTCTTCCTCCTTTCCTCCGCGAGACAGTTTCGTTCGTAAATGCTTCAATGACAATCGAACTCTTCCCTTCACCGTTCCAATAGGGATGCCTAGTTTTTCCGCAATGCTCTTTTGTGTCATTCCTTTAAAATAGACATCTTCGATGATGGTTTGCTGTTCTTTCGACAATGTTGATACTGCTTCACGTATGATTTGTTTTTCTTCGTTCCATTCTACTGCTTTTGACACATCTTCTTGATGGTCTGCCAAGTATTCAATATGCTCATCTTCAAGAGCTGTTTCATTTCGGTGTTTCCTTAATAGATCGATTGCCGTGTTTCGTGACATCATAAATAACCATGAGGAAAATTTTCCTTTATCTGTATTGTATTCTCCTATGCCGCGCCAAAGCTTGATAAAGACTTCTTGAAGCACTTCCTCCGCCAGCTCACGGTTTCCAGTCATTTTATAAATAAACGAATATAACACACGTTCATAGCGATCGTACAATAATTCAAGCGAGGGCTTATGTCGATCATGTTTGATCTTGTGATACAGCTCAAAATCCTTCAGTGTGTCCATGGTCATCTCCTTCCTTTTTCATGAGAAAGAGCATTATGCATTCATCATGAAATCTTCACGTATGGCTCATCTCTCAAATTGCTGAGATAAGCCTCCTTTGTACTTTACTCTTTTTTCAAGGAGAAAAAAAGAGCGCTGAAAAAGGAAATGTGTTCCTCATGAGAATGTACTTACTAAACGGATGGATTGACCATTTGGATCACTCGCCTCAAGGAAAGTCAAGAATCCATGTGTTTCATTCACTGTTCAGTTGATTTTAGCAAACTCTCATTAGTCTCTCAATTTACATCAGGTAGAACGCATCCTTTCATCATGTCATAATAGAACGAAACAGGAGAACTGGAGTGTCCGAAAATGATTGTAACGATTGTTCTTTTTTTATTAGCTGGTCTGGCTGAAATAGGTGGCGGTTATCTTGTCTGGCTGTGGCTGCGTGAAGCAAAACCCGTCAGCTATGGAATCGCAGGTAGCCTCATCTTGGTCGCTTACGGCGTCATCCCTACATTCCAGCAGTTCCCGACCTTTGGGCGGGTTTATGCGGCCTATGGCGGTGTTTTTGTCGTTCTCGCTGTGTTTTGGGGCTGGTGGGTCGATCGCAAAACCCCTGATTTCTATGACTGGATGGGTGCTTTGATCTGTTTAGCTGGTGTCAGTGTGATGTTATTTGCCCCCCGCAGTTAATGGTCGGATGATGATCACACGCTAAAAAGCCGGCAATATGCCGGCTTCAGATTGTTGACAAAGGGCTAAAATGAACTTTATTTTAGCCCTTTGTCTTCTTTTCAGCGTGATAGAAAACCTTTGCAGCCCTAGGAAGGACGAGCATCGGAGCGGAGCGAATTTGACATTCGTGAGCACCGAAGCGCAGGACTGACACCGAATGCGAGGGTTTGTCTACACGCCGAGCCGGCAATATGCCGGCTTTTCCTCTTTTACATTCTAAACTGTGTTTCATACAAACGCCGGTACATGCCGTCCATTTCCAGCAGGTCTTCATGCCTGCCCTGCTCCTTGATGCCCTCTTTTGTTAAAACCACAATCCGATCAGCATGCTGGATGGTCGCTAGGCGATGCGCAATAATAAACGTGGTTCGTCCTTCAGATAGTTCTTCAAGTGAGCCCTGAATAAAGGATTCTGTCTCCGTATCCAGAGAAGATGTGGCTTCATCTAAAATAAAAATTGGCGGATTTTTAAGGAAAATACGTGCAATGGAGATACGCTGTTTTTGTCCGCCAGATAACATCATTCCGCGTTCACCGATGATCGTATCAAGCCCATTTGGCAAGCTATTTACAAGATCCTTCAGTTGGGCTTTCTCCACTGCCTGCCACACTTCTTCATCAGATGCATCGAGTTTTCCGTATAAAATGTTTTCTCGAATGGTCCCATGGAATAAATAAATATCTTGCTGGACGACACCAATTTGTCTCCGCAGCGAAGGCAGTGTCATCTTTCTTGTCTCTATGCCATCAATTGTAATGGTACCCTCGTGCCATTCGTAAAAACGTGGCAGCAAACTGCAAAGCGTCGATTTACCAGCACCAGAGGGACCTACGACCGCAATGGTCTCTCCTTGTTTCACCTCAAGATTGATGTCATGAAGAACCGGTTTGTCTGATTCATATTGAAAAGACACATGCTCAAAAACGATATCCCCATTTAACTGATCAACTTCAATGGCATCATCCGCATCCTTTTCATCTGGTGATTGATCGATGAGTGATACAAATCGTTTAAAGCCCGCTGCACCTTTTGGATACATTTCAATGACTGCATTGATTTGTTGAATGGGTCCTAAGAAGATGCCTGTTAATAGTACAAATGACACAAATTCCCCATACGTCATATTTTTTTGCAGCACAAACCATGCGCCGCATACAAGGCCAAACACTGTCACACTCTTAATAAGAAAATGACTGACAGCGGTATGCACAGCCATCATTTGATATGTGGTTAGCTTTGTCTTTCTAAATTGCTCGTTATGTTCAATAAATCGGTCCATTTCATGTGATTCATTTCCGAATGCTTTCACAACCCGTATGCCACTAATATTGTTTTCCACACGTGAATGGAATTGACCAATACTCGAGAACATTTTATCAAAAGCAGCAGACATTTTTTTCGTAAAGTAGACGGATAATCCGATCAAGAATGGAACGACAATAAATGTGAGAACTGCCAGCTGCCAATTAATCGACAGCATCAAGCCAAAGGCACCCGTGAGTGTCATGATCGCGATAAATAAATCCTCCGGCCCATGATGCGCAATTTCACCAATATCCATTAAATCATTTGTCATACGAGACACGAGTTTTCCCGTTTTCTTTTTGTCAAAGAAGCGAAAGGACATTCTTTGTACATGAGAAAATAGCTGATTCCTCATATCCGTTTCTATATTAATGCCTAATTTGTGCCCAAAATAGGTCACGACATAATGCATCGTAGAACTGATCACGTATAAAACGAGGAGCAGAATGCCCCAAAACCAAATGGCATCCCAATCACCATTTGGCAGCAAATCGTCCATCACTTTACTGATGGCAAGGGGAAAGGATAATTCGAGTAAGGCTGCCAGTACCGCACAGGAAAAATCTAATATAAACAGCCCCATATATGGTTTGTAGTATGAGAAGAAACGCTTTAGCAATTGACAGACCTCCTACCGATCAGACATTTCTGTCAATATGTCAGCAAACTCTTCCGCTTGATTGGCTACTGCAATCGGATCGTAAGGCCAGAAGAACTCTGTATCCATTTGATAGGTCTGCTCTTTTTTGACAGATTCTAGACTCTTCCAAATAGAATTGTTTTTATCAAATGTTCCGCCGTTGCTTTCATCAATGAAAATGTAATCTCCTGCATATTCAGGAAGGGTTTCATACGAAATGACTTCATACCCTGTCTTACTTTTTAAAATTGTATCTCTGACCTGTTTTGGTGGGTTTACCTGTAATTGCTGATATAATGCCTGCCCGCCTCGATAAATTCCGTTACCATATACATAGACATCATTTTTAAAAGCGCCCATGATCGAGACCGTTTCATTCTCTTTTAAAGCAGACTTCACTTTTTTCCTAGCAGCCTCGATTCGTTGATCGAAGGCGGTGAGGAATGCTTTTCCTTCCTCTTCTTTATTTAAAATTTTTGCCAGCGTCGTCAATTCTTCATGTGCATCTTTGAAAGAACCGTAAGGATACACGATGGTAGGCGCTATTTTTTTGTACACATCATAGACTTTTTCATCCTGTACTGCTGTGATAATCAGATCAGGCTTTAAGCTAAGTGCTTTTTCAGCTGAACGCTCGTCACTGATGTCCTCTATTCCTTTTATCTTGTCCTTTAAGTGTACGTTCTTTAAATCCTGCGTGGTCGATCCCACAGGCTGAACGTCAAGTGCAATCACACTCCCTAAATATCCATCTACGAGAATTCGTTTAGGTTCAGCTGGAATCTCTATCTTTCCTTTCACTGTTTCAACCGTTTTCGTTTCTTGCTTTGATTCTGCTGTTTTGGCTTGTTCTTTATTGCCACAAGCCGTCAATATCATTAGAAGAATGACAGCACATATCCAATACGTCTTTTTCATCTCCATATTCCTCCTTCATTTTCACCACTACAAATGAGAATAGTTATCAATTACTAGTCTCATGTATTCTATCAACCTCACCTGTCGTGGTCTATGGAGGATTCTCGCAACTTATATATGGACAATTGTTGGATAGGCTGGCTGTGTCAATTGAGAGACAAACCGGTCCATCAAAAGAAGTGCACGCTCCCCTTCATCAAATCGAAACTCCTCCAGTTTTACTGGATAAAAGGTACCATTTTTTACAGCCGATAATTGACGAAGAACATCACTTTCTTCCATTCGCTTGTCCATTTGCTTATACCACCCATATTGGTCAGAGACAATAAAAAACATATGATCCGCCTCGTATTCTCCAAGTCTCTCTAAAGGAATGACTGTATGTTGATTAGGAAGAAGAACTTCTTCTAAAATGGCTTTTGGAGGTTTTAAGCCAAGCGTTTCGTAAAGATAGAAGGCCCCTCTTGCCTCATAGGACCACATATACACTTTGTCATGTCCTCTCATTTCATAGATTGCAACGGTCTCGCCTTTTTCTCTAAAGGAAGACAGGGTGTTTCTTGCCTGTTGACTATGCTGTTCAAATCGCTTCACCCAATCGTTTGCCTCATTTTCTCTTCCTAAAAGGCGTCCTATAGACAGTACCTCTGGTACAGCATGATGACCGACGTATGGCAGAACAAGAACTGGTGCGATTTGCTCCAACCGCTTGATCAATGCAGGTTTTGAATAATAATAGTTAGGGACGATGATGACATCTAATTGAAGTGATTTAAAGACGTCATCAGGCGTATGTTCATTTATGACGAGCGAACCGGCCAGTTGTTCTTTCAGTATATCTGAATGGAGATAGGTTTCTTCGTCAATACAAACAGGCTCAATGCCTATTGCAACCAATGACCCGACAAATTGAAAAGCAGCAATACGCTCTGGTCTTCGGTTCATTCGAAACTGACTGGGCGTTCTTCCTGTTTTTTGACGGAACTTCCTGCTGAAATATAAACTGTCTGCATACCCGACTTGCCGTGCTATGATTTGAATTTGATCGTCTGTTTGCAGAAGACGTTTTTTGGCTTCGTCTATTCGAATTTGTGCAATGTATTCTGTCACACTCATCCCCATACTTTGTTTGAAAAAGGTAGAAAAGTAACTCTCATGAAACCCCATCTTATGAGCTAAGTCTTTTCTTGTTAGTTTTTGATCATAATGCTCAGCCATATACTGCAAGATCATGTTAATCGAATAATGCACTTTTTCGTTGTATGGCTTGGATTGTTTGCGGAAAATGAACATGATTTCTTCCAGCCATTTTGCCTGTTCTTGTATGATTTGGCTCGTCTGTATTTGTTTGATGTAAGAAAAAAGAACGGCAGAGCCTTTCACCACTTCCCCGTTATCAGGGAGATTATCGTGATTCACCTTATAGACCAATTCATTTTGTGCATCTTGTGCCAGAGTGAATTGGTCAAATGTGACAGTATAGATCACCACTTGCTCGCTCGATAAAGATTGAACCATGACATCTATTCCTGAGCGGATCAACACACTGTCTTTGGCGTTTAGCTCATATCGAATTCCTTCCATGTCAAGTCTCACCGCACCGTCCGTAGTCAAGAACATCAGTGAAGATGTTTGCCATGAGTCCGTTTGTTTCACAGAAAGAGATCGTTTACTGCTTTCTTTCATGCGAAGAATTGTATGAGTATAGGCGGTCATTTTCTCTTTCTCCTTCCATATAAAAAAGTGCTAAAATAAACCATTTTAGCACTTCAATGTCTGACTGAATGGTGATTATCGCGCTCCAGCCGTTTGTAATTCTTTGTTTTTCTCTTTAAAGCGTTCATTATGTGAAGACACGTACGCTACTTTTTCTGCTTCTGGTTCGATGTATAGCTTTGCGCTATTGAGTGCATTGACTCCATCAACAAACGTACCGGCAATTAAACGCACTTTACTTTTATGTGTGCATAAGTCGCCAACTGCATAGACACCAGGTAAATTGGTTTCCATCTTTTCATTGACCTCGATGAGTCCCCACTCACCTTGCTTGAGTCCCCATTCTGATAGAACACTTAAATCACCTTTCATGCCATGGTTGACGATGACAGCATCGGTTTCGATTCGTTCGATGTCGCCTGTTTCTAAGTGCTGAATGGTGACGGCTTCAATTTTGTCACCTTGACCATGAAGCTCTGTGAGTTCATGCGGTGTGAGAATGCGAGCACTAGATGCTTTCATGTTGGCGACGTTTTTTTCATGTCCACCAAACATATCACGACGATGCACAACGGTCACACTTTCTGCAATTGGAACGAGGGCATTTGCCCAATCAACAGCTGAATCTCCGCCTCCAGAGATGACCAACCGCTTCCCTGCAAACGTCTTTAGCTCCTGCACGGTGTAATAAAGGTTTGTTACCTCATAACGGTCTGCATGCTCGATTTCAAGTTTTCGCTGAACTGGTATTCCGTGACCCATGGCTAAGATGAGGGTCTTTGTCAAATGACGATCGCCATTTTCAGCCGTCAGCAGGATATGACCATTCTCATCCCGCTCGAATTGCGTGATTTTTTGATTCAACGCAATCTCTGGTTCAAATGTTTTCGCCTGCGTTTCTAGCTGCTGAATCAGCTGTTCACCTCTTGTTGGCGGCAAACCACCCACATCCCATATGACTTTTTCAGGATAGAGGAGGATTTTTCCGCCAAGGCTTTCGTTATACTCCAGTACCTTCGTCTTTAAATCCCGCATCCCACTATAAAAGGCGGTGTACATTCCTGCTGGACCGCCGCCAATAATGGTGACGTCAAACAATTCAAGCTGATCTGTCATTTGAGTCCCTCCGTTTTTTCATTGAATGATCTATTTATAAGTGATATTGATTCTCATTATCATATGTACCTATTGTAGTCTACTCTGGTGAAGGGAATCAATAGCTTTCTGCAAAAAAAGAACAGGACGAGCGCTTTCTCGTCCTGTCATCCATCACACAATCGTTAATCCAAGGTCCTTTAATTCCAGCGAAACAAGCCTTGCAATCGCATCTGCTCCTTCTTTTGTAAAGTGCGTGCGATCCTCTATGCCTGTTGACAGCATAAAGTAAGAAGTCGTTTTCTCTATGCCGGAAATTTGATAAAACTGAAGGCTTGCCGTATTTAAATCTACAAGAAGGACTTCTTCTTCATCAGCTAGTTCTTTCATCGCGGCACAGTAATCAGGGAAATCATTGATATATTCTCCGTCTTTTTCATGAAAGCGGCCGACTGGCGTTAATAAAAGCGGTGTAGCTCCTTTCGCTCTTGCTCCGTGAATATATTGAGACAAATAGCTTTTATACGTTGTGAAAGGATCTGTATGCCGTTCGGGCTTCTCCGTTGAAGCATCATTGTGCCCCATTTGTGTAAACAGCCAGTCCCCAGGCTGAATGTCAGCCAATATTTTATCAAGCCGTCCTTCTTCAATGAATGTTTTTGAGCTTCTTCCACCGATTGCGCGGTTGTCGACGCTCACCCCCTGTGCTGTGTAGCGATGTAAAAACTCTCCCCACCCTCCTTGAACAGGACGATCTGGGTAAGATGAAACGGTTGAATCACCAGCTAAATAGATGGTTGTCATGTTCATACGCCCCCTTTTTCATATAGCCACTCTAATAAGCGATGCGGACATCCAAGTGGCTGCTGAAAAGATATGAAACAATCAGCATCGCTACTTCATTCATTCTCTTTTTAATGATCAAAACCCTGCTTACCGGTAGATGTGAATACGTTAAATATGCGGCGGAAGTTCTACTTTTGTCTCAACGGCTTGCTTTAACGCCTGAAGCATATAGCCAATTCCTTTATATGGAGCCAGCGGATAAATCGCTGTCTGATGAGGAAGTAATAACGGATCGATCACCTTTCGATATTTCTTTCCACCTAGTATCACTAATTCATCATATGCAGTGAGATGTTTTTCATGAAATTGCTGACTTAGTGCTTCTCTTGTTATCTGATCAGTATGCGGTGTACCAAAAGCCACATCATAATTTTCATGAATAATATCATCTGCCTTTAAGAATCCATGCTTCGCTGAAATGATTAGGTAGTCTGAAAAGAACGTTCGGGCATAGCTTTTCGTACGCTGATGCAGCGGACTTAAATAAACGAGGTTCGCCGGCTGGCTCCCTGCCTCTGGATGGACGTCCCATATTTTCTTCGCCCCACATGGAATGATACAAACTCGCTTCACTTGATTTTCTCCTTCCTTCGTTGATACATCCGATACAACATACAACCTAGCGCTGTGCCAAGTGTATTTAAGAGAATATCATCAATATCGCTGCTTCTTGTAATCATACCAGATTGCGAGAATATCCATTGAAGCACTTCAATTATTGTTGACAAGAAAAAGCCAGCAAGAATCGCCTTTTGCCAGCGCAAGGTTCGGAATGCTTGATAAAGAAAAAAACCAAGTGGCACAAATAACAAAATGTTCCCTGCCAAATTTAAAAAAACAAGATTGGGATAGCCATGATGATAGGCATGGAGATTTTGATAAATGGACTGCAAAGGCATGAGGTTGACACTCACCTGATCCCTTGGTGCGGAAAAACGATTAGGAAAGACCGTCAAATATAATAAAACATTTGTATACATAAACAGACAGGCAAGAACGATTTCAGTTCGTAAATAGATAAATCGTTTTTGTTTTTTCGCCTGTCTGTATCTCATATGTAAATAGAGCGGGACGAGCAAGAGAAAATAAGTCATGGAAAACATCGCACTGAATGTCATACGGAGAGCTGCCCCTTTCTCACATAATGCTTGACCATATTTACAGCTTATTCAGGCCTGCCCGCATCTATTCATCACTTTTCTCCTATTCAATGACGAGAAACCCATATTGACAAATCGTCAGTTTTCCGTTAAACTGACTGACATTCAGTCATTTAAGGTCGGTGATGATGTGTCGAAACGAGATAAGATTATGCTTGCTGCCATTGACGCGTTTAAAGAAAAAGGAATCGAAAAGACGACCATTTCGGATATTGTGAAAGCAGCAGGAGTAGCGCAAGGAACGTTTTATTTATATTTTCCTTCAAAGCTTTCCGTCATGCCTGCCATCGCTGAACATCTGATTGCACAGATGGTACCTGCCATTGAAAAGGAACTCACTCAGCATGCAGATGTCCTCGATCAAGCAGATGCGCTTGTTGAATTCATTTTCGCTTTTACAAGGCAATACCGTGATGTCCTTGCCCTCACCTACTCAGGCTTAGCTGCCACCGAGCATTTAAAGGAATGGGAAGATATTTATGAGCCGATTTACAAATGGGTCGCTTCTTTTTTAGAAAAGGCAAAGCAGGACAAAAGAGTCCGTGCGAACTTGAATTGTCAATATGCTGCGAAATTCATTATCGGTTTACTTGAATCATCAGCTGAGCAAATGTACTTATTTACAGAAACAGATACAGAAGAGGTTCTGATTCAAAAGCGAGAGGTCAAGCAATTCCTTCTTTACGCACTCGGCATAGAGACACCTTAACTTAGTACAGCACTTGCTGTACGCTCTTTTTTGGCTTCAAAATGACGAATCGTCAGTTTTCAGTTTTAGGAGGAAATACGATGAAAAAAAGCTGGATGTATGTTGCACTCACATGTTTATTTGAATTACTTTGGGTGTTTGGTTTAAATAGAGCTGATGCTGTGTGGGAGTGGGCGATCATTATCTGCCTGATCCCGGTTGATTTTTATTTTTTAATGAAAGCTTGCGAGAAGCTGCCGACTGGGACTGTGTACGCCGTGTTTGCCGGAGTTGGAACGATTGGTACGTCTTTGATGGATTATGCGCTGTTCGGCGGTTCGTTTTCATTAGAAAAGCTTTTATTTATGGGCATTTTAATTCTCGGAATTATTGGACTGAAAGTGTCTGATGGAGATGCACATGAGCAGAAAGGAGAAGCGGTATAAATGGGCTGGTTTTTTGTACTGTTGGCCTCTGCCTGCGAAATTGGCGGAACCATTGGTCTCAATATGTTCAGTAAGAAAAAGCAACTCACGACAGGCATTTTATTTGTCGGCGGATTTGCCTTATCCTTTTTGTTTTTGTACGCCTCGTTCTCTTCCGTTCAAGTCTCCGTTGCCTATACGGTTTGGATTGGACTTGGAACAGCGGGTTCTGTCTTGTTTAATATGATTCTATTTAAAGAGCCGAAAAACATGATTCGTATCCTCAGCTTGCTGCTGATTGTGATTGGCGTCGTTGGGCTGAAGTTGTTTGCGTAATAGAAAAAGCAATGGAATAGATTATCCATTGCTTTTTAAGTTAATTTATACTTTTCTTGGTACGCTTTAAATTGTTCTTCGTATTTTTGCAACTTTTTCCCATCGACTTTTGAATTTAATGTCGGTTTCCGCTTTCCAATTACCATTACATCTTTATCTACAATAGGACTTGATAAAAAGATGTATGGTGCAAAACGATCACACTTCGTATTTGGAAGGGTTACGGATAATCTAGCGTATTCTTCTGTCGGGAATTGGTTTGAAATGTCAAGTTCCTTGAGTCCCTCTAATGCCGATATTGGCTCTAAAGACTCGTCCTTCACTTTTATATTTGATAAGCACAGATATTTTAAATTCTTAAGATATCTTAAAGGTTGTAGAGTATTTAAATTTAATGTATTCCAAATCCCGCCTGACAATTGCAACCATTCTAAACCAGTGTTTTTTTGCAAAGGGGCTATGTCATTCAACTTTGAAAAATCTGTTAAGGATAAAGATTTTAAAAAAGTGTTTTTTGATAGATCCCATAAACTTTGTGCCTTTGTATTCCATTCAAGTGCCAATACCTCAACATCTTGAAGAGAACTGATGATTGATAAATCTTCTACTCTCAGTTCACGCATATAGAGCATTTTGGGATTAACTAAGCTCAAGATCGTATTGAATTCCTTTTGGCTCACTTTGTAAATCCACAATGTCGTGAGGTTAGAAAAAGAGTTCAACCTTTCAATATTTTTTGTTTTTCCTGTGATTAACAACTCGGTGGCATTTTCATCTACATCGGCTAAATCATGAACAACTTCTGGTTGGGCATCATGACGAAAAATATATTCAGGGTCTTCTTTGAGCATTCTTTTACCTCCACACCTACGAATGATGGATATCTAAATGAATTTTATCAGAAGTTTGGAGTCAAAACATTATTCTTTCCGGTATTTCTGCCGAAGAAATAGGGGAAGGGATAAAAACTAGATGATCTTCTTTGGTCCGTTTAACCACAATCCGCTAGTTATTACGCCTGTTTTCAATCCATTTTATAAAATCTTTATCATCTAAAATATGGAGCAACAACATATCAACGACTTTCACTATACTCCATATATTCTGCACAGGTCTTGACGATAGCTCGTACTCTTTCTTGTTTATTGCTTATTTAAGCGTGCCTCCTCTCATTCACATTTTCACAAGTCCAGAAAATTCGTTAAATGATGTCACGATGGATCAACTTGGGGTTGATATGATTGTGACCGATACTGAGCTTCCTCTTCAATTCGGTCGATCTACGCTGCTGATCAGCTCTTTTCCAACAAAAAAAGAATTGGACAACTTACACCGAAGATTGGTTGATATGACAAACTAATGTTCATCATAAAAAAAGCTGCTGAGACATTCTCAAGCAGCTTTTTGGTTCTGTATTAATGAAGCACGATTTGTTCATTCATCAAATCAATAGCGTAAAGCGATTGCTCATATTCATCTAATAGAAGGTATACTTTGAGCGGGGCAGTGTTTTGATCTGTTTGCTGTGTGAATAGGACACAAGTGAATTTTTCAATCCCATCTGGCAGCTTGCTTTTCAGAAAAGGATGAAGAATAGGAGAGATTCGAAGGGTATCAACATCTTTCAGCCAAAGCTCATCTTGTAACGCAGGATAATGGTCAACCAAAAACTGACGAAACACTTCCAATGTACTCAAGGTAGATATCCTCACTTTCTTCTAACTTGGCTTCAAACTCACCTAAAAACAAACGGAACCAACTCATCATATGATCTCGGTACACGTATTATCGCATACGGCTTGAGACATGATCACTCACTTTTTAGACATGAACTGTAGATCGACTGTACTGTCACGAATGTTCAATATGTATAACGTTTCCTATGTCATCTCATTGACTCCACCACGAATTCAAACAATGGACCTATGATCATATTCTTACCTGTTTTCTTTCGTGATGAAACGACAACTTCCTGCTACAAAATTCCATTTTTCTGCAAAAAAGAGGGAGATGGGACAAAAAAAAGAACAGCACTGACTGTTCTTTTGGAAGTTATGAAAAGTCTGTCAAAGAGAACACTTCGCCGCTCACTGCATCAACGCCATCATGACAATCGAGCTTGCCGCATAAAACATATTGTTTTTGCACATCGTCATAGACATAGATGGGTGTAAGTTCGAGGCGTTCTCTCAATGTTTCAAAGGCTTCTTTCTGAGTTATGGTGATTTCACTAGCTGTTTGAGATGGATTGAGTATCCCACATACTTGAAACATCTCTTTTTTATCTATGTAATGAATGGCTTCAAAAGTGTTGGCATCAATGAAGACCTTGATTTTATCCATAAATCCACAGCCTTCTTGCTCATTCGTTTTTAATATCGCATGGATGTATCCATGATCACGTTGGAGTGTTTTTAGAACCCACTTCCCTGTATCGTTTGAATATTTTTGCGCCAAAAAGGTTCGAACCGCTTTGATACACTCATCCTGGTCTTCTTTTGATATCGGGAAGGAATCTGGTGACGGTTCCAATGAGAAAGCTTGTTCAGCTGAAATGTCCTCATGAATGTCCATTTCCTTTTTTTCAAAGGCATTGTTTATCGGTTCATTCCACTCAATGACTTCATTCATGTGTATACAATGCGTTTCTTCACGCCCAACCTCAAACGGAAGAGTTCCTGTTCCATCGTTCTTCACATAGATTTCTTCTAGAGCATAAATAGAACGGATTTGATTGTGCTCGAAGGAAGGCCATTGAAACATCTGCACTTGCTGCTCAGCTAAGTTCTCCACCTGATCAAGGGAAAGCACATATTTCTCATCTTTCAGTAATGTTTTGGCTAAAAATGGACCGTGGTGTGTAAAGTACATGAGCTGTCCATGTTCATTCCATTTCACTTCGATTCTGCCTGAAGGTGCTACTTTCACACCATCTATTGCTTCTTCGAAAGAAAGTTCCCCTTTCTCCTTCTGATGCATATGAAAATGCTCTCCATAGATCAATCCTGTTTCTTGTTCGATCCATTGAATGACATGAGCTGGATAAGGTCTCTTAAACGTGACACCATGCTGCGCATAGGTTTTGTCCATAACAAAAATAACAGACTCGGTCTGTCCTGTATTCAAGTTCACTTCAATGACAGCTGTGCCGTCTGGGTTTAGATCATCGTCCTCGGGTTCCGTTTCATGAGAGGGAAACCATTCCATATTCAATGTATACACCGTTTCATTGAACATATTGACGTAGCGATGAAAACTGTGTCTTTTTAGATAGTAAAGATCTAAGCCAAATGTCACTTTTGTCTGATCGATTAGTTGTTGAATGTTTGCATTCAATGAATTCACCTCAAAATGATGATGTTTTATGGAAGAAGAAAGGTGACAATAAAGCCGACTATGATGATCGCTGATAATAATCCTAAAACCAATGACATCATGTTTGATTCCTTTGTAAAGCCTTTTAATTCACCTTCAGTCGACCGGTCGATTTTTCTAAAGCGATAAAGCATGCTTAAATTAATAAGGGCTAGAGTTACAAATAATAAGAAAAGTAAAAGTATAGGTTGCATGTTTAAGAATGGATTCGTTACATCTTGGAAACTAAATGACTGGAGAAACATCAGACCACTCAATACCACTCTCGAAATATTTTCTGACCTCTTTTCTTTCTCCCACTCTTCCCCCAATTTTTCTTTTTCATAAATGGCTATCTGCTCGAAAATAGGAATGAAAGACTTTGTTGAGCCTTTCTTAATAAAACCATAAATACTTAGAAAGAGCATGATAGATCCTAAACAAAGAAAGAAATGTGTAAATCGAATGTTAGACATTTGAAACAAGATAAAAAAAGGAACGATCATGATGCCGACTATTAAATTAGAGACAGCTATTTGTTTTCTTCTCATCTTTTTCAGTGTAGCTTGTTCCATGTAATACTCCTCTCCTTTTTCAATGTTTCTGTTGAACGCTCTATCTTTGTTACGATTTGACTGAAAAAATGTTTCAATATTTTCCCTTTCTATTATCAATTCGGCTTTTTTCGCAAATGAAAAGACGCCCATCTTTCAATGAACGTCTTATCCTTCTTCATGAAATCAGCACATCATATTTGAGCTGTTCTGTCTTTTATTTGCTGGGCTGCCAAGTGTTTAAAGTCATCAATAGACAGCAGCTTTGACATTTTTTCTCCATGTTGTCTGATGTTCAGTGTTTTTTCTTGCATTTCTGTATCTCCAATGACAGCGATATAAGGAATTTTTTGCATTTGTGCTTCTCTCATTTTATAGCCGAGTTTTTCATCCCGTTCATCGATTGTGACTCTAATTCCGATATTTCTTAATTGCTTCTGCACCTCTATGCAGTAATCAAGGTGAACCCTTGAGACAGGTATGATTTGTACTTGGATTGGTGCGAGCCATAACGGGAAGACGCCGGCAAAATGTTCAATGAGAATACCAAGGAACCGGTCAAGTGAACCAAAAATAGCACTATGAATGACAACTGGCCGCACCTTTTCATTTTTCTCGTTGATATATGTTAAATCAAATTTCTCTGGCATTTGAAAATCCAGCTGAATTGTGGCGCACTGGTGGCTCCGCTTTAGTGCATCTTGAATATGAAAGTCGATCTTCGGACCATAAAATGCCCCATCTCCTTCATTTAAGTAGTAGTTAATCTTTAACTGATCAAGCACATTTTTTAGCGCTATTTCGGATATATCCCAAATAGCGTCATCCCCTAATGCTTTTTCTGGGCGAGTGGATAGTTCGACTGAATACTCAAAACCAAATGTCCGATACACATGATCAACTAATTGAAAAATCCGTTTGATTTCAACTTCGATTTGATCTTCTCTTAAAAAAATATGGACATCATCTTGGCAAAATGTTCTGACCCTGAACAATCCATTTAATGCTCCGCTAAATTCATGACGATGCACTTGACCAAATTCAGACATTCTAATTGGAAGGTCTCTATAGGAATATAAGTTATTTTTGAACATGAGCATATGCCCTGGACAGTTCATCGGTTTTAAAGCAAAACTTGTATCGTCTACTTCTGAGAAATACATATTCTCATGATAATGATCCCAATGGCCTGACTTTTCCCAAAGTTCTTGGTTCATCATAAATGGAGTACTTACTTCTTCATATTGCGCTTGACCTCTCACTTCTCTAGAAAAGGCCATTAATTCATTTCTGACAATCTGACCTTTTGGTAAATAAAACGGCATGCCTGGCGCTTCTTCTGAAAACATAAAGAGGGATAACTGTTTCCCTAATTTCCGGTGATCACGTTTATTTGCTTCTTCCATGAAATGAAGATAATCAGCTAGATGATTTGGATGCTGAAATGCTACACCATACACTCGCTGCAAGACATCCTGATTGCTATCTCCCCGCCAATATGCCCCTGCCACACGCATTAGTTTAAATGCCTTTAAATACCCTGTAGAAGGCAAATGAGGTCCACGGCACAAATCTATAAATTCTCCTTGCTGATAAATCGTGATGGCTTCTTGTCGAGGGAGACTTTTTAAAATATCCAGTTTATATAGATCATGTGCAAACATCACTTCAGCTTCTTTGTAAGAGACCTCCATTCTTTGAATAAGGTGATTCTCGTTTATGATGTTTTTCATCTCTTTTTCAATCATTGCCAAATCCTCTACGCTTAACGTTTGATTCAGCTTCATATCATAGTAAAATCCATTCTCAATGACAGGTCCGATCCCCAGTGTCACATTGTCATATAACCTTTTCACAGCTTGGGCTAATATGGGAGGCAACCTCTGCGACTGTCGTACCTGCGGAGAACTCCTTGATCTTTCCATCTGGAAATTGAATTTTTACCATTTTTTCTCTCATCACTGACACACCTTTCTCTTTTTTGAAATAAAAAAACACACCCATCCCTCATAGAGGGACGAATGTGTAATCCGTGGTTCCACCCAAATTCCCATAACGCGCGTATTCGCTTTATGGCTCTGGCGCCGTAACGTGGCGTAGACGGTATTGGATACTGCAATGTTCCCCAATACAGCTCAAAGGTGGTAAGATAGCTTTTCTGCGTTAGGAAGATTTCACCGTGACTTCCCTCTCTGTGAACCGATAAAAGCTGCTCATGTCCTTTTCAAAGCAATCATGCTATAAAAGTAAACAAAAAAAACACACCCATCCCTCATAAAGGGACGAATGTGTGATCCGTGGTTCCACCCAAATTCCCATAATGCGTATTCGCTTTATGGCTCTGGTGCCGTAACGTGGCGTAAACGGTATTGGATACTGTAATTTCCCCAATACAGCTCAAAGGTGGTAAGACAACTTTTCTGCGTTAGGAAGATTTCACCGTGACTTCCCTCTCTGTGAACCGATAAAAGCTGCTCATGTCCTTTTCTTCGCTTTTGATTTCTCCATATATTACATGATGATGGGGAATGATGTAAAGATTTATTTTGTACAGTGCTATTGAATTTTATTCTTTAAATGAAATGTCTTGTCATTTCACTGGGGCTATATTCGACTTGATACTTAGGAGATAACGCATTCTTTACTTCTTCCGTTATACACTCCCCTGCTTGATTAAACTTCTTTTCCATTTCTACCCCTTCTGGCAGCAAGTCATCTGTTTCTTCATCAAACCAACAACCATACTGTATGGCCCAATTCCATATTTTAGAGAATAGTACATCGCTTATAGGTACATCATCTCTTTCTAAATGACATTGACAATGTCCGCATTGAAAAGGTTCGCCACCATAGGTTCCTTCAATTTTCACATAAGGTTGGTGCTCAAAATCACGACAGCATACCCATTTTTTGAAGTCCTGACCAAATGTTGTCAGTTTTATCGAGTAATAACGCATGGACGTTCGTTTTCCTTTCATAGCAAAAACACCTTGATCAATCAGCTTCTTTAGCCGATACTCAATAAAATCATCTCCGATATATTGTTCTAAATGACCAAGGACTTCTCCAATTAAGCGTGGAGTTACGATGTATTCCTCTTCTGGCTCGGACAGATGAAGCCGCTTAGCCATTTTTACTAAATAAGCATCAAATTCATCTTCTGATACGTTGAGCGTTTGTTCATTTCGCCATATCCTAAGTGTATGATCTGTTTCGGCAATGTGAAGCCACTCTTCTTGTAATCGTTCTCTTTCTTCCTTGGAAATGGTGTGAAAGTGATTTTTACTTTCATAAATGATTTTAAATTTTTCAGATGGGATTTCCCCAGTATGTCGAAGGTCCATGCGAATCGTCTTTGTATTAAAATGGTGATCATATGCAATCGCTGTATTAATGACAGAGACGTCCACGTTTTTTCCTTTTAATAAATAGATGGCAAATCGTAGACCTATTTGTTCGTGTGCATTGTTGCCTATCCATATCATCATATGTGAGCCATCTTTTACATCCTTCACTTGTTGAATCATTTTTTGCTGATCGATTACCATATCATCAAATCTACCAAACTCATTGGACATGACATGTCGAAGCCACTCCATACGAGTCTCTTGTCCTTGACGTTCATGTAAGTGTGTAAGTGGGCCAATGGAGTAGATATCATCAAAGGTGATGATGTCTTCCACTGGTTTTTGCTTCATTTCACGTAATGCTTGTTTTAAACTACCAGCAGTTGCTGCCCCAAATACGATATGTATCATTATTCGTCTCCCTTTATCTTACATTTTATATCATCTTCGCCTATTCATGGTTCTTACGTCAATTCTATTGAGTCAATTTCATTCAAAAGTACGACGATGAGAGGATAAGACCTATATAAAGAATGCAGAATTGGGGAGACTAGATTTTTTATAAAAAATGAAGAACCCCACGAAATGGGGCAGTCAGTTTACTGAGTAACTTTGAGACTTTCTTTCTAATGATCTATTGATAGAAATACCCTCCAAAAAGGGAAATTCAGTTTATGTACTTCTTCACAAGTTCCCCTTCACAATCGTTCTTTTGGCTTTCTTGACAATCCTCCTAGTTGCTTTTGTATCAGAATCTTTTAACCACTGTTCACACAGGTTTATGACCCAATTTGGTTGTGTTTTACTAGCGTCATTGAGCCAGTTTCCTACAGAATCTTGAACATATGTTGATAGATCAGATTTGAGCAAGTCTAGAATAGGCTGTGCCCTCATTGGCTCTTGTTTTAATGACTCAATATGCTTTGTCCAAACACCTCTTGGGCGAATAGCTTCTACTGAGAATCGGCGAATATTTTCATCTTTACTTTTAGCCCATGCTGTTAAATGTTCTATACTTTGATCGAGCTGATCCGTTAGGCTTTCTCTCACTGACATCCACGCAATTTCTCGAACTCCAAAATGATGATCAGCTGCAAATGGCTGAATGTACACCAATTTCTCTTCCAAAGTTGATAAACGGTGTTTGTTCATATAAGCAGCCCAACAACGGACGCTATCAGATACATGGTGAGTAAATGCCTGTAGCACTTCCGCTTGTTTTTCCCCATTCTCTTTCTGTAGCCATTCATCTAACAATTGACCGATGAGACGAATTGCTTTCATTCCAGACTCAGCCTTTTGTTGAGTGATCTTAGATGTTAAACCGTCTAAATGATGGTCTAAACCAACGGATGGCAAAACATGACGTAATAGCGTCATATGATTGACAGCCAGCCATTCAGTTAAATTCACACTCTCTATTTTTCCCTGATTCAAAAGGAACAAGACGTCATGAGGGATATCAGTCCCCTTTCGAGCACCTTTTCGATTGATGATCTCTTCGCTTATTTGCATTTATTTTCTCTCCTCGTCTAGTGGTGCTTTTGTTTGATATTCATCGTTTTTAAAAGAAATATATGAATGCCTTCAATCTTTGGATATTGCCCCCTATTGTATCAAATAAACAACTTTACTGGTGCATTCTTCAAATTAAAAAGGAACTACCCGAAATAAGTAGTCCCTTCCATACAAAATTGAATTTAAGTTACCTTCCTTGTTCGATCACCTTCAAACTCTTCTTCTGAGAGATTCTGTCAAACGCCACCATCAAGATGGTCATGAGTAAAGCGAGAAGAACCGTTCCAGCACTGATCCAGCTCAGGTGCAATATAGATGTCCTGCTCAATACAATCCCCCCTAACCCCGAGCCTAAAGCAAATCCGAATTGAATAAATGATGTATTGACACTTAATGCGATATCAGGAGATTTCGGAACAAGGGTTACAAGATATAGCTGCTGAGCTGGTGATGTACTCCATGTAGCGATCATCCATATCATGATAACAGCCACCATGACCACGAGATTCCCTGTGACAAATGCTAGTAGCATGAGCATCATGATTTGCAAAGTGATGCCAGAAAAAATCGTGAAGATTGGCCCTTTTTTATCTGCTGACATCCCTCCAAGGCTTGATCCTAAAAAGCTGCATATTCCCGCTAGTAACAAAATGCCACTGATTTCTGTGATGCTTAGGTTGGCTGATTTTTGCAGGAAGGGCGTTAAATAGGTAAATAACGTGGAATATCCCCCTACATAGAATAACGTGACTGCCACTGCAAGCAATATTCGCTTGTCTTTTAAAATCGATAATTGCATACGAAGCGTCACCGGTTCTTGTTCTTTCATAGAAGGGATCCGCCTATACACCACAATCAGCGGAATAAGCGTGATCACTCCAATGGCTGCGAATAATCCTTTCCATCCGATCACACTGCTTAGAAATGTCCCGATTGGAACGCCTAAAACCAAGGAGCTGCTCAATCCCATTAAAATGATGCCAATCGCTGTTCCTCTTTTTTCCCGTTCTACAAGACGAGTTGCAACCGCCATCGCCACTACAATCGCCGTTCCCCCACTGATTCCTTGTAAAACTCTTGTGATCATGACCATTTCAAACGAATGACTGATACTTGTGATGAAGTTACTTAAAATAAAAATGATCAGCGTCCATGTTAATATTTTTCTGCGGTCCATATTGATGGTTAGTGCGATGACAATCGGTGCACCGATTGCGGCCGAAAGTGCTAAAGATGTGACCAATAAGCCAGCAGTAGACGTTGTGACATGTAAATCATGTGCGACCATTTGAATAATGCCCGTAATGATGTATTCGATCGTTCCGATTAAAAAAGCTGCTAAAGCAAGTAAATAGACAACGGTTTTATTTTGCATCGTGACGTTTCTCCTTTGGGCCATGTTTACGATTTGATTTCATTTTTAATAGGAATTTGAATTTCAATGAGTCTGCCTTCTTCATTTTCTGACAATGGGTAATAGATTTCTCGGCCCGGCTGATCATCTTTCACGCGGTATCCGTTATGTTCGATCCATGTCGCCAAGTCAACACAAGCTGTTTGTGCAGATGGAGAATGGGAATGAAATAAGAGTGTTGCCATGGTGTCTTCTGCAGGTAACGTGCGAATTGTCATTCCCTGAGGAAGAGAGCACCTTAACGATTTGACGGAATACCCCACCTCAAATTCGAACTCACTTTCTTTCTCCAGTGATTCTCTCCATAGCACTACTTGTGGTCCCGAGATCGATTCTTGTTGATGTTTATGTAATAAATGATGAAACATTTGAAAGAATGAAGGGATTTCTTCAACAGTTCCGTTGGATTGAAAAGACATGATGCGTTTGCTTTCAACAGATTTGATGATGACCTCCTGTTCTTTTTCAACACACCCCTCTCGTTTGATGAGGTGCATTCGCTCCTTAATACGGGCTAATTTCTGTTGTTCTCTTTCGATCAATTGCTGAATCTCACTCTCTTTCAAGAGAAACATGCCCTGAATTTGCTCTACTGAGATATCTTCACGAAGAAGCTGCCCCATTTGTTTTAACGTAAAGCCTAATTCCTTATAAAGAAAAATTCGATTGACCTCAAGTAGCTGCTCAGCTGAGTAATAACGGTATCCCGAATCTTGATCGATCTGCTGAGGCTTTAATAAATCAATTTGGTCATAATATCTTAAGGTTTTGACAGGCACTTTACTTAACATAGAAAAATCGCCGATCTTGAACATCCTGCATCTCCTCCGATTTGTTGATCTGATCACAGTATAAACCTTTCAGTTAAGGGGAAGGTCAACATGAAGTTGATTAAATTTTTCAAAAGCACAAAAAAACCTAGATTTCTCTAAAATCTAGGTTTTGCTCATTATCCTACTATTTTTTCTAACAATCCCATCTCTTCAACAATCTTTATATCATCCATAAATCGTTGCAAACTTACTTTATGTTCTTTCTTTTGTAAATCTGTTGAATAACCTAAGCATAGATTAAAAATACAATCTAACCTTTGTCCAACTCCACTATAAAAATAATTCGTCAATATTCCATTATTTTCACTTGCAAGAACCACAACTGTAGCGATCTCTAATACATATTCTATATCTTCTATAGAAATCGTTCGATCCTTTTTCTTAGCAGTCATGAATTCATGACTATGAATAGAACGATTCCTACCTTCAAGTAAATTGAGTATAGACCTTTTATAGATGACATACACACTGTGAATATGATGTTTATCAGGACAATAGGGATCTTGTAAAATGAATTTTATACGTTCATCTTCTTTTTCCATTTTTATTGCATCAAAATCATATAATAAAATATGATCAATTTCTTCTATTTTCATAGGAGGAAACATGTGGGCTACATCTGTTTTGTTTTTCATTTGATCACCCCGAAAACTAGTCTCTCTTACTCCAAACGTTCCAATCTTTCAAGCCACTTGACAATAGTTCCGTTTGTAAAGACATCGAGTATGACACCCTCGCAAAATCGTTCAGCTCTCAGAACCCCCATGATGAGAGCCAGTACACACTGCGCATTTACATTTGAGGTGTCCACATTCTCCATATCGTTCGTTCCACCCTCAATGCCATTTTCTTTGAGGATCTCACTGTAGCGGGTAAGCTCCATTTCTTGATGCTGTTCTGCAAAGGTATAGACATCCTCGATAAAACGACGGACCGTTTCGGAATAATTCACAAAGGGCATCTGAATCGGGTGTTCTGCTGTTCCGTCATTTTCTTTATCTATTACCCATTCACCAATATCATCGCCTTGAAGCTTAGGGATATAGTTTGTTAAGATTTTAAATTGACTCAATCTCATCCTCCACCTTTCCATGAATTAAAAATTTTTTGATAGACCTCTCTGAATAAGTTAATAAAAAAGTCCGTGATGATCGTACAAACTAGAAGCCAGTATTCAAATCACGAACCGTTTTTATTCATTTCACTTTTTACACTCGTACCATCGATACAACTGTCTCCACATGCACGGTATTAATCATCTTGCTCGTCAACGTTTATGTGTCATATTAAATAATAAGCTGATACCAGCTGTGAATAAAGCGTCAAGGAATTTATAAGACGATTCTCAAATAAAAAAACACCTCTGTCACATCGTTGCGAAGAGGTTATGTTCACTATTTTGTCTTTATACTTCTTAGAAAGGCACTTCTTTTCTCTGTTGCATTTGTCAGCATCGTACTAAATGAAAACCCTCTTTATTTCTTGCCTCATTAAAATTTGTTATGTAAATTTTAATAAGTCTCACCTCCGGATAAATATTGTACTTTGCTAAGTAAAAGATATATTATTGGGCAGCTTGTAAACCTCATGTTGGTTTCCTTTAAATAATACTCGACCTTTTACATTAAACTTTTGTACTTTTTATTTTATGAATATGATTTGTTAGATTCATTTCCTAAAAATTGATGAACTTCATGCTTTCTCTGAAACACAAAAAAATATTTGGTCGACTACAAATAACTGAGAAAGAATAAATTCAAACTTCAAAATCGGATCGAATTTAGTTTGGCATAAACAAATTTTTCATGAAGTCTTAAATTTAAAACTTCCTGATGGCAAACCCTATCCCTTCTAAATAACTACATCAGTGGATAATAATACTGTTCATCCACTGATGCCATAAATTAATTAATTTTTAAAACTATAGTTATCTTTCCAATTTATTTCCATTAAATTTTCCTTTTCCATAGAAATTATATAGTTGAACTCTAATCTTTTTGAAACACTTCCTACATCATTGAAAATTTGCTTTTCTCCGCCGATAAACCAAATCAACTGTAAGTCATTCTCTTCTAACCATTTTTCAAAATGATCTGATTTAACCAGAGCTGTCGTTGGTCCTTTTTCTAATTCACTTGGATCCATAAAGATTATCTCGCCGTCGGAATTCTCCCATGTACTAAAATTCCCTAATGACCACTTTAAATTAAAGTCTTTAATTAATTGTTGATTAGGTAAATAGAGAGAAATATATTGGTCAATGGATTTATCTCTTTCACCTGTTTCCCATTCATATTCGTTAACTGGTACTAAATGTTGAATATTTAAAGTTCGAGAATCTTCACCATTACGCCAAACATCAAAATCCTTATAGTAAGGATGCCATGGATATTCTCGTAAAAAACCTTGGTGTGAGGAACCTGGTGGCGCAAAAGTAGAAGGGTCAAATAAAGCTTTATCCTTCATTTTTTCAAGTAAATTATCTACATCATTTTTTGGTACAACGCATGTATTAATTCTATACCACAGCTCTTCTTTAGATTTACCATCAATCGTTTTATTCGCCCATTTTCTAAAGCCACTCAAGTTACGCCACTTTTCACCTTTACTATCATTTACTATCAATAAATTCTTGAAATCAGGAAGTGTATCTTCATCGAACACCCAATCATCCGATTCATTGACACTAAAAATCGGTGTATATGGTGACCACCAAACCTTTCCAAACTCATCCCAATTTGAATCATTTGTAGCTCTCAGCCATATAGTAGGATCAATGTCGCGTTTCCAAAGCTGCCATGGCCCTTCATATTCTGTTTCATCTTCATATTTGTTAGCCCAAAATAAATTGTCTGCCATTCTAGCTAAAAGTTCATAAAATGCAATCCATTGATATTTCTTACCAATCCGTTCAATTTTTGAACCTTCCCTACCGTAAGTATTACTGTGTCTTCTTTCAAAATCACCAAACATTTTTGAGGTCCAACCAAACTCATATGCTTTTTTGCATACCCATCTTTGCGCCCATTTTCTACAAAAAATTGCTACTCTATCATTAACGCCTAAACCTGTTAGCCACCTAAAATATTCTTTAACCTCTTCTGACAATGCATCATGGATACGTTTCTTTAAAGAATCCCAATTCTCACTTGGACTATCTATATTTTTAGTAACAACTGAAATTTCCCTAGGCATTTCATCAACCTCTTTAAATAACTCCTCAAGGTCATATTCTGAATCATTTAAAACATCGTCTATAATATTAACTGTAACGGGCTGACCATATGATTTAATTCTTTGATTGATTTCTTTTAAGTACTCTTCTCTTAACTCACTAGGTACTTTTTCAGCAAATTCTAAATGTAATTCATATGATGTTTTAGGACGACTTTCTGTTAGTGATGTTGCTGACCAGTTATGTACGCAGGACATAGTATAGTTACCAAAATCCCCTGGGAATCCCATAAGAGAACTTTTAATCGAAGAATATTCATCTTCATCTAAATCTTTAATGTCTGATTTAGTAGGATTTTCAATTGGCCATTCACTAATATACGGCGGTCTAAAATTTCTGCTCATTTCTTCAGCGATTAAGTTTTTATATAAAGCGTATTCCATTATCCCTCGAGCATAATCCCTTAAAAGAAGATGTGGTTCTGGTTTCTTATGGGTAAATTGCAACTCATAAACCTTCTCTGCAATTTCTCTTACTTCATCTAAATCATTAATATTGCAGACTACACCATAACTAACTGCATACAATCTTTCTTTTAAATATAAATCGTCTATATCATTAAACTTCGGTAGCAACTCATTAATGATATATGGACGATAACTTAAAATTCGAACTAATGATTTAGTAGCTTGATCCCTTACTTTTCTATTTGAAGTCGTTGTCATCCATAAAAGTGTGTAACTCAATAATCTTATTCGCTCGTCTTCTACATCTTTTAAATCCGCATACAATGCCCAATCAATTAAAGTTCGAGTTACAGATTCAGGTTGTTCTTCATCTTCCTCATAATCACTTACTGCTATATGCGTTGACCAAAAGCGGTCTCTTTCCGTCAATTTTCTTCTTTTTAAATTTTCATGTAAAAATTCTGCATTTAATGGATGATTAGGTTCTGTAGATAAAGCTAATATCTTATCTAGCGACTCATTGAAAAAACCGTAACTAGAAATTTTATTTAATAATGCAACTGTCCTATCATTAATAGAGTCTTTGCTACGTAATAAAAGAACATCCGTAAACGATTTATCAAAAATCGAATTATAATGTGTACTTTCTTCAGAAACAAAATCAACAAACTCTAGATTGAATCTTTCTGGGAAAACTATGCCTAATGCTTCAATAATCCCTGAATACTTATATGGGTTCTTTATTATTTCTTCTAACTTCCCATGAGTTCCAAACTCCGCTTCAAGATTTTCTGCATTCAGATTATCAATAATGTTTTCTGCAATGAAATAATCACTAAATCTTTCGTATGAAAACCTAACAACTTCAATTGCATTTCCATTACTATCAGTTATCATATCTAATGCTAGTAAACCTTCTGAAATGAGTATATCGATTAAATCATCATCAAAGTTAGGTTTAGGATCCACTTCTCTAAAAACGTCCGCTGCTAAATTTATTTCAATTCCAAATAAATTATCTGGGTATATTAATTCGATCAATTTTGATAAAATTCTACTAGAAACATTTCTATTCCCCATATATTTTTTTCTACGTTTAACAACATTTTCAATACTTTCCAAATAAAAATTAAAGATTGCAGTCTGGCCTTCAAGACCTTTAGGGAAAGAAGTCAACCCTTTTGATTTTATTGCTTTACAGCATGTTTTTAAAAACAATGGGTTACTGAATTCTGGAGATAGTAGTGGTACAGAAGGTTTGTCTATACCTTGTTTCGACAAATACTTCATAGCTGCTCGGTGTTCAAATCCTTTAAACCCTTTATGGAAAATCTCCACTATGTTCCCTTTAATTTCTTCAGGTAATATGAAATCCTTATAAGTTGATCTACAGCTTATAAGTAAAGCGATATGAGGATAATTTTTTAATTCAGCTATAAATGACATTAGTTGATTTTGCCAATCAAAACGATTATTACCTTCATTTAAGGCATCAATAATAATTAATGTTCTAGTTTTCTTTGCCTCTCCAGCCGCATCCAAAGCCCCTAGTAACTGTTTAAAACTTACGCCCCTCAAATCAAGTTCTTCAGCTATAATATTAAGTGGATTACCTCCAGAATACCTTTGACCTAATAGAAAGACAGTAGGTAAATCTTCAGCTATACGCTTTTGTGCTATATCACATAATAAATGTGATTTCCCTATTCCAGCATCTCCTAATATGACTACACTTTTTGTTTCATATGCTTCCGTAGCAATACTAAATATAAAAGTCTCTATACTATCTAGTGCCTCAATAACTCCTCTAAATTGATACCTAATATCTTTCCATGGTTCGTTCTTATCATCGATATTATCCCAAATAAAATTATTGAAATCAGCAGCTAAGCCTCTTAAACCTTCAAATCCACCCCTAATATTTGTAATTCTAAGTTCATCGTATTTAGTAATTAAAATTTCTAAATACGATTCTTTAAATTTAGTTGCATTCTCTTTGAAAACAGTCCAGTTTGGTCCTTTATTCAAAGTTTTATTTTCAAAGCGATCTAACTGGTCTATCCTATGGATCAAATCAAACAGAATCTTTTTTTGATTATTAATTGCTTCTTTCCATTCAGGAGATATACCTAATCCCTCTACTTTTTTCTGAATAGGTAAATCAATATGATATTCCTCTGAAAATCGCTCACCTAAAGAAATTTTCGATTTATTAGCTAATTCCGTAAAAGTTCCCACACTCAATACTGGCTCATTAAACCAGTATAATGTTCTACCAATATAATTACTTTCGTCCCTTTGTAGCATCATACTTAATTCGTGACGACCCCAATATTCAAACTCTACGTTCATTCCCTTACCTTTGGCTAATTCCGTCCAGCTTTGAACATATTGATTCCATTTATCTAAGGAAGATACAACTTGCTTCCCACCACGACCAGTTTTTCGACTATCGTTTAAATCCTTTGGCACACTTACATAATATTTAGTTAATCTAGGATGTTTATCAATCGCTGTTCTAACTGAATCATCTATTTGACTCCATTGACTACCTTCGAGCCTGTCAGTAAAATATTTTGCTTGCCAAGCATGCTCTGAACCATCTTCCAGGATCCAATAACATTCAACACCGCCATCTCCACCAGCACCATCTTTTCGGATGAAATTCTTCCCTTGACTTGGTTTATTTAAATGGGCTATTTGACAAACTAACTCTTCAAAGCCCCCGTCTTTACTACCATCAAAAGACCGAATACGAGTAAAATCAAGTTCAATCATTTAAACAACCTCACTATTATAGTAAAATAATCATAAAAGTTCTTATATTCAATTATACAGCATTAAAACTAAATAATATAAAAATTTCAAATAATAACAAAAAACCCAGTTTCCTAATTAGTTACACAATTTGATTCAGCTTGGTTTTTAATTATTTTTCTAACACAACTTAATTCAAATATCTTTTCTAATAATCCGACCAACAACTGGCTGGCACACCACTAATCATATCGATTCCTCCCGAAGATGTATAGAATACTGTCCACCCTGTATTTTATAATTTCCATTGATTGGCAAAATTAACCAATAAAATTATGACGGTCTTTTAGTTATTTTAAATCCTGAAATAGAGAAACTAGTTGAACAACTAAATTTGTTGCAATATGAGGAAAGTAATATGCAAGTAGATGTTGCTAATTTGAAAGCATATATCCTAAATCAATTAAACCCTAAACAACCACTCACAGAGCTAACTCCAACAATTTTAGCTCGCTTCATTCATAAAATAACAGTAAAAGCAGACGGCCAATTAGAAGTGCATTATCGCACTTCTGAACCGTCTGCTTTTTATGTTTCAGCAAATATTAAATTAGCGATTCCTAAGACACACCCTAATAAAACGTATGTTAAAAAACACGCTTAATTTAGGATTAGTCAATTAATTCGAGCAACGCACAGCACTCCACATGCGCCGTATGCGGAAACATATCCACTGGCTGCATGTATTCGATCTTATAGTCTTTTGACATGTATTCGAGGTCTTTTGCTAGTGTAGATGGGTTGCAAGAGACGTAGACAAAGCGTTTTGGTTTGACTTGTTTGACGGTGTCTAGGAAAGTGCGTTCGCAGCCTGTTCTTGGCGGGTCGACGACGATAACATCGGGACGGAAGCCTTCTTTGACCCATTTTGGCAGCCAGTGTTCGGCTGTGCCTGTCACATAAGTTGCGTTTTTCATGCCGTGTTTTTTGGCATTTTTCTTCGCGTCATCAATTGATTCTTTGATGACATCCATACCTCTTACTTCTTTTGCTCCATCTGAGAGCCACATTCCAATGGTTCCAACGCCGCAATACGCATCGACTACCTTTTCTTTGCCAGTCAGTTTGGCCGCTTTTTTCGCTTCGTCGTAAAGCTTTAATGTCTGCTTCGGATTCAATTGGAAGAAAGCCCGTGCACTCAATTCAAAGGAGACGTCTCCTAAAAATTCTTGGATGACCATGTTGCCAGCTAGGTGCGATGTTTTATGCCCAAAGATGACTGACGTTTTTTCGCCATTGATATTGTGCATAATAGACGTCACTTCTGGCAGACGTTTTTGAATGGCTTCGGCGATTTCTTTTTTCTTTGGAAACTCAGGCTTTGATGTGACAAGGACGACTTGGACTTCACCTGTTTCAAAGCCGACACGCACAACAATCGAGCGCACGTCGCCTTTTCTTGTCCGCTCGTTGTAGACAGATACGCCGAATTTCTCTAAAATTTTGCGGACGACGCCTGTTGTTTTATTCGTTTTCGGATGCTGGACGATACATTCCTTGATCGGGACAAGTTTATGGGAATTCAGCCCATAAAGTCCTGCGATGATGTCGCCACTATGTGATCTTCCGACTTGGAACTGACTTTTATTCCGGTAGTGCCACGGATCTTCCATACCGATTGTTGGTCTAATGTCGAGCTTTTCAACCGACAGCTTTGTATGACGCTCCATTGATTGAATGACAATATCCCGTTTTTCCTTTAACTGCTGCTCGTATGCCAAATGCTGAAGCTGACAGCCTCCGCACTCTTCGTATACTGGGCACGGCGGTTTCACTCGATGTTCTGAGCGCTTGCGAACTTTCCTCACCGTACCTTCTGCATATTTCGCTTGAACATTCGTTGCTTCAACTACTACTTCCTCACCTGGAAGTGCACCTGGGACAAAGACCACTTGCTTTTTAAAATAACCGACCCCTTCCCCATTAATGCCAAGGCGTTTAATGGTAAGCGGGAACTGCTGCCCCTTTTGCAGAAGGGCTCCTTGCTGTTTTTCTTTCACGTTTATTCTCTCCGTTCTATTTAAACCTTTATCGGTTGTCCTCATTTTATTCCATCTGAATAGTATATCACGACTTGGACGAAGAGAGAAAATGCCTTTCAATTATTTATCTGTCTCTATACTTCTCCATAAATAAAGGGAGGCGTAGCTTAAATAAGGTGCCCACTCCTTGCTTAAAACTGCCATCTCTTCTTTTGTTGGCTTTTCTGGCAGGTCAAAGTGACGTTTGATCGCATTTTGAATCCCGATATCTGCCATTGGAAAGAGATTTGGTCTTCCAAGTCCATTCATGAGGACATTTTGAACCGTCCAAGGTCCAATCCCTCTAATCGGAAGCAGACGTTCTTCAATTTCAATATCCGTTAAGTCGTGTAATTCTTCTAAATTCAGAGAGCCGCTCACTATTCGCTTTGAGACATCAATCACATATTCCGCTTTTCGCTGACTGAATTGCAGTTTTCTCAAATCATCGGTTTCAAGTGATGCAATGGTTTCCGGTAAAGGGTCAAACCAGACGCCGTCGATTTGCTCACCATACGTATGAACAAACCGTTTCGTCAGCTCATAAGCAAATGCAAGATTGAGCTGCTGATGAATGATGCATTTCATCAAGCAATGATATAGATGGAAATCCAGCATAAGCGGCGTTCCGATATGACGGTCAAAAATGGGCGCAAGATTTGTTTGAGCAAAATGGTCATGCACAGCATGTAATTGATGTTCCATGCCAAATATCCGCTTCACCTCAGAAAGGATGGCTTCCTCCGGCCCGTTAGCCTGTACCCGGAACGAAGGTGCTTCTTTTGTTCCTGTCGCTTGAACGACTGCAATGTACGGTTTATGATTCAGCCTCATCGGTACTTTGATTTCTCTTTTATCCAGATCGACCGCCTTTAATGGATCGCTCGACAAACGTCTCAGCACTTGATCGAAGTGATAGGGCGGTTCAACCAATAAGTGTTTTTCCCACATGTTTTTCCTCTTCCTTTCTGTCAACACACGCAGATGTGATTGTTTCACTTTGCATGAATGATTCTCTATATTGAATACTTTTAAATATAAAGAGTACAAGAATTTATCAGTTATATCTTCCTTATTTATGGTCATTCTCCTTTTGGATAGATGAAAATTTTTAGTCGAAATCAGCTAAAATTCGACAGCAATCTTCAACATTTTAGGATCATTTTCCTTAAATTAGAAATAGAACCTATGGGTGATATCTTATATTTCAAAAATATTTGTATAATTATGACATATCAAGGAGGTGAACAAAGGAATTAGCGGATTAGGCAATCATTTGTTTCATCTTGCAGGAACATATTTACCTCATTGATAACCGGCTTCACCTAGTTTCACGTTTTACTAAAAGAAGACCCAAATTTTAAAAACAAAGGAGATCCGACCAATGAAAAAAACAATTCTTTCTGTTGCCCTTGCCACTGCTGTTTCTTCGACACTACCAGTATTCGCTGACGCTGCTGAGCAAAAAACTGCTCCAGTTTCAACAACTATTCAGCAAACTGTGTTAAACAAAGCTGCTGAAGGTAAAGCTTCAACAAATGCGACAAATGTTAACATTAACTTTGACGTACTTGGAATTGCCAATGCATTAATTAATGCTGCAAATGCTAACACGAACCGTGAAGGCTTTGTCAAAGGATTAATGGAGTCTGCGTTCTATGCTGCTGGCGCAAAATACAATGTCATGGTCTTTAACTTAAGCCAAGGCTATGAGACTCGTTTCAACGGTGTTAAAACGTTTGCTACTGTTAAATACGGAAGCATTACGTACGGAGTTTGGGTATTTGAAAATGGATCTTTCACAAACAAAGGTGATGGCGGTTACATCAACTGGGCATTTAGAGGTTGGTTCGACCGTAACGGTGGTTTCGTCAACTTCCGTCGTCCTTAATTCTCGCTTTATCCATCAATCATACACGCACATTGGACCGATCTCAGCGATGAGATCGGCTTTTTTATGGTGAAAACGTATAAGTTCACCGCTGCTGCTTCATGATATAATGCAAGTCTGGAGGGGTGCACATGCTGAAAAAACTTGCAGTGACAAAAAACGGCGACTTGATTGAACATGCAACATTGCAGCAGCTTTCAAGCCCCGATATTGCCTGGTATTGGATTGATTTTTATGCGCCAACGGAAAAGGAAGCAGCACTGTTAAAGGAATTTTTTCAGTTCCATCCGCTTGCGATTGAAGACTGCTTCCATTATTTACAGCGGCCAAAGCTTGATTTTTATGAAGGGTATTTATTTTTCGTCCTTCATGCCCTCAATCAAAAAACACTTCGATCTGAAGAAGTCGACCTGTTTGTTGGAGAAAACTATATCGTTACTTTTCATTTGAAGGAAGCACCCTACATTGATCGAGTCATTCGAAAGCTCAAAGGGTCTGATAAAGCACGAGAGAGCGGTCCAGAGCATATGGCTTATATGCTGATTGACCAGCTCGTCGATGATTATTTTCCTATTATTTATCAAATTGAGGACAGGCTCAATGAAATCGAGGATGAAGAAGGGCATAAAACGTATGGTACATTAATGAACGAAGTATTCGGTATTCGATCCGATTTGCTCAAACTGCGCAGAACCATTATCCCGATGAGGGACCTCTTATATCGAATTGTGAACACGAATATGATGAGAAGCGATGCAAACCGGCAAGCATATTTTAATGATATTTATGATCATCTATTGAAACTAACAGAAATCGTTGAGTCAAACCGTGATATGACAGCCGATTTACGAGACAGCTATCAAACACTAAATTCCAATCGAATGAATGCCATCATGATGACACTGACCATTGTCTCGACGATTTTTATTCCACTGACCTTTATTGTTGGGGTGTATGGTATGAACTTTGATAACATGCCTGAATTACACTGGAAATATGGCTATTTTGGCGTACTGATTTTCATGGGTTTGCTTGTCTCAGGGATGCTTTTGTGGTTTAAACATAAAGGATGGTTTAGGATTTTCAAATAATTTTTTGAGAGAAGTGCTTGAAAGGGAGATACTATGGAAAACTGGATTCCACTGACAGACAAAGAACTAAAGTACGCATGGAAAACATTTGATCAAAAGTTTAAATTTAACCCAAGCATCTCTCGCTTTCCCGGTTTTCAAGCACCATCTCCTTACATCACATATGATATCTCTGCTTATTTCGAGGACCCTTCTCTCCTAAGTGGGGATGAAGACCTTGAAAAGAAGGCACTGCTGTCTTTTCAGGAGAATATCACCGGAACGGACGAATATATGCAGGTACTTGATTGGCAGCACGACTGCTATTGGATCACACCATACGGCTCATTTGAAAAAGATGAATTTGGAGAATGGAGAGTTCCTGTGCTCCCAAATGGAGATTACTATTTCTTTTTATCAAAAGAGATGACTTGGGGTTTACTAGGACATCCTTGGGAGCAAAGCATCACGATTTTCGGTGAGGGCTTGATTGACTCCTTTACTCGTCATCGTCCCCTTTTGTTCCAGCGTAAAATAAGAGAAGGATAAGTCAAAAAGCTTGCAGATGTCTGCAAGCCTCAGATTGTTGACAAAGGGCTAAAATGTTGTTTATTTTAGCCCTTTGTCTTCGTTTCAGCGTGATAGAAAACCTTTGCAGTCTAGGAAGGACGAGTACTGGCGCGGAGCGAATTTCACATTCGTGAGCACCAGCACGCAGGACTGACAACGAATGCGAGGGTTTGGCTACACGCTGAAGCTTGCAGATGTCTGCAAGCTTTTTTCTATAGCTGAGGAAGATGCCATACTTTTTCAAGCATGAGATCGTCTAAGCTTTTAAAGGTATATCCTTGTTTTTTTAAAGCAGTAATGGCATCATCAAGTGCCTCGGCATTGTCCCTTGAGACGGTATGAAGTAAGTAAATGGCACCCGGATGCGCCTGTTTCATCATTTGATTGTACGCATACTGTTTTCCTTTTTGATGGTGGATATGCCAATCTACAAACGCTACTGACCAGAAAACGGTTTGGTAGCCAAGCTGTTTCGTTTCCTTTAGTACCCTTTCACTGAACACCCCGCGCGGTGGACGAAGGTAGAGGTTATCTTGTTTTCCTGTGATTTTGTATACCGCTTCATTGACACGATCTAGCTCTTCTTTGATTTCTTTCGTGCTCTTTGTTGTTAAATCTGGATGGTGATAGGAATGGTTGCCAATAATATGACCTTCCTCTGCCATACGTTTGACGAGCTTAGGCTGGTCCTTTACGAAGTGCCCAGTCACAAAAAAGGTGCCGGGTACTTGATGTTTTTTCAGCACATCCAAGATTTTGGGTGTGTACCCATTTTCATAGCCATTGTCGAATGTAAAATAAATCTCTTTCTTTTTCGTATTTCCTAAATAGAAAGCATCATATTTCTTTAAGAGTGTCGTCAGTTCCTTGCCGGCATCTGCTGGCTTGTGCTCTTTGCTTTTAGCAAATCCCCAATGAATCGGCTGATTAGACACGGCTTCTAAGTTTGAAAAAGGCATCGATACAAAAAGCGCACATAGACAGATCAGTATGCATTTTTTCATTTACGTCACTTCCCGGTTTTTCTTCTATTGTGCAGAATATACCGGGTACTCATACACTTTTTGACCTGCCAATTTAAAGAAAAAAGCCCGCATCAGCGCGAGCTATTCTTCCTTCCAATCGGTTTTAAACCGTTCATATTTCGCTTCCAGGTCGTCGATCATCTGGATGAGTCTGTCTATATCCTCAACGTCTGTGGATTCAGGATCTAATGAATCAATCACATTCATAAACATATCTAATCGGTTCTTTAAATAATCAACCTGCTGTTCTTTGCTGTCTGCTGCCTTGCCCATAGATACACTCCCTTTAGCATTTGTTTATAGCTTATCTTTTTTTCCTTTGTAAATCAATTGTGTCCCCTCTTGCGTATAACGGTGATGGGGCTTAAAATTAACTGTTGGCGGGTCTATGTTTGCCCGAATGAAAAGGAGATAGATACCATGAACCAAAAAACAGCACTTCGTCCGATTACACCTGCATTCGACCCTTGGGAAGCCTATCTCGATGTGCAGGATTACGGAGAAATGAAGCTGACAAATATTGAATTGACGACAACGACGTTGTGTAACATGAGATGTGAGCACTGTGCGGTTGGTTATACTTTGCAGCCAAAAGATCCGAATGCACTGCCACTCGATTTACTGCTTCGCCGTTTAGATGAAGTACCGCTCTTGCGTTCCCTTAGCATCACAGGCGGAGAGCCGATGCTGTCTCTGAAATCTGTACGAGAATATGTCGTTCCTTTATTAAAGTATGCCCATGAACGCGGCGTCCGTACCCAAATTAATTCGAATTTAACACTTGATTTGGCTCGATATGAAGAGATTATTCCATACTTGGATGTCCTACACATTTCACATAACTGGGGAACAGTCGAAGAGTTTGCTACGGTTGGTTTTGCAATGATGGACCGAAAGCCAACCTTTGAGCAGCGCGAGAAATTGTTTAACCGCATGATTGAGAATAGTCAAGCACTTGTGAAAGCGGGTGTAACCGTATCTGCTGAAACGATGCTGAATAAGCGTACGCTTCCTTATATTGAACACATCCATCGTCAAATCGTGGACGAGATGAAATGCCAGCGCCATGAAGTTCATCCGATGTATCCAAGTGATTTTGCCAGCGCCCTTGAATCATTGTCGCTTCCGCAAATGCGGGATGCGATTCATCAGCTGCTCGATGTTCGTGATGAGAACACATGGATGCTGTTTGGCACATTGCCATTTTATTCATGCAGCACAGATGAAGAAGACCAGCGCCTCTTGACTCGATTGCGTCAAGCGAAAAATGTGACAGTACGAAATGACCCTGATGGCCGTTCACGGTTGAATGTGAATATTTTTGATGGGAATATTATTGTGACAGACTTTGGCGATACACCGCCATTAGGAAATATTGAAACCGATACGTTGCAATCAGCTTATACACGCTGGATGAACACAAAATTGGCAAAAGAACTGAATTGTCATTGCCCAAGTGTGCAATGCCTTGGTCCGAATGTTCTTGTGAAAAACAGTTATTATCAAGATGTTGATTTTACTTCTCGTACAGCCAGGGGGTAACCGATAGATGGACGAAACATTTCTGACAGTGGTCAAGAACAAATACATTGAAATTCTCCTTGTTGGCCTCATTCTTTGGCTTGCCGTCTTTATGATCAACAAAGCGCTTCAGATCTTCTTTAAACGCACTGAATTCATTGAAGACAAGAAGAAAAAAACGATTGAGAGCTTGGTCAAATCGGTTTCAAAGTATACAGCTTCCATATGTTTTGTCTTATATGTGATTTCTCTATTTTTTCATGACTTTGGGAAGATTCTTGCGGGGGCTGGTGTTGCTGGAATTGTCATTGGTTTTGGCGCTCAGACCTTGATTCGTGATATTTTAGCCGGCATCTTCCTCATTTATGAAAGGCAAATTCATAAAGGTGACTATGTGACGGTCAATAATCTTTTTAACGGAACCATTGAAGAAATTGGTCTCCGGTCTTTGCAAATTAGAGAATGGAGCGGCAAGCTGTTAACCATTTCAAACGGAGACATTCGTCAAATCCAAAACTACAATATGCACTACATGCGTATCACAGAGTCAGTCTTGATCAGCGCAAACCAAAATCCTGACATTGCTTTCAAGGCGCTAGAAACAGCATGTGATCATTTAAATCAAATGCATCATGATTTACTGAAAAAAGATGAATTCCAAAACGCCATTGAACCTTTTCAGGTTCATGGCATTATGGGGCTCAATAAATTGAATCGCGGGATTGAGATCACCGTAAAAGGAATGGTCGAGGATGAAAAATACTTCGAAGCCGCCCTCGCTGTGCGAAAAGAAATGATCACACAACTTCACCAGCATGATGTGAAATTGCTTGAGGATCTCGTCTATCCACAGCCTGCAAAATAACCTCATTTGTGATGGGGTTATTTTTTTGATCACTTTTTGTTAATTAGTTAATTATCATGCATGTAGTTCACATGATCATTCGGTGTGATGAGCTGACTAGACCGCATGAGAAAAATAAGACGCTTGAACAACTTGGACATATCAGCTAAGGAATTCTTTTCTTTTCAGCCCTCTTACTTCTATCCTCTTGACTGATTCATGTATAATAGAAAGCAGATTGATTTCATGCAGCATGGGGACCCTCATACTGTGTATTTACTAATTGAAAGAGAGTGAATAAGATGGGTCGTAAATGGAACAACATTAAAGAAAAGAAAGCATCAAAGGATGCCAATACAAGTCGTATTTACGCAAAATTCGGGCGTGAAATCTATGTGGCTGCCAAGCAAGGTGAGCCAAATCCAGAATCAAACCAAGCACTTCGTTTTGTCCTAGAACGTGCAAAAACATATAGTGTCCCAAAACACATTGTGGACCGTGCGATTGAAAAAGCAAAAGGCGGTGCAGAAGAGAACTTCGATGAGCTGCGTTACGAAGGATTTGGGCCAAACGGATCTATGGTGATCGTTGATGCCCTGACCAATAACGTCAACCGCACAGCGTCTGATGTTCGTGCAGCATTTGGGAAAAACGGCGGAAATATGGGCGTCAGTGGATCTGTTGCTTACATGTTTGACCAAACAGCGGTGATCGGTGTCGAGGGGAAAAGTGAAGAAGAAACGCTTGAACTTTTAATGGAAGCAGACATTGATGTACGTGACATTATGGAAGAAGATGATACGGTGATCGTCTACGCTGAACCAGATCAATTCCATCAAGTTCAAGAAGCCTTCAAACAGGCAGGCGTAGAAGAATTTACTGTCGCTGAAATCACAATGCTGCCTCAAAACGAAGTGACATTAGATGATGAATCGAAAGCACAATTCGAGAAACTAATCGATGTATTAGAAGAGCTTGAAGACGTGCAGCAGGTTTATCATAATGTGGATTTAGGGGAATAATGAGCTAAGCCATCGTAGTTGTTGGATTCATTCAACTTCTGCGTTGGCTTTTTTATTGTCTAGGTAAGGTTTACGTTCTACTCAAGACCATGTAATATGAAGAAAGAGTCGTTTCCACAAATAACCAAGGAGCTGAGTTTCATTTTTAAAACATGGTGGTTTTCGTATTATGGCTTTATGATCCTCCCTTTTATTGGTCTATGCTTAATTTTCAACAATTTGACGATATTCACGAAAGTCTTTCTCTTTCTTTTCTTTGTATATCTTTTATATAACGCCTTTGATTTTTACATTCATGAAATGAAAAAGAAAAAAGATAGGACATCTTAATCAAAAAACAGTCATCTCCCCTTGGTAAGAGGAGATGACTGTTTTTAATTCATCCCTTGAAACCCAAACGTCAGGTGATCCTGAACAGGAATCCAAGCGCCGATTCCTTGTGAGGTCACATTTTTTACGACAAGTTTGCGTTTATTTCCCTTGAGCACAAGATACACTTCTCCGTAAGTAACCTTTCCTTTTTCGTTAATGGCTGGAGCGTATGCATGCAGGGTTGCTGCTTTTTTCGGAGATACGTGGTAAGACTGATCTCGCTTTGTTCCTGCACCAATCACTGTGTCGAAGGCGAGCGGAAGTTTTGTTTTTTGGATGGCTTTTTGCATCATCAATGTTTTCACATCTTCTGGGTTTGGTACTTTTGCAGTGAGCCCTCCACTTACTTTTACTTGTTGCTTTTGCACGTATTTGCCGATGGCTGTTTTGTTTCCGCCTCTATTATCAATGTGATTCGTGTTCACTTTTTTGTATTCCCAATTGGCGACGGTTTCGTTTGAATCATAGCTGAGTGCCCATCTTCCAAGAAAAATCGTTGCCCTGTAGCCAACTGCTAGCGGTGTACCTGAGATACTGGATTCATTCAGCATTTTAATTAAATGTGTATTTTCAATTGGTACACTTGTTGTTTTAAATAATTCGGCAGTCAGCTCGCTCGGCTGTAGCAGCGGTTGATCTTGTGACGCATTTGGATACGTATTTTCCTTTGAGATACTGGCAACAGACGATGGCACCTTAAACGGCTTTGCTGCCTCGGCTGGAAAACTGTATAGAAAACTTAAGGATAAGAGAACAACAAACATGATGCGGGGCATCTTTTTCATATCATCACTCTTTCTCATTCATTTTTCCATAGTATTTTCCCGAAAGACGTCCCTTATCCACAAAAGATTATAAAAGGAAAAATCCAATCGCCATAATGAAATAGGCAGCGAGCAATGTAGCACCTTCAAACCAGTTCGTATCCCCATCATTTGAAAGGATCACGGTTAGTAAAACAGAGGATGCCATGGCAATGAGCTCTGGTAATGAGAAGATCAGTGGCATTTGCTTTTCAAAAAACAGAGAGCTGATCACAAGGATCGGTGCGACCATCATGGCGACTTGAAGCGTAGAACCGAAAGCAATTTCGACCGCGACATCCATTTTGTTTTTATACGCCATAATGACAGCAGAAGCGTGTTCTGCTGCATTACCGACAATCGCAACAATGATGACCCCGATAAACAGTTCACTCCAGCCAAACTGTTCTCCGACTGTGTCAAATGTATGGACGAGCCGCTCTGAAATATACGCCACAGCAATTGTCGCAAGGAGTAAAATCGCCGTGGCAAACTTCCCCGACCATTCTGGTGTTTCTTCTTCCGTCGCTGCTTCCCCTTCCGCAATTTCCTGCTTGGCAACATAAACACCTCTGTGGCTGACCAGTTTGAAATAGAGTGCTGCAACATAAAGCAAAATCATCACAATGCTAATGCCGATACTTAAAACAAATTGACGATCTTCTGCCATCCCTATGGAAAAGACTTCTGGAATGACAAATGCCACAATAATCGCAAACATAAGCAGCCCAGAGTTATGCCTTGCATCGTGGACATTGAACTCTTGTCGTTTAAATTTCAATCCGCCAACGAAAAAAGACAGTCCAGCCACGAGCAGTAAATTGCCGATCACTGAGCCAGTGAGTGAAGCAAGCACAATGGCGGTGAGTCCTTGTTTTAATGCAAAAAATGAAATGATTAATTCCACTGCATTTCCAAAAGTAGCGTTTAACAGCCCGCCAATTCTTGGTCCTGCTATAATGGCAAGACTCTCTGTCGCTCTTCCCATAAAGCTTGCAAGCCCGATGATGGCGATACAATAGACGGCGAACATGACAGCCTGCGGGAAATGAAGAAAACTACCAATTACAGATAATGGAACACCGATTGCGACAATCACAAGAAACAAACGATTCATACAGCCAATCTCCTTTACATCATATCTGACTGTTATTCTTTCGTGAGTGCCGGCATCATATACATTTAGATTCGTTCGTGTGAAAGGGTGATATCAATCGTTCCTTTCACGGATTGCACCATGGAGCAATGCTTCAACGCAAGTTTCATTACTTTTTCCAGCTGTTCATCAGAGGTGCTGATGCTTTCAAAGATCATATGTAAATGAATATGAGTAATTTTGTTTACAGTTCCTTCTCTTGTCGTTTCAGGCGTAATGGTCAGCCCTTGATAGGATATTCGTTTTTTCCGGCATACATGAATGACCATTTCTCCAAAACAGCCCGCAATAGCCGAGGTGAACAATTGATACGGCCTGTATCCCGCTTCTTCATTTCCCGAAATAGGCAGCTGCCTATGATCAGCATTTGCGACCCACCGATCATTTTCGTATATCAGTTTCATTCCTTTTCCACCTTTCTATTGAAACCCCTATGGTTCCATTGTACGATGAAAGCATGAACTTGTAAGGAGCTTCTTATGTCGAGAATTCATTTTATGATTTTAATTTTACTTGTATCCGTATCTGGTTTTTCGCAGGGAGCGTTACTGCCAGTTATTTCGATTATTTTCGAACATGCCGGCACTTCCCCGACGTTAAACGGACTGCATGCCACCGGCTTATATCTCGGCGTGCTGCTTGCGTCTCCTTTTATGGAAGCGCCGCTGCGCCGCTTCGGATTTAAACCATTAATCGTCATTGGGGGCGCTGCTGTCTTTTTAAGTTTGTTTAGCTTTGTCTTTATTGAATCTTATGTCGTCTGGTTCTTCTTGCGGCTGATGATCGGCATCGGTGATCATATGCTTCATTTCTCCACACAGACGTGGGTAACCTATGCCTCATCATCTAGAAATCGCGGGCGAAATATTTCATTGTATGGGTTATCCTTTGGACTCGGTTTTGCCGCTGGCCCTTTTTTAACACCACTCATTGAAATCAATCCATCCTTGCCGTTTATTGTGTCTGGTGCAGTTAGTTTGTGTATTTGGCTGCTTGTGTTTGTTTTAAAAAATACATATCCTGATACAGGTGAAATGCAGACGTCAGAGCAGACAAATAGTTTGAAGCGCTTCAAGAAGGCGTTTCAATTTGGCTGGGTAGCGTTTATGATGCCGTTTTGCTATGGCTTTTTAGAAACGACGCTCAATAGTAACTTCCCTGTGTATGCGCTGAGAAGCGGGGTGACGATAGATGCTGTTGCGTTTATTTTACCTGCGTTTGCGATTGGGAGTATTGTTTTTCAGCTTCCTCTCGGGATGCTGAGTGACCGTTTCGGCAGACGACGCATGATTTTAGTTGTGACACTCGTCGGTTCATTCTTTTTCCTTTTAGCAGGGATTTTCATTCAGTCCGTTTTGGCTGTTGCGATCTGTTTCTTTATCGCAGGTATGGCTGTAGGTTCGACCTTCTCACTTGGCATCAGTTATATGACGGACTTATTGCCAAAGCATCTGCTGCCTGCTGGGAATTTGATGTGCGGGATGGCGTTTAGTGCAGGAAGTATTCTCGGTCCGGTTCTTGGCGGATTCTTTGTGCAGACGTTCGAGGGCATGAATTTACTTTACCTTGTCAGCATTGTGATTTTATTTGTGTTTTGTTGTGTTCGATTTGGGAAGACGCTGGCAGTGGTTGAAAGTAACTAAATGGAGGATCTATTTTGTTTACATTTAACATTTCAGATGACTTAAAATTGGCGTGTTTACAAGTAGCCGATGCAGAGGCATTATTTGCACTTATCCAGCAGAATAAAGATCACTTGGGAGAGTGGCTACCTTGGGTGAATCACTGTCATCGCATAGAAGATGTTCAATCATTTATTCAATCTGCCCGCACTGCCTATGCTGAAAAAAAAGATATAGAAGCGGGTATCGTATTAAACAATCAATTAATCGGTGTATTCCGCATGACGTTTCAGCATCGGATAGGCAATATTGGATATTGGATTGGTGAAGATGCGCAAGGGAAAGGTATTGTGACCAAAACAGTGAAATGTATGACAGATGCCTTTGCTCCTGAAGTCGATGGATTTGAAATCTTTTGTCCTATTGGGCATGTCAGAAGTGAACGTGTTGCGATGAAAGCAGGCTTTCAGCTCGATCCAAACTATCAGCCAAAGCCTGATGCAACTTTTCTCCTGAAGCGTTATATACGGAAATTGAATCATTAAAAACTCCCCTGCACCTATGCAGAGGAGTTTTTTCATCTAGTGATATCCATTTTGCCCATTCGCACTTCCACTTGTTTTGTGCTTTGGCTGATGGCCTTTGTTTTGTTTTGTGTTGCTTCCGCCTTTTTTCGAGTGTTTAGACATTCGTTATTCCCCCATCCATTAAGATTGAACAAGTTCGTTCTTCTTTAGGATGCCCGGTTTTTTTCACACCTTGCCTGGTACGATTTTACGCTTATGTAAAAGCGCATTGAGCTCGCCGCCGAGGATGATCATAATGCCGGTTAAATAAAACCAGATCATTAATATAATGATTCCCCCAATGCTTCCGTACATCGCACTATAGTTAGCAAATTCGCCTACATAAAATGAGAACAGCATGCTGACGAGAATCCAGCCAACAGAAGCAAATATGGCACCAGGTAGCACAAATTTCAATTTCAGTCTGATATTAGGGGCAAAATAATATAGGGATGTAAAAACAATCAGTAAAATCAATGGACTAATAATCCATCTCATGGCTGTCCAAATGGTGAGAAACGCATCTGACTGCCCTACTAATTTGGCAACGAATAAGCCAAGTTCTTTTCCAAAGACAGGCAGCATCAAGGCAAAAATAATCGTAAGCACCATCGCAATGGTTAAGATAATCGATGTTAAACGTACGAGAATGAAGGAACGATTTTCCTCAACTTCGTAAGCGTGGTTAAATGCTCTGACAACCGCATTAATGCCGTTGGATGCAGACCAGAGTGCCGCAATAATCCCGAATGACAACAATCCGCCGTTACGGTTATTCAGCGTCTCTTCGGCAATGGATTCAATCATCGAAAGCGCTCCCTCTGGCGCATAACCAGAAATGACGCTTAGAACATCCTTTGATGTCAGCGGCAAATAACCAACAAGCGTCAGCACGAAGATGAGAAACGGAAATAATGAAAGCAAAAAGAAATACGCAAGTTCAGCTGATTTTGCCGGTCCTTCATGCAGCAAAAAGCGTCCAATTAACGCTTTAACAAAACCCATACGCCTCATCTCCAATGATCAATCTTTCTGTTTCTTTTGAAAGTGATCCTTTGTTTCTTCAATAATCTCTAATACCTTTGGTGTTGTTTCCTTTAACTGATTCACCTGTTCATTCAGAAAAGACAAATCATCTGAGACTGTTCTCATCAATTGCTTCGTTTCTTCCATTTTTTCCTTTACGCAAGCAGACATCTTGCCAGGCTCCAGGCGGTATTCATCCAGCTTTTGCTGGCAGTCATTCCATTTTTCTTTCAGTGCAGTTCTTGTTGGACGATGAAATAATGTCAGCAATATGCCGCAGGCTGCGCCTATAACAGCTCCCCGAAGCACGATTTGTTTGTTCTCTTCCATCTCATCTGATCTCCTTTCAGTTAAAGGTGTTTCTCTTTTTTTACATACGTCAAAAAACGATCAATTCCTGTTTCAATTAAATCATGTACTTCCTCAAAGTTCCCAGTGTAATAAGGATCTGGCACATCGTCTCGATCGTCGTCTTCTACAAAGTCAAGAAGACGGCCAATAAAGTGATGTTTTCCATAGCCGGCTAAACTGCGGAGGGCTCCTACATTTTCAGCATCCATTGCAATGATATAGTCGTATGTGGTGATATCCTTATCCATGATTTGTCTTGCAGTCATTCCTTCATAGCTGATGCCCTTTTCATCAAGCAGCTTACGTGTTCCTTCATGCGGAGGACTGCCTTGATGCCAGCCGCCAATGCCTGCTGAATCAATCACAAAGTGTTCACTCAGCCCTTCGTCTTCGACTCGTTTTCTAAACATCGCCTCTGCCATCGGTGACCTGCAAATATTGCCGAGGCATACAAATAATACATGAATCATCCTTCATTCTCCTCCTATCTTTTCCCTAAGAATCCCTTTGGAAAACCTTTTCTCTATCATATCAAGCCCTTTTTCTTTTGGAAACTTTGCAAGAAAAACTCCCATCGCCATTGACAAAATACACAAAAAAAGGAGAAACTTTAGGAGAATTACACAAACAAAGGGGGACATTAGATGGGAATCATTGAGCAGTTTGTCACGACGATGAACAATTTTTTGTGGGGGCCTCCCCTATTAATTTTAATTGTTGGTACTGGAATCTACCTCACCTTTCGGATCCTCTTCATTCAAATTAGATTACTTCCTTATTCTTTAAAGCTCGCTTTTTCAAAACAAGACAAAACATCAGAGGGAGATATCTCCCATTTCCAAGCATTAATGACGGCTCTTGCTGCAACTGTCGGTACTGGGAATATCGTCGGTGTTGCCTCAGCTGTCATTGCAGGTGGTCCTGGTGCAGTATTTTGGATGTGGTTTGCTGCATTTTTCGGGATGGCCACCAAGTTTGCAGAAGCTGTTCTGGCTGTAAAATACAGGGTCAAAAACGAAAAAGGCGAAATGTCTGGCGGACCTATGTATTATTTAGAGCATGGCTTAAAACAGAAATGGCTAGGGGTGCTATTTGCTGTTTTCGGTGCCAGTGCTGCCTTTGGGATCGGCAACCTGGTACAGTCTAATTCCATCTCAGGCGTCATGAATTCTACTTTTCAAATTCCCACATGGGTAACAGGTATCATCATTACTGCCTTTACGGCACTCGTGATTTTAGGCGGAATTAAAAGTATCGGCCGAGTGACATCTATTTTTGTACCAGTCATGGCTTTATTTTACGTCATTTGCGGGCTCATCATTCTTGTCATGAATGCTGATCTTGTTCCTGGCGCAGTCAGTCTTATTTTCTCAGATGCCTTTACAGGTCAAGCCGTGGCAGGTGGTGCAATTGGAACTGTCATTCGCTGGGGTGTCGCACGAGGAGTCTTTTCCAATGAAGCTGGTCTTGGATCAGCACCAATTGCTGCTGCAGCTGCGAAAACGGATATGCCTGCCCGTCAAGCTCTCGTCTCTATGACGCAAGTGTTTATTGACACCATCATTGTTTGTTCTATCACTGGCATTACGATTGTCATGGCAGATATGTATTTAACAGAAAAAAGTGATGCGCTGACTTCGTTATCCTTTGCTCACTTCCTCGGTCCAGCTGGCTCAACCATCGTGGCAATCGGGCTGCTCCTGTTTGCCTATTCAACCATCATTGGCTGGTCCTATTATGGAGAGAAATGCTTTACATATTTGGCGAAGGATTCGTACGTCATGTATTACCGTATCGTGTTTGTGATAGCTGTCTTTTTCGGTGCCGTGTTTAAGAATGACTTCGTCTGGGGCGTAGCAGATATGCTCAATGGACTGATGGCCATTCCAAACTTAATTGGCCTCATCGGTTTATCAGGTGTTGTGGTGTTTGAATCCAAACGAATCATTGATAAGATCAAAGAGGAGAAAAAGGAAAAAAACATTTCAGTGTCGTCATAATAGCCCTTTTATTCTTTTGCTTTTCTGTTAAAATAGACATATTATTCGACACATGCAGGAAAGGACGTGCCGCCCTTGTCACAGCAAAAAGCGGCTGAAGTCAATCAGCTGATTGAAGACATTTCGCAAAAGCTCAATATGCTGAATATTGGAGTCATCAAAGCCGAAGACTTCAGTCCAGATAAGTATGAAGATATTGAATTTCTTCACCAAATGGTGATGAAAAAATCTTCATTCAGCCCAAGTGAAATGCAAGCCATTGCAAGCGAGCTGAAAAGCTTAAGAAAATAATCGTGCACCTGATACTGAATTGCGGTTGACGCCGCTTTCTTACATCCATGCACAGAAAAAGCCAGCACCTCGCAAGGTGCTGGCTTTGTTTATCCTGTCAAAACTACTTATTTGGCGAGCAGTTTTAATGATTCACGGTTAAATGCTGGAATGTCATCAGGTGTACGGCTTGTGACAAGCTGATCCTGACAAACGACGACTTCTTCATCTTTGAATTTAGCGCCTGCGTTTTCCATATCTACTTGAATGGATGTATAGCCGGTCGCGCCTCTTCCTTCCAGCGTCTTCGCTGTAATAAGCAATTGCGGTCCATGACAGATCGCAAATACTGGTTTTTTCTCGTCCATAAAGGCTTTTGTGAATTGCACGTAGCGATCATCCGCACGCAGAATGTCTGGTGAGAAGCCGCCAGGAATCAGAAGTGCATCGAAGTCTTCTGGTTTCACGTTATCGATAGACGCATCGACTCTTACTTCTGCCTCTCCTTGCTTTCCTTTCACTGTTTTTCCTTTTTCGTTTTCAATTACTGTGATCTCATGGCCTGCGTCTTTAAAGGCTTTTGCAGGCTCGGTGAATTCAACATCCTCAAAGTAATCTGTTAAGACAACTGCAATTTTCTTACCCATGTAGAAACCCTCCTGCTTGATTATCGTTTACACTACACACTATACCCCCACCAATTGAAATCAAACATCCTATCCCTATGAGAAAACCCCCTTTCAGAAAAATAAGCATTTAGACTCATTCACATTCCCTTAACAAGGTAATTCGTATGATTTATGTTATCTTTACAATAATCTGCAAAAAATAACTACAAAAGTTAACGAAACATTTCTACAATAGGTATTGTGGTCAAAAAAATTAGAAAGGCGGAGATCAGGTGAAGAAGCAAGCACATAGGTCTAAACGAAGGAAAAACCTGTCTATTCTGCTCACTTCCATTATGTTGATTAGTCTCATTCTCCCAGCAGTACCTACTCATGCAGAAACAGAAAGCGGCAGCGCCGTAAAGGTCAGTATCTTAGCCACAACGGATGTTCATGCGAACATGATGAATTACGATTACTACAGCGACAAAGAAACAAATGAATTCGGTTTGGCAAAAACAGCCGAGCTGATTGACAAGCACCGTTCACAAAATCCTAATACACTCCTTGTTGATAACGGAGACCTGATTCAAGGAACCCCTCTTGGAGAATACGTTTATAAAAATGAAAAAGACAGCATCATCAATCAAACAAAGGTTCACCCCATTATTCATACACTCAACAAATTAAAATATGATGCAGGTACACTCGGCAATCATGAATTTAACTACGGTTTATCTTTTCTTGACGGTACCATTGCGGGCGCCAACTTCCCGATTGTCAATGCGAACGTCAAAAAGTTAAACGGAGAACACCGATTTACTCCTTATGTCATTCAGGATAAAACCTTTAAAGATGCAAACGGAGCCTCCCAAACTGTGAAAGTCGGTTACATAGGATTCGTACCACCACAAATTATGACGTGGGATAAGAAACATTTAGATGGACAAGTTCAAGTGCAAGATATTGTGGAGTCTGCCAATGAAACCATTCCAGAAATGAAAGCAAAAGGCGCAGATGTCATCGTCGCTCTTGCTCATACAGGAATTGAAAAAACAGCTTCACCTAAAGGATCAGAAAATATGATCTTTGACCTTGCCACAAAAACAAAAGGCATTGATGCGATTGTGTCTGGCCACCAGCATGGCACATTCCCAAGCGCTGAATATAGCGGCGTCGACAAATTTGATGTCGCAAAGGGAACCATTAATGGCATTCCTGTCGTCATGTCAAAAAACTGGGGAAGCTACCTCGGGGTCATTGATTTAACGCTAGAACCAGACGGAAGCAACTGGAAAGTCACAGACGGAACAGGCAAAATCGAATCCGTTGCCGGGGTGACATCTCAAAACAGTACAGTGAAAAATGCCATTCAAACAACTCACCAAAACACCCTAGATTACGTCAGAAAGCCAGTTGGAAAAACAGAAGCAGACATTAACAGCTTTTTCGCTCAAGTGATGGATGACCCTTCTATTCAAATCGTGACAGATGCCCAGAAATGGTATGCACAAGAAAAAATGAAAGATACTTCGTACAAAAACTTGCCGATTCTCTCTGCGGGTGCGCCATTTAAAGCCGGCGGACGCAACGGTGTGAACTATTATACAAATATCGCAAAAGGTGATTTAGCGATTAAAAACATCGGCGATCTCTATCTTTACGATAACACCGTACAGATTGTAAAACTAAAAGGCAGTGAAGTAAAAGACTGGCTTGAAATGTCTGCTGGTCAGTTTAACCAAATCAAACCAAACACTTCAAATGAACAGCCTATTTTAAACGAAGAATACCGCTCATATAATTTTGATGTGATTGATGGTGTGACGTACCAAGTAGATGTCACACAGCCTGCTAAATACAGCACAACGGGCACACTTGTTAACGCTAGTGCGAACCGCATCAAAAACTTGTCTTACAACGGAAAACCCGTTTCTGACAATCAAGAATTTTTAGTCGTGACAAACAACTACCGTGCATCTGGCGGCGGAGGCTTCCCGCACCTCACACAAGATAAAGTCGTGCTTGCCTCAGCAGATGAGAACCGCCAAGTGCTGATGGATTATATTATTGAACAAAAAACCATTAACCCAAGCGCAGATCAAAACTGGTCCATTGCACCGATCAAAGGCGCAACCGTCACTTTTGAATCTTCTCTTTTAGCCAAACCGTTCGCAGAGAAATCAAGCAGCGTCGACTTTATTCGGAATGCCAGCACAGACGGACTTGGCGTGTACAAGCTAGCGTTTAAAGATGATGGTACAACAGAACCACCTGCAACAGACAATTGGCATTTAACGGTGATGCATACAAACGATACACATGCCCATCTGGATGATGCAGCAAGACGCGCAACCAAGATCAAAGAAGTTCGCGCCCAAAGCGAAAACAATATTTTATTAGACGCTGGAGATGTCTTCTCTGGTGATCTCTATTTCACAAAATGGCAAGGACTTGCCGATCTGAAACTGATGAACTTAATGAAATACGATGCCATGACGTTTGGAAATCATGAATTTGACAAAGGTCCATCTGTCCTTCGTCAATTCCTGACAGGTGACGCATCCAGTGTAGATGCTAAAAACCGTCACCAGTTTGAAAAACCGAACTTCCCGATCGTGTCATCAAACGTGAATGTCTCTAAGGAAAAACAGTTAAGCGACTTAGTGAAAAAACCAGCAACATTTAAAGCTGGTGAGAAAAAAGAAGCTGGCATTTACCCTTACATTCTACTTGATGTAAATGGTGAAAAGGTCGCTGTATTCGGTCTAACCACTGAAGACACAGCCATTACATCCAGCAGTGGTCCCAACATTCAATTTCAAGATGCATACAAAAAAGCAAAAGAAACAGTCAAAACCATTCAAACTGAAGAAAAAATCAATAAAATTATTGCGCTCACACATATTGGCTATAACCGTGATCTAGAGCTGGCTCAAAAAGTAGATGGCATTGATCTCATCATTGGTGGTCACACCCACACCCTTGTTGAAAAATTAAAGGTCATCAATAAAAAAGAACCAACGATTGTTGCGCAAGTAAAAGACTACGGGCAATTTTTAGGAAAAGTAGACGTGGCCTTTGACAAAAAAGGCGTCGTACAGCCAAAAGAATCTACTTTTGACCTCATCACGATTGACGACTCTGTGAAAGAAGATGCGGACGCAAAAGCGATTCTTGATCAGTACAAGGCAGATATCCAAGATTTAAAAACCGAAAAAGTCGGGACGTCAGATGTCTTCTTAGATGGACAGCGTGAACACGTCCGTGCAAAGGAAACGAACCTTGGAAACTTTATTGCAGATGGCATGTTAAAGAAAGCACAAGAATCTGCTGGGGCTGACCTTGCCATTACAAACGGTGGCGGTATTCGAGGCAGCATTGAAAAAGGAGATATCACATTAGGGGATATTTTAACCGTGATGCCTTTTGGAAACACACTATATGTCGCAGATTTAAAAGGCAGTCAAATTAAAAAAGCGCTTGAACAAGGTCTTTCAGGCATTGAAGAAGGCGGAGGCGCATTCCCTCATGTAGCCGGTATTGAATATACGTTTACACTGAGTAAACCAGCTGGCAGCAGACTGATTGATGTCAAATTGAAAGATCAAAAGGGCAACCTGACTGACATTGATGATCAGAAAACATACCGCGTGGCGACTAACGCATTTGTCGGCACAGGCGGTGATGGCTACAGCGTCTTTACAGAAGCGTCTCATGGTGAAGACTTAGGCTATGTTGACTATGAAATTTTCAAAGAGCAAATTGAACAGGCAGACGGTCATATTTCTCCAGTCATCGACCATCGAGTGAAAGAAGTATTCCTTCCTCGCTTGAAAGGAAAAGGCGCCTATGACATTCAAGATGATGAGAAATTCCAAACGTATGTGCAGCATACGAACAAAGCATTGCTCTATTTAGACAAAGCAACCGAAGCGAAAAAGGTTCAATTGTCTCTATCAAAAGGGCAAGTAGCTGAACTGAAGAAACGAGAGCAAGATCCAAACGTCACCATCTATCATGACAAAGTCGGTCTAGCATTACCGCTCTCCAATTTGTCAGAGCAACAAGCAGATATATCAATGGCAAAAACAAATAAAGTGAAAAACGCATTAACCGACACATACGATTTCCAAATCAAACAAGATCAGAAAAATGTGTCTACCTTTAAAGATCCCGTCACACTGTTCTTTACATTAGATGCGCCTGAAAAAGCGAAAAAACCAGGTGTCTATTATGTCGATCGTGAGAAAAACCGCTATGCCAAAACAAGTAACGGTTCATTCGAAAACGGGATTGTCTCAGGTAAAACGGAGCACTTTAGTGAATACACCGTACTCAATCAAAGTGAAGCTGCTGGAACAGCTCCAGACCAAACTGGCGGAGACGGTGGAACTTCTGCTCCAGGCGGTTCGGATCCAAGTCAGGATGGAAGCGGCATGCCAGGCGGCACACTGCCAAATACCGCAACGATGATGTATACAGCGGTATTAATTGGCTTGCTCATGCTCGCCTCAGGCGGTATCCTTTATTACTACCAGCGCAAGCGTACACGAAACAAAGTATCATCTTAAAAGAAAAGGACAGAGGGCTAAAATGTACTTTATTTTAGCCCTTTGTCTTTTTTTCAGCGTGATAGAAAACCTTTGCAGTCTAGGAAAGTCGAGCACCGGAGCGGAGCGAATTTGACATTCGTGAGCACCGGAGCACAGATTTGACAACGAATGCGAGGGTTTGTCTACACGCTGGGGACAGAGCTTCGGCTCTGTCCTTTTTCCATCTCACTATCAATCTTGGGATAAATAAATCCAATGACGGTCATCAAATTCTTTCACATCATCTGACCCTATATGACGCAGCATTCTATTAAAGAACGTGATATCGTCTTCATCATCAACGGCATATAAATCCTTTTGAACATATTCTCTCGTAATGAAATTCGTTAAGTTCGTGTTATTCACAAATTCAGCAAAGTACGATTGCACAAGGGTTAAATCTTCTTCATTTAATGTTTCATCACTGATAATTGAAATATGAAATACATTCAAAATCGCTTGAATGTCTTCTTCATCCATATAACATAATGGCTCTAATTTTCTATCTTCTTCCGCAAACGGTTTTCGCGTGTCTTCAATGATGACATAACATAAAATCCTGTGATCTTTCATCACGCTAAAAATTTCTAAATCTCTTAATTTTAATGGTCTATTCAGTCTGATCATTTGTCCTCCTAGGATGTTGCTCTTGTTTCCCTACAACCTGAAATAGACAGAGCCTCGGCCCTGTCTACTTCTCTCTTCTAGCAAAATCCACGAATCTGAAACGATCTAGCCGGTGGCGGCTTTCGGTGTATTGGAATAGACTCGTATCCTCCAAGAACACATAATTCTTCACCACCACCACATGATCAAACCCGTTCAAATCGAGATACCTCTCATCTTCTTCAGTACATGGCTCGACCACAAATTCCTTTTGAGCGTAACTAATTGAGACCCCGAGTTCTCCTTCAATATACTCGTAGATCGATCCTTCACAAATGTCCTTAGACAAGACCTGCACATGTTTTTGCAAGAAGTAATCTTTGTCTAAAATGACTTCTTCTCCGCTAATATTGCGAGAGCGAATGACTTCCCAAACGTCCTCCTGCCCACTGATTTTCAGCTGAGACTGAATATACTGATCTGGCTTGATTAAACCGAACTCATGAACCGTTGTTACCGTCTTTCGTCCAAGCGTTTGGGAAAGCTCTTTAAAGCTGACAAGACCCGAAACTGGGAACTGCATTTTCTCTCGATTCAGCAATACTGAGCCTTTCCCACGAATTTTTTGGATATAGCCATTTTGCACAAGGATGTTTAATGCCTTTCTCACCGTCTCACGGGATGTGTCATACATGACAGACAGCTCATGTTCTGATGGGAGGATGCCTTTATCCTGCCATTCACCTTGTTCAATTCGTCTTGCGAGCTGATCATAAATCACTCGAAACTTATTCTCTTTCATTTTCCTTCCGCCCCATTTACTAGCGTTTGGTTAAATGATAAACGATTGACTCATATGGGCGCAACGTAAATCCCTTGATATCTGTCGGCACATCCTCATAATTGGACAGCAAGACTTGCCCTTCCATTTCATTGACATCCTTTGCAAGCTCATCTGGAAGTGTAAAGTCCGTCTCGCCTGCATAAAAATGGTTGATCACGAGGATCTTCTCATCTTTGCCTTCTCGGACATATGCAAACACCTTTGGATCATCTGAAAGCAGTAAAGTAAAGCTTCCATAGGTGATTACATCAAGTTCTTTGCGAAGTCTACAAAGGGCTTGATAATGATAAAAAATCGACGTCTCATCTTTTAAGGCAGCTTCTACTGAAATGCCGTTTTGAGCTGGTTCAATCCAAGGCGTACCTTTTGAGAACCCCACATTTTTTTCCGACGTCCATTGCATAGGTGTCCTTGCGTTATCTCTTGATTTGACCTGTAAAATCGCCAAAGCTTCTTCCTTTGTTTTCCCTTTTTCAAGCATGACTTCGTACATATTCAGTGATTCGATATCGCGGTATGACGAAATGTCCTCAAAGCGAGGATTCTTCATCCCAATTTCTTCACCTTGATAAATATAAGGAGTGCCTTGCATCAAATGAATGGTGGTCGCCAGCATCTTCGCTGATTGCTGATGGTACGTGCCATCATCACCGTATCTAGACACGATGCGTGGCTGATCATGGTTGCACCAAAATAGTGCGTTCCAGCCGCCGCCCTCATGCATTTTCGTCTGCCATTCTGACAGAATTGATTTCAACTCTAGAAAATCAAATGGCGCAATGGCCCACTTTTCACCGTTAGGATAGTCAACTTTTAAATGATGAAAATTAAACGTCATATCCAGCTCCTGCCGATCAGGTCTTGTATACCGAATGCAGTCTGCAATATTCGTTGAAGACATTTCCCCCACGGTCATGCTATCGTATTTCGAAAACACTTCCTGGTTCATTTCATGCAAGAATTCATGAATTCTCGGCCCATCTGTATAGTACATACGCCCGTCACCTTGCACTGATTGCCCGGCATCATCTAAAAAGCGTTGATCCTTTGAAATGTTATTGATGACATCCAGTCTGAATCCATCGATCCCTTTTTCAAACCAAAAGTGCATGATGTCATATACTTTCCTGCGCACTTCATCATGTTCCCAATTGAGGTCTGCCTGGGTAACATCATATAAATGAAGATAATAGTCACCTGTCGCTTCATCTAATTCCCACGCTGGCCCGCCAAACTTTGACTGCCAGTCATTCGGAGGAGAGCCGTCCGCTTTCGGCTCCTTCCAAATATAATAGTCTCGATACGGGTTTTCCTTCGACTCTCGGGAGGCTTGAAACCACTCATGGAAAATAGATGTATGGTTCACAGCGAGATCCATGATGACACGAATCCCTCGTTCATGTGCTTCTTTCAGCATGTGCTCAAAATCGGCCATTGTGCCGTACATGTCATGGATTTTTGTATAATCACTAATATCATAACCGTTGTCATGCTGTGGTGACTCATACATAGGAGTCAGCCAAATACAATCCGCCCCTAGCTCTTTAATATAGTCGAGCTTTTTCGTCACACCATTAATATCACCTGTACCAGAGCCTGTTGTGTCTAAAAAGCTCTTCGGATAGATTTGATAGACCACGGCTTTTTTCCACCACGGTTCGTTTGTTTGTTGATTCAATTTCCTTCACCACCACTAGTTAAGTTCTTGTGATACATCCTTCTTTTTAAGTTTTGCATATAAAAGGGTACCAATGAATGGGACGATCAGCACAATCACCATTCCGATGGCAAATGCCCCCCAATATTTCGGAATGATCGAGAAGATTCCTGGAATGCCTCCAACGCCGACTGAACTTGCCAGTACCCCTTGTGAGGCAATAAACATACCAGCTATCCCTGAACTGATCAGGGCAAAAATAAACGGGAATCTATAGCGCAAGTTCACCCCAAACATCGCCGGTTCAGTAATCCCCAAGTAAGCAGAAATACTTGATGTCAGCGAGAGCCCTTTTTGCTTTTCATCTTTTAAGACAAACATCATCGCAAGTGCCGCTGATCCTTGAGCAATATTAGATAGTGCGAGCATTGGCCATAGGAACGTGCCGTGCAGTTTTGAGTTAATCAGCTGAATATCGACAGCTAGGAACGTATGGTGCATGCCTGTAATGACTAACGCTGCATATAATCCACCATATAAAAGGCCGCCAAGTGCTGCGAATTGCTGGAATACAGTGACGAGTCCAGATGTTAATACGTTTCCGATCGCAAATGTAACGGGACCAATGACGATAAATGATAAAAATCCAATGAGTAGTAATGTAATTGGTGCAACAACTAACAACTGAATACTTTCAGGTGTCCGCTTTGTAATAAATAATTCGAGCTTTGCGAGTAAATAGGAGGCGACAAGTATCGGAAGAACCTGCCCTTGGTAACCTACCTTTTGTACTTCAAGTCCAAACAAATTCCAGACAGGAATGTCACCTGTCTTTTCCGCCGCTCCATACCCCCACGCATTCAGCAGATCTGGATGTACAAGCATCAGTCCGAGGACCATCCCTAAAAGCGGATTACCTCCAAACCGCTTGACAGCCGACCAGCCGATTAATGCTGGCAAAAAGGTAAAGGCAGTACCTGCAATCAAGTTGATCATATTTGCTAAATCCGCCCATGCCGGATACACATCCACAATGGATTTTTGATCAAAGAAAATATCAGGAGCTGTTAAAATATTATTAATCCCCATCAATAAACCGGCTGTCACGATAGCTGGAAGGATTGGAATGAAGATATCTGCAAGCGTTTTCACCGCACGCTGCAGTGGATTTAATTTCTGATCAGAGGCACGCTTGACGTCCTCTTTTGTCGCTTCGCCGATTCCCGTCTGTTTGACCATTTCGGAATAAACCCGATTCACCACTCCTTGACCAATGACGACTTGGTATTGGCCATTCGCTGAGAAAGATCCCTTCACTTCATCAATTTGTTCTAGTGCTTTCTCATCCACCTTACCTTCATCTTTTAGCACAAAACGAAGTCTTGTCACACAATGTGTGGCTTGATCAATGTTTTCTTTGCCGCCAATGGCTTTCACAATCTGATCTGCCGCTGTCTGATAATCAGCCATGCTATCCCCTCCGAGACCGTTTTTTTATAAGAAAAAAGAATCAAAACTTGTATATACATGTTCACTTCATATTTTATATTTGTATATACATGTAGTCAACAAGAAAATGTAGCGCTTTCATAAAAAAAGCTCCCTCAATGTGCTCAAAGAGGCAGCGTGTCATCATCTTTTTTTATGCTCCGTTAGTTTTTCGTAGACCCTATTCTTATAAAAGGAGGAGGCTGGTCGAGCAAACGTTTGGCGCTTGGATGTGAGTTCATCAAGGCGTTTTTGTTTTTCCTCACATACGAGAGAGAGTTTTTTTCTTTCTTCTCCATCTATACTCGTTTTCAGTAACTCTTTAACCGTCATTAGTTCTTTTTTCAAAGCTGTTTCTTCCCCGGCAAAGCCAGCATTTTTCATGATTCGATAGCCCATCCTCAGCTCTTCTGGTACATGAGCAGCATCATCCTTTGGCAGAGGTTTCCCAAAGCCTGATAGTCCTTCAAAAGCTCCATGGTCCATCGCCTTTTTGATCCGTTCTTCTGACAATCTCTGCGCAAAATCCATGACACGTCTCCTTTCAGATCGTCTGATATTTTGGTTAAGCATAGCAAAAAAGCTGACTCTCTCACAAGAGCCAGCTTTCTCGTTATTTTTTGTCGATTTTAAAAGTAGATACCATTTGTGCCAAGTCCTCTGACATGTCAGAGAGCTGTTCAATGGCACTTGAAATTTGCTGCATGCCAGCACTTTGCTGTTCTGTTGCTGCCGCTACTTCTTGAGAGCTTGCCGCATGTTCTTCTGACACGACCGAAATTTGTTCAATCGATGTAGAAATTGTTTGATAAGCGCGTTCTACCTGCTTAATAGATTGAAGCAAATTGTTCGTTCTGCTTGCAAATTGAGACACTCCATCATAAATACCAGCGAAGTTCTGCGAGGTGCCTTTCATTTGCTCACGGCCTTCTTCCACTGCTTTACTGCTTTCCTCCACGCTTTCAAGGACACGCTGACTATTTTCCTGTGTGCCAATGACTAAGTCTGAGACCGTTTTAGCTGCATCAGCTGACTGTTCAGCTAACTTACGGACTTCATCAGCCACAACAGCAAATCCTTTTCCTTCTTCTCCTACACGTGCGGCTTCAATAGAAGCATTCAGTGCAAGCAGATTCGTTTGCGCTGAAATGTCCGTAATAATGGAGATGACACTTTCAATTTCTGTTGAATGTGATTGCAATTCTTCTGCCGCCTGCTTTGAGCTTGTCATCATGTCGTGTAACATGTTGAGATGTTCAAGCACATGCTGCACCAATTTTTGACCAGATTCTGACTGCTCTTGTACTTCTGATGAAACAGATTTCATTTCATCCACTTCTTTTGTCACGCCTTCGATTTGAGTATCGATTTCTGCAACAGATGTTGTGCAGTCTGTAATGTTTGCGACTGAATCATTGATTCCTTCACTCATATTCGTCATCGCTTCTGACACTTGTTGTGCACTTTGACTAGATTCTGTTGTCACTGTGCGAAGCTGTGAAGACATTTTCGACACTTCACTTGATGAGTTTGAGATCTTTCCAATAAGCTCTTTGATCCGTCCCTGCATTTTCTGGAAGGAAGCCGCTAATTGACCGATCTCATCTTTACTTTGAACTTCTACCATGCCAGTTAAATCACCATCTGCAATTCGATCTGCTGATTCCATTAATGAACGTGCTGGTTTTGCAATTCTTCTTCCCATGAAGAATGAGAAGAGTAATCCACCGATGAGCACAATCGCAGATGCTACTGTAATATAAATTGTCAGCTTTTTCGTTGTTGCTGGAACAACAGACGCATCTAAGTCAATTCCTAAAATCCCCGTGAGTTCACCGCCTGAATCTTTAATTGGTAAAAAGACGGATTTATGAGTCCCATACGAATCAACGTAAATGTCGCTTTTGACCATTTTATCTTCAGAAAGAGCTTGTTTCATTTCATCTGAAAAGACATAATCTTGATCAAAATCATTGTCTTCCCCTGTTAGTACGATGATTCTTTCTTTGCCGCCCTTATTTGATAACACGTATAAGTTCTCAAGCGTATGATCTTTTTGTAGTTCTGTGAATTTCTTTTTGATCTCCACATAAATAGGATCATCCTTCCCGCTAATGCTAAGGACATTTCCATCAATATTATCGATTTCTTTTTTCGCTGTATCAATATCTGTTGTTAATCGATAATCAAATTGCTTTAATAATTGGGAAGATAAATCCTGGCTAACTAAATAAAATGTTAGAACGAATAATGCAACGGTTGCGAGTAATGTTACGACAACGACTGACATGATTTTGGAGGATATCGTAAGTCCTCCAAACTTCCTTTGTTTCGCCATTTTTTTCTACATCTCCACTCTCAATTTTAATTTAAGCCTCTACACTTTCAAATTGTCCACAAACAGATGCAATCACATCTTTTAAATAAGATACGATATGAGGGATATGCTCCGGTAACGTATAAGGTGAAATCACAAAAAATTTACTCACACTTAGATAGAATTCTTGACCTTCTTTGGCATTGACTTGTAAAAACTTCGTTGTATCGCCAAAGAACATTTCGTCTCTTTTCTCTCCAAGCTTTTCAAAGAGGATTTTGTTCAAATCATTGTTGCGCTCAATTTCCATAGCAGTTGCTTCACCAGACACTTCTTCCTTAAAACGAGGAGAGCCGTCTAGGTAAATTCTAAACAATGTAGCCATTCCGACATTGTCATCATTGACGACTTCTGCTTGTGGAATTTCCTGACGAAGTGCTTCTCTAAATGCAAGGTTCACCTCTAAAAATTGACCGAGCAAGCGCTGGTATCCTTCAATTCCAAACGTTAGCAGCACACTTAGCATGCTGATGGAGCTTCCCATTCTTGAGCATTCCAGTGTATAACCGGTATGGTATTCCCCGTAGCCTCTATGTCCAACGTATGGTGTTTCTTGTTCTTCTAGGTCCAAGCGCTTTAAGTCAGCAGCGTTTTTCACCAAGAATAAACTAGATGTGTACGGTGTTTGTCCGAGCTTTTGAAAGTCAAAGCACATCGTGTCAGCAAGAGAAAGATGCTGGAATTTCGCTTTGATTTCTTTTAGCATACGAAGAACACCGTCTGAGAATTGCAGCGGGTTTTCAGATACATCATACTCATTAAAGAAAGCAAAGAATCCACCAAGCGCCGAATCCGCATGAATATGCGGCACCTTGAGACCATACTCCTCAGCAATGGCTTCTGCCGTTTCACGTACCCCTTTGACATCATCAATTGCAATGGCATCTGTTGTTCCGGTTGTTGCCACAATATAAACGGGAATTCCGCCATTTTGGGCAACACGTTCCATTTGACAACGCAAATCTTCCATATCCATCGAATGATCTTTATTCGTCTTAATTCTGATTAAGTTGTCTGTGCCAAGCCCTGTTGCTTCCATTGACTTAAATAAGCTGTAATGTGCTGCATCAGAACAAAACGCATAAAGATTTTGCGGGACACCTTTTCGTAATGACTCCGGTGCAACTTTCGAAATTGCTAAACGAAGCCCCGAGAAAATAGCCCCTTGACCTCCCCATGTTGTGTAGCCCCCGCTCACATTTGGATCATATCCGATGAGCTTAGACATCATTGAGACCACTCTGACCTCAGCTTCTGCGCCTGCTGGTCCATACACATCCCATAGGTTGTTTCCGTTAACCAGCATAGCCGTCAGCATGCCTAGAATTCCTGGTGTACTTGCCATTGGCAAAATGTTCGTGAAGAAATACTTCGTGTGGTATGGATGATTATGTAAAAGCTTCAGTAATTCTTCATTCACAAGTTCCGCTTGTTGTCCGTTCATCGGAATTTGACTTGTTTCAGTGAGCTTTTTGTAAAAGTCCTCCCCACGATTCTTTTCACCTTTTAGGTGAGCACGGTTCGGATCCTTCAGGTCATCGACCCCTGAAATGATCTGTTCCATTAATTTAATGAGTTCTTTCCGCTCTTCTGCATTTCCGTCCTCACTCGGAAACCAGTTCTGAACGAGGTTCTGTGCTCGTACAGTCATATACTATCAATCCTTTCAATGGAAGATTTCCTGTCACTGTCTATATCGACCCCGTTTCAAAAGTTTATAGTGTCGAACTGTTCGCTTAAGTATATTTAGATAATTTGTTCGCTCGTCAAAACGAATAAAACCCTTACACTACACATCAAAACCTTTATGTTTATGAAGCAATAAAATATATCAATATATTTTCATGAAGGAATTATTATCCAGTGATTTCAGCCATTCATTCCCTCATTTTTTATACTTAACCTGCATAAACATTAATAAACACTGGAAATTCACCTAAAAGCACCATTGTAGAAATCAAATTAATTCTTTAGACTTGTGTCTTTTTACCTGTTTTATTGATATAGCAACAGGAAAATACCAGAATTTTCTGTCAATAATAGGATGAATTTCATAAAAAGTTTTTCGAAGATCGAACATTTCCGATGTCTTCCTATTTTTAGTGCGGACAGGCTGCTTTACCGGCTCACCAGTTATGACTTTTCTATTTGTGCATTTCATGGTATATTCTAATGGTTCGTTTTCTTTCGTTCCGCCTCTTCCGTTTAACGGAGAAAAGGAGTGTTTAAATGAAAACATTTATTCAAAAAAGGGGCCTCGGCTTCTTTGTAATTGCAGCCATCTTGTTATGGCTCAAGACGTATACAGCTTATTTAATCGAATTTAAACTTGGTATATCAAATGTGCTTCAGCATATTTTGCTTTTTGTGAATCCTATTAGCTCCAGCTTGTTCTTTCTTGGCTTTGCTTTATTGTTCAAGAAAAAATGGCAGCCTGCCGCTATCATTGTGATTCACTTTTTCATGTCTTTTTTACTTTACGCAAACATCGTGTACTATCGATTCTTCAATGACTTTATCACGCTGCCTACAGTGATGCAGGCAGGAACGAATGGCGGACAATTAGGTGATAGTGCATTTTCACTCATGCGTTGGACTGATGTGTTTTACTTTCTCGATACCATCATCTTGATCGTACTAGCAGTCCGCATGAAAAGACAGCAGCAAACAAGTACAGCGACTGTACCTGTTCAAAAAACAAAATCGTTTAGACTCGTTCTTGTGTCCTCTGTTCTGATCTTTGTTGTCAACTTAATCGCAGCAGAAATTGATCGCCCAGAGCTTTTATCAAGGTCGTTCGACCGCAATTATTTAGTCAAATACTTGGGTGCTTATAATTTTACGGTGTTTGATGCCATTCAAAATGTGAAATCAAACAGCCAGCGTGCCCTGGCAAATTCAAGTGACGTAACAGATGTAGAGAATTATCTAAAGGCGAACAGCGCTGATCCTAACCCGGCTTATTACGGGAAAGCGAAAGGCATGAACGTCATTACGATTTCTCTTGAATCACTGCAAAACTTTGTCATTGATTACAAGGTGAATGGAAAAGAGGTCACTCCTTTCCTAAATTCATTAGCCCATGACAACAAAACGTTTTATTTTGATAACTTCTTCCATCAAACAGGACAAGGAAAGACATCTGATGCGGAATTTATGATGGATACGGGGCTTTTCCCATTATCACAAGGCTCTGTGTTTATTAACAAAGCTCAAAACACATATCAGGCGCTTCCTGGCATTTTGAAAAAGGACCAATACACGTCCGCTGAATTCCACGGGAATACGAAAACGTTCTGGAACCGAAATGAAATGTTTAAGTCCTTTGGATATGACAGATTTTACGATTCTGAGTACTACGATATGAATGAACAAGATACGAAGAACTATGGATTGAAAGACAAACCGTTCTTCAAAGAATCCATGCCAATGCTTGAAAATCTGAAACAGCCGTTTTATTCAAAATTCATTACGCTGTCAAACCACTTCCCATTTGGTATGGATGAAGGTGATACTGATTTTGAACCTGGCGACTTCGGAGACTCCGTCGTTGATAACTACTTCCAATCTGCTCATTATTTAGATGAAGCCATTGAACAGTTCTTTAATGACTTGAAGACATCTGGTCTCTATGACAATACCGTCGTCATTATGTACGGTGACCATTACGGCATTTCAGAAAACCATAATGAAGCAATGGAAAAAGTGACTGGCGAAAAAATTGGAGACTATGAAAATGCCCAGCTTATGCGTGTGCCGCTCTTTATCCATGTGCCAGGCGTAAAAGGCGGACAGATTCATAAATACTCTGGTGAAGTCGATGTTGCGCCTACTCTTCTCCACCTGCTCGGAGATGATACGAAGAACTATTTAATGTCTGGTTCTGATATCTTATCGAAGAACTTTAAAGAGCTTGTGCCATTTAGAAATGGAGACTTCGTGTCTAAGGACTACACGAAAGTAGGCAACAACTATTACAGCAACAAAACAGGTGAAAAAATCGAGCCGACTGAAAAGGCATCACAAGAAAACGAAACGGTGAAAAAGATGCTAGAGACATCTGATAAGATTGTCACGGAAGATTTACTCCGTTTCTACAAACCTAAAGGCTTTACACCAATTGAACGCAATGATTATGACTACACAAAGAAAGTACAGGATGAAAAAGATTCCTCTTCCGCCAAAGATGAATCCAGCTCGTCTTCCAAATAACTTTCTCATTTAAGGCCCCAGCCGATCCAAGATCAGCTGGGGCTTTTTACGTTTGATCCACATGGCACCGGGTATAGTTGAAGAAGGAGGGATTGATTAATCATGAAAAAAACAGCAGCTTTTGTTGTGACTGCTTCACTCGCTTCTTCCACCTTATTCGGTTTTAGCCCGGCGATTTCAGCGCACGCCATGACCAAAACGGAGACAGAACAGTCCATTCCTCAAGGGCCGAAAGCAGCGCTAAACAGCATTTATCAGCTAGCACATCAAGGACAAATGCCGTACTATGCAGAAGGACTCAAAATAGGGGTTCAAACAAAAAAAGACGTACGACATAAACTAGGACAGCCTTATCCAGAAACCGGTCAAAGCGGCTTTGATTTGTATCATGCTGAGATGGGCAACCCTGGATTTGCTTTTCACTATGACAAAAAAGGCAAGATTAACGAAATCCGTTATTTTGGAACAAATGTAGAAAAAGAAACGAATATCGGAGGAATGACTCCTTCCCTATTAAAGAAACAGCTTGGACCAGCAGATTCAGTCAGCACCATCCCGCAAACAAAAGAGAAAAAATACGTTTATCAGACCGGTGATTATGAGCTCGAATTTATCGTTGGACATGATCCAGATATCAGTCAGCACGAGCTGACTGTGGTGCATATTAACCTCATCAAAGCCGGTTCCTAAATAAAAAGCATCCTGAATTTTTGCTCAGGATGCTTTTCTTTATTATGATGCCACTTCTAAATGCGGCTTTCTTTTCAGTTTTCGCTTAAGGACTGGACCTGCTACATAATCAAGACCAAATTTTCCGGCATTTCCTTTCGCTGCTATGATAAAGACGGCGATCAGAAGAAGAAGCGGGTTAACAGAGACGGTTCCAGCTAGTAAGAAAGAGACATTCATCACGCTTCCAAAAAAGGCTGCCGTTGTTGTGAACAATCCAACAATTAGTCCTAGACCAACTAAGATTTCTCCCCACATGACCATGACACTGAAGAGTCCGGCATTTGGCAACGCGACATTTTCTAAAAACCAAACATAGAACGGATAAACAAGATGTCCATCTTTCACAACAGGTTCAGCTATGGCAAATTGCAAATATCCTGATGCATCGAATCCACCTGTTAGTTTTCCAATACCAGATGTCAGCCAAGTCCATCCGATATAAAGTCTTGCTGCCAAAAGGATAACCGCTGCCCATACATTCGTTTGTAAGAATTTTGTAAACATGATGATGCCTCCTTTTAAATTATGTGAAATATTTCACATTTTCTTTATGATCTTATTATACTATGTAAATATTATTTGTGATCCTTTTCACATATATATTCACAAATTGTTCATGAATATCTAGTCGAGGTAAACTTTTCCCTTGCCATTTCCGTCTAAGTTATTTCAGACAGTAAAAAGGGGTTATATTTAGTATGAAAACCTTATTGCAGAGGATGGGATCTGATCAGGATTGAAGATGATGAGGTAGCTAATGAGACTTTTGAAGTCATTGCGCATTGGCTGTTGGTATCAAGAATTACATAGTTGCTTAGGAAAAGCAGGCTGACTGGAGCCTGCTTTTTTGTCTTTTGTTAATAAAGATCTTATTAATTAAGATTTACTATATTTTTTTCTTTTATTTTTATATTAGATGACTTTTCAGAATCTTGATTTTTCCACTCTATCTCTATTTCTAATTTGTGTCCTTTTATCTTTTCTTCTGGTATGAAATCAAATGTTGTTATATGATCTGGAGCATTTTCAGATTTATCTGTGGCATATTCCGCCAAATCATAGTTGTCATTTTCTTCATATACTTTTCCATCTATTTTTAGTTTTAATGTTTTAATTTTTATTTCTTTTTCTATATTTTTGTTCCCTTTCCAATAAAGTTCCAAATAATAATTTGGACCTATACTTGTTTTGTCACTTCTCGTTAGTTCTGCTTTCCAATACTGATCTTTACTTTCACCCATGAATTTTGGGTAATTGTTTTTCGCATAAATCATTACGCATGTTACAGTAATGAATAGAATGAATATTGTTGATAGAAGAATGACTTTTTTAATTTTCATGTTTTTCTCCTTAAATTTTAATCAAAATAAATACAAATATACCAAAATTATATTTAAAATATAAGGGTGAATGTGATTTTTTTTGCTCCTAATTGTTGAGTCTCCAAAAACAACCGTTTCCTTTCAGGTCGGTTCATCGACCTTTCGTATGCCGCTTGTTATCTCGTTTTTGCTGATTGGCTTTTTTATTTGGGTGGCCGAAAATGTCACGACCTTTTTAGGAGCATGGCAATATCCAAATCAGCAGCATGCTTGGTCTCTCGTCCATCTTGGTAAAATCAGTTCATGGTTTTTACTTGTTGTCATCAGCATTGTACTGGTAATCGAACAGCGAAAACAAAAAAACGTTCAGCCCATTTGAACTGGCTGAACGCTTTTTTTAGTCCCGAGCGACTTCCTTGCGAAGATCATCGGCGACAAATTCGACATTTGTTCCAATGATGATTTGTACGGAAGTTTTTCCTGACGTCAGTACCCCTTTGGCACCTGCTTTTTTCAATGTACCTTCATTTAATAAATTGGTATCTTCTACTGTTAAACGAAGACGGGTTGCACAATGGTCAATTGTGGTGATATTGTCTTTGCCGCCTAGTCCCTCTACGAGCATACTTGCTCCGACAGTATGTGTATCATCACCTGAAATATCTTCGATGTCATCATCTTCCCTGCCCGGTGTTTTTAGCTTTAACAATTTAATTAGGAAATAGAAAACAACAAAGTAAATCACGCCATAGATGACCCCAACCACAAGTAACAGAATGGGCTTTTGCGCAATTCCAAAACTTAAAACGTAATCAATCGCACCGGCTGAAAAAGCGAAACCGCTATGAATGCCTAAGGTGTTGACAATAAAGAGCGAAAGACCAGTTAATATCGCATGAACACCATATAAAAGTGGAGATAAAAACATAAATGAGAATTCAATTGGTTCTGTGATTCCTGTAATAAATGACGTCAGTGCCATTCCAATCATAAGACCGGCTGTTGCTTTTCGTTTTTCAGGCTTTGCGGTCACAACCATCGCGAGACATGCCGCCGGCAGCCCGAACATCATCACTGGGAAGAAACCAGTCATAAAGACACCTGCACTTGGATCTCCTTTGAAGAACCGCGCTAAATCACCTGTTGCTCCGCTGAATTCACCGAATTGAAACCAAAATAGATTATTCAACACATGGTGAAGTCCTAATGGAATGAGCAAGCGGTTAAAGAAGCCAAACAGCCCGGCACCCGTTGCTCCAAGACTTAAAATCCACTCTCCCAAATCATTGATCACACTTTGAATTGGAGGCCATACATATCCAAAAACGGCTGCTAATAGAATGGTAAAAAGTGCTGTCATAATTGGCACAAGCCGTCTTCCACTAAAGAAACCTAAGTATTCCGGCAGTTTCGTGTCCTTAAATTTATTGTAAACGTAACCTGCCAAAAGTCCGCACAAAATACCACCCAATACCCCCATATTGTTGGTCGAATTGATCGACGTGGTACCAGCTGACAAAATAAAATAAGAGATCGCTCCAGATAACGCCGCTGCCCCGTTACCGTCCTTTGAAATACCAATCGCTACACCCATAGCAAAAATTAAAGCCAAATTCGCAAAAATTGCATTTCCTGCCGCATGAATAAACGGGATGTTGAATACATCTTCACGCCCAATAGCCAAAATGATACCCGCTGCAGGAAGCACAGCGATTGGAAGCATAAATGATTTTCCTAACTTTTGAAAAAACTGAAACACCATCTTATTTCTCCCCCCTTCGTCATCATCATGAACAAATCTCTCATGATGTTCATAAAAAATATATCATATGCACATCTAGTTATCTATACCAATTTGTCCACATCTCACCCGAATCTCAGCCTTTACTCTTTTGGCGTAAAATGTGGTAAGCTATTGAATAGAATGAAGTTATAGAAAGCGGGAATGAACAGTGATTGTCAAACATGATCATGAGTTAGAAGCCTTAAAAAAAGTCGGCCGAATTGTCGCTTTGGCAAGAGAAGAAATGAAAAGCCAAGCGAAACCAGGCATGTCTACAAAAGAATTAGATTTGATTGGGAAAAAAATATTAGAAGAGCATGGAGCCAATTCAGCTCCTGAAAAAGAATATGATTTCCCCGGTACGACTTGCATCAGTGTCAATGATGAAGTCGCACATGGCATTCCAAGTGAAAAAACCATTTTACAAGAGGGCGACCTCATTAATATTGATATCTCAGCAGAGCTTGATGGATATTATTCCGATACTGGGATTTCATTCGTTTTAGGTACAGGAGATGCTCGTCTTGAAGCATTATGCCAGTGTGCAGAGGATGCATTCCTTGAAGGATTAAAGCACGCGAAAGCCGGTAAAAGACAAAATCAAATTGGCCGTGCGGTCTACAATACAGCGAAAGAACAAGGATTTACCGTCATTAAGAACTTGACAGGACACGGTATTGGGAAAAGCCTGCATGAAGCACCTAACCATATTTTGAACTATTATGATCCATTCGATAATGCTTTGTTTAAGAATGGGACAGTCATCGCCTTTGAACCTTTCATTTCAACAAATGCTGAATCGATATATCAAGCGGATGACGGCTGGACATTTAAAACACCTGATAAGAGCCTGGTCGCACAGATTGAACATACGATTGTGATCACAAAAGACGAACCGATTATTTTAACAAAGCTGTAAGCAAGCGGGTCCCTTCCTTCACTGGAGGGGATTTTTTCATGCCCGTTTCACGAATCTGTCACGACTAAACAAAAATGCCTGTGGTAAAATAGGCAAAGATATGCGAAAGGGGTCTTATTTGATATGTGGTTCATCATCATCGGTGTTATCTTCTTTATTGAAAGTATTATTTTAACGGTTGTAGGTATTAAGAAAAAACAATCCATGATGACCTACCTCGGTATTGTCATCATGATTATGACAGTCGGCATGATCATTGTTACCCTCAACCCGCCAAATTCATAAATAATTATTTCCAGCATATACTTGGATCATAGGCAGATAGAATCAGTTTTCATTTCTAAACACCTGCACACTTTTCACGTCCTTTTTTGAGATGTTACAATGCAGGCAGTTTCCATTGAAAGGAGTTTTCTATCATGCATTATGGTAGCAAAGGCTGGTATGTCGAAGAATTAAAGAAGCTTGGTGTGACCAAGCATGAAGGAAGAAAGCTTCAAAGCTTTAAAACTTATTTCCTTGCAAATCTTCTTGAGCAAAAGAAAACGAGCTCTTAAATGTTGAAAAGCCGTACATCCATATCAGATGTACGGCTTTTTTATATGGGCTGAACACGTTTTTCTAAAGACTTCCTGACCACATCTGCTAAGGCATCTACTTCAAGAACTGCTTTCAGCCTGTTTTGATCTACTTGACGGTATTTAACTTCATTGACTTCGTGGACAGTGATGGGATGGGGCGCTTTTTCGACTAACACAAGAGCTTCATCAGGAGAGACCATTCCTTCTTTCAGCACACGCAAATAAAAACCGGTATATCCCGTTTGCTGTACTTCCTTCACAAGCTTCATGTTTCCATGCTTAAGAGAGAGCTTCACACATGGCTGTCTTGGCTGGCTGACCTCAACAATCGCTTCCCCAAACTGAAATACATCTCCAATACGGACTTCTGTCTCTACAAGCTGATACACGGTCACGTTCTCACCGAAAGCTGCCTCCTGTAACGCCACTCCTAAAAATTGCTCAAAATAAGTATAGTGGTCATATGGAAAGACGCAAATGGCTTTATCATGACCTCCGTGATGGACCAAATCACCCTGGCCATCTCCATCAAAATTGAGCTTACTCAAATAAACAGGCTCGTGAATACGCTTTTTGTTGATGGCTGTTTTGATTTCTTTACCATTCACATAGGTGGTGATAGGTTGTCCTACTTGAATTCCTTCGATGTCGTACCTTGTCTGCCCCACTCTCGCCATCTCCTTTGATTGTCTGATTGCTTTTATTTTACATGGTTTGACAGTCAAATCATAGTCGGTACGTGAAGGAACGAGGCAGGTTATGTTACGATGAGAAAAAAGGAGAGATGACATTGGTTCATTATCACGCTATTGTAAAAGGACGAGTGCAAGGAGTCGGTTTTCGATATTTTGTTCAAGGAGAAGCCGTCAATCGAGGGATAAAAGGCTGGGTACGCAACACAGATGAGGGTCACGTGGAGTTAAAAGTAGAAGGAGAGCAGCAGGAGGTTTTTGACTTTTTAGAGACCGTCCGTAAAGGCAGTCCTTTTTCAAAAGTCACACATTTTGACATGGAGCCGCTCACCAAGTTCGCCCATTATCAAGACTTTCGGATTAGAGGATAGTTGATGTGTGTCCTTTATTTCACAACAGTAAATGGGTTTGCAACATAATATCCAATCAAGGTTGTACGTGAAGCATCTTTGTAGAGACTCACATGAACATCATAGTTGGCTGATCCACTGTTAGGAAATAATAAACGAGTAGGTGCTGCGAAAGCGTTTTGTCCAGAGATAGACCCTTCGTGTGTAAAGACTGGTGTCACTGGGAAAGTAAGTTTTCGAATAGCAGCTGTATAATAAAGTGTTTCATTTGTTGTTGCGGTCATGTTGACGTTGACCTGAGGATGAAGCGAAGTATAAGTTGAACGATCGGTTGTCATCTTTAAATCAATGACATTCTGAACCATTGTTCCAGTAGTTGCTTTAGCTCTCTCATCACCTAGCGGTAGAAATCCGTTGAAACCGAATACAGCCAAAAATATGAGCAACGTCATTTTTTTCATCTATATTCCCCCTTTTTGATTCCACCGCCATTAAACCATTATTTTCCAAATCAAACAACATTCAAAAGACTCATTTCATACAAAAAAACCTAGCTTTTCGCTAGGCTCTTTCCGTCCCGTGGTAGGGTTTTTCCTGATAAAAATAATTCGGTTTCACGATCGTATTGTCATAGTGACGATGGAAGATATGCGTAGCAGCTGGTGATACTGGCGGAATCAGCCATGTCCAATCACCAGTCAGCTTACGGTCAGCCTTTTCTTCCTGTTTTTCAAATTGTTTGAACTGATGGGCAGCTGTATGATGATCCACAATGGTCACCCCTGCTTCCCGGTAAGAATGAAGAACCGCCACATTCAACTCGACAATGGCTTTGTCCTTCCAAAGTGACGCATTCTTTGTCGTGTCCAGTCCTAAAATAGAAGCAACTTTTTTCAGCATATTGTAGCGGTTTTCGTCAGCTAGATTTCGCGCGCCAATTTCTGTTCCCATATACCATCCATTAAACGGTGCCGCATTGTAATGAATGCCGCCAATTTCTAATTTCATATCAGCAATAATCGGAACAGCATACCATTTCAGTCCTAAATCACCGAATCCATCATATTCAGGATGGGTGATCTCTACCTCTTGAACGATCTCTCTCGGAAGATCATACAGAACCGGCGGCTGATCTTTTAGCTGAAACATAAGTGGCAGAAGGTCAAAATGCGTGCCTTCGCCTTTCCAGCCATGCGCTTCACACAACTTGGTTAATTCAAGTGATGCCTCGTCCCCAATGATGCCATATTCCGACTCATATCCCGCATAACGAACGAGTTGATGATTATAAATAACGACTTCCTTCCGTCCCTTATTCTCTGGTGGGAAGATGGTAATGGACGGTTTGATTTTACCCCCATTTGTCGCATACTCAATATGATGAAAGAGTGCCTCTTTCACCTCATCTTCTGTTGTCACGTGCCGGCAGTCATGCACATGCAGTGTTGACCAAAACAAGCGCCCAATGCACCGGTTGCTGTTGCGCCATGCCATTTTTGCCCCGTGAGCTAATTCCTCCTGCGTATGAGTATACATACCGTCAGACTCAATTTCTTTTTTTATTTCATGCAGACGTGCTGCTTTTTCTTCATTTGACTTGCCTAATTCTTCATAGCATACAGAAATAAAAGCTTCTGCTTCATTCCACAACGCTTCTTGGTTACTCAAACATACTCGCCTCACTTTAATACGAATATATCCATTGTAGCGGTTTCTATTGATAAATTCACTTGTTTCAAACCATTTTTTATCATATCGTGCGACGATTGTCCTTAGACAATGGATGAATCAATGACTTCAAGGGTCTTTTGGAGCCAGCGAACATACCCTTTTTCCCTTTCAATTGCTCTTGTCAGCACTAAATAATGCCCGAATTGTGTTGAATGCAGTGATTGGGCAGATGGATCTTCTTCTGTTAAAACGTTCAGTTTCTGTTCAAGCATCTCTACTTTCTTTGTTCGCTCCTGCAGCTGATGTGAGAAGAGACCGGCCGCTTCTTTTTGATCCATAGATGAGATAAAGAACGTTTTTAACATAAATTCATCTTTTGTTGTGTCTGGAATCGGGCCTTTTTTCCTTAACCACTCATGCAGTTCTCTTTTTCCTGCATCAGTGATTTGATAGACCTTCTTCTCTAGCTTCTTTCCTTGTATGTGAATATCAAATTCAATAAAACCCTCTTCTGTTAGCCGCTTTAATTCAGGGTATATTTGACTATGCTTCGCACTCCAAAACTGTCCAAGGGAATCTTCAAAGTGTTTCTTCATATCGTATCCCGTCAGCTCACGCTGATCTAGTAAGCCAAGAATGGCATATTTCAGTACTCTCATGACATGCCTCCAACGCATATTCTTTGACAATAGTATACCATACACCCTAAAATAAACATGTAAATCATGACATGTTTGAAACAACATTATTTTAATTGAAAGAAGGAATAAACATGGATCAATTCGTTGGACTTCATATGATTTATACGTATGAAAATGGCTGGGAATATGAGATTTACATTAAAAATGATCACACCATTGATTACCGCATTCATAGCGGAATGGTTGGAGGCCGCTGGGTTCGTGATCAAGAAGTGAATATTGTGAAACTGACAAAAGGGGTATACAAAGTTTCCTGGACGGAACCGACTGGGACAGACGTGTCTTTAAACTTTATGCCTGAGGAAAAACGCATGCATGGCGTCATTTTCTTCCCAAAATGGGTGCATGAACGTCCAGATATCACCGTTTGCTATCAAAATGACTATATCGACCTCATGAAAGAATCCCGTGAAAAATATGAAACCTATCCGAAGTATGTCGTACCAGAATTCGCAGACATTACGTACATCCACCATGCTGGGGTAAACGATGAAACGATTATCGCAGAAGCACCGTATGAAGGCATGACCGATGAGATCAGAGCTGGACGAAAATAGAAAAAGCGGCACGCACTGTGCCGCTTCTAGGATGGTTGACAAAGGACTAAAATGAACTTGATTTTAGTCCTTTTTATTTATACCTAACGTCTTTTGAGATAACAAGAATCGGTAAACTGGTAGTTCATCGCCTACTTTCGATGCAATAAAACCTGATGACATATAGCTGTCTTTTGATTCTGGTTCAAGGGCAAGTGACAACAAATTGGTCTCTGGCTGTGCAGTCACATATACCTTTGTTCCTTTTGGCAGTTGACGTTTCTTTTCAACGAGTCTCGTTTCAAGCTGAATATCTGTTTTGCTTGTTTCCGCTCGTTTTGTCACCTCATAGGCTTGAACTGGTACTTTCATGCCAACTGGCAAAGTCACACTTTTCAGCCCTAAAGTTCTAAGTTTTCGATCTACCCCTTCATGTCCAGGGAGAATGAGATAAGCTGTTGGCCGTTCTCTTGTCAATACAGGAACCGCATCACTTGCACTATGAAAACGCACTGGGACATTGGTGGTTTGTCCTTTCTCAATATCCACCATTTCAAGTGAATCGTTCACAGGCGCCTTGAAAGCATCTTGAATGACCACTTGATCATCATCGTTTGATTGAAGACCTTTTTTCACAAGTTTCAGCCGCTCCGTCACCATTTGCTGCTTCACCTGCTTAGCATGCTTCACTGTTGTCTCAATGATTTTTTCATGAGTGGTGACTTGTGCTGCCACACGCCGAGTAAAGTCCTCTCTGCCAATTCCAATCCCCCTACTTTCTACAAGAAATGATAAAGCTGGTGAAAGCGCCAGGGCATTTCGGCCAATTCGTGCATCGGTTCCGCCTTCATAAAGGTCGATCTTTCCGTCCTTCCCTCTTGTGTTTGTATAATATAAATCGTTGGAAAATCCTTTATTCGTCAATGTTTCACGTACTCCGTTGACGTACAATTCATTTGACGTGAAACGAATGCTTTCAGGAATGTTCAAATTCTTACCGGATAATATCAGCAAATCGTGATACTTGAGAGCACCTGATGCACCGATATCTTCAAACTGCTTTTGACCGACATCATATTCATGGGCATCAATGACGACCTCGGGCGCATAGCGATTAAATTCTTGATGAAGGGCTGTCAGCTCTGGAGATTCTAGTGTCATGTGGTCACGGTTGCCATCCATTCCGTTTGCAAGCCTGCGGTCAAATGCATAAGAACCATCTGGGTTGATTCTTGGGACAATGATGACGTTGACATGGCTCAGTATGCGCTCTCCTTCATCACCTGCTAGTCGTTTAGCGATGACAAGGGCAGATTCACCGGAGGCTGGTTCATTTCCATGTATTTGTGCTTGAAGCCAGATCGTTGGCTTTTTTGACAGTGGAGAGATGTGACGATCCTTTGTAAAATAGAGGGCTGGAATGGACCTGCCTTCAATGGATGTTCCAATCTGTTTCTGCGTGGCGTAAGGACTTTTACTGACAATGTCACGTAAAAAATCTTGAAGCTCTTCTTGTGTGGTAAATACTTTTCCTTTTTTCTGAAAAGCAGGGGTATCAAACGTTTCGTCAGGCTCAGGATACAGTTTTTGAACCGAGGCTGGCTGCTCATAGCTTTTTCCATAATAAGGGGTCTCTGCATTCGCTGAAGCTGGGGTCACCATCGACAAACTTCCTGCCATGAGGCATACAGCAGCAAAAAGAATGGTACTTTTCTGTTTGGACATGCTATCCTCTCCCTTCGTTGATTTGCATTATAAAGAAAAAAACAGCAAAAGTGTCAGCATTTTTCAAAAATATATCTTTTGGAGGAATCATGTATGGCTTTATATAGGGCAAATGAATGGAGCTTGCCCTGCAATAGGACCTAAAAAAGAGCGCCTGCATAAGCAGCAGACACTCTTCTCATTACCAGATCGAAATGGCCCCAATGAGAACCGCCATCACTGTCATGGCGACGACTGCAAGAACCGCCCATTTCATGCCAAATTTCTGATGCTGATCTAGTGATACCCCAACGAGTCCAACAAGTAAATGAGTCGATGGAACAAGTGGGCTTAACATATGAATCGGCTGACCAATGATAGATGCTCTCGCAATCTCAATTTTATCGACACCGTATGCTGCCGCTGTTTCTGATAGGATCGGCAGTACCCCATAAAAGTATGCATCATTCGGCATAAAGAAAGTGAAGATCCCGCTTGTTAGCGCGACAATGACTGGAATAAACCCGCCAAGCTGCTCTGGAATAGCTGAAACAATCGAAATCGCCATTTCATCAACCATTTTCGTCCCAGTTAAGATGCCTGTAAAAACACCTGCCGCAAAAATCATCGAAGCAATCGCCAAAACATTTGTTGAATGAGCCGCAATCCGCTCACGCTGCTGCTCTAAATTCGGATAGTTCACGATAATGGCAACACAGAAGGCAAGAACAAACAGAACCGTTAAGCTTACTTTTCCTGACACAAGCAAGAGAACCAATAGCAAAGTCAGTGTCAGGTTAAACCACCAAAGTTTCGGTCGCTTAATATCATCTTGCAGAGCCGCTGCCATTTCATTGGCATGAATCGGCTGTTCGAGCTCAATAACACCAAGACGTTTTCTTTCAGACTTCCCAAGAAAGTATGCCACCACAATCATGCTCAAAACCCCTGCGCCAATGACTGGAATCATCGGGCCAAATAAAAGTGATGGATCAACGCCAAGTGCACTTGCCGCTCTAGGTGTTGCCCCTCCCCATGGAATCGTATTCATAATCCCCATGCCGACTCCGGCGATACCCGCTAAAATAATCGGACGAATGCCAAGCAGTGTAAATAACGGAAGCATGGCTGTTGTTGTAATCATGTACGTTGTGGTTCCATCACCGTCAAGTGCGACAAGCATCGTCAGGACAGCTGTTCCGACAACAATTTTTAATGGATCGCCTTTGACGATGTTTAAAATTTTTGCCACCATCGGATCAAATAAACCTGCATCAATCATAATCCCGAAGTACAAAATGGCAAACATGATCATGACCGCCGTTGGTGCAACTTGCTGTACACCTTTGACAATCATGTCTGAAATTTCTGTAAAATGAAAACCTGCAATAAGAGCAAATGCAATCGGTGTTAATACCAATGCCGTTAGAACAGACATACGTTTCGTCATAATTAAAACCATAAATACAACCATCATAAGAAATCCTAAGATCGCTAACATTTTGTTCACCCCTTATGTTGTATACGCTTTCATTAAATGTTGGTATCCCATTTCCAACCCTTTCTGTCATGATATCTGACGCCTGAATTGAAGTAAATATTATGAATTTTAATTCTTTTTTGGTCGATAAATGCTTTTTGTTCATTTTGTGCAATCGTTGTTGTTTGTTGCTTCCATGAAAAAAAGCGGTCTCATTTGACCGCTTGTTCTCCTTGTATAAATTGCTCATATCGCCTTAATTGATCTTCCATAAAGACCTTTGCTTCTTTACTGTTCATATAACGGCTTGTCCAGCCTTTTTGTTTTAACTGATTTTTCCATGACTTCGTTTGCGTCATTTTTTGAAGAAGCTGATCCCATGCTCGAATGTCGTGCTGATTCATTTGCTTTGGTCCCATCACACCACGCCAATGAGAGAAGATGAGCGGAATCCCCTGTTCTTTCCAAGTGGGCACGTCTTTGAATCCTTCTAAACGCTGATTCGTTGTGGTCGCAACAAGCTTCAGTCTTTTCTTTTCATAATCATGGCGAACCTCCGTAATGGTCGTAGTTGCCGCATCCACCTCATGGTCAATGAGTGCTTGGAATAAATCATCTGCACTATCAAATTTTAAAAACTGAATGCGGTACGGATCAATTCCTGCCATTTCGGCAGCCCGTGCGAATGAGATTTGATCATCATTTCCAAAGTCCGGGGCAAACCCAATTTTTAAGGAATCTGGTTTCTTTTTTAATGCGTGTAATAGCTCTTTTCCATTTGAGAAAGGAGAATCAACTGGCACTGCGACTACCTGCCACTCTTCCGCAAGAATAGCAAGCGGGGTGACATCATTCATGGTCACGTTACTGCTGCCCAGCAAATTACGGCTTAATAATAAGCTTGAATTTAAACTGATATAATTGGCATCTCGCTCCATCATATAGGTCCATCCTTTATCAACCGTTCCACCTCTTTGATAAAGAATATGCACAGGCTCCTTCACCAGCTTTTCTTGTTCTAGTACGGTTTTCATCACTTGAGCTGTTTGGTCAAATCCGCCATCAGGTACACCTGATACCACAATATATAATGGGCTGTGCTTCAGGAAAGAATCTTTTGCTGTTTTTTCATTAAAGGTGAGCGTTGTACAAAGGCAGACCAAAATGAGTAAGAGTATTCCTTTTTTCATTTTTATGACTCCGTTTGTTTTTTGGCGGGATAATATTTTCGTTCTGGTCTACCAATGATTCCATACGCCAGCTCTGCCCGGCATTCTCCCGTTGTCACAAGATACTCTACGTATCGTCTTGCTGTTGTACGTGATGCGCCCATTTTTTCTCCGAGTTCTTCCGCTGTAATTCCGTTCATCTCTGCTGCCATGAATGTTTTCACTTTGTCCAAAGTCAGTGAATTAATGCCTGTTGGCAAGTCTCGCTCATCCTTTTGCTGCGATTCTTCCTGTATTTGACCAAAAAACAGATCAATCATCGTTTGATTGACTTCCTCTTTTGAATTGATTAACTCTCTCTTCTCTTTATATTCGGTTAAAACCTGCGTGAATTTTTGGGCGGTCACTGGTTTGATTAAATAATGAACGACTCCATAATGCAATGCGTCTCTTAACAGCATCGTTTCCGTTGCAGCCGTGATAATGATCACATCCACTTCAGGATGGCGCTCTCTTAACAGCGGCAAAAGGTTCGTGCCGAGCTCATCAGGCATGTAGACATCAAGTAAAATGAGATCCACTTGTTCTTTTTGAAGTGCCTCCCACAGATCCTTTGCACTCTTTGCCTTGCCGGCCACTTGAAAGCCTTGTACCTTTTGTATATAAGATTCATGAATCGCAGCGATTCGAAAATCATCTTCCGCAATGAGTACCTTTATCACAACCTATTCCCCCTTTGTGCCTTTCGGTATGTAAACAGTGAAGATGGCACCGCCTTCTTTTTGGTTCGCAACTTCAATCCAGCCCCCAAGTTCATCTAGCACTTCTTTGACATTGGCAAGTCCATAACCTCGCCCTTCTCCCTTTGATGAATGTCCTCTTGTGAAAAGTTGTGAAATGGCTCCTTCATCTACACCGTCCCCTGAATCAGATACCTCTATGATAATATCAAATCCAATATCTGTGATGAACAAGCTGACTTCTCTTTTTTCTTTATTCAATACAGCCTCAAACGCATTGTCTACGAGATTGCCAATGATGGTAATAAAGTGAGATAAACTTAAATGGGCTGGGAGCGGCTCCAATGAACTATTTTCATCAATGTGAAAATGAACCTTTTTCTCAGATGCCTTTCCTAACTTCCCAAGTAAAATGGCTTGTATCTTCGGAGAGCGAATTTGCTTCATGAGTAAATCATGCTGGCGATTTTGAAGTGTATACTCTTCTTTAATTAACTCAATGGCTTCATCCACTTGTTTCAACTCAAGCAAGCCTAAAATAGCGTACAGTTTATTCGAAAATTCGTGTGTTTGTGCTCTCAAGTCTTCTGAATATTGACTGACCTCTGTCAATGTATCCAGCAGCTTTGTCAGCTCGGTTTTCTCCCTGAAACTCACAATTCCTCCAAATACTCGATTGTCCTGCACCACTTTTTTGACATTTAGCACGAAGGTTTTATCATTGACGACTGATTCTATGTTAGGTTCAATCGTCTCTACCTTTAGATAGGAAAGAAGATTGGCATTTGGCAACACTTGATTAATATGAAGAGGCAGCGTTGAAGAGACGCGTAGCATCTGTTCAGCTGACGTATTCATCATCGTAATGGCACCTTTACGGTCAAATGCAATGATTCCCTCTTTAATCGCATGCAGCATCGCTTCTCTTTCTCGATATAATGAAGCAATTTCATGCGGTTCAAGCCCTAATATATCTTTTCGAATACTCCTTGTTAAAAAAATCGCTCCAAAAACCCCAGGCAGCAAAACAAGAAGGGCAATATAACTTAATTTGAAGAGTTGATGAGCTGTCGCTTGATCGATATCTCTTTTTAAAAATTCGACACTGACTGTCCCAATAATCTCTTCATAACTGCCAGTTTCTTTCATGATCGGAGCACTTCCTCTGACAACGGTTTCACCATCAGAATCACCCGTTGATATGGAAGTTCCTCCAAATAGCAGTGTACTTCTTCCTTCCGACACACTGATGGTTTTCCCTACATCCTCATGATTCGTATGAAAAAGAACCTTTCCTTTTTGATTGGTGATAAAAATGGCATGCGCTCTTACTTGCTCTTTCATTTGCTCAAGCACAGCCTGTTCTTCATTTTGCGAATCTCCCGTGGCCACCGATGTTTTAATGGGTGGCATATAAGATATCGTTCTAGCAGTTTGCACCGCCAGCTGTTCAGCTTGGCTCTGCCTTTCTGATGTCTGCAAAAAACCAAAACAAATGGTCAATAAGGCAATAACAACAAGTAAAAGACCAATAATTAACCCCAAAATTTTTGTTTGTAAAGTGACTTTCCTTTTGCCCATCCTCACCGCCACAACCCCTAATTCAGTAGATTCACCCGAATAGACTCTAAGAAAATCATATCATTTTTTCTCATGAAGTTAAGAGAAAATTCACACAGACAAAAAAAGGATGACTCAGTATTGAGTCATCCCTGTGTGCCTATTACGTGATGGATAAACCAGCACTTGCATAGCCTGCTACAGTATTCACTAAAGAAAGACCTGTAGCTGATGCCGAGAATACGACAAGTAATCTTGTTTCTGGTGTGACTGGTACATTTAAACCAGTAGCGATGCCGTTTGTAATAGCCCCTAGCGTTAAAATCCCGGTTAACGCCGGAGCCAATGTGACGCTCGCTACTTGAGTGAAGCTGTTATTTGGTGTCGGTGAAGCAAACAGACTAGCAGTTACAGTAATACTCGTGCCAACTAAAGAAAGGGCTGCAGTCGTGCTAAAATAGCCGGCAAATGACGTAATGGTTCCAGCTCTTGGAACGGAGAATGCCATGTTCAACAATGTGCCTGCTGCTCCGGTTAAATCAATGATTCCGCCTACAATACTGACACCTGTCGCCGAGTTACCGAATCCGACCAAGCTAGATGTTCCAACTAGACCGCCTGCGATTGTGGTTAAAACAGCTGGTGTACCAGATGCAAATGGAATAATCGCACTTGATCCTGTCGCACCTGTGGCTCCTGTTGCACCGGTTGCGCCCGTGGCTCCTGTTCCTGTAGCCCCTGTTGCACCCGTATCTCCTGTTACACCTGTGGCTCCGGTTACTCCGGTCGCTCCTGTTGGACCTGTATCTCCGGTGACACCGGTTGCTCCCGTGGCGCCTGTCACACCTGCGGCTGCCAATAACGTATAATCTGGAGACGTATCTGGTGTGCCAGTTGGTGGTGCTGTATTTACGACATAAGTTCCACCTTCATATGTCACCACTTGACCTACTGGATAGGTTGGAGCTGTTGCTGGGTCAAATGCCAAAATACCAGCTAACCCTACTCCGGTGGCTCCGGTATCTCCCGTTGCACCTGTGGCTCCGGTTACTCCAGTCGCTCCCGTATCTCCTGTTGCACCTGTAGCTCCGGTTACTCCGGTCGCTCCCGTTACACCTGTGGCTCCGGTTACTCCGGTCGCTCCCGTATCTCCCGTTACACCTGTGGCTCCGGTTACTCCGGTCGCTCCCGTATCTCCTGTTGCACCTGTAGCTCCGGTTACTCCGGTCGCTCCCGTATCTCCTGTTGCACCTGTAGCTCCGGTTACTCCGGTCGCTCCCGTATCTCCCGTTACACCTGTGGCTCCGGTTACTCCAGTCGCTCCCGTATCTCCCGTTGCACCCGTGGCTCCGGTTACTCCGGTCGCTCCCGTATCTCCCGTTACACCTGTGGCTCCGGTTACTCCCGTATCTCCCGTTACACCTGTGGCTCCGGTTACTCCCGTATCTCCCGTATCTCCTGTTGCACCTGTAGCTCCGGTTACTCCCGTATCTCCCGTATCTCCTGTTGCACCTGTAGCTCCGGTTACTCCAGTCGCTCCCGTATCTCCTGTTGCACCTGTAGCTCCGGTTACTCCCGTTGCACCCGTGGCTCCGGTTACTCCGGTCGCTCCTGTATCTCCCGTGGCGCCTGTCACACCTGCGGCTGCCAATAACGTATAATCTGGAGACGTATCTGGTGTGCCGGTTGGTGGTGCTGTATTTACGACATAAGTTCCACCTTCATATGTCACCACTTGACCTACTGGATAGGTTGGAGCTGTTGCTGGGTCAAATGCCAAAATACCAGCTAACCCTACTCCTGTGGCTCCGGTTACTCCGGTCGCTCCTGTATCTCCCGTAGCGCCAGTGGCTCCGGTTACTCCAGTCGCTCCCGTATCTCCCGTTGCACCTGTAGCTCCGGTTACTCCAGTCGCTCCCGTATCTCCTGTTGCACCTGTAGCTCCGGTTACTCCCGTATCTCCCGTTACACCTGTGGCTCCGGTTACTCCGATCGCTCCCGTATCTCCTGTTGCACCTGTAGCTCCGGTTACTCCGGTCGCTCCCGTATCTCCCGTTGCACCTGTGGCTCCGGTTGCTCCGGTTGCGCCCGTATCTCCTGTTGCTCCTGTCGCTCCGGTTGCGCCTGTATCTCCAGTAGCGCCGGTCGCTCCTGTTCCTGTTGCTCCCGTGGCTCCCGTATCTCCTGTTGCTCCTGTCGCTCCGGTTGCGCCTGTATCTCCAGTAGCACCGGTCGCTCCTGTTCCTGTTGCTCCCGTATCTCCTGTGGCTCCGGTCGCTCCGGTTGCGCCTGTATCTCCAGTAGCGCCGGTCACTCCTGTTCCTGTTGCTCCCGTGGCTCCCGTATCTCCTGTTGCTCCTGTCGCTCCGGTTGCGCCTGTATCTCCAGTAGCGCCGGTCACTCCTGTTCCTGTTGCTCCCGTGGCACCCGTATCTCCTGTGGCTCCGGTCGCTCCTGTCGCACCGGTAGCACCTGTATCTCCAGTAGCACCGGTCGCTCCTGTTCCTGTTGCTCCCGTGGCGCCCGTATCTCCCGTGGCTCCTGTCGCTCCGGTTGCGCCTGTATCTCCAGTAGCGCCGGTCGCTCCTGTTCCTGTTGCTCCCGTGGCTCCCGTATCTCCTGTGGCTCCCGTTTCACCTGCAGCAGCTAACAATATATAATTTGGCGACGTATCCGGCGCACCTGCTGGAGGTTCTGAAATGACCAAATACGTGCTTCCATCATATGTCACTACCTGACCTACTCTATAGGTTGATTCTAACGCTGGATCAAATGCCACGATGCCGTCTAAGCCTAGACCGGTCGCTCCGGTGGCTCCTGCCGGTCCAACTGGCCCCGCCGGACCTACTGGACCCACCGGACCTGCTGGACCTCTTCTTCCTCTTCCCCCTTGCGGTCCTTGAATGACACAAACACAAGGATCTTTTCCGCAGCATGGGTTTTTTACCGGTTTTCCTGGCTTTGTTGACTTTCCTTTTTTACAACTATCACATTCCCAGCCATCATCCTTATACGCATCATACCAGCTTCCTTTTTGGTAGTGGTCTGTCGAATGAGTTGGATATGTCTTTCCGCACTGTCTACATCTTCTCATGGAATCACCCCCATTCATCGTATTCATCATGATCAGGATAGGTGTATGTACAATTTTATTTTTATAAAAAATTTAAAAAGGCTTTGCACTCTGCGTACAAGGCCTTTCTCATTCGTTAAAATGTCATCGTCATTTTTAAATCTTTTCCTACCATACTATATTCAATATCCGCTGGACGGATCGCCTTTTTTAGTTTTTTCACGCCTTCTCCTTCAAAAAAAGTAGGTGCATCTTTCCCTCCGATTAATAAAGGTGCCATATAGATAACAGCTTCGTTCACAAGTGATGCTTCTAAAAATGACGCACTCACACTGCCCCCTGCCTCTACAAGCACTGACATCACAGAGCGCTTCTTCAACAGGTGTAACACATCCTGAAGATCTGTCCGGTGTTCTCCGCTTGTGACAAATACTTGATGACCTTTTTGTATCAACTGTTGATACTTTTGATGATCATAATCTTGTGATGTACAAATTATGGTTTCTGCCCTATGATCTGTTAAGCATTTGGCATGAAGCGGTATCCTTAATGTTGAATCTAAAATGACACGAATGGGCTGATGGTTGAATGAATCCTTTACAATTAAGCCGGCATCATCTTGAATAATCGTTTCCACTCCTGTCAGCACCGCATCTACTTCTTGACGTAAGCGCTGCACTTCTGTTCTCGCTTCTATTCCAGTGATCCATTTGCTTTCTTGATCAGCCGTAGCAATTTTCCCATCTATCGAAATAGCTGATTTTAAAATGACATAAGGAAGGTTTGTTTGCATCAAATGAAAAAAAGGCGCATTTAAACGATCTGCTTCCTGTTTACATATACCTTGCTCCACTTCAATTCCAGCCTTTTTCAAAAAGGCAATTCCTTTACCTGCAACAACCGGATTCGGATCTCGGGTGGCAATCAGCACTTTCTTCACTCCACTTTTGATGATCGCTTCGGTGCAAGGGCCTGTTTTTCCGTGATGTGTACAAGGTTCGAGTGTCACATACATGTCAGCTCCCTTCGCCTTTTCTCCTGCCATTTGCAGCGCATGAATTTCAGCATGAGGCTCGCCCGCCTTCATGTGCGCACCAATCCCAACGATCTCACCGCTCTGAACAATCACTGCACCAACAAGCGGATTGGGTGAGGTTTGTCCTTTCATCGCCTTCGCGTTGGCAATCGCCAGCTTCATATAAAAAACATCGTCTTTCATCTCGGGCTCCTTTCTTCTCTCAAGGGAAAGAACTCCTTCAGAAAATGAAGGAGTTCTATTCTCATGTGCTATACTTTCTCAAGCCGTTTCTTTTCAGATCGATCATAGTAAGGCAAGGAATAAAACAGTTTATATGATGCTCGTTGTTTACAAAAACAGCATTTGCGACATTCATATTTATTAATGAGGAGCACATGCGGACAATTGAGTACAGTCAGACCTTTTTTCATATGTTCCTTGCAAACACTTATCATGAGAATCCCCCGCTTACATTCTTTTTCTTAATGAGAGATTACTTCTTTCGGAAATTGTTCAAATAAGCGCAGTACTTCCGTATGTGTGCCATCTTCTCGAATATGATAAATACCACCGTCATATGAGCTTGCATACACATCATTTCCTAGTTGTCTAATGGCACTAATACCATTCTTAGCAATTCGAATCGGACCTGTATTGACATCTAGCTCTGGATTCCATACCACAATATATCCCCAATAGTCTCCGCTCACAATATAGCCAGAGTCTGTCACAGTGATGGATTTAATGGAATATTGATGCTCGTTGTGCTGATTTAAAATTCTGCCTGTATGCAAATCAAACAATCGGACGTTTTTATCACGGCTGACAATGGCAATACGATCTCTTTTGCTATCAATAAATACATCATTTAACAGCTCTGTCGCCCCGATATATTCTGCTGTTAAGGACAAACTCTTTTTATCGAGAAGACAGATGGTTCCTTCAACTGCCGCTGTGATGATATGATCTCCTTCTACCTTTAATGCTTTGACCGCGCAATCATGTGCTTTAGAACGGCCGATTTCCTTTAAGTGTTCAGTCGAAATGACATGCACATAACCGCCATAAGTGCCAATATAAAATTGACGATCCTCCTCATGGAAATACACACTATTGACAGGACCTGTGTTGAGATCAAAAGAGACCATTTGCTGCAATGACTCGTGTACAATATGCACCTGACTCGCATGATCGCCCCATGCATAATAGCTTCCATCCCGTGCAACAGCCACTCCATTTGTGAGAACACCTGTTGATTTTGCGATTTCGATTCCATTCTTTCTGAATTTTCCGTCATCTGATGCAGTGATAATATCACCCGCTTCAGTCAACGCAATATCATTAATAGAAGGTGTCGCCAATTCCTGCTCATCAGAGATCACTTTTCCTTCTTGAATTGACCATTCACAATACGTTTTCCCAAAGCTGGCTCCTAAAATGGCTTGCTCGTCTTCTGTCCAAACAAGCGAGCGCTCCCATTGATATTTATGAGGCAGCAGCGTATCAATTAAATCACCGGTTTCATAATTCCACAGCTTAATTAAATGGTCATAACCCGCTGTGAGCAAGTAGTTACCGCTCGGCGAAAAATTCACACGTTTCACACCTTGTAAATGAGCTTTGATGATTTTTTTCTCCTGTAATGTAGCGGCATCATAAATGATGACCGTGCCATCGTCTCTACCAAGGGCGAATACTTCTTTTTGATTGCTGCCGCTGATGGTATCCAGCTCATAATCAAACGGGCCAATTTCACCTACAATTTCTCCTGTTTCATAGAGCCATACAAGGACATAGCCATCATCACCAGTTGTATAAGCTTTATCCTCATGAATCCATACAGCTAATACATCCTTGCTATGTCCATGAAATTCTCTTAAAATGGCTCCCGTTTCAATATCCCAAACTAAGCATCTTCTGTCTCTGGACACCGATACAAGAAGCGTATCCTGCTTTGCAAATGCGACAGCTTCCACATCATCCGCATGACCATATAACGTACGAATTTTTGTATGTGTGCTAGTATCATATAATTGAATGGTATAGTCTGACGATGCACTCGCTAAATACGTTCCATTTTCCGAAAGGGATAAAGAGTTGATGATATGCTCGTGACTGCCAATGAATGTTCCTTCTCCCGTGGCACGGTCCCATTTATAAATACAGCGGTCATAGCCGCCTGTGTAGACAATTTGGTCATGCTGAGTTGATAAAACGGATGTAATCGGTCCTCTATGCATGGTTTTACACTCCCACCTTTATATGTTGTTTTTGACGAGTAACTACACGAAAACCAGTAAATCGAAAAACAGGGTCTGGGTGTTTCCCGTGTCTTCTTGCGACTCTGCATAAATCTCCGCCTCTTGCGAAGGAGCCACCTTTTAAAATGTAGTAATCACTGCCGAGTGTCTCGGTTAAATCATCTACAACCTCAATTCCGCCTTCATATATGTGATACTTGGTGTTGACCCATTCTTCGACATTGCCACCCATATCATATAGTCCAAATAGAGATCTTCCTTTTTCGTAATGACGGACAGGTGTCGTTTTTTCAATATTTGATTCGTGCGTATTACAGTAAGAGGGATCAAACTCATCTCCCCAAGGATATTGATGTCTCGTATTGCCCCGGGCAGCATATTCCCATTCTTCCTCAGTAGGGATCGATACCTCATATCCAAGCTTCCCGCTCAGCCACTGACAAAATGAGAAAGCTTCCTCGATGTCCATGCCCCAAGCAGGATGGTCTTTTTCCCCGCCAAGTTCTAGGTTCGTCAAGCTCTCTGGATAAGGCTTTCCTGTCTCGTCGCAATAGCTTTGATACCATTCATTGGTGACGACCGTATCTGAAATGAAAAATTCGCTCATATACGGCTGATAAGATGGAAATTCTTTGTACAGCCATTTTTGAAATTTTTTCTCACGGCCATAGGCTGGATTCAGAAGTTTGTCCTTCCAAAATTCTGATGCCTTTTTCATATCTTCTTCATTACTTCCAATCGTCGCATAGCCGCTTGGGATTTGAATCCAATTGATATCAGGTTTCACGCTTTTCTCCCGCCTTCTTTAAATAAACTCATCTACTGATTAATTAATTTCTTCTCATCGACCATATGCCCTGATGCTGCTTTTGCCTTTAAATACGCCTCATTATAGAGAGAGGCTTCTACCGTATGATCAAACCGTAAAACCGGAAGACCGTAAGCAGCAATGGAATCGACTTTATCTGGATTATTGGTTAAGAGATGCAATGGTTTCCCTTTGTTTAAATAGTGCAAGACAGCCGCTGCTTCCTCGTAATGCCGATCATCATCTCCGCAGCCGATCAACCTGTTCGCCTCAAATGTATCCAGTTTCATTTCCTGTAATTTATACGTGAAGGCTTTGGCCATTAGCCCAATAGAGCGCCCTTCTTGATTGGCCATATACACAAGCATGCCTTTTCCGTAATCGGTGATTTTTTTTAGCGATGATGCAAGCTGTGGACCGCAATCACATTTCAGTGACCCAAACACATCCCCTGTTTGGCAGACACTATGAATTCGCACAAGCGGCGGCACTTCATTTTCAAAGTCGCCAAAAAGGAGACAAGAGGAAAATGTTTGCTGCTCGGTACTCATTTGTACAATAGACTCAACCGTTGGCGTTGTATCAGCTTCTACAGACGCAAAGGCATACCATGTAAACTGCACTTCTTCATGTTCAATAGAGATCGGCAGGTTCACTGGCCCCACGAGCAAATAGTGTTTTTCTTGAAATGTAAAATGATGAATCATTGATTGTAGTTCAGCTACAAACTTGTTCATTTGTCTCCCCCTATTCATCACTGCACCCCATTGAACTCTCTCAGCGCAGTGATGGCGTGATGAATATGTGTATGCACTCCCTTTGCATCCTGAGCACCGGTTCCAGCTAGAATCATGGCTCAGGAGAAATTTCCTGTCATACTGGCTGAATAGATGTGCGATGCCAATCATCCATCAGTACCTTTCATAAAGACTCTTTTTAGACTGTCACTTGTCCAGTACAAAGGAGCAGAAATCGAGCTTCATACGCTGTATTCTCTGTAAGAGAGCAACACCATTGGATGATTCTTGAATGGAAACTGACATGCTCTTTCTCTAAAAGAATATCTCTGCTAGCTTCGAGCTGCTTTCTCCTTTACTAGAAGCTCTGGTTCTCCAAATGCACGTCATCCGGTTGTACCCTTTGATTGGATGAATAGTCCGTACTTCAATTCAGCTAAATTGATTGAAGCATGACACCCGCCTAGGTATGCACCAAGAACCATCACATCAAACATCGCGTTTATCCTCCTTTGCACTAGATTTTGACAGCAATGACATGATGCTGGCTGATCCCAGCCTTCGCTTGTAATGGTGTAATCGAAACGAGCTCAAGTCCTGATGTACAAATCTTTTCTCCAAGCTGAGTATCTGAGAATGAAAAATGGAAGCGTCCATCTTCTCCGATTAAGCCTGTTTTCCACTCTTCTCCCCATACAACAAGGGAAAACACACCACCTTCATGAAGCAGCGAGGAAATCTGCTTTAAGTATCGTTCGTGGTCATCAGGGTGCTGATGGTGAAAGCAGCCATGATCTAAAATCAGATCAAATGTCAGCTCGCGCCCTTGATTCATCGACCAGGACATAAAATCTTGATGATAAAAATGGACAGGAACCTCTTTTCTCTTCTTTAATCCTTGCCATTCCTCATGCTCATAAAGATCAATACCGGTGTATGCCGACAGTCCTTGTAAATGTTCAAGAGCCCGGCCGTTCCCGCAGCCGATATCCAGCACCGAAGCAAGTGCATCCTTTTCCCTGGAACGCCATGCCTTGAGAGACATCACAGCAGCGTCTGTTAATGATGGATCAGTGGACCACATATCTGTTCTTTGCTCATAGTGTTCTTGAAAAGCCATGCGCATTTTCTCTAAATACAACCCGCTGTCTTCATGATACAAAGCCTTTTTCATCACGTGACCTCCTTCAATTCACAATCACCTTTCCTAATAAAGGTGGTTTTCAAGCAAAAAGCCTTATGATAAAATGAAAGATGGATTTTTTAGGAAATCTGTTTTCTGAAAAAGGAGAGAAGCATCCCACATGTCACTCTTCTTTTTCAGCACTCATCTTCACATACAACCACAGCCATTCAACTGTTACAGCGCCTCAGTTTGTTATACATTTTCTTCATATGGATTCACCTCCTTAACAGCGCTAAGAAAGCGCTTTCTTTATGATGATCCTCTGAATACCTTGAACAATATCATTGAGAAATAGGCATAGTAGAAAGACGAATCTACCATTCTAAGCTATCTTTCATCTATTTTTTTGTCTAATAGATATTTCTTCCGTATCGCTCTGCCTCAGAAGCGCTCTCCCTTAGGTCTTAATGCATCATCATTTACCGAATTGATCCTGAAATCCACCCATCAAAAATTTAACAACTAATTCCATAATAACTTGATTAAGCCAAATATATTGTTTTTAGATTATTTTGTCAACAAATTATTTCCTAAACATTAGAATGATTTTCTAATTGAAAATACAGGTATATTTCGTGGTTTTTTGACCTTAAAACACTTATTTCTACACAAAAATACAACTTAAACCAATAGAACTAAGAAATTTATCTACTAAATTACACAAGATTTTTATTTCATTTTGAAATAAAAATAAAGATATCATAATTATTTCCCGAATGGTTTTTTGTGATATTTTCACTACTTTTTTCATTTTTTTGATGGTATCCTTTGATATTTCTATATTTTCAATTAGACATTTTACTGTTTATCCCAATTTTTCAACCTTTCTTATTATAGTGAAAAAGACAGATGGTAGATTTTAATTATCGCAGCATGAAAAAAAGCCCCTTACAAAAGTAAGAGGCTTTTTACGATGGCGTTTATGCCCAATTTTTCACTTTTTCATGGTCAGTCACAAAGAGAAGAACTTTTCCTTCGTCTAAATGTTCTTCAAATGTCTCAGCTTCTTCTTTTGAGAAACCAATTTCGTGAATCTTATTGCGGAGTTCATCTCCCTTTTTGCTAAAGATGTTTCCAACCGCATGCTTGAGTCCAACTTCTTTTGGACCTATCGTATTGGCATCTGTGTTGCTTGCAATACGCTCAGTTCGATCATCGTCATGGGACAGAACATAAATGTCCTCTCTTGCAACACCGAGTTGTTTTAATTGCTCCACATCTCTTTGAAGTGTTTCATCATTTGAATACTCTCTTACAACAGGTTTCATTTATTATTCCTCCTTTAACGTCTTACGAATCTTTTACCCGTCACTTTTGTCATTAAACCTTCCTCCAGCACATCCATTTTTACTCTGTGAACTTAATGCGTCTATGGACTTATTTTTGACAAAAAGACTGTGAATATGACTAAATTTTCTGAAAAATCGTATTCATTCCTTGTCATTTGTTGTACAATTCTTATACTGGAGGCTAGAAATGGGGTGGAGCTGATGTATTATTTTTCAGCTGAGCAGCAGTTTAATGCATGGGTTGTCAGTGATTTGGTGAAACAGCTTTTTCAAAAATGGAATCCTGAAGAATCAAAAGCAAAGCCGCTTACTTTGTTTGCTGAACAGCACTTTCACATCTGCATCGATTATCTCTTTTCTATTATTATTAACATTGGAGATATCGAGTCAATCGAACAAGATCCACAAGACCTGTTGTCCTCATATTTAAATATCCTTTTTCCTTTTGTGACGCACGATATGATGAAAGCCTCCATGCAAAATGCAAATGAATATTTATTAAAAGAACGTGATGCGGATGAGTATCAACTGTTTGGTTGTCTCCCGCCGCTCCTTTCTGTCTCTCTTCAAAAAAAGTAGTCCCCTTCTTTTAGATGGTGGCTGCTTTTTTGTATGTGCTTGGAAAAGACCGTATGTTTTGAACGAAAAGAAGCATCATGTTAATGTAAATCTAGGTTGCAAGTGAAAGGGAGGATTTGACATGAGTCAACAAAAACAAATTCAATTAGCAAAACGTCCAAAAGGGTTACCTACTAAAGATGTTTTTCATTTTGAAACAGTTGATATACCAACGCCGCAAGATGGCGAAGTCTTGATTCAAACGAAATATGTGTCTGTAGATCCTTACATGAGAGGACGAATGCAAGATACAAAATCCTATACACCTCCATTTAAACTCAATGAAGTCATTCAAGGTGGAGTGGTCGGAGAAGTCATCGAGTCCAAATCTCCTCAATTTGAGAAAGGTGATTTTGTACTTGGATTCCTTGGCTGGCAGGAATATTCTACTGCCAAAGCAGAGTCTCTGACAAAAATTGATCCATCCATTGCGCCGTTATCTTATTACTTAGGGATTTTGGGCATGCCAGGACAAACCGCCTATTTTGGACTTCTTGCGATTGGTCAGCCAAAAGAAGGCGAAACTGTTGTCATTTCTGGAGCCGCAGGTGCCGTTGGTTCTGTTGTCGGACAGATCGCTAAAATCAAAGGTGCCCACGTCGTTGGAATTGCCGGATCTGATGATAAGCTGGCTTATTTAAAAGAACTGGGCTTTGATGAAACCATTAATTATAAAACAACAAATGATTTAGATGACGCCATTGCAAAAGCCTGTCCAAACGGTGTCGATGTGTATTTTGACAATGTGGGCGGCGAAATCTCTGATGCTGTGATGAATCATTTGAACCGTTTCGCACGTATTCCAGTCTGCGGCGCCATTTCTTCTTATAACATTAGTGCAAGCGAAGACATTGGCCCTCGTGTGCAAACAAAACTCATTAAAACAAGTGCATTGATGCAGGGCTTCATTGTTGCCAACTACTCTGATCGTTTTGAGGAGGCGGCAAAAGATCTCGCACAATGGGTAAAAGAAGACAAACTGACTTACAAAGAAACCATTATCGAAGGTTTTGACCATATTCCAGATGCATTCCTTGGACTATTCAAAGGGGAAAATGTCGGAAAACAACTTGTCAAAGTTTCATAAAAAGAAAGGACCCTCCATGTGGGAGGGTCCTTTTTTTATGCTTGCTTGGGCGCAAGGTGCAGCTGACCTTGCTTATAAACAATTTCCTGAAGCGAAAGATTTAGCTTTTTCGCCATTTTTTTAAGCATTGAATGCTCTTGAGATGTGACTAGGCTGATAACCGCCCCTTCTTTTCCTGCGCGGCCGGTTCTGCCTGAACGGTGGATATAGCCTTCTTCGTTTGGCAGGTCGGCATGGATCACGTAAGGCAGATCGTCAATATCGATCCCTCTTGCTGCGATATCTGTTGCAAGAAGAAGCGGGAATTCACGCTGTTCAAAAGCCTTTAAGATGACAGCACGCTCTGCTTTTTTCGCTTCACTGTGAAGCACACCAAGGTCGACATGGTGATACGCTAATTTTTCTGCATAAATGCTCAAATTCGTAATATCTCGCACAAAGACGAGTGCATGCATGTCCTCAAGCCGTGATAGCTTTTGCAGTAATTTCACCTTGTCACGCTGATCACATAACAGGTAATAATGCCCTACCTTCTGCGCTTCTTCTTGGCTTCTGCTAATTCTCAATACCTCTGGTTCAGATGCAATGTCTTTGATCAGTTGAACGGTTTCCTCTTTCAATGTCGCAGAGAAACAAAGGATTTGTCTTTCTTTTAATGTGGATTTAATGATCGCTTGGATCGTTTTCATATGCTCTGGGACAAGAAGCTGGTCTGCCTCGTCTAACACGATCGTTTTCACTTCATGCATTTTCAGTTTCTTGATTTTGATTAACTCTTGCACGCGACCCGGTGTCGCCACCACGATATTCGGGTGTTTTTTTAGCTTTTCCTGCTGCTTCTTGATGTTTGCCCCGCCTATTAAGGAAATAGCTTTGATGTCTGAACCTTGTTTGAACTCTTGCACAACATCAAAAATTTGCATCACAAGCTCTCTTGAAGGTGCCAAGATTAAGACTTGCGGGTGTTTGATACTCACATCAATTTTATTTAAAAGCGGCAGAACATACGCTAGGGTCTTCCCTGTTCCAGTCGGTGATTCTGCGATCACATCGCGTTTTTCCGTAATCCACTCTGCTGTTTGTTCTTGTATCGCTGTTGGCTTCTCAAAGCCAGCCGCTTCAAAGTTCTTTTGAATAAATGGCTTTGCTTCTTTCAAAAATGCCCAATTTTCCGTCATGTTGATCTCCTTTATCCTCATTCAATCTATCCTTAAGTATCTCAAAATCAGCTTTGAAACGCAATTTTTCTTTTGATGCTTTTATCGAGCCGTACAGTTCGATATAATCATGAGAGGCACTAGCCGTTTTGAATCTATTTGAGGTGTAAAAAATGATATTATCTGTTAAAGATTTAAGCCATGGCTTTGGCGACAGAGCCATTTTCCACGAAGTCTCCTTCCGTTTATTAAAAGGCGAGCATGTCGGCTTGATCGGCGCCAACGGTGAAGGAAAGTCAACGTTTATGAATATTATTACTGGCAAGCTTGAGCCAGATGCAGGAAAGGTCGAATGGGCAAAAAATGTTCGTGTCGGCTACCTCGATCAGCATACCGTGCTTGAAAAAGGAAGAACCATTCGTGAGGTCCTTCAAGATGCATTCCATTATTTATTCTCAATGGAAGCCGCAATGAATGACATTTACGAAAAAATGGGTGAAGCAGATCCTGATGAGCTAGAAAAGCTTTTAGAAGAAGTAGGCGTCATTCAGGATGCCCTGACGAACAATGATTTTTATATCATTGATTCCAAGGTAGAGGAAATTGCAAGAGGTCTTGGGTTAACAGATCTGGGGCTCGATCGTGATGTGACAGAGCTGAGCGGCGGACAGCGTACAAAAGTACTGCTTGCGAAATTGCTGTTAGAGAAGCCTGAAATTCTTCTTCTTGACGAGCCGACAAACTATTTAGATGAACAGCATATTGAGTGGCTGAAGCGCTATTTGCAGGAATATGAAAATGCATTTATCCTCATTTCACATGATATCCCGTTCCTAAACAGTGTCATTAACTTGATTTATCATGTCGAAAATCAAGAACTCACGCGATACGTTGGTGATTATGATCAATTTAAACAAGTATACGAAGTGAAAAAGCAGCAGCTAGAAGCAGCGTATAAAAGGCAGCAACAAGAAGTGGCTGAATTAAAGGATTTTGTCGCGAGAAACAAAGCACGTGTCAGCACTCGAAATATGGCGATGTCTCGTCAGAAGAAACTCGATAAAATGGACATGATTGAATTAGCAGCAGAAAAACCAAAACCAGAATTCCACTTTAAACCTTCACGCACATCAGGGAAATTGATTTTTGAAACGAAGGATTTAGTTATTGGGTATGACGAACCGCTCTCTCGTCCATTGAATTTAAAAATGGAACGCGGGCAGAAAATTGCATTATACGGTGCCAACGGTATCGGAAAAACGACACTGCTCCGAAGTCTTCTTGGAGAAATCTCCCCCATTTCTGGTGAGGTGGAACGCGGAGAATTCCTGCATATAGGCTACTTTGAACAAGAAGTAAAAGAACAAAACAGCAACACTTGTATTGAAGAGGTGTGGAGCACCTTCCCATCGTACACACAATATGAAGTCAGAGCCGCCCTTGCCAAATGCGGTTTAACGACAAAACATATTGAAAGCCGTGTGTCTGTTTTAAGTGGTGGTGAAAAAGCGAAGGTCCGCCTTTGTAAGCTGATCAATGAAGAAACCAACCTACTTGTTCTCGATGAGCCGACAAACCACTTGGATGTCGATGCCAAAGAAGAATTAAAGCGCGCGTTAAAAGAATATAAAGGCAGCGTCCTATTAATTTCACACGAACCTGAATTTTATCAAGATGTGGCCACTGAAACTTGGAATTGTGAATCCTGGACAACCAAAGTATTATAACGACAAAAAAAGCCTCATATCTTATATGAGGCTTTTTTCTATTAATGACCTGCCTGGATATTCACCAAATGCTTACGGCCAAGAAGCAGGATGACCATTCCTAAGAGAACAACAGCCGCCCCTACATAATAAGGGGTGCTTGCTGTGTAAGTTTCAGCGAGTACTCCCGCAATCCAAGGCGCAATCGCACCACCAATAAATCGTACAGCACTGTATGAAGATGATGCAATTGAACGCTCAACAGGAGCTGATCCCATCACAGCCGTCGTAAGCACCGTATTGATCATGCCGAGGATTCCCCCTGCAATGACAATACCGCAAATGACCACGACCACATGTGATGTCCATATTCCAATGCCGAATAAAATCACAGCAAACGAAGCAAACAGAACCACAAGAGAAGTCAATGTTCCAAGCTTGCGATGAATGACCGGCGCTGAGAAGACGGAAGTCACAGCCAAAAATAATCCCCATCCAAAAAAGACATAGCCAAGACCATGCTCATCCAGATGAAGCACAAATGGCGAATAAGCTAGAAGAACAAAGAATCCAAAATTATATAAGAAAGCAGCAGATGCCATCGTTAAAAGCCCCTTATATTTCAAGGCTCCAACAGCTTCAAATAACTTCACCTTTTTCTGCGGCTTTTGCATAGGTGGCAGCATAAAGGTAATGGCTAAAAGAGCAACGAGCATTAACACTGCCACACCAAAGAATGGCCCGCGCCAAGAGATCGTTCCAAGCTCACCGCCAAGGAGCGGCCCGACAGAAATCCCAAGACCTAGTGCCGCCTCATATAAAATGATGGCTTTCGCACTTCCTCCAACAGACACACCGACAATCACTGATAATGCCGTTGAAATAAATAAGGCATTCCCAATGCCCCATCCGCCTCTAAAACCAATTAATTCATTAATCGTTGAAGAAGTACCGCCTAAAGCAGAAAAGACAATAATAAAGATGAGTCCTAATAATAACGTCCATTTGGCACCAATACGACTAGAAATAAAACCGGTAAAAAACATCACAAAGCCGGTGACAAGCAAATAGCTCGTAAACAAAAGAGAGACCTGACTTGGAGATGCATCTAATTGTGATGCAATGGCTGGCAAAATCGGGTCCACAAGTCCTATCCCCATAAATGAAATCACACATGCAAAGGCCACCGCCCAGACGGCCTTCGGCTGCCTAAGCAGACTCGTACGCTGTTTCAATACTTCTTCTTCCTTCATTCCATCAGAACCTTTCCTACAGTTGTTTAACAAAATAAAATAAACACGCTGAGGTGTTTATTTTATTTTGTTGACAAAGGGCTAAAATGAACTTTATTTTAGCTCTTTGTCTTCTTTTTCAGCGTGATAGAAAACCTTTGCAGTCTAGGAAGGACGAGCACTGGAGCGGAGCGAATTTGGCATTCGTGAGCACCAGAGCGCAGGACTGACAAAGAATGCGAGGGTTTGTCTACACGCTGAAATAAACACGCTGAGGTGTTTATTTTTGTAATTGCTCAATCGCATGAGCCGCTCTTTCTTTCATCATTTCAAGATCCTTTTTAAAGGATTGAATCGTTTCTAGCTTTTTTGTAATCAATTGATGCTGCACAGTCAGCTGCGCATCAATATCTAACAGTTTCTCTAGTCGTTCCTTCGGGTCAAGTGACAGCAAGTAGCCTTCTTTATTCAGCTCAAGCTGTTTTCCGATTTCCATAAACGATTGAAGCTCTTGTAAAGAAAAGCCAAGTACTTCTTTGGCCTGCATCACTTTCTCCAGTTCTTCCATGTCATCCTCTGAGTAAAGTCTGACACCGCCCTCTGTCCGCTTTGGTGCTGATAATAAACCAATCTCTTCATAGAAACGAATGGTCCGTTTCGTCAGACCGCTTCTTTTCGCCACTTGATCAATTTTCATCCATTCCATCACCAGTGCCTCCTGCTCATCAATTCATGTTTTATTATACACCTTTGTGACCTTAACGTAAACGTTAATGTTTGATCACTTGATTTCTATTGTGGTTTGATGCAGAATAAATAGGAATCATTACGTTTTAAAGGAGGTACCCTATGCGTTCATTTCCATCCAAAAAAGAACGACACGCACAATTTGGTTCTGTCCCGCCAAGCGCTAGAACAAAACCTTGTCAAAAAGAGAACATGATAGACATCCAACAAACCGAACAGGACTTTTATTTTGATCTGGAACAGGTCGGAATTTGCCGTGTGTCGTACCCTGTACATATTTTGTCTAAAACGGCTCCACAGCACCAAACCGCTTCCGCTGATTTTACGCTGAGTACATATTTACCAGCTCATCAAAAAGGCATTCATATGAGCCGTCTCACCGAGCAGCTTCACTCATTTTATGTGAGCGGAAAGCCGGTTGATGTGGATTCCTTAAAAGAATTGACCGCACAGCTTGCCACGCAAATGAATCAGCCTTCTGCCTCGATTCAAGTTTCCTTTCCGTGGTACATGGAAAAAAAGAGTCCCATCAGCGGAAAGTCCGGTTTGATCCATGCAGACGTGCAATACGACATCCACTTTCATGAAGAAAACGGATGGATTTGTCATATTGGCTGCACTGCTCAAGTGACAACGTTATGTCCTTGTTCAAAAGAAATCAGTGAATACGGCGCACATAATCAGCGCGGCACTGTATCTATTCAGGTAGAGCTGTTTGAACAAGGTCAACTCCCTGATGACATGAAAGCAGATCTACTGCAGATCATCGAGTCTAATGCGAGTGCACCCCTTTACCCTGTACTCAAAAGACCAGATGAAAAACACGTGACAGAAGAGGCCTATGAAAATCCACGTTTTGTAGAGGATGTTGCGAGGTTAATTGCCGCAGAGTTGTACGAACAAAACTGGGTTAAAGGCTTTCAAATTGAGTGTCGAAATGAAGAATCCATTCACCAGCACGATGCTTATGCCAAATGTTCTTATCAAAAAAACTGTAGAATGTGGGACTGACCCCCTAAGATGAGACAAATAAAAAACACCTTCAAGTTTGAAAACGGATCGTTGTGATCCGAAATAAAACATGGAGGTGTTTTTTCTATGGGGACAAGAGTGAGTTATCCGGCTGAAGTCAAACAGAAGGCTGTAGAAATGAGATTGGCAGGCGTACCTATGAAAGAGATCATGCAGGAATTGAATATCAAGAATAAGACGCAGGTTCAGACATGGGTGAGATGGCATAAAACTGGGGATACACACAGGTTCGAACAACCTGTTGGAAAACAATATACCTATGGAAAGGGTCCCGAGTACTCTTCTGAATTAGAGAGACTTCAGGCAGAAAATCGCTATTTGAGTCAACAGAATGAGGTTTTAAAAAAGTACAACGAATTGGAAAGGAAGTTGATAAGGAAACGTCAATCAAACTGGTAGATGAATTGTGCAAAACGATGACGGTACTGGACATCTGTGTCCATTTAGGCATCTCACGCACTTCGTATTATAGATGGAAAAAGAATCTGACTCAGAATCATTCTAAAAGACAACTAGAGAAACAGGTCGGCACGTTGTGCCGAAAGCACAAATATCGATATGGTTATCGGAAAATCACAGCCATACTAAAAATGGGAATGCGTATTAACCATAAAACTGTTCAACGTATCATGCAGAAAAACCAGTGGCAATGCCGGGTTAAAATGAAAAAGCGTAAGAAGAATGGGCAGCCCTATGCCGTGGCTGGTAATATACTGGATCGGAATTTTCAGTCTGATCGCCCTCTTGAAAAACTAGTCACGGACATCACGTATTTGCCTTATGGACAGAAACAATTGTACCTTTCCAGTATATTGGATTTATATAATGGAGAAGTGATTGCTTTTACAATTGGTGATAAGCAGGACACAGACTTTATCTTAAACACACTTAATCAGCTCCCAGCACTTCCTGAGAATTGCGTGTTACATAGCGATCAAGGTTCTGTGTATACATCTTACGAGTATCAGAAAGCTGTTCATATAAAAGGCATTACCATGAGCATGTCCCGTAAAGGGACGCCCGCTGATAATGCCTCCATCGAATCGTTTCATTCCTCACTAAAGTCTGAAACGTTCTATCTTAACAGGATTGATCGCACTACGACCACCATCGTAGAACGCACTGTCAAAGAATACATTTATTATTATAACAACATTCGTATTCAAACGAAACTAAACAACCAATCACCGATAAACTATCGGCAATTGGCTGTTTCATAAAGGTGTTTTGATCCCTGTCTCAAAAACGGGGGTCAGTCCCTGTCTCTACAGTTTTTTTTGCCAACCTTTATTTTTCATTACTTTCTAATTCCTCAATCATCATCGACAGTTCGGTCCAGCGATCCATTGCTTGTTCTAGTTCTTCAACGACGGCTTTTTGCTTGTCCATCAGCTCTTGAATTTTCCCGAAATCACTGCCAGCCTCAGCAATGCTGGCTTCGAGCTGCTGGTGTTTGTCCTCTAGTGCTTGTATCCGATCTTCAATCCCATCCCATTCAAGCTGGTCCTTATAGGATAGTTTTTTCCTCTTTTTCGGTGCAGCTTCTACTTGTTTTTCAGCTGGTTTTGTCTCTGTCCGCTTCTGTTCTTTTTCTTGCTCCATGTAATCGCTGTAAGCACCTTGGAAGTGTGAAATACGACCATTTCCTTCAAACACAAGCAGACGATGGACGACTCGGTCTAAGAAATAACGATCATGCGACACGGTGATGACTACGCCTGGGAACTGCTCCAAATAATCCTCTAAAATGCTCAGCGTCTCTGTATCAAGATCATTCGTCGGCTCATCTAAAAAGAGAACATTCGGCTCTTCCATCAATACCTTCAATAAATACAATCTGCGGCGCTCTCCCCCTGACAGCTTGCGGATAAACGTGCGCTGCATGGATCTAGGGAATAAAAATCTCTCCAACATCTGCTCTGCTGTCACAATGACGCCATCTGCCGTTTTGACAATTTCAGCTGTTTCTTTGATGTAATCAATGATATTCAGCTCTTCATTCATTTCGTTATGGTCCTGCGTGTAATAGCCAATGCGGACTGTTTGTCCAATGGTCAATTGTCCATTCGTCGGTTCGATTTTACCCGCCAGGCAATTGAGTAAAGTCGTTTTGCCCACTCCATTCGGTCCGATAAATCCGATACGATCACCTGGCACGACTAAATCACTGAACTGGTCCACAAGGGTTTGACCAGCAAATGTGATGCTGATCTCTTCTGCCTCAATCACTTGTTTTCCAAGCCGGTGAGAACCGATCGCAAAATCAAGCTCTCCCTTTGCATCAGGTCCCTTTTGATCCTTCAGCTCTTCCACTCTGCCGATACGTGCTTTTTGCTTTGTCGTTCGAGCCTTTGCCCCTCTTCTGAGCCATGCAAGCTCACGTCTAAGCAGGTTTTGACGTTTCGTTTCTTTTACTTGAGCTTCTGCTTCTCGTTCCGCTCTTTTTTCTAAAAAGACTTCATAATTTCCTTTATATGTGTAAAGCTGCCCCTGATTTAATTCATAGATCCGATTGGCGACACGGTTTAAGAAATAACGATCATGGGTGACAAGAATGACAGCCCCGCTGTATTGACTCAAATATCCTTCAAGCCATTCAATGGTTGCGTTGTCTAGATGGTTTGTCGGCTCATCTAAAATCAGCAAACCCGCAGGCTGAATTAAATTTTTGGCGATCGCCACACGCTTTTTCTGTCCGCCTGATAACGCATGAACAGATCGGCTCACATCTTTAACGCCAAGCTTTGTCAAAATCGTTTTCGCCGAAAGGTTCGCATCCCATGCGTCGTCCTGATCCATTTTATTTTGCATACGCATAAGCGCTTCTTGTTTTGCCTCGTTTTGTGGATCATGCTCTAAATCAGCCAGCGCCCTTTCATAGGCTTTCATCGTTTGAATCATCGGTGCTGTTCCTGAAAAAATATAGTCGAGAATCGTTTCATCCCCGCTCATTTCAGGATCTTGCTCGAGAAATTCGATATCAAGTGTCCCTGCCTTTGTGATGTCGCCTTCCTCAAATGATTCAAGTCCTGCAATGACTTTTAAAAGCGTTGACTTCCCTGTTCCATTCGGTCCAATTAACCCGATGCGTTCCTTTGGTTCTATATGAAAAGAGATATGGTCAAACAGCGTTTTTTCGCCATAGGTTTTATATAATCCTTCTACATTCAATAAACTCATTTTATCAGCCCTTACATAGATTCTTCCTTTATTTTAAATCAGCCAGTAGCAGAAAACTAGTTTTAAAAAAACCCGCTGCTGAAAAGAATGTTTCCTTTTGATGCTCGATACACTATGAAGAGGTGATCTAAAGATGATAACCATTAGTTTATGTATGATTGTGAAAAATGAAGAGGAGGTTTTGGCTGACTGCCTGTCTTCTGTTCAAGACATTGTAGATGAGATGATCATTGTTGATACAGGATCAACAGATCAAACAAAGGACATTGCTCACTCCTTTTCAGCAAAGGTACTCGACTTTGAATGGGTCCAGCATTTTGCAAAAGCACGCAATTTCGCTTTTTCCCATGCGACAAAAGAGTATATCTTATGGCTGGATGCCGACGATGTCCTACTTGAAGAGGACCAGCAAAAACTGCTTCAGCTCAAACAGACGCTTGATCCCGCAGTAGATGCCGTCTCGATGTTTTACCACGTTGGATTTAGTGAGGACGGTCAGGTGAATTTTAAATATAGAAGAAACCGGCTCGTCAAACGTGCCTTGAACTTTCAGTGGTACGGGGCCGTTCATGAGTTTCTTCAGGTGTATGGCAACATCTTACCGGCTGATATCGCCGTCACCCATCAAAAGCGTAAGAAAACAACCGCTGGAGAGCCTGGACGCAATCTGCGCATTTATGAAAACATGCTTGCAAAAGGCGAAGAGATGACGCCTCGTGATCTCTTTTACTTCGCCAATGAATTACGAGATAACAAGCAGCATGTGAAAGCGATTCGTTTTTATCACAAATTTTTAGCCACAAAACAATGCTGGATTGAGGATGAAATTCGCACATGCCAAAATTTAGCTGACTGCTATTATGCAGTCGGTTTTGAGGAAGCCGCCTTATCCTCCTTATTGCGATCCTTCTTATATGATCAGCCCCGTCCAGAATTTTGCTGCCGGATTGGGGATCATTTCAAAGCACAAAATAAATACAAAGCGGCCATCTATTGGTATGAGCAGGCACTGAAGGCACCTGAAATCGAAACAGCCTTTACACTGACACAATATAAAACATGGTATCCTCACCTTCAGCTTTGCTATTGTTATTATCAGCTCGGTGATTTGGCTCAAGCCAAAACCCATCATCTTGCATCCTCAGCCCATTACCCAACCCATCCGAGTGTGCTGTACAACGAAAAAATATTTGCTGAACAAACGTAAATCTCCTGTTATCACATCCGCCTGTCACATGACGGCGGATGTCTTTTGATACACATTAGCCTTTTGTGACGTTTAACACTTTAGTGATTTAAAGCGTTTTTCAACCAATTGACTAAATTGTCATTTACGCATATACTAACATTCGTCTTACGAAAAGATTTATCCATTAGGAGGTCAACATGAGTTCTTTATTTAGAAAAAAGTCTCTCGACCAGCTCATGCTTGAAAGTCAAACGAAGCGGCTGAGCCGTTCTTTGAATACATTTGATTTAATCTTGCTTGGCATTGGCTGTGTGGTCGGGACTGGAATTTTTGTAATAACGGGGGTTGCGGCTGCGAAAGATGCGGGACCTGCGATTATTATATCTTTTATTTTGGCTGCGATCGCATGCGCCCTTGCTGCTTTTTGCTACGCTGAATTTTCCTCGTCCATTCCAGTGTCAGGAAGTGTCTATACGTATTCTTACGCAACACTTGGAGAATTCCTCGCCTTTTTAATGGGCTGGGATTTAATGCTTGAATATGTTGTTGCGCTCTCTGCTGTGGCAAGCGGATGGTCATCCTATTTTCAATCACTGCTCAGTGGATTTGGTCTGCACATACCGAAGGCTTTATCGGCTGCACCCGGAGCCGCTGATGGGGCCATCTTTAACCTGCCAGGCGCACTCATTATTTTACTCATTACCTTTATTGTCTCAAGAGGCGTAAAAGAGAGCACAAAGCTGAATAACATCATTGTGCTCATCAAAATTGCCATTGTCCTCCTCTTTATCATTTCAGGCTTTGCTTACGTTAAACCTGAAAATTGGACACCTTTTATGCCAATGGGCTTTCATGGCGTGATTGCTGGAGCGGCCACTGTCTTTTTTGCTTACCTTGGATTTGATGCAATCGCTAATGCATCTGAAGAAGTCAAAAACCCACAAAAAGCGATGCCGATCGGAATCATCGGTGCGCTCGGCGTTTGTACGATTTTATACATCGGGGTTTCATTTGTCTTAACAGGCATGGTTCACTACACGAAGCTGAATGTCAGTGACCCTGTCGCTTTTGCTTTACAAGTGGTTGGCTTGAACAGTGTCGCTGGTATTATATCGGCAGGTGCTATTATCGGGATTACGACAGTGTTAATTGCACTTGTCTACGCTCAGGTTCGTTTAACCTTTGCCATGAGCCGAGATGGACTCATGCCGAAAATCTTTTCAAACGTTCATCCAAAATCGAAGACACCGGTTGCCAACACTTGGCTGACAGGCGCTGTTGCGGCATGTATCGTTGGATTCGTCAACTTATCAACACTTGCTAATTTAGTCAGCATCGGTACACTTGCGGCCTTTACGGTGATCTCGATCGCTGTGATCATACTCCGGAAAAAACATCCGAATATGAAAACAGCGTTTAAAGTACCCTTTGTTCCTGTCCTTCCCATCATTAGTGCGGTCATTTGTATGATCTTGGCTGCCACACTGAAATGGGAGACATGGCGAGCCTTCCTCATCTGGGTAGCCATTGGTGTCGTTGTGTACTTCACCTATGCAAGACGCAAAAGCCATCTGAATCAAACACAATAGAAAAGAGACACGGGGTATCCCGGTCTCTTTTTTGTTTAAATCACACTGTTTTTCACTGAATTCGAATCCACCATATCTGGATCGAGTACGCTTGAAATCGGAATGACAAGCGGTGAACAATCTCCATTGTCCTCACCAAAACCCTGGTTCAATTTCATCGAGAGAAAATAATCGATCTGCTGATAAGGTCCTAGCGTCAGTGATGCCCCCCGATCCATTGCATTGATTTTAAAAGCACCGACATTGACGACTGAGGGTGAGAATAACATCACACATCACTTCCTTGGAATAGGTTTAGCTGCTGGCGAAAAAGAGGCAGGTGAGTCCACTTGATCTCGATCATCTACATGGCTCTTTGTTCCGACAAAACCGCTGGCATCTCCAAAATTCTGTCCGTACCCCTGATTTTTTTTATCTGAGTTTTGCCACTCTGCTAACAAATTTTGTCCGACATTCACCGCCGACGCATTTTCAAAGGAATTAATTTTTAACATGAAAATATTAATATTGATATACGGAGTTGGTTGAACCACAGATAAACCTCCTTTTTATAGGTATATGCGAGCACCCATCAAGTATGTTAACAGGAGGTCTTCACATGGACTTCGAAAAAATGAAGCAGTGGATGGACATTGCCCAGCAAATGCATGGAGATGATTTTTGGAAAATGATATTCGATGATGAGCAAAGATCTCCCTTTATGGCAAATGGTCCGTCTCCCTTTACATTCTCGCAGCAAGATCAGCGAGGAACAGATGCATCGTTTCCACCAGTCGACATTGTGGAAACCCCTACTGAATTTCAGTACTTAATTTATCTGCCTGGCTACCGGAAGGAAGATGTTCAGGTGCTGTCATATGGTGAATATTTAGTTGTAAAAGGACAGCGTTTTTCCTTTTTTAACGAACAGGATTTTCGCCAAAAACAAGGAAGGTATGGTCCGTTTGAAAGAAAAATTCGGCTCCCAGATATGATTCTTGGTCAAATGAATGCGGCCTTTAAAGACGGCGTGCTATACATTCGCCTGCAAAAGGATGAAGGAAAAGCAACTGCGATAATCATAGATGACGAATATTGATACTGACTGCGTCTATTAGATCACGATCATCAATCGTTTCAATCGGCAAGATCGTGATCACGCCATCGGCATTTTGTTCACCAAAACCATTGTTTCTTTTGATCGTCGAGCAGTGATTTCGTACGATCGTCGAACCGAATGTCATCGAGGACCCTGTACCAATCGTATTCGTCTTCATATGGGTAATCTGAATGCGTGTAGGCAGCATGCACTTCTCCCCTTTCATGTATCTCTATAAGTATATACCGGGCAGCTTTTCCATAGACTAGAGCAAGGCGAAAGAAAAGGTTGTGGTCCACTTGAAACATTTCATTCAATCACTCTTTAAAAAAACCGAAGCCAGTCCATCCCCATCTGTCGTCGAGCTGGAAAAAAGACTCACCGCTCTTGAGCAGAAAATGTCTGCACCTGGTCCGCCTGTCTCGGAGGATACGCACATTCACATTGAATCACTGCATGTGGACAAAATTGACTACCATTTAGAGTTTGGTGAGCTTTCCATTGATCAGCTTAAAGGCAGACTCAACATTGGAGCCACCTATTACACGCCAAAGGACCCGCACCTCAAAAAGGCAACTTCAGTACCGAAGCCAAAAGAAACAAAAACACCAAAAGTCTCCATTCGATCAAAGTCTTCATCTCAGCACGACCGGAAGCCAGAAATAAACCGCAAGCACAATCGCTACAATACTGATCACATTTAGCCAAAAGCCAGCCTTGACCATATCAGATATTTTCAGCACGTCCGCACTAAAGACAGCCGCATTTGGTGGTGTGGAAATTGGCAACATAAACGCACATGAGGAAGCTAACGCAGCCGCAGCCATTAACCCGTACGGCTCCATGCCAATTGCAAGTCCAAGCCCTACTGTAATCGGAATGATCATGTTCGCAACTGCTGTATTAGACATAATTTCGGTCATAAATAAAATAGAAGCCGTTAAAATAATTAGCAGCATGAGGTACGACAGCCCATTTAAATGCTGTAAATTTTCCCCGATCCATCCTGTTAGATTCGTTTCCGCAAATCCTGTAGCAAGCGAAAGCCCGCCTCCAAATAAAAGCAATAGCCCCCATGGCAACTGCTTCATATCCTGCCATTCTAGTATTCTCTCTCCATTTGTCGCTGGAATGAGAAATAACAGCATCGCCCCAAAGATTGCGATCGACGTATCCGAGACAGGAAGCCCGCCAAACAAAAAGATTTTAAAAATCCATAAAAAAGCCGTCATAAGAAAAATAGCAAAAACCCATTTTTCTTCTTGTTTCATTTTGCCTAAATCCTCTAAACCCTTCCGTATAAACGCTGCTCCCATTTCCCCTGTGTGCTCTACCTTGAACTGTATCTTGGTCAAATACAGAAATAAGAGAATGAGCAGAACAGCCGCCACCGGAAAACCAAACAAAAACCATTCAAAAAACATAATTTCCCGATCTAACAGCTTTTTTGACATCGCCGCAAAAACAGCATTTGGCACAGACCCAACGAGTGTCGCCAGCCCGCCAATAGAGGCTGAATAAGCGACTGATAATAGGATGCTTTTACTGAATCGGTCAAGAGATGCACCAGACAAAATATCGTTCGCCTTCACCTCTTTAATCACAGCCAGTGCCACAGGCAGCATCATCAGTGCTGTGGCTGCATTTGAAATCCACATAGATAAAAAGGCCGTTGCCATCATAACCCCTAATACAATGCGGTCACTTCTTGTGCCAATGATGTTTAAAATATGTAAGGCCATTCTTCTATGTAAATTCCATTTTTCAATAGCAATGGCAATCATAAATCCACCCATGTACATAAAAACAATCGGGTCTCCATAAGCTCTTGATGTTTGCTCCATCGATAGCCCGCCAAGTGTTGGCAAAAGGATGATGGGCAATAAAGAGGTAGCCGGTATAGGCAAAGCTTCTGTGACCCACCATGTCGCAGTCCAAGCCGTAACGCCCAGTACCACTCTTGGTGCATAGGTCAATTCACTTTCTGGAATGAGCAAAAAAATAAGCAAAAAGAAGATCGGTCCAAGAACAAGTCCAGTCAGATTCACTTTTTTATAAACGATCACAATTCCTCCTTCATGAAAACGCTTTTATTTTTTTCTAATTTTTCACATTCGATGATCACATAAAAAATCCTTTAAATCATAAGAAAAAATGAAGAGATCCTTCAGCAGCAACTGTGTCTTGCTTCATATTTCCACTTGATGACTTGGTCTATTTTCATAGGAGAAACTATACAAATCCTACACAGTAACTGTAAACTATAGAGGATCTAATCAAAAATTGAGGTGTTTTCATTGTATACAGATCAACGAAAATCATTTTGGAAACAGAAAAAAGTCATCATTCCCCTTCTTAGCATCATCGCGATTGCTGCTGCTCTCTTTTTCTTAAAAGATACGCTTTTCTCCAAAGAAAAAGAGGCGCTGAAAGCCGCTGAATCCTTTACGAAACATCTGGAGAAAAAAGAATTCACAAAATTGGCAGATGAGGTCACAAGCGGCTCTCTGAAAGCCAATGACTTTTCTAAAAAACAACTTGCCGAAAAATACGATCATATCTTTAGCGGCATCGGTGCGAATGATCTAAACGTCTCAAACGTCAACGTAGAAAAACAGGATAAAAGAAATGGGTATCAATTCACCTATGAAGTCACGATGAAAACGTCACTTGGAAAACTGAACAAACTCTCTTACAAAGGTGTTCTCTCCGAAGAGGATAACGAGTGGAAAGTAGACTGGAAACCAAATCTCATCTTCCCGCAAATGGAAAAGGGTGACACCATCAAAGTGACAACGGATCCTGCGGTACGCGGAAATATTGTAGATCGAGAAGGGCGCACGTTAGCAGAAACAACTGGTGGACACGCACTTGGCATCATCCCTGGAAAGCTCGGGACAGGTACGGAAAAAGAAAGCAACATCAAAAAAATCAGCAGCGCTTTTGATATAGATGAAGAGCTGATTCAAAATCAGTTGAAACAAGCATGGGTCACAGATGACACATTTGTCCCGCTAAAGTCTATGTTAGAGCAAAAGCCGATTCCAAAAGACATAAATGGCGTCACCTATCAAACGAAGGAAATGCGCTACTATCCATATAACGAAGCCGCTGCTCATCTGACAGGCTATGTGGGAAAAGCAAATGCGGATGATATCAAAAGAAATCCAGCTTTAAAGGCGGATCAAATCATCGGCAAAACCGGCCTTGAATTCACATTTGACAAGAACTTAAGAGGACAAGATGGCGGAAGCATCCTCATTATCCATGATGAAACAGGTATTGAAGAAACATTACAAAAAACAGACCGAAAAGACGGAAAAACAGTCAAACTGACCATTGATGCATCTTTACAGAAAAAAGCCTATCAACAGCTGAAAGGTGAAAAAGGGGCTGTCACCATTATGAATCCATCATCAGGTGATTTATTAGCGCTTGTTAGCACCCCTTCTTACGATGTCAATTTAATGACCAACGGGATCACGCCTAAACAATACCAAGCATACAGTGAAAATCCTGATCTCCCATTCCAAGCTCGGTATGCGAGCAGATATGCACCAGGATCTACATTCAAAACCATTACAGCAGCGATTGGACTGGAAACAGGTGTCACAAAACCTAATAAAGTGCGCACCATTCATGGACTGAAATGGCAAAAGGATCAATCATGGGGAAATTATCGCATTACACGGGTTCATGACAAAGAACAAGTCAATATGGTCGATGCCCTCGTGTACTCAGATAATATTTATTTTGGACAGGAAGCCCTTGAAATCGGCAAAGATACTTACGAGAAAAAAGTGAAAACATTTGGGTTTGGTGATGATTTAAACATGCCGTTCACAATGAAACCGGCACAAGTGTCTAACGACGGGATCCAATCAGACATCTTACTTGCCGACTCAGCATATGGCCAAGGAGAATTACTCATGTCTCCAATTGAACAAGTACATGCCTATTCTCCATTTGCAACAGGAGGAAAGCTTGTGTACCCTCGAGTCATTCAGGATGAAAAAACAGCATCACCAAAACAGATCATCAAAGAAGATACAGCAAATACGGTGAAGGATGCACTAACTCAAGTCGTCACCAATTCAAACGGAACCGCTCACTCGTTGCAAATAAAAGGGGCTGATATAGCCGCTAAAACCGGAACAGCGGAACTAAAGAGCAAACAAGGTGCGACAGACGGTACTGAAAATGGATTTTTACTTGCGTTTAATCCTAAAAAAGAAGATTATGTCCTCGTCGGCATGATTGAAGGTGTGAAAAACCGTGGAGGCAGTGGACTTGTCATTCAAAAAATGAAGCCTGTCATCGCTTCTTTCTATAAATAACCCTTTAGAGACACACGCTCCATCAAGCGCATGTGTCTCTTTTTTTCTAAATCATGACAATTTGCTATTGTTTTATAGTTCACCTTATGAATAAAATGAGGAGAATGAAAAAAAGAAAACAAGTTGAATGAAAGGAGGAAGTCTCATTGGCTATTGCTGCTCAAACAAAGAATAAACCTCAAAAAGCGGTCACCGGTTCAACGGTTTATCCTATTTTATTGATTATTGGTATTTGCCATATGCTCAACGACACATTGCAAGCCGTGATTCCTGCCATGTTCCCTATTTTAGAACGCTCAATGGGGCTGACCTTTACTCAATTAGGGCTAATCGCCTTTACATTAAATATGGTCTCCTCTGTCATGCAGCCTGCGATCGGGTGGTACACAGATAAACGGCCGATGCCCTATGCACTGCCTATCGCATTATTTTCAAGTGCTGTCGGCATTTTCGGCCTTGCGTTTGCGCCATCATTTGCGACCATCCTACTGTGCGTCGTCTTTATTGGACTCGGCTCTGCAATTTTCCATCCAGAGGGCTCACGGGTTGCCAACATGGCAGCTGGTCCTAGACGCGGTCTTGCTCAATCCATCTATCAAGTCGGTGGAAATACAGGTCAAGCCTTTGCTCCGCTAATCGCTGCATTAATGCTCGTCCCTCTCGGTCAGCCAGGTGTGGCTTGGTTTACGATTGTTGGAATGATTGCTGTCGGTTTCCTTCTTTATATTTCAAGATGGTACGCAGGAAGACTTCAAACCATTCGAGCACAAGCGAAAAAAGCGCCTGCAAAAGCAGCAAGATCTGAACTTCACCGCAAGTCAGCGCTCACAGCACTTGGCATTATCGTCTTTCTTATTTTCGCGCGTTCTTGGTATGGAAATGCGATCTCGAATTTCTATGCGTTTTATGCGATTGAACAATATGGTTTGACGATTAAAGAATCACAAACTTATATTTTCTTATTTCTTATATTGGGTGCGATTGGGACATTTTTAGGCGGGCCGCTTGCAGACCGCTTCGGCAAGAAAACCGTCATTTTAATTTCCTTATTAGCATCCTTTCCGCTTGCCCTGCTTCTCCCATTTGCCGGACCAGTTTTTGCTTATGTTTTACTTGGACTCATTGGAATCATTCTGACCTCAAGCTTCTCTGTCACCGTGGTCTATGCTCAAGAACTATTTCCCGGGAAAATTGGCACAATGTCTGGTTTAACTGTTGGGCTTGCGTTTGGTATGGGTGCGATTGGATCCGTTGCCCTCGGCTCATTAATTGATGCGGTTGGTTTAACGCCTACCATGATCGGTGTCGCCTTTTTACCGATATTAGGCATCCTAGCCTTCTTACTGCCAAGCGATCAGACCATAGCGAAATGGAATGAATCATAAAAGGTAAAAACCGCTCAATAAATGAGCGGTTTTTTCATATCTCATAAAAATGCGTGTCCGGAACATGCTTCTTTGCAATAAACCCCTGCTGAAAGTCTGGAAAGACCTTTTGCACCTGTTTAATTTTCAGATGAATCAAATCCGCATACGGAATATACAAATGATCTACAAGAGTGTGTTCTGTCATATAGTAATACCAATTCAGATTAAAGGTATTTTCATCAATGATCGTAAAGGCAGAAAAATGATAGAACAGCAGTGGACATTCGTCGAGATACATATCTCCTTTCACAACGGAGAGCTTATAGTTTTCAATATTCCAAATCGCTGCATTGGCACCTTTAGATGCCACCACATGGACACCCTCAAAATCATCGACCCATCTTTCAACATACCGCTGATCACCATATGTCTTTTTTTCCGTATCCATTTCTACTGTACAGTGCGCAATGCAGTTCTCTTTCCACTGCGTCACAGCCCGTTTGGCCACATCTGTGTTTCGACAGCCTACAAACCCAGTATTAAAACGGCCGGATAATTCGTAAAAGTGATAGAATCGCTTGGAATTCATATGATCTGTCAAAAATACATGAGCGAGTGGATTTTCTGCAAATATCGCCTCTGGATCATGATAAAAATACAAATCCGTATCCAAATGAGCGAGATAATCTGCATCAGAGGACTCAAGAATTTTGAGTAGAAACGCAGGCTTAAGCGTCCAGCAATACTCATGGAACGTACGATCCGCCTTTGCTTTTCGCAGCGAATCATCTTCCACATCTTCAAGCTGTTCATATTGGACATGTGGATGAGGAAACTGACTTAACACCTTGTAAGCCAAAGGATCAGCACATAAGACAGAAAGTTTGTATGATTGAGCCGTCTGCTCAAGTGAATGAATCAGTGCCAGCAGCTTAAACACATGGGTATTCGACACAATGGTTGTGAAATGATAGGATGCCATCTACAACACATCCACTTGGAACAAGTCAACATGCAGCAGCTCTTTTGTGAGCCCTTGAATGGCCTCGGCCAGCACCGTGCATCCATGTTCCTGCTTGGCAAGCTGAGCCGCCTCTGACAGCTTTTTCAAAGGGAAATGCTTTGCCGTCAGCACGTCCTTTTGATCACGTTTAATGCCCACATTCCGCTCTGTGATCATATGAAGCAGCTCCAAAAAATAAGCGAGCAGATCATCATATGCTTCATTCTTACGCAGCTGGCGAATGTCTTTCACGATATCATTTGTCACGGTATGAGAAAATGGTCCAGAGAAAGCCAGATGAACATCAATCGAATCAATATTGTTGTACTTCTCGCACATATACAAAATGTTATATTTGATGTCATCGAATGACGTTAAATTACTTGGATGTTCCTGATGCACACTCAAAATATCCTCACGCAGTTCAAATGAGAGGCCAAGCTGATGCAGACGAATGCCTAAATCATAATCCTCAAACCCGTATCTAACGATTTTTTCATCAAACATCCCTAGTTCCATGACATGCTTTCGCTTGACGGAAGAGTTATTTGTGATAAAAAATCGCCACGGCAATTGATAAGAACTTAAATCATAGTCGTACGTGTTTAAAATGTCTTTCAGGATATCAATAAATTCGGACTGCAAGTCGAAGCTTCTCTCTAGAAATGCGCCGCTTTTCACTTCCTCCATCGACATAAGAGACGTTTTGTCTTTCATTTTCCGCTGATACAGCCCTTGTTTTTTTAATCGATTCACATGATCTTTATCAAAACCGGTGTAAAAATAACGGTAGATTCGCTTCCAGCATACACCGCAAATGACACGGTCCTCATGATCAGCATGTGCCTCTGCGTGCTTTTGAATAAATTGGGGCTCTGCCAGCATATCGCTGTCATGGAATATTAAAAGGTCTCCCTCTGCCTCACGAATGGCATGATTGCGCCCCTTGGCAATTCCTTGATTGACAGGAATACGCACCTTTTTGAATGGAAAGTTCACCTCAATGTTTTCGAGCATTTCCATCGTGCCGTCCGTTGACCCATTATCAGCGACAATGACCTCAAATGGAATATCGGTTTCCTGAAGCGTTAAGGAAAAGAGGCTCCCTTCTAAACGCTCTTTCGCATTATAACTCGGAATAATGACGCTGACCTTCGGCTTTTCATTCATGCGCCATCCTCCTCCAGTTTGGCATAGCCGTTAAACATCGGATTGACTTGTTCTACCGATTCAATCACATGACGCAGCACTTCCCGATAGGCTTCTTGGAAAAATGGCAAGTCATCTCTTCCTTTTTCATGGATTTGCTGCATATCATCTTTGCTTAAGATCCGAAAACCACTGAAATGATAGCAAATGAGTGGGCTTCCATCCTCAAGCAAAATACGTCCATTCTCTTCCTGATAAGAATGCTGGCCATAATTCCAGTGACCAATATTCAAACCCTTTGTTTGAATATCCTCTACTTTTTCAAACAGTACCGGCATATGATCCAAATACCCTTGATCGCCAAATTTTCCTTCTCCAGGCGCATTTTTGCATTCTTTTAGACATTCTTCTTTCCACCAGCTCAGGCACTTCCGGCCGGCTTCATCTCCTTTAAAATGCAGGAAGCCTGAGTTATAACGCCCTAAAAGTTTCTGAAGCATCTTCACTTCCTCTGGATCAAAGCTTGGAATGACAATATCCCCTCTTGATAGAAGCACAGAGGCATCAGGCTGGTTTTGAAAAATCACTTGTGGACTCTCATAAAAGAACAAATCCGCATCAAGATACGTCACTTCCTCCGCCTGGTCCTGCTTAAATAGCCACTCAATCCAAATCGGTTTTAATGTCCAGCAATATTCCGAATCATTTCGTTCCTTTTTGATCTCTAGAAGCTCCGGCGTTTCAAGCTCACGCACATGAACAAGATCGACATGCGGGAAATTCATTTGATGAAGCAAATCAAATGCAGCATCATCCATACATAACGTCTTGATGACAGCATCATCTTCTACTTGCTTCAACGATAAGAAAAACGCAATAGCTTGATAAAGTCTTCCACTTGATAGAACCGTACAATATATGCTGTTCATCTGTATACACCTCTATTTTTGAAAGAATTCACGATACCATTCAATTGTCTTTTCTAACCCTTCATCAATGGAGTAATCAGGCTTCCAATCAAGCAGCTTTCTCGCCTTTTCTGCTGATAAATATTGATGCTTAATCTCATGCGTTCCTTGATTCAAAATACGAGGTTTTAGTTCACTGCCCATCGCCTTTAAGATTTTATCAACGAGCTCAAGCACAGTCAGCTGAATTTCATTACTAAAGTTAAATGCTTCTCCTGCAAGCCCTTTTTCCTCCATTTTTTCAGCTAGCAGTAAATAAGCCTTGACCGCATCTTCAATATAGAAATAATCACGGATAAAGGTTCCGTCACTTCTAATTTCTGGCGCCTTTCCCTCTAACACAAGCTGGATGGTTTGCGGAATGATTCGGTTAAAATTCAAATCCCCGCCTCCATATAAATTACCGCAGCGCGTAATACAAACCGGAAGACCATATGTGTTGTAGTACGTGTGAGAAATTAAATCTGCACAGCTTTTTGACACATCATATGGGTGCTTGCCGTTAAGCGGCATGTCTTCATCATAAGGAAGTTGTTCTTGATCCCCGTATGCTTTATCACTCGATGCCACAATCACTCGTTTGATAAGCGGCTGCCTTCTGCATGCCTCCAGCACATTCCATGTTCCTAAAATATTGGCTTCAAATGTAGAAACTGGGTGACGATTTGCGACCCCAACAATCGCTTGGGCGGCCAAATGAAAGACTGTATCAATCTCATATTCTCCTAACGCACGTTCTATCGTTTGCATGTCCTCCAGTGCGCCTTGGACGACATTCATCTTTTCAAATTGACTGCCTTGATATAAGTTCGATCTTGGCACCTGATCACGTACAAGCCCTGTTACGTTTGCTCCTTGATCAATCAATTCCTTGACGAGGTAACTCCCTAACAATCCCGTACACCCGGTCACAAATACGTTTTTCCCATTCCAAAATCCGCTCATGCTGTCACCAAACCTTCCATAGTTGTTTTCCATCTGCCCACATGCCGTTGATTTCTTTCAAGTTTTTATACGTATCAATTGCTGTCCAAAATCCGTGGTGCTCGTAGACTGCAAGTTCACCATCATTCGCCAAGTTTTGAAGAGGCTCTGCTTCGAACACACATTGATCATCATCTGTTAAATAATCAAAAACCTTTGGAGACAACACAAAAAATCCTCCATTGATCATCCCGATACTGTCTGTCTTCTCAGAGAAGGATTGTGCCATCCCGTTATAGACCTTCAGCGTGCCGTACTGTGATTTCTTTTCAATTCCTGTGACAGTGGCAGCTGCTCCAAGCTCTTGATGGCGCTTGAGCAAATGAAACATATTGATATTGGCAAGTCCGTCCCCGTACGTCATCATAAATGTCTCATCACCAATATAATCCTGTACCTGCTTTAACCGCCCGCCTGTCATCGTATTCTCACCCGTATCTAAAAAAGTGATTTTCCAGTTCTCCGAATTCCCTAAAAGCTTTATTTCCCCTGTCGACATATCCAGCTGCATGCTGTGATGCCGCCAGTCGTAGTTGAGAAAATACTCTTTGATTTTCTCTCCTTTATATCCAAGCAATAAGATAAACTCGTCTACACCGTAATACTGATAGATTTTCATAATATGCCATAGAATAGGCCGGTCTCCGATCATAGCAAGTGGTTTAGGAAGCGCTTGTGTGACCTCACTCATTCTCGTTCCCTTTCCTCCGCAGAGAATGACTGCTTTCATCTTCTCCCCTCATCTCTCTATGAAAATTTTTGATTGAAAACCCTATCTTCATGCGGAAAATCAGTACATGTACCCTTATACTTTGTCCGACATCAGGTTTTGAATCTACTCTATTCATATGTCGGAATAAGAGAGGGTGCCACCTAGCATTTAACTATTTTTACAAACAAAAAAGAGCGAGATTTGCATTCTCGCTCTTTCAAAGTTTAAATTGTATATTTTCAGGGTAGATGGTATGATAAACATGTGCATATACAGCACAAACAGCCTCTTTCGATAAAGAGACTACTAGATTGAATGAACTCAAGTGGCAGCTTGCTTCATTCTTAATATGAATCACGGAGGTGAATTCCCATGGCACAAAATGTACTTTGTGAAGTGAACTCTTGCCGTTTTTGGGCTGACAACAGCTGTACAGCTTCTACCATTAAAATTGGTAAAAGCACAATGACTGACGTGACTCGCAATGCTGAAACGGATTGCGAAACATTTGAAACAAAATAATACATGATTTTCTGAGATGAAGGAACTGGCAGGTTCCTTCTTTTCTTTTATCATTCTATCAAGAATGATAATTATTATCAAGCGTTTTTCACGAAACATTTCTCGGGAAATAATGACACGATATTTCTCCATTCGTTGACGATTTTCACTCCTTTTTCTATACTCAACATATCCAAAGAAGAAAAAGTGGTGACCAATCAGTGGATTTTACGATACGATTTCTATCATTCTATGTGGTTGAAATAGAAGGTAAAGAGGAACAAGCAAATAAACGGTTTAAACATTACCAAACATTAAACCAAGAAGAATTTGAACAAAGTGAGCTGAAAGACTTTCTAGACGGTGAGCTAAAAAAAATCGTCAAACGAAAAGTGGACAGACACCCTAAGTCTGAGCAAGTACCGACTAAAATTGGCCGATTTATTGTCGAACCCGGGCATGAACTCGATTCAAATCCAAACTACAATTTATTTCATCAGACGAGATTTGCAGATACAAAAGAAGTATTTAACGAATGCAGTGAACAATTTGTTCGCACCTATTTAGATACAAGTGCTGTCAGAGGCGGCGTGTTTCTGGTTGCATCTGCGGTTCCTAAAAAATATTTCGATGACTCTTTTGTCTTTATCATGAAATGCGATTTTGAACAGAAAGTCGCTTCTATTGCTGATACATCTACCTTGATCAAAAAAGTAGAAATGGCGATTACAACAAAAAACATGAAATCGATTCAATACCCGTTTATGCCAGAAGAGGGCATGACAGAGGAAGCCGAAGTGAAAATTCACCAATCCTCACACGCTCGTTATTTTGAAGACTTTCTAAAATTCGTCGAATACGGGGAATCGATGCCTGAAATCATGAAATCACAGGTCATGAATATGGTGCAGGAACATGTATTTGAAACATTTCAGGATGAAAGTGAAGAATTAAAACAATTTGAAGAGGACCTTGAAATATGGGAAGCAAGTGAAAAACGGGAGATTCGGGAAACACTCGATACAGAACAGGTCACGCTAGCGGCTTCACACATTGTTGAACAAACGCCTGATATCACGATGAAGATGCGTCTAGGCGAAACAGAAATTAAAGGACTTTTAGCCGACTTCGGCCACTCGATTCATATTGCAAAGGTCAACAATCGATATGTCGTGCTCGTTGAAGCAGATCAAATTGTATTTGAAAAAGGAAGCACACCTGTTGAATTCCATAAACCCAATGGCTTGAAAGAGGTCGTCAGCCAACTCACGCAAAAAGCCTATGATTCAGACTTAGAATAAGAGAATATGACTGCCTCCTGCGATTAGCTGCATGAGGCAGTTTTTTATATAACGCTTTATTTCTTACACTGCACTAGAAGAAACATGCTGCCCGCTTTTTATCCACATGCTGACGAGCATTAAACTTATGATAAGCATCAGCCAAAAGACGCTGTTTGTTCCGAAAAACTCGATCAACGTATACCCACACAAAGGTCCTAAAGCAGCCCCCATATCTTGAACAAAAGAATAGCTGGCGAGAAAGCGGTTCTTATCTGTTTGAGCAGAAGCTTTTTGAAAGGCAAGTGTATCGGTGAACGTTGTGACAATTGTTGCCATCAGTTGCATCAAAAGCAGCATAAATACAAACCAGCCGCTTACCTTCAGCATGATCACAAGAAAACTGAGACCTCCAAATGAAAGAAACATCCAGCATAACATTCGTTCCTTCATCACAAGACGATCAAACCATTTGCCCGTTCTCGGTGCGAGAAATGGTTCCCATCCCCACCTGAGTGCTTGAATAACACCGCTTAAAGCCGAAGCTCCGATGACAAAGCCAAACAGAGTCAATTCATCTTGGTTAATCTTTGCTTCAATGACATGACTCAGCGTGGATGCGAATAAACCTTGGATGATCAGTGCGATCAGCATGCCTGTTATCAGTACTTTTACCACATCTCGTGTAAACCACTTCTGTTTGATGCCATGATACACCTGCGTGCCTTCTCTCTTTTCAATTTCATCCAACGATACATAAAAAATGCAGCCCATTAATGTGAGTAAGCCAAAGACAAGCGTCATGGACTGAAAACCGATCAAGCTGGCAAGGATTCCCCCAAATAACATGCCAAATAAACTGCCAAGCCGGTAAAGCCCATTATAAAGACCCGTCAAATGTCCTTGTGAGCCTTCGTCTATTTCAGCCAAGACCCTCATCCCACTCATACGGAGTAACGTCCAAGCGAGACCCCATGCACAGCGGCAAATCAATAGCAGCCAAAATCCACTCATACCATATAATATCGTGGTCACTGACGCGATCATAATTGCGATCAGTACACCGGTCTTCATTGGGATAAATCGATAAAGCCACCATACGACAGGTGCTAGCGGGATACGAATGAATCGGTTGATAGACAGCAGTAACCCCACCTCCCAAATGGATGATAAACCAATCTCTTTCCAATAGACCGGGAGAACGATATAGAGCATTGAATCCCCAATAAGGGCAAATGCTGTGATGAGCGCAATTGACACCACTTGCTTTTGACGACGATCCATTTTTTCTTCCCCCTTCGCTACCTTTACGATAAGGGATACCTTATAATAAATCTAATGAATGTTTTTGATTGAATCATCAAAATAATTGATAGGCGGTGCAAAGATGAATTTACATGCCCTCCGTATTTTTGCAAAGGTAGCCGAAACAAAAAGTGTCACACAAACGGCAGACGTGCTGTCTTTGACGCAGCCGGCTGTGACAGCACAATTACGAAGCATTGAACGAGAGATCGGCTTTCGTCTTTTCAAACGAAACGGCCGGGGGATTACACTGACAGAGATGGGAAAGATCCTGTATCCATATGCCCGGCAAGTATTCGAGGCGGAAAAAGAAGTAGAATATCAGATCACCCTTCTGCAAAACGGAAAAAAAGGAAGACTCAGAATTGCTTCTACCTACGTACCACTTAACTTTTTACTGCCTGATTGGCTTGCCTCTTTTAAAACATCATCGCCACAGACAGACATTGAATTAAAAAGCGGAAACTCCGCTCAAGTGATCGAAAGCCTGCTTCAATATCAATCAGATGTGGCGATCGCCGTAATAGAGGATCTGCACCACGAAGATCTTCACACCTCTCACTTGACTGATTTAAGTTATGACTTTATCGTGCCTGTGGATCACCCGTTAAATGGAACAACCGTCCCACTAGAACGACTGAGCCATGAACCTTTTTTAATGCGAGAAGAAGGCAGTTCAACGAGAGACAAGCTTTTTTCCCTTTTTACCGCTAAAGGAATTAAAAAACCGACCGTTGATTTACAATTCAGTGGTGTCCACGAAGCCATTCAAATGATCAAAGCTGGCTATGGCATCACCCTTGTTCCTCGTGACGCTGTTCAGCGAAGCTTAGAACGTGGAGAGATTGGGCGCGTGTATATCGAAGGAATTGACATTATCAGACCTGTTGTGGTCTGCAAACGGGCGAATGACCTTGAGGAAAATAGGACGGTGAATGCTTTTCTGCAAATGAAAGACATCGGACCCTTTATAGCACCTGACTCCAATTAAAAAAGTGCCTGCTTCAGCAACAGGCACTTTTTCTATTCGGATGGTTGAACTAGATCAAATGGGACCGCCTTTGAGGCTTTCACTAATTGTTCTGGTGTGATGAGTATTTCATTTCCCCATTCTCCTGCTCCAACGCCTAATATCTTTTCTTCTAATAGCGATGCTTCGATAATCGTGCGGAACCCTTCAGGCTGCCAACAAAATGGCGGGATGGAGCCAATGCGATAGCCTGTCACTTCAAGCACCGTGTCTGGTGAAGCCATTTTGATATTGCGAGAGCCTGCGGCTTTCTTTAGTTTCCCTGATTTGATGTGCTGGTCAGCACCAACCATCACAAGCAGCTGCTCCCCTTCCCCTGTTTCAAAGATCAATGTTTTGATCATTTGTCTTTCTCTAAAACCAAGAGCAGCCGCTACATTCGCTGCGCCCTTCTCTGTGTCGGCAGAAAATGTTTTGATGTCATACGGGATGCCATGCTTGTCCAAAAAGTCATGTGCTGGTAATTTTTTCAATGGATTGAACCCCTTTCCTTACAATGTCCTTTCATTTAGCTTATCACAATCCTCTCATCCTTAAGATGTATTTTTCAATGGAAAACCTCTGCACACTTCGCCAACATGCTATACTGAACTTGTTTTTGAAAAGGAGTCGGTTGGATATGGGAAATAAGTTTTGGTGTTATACAGGCAGTAAAAGCCTTCTCATGCTAAGTGATATTCTATTTTTGATGACAGTCACATTGGTTATTTATCAAGATACACAATCTGTCGCCTATGCGGCTGTATTTCCGCTCATAAGAACACTATGTCAGCTATTGGCTGGGCTCCTCTCTCCTGTTTTGACAGAACTCTTTCAAGCCAAGCGTCTATTGAAATGGGTCCCTCTTTTACGTATTGGAATGCTCGTCGTATTCACGACCCAATTTGATTTCTTTCAGCAGCACCTGATCTGGCTGTTTAGTGCGTTCGTTTTGATTTCCATCACAGGCGGGTTCATCAGCCCTTTATTACAGGCCATCATGCCGATGCTTGTGCCAGAAAATCAGCTTGTGAAAGCGAACAGTACAGCCTCCGTTTTTTATCAATCTGTTCAAATCGCCGGCTATTCGTTTACTGGAATGCTCGTCCTGTTGATTGGTCCATTTTATTTAATGTGGGCCTCTTGTTTCATGATTGTGTTGTCCTATCTATTGATCATCCCTGTTTTTTCTCTACTCAAGCAAGAAGACACGGTTCAAAAAGAAAATAAGATGAACGGGTTCAAGGATGGCTGGAAGATCATTTGGACAAACAAAACGGTTCGCATCCTGACTTTCATGGATGTTAGTGAAAATATTGCAGGTGCTTTGTGGGTCGGACCGGTTACGCTTGCCTTTGTCACACTTGTTTTAAATGAAGGTGCGGAATGGTGGGGATATATCAATGCCGCATATTATATAGGTGCCATTATAGGCGGACTCATGGCCGCATGGCTAAGTCAGTTTATTCAAAAACAACTTCTCCTCTTTATGGCAGCGGGCTCTTTTATTTATGCAGTGCTGACGATCCTATTTTCACTAAACAGCCTGCCATGGCTTGCATTGCTGCTTTGTATTTTAATGGGGCCTGCCTATCAAATTCGGGATGTTTCGCAGCAAACCATTCTCCAAACGGAAACGCCAGTCCATGAGTTATCAAAGGTGTATTCGGCTCAATACGTTCTCTCTTCTATGTCTGTCAGTTTATCTATTTTCTTTGTTGGATTAATTGCGGATACATTCGGAGCGAGATTTGTTTATTTGTTAGGCGGACTGTTTGTACTCATCTGTTCCGGGATTGCCATCACCACTTTCATGATGCAGAAAAAAAGAGCGGCTGTTTAAGGCAGCGACTCTTTTACTTTTCTTTTAACATCGCAAACATGTCACGCGCCATTGCTTCTAGGATATAGACAACGGGTGTCTGTGTAGTGATGTTGGCTCTATGGACTCGTTCGTCTGTGACGTAATAAGCAATATTCAAGTCAGAAATACGAGAAATTGTACAGTGCTGATTGTTTGTAATACTAATGATCGTGCTGCCCTCTCTTCTTAGTTTCGAAATATGATCAATCGTAATACTGTTCTCTCCTGATACCGACAGCACAATGGTGACACTATTGTCTAAATACTGCATATTCATCGGGAAAAATGGATCATTGATGTAAAACGAAAATTTCTCCAGACTTGAAAAGTACCTTGCCCCATACTGCGCCAAAATACCAGAACTGCCCGTCCCAATAAACAGCACATTTTTTGCATCCGCAATGAGCTTCGCTGCCTCTTTAATCTTCTCCTCAAAATCTCCTTTAAGTGTCCGTTCGATAAATTCATACAGGAAATGCTGCGTGCTTTTCAAAGAAGGTGTTTGTTCTGCTTCTAAATACATTTTGAGCTTCACCTTAAACTCTGAAAAGCCTTCACAATTCACTTTTCGACAAAAGCGAAGGACAGATGAGGTCGATATATGTGCGGCATCTGCCAAATCACGGATTCTCATATAGACGACTTTTTCACTGTTTTCCATAATGTATCGGTATAAAGCGCTTTCTAGTTCATTAAAGCTGGAAATGACCTCACTTGAAAACATCTGACTTCCCCTTTCTCCAACAACATGACACAACACGTTTCTTTTATGTAACAAATCTCTAAATAGGGCACCCTTGCCTAAAGACGCTGAAACCGTTTACGCACAAGGTACTCTCACGATAAGCTATAGATGTACAAACAAATGATAAAAGATTGATTCACTCTATTATAACATTGTGCGTTACATTATTCGGAGGTGCAGAACATGGCAAAAGGATTAAAGGTTGTCACAATCGGCGGAGGATCAAGCTATACACCAGAACTTGTCGAAGGATTCATTAAACGGTACGAGGAATTTCCAATAAGCGAACTTTGGCTCGTCGATATCGAAGCAGGTAAAGAAAAGCTTGAGATCGTCGGAAATCTTGCAAAACGCATGGTGAAAAAAGCAGGGCTTCCAATCGAGGTTCATTTAACTTTAGATCGCCGGAAAGCACTGGTAGACGCTGATTTCGTCACAACACAATTCCGCGTCGGATTACTGGAAGCACGTATGAAGGATGAACGTATTCCTTTAAAATATGATGTCATTGGTCAAGAAACAAACGGTCCAGGCGGTCTATTCAAGGGTCTGCGCACCATCCCTGTCATTCTTGAGATTGTGAAAGATATTGAAGAATTATGCCCGGATGCTTGGCTTGTGAATTTCACCAACCCAGCTGGTATGGTCACAGAAGCCGTACTTCGCTATTCAAACCACCGCAAAGTCGTTGGCTTATGTAACGTACCAATCGGCATTCGCATGGGCATCGCCAAAGGACTTGATGTCGACGCAAGCAGAGTCGAAGTCAGCTTTGCTGGATTAAACCATATGGTCTTTGGACTGAACGTGTTCTTAGATGGCAAAAGCATCATGGATCAAGTGATCGAAGACATGGCAGATCCAAACTCCACCATGTCCATGAACAACATTCAAGCCATTCCGTGGGATGCAGATTTCTTAAAAGGGCTTGGCGTAATCCCTTGTCCGTACCACCGCTACTACTACAAAACAAGTGATATGCTGGCTGAGGAGAAGAAAGCAGCAGAAAATGAAGGAACTCGTGCAGAAGTCGTCCGTGCACTAGAAAATGACCTGTTCGAGCTTTACAAAGATCCTGATCTTGATATTAAGCCACCACAGCTTGAAAAACGAGGCGGTGCTTACTACAGTGATGCAGCATGTAACTTGATCGCATCCATTTATAACGACAAGCATGACATTCAGCCTGTAAACACAATCAACAATGGCGCCATCAGTGACATTCCAAATGATTCTGCCGTTGAACTGAACTGTGTCATCACAAAAGACGGCCCAAAACCAATTGCTGTTGGTGAAATGCCGGTCGCTGTCAAAGGACTTATTTCTCAAATTAAATCCTTTGAACGTGTAGCCGCTGAAGCAGCCGTGACAGGCGACTACAACACAGCACTTGTCGCCATGACCATCAATCCGCTCGTCCCATCAGATGCCATTGCAAAAAGCATCCTAGATGAAATGCTAGAAGCACACAAAGAATATCTGCCACAGTTTTTCAAAAAAGTAGAAGCATAAAACAGAACCGCACTTGTGAAAAGTGCGGTTTTTCTTATTTCCCGGCAAACAACTGATCCATCTGAGCACGGTCATAGTCTAAAAGCCAGTGCTGTAAACCTTCATAAACTGGACGCAGATGTTCTGGATCTGCCGCAATAAGATCACAGCCTCGATCATCATATAAGTGGAAAATCATCTGTTTTGAGAGATTGATGAGATAAATGTCATAACCAAGCCTTCCTTTCATGATTTGATTCGGTTTGTAGAAATCCTCTTGGCATATGGCTTGTAATAGCGGGCGCAATCGAATATCTTGCAGCTGACACATGAGTGTAAATCTCTCTATTTTCATTGTTTCTTCTTGTTTTGGTTGTATATAGGTCAAATGCTCGTGACGCAATCGGTGACGCACTTGTCGGTATGCATATTTCTGATAAACTAGGAGCTTTTGCTTCGTTAATTCATGTTCATGCTGCGTATAGACATCCGTGACAAGTAGAATATCGTCTTCTGGATCAAAAGCATATCTGATAATTTTTAAAGCCCGATCGCCTGCTTTTTCTAATACAACCGATTCTTCTCCTAATGACCAATCTGCCACTTCAAAGCGAAGACCAAAAGGCCACCCATAAAAAACAGGCGGCGCGAGGACAAGTTCAGGAAAATGACTTTTTAAAAAACGATTGGTTTGATCGCTCATCTCATGTCCTTCCATTGGTTTTATTTCTTATTTTACCGTTGAAACTGATGGAAATTCAATTGGAAATAAACTGTCATTTCTTATATGATAGAAAGAGATGGAGGTGTGACCAATTGAAAAAATGGTTTTTACAGGTGTTCCTCACCGCATTGATCACGATGTGGATACAGGCTGGACTTGATCAGGCGAACATCATTCAAATCACCAATGTATGGGTCGATGTCAGCAGCTGGATCCTAATCTTCTTTATCATCTACGCACTTTTTGAATGGACTGCTCACGTCTTAGCAAAACGGAAAATCGCTCATCGCTGAACATCTCTTTTTACAGAGATGTTTTTTGTTGAAACTCTTCCTGCACAAGTTCATGAATGACGCCCATTCCTGCCTGACTTCCAGCTGCTGCTGCAAGAACAAGCTGAGCAGGTCCGCCTAAATTATCACCACATGCAAAAATACCGCTGACGGTTGTACGCCCAAGAATATCTGTTTCAATGCCCCCATTTTTCGTCATTTGACAGCCTAGTTTTTCAGCAAAAGGGGTTGACTGCTTGAAATCACTTGCGACAAATCCGCCTTCTCGTTTCACTGTTTCCCCATTCGCAAGGTGAATAGAGTGCAGCTGTCCATTGTCATGATGGATCGCTACAATTGGCACATCAATCACTTGAATAGAATGTGTTGATAACAGTGCTTTCTCCTCTTCAGCTAACACTTGCTGTCCATTTGTAAATACAATCAAATCCTTTGTCCAATTGGAAAGAAGTTTCGCCATATGCAAAGCGCGCTTGTTCTCTGCAATCAGGGCAAGTGGCTTGTCCTTCAGCTCCCAGCCATCGCAGAAAGGACAGCTAAACAACGTCTTTCCATACACATCATGAATCCCGTTGATCTTTGGCAATATGTCCTGAAGTCCTGTGGCCAAAATGATTTTTTTCGCTTCGAATCTTTCTCCTTCTTGTGTCAGTAACACGAAATTGTCCTCATGATTTTGTATCTCCACAATTCTGCTTCGTTTGATTTGGATATTGGGGTAGTTTTGAAGATCCGCTTCTCCTGCTTGTCTGATCTCAAACGGTGTCATTCCATCGTTTGTAATAAATCCATGTGATTCCTGAGTCACTCGATTTCTTGGCATCTCGTCATCGAATATCATGACCTGTTTTCTGCCCCGCCCCACAACAAGTGCTGCATTTAATCCGGCTGGTCCGCCTCCGATAATGGCACAATCTAATAACATGTCAATCTCTCCTTTTTATTCAAGATTTTAAAGACTCTTAATATCTATAATTTGTTCAAAAAAATCACATGTTGAAAAATGGATTTTTTTCTGTCTGCTCTATTTGACTTGCAATATCAACTAACCGCTTTTGACTTAACGTCTCCTGCATTTTTGTTTCAACATCCTGCATGACTTGTTCAATCAAACAGTCATCATGAGGCATGAAAGAATCATGTTCTAAAGAACAACGAAATAAATGGGTTTGTCCTTCTACCGCCTGAATGACGTCTAGAAACGAAATGTCCTCTTTCTTTTTCAGAATGGTGTAACCACCTTTTGCGCCAGGTGTTGATTCAATCAATCCTGCCTTCACAAGCTTTGTTAAAATTTTAGATAAATAGGTAGGCGAAAGATCTTGCATCTTGGCGAGAGGCTCAACGCCTATTGCTTTCCCCTTTGGTGCAAGGGTTAAAAAGACCATCGTATGCAGCGCATAGTTGGTCGCTTTAGAATATTTCATAGAAACATTCCTTTCTATCTATTGTAGACCTTTTATATCTGTAATTGATCATAAAAGATTCAAGAAGAAAAAGCAAGTATTGTGGATCTGCTTCTTTTTTCATTCCACATTTCGCATTTCCTTCCGATAATAGAAGTAAGCACGAATAAAAGCTTGATGAAGACTAGAAGGAGTGAAAAAAATGTCAGATCAACAGCACAATGCAGCACACGAAGAAGAAGAGGAATTTAACGTATACGACATGCTTCCACCCGCAGGAACAATCATTGGCGAAGCAACAGAAGAAGAAATGGAAGCTGCGGCAGCATTAGAAGTGAGACATTACGCCTTTATGCGTCTGCAAGACTCGTACATTCAATTTGATGGATCTTCTTATAAAGAATTGCTTAAAGACTTTCAAGAACTAGAATTTGATTCTGCAAAATTTTGGAGAGCCATCGCACGACGCCTGCAAGTCCCATACGAATGGCCAATCCGAATCGACCATGCAAACGGTCCTATTTATATTGGTGAAACAGAAGATAGCCGTGATGTTGAGGAGAGTGCAGAGTAAAGGAATTGGTGACCCCCTTTTGGTGAGGGGGTCTTTTTTTAAAATGATAGATACTTATTCCTCTAAATCAAATTCCAATGCGATTGATATATTAAAGGCAATGTGGGGCATTTCATCTATTTCTGATTGACTCAAATGCTTCGCAAAACGACGTGCATGCTCGACAACATCAGCATGCTGCTTAATCATTTCGTCATTCATTATAAAGATCGTATTGATTGCCCAGCCAGCAGTCGTTAACATTTCTTCGTTCTGAAGGCTATCCATATACGTTTCTACCTCAGAAAAAATCCACTTAACATCATCTATTTGTTCCACTTGAAAATTCGAGATTTTTGAAAGCTGTTCAGGGTCTTTGGTTAAAAAGATATCTTTCACTTCTTCTTTTGATAATGGCGGATTCTGCTTTTCATATTCAGCCTGCCATTCTTCATCTGACATTTCATCTTCTTCACTATCCTCTGCGGTATAATGCCCCGCAATCAATTCATCAAACGAATCCGCTAATTTAAAATTCGTCTCATATTCTAGATCAAAGTAATGAACCGGCGGATGTTCCTTTGTTTCTCTATAATCCAATGCGATCCACGTATGACCATCCCCACAAATCAGTACAAGCCCCTCAGGCAATTCCCATTCTTCTATTAAATAATCACTATCCATGATACCTTCGCCTTTGGCAATTCCTCTTAAATGATCAAATGACACATGATCCTCTGCCCATCCATTCGGCTGGTCTGTTGGAAAAGCATTATGCAGGGTATAACCGCCATTTTGTTCGAGGATAAGCTTCTTATATGTATCAGGCAAGATGACGCCTAGTTTCTTTTCCGCTTTTGCAATGCCTTTTTCATTGATTTTCTTAAAAGTCTCTTCACTTTCTCTGTCTGTGTCCCAAAATGGTTTCAAATAAAATACCTCCAATTGTTATTTCTATCTCATTTTACCATTTGAGAGAACTAGTTTAATAGTCCTATTCATAAAAAAAGAGAAGGGTTCCCCCTCCTCTTGTTGATCATGATTGTTCTTGATTTCTCGCTTCAAATTCATCTAGCATTGCACGCACTTCATCTGTTGATGATGTGTTCATTAATTGATTTCTTAAGAAACTCGCTCCTCTGAATCCTTTTACATAAATCTTAAAGAAACGGTGCAATGCCTTGAATGGACGCAAACCTAGTGATGAGTATTGATCATGGAGATCAAGATGTAATCTTAAAAGACCAAGCAGTTCATCACTTGTATGCTCCTTCGGCTCTTTTTCAAAAGCAAATGGGTTATGGAAAATCCCGCGCCCAATCATCACTCCGTCTATTCCATATTGCTCAGCGAGCTTTAAGCCCGTTTGACGATCAGGAATATCACCATTGATCGTCAAAAGCGTATCAGGTGCTACTTCATCACGCAGTTTTTTAATTTCAGGAATGAGCTCCCAATGCGCATCTACTTGGCTCATTTCCTTTCTTGTGCGAAGGTGGATCGACAAATTCACAATGTCTTGCTCCAAAATGTGTCTGAGCCAACCACGCCATTCATCGACCTCTGTAAACCCTAGTCTTGTTTTCACACTAACAGGTAATCCCCCTGCTTTTGCCGCTTGAATCAGCTCTGCCGCAACGTCTGGGCGAAGAATCAATCCACTACCCTTCCCGTTTTGCGTGACATTTGGGACAGGACAGCCCATATTAATATCAAGCCCCTGAAATCCTAACTCCGCCATTCCAATACTCATTTGTCTGAAGTTCTCAGGCTTATCTCCCCAAATATGAGCAACAACCGGCTGCTCATCCTCGGTGAACGTTAAGCGGCCTTTCACACTTTGAATGCCATCAGGGTGGCAGTAGCTCTCACTGTTTGTAAACTCTGTAAAAAACACATCCGGTCTCGCCGCCTCACTCACAACATGACGAAACACAACATCTGTCACTTCTTCCATTGGTGCTAATATAAAAAATGGCCGTGGTAAATCACGCCAAAAATTTTTACTCATCTTTCATCCAATTCCTCTCATGACATAGCGCCTTATAGGGCATGTCCTTCTGTAAAATATCATTATATACTTTAGTAAGAAGCCAACGCAAACGTTGATTCTTGGTGTTAAAAACCTTATTATAACAGGCCTTGATCATAATCAACTATGACCAATAATTGCAAATCATTTTGCAGTTAAAAGTATTCTTTTGGGTAATATTTTGGTTTTTTTATAATCGACAGATGCAAAAGAAGCGTAAAATAAACATCAACAAAATACGATCAGCACTATATAAAATATCAAACATTTCAGAAGGCGTAAACATTGTTCAAAAAGATTCTATGCTACTATCGGAAATGCAACGTGCTGTTAATAAAGCACACGACAAGCTTGTGAAAACGTACACCTTTTCAAACTGTTCCACTCGTTATTTGAACAGCTAGTCATTATCACCTATGCAAATCGGTTCATCTTCAAGAAATGAAGTATTTATTTCCCAATCATTCTCCGTATAATGGTAAAATCGCTATTGATTGTAACCAAGCTTTAAAGGAGAATGCCATGAAAACGTTAGATGTTCAGGCCTTACACCATACAATTGATCAAACACTGACACAGTTAATACAACAATCACAACATATCAAATCTCTTGAAAGTCAAATCAATCGAATCATTTCATTGGATGGCTCACTAAAGGGGGAAGCTGGAGAAGCGATTCGAGCGTTTTACGCAGAGTGCCATATCCCTTTCTTGCAATTCTTTCAAGTCACAATTAGAGAATACAGCGCCGCACTCCAAAAAGTTCAGAAAGCACTTCATTCATTTGAATCAAATGAAAATGGCTTTATCTCTCAATCATTTCTTGAGCATGAGCTTGATCAAGGTTTAAAAAATGCCGAACGAGCCGTATCTGATATCGTGTCAGATGTGAGCAGCGCCATCGGCAAAGTCAGCCATATCATTCATTTACTAAGTGTTGACGAGTCTGCTTTTCAAGCCAGTTACCAAAAAGCCTGGATGAACATCTCAAAAACCATCGGTACGCTCCATGCCTTTGACAGGGAACAAGCCAGTGCTTTGAATGAAACCAAGAACTCCATACAAACAATGAAGGAATACATAGATACTCTAGGCACAATGTTCACTGGTGCGAAAATCGGGATCACCACCTATAAAAAAGGATCCATTCTCAAAGATAAGGAAGACAAAAAGATCAGCAGTAACCTAAACGAATTGAATAAAAAAATAGACAATCCCGATGGAAATCCAATGGCGATCATGCTTAATAAGCTGAATGATAAAGAGCGATCGAATGTGGATACGGTTGTAAATAGGAAACCCTCTAATAAAATTAATCAAGACGCCGTGTTCGTAAATGGAAAAGTATATAATACAAATGAAAAGATTGACTTCGCAAATGCCAAAACAGTTGACGTTATTCGAGATGGAATGCTCTATCGGTTACGAATAACGGACCAAAACAAAGTGAATATTGAGAGCATCACAAAGATTTCCGACTTAAAACAAACCCCAAAAATCTTAAATACAGCGGTTGAATTTACAGGAATAAATGATGCAATTCGAATCATAACAGGGAGAGACCCTGTATCAGGTGACAAAGTCGCTGACATGGACCGTCTAGTATCAAGCTTGTACATGATACCCGTAGCTAAAATCGCTAAAGTTGGAAAATACGTATTTAAAATCATGAAAGGAGAGAAAGTAGCCAAGAAGATTGTCAAAACACCTTCCTTCGGCAAACACTCCGTACCAAAAGGTCCGTATCGTGAAGTAAATGGTTTCCCGGCAAAAGTAAAACCAGGCGCTCAAGAGAAACATATTCCTGATGCACCTAACTATAAGCAAGAAGTTGCGAATGGTAAAACCAAGAGTATATTCTATGGAGACAATAAAAAGGCACAAGAATTACTAGATAAGTTTGCAGGAAAAGGGGATATGTTCACTAAAAATAGAGAAAGAATAAATTTTGGTCAAGTAATAGGAAAATACTATGATCACAAATCCAAAACGTATCTAGAAACTACTAACGGATTGATACATTACGGGAAAGATGGAGCTCACATAGTACCAGCGAGACCATAAAAATCATTATCAGAAGGGGATATACATGGGATACGATTCATTAATTAGAACATTAATAGATTTTGAAAAAAGTGATATGATACTAGAATGGGAAAGTGGTTTTAGAATTATCGGTAAACTAGATACTGTTTATGAAACAGACAATGGATTAGAAGATGACGATGTAAATTACACGGAATACCATGCTGCTGGATTTAAAGCGAATAAAATATTAGCTAATCCTACCAATAATTGTGGTATTGTTTATGAATGGCTGAAAGAAGGTAATGCTTTTACTGAAATTTCCCTTTATAACGATCCACCAACAGCAGTATATTTACCGGACGGTCAAAAAATATGGGAATTGGACAGTGATAAATAACAGACGAATAACAAAAGAAAGCCCCTCTAATGGGACTGACCCCCGTTTTTGAGACAGGGATCAAAACACCTTTATGAAACAGCCAATTGCCGATAGTTTATCGGTGATTGGTTGTTTAGTTTCGTTTGAATACGAATGTTGTTATAATAATAAATGTATTCTTTGACAGTGCGTTCTACGATGGTGGTCGTAGTGCGATCAATCCTGTTAAGATAGAACGTTTCAGACTTTAGTGAGGAATGAAACGATTCGATGGAGGCATTATCAGCGGGCGTCCCTTTACGGGACATGCTCATGGTAATGCCTTTTATATGAACAGCTTTCTGATACTCGTAAGATGTATACACAGAACCTTGATCGCTATGTAACACGCAATTCTCAGGAAGTGCTGGGAGCTGATTAAGTGTGTTTAAGATAAAGTCTGTGTCCTGCTTATCACCAATTGTAAAAGCAATCACTTCTCCATTATATAAATCCAATATACTGGAAAGGTACAATTGTTTCTGTCCATAAGGCAAATACGTGATGTCCGTGACTAGTTTTTCAAGAGGGCGATCAGACTGAAAATTCCGATCCAGTATATTACCAGCCACGGCATAGGGCTGCCCATTCTTCTTACGCTTTTTCATTTTAACCCGGCATTGCCACTGGTTTTTCTGCATGATACGTTGAACAGTTTTATGGTTAATACGCATTCCCATTTTTAGTATGGCTGTGATTTTCCGATAACCATATCGATATTTGTGCTTTCGGCACAACGTGCCGACCTGTTTCTCTAGTTGTCTTTTAGAATGATTCTGAGTCAGATTCTTTTTCCATCTATAATACGAAGTGCGTGAGATGCCTAAATGGACACAGATGTCCAGTACCGTCATCGTTTTGCACAATTCATCTACCAGTTTGATTGACGTTTCCTTATCAACTTCCTTTCCAATTCGTTGTACTTTTTTAAAACCTCATTCTGTTGACTCAAATAGCGATTTTCTGCCTGAAGTCTCTCTAATTCAGAAGAGTACTCGGGACCCTTTCCATAGGTATATTGTTTTCCAACAGGTTGTTCGAACCTGTGTGTATCCCCAGTTTTATGCCATCTCACCCATGTCTGAACCTGCGTCTTATTCTTGATATTCAATTCCTGCATGATCTCTTTCATAGGTACGCCTGCCAATCTCATTTCTACAGCCTTCTGTTTGACTTCAGCCGGATAACTCACTCTTGTCCCCATAGAAAAAACACCTCCATGTTTTATTTCGGATCACAACGATCCGTTTTCAAACTTGAAGGTGTTTTTTATTTGTCTCATCTTAGGGGGTCAGTCCCAATAAAGAAGAGCTTTCTTTTGTTTTAACTGAACATATTTCGTAAGCTTTGTTTTATTTGAAGATACCTTTTTAAATCCGAAGGCTATTTATCGTAATTCCTTTCGCATGCCCCTCGGCCAACAAATCAAGGAAATATTCTTATTTGATCAGCGCATCATCTCTTTTCGATCAATAACAAGGTTTTCTGTCAAAATTTCTTGCACTTCCCGCGGTCTGCTGTTTTTTCTTTGATTTTGTTATAAATCGTAACTTGTACGCTCTTAAACCCTTATTTATATAAAGACGCCACGCACTCCACATGACTCGTATGCGGAAACATATCCACTGGCTGCACTTCCTCCGTCACATACCCACCATCTTCAAGAATACGCAAATCACGAGCAAGCGTCCCAGGATTACAGGACACATACACAACACGGTTCGGTTTCATCTTTAAAATCGTATCAAGCAGTGCTTCATCACAGCCTTTTCTTGGTGGATCAACGACAAGAGTATCTGCTTTAATGCCTTCTTTGTACCAGTTTGGGATAACCGTTTCTGCTTCGCCGACTGCGAATTCGACGTTGTTGATTCCGTTTAAGGCAGCGTTGCGTTTTGCATCTTCAATCGCTTCTGGCACAATTTCCACGCCATATACTCTGCCTGCTTTTTGTGCGAGAAATAAGGAAATTGTACCGATTCCGCAATACGCATCGATCACGGTTTCTTCTCCTTGCAGCTCGGCATATTCAAGCGCTTTGTCATAAAGCACCTTTGTTTGAGCTGGGTTTACTTGATAAAACGAGCGGGCTGAAATAGCAAATTTGATGTCGCCAATCGTGTCATAAATGTATTCTTCTCCCCACAAAACAGTCGTTTCGTCTCCGAAAATGACATTTGTCTTCTTTGAATTCACGTTTTGCACAATTGACCGAACGTGTGGGAAGCGTGCTATAATCTGCTCAATCACCTGCTGCTTTTGCGGAAAGTCAGCCGTTCTAGTCACAAACACAACCATCATTTCACCTGTTGCCATGCCGTAGCGAACCATGACATGACGCAACCAGCCTTTATGCCGCTCTTCGTTATATGCTTTGATGCCAAACGCATTGCAGATGTCTTTTACTGCCTGTACCACTTCGTCATTTTCTGATTGCTGGATCAAACATTTTTCTATATCAATGATTTCATGGGTACGCTGCTGATAAAATCCTGCAACAAGTCCGCCTTCTCGTTCACCAACTGGTACTTGTGCTTTGTTTCTGTAATTCCAAGGGTCTTCCATGCCGAGTACAGGATGAACTTTTACACGGCTCATATCAAGCTTGCCGATCCGCTCCAATACGTCCTTTACTTGTTTCTGTTTAAATTGCAGCTGGCCTTCATAGCTCATGTGCTGGATTTGACAGCCTCCGCACTGCTTATAGATAGGACATGGCGCATCTTGCCTGTGCTGACTTTCCTTTGTCAGCTCCATGAGTCGTCCAAAAGCAAATCCTTTTTTGACACGTGTGACTTTGATTTTCCCTTGTTCGTCAGGAAGGGCATTCGGTACAAACACAGGGAAACCCTCAATTTTCGCTACACCTGCACCTTCGTGCGTTAAATCTTCGAAGGTTACATTGTAGTATTCATTCTTTTCAACAGGCGGTTTCATTTTCACCAATTTTATCACCTCATTTGCAAAGAAAAACTTGGTCGCCATAAGGAACCAAGTTTAGTCTTCACCCTATTTTTTCAGCTGTTGCTTTTGGCACAATAAATTCAATATGGCGATACAGGTTTTCAAATTCACCTGGCAGCATGCCGCCGTATTCACCATCTAAATTCAATTGCATTTTATCTTTTACATCTACCTTCACGCGATTCGCTTTTGCGTAGATGACATTGTTATCATGAATATGCTCGCCTCTGAGTGCAAGACTGACCACTCGAATGGCTTCTGCTAGGTTGACTTTCTTTAAAATAATCAGGTCAAACATCCCATCATCTAGAATGGAATCTGGTGCTAGCTTTTCAAAGCCGCCTACTGAGTTTGTTAGTGAAACAAGAAACAGCATGATTTCTCCATGAAACAATTTGCCGTCATATTCAATTTCGACTTCTGTCGGGCGAATGGAAGGAAGCATCTCCATGCCTTTCAAATAATACGCAAGTTGTCCTAGCATGGTTTTCAGCTTACTAGGCACTTCATAGGTCAGCTCTGTTAATCGGCCGCCTCCCGCAATATTAATGAAATACTGTCCATTCACTTTACCAATATCAAGCGGCTTTGCTACACCATCAATGATGGCATCTGTCGCTTTTAAAATATCTTCTCTTGGAATGCCAAGTGCTCTTGCGAAGTCATTGGTCGTTCCAACTGGAATGATTCCTAATTTTGGTCTTTTTTCAAGCGGTGCTAATCCATTGACGACTTCATTAATCGTGCCGTCTCCACCAGCTGCTACAATTAAATCAAAATCTCTCTGTGCGGCTTTTTCGGCTGCTTGTGTTGCATCTCCTGCACATGTCGTCGCATGACAAGATGTTTCATAACCAGCCTGTTCAAATTTTTGCAAAACCTGCGGTAAATTCTTCTTAAAGAGTTCACGTCCAGATGTCGGATTGTATATAATTCGAGCACGTTTCATTCATCATCATCCTATTATCATTATGCAATCTATTTTCACCACTAACAACCTTTAATTATACTATGAGATTTGAAAATGGCAACAGAACAACCCCCTAATATTTGAAATCTCACGGTACGTTTCCCTCAGCAGATCAACATTCTGATAAGATAAAAGAAAACGATGAAAAGGATGGTATGCCATGAAAAAGCCTGTCTATTTCAATCATGACGGCGGTGTTGATGATCTCGTGTCCTTATTTCTACTTCTTCAAATGGAACACCTGAAAGTGATCGGGACGTCTGTGATTCCTGCTGATTGTTATTTAGAGCCTGCGCTGAGCGCTTCTCAGAAAATTATTGATCGTTTTAGCCCATATGAGATTGAAGTAGCCGCTTCCAATTCTAGAGGTGTGAATCCATTTCCAAAGGAATGGCGCATGCATGCTTTTTATGTAGATGCCCTGCCGATTTTAAATGAAAAAGGCGCTATTGATACAAAAGTATCTAAGCTTCCTGCACATCTTCACCTGATTGAAACGGTGAAAAAGTCAACCGAACCTGTTACGCTGCTCTTTACAGGACCGCTTACAGACCTTGCACGCGCGTTAGAAGAAGATCCTTCCATCTCAAATAAAATTGAGAAACTGGTGTGGATGGGCGGCACATTCCTTGAAAAAGGCAATGTCGAAGAACCAGAGCATGATGGAACAGCAGAATGGAATGCTTTTTGGGACCCTTATGCTGTGAGCACCGTATTTCAAGAGCGTTTTCCAATTGAAATGGTCGCACTGGAAAGCACGAATCAAGTCCCGCTCACACTCGATGTCCGTCAACGATGGGCTTCCCTTCGCTCTCACATCGGGATTGACTTTATTGGACAATGTTATGCCTTTTGTCCGCCTCTCATTCATCACGAAACGAACTCGACTTACTACTTATGGGATGTGCTGACAACGATCACTCTTGCATCCACCTCATTTACCCGTTCAAAAGAAATGAATGCAATTGTTTATACCGAATCGCCAAGACAAGGACGTACCGAAGAACATCCAGATGGAAAATTGATTCAAGTCATTGACCACGTCGATCGGGATGCCTTTTTCGAGGCCTTTGAAGAGCTTATGAGAAAAGCGGTTTGTCAGATTTCATCATAAAAAAGACCCGCTTATTAGCGGGGCTCAAATTGTTGACACAGGGCTAAAATGAACTTGATTTTAGCCCTGTGTCTTCTTTTCAGCGTGATAGAAAACCTTTGCAGTCTAGGAAGGACGAGTACCGGCGCTGAGCGAATTTGACATTCGTGAGCACCGGCACGCAGGACTGACAAAGAATGCGAGGGTTTGTCTACACGCTGAAGCCCCGCTCATGAGCGGGGCTTCCTCTTACTCTTCTTCAGCGTATTTTTTCTTACGTCTAAACTTGCTTAAGATTTCATACACGATTGGCACGATGACCAATGTGAGAAGTGTAGAACTTGTTAAACCGCCAATAACGGTGACGCCAAGTCCTTTTGATACGATCTGACTTCCGCCTTCAAAACCTAATGCGAGTGGCAGCAATGCACCAATTGTCGCAAGTGCCGTCATTAAGATTGGACGTAATCTTGTTGTACCTGCTTCAAGTAAGGCTTCTCTTGTTGAAAGTCCTTCTTTTTCTTTATGAATCACTCGGTCAATCAAGACAATGGCATTTGTTACAACGATTCCGATCAGCATCAGCAATCCAATCATGGCATTTAAGCTGATGGTTTCTTTCGCTACAAACAATCCAACGAGTGCACCAATAATCGTAAATGGAAGTGAGAACAGAATCGCAAATGGTGCAAGACCTCCGCCAAATGTAATGACGAGAACGAGGTATACAATAGCAATCGCTGCAAGCATTGCGAGTCCTAGCTGTGTAAAGGATTCCTCAATATCCGCACTTACACCGCCTGTATCAATCGTAACGCCAGATTTCAAATCAAGCTTGTCAACTTTCTTCTGGACATCTTGTGTCACACTTGATACGTCGTCTGTTGTCATGTCACCAGATACTTCAGCGTAAATCTTCCCATCACGCTTTGTCACAGTGTTTGCTGTTGTGCCATCTTTCACTTTCACCACATCGCCAATTCGGACTTGTTGTCCTGTTGGTGTTGTGATCTTTTTATTCTCTAGATCTTTTTTACTCTTGTATTCATCTTTTTCCGTTTGAAGCTTCACATCTAGTTCTTTGCCGTCCTCTGTTACTTTCGTCAACGTTGTTTCATTACTTTGAGGAGCGATCGCCTGTGCGATTTGTGAAGCGGTCAAGCCTAGTTTCGCCAGTTTTTCTTGATCTGCATTAAACGTATATTCGTCATACTTCTCAGATAAACTTGTGCTGACGTTTTTCAAGTTCTTCTCATCTTTTAAAATGTTCTCGACATCTTTGACTGTGCCTTCAATATCACTTGCTTTGTCACCGTACACATAGTACGTCACTGTATTGCTTGCGCCAGCAGATGAGAAGTCTTGTGATTTCCATTCCCCTTTAGACGTTTTGTCTTGAAGGGCTTTAACCACACGATCTTTTTCTTTATCAAAGTTCGGTGTGTCATCGTCGTATTGTACGAAGAATAATGCACCGTTAGAGTTTCCACCAACACTTGCTGTCAGTGCATTTGAAGAGCCTAATGAATATTGAACCGTATTGACATGATCCCGTTTCATTAAGTAATCTTCTGCCTTTTTCGTTTCAGCAATGGCTTGTTCTCTCGTTTGTCCAGGCTCTGGTGTGTATGTCACCATTGCCGTTTTTTCTGCTTCCTGTGGTAAGAAGCTGACACCGACAAGTGGTGCGAGGAATAAGCTTCCGACCAGCATCAAAATCGCAATTCCTGACGTGATCCATTTATGGTTCAATGTCCAATTGAGTACACGTCTATAACCACTAGCAAGTTTGCTTGGTTTGTGTTCTTTTACCCTTTTCGCTTTGCCGTACAAGTTCTTTTTAAATAGGCTATGAGCCATCATTGGAACGATTGTAATGGCGACAAGTAGTGAAGCCATTAGAGCAAACACAATGGTTAATGCAAATGGGATGAATAGTTCACCAATCATTCCACCCACTAGCGCTAATGGCAAGAATACCGCAATTGTGACAATCGTCGAAGACATAATCGGAATAAACATTTCTTTTGTTGCTTCTCTAACGAGTGCTTTGCCTTTTAACGGTTCATCTTTTAACGCCATTCGTCGATAGATGTTTTCTATGACGACAATCGAGTCATCGACAACACGTCCAATGGCGACTGTCATGGCACCAAGTGTCATGATATTTAATGTGATATCTAGCTGATTTAATAATAAAACAGCAATCAACAGGGATAACGGAATAGAGATGACCGAAATTAATGTTGATTTGATATCTCGAAGGAACAACATGATGATAATGATCGCAAAGATTGCTCCGATGATCGCCTTGTTCAGCATTGTGCTGACAGATTCTTTAATCGGCTCTGCTTGATCATATGTCGTGCTGACTTTGATTCCTTTATTGTCTTTTTTGAATGTTTCAAGTTCTTTTGTGACTGCTTCTGCTACACTCACTGTGTTGGCATCAGAGCCTTTGACAATTTGCAGACCGATACTGTCTTTTCCGTTCGTTCTAGAAATCGATTCTGCATCTTTCACGACTTTAATATCTGCAATCTCAGAAAGTTTGATCGTCGGCAGCTCTACCGATTGACCGCTTGCTGCACCTGCACCAGTTTGCTGCTGAGCTGCTGCCTGCTGCTGACTTGCACTTCCAGCCTGTTGATCAGCACCTTGAGCTCCTGCATTTCCTGAGCCGCTAGAAGGCGCTCCAGCTCCTGCGCTTCCCGCACCGCCGCTTGCACTTGGTGTAACAGGAATTCGCATGTTTTTCAAATCTTTAACACTTAAAATATTGCCATCCACTACGACTGATTTTTGCTTGTTGCCAAATGTGTATAACCCTAAAGGTACATTGACATCAGAGCCTTTGATCATGTTTTGGACAGTTTCTTCATCTAAACCATATTCCTTTAATTTCTTTTGTTTAAAAGAAAATTCTACTTCTTTGATTTGTTGTCCAGAAGCTTCGACAGAAGAGACACCATCTAAACCTTGAAGAGAAGGAATAAGGTCATTTTCCACTTTTTGTGTCAGGTCTTGTAATGATTCTTTATCACCGGAGACACTAAGAGCTAAGATTGGAATCGCATTGATGCTAAAACGTGCGATTTTTGGTTTTTCTGCATTTTCTGGGAAATTGATATTGCTAATGGCATCTTCAATTTCCTTCTTTGCTTCATCCATATCTTTATTGTAATCGTACTCGATTTGAATCGATGAGGCATTTTCAAAAGAATTAGAAGTGACCACATTCACCCCATTGAGATTTTGTATCGACTTCTCAATTGGATCTGTCACCTTATCTGATACTTCGTCCGGCGTTGCGCCAGGATACGTTGTAGAAACCGTAATGACTGGAGTGTTGATATTCGGGATTGATTCTTGTTTCATATTCAATCCGGCATATAGACCAGCAACTGTTACGATAATCGTCATGAGCCATACAGCGAACTTGTTCTTTAATACAAAATTGATGATCGAATTCATTATGTCCTCCATTTTCCTTTATGTATTGACTGACTGGTCATTCTATATCATAATAAACGGTGATATACAATGCCGTCAACCATTTCACTTGCGTTTGACGTAACATTCTAAAGCTGAAGGGGCCTTATTTCATGAACGAAAAAAAAGAAAAAATCATTAAAGCAAGCATTCAGTTGTTTGCGAAAAAAGGTTTTTCTTCTACGACCATTCAGGAAATTGCAGATGAATGCGGAATTTCTAAAGGTGCATTTTATTTGCATTTCAAATCAAAAGAACAGCTTTTCAACAGAGCGTTTGAATATTATATCGACACGTCTATGCAAAGTATTGAAAAGATTCGAAAAGAAAATCAACATCTTGCGCCTAGAGATATCTTTCAGAAACAAATCGCTGAACAGTTCCAGCACTTTGCTGAGAACAAGGATTTTATCATTTTGATCCTCAGCGAGAACATTATTCCGGAAAACCAGCAAATTAAAAACTATTCCAAAACGGTTAAAAAACAGATGAATGATGAAATCCAAATTTCTATTTTGACCACGTATGGACAGGAGATCGAACCATATATAACTGACCTGTCAGTCATGATTCAAGGAATCATCCAATCTTATGTGCAAGTACTGCTTTTGCAAGATCAGATGCAATTATCATGTGATGAGCTCTCATCCTTTATTCTCGACCGATTTGATGATTTGGTGCATGGGCTTCTCCGTTCTCATGCGAAGCCGATTCTGAAGCAAAACATTTGGGATGATGAAGCGCCAAATGCCGCTACTCTTCAAGAAGAGCTTCGATTGTTAAAATCTGAGCATCTGCTTTCGGATGATACCCTTGTATCCATTGAAGTTATTGAAGAAGAATTGGCCAAAGATGAGCCTCGCAAGCCGGTCATTCAAGGGATGCTGACAAATTTAGAAACGTGTGAGGACTCCGCTGTCCAAAGAGCTGTGGAACAATTAAAGCTATTCCTCCAATGACAATACGTGGCGATGTTCACTTTAGTTCACCTTTATCCCCTTCGAATATGTGCTAAAGCTTATGCTTCATTATAAAAAAAGAACCAATGAATTGATATACGGCGGTGGTCTGAATCTGTGATAAGACCCTGTCATATCCATCAACAAAAAAACCGCCTCTTCCATGAGGCGGTTTTTGCGATTTAGCGTTTTTTGATTTCTTCGAGAAGAATCTTGTTGACCATCGGTGGGTTTGCTTGTCCCTTCGATGCTTTCATGATTTGTCCGACTAAGAAACCAATCGCGCGGTCTTTTCCATTTTTGAAGTCTTCAATGGATTGCGGGTTGTTATCAAGTGCTTCTGTGACAAGTTTGAGCAGTGCACCTTCGTCAGAAATTTGGACAAGTCCTTTTTCTTTGACGATTGTTTCTGCGTCGCCCCCATTTTCGATAAGTTCTTTGAATACCTTTTTGGCAATTTTAGAAGAAATCGTTCCTTTTTCGATAAGCTTGATCATACCAGCCAGTCCTTGCGGCGTTAGCATCGTATCTTCCAGCTCTTTTTGAGCCGAGTTCAAGTAGGCAGATACTTCACCCATGAGCCAGTTTGATGCTTGCTTCGCTTCAGCACCTTCTGAAATGGTCGCTTCAAAGAAATCAGACATCTCTTTTGTCAGCGTCAGTACCATTGCGTCATATGCAGGAAGTCCAAGTTCATCAATGTAGCGTTTGCGGCGCTCGTCTGGAAGCTCTGGAATGGATGCTCTTACGCGTTCTTTCCACTCATCATCAATATACAGCTCCACCAAATCTGGTTCTGGGAAGTAGCGGTAATCATCAGAGCCTTCTTTGACACGCATGAGGATCGTCTTTTTAGACGCTTCGTCATAGCGGCGAGTTTCTTGTTCGATCAAGCCGCCAGAAAGCAATACTTGCTCTTGGCGTTTTTCTTCGAACTCAAGACCTTTTTGGACGAAAGCAAATGAGTTTAAGTTCTTCAGCTCTGTTTTCGTTCCAAACTCTTCACGGCCGATCGGACGAAGAGAAATGTTGGCATCACAACGAAGTGAGCCTTCTTCCATCTTACAGTCAGAGACGCCTGTATATTGAATAATGGATTTTAATTTTTCTAAGTAAGCATACGCTTCTTCTGGCGTACGAATGTCTGGCTCAGATACGATTTCAACAAGTGGTGTGCCTTGACGGTTGAAATCGACGAGTGAATAACCGTCGCCTGTGTGCGTCAGTTTTCCTGCATCCTCTTCCAAATGAAGACGTGTAATACCAATTCGTTTTGTTTTGCCGTCTACTTCAATTTCAATCCAGCCGTTTTCACCGATCGGTTTATCAAATTGAGAAATTTGATACGCCTTTGGGTTATCAGGATAGAAATAGTTTTTACGGTCAAATTTTGTATCAGTTGCAATCTCACAGTTCAGTGCCATTGCTGCTTTCATCGCAAAGTTCACCGCTTCTTTGTTCAGAACAGGCAGTACGCCAGGATAACCAAGATCGATGACACTTGTTTGCGTATTGGCAGCCGCACCAAAAGGCGTCGGTGAGCTTGAGAAAATTTTTGATTGTGTTTTGAGCTCTACGTGGACTTCAAGTCCAATTACCGTTTCAAAGTTCATTCTGATTCACCCCTTACAGTTCAGGTTTTGCTTTATGATGATCTGTTGCTTGTTCGAAAGCGTGAGCCACGCGGTAAACGGTTCCTTCATCAAAGTGTTTACCAATGATTTGTAGTCCTAATGGAAGACCATTTGCAAATCCACAAGGCACACTGATTCCTGGAACGCCTGCAAGGTTAACAGGGATCGTTAAAATATCGTTTGCATACATTGTGAGTGGATCGCTTGTCTTTTCACCAATGTTAAATGCCGGAGTTGGTGTTGTTGGTCCTACAATGACATCATACTTTTCGAAAACATCTTCAAAGTCTTTTTTGATCAGCGTACGGACTTTTTGCGCCTTTTTATAGTATGCATCGTAATATCCTGAGCTTAGAGCGAATGTGCCAAGCATGATGCGGCGTTTTACTTCGTCTCCAAAGCCTTCAGAACGGGTATTTTTATATAAATCAATCAGGTTGTCTGCATTGTCTGTACGGTAGCCATAGCGAATACCGTCAAAACGCGCAAGGTTTGCAGATGCTTCTGAAGATGAAAGCAAGTAGTAAGTCGCAAGCGCATATTTAGAATGCGGAAGAGACACTTCTTCCCATGTCGCACCAAGTCCTTCTAATACTTTCAACGCTTGAAGAACAGACTCTTTTGCTTCTTCGCCAACACCTTCACCAAGATATTCTTTTGGCACAGCGATTTTCAAGCCTTTGATGTCGCCAGTTAATGAAGAAAGAAAATCTGGGACATCGACATTTGCACTCGTTGCGTCCATTTGATCAACACCAGAAATCGCTTGAAGAACATATGCGTTGTCCTCAACATTACGCGTAATCGGCCCAATTTGATCTAATGATGAAGCAAATGCGATTAAACCGTATCTAGATACACGGCCATACGTTGGTTTAAGACCCACAACACCACAGAATGATGCCGGCTGGCGAATGGAGCCGCCTGTATCTGATCCAAGAGAGAATGGTACTTCTCCAGCTGCAACAGATGCTGCTGAGCCACCACTTGACCCACCTGGAACTGTGTTTAAATTCCACGGGTTTTTCGTTGCTTTGAAGCCTGAGTTCTCCGTAGAAGATCCCATCGCAAATTCGTCCATGTTTAATTTACCGATTGTGACAGCTTCCGCTTCTCTTAAGCGGTTCACAACAGTTGCATCGTAAATAGGATCGAAGTTTTGCAAGATTTTACTTGATGCCGTTGTACGTAAATCTTTCGTCACGATGTTATCTTTGACACCGATCGGCATACCGAACAATAGACCAAGCTCGTCCTTTTCACCAACGGCCTCGTCCAATTCTTTTGCGTACGCACGTGCTTTCTCTTCGTCCAGCGCTAGGAATGCTTGTACTTTCCCGTCTACTTCATGGATTCGTTTATAAGACTCGTCCACTAAATCAGAAACAGACAGTTCCTTTTTATGTAAAAGCTCTTTTAATTCAGAAATTTTGTGGTCAAACAGTGACATGCCTCAGGCCTCCTTTAGTCCAAAATTGATGGCACACGAATATAGCCGTCTTTATGATCAGGCGCGTTTTTGATGACTGCCTCAATGGAAAGACCTTTATTCGGAACATCTTCTCTCATGACGTTTTTCATTTTTAATACGTGTGTTGTTGGTTCAACGTTTTCCGTATCTACCTCGTTTAACTGCTCTGCAAATGAAATGATGCTATCAAGCTGTTCTGTAAACATCTCAGCTTCTTCTTCTGTAATCGCAAGCCGTGCCAAATGCGCAACATGCTTTACTTCTTCTATTGAAATTCTTGACATGCAGGTTCACCTCCAAAAATGATACGTGTTCGTGGTCATGATCATAAGTCATATACACTTTATCATATCAAATTTTACTGTTCTAAAGCAACTTTACGAGGTCGCCCAGAAAGGCTTTGTCCACTAATATGTCATTGTGGTGCAGCCATTGTCTAAAATATTCATCAAGGTGACTTTTTATTTTTCAGAAAATTTTTTCTTTTTTTAATTGAGTAAGCGCTTACATATAGACGCTTATCACGCATAGACGTATTTTTTTGTCTGATGAGGATGTTTAAGAAGGTTGATCACTTGGGAATACTCTGATAGGTTAAGTAACCATAGCAGTGAGCAGACAGTTCAATAGGCTGTTCTTTGTATATTTTGATTGAGGTGATGTCAAATTAATACGAAAAAGGTGATATGGAAACATGAGTATTGAGATTGTAATTTCTCTATCTATTTATTTTATTGGAATGCTTGCTATTGGCTGGTATGCATTCAGAAAAACAAATGACTTGAATGATTATATGTTAGGCGGACGCGGGTTAGGTCCTTATGTAACGGCTCTATCTGCTGGTGCAGCTGATATGAGTGGGTGGATGCTGATGGGGCTTCCAGGCGCTATGTATACAACCGGTCTTTCATCTGGATGGCTTGCTGTTGGTTTAATTAGTGGGGCTTACTTAAACTATCTATTCCTAGCGCCACGATTGAGATCGTATACAGAAGTTGCTGATGATGCGATTACCATTCCAGACTTTTTTGACAAACGATTTAAAGACTCATCTACTTTATTGAAAGCTGTCTCAGCTGTCATCATTATGATTTTCTTTACGCTTTACACCTCATCAGGTATGGTATCAGGCGGACGCTTATTTGAATCAGCGTTTGGTGCTCATTATATGTTTGGTTTAATCTTAACTTCTAGTATCGTGATTTTGTACACACTATTCGGCGGCTTTTTGGCAGTTAGTTTAACTGATTTTGTTCAAGGAGCTATTATGTTTTTAGCATTAGTGCTCGTGCCGATCGTTGCCTTTACTCAATTAGGTGGACCTGTTGCCACATTCAATGATATTCAACAGATTGACCCTAAATTGCTTGATATTTTTAGAGGAACGAGCGTCATTGGCATTATTTCCTTCCTCGCTTGGGGACTCGGTTACTTTGGACAGCCGCACATTATTGTTCGCTTTATGGCGATTACGACTGTAAAAGATTTAAAGCCAGCACGTCGTATCGGTATGAGCTGGATGATTGTGTCTGTCATTGGTTCACTATCTGTCGGTTTAGTCGGTGTCGCTTATGTTCATGAAACAAGCACCACTTTGGCAGACCCAGAAACCATCTTTATTGTGTTTTCTAAAGTGTTATTCCATCCATATATTACTGGATTTTTACTTTCTGCCATTTTAGCTGCAATTATGAGTTCAATTTCTTCTCAGCTGCTTGTCACTGCAAGTGCGATGACAGAGGATTTATACCGTACATTCTTTAGAAGAAAAGCCTCTGACAAAGAACTTGTGATGATTGGACGTATCTCTGTACTAGTCGTAGCGATTGTTGCCATTTGTCTCTCTCTAAACCCAAGTGATACCATTCTTGACCTTGTCGGTTATGCTTGGGCTGGGTTTGGATCTTCATTCGGTCCAGTCATCTTGTTATGTCTATACTGGAAACGAATGAATCATCATGGCGCTTTAGCCGGAATGATTGTTGGGGCTGTTGTCGTTCTCGTTTGGATTTCAACAGGCTTAAACAACACGACTGGATTGTACGAAATGGTTCCTGGATTTATTTTAAGTGGTTTGACTGCTATTATTGTCAGCCTCTTAACAAATAAACCGTCTAAAGCTTCTAAAAAGCTATTTAGCAAAATGGAAGACCATCTCGAAGAAGAAACAAAATAACTAGACATGAGGAGTCATCTGCATTATGCGGATGACTCTCTTTATTTTTAAATAAAATGCTTTTCTTTCTCCCGTTTCTGAATAAAATAGAAGTTGTGCAGCCATATGGACTGTGAGAAGATCATATACATGATGTGAAACGTACATGAAGTGAAAGGAGCGATACGCATGTTTTGGACAATTGAATGGGATACGGTCTTAAAATTAGCCGTTGCCACCTTAATCGGTTTGATCATCGGTCTTGAACGCGAACTTAAGAAAAAGCCGCTTGGGCTGAAAACGTGTATTGTCATTGCTGTCAGCTCCTGCGTATTAACCATCATCAGCATTGATGCAGCCTACAATTTCCCTCGAGTCTCTAAGCTTCAAATGGACCCACTCAGGTTACCGGCGCAAATTATATCTGGTGTTGGTTTTATTGGAGCAGGTGTGATTCTTCGCAAAAGCAATGACGTCATCTCAGGACTTACGACATCTGCGATGATTTGGGGAGCAGCAGGACTTGGGGTTGCAACAGGTGCAGGTTTTTATAAAGAAGCCTTCCTCAGTCTTTTCTTTATTCTTGTCAGTGTGGAATTTTTACCTTGGCTCTTCCAGCGGATTGGACCCATTCGCTTACAGGAAAAAGAAATCCGCATCAGAATGTCACTTTCTGATCGAAACCGCATGACAGAGATTTTAAAAGAAATGAAAGCACTCAATATTCGTATTCATTCTGTACGTATTGATGATTTAAAGGAAAAAGACTATCCGATCATGGAAGTACGTGTTCGCGTACATAAAGACCGCTATACAACCGATGTGTACTTTGATATTAAAGATTTAGAAGGCGTTGTTGGTGTGAAGTGTGATACGGTTTAGGATAAAAAGCCCCTTGCTATGTGAAATAGCAAGGGGCTTTCTATTTATGTTGTTAGCTGATGAAAGTCAAAAGGCGTAATTGGGGTTTTGTCCTCAATCTCCTTTCGAAAACGCGCCAGCATGGCACTTTCGTCAGCGCTTAGTGTTCGGAGATCAAATGCTTGATGTAAAAGCCCATAAATAAGCATATGACGCAGCATAAGGAAATCTGGTATTGTCGCCAGCCATGCGTCATCAAGCTCATTCTCCTGTCGATAGCCTTTGAGAAAATGGCTCATAAATTCACCCGTAAATTCAGCTTTATCCTCATACGGAATCACCGGATACCAAAGAACGTTGTATAGCAAAATGCTTATATCATTGATAAACCAGTGATACCCACAATCATCAAAATCAAATGCAATGATTTCTCCCTGATGATAATGGAAGTTCCCGTGATGTAAATCCGCATGCACCAGTCCATAGACATCCTTGGATATTCGGAGCTGGTGAAGCTTTTGCATCAGTTCATCTTTTCTCTGCAACACAACCGTTTGATCAGAAGGAATATACGTTTCAAGCTTTAATTGCTCCTCCTCATACCACTCTTGACGCTTATAGCGAGGATCTTTCACTTGATATTGTTTAGTCGTTTGATGCATACGCCCAGTATAGGCTCCTAACGCTTGAAACAACTGTCCATTCCAATCTGCTTCGGTCACTTTTCTGCCAGGCGCCTTTTCGTACACTCTCAGCAAAAAAGCGCCTCCTGCTTGATCGGGAATCGCTTCAACATCTTTTCCTCTTGCGGATAAAACCGGTTTAGCTACTGAGATTCCATGTTGAGATAAATACCGAATCCAGTCCATTTCTCCTAGAATATATGTGCTTGAGCGGCGAATGGTATGGGTAATTTTCAATATATAACTTGACCCTTTTTCATCCGTATATTCATACACATAATTTTCTGCATCGGCTAGAAATGTGACCTGTTCTGGCTGAAAATGATAGAGTAGAGCCGCTTTCTTTAAGACCATTTGTTCATCGTATCGTGCTTTTACTTCTTTATGCATGCTGATTCTCCTTTTATCGTCTTTTTACTTATACATGACGGTAATCAGCATTTATACGAGCATCAACATACCTGCCTTTCCTTTTGGTTTCTTCACATACTTTGACAAAAGTTGAAAAATTCCTCTAATTAGAAATAAAAAACCGCCAAAAGGCGGTTTTCAGATGGTTGACAAAGGGCGAAATTGAACTTGATTTTAGCCCTTTGTCTTCTTTTCAGCGTGATAGAAAACCTTTGAAGTCTAGGAAGGACGAGTACTGGCGCGGAGCGAATTTCACATTCGTGAGCACCAGCACGCAGGACTGACAAAGAATGCGAGGGTTTGTCTACACGCTAAAAACCGCCAAAAGGCGGTTTTTATTTAGTCATATATATGGACCGTTGGTTCTTTGTCTTCAGCATTTTTTGTGATGAGGGCTTCTTGCTGATCAGAAGAGGTGATGTTGATTTCTATATTGGTGCTCTTATAGTAATCCATGACTTCACCTGTTAAGTATTGCGTGAATGCCACGACTTCTGTTTTTCCGTAGAATTGCATTGGAATTTCTACTTTCATTTTTTGCAAGTTCCCGTTTTTATAGAAACCTTTGCCTACCACACCTGTGTAATTCGGGAAGTAGTCTTCTACCTTTGTCTTGAAGCGGTCAAATCGCTCTGAATCATCTTTGTAGCTGCTCTTGGCATTATCTGAAGGGAAGAAGACATTCTCTTCTTTAATCGTATCCCAACTGCCAATATCAGCTGATCCTGCTTTTACATCGGTTTTAGCGATGAAGTTTCCTGGAACAATAGATGATTTTGGTGCTTGTTTATAAAGAGCAATCATGACTGGGACTTTTTGCAGTCCGTCCATTTGACGAAGGCGTTTAATGACTTGTTCCGCAATTTTTTCGCCCTCTGCTAAAAGTTTCTTTGAATTTTTCGATGAATCGATGGTCACCTCTTGCTGAGGATCCCCGATATTTTCGCGATAATAATAGACAGAGTTAAGCGCAAGACCGATGACAACCCCGCCAAGCTGTAAGCTATTTTTATCTTTTCTGATTAAGTAATTATGTTCTAGCATGGAAGCTAAGTAGATTGGACTATTTTCATTTTTTGACTTTGTTGAACCTGAGTTTGGAAGAGCAGGGTTTAAGCCTAAGTTCTTAAAGTCTTTGTCTTCTTTTTCAGCTTTTTTCAGATCACTGCCTGTTTTTTTGCGGGCAAGCCAGCTGAGAACAGTATCTTCATCTAAATGCTGTCCTTCTTGGAACAAATAGTCGTTTGTATTGAATGATTCTGTTGCCAGGCGCATGAGCCCTGTTTCAAATTCATCAATGTCTAAGCGTGTATTGAGACGCTCTGCTGTTAGTCCTCTTGCCGCTCCTTGTTTAAACGGCAGCACCATTTTGTAATAGGAATCAGAGATGTTGTACATTGGGATGATCGCTGTTTCTTTCGTTTCATCCGTTTTTTGTGTGACCTCTTCCTCATCCTTTCCCCCAAAAGGTGCACACGCTGACAATACCAGTGTGAGCATTGTCAGCAGCAATAGCAACTTTTTCAATAGAAAACACTCCTCTTATTTCTTTAGCTCCTCGAGCATTTTGGCTTCGTCCCAAATTTCAATATTGAGTTCTTCTGCCTTTGTCAGCTTACTTCCAGCTGCTTCGCCGGCAATGACTAAGTCTGTTTTTTTACTTACGCTACCTGCTAACTTGCCGCCTAATGCTTCGATCGCTGCCTTTGCATCATTACGAGACATTTCTTCTAATTTCCCCGTCAGCACAATCGTTTTTCCTGCAAAGTAGGAATCACTTTCTTCTACTTTCACCGGTTTTGGCCCTGTGTAGGTCATATTGACCCCAAGTTCTTTTAGTTCATTTAGCAGATCTAGTATTTCTTCTTTCTCAAAGTACGTGACAACTGCATCGGCCATTTTTTCACCAATTTCATCTACTTCAAGTAATTGTTCTTTCGTTGCTTGTTTTAACTGATCGATATCCTCAAAGTGCATGGCCAACGTCTTCGCTGCTTTAGAACCAATAAACCGAATACCGAGTCCAAATAATAAACGTTCAAGAGAGTTTTCTTTCGATTGCTCGATCGAACGCAGTAAGTTATCGACTGATTTTTCGCCCATTCGTTCTAGCTGAATCAACTCTTCTTTTGTTAAACGGTAAAGGTCTGATACACGAGAGACAAGTTGTTCTTTGAAAAGTTGTGTAATGACTCGCTCGCCTAGCCCATCAATATTCATCGCATTACGAGACACAAAGTGAATGAGTCCTTCACGTATTTGAGCGGGGCATTGTGGATTGATGCACCGCAGCGCCACTTCTCCTTCAATTCTGACCAGCTCACTATGACACTCTGGACATTCAGTCGGCATGTGAAACGGCTTTTCTTCTCCTGTTCGCTGATCAACAAGGACCCCTGCAACCTCTGGGATAATATCGCCCGCTTTTTTGACAATCACTTGATCAAAAAGGCGGATATCCTTCTCTTTGATCAAATCTTCATTATGAAGAGAAGCACGCTGCACTGTCGTTCCTGCCACTTTTACAGGCTCAAGAATCGCTGTTGGGGTGATGACGCCAGTACGCCCCACACTTAGTTCAATATCAATCAGCTTCGTCACGACTTCTTCAGCCGGAAATTTGTACGCAACAGCCCAGCGTGGACTTTTTGCTGTGAAGCCTAGTTCTTCTTGCTGAGCCAATGAATTGACTTTAATAACAATGCCATCGATTTCGTATGAGAAATCAGCACGCTTTGTTTTCAGTGTTTCAATGAGGTCGATCACTTCTTCAATGGTTTGGCACAGCCGTCTTTCTTTGTTCGTTTTAAAGCCAAGCTCATCGAGAAGATCAAGTCCTGCGCTTTGCGTTTCAACACCAATTTCATCAAGCTCCGCTATACTGTAGACGAAGATATCAAGGTTTCGTTTCGCTGCAATTTTCGTATCAAGCTGACGAAGTGAGCCAGCAGCCGCATTACGCGGGTTCGCAAACGGCTCTTCTTCGTTTTGTAATCTTTTTTCGTTAAGGGCTTCAAAAGAAGGTTTTGGCATAAATGCCTCGCCTCTCACTTCAATCGACAGGGGCCGATTGATTTTGAGCGGGATGGAACGAATGGTTTTGAGGTTCTCGGTAATATCCTCACCTGTTGTCCCATCACCCCGCGTGGCACCCCGGACAAACACGCCATTTTCATAACGGAGAGAAACAGCGAGTCCGTCAATTTTCAGCTCGACATTGTAAGCGACGTCGTCACCGACTGCTTGACGAACCCGGCGGTCAAAATCAAGAAGGTCCTGTTCATGAAACGCATTGCCGAGACTGAGCATCGGTGTGCCGTGACGTACTTTTTGGAAGGCGTCTAAAACAGCACCTCCTACTCTTTGTGAGGGTGAATCCGCTGCTTTTAAATCAGGGTATTCTTCCTCCAGAGAGATCAGCTCACGCATCCGCGCATCATATTCAGCGTCAGGAACACTTGGACGATCCAGTGTGTGATATTCGTAGTTGTATTGATTCAAAATCTGGTGTAGTTCCTCGATCCGGCGTTTCGCTGCTTCTTTATCCATCTGCTTCTTCCTTTCACTTCATCCGTTTTGTCAGTCCTATCAGTTTATTGCTTTTCGATTGGCGCAAATGCGGCAAGGAGACGCTTAATGCCTGTAGGGCTTGGGAAGGCAATATCAAGCTCTGTACTATCTCCACTACCTTTTACACTCACAACCGTGCCAACGCCCCATTTTTTATGAGCGGCTTTATCACCGACAGCCCAGCCAATGCTGCCGCCGCCTGTGTTTTGAATGGTTTGCGTTTGGGGACGTGAGACAGGCCCTCGTCTTTGCGGTCTTTCTCTCGTTTGGCCAAACGGTGTTTTCGTTTCTTTTTTCTCATTTAGGTTGTCCAATAAATCAGCTGGTATTTCTCTGATAAATCGTGATTCCATATTCATGTTCGTCCGGCCGAATAACGTTCTCATCTTCGCACTTGATAAATAAAGCTCTTCTTCGGCCCGTGTGATCCCTACATAAGCAAGACGGCGCTCTTCTTCCATCTCGGCATCTTCCATTAGTGAACGGCTGTGCGGGAAGACGCCTTCTTCCATTCCCATTAAGAACACAACAGGGAATTCAAGTCCTTTTGCTGCGTGGAGGGTCATTAAAATGACCGCATCCTGATCTTCTTCCTCAGCCTCATCCAGCTTATCAATGTCTGCGACGAGGGCGAGGTCTGTCAGGAAGGTGACAAGTGATTTATCTTCATTTTGTTCTTCAAAGTTTTTAGTGACCGATAGAAACTCGTCAATATTTTCTAAACGGCTTTGTGCTTCAATTGTTTTTTCTACCTTCAGTGCTTCACGATAGCCTGTTTTCTCTAGGATCTCTTCCGTTAATTCTGTGACAGATAAATAATCCTGCATATTTGTCATTTGATCAATGAGCTGTTTGAACTCATCAAGTGCATTGGCTGCTCTTGCACTGAGTCCAATGAAATCCACCTGACCAAGTGCTTCAAACATAGAGAGATCATTCATTTCTGCGTATGCGGCAATTTTATCAACAGAAGTCGCCCCAATTCCACGCTTTGGTACGTTGACAATGCGCGCAAAACTAATGTCGTCATCTGGATTTGACACAAGGCGTAAGTAAGCCAAAATGTCCTTGATCTCTTTTCTGTCATAGAACTTCGTACCGCCGACGATGTTGTATTGAATGTTCGCCTTCATTAACGTTTCCTCTATGACACGTGACTGAGCGTTCGTTCGATAGAGGATCGCAAAATCAGATAACTTACGTTTGCCGCTCTGATGGAGCTGACGAATCTTTCCAGCGACAAATTGACCTTCACCGAATTCATTATCTGCGCGGTAATAGGCAATCTTCGCTCCTTCGTCATTTTCTGTCCAAAGGTTTTTTGGCTTACGGTTTGAATTGTTTTGAATGACCGTGTTTGCGGCATTCAGAATACGTTTAGTCGATCTGTAATTTTGCTCAAGCAAAATCACTTCACTGGACGGATAATCTTTTTCAAAGGAAAGAATGTTTGTAATATCCGCTCCACGCCAGCGATAGATAGACTGATCCGAGTCACCGACCACACATATATTTTGAAAACGCTGAGCGAGCAATTTCACAAGCATGTACTGCGCTCTGTTTGTATCCTGATACTCATCGACATGAATGTATTGGAATTTTCGCTGATAGTGTTCTAATACTTCAGGGATCCGCTCAAACAGACGAATCGTCATCATAATAAGATCATCAAAATCGAGTGATTGGTTTTTGAGTAATCGTTTTTGATAATCTGTGTAGACATCGCTGACCACTTGATCATAGAAATCACCAGCAGTTTTAGCGTATTCCTCTGCGTCAATGAGTTCGTTTTTTGCACTACTGATTGAACCTAAAATGCTACGTGGATCAAACTTTTTAGGATCGATATTTCGTTCTTTTAAAATGTTTTTAATGACTGAAAGCTGATCAGATGTGTCTAATATAGAAAAGTTGCGATTCACACCAATACGGTCAATATCGCGTCGTAAAATGCGCACACACATGCTGTGGAACGTAGAGATCCAAATGTCATCCGCACCAGGCCCTAAAATGGCTTGTACACGCTCACGCATTTCTCTTGCTGCTTTATTTGTAAAGGTAATCGCTAAAATATTCCACGGTGCCACATGCTTTTCTGCCATTAAATACGCAATTCGATGCGTGAGCACTCGTGTTTTTCCACTACCTGCTCCTGCCATCAGTAGCAGCGGCCCGTCTGTTGCTTTGACCGCTTCTTTCTGCGCGTCATTCAGCCCTTCTAATAGATGATTCGATATTTCATTCATTTCATTCACCGCCAATTCGAACTTATGTTCTATTTTAACCCGTTTCGTCTTGTTTGACTATGATGACTTTTTCACTGCGTCGACTGTCTTTAACGCTTCTTTAAAATTGTCATAAATGACGTTTCCCACTACGACAACGTCTGCGTGCTGTGCAAAGTCTTTCGCCTGCTCTTCGCTTTCAATACCGCCGCCATAAAATAGAACCGTTTCATGTAGCACTGCTTTGGTTTCTTTCACAAGCTCTATGTCTCCAAGCGTCCCGCTGTATTCTAAGTAAAAGATGGGCAGTTTCATCAAGTGCTCTGCCACTCTCGCATATGCCCTTACGTCATCTATATCCAGTGCCGTATTTGCCTCTGTCAGCTTAGCCGCTTTACACTCTTCGTTTAAGATGACATATCCTTCCGGCACAATCTCTTCCATTGACATCAAATCACCGTATTCCTTCATCGCATCCTTATGCAGACCAACAATCCAATCAGGATGAGTGCTGTTTAACACAGTGGGGATAAAATACAGGTCAAAGCCAGGCACAATCATCTCTTGTGTCGAGATTTCAAGGACACATGGCACAAGAAAGCGGCGCACCTTTGACATCAGTTGCAGCACGTTGTCTTCTGTCACGTTGTCACTGCCCCCAATTAAAATGGCATCCGTACCGGATTCACAAATCGCTTCAAGTTGTTCATCGGAAATCTCTTTATTTGGATCGAGTTTAAAGACATGCTTCCACTCGGTAACATCATACATGAAAAACGTTCCTCCATTCGTTTCATTCCATTTAAATATTATAACAAAATCAGACACCGCAAAAAATGGGTAACCTCCTTCAGCTAAAAGTTTCATTCTTTTGAAAATAGTCGATTTTCACTTTAGGCGAGGTGAATGGAGACTATATGAAAAGCTCCACTTCAAGAGGAGCTGAGGGAGATCAATAGATGGATACTGAACTGAAATGAGAGCTACTTCATCTCATCACATGATATTATACATGAAAGGAACATTTTACTATCGACCAAGCAGGTGAATGATTTGAAAAGAACCATCACATATGACCAAACGATCGATATCGGATACATCTATCTCATCCCGCCTCGAATCGGGACAATCAAAGAAACCATTGAATTAGACGTGAATAAATGTGTGAACGTAGACATCGACAAAGAGGGCCGAGTGGCTGGGCTGGAGTTATTTGCAGAAGAAGCCAAGGTGTTGAAGCACACACCCGTTTATGAGGACGAGCTTTCGTTACGTTTTACGGATCAGGAAGTTCTCTCAACCTATCATTTATCGGGCATTGAATTTCTTTTCTCGACGCCTGATCACGGAGGGTTGATCGGTTTTACGATTGTCGATCCTCTTCGATATCACATCAAAAAAAAGACAAGAAAAAACCGTTTTGAATGGTCAAAACGGTTTTTCTAAACTATTGTCTCACTTCATTAAAATAATGAACAGATGTCATGGCCCCTTCATCGACCATCTTATTGTCTTGAATATCTAACGGATCAGGGTGACCAGCTTTTTCAGGAACCTTTTCATCTGAGCGGAACATGCTTGCCCATTTTTTGAGATGCTGTTTATTTTTCACTGCTAATAACACTGCACCACCAACCCCTAATCCTGCAAGTACATACGCATTCGGACGCTTATTCATGTATGTTCCCTCCCCTTATGATCTTATTTGTAAGTTACCCCGCCTTTTCATTTCTAAACGTCACAATCTGTTGAAGTGGTTTCTCTTTCAATGAAAAGTGGAATAACAACAGTAATGATAGAGAAAAGAGGGGATTTTCGTGACAACAACTTTCATTGTCATTGGCGCATTATTAGTGATTTTTTTCATCATACCAATCATTTTATTCATCTGGATTTGGATGCGAGATGAAAAACAGGAAGAGCATTCTGTCCTACGAAATTATCCGGTCATTGGAAAGCTACGGTTTATTTTTGAAAAAATAGGACCTGAGCTTCGTCAATATCTGTTTCTAAATGATCGAGAGGAGCTTCCTTTCTCAAGAAGAGAATACGAGCAAGCTGTCATTTCTGGGAAGTACAAAAGCCGGACAATGGGCTTTGGATCAAAACGTGATTTTGACAAGCCTGGTTACTATATTCGCAACGTCCTATTTCCAAAGCAGCGAGATGAGTTACGCATCGATCAATCTGAAAAAATCCAAACAAAAGTGTATCAGATCGATCAAGACAATTTACTGAGAAGAAGTGAACATACCAAAGAGGTCGAAGCAAAACCTTACTATCTCCATCAAGACGATGTACAAGTGATAGGCGAGCACACATGTCAAAAGCCTTTCCGCGTAAAAGGCCTGATCGGTCAATCAGCCATGAGCTACGGCTCATTAGGCGACCGGGCGATTACGGCTCTATCCTCCGGGTTAAAAATGGCTGGCGGCACATGGATGAACACAGGTGAAGGCGGGCTTTCGCCTTACCATCTCAAAGGGGGCGCCGATATCATTTGCCAGATTGGGCCTGGTTTATTTGGGGTTCGAACAGAGGATGGCGCATTTTCATTTGAAGAGTTTAAGAAAAAAAGTGAGCACGAGGAAGTCAAAGCCTTTGAGCTGAAGCTGGCTCAAGGAGCTAAAACACGCGGCGGACATATTGACGGTGAAAAGGTCACCGAAGAAATTGCAAGCATCCGTAAATTGCCGCCCCACCAATCCATTGACAGTCCAAATCGATTTGAGATGTTCCACTCCATTCCTGATATGTTTGATTTCATTGAACAGTTGCGAAGTATAGGCGGAAAGCCTGTCGGCATCAAGCTTGTGGTCGGACATAAAGAAAACATTGAGGAACTTGCAGCGTACATGAAAAAAAGCGGAAAGCATCCTGATTTCATTACAGTGGATGGCGGAGAAGGCGGCACTGGTGCATCCTTTCATGAATTGGCAGATGCCGCAGGGCTGCCGATTTTCACGGCACTCCCTATGGTTCATCAAATATTGAAAGAATACGGTGTCAGAGATCAGGTAAAACTCTTTGCTTCTGGCAAACTTCTCTCACCTGATAAAATTGCGATTGCCCTTTCCATGGGTGCTGACTTTGTCAATATCGCACGGGGACTCATGTTTTCAGTCGGATGCATTCGCGCACAAGTGTGCCATACGAATAAATGCCCAGTCGGGGTCGCAACAACTGATCCAAAGCTGCAAAAGGGTTTATCCATTGAAGAAAAGAAATACCGAGTCTGCAATTATATCCTTTCTCTAAGAGAAGGTTTGTTTAACTTATCCGCAGCCGCAGGAATTGAATCTCCCATTCATTTTAATGAGAAACATATTGTCTACAGACAAGAAAATGGTCAGACAAGTGAAATCCCTATTTTTTCAGGGACACAGCCGTCTGTCTAGTGTAAAATTTTAGAGTCTTAGAGAAACAGAATGACACCAACACAGTACATTAACAAATAAATGAAAAATTGAATATACACAGAATAAAAAAGCAGGGAGCCTCCCTGCTTTTTTATTGGACTTTATTAACATTGGTACATCACCATTTTTAAAAAAACTCTCTTCTAATTTCTTAACTGCCAATTTGCTCTACAACCTAGAGCATTCAATTGCATGCATTCTGCTTGGATGTTATTAAAAAACTTTCATTAAGTTGAAATCAAATACATGGTGCAAACGAACCTTCTCAATGTTGACTGGATATTGTACCATTCTTGTTAGATATCCATCATATTAACCGTACTATCAAAACCCATAGCTAAAGTATCTAGTTAAATTAAGCTTTTGCAACCAATAGTTGCATAGTGGTTGGTAGTGTGCAACTTATAAAACCATTACAATGACAATCAACATAATATAAAGGGGAGTTGCAAGATGTCATTAGGTTCCAATATTGCTGATAAAAGAAGAGCTTTAAAGTTATCGCAAGAATATGTAGCTGAGCAGTTAGGAGTGAGTCGGCAAGCAGTATCAAAATGGGAAACATATCAATCAGAACCATCGATGAAACATTTAATAAAATTAGCTGAATTATTTGATAGCGACATAAAAGAATTAGTATCTCCAGAACAACCTTCTTGGAAAAAAGACCAAGAAAATCGCATTAAACCAAATCAAAAAGATATAAGGATGCAACTCTCAGCAGTATTTGGTCGAATTCTAATGTTGATCAGTTTTTTAGGTTACACAGGCGCCTATTTTGACCCAGCTGCATATCAACTACCTATTTGGTATTTACACATTTGGTGGGGAGTTCTGTTTTTGACTGGATTTATTTTAACATTTATTGGGGCCAGTGATTACTTTAATAGAAAATCTGGTTCAAAAAAAATAATAGGGCTTGATTGTTTATTAGTGACATCCTATTTTCTATATGAAATATTGCCTTTTGAAAGAAATATAAATACATTGGTTTCATTACTTTTTGGTATTTCCATTCTGATTATAATAAACATTTACTTTTTCATCCCTACATGGAGGAAATCAAATCATTAAACAAAATTTTAGAATAGAGTTCCACAACACAGTCTATTAGATGCAGTTAATGTACTGATTTTTGGGGTTCCTAATAGGGAATAAGACAAATCTATTGCACAAAATAGTCAAGAAATACGAAAGAGAAAGAAAATAAAAAACAGGACCGCTTCATTTAGCCAGTCCTTGTTTGTTTTTTCAGCGCTCTTCATAAAAAAACTGTAAACAACGCCATTCTTGTTGAAAAGGATTGTTTACAGTGAAAGCTGTTTTATTTTGTTTCGTCATTTGCCTGCTGTTCTGCTACGCGGTCAAGTGCCATTGTATAGGCATCGTTTCCGTAGTTCAAGCAGCGTTTGACTCGTGAGATGGTTGCAGTGCTTGCACCTGTCTCCGTCTCAATTTTATGATACGTGTTTCCCTCGCGAAGCATACGTGCTACTTCAAGACGCTGTGATAAAGATTGGATTTCATTGATGGTGCACAAATCATCAAAAAATCGATAACATTCTTCCAGGTCTTTAAGGGATAAGATGGAGTTGAATAACTGATCTAAGCTTTTGCCCCTTAATTTATCAATTTGCATCTTTATACATCTTCTCCTTTACTATTGGCACCGCTTCGCACTGACTTTTCCGAGAAAGCGGTATCTTTCCTGACTCATTTTTTTCAACCTCAGCAATGAGCTTTGAACGAATCATGACAGGTTTGTTTATACGCTGGAAATGCCGTCAGTTCTTTCGTAAGCCGAAGCTTCTTTATCGTATACAAATTCGACAAGTTCTGTCATTTTCCTTGTTCGACAATCTGACAAACTTGTTTGCTTCCGATATCCAGACCACTTCTGCTTCATTAGGTCTGCCCTAAAAATACAGGCTGTGCGAAAAGCTCGACGAGATCGCAAACATGCGCCCCGCCTCACTCAATGATTCAAAATATGTTGGTCGGCCAGCGTAACCGACAGATTCATTTTACAATTGGGCACTTCATTCGTCATGTCAAAGCCCTATGCTTTGTCACCATATCTAGCAGCGAAGAGATCCATTGCTCACTCCTGCCCTATAACAGCGGTCAGAAATCTAGCAAATATAATACAGCTCCACTCTGTTATATTTTAACGCATTATAGACGGAAAGAGTACAGTTTTTTTCATGACATCAAATATTCCTCTTGGTGTCACTCGAATATACGGCAAGTGTGTGCTTTGGAAAAAGACAAGTGTATCAATCGGGCAGTCAAATGGATACCCTCGCTCAATGAGTAGCTTGCGTAACGTTTGCTCCTGCTGAAGAACCGTTTCAAACGGTTCAGCTGATGCACAGCCTGATAATTGCAGCGGGATTTCATGCAAAATCTTTCCGTTTTCTGTGAGCACAATTCCACCGCCAATTTCTTTCATTCGCTTATGAGCGAGCATCATATCATCTTTATTTTTCCCAATCACTAAAATGTCACCAGTGGTTGAAAATGAGCTGACAAACCCTTGCACCTTGTTTGCAAATCCTTTTAACATTGTGTTCACGCGCCACTCGCCTTTTCGATCAATCAGGCTGAAGAAGCTTTGATCATGGTCACAGGACAGCTGATTGACAGAGTTATCAATCTCCACTGTATAAGGCTCCATGATGACAGCATTACGCATTTTGACACCAAGCGGCATTGAGAATTGCAAGTCACTCATCGTCAGGTCATAGCTTAAATCTAATGGTTCAAGCCCACCATTTTCCCATTTTGTCTCTTGGAATTGATGCTGGTTCTCCCCCTCTAATTTCAGGATTACCCCTTTAGAAATCACCGTTTCTGGATTTGGATTCATCGGATCATCTAAAATATTCAAAGAAGCCAATCGGCCAGGACCGACCACGCCTAATAAGTCATCAATTTGATAGTATTTCGCAATGTTAAAAGTCGCCATATTGTACGCATCAATAGTAGGCACGCCTTCTTCAAGGGCAATGGAAATGAGACGATTGATCATGCCTTCTTCATAAAAGTGAGGCGCTGATCCATCTGTTGTATAGAAAAAGTGATCGTAGTGCCTAAAGTCACGCTCATGCAATTCCCTTAAAATGTTCACTAAATCTGGGCGGATGGAAGAATGACGCAAGGACACATGATAACCTAGAGACAAGCGTTTGAGCACATCGTCTGCATTCATTGCTTCATGATCACTGTCCGCTCCAAACAGCTTCATTTTTGTTAGCGTTTTCTCAGAAGCCCCAGGGAAATGCCCTTCAATTCGTTTTCTCTGCTTCTTCGTTTCTTGCATACAATATAAAATGAGATCATCACCGTCCATTAATCTTGGCCAGCTCGTTAATTCGCCGCCTTGAAGGACGTCGGGATGATCAATCCATTCTTTCCGATAGTTAATAGGAAGCATCTCATCTTCATACCTGACCTCGGTTTGAAGATCGTATCTGGACCACCAGAAATACTGAAATGGCTGCTTTTTTAATTCACACAGAGTGGAAAGCGCTTTCTTTTCATTGCTTTGCAAAAGAAGAAATAAGTTATCGCTGACCATCGTTGTTGTGCCAAATTGAGACACATATTCTGCAAGTGATTGGGGATTATAAATATGGAACGGATGCGCGTGAGGTTCAATATACCCCGGCACAATGTATTTACCTTCACAATCAATCACACGTTTAGCTGATTTATTTTGAGGAAGCTCTGCTCCGACATAAACAATTCGATCATCATGTATCCAAATATTTGCCTTCACCCATTGCTTCAAAAACGGGTTTAGCACGAGTCCATTCGTTAAAAGGAGTGTTGGAACTATTTTTGAGTCGACTACATCGATTTGTGTGCGGATGTCATTGTTTCTCCAATTAAAAGTACGTTCGGACATTCACATACTCTCCTTCATTTGTATTAGCCCTATCGTAACATAACGAAACACGTTACGCATTAATGAAACGTTACAATTTCTTGAAATCACACTTAAAATAATTTAAAAAAGGAGAATCACTTGCAATGAAACCTAATCTTGGCTTAATGGAAGCGCTCATGAGAATTGCCTGCGGAATGACGATATGTACTGTAGCTGGATCCTTATATGCTCGAAAACCTTGGAGTAAAATGCTGCTTTTTGGCATCATGCTCGGCGGATTAAAATTGGGTTCTGGTATTCTTCGTTTTTGTCCAGTGACCTATATGTGTGAACAGCAGAATACACATAAAGAGAAGGCTGAGTAGACAGCCTTCTTTTTTTTGTGTGTGAATCATTCCGCTGCTTCGCACCATTTGACCAACGTACCAGCAATGATTTCTGCTGCTTCAATCACATGTTTGATCTCAATGGATTCATTCGGGAAATGGGCAAGCTCTGTCGTTCCAGGTCCAAACACAATGATTGGGATATCCGCTGCTTGTGACAGTAATCCGCCGTCTGTCCCCCAAGGGGCGGCTTCCACCTTTGGCGGGTGCTGCATGACCTCTTCATATTGTTCCTTCAATAGACCTAAAAGCGGGTGATCAGAGTCGATTGACCCTGGAAGCCATCTTGCACCAAACCACTCCACCTCCACAGGATGTTCTTGAAACCAATCATCCTTTTCAGCGAGTCCAGTCATCCAATTTTCTAATTCCTTCTCTGCCTGCTCAACTGTCTCACCTGGCATCACACCAAGCCTGCCTTCCATTGTGACAAGATCTGCGACAGAGGACGGCCAATCACCGCCTTGAATTTTCCCAATGTTGATTGGAATTGGAATCGGGATATGCTGAAACAACGGCTCCGTCACTCGCTGATTTCTTTCTTTTTCTAGTGCCGCTATATGAGAAAGGACCACCGTGCTCTTTTCAATAGCAGAAACACCGTGATACCTTGTTCCGCCATGAGCTGCCCTTCCTTTAATATGCAGCCTGAACCACTTTGATCCTTGCTGAATCGGAAAAATGTTCATATGACTTGGCTCTGGAATGATGGCAGCATCCGCTGTGTACCCTTTCAATATCGCAGCAAGTGTGCCTGCTCCGCCGCTTTCCTCTTCGACGACACTATGAAACACCACATCTCCTTTCAGGGGAATCTGAAGCGCATGCAGTGCCTCAAGCGCAAAGAGTAAAGAAACGTTTCCACCTTTCATATCTGTTGCCCCGCGTCCATAAAGTCTCCCGTTTATGATATGCCCGCTGTAAGGCGGATATGTCCATTGATTCGTATCTCCTGCCGGAACCACATCTACGTGCCCGTTTAATAAAATCGATTTGCCGCCACCTTTTCCTTTCAATCGCCCAGCAACGTTGGGACTCCCCTGAAAAGATCGGCGCGGGGAATAAAAATAAGGATGCTCTAGTAATTCATCGTCGCCAATTTCCCAAACGTCTACATCAAAGCCAATGGCGGACAGTTTATTGGCCACGATCTGCTGCACATCTTCTTCATTTCCTTGGGTGCTGTCACATTGCACCATTTGCTGAAGAAGCGTAATGGCTTCATCCTGATGCTCTTTCATCCAGTTTCTGATACGTGTTATTGGCTGCAAGTCGTTCATCCTTTCTACACAACAGATTTGACATCAGGCGCTAAAATTAATGGCGCTTCAGTCGCCCTTATGACATCTTCCGGCTGAAATGGCGGCATGACTTCACGTAAAATGAGCAGCTGAGACTTAACCTCAATGACCGCCATATCCGTAATAATCAAATCGACACACGCTTTAGCGGTTAACGGCAATGTACAAGCCGATTTCACTTTAGATCGACCGTGTTTATCAAGATGGCTCATCACCACCACCACTTTTTTCGCTTTTTGCGCCAGCTCAATCGCTCCGCCCATACCCGGTACTCTTTTCCCCGGTACAATCCAATTGGCAAGATCCCCTTGGCTGCTTACTTCAAGTGCACCCAAAATCGTCATATCCAGCATGCCTTTTCGGATGATGCCAAAAGCAGTCGTACTGTCCATGTACGAGCCGCCCTTTGTCAACGTAATGGGAAAACCACCGGCATTGCACAAATTCGGATCTTCTTCCCCTTGCAGAGGCGAGGCTCCTGCCCCCATAATGCCGTTTTCTGCATGTAGCCACACCTCGTAATGTGATGGAATGTAATCTGCTGCTAGGGTCGGAATGCCGATCCCAAGATTCACAATCATGCCATCTTCAATCTCTTGTGCTGCTCTTTTAGCAATGCGGTGTCTTAAATCGATGTCTCCCATGCCCATGTCCAGTTCACTCCTTTTGATTGCACGATTTGATTCACAAATACGCCTGGCGTCACGATTTCTTCTGGATCGAGCTGCCCCGCTGCCACAATTTCTTCTGCCTCCGCAATGGTCCAGTCTCCTGCCATCGCCACAATCGGGTTTGTATTCCGTGCGCTTTTATCAAAAATCAGGTTTCCCACTTCATCTGCTTTGTAGGCATTGACGATGGCAATATCCGCTGTGAGCGCAGGCTCTAACATATAATTCTTACCATTCAATTGAACCAATTGTTTCTCATCGAGATTCAGGCTATCCATCCCAACATCTGTCACAATGCCCGCCAGCCCCATTCCGCCTGCTCTGATTTTTTCTGCAAGAATGCCCTGCGGATAAAAATGAACGTCTAATGTACCAGCCTGCATTTTCTGTCCGGCAATGGGATTTGAGCCGATATGAGAGGCGATGATTTTTTTCACTCTTCCTTCTGTGATGAGCCTGCCCACACCAATTTGCGGGAAACCTGCATCATTTCCGATCAATGTCAGATCTTGAATATTTGCTTGCAAAATGGCATCAATCAACGATGGTGGTGAACCCACGCCGCCAAATCCGCCAAACATGATGGTCATGCCATCTTTTAATCGCGTCATCACTTCATCCAAACCCACAGTTTTGTTCATGTTCGTTCCTCCTTACATAGCAGATGGGAAAAACCCTCGATTGATTACTTCTTGTTCGACTTGTGTGATGGTCTGGCCGAATTTATCAATCAGTTCATCCATCTCCTGCTGTGTGATGGAAAGCGGCGGTGCGATCATAACCGCTGCGCCTCCGACTCCATCCTCTCCAGCGCTTGCTGGATACACCAGCAGTCCATTTTGTTTTGCCGTTTCAACGACGAGATTGGTTATCTGAGCATGTGCAGGAAATGGCGTTTTGGATAAACGATCTGCGACAAACTCAATGCCAATAAGCAATCCCTTCCCTCTCACATCTCCTATGATGGAATGGGCTACTTGCAGATCTTTTAAAGCATTCATCATGTATCGCCCGGAAAGTTCAGCCCGTTCGGGAAGCTGATGCTTTTTCATATATCGAATGACCGCTAATGAAACAGCTGCTGAAAGCGGATTGGCACTATATGTGTGCCCTGCCATGACAGAGCCGGAGCCGCTGATAATCGGTGCCATCACACGATCCGTTGAGACAACTGCTGCGATTGGAGAATAACCTGCGCTCATGCCCTTTCCGAGAACCATGATATCTGGTACCGTGCCCCAGTGTTCCATCGCAAACATTTTCCCAGTTCGTCCAAAGCCCGTCATGACTTCATCTGCGATCATTAAAATGTCGTTTTCTTCACAGACACGCTTCATCGCTTCGAAATATCCGTCTGGCGGCAGGAGCGCCGCTCCCGCTGCGCCAACAATCGGTTCAGCAATCAATGCGGCGATCCTCTCTTTTCCTATACGCTGGATGACGGTCTTAAATTCCTGGACATACCACTCGACCTGCTTGCTGTCTTCCTTTGGCAGCCATGACCTGTAGCTATAGGGCGGTGACAGCACTGGGTGCTTTTCAAGCAGTGGTTCAAAACGCTCTCTCCTTGCAATATGACCTGACATTGACAGCGCCCCTAATGTAATACCGTGGTAACTCATCCATCTTGAGATGATATGATTTTTTTCCGTCTTCCCCTGCTCCTGCCAATGCTGAATCGCCATTTTCATAGCAGTTTCCGTTGCCTCTGAACCGCTCCCTACAAAAAAAGACCAGTTCAGATCACCTGGGCAAAGTGTACTCAATTCATACGCTAGTTCTTCCGCTGGTTCATTCGTAAATTGTGATCTGTACGTAAAGCTCACCTTTTTCGCTTGCTCCGTCATCGCATCAATAATGTCTTGTATGCCATGTCCAATACTTGCCGTGACTGCCCCTGATGAGCCATCTATATATTTTTTTCCGTCCCGATCATATAAATAAATCCCCTCTCCTCTCACAGCCACAGGATATTGCTGATTTAACATCGGTTTGATTAAGTAATCCCGGGTCTCCACTTTGTCATTCCTCCCTCTCTTGTCAGCAGCTGCACTTTTCTTTTTACATGAATCGCAAGAAAATTTTGTATACTTGGTATAAGATTAGCTTAATCAAGAGGGCAGTCATCCTCCATTCGCCATATGCCCGAATTTCACATGTGTTTTTTATACATGGTGTATAAGAGTGTTCAAAAGGAGGTCATGAGTCTATGGCGATTCTCGTCAAAGATGCACTCTCGCTCGATATGATGAAAGAAACCAAACTGCTTGCTGGAGAAAATGGACTGGATCGTCTTATCCAGTGGGTGACCATTGTGGAAATTATTGAGGACACGTCTAGACTTTCCGAAGGAGAATTACTTGTTACAACTGGATTTGGGCTGACAGAAAATAAAGAAAGACGCATCCGGCTTGAAAAATTAATTCAATCTCATCGTCTTTCAGCCATTGCCATTTATAAAGGCGTGTACTTAACGGAAATTCCCGCATCACTCATTGAAGCCGCCGAAAATAGCGGTATTCCACTCATCGAGATTCCGCCCCATGTCAATTTTTCAGACATCACAAAAGCCGTTCTAGAACAAATCGTCAGCAGTCAGCTCCATCAGCTCAAATATTCTTCCGCGATTCATCAAAGACTGACCCATTTAAATGTGAGCAATAAAAATGTCACGCAAATTACAGATGAACTGGCACATCTCACAGCGGCAAATATCGTCGTACTGGATGTGTTTTTGCACCAAACAGCAGCTCATCTCGAAACAGACGAAGTGACCTATTCTCCTGCTTTTGGCTTTCTAACAGATGACGAACCGATTGAAACCTCTTCTCTGCTCAAGCAGGCAGAGGAAAAAGGCCGGCTCGTCTATGACACATATGGTGCGTTTGTTCTAGCTGCATGCCCTGTGATTGCAATGGGGGATATTTTCGGGTTCATTGTGGCGTTAAAGAAAAAAGAGACGTGGCACCATCTCGATGCCATCGCCATTGAGCATGCCGGTGCGGTGTATGCGATTGAATGGTTGAAACAAAAAGCCATTCAAGATACAGAAAACCAAATGCAGGGGCATTTATTGGATGATATGCTGCAACAGCAATACACAGAAGAAAGTTATGTCATCGAACAAGCAAGAAAGCTGCAATATGATATGAGTGAGGAACAAGTCGTCATCTACTTTCAATTTCAGCATCAGCACACACAGCTCGATCATCAAATGGTGCAGCGCCTATCCCAATTGCTCACATCCATTTTTGAACGCAGACAAATTCCCTTTTTATTAAAGGCAAGGCTTGATTCCATTTTCGTTCTGACACCCGCAGGGAAAAACACGTATCAAGAAACAAATTGGTATCGCGCATCAGAAGAATGCCGCAGTACTTGGTCTTATTTTTTCCCCGTCCATCCCATTGTGATTGGTATTGGAAGAGCCTACGACCAGATCAGTCTCTTTGCTAAAAGTGCAAAAGAAGCCCAGTATGCAGCAAGGCTTCTTCCTCTTTTGAAAACAGATGACAGCATCATTCATTATCAGAAGCTCGGTCTATATGGGATGCTGCTTGAAATGAACGAAGCCGGAATGAATTTGCATGACTTTTATGTGGAGCTGTTAAGCCCGCTGCTTTATACAAAAAAACAAGGGGCTGACCTCATTCATACACTCGAAGTGTATTTGGCACACAATGAAAATATTCAAAAGTCAGCGGGGGAATTGTTTATTCACCGGCATACGTTAAGCTACCGGTTGAAACAAATTGAAACGAGAACAGGCTGCAGCCTCAAATCCACTGATGATCGGATGAAGCTGCAGCTGAGTATCATGGCGTACCGCCTATCTGGTCTGCTTGATCAGATGAGAACCATTTCATGATTCATTTGGCGTTTTGACCCATAGATTCATATCTTCAATTTTGTCAAAAATATAGCAGTTGTTTTGAAAGCGTCCGGTGTATGTATACCCGAGCTGATAAAATACTTGATTCATTCCATAGGACAGTGCACGGGCGAGAGAATAAAAGACATAAATGTGCATGGATTGAAGCTCTTGTTCGAGGGCTAGAATCAAATGATGCATGAATCCTAGTTTTCTGTATGTGGGAAGGGTTGCACAATCTGTTAATTCTGCATGACCATACGGCACATTGATTTCAGCGGATGCGGCACTTACAAGTTGACCGTCATGTTCAACGGCATAAAAAACCGTCCCTTCCTCCATTACCTTTTGGATGTAATCTGGCTCGTTCATTGGCGTGGGGTACGTTTCAAAGACCGTATCATAGAGCGCTGCCAGCTTGTGCACATCCTCTGGACCAGATTTCCTCATCACATACTCATCTTGCCACACGCCTTGGTCTTTTTTCATCGGCTTTTCTTGAATAGACGCAACGATTTCATCTTCCTTCAGCCAAAATGGGCTGTTCATTCGATCTTCGGTCAGAAAAAGCGACATGCCGTACGCATCACTTCCGAGAAAATAATGAGAAAACACGCCTTCAAGCCGAAAGCCTTTTGCTAAAAAAAGAGGCATATGCTCACGCCTTACTTTTACAATAACCTTAGACGCCTTGCAGTCCGCCGCTTCCTGAAGCACGGACTGAATCACATCCTCCACTTTGCCGCTATAGTCATCCAAACGAATTCGCTCATTAAATGAATCCACACAGATCAAAGCAGAAAAACGCTCGTTTGCAAGTTTCTTTAATTGCACCATACACTCATTCCCCTCTTAGCTAATGAAAAACTTCCAAATTAAAAATGAAGAAATAGCAATGCCAGAAAAAATGGATAGGATCATATAACTAATGGCTACGCCTTTTTTCAATTCATTCATCTTAATGGCAGTCAAAAAGACGTTATTTATGGCTATGAGAAATAAAATAAGCATGAATAATACACCAATGATATATGTTTTAATAACCATGTTTTAACCACCATTCATTTCCTTTTATTTTGATTGTATCCTTTTATTTACTTTATTGAAAGTGTGTAATTGCTTCAAAGTAAAAAACACCTTCGAGTTTCAGTAGATGACTTCTCTACACACAAACTAAAGGTGTTTTTTTCTAACACTTATGGCAAAATGCTCGCTTAAAAAGTTTTCCCCGCAGCCTTCAGCGCACGGGCGCCAATGTCACGGCGATAAAATAAACCTGGCTGAATGATTTCTTCAACCGCTTCATACACTCTTGATCTTGCTGCTTCAAATGTGTCGTCAAATGCGGTCACATTTGCTACACGGCCGCCATTTGTGACGAATTGATCGCTTTCCTTTTTTGTTCCTGCGTGGAAGGTGACGACATCAGAGACCGTTGTTTGCAAAGCACCGATTGGCGTGCCTTTTGCATAGTCTTCCGGGTATCCTTCTGATGCAAGAACGACACTGACAGCGGCTGTGTCTTTCCACTGCAAGTCCACATCTTTTCCATCTAGAATGTCTAGGAATACTTGGACTAGATCTGATTTAAGACGAGGGAGCACTACTTGCGTTTCAGGGTCGCCAAAGCGTGCATTGAACTCAATGACTTTTGAGCCTTCTGGTGTTAGCATTAAGCCCGCATATAAAATGCCTGTAAACGAACGCTCTTCCTGCACCATCGCGCGAGCTGCTGGTTTGACGACGTCTTCCACCGCTTTTTGTACCACTTCATCAGAAATTTGTGGAACCGGTGAATAAGCGCCCATCCCGCCGGTGTTTGGTCCTTTGTCATCTTCAAATGCCCGTTTATGATCCTGTGCGATCACCATCGGATACACCTTTTCTCCATTGACAAAGGCCATCAGAGAAAACTCTTCACCTGTTAAAAATTCTTCAATGACAACCGATGCACTCGCATCGCCAAACTTTTCATCCTCTAAAAAGTCATGTAGGCAGTTGATTGCCTCTTCAAGCGTCATTGCAACTGTCACGCCTTTTCCTGCGGCAAGCCCATCTGCTTTAATGACAATTGGGGCACCCTTTTCTTCCACATATGCCTTCGCTTCTTCAAACGATGTAAAAGTGGCGTAAGTGGCTGTCGGGATCTCATAATTTTTCATTAAGTCTTTTGCAAATTCTTTTGAGCCTTCAATGACTGCGGCTTTTGCATTCGGTCCAAATACCTTGAGTCCTGCTTCTTCAAATGCATCGACGACACCTGCAATTAAAGGAACCTCTGGACCGACAATTGTTAAACCGATGTTATTGTCTTTTGCAAAACGAATTAACGCCTCATGATCTCCCTCGTCGATCGGGACAAGCTTCGCAGCGTCTGTCATTCCATCATTGCCGGGTGCGACAAATACTTGGCTGACAAGTTCGCTTTGATTCACTTTCCATGCGATGGTATGCTCTCTTCCGCCTCTGCCGATAATTAATACGTTCACACTGTCATCCCCTTAATGTTTGAAATGTCTAACGCCAGTGAAGACCATGGCGATGCCGTATTCATCTGCTTTTTGGATTGATTCTTCATCACGAATGGAACCACCTGGCTGGATGATCGCTGTAACGCCTGCCTTTGCAGCAGCTTCCACTGTATCGCCCATTGGGAAGAACGCATCAGATCCTAGTGCGCTTCCTTTCGCTTTTTCACCTGCTTGCTCAATCGCAATGTTAGCCGAGCCAACACGGTTCATTTGACCAGCACCAATACCTGCTGTCATTTGATCCTTCGCTAGAACGATGGCATTTGATTTCACATGCTTGACGACTTTCCAAGCGAGCTTTAAGTCTTTCCATTCGTCTTCAGTCGGCTCTCTTTTCGTTGGGATAGAAATCGTTGCTTCCTCTAAGCCGTATGTGTCGATATCCTGAACGAGCAATCCACCATGAACACTTGTGAGCTGTTTTTCTTTTTTCCCAAGATCTGCTTCTACATCTAATGTTAGTAGACGAAGGTTCTTTTTCGCTGTTAGCACATCAAGTGCTTCTTGGCTAAACGATGGTGCGATGACGATTTCTAAGAAAATCGTATGGAGCACCTCAGCCGTTTGCTTGTCTACTTCACGATTAAGCGCCACAATGCCGCCGAAAATAGATGTTTCATCTGCTTTAAATGCACGATCAAATGCTTCTGCAATCGTTTCTCCTGTCCCAACACCACATGGGTTCATATGCTTTACAGCCACAGCCGCTGGCTCCGTAAATTCACGTACAATTTGAAGAGCTGCATCTGCATCTTTGATGTTGTTGTAGGAAAGTTCTTTTCCATGTAATTGCGTTGCAGTAGCTAAAGAGCCTTTGCTTGGAAGCGCATTTTCATAGAACGTCGCCGCTTGGTGCGGGTTTTCTCCATAACGAAGAGATTGCTTTTTCTCAAATGTGACTGTGAACTGTTCTGGCTCTGTTTCGCCAACAAAGTTCGTTAAGTAATCCGCAATCAGAGCATCGTAAGCAGCTGTATGACGGAATACTTTTGCTGCAAGCTCACGTTTTTTCTCTAGTGAGACGCCGCCTTCTTTGATTTGTTGAACGACAGAATCATAATCACGCGGGTCTACAACCACCGTGACGTCCTGATGGTTTTTAGAAGCAGCACGAAGCATACCCGGTCCGCCAATATCAATGTTTTCAATCGCTTCTTCATACGTGACATCGTCTTTGGAAATGGTCTCTTTGAATGGATATAGATTCACAACGACAAGATCAATTGGCTGAATGCCGTGCTTTTCGATCTGTGCCATATGCTCATCGTTTTCTCTCACTGCTAACAGTCCACCGTGAATGTTCGGATGAAGCGTTTTGAGACGTCCGTCCATGATTTCTGGGAAGCCAGTCACTTCAGAAATACCAATGACATCAATGCCGTTCTCTTGAAGAAGTTTGTGTGTACCACCAGTTGAAATCACTTCAACGCCAAGTTCTGTTAGTTCTTTCACAAAAGGTACAAGATTTGTTTTATCGGAAACACTGATTAATGCGCGTTTGATCGTCATGCCTTTGTCACCTCATTAAGATAATTCTAAAAGTGATTTGATCACTTTTGGATATAGTGTGTGTTCTAATTCATGCATTCTTTTTTCAATGGATTCAAGGTCTTCCCCTTGTTCAATATGAATGGCGGCTTGGTCAATAATCGGGCCGGTATCCATGCCTTCGTCGACATAATGAACCGTGATGCCTGCCACTTTGACTCCTGCTTGATAGGCTTGTCCAATCGCATCGAGTCCAGGAAATGCTGGCAGTAAAGAAGGGTGGATATTCACGATTTTCCCTCTAAATGCATCAAGCAATGTCGGACCGATCAGTCGCATATACCCAGCGAGGAAAATCCATTCCACTTCATGCAGTTTCAACTGTTCAATAATGGTTTGCTCAAAAGCTGCTTTACTCGGGAAAGCCTTCGGCGTAAAAGAAAAGGACGGAATGCCCTCTTTCTCTGCCCGCTCCAGCACCTTCGCACCCGGTTTATCACAGATCACAATGGCGGCTTTTGCCGGCCACTGTTCTTCTTTTAACGTATCAATAATGGCTTGAAAATTTGTCCCGCTTCCAGAGGCGAAGATCGCAAACTTTTTCATGAGAGGCTTCCACCACCGAAAGTGACGCCTTCTCCTTTTTGAACTCGTCCGATAAGAAAGGCTTTCTCTCCGTCTTGTTCAAGTCCGCTGATCACGTCCACAAGATCATCCTCTTTGACGGCTAGGACAAAGCCGATGCCCATATTAAATACATTGAACATCTCTTCTGCTTTCAATTGCCCTTTTTCTTGAATAAAGGAGAAAATAGGCGGGACCGGCCATGAGCCGTTATCAATCTCAACACCAAGTCCTTCAGGCAGCATACGTGGTAAATTCTCAATAAAGCCACCGCCTGTCACATGTGCCATACCGTCAACCTTGCCAGCTTTCACTTGTTTAAGAACAGGCTTGACATAAATCTTCGTCGGTTCCAGCAGCTCTTCTCCAAGCGGTCTTGTAAAAGGTTCATACGTTTGGTGAAGGTCTAGACCTGCGTCTTCCAGCAATACTTTTCGTACAAGAGAATAGCCATTGCTATGAATTCCGCTAGAGCTGAGTCCAATCAGCAAATGCCCTTCCTTGATGTTCTCACCTGTGACGATTTCATCCTTTTCAACGACACCTACAGAAAATCCAGCAATATCATATTCTTCTTCTGTGTAAAGACCCGGCATTTCTGCTGTCTCTCCGCCGACAAGCGCTGAACCAGACTGCTCGCATCCGTCAGCTACACCTTTGACGATGGATTCAATTTTCAAAGGATCTGCTTTTCCAACTGCTAAGTAATCTAAGAAAAAGAGCGGCTCTGCCCCTTGTGCAAGTACATCGTTCACACACATAGCAACAGCATCTACACCGATCGTATCGTGTTGATCCATTAAAAATGCCAGCTTTAATTTCGTACCAACACCATCTGTTCCTGAGACAAGAACGGGCTTTTTGTATGGCAGTTCAGATAAATCAAACATCCCGCCAAATCCGCCTAGAGCCCCCATGACACCTGCTCTTTTTGTACGTTCTACGTGTGTTTTCATTCGTTTAACGGCTTCGTATCCTGCTTCGATGTCGACACCGGCGTTTTTATATGCTTCTGACATCCCATTCACTCCTTTTATCTGCTTGTCTTCCATGTATTTTCGGCAGAATGAAAGAGCAGCATATCAAATTACGTTGACTGCTGCTCCATTATTCGATTATTTCGTCAGGACTGTTTCCTTCACATGAGGAAGGACAGTATCTTCATAAATTTCGGTCGGGTATTTTCCAGTAAAGCATGCTAAACACTGACCGCGCTGCGGATCATCATACTTTCTGCCAATCCCGTCCATTAAACCGTCTACAGATAAAAATGCAATGGAGTCTGCACCGATTTCCTGTCTAATTTCTTCCACTGAATGAGATGATGCAATCAGCTCTTCGTGTGTAGACGTATCAATTCCATAAAAACACGGATGAGCGATTGGCGGTGAACTAATGCGTACATGCACTTCCGTCGCTCCTGCTTCTCTTAGCATCGTCACAATCCGGCGGCTTGTGGTTCCGCGTACGATGGAATCATCCACCATGACGACACGTTTGCCTTCGACCACCCCGCGCACAGCAGACAGCTTCATGCGCACGCCCTGCTCACGCAATGCTTGAGACGGCTGAATAAATGTCCGGCCGACATAACGGTTTTTAATTAAACCTAGCTCATATGGAATACCTGTTGCTTCGGCATAGCCAATCGCTGCAGAAATACTGGAGTCTGGCACACCTGTCACGACATCTGCTTCGACATGTGCTTCTTCTGCAAGTTTCTTGCCAAGATTCTTTCTCGCACTATGCACGTTGATGCCATTGATATTGCTGTCCGGTCTTGAGAAATAAATGTATTCCATGCTGCACATGCTGCGGTTAATGTTCATCGAGAAACGCTCAGATTTTAAGCCGTCATCATTAATGATCAGCATTTCGCCAGGCTCTACATCTCGTAAATAGGTAGCACCAACGACATCAAAGGCACATGTTTCAGAAGCGACAACATAAGCATCCCCAAGCATACCAAGTGAAAGTGGGCGTAATCCGTTCGGATCAAGCGCTACGATCATTTCTGTTTCTGTCATGATTAGGAAAGCATAAGCTCCTTTTAACATAGACAGAGCATTTTTGATTTGATCCTTCAAATCCATATATCCACTGCGCTTAATTAAGTGAGCGAGCACTTCGGTATCAGAAGACGTTTGAAAAATACTTCCTTGGTTCTCTAGCTGCTGTTTTAATTGCGTTGCATTGACCAAGTTTCCATTATGAGCAAGGGCAAGACTGCCATTGTTTTGCGAGCGGAAGAAGAGGGGCTGCACATTCTCAAAGCCGCCTCCGCCTGCTGTCGCATAACGAACGTGTCCGATCGCACCTTTTCCCTTTAAATCCTTAAGCTCACCATTTTGGAACACTTCCGTAATCAGTCCAAGGCCTTTGTGTGACGTCAGATTTTCACCGTCTGTTGCAATGATTCCCGCACCTTCTTGTCCTCGGTGCTGAAGGCTATGCAATCCGTAATATGTGATTTGCGGGGCTTCTTCGTGTCCCCAAACCCCAAAGACGCCACATTCTTCGTTTAAGCCTCTGATTTCAGCAAGCATGGGATCGCTCCTTTCCATGCGCGTTCAAGCTCGTTGACTGCCGCATGAATCCATTGTTGTCCTTCTTGATTTTTGACAGTGAATACACCATCATTTGTGACCGTTCCGACTTCTTTCGCATCTTGCACAGCCGCAGCAAACGCTTCGCGGTTTTCTGGTTTCACTGTGACGACAAAACGTGACTGTGATTCACTGAATAGTGATGCTGCGCTGTTTAGATCGAGCTGGATATCAGCGCCAAGACCATCTGTTCCAAATGTACTTTCAGCTAGTGCTACACCAAGACCGCCTTCAGACACATCATGTGCTGACTGAACAAGTCCGTTTTGAATTGCTGCTAATAGGGCTTCTTGACGCGCCAGTTCTACATCCAAATCAATTTCTGGTGCTTTTCCGTAGATACGGCCTTCTGTCATTTTTTGAAGCTCACTGCCTGCAAATTCTTCCTTCGTTTCACCAATGACGAAAATCACATCGCCTGCCTGTTGGAACGATTGAGTCGTAATATGAGCTGTATCTTCAATCAAACCAACCATGCCAATAACTGGCGTTGGGTAAATGGCCGTTCCATTTGACTCGTTATATAAAGAGACGTTACCGCCGATGACCGGTGTGCTTAATGTACGGCAAGCTTCGCTAATGCCGTCAGCAGACTTTTCAATCTGCCAGAAGATTTCTGGTTTCTCCGGGTTACCGAAGTTCAAGTTATCTGTTACTGCAAGCGGACGAGCGCCTGAGCAGACAATGTTACGTGCAGCTTCTGCAACGGCGATCTTCCCGCCAACCTCTGGATCAAGGTAGAGATAACGTGCGTTACAATCTGTTGTCATCGCAAGAGCTTTTTTCGTCCCACGGATTCTGAGCACGCCCGCATCAGAGCCAGGTGCAACGACAGTGTTTGTACGAACCATATAGTCGTATTGATCGTAAACCCATTCTTTACTCGCAATCGTTGGCTGTTTTAACAGCTGTTTCAATGTATCTGCTGCATCTGTGATCGCTGGAGCTTCCACTTTTGTTTCTAAAAACTCACGATAGTATGCAGGCTCACTTGACGGCTTGTGATAAACCGGTGCTTCTTCTGCAAGTGCATCAACTGGAAGCTCACACACTACTTCTCCTTGATGGAGTAAACGAAGCATTTTATCGTCTGTCACATGACCGACTGAGACTGCTTCAAGATCGTATTTTTCAAAAATATCAATGATTTCTTGCTCACGGCCTTTTTCAATGACCAACAACATTCTCTCTTGGGATTCAGACAGCATCATTTCATACGCTGACATGCCTGTTTCACGCTGAGGGATCAGGTCTAGGTTCATTTCGATACCTGAACCAGCTTTACTTGCCATTTCTGCACTTGAGCTAGTTAAGCCAGCCGCTCCCATATCTTGAATGCCCACAAGCGCATCATTTTTGATGACTTCAAGACATGCTTCAAGCAAAAGCTTTTCCATGAACGGATCGCCGACTTGAACTGCTGAACGTTTTTCTTCTGATTCATCAGAAAATTCTTCAGACGCAAATGTTGCACCGTGAATCCCGTCACGTCCCGTTTTAGCACCAACGTACATGACCGTATTGCCAACACCTTTTGCCTGCCCTTTCTTGATGTCTTCGTGGTTGATTAACCCTACACACATCGCGTTAACGAGCGGGTTGCCTTCATAGCTTTGATCAAAATGAACTTCTCCGCCGACTGTTGGAATACCGATACAGTTTCCATAGCCTGCAATCCCTGCCACTACTTCTTCAAACAAGTACTTCACGCGCGGTGAAGTCAGTTCACCAAAACGAAGAGAGTTTAATACCGCAATTGGACGAGCCCCCATGGAGAATACATCACGGATGATTCCGCCGACACCTGTTGCCGCTCCTTGATACGGTTCAATTGCAGATGGATGGTTATGTGATTCGATTTTAAATACAACCGCTTGGTTGTCTCCAATATCAACGATTCCAGCGCCTTCCCCAGGACCTTGAAGAACATGCTCTCCTTTTGTCGGGAATTTGCTTAAAACAGGCTTTGAGTTTTTATAACTGCAATGCTCTGACCACATGACAGAAAAGATACCCGTTTCTGTGTAGTTTGGCAGCCTGCCAATAATGGATTCGATTAAAGCGAATTCTTCATCACTCAATCCCATTTGCTGATACAATTTCTCTTCTTTAATTTGCTTGTGACTTGGTTCAAGCAGTAGTGACATGAGTGTCCCTCCAATTTTTCACGATAGATTGAAACAATTTAAGTCCGTCTGCGCTGCCTAGTAATGAGTCAACCGCGCGCTCAGGGTGCGGCATCATGCCGAGTACATTGCCCTGTTCATTCGTTACACCTGCAATTCGATTGACACTGCCGTTAATATCGTCACCGTAAGTGAAAGCGATTTGGCCTCGTTCAATCAGCTTCGCTAACGTGTCTTCGTCACAGTAGAAGTTACCTTCACCGTGTGCTACAGGAATCGTAATCGATTCACCTTTTTGATAACCGCTTGTAAATTGCGTTTCGTTGTTCTCTACAATGAGTTCAACTGGACGACAGATAAATTTTAGATCTTTATTCCGTCTCATTGCACCTGGCAAAATGCCAAGCTCCTGAAGAATTTGGAACCCGTTACAAACACCAAGAACAGGTTTTCCTTCCGCAGCTGCTTTTTTCACAGCCGGCATGATGTTAGAAAAACGAGCAATCGCACCGCATCTTAAGTAATCCCCATAAGAGAAACCGCCTGGTACGAGTACACCGTCAAAACCATCAAGACTCGTTTCGTCGTGCCATACATATTCAACTTGTTCACCTAACTCATCTTGAATCGCATGGTACATATCGATATCACAGTTAGAGCCAGGCAAGACGATCACTGCAAACTTCACTGTGCGACAACCTCCTCCACCTCATAGCGGTAATCTTCAATCACCGTATTGGCAAGCAATTTTTCACACATTTCTTTGACCACTGTATCTAAGTCACGTTCTGATTTCTCAATGACTAGCTCCATATATTTCCCGATACGGACATCCTTTACTTCCTGATAAGACATGCTGTGCAAAGCGTGCTGCACGGCACTTCCTTGTGGATCAAGAACGCTCTCTTTTAAGCTGACAAAAATTTTCACTTTATACATGTTTATGGCCTCCAAGTCTTTTGAAAATTTCTTCGTATGCATTTGTTAAGCCGCCCAGGTTTCGTCTGAACACGTCTTTATCAAGCTTTTCGTTTGTGTCTTTGTCCCAAAGCCTGCACGTATCAGGTGAAATCTCATCAGCTAGCAAAATACGATTCTCGTGATCTATTCCGAATTCAAGCTTGAAATCAATTAAATTCACATGGCAATCTGAGAAGATTTGTTTTAATTCTTCATTCACTTGTCTTGTGATTTGTTTCATTTCCTCGACCTGCTCAGGTGTCGCTGCATGTAAAATGCGAATATGATCTTCTGTAATGAGCGGATCACCAAGTGCATCATCTTTGTAGTAAAACTCGATCAAAGGTGTGTCCAGTTTCGTTCCCTCTGGAATCCCAAGACGCTTTGACATACTGCCTGCCACCACGTTTCGCACAACGACTTCAAGCGGTACGATGTCTACCTTTTGAATGAGCTGTTCTGTTTCAGATAGGCGTTTCACAAAGTGATTGTTGATCCCTTTCTCATGTAACATTTGAAAAATCAAGCTGGAAATTTCGTTATTCAGTCTGCCTTTGCCTTCAATTTCCGCTTTCTTTTCACCGTTAAATGCTGTAGCTGAGTCTTTATATTCAACATATAAAATATGCTCGTCATCGGTCTGATAGATTCTTTTCGCTTTGCCTTCGTAGAGAAGTTCTTGTTTCACAGTCATTCAGATTGGCCTCCTAATTTGAATGTTGGCAATTTTCAGGGTTAGGCGCCTGACTAGCAGGCGGCCCATTTCTTACGCAAGACCTAGACGTTCGAAAATCATATCGACATTTTTCAAGTGATAGTTGTAATCGAAGCAGTCAGCGATTTGTTCAGGTGTTAAGCGTGAAGTGATTTTCTCTTCTGCTTCTACTAATGAACGGAATGGTACTTGTTTCTCCCAAGCTTCCATCGCCTTTGGCTGAACCGTGTCATATGCTTCTTCACGTGCCATACCTGTATCAATAAGTGCAAGAAGAACACGCTGAGAGTAGATCAAGCCAAGTGTGCGGTCCATGTTGCGTTTCATATTTTCAGGGAACACCGTCAAGTTCTTCACAATGTTGGAGAAACGGTTCAGCATATAGTTCAGTGCAATCGTTGCATCTGGTAAAATGATGCGTTCAGCAGATGAATGAGAAATATCACGCTCATGCCAAAGCGGTACATTTTCATAAGCAGTCAGCATATAACCACGGATGACACGGGCAATCCCCGTCATATTTTCAGAACCGATCGGGTTTCGTTTATGAGGCATCGCGGATGATCCTTTTTGTCCTTTTGCAAAGAACTCTTCTACTTCACGCGTTTCACTCTTTTGAAGACCACGAATTTCAACAGCAAATTTCTCAATGCTTGTTGCCACTAAAGCAAGGGTTGCCATGTAATCTGCATGACGGTCACGCTGCAAGGTTTGGGTTGAAATTGGTGCAGCTTTGATGCCAAGTTTCTCACATACATATTGCTCAACAAACGGGTCGATGTTCGCATATGTGCCAACAGCACCAGAGATTTTGCCGTATTCGATGCCGTCTTTTGCTTGTTTAAAACGTTCTAAGTTACGCTTCATTTCCTCGTACCAAAGAGCAAGCTTCAAGCCAAATGTTGTCGGTTCAGCGTGTACACCGTGCGTACGGCCCATCATGACTGTATATTTGTGCTCTTTTGCTTTTTCTTTTAGTATGTCAACAAATCTCTCAATGTCCTTGAGCAAAATATCGTTCGCCTGTTTTAATAGATATGAGAGCGCCGTATCCACTACGTCTGTAGATGTTAACCCGTAATGAACCCACTTTCTTTCTTCTCCTAGAGATTCAGATACAGCACGCGTAAAGGCAACCACGTCGTGGCGCGTGTCTTGTTCAATCTCCAAAATACGTCCAATATCAAAGCTTGCATTCTTGCGCATTGTCACAACGTCTTCTTTTGGAATAACACCAAGTTCTGCCCAAGCTTCACAAGCGAGAATTTCTACTTCAAGCCATGCATTAAATTTGTTTTCCTCTGTCCAGATTGCTGACATTTCTGGTCGTGCGTAACGTTCGATCATTTCCCGTTTCCTCCATCTCTTTCAGTCCATATCTTTGTGATGTTTGCCATCCATTCATCATCAAGCTGTTTCATAAATGTCATATGCCCCATTTTGCGGCCGGCTTTTACTTCATGTTTGCCATATAGATAAAGCTTCGCTTCCTTTAAAAGCTCAGGATGTTCTTTTGGGATGTCCACTTCATCGCCCAGCAAATTCACCATCATACCCTCTGATAAAAGAGCTGTTCCGCCAAGCGGCAAACCGCATATGGCGCGAATGTGCTGTTCAAACTGACTCGTCTCACATAAATCCAATGTGTAATGTCCAGAGTTATGCGGGCGCGGTGCCAGTTCATTGACGAGCAGCTTCCCTTCGTTTGTCAGGAACAGTTCAACAGCAAGCGTACCGACCAGCCCTAGCTTTTCAGCAAGCGTTGTTGCCAGCTCTTTTGCTTTCTCCTGAATGCTGCCATCTACCCGTGCAGGCACGATGCTTTGGAATAAAATATTGTGCTTATGAATGTTCTCAGCGACTGGGAATGTCGCAATTTCCCCATGAACAGACCGCGTCACAATCACGGACAGTTCCATTTGGAAAGGAACCCAGCTTTCTAAAATGCACGTTCCATGCGTGAGAAGTGCAGCCGCTTCATGAAGCTGATCCTTCTCTTTGATGACGTACTGTCCTTTACCGTCGTAACCGCCTCTGCATGTTTTCAGCACAGCTGGTAAACCAAGCGCATTTACTGCATCTTTCAGCTCCTTCTCATCATGAACGATGCGATAAGGGGCGACTTCACAGCCTGCATCTACAATCCCTTTTTTCTCCGTTTCACGGTTTTGGGTTAAAAGAAGGAGTTCGCTTCCTTGCGGTAAATACGCCTCTTCCTTCAGCTGATTGAGTGCATCATAATCAATATTTTCAAATTCATATGTGACCACATCGCTGATGTCCGCCAGCTGTCTGATCGCTTCAAGGTCACTGTATGCGGCTGTAATTTCTGTATCAGCAACCTGTCCACAAGGAGAAAGTGTGACTGGGTCAAGGACTGCTGCCCGGTAGCCCATTTGCTTTGCACTGACGGCCATGTATCTGCCAAGTTGCCCGCCGCCGATGATACCAATGGTTGCGTTTGGAAAAATGGTCTGCTTAGCCAAGCTGATCACTGCTTTCTAATACAGTTTGTTTTGTTTGCTCTCTTCTTTCTTCAAGGCGTGCTGCAACGGCTTCATCAAATGCTGAAATCATTTGTGCGGCTAGAAGCCCTGCATTTGTTGCACCGGCTTTGCCAATTGCCACTGTAGCAACAGGTACACCGCCTGGCATTTGAACGATGGATAATAAGGAATCCAGCCCGTTTAATGCTTTTGATTGTACGGGCACACCAATGACCGGCAGTGTCGTTTTTGCTGCGACCATCCCCGGTAAATGTGCTGCGCCTCCAGCACCGGCAATAATGACCTTGAGTCCTTTACCTCTTGCTTCAGTCGCATATTCAAACATCAAATCAGGTGTCCGATGTGCGGATACAACCTGTTTTTCATACGGAATGTTTAATTCCTCTAAGATATCGCACGCAAGTTTCATTGTTTCCCAATCAGATGTACTTCCCATGATGACACCTACAAGCGGCTTCATTTTGTCCCCACCTTTAAGCTATTATTCGATTTTGTATCGTTTGACACGCTTCCCAAACCTAAGTAGCTTGTCAAACGCCGAACAAAAAGGCCCGGTTTGTATTGCATTGTTAGGAAGCAACACAAACCGGGCCATGGTAAGCGCTGTTCGCTTTTAAAACGCCATGTCAGTTTTGTTCACTATCCTGCATAGTCCAGTCATTTACGGTAACTGGGTAGAAACTTATGGGCCATATTCCCAAGATTATATGAGGCTCGTGTTTTGATTTCATGTTTATCTTAACAACGGATGTTCATGATGTCAACGGATTTATCGAACAATCTATGAAGTCGTCGTTTTAATGTTCGGATTTAGAGTATTTTTCCCTCAAATACGATTTTTTTCCCAATCGGAATGATCTGAATCGACCCATTTTCCTTCTTTTCCTGAAAGATGGGCTCCTCCATTCGTCGGACAGGTGAGTAGCCTTCCTCTGCCATCTGGGACAACACTTGTTCAATCGTCATGTTGTCTTCCACGTAGAATTTCTTTTTCTTTGGTTTTGCGGTCATTCTTTAATTCTCCTTTTCTTCACAGCCTTCACCCAGAAGCCGCCATGAATCGTTTTGGGCTCATACGAAATGATAAACGCCTTTGAATCAAGCGTTTTAATCGTTTCATATAATTGCAGTTCATATTTTCTCGGTGTTAAAATTTGCATCGCTGACCGGTCTCCTTCAAGACCTCCTACTACCCAGTTGGTGACGCCATATCCTTTTTCTCTCAATTGTTTTGGGAGATCTAGATCGATTTCTTTTGTAATCACGTTCACAGTAATGTAGCCAAGTGCCAGCTTCTCTTCAATTTTCATCCCGACAATGATTCCAATTCCATAACCTAGCGCATACGCAATGACATTTTGTACTTGATCTAAGTTATCTAATACGATACTCAAACCAATGACATAAATCAGCATCTCGACAGTACCAGCAAAAGCGGCTGCATACCTTCTGCCTTTCATTGTTAAAATTAAACGCATAGTGGAAAAAGAGACATAAACAATGTTAATCACTAAAATAATCAAAACCATGGTGAACGCATTGGATAAAAGTTGTTGAAGCACGATTCGAACCCCCTGCACTAAAAATCAAATAAAGCACCCCATATTCTACTAGAGAACAAACCTTGATACAATCAAATTTGCGCGAGAAAAACACATATATCTTTCGACAACAAGGGGTGGTCTTTGTTACCAAGAGTTTACCCGTTTTTTCCTCTTCTCAACATGAAAAACCTCCTTTTTCAAAAGGAGGCTTTAGATGGTTGATAAAGGGCTAAAATATACTTTATTTTAACCCTTTGTCTTCTTTTCAGCGTGATAGAAACTTTTGAATTCTAAGAAGGACGAGTACCGGTGCGAAGCGAATTTCACTTTCGTGAGCACCGTCACGCAGGACTGACGCATTGCAAAGATTTGTCTACACGCTGAAACGTGTTATTATCCAAACCGAACTGGAACAAGTGATGGGATCAAATACTCTCCGACAATGCCCCATAAAAGGGCAATGATGACGAGCTCAATCAACAAAAAGACCCAGCCAGCATACATCAAGTCTCCCCGCACAGCTTCTTGCTCTGATTGAATGGAGCGGAAGAGCACAATGGCAATCAGCTGAAGACCAAAAAACATCATCACGGATAAAATCACCGTTACATATGGAATATTCAGCATGGCAAATACAAGCCAAAGGATAGATAAAACCAAAACCGGCACAAGCACGGCACCGAACTTCATGATCACTTCTTTCAGCGATATGTTCCCTTTCAGCATGTACTTACCGAGCACCCAAACCGTCAGCATCATCAGTGTTAACAAAATGAGTGTAAAGACCGCTACCTTCAAAAAGGCGTCACCAAAAGAATAATGAATACCAAAACCTAATAAACGGGTCTTTGACGCCTTTAATTGAACGTAGTTGCCTAAAGCAAAAAACACACTGAATAACACAATTGAAATCCAGGCGTACTTCATGCGTAAAGTGTCCGCTTGATGGATCGCACGGCTCGGTGATTTTAACATTGCGAGCCCATATGAGCCATAGCGCTTAAACGCACCTCCTACACTTCTTGCAATGCGCTGAATGGCTGAACGCTCTTCATCAGCTGGCTTAGCCGTTCTTCCTCGTTTTGCAGCACTGCGGCTGAGGCGGGACTGCCTCGTTTCTCGATCTATTGATGGCTCTTCGTTTTCGTTTTTCGTTTCAGATGTGACCTGCTCTTGATCTTTCTCTAACATCCCATATCAACTCCTATCTCAGACAATCCGCACAGGCTCAGGTGACCTGTCCGGATGACTCCTATTAAAGTAGCGGAGTCTCTCTATTCAGTCAAGATTCCTTGACGTTCATACGAATAGACGGATAAAAGAATGAAGAGGTTTTAAATGGAGAGAAAATAAGACAAAACAAAAAAGCTGATGAGTGGATCAGCTTTTCATCATCTTTCATAACTTTTCATGAACGATAGCGCCCCTGCTTTGCTTTCTGAATCCGAAGATTCTCTTGGTGTGCGGGGAAACGAGTCTTTTCTGTCGTATCGACTTGTGTAATTTGTCCATTATGAATGGTGATCACCACCGACCCGTATTCAATCCCTTTTAAGGCAGATAAAATAAAATTCAGCTTTTGTTCATCCATCGCTCATCCCCCATCCCACTAATTTTGCTTTCGCTCTTTTAAATAGAGAACCTCATTTTCCAGCTCATGAATCGTATAATGCATGAGCGCTTCATGTTTTTCTTCATGCCCCCATAAAAGGAGCTGCTCAATCAATACCTGCTTTTTCCGCTCAATCACCTGCCTAAGCCAGCGTGACAAGTCATCCCCTCCCGTTATAATGAATGCAAGAAAAAAGGCACTCTGAACCCTTCTATAGAAAAAAGGAAATCAAAGCGCCTTTGGTGATCCAATCAGCGAATTATGTCTTTTTATCATAAACACATAATTCCTATAAGTCAACTATGTTTTTAAAATTTCCCTACAAAAAACAGCAGCCTCCATGAGCTGCTGTTTCAGACAAACCATTAATGATTTAAGAAAGCAAAATATAGAATAAAGATGACAAACAGTCCGTACATAATTGGATGCACTTCTTTTGCTTTTCCTTTAAAGATCATGGTGATCGGGTAGAAAATGAAACCAATCGCAATCCCTGTTGCAATACTATATGTGAGTGGCATCATAATCATGGTTAAGAAGGCCGGTACCGCAATTTCAAAACGATCCCATGCGATCTTCGCAAGAGGTGCAACCATCAGTGCACCGACAATGATTAAAGCAGGTGCCGTTACATTCGGTGTCACGACAGATAAAAGCGGCGAGAAGAACATCGCAAGTAAGAAGAAAATACCTGTCACGACAGCTGCAAAACCAGAGCGGGCACCCGCAGCAACACCTGAACTAGATTCAACATAAGACGTCGTCGTTGATGTACCAAGAACAGAACCGACGACGATAGAAGAAGAATCCGCCAGAAGCGCTTTTCCTGCACGCGGCAGCTCATTATTTTTCATTAAACCAGCCTGCGTTGCCACAGCCACAAGTGTACCAGCTGTATCAAAGAATCCAACGAATAGGAACGTTAAAATAACCACAAGCATTTGAATGGAGAAGATGTCTGGCAAGTGAATCAAGGCTTGACCAAAAGTTGGAGACAAGCTTGGAATGCTATCTACAATTTGAGATGGAACTGGCACAAGACCAAGGATCATCCCAGCAATAGCTGTCACAAGCATCCCAATGAAGACACCTGCATTCACACGAAGAACCATTAAAATGACAGTCACAACGATTCCAAATACCGTCAACAATACAGGACCACTATGAATGTTTCCAATCGAAACGAGCGTATTATCGTTATTGGCAATAATACCGGAGCCTTGAAGACCTACAAATGTAATGAACAAACCAATCCCTGCACCAACAGCCAGCTTCAGCTCACTCGGAATAGCATTGATGATTTTTTCACGGAAACCTGTTAAAGAAAGGGCAACGAAAATCAATCCTGAAACAAACACACCGGAAAGTGCTGCCTGCCATGAGATTCCCATACCAAGAACAACTGAGAAAGCGAAGAACGCATTCAGCCCCATACCTGGTGCAATCGCAATCGGGTACCTGGCGATCAATCCCATCAGGAAACAACCTGCCGCAGAAGCTAACGCTGTAGCTGTAAAGACAGCCCCCTGATCAATTCGTAATTTATCTGGAAAATCCGGTACTGCTACTAAAGCAAGTGTGATCGGATTGACAAACAAGATGTAAGCCATCGACAAAAATGTCGTTAAACCGCCGATAATCTCTCTGCGATAATTCGTACCTAACTCATCAAACTGAAAAAACTGTTTCAAAGCCAACTGACTCCCTTCATGTCCTTTTGCTTTAGTCTGTCCCATTCACAAGTCAAATAAAAAACGCCCCAACAGTTTTTGGGACGCTTGACTACAATGTGAATTCAGACCGTGACATCAAACAAGAACAATGCATGATTTATATCAAACGAGTGTGAATTGACGTAGTCAAGCCATTTACGGTAGCTTGGTAGAAACTTGCGGGCCATATCCCCGCCATTATACGACTTCTATCTATTTGATTTCTGTGTCTATTGTACCAACTTCATTTTTAAAACACAATACAAAAAGCGAACATTTTTCAAAGAAATGTCCGCTTCATTCGTCTTATTACACGAATTTGGAAAATCACATCTAGTTCTTTATACACCCATCACTGAATTCTGGCAAAAGCCGTTTCTGCTACATCGAAAAATGCCTTCACAGCAGGAGAAGCTTGCGTGAGCGATGGACAGGCAAGCGCCACCTCACGATGATGCGATACATTCAGATGACTGATCTGCACAAGTTGCTGCGTTTTTAGGAATAACTCAGGACCTATCGTCACACCAAGTCCTTCCCCAACCATGCGGGCAATGGTCGTACAATCATGCACTTCAAATAAAATAGACGGCTTGATTTGCGCCTCTGAAAAAATATCCTCTACATGGGACTGATACATGCCAGTTGGCATAATAAACGGTTCGTCCGCTAATTCTTCCATGTCTACAATTGGATGCTGCTTAAAACGATGATTTTCGTGATAGGCGACTACCATTTTATCTTTCATAAGTGGCAATAGATCAAACGTTTCATCCGCTTTACCTTTTACAACAAACCCAACATCAATAATGCCAGAATCGAGCCACTCCAATATTTCTTCATATGTCCCCTCATAGAATTTAAATTCAATCTTTGGATGCTTTTTCTGATAGCTCACAAGCAGTTTTGGCAATAAACAAGCGGATGCACTGGCAAATGTTCCAATCCGAATCAAGCCAGATTCAATATTTTTGGTGAGCGCAATTTCCTGCTGAATTTTCTCTACTCGATTTAGCACTTCTCTTATATGCGGGAGAAGGGTTTCGCCGGTGTCTGTCAGCGTAATGCCCTTTTTTCGGTCACGTACGAATAAAGACACGCCCCACTCCGTCTCTAAACTTGCCACCGCATGACTCACGGCAGACTGTGTCATATTTAATGCTTCAGCTGCAGCGGTAAAACTGCCTAGCTCGACCACCTTAGCCATCGTCTCGAATCGAACAAAGCTCATGAGTATTCACTCATCCCTTTCATGAAAAACATCAATTTTACTTATGTTAGCACGGAATTTAAAATGAATACAACGTTTCAACATAAAGGAAGGGTTCAAAATGAAAAGTACATCTTATCCATTGCTCATATTTCTTTTAGCCGTCGGTTCTTTCGTCACAGGCACTTCAGAATTCGTCGTATCAGGCATACTGGACATCATTTCTGACGATCTGCGCATCTCCATCCCGGTTGCGGGACAGCTTATCACCATCTATTCTCTTTTTTATGCCGTGGGTGCCCTCTTTTTAGTCATGGCCACATCGAAATTGAATCGAAAAAAGGTTCTTTTATCGGCGATTTCCATGTTTATAGCAGGGAATGTGCTTGCCTTTTTTAGCCATCACTTTATGCTGCTCATGCTCTCTCGGGTCATCATGGCCATGAGTGGCGGCTTATATATTGTACTCGCAACAAATTATGCAGCGCAGCTCGCCCCGCCAGAAAAAAAGGGGAGTGCGATGGCCATGGTGATCACTGGATTTACAGTTTCACTAGTACTCGGTGTACCGATTGGAACATTTTTAGCAGGATATGTAGATTGGCATGCCATTTTTCTCATCATTGCAATAGGAACCGCTTTTCTCTTGTTTCTTCTGTATCGATTATTACCGCCTATGGAGGGACATTCCCATGTGCCATTTAAGCAGCAAATGCAAATTCTTCAAGACCGCAGGGTGTTAAGCGGCTTAGCCACGACAGCCTTTTGGATTTTAGGTTACACAATGGTATTTGCCTACATTTCGCCATTATTGCGACAGACATCCGGATTTACGCTCGAAATGACAAGCATTGCCTTGCTCGTCTTAGGGATTTCTGCTTTTATCGGATCACGCTTTGGCGGATACGCCGTCGATCAATGGGGACCAAACCGAACCATTTCAATCAGCATCACGGTTCAGATGCTCATGCTCTTTGCATTATCTTTTACACAATTTTCTGTAGTTGGCGTCTTCATCACGCTCGCCATTTGGGGCACCGCCACGTGGACGACAACACCAGCGAAGCAATTTTATCTCATCTCCCTAAAACCCGAAACATCAGAAACTGTGCTGAGCTTTAATACAGCGATTATGAATATCGGCATGATGCTCGGCTCGTCAATGGGCGGTCTAATTATTCAATATACAAATGTAACGAATTTAAGTTGGATTGGTGGGATAGCTAGTTTTGCTGCGTTGATGTTGATCAGGTATTCGTTCAACCGTCATCGACTGGCGGAACAACAGACAAAAAGCGAACATGTATAATCATGTTCGCTCTCTTATTTATCGACTAGCTTTTGATGTTTCTTTTTTGACTGGAATGGTTACCGTTATCGCCTTCTGTGGTGCCAACATGTTCAGTTCAGTCAAATCAAGATAAAGCCCATATTCTTTAAAAGAAAAATGGTTTAATGATAAAGTCTCTAAATTCTTATCATCAAATTCAAAGGTGGATTGCATGGAAGCTGTCTTTAAATTCGTCACCTTCGCATGGTTCCCCTTCAAGTAATATCCGCTTTCATAGTCTGCTTGTGGATCGGGCCATGATTTCATCTTTTCAACATCGCCTAATCCAATGAATTCACCTATATTCTCCATCACATCCTGATCTAATTCTTTTTGATCTACTCCAGTAAATTGATAATCAACATTCACAGAACGGTCTTTTTGCTCTATCTTAATGATTTTGATTCCGATGCCATGGTGTTTTGTTTTGAACTGAACAGGCAGCTTTGTCTGAAGAGGAATGATTTTGCTTGCTTCTCGTTCGATATTCACATATGTGTCAAATGTCAACTCAGTCGCCTTCGGATTGATCGGCTGATTCAAAATCGTTAAATGATCTTTTCTAGTTTTATCAGAAGACATCTGCTTTTTTCTTAAAACGGTTCCAATCTCAAGCTGATACTCATTCCCTAAATTATCCTTCATTCCATCTATACTGACTTTATCATCTTTGGCAAAACCATTGTAATCAATGGCATATTGAATTGCAGAGCCATTCACTCCATTTTCTACCTTTACATTTCTTATTTGATAACGGCCGTTTAAAATAGACACGTCTTTTTGTCCCACTAATAAGGTGGTTTTTTGCTTAACAACAGGTAATTTGAAGCGCCAATTCCCTACAATATCCCCAATCTTCGAAATGACAAGTGGCACTTGCTGACCTTGTTTGATCGTCTGTCCATTTGTATAGACTTCCGTCTGCCCAACATATCGGCCATCTTTCATTTTTTTCAATCCCTGATTGTCGTAACTCGGTTGGAAAGTGTCATTTTTATGATCGAAGTTGTTGACTATGAATGGTACAGAATCTTCCTTTGTATTCAAGTTCTCCACAGTAAACGTATAAACAAGCCGCCCGGCATCATAGTACACACTGTTCACTTTCACAGTAACCCCTCTTGATTCAGCCCCCTCATTGACATGCTTCACCAACTCACTCTGAAAAAGAGACATTCCTACTTTATCGTGAAACATCATATATAACTGTCCAACAAACGGCACTCGAGCCATCGCTGTATTAAGAGAAGGAAAAAGGAAGCCGGATGAAAAATAAAGAAGGATTAGTACGATGGCAGAATATATTGGCGTTCTCCAATTCCATGTGAACCAACGTCTTTTCTTTTCCGCTTTCACACCTCCCATTGCTTGGCGAACCGCAGAGGTCAATTCAACCTTTGGTACATCAATCTCTTCATAAAGCTTTTTCATTTCCTTTTGTTCCATCGACACTCTCCTCCTTCTCCAATGTTTGCTTTAATAACTTTCTTGCTCGATACAAATGAGTTTTGACCGTTCCTTCGGGCACAGCCATCTGTTCAGAAATCATTGAAATCGAATAATCTTGAAAATAAAATAGCTGAATCACGAGCTGATATTGCTCATCTAATACATCTAGTGCATTTTTTAAATCCAGCTTGTCTTCCAAAAAATCATGCCGCTCAACGCTCTCATGATGCTGTTCAAACGGAACAACATCTTGCTGCTTCTTCTTCATCGCAAAAATCGTATGAATCAAGATCCTAGTCAGCCATGTAGAAAAATAAGCCGGTTCTTTTAATCCAGATAAATGTTTAAATGCTTTAATGACCGTCTCTTGAACAGCATCTAACGAATCCTCTTTATTTCTTGTGTAGAGAAAAGCCGTTTTATATAAACGCTCTTGATACATCAGCATTAATGTCTCAAATGCCGGGACATTCCCTTTTTGTGCTTTTTTAATTAGACGCACTTGCTTCATCTCATTCACACCTCCTACACCTGTTAGAGCAAGCTTTCTCTCAAACGGTTTCAACAAACAGAAATTTCTTTTACTTAGCATATGTCGGACAAAAATAGAGAAAGTGAAGAATAGGCCGCAAAGATCGTATTGAACTTTTGATATAATGGAAGAAATATCTACAAAAAGGAGGATATTGATTGTTTCTATTTGAAGAACCTGCTTGTGCTAGCTGCCAAAAGAAAATAGAAGGTAACGAAGAAGTGTACGTTAAGCTGGTCTATCCAAAGAGACGAGGAATGACAGAAGTAAAGGCTTGGCTAAGAAATGAAGGGGTTTTTTATTGTAAGGCATGTTATGAAAAAACAACATAAAGACGAGCACTTCAATAGAATGCTCGTTTTTACTTTCTACTATTTCACTCCCGCTTACTGCGAAGTTCAATGAGTGCTAGTGTCTCGTCATTGAAAAAGAACTCCAAAATGATGCCATTTGATTGATCTTGGTATTGTATACCTTTGCTATACCCTTCGACAAACCAAAGCTGCTTGAATTGATTTCCATACATTTGTATCACAGATGAATAATCTGCCCCAATTGTAACACCCTTAGATGTTTGAAAACTTTTTTGAGTTGACTGATTGTAAATAGATGTTACTCGATGATGTTGATCAACTGATACGACAAAATCTTCATTTTCTTTTTCCATGTAGACCGTCTGTTTTTGATGAGAGAATTGAGAATTCTCAACAAACTGTTGATCTCCCTTAAATGTTTGACCGATCTTAAAATGACCTATCGATTCATCTGTTAAAGTGATAGAGTGAAAATTAAAAAACATTGCTATCCAGACAACTAGTATGGCTCCACCTAAAACAGAACCTATTATCACTAACACCTTAGAACGAAAGGCTCCCTTTTTAAATAAATAAATCATTAAAGATACGGTGATCATCATGATACAAATCATGATCAGAAAAATGCCCATTTCTTTTATCCTCTTTTTCTTTAGTAAAATTCGAATGTAAATGATTACCCCAATGATAAATTCATATTATATCAGAGCATTCCACAAATTGTACCAATACAGGTATAATTTAAATAAAATAAACTATAGGAGATACATATGACTAGACATAAACTGATATTTCCACAATCATTTCCAACAATTCATACCGAAAGACTAATCTTAAAACAAGCAACGATCAAAGACGCTGAGGATATGCACCTCTACTTATCAAATGAAACCGTGTGCCGCTACATGGGCATTGATGCACATGAAACCATCGAGGACACAAAAGGGGAAATCAAATGGTATGACAATATCTTCAAAGAACAAACAGGCATCCGCTGGGGCATTTCTCTAAAAGAAAATCCAGCCATCATCGGCAGCTGCGGCTTTCTCAATCTAGAAAAACAGCACCGCCGTACGGAAATTGGCTATGAATTACACCATGATCATTGGAGAAAAGGCATCATGAAGGAAGCGATTACTGCGGTGTTGCGGTATGGATTTCAGGAGATGAACTTGAATCGGATTGAAGCGATCATTGATCCAGCAAATACGTCTTCTGTTCAATTATTGGAGAAGATACATTTTGTACAAGAGGGTTTATTAAGAGAGTATGAAATGGGTCAGAAGGAATTCGATGATGTGTATATGTATTCGATTTTGAAGAGAGATTACGAAAAATCCTATTAAACAGAGGAGAAACAAATGAAAACGGATATTCATTTCATCCAAAAGCCGCAATCAGAATATGTTTCTTTTCACATTTATGAGCTGAATCCGGCGATTGAAAAACTTGTCCAGCAAGTGGAGCAGTCAGCCCCCTATTTCTTAGCACAAGAACCAACGAAAGAAAGAGTGAAAAAGGTCTATTATCACGACATTTTATATATAGAAAGCGTTGATAAAAGATCGTTCTTGTATACGTCAGATGGAGTGTTTCTCTTAAAGGAAAAGTTATTTGAACTTGAAAAACAGCTTGAAGCGCACGATTATGTCAGGATTTCAAAATCGATGATTCTGAATATAGATTCTATTGCCGCTATTTCTCCTAAAACGAGTGGCCGTTTTGAAGCAAGCCTTACAAATAAAGAAAAAGTAATGATTTCACGTTTTTATATCCAAGCATTAAAAGAGAAGCTTGGATTACGGAGGAAGTGAACAGGATGAAACGTTATATCACAAATCTTTTGATCACATTTTGTATGATCTTTACTGCACTTGTATTGATTTACTGTTTCACGTTTGGAACGATGCCCATCTATATTTTACAAGCCATCATGTTCAGTTCCTTTTTTTCAAGCGCCCTGACCTTCTTGCTATACCCAAAACAAACGTACAGTCATAAACGGATTCTTTTTCAACAAATTCTATATATCGTCCTTGTGATGTGTATGATTATGACCACCATCATCATCGTCAGCGGTGAAATCAGCCCCCTTTCGTTTATCGTGAATTTCCTTGTGGTCATGGCTTTATTCTTTGTGATCAAATACCTATTGTATAAAAAAGATCAAGCAACCGCTGAGGAAATCAACGATCTTTTACAGCAGCGAAAGAAACGAACAACATCTTAAAGCGCATCTTAGGGCTAAAAATTGACATGTTAGGAAGATTTCATTGTGACTTCTGCATGATTCCACTACTCTGACGTTAGAGGAGGAATCAACACATGAAACCAATCACAATCATTCGAAAATCAGTACTTCTACTGCTCTTTTCTTTAATCATTCCAACAAGTGCAGGTGTCTATTTATCCATCAAAGAAGTAACCGACCCGATGACCATCTATCTCATCAATGGCTGCGCCATGCTAGCTGGATGTCTTTTACTTCTATTCATTATTCAAAAAAGTCGTTTTCACTTGAAAGAAATAGGTTTTCGAAAAGGGTCTCTTGGTATGTGGATATTTCCGATCCTTATCATCGAGGCCGTTCCATTTATTGCTGGATTCAACAAGGATTTAACTGTTTCTTCCTTTCTGGCACTTTGTTTCTTCATGGTGTGTGTCGGTCTTTTTGAAGAAGGAATCTTTCGAGGCATTCTATTTCAATATTTAAAACAAATCAACTTGCGCACTGCCATATGGGGCTCCGCCGTACTATTCGGACTTGGTCATGCTGCGAATCTGCTAAGCGGAAAAAGCATCACATTAACAGTGGCACAAATCTTATTCGCCTTTTTATTTGGATTCGTCGCAGCCGAAATCGTTGCACTCACGAACAGCTTGCAATGGGTGATCTTATGGCATGCTGTTCATAATATCGTGGATCAAATGACAAATGGGCAAACGCCTATGGCAATGCAAATGCTTTTACTTTCGATTCAATGTGTCATTTTGTTTGTTCTTGCGTTGGTATTGTGGAGAAGATTAAAAATAAAAAAAGGGTTCAATAGATAATAAAAAGAGGAGGAAAGAAATGAAAGAGAACACATGGATAGAAGGCTGGTTTGAAAAGTGTGAAGAACTTGAAATCAAGCCTTTGGAATGGGATTTTAAACAAAGCTATATCAAAGAGCCGATATCAAAAAACACGTCCCCTATCAGACTTTTGTTAGAGTATAAGATTGGCAAACTAAAAGAAGTTGGAATCTCTAACAATACAGGGAAAACCGGTAGTAAAGCTGATTGCGATAAAGAACCTTTTCGCATTTATAATGCTCTATGGGGTACAGGTAAAGTGATCCGTGGAGAAACAATGAATTCATTTATCACAACTTTTAACCATAGTATTTTGAAATCATCGTATTCCGTTGAGGAATTTGAAAAGATCGGAATATTAATAGATAAATCCCTTACAAAGCAATATGCAAAATTATTTTCCAATAATTTCAATAAATTCGATTGGATTGCTGACAGAATGGAGGAGTTTAAAAAATTCGCTACTTCCACTCACAGCATTGGGAATTTCACCGTATTACCACATTGGATGAATTCAGGACGCTATTTATTTTCTCAAGATTATTGGGATGTTACGATGTATTCACTATTTGAATTCTTTCAACCATTAGGCTGTTGGAAACAGTTCGTCGAACGATATTTCCTTCAACCTTATGTGAACAATGATGAGGAATGGACAGTGAGTGAATTTTGGGAAGGTCATTTTGCAGGTATAGGAAATTACAATCAATTAAAACCTCAAAATGAACAAGAATTAAGTGAGTTCCTACATAAAGTAAATCTCAGAATCGAAGAACGAGGCAAATGGATGATCAAAAAAGTCTGTGAAGAATTGAAGTTACAACACTTCACATTCTATGATGAACTAAAAGATAGACAAATTCGATTTTCCAACGAATTGAATTAACCATAATGAGCGAGCTCAGTGTTCGCTTTTTTATTTTCTAAAAGGGTTCCGATAAAAGAAAAATGAGATCATAAAAAGCTGATATCTTAAACGCTATATCAGCATCATGTTATCAAGCTTATTCACTCATGTAATCCACTTTCAGCATGCTGTATATTTCTACATCAACAACTCCTTTGCCAGACCATAAAACAGCTTGTCTAAGCAGTCCTTCTTTGATAAAACCATTTTTCGACAGGACTTTTTTTGATACCTCATTTGCTGGCATGACTTCCGCTTGAATTCTATTGATATCAATCTCTTCAAACAGAAATTTCACTAGTGTAGAGACAGCTTCTGTTGCGATGCCTTTTCCCCAATGTTCCTCTGCAAAGAAATAGCCAATCGTCACCGCATTCACTTTTTGATTGATGTCCATTATTTCGATGATACCAACTAGCGTATGAGGATTATCCTTTTGACAGATTCCCCATTTCACTCTGCTTTTCTTCGTATAATCTCGTTCAAAATGTCCAATCATTTTTTTTACCGTTTGGAGATTATGTTTGGGAATGATCCCACAATACTGAAAGACTGTGTCATTGTCGTAAATTGAAAACAACTCTGGCAAATGACGTTCTTCCACCTTTTTTAATAATAGATTCTTTGACGCAACTACAGGAAAAGTGCCAAAAAGACTTTCTATTTTCATCTCTTAATCCCCCTTATTCCTCGATAGGAATATAGATTTTCATTTTGATATCGTTCGGACCATTTGAATGTAGGACATCTGTTATTTCAAAATCTGGTCCGCTCGTTCTTTCATAATTAGAATTTGGAAGCCAGCTACCATAGATATACCTTCTAGTGTTTTGCACCATTTCATGAGAGCCACTCACTTTAAATTCTGCATATCTCCCCTCAGGAATCACTATTTTTACAAACCCTTCATTTAAATCTATATCGGATTCCTCCACTTCTTCCCCTACCACAAACGAAAAACGGCCATCATCATGAAAAGAAGTAGATACACCATAAGCCATATGAGGTGCTTTTCTCTTTGGAATCTGTTGATAATACTCCTTTTTTCCAAAATCCATATAAAACAAAGGAATGTCCGTGAAATATTCCTCACTTTGAAGATTCGTTTGATACTCGTAACCAATAATATAAAATTTGTTTAATTGAGTCATGACAGGTTTATTCATATTGAATTCACTGTCTAACTTAGATTGATACGCTAAAAAATCCATTTTGTTTTGTTTCTTTAACACCATTTCCTCTTTTCGAAACCTGCCTGGTGTCACCCCAAAGAATTGTAAAAAAGCACGGGCAAACGCTTCTTGAGAACCATACTGGAACGCAATCGCTATGTGTAAAATATTCTGATTTGTTTCTTTCAGTAACCTAGCAGCTTCAGAGAGCCTTCTATTTCTGATGTACTCTTGCACAGAAAATCCTGTAATGGCTTGAAACAGTCGCTGAAAATGAAACGCTGAAAAGCAGGATTTCGAGGAAATATCCTTTATACTTATATTGTTTTGAAGATTCTCCTCAATAAACTCAATCGAAAGCTGTATTCTCTTATAGTAATCCATTGTTTCTCCCTCCTCTACCTTTTATTTTATTACTTTCCTCCTCTTATTTTTTGATCATTTGTGCTATTTTTAAATAACCTTCCACAAAATAATCATTCAATTTCCATAGCACAAAAAGTCAAGTTTCTTAAAAATGATTTCCGTTATACTAAACTCGTAAGGTAAAGATGTGCTCGGTTGTCCTATCAAGAATGAGAAAACGGTTCAAAGACCATTAACATCTGAAAGATGAATTACCGCTTCAAATTCTAGCAAAACACGCTAGTTATTCTAGAATTCACTTTCACCATTAAAACAGAAGTAAAATGAAGACAAGACACCCATAGGACAAAAAAAATCAATTAAAAAAGACATCCCTACCACTATCACTTTTTTGTCATCTTGGTATAATAGAAAAAATCAGAAAAATGAGAATGCGATGATAAGGAATAATACTTGCCGAAATGTTTTCAGAAAGTTGCTGGTTGATGAGAAGCAATAACATAAAGGTAGGGAACTCACCTTAGAGTAGCCTTAGTGAAATGAAAATGATTGATGTAGTTAAGGTCGGCACCCCGCCGTTATACGGGAAGGATATCAGATCAAACAATCTGTATCCGAATAAGCGCATGATAATGTAAAGTTATCATGAAACAGGGGTGGTACCGCGTAAGAAGAAGTCTTTCGTCTCCAATGAAAATATTGGAGATGAAGGACTTTTTTTATTCTATTTACTAGGAGGAATCGATGATGTTTAACCACAAAAAATACGAAAAGAAATACTTTTTGCCACCGAACCTTACTTATGATTGGGTGAAAAAAGAAACATTAGAACGTGCTCCGATATGGTGCAGTGTGGACTTACGGGATGGAAATCAAGCATTACCTATTCCTATGAACTTAGAAGAGAAATTGGACATGTTTCAGCTACTAGTAGAGATAGGTTTTAAAGAAATTGAAATCGCATTTCCAGCTGCTAATGATACGGAGTTTAAGCTATTACGGACACTGATTGATCGTCATATGATTCCAGACGATGTCACGATTATGGTGATCACACAAGCAAGAGAGCATATTATCCGCCGAACCTTCGAAGCAATTAAGGGGGTACCGAAAGCGATTGTTCATTTATATAATTCGACTTCAGAAGCGCAGCGCAGACAAGTATTTAAGAAAACAAAAGATGAAATTAAACAAATTGCCATTGATGGCGCTATTTTAGTAAAAGAACTGGCCGAAAAAACAGAAAGTGATATTTATTTTCAATATAGTCCTGAAAGCTTTCCAGGAACAGAAGTGGATTATGCGTTAGATATTTGTAATAGTGTTTTAGATATTTGGAAACCGACACCACATCACAAAGCGATCATCAATATTCCGACAACAGTTGAATATTCAATGCCTCATATCTTTGCAAGTCAGATTGAGTATATACACAAAAATCTGTCTTACCGAGACAGTGTGACATTATCTGTTCATCCTCATAATGGCCGTGGCTCTGGGGTGAGTGATGCAGAATTTGGTGTGCTAGCTGGCGCAGAAAGAGTCGAAGGGACATTATTTGGTATCGGTGAACGTACAGGGAACGTAGACTTGATTACCTTGGCGATGAATATGTATTCACAAGGTTATGATCCAAAATTGAATTTCAATAACTTAGAAGCGATTCGTAAAAAATATGAAAAACTAACAAAAATCACTGTTCATGAGCGGCAGCCCTATTCTGGGGAGATGGTTTTCACCGCATTCTCTGGTTCGCATCAAGATGCGATATCTAAAGGTATGAAATATAGAAAGGAACATCATGTTGATAAATGGGACGTTCCGTATATCCCAGTTGATCCAGTTGACTTGGGGAGGAATTATCAAACGGATGTAATTCGAATCAATAGCCAGTCTGGAAAAGGCGGCATAGGCTATATCCTAGAAACAAATTATGGCATTCAACTTCCTTATCAAATGAATGAAGCCATGGGATATGCAGCGAAGAAAGTATCTGATCAGACAAATAGGGAATTGTCTGTCGAAGAAATATATCATGTTTTTGAAGAACAGTATGTTGATTTTCACCCTCATTTCCAGCTGCTTGATTATCAATTTCATAAAGGAGAGAAGCAAGAAGTCACCCTAACTTTGCTGAGAGATCATCAGCAAATAGACATACAAGGAACTGGCACTGGAAGTTTAGATGCAATCAGTAATGCGTTAAAAGCACATTTTCATCTCGAGTATGATTTGGAAGTCTATGAACAGAATTCTTTGGGCAACGATTCTCAAGCAAAAGCCTGTGCACAGATTGGTATTTCAAATCAAGGAAAAATGCATTGGGGTGCTGGAATTGATAAAGATATTATTGAAGCAACAGTGAAGGCCCTGGTGGTTGCAGTAAATAAACTAGAGGTTTGGATGTAGATGGAAACAGATACACTTGAAAAACATGAAGCGATGCAATATTTAAGAGAATATAACGAACAAGAAATCTTTTATCAACAATACCAACAGAAAAAGCATGACAAACAATCATTGCAATTATTTTTGAAGGATTATGATCAAAACAATTTCATGCAAAAGCAAATATATATAGAAGAATTTTTGCTAAAAGGGCAAAACGAATTTGAAAAAGAGGATAGCATGTGGTTAGGTCAGGAGAAAGATATCGAAGTGAGAAAGTATAGCCGTTTTATGCCTCAATTGTCGGCTATCCATGATTTCTTTGAGATGATCTATGTTCTGGAAAATGAGATGTATGTAGAAGTGGAAGATAAAAAAATCGTTTTAAAATCAGGAGATATTGCCTTTATTCCACCTGACACAATACACAAGCCAATTGTAATGGAGAATACAATCGCAATCCAAATCATGATCCGTAAAAGTACTTTTCAAAAAGTGTTTTTTAAAATGTTAAAAGGCAATCATGTCATTTCAGAGTTCTTTTTGAATGCATTGTATATAAAAGAAAATAAACATATTCTTATTTTCCATAGTCACTTGGATAAAAATTTGCTAGACTGCTCTCTTCAACTTTTCACAGAAAATCACAATCGATTTCCTGGTTACCAGTTGATTATGAATAATTTGTTTGAGATATTATTATGTCTCTTATTAAGATTCAAACCAAGTCATATGAACGTCATTCAGGTCAAACAATATAGTGATATACGTATGATTCAAATGCTTCAATATATTCAGCAATGTTGTGAGCATATAACAATTCAGGAGATGACAGAGGAATTTAACCTTTCACAATCTTACCTGTCTAAATATATAGCTCGTAAACTCGGCAAATCATTTCGTGAGATTCGACAAGAAATAAGATTGGAAAAAGCCTGCGAAATGCTAACCGGTAGTAATTTACAAGTGGATCATATTTCGGGAGCCGTTGGTTATCAAAATGTAGAGCATTTCATTCGTTTATTTAAGAAAAAGTACCATCTAACACCACATCAATATCGTTTAAATAATAGAACATAATGAGCAGAATGTATGACACTTATCTTTAAAGTAAAATTTCAAAATCAAGAAAATGTCAAATCAATACGAATAAAAAGGAGACATCATCATGTCAATCAAGCAAGTAAAAGATTATTTTAGACAATATGAGATGGATACTCGAATTCAGGAATTTTCAGTATCTAGTGCAACCGTAGACTTGGCTGCTTCTGCATTGGGCTGCGAACCTGAAAGAATCGCAAAAACACTCTCCTTTCTAGTAAATGGACAAGCTATTTTAGTTGTGACCTCTGGCGATGCAAAAATTGATAACAAAAAATTCAAAGAATATTTTAAAACAAAAGCGAAAATGCTGCCTCCTCAAGAGGTCGTTGACTTGGTCGGTCATGAAATTGGCGGAGTATGTCCTTTTGCTATAAAGAATGGCGTTTCTGTTTATTTAGATATGTCACTCAAACGTTTTGAGACAGTCTATCCAGCCTGCGGCAGCAGTAACAGTGCTATTGAACTCACAATCAAACAACTAGAAAAACACTCCGGTTATACACAATGGATTGATGTGTGTAAGGGATGGAATGATGAATTCACACAATAAAATGGAAGGAAAAAGTGCAATTAAACATAAAAAAGAGCTAGAAATCCTTGATACACAAAGGTTTCTAGCTCTATTATAACTATTCCCACTCGATCGTAGCAGGCGGCTTACTCGTAATATCATACACCACGCGGTTCACATGCTTCACTTCATTCACGATACGAGTCGAGATCTTTTCAAGTACATCCCAAGGGATTCTTGCCCAGTCACTCGTCATACCGTCAATAGACGTAACAGCACGGATACCGATTGTGTAATCGTATGTTCTTGCGTCACCCATGACACCTACGCTGCGGATGTCTGGGAGGACTGTGAAGTATTGCCAGATGTCGCGCTCAAGGCCGAAGTTGGCAATTTCTTCGCGTAGAATCGCATCCGATTCACGGACGATTTCTAGTTTTTCTTCAGAAATTTCACCTAGTACACGGATTCCTAGTCCTGGACCTGGGAATGGCTGTCTCCATACGATGTCGTCTGGAATACCTAGCTCTGACCCTAGAGCACGAACTTCATCCTTGAATAGCGTATTGAGTGGCTCAATCAATTCAAACTGCATGTCTTCTGGAAGACCGCCAACGTTGTGGTGAGATTTGATTGTTTGTGCCGTTGCTGTTCCGCTCTCAATGATGTCAGTGTAAAGAGTTCCTTGTGCTAAGTAGTCGATTCCTTTTAGCTTGTCCGATTCGTCATCGAATACATATATGAATTCGTTACCGATGATTTTACGTTTTTGCTCAGGATCAGACACACCTTTTAGCTTGTTTAAGAAGCGATCTTTCGCATCTACTTTAATCACGTTCATGTTGAAACCTTCGCTAAATGTTTTCATTACCCCTTCTGCTTCGCCTTTGCGAAGAAGACCGTGGTCAACGAAAATACATGTCAGCTGATCGCCGATGGCTTTGTGGATCAATACAGCCACAACAGATGAATCTACACCGCCGCTTAGTGCGCACAATACTTGTTTGTCGCCTACTGTTTCACGGATTTTCTGCATTTCGATTTCAATGAAGTTCTCCATTGACCATTTGCCATCGCACTCACATACGCCGAAGACAAAGTTCTTCAATAGATCATTTCCGTACTCAGAGTGACGTACCTCTGGGTGGAACTGAACGCCATAGAAATTCTTCTCAGCTAAGCTCATCGCTGAGTTTGGACAATGTGCACTTGTTGCATCAACTGTAAAGCCTTCTGGTACTTCAACGACAAGGTCACCATGGCTCATCCAAACGACTTGATCCGTTGGAAGGTCTTTGAATAAAGCAGGTGTTCCGTTAATATGGATGTCTGCTTTTCCATATTCACGCTGGCTAGCCGCTTCTACTTTCCCACCTAAATAGTGAGTCATCAGCTGCATGCCGTAGCAAATGCCTAGAACTGGAATGCCTAGATCAAAAATCTTTTCGTCACAACGGAAAGATCCTTCATCATATACACTGTTTGGTCCACCAGAAAGGATGATTCCTTTCGGCGCCATTTCTTTAATTTCTTCAGCAGTTAAAGTGTGCGGATGAAGCTCACTGTACACACCAAATTCACGAATACGGCGAGTGATCAGCTGATTGTACTGACTACCGAAATCGAGAACCAAAATCATTTCATTTACTAAATTTGTCATGGTGTCACCTCTATGTCCAATATAGTTTTTATAAACGCACAGAAAAAATGAGAGGAGAAAACCTGCTCTCAGTGTAAATCACGCTTTTGAAGCGCCCAGACTCACATCCGAACGCTTCAATTTCATGTATTTTAGAAGGTTTTAATATTCACCTATTCTAACAACAGGAAGGTACGGGGTCAAGACTATCTCCTGTTTATTAAATTTTCCCATAACTTCACCGACTGCCGCCAAAGCGCCGACGCATCTTCTTGTCGATAGAGCGCCCGCTCATAGAACTGCGTTAGCTCAGACATGTGATGATTCCCTTCCTTGTCATCGATCAAAGAAGCAAATTCTCTTAGCGTCATGCCTGGCTTTTTCTCGATCCCTCTGCGCCTTAGCTGTTTTAATAGAGCAGCATATGCGTAGAAAAAAGCTTCCTCATCTGGCAGACGTTTTACCTTTCTCACAATAAAGATTGGCAGCCATCTTGCTCTGAACCGGTAAAGCATCCAGCCTATAAATCCAAGAAAGACAATCACACCTGCTGCGTAGCCCAAGATTGAACCAACATGAACCATACTTGGCTTCGCTTTAGCTGCTTGTTCCTCTTGTTTTGCCGCCTGTTCTGGTTCTTGTTGCTGCGGCTGTTGTGTCTGCTCGTTTTCTTGTTGATCAGATGCGGGCTGATCTTTTTCATCCTGTTGATCATCTGTTTGGTCGTTGTTAGCCGTGGTTTCATTCGTAAATGTCTCTGGGTTCGTGAACCCTTTTGTCGGTTCAAAAGTCACCCAGCCACGGTTTGGAAAATACACCTCTACCCATGAATGCGCATTGTTATTGGTCACTTCATACACATTGTTTCCATCCATCTGTGTTTCATATAATTGACCTGACGTGTACCCTTTCACCCATCTCGCCGGAATTCCAATCGAGCGAAGCATGACAATCATCGAGGTTGAAAAGTTATCACAATAGCCAATCATTGTGTCAAATAAGAACTGATCCACATAGTCTTCGTTACGCCCAGGCACAGCGACATTTTGGGTTTCATATGAAAACTTCGCAGATCCTAAATAATCCTCAATCGCTTTTGCTTTATCATACATATTATCCTTCGTTTCCGTTAAGCTGTTCGCCAATGTTTTCACACGCTCTGGCAGCGAGGATGGGAGCTGCAAGTATTCACGTCCGACCTGCTGGTTCACTTGCTGCTTGGTCGGTACTTTGATCCGCTGCAAGTCCTCTAGGATAAATGTAGGTGATAAGAAGCTGACTCGATAGTTCCCTAAATTTTTAGGCGGGTTTTGAGTGGACGGGACAATTTTCTCCGTTTTGCCCATCATTTGCAGTGGAATGTTTTCCATTGGCGTCAGCATAACCGTACCAATCGGATAAACAGCATGATTAAATCGATAATTTGATTCCATATCGACTCTCGTTTCATGCTCCTCTGTTTTCACGCGATTGGTAAACCACTGGTTCGGCACTTCATTCCCTTTTAACCGAGTAGGTTTCGTATCATTTGAAGCATCCTCCCAGCCTTTCCCCGTGTAAATACTTTTTGTTTCTACACGAAAATAAGACGGCTCTTTTCCGCTCCATTTAAATACCGGTGTACGGTCCTCACTAAACGGTCCCCCAAGCGACGAATCATCCGCACTATATCCCACCTTATTCTGCCCGGCAGAACCATCTTGATTCGTGACCGCTTTAAAAAACGGGACAGGGTCAGGCCATTTCGGATCAGATTTTGGCAAAGAAGCACCGAGTGATGCTGATACAAGAACAAGTGCCAGCATGGGTAAGAACCAATTGAGACGAGCTTTCTGTGACACCCGCACACCTTCAGCCAAACGAAGCCGGTCGAAATAGAGCAGGCCAAGCAAACAAAAGCCAAATACCATAATTCGAACGATCGCAAAAGTCGCATCATAAGGTGTAAACGTATCAAGAATCGTGACATATACAATCGTCATCAGTAAAAAGAAAAAGATACGCTGCTGATACACAACCCAATAATGAAGCAAATAAACAAGTAGCCAAAGCAAAATATAAAACAACAATGTGCGGAAAGACGGATACATGTCACTCCACATGCCCATGCTCATCAAAGAAATATTATCTTTAATATCAGCAAACAGCGCTGGCAGATAACTTGGCTCAGATTGATAAAAGATCAAATATAATGCGAGCAAGATCAATCCAGCACAAATAGGAAACGTCACATACCACTTCAATCGAAAGAACGTAAACAAACACGTAAGCCCTATAAAAATGATGAAATAAGACGTATGACTCGTCTCTGTAAAATCTTGAAGCGGACGAAGCCACTCCCAAAGCAGCAGAAATGCGACAGCATAATAGATGAACAACTCAAAACGGCTTTGCCGCTGATGCATATGCAGCATAAATGTTTGTCACCTCACAGTTCTTTCGTGCAGCCGGTCCTCAAATAAAAGGGTCGTGTGTATCCCAGAAGCTTTAAGCCGGTCCACAAGCTGTTTTTCTTTTGCCGTCAATCGATCAACGGCTCTCTTCACTAAAAGAACAGTGATGTTCTTTCTGTTTCGATTCCCAAGTAAAATGGCAGCAAGCTCTTCTTGCAGATGACCTGTCACCACATACTTTCCTGTCTGTTGGTGCTCACTCGCTGTTAATGATTGATAATCAGGTGCACGAGAAGGCTGATACTGCACCTTTGTTAAATAGTAGAGCATGTCCTGTAAATGCCTCTCTCCTTGATCCACTCGAAATAAGTGCTGATCCCCAAGCGGGACAAGGCCTACCGGCACCCCTTTTTTCACAGCCGTTTGCAGAACCGATGCGGCCATAGACACAATCGTTTCAAAAGCGGCTTCATCTGTAAAATCAGCAAACACCACCAGATCCTTTGTCTGATTCTGTTCAAACTCCTTCGTCATAAGCTGACCTCTTCTAGCTGTTGTCTTCCAGTCCACCCAAGCGAAACGGTCTCCTTGCTGGTATTCACGCACACCTGTTGTCACATTTGTCGGTTCATTTAACCAAGAGTGCAATGCTTTGCCTCCATTTTCATTCACCGATGCAGCAGATTCAACCGGAATATCCAATATTTTCGGATACACAAGCAATGTTTTCTCTAGTGGAAGAATCACTTCTTTTTCAACAAACCCAAACATATCACCCGTTTTGATTCTAACCGCCGTCAATTGATGCTCTCCCCGCACGATGTCATTGAATTGATACGAAAAACGCCACGTTTTCCGAAACCATGGAAAGATCATTCGCTTCATTTCAATCTGTTCCTGTAAATGGAAGGTATCCGGCGGGTCATCCTCAAGTATGACGTACACGTACGGAAATAAATTCGTCCGCTTGATTTCAAGGTCCACAGACAGCACATCCCCTGCCTTTAACCGGGTATGCTGTAATGTCCTTTTGGCTGTTGCACGAAGTGGTACAAGGGCAAACAACAAAGCATACAAAGCATATGGTGAAAATGCATAAAAAAGGAACCAGCTCACAAAACCGCCCTGAAACATGGCATAGCAAAAGGCTGCTGCCGTGAGAATGACGAGCATCATCACCCGTAACCATAGTGAAAAAGCTAAACGATTACGTGACTTCATTGAGTCATCGACTTTTGAACTGGTACGCCAATATGCTCAATCATCTGTCGCAGCAGTGTCTCCGCCTTCTTCCCTTCATATGTTGCTTCTGATGTCAAAATCATACGATGCGGCAATGTGTAAGGCGCCAAATACTGTACATCATCAGGAATCACATAATCCCGCCTGTTCAACAGCGCATACGCCTGAGCCGCTTTCATTAATGCAATTGAACCCCTTGGGCTCACGCCTAAATAGACAGACGGATGATTTCGCGTCGCTTGGGCGATTTCGACAATATATTCTTTAATCGATGCATCCACATGTACGGTCTGAACCGCTTGCTGCAAAGCATGGATATGATCTTTTGTCATGACTGCCTGAAGCGTGTCAATTGGCGATTGTTTCTCCTGCAAATTCAGCACCTCAAGCTCCTCCAGCATGGTTGGATACCCCATCTGCAGCTTGAACAAGAAACGGTCCATTTGCGCCTCTGGAAGTGGATAGGTTCCCTCATACTCCACTGGATTTTGCGTAGCCATCACAAAGAAAGGATCTGCCAGCGGCATCGTTTCTCCGTCCACTGTGACACTGCCTTCTTCCATCGCTTCAAGAAGGGCTGATTGTGTTTTAGGAGAGGTTCGGTTGATTTCATCAGCCAAAATAATCTGCCCCATAATCGGTCCTTGTCTAAATTCAAACTCGTTTGTCTTTTTATTATAAATCGACACACCTGTTACATCTGAAGGCAAAAGGTCAGGCGTAAATTGGATTCGCTTAAACTCACACCCAATGGATTTTGCAAGAGCACGAACCATCATGGTCTTCCCAACGCCAGGCACATCCTCTAATAGCACATGCCCCTTCGCCAAAATCGCAACAAGGCTTAATATCGCAATATCTTTTTTCCCCACCATCACTTTATTGATGTTATCTACGATTTTTTGTAAATCTGAATGCATCGGTTCATCAAATGCCATCCTGATCCTCCTATCACGTTTCCGTCAATTTTCATATAGTCTAACTTTACCATACAACACGCATTTGCATGAAACATCAACACGTAGAAAAAAGAAGCCTTCTCACGATGGAAAAGACTTCTGCTCCTCTTTAGGCTCACTTGCTGGTTCCATATGAACATGAGAGTGTAAAATATCATGTTCCTGCTTCATTCTGCGTTCAATTTCATCTGCAATATCATGGCTTTCTGCGATGTTTAAATGCGGTTCTACTTCAACGACCACATCCACATGGACGGTGCTTCCAAGATAACGAGCTTTAATGTCTTTCAAATCGCCCACTCCTGGTGTCGCTTCAATCGTCTCTTTATATTTAGACATATCTTTTATATGAAAACCGTCCGTTAACGAATGAGACGCATCTCTGAAAATCTCCCACGCCGTTTTACAGATAATTAAGCCAATCACAAATGCAGCAAGCGTATCAACCCACGCCAGCTGAAATTGAGAGGCGATAATTCCGACAAACGTCCCGATACTCACATAAGCATCTGATTTATTATCAGCCGCTGCCGCATATAGCGCCTGGCTATTAATTCGTTTAGACAGTTTACGGTTATACATATACACGCCATACATCACAACAGCACTTCCTGCTGCCGTCCAAGCTGCAATCATATCAGGCGTTTGATGCTCTGATGAGAAAAGCGACTGGCCTGCGCTCAGCAAAACCTGAAGCCCGACAAGCATCATAATAAAGGAAGCCACAAGTGACGCAATATTTTCAGCTCTAAAATGACCGTATGGATGATCCTCATCAGGTGGCTTCTGAGAAATACGCAGCCCAATTAATACGGCAAGCGAAGCAATGATATCTGTCGTATTATTCAAGCCATCTGCGGAAAGGGCTTCTGAATGAAACACATACCCAATGATCAGTTTGACAGCAGATAAGATCACATAGGCTATAATGCTGACCCAAGCACCTGTTTCACCTTGTCTTAATTCGTTGTAGCGCTCCATACCGAACAGCGCCTCCTCACACATTACTTTTCTATATTTATCTTACAAAGCCAAGCCCGTGTGGGTCTACAGCAACATGATTCGCTTGAATCAGCAAAATAGGATACATAGAAATGTGTTGACCTAAGCAAACTTATTTTTATAAGGTCAATTGACCTCAAGACCTACTCCCATCAACGTTTTTCCAAACCACCCTGAAAAATGAAAAAGAACAAAATGACTCTACTATCTAATTGTCAGAATAGTTTTATTTCAAAACACAACTTTTCTTTCTTCCTTCTTATGCTATTTTTAAGAATGGGCAGAGGAAAATGAGGGAACATAATCTCTCAAATCCTTTATACTTTTTAACATCATGTTAAGAGGTTTGAAATGTCAGTTTGATAACCTGTCCAATGCTGAATGACAATTCAGTATGATAAAATTTAAAATATTCTAAAAACAAACTCTTGAATAAAAGAGAAATGTTTGGAGGTAAAGAAATGTCCAACATGACAAACGGTCTTCAAAAAAACCTTAAGACAAGACATATTTCAATGATCTCCATTGCCGGGGTCATTGGGGCAGGGCTATTTGTTGGTAGTGGTGCTGTCATTCATTCTGCAGGGCCTGGATCGATTCTTTCCTATTCATTTGCCGGACTTCTGGTCATCTTTATAATGAGAATGCTTGGAGAAATGGCATGTGCCTATCCGACAAGCGGCTCTTTCTCACAATATGCGAGCGACGCCATAGGCCCGTGGGCCGGATTTACAATCGGCTGGCTTTACTGGTTCTTCTGGGTCATCGTCATCGCCATCGAAGCCATTGCCGGTGCTGCCATTATTCAATATTGGTATGGAGATGCACCTGTTTGGCTCACAAGTCTTATCCTCACAATCCTCTTAACTTTGACAAATATCTTTTCTGTTAAATCTTTTGGCGAATTTGAATATTGGTTTTCATTGATTAAAGTCGTCAGCATTATTCTATTCCTACTCATTGGTTTTGCATTTATCTTTGGTTTTGGCGGTCATCATACTGCAGGTCTTGCCAATTTAACGGGAAATGGCGGTTTCCTTCCAAACGGGTTCGGCTCTGTGCTCCTCGGGATTGTCGTTGTCATCTTTTCCTTCATGGGAACCGAGATTGTGGCAATTGCCGCAGGTGAATCAGCAGACCCTGTCAAATCTGTGACAACAGCTACCCGTTCAGTTGTATGGCGTATCATTGTGTTCTACGTCGGGTCGATCGCCGTCGTTGTCACTTTACTCCCATGGAATTCAGCGAATATTTTAACAAGTCCGTTCGTTGCAGTATTAGAATACATCGGTGTCCCATCAGCCGCCCAAGTCATGAACGTCATTGTTTTAACAGCCGTTCTTTCTTGTTTAAACTCCGGCCTATACACAACGTCCAGAATGCTTTATTCATTAGCAGAAAGAGGCGAAGCACCAAAACGTTTTATGAAAATCAGCAAACGCGGTGTCCCTGTAGCAGCGACAGTCGCAGGTACCTTCTTTTCCTATATTGCCGTCATGATGAACTACTTTTACCCTGAAACCATCTTTCTATTTCTAGTCAATGCCTCTGGTGCCATTGCACTTCTTGTCTACTTGGTCATTGCCGTTTCACAATTAAGAATGCGTCGTAAAATTGAAAAAGAAAATCCAGAACAACTCAAAATCAAAATGTGGCTGTTCCCATACCTTACGTACTTTACCATTTTGGTCATCTGCGCCATCTTGGCCTCTATGCTGTTTATCGAATCGATGAGACCTCAGCTCATACTGACAAGCATCATTACCATCGGTGTACTAGCCGCCTACTTCATCTTTAAACCAAACAAAAAAGTGCCTGCAAGTGCAGCGCTTGAAAATAAACACCCTTAATTCTCCCGCTGAAAAGCGGGTTTTTTTATTTTATTCACCTATTTGGATGTCCGCACTTATAATGTATCAAATTGATTTTAAGTGAGGATTAGTCAACATGAACCTAGAAAAGTTTGTTGACGAGCTGCCAATTCCAGAAGTCGCAGAGCCCGTCAAAAAAAACCCAAGACAAACGTATTATGAAATCGCTATGGAGGAGGTGTTCCTAAAAGTTCATAGAGATCTGCCCCCAACCAAGCTATGGACCTATAATGGCAGTTTGCCGGGTCCAACCATTAAAGCGAATCGAAATGAAAAGGTCAAAGTGAAATGGATGAACAAATTGCCGCTGAAACACTTCCTGCCTGTCGATCATACCATTCACGCTGGACATCATGATGAACCCGAAGTCAAAACAGTCGTTCACCTGCATGGGGGCGTGACACCTGCAAGCAGTGACGGTTATCCGGAGGCTTGGTTTTCGCGAGACTTTGAAGCGACCGGCCCCTTCTTTGAACGAGAGGTTTACGAATACCCTAATCACCAGCAAGCATGCACATTGTGGTATCACGATCATGCCATGGCATTGACCCGATTAAATGTATACGCCGGATTAGCTGGCTTTTATTTGATCTCAGATGCGTTTGAAAAATCACTCGAATTACCGAAAGATGATTATGATATCCCTTTAATGATCATGGACCGGACATTCCAGGAGGATGGCGCACTGTTTTACCCAAGTAGACCAAATAACACACCAGAAGATAGTGACCTTCCAGATCCCTCCATCGTGCCATTTTTTTGCGGGGAAACGATTTTAGTCAATGGAAAAGTATGGCCATATTTAGAAGTAGAGCCGCGAAAATATCGTTTTCGTATCTTAAACGCGTCCAATACAAGAACTTACGAGCTTCATCTAGATAACGACGCCACAATCTTACAAATTGGATCTGATGGCGGCTTTTTGCCAAGACCTGTTCATCACCAATCTTTTAGCATTGCACCTGCTGAACGTTTTGATGTCATCATCGACTTCTCAGCTTACGAAAACAAAACGATTGTTTTAAAAAATACGGCAGGCTGCGGTCAGGATGTCAATCCAGAAACAGATGCGAACATTATGCAATTTAAAGTCACTCGTCCGCTCAAAGGAAGAGCAGCTAAAACATTACGTCCGATCTTCAAACCACTGCCACCGCTCCGGCCGAGCCGAGCTGATAACGAGCGGACGCTAACGCTTACTGGCACACAAGATAAATATGGGCGCCCGATTTTATTACTAGATAACCGGTTTTGGAATGATCCTGTCACGGAAAATCCTCGACTTGGCAGTGTAGAGGTATGGAACATTGTCAACCCAACAAGGGGCACACACCCTATTCATTTACATCTTGTTCAATTTCGGGTGATTGATAGAAGACCATTCGATACAGACATCTATCAATCAACAGGTGAAATCGTGTATACAGGACCAAATGAAGCGCCTCCTTTGCATGAACAAGGCTACAAGGATACAATTCAGGCGCATGCCGGTGAAGTCATTCGCATCATCGCTCGGTTTGTCCCATATAGCGGACGATATGTGTGGCATTGTCACATTTTAGAACACGAGGATTATGACATGATGCGGCCGATGGATATCATTTAGTAAATATGAAACCTCCTCTCTCTTAATTGCGTAATATGAAAAGGGCTAACAGCTTCTATATATTAGCCCTCTATTTTCTTTTCAATCTCCATGAGAAAAAACGAACAATGTATCGCATGAATGGCATTTTTTTGAACATTCCACACTTAAAAAGTTGACGAAGTAAACCGATAATACTACTATATACCCATTACCTCTATCAAAAGGCACTTAAGAAACCATGCACGAACAAATAGAAAATCGTCATAAAAAACGGAGGAGTTCAATTTGAATGAAGAAAAAGAGACTTGCCAGGTCAAGCAAGAAACAGTGGCAGGTAACAGGGAGAAGCTTTCAATTCATGAAAACGAGAGCATTCGATCAAACATTGAACAACTAACAATTGAACTCGGTGAACAAAAAGAATTCAATCACTTCATATTAGATGAAAAACAGAAGGCCATCAGCACATTATCGGCTCTCATTGCAAAAGGTGATTGTGATGAAGAGTTAAAAGCTCATTTTGTACAAGCATTACATATCGGGCTCTCTGTTATAGAGATTATGGAGATCATTAAGCACTGTACAAAGGTTGCAGGATTCCCTCATTCCATTAATGCCTTGTTTATTTTTCAGAACTTACTAGATGAAAACAATAAATAAATAAGAGAAAACGAGAAGTCTTCTGTCCTCTCGTTTTTTTATTTCCACTTACTTTACTCTCTTACGCTGATTCTGTCACAGTAGCAAAATATCAAAATACCACTCATTTCCTTGCTTAAAAAGTGATGTTCATTTCACAAATCCGCATTTTTCACCGACACATCCCATGACAAAATAAAAAAACGTCCAGTTATATAAAATAACTGAACGCGCACCTTTTACCGATTGACAGTGAAATTGTTAACAATCCCGCCTTCTTTCTCCCAAGCGGTTTCTACTGTTTTCTTCTTAATATCATATTCAAAAATGGTTCTGACCTTCGCCTTTCGTCCTGTGTCATCCTTTAATTCCTTTGCGTTCTTTGCAACACCTAAGAAATAAACAGATGTACCATCCGCAGAAAATTGTGGCTGGGCAGCACTTAAAATACGCACATCTTGGCTGTTTTTAACGAGTGTCTTTGTTTTTCCTGTATCTACATCCATCACCTTAATAGATGATACTTCTTTTTCATTTCGAACCTTCACTTCTGTATAAATGAGTTTTTTATGATCTGGTGAAAAAGAAATATCATTGATGGTTTGAGAAATACGTGCAATTCGCTTTCCCTTCTCACCTGTTTGTAGGGTAATATTCATGGTCGTTGGTTCAGGATCCATTCCTTTTTCATTTGCCTCATCCGTCTTTTTATAATCCTCTTTTAACGAATAATGCTGAATGGCCAACAGATTTGATGCTGGATCATAAGCAAAAGAACTCACCGTATCATCATCACTTTTTTCTGGATATAACACTTTCACTTTCTGTGTTTTCAAATCAAAAGACGCTACATAAAATTGCTCACCTGAATCCTTGTTATACCTTAGATATAACTGTTTTCCGTCACCAGAAAGTCTCATACTGTCGATTGAATCGTCACTCGTAAAGAGCGTTTTTTCTTTATCCGTTTTCACATTCAATTCTCGTATACTTACTTTTTGTGTGTCTTCATCTGTATACGTGTAGTATAAAAGCTGTTTCGCCTGATCATAAGCAATTGAAGGATATGCTGTCAGTTTCTCTGTATGAAGCGCCTTGTCATGCAAGTAATAAGTATTGTTTAACTTTTGATCCGTAAATGAAACAAGCAATTCGTCTTTTGCATCTTGATTTGTTTTCACTTTTCCTGCATGTTTTGCCTCTTGCCCCGGCTTCATCATGAAGAAGATGACGGCCGCAATCACTGCGACTCCAATTACTGTGATGATCCACCATGTTGATTTTTTCATTGACTTTCAGACCCTCTCCACAAGAAAAGAAGCCAGAAAATGAACTTTTCCCGCTTCTTTGCATGCCTATGTATTAATAAGTGTAATGCCCTTTGACGACACCTTTACTTGTTTTATACCCAAGTGCTTTGAATGCTTTCGGACTTACGTCTAATACTGCGTTTGGCATTCTACCTACATCATATTTATATACTGTAATCACTTTATGTGGTTTCGCTTTTGTTGTCACTCTTAGTTTTGTACCTTTTTTCGGTACGTCAAATCCCATTTTTGTTGCTGCATCCCAATGACCGAGTTTTTTTCCATCTGCGCCTTTTTTACCGACACCATTATACCATGTAATATTGCCGCTTACTTTTTTTGCACTTGCTCCATGTGAGAAACTAAACGCTAAAAATAAACTAGCTACTGTTACGATTGTCGCGATAAGCTTTTTATTCATTAAAAAATCCTCCGTATTTGGTTTCTGACCCTATTATACATGAAGATGCACCCAGTTATTTTACAGTCACATTACAATTCGAATACAAGTTGACCACTTAATGACCGATTTTGTTCATAAATTTCACCAAAAACAGCCAGAACATTGTCAGTAGATCCCTCCCTTTTGTTTTATATAATAGAAATGAATCAAAGATAAGGAGGAATTTTCATGAAAAAGTGGTTCATCGTTTTGAGTGTAAGTTTGACCTTCGTATTGATGCTTTCAAGTATTCCTGCCTCTGCGGCTGGTCCTCGTCACGGCGCCATCGTGACACAAACGGATGAAGCCAAATGGTCAGGTATATCGGCTGATATTGTGCTGCCAAAAACAGCCACTATTAAAAATGGCTATGCCGACTGGTATCTTGGTCTCGGTTCTGCCGTTGTTGAAAGCGGGATTTCAAAAACATCTTCTGGCTATAAGGTCTTCCTGGGCACCGGCTCCCAAGGCGGCAGTCAATATTGGAACAGCGAATACGATTCAAGTATTAAAGATGGTGCACGTGTCAACTTAAAACTCATCAACAATGGTGATGGCACAGTGTCACTATACGTCAACGGGAAACTGCGTTATAAACAGCCTGTTTTCAACCCTAGTCGTCTGAAAGACCTCGATGTCGTCAAAATGGTACACGGCGTACAAGATAATGGAACAAACAGCTACTCGCAAGCAAGTTTCTCTAATGTACAGCTCCGTGCAAATACATCTGGAAGTGTCTATAAAAAATGGGACGGCACCGTCAAATCATCTCTTTTACGCAAAAATCTAGAATCTGGTGCTCCGGCTCCAAAATTCACGGTCATTTCGTCTATCCCACTTAGTACAACCCTTTCAGCACAATAAAACACGAGCACCCAACTTTGGGTGCTTCAAAATTGCTGACAAAGAGCTAAAATGATTTTATTTTAGCTCTTTGTCTTCTTTTCAGCGTGCAAGAAAACCTTTGCAGTCTAGGAAGGGTGAGCACCGGCGCGGAGCGAATTTGACATTCGTGAGCACCGGCGCGCAGGCCTGACACCGAATGCGAGGGTTTGTCTACACGCTGGAGCACCCAACTTTGGGTGCTTTTGATTGTTCACAGCTTATCAACACTTCTCTTTTAATCAAAACATCAATTCGTGGTAACATAAGCATACATACTTTGAAGAACAAAGGAGAAAGAACGTGAGAAAAAGTCTACTTGTTTTCATGAGTCTTGTTGCAACCTTCTCTATCCTAGCAGCTTGCTCAAATACGACAAAAGAAGAAAAAACAGAATCTACGGCACTTCCAACGATTAATGAACGCATTCAAAATGAAACGAAAGAGGTCATGGAGCAGTCTAAGCTCGTAAAAGACACAGCGATCACCGTTGATCAAAGGAAAAAAGTCATTTCCTTAAACGTGACGGCTTCATCTGAGACCAATAGTGATTACGCTGAAGTCATTGGTTTGAACTTTGCCAAAACACTAGCTATTGGTGCATCCACTGAAAAGGAAAACAACCTGCATAAACCGGAAAATGACAGCCTCGGCGCCCTCTACTCCTTTTATGACCTAAACATTACCGTGAAACAGGAAAACGGAAAAGTACTGGCAAAAGGAAAGAAAACAACAACTGAAACAAAGATTACCTGGGAGAGAGCCCAGTAATTGGACAAGAAAATTCTTTATGGATTTTCTTGTTTTTTTTAACAAAACTATTAACATTGTGAAAAGAATGCCGATGAGTAAGATTGTGTTGGTTCATAAGTACCAATAATTCTTATTTACATATCGGAGGAAAGTATCATGAAAAGAACGACAGAATTTGTTTTAGGCTTAATTGGAGGTATTTTGGGATTTTTCGGTGCAATGTTTGCACTTGCTTTTGGAGGACTAGATGCCGCATTTAATGAATCAGGTACGAGTCAATTCACAGGATTAGGCTGGTCAGCGATGCTTTTCTCTATTCTTGCGATTGTGGCATCTGTTATCGTGAAGAAAAAAGCAAAGCTTGGTGGCATTTTATTATTAGTTTCTGCTGTAGGCGGTATTATTTCTATTTTTGTGTTCTTTATCCTTCCAGCTGTATTAATCATCATTGCAGGCTGCATGGGCGTGTTTAGAAAAGAGACTGTCGTCAATAACACAACTGCATAAAAATAGAGAATAAAGCTTGTAGAGATTGCTCTACAAGCCTTTTCTCTCTACTTTTTGTAATTCATATTGAATGGCATCAACTAACTCTATTATGTTTTCATCTGTCCAAAGATCCAATATAAACAATATATCATCCATCATGTGTGACAAATCTTCCTTGCACATCAATTCTTCTTTGTAAGCAGGGACAATAAAGAAATAGAGTAGGTCAGCCAATTCAAGAGCGACACTTACATCTTTTTCATCCATGATGGCTTTATGCAAAGAGTGGGTCAGCCATTTGAGGTCTTCATGATTTTCAATAGGAACATACATCAATTGGTGAATTTCATTGATGTTCCTTACCTTTAGAATCCTCTCAGCTGATTCCTTTGAAAGAGCCCCAACTGTATTTGAAGATATATTCAGAAACGAGAATTCATGTTGATCCTCTCTATTAACCATCTTGATTGACGAACCATCCATTTTAATCACTCCCAATCTCTTATAATAATTCTATTATAAGGAAATTCAAACTCGTTTTAAGTCATCAGAAGTGGATTTTATGTAATTTTAAGCTAACTGGTTTATCAAAAAAACACTCAAAAACAATTTTTTCTATTATTATCATTTTTTGTTGATTTATAGGCTCTTTCATCCTATTATAATAGCCACAGTCAATATATAAGCAAAAGACGCTTATATAAATTAAACAAACGTGGATTTTCATTTTGAAGAAATTCAATGCAATTCATCATCACCTGGTACTTTTTATTGCATATGACCAAAATCATGAAGACATAACAAAAACCCCTATATTTCAAGGGGTTTTCGAGGGGTGTTACATCATTCCAGCCATAATTCCACTAATTTGTAACATGAATAGTGGAGGTTAACATGTGCAAACTTACCTGGATATTGAGCGTTTTTAATGAAGATAATTTTGTCAGGAATAACACCAGGATCAACGCCTCACTTTCATAAATAAATTCTTGAATAACATTGCTGCGTACTCTGTTTAAAAATGTAACAAACCTCTCCTACAGTTCGTTATACTTTGTTTTTCTCCCGAAGGATTTTTCCACTGGATATTTTTTCGCATTCATTTTTAATTTCGAATGAACTGCATCTTCTAAATCATTATCCAACCTGTCACATAGGAGGAGCAAAATATATCATTACATCAGGAACTTCTTCTCTGATTTCCTCGATTTTAGTTTCAGTTGCTTCTTCGCTGGACTTCCATTGGAAATTTTCAAGTAATTCTGCTGCTTCTAGGTTTAAGGAAATTACTAAATCCTTTGCATTATGAAACTTCCCCCAATCTCTCTCATTCCGAAAATGCAATACAGATTTTTTCAAATTTCCCATTATTATAAATCCCTCTCCGCCTATACTTAGTTCCCGATACCATACATTTTACGTAGTTCTTTAAAACCTATCTCAATTCCTATTGCCTCTAATTTCTCACGTCTTTCATAAAATAGCTTTCTTAGTATTTTCTCTTTTTCTTCATCTGTACCATGATGGATCTGACGATGACACGTAGGGCATAAGGCTAAAAGCTGCGATTCCCTATCCAAATTTACATCAAACTCTCCCTGATACTTCATTGGCACTAGATGATGCATTTCCAAATATCTTTTCCCAGTAACTTTTGAAGTAAATGAAGTATGCGAATCATCGAAGGCACACTTATATTCGGATAAACGAAGCGCTCTTGCTGCAACTTGAGCATCTCTTGGCCAACGTTCCTTTCTTGATTTATCAAAAACAGGATTTGGTTTTGGCAAAGGAATATCCTCAGTATCCAATTCTGCCATTGAATTCTTTTCTGCTTCCTTTACCTTTTTATCAAGGGTTGACTGCACACTATCTTGAAAATCCTCTTCTTGATCTTGGTCCTCTTCTAAATAGTGACCATCATCACTTAACAACAAATAGTCATTAAATTGATCTACAGATCTTTCCCCCATCATATATTCAATTTCTTTGTAAGAAGTTAGCAATTCTTTAAGGTCACTGATAAGTTCCTTTGAACTAGGCAAATTATTTGCACTATATAGACGCCCGAAAATATGGCCATTTTCGTAACCTTGCGCTAGGTCCCCTCGTCCTCCTAAAGTAATTGTTGTTGCAGTCATATTAACTGGTGCAATATTTAATTTTTTCTTAATGATATTTGCAGTCGACCGTATTTTTTCACGACCCCATTTAGTACCGTACTTGTTCTTAAAGTAAGTCCAGCCTTGGTTCAAGGATATATATACGCCGCTCATATCTGCTTTGAACAAGTAAACAATGTAATAACCTCTTTTAGCTGTTGAGGTGATATCTCTAATAAATATTGAAATCCATGGTATTTCCGCCCATTGTCCTTGTCCAACTGAACCCACTATAAAGAATTGATTTGCATCTAATTCTGCCTCGTTAGCAATCGTGTTCTTAATGATATTTCGTACGTGGTTACCCATTTCATGATTCTTGAACGATTCAGATCTTGCTTCTTGGTAATTATCGAGTATATATTTTAGTGCCTCACGCATGCTTAGCTCACTTTCTCTTTGATAGGTGTTTTTTTCTGTATCTTCCAATGAGCGATTAAGCATTGTATCAATAGATACTCCAAAATAGTCAGCTACCTTCACCAGAAATTCACTGTCTATTTTCTGATCTCCACTTTCCATCTTTGAAAGAGATGTAAAAGGAACAGCTAAATCTCCAGCCAACTCTCTCAACGTTAGCCCTTTTGATTCTCTATAAAAACGTATAACAGACCCTAAACACTCATTAAACGCTGCCACATCAATCACCTCAATCAGAATAATATAATCATCATACCAGTTTTTCTCCATAAACCTCAACATGAATTTTTCTCTTTTAGAAACAAAAAACTCTCAATTATTATACTGAATCAACAATAAACCAAAAAGACATTACTCCTTTTTGGCATAATGTCTTCTGACATAATATAATTTAATGTAAATAACTCCCCTTCTAACCTAATATCTCTTAGTTGCTATCTTTCTCAATCTGATAAGCCTCTAGAAACTCTGTAGCAAATCATGGACCCCTTAAGTCATAAAGAAATGTTTGTTTACACGTCACAAAAAAATGAAAAAAAGGCTTCCCAAAAGTTCAAAGAACTTATGGAAAACCTCTAATTTAGACCTGTATTGAAGTTAATGTTACTCTTTCGTTATTCTGGTTACCTTAAGAGTAAATATAGGTCTGATCTCAATTTTAATGGGATTCAGGTAGCTTGATTACATCATGCCACCCATACCGCCCATGCCGCCCATATCCGGCATTCCGCCGCCTGAGCCGCCTTCTTCTGGTTTGTCAGCTACGACTGCTTCAGTTGTAAGAAGCATAGCTGCTACAGAAGCTGCGTTTTGAAGTGCAGAGCGAGTGACTTTTGTTGGGTCAACGATTCCTTTTTCGATCATGTTTACCCATTCGTTTGTTGCTGCGTTGAAGCCTACGCCAATTTCTTCGTTTTTCAAGCGCTCAACGATGACTGATCCTTCAAGACCTGCGTTGTGAGCGATTTGACGAATTGGCTCTTCAAGAGAACGTAGAACGATGTTCACACCTGTTTGAACGTCACCATCAGCTTCGATCGAAGCAACTTTGTTGTATACATTCACAAGTGCTGTACCACCACCGGATACGATACCTTCTTCAACTGCTGCACGAGTTGAGTTCAGTGCATCCTCAATGCGTAGTTTACGTTCTTTTAGTTCTGTTTCAGTTGCAGCACCAACTTTGATGACAGCAACGCCGCCAGCTAGTTTTGCAAGACGTTCTTGTAATTTTTCTTTATCGAATTCAGAAGTTGTTTCTTCTACTTGCGCACGAATTTGGTTCACGCGTGCTGCGATTTGAGCAGAATCTCCTGATCCTTCTACGATCGTTGTGTTTTCTTTTGTGACAACCACTTTAGACGCACGGCCAAGCTGACCAATTTCAGTTGATTTCAGGTCAAGTCCTAGGTCTTCTGTGATTAATTCCCCGCCAGTTAGAACAGAGATGTCTTCAAGCATTGCTTTACGACGGTCACCGAATCCAGGTGCTTTTACTGCCACTGCGTTGAATGTTCCACGAAGTTTGTTCACAACAAGTGTTGCAAGTGCTTCGCCTTCTACATCTTCAGCAATGATCAATAATGGTTTTCCTTGTTGTACGACTTGCTCAAGTACAGGAAGGATTTCTTGAATGTTTGTGATCTTTTTATCAGTGATTAAGATGTAAGGATTTTCAAGAACCGCTTCCATCTTATCAGAATCAGTGACCATGTATGGTGAAGCGTATCCACGGTCAAACTGCATTCCTTCAACCACTTCAAGCTCAGTTGTGAAACCTTTAGATTCTTCAATTGTGATGACGCCGTCGTTTCCTACACGCTCCATCGCTTCAGCAATTAGGCTGCCGACTTCTTCATCTGCTGCAGAAATAGACGCAACTTGAGCAATTGATTCTTTACCTTCGATTGGTTTAGAAATCTCGTGCAAGCCTTCAAGTGCTACTTTCACTGCTTCTTCGATTCCTTTACGAACGCCAACAGGGTTTGCACCAGCTGTTACGTTTTTAAGACCTTCACGGATCATCGCTTGAGCTAGAACCGTTGCAGTAGTAGTACCGTCACCAGCTACATCGTTTGTTTTGCTTGCAACTTCTGCCACAAGTTTTGCACCCATGTTTTCAAATGCATCTTCTAATTCGATTTCTTTTGCAATCGTTACACCATCATTTGTGATAAGTGGAGAACCGAATTTTTTCTCAAGAACCACGTTACGTCCTTTAGGTCCTAAAGTTACTTTTACAGCATCTGCAAGTGCATCTACACCACGTAACATCGCACGACGTGCTTCTTCACTGAACTTAATATCTTTTGCCATAATAACGAAACCTCCTCAGTCTTTTTAGAAATTTATCTCAATCTTTGTTTATGTGATTAACCAATAACAGCTAAAATGTCGCTTTCACGAAGGATTAAATATTCTTTTCCTTCATATTTCACTTCAGTACCTGCATATTTTGAGAAGATAATGCGGTCGCCTGTGTTTACTTCTAACGCAACGCGCTCACCACTTTCAAGTACACGACCTGAACCTGCTGCAACAATTTTACCTTCTTGCGGTTTTTCTTTTGCAGAATCCGGTAAGACAATACCGCTAGCGGTTTTTTCCTCAGATTCAACGAGTTCAATGATTACGCGATCGCCTAATGGCTTTAACATAAGAAACAACCTCCTCAATTTTTATATGTAGTCTTTTTTAGCACTCATCACTAGTGAGTGCTAACACATTTATTATAATAAAGAATGTCTTCTGTAATTTCAAGTAAAAACCTTTAAAAATTTTTACGCTTTCATGATCTTTTTTTATCACCGATTCTTTCCTTTTCAACGAAAAAGAAGACTTGTGTTACAATAAATCTAGTTCTTTTAGTAAAGGGGTTTTCGTTACTTGAAAAAACAATATTGGTACATCATCTTAACGTATATATTGGTGCAATTTTCTGCGTTTCCGTATGTGTTCATCATGAAATGGTTAGGTTACATTCAGACACCGATGACACAAGCAGAGCTCTCCAAATTGTCAGGAACATGGACAATCATCAGCTTCTGTATTGGACTAATCATTATTCTGTTCATCCTTCGGACTGTGCCAAAAACATCACTTCGAAATGAAGCACCGGTATCAGTCGGCGTGGCAATCGCTTGGATCATTGGCGGTTTCTTTCTTTCCCTCTTTGCACAATCCATTGCGGGGGCGATTGAACAATATGCATTTGGCATTAGCCGAGAATCCGAAAATACCCAAAACATTTTAGCCATTATGGATGCAGTTCCATGGCTTGTAATCGTCATCGCTCTGATTGGACCGATATTAGAAGAAATCATTTTTCGAAAAATCATTTTTGGTGTGGTTTATGAAAAAACGAATTTTTTCATTGGCGCACTTGTCAGTTCAGTGGTTTTTGCTGCTGTACACAATGATTTCCCACATATCTTGCTCTATACCGCAATGGGCTTTACATTTGCCTTTTTATATGCGAAAACAAAACGAATCATTGTTCCAATCGGCGCACATATACTGATGAATTCGCTCGTCATTCTTGTGCAGATTGAGCCAGTAAGAAAAATGATTGAAGAACAATCTCAAACAATGCAAATGATTATTGGAGGCTTTTTCTCATGAGAAACCCTGTCGTATGGGGCATTATTTATTTTGCCGTAGGTGTGGCGTTCACCTATATGGCCATTCAAAATCCAGGTGACATGTGGTCATTTTACAGCATTTTGCTGATGGTGTTTGCGGCCTATAATATCAATATCGCGTTAAAAATGTTTGCTTTTTCTGTCAAAATGAAAAAACAGCAGCAAAAATAAAGCAAAAACCATTTTCCGCCGTTTGGAAAATGGTTTTTTTATGGAGGTCATGTTTTCATGGAACACGAAAAACTGAACATCATGAACAATCAGCATGAAACGATTGGTACAGCCGCTCGATCTGATATCCATGCTGAGGGCCTTTGGCATGAAACCTTTCATTTCTGGCTTTTAAAAAAGGAAGATGACACAGTGTTTCTCTATTTTCAGCTGAGGAGTCCCTCCAAAAAGGATTTCCCTTCTCTATTTGATATCACAGCAGCAGGCCACCTTCTCGCAGATGAACAGCCTTCTGATGGCATCAGAGAAGTCGAAGAAGAGCTTGGTCTCTCCATCTCGTTTGAGAACCTTACCTTTGCTGGTGTCATGAAAGATGAAATCCATATGCCATCGTTTACCGATCGTGAGTTTTGCCATGTGTATCTTTATATGGATCAAAAAGAGCACATGGATGTCCATCTACAGAAAGAAGAAGTTGCTGGACTTTATAGAGCAAGGCTGATGGATGCACAGCAGCTTTTAAATAGAGAATGCGAAAAAATGAAAATCGAGGGCTTTGAAGTGGATGCAGACGGCAAGCGACGTGAGGAAAAGAGAGAGGTCCATGTACATGATTTTGTCCCGCATGAACCTGCCTATTATGAGCATCTCTTTCAAGCAATCAATCAATTTCTTTCACAATAGAAAAAGCATCGTAACCCCTATTTGGATCACGATGCTTTTTTATGAGACATAATGGTTTTCTTTCTCCTCTGTTTGCTGCATTTTGCGATAGGTCACTCTTGAAATGACAATACTCACTTCATACAAAACGAGCATTGGCAAGGTAACCATGAGGTGAGAAACGAGCTCTGGCGGTGTAATCAGTGCGGCAATGACAAGGAGGACAAAATAGGCATACTTCCGTATTTTCGATAAAAACATCGGTGTAATGATACCAAGTCTAGTGAGAAACATCAACACGACAGGCATCTGAAACAAAAAGCCGAATGGAAGTGTTAACTGCATCAGAAATGTAAAATACTCATGAATCCCAATCACTTGCTCCACATGTAAATCATTTGACATCCGTATCATAAAATCGACGACAAATGGAAACAAAATAAAATAAGAGAAAGCCACACCGCTCAGAAATAAAAGCAGTGCAATCGGAATATAAGCAAGTGTCACCTTTCTTTCTTTTTCATATAAGCCAGGACTCACAAACGCCCAAAGCTGATATAAGATCACGGGACACGTCAAAACAAGAGCAATGACAAAAGCGAACTGCATAAACACGTACAGTGGATCTGTGAGCTTAAACGCGTTCAATGTCAGTGTGGCCGCTTCATCGGTATTTTGTAAATACACAATGACCGGCTTAGCGAGAAAAAAACCTGCCACCATAAAGGTGACAAAAAACATCGCAATGATCACTAAACGTTTTCGCAGTTCCACAATATGCTCCATAAGCGGCATATCTTTGACATTCATGAAGCTCATCCTATTCTACTGATCTTCTTTTTTCTTTTTTTCTTCCTGATCATCAGCTAAACCTTTTGTGGCATTTTTGAATTCACGTAATGTATCTCCTGCTGCTCTTCCTAATTCAGGAAGCTTTTTCGGCCCAAAAATAATGAGCGCAACAACCGCAATCAGAACCAAACTTCCAGGACCGATCGGACCCATTTGCTCCACCCCCTTTACCCCTTTTCGTCAGTCCTCCTGTGTAACAGAGTAATGCTTTAAGAAATACACAAGAGACTGAAGTTCAACCGCCAAATCTATATGATGAATTCGAATGTGTTCCGGCACATTCAATCGAGCCGGCGTAAAGTTAAGGATTCCTTTGATGCCAAGGGCAATCAAACGATCTGTAATGGATTGAGCTGCTACGGCAGGCACTGTCAAAATCGCAACAGGAATATCTCCTACCTCTTGCACATGCTCTTCAAGCTTATCCAAATCATAGACAGGCACGCCGCCTATCTCACTTCCTATTTTACTCTCATTGACGTCAAAAGCCATTGAAATTTTTGTATTATTATTTTTAATGAAATTATAGTGTAAAAAAGCAGTCCCTAAATTCCCGACACCGATGAGCATGACATTCGTCATTTCATCTTGGTCAAGGGTCTTTCTAAAGAAGGTCAAGAGGTAATCGACATTATAGCCATACCCTTTCTTCCCAAGTGCACCAAAGTAAGAAAAATCTCGGCGAATGGTGGCAGAATCCACTTTGACTGCATCACTAAGCTCTGCCGATGACACCCTTTGTTTTCCTGATGCATGCAGATTTTTTAAAAAACGGTAGTAAAGCGGCAAACGTTTGGCTGTCGCTTGTGGAATTTTTGACTGGTCTATATTCATATAAGATCCTCCAACTTAAATATCAGATGCTCTGTGAAAATCACCGTTTTTCCCACCTGTTTTTTCTACTAAATAGGTCGGGCCGATGATCATCCCTTTGTCTATTGCTTTGCACATGTCATAAACGGTCAGTGCACATACTGAGGCAGAAGTGAGCGCTTCCATCTCCACACCCGTACTTCCTTTTGTTTTCACCTGTACTTGTATGTTCAGAATGTACGCATTTCCGTCTTCCTCCCAATCAAAGGAGATATCGACACCTTTTAATGCAAGCGGATGACACATTGGAATGATGCTGGACGTTTGCTTTGCTGCCATGATGCCAGCTACCTGTGCGACAGATAGTACATCCCCTTTTCCAATGTCATGCTTTTGTATTTGATGAAATACTTCTTTTATCATACGAACGCTTGAAACAGCAACGGCAGTTCTCACTGTAGACGATTTGTCACTAATGTCGACCATCTTTGCTCTTCCTTGTTCGTTAAAGTGGCTAAATTGACTCATCTTTCAACGCTCCCTCACTCAAATCATACACTATTTTTTCCTATCTGTCTTTCATTTGACCATGGCAGCCGTATGTAAGATTTGCCGGTTTACTGCTGATAAGCTACACTTAACATATTATAGCAGAGGTGAAGTTACATGATGATTCTACAAGTGAATCAGCTGTCCAAATCGTTTGGCGCTGATACCGTTTTAACGAATATAAAATTGGAAGTCAAAGCGAGGGATCGTATTGCCATTGTCGGTCGTAACGGTGCAGGAAAATCCACGCTTTTAAAAATCATTGCCGGTCAAATGTCTTACGAACAAGGTGAGATCATCAAACCGAAAGACCTATCCATTGGATATCTAGCACAGCATACAGATGTGACGTCTACACGTACGCTAAAAGACGAACTACTATCCGTTTTCGATCATTTAAAAGAAATGGAACAAGAGATGAGAACCATAGAAGAGAAAATGGCTTCTTCCACAGGAACAGAATTAGATTCTCTAATGAAAACCTATGACAGACTGCAGCAAGCATTTAAAGATCAAGGCGGCTATCAATATGAAGCAGATGTCCGCTCTATTTTACACGGACTCGGCTTTAGTCATTTTGAAGACCATACAACCGTCCAATCCTTAAGCGGCGGTCAGAAAACCCGTCTAGCGCTTGGAAAGCTATTATTGATGAAACCAGAACTCTTGATTTTGGATGAGCCAACCAACCATCTAGATATTGATACCTTATCATGGCTTGAGCAGTATTTGCAAAATTATACAGGAGCCATCCTTATCGTTTCCCATGACCGATACTTCTTAGACAAAGTAGTCAACCATGTATATGAAGTGTCAAGAACAGCGATGAAAAAGTTCGCTGGGAACTATAGTAAGTATCTTGACCAAAAAGCTGAGCAGCTAGAGCGTGATATGAAGCTGTATGAAAAACAACAAGAAGAAATTTCGAAGCTTCAAGATTTCGTGGATCGCAACTTAGCAAGAGCCTCCACCACAAAGCGTGCTCAAAGCAGACGGAAACAGCTGGAACGGATGGATCGTTTAGATAAGCCGTTAGGAGATGAAAAATCCGCAAACTTCCATTTCGATATTATGAGGCAAAGCGGAAATGACGTGCTGAAGGTGCATGATCTCGATATTAGTTACGATCAAAAAACGCCGCTCCTCTCCTCCCTCTCTTTTCATATTAAACGGGAGGATAGCGTGGCACTCATCGGTCCTAACGGTATCGGGAAATCAACTCTTTTAAAAACCTTAACGGATACGTTAAAACCAGTAAAAGGCGAGATCAGCTTTGGTTCTCATGTGACGATTGGCTACTATGATCAGGAACAAGCCAAGCTGACATCCTCCAAAAAAGTGTTAAATGAACTTTGGGATGATTATCCCCATATGACTGAAAAAGACATTCGGACTTGTTTAGGAAACTTCCTTTTTTCAGGTGATGACGTCTTAAAGCCTGTACATGCATTAAGCGGTGGAGAAAAAGCACGACTTGCACTGGCAAAGCTGATGCTCCAAAAAGCCAATTTCCTCATTCTCGATGAACCGACGAACCATCTTGATTTAGACAGTAAGGAAATATTAGAGAATGCACTAATTGATTATCCAGGCACCATCTTGTTTGTTTCACATGACCGTTACTTTATCAATCGCTTGGCAACAAAAGTTCTCGAGTTGTCACCAAATGAAACAAAAGAATACCTCGGTGACTACGACTACTATCTTGAAAAGAAAAACGAACAATTAGAGCTTGAAGCACTGCAAACTCAGAAGACGCATAAAAAACAAGCAGAAAAACCAGTAGAAACAGCAAAACTTTCCTATGCAGAAGAGAAAGAACTCAAAAAGAAAGAAAGACAAAAGCAGCGCCGAATTGAAGAAATTGAAGAGCGTATCGCTGTCATCGAAGACAAGCTCGGTGAAAACGAAGAGCTTCTATGTGATCCTGCTATTTTCCAAGATCACGAGAAAGTACAAGCCATTCAAACAGAAAATGATGCGCTCAATCAAGAGATGGAATCACTTTTTGCGGAATGGGAAGATCTATCAGATGCATAAAGAGTGCCCTAACGGGTGCTCTTTTTTTAAGGTGAGAATCTTTATCCACAATGATACCCACAATAACATCTTGATTATTCTTAAATATTTTAAAGTTATCCACTTTATCCACAGTATTTTAATCACATATCCACATAAAAGATCACATTTATACACATTCTCTTCATTTTAAAACGAATTTTCTAACAATTGTGGATATATAACGTTTACATGTGAATAAATCGCTTTCATTTCAATAGAAAAAACTCCTGTATATCCACAGGAGTTCCAAATTTTTGACAAAGGGCTAAAATGAACTTGATTTTAGCCCTTTGTCTTCTTTTCAGCGTGATAGAAAACCTTTGAAGTCTAGGAAGGACGAGTACTGGCGCGGAGCGAATTTCACATTCGTGAGCACCAGCACGCAGGACTGACAAAGAATGCGAGGGTTTGTCTACACGCTGAAACTCCTGTATCCACAGGAGTTCTTATTCATAGGAGACAAGCGGCAGTCCAGGTTGACCGTTCATTGCCATGTCGCCTCTTATTCCCTTTTCAAATGCAATGGTTCCCGCAGCAGCAATCATGGCTGCATTGTCTGTACAAAGAGACAATGGCGGAATCATGACATTCACTTCAGGTAGCTTCGCAAATGCTGAAGTAAGGGCTTCTCTAAGACCTTTATTGGCAGCAACCCCGCCAGCTAGAACGACTTGTTTCACACCATACGCTTCAGCCGCTTTTAATGTCTTTCCGACTAACACCTCAATCACGCTTTCTTGGAAACTTGCAGCCAAATCCTCTGGCGCAATAGTTTCGCCCTTTTGAGACGCATTGTGTAACGTGTTGATAACCGCTGATTTTAAACCGCTGAAGCTAAAATGATAAGACCCTTCTTCAAGCCATGCTCGAGGAAGCTTAATCGTTGGCTCCCCTTCATGTGCCAATCGATCAATGTGAGGTCCCCCTGGATATGGCAGACCCATTGTCCGAGCTACTTTGTCATACGCTTCTCCAGCCGCATCATCCAACGTTTCACCAATGACCTCAAAAGACCCATGCTCTTTCATCAAAACAAGCTCAGTATGCCCACCAGAGACGACTAGAGCTAAACAAGGAAACACCAGTTCACCAACGAGCTGGTTCGCATAAATGTGTCCAGCAATATGATGAACACCAACAAGCGGAATTTGTTGTGCAAAACTCAATGCTTTGGCTGCATTGACACCTATCAAAAGTGCACCAACTAAGCCCGGACCTTCTGTCACAGCAATGGCGTCTAAATCCTGAAAGGTCATATTGGCCTGCGTCATGACTTCTTCTAATACGATTGTCATTTGTTCCACATGATGCCTTGAAGCGATTTCTGGTACCACGCCGCCAAATCGTTTATGGCTTTCTATTTGTGAGGCGACAACATTCGCTACGATCTCTTTCCCATTTTTCACAATGGACGCAGCTGTTTCGTCACAGCTTGTTTCTATACCTAATATGAATCGATCTTTTTTTTCACTCATTTATCTTCACCCACATGACTAATGCATCTTCCCCGTTATCCGTATAATAATTCTTTCGAATAGAAGCTGGTTTAAAACCTAGCTTTTCATAAAGGGATTGTGCTGGCGTATTTGATACCCGCACTTCTAGTGAAAGATGATCTGTCTTTTTTTCTTTGCAAAATTCCATGACATATCGAAGCAGCGCTTCCCCGTATCCTTTTCCCCGGTGCTCAGGGAGAATCGCAATATTCGTAATTTGTGCATCATCCATGACAATCCAAACGCCGCAATACCCAACAGGCTGACCATCTTCTTCAATGAGGAAATAATGGCTGTATTGGTTATGGAGAATTTCATAGACAAACGACTCTTTTTTCCAAGGCGCTGTAAACGAATGCACTTCAATCGTATATACCTCTGGGATGTCCTCTACTGTCATTCTTCGCATCTCTACTGTGTTGAGATTATTTTTGTCCTTCAAGCCATTTCACTTCCGCTTCTGCCAAACGAATATAATTAGGAACAAGCTGATGGACATCTTCAGCAGGGCGGTCTGCCCCTAAAAATGCGAGCACTGAAGGTCTTGGGTTATGAAATGCCTCGTCTGCGATCACAGCAGTTTCTCCAAGTATGGAGAGAACATTCTCTTGATGAAGATGCACATCATGTCCAAGAAATAAAACAGAGTTCCCTTCCTTTTTCAGCTCTTGAAGCCAATCAGTGAGCAGGATATTTTGATCTGGTTTCGCTTCTTTTATCTTTCCACCTTCAAATGTATATAACCCTGTATAAACTTGTCCTCTTCTTGCATCAAATATAGGAGAAATCATTCCATCAAAATATCGAGCATTTGCCGCCAGCGTTTCTAAACTTGAAACAGCAGTTATCGGGATAGACAGCGTCCAAGCAAGTGTTTTTGCAATGGTCACACCGATTCTAACGCCAGTGTAAGAACCGGGTCCTTTGGCTACAACAATTTTGCTTAATTCGTTCGGTGCTACGCCGCATTCTTTCATCAATGCTTCAACTGTCGGCATTGCTCGTACTGAATGATTCTTCTTTAAGTACGTAATACTTTCCCCAACCACAGTGTCATCACGGACAAGAGCTATTCCGAGTGTATGGTTTGACGTATCAATTGCCAGTATGGTCAATGTCTTTCATCTCCTTACAAAGGGCCTCATAGCGCTCCCCTTTTGCATAAAACGTGAGATGACGTTCTTCTTCACGTTCTGTTCTCAGCATTTCAATTTTTAAATACGATGAAGGCAATTGAGGTTCAATGAGATGTGCCCATTCAACTAAACATACACCTTCCCCCTCAAAATATTCGCCCAGTCCAATATCTTCTTCCGCATCTTCCATACGATACACATCCATATGATAAAGTGGAAGTCTGCCATCCGTATATTCTTTAATAATTGTAAAAGTAGGGCTGTTGACGATACGGGTAATACCTAAGCCTTCTGCAAAACCTTTTGAAAAAGTCGTTTTACCTGCGCCTAAGTCTCCTTCTAATGTTAAGACATCGCCGGGCATCACAAGTGTAGCCAAGGCAGCAGCAATTCGTTTCGTCTCATCCGCACCTTTTGTTGTCCACGTTAACTTCATGGTGGAGTCACCTCATTTCTTAAAATGATTATATCCTTTTTTCATTAAAATTGTTTGTTGATCATGGTCTTTTAAAATAACGCTGGACGCTCGATCATCTTTGACTTGTCCAATACGCGTGACCTGAATGTGTTCTTTTTTACATTGCGTCTCAAATCGCTTCCAATCCGTTTCAGGGATCGTACCAGTTAAGACAAAATCCTCTCCACCGAACAAGACCCATTCCATCCACTCTTTATGTAACAACGGTAGATGTGGATGTTTTGGGAGTTGATGAGCTTCAATTTCCAGCGTTACACGACTGGCCTCCGCTATTTCGTTCAGCTCACTCGCTAATCCGTCACTCACATCATTCAAGGTCACCCGGGGGAAGCTTGAACAAATAAGGCCAGCAGCAATATGCGGCTGCGGCATTTTGTGTCGCTCTAGAAAAAAAGCAGTGTCAATCGAATGTGCAACATTTACTTCATTCATTAAAAGGGATAGCCCAGCAGCTGAAGAACCTAGTTCACCTGTGACAAAGACAACGTCTCCTGTCTGAGCACTATGACGGTAACAAGCTGTTCCCTTTGGAATCTCACCAATGACCGTTACTGTGATGACAAAGTCACTGCGGGTGGCTACTGTATCTCCACCGATTAAATCCATATGATATCTGTCAGCCAATGCTTTCATTCCCTCGTAAAAAGCTGCGACAATTGCTTCATCCCCATGAGGCGGGATCGCGATTGATACAAGATAATACTTAGGGGTTCCTCCCATGGCTGCGATATCACTGATATTCACTGCCAGCGCTTTAAATCCAACCTCAAAGGGTGTGGAAAAATCAAATCGAAAATGGACATGCTCTACCATTGTATCAACACAAACGACCTCTTCACAATGTGAATGAGGTTGATAAACACTAGCATCATCACCGATGCCCATGACCAAAGAACGCTGATGCGTTTCTTTTGGTGTAATTCGGCGAATAAGATCAAATTCATCCATAAAAGACAGCCCCTTCATACAATCAACTGATTGAGCAAACATGATGTCAGACACAGTTAGTATTAGTGTAGCGAATATGAGCCTCGGTTCCAACTAAAAACGATATAAAGAAAGCCTGGTATAAAAAAACCAGGCGTTGTTTGTTGAAGTCATGATCTTTTCTTATCACATTTAGTGTAGCCAAACACAAGGAGTTTCATTGCATCTAGGATACTTATTGAAAGAAAAAGACATAAAAAAAAAACGAAACTATACGTTTTCGTTTACAAGTCATAAAAATGGCGGTCCGGACGGGACTCGAACCCGCGACCTCCTGCGTGACAGGCAGGCATTCTAACCAACTGAACTACCGGACCATTTTGGCTGTACTCAATGAGTACTCCCTATTTAATAGGTAAAATAATTTGGTTGCGGGGGCAGGATTTGAACCTGCGACCTTCGGGTTATGAGCCCGACGAGCTACCGAACTGCTCCACCCCGCGACGATATAAAATGACAAGCTTGGCGGCGTCCTACTCTCACAGGGGGAAACCCCCAACTACCATCGGCGCTGAAGAGCTTAACTTCCGTGTTCGGTATGGGAACGGGTGTGACCTCTTCGCTATCGCCACCAAACCTGATGGAGAGAATGTTCTCTCAAAACTAGATAACAATGTTCATTTTTCACATTAGAATATAGGTTAAGTCCTCGATCTATTAGTATCTGTCAGCTCCACGTGTCACCACGCTTCCACCTCAGACCTATCAACCTGATCATCTTTCAGGGATCTTACTTCCTTGCGGAATGGGAAATCTCATCTTGAGGGGGGCTTCATGCTTAGATGCTTTCAGCACTTATCCCGTCCGCACATAGCTACCCAGCGATGCCCTTGGCAGAACAACTGGTACACCAGCGGTGCGTCCATCCCGGTCCTCTCGTACTAAGGACAGCTCCTCTCAAATTTCCTGCGCCCGCGACGGATAGGGACCGAACTGTCTCACGACGTTCTGAACCCAGCTCGCGTACCGCTTTAATGGGCGAACAGCCCAACCCTTGGGACCGACTACAGCCCCAGGATGCGATGAGCCGACATCGAGGTGCCAAACCTCCCCGTCGATGTGGACTCTTGGGGGAGATAAGCCTGTTATCCCCGGGGTAGCTTTTATCCGTTGAGCGATGGCCCTTCCATGCGGAACCACCGGATCACTAAGCCCGACTTTCGTCCCTGCTCGACTTGTAGGTCTCGCAGTCAAGCTCCCTTGTGCCTTTACACTCTGCGAATGATTTCCAACCATTCTGAGGGAACCTTTGGGCGCCTCCGTTACATTTTAGGAGGCGACCGCCCCAGTCAAACTGCCCACCTGACACTGTCTCCCTGCCCGATAAGGGCAGCGGGTTAGAAGGTCAATACAGCCAGGGTAGTATCCCACCGATGCCTCCACCGAAGCTAGCGCTCCGGTTTCCAAGGCTCCTACCTATCCTGTACAAGCTGTACCAACATTCAATATCAGGCTGCAGTAAAGCTCCACGGGGTCTTTCCGTCCTGTCGCGGGTAACCTGCATCTTCACAGGTACTATAATTTCACCGAGTCTCTCGTTGAGACAGTGCCCAGATCGTTGCGCCTTTCGTGCGGGTCGGAACTTACCCGACAAGGAATTTCGCTACCTTAGGACCGTTATAGTTACGGCCGCCGTTTACTGGGGCTTCAATTCGCACCTTCGCTTACGCTAAGCGCTCCTCTTAACCTTCCAGCACCGGGCAGGCGTCAGCCCCTATACTTCGCCTTACGGCTTCGCAGAGACCTGTGTTTTTGCTAAACAGTCGCCTGGGCCTATTCACTGCGGCTTCTCGGGGCTTTAACACCCTAAGAAGCACCCCTTCTCCCGAAGTTACGGGGTCATTTTGCCGAGTTCCTTAACGAGAGTTCTCTCGATCACCTTAGGATTCTCTCCTCGCCTACCTGTGTCGGTTTGCGGTACGGGCACCTCTCACCTCGCTAGAGGCTTTTCTTGGCAGTGTGGAATCAGGAACTTCGCTACTAAATTTCGCTCGCCATCACAGCTCAGCCTTCACGGGAAACGGATTTGCCTATTTCCCAGCCTAACTGCTTGGACGCGGATATCCAATACCGCGCTTACCCTATCCTCCTGCGTCCCCCCATTGCTCAAATGGTGAGGAGGTGGTACAGGAATATCAACCTGTTGTCCATCGCCTACGCCTTTCGGCCTCGGCTTAGGTCCCGACTAACCCTGAGCGGACGAGCCTTCCTCAGGAAACCTTAGGCATTCGGTGGACGGGATTCTCACCCGTCTTTCGCTACTCATACCGGCATTCTCACTTCTAAGCGCTCCACCAGTCCTTCCGGTCTGACTTCACTGCACTTAGAACGCTCTCCTACCACTGTTCGTAAGAACAGTCCGCAGCTTCGGTGATACGTTTAGCCCCGGTACATTTTCGGCGCAGAGTCACTCGACCAGTGAGCTATTACGCACTCTTTAAATGGTGGCTGCTTCTAAGCCAACATCCTGGTTGTCTAAGCAACTCCACATCCTTTTCCACTTAACGTATACTTTGGGACCTTAGCTGGCGGTCTGGGCTGTTTCCCTTTCGACTACGGATCTTATCACTCGCAGTCTGACTCCCAAGGATAAGTCATCGGCATTCGGAGTTTGACTGAATTCGGTAACCCGGTAGGGGCCCCTAGTCCAATCAGTGCTCTACCTCCGAGACTCTTACCTTGAGGCTAGCCCTAAAGCTATTTCGGAGAGAACCAGCTATCTCCAGGTTCGATTGGCATTTCACCCCTACCCACACCTCATCCCCGCACTTTTCAACGTGCGTGGGTTCGGGCCTCCATTCAGTGTTACCTGAACTTCACCCTGGACATGGGTAGATCACCTGGTTTCGGGTCTACGACCACGTACTCATGCGCCCTATTCAGACTCGCTTTCGCTGCGGCTCCGCATCTTCTGCTTAACCTTGCACGGGATCGTAACTCGCCGGTTCATTCTACAAAAGGCACGCCATCACCCGTTAACGGGCTCTGACTACTTGTAGGCACACGGTTTCAGGATCTATTTCACTCCCCTTCCGGGGTGCTTTTCACCTTTCCCTCACGGTACTGGTTCACTATCGGTCACTAGGGAGTATTTAGCCTTGGGAGATGGTCCTCCCGGATTCCGACGGAATTTCACGTGTTCCGCCGTACTCAGGATCCACTCTGGAGAGAACAACATTTCAGTTACAGGGCTGTTACCTTCTTTGGCGGGCCTTTCCAGACCTCTTCGCTTATATCGTTCCTTTGTAACTCCGTATAGAGTGTCCTACAACCCCAAGAGGCAAGCCTCTTGGTTTGGGCTGTTCCCGTTTCGCTCGCCGCTACTCAGGGAATCGCATTTGCTTTCTCTTCCTCCGGGTACTTAGATGTTTCAGTTCCCCGGGTATGCCTTCTCATACTCTATGTATTCAAGTATGGATACTACTCCATTACGAGCAGTGGGTTTCCCCATTCGGAAATCTCCGGATCAAAGCTTGCTTACAGCTCCCCGAAGCATATCGGTGTTCGTCCCGTCCTTCATCGGCTCCTAGTGCCAAGGCATCCACCGTGCGCCCTTTCTAACTTAACCATTTCTTACTTTAGAAAGAATCACTATGTGTGATGAACTTTGCATTGCATTCAATGTGAATGTATTACTTATTGTTATCTAGTTTTCAAAGAACAATCCTGTCTCGCTAGAGACATGTTTTGAAGGAATGATCCTTCAAAACTAAACAAGACGAAAAACGTACGCTGCTCCATATATCCTTAGAAAGGAGGTGATCCAGCCGCACCTTCCGATACGGCTACCTTGTTACGACTTCACCCCAATCATCTGCCCCACCTTCGGCGGCTGGCTCCATAAAGGTTACCTCACCGACTTCGGGTGTTGCAAACTCTCGTGGTGTGACGGGCGGTGTGTACAAGGCCCGGGAACGTATTCACCGCGGCATGCTGATCCGCGATTACTAGCGATTCCAGCTTCACGCAGTCGAGTTGCAGACTGCGATCCGAACTGAGAACAGATTTGTGGGATTGGCTAAACCTTGCGGTCTCGCAGCCCTTTGTTCTGTCCATTGTAGCACGTGTGTAGCCCAGGTCATAAGGGGCATGATGATTTGACGTCATCCCCACCTTCCTCCGGTTTGTCACCGGCAGTCACCTTAGAGTGCCCAACTGAATGCTGGCAACTAAGATCAAGGGTTGCGCTCGTTGCGGGACTTAACCCAACATCTCACGACACGAGCTGACGACAACCATGCACCACCTGTCACTCTGTCCCCGAAGGGAAAGCCCTATCTCTAGGGTTGTCAGAGGATGTCAAGACCTGGTAAGGTTCTTCGCGTTGCTTCGAATTAAACCACATGCTCCACCGCTTGTGCGGGCCCCCGTCAATTCCTTTGAGTTTCAGTCTTGCGACCGTACTCCCCAGGCGGAGTGCTTAATGCGTTAGCTGCAGCACTAAGGGGCGGAAACCCCCTAACACTTAGCACTCATCGTTTACGGCGTGGACTACCAGGGTATCTAATCCTGTTCGCTCCCCACGCTTTCGCTCCTCAGCGTCAGTTACAGACCAGAGAGTCGCCTTCGCCACTGGTGTTCCTCCACATCTCTACGCATTTCACCGCTACACGTGGAATTCCACTCTCCTCTTCTGCACTCAAGTTTCCCAGTTTCCAATGACCCTCCCCGGTTGAGCCGGGGGCTTTCACATCAGACTTAAGAAACCGCCTGCGAGCCCTTTACGCCCAATAATTCCGGACAACGCTTGCCACCTACGTATTACCGCGGCTGCTGGCACGTAGTTAGCCGTGGCTTTCTGGTTAGGTACCGTCAAGGTGCAAGCAGTTACTCTTGCACTTGTTCTTCCCTAACAACAGAGCTTTACGATCCGAAAACCTTCATCACTCACGCGGCGTTGCTCCGTCAGACTTTCGTCCATTGCGGAAGATTCCCTACTGCTGCCTCCCGTAGGAGTCTGGGCCGTGTCTCAGTCCCAGTGTGGCCGATCACCCTCTCAGGTCGGCTACGCATCGTCGCCTTGGTGAGCCGTTACCTCACCAACTAGCTAATGCGCCGCGGGTCCATCTGTAAGTGACAGCCGAAACCGTCTTTCATCCTTGAACCATGCGGTTCAAGGAACTATCCGGTATTAGCTCCGGTTTCCCGGAGTTATCCCAGTCTTACAGGCAGGTTACCCACGTGTTACTCACCCGTCCGCCGCTAACATCCGGGAGCAAGCTCCCTTCTGTCCGCTCGACTTGCATGTATTAGGCACGCCGCCAGCGTTCGTCCTGAGCCAGGATCAAACTCTCCGAGGTATGCAGGATGCATATCACACATGCGTTGCTACACGATGTAGCGAACTTAGCATGTGATCATTTCCTGCCTCGTCAGCGTTTGACTGACTACCTATGATGTATCATAGGATTTTTTTATAAAAACTCGAATTAACAGGTACGTTTTGTCTTGTTTAGTTTTCAAAGATCATTTTTTTAAAATGGAGCGGGTGATGAGAATCGAACTCACGACATCAGCTTGGAAGGCTGAGGTTTTACCACTAAACTACACCCGCGTGGTTAAATGTTATTGGCGCGCCCGAGAGGAGTCGAACCCCTAACCTTTTGATCCGTAGTCAAACGCTCTATCCAATTGAGCTACGGGCGCTTAATCAGGCGACTTAATTATCTTAACATATCGTTTTTATTAAGTCAACATCTTTTTAAAGTGTGTTTGTCGTATCTGTCTGAGCATCAGTGTTTCAGATGCGTCATCAGCGACGAATAAAAATATACCATGGATCATACAAAAGGGTCAATACATTTTTCTAAAAAAGTTTAATGTTTTTTAAGAAGTGCTCTTTTGTTAGATAAATAGAGTTTCAATCGCCCTATTTTCATTTCTTTCTTCATAATTCTAATGATTCTTAAATAAAATCTTTCTAAATCCAAAGGAGGACAAAACATGGTCACCTAGAATTTTTATTTATTGGAAAATTCTTAATATTTTCCATGCATTTAAAGGAGGTAGGAGATGATGAAAAAGTTTGTCGCTTTTCAAATCATGATCGCTTTGGTGATAGGAGCTCTTATCGGCCACTTCTTCCCTGATTTCGGAATGGCACTGCGGCCCATTGGGGATGGCTTTATCCGATTGATTAAAATGATTGTAGTCCCTATTGTTTTCTCTACGATTGTCATCGGCGCAGCTGGCAGCGGTGGAATGAAGAAAATGGGCAGTCTCGGATTAAAGACAATCATTTGGTTTGAAGTCATTACGACCATCGTTCTTGGAATCGGGCTTTTATTGGCCAACGTGTTAAAGCCAGGCGTTGGACTCGATTTCTCTCAATTAGCTAAGAAAGATATTGGGGAACTCGATGGTTATACTCAAAAGGTCGTCGATTTTAAACAGATGGTTTTAGACATCATTCCAACCAATATCATCGATGTCATGGCTCAGAATGATTTACTAGCAGTGATTTTCTTCGCTATTTTATTCGGTGTAGCCGCAAGCGGTATTGGGAAAGCTTCCGCTCCTGTCCTTACCTTCTTTGAATCAGTAGCACAAATTATGTTTAAGCTCACACAAATGGTCATGGTGACAGCTCCTATTGGAGTTTTAGCATTAATGGCAGCTTCTGTCGGACAATACGGCATTGTTTTACTCATTCCTATGATGAAACTTGTTGGCACTGTCTTCTTAGGATTGTTTATTATTCTATTTGTTTTGTTCCCTCTTGTCGCACTGATCTTCCGTTTTAACTACTTCGAAGTGTTGAAAATGATTTGGGATTTGTTTTTGGTTGCCTTTTCTACTACAAGTACAGAAACTGTTCTTCCACAGCTCATGTCACGGATGGAGAAATACGGCTGCCCAAAAAGAATCGTTTCCTTCGTCATCCCGTCAGGTCTTTCTCTTAATTGCGATGGTTCAAGTTTATATTTATCGGTTTCCTGTGTGTTTCTTGCACAAGCGTTTGGTGTCGATATGAGTTTATCACAGCAGCTCCTCATGATGCTTGTCCTTGTTTTAACAAGTAAAGGCATTGCGGCTGTCCCGTCTGGCTCACTTGTCGTTCTTTTGGCAACAGCTCATGCAGTAGGTCTGCCAGCAGAAGGTGTCGCTATTATCGCCGGGGTTGACCGGATTATGGATATGGCTCGAACAGGCGTGAATGTTCCTGGACATGCGGTTGCCTGTATTGTCGTTTCTAAATGGGAAAAAGTATTCCGAGAGTCTGCATGGGAAGTTCCAAAAGCAGGTGAAGAAACAAAAGGAATGTAATGTTTTTTATGAAGGAAAGGGGTCACCCTTTCCTTTTTTTATGGCAAAAATGTCTGCTTCAGCACGGCTTTACCTTCTTGTTGCAACTGCACCTCCGCATATGCTCCGTTAATGAGGGTCATTTGCGGAGGTACGTGTCCACAATCAATATCGTAAACAATCGGTATGTGTAATTCCTTATGCAATTCTTCATATAGATCCGTATATTCATATCCTTCCACAGAAGTGTCCACTGCACTCCTGCCAAACATGATGCCAGAGCAATGATCAAACCAGCCTGCTAGTTTTAATTGAACAAGAGACCTCTTCATGCTCGCAGCATTTAATTCACAGTTTTCAAAATACCATAGAATGGGTTCACCTTTCAGGTATGTTTCTTGAAAAGCTTTGACATCTCCAAAAGGCGTGCCAGCTAAGTGCCGGATCACATCAATACAGCCACCCATCAGTCTTCCCTTCATCGTCGTCTCTAAGTGATCAACAGTACGCCATGCGGTTGGCTCGGTTAAATGAAAGACATGAATGCTTGGATGGTCATACTGCCATTCCTTTTGATACATATCAGAAGAAAATTGAGTAACGTCCTTTTTCTCTGGAGTGGAAAGTATTTGTTCCCACATAGCCGTCACCTGATCAAGCTCTCCCCCCTGAAGATCCACCAGGTTCGGTCCATGCGCTGTCGCAATGCCTGTGTTTAATGTCAAAGCTAATAGAAGGAGACTTGTATCTGAGTAACCAAGAATCCACTTTTTTTGCATCACTGAGAAATCAAGATGCTCTAACACTTCAATAAGCAGCTGTCCGCCCCATGGCGGGATGATGTGGTCAATCTCATGACAAGTCATCATCCGCTGTAACTCATTTGCTCGCTTGATTGCAGAGGCTGATTTCGCTTTTTCCTGCTGCCATACTGTCTCTCCACATATGACTTCATAGCCTCTTTTTTTCATCCGATCGCAAGACAGTTGAAACATCTCATGCAAAGAGGGTTGTACACCTGAGGATGGTGCTGTCACACCAATTGTTTGTCCCTTTTTCAAATGCGGATACTGGATCACCCTGCTCACCTCCACCTTCTATGAATCTCTCATCTATTCATTGTAAAGAAAATTCCCCTTCTCCAAGGGGAATCTCGTCTTACTCTCTCTGACGCAGGACAGTATATACACCTGCGAAAATACACAAAATCCCAACAAACGAACGTAAGCCCATCTCTTCACCTAGAAGCATCCATCCAAGGACCGTGCCAACGATTGGTTGAAAGAAGAAAAACAGACCACCGCTTGAAGCGTCCATCAGTTGAAGCCCTCTATTCCACAAAAAGAAAGCAAGGGCCGTTGAGATGATACCTAGATACAGAATGCCGCCCCATATTTCCGGTCTTGCCATTTGCTGCACATCAAGATGAGGCAAACGAAACAAGACAGGTGGTGTTAATACGATAAAGGCCACAATGATCGCATATGTTGTCGTCACTACTTGAGGATACTTTCCTGGAACTCGTTTCAAAAGAACAGACATGAGCGCCCATGTTAATGCAGCAATAACCAGTGAAAGACCACCAACAAACTCATCCGTTTGAACAGCGACAGGCCCAATCATCGTCAGCACACCTACTGTAGCAAGCAGAATGGAGACACACTTTCTCACTGTGAATGATTCTTTTAATAGAAAGAAAGCGAAAAGCACCATAAAAGCAGGTGTGGCCGATGTGATGACGGCACCCATTTGTGCAGACGTATACATTGTGCCAATTTCTTGGGTCACGATCGAGAGAAAGTTGCCAATCAATCCAATCGCCACAATCAGCGGGATATCCTTTTTGTCTAACCGAAAAGAGTAGCCCAAACGCCAAATCGTGAACACAAGAACGACTCCAGCTATTGCATATCTCATCCAGACGAGCTCAAGTGGCGGGACCACCGCAACTGTTACTTTGACCACTACATACATACCGCCCCAAATACTAGCAGCTAACGCTAAGTAAAGGGCTCCTATATATTTTCCATTCATTTTTTCCCCTCCGTTACTGGATATATTCACTGCGATATCCACAAACGGAGATCACTCTCCGTTATGGACGGAGGTGATTTGGTACATCATGTTCAAATAAAGGCTTCCATTGCATATCAGTCACCCCAATTGTTTTTATTTTCTGATTACTTTATAACAAAATCTGGTTCACTTCAATCCTTTTTTATCGCCATGTTTCTTCATATAATAGAAGTTCAATAGGATTGACATGATGAATTCGTTTTCTTATAGTAAGTAAAACAATTGATGTTTACACAGAAAAGGAGTAGAGTTCTTTGGATGTTGAAGCTAGGAAACACATTCCCACTGCCGGAAACGAACCGTTTCTTGAGGGAATAAAAGATTGTGTGCCAACCTTGCTTGGTTATATGAGCATTGGGTTTGCCTTTGGAATTGTTGGCATTAGTTCGCAGTTAAGTATATGGGAAATCGCGCTGCTCTCTATCTTTATTTATGCTGGCGCTTCACAGTTTATCATCTGTGCATTACTTGTGACAGGAAGCCCCCTTTCCGCTATTATTTTCACCACGTTCATTGTCAATTTACGGCATTTGTTACTCAGCCTTACGCTTGCCCCCCATTTTACACGCTACTCTGTAAAGCAGAACATCGGGTTTGGTCTTCTGCTTACTGATGAATCCTTTGGCGTAGCGATGAATAAATTAGCACAGCAAGGAAAATTGAATAACAGATGGATGCATGGACTGAATATTACAGCTTATTTATGCTGGATTGCTGCGTGTACACTTGGCGGAATATTCGGACACTGGATTTCAAATCCAGAGGCGCTTGGTCTTGATTTTGCCCTATCCGCGATGTTTGCTGCGCTGCTCATTCTTTCTTTACAGACGGTGCCAAAAAATAAGCTAACCCATCGCTTGTCACTTGTTTTATATATGTTTGTTGCGATGTTTGTGCTGCTTCATTTTGTTCCTTCACACGTGGCTGTTTTGTTGGCAACTGTGCTTGTTGCCACTATTGGGGTGGTGACAGATAAATGATTAGTAGTTTTATGTTATGGCTCATTCTTGGCTGTATGATTGTGACCATCATCCCAAGAGTCGTTCCATTTTTATTTGTAAGGAGTATCCAGATGCCAGAAGTGGTGCTCAAATGGTTATCGTTTATTCCTATTTGTATATTTACCGCTTTGATTGCAGAGCATCTTTTCATACATACTACAGAAGGCGTCACCATTCACTGGATGTACCTTGCTGTCTTGGTTCCAACTGTGTTAATTGCTATTTGGACAAAAAGCTTGTCCCTCACCGTTCTAGTAGGCGTCATGCTGATGGGCACAGCTAGATGGTTTTTCTAATAGAAAAAGCTTAACCGGATGCGGTTAAGCTTTTTGTCATTTTACGATACCGTATATAAAGCCGTCATAGCCTTTTTCGCCAACAGTTTGAATAGCAGTTGCTTCAATTCTCGACTCTTGTTTGAGTAAATCGAAAAATTCACGCGTTCCCTTCACTCGCTCATCTTGATCAGAGGCATGAAGAACTGCTCCATTTCTGACCACATTGTCTGCAATAATGACTGTTCCCTTTTTTGAGAAATGTAACGCCCACTTCAAATATTTCGGGTTGTTTGGTTTGTCTGCATCAATGAAAATCAAATCGAACGGAAGCACACCCCTCTCTTTTAACTGAGGTAGCGTATCCAATGCCTTTCCTTGCAAAATGCTCACCCGTTCCGATAAGCCCGCTCTGCTGATGTTTTGCTGCGCGATCTGTACATGATGGCTGACAGCCTCTAGTGTGATGAGTTCTCCATCCTCTTCAAGAGCACGCGCCAACCAAATGGTACTATATCCACCGAGTGTCCCGATCTCTAAAATACGCTTTGCATTCTTAGTTTTTGCTAATAAATAAAGCATTTTCCCTTGAGCTGGTGACACATCAATTTCTGGCAGACCTGCTTGTTTATTATGAGTAAGAGCTTGCTCCAAAACATCATCTTTAGGAATCAACTTATCTGTGATATACTCGTCAACTTTCCCCCATACTTGCTTCATCACATCCATCTCCCTTGATCATGTCTTCTGTTATAAGTCTACATGATGATAGTGAGCGCGTATAATCAATTCTTTTCACACATCTATTCATTTTATTGATGAAAGACATGTCATGAGGGAGACATGAAGCAGTGTCCTGTATTCGAATTTACTCGTTCAGGTGATTTTTCAAATCCCCTTTTTTATCTTGAAGCTTTCCTTTGGCTTGATCCTTTTTCCCTTCTGACTTCAGTTTTTGATGATCTGTTGCTTCGCCAAGCTTCTCTTTCAATTGACCTTTGGCTTGATTCGTTTTTCCTTTTGCTTTATCCATATGTCCTTTTTCTTCACTCATTTGTTCCACCTCCACATTTGATACTATTCATTTAGCCTTTTTGACAAATACAAAACATCTGAGTGTGCGATCCCATGAAACTACAGCAACAAGAAAATCCAGCCAAGGTCGGCTGGATTAAAGAATAATGATCTATAAGATAGACTTAAAAGCTTTAACCTGTTTTACTCTGATCGTACTCGACCAGATCACCTAGAATTTCATCAATTTGATTCATCAATTCAGCTTCAATTTTCACCTCAGATGCTAAAGCATTCTCCCTCACCTGTTCTGGACTAGAAGCACCGATAATTGCTGCAGAAACGTTCTGATTTTGCAGTACCCATGCTATCGCAAGCTGAGCGAGAGTAAGATCAACCTCTTGTGCGACAAGCTTAAGCTTTTGGATCGCCTCTAAGGTGTTATTATTCATCCAGCGTTGAGCAAGGTTTTTAAAAAAAGGTTTTCCAGCAGTTGAGTTAGCACGTGAATTAGTCGGAAGTGATTTTCCAGGGAGATACTTTCCAGTAAGGATTCCCTGGGCCAAAGGCGACCATACGACCTGCCCAAGTCCTTCACGCTGGCAGGTCGGTATTACATCACTTTCAATGATTCTCCATAACATGGAGTATTGAGGTTGGCTGGCGATTAGAGGAACATTTAGCTCTCGGGCAAGCACTGCCCCTCGAGTAATTTGTTCTGCTGTCCACTCACTTACACCAATATAGTTCACTTTTCCCTGTCTTACTAGATCAGCAAAAGCTAACATCGTTTCTTCCAGAGGCGTAGTTGGATCAAACCTGTGTGCATAGTAAATATCAATATAATCCGTTGGTAAACGTCGCAAAGAGGCATGACAGTTTTCCATGATATGCTTGCGTGATAATCCTCTATCGTTTTTCCCAGTACCGGTTGGATGACATACTTTTGTACAAAGTTCAATGCTTTCACGCCGGATCCCTTTTAAAGACCTGCCTAGTATCTCTTCAGCCTTGGTGTCTGAATAAACATCAGCAGTATCAAACGTCGTAATACCAACATCAAGAGCAGCTTTCACACAATCATGGGCAGTATCGTCATTTATCTTACCACCATGATTAATCCAATTTCCGTATGCAAGTTTACTAATTGTTAATCCACTATTTCCAAGTTTACTATACTTCATAACAATGTCCCCCTTTTGAAAGAATACTTTCATTATAAAAAGAGGCCATTAATATGTATAATATATATATCCTGATAGATATATATATATTTTATATAATTAAAATAGTTCCATTAAAAAGCGCAAAACTGTTTAATAACAATCCTTCTTCATCATTTTACACAATAAGCAAGTATGAAATTTACTGGGGGCTTAAAGATGGATTTGAGACAAATACGGTATTTTATAATGGTTGCTGAAGAACTAAATTTTAGCCGAGCAGCTGAACGTCTTAAAATGGCACAGCCTCCATTAAGTCAAGAAATTCGCAAATTAGAAGAACAGTTAGGTGTTACGCTTTTTCATAGAACGAGAAGACAGGTTGAACTTTCAGATTCGGGGAGAGTATTTTTAGAAGAAGCCCGCCGTACGCTCCTTCAAGTAGATAGAACGATTAAAGCAACACAACTTGCAGATGACGGAAAAATAGGGCATTTAACGATCGGTTTCGTTGATTCTACTGATATTGTGATTGATATTATTAAAAGGTTTCGAGAAAGTTTCCCTAACATTCATCTTGTCTTATGTGAAATGGCTACAGAACAGCAGTTAAAAGCACTACATAAGAAAGAAATTCAAATAGGATTTATTCGTTCTAACCAAAATAATAAGATACTTACCTCAGAAATCTGTTGTGAGGAATCCTTAAGCTTGGTTTTGCCAGAAAACCATCCTTTAGCTTCATTTCCCAAAGTTCCAATTCATTTATTAGCCAATGAACCATTTATCATGTTTCCGCGTCATCTAGGTGCTGCATTTTACGATTTAATTATCAGTTACTTTTGGGAAAATAACATAAGTTTAAACGTAGTTCAGGAAGCTATTCAAATGCATACGATTGTGAATTTAGTTGCTGCAGGAATGGGAATCTCTGTCGTTCCATCCTCAGTAGAAAGCGTAAAACGCTCAGGGGTTGTTTATAGAAAAATCCAAGAAACGACACCAAGAGTAAATTTATATGTTTCATGGAGACATGATGAAACGTCAACCGTCGCTGAGCACTTTTTAACAGTTGTGAGAGAAGCTTATTTAAGTTCTCAGGCTAAATCATGAGAATCCAGCTAGAGCCTGCTGGATTAAAAAATAATGTTTTATAAGACAGGCTTAAAAGCTTTCACCTGCTATGTACACGTTTCAGGTATGATAGACATAACTACAAGAAAGGTTGGTGTTCTATGATTATCGCTGAAAACATATTTACTGTTCGTGACTTGACCTATCGTATTCGGTCTGCTGCAATTGGCGATGCCAAGCAGTTATCAGCGCTCAGGCTGAAAATCGATGGTGAAACAGAATATTTAGACCGTGAACCAGGCGAAGCCTTTCTTCATGAAAAAGATTTCGAGGTGTTGATTCAAGAGGATACCAAACAAAGCAGGCATTTATTTTTGGTCGTTGATATTGAAGGAGACATTGTTGGCTTCTCAAGATGTGAGGGACATTCACTCAAACGCTTTGCTCACAAAGTGACTTTTGGCGTCGCCATTCAAAAGGATGTTTGGGGCTATCACATTGGCAAAGAGCTTTTAGCCGCTTCTATTGACTGGGCAGATCAGCAAGGCATTCAGAAGATGTCACTTGAAGTGCTGGAAACGAACCAAAAAGCCATTCGCTTATATGAGCACCATGGCTTTCTGATTGAAGGGGTATTAAAAAATGATAAACGTCTGGCAGATGGACTTTATTACAATACTGTTGTGATGGGCAGGCAGCGGCCAAGCTTCTGACACCTTACATGACATAGCCCCATACCATTGAAACCGCACTGTAAATTAGAAGCAGCCCCATGACATACTGGAACGGTCTTTCGTAAGCAGTCAAAAACCGCTTATACAAAGAGCCAAATAGGCCCCAGCTGAATGTACCGAGAAAACCAATAAGTGCGAGAATCAGCGTCCATATGACATACTGCATATTAGATTGTCCATATGGCAAAACAAATGTTGAAATCACGGTCAATCCATACAAAATCGCTTTTGGGTTGATAAATTGCAGCATCATACCAGGGACAAAATGATTGTAACGATCAAGTGTTTCGTCATCCCCGCCTTTACTTTTCATGATTTTGACCGCTAAATAAATCATGTATGCAGCTCCAATGAACGCCATGACCCACCCTATTTTCGGCATCACTTGAAAGAGAATGATATTAAAAAAGCAACTCAAACACAAAATAACGAGAAATCCGATACCCACACCTAAACAAAAACGAAATGTTTGCTTAACCCCATATTTATTCGTAAACACCATGGCCATGATATTGTTTGGCCCTGGGGTAAAGCTACTCACAAAAGCATAGATCAACATAGAAAGAATCAAAATTGCCGCCCCCTTGTACGTTATTAAGACTTTAATTACTTTATTGCGTATGTTACGCTTTATTGTAACGTTTGGTCTTTATAAAGTAAATAGAGAAAGGAGTTTTTTTCATGGAAGATGTACAATCGATTATTTCTAAAAATGTGAGGCTTCTTAGAGACCAAAAGAAATTAAGCCTCGAAAAGATGGCAGAATTAACTGGTGTCAGCAAAACCATGATTGGACAAATTGAAAGAGGAGAATCAACCCCTACCATCACGACTTTGTGGAAAATCGCGAACGGATTAAAGGTATCTTTTAGTGAGCTCATCCATGCACCACAGCCTGAAATCAAAGTAGTACGCCATGAGGATGCACAGATTTTAACGGAAGATGACGGGAGATATCGCGTATATACGACTTTTCCTTTTGATGATCGAGGGAAATTTGAAGTGTACCGAGTAGAAATTGATCCTGGCGGGTCGCTACATGCAAATGAACACATTGGCGGGACAGAGGAATTGATTACCGTTTTTGAGGGATCGCTTGATATATCCATTGGAGATGAACAGTATCGCTTAAAAGCCGGCGACTCCATTCGTTTTAAAGCAGACCGAACTCATACATATAAACAAATTGGAGAACAAATGGTCAGGCTGCAAATGATTCTTTATTATCCCCATTAAAAAAAGCTGACAGGCTTGTCCACCTGTCAGCTTTACATTTTATATTTAATTAAATCCTGGATCGCGTACAACCGTTCCAGTAAAGGTAACTCTATATTTTCCTAAACCTAACTCTTCAATTGACGATTGATAGAGAATACCGACCCATCCATCCTTTGCATATGTAATACTTGATGGGATGTTTGACGTCGTATATGTTCTCGTTTCCGAGACGGTTCGACTTGCTTGTACCGTTACTTCACTGCTTACTTTCCCCTTCGCTTCTACTGGGACAGTGGTGACACCCGCACCCGTTAAAACAATTGCTCCAACCAAAACAGAAGTTATGACCTTTTTCATAAAAAAACCCCCCCTTTTTTTGTTGAACATATTAACCATACCATAATTTAGAACTTTAGTAAGTTATTTTTTCATTTTTTTGAAAATTATGATATGATTGTCTTATGCTGGATAGAGAGTGTTACATACTTCTATGCTTTTATCCTCACCTCATTCTAGTGAAACAATTGATAACGGAGGTGATTTCATGAAAAAATGGCTTATCTGTTTTCAACTTGTTTTCCTCTTCACCTTGACGGCCACACCATTTGCTTCTGCTGCTTCATGCCCTACAGTGAAACCATGTGTTATTGATCCTTAAGCATAAGAAAAAGTCGATCAAGCCTATTCACTTGATCGACTTTTTTGTTATGCTTGTTCGGCTTCCCAGCGAGCAACCTCTTCTCTTACTTTAGGAGCCACTTCTTTCCCAAATAACTCAATAGCTTTCAGCACTTGATCATGCGGCATTGAACCGACTGGCACGTGCAACATGAAGCGCGTAATGCCTACATTTTTTCGCAGATGAATCACTTTCTCTGCTACGGCATCTGGATCTCCTACATACAATGCACCTTCTAATGTTCTTGCTGCATCGAATGTAGAACGGGTATAAGGTCCCCAGCCTCGTTCTCTTGCTAATGTATTCATGACATGCTGTGTAGAAGGGAAGAATTGATCTGCTGCTAATTCTGTTTCCTCCGCAACAAATCCATGTGAATGGGATGCCACCGTTAATTTCTCAGGATCATGTCCAGCGTGAATCGCAGCTTGCTTGTAGAGCTGCACTAGCGGTGCGAACTGTCTAGGGCTGCCGCCAATAATGGCAAGGACAAGTGGTAATCCTAATAATCCAGCACGTACGACAGATTCTCTGTTTCCTCCACTGCCAATCCAGATGGGAAGCGGATCTTGAACAGGTCTTGGATATACGCCGACATCCTGAATGGAAGGACGGTGCTTACCGCTCCACGTCACACGCTCTGACTGCTGTAATTTCAACAGTAAATCTAGTTTTTCTTCAAATAATTCTTCATAATCATCTAAGTCATAGCCAAAAAGCGGGAACGATTCAATAAATGATCCACGGCCAGCCATGATCTCTGCACGACCGTTAGAAAGGCCATCTAATGTCGCAAAATCTTGAAACACACGAACAGGATCTGCCGATGAAAGAACAGTTACGGCACTTGTCAGACGAATATTCTTTGTTTGCGTTGCCGCAGCTGCTAATACGACTGCTGGATTTGATGCGGCGAAATCTTCACGATGATGCTCTCCTACACCAAAAACGTCGAGACCCACTTGATCTGCTAAAATAATTTCTTCTACTACTTCACGAATACGCTGTGCGTGGCTGACTGTTTTTCCTGTTTGAAAATCAGGTGTTGTTTCTACAAATGTACTAATTCCTAGTTCCATGAATGGAACCCCCTATCTTATAAATATGTCACAAATTCAGAGACCGGCTTGCGGTAGCCTCTCGCTTGTCTGCTTTCTACTTTTTCTTTTCCGAGTGTAATCATTAATACAGGAACCAAATCTGATTCGATGTTTAACACCTTTTTCATTGCTTCGGGGTCAAAGCCGATCATTGGGCAAGTATCCCATCCCTTGTTTTTGGCGGCAAGCATAAATAGCATGGCAGATAATGAAGCATTGCGAATCGCCTCTTCTTTCTGAAAGTCTGATCCTCTCTGCACATAAAAACTCATCGTCTCTCTGACCATTTCCTCATATTGTTGCGCATTTAAGATGCCGAGCATTTTTAGGCCTTCATAAATGTTTCCTGCTTGCTCATAAGCTTTCGGATCGCCGAGTACAATGATCGCTGCTGAAGCGGAATGCACCTTATATTGTCCAAATGCAGCATCTCTTACTTGCTCTTTAAGCGCTTCTGATTGGACGACGACATATTGCGTATGCTGTAAATTAAAGGCTGAAGGTGCCAGCTTCACTTCTTCAAAGATACTATTAAGCTCTTCTCTCGAAATCGAGATATTTGGCAAAAAATTTGATGCTGATCGTCTTTCACGTACCAATGTATCAAAGCTGTGTGTCATCTTGTTTCCCCTTTTCGTGAAGTTGTTTTGCACCTAAACCGATTTTTTTCAACCATTCAATGAGCTGTTCTTTTTCCTCTGTTTCGATAAAGGACAGATTTTGTGAAATGACATCTGTATGTTTTGGAAAAATATCGTCAAATAGCTGCTTCCCTTTATCTGTCAGTAATACATGGAATACACGTTTATCAGAAGGTGCACATTGTCTTTTGACTAATTCTTGTTTTTCTAATTTGTTGACCACATAGGTGATGCTCCCACTTGGAATGGATAGAATCTCACTAATTTTTTGAACGGGATGCGGTCCCTTACTATACAGTAATTCAAGAATTTGAAAGTTTTCAAATCCGATATCATAACGTTCAATGTCTTTTTGGATGTTTGCAAAAAGGGCATGGTAGGCTTTCATCCACACTCGGAAAAGCCTTAAGTCTAATTCCTGATCTTGCTGCACCATGGCAACTACTCCTTTTTCAATAAATCCTAAAACTAGGATAAATTTATCCTAACACTAGGATATTTTCTTGTCAACGTGTTTGTTTGATTAAAAAAAAGACCCCTTTGATTTAGTGGTCTTCTTTTAACACAAAATGCATTTCAGCAATTTGTTTGTATTGATTCACTTGTTGTAATGAAAATCTAGATTCCTGATCAGTTGGAGGGAAAAGAGGGATTCCTTTTCCAATCATGACAGGTGCGATTTGGAGATACAGCTCATCGACTAATTTTTCTTTTAATAATGCTTGAAGCAGTTCCCCGCCTCCTACTATCCAGATATGCTGCCCTTTTTCATTTTTTAAGTTGTGGATAAATGAGAGAACATCTTCACGAATGATACGGGTTCCTGTATGACTGTCTTGTAAAGTGCGAGAAACGATATAACATGTCTTGTCTTCATAAGGAAACCCATCAGGTGAGAGCTTTAGAACCTGTTCGTATGTGTTCCGTCCCATGATCAGCGTATCGACTGAAGCATAAAATTCCTCATATCTCGTATCCTCTTCGCCCTCTGTTCCTATGAGCCAATCTAAACGGTGATCATCCCTTGCTAAATATCCATCAATGCTCATTGCCCCATAAAATAGTAATTTCCTTTTCAATCTCACCACTCCCCACTTCAATTAAGAACATACATTCTTATCTTAACAGACAGGAAAGAAAAAGAGTATATGATTAATTCGTTTCTTACGATTCCTGTTCTACCTTCATGAGAAGCTTGTACAAGATGTGTGCAAGCTGCCCCGCTTCGACTGTCATCCCTTCATGAATCCATTCCTCCAGTACACCAACAACACCAGACACAACAAATGAGGCCACAATCTGTTCATGCTCCGTAATTTGCCGCTGATCAAGCTGCCACTCTTTCATGATTTTTTCTTTAAAAAACGATTTGAATTGATTCGTCGTTGGGCTATTCGGTTTGACAAACAACGTCATCATGAATTGTTTTTCTTTTAAATACTCAGTTGTTTTGTTTAAAAAGGACAGCATATCAAGCGGGTCCTGGCTTGGAAACGATTCATCGTATAGTCCGCCAAGCTGATCGAATAGTTCCTTCTCAAGCTGTTCATGCAAATCAAACACATCTTGGTAGTGCAAATAAAAGGTCCCTCTTCCTAAATCCGCTCTTCTAGATAGCTCTGATACTGTAATTTGTTGAACATCTTTTTCCTTTAAAAGCTCAAGAAAGCTTTCCCGTATCGCCTTTTTGGTTTTGATTGTTCGTCTGTCCTTCATCAAACACCCTCCATTTTTGAACAATCTGGCTATACCTGTCTATTTATGAACAAGAGATCATTCATTGCCGATGTTCGGTTTATTTTCCTCTTATTATAATAGACACATGTTCAATAATCTATATCTGTTCAAAAAAAGGAGGGCCATCATATGCTTCAATTCAGACTTGCTAGAGAGGATGAACTGCCTCAAGTGGCAGCGTTGTTAGATGATTCATTTCAGAACTATTCATTTTTTGATTTATTATGCGAAAAGGTTACCAAGCGTTCTGCTTTCGCCCGTCAGCTGCATTTGATCAATACAAGGGTATATTTTCAGCATCAAATCTGTTTGGTCGGGGTTGAGAACGAGAAAATTGTGTCTGCCGCCCTGTTAAAACATCCCCGTCTTCCTGAGCCAGGACTCATGGATTATGTGTTATCTGGTGGGTTAAAGCTGCTCTTTACTGGTGGCATATCGGCGATTCAGCATGTATTCCGTATGTTAAAGGAGGCAAAAAAAGCGTGTTCTTCCTTAAAGAAACCTTACTGGTATTTAGAAGCTCTTGTCGTTGCAAAAGACCAACAAGGAAAAAAACTTGGAAGCCGCATGTTAAAGCAATGTCTTTTCCCCTTTATCGCCCGGCAAGGCGGCGGACTGTTCACACTGATTACACACAACGAGGCCAATCGTCATTTCTATCGAAAAAATGGGTGGACGGAGTTTGATGAGAGAGTACTGCACGGAGAAGAGATGTCCCTAGAAAGCTGGAGTTATAAAACCGTGATCAAATAAGGTATCTTCTTCAAGGGATGATATAATAGAAGCAGTTCAAACAATGATCATACTTGGAGGAGAGACTGATGATACGACGACTTGATCATATCGTGTTGACTGTACAACATATGGAGGAAACCATTCGCTTTTATACAAACGTATTAGGAATGAAGGAAGAAACTTTTGGAGAAGGCCGTAAAGCCCTTCGTTTTGGTTTACAAAAGATTAACCTTCATGAAGCGGGTCATGAATTTGAACCAAAAGCTGCTCATCCCCAGCCTGGATCTGCTGACTTGTGTTTTATCACCGATTTAGATATAGACAGTTTATTGCTTCATCTTCGAAAGCAGGTTGTTCCAATTGAAGAAGGCCCGGTCAGACGTTCTGGTGCATTAGGTCCGATTGAATCCATTTATATCCGTGATCCTGATATGAACTTAATTGAAATCTCCCGATATATAGAGGAGGCTGATCCATCATGACTCGATTATTCTTGAGACCGATTGAAGAAAAAGATTATCCTGGTATTCATAGAGGATGCCAGCATGCAGAAACACTTTATATGACTGGCACACGCAAAACGTTCACACTAGAAGAAATTCGTTCAGCCTATACCCGTTTTCTGCAGGATGACAGTAGACGAGACTTTGCTATTTGTCTGCTAGACACGAAAGAAATGATCGGGGATGCGGCGATTGTGGATATTGATCCGATAAACCATACGGCAAGTTTCCGCATTGCGCTGCATGGTCCAGAGCATTTTCACAAAGGGTATGGTACTGAGGCTGTTCGGATGGTTCAAACATTTGCCTTTGAGACGTTAGAACTCAATCGGCTTGAGCTTGAAGTTTTTTCCCATAACCCACGAGCCTTTCGAAGCTATGAGAAAGCCGGATTTCAATACGAAGGAAAAAGACGTCAAGCGCTCTATTTCAACGGTGCTTATTCGGATGTCATCATGATGGGCATCCTTCGTGAGGAATACGATAGAATCAAATCATAAAGATGTCCCAGCCTACGATGGGTCATCTTTTTTAAACAAATGAACCCCTGTAACGATGATCAAACAAATGATAGAAGAGAGAACGATAGAGACGCTTGATATGCTGAGCGCCATCCCTTCCCATCTGCCAATGAAGAAACTGCCGATCAATAAGAGCAATCCAAACAAAGTGATACATACCGGAACAATCAGCCCGGCATGGCGATGCCTGCGTCTTTTTCCTGCCCACCACGAGAGACAGAGTACAATGACAGTAAAAATAGCGGTTTGCAGCCAGAACATATCGCATCAACTCCTTTTCTTTTTTATCCTATGACAATGGAGGTTTTTCCAATGAATATCAGACCGATTCAAAAGCAGGACAATCCTTTTATCGCGGCCATTATCCGCCAGTCATTAGAATCAGCGAATCTTGCGATTGAAGGTACAGCCTACACAGACCCACAACTTGATCAGCTTTTCGAATACTATCAATCATTGACTCATGCAGCCTATTGGATTGCCGAAGAACATGGTGAAATTGTTGGTGGCGTTGGCATTGCCCCTTTCACAGATGGCATTTGTGAGCTGCAAAAGCTTTATTTAAGCCCAAAAGCACAAGGCAAAGGTGCGGGCAAGAAACTGATGGATACGGCCCTACAATATGCTGCTACATACTACGATGCTTGTTATTTAGAAACCCGCAGTGAATTAACAGCTGCTACTGGTCTTTATCGACGGTATGACTTCTCTCTTCTTCCTGCACCGATTGAAGGCTCAGAGCATTCTGCCATGGATGCTTGGTATCTCAAAACCTTTTCAGCGTGAGGCATAAAATAAACGATACGTCTTTGTCCACTGAAAACCTAGCTTCTCTGCCAATTTGGCCGAGGTTGCATGATGGACATCGCAATCCCAATGCGGTGTCTTCCCTTTTTCAACACAGATGCTGATCATTTGCTGAGCTGCTAACAAAGCCAACCCTTTTCCACGGCAGGCTTCATCTGTCCAAATATCGATTTCCACACGTTTTTCACTTAAAAAAATAGAGATACATTCACTGACCACATCTTCACCATTTAAGATGGCAACTCCGACGCCATTAGATAAAAAGTGATCTACTCCTCCCCAATATGCTTCATAATAGCTGGATGGGAATACTTTGCTTGCGGCAATGACTTGTTCATTCGTGCGTTTGATCATTTCGTCTTGATCAGGCACAATCAGATCAGGAGAGGTCAAGTCATAAGAATATGCATGTCTTTGCATTTCATTCAGTTGGGAACCGAAGCATTTTTTCATCATCTCATCTGATGCTGGATTTGCTGAAAACAAAGTGAACCGTCTGTTCTCTCTTTTCTGCTTTTTATAAACATCCACAATGAACGTTGAACATAATGAGAGAGCTGCTTCTGACTTGCCTGCGACATAATAAATGCCGGTTGTCATCCCTGCAAAATAGACACACGGGTGATCTCGGTGATCCACATATAAATCTCCTTGTATCACGCCATCGAGTATCGCATCTACGAACACTGGATAGGCAGGATCAATCCGCCGAATTTCCTCTTTTACCGCTCCTGTCCTTTGTTGATCTACAAGATACAACATCATTCCTCCATTCACGAACGAGTATCTTTTCATTATAAAGGAAAGCCGCAGACACGCGGTGAATCTTTGCAACAAAAAGAATTCTTCTGCATCAAAGCAACATTCAATCGCATTCGCTTTCATCTATTGCTATGCTCATTGTGAGAGGAGGTTTATGGATGAAATTTCGTTTGATCTGGAATCAAGAAAAGGATGTGACGGAAGTAGACGTCATCAGCCATCCACATAATCAAGAACGTTTACAAAAGATGGCATCAATGATGGGGACTAGTACATCTCTAACGGTCAAAGATCCAAAAAATGATCGGCAGTCTCTTTTACCATTAGAACAAATTGAAGCGATCTCTGCGCTTGGACATCTGTCAAAGGTGATCACGACTCAGGGTACGACGTATTTTCTCAGTAAACGGCTGAAGGATCTGAAGTCATTAGAGCGTGAACATTTCTATCGTATCAACAATGCAGTCATTCTCAATTTAGCGCAAGTCGACAGCTTTGTCGCTGGTACGTACGCTCGCTTAGAGGTCGAAACCATCTCGAAAAACAGCTACACCGTCAGTCGTCATTACGCCAAATATATAAAGGAGCGATTCAAATGATCAAGGAACTAAAACATCAATTTATGCAAACAGCTTTTGTCTCTATCGTATGGCTGACACTCATCCTGTCAATCACTCAATGGTCATCCTCTATCCCTTTTCATTACGTGTGGCACATCATTGGCATCGGTACTCTGGCAGGCATCGTCTTTGGGGTCATGTATCCTTTACTATGGAACTACTTTACCTTTCCAGCACCCACCAACATTCTCATCTCCACTGTCGTCAATTTAGGGTTTCAAGTAGGAGCCGTCGCTTTATATTCGACTACACTGCTCGAATGGATCATGCCTTATTTTATCGGTATAGCCTTTCTCACATTAGTAGGCCATATCATCGCCTTTCTATTTTACAAAAAACAACAAAATCAAAAACTGGCGCAGGCACTGAATCACCTGAAGCCGCAGCCTTAAAAAAAAGAGACCTTATTTGAAAGGTCTCTTGTCTATTATTCTGCTGCTAACTCATTCTCTCTAAAAATGAATCACCCCTAATTCCACTGCTGCTTTAATTGCTTCCGCTCTTGAAGTGACCTCCAGCTTTTGATAAATATTTGTTAAATGAGCTTTGACAGTTCTCTCGGAAATCCCCATATCAAATGCAATTTCCTTACTTCGATATCCTCTAGCCACTGCTTGCAAGACAAGCATCTCTTTTTCAGTCAGCATGTTTATTTCTTTTTTCAAATGGGTCGGAGTCACTTGATGCTCTGTTGATTCAAATACTTTAGCAGCGACGTTTGCTTGAAGAAGAATATCCCCTCTGATAGCTGCTTCAATTGTATAAAATAAATTTTCTCTGCTGGCATCCTTTAAAAGATAGCCCTTTGCTCCAAGTTGCAGCCCTTCAATCATTAATTCCTCTTCGTTATAGGTAGTGAGAATCAGGACCGGTACTTTTAATTGAAGAGACTGCATCTCTTTTAACATCTCAAGCCCACTCATGTTAGGCATGTTGAGGTCAAGTAATACAAGGTCTGGAGCCTTCTCTTTCAAGATATCTAAACCCTTTGCTCCATCTTCTGCTTCACCAACAACATCAAATCGTTGATCTGTCTCAAGAATTAATTTTAATCCTTCTCTAACAACAAAATGATCATCGACAATCACAATTTGATAAGACATTGTTTTTACTCCTTTTTCAAAGGTATGGTTACCGTCACTTGTGTACCTTCATTTTTTTCGCTTTTCAAGTGTAGCTGTGCATCAAGCAGTCGGGCACGTTCTGACATACCAATTAGACCGTAATGCCCGGAAGTGGATTCTTGTTTTTTATCATCAAAACCCACTCCATTGTCTGTGATTTGCAAGGAGATGTGATCATCTTGTTGCTTCATCATCAATTCGACCTTACTTGCTTTGGCATGCTTGGCAATATTCGTCAAACATTCACTGACAATGTATACGGTATGTTCGATGAGGAAAGGGGACACTTGATAAGAGACAGCCACTTTTGTATGAACTGGAATATTCGTCGCCGTCATAAACCGATTCACTTCATCTTTCACAGAATCAGCTAAGTCATATTGATCCTGGCTGTATGTTCGAAGGTCGTCAATGACCAATCTCGCCTCACCTAATGTCGTCCGCGCATGGCTCATTGAACCTTTAATAATGCTTTGAGCACGCTCAACATTCTGATTCTCTAAATGGGCATGGACCGCTTCTAGCTGCATAATAATACCTGCCAGCCCTTGTGCAAGGGTATCATGTAAATCTCTCGCCATTCTTTGACGCTCATTAGCAAGTGTCAGCTCTTCCACTTGTTGATGTGCCAATTCAAGTTCCTTTAAAAATGTTTGTGTACGAATTCTAGCTTTGACTTGTCTAAAAAATAAAATGGAGTATGCGATGACTACAATCAGAATCAAAAACAAAATAGGAATGTATACGGTCAAATCATCTGTATCATTGACCAAAATAAGGGCAAGAAAAAAAAGAACATAAAAACTAAGCCCTGTCAAAATCACCTTCAATGTATGATAATATACCCCAATACTTTGCGCTATTAGTACCGGTAACAGACCAATTAAGATCACAGGGGAAGCCGCCTGCATGACTGAAACACAAAGTAGAATCACTATTCCTTGAATCAGAAAATATACCCATGGATTCTGCCGAAACCAGTAAAATGACCACCAATGCAGAATCAGATGTACGGCAATAAGTGCAGAAAAAAACAGGCCAGAAAGTGCTAATGGGGTGGTTATAAACTGAAATATCATTGCTGCAATATAAACAAGAATGACCCATAATAATGTTGGAATTCGCGAATAGATCATTTCATTAAAAGGGTCTACCCGTCGTTTCGCCATAAATATCACCATCCGAGCCTCATATTCACTCAAAAAATACCGCCCCCCCTTTATCGAGGTAATGGCGGTATCATCAATCATACCATGTAAGACTATCAGTGACTAAATCACCTTCTCTTCTTTCTCATCCTTCTGAGAAATAGACTCACCTTCAATGTCTATACGTGGAAGCCATCTTTCAAACCATTTGGGTAAGTACCAAGCAGCTCGTCCGATCAGCATCATACAAGCTGGGATAAAAGTCATTCTTATGACAAATGCATCAAACAGAACACCGAATGCCAACGTTAACCCCATTGTTTTGATAATCAAGTCATCTGCAAAGATAAAACTAGCAAAGACGAAGATCATGATTAAGCCTGCGGCAGTCACTACTCTTCCACTGTGCTTCAAACCTGATACAACGGACTTTTTCGCATCACCTGATAGAAGGAAATCTTCTCTCATTCGACTGACTAAAAAGACCTCATAATCCATTGCAAGACCAAATAATATTCCTGTTACTAGTACAGGCATAAAGTTTAACAATGGGCCATTTGCTGGTATTCCAAACAATGGCGCAAGGTGTCCATCCTGTAAAACAAAGACAGAAAAACCTAGTGTAGCGGTCAATGTCATAAGGAATCCTAAAACCGCTTTTAATGGAACAAGGAATGACCTAAACACAAGAATCATCAAAATCAAAGCAAATCCAATAATGACTCCTGCAAATTTCGGTAACGCTTCACTGAGTCTATCTGAAATATCTATATTAACTGCCGTAGAACCAGTAACAAGTAATTTCGTATCATACTGTGCAGCAGTCTGACTAGATTCATTTCGTATATCTTTGACTAATTGCTTTGTCGCCTTATCTTCTGGACCGCTTTTCGGTAAGATGGTCAGCATGGCGTACTTACCCGATGGATTAGGAACAGGCGGTGCCATTTGTTTGATGCCATCCATCTTCTCTAATACTTTTGTTGTTTTCTCAATAGATTTCATTGCGTTATTTGCATGGGAGGCATCAATGATAACAACCAGTGGCCCATTAAACCCTTTACCAAATCCTTCTGCTAACAGGTCATAGCCCTTACGTTCAGTTGTTTCCTTCCCCTTCATGCCGTTATCAGGAAGACCCAACTCCATATGAAGTGCTGGCCAACTGAGTAGACCAGTCAATACAATGACACCTAGGATGATCTTACCTGGATACTTCTTGATAAACCTTCCCCAAGCTGTGGCTTCTTCTTTTTGTTGAGATTGTAATTTAGAGAACCATTTATTCTTTCTTGAAGGGCTTACTTTATCACCAAGAATCCCTAGTATGGCAGGAACAATTGTGAGAGACACAAGCATAACTGATAGTACCATGAATGCAGCTACAAGACCCATAACGCCTAAAAATGGTATACCGACTAATACAAGTCCGCATAGTGCAATTACGACGGTAACACCTGCAAACAATACAGCGCTGCCTGCTGTAGCAACAGCTCTAGCTGCTGCTTCTTTCAATTCGTAACCCTCTGCTAATAACTGTCGATAACGAGAAATGATAAATAATGCATAATCAATTCCTACTGCAAGTCCAATCATCACAGCTAATGTAAGACTAAATGCAGACATCTCAACAAAATTTGAGGTAATTAATATGACCATCACGCCGATTATTAACCCAATGACAGCCGTCAAGATCGGTAGTCCTGCAATCAATAGTGAAGCGAAGGTAAAGGCTAAAATAAAGAAGGCCATGACAATACCTATGACTTCCGAAATCCCGCCTACCTCAATTTCTGAGAATGTGACGGAGCCGCCTAATTCTGTTTGGATGCCAGCCTTTCTTGAAATCTTAATACTATCTAATACTTTCTCTTTCGAGGATGTTTTTACCTCATCCGCCTTTACCCGGTATGTAATATCCGCATACCCTATTTTCTTATCCTTACTAATAGCAAATGTCTGATATAAATCCGTCACTTGCTTGACTGCTTTATCCTTTTTGACTTCTTTGATCGTTTCGTTCAATTTGTTTCTTACTTTTTTTGTTTCTAATGTTTCACCCTTAGGTGCTTTAAAGATCAGACGAATCGTCCCGCCATCATCACCTGCTGGGAACTTTTTCTCCAAGAGATCCATTGCCTTTTCTGACTTTGTTCCTGGAATCGACATATCGCCATTAAATGAAACACCTGTCCCTATTGTTGCCGCCACAACAGCTACTAAAACAAGTAACCAACCGATAATCATCCGTTTCGGCTTAGAAAAAGCACTTTTTCCTAAATGATATAAAAATTTTGCCATTCACTTACTCCTTTTTCTTCAACTTCGTGAACTTCATCTTTTTATTCTAAGCAATGAGATGATCGATTGAAATTGTACTTTCGGGCAAGAAGCATTGTACTTTTAGGCAACAAAAAAAGGGCATCTTCTTAAGATCCCCTTTAAAACGTTTATGAAGCGACTGTTTTTCGCCTCGTTCTGTTGATTTTACCGACAAACATATAGCCATATTTATAATGATTTGCTATCCGTGACAATAGGATAGGTCCAGCAATTGCAAGTGCTGATGTTATGATTGTCCCTACAAAGAATGGATAATCTTTTAATTGTCCCCATAGTAACACAGAGATACCTAGAAAATACCCGTGAAGCAAATAGATGGTGAATGAATATTGACTAATGACAGCTACGAAAGGTGGAACGCTTTTCACTTTAGAAAACAAGAGAAAACATAAGAAGACAATACTGACTGTATAAAGAACAACGTCTGGCCTCTTAGAAGAAGACTCGAAAAAGCCTACATATGAATTGCTTAGAAGGGTCGCTGCGGAAATCAAAACAAGTCCATACACGGCATACTTAAAACGATGAAGTCTTGTGATAAACTGCTGATAATTCGCTCCACAATAATAGGCTAAACAAAAATAGAACAACCACCCTGGAAATGGAATCCATTCTAAGCCGAACATTGGATTAGGTAATTGAGGTTGTGGGATTTTGACGAGGTTCATGACACTTAAATAACCAACTGTGATGATAAAGGAGATCGGCAATACCCATTTGGCTGAGGTACGCTTAGCCATTTTGTGAAAAAACATGTGCAAAAAGTAAAATTGAAAAATAATCAGAACAAAATAACCAATATAATTTCCCAATAAGACATTTGCTGAAGCTCTTTTAAAAAAGTCAACTGCCCCTCCATTTAACGATGCCGAATGCAAAAAACCATCGACAATCCCAATAAAAGCAAATGGGAAAAAGATGGCTTTCACCCTCTTCCACATAAATCCTTTAGGGGTACCATTCGGATAAGCATGAGCCAATAAAAATTCAGAAATGAAAATAAAACTCGGGGTACTGAACATGAGTAGTGCTACAAGAATAGATGATGAATGAGAGCTAGATAAAATGGCTATTGCATGAATGAGCACAACACTCAAACACGAGATACACCGAATATAAAAAATCTCTTTAATTTGCATTGAAAATCCTCCTCCTGTATTTTGGTAAAACATGTATTAGATTAACATGTATAATACCTTTTCAACAGGGACCTTGTGATTATTTTTCAATCATCTATCCAAAAGGAACAAAAAAAAGAACCCTAGTTTGAAGTGCACCCCAAATATTAGACACAGTCTAACATTTGGAGGTGCTTTTCTTTTGGCTAAATTTACAATTGAAGATAAAATCAAAGCGGTAAAACGATACCTCATTGACCGCGAACCCCTGCTTGGAATTGCAAAACAGATTGGCGTGCACAAAAGCATACTTCAATATTGGGTCAGAAAGTATCAATATCATGGCGAAAAAGCTTTTTCAAAGTCATATACAAATTATCCAGTCCAATATAAACTAGACGTACTTGATTATATGAATGAACATGGGACGTCTATCTTGGAAACAGCTGCACTCTTTAACCTGCCTTCTGATACAACGCTTTGGAACTGGAAGCGCATCTTGGAAACACAAGGAGTAGACGCCCTTCAATCTAAGAAAAAGGGGCGTCCGTCTATGAAAAAGAAAACTGGAAAACAAGAAATAACGAAAGGATCAATGGAAGCGTTACAGGCAGAAGTAGAACATTTGCGCATGGAAAATGAGTATTTAAAAAAGTTGAATGCCTTAGTTCAAAACAAGGAACAATCACCAAACAAGACAAAGCGCAAGTAGTCTATGATTTAAGGCATCAATATCCGGTGAAATCACTTCTTAAGCTCGCATGTATTCCACGCAGTACCTACTATTACTTGATCAAGCATTTAGATCGTCCTGATCAGGATGTCGAACTGAAAAAGATGATTCAAACCATTTATCAGGAACATCAAGGACGTTATGGATATCGCCGGATTCGTGATGAACTAATCAACCGAGGACAAAAGGTGAATCACAAAAAAGTCCAGCGCATCATGAAAGTTCTAGGGCTAAAATGCATGGTCCGAGTGAAGAAATATCGTTCATACAGAGGCACAGTGAACAAAATAGCGCCTAATATTTTGGCTCGTCATTTTCAAGCTGATAGACCAAATGAGAAATGGGTCACAGATATAACGGAGTTCAAGTTATTTGGTCAGAAGCTCTATCTTTCGCCCATATTAGATCTATTTAATGGTGAAATCATTACCTATACAGTCGGTTCAAGACCTGTTTACTCACTCGTCTCAACGATGCTTCATCAGGCGTTCAACCGTTTAGATGAAGAGGAGAAACCAATGATACATTCTGATCAAGGATGGCATTACCAAATGAAGCAATATAGACACGCCTTAAAAAAGCGTGGGATTACACAGAGTATGTCCCGAAAAGGTAACTGTTACGATAACGCAGTTATCGAGAACTTTTTTGGTATCTTAAAGTCTGAATTTCTATACCTAAAAAAATTTGAGAACATCGAACACTTCAAGCAAGAACTTGAACAATATATTGATTACTACAATCACACACGTATAAAGACAAAACTAAAAGGCATGAGTCCGATACAATATCGAACTCATGCCTCGAAAGCTGTCTCATAAAAAAACGCGTCTAAATTTAGGGGGTCACTTCAAGTTAGGGCTCTTTATCTAATCAGATTCAACCGTCGCCTTCCCCTTCCAAATAAGGGTTAAGCCCAATCCAAGAAATAAGACAACACCTGCAAACAGGAATGGGAAATGAATATTTTGATCGAATAAAATGCCGCCAAGTGCCGGGCCAAAGATCGTACCAAGACTTGTGTAGGTAGAGTTCATCCCTGCGACAAACCCTTGCTGATTGCCAGCGATTTTTGATAAGAAGGTCGTGAGTGCAGGGCGCAATAAATCGAACGCAAGGAAAATCACACACGTCACGATCAGCACAACCATAAAGCCTGACACGACTGTGGAAACAAAAGCGAGAACTGCTCCAACAATCAAGCATAGTTGAATAACTCGTTTCTCCCCAAGCGCATTCACCATTTTACCAAACACGAGGACTTGGATGATGACGGCTACAATTGAACTGACGGTAATGATAATCGCAATATCCTTCGGACCAAATCCAAACTTGTGATTTGTAAACAAGCTAAAGACCGTTTCATATGCAGATAGTCCAAACGCCAGCACAAAGACAATGATGAAGGCGATGAGATAACTTGGATGAATCGATTTTTTCAAGTCTTTAAAGAAGGTCGATTCTTTCACTTGATCCATTTGTTTCTCTCGCTCTTCTTTTGTTAATGGTTCCTTCAGCATAAACATAGACGAAATCACAGCAATAAATGCAATCCCTGCTGCAAAGAAAAACGGCAGGCGAACGCCATATTCTGCAATAAATCCGCCAATTCCCGGGCCAATGATAAATCCGGTACTAATAGCAGCGGATACATACCCCATTGCCTTTGATCTTTCTTGAACGGTTGTGATATCGGCGACATAAGCGGTGACAGCCGGCATGATAAATGCTGCACTAATGCCGCCAAGAACCCTTGCAAAATACAGAACATATACGTGTGTTCCTAAGCCAAAAACGAGTTCTGATAACGCGAATAGAAACAGACCAGACACAATCATGATCTTTCTTCCGTATCGGTCTACCCATCTTCCCGCAATAGGTGATGCGATAAGCTGTGCAACAGCAAACGCCGCCACAAGATATCCCATCGTACTGCCCGTTAAATGCATGACATTCATAAAGAGCGGCATGACAGGTATAATCAGACCGATGCCTAAAAACGCAATAAATATATTACTTAATAAAATAACAAGTACCGCTTTTTGCTCACGAATCGGTTTTTGCATGATGTTTGTTTCCCCTTTACTGACTCACTTGTTACTCATGATGGTTGATTCCGTGAATAAACAATGAGATCGCCTCTTTTTGTAATTCCTTTTTCTGCTGCATCGTTTCATTTCTATATAACACGTCTAATCCGTAGAATACGGAAAGTAATATTTTCACTTTTGATTCAACATGCTGAATCGACCAGCTGCCATCTTCGTTTCCTTCAAGCAGGATGTCTCGCATTACATCATCAAAGTCTACATCAATCTTGTTCAGCCGCTCCATGACTTCATCTGATGTAAATGCACTGGCGCAAAATTCTTCACTCGCTCTCATTAAAGGATAGTTAATCCCCATTTGACTAAGCAGCTCTGCAAACCCTGCAAGCTTATCAATGGCCAGAGGCAGTCTTTGCTTCTCTTTATGCCACGTCTCCATCATGAGTCGATGATCCTCTTCCATAATATGAAGGAACAAAAACTCTTTTCCTTTAAAATGATGATAAAGGTTGCCTTTACTTATCTCAGCAGCCTCTAGAATATCTCGCACGGATGTTTCGGAATATCCTTTTTTCGCAAATAAATCACGTGAAGCGGTGACAATTTTCTGCTTCGTCTTTTCACTTTTTCCAGCCCCGCTTTGTGTACTTGTCATCTATGAACAATCCCTTCTACCTTGCTTTTCTTCACACGGACAAATAAAACCGACCAGTTGGTTTATTTTTTATTATAAATGGAGATCGCCCATAATACAATGAAAAAGGCATCGACTTCCTAAGGAGTGAATCTAAGTGAAAACAAACAAAACGATCATTTATGCCATCACCAAAAAGGACGTATACTTGTTTTTCTTTTATGATCTATTCATTGCCACCTTAGCCTACTACATGTTCAAAATCAAACCAACTATGTTTTATGAATGCTTAGGGATAACAGGAAGTATTCTTTGTCCATTGTTGATGAGAAAGTGGAGGTAGAGGTCATTTTCTCATCACATCTATCCCTCTTTTATTTAATTTTTCTTAACATTTAACTTCACTTAAATATTAAGATCGCATATAATATAGGAGAAAAGAGGTGATGTCATTGGATGAGGATATCATTCATTACAGCAAAAAAATCATTGAGTACTCAAACGCACTAGGTTCTATCTATGTAGAAGAGTATCAACGATTCTTAAAAAATGAGTATGCAGATTTAACAAGCAAACAAGAACTGACACTTGAATTGCTGCGGTCGAAGACGAGAACAATCAATGAACTAGCTGATTATTTCTCCATTTCATCTAGTGCCGCTAGCCAGCTCATATCAAAGCTTGAACAGCTTGGATATGTGAAAAGAGAGATTAATCCACATAACCGTAGAGAAATCATTGTTGATTTTGCTCAAAAGGGCCATGACTATCATAAAGATATTGAAAAAATTCAGCTACATCTTATTCAAAAATACTATACCAAGCTTTCAAAAGAAGATCTAAAAACATTATTATCGCTTTACGAAAAAATCTATCAAATTGCGAAAGAAACGCCTTAACCCGGCCTTTCATGCATGAATATGTAAGCTAGATAAACGATGAAGGGGATGATCATATGGACAGGATTCATTTGCAAGATGGACGTCATATTGGTTTGTCTCAATACGGTGATCTTGAAGGATTCCCAGTATTCTTTTTTCATGGGACACCTGGATCGAGAGTGATGTTTTTAGATGATGATCCAATCTCAAAAGAGCTTGGCATTCGTCTCATTTCTTTAGACAGACCTGGTTTTGGTTTATCTGATCCGCAACCTGACCGCACCATTTTAGACTGGGCAAAAGACGTACAGGAAGTGGCCGATCATCTTGACATCTCCCATTTTTCAGTGATTGGTGTCTCTGGAGGTGGGGCATTCGCTGCTGGTTGTGCCTATCAATTGCCAGATCGCATTCTTTCGGTTGCTCTCGTCTCAAGTACCACCCCATTTCAGGATGGTAAACCGCCTAAAAGTATGCTAAAGGAGAACAAGATTGCCTTTTTCCTCAGTAAAAGAATGCCTTGGCTCTTAAAGGCAAGCTATCGCGCTCAGAAAAAACTAATTGAAAAGAAACCAGAGAAATTCAAGAAACTAACGAAAAAAGGGAACAAACATTTACATCCATCGGATCGGCAATTTCTTCAAACCGATGAGCAACTGGAGCTGATGATGATGCATTTATACGAAGCCACTCGTCAATCGGTTGATGAATGTATTTATGAGCCAGATTTACTGTCGCGGTCATGGGCATTCGATATGAAAGATATACAAATCCCTGTGGATGTCTGGCATGGAAAAGAGGATCAGATGGCCCCTTTTGAAGAGATAGAAAGCATTGCTCCGAACATTCCAAACGCCAAAACGCACTATATCGAGCAAGCAGGACATTTTCTTACTGATATAGATGATGTTTGGAGAGACATTTTACTCTCTTTAAAAAAACGGGCTGAACATCAGGTACACATATAAAAAAAGACCCAATGATACGTCGGGTCTTTTTCTTTTTAATACTGCTCGTAATAGGATTGAATTTTATCTGGATCTTTTGTTTTCGTCAGAGCCAGCATGAGTAGAATGCGGGCTTTTTGTGGATTTAATGAATCCGATGAGACAAAATGATGTTCATCATCCATTTTTTCATGTGTGACAATACCATTTCCTGCACGGCTTGACCTCACGATCACCACGTCTTTCTTCACTGCATCTGTTGCCCCATTGATCGCTTCTGTTGACATCGTTCCATTTCCTGCGGCGGCAACGACAATGCCTTTCGCTCCTGCTTTAACCGCAGCATCATACACATACTTTTGATCATTTTGATAGCCGTATAAGATATCCACTTGCGGCAGCTCTTTTAGCTTTGAAATATCGAATTCACTGTCAGCTGTATGTTTTCTTGTCGGTTCGTTATAAAAAGAGACAACTTCACCCGCCACTTCTCCAATGTACCCTTGCTCAAGAGACTTGAACGAATCGGTTGTGGTGGTATTTGTCTTCGTAATAAAACGAGCAGAGGCAATTCGGTCATTTAATGTCACCATTACACCTTTGCCTTTGGCTTCTTTTGTCGAAGCAATTTTCACTGCATGATACAGGTTAAGCGGGCCATCCGCACTAATGGCAGATGCTGGCCTCATGGAACCCACGACCACCACTGGCTTATCACTTTTTACAACCAAATGTAAAAAATAGGCCGTTTCTTCTAAAGTATCTGTACCATGTGTCACCACAATGCCATCCACTTGATCATCATTTAAAAGCTGATTGACTCGTTTCGCTAATTTTAAAAGAAGAGCGTTATCCACATTTTCACTGCCGACGTTCGCTACTTGCTCACCCGTGACATTTGCAATATCCTTCAGCTGTGGTACGGAAGCAATGACTTTATCGATTCCAAGTGCACCAGATTTATATCCAGTCGTATCTGTATTACTATCTGAACTACCGGCAATCGTTCCGCCTGTTGCCAGCACCTTAATATTGGATAAAGATTTGTTCCCTGTCTCAACAGCCGTGTTTTTTTCTTTTGTTTCACTGGTAGTGCTTTCTTGATTACTTTGATTATTCTCTTGAGTGCTATCGTTCGCACAAGCTGCGGTCACCAATAGTGAAACAGAAAGAAGGGCAGCACCAAACCATTTTGTTACGTTCATAAGATCATCTCTTTTCTTAAATGTGATGAATAATTATCTGTCTATAGGGTTTACTTTATACCATTCCTTCATTCATCAGCATGAGGTGAAAGTCACAGAACCAAATAAAGGAAAAAGGACACTATTATCAAAATTTATTTATACCATAATACCTAAATTGACTTCAGAAATTGTTCTCAACCCATTTATGATAAAATATAGGAAATCTTACAAAAAAGGAGTACATACAGTGCGTTCCGTTCAACCATTTTACAAAATCCTACTCACACTATTCTTCAGTTCCATTTTACTCAGCTTGTTCGTATGTTTATATCCACCGATTCAGGGCGAGCCTGCGTTTATGATGTTTTACACTCCCATCTTTTTTGTTTATTATTTCATCTTTGCGGTACCTTTACAGTTGTTGTTCTCTTTACAGCCCAAGGCTTTTCATCCTCTTTATTTAGCGGCTTACTTACTGATAGCAATGATTGTCATGCTTTTTGTTATGGATGGAATTGAGAGCTCCACATCCCTTCCGATCATGATTGTCAGCAGTCTCATTTACTGGACCTGCGATTCTTTCATTCATCAAAGAAGCATAAAAAAAACACCTAATGTGTAGGTGTTTTTATCTATTCTAGTATGTGTTGACAGTGCTCCACATTATCCAAGACATCTTTCGGCTAGATGACCTGCTGATCACTAAGAGAATCTATCCTCAGTGATTGGAACTTTTTATTTCATGCTTGTGCCAGCGTGTGAAAAAATGGGGTCCTTCAATTCAAAATCAAATGTCTTCCCATCAACGATACCAACTGTTTGTGAACTGTCGTAAAGCTCAAGCAAGCACGCTGCCATTTCTTTTGATGTGTGATATTTCTTGATAGTGCCTTCATATTCGAATTGATCGACATCTAATGAACGCTTTGCAAATTCCGATTCTGTCGCAGCAGGCGCTAATACTTTTGCCTGTAATTTGGCTCCTTTTTCTTTCAATTCTAGGGCCAGCCCTTCTGTAAAGGCGCTCACATAAAATTTCGTTGCTGAATAAGTGACAGCATTGGCGACGACGGTATAACCCGCTCTTGAAGAGATATTGATTAGCTGCGTCCCCTCTTTTTGCTCATAATCATGGACATACAGAGTGGATAAAATTGTTAACGCTTCAATATTGAGATGAAGCATGTCCCCAATTTTTTTCAAATCCTGCTCTCCTATTGAACCAAAATGGCCAAACCCAGCATTATTAATGAACGTATCCAGCTCATCACCAGCTAATGACTCATAGAAAGAATACACTTGCTCTCTGTCTGTTAAATCAACAGACTGGATTTTCACTTGAATATCGGGATATGTTTCTAGAATCTTTTCTTTCAGTTCTTGGAGTTTATCAAGCCGGCGTGCAGCTAAGATCAGATTTTTTCCTCTTGCTGCAAAGGCCAAAGCCGTTTCATATCCAATACCTGAACTTGCCCCTGTAATGACTGTATAGCCCATTGTATATCCCCCTATTCGTATCTTCTAGCTGTTTAAAGTATAGCGAGAGCATGTGACTCTAGTCAATTTTGAAGAGATTCAAAGAGACATGAACAACTGAACGTTTAGCATTTAATCGGTTTCTTTTGAATTATGTTGGAGGATAGCCTGCTGAGCTTTTTTTGTTAATTTGTGAAAAACCAGTTGATAGGAATGTTCAATTAGCTCTTCGACAAATGAAGATGGAATATCTGCATCAAGATAAATAGAATTCCAATGCGTCTTATTCATGTAATATCCGGGAATAATTCCTTCATGCATTTCTCTTAATTCTTCAGCGCGTTGCGGATCACATTTTAAAGTGATGACTGGCTTGCGATCGACGTCTCCCCCCATCATGGCGAACATCTTTCCACCTATATGATAACGATCTGCCTGCCACTCAGGTTGATAGTCGTGGGTTGCTCCTTGTAAAGAAAGACAAAATGCCTGTAGTGTCTCTTTTTTCATTCTATTAGCTCCTTTTTTAGTTGTCTTCTATCTTTCTATTATATCGACAGTTGTGATTGTTGTATCTACACTTCTTTTCAGGACGTCAGCAAGAACACAAAAAAAGCACAGAAAAAAAGGTCTGTGCTTTTTACTTATATCCGAATATTTCTTATTCAAACGCCTTCTTAAGCTGATCGCTCGTCAGATGCCAAGCCTCTTCAGCTATCTCTAAATCTCCGGCATGAGTGAACGCATGAGGGACTCCTTTAAATTGTTTGTATGTGACATCTACCCCTGCTTCTTTTAACTTGTCCGCATAATGCTCAGCTTCTTCAGCTAGTGAATCCTTCTCAGCTGTGATAACAAGAGCTGGGGGCATTTGTGCTAAGACTTCTCTCTCTGCAAAGACTGGAGAAACGAGCGGATTGTGCGGATCTTGACCTTGCAGGTAGAAGGAATTAAACAGTCTCGCCATTTCAACTGGAATTGCTTCTTCAAACGCTGGCTTTTGTGCTGGATCAGTAGCCAAATCAAGCGGTGGATAGTCAAGCACTTGATAGACAATCGGAAGTTTGTTCCCTTTTTGGATATCAAGCAAACAAACCGCTGTTGCCAAGTTCCCACCTGCACTATGACCGCCAATGGCTAATCGATTTGGGTCTATTTGTAGTTCATCAGGATGTTCATATAACCATTTCATCACATCGTAGCATTCATGAAGAGCAGCCGGAAAAGGGTGTTCCGGTGCCAGCTGATATTCCACATTGACAACGATACACTCCGCACGATCTGCTATGACCGGACACCAATGATTATCCATTTCAGCACTTCCAAGTATAAAACCGCCCCCATGCAAATTCACGAAAACAGGAAGGGGTTGTTTCAATGTTTTCACAGGTTTAAATACCCACACCTTTGTTTCACCAGCACCCGTTGGGATATCATATTCCATTTTGTTCACTTCAGGAGGGTGGACTGGCTTTAGTTCTGATTGACCAGCTAATGAATCTTCAGCTGGTTGACGCAATGACTCAGCCATTTTAATTTGTTCGTCTAAGTTCATGATCTCAGCTCCTATCTTATTCTTTTATCTCTATCCATTCGTTACGAATTTCGCCTTTTCCTTCAATGTCGTCAGAGAGTCGTTGCTTTTTATCTATCTCCCCATTTTCAGCTTCTTTGAAACAAACATTCACCCCTATGAGTAAATAAAAAAAGCACTGCGGCGCTAAGTCCTCAGTGCTTTTCATATATTATGATACTTGTTGTTCTACTTTCACTCGTTTAATAAAGAAAGCAATCACCAAACCAATCACTGTCATAATGACAGCAAAGATAAAGGCATGCTGGACGCCATTTGTAAAGGCGAGCAGCTTATTGACTGGATTTGCGGGATCAGCCACATTTTCCATAAAACTGCGCGCTCCTGATGAAAGGATCGAGATACCAACCGCAGTCCCAATCGCTCCTGATACTTGCTGCAATGTATTCATAATCGCTGTACCGTGCGGATATAGCTCTGGCGGCAGCTGATTTAATCCATTTGTTTGGGCAGGCATCATGATCATCGCAATTCCTATCATTAACGTAATATGAAGCGTCACGATATAACCGATGGACGTATTCACACTTAAGTTCGTGAAGCCAAACATGGTCGCTGCAACGATGACAAGGCCTGGGATGACAAGCCACTTCGGCCCAAATTTATCAAAAAGCCCACCCATGATTGGCGATAGCAGTCCATTGATAATTCCACCTGGTAATAGCATTAAACCTGCTGTAAATGTAGAAAGTGCCAAGGACGTTTGCAGATATAATGGCAAAATCATCATAGCAGACAGCATCACCATCATACACACTAAAATCAGAAGTAACCCGATCACAAACATTGGATATTTAAATGGGCTTAAATTCAACATCGGTTCTTTCATGTTTAACTGTCTTAGAGAGAACACAAGAATGCCAATGACACCTACAACAATCGCCACAATCACATGCATACTGCTCCAGCCGCCGCCTTCACCGGCACTGCTAAAACCATACACAATTCCACCGAAACCGATGGTTGATAGCACAATCGATAAAATGTCGATTTTCGGTCTTGTGGGTTCCGTAATATTTTGCATAAAAATATACCCAAATACGAGTGCAGCAACTAATAACGGAAGCGAAATCCAAAAAATCCAATGCCATGTTAACGATTTAAGAATAAGGCCAGAGACCGTTGGACCAACTGCTGGGGCAAACATAATGACAAGACCGATAATCCCCATTGATCTACCTCTTTTATGAGGCGGAATGATAACCAAGATCGTATTAAACATCAATGGAAGGAGCAAGGCTGTTCCTACTGCCTGCACCACACGTGCCACCATTAAAATACTGAAGACTGGTGCAACGGCCGCAATAAATGTACCGATGATCGAAAAGACCAGTGAAGTTATGAAAAGCTGTCTTGTTGTAAACCATTGAAGAATGAGGCCAGAAATTGGAACAAGAATCCCTAGTGTTAATAAATAGCCGGTTGTAAGCCACTGAGCAGTCGTTGCTTCAATACCAAAGTCTAATGTTAAACTTCTCAGCGCCATGTTGAGTGCCGTTTCACTGAACAGTCCAATAAATCCAGCTGTGATAAATGAAATAATAATGGGCAGCGTTCGAATGTCGGAAGCTGCTGTTTGCTGTTTGTTCATATTAAGTTGGCTCCTTTTCTTTTTCAATATTGAGCAATCTTAGGAAGTCAGGCTAGTCAGAAATGAGCCACTTCATTGTCGTTGAAAAACAGATAAAATTTGTTTTTCCGCAGCGAATTGTGCAATTTTTTCGATTGAGTAGCCGGATTCATGAATATAAAACATGAGTTCAGGCGTCATTGGAGAGGACATACATAATGTCGTCAACTCAATGTCTTGTATGTTCGCTTCTCCCTTTACTTTCGCTTCCTCGAGCAAATCACGAATGATTTGTTTGAGTGATTGACTGTAATGACAATCATATACTTTACTTGTCTGCTCTAAGTTCCCAGAGATTGTGAGCATGCGAATCCAATCTAAATGATGACCGACGATGAGATGAATTTCTTCAAGAACATATCGTAAACGCTCACGAACCGGCTGATCACTGATTTTACTTAAGTAAAGATGCAACGCAGGGATCAGTTGTTCAAATTTTTCTCCAAGGATCGAAAGGCATAAATCACTTTTATTGGCATATCGGCGGTAAAGAGTACCCTGTCCAACACCAGCTGTTTTAGCAATTTTATGCATACTGACATTCTCTACACCAAACTCTTGAAACAAAGAAAAAGCGACCTCTTCAATTTCCTTTCCAATATCCTTTTCCATGATGCTTCACCTTCTTTACCTTCATCCACCTTGCATATATCTCTATGTGTAAATCAAATTTCTTTCATTTTCATTAGGACAATTGTACCGGTATTATCTTACGGACAACTGTCCGCTTTGTCAATCATTATTTTTTACCTATCAATTTTCTTTTCATTCTATTAAAAAAACACACTGTTTATCATTATTTAGACCGATTTTCCATTTTGAGAGAATCATGTATGATCAAAAAGAAAACGCTTTCAAAAAGAGAGGGGAATGCCTACATGTCTTACCGTGTAAAACGAATGTTGATGCTGCTTGTCACTGGATTATTTATGAGTTTGTCCACATTTGCTGCAAGTGCCTCGGCACAAACGGGCGGGTCGTTTTATGAACCGTTCAACAACTATAATACCGGGTTATGGCAAAAAGCCGATGGGTACTCGAACGGAAATATGTTTAACTGTACGTGGCGCGCAAACAATGTCTCCATGACGTCGTTAGGGGAAATGCGATTATCGCTCACAAGTCCTTCCTATAATAAGTTTGACTGCGGAGAAAACCGTTCTACTCAAACATATGGCTATGGGCTATATGAAGTAAACATGAAACCAGCCAAAAATGTTGGGATCGTGTCTTCGTTCTTTACTTATACGGGACCGACTGATGGTACGCCTTGGGATGAAATCGACATCGAATTTCTAGGAAAAGATACGACAAAAGTTCAGTTTAACTATTATACCAATGGTGTCGGAAATCATGAAAAAATCGTCAACCTTGGTTTTGATGCAGCAAACTCTTATCACACATATGCGTTCGACTGGCAGCCTAACTCGATTAAATGGTATGTGGACGGTCAATTAAAACATACGGCTACTACTCAAATCCCTCAAACACCGGGAAAGATTATGATGAACTTATGGAATGGTGCAGGTGTCGATGAATGGCTCGGCTCCTACAACGGTGTTACTCCACTTTATGCTCATTACAATTGGGTGCGTTACACAAAAAGATAACCACATCACAAAACCTGTGACAAGTCACAGGTTTTTCTTCATTTAAATAGAGCTCGTTTTTAATTGATGAACTAGTTTTTGTTCATAACTGTGGATAATATCTTCATAACTTTCGATCTTGTAATCTAACCGTTTAATCGTTTCTTCGATTTCCTTTTGTTTGTCTACAAGTCTTTCTCTCTCATTGACCAAAATCCTCTTCCTTGAGGACAATGTACGATCCTCTCCCTCGATAAATAAAGCCGTATATTCTCTAAGAGCATCAATTGACAGACCCGCATTTCTCATACATTTAATAAATTCTATCCACTGAATATCTTCTTCTGTATAATCACGAACACCATTTTCATCACGCCTGATCGGTCTAATTAAACCTATATTCTCATAATACCTGAGCGTAGCAGTAGATAAATCGAGCTGCTTGGCGGCTTGTGCTATTTTCATTGTTTTCACCCTTCTCTTCTTTCTCTTACTTGACGATCTCCCTTTTCCCATCATCTCCATTTTTATCGAGAAGACAAGATACTTTTGGCTCAAATCTTGATTCAAGGCTGATGCTAAAGCCTGAATTGAGGCGATCAGAGGGTTCTATGTTGACTTAAAGTTCACTTTAAGACGTACAGTATAGAGGAAGGACCGAATCTTACTTTTGAAAGGATGATCAAGAATGTGTCAGACGCACCAATCAAACGTTTTAAGTGTTTCCCATGCAAAAGCAAACTTTGAACGGACAACCATTGAACGAAGAGCACTTCGTCCACATGATATTTTAATTGATATTCAGTTTAGCGGGATCTGTCATTCAGATATCCACAGTGCCTTTGATGAATGGGGCGGCGGTATTTTCCCAATGGTTCCGGGTCATGAGATTACTGGAGTTGTTTCAGCTGTTGGGGATGCTGTCACGAAATTCAACATTGGTGATCGTGTAGGCGTCGGTTGTTTTGTCGATTCTTGCGGTACATGTGAATATTGCCAAAATGGAGATGAACAATATTGCAAGAAAGGAGTCGTTCAAACTTATAATAACCTGGATTATGATGGAGAACCAACTTACGGCGGCTACAGTCAGAAAATTGTTGTGACAGAACGATTTGTTGTCAATATTCCTGACCAGCTCTCCCTCGATGTCGCCAGCCCTCTTCTCTGTGCCGGCATCACAACGTATTCTCCGTTAAAACACTGGAAGGCTGGACCTGGCAAAAAAGTGGCGATTGTCGGAATGGGCGGTCTAGGTCATGTCGCCATTCAATTTGCACGCGCACTTGGCGCTGAAGTGACTGTATTAAGTCGTTCTTTGAATAAAAAAGAAGAGGCGCTGTCATTTGGTGCAAAAGACTATTTTGCTACAAGTGACCCTGATACGTTTAAGACACTAGCCGGTCAATATGACCTCATTCTCAATACCGTCTCTGCCAATATCAACGTGGATGCCTATTTGTCCTTACTTCGTGTTGACGGAACATTAGTGAATGTCGGTGCACCACCAAAGCCAGACAACTTCCATGTGTTTTCATTAATTACGGGACGTCGCAGCATCGCCGGCTCACTCGTTGGCGGCATCCAAGAAACACAAGAAATGCTCGATTTCGCAGCTGCTCATAATATCGCACCACAAATTGAAATGATCAACGCAAGTCAAGTTGATGAAGCATATGAACGCGTGCTCAATAGTGATGTACGTTATCGGTTTGTGATTGATATTTCGACATTATGATCGAATTCTATTTGGAAAGACCAGCTCAATGGCTGGTCTTTTTTTAATGGTGGATATTCTGTTTTTCTTGTAGCGAGGATTCTTGAGGATATACTCAAAAATCATCCGAAATCCCCAAAAAAATCTCTCTTTTTTAGAACAAAATTTATTGACAAAAAATAAATAAACATGTTATTATTAAAAATTTGATTATTTTACCTCTAAGTGTGGTACCCTTAAAGTAGATACATGATATGGAGGCGGATGATATGTTTCAAATTGGTGATAACATTGTTTATCCAATGCACGGAGCAGGTATAATTGAAGCCATAGAAGAAAAAGAATTCTCTGATGAAAAACAATCGTATTATGTCATTAAGATGGCCGTTAGCCATATGAAAGTGATGATTCCTACAAGGAAGATGTCAAGGTCAAGAATAAGACCTGTTACAGATATACTTGCCTTAAAGAACATTATGCACACTTTTCAAAATGGAACATCAGATAAGTTACTACCATGGAAAGAGAGATATAAAATCAACACCGACAAAATCAAAACGGGCGACATACTAGAAGGCGCTGAAGTGGTACGTGATCTCATGCGAATGAAGAAAGAAAAAAAACTGAATGCAAGCGAAAAGAAAATGCTTGACGATGCTCATGGTTATTTGATTAGTGAGCTAGAAGTCATCAAAGGAATCACTGAAAAACAAATCAAGAGTTTCTGCTAATATTGTCTACCTGCTTCCCCATTTTTTGAATACATTTTCTCTACGAACAAATCCCTCTATCTTCGACCAGTAAAGAAAAAAGAATTTATTTAAGCAAATTCCGCATATTGTAAATCCAATATGCTATACTGTTGATAAACCTTTGAAGCATGAATTTTTTTACGATTACCTTGTAACATCTCCCTACTTGTACGCTGAGTAGGGTTTTTTATTGCAGAAATAAATGAAAACACAAAAAAACAGGCTCTCTACAGAGAACCTGTTTTAAAAAATGAAGATTAAGCAGTTTTTTGAACGTTAGCAGCTTGAGCTCCACGAGAACCTTGCTCTACGTCAAAAGTTACTTTTTGACCTTCGTCTAAAGATTTGAATCCGTCACCTTGGATAGCTGAGAAATGTACGAATACATCGTCTCCTTCTTCACGTTCGATAAATCCAAAACCTTTTTCTGCGTTAAACCATTTTACTGTACCTTGTTCCATGTTTGTTGCCTCCTAGTGCGTTACCACACAATGTATTATACTATCCTTGCCCAAAGTATCCTCAAGACGAAAAGTCTTTCTTCATGCTATCCTTTACGCCGAACAAAAATAATTATTCTTATTGTAACATGAATCGGAAATTATTGCAATTTAGGATTTAAAAGAGTAAAATCAACGATCATATTCAATTTTGTTCTTCTCTGACTTTAAGATATTTTTTCTACAAAATGGGCGTTCAATGATGAAAGGAATAAATAAGTTCATAACGCAAACCTTTTTTCAGACATCTGTCAGTTTTATTTAAAAGTAAAGAATAAGAAACATTACTTTACTCTTAGAAAATTGATGTCATTTTTATTTTAGTTAAGGTTAGCATCTCTATTCCTATCAATTCTTAAAGTAACTATAAGACTAGCTACGCTGGCTAAAGTTCCTGCAACAGAAACAACAATTGTTAAAAAATCTGGAATAAGAAATCCTATTGGAATGAGCCCCAGAAAAGATAGAACAATAAAACATTGATATACACTAGATATAGTTCTCACAATCAAATGACTGAAAAAGGACATCACTAATGGAGGAATGAATAAACATACCATTATTCCAATTGATATTATTAAGATGTGAGGCTGATCAAATGAAATGACATGATCCCCAGGGGAATTTTTGGCAGCCACTAGCAAAACAACTATAGACATCATGAGAGTAAGTAAAACTAGAGAAAACCTTTTTATCATGTTATAACTCCTTTGGTTGATCTTATGCGACTTAATTTATTTTTATCAAATTATCTCATTATCACCTTTATTTAACAATATAAAAGGTGATTAGAAAACCACCCCATCATGACTAACAACTATTCTCTAGAGGATAGTCATTAAGATTTCACAGCTAAGTTAATTTGAAGTGGAGTCGTTTGTTCAAAGAGAAACTGATATTAAAATCGACTGGGCACGTTTCCACCCTGCATACAATCGATGTATCTTGTGATCTCTTTCTAATAAAAGAGCACATAAAAAAATACCAAAGGTACACTACCCTCGGTATTTTTCAGAGGTGATCGAGAGGAATTAAACCTCCATGGGTTATTCACCCCTGACTCCGATTTGCACAAATTTTGCACAAGATCTAATCTATTTCTTCACATTTTCCGACTCAAGTCTGTTTAACCAGTTATGGACTAATGAATGAAACACATCGGGTTGTTCAATCTGCAGGTTGTGACCAGCCATATCAAGCACTGCAAAAGTGGCCCTTGGATAGTCTTCGATCAGCCGCCACGCATCTTGATATCCGACTACATCGTCCTGACGCCCTGTGATCATGAGCGTGGGATATTGAAATTCAGCTGAAATGTCGAAGGTATAGCCATACCCATTTTGAAGAATGTTATTGATGAATTCATGATTTGTTTGTTTAGAAGGAAGGTAAATTTCATCGCGAAACCTCTCCCATTCCGTTTTTCCTTGCACAACCGCCATGGAGCAAAATGCATCCGCCTCCTCTGAAGACAAATGCGATATCAAGTGGCTGTCACTTTTTAGAACTGTCTTCTCTGGTACGACTCTTTCATCGAATGTAGGTATCGTCATTGGTGCCACAAGTAGTAATCCACGAACGGTTTCCCTGCGTGAATGAACAATCCCTCTAGCTATGTACCCTCCATACGAATAACCACAAACAATAAACTGTTCATCAGGAATAATCTCGTCCAAAAGACGCAATACCGCTTCTAACATATCGTCAGAGTTCTGAATAGATGAGTGAGGCTGGGAACGTCCCATACCCGGTAAGTCTATGTATATTCTTTTCCAACCGCTTTGTTTTTCAAATACCGGTTCCAATGCATGTAACATCACTTGATGGTCAAGTGTCCAACCATGCAATATCACGATCGGAAATCCTTCTCCAATGACTTTATGGTAAATTGACATGTATTTGCATCCCCTTTTCTAGCGCTTCCCTAGTAATCTCAAGGTTTTTTGTTGTTTTGCTTGTTAGGAAACTATGTTGCGATAACCCCAAAAAAACTTCTAACAAAAAATATTGTGCAGCCTGTTTATATTCTTTCACTTCACCATAACAAATCCCCATATTCATGTGTGACATTGAAATGCTTTATGTTACTTCAAATTTTAAAGAATTGAAAATTGTTCCAAAGCTCTTCTAATGAATTGATCAGTTTCTTGCTACAATAAATTGACAACGAACAGTTTGAACCACATACTCTCCATACACGCTAAAATATAAAATTGAGAGGAGAAATGAAATGAACCCTTTATTGTTAGATATTCCTTTACAGTTAGAAACAGGAAGACTCATTCTTCGAGCACCACACCAAACAGGAGACGGGAAAATTGTAAACCAAGCAATAAAGGATTCCTTTTCTGAATTAAAAGCGTGGCTGCCATTTGCTCAAGAACTTCCTACTGCTGAAGAAACAGAGATCAATTTAAGAAATGCTCATATCAATTTTTTAAAAAGGGAAAGTTTCCGTTTTCTTATTTTTGATAAAAACAGCAATCACTTCATTGGGATAACTAGCCTTCAGGGGATTGACTGGACCATTCCTAAATGTGAGATTGGGTACTGGATAAATACAAAGTTTAGTGGGAATGGATATATGACAGAAGCAGTGGAGAAATTAGCTGACTTCGGATTAAACAATGTCAAATTTAGAAGAATTGAAATAAGGTGTGAATCAACCAACCTCAAAAGTCGGGCTCTCCCAGAAAAACTTGGCTTTGCATTTGAAGGCACCTTAAGAAATGATGATTTATCCGCAGATGGCAGCAAGCTGACTGACACTTGTTTTTATTCCATAATAAAGTAACCTAATGAACATCAGCAATTAAAGTAATGGGTGCATTAGTGGAACAAGAAAAAACATAGCATATTATATAATATGCTATGTTTTTTAATTTTGGCCTTGATAAGTGGGTCTACTCCTCTAACATTGTCCTTATTGCCTTTACTTCTTCATAATCTGATGTTTTCTTTGATAAACCCTGACAGAAAGTTTTCAGCAGCAGGCTCTCAACACAAGACCACAATGTAACTGCAATCAGCTTCGACCTGTCACGAGGTACTTTTTTATCCCAGTCAATTTCTTTTATAGAGCAATTGGATTCACTCTCCATTCACAGATTTCTAAAGACTTTCCTCCTGATTAGCTTTCATGTTTCTTGCCATTTTTTCATAGTTCGGTCTGTTTTAACTCCGTCACCATCATTTCCACTGGTTTAACTTAATTTCAACGACCTCAACACTCTGTTCATGAAAGGACTCGTAACCTGTTTTAAAAAAACAAAAAAGATGCTACATGTTGAAACACCTTTTTTTGTATTGACAGCTCTCATTAGCAGGGTAATATTACACTTGATTATTTATACAAGAATTTTTATACAACCAGTTTATAGCATCATTAAGGTCATTGGCTATATAGTCTATTTTAATCCCACTTAATTTATCAAAGTGTTCACTAAGCGAATATTCACCAGCCCCAGTTCTAACCAAAATTTTAATACTTCCTACTTTATCAGCTGCAACAATATCACTCCAACGGTCCCCGATTACGACACAATTTTCGAGAGTTAAATCGTGTTTTTGTTGAGCTTCCATTAACATTCCTATGCCGGGCTTCCTACAAGAGCATCCGTCATTATGACCGTGTGGACATATATATACTTCATCAAAACCAAAACCTTGCAATTCCTCTTTAAAATCTTCTACCTTAGCTAGTCCACTTGATATACCAGGTTGATTTGTAAAAGAGAATATTTTCACATTATCTTTTTTTAGTTTATTAATTTGAATTGCTGTATAAGGAAAGAGTTCGAATTTTCCGGGATAATGAATAGTGTCATCACCACCAATTGTTCCATCTCTATCTAAAAAAATTGCTTCTATCTGTTTCATGTTATCCCCCCATTAGCTAGCAACTGATCCTGCGTTAAGATTTATTATTCCATTAGAAAATTTTGATGACATCAGTTTATCATAAATATTTATTATCAATATCCCCTAATAAAAATTAAAATCTTTTCAACTGTCTTTCTTTTCAATTTGTTTCATTCTTTCCAAGAAAGAGAAAAAGGATGTTCATGTTACAGACTTGCCAAATGAATTTACATAATAAGTTTCTACGTGGTGTCTTTGTAAATTACATTTGTTTCATACTCACCAACCATTCAACTTAATTATTAAGGAAGGCTCTGTTAACCTCTCATTAATTGAAAGAAGCTAAAAACATATCTTTAATATTGTGTTGTGTACTTCCGTGTACTGCGACTATCTACAAACAAAAACTTCAAAAATCTTCACTATCTTAAACACTCTCATATCGCTCTATTAATTGAACAAGGAGAAGAATGTATAAGGTCATTTATTTTCTAAAAAAGGCTACGGCTGAGAATTAGACGACAATATATAAAAATATCAAACTCAAACAAAAAAATCCATTTACTTAAGATAAGTGGACAAATTCATTTAAAAGTTATAAAAAACAAAAAAACCAAAGATCTATAACCTTTGGTTTCTTAGATGCGGCCGAGAGGACTTGAACCTCCACGGGTTATTCACCCACTAGGCCCTCAACCTAGCGCGTCTGCCATTCCGCCACGACCGCGTGTATGATGTGCTCATATATTCATAAGTGCACTGTTTGAAAAAACAATGCGGGTGAAGGGACTTGAACCCCCACGTCATAAAGACACTAGATCCTAAGTCTAGCGCGTCTGCCAATTCCGCCACACCCGCGTGACAATGGTGAGCCATGAAGGACTCGAACCTTCGACCCTCTGATTAAAAGTCAGATGCTCTACCAACTGAGCTAATGGCTCATCTGCTATGCAGAAAAACATATATATAAAAATGGCTGGGCTAGCTGGATTCGAACCAACGCATGACGGAGTCAAAGTCCGTTGCCTTACCGCTTGGCTATAGCCCAACGAATCAACATAAAAAGAAAACATGACCCGTACGGGATTCGAACCCGTGTTACCGCCGTGAAAGGGCGGTGTCTTAACCGCTTGACCAACGGGCCATATGATAATGGCGGAGAAGGAGGGATTTGAACCCTCGCGCCGCTTGCGCGACCTACACCCTTAGCAGGGGCGCCTCTTCAGCCACTTGAGTACTTCTCCATTATGGCTCCGCAGGTAGGACTCGAACCTACGACCGATCGGTTAACAGCCGATAGCTCTACCACTGAGCTACTGCGGAATAATGAGACATGTTTCATTATATCTATGCCAGAAAAATGTGTCAAGAATTTTCAAACGTTTCATTCCTGCTTCATTTGCGACGGCTTTTATAATTTAACATATACTAATATAACAGTCAAGCCTTTTTCCATGCCATTTGTTTAACTTGGCAGAAAGCCCCCGACCTCCACGTAGACCAAGGGCCTTGATGCAGCCTTCCTCATAAGATTAAGACAGATGAAACTTTCGCATCCACTTATAAAAAGTACTTCTTGGCACTCCTGCTAACCTCGCTGCTTCTGACACATGACCTTTTGTTTTATGCAGTGCGTCTATCACTGTTTGCTTTTGAATGCGTTCCCTGAATGTGAGTTCTTTTGACGTCTCGGGTGGCTCTGCTGGATGCAGCTTCTGTTTTTTCTGATCAATCGTCTCTAATACTGAAGCATATTGCGATTCACCAATCCATCCGCCTTTCGGAAAGAGGACCCTTAGATGTTCAAACAGGTTAAAAAGCTCTCTTATGTTTCCTGGCCAATGATACGCCTGTAATTTCTGAAAAAATGATTCAGGAAACGCTGCATTCCAGTGATGCTTCTTTTGGTAATAACGATACAAATCATGAATGTCTTCTTTTCTTTCTCTAAGCGGCGGGATATTGATCGGATAGACATGAAGACGGTAATACAAGTCTTCTCGTATTTTTCCTTCCTTCAGCAGTTCGTTCATATTACGGTGAGTCGCTGTAATGATTCGAATATCCAAAGGGATTTCGTGTGTCCCGCCGAGCGGTACGACTGTCCTTTCTTCTATCACCCTAAGAAGCGCTACTTGCATCGCATATGGGATTTCGCCTATTTCATCTAGAAAGAGTGTTCCTTTATGGGCTTGTTCAAATTTCCCTTTAGCTCCGTGACGTTTTGCTCCTGTAAAAGCACCTTCAGCATAGCCAAACAGCTCACTTTCTAACAGGCTTTCAGGAATGGCTCCGCAATTAACAGCAATGAACGGCCCTTTATGCCTTTCACTGGCGGAGTGAATGGCTCTAGCGGCGAGTTCCTTCCCTGTCCCTGTTTCTCCCCAAATATACACATGTGCATCTGTTTGTGCCGCTCTTTTCATCTCACTAAGCGTCTGTTGAAATACCTTACTTGTTCCTGATTCCCCGGGAAATTGAGCAAAAGAAACGGTCATGCTGCTTTTCGCTACTTCTTCAAGAGAAAGGGATATGCCTAGCACCTTCCCGTCTTGCTCTGATTGAATGATCTGCTTTCCCCGGATAACAAATGGATGATCCTTAAGCCGCTCAACATCCATTCCATACCAGTCTGAAAATCGATCTCTAATCGACCTGCTGGCAGACACAATTTGCTTTTTTTCATTACAGACCACATACGGTTCATCTGCTTCCACCTGCTGGAGACAATGAGTGATCAGCTCCAGCTCTCTCCTTTTTTGCTCGACTTGAATTTCTCTCTCTATGGCATAAGCAACCGTTGAAGCCATTCCAAGCATAAAAGGGTGCTTGTTATCCGTCATACAGGAAATATCAATCACCCCTATGATCGTACCGTCCGCATCGCGAATTGGAGCAGCTGAACAACTCCAATGATGAGAGGCGATAGAAAAATGCTCCGTTCCGTTGATCGTCACCGCTTCTCCGATGACGAGTGCCGTTCCGATCGCATTTGTCCCTACATCTGTTTCAGTCCAGCGTGAACCCTCCATAAAATTAATTCTTCTGGCTTCCACCATCGTTCTTTCGCTTCCTGTCAGACTTAGCACATAACCATCTGCATCAATGAGTAAGGCCAGCATATCAGAATCTTTTAATTGCTGATTGATTTTATTTAAGTAAGGAAGAGCCGCATTTAGGAATAATGAATATTTCTTTTTTTGAGCACTGAATCGTTCCTTTTCTAACAACGACTGTCCTTTATCTAAATACGGATTCACATTTGCCTGTTTACACCTGTGCCATGATTCTGCCACTCTCTTATTCAGACGAGACTGATCAAGCAAACCTTCACGAACAAAACGTTTCCACGTATTTAAATAACAAGGCGTCGGATTCATTCCATCCTCTCCTCTGGGGGCTTTTTATTCATTATAGATAAACATAAAAGCGCTTTCAATTATCATTGGCTAACCCAAGAAGTCAATTGGATGGAAAAGGAGTCTTTTTCAGCAGTGCACCGCTCTTCCAATGGTTTGCAGAACGGCTTCGTGTATTGCCTCTGAAAGTGTCGGATGTGCCGCAATAAACTGCTCTAATGTATCAGCGGTCAACTCTGCATGCATCATCACCGCCGCTTGTCCAATCATTTCTGTTGCATTCGGTCCAATGATTGAAACGCCTAATATTTCTTGATATTGCGGCTCTACAATGACCTTTACGTGACCGGCTGGTTGATTTAAGATTAATGCTTTTCCATTTGCAGAAAATGCACATGTCCCTATCCGAATCTCCTCATATTGTTTTCTAGCACTCTCTTCATTTAAACCAACACTCGCGATTTCTGGAGAGGTGTAGATGCACCTCGGAATCACTTGTTCATTGACCTTTAGATGTTCACCTGATGCATGGGAAGCCGCAACCGTCCCTTCATGAAAAGCAGTATGAGCAAGCTGGACCCCACCTGTCACATCACCGCACGCATAAATATGCGGGAGATTGGTTTGCATATGTTCATTGACGTAGATTCCGTTTCTATCAAATTCAATTCCAATCTGATCAAGATTTAACTCTCCAAGTTGCGGAGTTCTGCCAATGGCCACTAAGCAAAGATCCGACTGGATGTCACAACGTTCTCCTTGATTATTCTCCACCACTACTTTTCTTGAAGAGGAATCAAGCTGTTTGACTGCGGCGGACGTCAAAATGTTTACACCCGTTTCTTCGAGCTGCTCGTGAAGACATTGTGCTGTATCACGATCTTCTTCTGGTAAAATGTGCACTGCCCGTTCAACCATGACAACCTTTGATCCCATTCTGCTAAAGATGCTCGCAAACTCACAGCCAATCACCCCGCCCCCAATGATACAAAGTGAATCTGGGATCGAAGAAAGTGACATGGCGTCCTTGCTGTGAATGATCCATTCGCCATCAAAAGGTGCAAACGGTAAAGCCGCAGGCACAGCCCCTGTTGCAATAATGATTTGTTTTGCTTGAATGATTTCAGACTTTCCTTCACTTTCTATGAATAGCTCATGTGCTGATAGAAATGAAGCCTTCCCATTTACCACGGTAATTTTGTTTTTATTCATCAAGTAACGAACACCATCAGTGAGCTGCTTGACGACAGACTGTTTCCGCTTTTGGACAGCATTCCATTGAATGATAGGCTCATGTTCTGGAAGCTCAATTCCAAAATGTCCAGCCGATTTCACATGCTCATACATATCGGCGCTTTGCAAAAGTGCTTTGGTCGGGATACAGCCGTCATTGAGGCAGGTACCTCCCAGCTGACCTTGATCAATTAACACAACCTCTCTGCCAAAACGGGCGGCTGTTATGGCCGACACATAACCTGCTGGTCCGCCTCCTATAATGACCAGTGTCATGGTACATTCACCTTCTTTCTATAAAAGAATGGATATTGGTTCTTCTAAGTGTGCTTTGACCGTTGATAAAAATGCAGAGGCAGGCGCCCCGTCCAGCACGCGGTGATCAAACGTAAGACTGAGTGGTAGGATGGTCCCTTTGCACAATTCATCCTCTCGATAAACAGGGGTGTCATACATTGTTCCGACACCAAGGATCCCCGCTTCCGGCGGATTCAAAATTGGTGTGAAATGCTCTACACCATACGCTCCAAGATTGGTGATGGTAAAGGTAGAACCTTTGATTTCGTCATGTAGAAGCTTTCCTTCACGTGCTTTTTTACCATACAATTTAATGCCCTTCGCCAGCTCTATCAGCGTTAACCGCTCCGCATGCTGAATGACCGGTACAGCCAATCCGTTATCTAACGCAGCAGCAATCCCAAGATGAACATTCTCAAAGGTTTCGACAACTCCGTTATGATATTGACTGTTCATCGCAGGATGTTCTAACAACGATAGGATCGCTGCTTTGGCTACAAAATCGGTGATGGTCAACTTTGTCTCGTAACGTGCGATGGCTGTTTCATTCAGCTGTTGTTGTAGGTTTGTCAGTTTTGTCACGTCCGCTTTCATCGTAATGGTTAATTGTGCACTTGTTTGCAGGCTTTCCATCATTCTTGAGGCAATTGTTTTCCGCATCATGTTAATAGGCTGTTGCACTGTCTCGTTTTGTTTCTTCTCTTTCCGTTCAGGAAGTGCACGAAGCACATCCTCTTTCGTAATTCTTCCACCTGGTCCTGTCCCCACTAGCGTATCAATGTCTAGATTTGCGCTATTCGCCATTTTACGGGCAACAGGGGAGATTTTTTTTCTCTCTTTCTTTGGTTTTGACTGGATTTCTTTTTCTTTCTTTCTCTCCACCTGTTCATTTCCTTCACCGATATAGCAGATGACCGTGCCAGGCGGTACACCTTCTCCCTCAGGCACTTTTATATCCAAAATGGTTCCTTCAGCAGGTGATTCGATCTCCATTTCAATTTTTTCGGAGTTGATGCTTGCAATGCTTTCTCCTTTATTTACGGTCTCACCGACCTCTTTATTCCAGACAGATACAATTCCTTCTTTCATCGACATGCCCAATTTAGGCATCACAACTTCGACAGCCATCTCCCTCTCTCCTTTCTTTAGTTCAAGATCTTGTCATGACTCTTGCCAATCATCTCTAATACGGTGTTCACAACTTTATCAGGTGTTGGCAGATATATATCTTCAAGAGGTGGTGAAAATGGCACCGGTGTATGAGGAGCCGTCACTTTTTTGATTGGTGCGTCCAGTAAATCAAATCCTTTATCTGCAATCAAAGAAGAGATATCTGCGGCAATTCCGCATCTTGGATTTGCTTCATCGACAATGACAAGTCGATTTGTTTTTTCTACTGAAGTCAGAATGGCCTCTTCATCGAGCGGCGACAAGCTTCTTGGATCAATTACTTCCGCTTCAATACCTTGAGCAGACAATTGCTCTGCCGCTTCGAGTGCTGTATACACTTGTTTGCCCACGGCAAAGATGGTTACATCAGATCCCTCTCTCTTCACATCTGCTTGACCAAGCGGCAGTGTGTAATACCTCTCCGGCACATCTCCTGTGATATTGTAAAGCGTCTTGTCTTCAAAAAAGATGACAGGGTCCTGATCCTCGATGGCTGCCAGCAGCAGCCCTTTGGCATCATATGGTGAAGAAGGCACAACTACTTTCAAACCAGGGATGCTTGTAAATAGCGCATACAAACTTTGTGAATGCTGGGCAGCTGCTCTAAAACCCGCCCCATGGGTCGTTCTAATCGTGATTGGCACCTCTGCTTTTCCGCCAAACATGTATCGAAATTTTGCGCCTTGGTTCAGCACTTGGTCCAAACAAGTACCGATAAAATCATTAAACATAAGCTCCGCAATTGGTCTTAATCCTGTTGAAGCAGCTGCCATGGCCGCACCTACATAACCGGCTTCACTAATCGGTGTGTCAAGGACACGCTCACGTCCAAATTCCTGAACGATTCCTTTCGTTACACCAAGAACACCGCCCCATGCTTCATCATCCTGTAAGTGATCTACATGAGCGCCTCCTGCAACATCTTCTCCCATTAAAATGACATCTTCGTCTCTTCTCATTGCCAGTTTAATCGCTTCATTCAAAGCACTAGACATGCTGATTTCTCTTGTCATTTCCCTCTCTCCTTTCAGATTTATTGATACGAAACATACACATCAGTTAGCAATTCAGTATGATCTGGATATTCACTTTCTTCACTGAATCTCACGGCTTCATCTATCGCTTCTGCTACAGACGCTTCAATACTTGATATTTCTTGATCTGTTAGCAGCTGCTGCTTTAATAATTCATTTTTAAAAAGAGTGATGGCATCTTTCTCTTCTTGATGTTCGGTTTTTTCTTGATTGGTTTTATAGCGCTGAGCGTCTCCTTCAAAATGACCATAATTCCGATATGTCATGCATTCAATCAATGTCGGACCTTCTCCATTTTTTGCTCGTTCTATCGCTTGTTCTGCTGCTTGATAAACGGCTGTCACATCTTTTCCATCCACTTGAATACCCGGAATACCATAACTGGCGGCTCGATCCACAATCGATTTACAGCTTGAAGCATACGAAAATGGCGTCGCTTCCCCGTAACCATTGTTTTCTGCGATGAAAATGACTGGCAGTTTCCAGATAGCGGCGAGATTGATTCCTTCGTGAAAAGTCCCTTGATTGTTAGCACCATCCCCAAAAAAGCAAACGCTTACATTGTCTTTCTTTTTATATTTAGCCGTGAGGGCTGCCCCGCACGCAAGTGGAAAGCCGCCTCCCACAATTCCGTTGGCACCGAGCATTCCTTTATCAAAATCTGCAATGTGCATAGATCCACCTTTACCTTTACAAAGACCTGTGGCTTTTCCATAGATTTCTGCCATCATTCCTTTTAGATCACAGCCCTTGGCGATACAATGACCGTGGCCACGGTGTGTACTTGTAATACTGTCTTGTTCATTCAGATGAGCGCAGACTCCTACAGCAACAGCTTCTTCACCAGCATAAAGATGGACAAAACCTGGCAAGATCCCTTTTGTAAAAAGCATGTGTACTTGATCTTCAAATTGGCGAATCTCCTGCATTTTTTGATACATCCAAACGGCTTTTTCTTTTGTAAGTGCCATTTCCATGATAAAACCTCCTATCTTTTTTGCTTGCACTTCTATACAAGCAAAAAGCGTGCCAACATCATGGCGCTTGAAAGCTTAGGATTTGAGCGATTCCCATCGATCAAAAAAGAGACAAAATGAGACTCGCGTCTCTATTTGTCTCAATATGTCTACTTCATCTCACAAAAAAAGCACCCCATAAAGGAATGCATATCACTCTGAACCGATTGTACGCTGCCATTTTAATTTTCCTTTGCAGACGCCGCACACATAACGAGAGGTATCAACTCGCCTTTTCCTGATAAAATACTGACCGCATCCTGTGCAAACATATTCTTGTCGCTTCTGTCCACGTCGTTTATTTTGTACGGTCTTTAGCGCTGTACAAAAACGCGGGGCTCCTACTTGTTTTAATAACTCTTTAAAGGAACGGTCACGATGCTGATAGCCTTTTCCCTCAAGATGCAGATGATAATGACACAGCTCATGCTTGATGATCCCGATTAATTCTTCTCGTCCATGTTCTTCTAGGTATCGGCGGTTCAATTCGATATTGTGTGTTCCAAGTAAATATCTCCCGCCTGTCGTTTTTAAACGGGGATTGAAAACAGCCTGATGGCGAAACGCCTTACCAAAGAACTGCTCTGAAATGTCTTCTGTTAACTGCTGTAACTCTCTCTCGTTCAATCAAGATCGTTCCTTTCTATAAAAACCTCGAACGGGACAATTTCCTCTTTGCATACATTGAAGGTACACCCACTGTTTTGATCAAAGGAGGAATGGGCGATGCCCAACTGGCTGAAAAATCAGATGCAGAAAGCATTTTATGAGAAAAATCATTATCAAATCAAATTGCTTAATCAATGCTGGTACTTCTATAGAAAAAAACATTCAGTCACATCAAGGCACACCCCATCCTAAGGTGCGCCTCGTTTTTTGTTTACTCTGGTTTTAGCATCGAAAGAGCCACCCGACCTTTTGCCTGGTCAACGGAGTCTACCCATACGGTCACAATATCACCGACTGATACAACGTCGAGCGGATGTTTCACAAAGCGATTGCTTAGCTTGGAAATGTGGACAAGTCCATCCTGTTTTACGCCAATATCAACGAATGCGCCGAAGTCTACGACGTTTCTCACCGTTCCTTGTAGCTCCATCCCTTGCTTCAAGTCCTCCAATTTCAACACATCTGTTTTCAAAAGAGGTTTTGGTACTTCATCGCGTGGATCACGCTCAGGTCTTGTGAGCTGATCGATGATATCCTGGAGTGTAATTGGACCAATGTCAAGCTGCTGTGCGGCTTCGTCTAGCTTGACCTCTGCGATTTTCTCTTTTAACTGCTCTGTACCAAGATCGTCTGGCGTCATGTTGATCATACGTAAGAACTGTTTTGTTTCTTTATAGCTTTCAGGGTGAATACCCGTGCGATCAAGTGGATCTTGTCCATCTGTGATGCGCAGGAAGCCGATACACTGCTCATAAGTCTTTGCACCAAGCCTTGGGATATCCTTCAGCTCTTTTCTGCTTGTGAATCTGCCAATCTCTTCGCGGCGCTTGACGATGTTCCCTGCGACGGCTTTTGAAAGACCTGACACATATTGCAGCAGTGCCTGTGAAGCTGTATTAACGTTCACACCGACTTGGTTAACAACCGTCTCTACCACAAAGGTTAACGAGCTGTTTAATTGCTTTTGACTCACATCGTGCTGGTATTGTCCTACACCGACAGATTTTGGATCTATTTTCACGAGCTCTGCTAATGGATCTTGTAATCTTCTAGCAATGGATATAGCGCTTCGTTCTTCGACTTGCAAGTCTGGAAACTCTTCTCTTGCCAGTGCAGATGCAGAGTATACACTTGCCCCTGCTTCATTCACGATCAAATATGAAACTGGCTGGTCCAGCTCTTGGATCAAGTCTGCGATGAATTGTTCGGTCTCTCTTGAGGCTGTTCCGTTTCCGATCGCAATGACTTCAATGTTGGATGATTGAATGATTTCTTTCACTTTTTGTTTGGCTTCCGCTTTTTTCTGCACAGGCGGGTGCGGATAAATGACGCCAATATGATGGACTTTTCCTGTATCATCCACGACGGCTAATTTACAGCCTGTACGAAACGCAGGGTCTACCCCAAGTACACGTTTCCCTTTCATCGGCGGTTGAAGTAGGAGCTTTCTTAAGTTTTCAGCGAAAATATGAATGGCTTGTTCCTCTGCTTTTTCTGTCAGCTCTTTTCGTATTTCCCGTTCAATTGAAGGCTGAATCAAGCGCTTGTATGCATCATCAATGGCCGCTTCAATGTAAGGCCTCGCCGTCGTTTGCTTGCCTTTTAAGACTTGTTTATCGAGGTAGAAACGAATATTTTCAGCAGGTGGTTCGATGGTTGCTTTCAAAATCCCTTCTTTCTCGCCTCGGTTGACCGCAAGTACACGATGAGGCACAATTTTTTTAATCGGCTCTTGATAGTCGTAATACATTTCATAGACGTTTTTCTCGTCGTTTTCAACGTCTTTTCCTGATGTGACAAGACTTCCCTTTTGGTACGTCTCACTGCGAATCCATTTCCGCATATCAGGATCATCCGCAAGCTGTTCAGCAATGATGTGCTGGGCGCCCTCTAGTGCTTCTTCTGCGGTTGTGACTTCTTTTTCTTCATTAATAAAAGCCGATGCTTTCTTTTTGATCTCATCGTTTGGCAGCTGCAGTAAATACTCCGCAAGCGGCTCAAGTCCTTTTGCTTTGGCTACATTGGCCTTCGTTTTTCGTTTTTGTTTAAATGGTCGATATAAATCTTCGACCTCTTGCAACTTATGCGCCTGTTCGATCTTCTGTTTTAATTCATCTGTTAATTTGTCTTGTTCAGCGATTAAGCGAATCACTTCTTCTTTTCGATTCGTCACATTTTGGATATATGTATAGCGTTCAGAAATGGTTTGAATTTGCACCTCGTCTAGTGAGCCTGTCTGCTCTTTCCGGTAGCGTGCAATAAACGGGACGGTATTGCCATCCTCTAATAGCTGGATTACACTTCCAATTTGTTTTGTTGAAAGCTTTAATTCTGTCGCAATTTGTTTCAATAAAAAGTCAGATGTCTTCATACTTTGCATCCTCTCACTGTGTCTTCTCTTTTAGTGTATCAAAAAAACCGGCAAAACAGAAAAAAGGTCAGCTATTTCATGTAAGCTGACCAAGTACATAGGTGAGATCGTCTTTCTTGTCTTGTGTGTATGTTTCAAGTTCTTTTGCGATGTCTGCAACTGAATGGCTATGCTTTAAACACATTCGCATGTTTGGCACATTCAGCCCGTCTGAATACATAATGAATGTCGAACCTTTTTCGTAGGAATAGGTGTATGTTTTGTATTTTCTAGGTTTACCTGATAGATATCCTGATGTCGGAAGTGGATAAATATAGTCGCCAGAAGGTGCATTCAAGATAAAACGAATGTTACCAACCGAACAATAGGTAAACTGCTGTTGAGAAAAATTCACCTTTAATATGGCTACAGTGGCTCCGCGTTTATTTTTCATGGCCTGATTGCATCTATCGATGAGGGTTGTCACATCCTCATGTCCATATTCTTCGACAATTTCGCTGACTAAAGAAGATGATTCATTGGCGAACTGGCCGCTGCCTAATCCGTCTGCTACAGCACAAATTAGTTCTTCATCATCTGCTTTAATAAAAAAACTGTCCCCGCAGCATGATTTTCCTTCTTTGTTCGATTGATAGATAATGGCGTTTACATGCTCATGCTGTTCGATCTGCTTCATTACCCTAGCTCCATAGACGCATCTTCTGACAATGCATCTCGTAGCTTTTTAACTGCCTTCCGCTGCAGCCTTGATACATGCATTTGAGATATGCCGAGTAAATCGCCTGTTTCTTTCTGGCTTTTATTTTGCAAATACGTGAGATTGATAATTTCTTTTTCTCTATCTGTCAGAACGTGAAGCACACTTTCAAGCATCATTTTTTGGTTTACACGTTCGTACCCTTCTTCTTGTGAGCCGACGACGTCTAAAATCGTCACAGTGCTTCCTTCAGAATCTGCCTCTACGCCTTGGTCAACAGACAGCGCTTGATAGCTTTTGCCCATCTCCATTGTTTCAAGAACTTCTTCTTCTGTTACATCTAGATATTCTGCGATTTCTTGTACTTTAGGTGACTTTTGCGTTTCCGTTGTCAGGTGATCAACTGCCATCTTGATTCTTGGTCCAAGCTCTTTAATTCGTCTTGGTACATGGACACTCCATGTTTTATCACGTAAAAAGCGTTTGATTTCCCCGATAATGGTTGGAATGGCAAATGCCTCAAATGATTTACCGACAAGTGGATCATAACGCTTAATTGCGCCAAGTAGACCAATCATTCCAACTTGTCTTAAATCCTCATGAAAGCTTTTTCCTTTGGAGTATTTCTTCGCGAGCATATCCACAAGATTTGTATAACACTCAACTAGTCTCAGCTGCGCCTGCTCGTCTTGGTTGGATTGATAGCTTTGAATGAGGCGATCCACTTCATCTTTAGTTAGTTTCATAGTTTTGGATGGTTGTGTCATGGTCAACTCGCTCCCTGTTTAAAAACTTTGTCATCGCCACGGTAACTCCGGAGTTTGCTTGCACCTCGACTTCATCCATCAATGTTTGCATTAAGTATAAACCAAGACCTCCTTCTGCCAATTGATCCACCGTATGAGCAGATGTGTACGGCCCTAGGTCTTCCTGCTTTTGCTTAAAGTCAAAGCTACCGCCTTTGTCTGCGACAATGATTTCTAGACGATCTTCGTAGACAAGAAAGCGAACAGCTACCTCTCCATCTTCACCGTCTTTTCCTTTATAGGCATGCTGAACTGCATTTGTACAAGCCTCACTGACGGCAATTTTTAAGTCTTCAATCTCTTCGTAGACATAGCCCATTCGGCTCGCTACGCCTGAAAGAGTCAGACGAATGATGCCTACATATTCTGGTTTTGCCGGTATTTTCATCTCGATTAGATCTACTGTTTCGTTCATTGTACCCCACCCTCTGACTTTGCAGAAATGTCAATGATGTCCTTTAATCCAGTAATTTCAAACAACCTTACAAGCCGCTCTGACAAGTTCTCAAGCTTTAGTGTTCCACCTGCTTTTTGAGCTGCTTTAAACAACCCAACAAATACACCTAATCCTGTACTATCCATATACGTAACATCCTTCAAACAGATCTCTAGATGCTCTCCCGCCTCGGCTTTAGGCATGAGTGTTTCTCTTAGCTGAGGAGCAGAGTACACATCGATTTCTCCACTAACACTAATTTTTGTTTTTTGATCTATTTGATGCTCTTTTACAGACATATTCATTATGCATTCACCTCGAAATTCTTGTTTCCTTGAATTTTATATACCCGTCTATGCACTTTCTAAACCTTCCTTTTGAGGACAAGTAACGTAAAATCATCATGCAGCTGAAATTCTTGCAGCTTGAGTAAGCTGTCATAGATGGAATCCACCATTTCCTGAGCTGAATAGGATAGGTTCTCAGATATCAGGGCTTTGATATCCTCACGCTCTAGGAAGCCATCCTCCGATTTGGATTCTGTGACACCATCAGAGAATAAGATCACCATATCCCCTACGTCCAAATGCTTCTCATACTGCTTATAATCAAAATCTGGTGCAATTCCAAGCACAAGACCCTTTGCATCTAAATCGTAAAACTGATTCTCTTTTTTGCAATAGAAAAAGCCCGGCTCATGTCCAGCCGATGCGTACTTAAATTCATGTGTTTCTTTATTATAGCTGCCATAAAACATGGTGATAAACATGCTTGGGTCTACGTTTTGCTCGACCACACGATTAAGGGTTTTGAGCACTTTCGTTGGGCCGCTGCCTGACTCTGGCAGGGAATCCATCGCATACTTAATCATCGACATACAGAGCGCAGCTGGAATGCCTTTCCCAATGACGTCTGCAATCGCGATATTGATTGTATCGTGATCTGTTACGAAATGGTAATAATCCCCGCTCATCTGTTTTGCCGGCACACTGATGGCTCCGATATCAAATGTGTCTCCTTCTGGAATTTTCGTTTCCAGAAGGGTTTGCTGAACATTTGCAGCAATTTCAATTTCCGACTTAATTTCTTGCTGGATGCCTCTTAGTGTTAAATGCTCCTGGTAGGCAAGTCCGTATCCAATCATGACTTCAATTAAGAAGTCTAGTGAATGAAAGACATCTTCCGGCAAATCAGGGTAAAGCTCCTGAATCACTTTTCGGTGAACACTCACTATTTCTTCAGGAGGTATTTGATGCTCAATGGTTTTACGGCTAAATTTTTGAGCTTGATAAAGCGATGTTTCAGTTAAATCACTGATATAACGACTGAGCAGCTGATGGTACCGCTGCTCCATTACCTCCTTAAAATCCATGGTTTCCCTCCTAGCGAAGCCACTTGACAGCTTGTATCTCAGTTCCTTGTTCTGGTGCGGAATCTAATTTAAATTCATCCATCAGTCTTCTGACGCCCGGCAAGCCTGCTCCGAGTCCGCCTGATGTAGAAAATCCGTCTTCCATTACTTTACGTATATCCATGATGCCAGGCCCCTCATCGGCTGCGATGACTTTGAGTCCACGCTTTCCGCGCTCCATCACTTCTTCTATACAAATCTGACCTTTACCAGCGTATAAATAGATGTTACGAGCTAATTCTGAAATGGCCGTCGTAATTCTTGCCTGGTCAACTGTTCCAAAACCAAGTTCTTTTGCAACATTCCGCCCCAATTGTCTTGCTGCGACTATGTCCCATTCCGTCAATATTTTTACACAGGATTGGTCTTTCATATCTATTCCCCCAATTCCCGCTTCAGTGTCTCAAGCCCTTGTTCAAGATCTAGTGCTGTCTGAATTTCTTCCAGTGAAATGCCAAGTTCAATAAGCGTCACAGCGACTGCCGGCTGTATTCCTGTTAATACAACTTTTGCCCCCATGAGCTTGGACATGGTGATCACATCGCCTAATACCTTTGCGATAAATGAATCAATCATATCGACGGATGTTAAGTCAATGACCACACCGTTTGCTCCTGTTTCATGAATTTTATTCAGTAAGTCTTCTTGAAAGTGAAGAGCTGTTTGATCATCCAGCTCCCACTGTATTGAAATCAGAAGACAATTATATAATTTTAAGATTGGAATCTTCGGGTGATTTCTCAATTGGTTATCCCTCCAATGAAACAATTTTTCGATTTGTCATTTCCAAAGCAGTTTGAATTCCTTTTTGAAGGGTATTCTTTGTTGTAACCTGAGATAAATCAATTCCAAGGTTAACGATCGTTTGGGCTATTTCTGGGCGAATACCAACAAGTAAACACTTCGCTCCTACTAATCTCACAGCCTCTGACGCTTGAATAATATGGTGTGCCACCATTGTGTCTACGACAGGTACACCCGTGATATCAATCAGGACGACCTGTGAGCGATGTTTGACGACACCATTAAGCAGGTTCTCCATAATTTTTTTCGCACGATCTGTATCAATTGTGCCAACAAGTGGCATGACGGTGATGTGCTCAAACACAGGGATTAGCGGGGCAGAAAGTTCCTGCAGCGCAATTTTTTGAAGGCTGACGGTTTTTTCCCATGAGATGGAATACTGGTTTAAGATCTCATTATGGATGGGTGTGATGAATCGATCGATTTGCCAGATGAGGTCATGACTTTCTTGTGTTGTATCTTTGTCATCGTTCATTTTTTCATATAAATGTGTACGGATTTCCGTTAGACCGTTTGCCAGTAACTTAAGTGATATACCCATTTGAACGATTTTCAAAGCAAAATTTTGCACTTTTTCTTCAAAATCCTCATTACCCCCCTCTGAAAGAGATGTAATGATGAGTTGAACATATTCCGAACAGATGGTTTCATACATTTTGTCGTTCAGCATCATGTCCGTTTCTTTTTCCCCGAGTCGTTTTAAAATGTCCGTCCACTCTGTTTCTAATTCCTTTTGGTGCTTTCTTGCAAAAGCTAACACGATATGATTCGACATGTTTTACCCCCTACTTACATTTAAAGCTCTTCTTTAGTCTTTCTTCATTATAACGTTAAAAAAAATTGAACACAAAAAAAGTTGCTCCCAATAGAGCAACCAAGTATCACCATATTAAAAATCAATAAGAGCCAAACTAACTTGTAAGGCTTCATCAACCTTCTCCATCATCTCATCATCAAGATGTGTGATTTTATCTGTCAATCTTTGTTTATCGATCGTACGAATCTGTTCCAAAAGAATGACAGAATCTCGTTCAAAGCCGTATCGCTTTGCATTAATTTCGACGTGAGTCGGTAATTTCGCTTTTTGTATTTGGGCTGTTATGGCTGCAACGATAGCAGTCGGGCTGAAGCGATTTCCAATGTCATTTTGAATCACCAATACTGGGCGAACCCCGCCCTGCTCGGAGCCAACAACAGGAGATAAATCAGCAAAGTAAACATCACCGCGTTTAACAATCAAATGTTTAACCCCCGCTGACTAATCGCTCAACTGTATTCTCAGCCTCAAATTCTGCGTATTGTGCCTCTGAAGAGATATTCAGATTAATTTTCGCCATCTCCATGTAGCCGCGTCTCATCGATTCACGATTTTGTCGAATATTACGTTCACGAATATACGTTTTTGTCGCTCGGTAGATCAATTCATTTCTTGTTACCTTATCCTGCTCTGCTACTCGTTCGATCTCAGACATTAAAGCCTCCGGCAGTCGAATCTTCATTTCGTTTGTTGCGCTGGATTCAGACAAAAAACATACACCTCCACAAAACTTACGGATACCGTTTCGATCCATTCCAAGACTAATCATACCATTATTCAATGCACAAGCAAAGCTGTTTTTTCATGATTTCTTATTAGAACATGAAGCGGCTCGCCACCCGTAAATCAAGATGATAATGGAGTTCCTCTTTCCCATTATACGCTTTTTTCCGAAAATCATACGGTATTTCCAAAATCTCTAAAAAAGGGAGAATGTTTACCCTATTTTTGTCGAATAAAAAAGAACGAAGTCAGTTTGACTATCGTTCTTTTTGAATGTTGTTTATTAAAAACTTGACCCGCCTTGAAGGAGTGGATTCCGCACTTGCACTCTTTTGCCGTCTTCTATATATACTCTTGGAACACGGTGGCCAATCGAGCACGTGACTTCATAGTTAATGGTTTCAAGTCTTTTAGCGATTTCATCGACTGGTACCATGTCTTCTCCTTGCTTACCAATTAAAACGACCGGTTCCCCTACTGGAAGCTTGTCTTTCAGTTCAACCATGAATTGATCCATACAAACCCTTCCGGCGATCTTCCGGCGCTTTCCGCCAACAAGTACTTCCGTTCCTGCCAGCTTCCGGATCCATCCATCTGCATAGCCAACTGGAACCGTGCCGATCCACGTATCTTGATTGGCTGTATACGTTGCTCCGTAGCTGACACTCTCACCCTTTTGAATGTGCTTCACATGGGCAAGTTTTGTATGAAGAGACATAGCTTCTTCGAGCTTGAAAGGCAGTTCATCCTTGATTTCTTCCGACGGCGACAGCCCGTACATACTGATGCCAAAACGAACCATATTAAATAAAGTGTCTTTAAACCTTAGACCTGCTGCACTGTTGGCGCAATGAATGAGCAGTTTGTCCGTATGAAGCGGCTCAAGCAGTGTTTGAAAGGTGTCGACCTGCCGATCAAAGTAGGCCTCATCCTTTTCATCTGCTGTCGCAAAGTGAGTAAATACGCCTTCCAGCTGTAAATAAGAGTGCTCGCTGACAAGCTTTTTCACTTCGTTCACTTGCTCAATCGTTTTCACACCTAATCGGTTCATTCCGCTGTCTATTTTCAAATGAAATCGTATAGGCTGTCCCATCTGCCCTTTCATCATGTTGGTGACGTCTCTCAGCCAATCGATGGAGTATGCAGTCATGATGACATTGTATCGAACGGCGACTTTGACATATTCAGCAGGTACAGCGCCGAGTACCAGTATTGGTGCTTTGATGCCTTTATTTCTTAAAGAAATGGCCTCATCTAAAAAGGCGACGGCTAATACGTCTGCTCCTGCTTTGAGAGCAGCTCTTGTCACTTCTATATCTCCATGTCCATATGCATTGGCTTTCACCACAGCCATTAGTTGAACATTTTGACCGATATGATCTTTCATATGTGAAACATTATGCTTGATTGCTGATAAATTAATTTCTGCCCATGTGTCTCTATAAAAGGCGTTTGTGTCCATCCGTCACACATCCCTATTGAATGATTCAATCCCCTCATATGATACTAAAAATCAGGAATAAAGTGAAACAAATCAAAGAAAATCAGCCCTTGTATAGGGCTGATTTTTCATATCTAAGGCTCTCGCCTGAGGTATTTATTTAGCTGACTGTCCTTCTACACTCTTTGCAACCATCAAGAGCTCTTCCTTCGATAGATCACTTGAAGAAATCAAGTAGTCAACTCCATCAGATGTCCAAGAAAGAGATTTGTCTGTCAGAACACCCACTGTCATGCCAAGATCGACTGGCTCGCCGTTCATTGTCACAGGCGTAGACGCTTCTGCTACCCGCGCTTTTTCCTGAATGAGTGTGAAGGATTTCTTTCCGCCATACGTCATCACATAACGCTTCCCGGCATCTGTTGTCATTTCTTTCTCTTCCATTTTCTTCACGCCCTCTGGCATATCCACAGGCGTTTTCACCGCAAAGCTGTCAGATGGATCTGCACTTGTGGCAACATCCATTTGAGAAAGTGTCATATTTTTCTTCTCATCAAAGGCGTCTTTGTCAAAGGATTTGTTGAATTCAAAGTGAGAGAATTCTACTTTCACCATTGGCTTTTTATCGCTGTCCAGTACTTTCACACTGGCAGGCGCCATTGTTTTTTTATGAAAGGTAATCTCTTGGGTCGGCAACATTTGGTTGTGCTGATAGTTGGTTTTTGTTTCAAAAACGTACTTCGACTCTTTTGCTTTGAACTGAGCTGCACTGTCATTTTTAATGTCTTTCACAAGTGATTCAAATAAATACACCTGACTGCTGTTGTTCGGCCAATCGCTATGGAAGCGGAAGCTTTTGTTTAATGAAGGTGTCAGCACAAATACACCATTGCCATTTCTTAAAATGACTTGACTCTGATCCTTCTTCGGATTTTCTAAGTAGACACGGTAAAGCTCCGGCTTCTTGTACCAAATTTCCACATGGTATTCCTGCGGATCATTTCCTGTCTCAATGGTCATTTTTGCTTTGGCTTTGTATGATGTCATTTCCTCTGCCTTTTTGTTTAAATCTCCAACGATATCCTGTTGAGATTTTTGACCGCATGCGGAGAGAATCAGTACAAAAAGGATCCCCGTTACAAGCAAAACAAAGCTTTTTCTCACCCTTTTCAACCCCTTCGTTAATTGTGTTAAAAGGAAGAAACCGCTTGTTTGACTTTAACAGTACGCCTCAAGAGTTAACTGCGTACCGCGAACCATCAAAGCCTGTTAGCAACTCGCCCTTCCTTATCGCACTACCCAATATATGAAGGGGGGACAAACAATATGCAGACTAGCTTGACAACCTTTCAATTAAAACTTGTGCTGCAGCATATTCTTTTGTGTGTGTAATGGATACATGAACGTAGTCTTCTTTTGTTTTCTCACTTTTGATGAGAGGTTTTCCGTTCGCATCTTTTTGTAACTCGATGTCGTGAAAGCTGACATACTGACCAATTCCCGTACCGTATGCTTTTGCGAATGCTTCCTTCGCCGCAAAACGGCCTGCCAGAAACTCCAGCTGTCTCTTTTTACTTAGTGTGCGAAAGTCTTCCTGTTCACGTAAAGTCAAAATTCGTTCTGGTAAACGGGGCTGCCTGCTAAGCACTCTTGACAGCCGGCCGATCTCTACAATATCCATACCGATTCCTTTAATCATGAGGTACCTCCTATGATACTCGTACTAATTTGGATGTTCGCTTCATAAACGTGTTACTATAAACTTACCATTATCTAGTCAAAAGGGGTTTGTTATGTTTATTCGAACGGAGAGCTTTCAACAATTTATTAGATCGTATCCAATCGTAACAGCGATCCTTGCTTTGCAAATCGGCCTATGGCTTTTATTTGCGATCCCTATTCCAATGATCCAGCTTGGGCAGGACCATCTCGTTGGTTTTAATTATGGTGTTGCAGCAGGAGAATGGTGGCGGCTTTTAACGCCTATTTTTCTTCACGGAAGTCTGACACATATTCTGTTCAATTCCATGTCGCTCTTCCTATTCGCTCCAGCACTTGAGTATTTGCTTGGAAAGGTTCGATTTCTTGTGATTTATCTGGGTGCTGGATTCATTGGCAATCTCGGAACCTATTGGGTGGAGCCTTTAGAGTACGTACATGTCGGGGCTTCTGGTGCGATATTTGGTTTATTTGGCGTCTATCTTTATCTTGTCCTATTTAAACCGCATATGATGGACCGTGGTAATTCTCAGGTCATCTTAACGATTCTCGGCGTTTCTGTCATTATGACGTTCGTCAACTCGAACATCAACATCATGGCCCACTTATTTGGATTGATAGGCGGTATGATCCTAGCACCGATCACCCTATTCTTCCATTCAAAAAAACGACGCTATTAAGCTCATAAAAAATGTCGATCACTCCGTTTAACGGGAGCTGATCGACATTTTTTGGTTTAAGTTGATTGATTCGTTTCATAGGAATACCAATCGCATACACGTGCAGCATCTTCCTCTTCAAGGTGATGCACACCAAAGGAATCAAGCAAGGCAGAGGACTTCACAAAGGTGTGAATACTTGCCACCCGCCCTTTCTTTTGAAAATAGGATTGGGTCATCGTATAGTTTTGCATTCGTTTTCTTAAAACAATTCCGGTGGTCTTGCCGATACCTCTTGTCGTTAATTGAATCAGTTGATCTTTGATCACATATCCTGATTGTTTATAGGCTAAATACCCAAAAAACAAGGCAAATGGTAATGGAATCAGCGCCAAATATCCCCATGGTGGAAAACGTACAGAAAGGATTATACCTACAAGTAATGGAACAAATCCGTAAGATATCAGATAACGTTTTAGTGAACGCTTCGGCACTTTTTTCAATTCACTTTCTGGTGCCAGCTGATATTGATCTGTAAATTGCGTTAACAATTCATTGATTTTTTTCTTCCGTATGAGTGGAAATAAGACAGAAGAGGTCTCTTTTTCTGTAATGGAACCTCCTGCGCTGACAAGCATGACCGTCGCAAAACCAAATGGTTCACGCAGAATATTTTCTTTGATTTTCACTGCTTGAATTCTCGCAAGCGGAATGGTCATTTGATGCCTTTCGATGAGTCCTCTTGTGATGATGATGTCTTTCCCTTTTCGTTTTGCGGTAAAATTCGCATATTGAAGGGCTGTTACCCCAACACTAAGAATCCACGCAATCAATACGGCAATAAATATGAGAATCGCATAAATCTCAACACTCGCATGACTTAAAAAAGAAAACCGTTTGAAGAATCCGTCCAAAGGCAGAATTTCATCTATTTGTGTGTAAATGGCGAGACACCCAGAAATAATGACGCCGATTCCGCTTGAAGTGGTCGCAGCCAAAAGCAGCTCTGGTATACCCATTCGGTAGGAAACACTGATTTCTTTTTCTACAGGCTGTTGCGCTGTCAGAGGATCAGGGAGATCTAAATTTTCATCATTCATTTCTTCTTGTTGCAAGCTTTTCTTCCGGTTGAAAATCGATTGCTTTAATTGCTCAGCTTCTGCTTTTGTAATGGCCGTCAGGCTCACTTCAGGTCCATCCGTCCCGCCTGCCGTTTCGATTTGCACCCGAACCAAACCGAAAATCCGCTGGAAGATGCCTTCACTTGTATTCACCGTTTGAATTCGTTCTAATGAGATATACTTTTTCTTTTTGGTGATGACACCTGATTCTACTCGAAATTCATCGTCTTCCATTCGATAGGTGAATCGTCTCCATGCTAAAACGGTTGAAACAGCTTTCCATAAAAGAAGCACACCAAGAATGATAAACGCATAAAAACGAATACTTGAATTCGAGTTCACAAAAATAAGCACGAAAAAAGGGATAATGAAGTTTTTGATCATGGATACGGCATCTGATATAAAATCAATGAACATCGAGATTGGATGTACACGTTTTGGTTCAGACATCATCTTCCGTCACCCTTGCTAATCGAGATATGTAATCGCGAAGCTCATCTGCCTCTTCTAATTCCAGTGCCGGAATATCATGCACTGTCGCAGCAGTAGAAATTTGAACAGATGCCAACCGGTAGCGCCTTAAAAGCGGCCCTTGGGATGTATCCACATGCTGAACACGTACCATTGGCACAATGACACGTGTGACACGAATCAGTCCGTGCTGTATTTCAATTTCGTTCTCAAATACTTCGTAGCGCCAGATGTGATGGCGGATTTTCGGTATGAGCCAGATTCCGAAAATGACCTGTAAAATCCACAAACCGATGAGGATGGCTCCAATCCAATATGGCCATTGAAAATAATAACTAGCTACAAATACCCCAATGATGATGAATAAGAAAATCAATGAGATAATTCCATTTTGAAGACGCCATACTTTTAATCCATTTAAGCTGATTTGACGTTGCGGCTGTTTTCTCACATTCTTCCCCCATTCTCTTACTTTTCTATCAATATATTACGAAAGAAAGCCTAAAAAGTTTCATTAGGCCTGTTAAAAAAAGCGAACCCTGCAAAGGATTCGCTTTTGAATTAGTTGTTATAAGATTTCTTTTGACGACGATCGTTAGAAGAACGATTGCGGTCATTTGAAGAACGCTTTTTATCACCGTAAGATGAACGGCTTTTTCCGCGATAGCCGCCTCCGCCGCCACCGTCTCTACGTTTTGAAGAGCTGCGGTTGTTACGATTGCGTTTTGAAACCATTGGTGCTTCATCTGTCAAACGAACAGGCGTTGCATCTGGCTCTTTTGTCATCATTTTGATGGCAGCCGCAACCACTGTAACAGAATCATGATCTTCTAATAATTCAGCAGCTGCTGTCATGTAGAAGTTTAAGTTGTTTTCACTGATGATTGTGCGCAGACGATCAATGGTTACTTGTTGTTGTCCTTCGATTGCCTCATCTAGTGTTGGTTCTTTCATACGATCCATTTTACGCTTAGTCGTTTGCTCGATCGCACGAAGCATATCTTTTTCACGTGGTGTGATGAATGTCATCGCCATACCTGTACGTCCAGCACGTCCAGTACGTCCAATACGGTGTACATAGCTTTCTGGATCTTGTGGCACGTCAAAGTTATACACGTGTGTTACGCCTGAAATATCAAGTCCACGTGCTGCAACGTCTGTTGCTACAAGCACATCGATTGAACCTTCTTTGAATTTACGAAGCGCAACCATACGTTTCGCTTGAGTCAAGTCACCATGAATTCCTTCAGCTGTATAGCCTCTAAGGTTCAGTGCTTCAGTCAATTCGTCAACGCGGCGCTTTGTACGGCCGAAGACAATTGAAAGCTCAGGTGATTGAATGTCAAGAAGACGAGTCAATGTATCAAACTTTTTACGTTCATGGATATCCAAGTAGAACTGCTGGATGTTAGATACAGTCATTTCTTTCGCTTTTACTTTTACGTGTTCTGGGTTTGTCATGAAACGTTCTGCAATGCGCTTAATTGGTGCAGGCATTGTCGCAGAGAATAAAAGTGTTTGGTGTTCACTTGGTACATTTGAAAGGATCGATTCAATGTCTTCGATGAAACCCATGTTTAGCATTTCGTCTGCTTCATCAAGCACGACTGTTTCAACATTTTGAAGACGCATTGTACGACGGTTAATGTGATCGAGTAAACGTCCTGGAGTCCCTACGATGATATGAGGATTTTTCTTGAGCGAACGGATTTGGCGACCGATATCTTGTCCACCGTAAATCGGAAGTACGCGCGCACGCTTGTCTTGGCCAATTTTGTATAGCTCTTCAGATACTTGAATCGCTAATTCTCTTGTTGGCGCAATGATAATCGCTTGGATATTTGGAGACGCTGGGTCGATTTTTTCTACAAGAGGAATACCAAACGCTGCAGTTTTTCCTGTTCCTGTTTGTGCTTGTCCAATGACATCTTTATTCTGAAGACCGAGAGGAATTGTTTCCGCTTGAATCGGTGTTGCTTCTTCAAATCCCATGCGGTTAATAGCTTTCATGAGACTTTCGCTTAATTGAAAATCTTGAAACGTTATAGTCAAATTATTCAAACTCCTTCTAATTGCTGTTTCAGTAATCTCGTGAATGATCATTAAAAACTGCCCTTTGTATGAAAGGACAGGTCCATTATATACAAAGCCCGAATTACCCTACATTATATCTTACCATTACACTATTTGTTTTTCAACAAGACAGAAATGGATATATCTACTGCTCGACAATGACCGATTCACCTTCACTTTGATCTCCGTCCATCCATTTCCACTTTTCAAACAGTTGAATTTTTCCGTTATCCAGCTGCTTAGGAGTGGAATGACATGAACCGCTTCTCATGCTGCCATCCTTACTTACATGATGATATCTAAAATGAAGTGCTCCGTCTATATTCACAGTTCCTACAAGCACGCCAGATTGAATACTGCCGCCTTGATATGTGCCCGTTAAAATATTCCCGTCCTGACGATATTGAAATATGGTTCCTTCCGATACTTCCCCATTGCTCGAATTAGACTGCGGGATAAAGGTTTTTCCGTCATATTGAAACAACCGAATCGACCACCTTTTCTTACCTATTGTAACATAGGCCTGTCACTCATTCGACAAAAATGATGCAAATTTTAACAAGTGGGATTCAATTTATATTAGTTTAGCCACATTTTAGCTTTTCTATAGATTAAATTGTTTTTTTAGAAATTGTTCGACTTTCTCAAACAATTGCTGTGCACAAGGCTCATGACAAACGTGATGTTTACAATCAGGTAAATAGAACATTTCTTTCTGACGGGACGGGATTTTATGATAAATGAATTCCGCACTAGAAGCGGGGACGATCCCATCACTTTCACCTTGAACGATCAAGACAGGTAGATGAAGCTTTTCAAGAGAACCTTTCGTTTGCTTCACCAATTTCATAAATTCTACAGCAGCTGATAGCGGTGTACTCGTCAGCTTATGACGATATCGATCATACAATGGGTTCGTATCAATCAAACCAGACAAGGATTCCTTCACCATCTGCCTTGTGTCTTGAATCATTTGTTTTGGGTTTACATATTTAGCAGCAGCACTTAACAGAACAAGACGGGCCACTGGATACTTCGCTGCTAAATATGAGGCAATCATCCCGCCCATAGAAAAGCCGATCAAATAAATGGTGTCACATGTTCGGTAAAGGGATAAGAGTTCTAATTCAGCGGTGGCAATCCACTCCTGATAGAGAATGCCTTTGAGCTGAAGTTCCTCCCCATGCCCCGGAAGCGTGACAGATTGTACCGTCCAATCTGTCGTCTGCTTTAAATATTCCGCAAGCGGCTCTACTTCATACGGGGCACCAGTAAAACCGTGTATACATAGACAGCCAATCACCCTGTCACCTTCTTTGCCGATCTGATTTATAGTGCAGTAATAACGTCTTCCAATCTCATGCCACGGGAAGCTTTGACCAGAACGACATCGTCAGGTCCTGCCACATCCGCAAGTTTTTTCTTCAGTTCTTCTTTGTCCATATAAGAAGACACGCGGTCGTCTCCAAATGCTTTCTTCGCTCCTTCAGCAATGAATGCGCCAAGACGGCCAAACGTTAAAACATGATCAATAAACTCAGGCTTGATGTACTCCCCTACTTCAAAATGATAGTTCTCTTCTTCACTGCCCATCTCCAGCATATCTCCGAGAACGAGTATGCGGTTAGCAAAGCCGTCCATATCTCCTACAAGATCAATCGCTGCTTTCATCGACGTAGGACTCGCATTATACGCATCGTTGATAACCGTGATGCCCTTATCTGTTTTAAACAGTTCTAAACGCATGCCTGTCAATTTCGTTTGCATCAGCCCTTGGGCAATTTGTCTTTCATTCAGACCGAAATGCTGGCCGATTGCAATAGCTGCAAGAGCATTCTTTACATTGTGTTTCCCTAATACAGGAATGAGAAACCCTTGAGCATATCCCTCCACTTGAAATTCAGTGCCTTCAGCGAGTTGGTGAATGTGAATCACCTTGATATCACAGTCCTCTGATTCTCCAAACGTTTTTACGCTGCGTGCCAGGGCATTTGCTCTTTGGCGGAGTAAAGGCTCGTCTCCTAAATAATAAAAAGTCCCATCCTCTTTTAACCCTTTTGTGATCTCACATTTTGCATCTGCAATGGCTTCTCTTGATCCTAGATCCTGCATATGAGATTCTCCAATATTGGTGATGACAGCTGCATCAGGTTCAGCGAGATTAGATAAAAATTCGATTTCTCCTTTTGCACTCATGCCCATCTCTAATACAGCAATCTCGGTTCCTTCTGGCATCGCAAGGATGGTCAGCGGAAGTCCAATGTGATTATTAAAGTTGCCATCCGTTTTGTGGACTCTGTATGTCGTTTGTAAGACTGAATGGATCATATCTTTCGTCGTTGTTTTGCCATTACTTCCAGTAATACCGACAACTCGAGGATTTTCCTCTTTTAAGTATGATTTTGCAAGCTGTTGGAGTGCTGTCAAAGTATCCTCTACAAGTATGACAGGTACACCGAACGGTGGATTCGCTTCTGTTTGATTCCAAAGAACAGCTGCCGCTCCAAGCTCCACTGCTTTTAAAGCAAAAGTGTGACCGTTAAAATGTTCCCCAATAAGCGGGATAAATAGTGCGCCTTTTGATACTTTTCGCGTATCTGTTGTCACTCCGTGTATCTGTTCTTCGCCAAAAGCTTCATTCGATAATGTGCCACCAGCCATTTGAGCGACTTGTTTCACTGTACGTTTGATCATGTTTTTTCGCCTCTCTTTCTCATTTCACGTTTGAAGGAAAAGAGACACTACCTGTAGGATAGTGTCTGCTTGCTTCTTACATTAAAAAGTGGTTTTAATGGTTTGTTTTTCTTGATGGCGTTCAATTGCAAGTGACACCAGCTTCTCAATCAGCTCAGGATACTCTACACCAGTATGTTTCCAAAGCAGCGGGAACATACTAAAAGGTGTGAACCCTGGCATTGTATTCACTTCATTGATCAGCACTTCGCCTTCTTCTGTTAGGAAGAAATCTGCACGTACGAGGCCAGATCCATCAATGGCTTTAAATGCCTTAATCGCCATATCGTGAATCGTCTTGTACTCTTCCTCTGACACACTCGCAGGAATGATCAAATCTGTATCGCCATCTTCATATTTTGCTTTGTAGTCATAAAAATCTGTTTTAGGTGCAATTTCACCAACGACTGAGCATTTCGGCTCGTCATTTCCTAATACACCAATTTCAATTTCTCGTCCTACAACGCCTTCTTCCACAACAACACGACGATCATATTGGAAAGCCAAATCAAATGCTGTTTGCAGCTCTTCTTTGCTGCGGCATTTACTAATTCCGACACTTGACCCCATGTTGGCAGGTTTCACAAAACAAGGATAACCGAGAACTGCTTCTACCTGTTCTAGACTGTCTAATATGGCTTTCTCATAATCCTTTTTATTGAAGGAAAGATGCTTTGCCTGCGCAAGCCCAGCTTGAGCAAACACATCTTTCATCATGACTTTATCCATACCCGCAGCAGACGCGAGAACGCCGTTACCGACATACGGGATATTCAATAGTTCAAGTAACCCTTGCATGGTCCCATCTTCACCATTTGGCCCATGTAGCAATGGAAAGACAACATCAATCTTTTCATCAGCAGATGCAGGTTGTGGAAACATGCTTTCATTTAAAGAAGTTGGTAAAAACGTCTTTGCATTTTGTTCAAATTGAAGCATTTTGACGTTTGATACTGGTTCAGTGAGTTTTTCTCCTCTTAGCCATTCGCCCTCTTCTGTAATATAAATTGGATGTATATCGAACTTCTCAGTGTTAAGTGCTTTTGTAACTGCAAGGGCTGTTTGCAGTGATACATTATGTTCGGCTGACTTTCCGCCGTAAACCAATCCTAAACTTATTTTCAATGGATACTCCCCCCACTAAAATTCATCTTTACTATCTTATCACTTTCAAGCAAAAATGCTCTAATTAATTTTTGTTGTTACGGAATTGAAATGATTTGTAAAGGTTGTAAGCGCCCCCCGAGCATTTGTATGTCATTCGCCTTTATTTTATATTAAAATGACATTGAAAAGGAGTTGTGACAAATTGAAAAAAATTACAAGCACTGAACAATTCAACGAAATCATTCAATCAGACAAAGAGGTCATCGTTAAATTCTTTGCGACATGGTGCCCTGATTGCACTAGAATGGACATGTTCATTCCAGACATCTTAGAGGCTTATGCTCAGAATGAATGGTTTGAAATAAACAAAGACGACTTTCCTGAGTTAGCGGAAACGTATCAGGTCATGGGAATTCCTAGCCTGTTAATTTTCAAAAATGGCGAAAAAACAGGTCATTTACACAGTGCCAACGCTAAATCACCTGAAGAAGTAACAGAGTTTCTTCAAGAACACGTTTCATAACTCATTTGAATGGAGACATCAGCCAACTCATGCTGGTGTCTTTTTTTATATCCTTTTAAATTAAATCTCTTCATAAGACGAGATGTGCGGCTAAAATGTTTCAACATCGACAGGAATGTTTGATCTGATTTCATGACAAGGTTTGACAGCGGATTATTTCCTGGGAAAGAATTCATCGTCGATATGGATGGGAATATGTCGGTTACGTGAATTTTCTGAATTGAATCTTTACTTATGACATTCTGCTTTGTATAATGGAGATGCTAATTGAAAATGATTATCAATTTCATCTGTGTGAAATCTTATAGAGTCCATTCTACCAAAGGAGCGTTGAGTTACATGTCTAAGAAGAAAATCAAAACGTATCAGCAATTGATTGAAGAAAACAAGGAAGCGATCATGCGAGACCCTAAAATGATGGAAAGTATATACGCAACCATCGACAAAAAGCACCAGAAGCAGCTTGCCGCTGCTGGACGTGAATCATAAACACAAGAAGAGCAGTCAAACAGATGGCTGCTTTTTTATTTGCCTGAAGAAAAGAAAAAGCCGATAAAATCTATTCTTCGATTTTATCGGCTTTTGTTTTAATGTGATTTCGCTACACGGTCTTGCTTCATTCCTAAATAGATGAGCATATATGTTAGATAACCCATTGTCATCGTTAAACCACCGAAGAAGAATTGTGAAAACACGGGTTCTTCAAATGTCGTAACGGCAGCAAGAACGATCCAGCTCGCATATAAATAGACCATGAACCATTTCATGTTTCTTTTAAGTGTATACAGAAAGAAAAGACCCGCTAATGAAAAGATCCCTAGCGCTAGTCTGAAATAAACAAGATGATCAAACTGGAAGGCAAAAGACACAAACGAAAACGACAACAGCAGCAAAATAGGTAAAGCCGTAATAAAATTTTTCACGATAGTGCCACCTCCATGACTCTGTCTTATTATAAGACAAAACCAGCCGGTTATCGTGAAATACAGACTCGTTTTCACAAAGATGTCACGAATTTTTCTTGTTATTTGACACAATTTTTACACATTTACATCACGCTTCCAAAAAAGGAGCCAAGCAGCACCAACAAAGAAAACGAAATGCGCCCCTACAATGAATAGTGAAAACAGAGGGCTCATGCCCTGAAAGAGCGGCGGACCTTGAAAACTGTATTGTGTAAAGTCCGTATTAGCGAAAAGTAGAATCTTCCCCCACTGATTTTCTAACAGAGACATGATCGACACTAATGATTTCGCCGCGTATAAGACGAAAAATGAAGTCACAAGTGCAATCAGACTGTTTCTAAACAAACTTGAGCACAGAAAAGCAAAGCTTGCCATCATGACCACTTCCACCCACTGTGATCCAATCACAGCAAATGTGTGCAGAAATAACCGCCCAGTGCTTTCATCAAAATCAGTACCAAAGAAAATAAGGCCAAAAAGAAAAGCGAACACATAATAAAAAACAAACAGGTAAAGGACCATCAGCACAAGAGTGATGTATTTTGACAAGAAAATATGAAGCCTTGTCTTCGGCCGAATCAACAAGAACTTGATGGTTCTTTTTTGAAACTCTGTTGAGATCAATGTGGCGCCAATCACGACAGCGAACACTTGTAAAATAAACACAACATTCGTGGAATAAGCAAAATAGTTAGCGACTGTATCTTGCCCGCCAAGCCCGGAAATGACTCGTTTCAATGCTAGAGCCATCGTCAATTGAAAGACAACAATCAGTCCAAGTGCAATGAATGTGATCTTTTGTCTCGTGATTTTTTTATGTTCATTCTTGATGAGTTGAAGCATCTGCCGTCCCGCCTTCCGTCCATTTCATAAAGGCCTCTTCAATTGATTGTTTTTGAGGCGTCATTTCAAGTACATCAAATTCTGCTAAGACAAGCTGTTTATTCAGCTCCGGCACACGGTCTTTATTCAGTTGAACCAGTACATGCTGATCCTTTTGTTCATATGTATATCCTTGCGTATCTAGCCATGAAACTGCCTTTTCTACTGGCTGAATATTCATCAGCACCTGCTCTTTCCCTTCCATGTCGCGAAGGTTTGTATTGGCTTTGATCTGTCCTTTTTGGATGATGATCATGCGGTCACAAAGCTCTTCTACTTCATGCAAAAGATGTGTAGCAAATAACACAGAGACACCTTCTTCTTGTACAAGCATTTGCAAGTGCTCTCGAAACTCCTTCATTCCTGCGGGATCAAGCCCATTTGTTGGTTCATCTAAAATGAGCAGATTGGGCTTATGCAAAATGGCTTGTGCAATCCCGAGCCTTTGTTTCATCCCTAGTGAATACGTTTTGACCTTCTGGTGAATGGCGTGCTCCAGACGAACTCTTTTTACCACTTCAAAAATGCGCTCTTCTGAAACTCCATCATGCATAGACGCATACAGCTCAAGGTTTTCAAAACCTGTTAAATATGAATAAAATTCCGGATTTTCTATGATCGCCCCAACAGATGACATCGCTTTTAGATGATCATCATCTTGAGAATATCCATTAATGATGATCCGGCCGTTGTTTTTTTTCATCAAGCCAACAATCAATCGAATCAAGGTCGTTTTTCCAGACCCATTTGGTCCAAGTAAACCGACAATTTCCCCTTGCCTAATGTCCATCGAAATATGTTGTAAAATTTGATGCCGGCCAATTTGTTTATCGACGTTCTCTATGTGTAAAACAGCAGACTGCAAAGTGGTTCCTCCTTCTGATGTAAAACCTATGGCGGCAGTTACGGCCGCTCATCCTGTAAAAAGTATATCACGCTAGACAAGCCGTTCCACGAAAAAAAGGGCTGATCCAGTCAGCCCTTTTTGTTGTTACAGTGATAAATTAGGTGTTGGTGCTTCCTTCTCATGTTTCTTCTCGGTTTCAGATACAATCACCGCACATGCTGCGTCACCTGTAATATTGACCACGGTTCTTGCCATGTCTAATAAGCGGTCTATGCCAAGGATCAGCGCAATGCCCTCAACAGGAAGATTCACGGAATTTAAAACCATGGCTAGCATGATGAGCCCTACCCCTGGGACACCTGCTGTGCCAATACTTGCTAGTACTGCCGTTAAGACAACTGTCAGCATTTGAACAAGGGTTAATTCAACTCCATACACTTGTGCGATAAAAATAGTCGCAACCCCTTGCATGATCGCTGTACCATCCATATTAATGGTCGCACCTAGCGGCTGCACAAAGCTTGAAATAGGTTCTGGCACCTTCAAACGCTTTTGAGCTGTTTCCATTGATACTGGCAGTACTGCGTTACTGCTTGATGTACTAAATGCCACAACCATCGCTGGAGAAAATCCTTTGAAGAATGCCATTGGATTTCGTTTAGCTAATAGGGCAACGGTTGACCCATAGGTCAGGAAGAAATGCAAGATCAGCGCAATTAAGACGACTGAGAAGTAAAGTCCCATCGCTTTCATGGCATCGAGCCCCTGACTGCCAATTGCCGTTGCGATCAAACCGAATGTCCCGTACGGTGCGAATTTCATCACAACACCGACAAGATACATCATTAATTCATTTCCTTGTTCAAACAGCTTCAGCAAACCTTCTGTTTTTTTACCGAGCAAGGCAATGCCAAGACCTAAAAATACACAGAAGACGATAATTTGAAGCATATTTCCTTCAACTAGAGATTGGACTGGATTGGTTGGAATAATATTGAGTAGTGTGTCTGCCATTGATGGGGCTTCCTCAGCGGAATATTCTGCCGCTTTCGTATCAAAATTGCCAAATGCGCCTGGCTTAATAAGTAAGGCCAATGAAATGCCAATAATGATGGCAAAAGTCGTAGTGAGTAGAAAGTAAGTAATGGTTTTTACGCCGATTCTGCCAAGTTTTTTCGGATCGCCAAGGCCTGCTACACCAAGTGTGATCGAAAAGAAGACAATCGGTACAACTAACATTTTAATCAGGTTTAAGAAGATTTGACCTAGAGGTGTAAATAAATAAGGGTCTAACACTTTGAAAACATTTGGAGCAAAAATGTTGAGTAGTAGTCCTGTGATTGCACCTACAATTAAAGCAATAATAATTTTCGTCGCAAGCTTCATTAAAATCTCCCCTTCCTCGTCAAAAAGGCCCACGAGAGAGTCTTCTCGTGGGCCTGCGTGTCCATACGTGTACCACTGTCTACTCTCTTCACGCTGATGAGGTTAGCTGACGGGTTAGGACGAAGAGATGTCCTTTTTTCTTAAATAAGAAAAATTCACCCCAAAAACTTGGGTCCCCCATTCCTTTAGAAGGATTAAGCGTGTGGTAATATGATATTTTCATACTATTTATACCTTATTTTTAGAAAATTGTAAACAGGTTCATATGAACTTTTTAATTACTTTCTTCCTTATTCGTGACCTCCAAGATATCTAAGATAAACACAAAGATTGGGATGCCGATAATCAGTCCCCAAATGCCAATATAGTGTTCAGAAAAGATCAGGACAATAAACGTGAAGAAAATAGGGAGCTCTGTTTTAGCTGACATGAGCTTTGGATTTAAGAAGTAGGCTTCAATGGCATGGATGATCACGATCACCAGCACAATATATAGGACGTACATTCCGCCTCCAAGTGTATACGCAATGATGCTGAGTGGAACGAGGGAGATGACCACACCCGCTACCGGAATTAAACCTAACAAGAAGACCATGACCGCTAATCCAAATAATTGCGGGAAGCCCATAATGCCAAGCGCAATTGTCGTTAAGACACAGTTAACTGTTGCAATGATGAACTGTGCTTCAAGTACCTTACCAAATGTTCTGGAAAACTTACGTCCAAAGAAGGCAATTTCATGATAGAACACGGAGATTTTACTCGTTTTGAACTTATTCATGAATTGAATGAGGCGTTCCTTTTCGAACAGGAAGAACATGCTTAATATTAAGGACATAATGACCTGGATACTGAACGTGCTGAAATCTGTTAAGTATGTATAGAGGAAATTAAACCCTTTCTCGAAGAAAGAAGATATTTTGAAATCTCCGAACACATTGGTGACGACGTCAAAGAAGGGTAAATCTTGTGGATGATCTGCAATCTTTTTCCCTAAATGAAATAACTGTTCCACCTGTTTAGCAATGATGGGCACAAACACAAAGCCGCCAAACGTCAATCCACCAGCTAGAAGGATGTACAAAATGGTGATGACTGATTTCTGTCCTATTTTCAGGAAGCGATTTAAAAAGCCTCTTATGACCTCTTCTAACCGGTTCATTAAAAAGGTGAAAATGAAGGTCAGGAGGATTAAATTCATCATTCCTCTTAATAGATATAATGCTGTGGCTAATACTACAAATACTGAAAACCTCTTGACACCAGGTTTTTCGAACAATTTAAAAAATGCCGCCATACGTTACACACCTGCCAGGACTAAAGTCTATTTTTCGTTGGATCTCATATTCATTATATCGGATCTTTCTGTAAATTATATAACAAAAGGTCAATGAGGTCTTACGATTCGTCCTAAATTAATCAAGCTTTTATGTTTTTTCTTTTTTTACACAAGAAAAAACCGAACCCCATGTAGACATAAGGTTTCGGTTTTTGGTTGTTTTTATACTAAACAGCCTGCTTGATATTTCGCATTTCCTGTAGCGCTGTTTTACTCTTCGCTTCGTCAAATTCCCCTTCACTTTTCGCTACAACAATTGTAGCAATTCCATTTCCAATCAGGTTCGTAATCGCTCTTCCTTCACTCATGAAACGGTCGACCCCTAATAGCAGTGCAAGACCTTCTAGCGGGATAACCTGAAGTGCAGCAAGTGTAGAAGCTAGCACGATAAATCCGCTTCCTGTGACTCCAGCTGCTCCCTTTGATGTGAGCATCAGAACAAGGATAATCGTGATCTGCTGTCCGATGGATAGATCCACCCCAAACACTTGCGCTAAGAAGACCACGGCCATGGACAAGTAGATTGAGGTTCCATCTAAGTTAAAAGAATAGCCTGTCGGAATGACAAGTCCAACGACCGACTTAGAGCACCCGTAGCGTTCCATTTTATCCATCATTCTTGGCAAGACAGATTCTGAAGAACTTGTGCCAAGAACAATTAAAATTTCATCTTTGATAAAACGGAGGTAACCGAACAGGCTGAAGCCATACATTTTACAAATGATGTTCAGCACGACGAAAATAAACAGGAACATCGTCATATAAACGGAAAGCATCAGACTAGCCAGTGGTTTAATTGAAGCTAAACCGAAGTGTCCGATTGTATAAGCCATTGCTCCAAATGCCCCTAATGGCGCGGCACGCATGATGTAACCAATGATTTTAAAGAAGACAAGCGACAGTTTATCAAGCCATTCGATGATGCCTTTCCCCTTCTCGCCAAGTGCAGCGAGCGCAACACCGAATAAAATAGAGAAGAATAAGACCTGTAAAATATCTCCCTTTGCAAAGGCATCTACCATGTTAGATGGCACAATGTGTGTGACAAACTCCATCCAGTCGATACCCTGTCCCCCATTTTGGGTATATTGCGAGACATCCCCTTTTTCAAGCTTACTATAGTCAAGACCTGCTCCCGGCTTCATGATATTGACCACGAACAGTCCGATGACAAGCGCAAGCGTCGTCACAACTTCAAAATAGATAAAAGCTTTTCCCCCAACTTTTCCAACCTTTTTCATATCCCCCATCTTGGCAATCCCAAGTACGATGGTTAAGAAAATAATGGGTGCAATGACCATTTTCACTGCATTAATAAATGTGTCACCAAGCGGCTTCATTTCTTTCCCGACGTTTGGCCAAACCATCCCAACAATGATCCCGATAATGACAGCTGCAATGACCTGAAATGTCAGGTTCTTCAATAGCCTCTTCATAAAAAATCAACTCCCTCACCCTTTGATGTAAACGCTTAACTGTTATCTGTAGGTAAATGATAGCGATTTCATCAAAGGCTGTGAAGCTTATGGACATATCGTACATTTTGGTCTTTTTGGTCTCTTAGTCAGAATGTACGATATATTTATTCACAGGGCGTCCGACCCCGCCATATTGCATATCTAATTTCAGCTCGCCTTCTTTTACAAGGAAGTCTAAATAACGGCGTGCCGTGACACGTGCAATCCCAAGTGCATTGGCGACTTCCTCTGCAGACTGCGCTCCTTCTTGCAGACGCATATAGGCTTTAATTTCATTCATCGTATGCACATTCAGCCCCTTAGGAAGCCATGTCTCTTCCTGCTTAACTGCAGGCTTTCGTATGATATCATCGAGCATCTCTTGAGAAAATTCTGCTGCGGTACGAATTTTTGATTTGAACGCTTTATAGCTTTCAAGAGATTCTTTCATCCGTTCAAACTTAAATGGCTTAATGATATAATCTCGGGCACCATTTTGAAGCATGGTGCCGATCGTCTCTTTGTCCTTTGCTGCCGAAATAACAATCACATCCACCTGCATCTTTTGCTTTCTGATGTCTTGCAGTGTTTTGACGCCATCTTTTTTAGGCATATACACATCGAGCACCACAAGATCTGGACGAATGTCTTTGATCAGCTGGATGCCCTGCTCGCCATTTCCTGCTACAGCCGCAACTTGAAAGCCAGGGACGCTCTTAATGAACTCTCTATTGACTTCTTGCACCATCGGGTCATCTTCCCTTAATCTGAGTCATCTGTCTCTCTCCTCTATTGTCATTGGGAATTCGATTGAGAAGGTGGTACCAATGCCGATGCTTGATGTGACTTCTACATTTCCCATCCCTTTGTCGATAATCGTTTTTACAATATACAGTCCGTAGCCTGTTCCGCCTTCTTTACCGTGAGTAAAGCCTTTGTCGAAAATATGAGGAATCATGTCCTCTTCTATTCCAGATCCATAATCTTCAATTAAGATCGCAAGGACATCCTCTGTTTGATCAATACTAATAGAAATAAGTTTTGTGTCTCTTTCTACAGTATCATACGCGGCAAAGGCGTTCTCGATCAGGTTGCCAAGTAGCTTCGTCATATCATGCTGATCCAGCCGCTCTGGGAAATCGCGCAGACTGCTATTTTCATCTACTTCAACCTTGATTCCAAGCTCCTTGCCCCTTCTTATCTTGCTCATCAATAAACCAGCCACTGCGTCATGCTGTATCACACGGTGGAGAAAGTCCGTCACATGCTCCTGTTCTTCGGTCGTTTGAAACGCTAAATCGAGTGCTTGATCGGCTTTCCCTAGCTGAATTAAACCCGCAATTGTATGAAGCTTATTCATATGTTCATGATTTTGCACCCGTAGGCCATCAACGAAGTTCTTCACCCCGGTTAATTCCTCCGCCAATTTGGCCGCCTCTGTCCGGTCCTGAAAAATCGCAACCGCTCCGATGATTTTCTTTTTCATCACAATCGGAATTCGGCTGCTCATGATCCGCTTTCCGCTCATATGAATTTCTTCATTGTAGACGGGTTCTGCGCGGTCAATGATTTCTGGAAGCCTTGTATCTGACAGCACATCCCAAATATTTCGGCCCACTACATCACCTGTCACGCTGAAAATTTGCTTTGCTTTTTCATTAAAAATGGTGATCATGTGCTGGTTATCAATGGCAATGACCCCTTCATTAATGGAATGAAAGGTAGCGGTGCGCTCCTCTAGCATTCTGACAATCTCATGCGGCTCCAGCTTAAACATTTGCTGTTTAATATGACGGGCGAGCAAAAATGAACCGACAAGCCCGAAGCTGAGCGTCAGCAAAAGGATCATGAGGATATCCTGCTTCATTTCTCCTAATATATCTGCCATACTCGGCAATGTTCTTCCGACTAGTACAACCCCTGTTTGGTTAAATTTTTCATCCTTTACTGGATAAAAGGCTCTAATGGCTGTGCCAAGCTCTCCCTGTGCTTCTGAGAAATAGATATGCTCTGCAAAGGCAGGTTCTTCATCTGTCCCCTCAGAGCGCTGGCCAATCCTTGTTTTCACTGGATGTGTCAATCGCACGTGATCCATATCCATGACAACAATGTAGTCAGCATCTTGGATAATCCGAATCTCTTCAATGGCATGCTGTAACTGCGCACGCTCCTTTGTCTGATCATCCAATGCCTGCTTTACCTCATTCATCTCAGCTACTGTTCTTGCCGTGTTCATGAGCCTTTTTCGAAGTTCTCGTTCCTCTGTTTGCTGAATTCCCCCGACTAGAACAATTCCTCCGATTAAAAGGGCAAAAATGACAACGAAATATGTGAGGATGGTGAGCTTCCATCTAATAGATAATTGTTGTAATTTCAGTCGATTTCTCATCATTTTTTCACCTGTATCTTTACGAATTCTTCCTCTGTCAAGTATCCTTGACATAAGGGGGATCTAACGCATGAAGAATTTACTCGCCTATACGCTATTGCTCATCATCGGTTTTGTAACCGCTTTATACTTTGGTTTTTATCATATGATGCCTAAATCAGCGACGATCTTCGACGATGAACAGACTGGGCTGAAGGATCAGCTTGTGTTCAAATTCAGCCATGTTGTCGCAGATAATACCCCAAAAGGGCTGGCTGCAAAGAAATTTGCTGAGCTTGTTCATAAAAAATCCGACGGCAGGATCAGCATTCAAATCTTTTCAAACGGGAGTCTTTATTCTGATATTGAAGAAATTAATGCACTAAAAGAGAATCAAGTTCAATTTATTGCTCCGTCTACGTCAAAGCTCGGCATGCTGTCCCCTGAATGGCTGGCACTTGATCTGCCCTTTGCCTTTTCTAACTACGATGCTGTCCAAGAAGGGTTACATGGTGCGATTGGACAGAGACTGTTCGGCACACTGCAAAAAGACGGACTAAAGGGAATGGCCTACTGGACAAATGGCTTTAAGCAAATCACTTCGAATAAAGGCCCAATCAAGCAGCCTAGTGATTTAAAAAAACAATCTCTCCGTATTATGCAAAGTGACATGATTGAAAAGCAATTCAAGCTTCTTGGCGCAAAACCCTATCAGGAATCGTTTAATTCAACTTTTCAGCTGCTAGAAACAAAAAAAGTAGACGGTGAAGAAAATACAATTTCAAATATTTATTCAAAAAAATTCTATCATATACAAGACTATATGACGATCAGTAATCACGGGTATTTAGGGTATGTCGTCTTAACAGATCAATCCTTTTTTGATCGTCAAACACCTGAGACGAAGCGAATTTTACTCGAAGCGATGGAAGAAACAACGGCATGGAACGAAAAACATGCCGAACAAATGAACAAGGATCAGCTGGAGGATATTAAACGCGAATCTCCAATTGCCATACACGAATTAACACCAGCAGAGCGGCAAAAATGGATGAAGGCGCTCGATCCTTTGTATGATGAAGCAGAAAGGATCATCGGTTCCACCTTGATTAAACAAATCCGCGAGCTCCGGGCACGCTATGAATATTCTCTGATTCAAGCGTTTGAAGAAGATGCTGAGACCAAATAAAAAATCCCTTTAGAGAGGGATTTTTTTATGCGCCGGAGTCACGCTGTTCTTGCTGAGCGAGCTCCTCTAATCTTGTTAATATTCTGCGCTTTCGATATTGCATAATGCCTGTTTCGGCAATTCCTTTTAACTGTGAGCGGTTGGACGCTGCACCAAACAAAATCCCCGCAATTGGGACAAGTTGAAACAGCTTCTTCCAGCCAAACGAATCACGGTAGTTATATACGACCTCACGCCATCCTTGAATTTGAGAGATCATGTTTTCGTGCTTCCCTTCTGATGCATGATAGCTCTTCAGCTCTTTTAATATTGATTTTTTCCCAACAACGTCAGCAGAATTCAACTGTAAACATTTAATGATAAAGACTCGTTCTTCTTTATTTTTCGGATCATAGCCATAGGTGACGGCGATATCCTGTAATGTTTTTAAAGAGAGACCGAGGACAGCCGGAATATCTGCCGCTAATGTAAACATACCTCCGACACCTGTTGTCGCACCTTGTACAGTGGCGAGGTTTGTTCGGTTTTTCCCCATCTGGTCACTAATGGCATCCATGACCTCGATCGGAGCCGCCTCAATATCTTCAATACGCTGAATCGATTCATCGGCACATTTCTTTTGAAATTGATGAATAATGCCTTTCTCTGACGTCAAATAGACACCGCCTGATTGAATGTAGTGCCCCATCTCATCTAATAACACACCGATTTTCTTTTGAATAAAGGCAGGGGTCAGCTTGTCCAGCATTTGAAATGGAAGCCGGCTGAGTTTCTCCCAAAACCATACCTTTTGCTGGTCTTTCTCCCATTTTTCAATCTCTTTTAATTGTGCTTTTAGCCACTCTCTTTCCTCCATGCCATTTGCCTCCTTAGATGCCGTTCAAGTATATGTCTGTTATTATACACAATCCTTGTCCATCATACGTATCGAACATTGAAGCGGTTCCGAAAGGTTTTAATCTCTTTTAAAACGGTTATTGCTTAGTAAACAAACAAAAGAGGAGTGATCAACATGTTAGGATTTCTGATTTCATTAGTTGTGGCGATTGTCATAGGTCTCATTGGGAGTGCACTCGCTGGAGGCAGTGTACCAGGAGGCTGGATCGGTTCAATGATTGCTGGGCTTGCAGGTGCTTGGATTGGTCATGGATTACTTGGAACGTGGGGTCCTAGTCTGGCAGGATTTGCGATCATTCCAGCGATCTTAGGAGCAGCCATTTTCGTCATTATTTTAAGCTTGATCTTCCGCAGCGTTGGATCAAGGGTTTCTTAAAAAACGATACAAAAGAAGAGGAAGCAGAGGATGCACCGCCTAAGATAAGAGGCGGTGTTTTTTATGTGTTGATTGACAAGGTATCTATTTTTTTCACTTACATATGATAAACAAACCTATTAGTTCAGATAGTTGACTTTTCATGAAGATGGGCATATGATGATTAAAAATTGCATCGAGGAAACTTTTTGTGCCAAAGCAAAACTTTGTAGAATCTAGGTGATGACATATGACAAACAAATACATCGAGGCACAAGCCCACATGTCAGTGGCAGCGGAGCGTGCACTTGAAGGAAAGGTGAAGGGATTTAGAAGGCTCCTTCCTTTTCTCGGGCCTGCTTTTATCGCCGCCATTGCCTATATTGATCCAGGAAACTTTGCGACCAACATTGCAGCTGGCTCGAAATATGGCTACCTTCTGTTATGGGTCATTCTCATATCCAATCTCATGGCCTTACTCATCCAGTCTTTGTCTGCAAAGCTTGGAATCGCAACAGGGAAAAATTTACCTGAAATTGCTCGAGAAGAGTTTCCAAAACCAGTCTCGATCGGTTTATGGATTCAGGGTGAACTCGTCATTATCGCCACAGATTTAGCCGAATTTATCGGGGCTGCCCTTGGTTTATACTTACTCTTTCGTATCCCGCTGCTTGAAGCATCGATTATTGCAGCGATCGGTTCTTTTGCCATTTTAGAGCTCCAAAGACGAGGTTATCGAGCGTTAGAAGCAGGAATTACCGGCATGCTGTTTGTTGTCGTGATTGCTTTCGCTGTACAAACCTTTGTGGCTAAACCTGATCTTGCAAGTGTCGCCGGTGGACTGTTCATTCCAAGGTTTGAAGGGACAGACAGCGTACTGCTTGCCGCTGGTATTTTAGGCGCTACGGTGATGCCGCATGCGATCTATCTCCATTCAGCCTTAACGCAAAGAAGAGTCGTCGGCAGAACGGAAAAAGAGAAAAAGCTGATTTTTCGTTTTGAGTTTTTAGACATCCTCATTGCGATGGTAGTTGCTGGCGCCATCAATGCCAGCATGTTGATTGTAGCAGCTGCTTTATTTTTTAAAAATGGTCTTTTTGTTGAGGATTTAGATGTAGCATTTCAGCATTTTGGAACTCTCTCAGGTCCTGTATCAGCGATCTTATTTGGTGTAGGTCTGCTTGTAGCCGGACTTTCCAGTTCTTCTGTCGGTACACTGTCAGGCGATATTATTATGCAAGGTTTTATTCAGTACCGAATTCCGCTGTATGTCCGCCGGCTGATTACCATCATTCCACCTATTGCGATCATTGCATCTGGGGTCAATCCGACATCTGCGCTTGTGATGAGTCAAGTGGTCTTATCATTTGGAATTGCGTTTGCTTTAATTCCGCTCATTTTGTTTACAAGTAAAAAACGAATTATGGGCGATTTGACGAATGCTCGCTGGGTGACCGGAATATCTTGGGTGATAGCAGCTCTTGTTGTCGCACTGAATCTGTTTTTAATTGTGGATACGTTTATGTAAAAGACAGTGATCATACTGTCTTTTATATCGGGTTGTGGTAGAATTTCCCTTGAGAGGATGTGATCACATGTTTTTTTATCAGGATCAAGATCTATCCATGCGGCTGCTTGAACCAAGAGACGCGAGAAGTCTGTATCTGCTCATCCAACGCTCAAGAGAGCACTTACGTGAATGGATGCTATGGGTCGATTCGACGCAGACAGAAGAAGACAGCATGGCGTTTATTCAAGGTGCCATGCAACAAGCTTTGCAAAACAATGGTTTTCAGGCTGGAATCTGGTCACATGGAGAACTCGTTGGTATCATTGGCACCCACCAAATTCATTGGATTAATCGGACGGTTTCCATTGGCTATTGGCTCGGGGAAGGCTATCAAGGAAAAGGCATCATGACAAAAGCATGCAAAGCGGTCATTCACTATTTATTTGAAGAGTGCGGTCTGCATCGCATTGAAATAAGGGCCGCTGTTGATAATCAAAAAAGCAGACGCATCGCAGAGCGTTTATCTTTTTCACTTGAAGGCATATTAAGACAATGTGAATGGCTGGGCGACCACTTTGCCGATCACTGTGTGTACGCACTTTTACAGCCTGAATATATGAAACAAAAAACGAATTCAATCAATCAGCCCACTTAATTGTGTCGATTGCATGAACTATTTTACAAAGTGAAGCTTTGTAGTATCCGTTGTGATTGGCATCTGATAAAATAGAAGGAAAAATCGAGGTATGATGTATGTCTCTTATTATTTTATTTTACTTATGGATTGTCCCTTTATTATTTGGCATTTTCTTCTCATTCCTAACAAAGAAAGCCACATACAAACGCCGCTTTGTCCCATCATATAGCATGGCAGGACTCAGCATCGTGTTTCTCATTCTGGCACTCGTCTTTTCAGCCAGTCATTTTCTATTCATTTGCGGTATGTTCCTATTCGCCACTACACTTGTCGGCACAGGCATCCCGTTATTTTTAGCCTTTACCAAAACACCTTCATAAACAAAACCACCTTTTCGCGATGGAAAGGTGGTTTCTTTTTTTACTGCTGAGGCATTCGATAGGTCATCGTACCATTTGGGTTTTTTTCAATTACTTTCACAATGTCTTGAAGGATCTCTGACGCTCGATCGCTTGAGTCATACTTGCCGAGCGTCTTGACCCAAGAATCACTGCCTGCGATAAACCCTTCAATCTTTTTACCGGTTACTGTGACTTCGTGAACATTAACGAAACTTTGTTCGTTTTGTGTGAAAATCCATAGCATTGGTTGATTCCCCTTTTTTTCTGGTGATTGGGTTTCGATAGTGTCATTTTCTAAATCTTAAAAAATGAGCACTTCACATTTCACCCTTTTTTGTTAATAACTCATTTCGAATAATGCGTGTCTCGATATCTGCATATCTTACAGGGATCGGCAGTCGACTATTTTTATCAATAAGTTTCATCACAATTTTTGTAGTTGTATCTAAATCAATCCAGTTACCACATGAAATAAAAATGGGCTTAACATTGATTCTGGTTCGAAGTACTCGACCATAAATTTCATCATCTATAATAATATCTGTGTATGCATTCTCTTTATTTTGGGGTAGGGTAAAATCTATTCCTTTGATTTTCAAATAGCTTTTTGCTACACCAATGGTAGGCTTCTTTAAGAAAAATGATGCCTGTGTAGCAATACCCATATGTCTATCATGTAAGTAACCATTTCCATCAAACATATAGATATCTACTTGTTTCGTCAGCTTTTTTGCTGCATCTTTTATTAAAGGCAATTCACGAAAAGCAAGAAATCCGGATATATAAGGAACCTTTATTTCTCCATAACTATTCACTTTTTCAATTACTTGTTTTTCTGTCAAATCATATACAACTATGCAACAAACACCTTTCGATTTTCCATTTGTTTCAAAATAAGAAACATCTACCCCTGCGATAAACCGTATGTTTTCTAATCGGAAATTATTTTCCAATTTAACTTTAGGCAAGAGAGCTTTTTGTTCATTTTTAAATTTTTCTATTAAATGATCTATTTTATCATTATCCAGATTAACCATATATCACTTTATCCTTATTAATCGTTGAATTTTTCGACGTATTTTAAATCAGATTCATCAGGTTCTGCTTTTTGCTCTACAATATTTCCGTTTTCATCGTATTTTATATAAGTCATTTCTCGACCAGCAATATATTCAGATTCATACTTTCTATTTCCATTCTCAAAAAACTCGACTTGATATCCATCTGCAGCACTTTTATTCATATTACCTATTTTTTTCACATTTCCATTTGAGTAAAATTCAACACACTTTCCCTGCTTAACACCTTGCTCTACATAGAAGTAACTTTCGATATTTCCATTTTCGTATTTATCATAAGCTAAGCCCGTAAATAGTTTTTCGTTACCATCCGGGGTATATTCCACTATTGCTAGTTCGTAAGGACCCCCATACTCTAAATGTTCTTCAAACTCCGTACCATTTTCTAAAATAAAATCCTTTTGTAATATATCATTTAACATTTTTAGGAACCTCCGTGATAATTTTAGATCCATCCGTAAGATAAGCACAATGTGGACATCGTGGAAACATCATCCCAGCCGGTTTCACTCTACTTTGACCGGTCCTAACTACATTCAAAATAAAATTATCTAAACTAGCACCTGGGTTTTCCTTTAAGGCCTTATTCAATGCAATCACTTCGGCATGTGACCCCGCACCTTTTGTAAATGCATATGAATCTATAACCTCTTTTGGCATTTTATCATATTTGTTTTTTATTAAGGGATGAAAATCTGGTAACTTTCCATCATAATCATTTATTGCATAAGAATATTTCCCAGTTTGTTTATCATAAACTCCAGCAAAAGCAGGTCCCATTTTCTTCTTACTAATACCAGTACCTTTTAATTTATTTAGCTCTTTCATCGTTTCACCGCGCAAATTGATTCTTTCATTTAATTCTTTAGAACTGATTGTTCCATATTTATTTCTTAAATAATCTATACGTTTCCCACTCTCTACAGCACCCATCTTCCCATGAAATCCTTTCGCCCCAAATGGCAAAAGCATCCCCAGCGCCGCATTCATACTCGCTTCCTGCTGTTCTTTCGAGATCTTATTTCCAAACATATCTCGGCCCGTAATCGCTTCGCTGAAGCCGTTGGTCGCAGTAAGACCGTATAAGCCTTTTTGTGATGTTTTCAACGCATCGAAAGACTTCTGTGATGTCTTGTAAATGTCGACCGCTCTGACTGCGGCGGACGTGGCTTGAGTCGTTTTATAGACGGCTTTCCCGCCTTTAAAAATGCGTCCTGCCCAGCCGACAATCGGGATGTAGCCTGCTGCTGCCATGCCGCCTGCGGCGACTCGTTGGCCTGCGGTGAGTTCTTCACCTGTGATCGGATCGACACCTGTTGCGGCACGTTTTGCATCGTTCACGCCTGTCAGCTCATTAACGATATTCCCACCGTAATCAAGGGCTTTTTCATACCAAGGACGGTTGGCGAGCGCTCCTTGTTCCTTTGCAATCTTGCGGGCTTCTTCTTGATCTTTTTTGATTTTTAGATATTCAGAAGTTTGCTTCTCAATATCGCTTTTTGCCTTGTAGATTTCGCTATTTTGATACGCTTTCTTGTCAAAATTCATAGGCGAAATGGATTTTCCGTCATTTGTGGCATTGATCATTTCTGCGTACAATGCCATTGTAGCCTTCTCCTCAGTCTCTGACAAAGCATATTCATCTTTTAGATTTTGATCAAGTTCTATTAAATCTTTAACCGTTTTCTTCCGTTCATCTTCCGCATCTGCAATCTTTTCGTCAAAAGTTTTACTATCAAATACCTCCAGAGAAATGAGGTCATCAATATCTTGAAAAATCGTTTTGAGTGCCTTTTTTTGATCCTTCACGATGCTTTTGGCATTCTTGATTCCCATATGTACAGCGTTGTCTAAAAAGTGTTCTTCTACAAAGGTGTCGCCGCCAAAATTTGTATCATCAAGTGTCCCAGAAACACCTTCATGAAAGGCTTTTTGTTTATCAATGAAGCTAATAAACATGTCCACATTTCCCGCGAGTTCTTTGTAGAAGCTTTTAATGTTATCGGCACCTTTTCCAGTGAAGTCGTCACCGAGGTTGGCAACACCTTGTAATGCCTTTTTTAAATCTATCATTTGTTCACGGAGTTCCTGATAGTGTTTTGCCCTTGTATCCATGGCACTGGTTAGTGCTTTTGCATCAAGTACCTTGCCCAGATTAAGCCACTCCCTCCATTATTGATCATAAAGTCTATTTTACCTTTCTCACCGAATTGGAAAAATAGGCTTTAAGTTGCAAAAAATCCAGTCTGTAAATTTTTATACAGAAGAAAACAAGTGACAATTGAAATGATTTTACCTATTCAACAAAAAAAGTCAGTCTTCTAATTAGAAGACCGACTACCTGCTGTTTAGAAAATGCGTTTAAGGCTTTTCTTGAGCGGAGGGATATCCAGCTCACCTTTTTCAAAGAATTTTTTCAATAAATATTTACTAAAGCCTGCTGCTTGTGTGTAAGTGATTTTACCAGGTAACGGTGGTTCATTGGTCACCGCAACATCAATGATCACAGGTTTCTCAGCTTGAAGTGCTTGATCAAAGGCTGGTGCTAGTTCTTCATGTGATGACACCGAGATTCCTTTACCACCGCACGCTTCTGCAAATTTTGCAAAATCAATATCTTCCAGCTCTATACCATAGTTGATGTTGCCTTTTACCTGTTGTTCATATTCAATCATACCAAGGTTGTTGTTATTTAAGATCACAACGACAATTGGCAGTTTATATTTTACCGCCGTCACAAAATCTTGCATCACCATTGTGAAGCCTCCGTCACCACAGACAGCAATGGCTTGGCGATTTGGTTCATTTAATTTAGCTGATATTGCGCCAGGTAAACCACAGCCCATTGTGGCAAGCCAGCTGGAAATAATGAAATCCTGCTGCTTCATTTCGAAATGACGTGCCATCCATACCGTCACATTACCGACATCAACTGAAAGAATGGCATCATCATCTACCGCTTCTTCTAATCTAGCGATGACTTGCTGCGGTTTAAGCGGTGATGTGGCAATAGATTTTTCCTTATCCATTTCTTCTCGCCACTTCATCATGTGCTCTGTACAAGCTTCAAGGAAACCGCGCTGCTCTTTATATTCAATATAAGAGGTTAGTTCATGAAGACCAGTCTTACTGTCACTTACAATCCCCACTTCTACTGGATATCTTTTACCGATCTGATCCGGTTTGATATCCAATTGAATGGCAGGCGTGTCTTCCGGTAAGTAATCCCTATATGGGAAGGAGGTTCCAAGCATGATTAATAAATCGCACTCTTCCATCGCTTCATATGCCGGCTTCGTACCGATCTGACCTAGGTTTCCTAAAAAGTATGGATGCCTGTCTGGAACAACACCTTTTGCAGGAAGTGTAATGACGATCGGTGCAGCTGCCTTTTCTGCAAACGAAAGAAGTTCTTCTTTTGCATTTCTTAATCCTTTTCCTGCTAAGATGACTGGCTTCTTCGCATTGTTAATGAGTTGAGCAGCCTTTAGCAGTTGATCTTTCTTCGGCCGCACATCTCCCTCTACATAAAGAGGTGATGTATAAACGGGACTCCGCTTAATTTTCTGAGAAAATAAATCATCTGAGACAGTGAGAACCGCCACCCCTTTATGGGTATAAGCAGCTTTGATGGCTTGATTCAATAAGTCAGGCAGAGCTTCTGCTGTTTGTACTTGCTGATTAAAGACAGCAACATCGTCAAACATCCGCTCTAATTTGATTTCTTGAAATGCATCTCTGCCTACTTCAGTTGAGGCAACCTGCCCTGCAATCGCTAATACAGGTGCACCGTCCGCTTTTGCATCGTATAGTCCATTTAATAAGTGGACAGCACCTGGCCCAGCAATTGATAAACAAACTCCAAGTTTGCCTGTTAGTTTCGCATCAGCTGCTGCTGAAAGTGCTGCCACTTCTTCATGTCTTGTTTGTATAAATTGAATTTTGCTTGATTCATGCCTTAGTTCTTCGATTAATTCGTTAATACTGTCGCCGGGCATTCCATAAATATGTTTCACGCCCCACTCTTCCAGTAGCGCTGTTACTTCTTTTCCTGCGGTTCTTTGCGGCATGTGAGAAAACTCCTTTTTTCTTACTCCATACCACCGCACCCTTTTGATCAAACGTTTCAACTTGCTCTTGTTACTTTTTAAAGTGATATGGAAGAGTGGCGACAACAATATCCCGTTTCCATAATAAACGGAATCTTAATAAGAAAGCAGATTGATTATGCAAAATGGTGTGCCATCTTTTTTTCGGAATAAATTGAGGGACGAGCACCATCACTCTATATTGATGTGCATTTGCTTTCGCTTCAATCGTTTCAAGAAATTTATCAAGCGGGTGAATGAGACTTCGATAAGACGAATGTAAAATCACAAGACGCACATCACTATTCAGCTTTTCCCAATCAGCTTCAATTTTCTTGTCTTTCTCTTTATCAAACGATACATGAACCGCTATGACCTGGTCTGATAAGGATTTTGCATATTGCACAGATTGTTCGACGACACGTGTGACACCTGCTATTGGGACGATGACCACATTTCCTTTGATTTCGACAGGCTCGGTTTCATTCAATAAACGTAATTGTTCTCCAACAGACAGATAATGTTTCTTAATAGAATGAAAAATAAATAGAACAATTGGCATGAAAACAAATACCGGCCATACAAGATGGAACTTGGTCAAAATGAGAATCATGAAAACCGTAAATGAAATAAGTGCTCCTACGATATTGATAGGCATTTTCACTTTCCATCCCTGTGGTTTTTCACGAATCCACTTTACACACATACCTGTCTGAGACAAGGTAAATGGAATAAACACACCGACAGCATAAAGTGGAATGAGGTGTTCCGTTTTCCCATCAAATAACCAAATAAGCAGCATAGAAGCTACACCTAAGAAGATAATACCATTGGAATAACCGAGTCGATCTCCTCTCACTGTAAACATGCGCGGCATATATTTATCCTTTGCTAAGTTGACAGCCAATAATGGAAAAGCTGAAAAACCTGTGTTTGCCGCTAATATTAAAATTAAAGCTGTGACAGCTTGAATGACATAGTAGAAAAATGTCCGTCCAAATGTGTCTGATGCAATCTGTGACACAACCGTTTCTTCTGGCTTTGGCGAGATGCCAAAACCAAACGCAAGCAATGTCACTCCTACAAATAGAACGGCCAGTAATCCCCCCATCATCAATAAAGTTCTCGCTGCATTTTGTGCAGCTGGTTTTTTAAAGGATGGAATTGTATTAGAAATCGCTTCAACACCAGTTAAAGCAGAACAGCCAGACGAAAATGCCTTTAATAAAAGAAATAACGTGATGCCTGATACATGTGTGCCAAATGCTGTATGTTCAGGTGCTGGCGGCACTTGCCCTGTTAATAGTTTAAAACCGCCCACCCCAATTAAAATGAGCAATGAAAAGACAAATAGGTACACAGGATAAGCCAAAATAGATGCCGACTCTGTCAGTCCACGAAGGTTTAACACCATAATCACTAGGACTAATACGATTGAGATCATGACATGATATGGATATAGAGCTGGAAAAGCCGATGTGATTGCATCGGTCCCAGCAGAAATACTCACTGCTACGGTTAAAATGTAATCGACGAGTAATGATCCACCAGCAACCAGCCCTGGTTTTTCACCTAAGTTTCTGCTGGAGACGACATACGCCCCGCCGCCTTCTGGATAAGCATAAATAATCTGGCGGTAAGATAGAATTAACGCCATTAAAAGAATTAATACACAACCTGCAATCGGGAGTGAGTACCAAAACGCTGCCGCACTAACAACTGATAGAACAATCAAGATTTGTTCTGTACCGTATGCGACTGACGACAATGCGTCTGATGACAATAATGCCAAAGCTTTGATTTTTGATAGTTTTTGTTCTCCTGCTGCCTGTGATTTTAATGGTTTACCAATTAAAATACGCTTCATCAAACTGTACATGTGATGCCCGCTCCTTTAGTGTCAAACGATTTGAGTTACAAAATTTGGATCGCCAAAAAGACACAGAGGCAATAGAATGCCCCTGTGCCTATTGTTTAGATCACAGGTTGGTCTTTGCTCTCTTTAACGCTTACGAGGTTAGCTGACGGATTCGGGCGCATGAGATTTTGCCCTACCTTAAAAGGATTCACCCCACGTGGTGTTTTATACCACCACAATTGGTTCCCCCGCTCATCGAAATGATTCAGCGATTGGTCTTTTATAAAAGAGATCATACTCCCGTTTGACACCAAAGTAAAGAGATTTTTTCAAGGTCTTTTGATCGTTTAGAACTCAGTCTTTTTACGGTTTTTTCGTACGAAATAGACAATCATTAAAAGCACAAAAAGGATGAGTGCAGCGATACACACAAAGTAAATCCAAGACTCGCTACTGCTTTGTTTTTCACTTGTTTTCAGACTGTTCGATGTGCTGCTGACGGATTGATGATTAGTAAACACACCTTTGTTTTTACTCTCTATTGCAACTGTTGCTTTTTCTGTATTTGTTTGAAGAAATTGCATTACTTCATTTGACACGTTAGCTTCAGCTGCAGTCATTCCTGAAAAGACTGTCATTGTCTGTTCTTTATTCCAAACAGATGGCTGCGTCCATACAATTCGAGCCGTTGTTTCGTTGATCATGCCGAAAGAAGATACATCATACTGATCCTTTTTCACCGGAACAACGAGATCGGCTGCTTTTTCTTTCAGAAGAGAGAATGTTTGAATGCCTCCGATGAAAATGAGAGGGTGATTTTTCAATTGTTCATTTGTCACTTGAGAAGCTTTCATTAAATGATATTGAGCTACTTCTGGCTGACTAAAAGATTCCGTCACCATGGCCATTTGATTGATTGTTTCACGTTTGATTTGATCTGGTATGATGATCAATGTATTTTTCGAAGTGAACGGGAGCGGCCATGCGGCTAAATCTGGCTTTTCACTCGTTGTTCCTTCTGGTATTTGTAAAGAGCTATTTTTGTCAATGAATATCCAGCCTTCTTCATCCGTATGTCTGCAAGATTCCATGTTTTTAAAACCACTTGTGACAAATTGCAAATCAATATATTCATTTTTTTGAAGTATGTTTGAATCTACTGGAATCGAGACATGATAGAATCCATTCGCATCTTTGCTGCCTAGTTTTGTTAATGGTACGTCGTGCGGTTCGTCATTGATCATAACAGTTAACCGTTCTGTTTTGCTTGCCGCTGTATCAGATTTTTTGAATGAAAGATTGAGCTTTGCACCTGATTTTTGGTTAGCCAGTAGCGCTTTCGGATAATAGTAGTGGTCGGATGCCGTCTTGTTGGTCCCAACCGTGACATCATCTCCGCCGAAATCTTTCAAACGAATCTTGTGAGATGGTTTAGACGTTTGAGCTGCAGCCTTTTGAAGCACTAGGTCTGTTCCAGTCAGTTGATCCGTTAATTCTGACTGAGTTAGAACATTGATTTTTTCAGCGATTGTCACAGGCTTTTCCGCTGTCACAAATAAAATGGGCTGTTCTGTTTTCTTTGCTGTCAAAGTTCTCATCGCTAACGTAAGATGACTGCTTTTCGTTTTAATTCCTGCAGCTTGTTCAATCGTTTTCATCCGTCCATCCCAGCTTCCTATAGCTCCCACAGCAATCGTTGGGTGAGCCACTTGCTTGATGTCCTTTTCTTGGATAAGTTTGATCTCTTTTTGGCGATCTTTGTTTTTCAACGTACGGTATACTTTGATGGCTGCTTCTAATTCAGCTGCATCCGGTGAATTAGGAATTACAATGTCTGTCTGTTCTTTCTGATCACCTGTTTGAATAAAAGGTGATGGAAAGCTATCTAATGTGAAATCTTTTGTCTGGATTCCTTTGAATGTAAGTTCACTTTCAGGATACACTTTTAGCCAATTAGCAGGTGTCTCTTGGTTGATACACACGCCTTCTTTTAAAACACCATAAAATGTGACCTGAATGCGGTGAGTACCTTTTTTCAATTGTGCTTTGTTCAACTTGATTTGAATCGACTTTTTCTGGTTTTTCCCTGATACAGGGATGGTCTTTTCGATCTCTCCATCAATCATAACAGTGAATGAGGAAGGTGAAATCAATAATGGTGAAGCCTCTATATTGAACGTCAATGTGCTTGACTCTGTTTTTTCCTGATCCACTTGATAGGTAAATTCAGTGCGGTCTTCTTGCCCATATAAGGTCACTACGTCTTCTGATAGATGCTGCGTTTTTGTTTTGCTTTCTTTTGAAGATTGAACCCAATCATCTTTGACTTGAACTCGGTTGGATTGCGCCATTGCTTGACCTGCCATGAAAAAAGGCTGGATCGCTAAGGATAATCCTAATATATAAATCAACCATTTTAACGATTTCAATATGTCACCCGCTTTTCTTTTGTTGTTGATTGTAACGCTCGGTTTTGTACCATTTCACTTCTTGTTTCAATAATCGGCTTTTCACCTCTACACATAAGGAGTACACAACAAGCGCAATCCATACTTGGGAATAGGTAAAGTACATGAGAACGACAATGAGAATATTTTGTTTGGTCAGCTCTGTTTTCTCTATGCTTAACGTAATCATCACTTCTGTTAAAAAGAGGAAGAAGGCTAATCCCCATAGGATGAGTGCCACAGCTCCCACAGATAAGTGAAGATCAACGAATAAGTTTACGATAAAAATGCCGTTGGAGAGCAGTACACCAAAGAAAAATAAGAAATACGTAAAGAAAAAATAAAATAAATCGAAAATCATTCGTTTTCGTTTTAATTTCATAAACTGTCTTAAAAATTTGAGCACAACATATTGGTTGCCTCTAGCCCAGCGTGTTCTCTGCCGCCACCAGACTTTCCATGTTTCAGGCTCTTGTTCCCATGTAATCGCAGCAGGAAAGAACCGAATCACATAGCCCAGATTATACACACGAATTGTTAATTCAGTGTCTTCAGCTAGTGCATGGACATCCCAGCCGCCAAGCTCTTCTAAAATGTTCCGGCGGATCGCAAAGTTGGTGCCTGGTATCGTCGCAATGCCAAACCATTTCCATCTCCCGCCTTGCGCCATCCACTGGAAGCAGATCGTTTCTATGTTAATGAATTTTGTCAGGAGGTTTTTGGCTGCATTGATGACCCTGAATTTCCCGACAACAGCACCTGCTTTAGGATCATTCAATAATCCAAGAACCAAATGGTAGACGGCTTTCTTTTCAGGCATATTATCTGCATCGTATACACAAATAACGTCTCCTGTCGAAGCCTTCAAGCCTTCATTCAGTGCAGTAGATTTCCCCTTCCCTGCAAATGGCGGCTTTGTTTCAATCATATGGACATGATCGTATTGCTCACTAAATGATTGCACAATCTCCCCTGTACGATCAGAGGAATTGTCATTAATCACAATGATTTCAAGAAGGTGTTTGGGATAGGATAACTGGACCATGGCTTTTAGCGTCTGCCGAATGACCACTTCTTCATTATGTGCTGGAATGAGAATGCTGACGGTCGGCAGATCTTTCCCTTGTTTCGTCCATTTAGGCAGCACTTTTTCGTAAGTTAAATAGTGCTGAAAGCCTCCCTGCATCAGAAACATATGATATAGGAGCATGATCCAAATCAGTATTAATGATAGGTAAAATAAGATATCAGCCACCTGATTTTCTCTCCTTAAAGATCCGTTTTTTCATCGTCAGCCTTAAATACAATGTGTAAAAAGCAAATGCCACAATAAAGAGCAGCACCACCACTGTGAGTATTCGAAGCATATTTTCCATCCCGCTTCGTTTGTTTGTTTTTGTTTCAGCTATATTGGATTGCTCTATTTGAATATGTCCATTTCCTGCTGTTTTGATCTGGATATTCTGAGTTTGAACAGTCTGTTTTGTTTTCTTTAAATCTAGCCATTCACTAGAAGGGATCGCATCCATTTGTGTGATTACATCTTGCAGCCCATCTATCCCCGCTTCCACATCATAGGACAGCCCAATGGCGGCGGATTGGATATGCTGCAAGGATTGAATTGTCTGTTCAGTCAGTATGATTGCACCTTTTTGGTCAGACGCTGTATCTATAGACTGTTCAGGATATAAAGTCATGCCATGAAGCATGGCGGGTGTCGACAAAAACGGTGATGCACTTCTTGTTTTCCATGTACGGTCTGAGAGCTGCACCTGTCCAAATAGACTGGACACATGGCGGGAAATCACTTCATAGCCTTGCAGGGAAATGGCGTCATTTGGTACTTCAAATGCAAGCGGATATAACCCCTGCTGCGCGAGCAGTTCAATGCCTTTTGTCAGCTTTTCTTCTGTATAGATGGCTTCTTGATGTTGATTGGATGTGATATACGCATTAAAATCTTTTTCATTCGGAAAAAAGCTTTTGTTCAGCTGTTGATCAGCTTTCTCTGGTTCATTTGACGTAACGGGCTGATCGTACTTGACATCCCAGAATTCAAAGCCTTTACCCGACTCCTCCGTTCGATACGAACGGCTAAACCCGTGAAGAACGACACTAGCTCCATTGCTTTGCAATTGTGTTAACACGTGGACAAGTTTAGGCCGGTCACTGAGCGTCACTTCATCCCCTGTTGCTGGATCAATCCATATAGGGGTCACCGCCAGCAGAAAAGGGATATGGCGAGCTGTTACGTATCGTCCAAGTTCAAGTAACTTCTTCTCATCCGTGACGGGGTTAATCTTCCCAATCTGTAAGTACTTTGTCGTCGTTTGATTAGAAGCCGGCAGGAGACTTTCCAGCACCTCTGCAAGCAGCTTGTCGTGCTGAAGGATATTTAGCATTCCGACATATGCCGCACCTTCTTTTGTTTGAATCACAAATGGCTGTTCAGCTTGATTTTTCTTCAATAAGAATTTACGTTGCAGATCTGTCCCTTGAACCGTCTGAGCTGTGATTCCTCTCTCTAGCTGACGGTATTCTTGATCATCAGTATCTTTGATTTGACTGATGTGATCTTGTTTGTGAAAAGTAAGCTTGGAGAATGGACGAAGCTGTTCCGCATTGTATCCTATTGCGATTAAGCGTTTTGATTCGTTTATGAGACGAATGGTTTGTGCTTTCAACGTTCTCTTTTCTTCACCTATATAGATAACTAGCCGAGAGTCATTGAGGTTCTTTTCAGTGATTTGTTCATCAGATAAAATGGTCGTTCGTGTGGAAAAATGCCCCACAAGTACATCAAGCATATGAACAGTTGGAGTTGCCTCACCTGATTGTGTGGAATAGACGATGAGGGTCCTTGACTCTTTCTCAAGTGCACCGGCTGATGTACTGTCTTTGATCGAAAGCATAGAGAAAAGAACGATTAACAAACAACATTTCGTCAAAACATTAAAGTTCATTCATCATCATCTCGTTTTCTAGTTCTTCTAAAAATTGCTCTGGTGTCCGATAGTCCGAGCTGCTTGTTAAATGACAGACATGAAAAGTTAAGGTCACTTCACGACCATTTAGCAGGACATGCGTTTGCAGTTTGTCTTTTAGCTTATCAAGAACGATCGAGACGTTTTCTGCAGGTGTGTGAGTGAGCAAGAGACCCATTCGTTCTTCGGATAATCGAAATTTCTTATCGGTTTCTCTCACACTTTCGCGAATCTTCATACTGAGTTGCTGGAAAAGATGTTGCATTTCTTTTTCTCCATATAATGTTTTGAATTCCGCTGAGTAGTGCATATGAAGAAGGATAAAGACGAATGGCTGTTTGTATCGTTCTGCTCGTTTCATTTCCTCAGACAACTCGAGTCTCATCCGCTCTGCATTGTCAAATCCTGTGATTGAGTCAATCGCTACAAATTGTTTGATGGCCCTCTTTTGTTGGTCAATGGTGTAACGCATCGTTTTGATTCGCTCATGCACGTTTCCAGCAGAAATAGCAAAAAAGAGAAGCGCCACGCCCCATATCACGACATCTTGCAACGTTTGATGAGAAAAGAGTGAATTTGTGTGACCAAGCTCTGTAAAGAACATCCCGCTTCCTATAAAGAACAAAATCAACAAAGTAAAAACCAATGCTGGCAAAATACCAAATAAAATGCCGCATCCTATCACGACAAATGTGAGTGTGATGATCATGACACTCTCCGCATCACGTCCATTCAAGTAGCCCATAAATAAAATGAGTCCCGCAAACGTGAGGAGCACCGTATAATACGTGCGATAGGTGTTACTGAATAACCTTTTCATTTAGAAGCTCCCTTTCTGCAATTAGAGGCAATAAATTATCAAATGAGTGTGTATCTTTTTCGTTCATATAGCCTCCGTAATAAGGCTTGAGAGGATCTTGGATTTGCAGCTCTTTCATTCGGTGATAGACGTCTTTTGCAAAATCATCTTCTCCTTGTTTGAGTGCATATAAGATCACCAGTGCATAGACTGAAGGTGATTCATACGTCACTGCTGGCTGTAATGTGCTCAGTTTATATCGTCCATACAGTTTTCCTTCCTTTTGGAAGTTGGTTTTCAGCCATTTCATGATGACTGTTGTATCAACCTGTGCACGTTCGGCATAAAGAGCCGTATAAAGCTGGTCGATCAAGTTGATTTCCTGATCAAATGAGTAGACTTTCTTCGCTATGTCATAGGATTTTGGAAAAAATCCTTTTTGTCTCGGTGCATTTTTTAGAATGGCCAATTGGTTGTTCATCATTTGTTCTGTGAATAGGTGGAGGGATACTAGTTCTTTGATTGCTTTTGGGTCAATATATGAAAGTGTGATTGTATGTGAAGTTTGCTTTGTCGATGCATCATAATAGTCGGTCAACATACCCTTGAACATGTTTTTGTCTTTTAACGCTTTTGCGATTTTTTTGGCTGTGGTTTGATATACTGACTTCTGCCACAATTGATCTGCTTTTTGAAGTGCTGTTACTACACGTAAGTCATCAACTAAAGCATTGACTTTGCTTTTTTGATGAGATTCGATTTGCCAGCTAAGAAGATCATGTTCCAGTAAGAATTGAGTGCGCAGGACATCTACCTGTTGATCAAAAGATGTTTGATCTTTTTTTCTAACAAGATAATCCATCCAAAGTCCGAGCGATTCTGATAAGTAAGTAGGCTGCTCCGCAAGCGAGGTCCGGATCATGCCTTGATCTGTCATTAAGTGGTGAGTCATAAAGTACTCTCCTGACAATACTGGCTTTGCAGGTTCTGGTTGAGCTGAATGTTGCTGCTGTTTCCAGGTACATCCGCCTAGTAGAATGACAATGAGTATAGCGATAGCTGTACGATATATGGGTGTATCCATTCGTGTCCCCTTTCAATCCTTGTTCTCTCTAAGCATCTAACGATTTATTATAGAGCGTTTCTGTTTAAATGAAAATAAATATTTTATACCAAATTACGAGTCTTTTCGCTTACATATTCCCATTTACAGAAAAACAACATGTCAAAATACTCGAACAAACAAAAAACCCATGCGAATTCACATGGGTTTTTACACAACTATTGATCTAATTTTAGTTTCTTCAATTGTTCTGCAAGTGCGTTATTGATTGGTTCTTCCACTTTCTTTTGTTTCTTCATATATTTGGACACATCGTGCTTACTGGCTCGTTTTTGATTGGATTGTGATTTGCGTTTTTCGAAAACAGACAGTTTCTCTCTATGACCACAAACACAGGCAAATATTTTGCCATCGCCTTCTCCGCGCAGCTCAAGCTTTTTATGACAGTTCGGGCAGCGTGCATTTGTTTTCTTTGCCACATTTTTTCGATGTCCGCATTCTCTATCCTGACAAACAAGCATGGTGCCGTTTTTCCCGTTCACTTTTAACATGAGTTTTCCGCAGTCAGGACAATGTGTGCCTGTCATGTTGTCATGCTTAAAGGTTTGGTTCGTTTGTTTGATTTCAGATACGGCTTGTTTTGCATATGACTTCATTTCACTCATGAATTGAGAAGCTTTCAGCTGGCCTTTTGCAATTTTAGAAAGCTTTTGTTCCCATTCCGCTGTTAACGCCGGAGACTTTAAGTCTTCAGGCACTAAGGAGAGCAGCTGCTTCCCTTTCGATGTGATGAAAATGTCTTTTCCCTTTTTCTCGATTAAAAAGCTATTGAACAGCTTTTCAATGATATCCGCTCTTGTGGCAACTGTCCCTAGACCGCCTGTTTCACCAAGGGTTTTCACTAGTTCCTTTTCCTGATTCTGCATAAATGCAGCTGGGTTCTCCATAGCAGATAGTAAGGTTGCTTCATTAAAGCGGGCAGGAGGTTTCGTTTCTCCAGTTGTTTCTTTCAGCTGGCGTACTTCAAGTGACTGCCCTTCTGAAAGCAGCGGCAGATGCTGATCTACTTCGACTGATTCCTCGTCTTCATAGGAATCATCATACACGGCTTTCCAGCCGGCTGATTGTACGGTTTTTCCTTTTGCCGTGAAGGTTTCACTGCCTATCTTGGCAAACACCGTTGTTTCCTCGTATTCAAAAGGATTCATGAGTACAGCAAGGAATCGTTTAGCAATAAGATCATATAATTTACGCTCTTTATCACTTAGTGCACCTGGATACAGCTCTTCCTCGGTTGGAATGATCGCATGGTGATCTGACACTTTGGCATCGTTGACGAATCCTTTATGTGCTTTAATGCCTGATTGTAAAATGCGATTCACATGCTGCGCGTAAGGTCTAACGTTCATTCCTTTGAGTCGATCTTTTAATGTAGGCACGATATCTGCCGAAATGAAACGTGAATCCGTACGAGGGTACGTGACGAGCTTATGCTGCTCATACAGACGCTGAAGTGTAGACAGTGTTTCTTTTGCTGAAAAACCGTAGCGTTTATGGGCATCACGCTGCAATTCTGTCAGGTCATACAATCCTGGAGCAAAGGATTTTTTCGCTGTTTTTCTCAGTGCATCAATCACCGCAGGTTTTCCTTTACAGGCTGCCAAGCGCTCCTTCACTACATCCTCTTGGAATGTACGGTTTTGTTTTGTCTTTGCATCCTGCCAAGTCAGCGTCAGTCCGTCAACTTGTGCAGTCAGCCCAAAGAACGGCTTCGGCTGGAATTGCTGAATGTCTTCCTCTCGCTTGGCGATCATAGCAATCGTTGGCGTTTGCACACGTCCACAGGATAACTGCGCATTGAACTTCGTTGTCAGCGCTCTTGTTGCGTTGATCCCTACAATCCAGTCTGCCTCTGCACGCGCCACCGCAGAGCGGTACAAGTTGTCATACTCTCTGCCGTCTTTTAATCGTTTGAACCCTTCTTGAATGGCTTTGTCTGTAACAGACGAAATCCATAGACGTTTTAGAGGCTTTTTCACATGTGCTTTTTCAAGAATCCACCTTGCCACAAGCTCCCCTTCACGTCCAGCATCTGTTGCGATGACAATGTCTTTTACATCTTTTCTCGCCAGCTGCGCTTTGACCGCTTGGAACTGCTTCCCTGTCTTTTTCATCACGACAAGCTTGAGTGGTTCTGGAATAATTGGTAAATCCTCTAGGCGCCAGGATTGAAATTCTTTCCCGTAGCCTTCTGGATCAGCCAGTGTCACCAAGTGGCCAAGCGCCCACGTGACAATGTATTGATCTCCTTCTAAGAAACCATTTCCTTTTTTATGACACTTCAGCACACGTGCAAGGTCACGTCCTACTGAAGGTTTCTCTGCTAATACAACTGTTTTTGACACGAAATTTCACATCTCTTTCTTCTATCCATCCTTTTATTATAGCAGACGTGGAGATGCGGTTCTAATGGCTGAACATAAATGAGAAATAGAGCTGAAATACTAGTGTAAAGACAACACACTTGAAATAGAGACATATCTACACTGAAACGTATTCAGAAAGTACCACGAAATTAGAGCTTGTAGTGCCGCATAGACACCAACCCGCCAAATTTTCGTTCATCATATGTTTTCCAGTCATACAAAAAAACCCTCTGTATTCAAAAGGCGTTAGAAAAAAGAATTTAGCATTTATGCCCTAGCTCGTTTCATTGATATCGATTAATCTTTAAAATCCATCACAGCTGCAATTCTCCCATTTTTTAAAAATAACATGAACATATTTTGAATTTTTCGTAGATTATCGCATGTTCAGGCGGTCTTTCGTTTATATTAGAAGATGAGAAACTAGCTTTTATACAGGAGGATTTGTATATGCATACAAGTATCAGCCGTCTGAGACAGGCGGGTTTTATTGAGGGTATGTCTCTTTTAACCCTTCTTTTAATTGCCATGCCTCTAAAATATTTTGCGGATATTCCGATGGCGGTCACCATTGTGGGCTCTCTTCATGGCGCATTGTTTGTCATCTATATGCTCATTTTGGCATATGTGACCTTTAAAGTTCGCTGGCATTTGAAATGGTCCATCGCCGGATTCTTTGCGGCATTCATTCCTTTCGGCAACTTCGCCTATGATAAGGTGCTTCGCCAGTATGATACAAAAGCTTAATCAAAAGGGCTAAAACGAAATTCGTTTTAGCCCTTTTTTCACGCTGGGGAACGCTTTTTTAAATCGATGCATATTTCACAATGGCTGCTTGACGCGTCATGTCGTGATACGCCATCCATAATTCATCACCAGGCAGTACGCTAGTGATCGGATCGATTGGCTGTTTCACTTCATACATCACGCCATCTCTCTCAATCTGAATGATCGCTAACGGCTGGTTGCCGATGACACCGGAAAATGAGACATGGGTCACTTTTGCACTTCCTTGTTTCTCTTGCATAAGACTGATTTCTTTATCCAGCTCTTCTTGTTTTGTCTGCATCGTGATTTGAGTTCCTGGCGCGACCTCCATATGATCAGGGATGAATTGACTGACCGTTTTTGTGATGGATTGATCTCCGCTAGAAACCGTCACATCCAGCATAATAGGCTTCTGATCATGAATTGTGACTGGATATTGCTTCACCCGCTGGATCGTTCCTGTTAATGTCACGTCTTTTCCCGCACGATTCCGCACTTCATGCCCATAGGCTGCCATTTTCAACTGACCGCTGATGACAACGAGATCGGCTTTTTCTCCTGTTCTAAACTCAAAACCAGCGGCTTGAATCATCGGAATGGTATACCTTTTCTGATCTGCTTCAAATGTAAGTGATAAGACGGTGCCTCGTCCTACGGTTCCATATGATTCTATGTTTCTTAAAATAGCGCCTTTGATGAACTTTGGCTCGCTCGGCTGCGAGAAGTCACCCTCTTTTAAGAGCATTGCTTTTTTCTTTTTCGGATTGTAGAGAATGGCGATACGCTGACCCGGTTGCGGTATCTGAGTATAGGATACAACCGTTTTAACCGCCTTCTCGATATTTTCCCCATCATATTGAAATTGAAGCTGCATGTTGACCAGCGGCTGTTCATTGATGTAGGTACCCGTTTCTTTGACAGATACAATATTGGCTTCTAATGTGACACTGTCTTTTATCTTGTTCTTTCTCACCAGTCTCAAAATCGGCGGCAGGAAGATCGCTAGCACAAATAACAGCAGTGGGATAAAGAGCCATATCGCCCAGTTGAGAATGAGTGGTCCGCCCTTCATGACATATTGTATAAAGGTGTCAACAGACGTTTGGTGGGCTGGACTGGCATTTTCGATTGAGATGACCTTTTGCAAAGGGAATTCCTTTAGCTGTTTGCTTTTCGCCTCAAATGCCCCCGTTAATTGGTTGCCAAGTGAATAATAGAGCCAATCACTCTTCACATTTTTATGAAAAGAGAGATCTTCTTTTTGTAAAGATTCATATGACAACGACTGAAAAAGCTTGCTGGCAGACGTCGCCTTATTCGTGCGGTGATTATAAATATAACCAGTCAGCTTGCCTTTTGCTTCGTCCTTTGCTGTAGAGCCTGCAAGAAGAACTTCTTCTTCATTCAGCTGGTAGATAAAGGTTTGGTAAATCGGTTTTGGTGTTGGGACGACTTCCCCAAGCCTTCCCTCTGCATCCACTTTCCTTGGTCTTTTTGGATAGTTGGATTCGACAGCGACAGCAACGTTTTGTGATGATCCGATCGTTTTTTGCAGCTGCTGCACGACTTTATCTTCAATGAGGCTAAACGGTTCAGCACTTTTGGAGACATAGACCCCAAGCTGATGCTTCTCGTTTGAGATTCCGCTGACATACGCCTTCTGGTCATTTTTCAAAGTCAATTCAAACATAGGGAATGGGGTCTGCCCTCTAAAAGAATTCATGACGACATCGATGGAAACAGGTCTTGCTGGCAGCTTCAGCTCGTTGAGATTGTGGACATGAAACTGACCATTCTTTAGCTCACCGAGGACCGCAGCAGCGCCTTCCTTTTCTCCTGTAAACAAGAGTCGTCCATTCCATTGATATGTATTCGTTTTTAAAAATGAGGGAATCTGTAATTTTTGCTTAACGAGTTCTTTCTTTGCTCCGCTTGGAGACAGTTTCTCGATCAACAGCCGCTCGTCTTTATTTTTTAAAGCAAGTAAGAGGTTGTTACCTTGAGTGGATGGCAACATTTCATTAAACGTATCGCTTTCCGTGGTCCATTCACTGATTTTTTTTCCTGATTGAGGATCATACATTGCAAAATGGAGCTGCTGGTTTTTTGATACAGCACTCACCACTCGTTTTCCTTCATCGAATGTAAATATTTGTTTGACGTCATATTGCGTCGCTTTCCCTGCTGACAAATCATCTTGGTAATGGTTCCACACCAAGACACTAAGAATGATTGCTGGAATAAAGAAGACAATATACCTGAGGAAAATCACTGGTATTCTTTTCACTTGATCGCTTCCTTTCATGGAGTTCCTTTTTCTTATACGTCAGTGCAGCGAGAATGTTTCATGCTAGCAGAATACCATTCCAACTTTCTAAATCCATATTTTACATATTTGATTATTTACGATAAAATCCAATCAGATTCAAAAAAAGGATGTTATCTCAATGGATAAGCTATCATCGATCATTCTAGCGGCTTGGCTGCGTGTTCCCCGTTGGTTCAAGCAAGGGGTGCTCGTATCTATTACCATTTTCTTTTTTTATATGTGCTTTGTAAAGGGGCTGACTAGCTGGTACACCTTGCCGCCTGTTACTTTGCTCGCATGCGCCATTTGTTCCTTCTTCATCTGGTTGGTGTGGCTAAACAGTCAAAAAAATAAGTAAAAAGGAGAATTTCATGAAAGAATCCATCTTTTATTTTGCTATCTCTTTTGTTCTTCAATGGGTTTGGTTTGGGGTTGTGCATCCAGATAGAGGTGTGACACTGCTGGACATGTTGATCTTCTCTATTTTGTTTACGGTGATGTTCTTTTTTATTGGCCGGATTTGGAGGTATCAGAAGAAAGGGCGAAGTGAGTAATGATGAAGCATTCCCTCTTTCTGTCGATGAGTGTTCGTTGTTCTATTGTTGGCGGCGGATCTTTTTGAAGGAGATATCATGCGGACGGTGTCCGCATTTATCTTCCTTTTTCCTATTTTATTGTTTAAAACGTAAAAAGGCTGCCAAATAGATGGCAACCCGTTTCTTACTCTTTTCATGCAAATAAATAATCAATGTTTAATCTCCGTCACGGAGTGTATGAATTAAGATTCGATCATATCAGTGTGTCATATGTGTTCCGAGTGAACCTACGTTTGAAAGTAAACGCCATGGAAGTTCTGGATAACAAGACAACGAAAGCCCTACCTCTCATTCGTCCTTACGGCTCCGAAGCCGTGCCAGTGTGAATTGTAAATCAAAACGTCTTTTTTCCATTCTTCCGCTTTTATAGGGGGGCGGTTGCAGAAGGAAAAGAATAAGTTTGTTCGCTTTGACAGCGTCTCGTTCTTATCAAGTAGAAGCTCTATTGCTTCTCATTATGTCATAGAAAAAAGAAAGTTTACTTTCTTTATTTATTTGCTATTTCAACACTTAATATAAAACTATAACACGTTCCCCCAACTTACGCAAGTGTTAAAGTGATAATTCTGCTGGTGTCCGGTTTCCTTCGTTCATATAACGAATGGAGGTTGGGTCAATCTTAAGGATCACTAAGTTTGGATCATCTTTTCCTTTAAACCATTTCTCCATCTCATCAGACCAAAGGCGGTCGATCAGTTCTGGATCATCCGTTAATGTGGCTTTACCTGCGATTTCTGCATATGTGTCCCCAAATCCTTCACCTGAATAACCAATGAGAATATGAACATTCGGATTTTTTTCAATCTCATCCGCTTTATGTGTTTCTTTGCTTGTTGGTGTATATAATGTCAGCCCTTCATGAAAAAAAGTCATATAGCGGGTATGCGGCTTATCTTGTTCAACAGTCGCCAATGTTCCCACTTTTTGTTCGTCTAATAAGTTCATTACCTTTTGCTTTAACTCTTCTTGTGACATGTATCTTCACTCCTTCAAAATGTCATCCGTACTCTTAGGTTTCCACGACAATCCATTCATTAAACAAAGAAATGTGTTTTTCATAAAAAGACATCTTCTAGCTGATGCTATAAAAAACGGATACATTGAAGGGGGAAGTTGAATATGCATCATGAAACGATGTTCCATTTGAGTTCACTTGTTATTGCAGCGGTTGTTGTGGGCATTATCATATGGTCTGTCTCATCTGTACAGAAGAACCGGAAGAAATACTAAACACACCGCCCAATCAAATCTGGGCGGCGTGCTATTGATCATGTATTCATAAAGGAACCGCCGTTGACATGAAGTGTCTGTCCCGTCATATAAGACGATTCGTCCGAAGCAAGCAGTACATAGCAGCCTACATGCTCCACAGGCTGTCCTGGTCTTCCCATTGGGGTCTCGGCCCCGAAGCTTTCGACACTGTCTTCATCAAATGTAGATGGGATGAGTGGCGTCCAAATTGGACCGGGTGCTACACCGTTTACCCGAATTCCATCTTTCACAAGCGACTGTGCCATAGAACGAGTAAAGCCGTTGATGGCCCCTTTTGTCGCCGTATAATCAATGAGCACTTTGTTGCCTCGATACGGGTTAATAGATGTTGTATTAATAATGGAACTTCCCGGTTTTAAGTAATCGAGTGCCTTCTTCGTAAAATAAAAATAAGAATAGAAATTGGTTCTAAAGGTTTGGTGAAGCTGTTCACTAGAAATATCTTGAATACGTTCTTTCGGATGCTGTTCGGCCGCATTATTGACTAAGATGTCCAGCTGTCCAAAGGCTTCAACTGTCTTTTCTACCGCTTTCTCACAAAAGGCTTCGTCCCCGACATCCCCTGCAATTGTTAAACATTTGACGCCTTCCTGTTCTACACGTTTTTGCGTATCCTCTGCATCCTCATGTTCATTTAAGTATACGATCGCGACATGAGCTCCTTCTTTGGCATACGCAACAGAAACGGCACGTCCAATTCCGCTGTCTCCACCTGTAATCAGCGCTACCTTACCTTTTAGCTTACCAGACCCTTTATACGATTCATCCTCATAGATCGGGGCAGGATTCATTTCTCTTTCACTGCCTGGCTGCTGATCCTGCGTTTGGCGCGGAATGCCATTTGTTAAGTATTCACGTAAATCCATGTGTAAGCTCCTCCTTGATTTGTTGATGTATCCTTTCATTACCACTTCATTTTTTCACTCAAACATCCCTATGCGTCATCGATGCGTTTTGAAAATTGACAGGTTTCAGGATGGGAAAAATCGGTTACATAAACATAAAAAAGGAGCGTTCTCACATGCTGTCAACCATTTCTAAAACCTTTAGCAGACCAAAAGGCTGGCTCGGAAGCATCGCAGGTTTTATTATGGCAAATGAAAATAAGGCACTGAATCAATGGGCGATCCAGCATTTAGATTTATCAGATGGTGAAAACATATTGGAAATAGGCTATGGCCCCGGCTATAGCATCAAACATATGCTCAAGTATTATGACGATCTTCACATTGATGGACTAGATGCTTCTTCAACTATGAAGGAACAGGCGCATTCGCGTATAAAGAAACGATCCAAAGAGAAGCAGGTCCGGCTGTATGTCGGGAAAATTGAAAAAACACGCCTGCCGGCGGATCAGTATGACAAAGTACTTTCTGTTAACAATTATACGATTTGGGATGACCCAAAGGCTGGCGCACTCAACCTTTATCACACCTTGAAACCGGGCGGAACACTCGTCATTGTGATGCAACCAAGAGAAAAAGGAGCGGACGCCAATCGAACAAAAGAAATGAGCGAAAGCATCCTCAATGATTTAGAATTTGCTGGATTTGATCAGTTTTCTGTTGAATATGAGGAGATTCGTCCCACCCTTGCTGTCTGTGTCACAGCAAAAAAGCCGAGAAGCGAATAAGCTCTCGGCTTTTTTCTTACCATTTTGCCTCTTTGACAAATTGATAAAAAAGTTGATGTAATTTCTGTTCAATCTCTTCCTTTGTTCCTTGTCCATAAAGTGCCATGCTTTCTTCGCTTTCAATGATGGATGAACTGATCAGGCTAAACATTTCAGACCCTTCTTTGCCAAGCTCTAGCGGCGCTAGCATGAGGAGCATTCTGGACATAAGCTGCTGCCCGCCATCCATGCTTTTGATCTCGTATGCCTCATCAAGATCATAGATATGAAAGACCGGTTTCTTAATGAGATCATGCTTTAAGTGAAAAAGAGCAAACTCGGTTCCTGGAATGCCTAAACCACCTTGCTGCTCACGCTCAAGCAAACCGGCTGTCACTTCGTCTGCACGTTCTAAATAGCCTTGACTTTCAACCTGACGCATCAGCTCTCTCATTGTTGACTCATGCTGCTCCGTCGTCTTCTTTTTTTCGATTGTAAAATGGGACAAGATGCTGCGAATCACTGACATATAATTCGTGATTTGCTCTGCCATCCCTATCATATCAACCGTTTCCTCCACCGATTCTTTTGCAGATTCCTGCGCTCTTTTTTTCTCAATCAGATAAGGAATTTTTCGTTTAATATGAGACTTGACCCGCACCGCGTCATCCTCGTTTAAGAGCGGGCTGACCATAATGTAATCAATATGCTCATAGGGGATCGGCACGGTTGATACGATCATGTCATAGCTTGCAGCGTCGATTTCCTTTAGCTCCATTAAGGAAGATAGATCGAATTTGGCGATCTCAGGCAATTCTTTTTTTAATCGTGATGCGAGCATTTTTGACGAACCGATACCGCTTGAGCAAACGACCAATGCATGAATCTTGGTTTCTTCTTTTTTAATTTCAAGCACCGAACCAAAATGAAGCACGATAAAGGCAATTTCATCCTCTGGAAATTCGATCTCAGGAAAGAAGCGCTCCACACCTTCTTCAATCGCCATGAACAGCAAGAAGTAGTCTTTTTTTATTTGTTGTGTGAGCGGATTATAAATCCGCATCTTTTCTTTTAATCGGTTCATAGCTGGTTCAAGATGAGACACGAGTCCCTCATACAATGAATCGTTTTCATTTAAATGATAGCCTGTTTTATGAGAAATAAAGTCAATGAGTTTCTTCGTTCTCAGCGCGATATCTAACTCAATCTCATCAATGCGGTATTCTGCCGTAAAGCTTCGATTTGCACTGCGCAAATGGATGGTCATGTATCCAACTTCAGCTTCAGGAATCTCTACATTAAACATGCGTTCTAATGCTCGTGCGATTCTGAGTGAAGATTCAAATTCCTTCGTCCGCTTTAATTCAAGCAATTCTTCCTCTTCCATCCGAATGGTTTCACCAATTTGAATGCGTTCAATGGCATAGGTTAAGTGAACGACAAGTGCAATATAGGCACTATCTGACAAAGAGAGAGAGAGTCTGTTTTTCAAATGAAAGAGCAGCCTTTCTACCTTGAGCAGCTGTCCTCGACTGACTACCCCAAACACCTTTTCAGTCGCTTTCGTTCGATGTTTAATATTCATCTCAATCGTTTCGAGAAATAATTGAATGTCGAGACGGTCCACGATCAGGTTCCCGACAATTTTTCGTTTGGCTTCCTCCGGTCCTTTTAATTCAATGCCGTACCCACGCTTGCGGATAAGCAGTAAACCGTAAGGAGCGATCCAGTCCGTCAGTTCATCTAAGTCGTAGCTGATGGTCGCATTTGTGACCTGCAAGTCAGCTGCAAGTGTATATAATTTCACCGGTTCTTTTGCTTCAAGCAGGGCACATAGGATTAAGAGCTTCCGTTCATCAGAACTATATTCAATTTGGTCTTCATTTGAAATATGAGACAGAAGCCGCTGTTTGTCTTCCTGTTCACCGACCGCCTTCAAGCCCTTCCCCGGCTGTTTATCAAGTGATAGGTTGTAATTCTTTAAAATAGGTTTAATGGATTTAAGTTCTCTATGAATGGTTCTTGTACTTACTTGAACAGAATCGGCGATCTCACGAATGGTGACATAACGATTTTGCTGAATCATATATTTGATCACTTTCTGTTCTCGTGCCGTTATGTACATGAAATGCCTCCTTCTGCTTAAATAGGTCTATTGTCACACTTTAATATAAAACGCTTTCACTGATCGATGCAACCTGAAGTTGATCTAAATTTGGCACACAGGCTGTGACAAAATGAAAGACTCACACGTTTCTCCAAAAGGAAGGTCCATAATCCTTTTGATGAAATTGAATCGTTTGTTCATGAAATGGCAGTGTGCCCCCGACCTTTAATGAATAGGTAGGATTATAGACGGGAGAGCCAAAGCAATACTCCATCGTCCCTTCCTCCGGCCGAAACATGACGGTTCGCATCGTCCCAAACAGCTCTTCATAATTGTGTACAGTCAGACCAGCAGGGTATTCTGTCTGAAATAGTTCCGTAAGAGACTCGCTTGACGGCTGTTCTTCTAAAGCTTGAATTAACATGTCGTACCTGACAACAGAATGATGTTTCGTCAACCCTTTTGCCGTGTGATCAGCGAGCGGATGGTTCGTAGCCGCAATAAATCCACGCTCCGGCCTTCTCACCTTTTTTTGCCCATCTATCATTTCAATCACAGCCGCCTCTCCCTTCCGGTCAGCAAGCATGAGGTGAACATTAGACGCGACGGGCATTTCCTGTACCAAACGGACGGCATCCTCCACCGTTTTACAGGACTCTAGCACAGCACGAATGACATGATATACTTGCAAGCCAGCAACAGCCGGCGGCTTTAAGCCTGGTTCGTTGCCAACAGGCGGACCGCATGCAGAAAATGTTACCGATAGACCATGCTCATTCATCCCATCCGATCGACCAAATAAGATTAATGATGAGCCTGTATGGACTGCTGAGCCCTTCACATGTGTAGATACAAGACGCATATCATCAAACAGCGGAGAAAAATCATAGTTGCGAAGCATCACCGTCTGTTGATTGGCAGCCTCATTCCCCTGCATCACACAATGGGAACAGCCTGGCTGAAGATGCGAAGAATAGAAAAAGGTCAAATCGCTTTCATCTATTTGCATTTCATCACAAAATCCCGAGAGCTCTTCTTCTAACTGAGGAAGAAACGGTCGAATCAGCTGCTTTGTTTCCTTCACAGCCTCTTTTGATAACGGTTCTGATTGAATGTATTGTTTCTTAAGCAAAGGGCGTTCCTTCAGCCAAATAGCCTGCTGCTTTCCTACCTCATAAGCTGTTCCTTTCAATTCATGAAAATACGCACTCATCTCCTGCATGCATGCACCTCTTTTGTCTTTGTTTCTTTTATCATATCGAAACAGCCCTTCATTTAAAAGAATGAAAAAAACTGTAATCCCGCGGGATCACAGTTGCTTAGCGGATTTTTGAAACAGCGCTTCTGCCATTGCTTCATATCCTCTGTGGTTTGGATGAAATTGATCAATCGATAAGTATGCGCTTTGATGACCTTCAAATACACCGTAAATATCCACCACTTCTACATGTGGATTCGTAGCAAGCTGGCGAAGGTGATGGTTGTATTGCTTCAGCCATCTCTCGGCGATCGGAATCTCAGGAAAAGGATTATATAAATTCAATAAATATACGCAGTATGGTTGATGCTGCCCTCTTTTTATCAGGGCGATTTCTTGAACCATTTTGCTGAAATTCACCTGACAATGCATAGACGCTTGCAGCAGTGTCTTTTCATCTTCACCTTTTTCATACTGCAGAACAGCTTGAACAAGATCATTCCCGCAGCCTGTGATGGTGATGATGTCAGCATGAGCAATCGCCCGTCTTACATCAGACCGCTGAAAAAGCTGCAAGATTTCTTCCGTTGTTAACCCTGATTTCGCAAATACGGACAGTTTCACCGGTATATGCAGCTTCTTTTCAAGCTTCGCCGCATATCGCTCCGTAAAACCGCCGCCAAATAAACGTGCCCCCACCCCAACCGTTAAGGAATCTCCAATCGCAACATAGGATCGTCCCACTCTTATCCCTCACTCTCTCCTGCCTTCTCTTATATATACGAAAAAGAAGAAGAAATGCTTGTAGCAGATGGCTTAAAGGCATCCACCTTTTTTTCAAAGACGCAGGATGAGCGCATTTACAAACACTTTACTTGCGATATCGATCCATTTTTTGTTCAATGGAAGTAGGGTTTTTTGCTTAAATCGCGGACTTGAAGCGTTTCAGAAAAATTTACAAACTTTTTATCTTGATTTCAAGACTTTATACCTTGACTTCAAACTATATAGTGATTACAATGAAAATATCAGTTTTTATGTAACTGTGCTTGTTACATCTTTTTCATAGCATTCCAATATGATTAAAGATGCCACATATTCAGTGTATCTTTGGGATACGCTAAAAAAATCATTGAAACAGGAAGGATTGAATGAACATGGCAAAAGTTTTATACATCACTGCACATCCGCATGATGAAACAGTTTCTTACAGTATGGCTACTGCTAAAGCATTTATCGAATCTTATAAGGAAGCAAATCCAAGTGACGAGGTTGTACATATCGATTTGTACAAAGAAAACATTCCTCACATTGATGCAGATGTATTCGCTGGATGGGGCAAGCTTCAATCTGGTGCTGGCTTCGATACACTTTCAGCTGAAGAGCAAGCGAAAGTTGCTCGCCTAAACGAATTAAGCGATCAATTCGTTTCTGCTGACAAATACGTATTTGTTTCACCACTTTGGAACTTCTCATTCCCACCAGTTCTTAAAGCATACATCGACTCTGTTGCTGTAGCTGGTAAAACATTCAAATACACTGAACAAGGTCCTGTTGGATTACTAACAGACAAAAAAGCGCTACACATCCAAGCACGTGGCGGATACTACACTGAAGGTCCTGCTGCTGAACTAGAAGCAGGTCACCGTTACCTTGGAACAATTGCAAACTTCTTCGGTATTCCTTCTTTCGAAGGTCTTATTGTTGAAGGTCACAATGCTGAGCCTGCAAAAGCAGAACAAATTAAAGCAGATGCGATCGAACGTGCAAAAGCTTTAGGTAAAACTTTCTAATCATGAACACGCAAAAAGCCAATGATCTTAACGGTCATTGGCTTTTTATTTGTTCAGTTGCAAAACCTAACTCTTTTGAAATGCCGCTGGCCGCTTTTTTGACCTGCTCAATTAAATAAGGAAGCCGTTCCTTTTGATAGCCGGCCTCAAACCCTGCAATACTAATGCCTGCTGCCACTTCTCCGTGATGATTGAAAATGGGCGCTCCAATAGCCGCAGTATAGTTTTCAAGCTCTGAATAGCTTAACGTATATCCACGCCTGTTTGATTCTTCGATCATGTTTCGCAGGACATCTTTATCGGTAATGGTTCCGATCCCGATTTTCCCGAGCTCTACCGAATCAATATAGGCAAGTCTCTCTTCCTCTGGCAAAAAGGAGAGAATACTTCTCGCACAAGCTCCCGCATATAATGGGGATCTTCTTCCGACAGCGGTATAGAGCCGGACAGGCTGCGTTCCTTCCATTTTCTCCACATAAATGGCTTCATCTCCTTCACGAATAATGAGCTGAACAGCCTCACCTACCTCATCACGCAAGTTTTCCATAAAGGGCCTTGCAATTCTACGGATATCAAGGCGGTCTGCGACAAGCTGACCGTATCCAAGGAACATCAATCCTAATCGGTAAACACCTGAAGGATGCTTTTCTAATAACCCCATATCGGCTAACGAGTTGGCCATTCGGTGTACAGATGTTTTGGGCATGCTCGAGAGCTCAATCATGTCATTTAACGTTAATTGTTCGTGTGTGATAAAAAGCCGTAATATCTCCATTGATTTCACAACAGTTTTATTTGTGTTCTGCATGTTCCTCACCTTTTCTAAAACGAAAATGCTTCGAGTTTTAATCTTGCCGTCAGGTCCTTCATCTCTGCTTCTTGTGTGAATAAGGCTTTCTCTGCTTCTTGGCGGTCAATTTGTTGAAACGTGAGATTCGCTCCAGGCATCGCCTGCGCAATGAGCGGCAAATCGACTGTTGCCACCTCACCAATTCGGGGATATCCACCTGTCGTTTGACGATCTGCGAGTAGAATAATCGGCTGGCCGTCAGGAGGAATTTGAATAGAGCCAAAAGCAACCGCTTCTGAAATCAATTCAAGTTTTTGCTTTAAACGAATCGGTTCCCCTTTCAATCTGCATCCCATACGATCAGATTGGGGAGTGACCTGATAAGACCGCTCGAAAAAAGCTTGCTGCGATTCTTCCTGAAAATGAGATAAATGTCTGCCTGCAAGCACCCGAATGACTGGTGATTTCCCGAGAGGCAAAAAATGCGCATGATTGACTGTCCAGTCTGGCGCACGTTCCCCTTTGCTTTTTAACATGTGAACGAGGCGCTCCGCCAGTGGTGACGGTTCTCCAATTGGCAGGACGTCTCCTTTTTCTAGCGGACGCCCTTCTATTCCGCCTATCTTCGCTCTGACGTACGTACTTTTACTTTTCATCACCGGCTCAACATCAAATCCACCGGCTACAGCGAGGTAGGAGCGGCATCCCCTCTTACAAGGGCCAAAGGTGATCGTGCTTCCTGCTCGAATGAAGAGTGGTTTCCATAGAGGCGCTTGTTCCCGGTCAATCTCAATCTCCACATCAGCACCGGTCACGGCGATCAGCTGATCCTTCTGACATGTCAACACTGGGCCGGGCCCCATTAAAGTGATTTCCAGCACCGCTTCGTTTTCTTGATTCCCGGTGAGGATGTTGGCGATTCGGAGTGAGAGCGGGTCCATGCTGCCGCTCGTTAACACACCGTACTTCTGATAGCCTATTCTCCCTTTATCTTGAATGGTGGTGAACATTCCTGGCTTGATGACATGCATACTCAACGATCTTCCTCCTTCATGCTGAAAAATTCCTTTTCAGACAGTTGAACAAATCGAACCTCGTCCCCTGCCTTTAGTAGACTAGGTCTCTCAGCATTCGGCCGAAATAAGGACAAAGGGGTTTGTCCAATGAGCTGCCAGCCTCCGGGTGTAGATATCGGATAAACCCCTGTCTGCTTCCCCGCAATACCCACAGACCCTTTTGGAATCGACATTCTTGGTGTTTGTCTGCGCGGAGCTGCAATTTTTTCAGAAAGTCCGCCTAAAAACGGGAACCCAGGAGCAAACCCAATCATATAGACAAGATACGTCCCGGAGGTGTGAATGCGTACAACTTCTTCAGGCGTCAAATCATTGATACGGGCGACTTCTTCTAAGTCAGGGCCGAGCTCTCCTCCATAACATACAGGAATGTCGACGATCCGGCGCTTTGCCTGATTCCCCTCCTGCCAGTTGTCTTCAAGGAGGTTTTCAATATAATCTTTGACCCATTCATACGGAGAGATCGCACGTTGCTTAAGCTGAGCAGATTGATACACCTTATAGGGCTCATAAAAGACGGTCACATTTGTAAAAGCTTGAACAGCTTCCACATATCCTTCAAATGGATGCTGTTCAATACATGAAAACAGCTGCTTCACACGCTCATGAATGTCTTCACTTATGTCAGTCCCGGCTTGGATGACAATGGCTGCGTCTCCTAGCGGATGGAACGTGATCGTATCTTTTATCGTTGAAAATGCCACTCTTATGACACCTCTCTTTCTACAGGACACCGAGCTTTTGATCTCTTACATCTGTTATAAACATATGACCGGGTGCATGGGTGATCGCAATGTCTGGCTTAGTGTGCATGACGATGGCTTGCGGCGTCACACCACATGCCCAAAACACCGGAACTTCCCCTTCTTTGATCACAGATGGTTCTCCAAAGTCTGGTTGATCTACATGTTCAATGCCAATCACAGCTGGATCACCTATATGGATAGGACCGCCATGTACCGATGGGAATCTAGACGTCACCTGAACACTTCTTGTGACTTGATGCGCTGGGATCGGCCTCATGCTGACAACCATCGGACCATGGAATACACCTGCCCTTTCACATGAAATGTTCGTTTGATACATTGGGACATTATGTCCATTTTCAATATGACGGACAGGAATGTCATTCAGCATGAGTGCATGCTCAAACGTAAAGCTGCATCCGATGAGAAAGCCCACCATATCATCCTCCCAATAGGAAGAAATATCTGTTATCTCTTCTTGAAGAACCCCTTTTTTGTAAACACGGTATTTAGGGAAATCCGTTCGAATATCGGCATCAGGTGCTGAACGCCTTGGCACTGGATCACCTGGGTCGAGCACATCAAGCAAAGGACACGAAGCCGGATTCCGCTGACAAAATAAAAGAAAATCGAAGGCCAGCTCTTTTTTGACGATCATTAAGTTGGCTTGCGCAAATCCCTCAGCAAAGCCAGCCGTTGGTCCTGTGATCTTCTGCTTACGAATCAATTCCCTTATTTGTGACGGCTTATAGGTTTGATATGCTTTCATGTGATCAGCTCCATAGTTTTGGAATTTCATTCATGATGGTATATCCGCCCATGATTGCCATGATGACAACAACAAACGCACCTGTTGCGGTCAAAAAGAATGGATGGCGATAATCACCGACAATTTCTTTTTTATAGGCAGCAATCAGCAATGTTCCGAGTGCAAGCGGCAAGATCAATGCATTGATGGCCCCAACCAAAATCAATATGTTCACAGGTCTTCCAATCGTTATAAAACAAATGGTCGAGAGCGCAATGAATCCAACGATAATGCCTCGTTGATTTTTCTCGATTTTTGGTGAGAAGGTTTTAAAGAAGGAAACGGAGGTGTATGCTGCTCCAATGACTGAGGTAATGGCAGCAGCCCACATAATAATCCCGAACATTTTATATCCAACATTTCCAGATGCTAATTGAAAAACAGACGCAGGCGGGTTCGACGGATCAATCTGTAAGCCTTTTGAGACAACTCCTAGAACGGCTAAAAATAAAGCCACACGCATTACGGATGTGATCAAAATACCGAAAATGGAACTTTTCGTCACTTGCGGCAATGCTTCCTTCCCCTTAATGCCAGCATCCAGCAGACGATGACCACCAGCAAAAACGATATAGCCACCAACTGTCCCGCCGACAAGTGTGACAATGGATAACATGTCAATTTTCTCTGGCACGAAAGTTCTCATGACCGCTTCTCCAACTGGCGGTGCTGTGGAAATAGCCACATACAGCATCAGACCAATCATGACAAAACCAGCGATTTGTGTGAATCGGTCCATCGCTTTTCCTGCCTCTTTGATGACAAAAATGAGAATGGCAATGACTGCACTGACCCCAGCCCCTATGCGGGGATCGACGCCGAATATGACCTGAAAACCGAGACCCGCACCAGCGATATTTCCAATATTAAAGGCAAGACCCCCAATGACAATCAAACAGGCTAACACATATCCGAGCCCCGGCAGAACCATATTGGCAATGTCCTGTCCTCTTTTTTCCGAGACGGCAATGATACGCCATACATTTGTTTGCGCAAAAATGTCTAGCAAAATGGAAATCAAGATGACAAACCCAAAGCTAGCTGCGAGCTGCTGTGTGAACACCGTTGTTTGTGTTAAAAATCCCGGTCCAATGGCGGACGTTGCCATTAAAAAGGCTGCGCCCATCAGCATAGAACGGTTCCCTTTTGGAGCTTTCATCTGTTTGGCTTTCTCTCTTTTCATGCTGTTTCCCCCTTTGATGACGATTTATCGAAAGGCCTTGAGTTGAATAGTGGCTTCTTTTAGCTTCGCTGTAATGGTTTTTGCAAATTGAAGCGCGTGACTGCCATCCCCGTGGATGCATACCGTATCTGCTTTGAGCTGAACATCTTCCCCTTGCACTGTCTTCACTTTTCCCTCTCTTACCATACGGATGACCTGCTGAACCGCCCTTTCATCCTCTTCAATAAGTGCATGAGGTTCACGGCGGGATGTCAGTGTCCCGTCTGGTTGATACGTCCGATCAGAAAAAACTTCATGTGCCACTTGAAGACCGATTCTTTCCCCTGCTGACGCAAGTTCACTGCCTGACAGCGCAAATAACACAAGGTTAGGATCAATATCATACACAGCCTTCGCAATCGATTCAGATAATTCAGTATTTTTAGCCGCCATGTTGTAAAGGGCGCCATGTGGTTTGACGTGCTGCATCATGCCGCCTTCTGCTTTCAGAAAAGCTGATAGTGCACCAATTTGATAGATCACAAGATCATAGGCTTCCTCTGCTGAGATCGCGATTGGACGTCTGCCAAAACCGACTAAATCTTGCAGACCTGGATGTGCACCAATTTGAACCCCTTTATCCAGTGCCATTTTAACCGTCTTTCTCATCACAGTTGGATCTCCCGCATGAAAACCGCATGCAATATTGGCTGAGGTAACATATTCAAGAATTTGTTCATCTGAACCGATGGTGTATTGACCAAAACTTTCTCCCAAATCACAGTTAATATCCACTTGATACATAGGACCCCTCCTTGTCGTTCCGAATTGCGGAATAGAAAGTCCGAATATTCGAATTTATATTGATTATACCAACTTTGGATAGACTGCACATGAAATTGTCAGAAAATATAACAATAGAACTAGGAGAAAACAAAAAAAGTGAGAGGTCATGTCCTCTCACTTTTTCTACTCGTTTATTTAGACAGCACCCAATGTTGGATGGCTTTTGCTACCCCGTGCTCTGTATTAGGAGCTGTAATCCAATCAGCCGCTTCTTTCACAACTTCTTGTGCATTGCCCATTGCAATGCCTAATCCGGCTTCTTGAATCATCGCCATATCATTCAGACTGTCGCCAAGTGACATGACGTTGTCCATTGTGCAGCCAATGCGTTCTGCTACTTTCGCAAGAGCTGCCGCTTTGTTAATGCCTGCTGCATTGACTTCGATATTGGTTGGACTGGAATTCGTGATTTCTAGCTGTCCATTTGTTTTCAATGTATGGAGGACTTCCTCACGAACAGCATCGTCATGAATATCAAAACCAAATTTCAACCATTCGTGGTCATGAATGCGTTCTGGGAATTCTCCTCTCCACACTTTATCCACAGTAGATGCCCAGTAATCGGTTTCGTATCTGTTTTTTAGATCCCACATCATCTGAACGTGATCGGGATGCAGCAGTTCCCGTTCGATCAACTGGAAGTTTGAATCCCAAATTTCACTTCCGTTCGCTGTGACAAGATAAGAAGAGAGTTTCAACGGCTCGACCAGCTCTCGACATGTCATCAGCGTACGTCCTGTACTAATCACCACATGGACCCCTTTGGCTTCTGCTTCTTTAATGGCTTGTTTATTTTCCTCAGGAATGACGTGCTCACTGTTTAACAGCGTGCCATCCATATCAATGGCAATCAATCGGATGTCTTTCTTATCAGCTTGTGTTGACAAATTGAGTACCCCACTTTGTATCATTTTTTGAATCTATCTTTATTTTAATATAAAGATGAAGATGGCACAAAGGGACGAGTTTGATCCCAAAGAAAAAAGACCTTGTGACAGGTCTTTTTTCTTCTTCTTAACGTTCACATGCGATGCCGTCTTTATCACGGTCAAGGTGTGTATTTTTTAAGTAGAGTGCTTTTGATACATAAGGCTTGTACTTCGTTTTTCCACCTTTGTTTTTCGTATTTTTGCTTTTTGCCACGCCGCCTTTATACACTTTGTTGAGTGCTTTGCAGTTTTTGTACTTGACTGTCTTTGCATCCGCTGTGTGAGTGTCAACTTGTGTAAAGCTTAGTAAAAGACCGAAAGATATGACAGCCACCATGATTTTTTTCAACATGTAAGTTCCCCCTATTTTTTCTCATTTTACATTTTTATCATATGTCACCACATTTTGTTTTTCAAGACGAATGAGGTAGGAATATTGGTTTTTTTGGAATTAAATGAATCTTATTGCCTATGTGGTAAAATGAGTGGGAAACCTTTCCGGTTTTGACACGTATATGAAGAGAGGAGCTTTCCACATGAAAATGAAATATACCATTCTATATGTAAACGATGTTGAAGCAAGTATTCAGTTCTACCATCATATCCTCGGTTTCCCGATTAAATTGAGAGTTGAATCCTATGTTGAGTTTGATACAGGAGAAGTGACTTTATCGATTAATTCACGCCAAGATGTGAAAGAGTCACTTGGTCTGCCTGTTCCAGAGGCAGTTAGCTCGTCACAAACGTTTGAGATTGGCTTTGTTGTGGATGATGTGAATGAAACAATTGCATCCTTGAAGGAAAAAGGAGTACCTGTCATCAAGGAACCTGCCAAGAAGCCGTGGGGACAAACGGTCAGTTATGTGTCTGATCCTGATGGACATTTCATTGAAATATGTGATGCGGTCTCCTAATACCTGTCTGAAGGAGTGAAGCATAATGAGAAAGAAACATGCTTTTTTTGCTGGTGTTTGCTCCATGCTGTTGATTTGCAGTGCGGCGCTCATATTACAGCACCATGAATGGATTGGATTCGTCAGTGGTGGAATCTCTATTATTGCGTTCGTTGCATCTGGATTTCTTATGGGTGCATGGACCAACGGGGAAGAGGCACGAGCGGCCTATCACTCTGAAACAAAAGAACACCGGATGTTTCGTCTTGATACGGCTTTTCTTTTCATCATCTTTGCCCTTCCGCATATGGGTGCAGCACTGTTGTATGTTTTTATGTAAATAGTTGATTTGGTTCAAAGGAGTAATTAACATGGCTGTTTTTGTCTTATTCGTTGTATTTGGTTTCCCTATGATCTCTGTGCTGATTGGTATTTTCGGCACATTGTTTTTAAAGAACATTTGGTTTCCTACATTGATTGTGCTGGTTGCGAGTGTGATTCTGATGTTCACCTCTATTGGTGGAAATGAATCTTTTCTCATTTGGGTCATCATTTACACAGTCTGTGCATTTCTCGGTGCATTCATTACAAAGCGATTCAAAGCTGTTTCATAAATACTCATCAAAAAAAAGAACAGTTTGCACTGTTCTTTTTTTGATTAAATATCGGCACACCATAGCTCTATTTCGATTTTCAGCTCTGGCCACCCTAATGCAGTCACATAGGCAACGGTCATTGATGGATATGCCGTTTTGAAGATTGCATCCCACTGTGGATATAGATGATCCCAATCAATTTTTTCTGTTGCCCAAATATTGACTTTGATGACGTGTTCTTCATTCAACCCTTCTGATGCAAGGATTCTCTTTATATTTTCAAACGTATTGGTGACTTGGTCGTTTAAGCTTGATGGGATCTGTCCATCCGCTCCTGTCCCTACTTGACCTGATGTCACAAATAACCCCGCACCCTTTGGCACCCTTGTGATATGACTGTAGTTGCCAACGGGTTTCGGCATACTTTCTGGATTTTTTCTCGTGATTTTCTCCATGTAAATCCCTCACTCACTATGATTTTTCTGCGTGTTTTTCTTCCTGTAGACAGACTTCACCAATTTTTGTCTATCCTAAAAGAAAACAGCAGTGGAGTATCCGTAGCCACAAGGTAAGAACATCAATATTTTCTTTTTCATGGACGAAACACTCCTTTTTGATTGCGTGAGCAAGGTTTAGATTCATTTCATCCTACCTGATAAATGAACCACAGTCAAAAATAAATGATAAACGATAACGTGCAATATCTTGATTCTTATTGCCTATTATCTAAAATCGTTCTTTTCTTGTTCATGATTTGTTCAAATTTCTTCTATATAGTAGATCGTAATAGGAGGTAGGATACATCATGGCAAAAATAAATAAGAAAATGATTAGTCTTTGCACCGCAGCTATCAGCAGCTTATACATCACTGGTTATGCAACTACCCATCACGCGCAAGCCGTTCAGACAGCACAATCAAATACACAAACAGACGCTTCTAATCATACATCTCTCACATCAGATACTACCGCCACTCAAACAGAAGATACCACTTCAGAAACTGAACTCAAGGATGGTACTTTCTCTGGTACTGGATCAAATGAGATTGGCTCTATCAGTGTATCTGTTACCATCAAACAAGGAAATATCACTTCTGTCGAGATTACGAGTGATAACACTAGATACGGACAAAGCTCCATTTCCTCATTACCCAATGAAGTGGTCATCAGACAAAGTGCTGATGTAGATACGGTGAGCGGCGCAACATTAAGTACTCAGGATTTTGAAACAGCCGTTGCTCAGGCTTTAGAGCAGGCAAAGGCATAGAGAGGAGACACCATGATGAAATGGTTAGGACAACAAAAACTCATTACTTTTCAAAAATCCATGCTGGCTATGGGAACTGTTATCAATATTCAAGTGGTTGCCTATGAAGAAGATCGACGGGCTGTTTTAGAGGACATCAACCGTGCCTTTTCCATTTTTTACGATATCGAGCATCGTTTTAGCCGTTTCCGCTCTGATTCGGAAGTCATGAAGTTAGCCAATCGTTCAAAGCAAGAGGTATTAGTCAGTGAAATGCTTTTCGATTTAACAGCCTATGCGCTAGAGTTAGCCGAGTTAACAAATGGCAAGTATGATCCAACCATCGGAAAAATCATGGAACAAAAAGGATTCGATCGTTTATATACGACAGGACAAACTTTTTCATCACATGACGTTCCACATGCAGCCGTTCATTATCGTGACGTCCAGTTAAACGAGAAGAATCGGACGATTTATTTGAACAAACCGCTGATTTTGGATTTCGGTTCTATTGCAAAGGGATTTGCGTGCGATCTTGCCGCAAAAGAGCTTGAAGCATGGGAAGGCTTTATGATGAATGCTGGTGGGGATGTGTTGGTATCTGGATTTAACGAACAACAAGAAGAGTGGACAATTGGGATTCGGCATCCCATCCACAAACAGACCAACATCTCGGTCATTCAAACCACCAATTGTGCGATTTGTACATCTGGAAGCTATGAACGGATCAGTCGTTATGATCCTCATACGCACCATTTGATACACCCTCAAACGAAACAGTCTGAACAAAGTTTGTTAAGCTGTACCGTCATTGCACCACTTGGTATGCTCGCCGATAGTCTATCCACAGCTGCTTTTTTATTAGGTCGAGAAGAGGGTTATTCATTTTTAGCCGAACATGAAATACCTGCCGTGATGGTAGATCAAACCGCTGATATGATCGTAACACCGGAGATGAAGGAGGTTCACTCATGGAATCACAACCAGCACCTATCACAAACCAAACATTTTTGAAACCATCACCCTCACTAAAAGCCTACATTCGGACACCAAAACGGTATGTCATCGCCATTCTTTTGGTCCTTTTAGCCGCCGGGAGTCTGCACGCTGGTTTTCTTAGTGGTCTCGCTACAGTTGCTACCAGCATCGGGACAGCACTAATTCTTGACTCTTTCATCTCAAGAGTGATTTGGAAAAACAATAAACACACATTCCCTGATGGAGCTCTGCTCACAGGGCTGATTATTGGCATTGTTCTAAGTCCAGCTACTTCTTTTGCTGTTTCTGTTTTCACAGCCGCAGCAGCCATTTTATCTAAGCATGTCATCACTTATCAAAAGAAACCGATTTTGAATCCAGCTGCGTTTGGTTTATGGCTCTCAGTCATTTTATTTTCTTCCAATCAAAGCTGGTGGGGCGGTATGTCTCTTCTACCTTGGTGGACCCTATTCCTTGTGGTGGTCGGCGGTTATTTGGTGACAAGCCGCGTACAAAAATTCCCGCAAGTTTTCGCCTTTTTAGCAGCATACGGCCTGATCCACCTCATATTGGGATTCATTGGCTTAACGGATGCATCATCTGCTTTTATTACGCCCTACTTGAATGCTGTCTTGTTTCTTGCGTTCTTTATGTTGACTGATCCACCTACTTCACCAGCAAAGAATCGTGATCAAATCATCTTTGGTATTCTGTGTGCTGTCGTTTCGTGTGTGGACTTCTATTTATTTAACAGCCTATCTTACTTACTCACAGGGCTTTTATGTGCCAATGCTTGGAAAGCCTATCGAACGTACCAAACAAATCAAAAGCGACGGGCAATAAGGACGAAAGTTGTCTAAATAAAAAAACGGCCATCGACTTCTCGACGTCCGTTTGACCATACCTTATAAACGATAACGTGCAATATCTTGATTCAATCGCATGCTTAGCTCATTGAGCCTTTCTGCTGCCTTCGCCACATTGGAGATGGCGGTGACTTGTTCGTCTGTAGATGCAGTGATTTCTTCAATCGCTGCGGCATTTTCTTGAGAAATATGGGCTGCACCATGCATCGCTTTTGTGATGAGGTCGTTTTGTTCCAGTAATGTGTTCAGCTCTTTTGCCATCGCATTTGTTTCAACGATGGTTTGTGAAATCGATGTAGAGATGGAATTGAATTCTTGTTCTGTTGCGTGAACCGCTTCATCAAGCTCGGCAAAACGATCCATTGTTTTGGACATCATGCCAGCTGTAGCCGTCGTTTCTTCTTTAATGCCTTGAATCATCTGCTGGATTTGAACGGCTGATTGCTTTGTCTGTTCAGCTAAATTCCGCACTTCACTCGCCACAACCGAGAATCCTTTGCCATGCTCTCCTGCACGAGCTGCTTCAATGCTCGCATTCAGGGCCAGTAAGTTCGTTTCATTTGAAATGCTTTCAATGGTATCTGTGATTTGAGAAATATCTTGTACTTTTGTACTTAACTGCTCAATCCCTGATCGAATGCCTTGAGATGCCTGAATGGATTGCTCATTTGATTGTTTTAATTGCTGGACAATTTGCTGACCCTGCTCGGAAGATTGGTTCGACTGGTCTGAAATTCGTTTGATCTGGTCGCTTTGTTCTTTGACGTTTTCAATGGATTGATTGAACTGAGTCATTTGTTGATTGGCTACCTCAAGGTCTGATGCCTGATGAAGGGTTCCAGTTGAGATATCTCCAATCGCTCGGCCAATTTCTTCACTGCTAGCGGATGTTTCTTCAGAGATGGCGGATAGATCTGTCGCAGATTCGAGGAGCTGGCTGCTCGTTTCCTGCAAACCGCTCACAAGTGCTCTAAGCTCTCCTGACATATGATTAAAGCCTTTTGCCAACTGCCCAATTTCATCCGAGGTTTCTTTTAAGCTGGTGCGTTCAATATTGCCCGCCGCAATTTCTTTTGAAGCAGCCGTAACTTGCTTGAGCAGTCTCACTTTTCCTCGGGCTGCCAAATAAAAGACACCCATACTTAAAAGAGCGACACCTGCTGTAATGAGAATAATATAGAGCTTCATCTGCTCTAGTTCTTTATAAAATTCATCCTGAAATACGGCGATTCCTATACTCCAATTCCACGGTGTAAACTGGTTCATATAAGCGAGTTTTTGCTTTTCTTCCCCCGTGGCATCATCTTTATCCATATAGGTGATATAGTGTGCATCCTCGCCTTTTGCTGTAGCGCCAGCGACCATTTTTTGACGATTTGTCGTGTTATCTGGGATGACGCCGATGTCGTTAACCGGATGAACCTGTGATGAATAATCGGCTCCATATGCGACAAGGTAGCCTTTATTTTTATAGATGAAATCTGATTTTTGAAATTGATACCCTTTGCCGTCGTCATTTTTAGGCCCGTTCAAATAAATACGGGCTTGTTCCTGCGCATGTTCAAGCGTCAGTTCTTTTTTCTCCACACGGTCGTTCAATTGTTCAAGAGTGGCCATCGCTCCATTTACGATGTGTTTTAAATCTGCTTTCCCTGCATCAATTAAGACATTTTTCGCTAAAAAATACCCCGTTGTTCCTACAAGTCCGCCTGTTAAAATTGTAATAACGATAATGGCTGACATCAATTGAAAAAAGACACTTCTTGAAGCAAACGCTTTCTTTTTCATGTTCTAATTCCCCCTTACTACATATATCGTCATGCAGGGGAAAGTATTAAAAAAGTCATAGAAAAAAATCCCTTTCACGTTAGAAAGGGATCTTTTGATTATCGCTCGGTTTCTTTGAGGATGGCTTGATAGAGATCGTCTTCAGGTTTGAGTCCACATACCTCTTGAAGCACACCTTCAATGCCTTTTTCTTTCCTTAATGCCTGCAAGCGAACCGCTTCTTCGTCTTCTGCAAAGTCGTAAGCCAAAGCAGCAGTGATCCCTTTGATTAAGTACACTGGCTGCTTGATCTTTTTCGCTGGACCGATTAAACGGTCATCTGCTCCCAGCTTTCTAAGAGGAGAGCGTGCGACACGAGTCACTTCATCGGAAATAAACGCATTCTCAAATCGCTTGATGATTTTTTGAATATACGCATCATGTTCTTCTTTTCGGAAGCCATACGCGTCAATTAAATAACTGCCCGTTTCATGAAGGGCACCTTCGACAACTTGACGAATGTCTTGTGTATCAACAGCTTCTTTAATGGTTTTTACGCCTTGCTGATACGCGACATAAGCCGCTAGTGCATGTCCTGTATTGACGGTGAAAAGCTTCCGTTCAATATACGGCGTCAAATCTTGGACAAAGGTCGCTCCGTCAATTTGCGGAACATCTCCAATAAAGCCCGTCTCATCAATGACCCACTCGAAAAATGGTTCAACTGACACTTTGAGAATGTCCTCATGGTGCTGAATCGGAACAATGCGGTCAACCGCAGCGTTTGGAAAGCCAACGGTTTGTGATATCGCTGCTTGCTCATCTGCTGTTAAATGAGAGAACACCGCTTCTTTTAAATGAGCACTTCCCCCAATCATATTTTCACATGCCACGATGTTGATGATATGGTCAGGCTTTTTTTGTTTTAATCCTTCAGCAATCGATGAGGCAATGATCTTCAATACGGCTGGTCCAACAGCTGTTGTAATCAAATTGGCTGTGGCAACGGCCTCTGTTAATGCTGCTGGATTTTGCGAAGAATTAATCGCTGATACGGGCCCGACTAGTTCTTGCTTCTGCCCTGGTGCTGCCAGTTCAACCGTGTATTCTCCTCTTTCATTCAGCTCATTGATGACCGCTTCATTCACATCGGTAAAGACAAGCTCAAAGCCTGATGTCTTTAACAAAGATCCGATAAACCCTCTGCCGATATTCCCTGCTCCAAAATGAAGTGCCTTCATGTTAGTTCACCTCGTTAAAGATGGCGATCAGTTCATCCTGATCCTTTGCATGAATGATCCGTTCTACATTTTCTTCTTCTGAACAGACAATCGCAATTTGAGACAGAATATCAAGATGCTCGTTGTTTTTCCCAGCGATCCCAAAGACGACTTTCGCCACATTTCCTTCACCATATTCAACACCATCTGGAATTTGGATAATCGAAATCCCTGAATGAAGGACAGCCGCTTTCGCATCCTCTGTTCCATGAGGGATTGCAATGCCGTTCCCCATAAATGTAGAAGAGATCTCTTCTCTTTCAAACATTTTGTCGACATAATCACTTGTGACATAGCCGTTTGCTACGAGGACTTCGCCTGCTTTTTTGATGGCTTCTTCTTTAGAACCTGCTTGTTCGTTTAGAAAAATATTGTCTTTAGAAAGTACTTGTTTCATACATGATCACACACCTTTTTTAGAATAAAAATCAGGAAAACAACCAAAACGGGGAGTTCAATTAGGAAAAATTGGACTCAACCCGTTTCGTCATGTTATTTTTTCAATTTCTCAATCAGCTCATCATATTTCGGGCTGTTTAAGAAATTATCCACTGAGATATGCACAGCGCCTGGCAGCTTTGCCTTTGCTCTGTCTGTTAAATCTTTATGAGTAAAGACAACATCCGCATCGTCTGGGATGTTGCTGATAGATGTGTTTGTCACATCGATATCAAGCTCTGCCTTTTTCACTTTGTTTTTCAGAATGGACGCACCCATTGCACTTGAACCCATCCCTGCATCGCAGGCAAAGATGATTTTGTTCACGTCATCTGGATTGACATCACTTGGAGATGCTGCTTGCTCGTTTGCTTGAGCGTCTTCTTTTTGTGCCGTAAGAGCAGCGGCTGCTGCACTTTTCTTGCCTTTCATGTCCTGCATCTTTTCTGTTGCTGCTGTTAAATCTTCGTCAACTTCTTTAGACGCTTTCAAAATGACAGATGCGACAAGGAACGATACGATAGCTGCTACGACAACCCCTGCTAAAACGGCAAGGTGACCGCCTTTTGGAGACATCAGCATAAGCGCAATAATACTTCCTGGTGACGGCACAGCTTTTAATCCTGCATTTAATAATGTGAACGTCAGGACACCACTTGCTCCCCCTGCAATGACAGCCAAAATGAGTTTTGGTTTCATTAAGATGTACGGGAAGTAAATTTCATGGATTCCTCCTAAGAACTGAATGACAATGGCACCTGGTGCAGACTGTTTCGCATTTCCTCTTCCAAAGAACATATACGCAAGAAGAACCCCTAAGCCTGGCCCTGGGTTTGTTTCAAGCAAGAACAGAACAGATTGCCCTGTCTTCGCTGCTTGCTCGACCCCTAACGGACCTAAAATACCTTGGTTAATCGCGTTGTTTAAGAATAATACTTTTGCAGGTTCAATGAAGATACTTGCCAGCGGTAGTAAATGAGCATTGACAATGATATCTACACCTGCCGCAAGGGCTTTATTCAGACCTAGTACCACTGGGCCGATGGTGTAGAAAGCAATGACGACTAAAATGGCACCGAGGATACCTGCCGTAAAGTTATTCACAAGCATTTCAAAACCTGATCTGATTCGATCTTTAAACAGCTGGTCGATTTTCTTAATAAGATAACCGCCCAGCGGCCCCATGATCATGGCACCTAAAAACATTGGAATGTCTGAGCCAACAATGACCCCAATCGTAGCCGTAGCACCGAGCACTCCGCCTCGATGGTCATAGACGAGTTTACCGCCTGTGTAACCAATTAAGAGCGGCAGTAAGTAGTTAATCATCGGTCCAACGAGTGTAGCTAATTGCTCATTCGGAAGATAACCACTTGGAATGAACAAAGCTGTAATCAGTCCCCATGCAATAAATGCACCAATATTCGGCATAATCATGCCGCTTAAATAGCTTCCAAAGCGCTGTACTTTCACGCGGAATCCGCTTTTTTCCTGCATCTGTGAAAACCCCTTTCTTCTCTCCCTTTATTTCGGGCTTTATAGGTCAAAAGATATAAGAACAAGAGTCAGTGAAGCCCTTATACCTATCGTAAAACGCTTTCACTTTCCCTTCAATTGAAACTAAATGTCACTTTGTCACTTAGTGTGTGACAAAATTGAAAAATAATGTGACACCTCTCGGCATACCATAGATGATAGCGGGGTAAAAGTTGAATCTACTGTTGTTTTGGCGCAAAATTCATTGGAATTTCACAACTTTCAAATGGTCACTTCTTGTTTCCTCTACTTAAATCGAATAGGCTTATATTGATCAAACATTCAAGAAACGTCTGCGCAGACAAGACATGACACAGAAAAAGTGAACCATCTTGCTATTTGTTTCGTTTACCTTTTAGAGTGGGCGGTACAATAGAAAGAGCGGTTTTTCTGTGACTCACAGTTTACTGCCGCTTTCTTTCTGATACATGAGACATTTTCATAGGTAGAAAGGCGGTTATTCACATTGTTGAAATATAGTAAGTGGCTTTTGCTGCTCATCTTCATGTTCTCCTTCTTCATGCCAAAAGAGGCATTTGCTCATGCATATGTAGTGAGCTCAAATCCAGTGGCAAATGAAGAGCTGGATCAGCAGCCTCCTGCAGTCTCGATCACCTTTAGTGAAGGAATCGAAAGTGGATTTCATGCCATTAAGGTGTTCAATGCAAAAGGGGATCGTGTAGATCGAGGAGATACGGTCATCAAAGAGCAAAAGATCATGGAAGCAGCTTTAAAAAAGAATTTACCTAAAGGAATTTACACCATTCAATGGAATGCGGTATCAGCCGATGGACACTCTGTGTCTGGCATGATTCCTTTTAGTATCGGAAAAGCGGATGGAGGATTTGATCAATTAGATCAAGGACAGTCGAGTGAATCCATCGATATGGCTTCAACCATTGACAAAGCCTTTCTGTATACGTCATTTAGCTTATTTCTTGGAACCATTTTATTTGGGCTTCTATGGTTTAAAGCGGCCATAACCGACGTTTTAGCCCGGCGAATGAAGCGACTCTTAACTGTTTCATTGATCATGATGGGCGGAGCACTCTTGTTCCAGCTGCCGATTCAAACTAAATCAGCGGCAGACGTGTCCTTTTTAGGGGCATTTCAACCATCTCTTTTACAAGAAACCATTGCGTCGACTTCGGGCGGGAGTCTGTGGATGATGCTAATGGCGTCATTTGTTCTACTGACGATCTGGACAATTGTGGCGATGAAAAAAGGAAACTTCACTTCCTTCCGGGTATGGCTGTTTCCACTGCTCATTTTCATCGTGCTCCTTTGGCTGAAAGCACAAATCGGTCATCCAGCCGCAACAGATAATAAAATACTGACAACGTCACTTGACTTCATTCATCTCATTTCTGCATCTATTTGGGTCGGCGGCTTAACAGCCATTGTCCTTCTTTTGATGAAGAAACTGCCGAATGAAGATCAGCCGCTCATACGCAGCACCCTGACAGCTTTTCATCCGTGGGCACTGCTCTCGGTTGGACTGATTGTGTTTTCTGGGTTTGTGAATGCGATTTTTATTCTGCAATCATTTGATGCCCTTTTCCAATCAGCTTATGGACGCACCTTCTTAATCAAACTTGGTTTATTTATCATCATGGGTCTTCTTGGGCTCGTCCATTATTTGATGCTGAGATGGGAAAAGAAGCAGAAACGAAACGTATCTTTACGAGCAGAGTGGATCATTGGGATCGCTATTTTACTATTAACAGCCGTATTCACCAATATCCCAAGTCCTCCGCCGCCTGCACCAGAGCCATTCTTTGCAGCCAATCAGGTGGAGCATCGTGACCTTGTGTCTTTGAGCATTACCCCGAATGCTCCTGGTAAAAACACGTTCGAGGTGGCATTTACGAAGAAGGATGGACAAACGATCACAGACATTCAATCTGTGACAGCTAAGATCCACAAAGTCTCCTTGTTCGGTGATGAAACGCCTAACGAGTTTCAGCTGAAACGATTAAAGAATGGACACTTCTCGGCTGAAAACCTCTTACTAAATGAAAAAGGCACTTGGAAAATTAACATTCATGCGTTAACTGGTTCTTTTGACAACATCGATACGACATTCATTAGAAGAAACTAAAAGGAGTTTATATGATATGAAAAAATACATTAAAGCTTTATTACCAATGCTTCTCGCTTCATTTTTACTGGCGATTCCTGTAAGTGCACACGTGACAGTCAAACCTGATACATCCGCAACTAATGCTTGGGAAACCTATACGTTAAAAGTACCTTCTGAAAGCGACAGTCCGACAACAAAGGTTGTCATCACGATGCCTAAAGGCGTAGAATTCCAGCAATACGAGCCAGTGCCTGGCTGGAAAACAACAACTGAAGAGAAAAACGGAAAAGTCACAAGAGTCACTTGGGAAGCAACTGGCGATGGTGTCCTTGCTGGGCAGTTCCAGCAATTCGTGTTTGTCGCAAAAAACCCTGAAAAAGCCGGCGAAGCGGCATGGGATGCGTATCAATATTATAAGGATGGATCAGTAGTTGAATGGACTGGCGACAAGGACGCTGATAAGCCTCATTCGATCACAAATATTGTTGCGTCTAATACCGTAACGGATTCACATGGGCAAGAAAAACCAAAAGAAGAAAAGGCATCTGAAACAGCTTCTGCTTCTTCTTCACCCCTTGTTCTTGGTCTGTCCATTGCAGCCTTAGTTGTGGCATTGATTGCACTTGGGCTTGCTTTTAGAAAGAAATAAACCTTACATGAGCGATCGTTTTTTCAAGCGGTCGCTTTTTATTTTCCCAACCTATCATTTCCAATATAGGATTGAATAGGATACTCGTGCATGCCATAATGAGACACATGACCACCTAGGAGGCTATGAGATGAACCATCTAATCATATTTGCTCATCCCCAGCAAAGCTTAAATCAAACCCTATTAGATCTTGTTGTAAGCACTCTTTTGAACAATGGTCATGATGTGACAGTTCGTGATGTGTATGCCATTGGCTTTCCGCCAGAGCTGACAACAGCAGAAAAGGCTGCCATGAAAAATGGGCATGTGCCGATACCGGTTCAAAGAGAGCAGAAGCTGATTCAGCAAGCCGATGTCCTCACATTTATCTTTCCAATATGGTGGACAGGCTTGCCAGCGATGCTAAAGGGTTATGTGGAGCGCGTTTTTTCAGAGGGGTTTGCATATGAGATCAATGAAAACGGAGTGGTGAAAAATCTGCTTCGAGACAAAAAAGGGGTCATTATTAATACGCATGATGCACCGAGGACCTTTCTTGATTCAAATATGATCATCACCCCCAGCCATCACATGACGACAGATACAGCCGCCTTCGATCTGATCGGCGTTGAGCCAGTCGAACGGCTCTTGTTCAGCAGCATGGAACAAGCATCTGCAGACGACATCCACGAGATTCTCAAAGAAACAAAAGAAACGGTGGATCAACTTTTCCCACCGGCTGTTTAACATAAAAAAGACTGCCGAGGCTTCTCGGACAGTCTTTTTCACATGTTATTCGTCTAAACCAATTGACACATACTTCGTTTCTAAATAAGGTTCGATGCCTTCGATGCCGCCTTCACGGCCAATACCGCTCTCTTTCATACCGCCGAAAGGTGCCTGCACAGCGGATGGTCCCCCGTCATTCCAGCCAATAATCCCGTAATCTAGATTCTCAGATATATAGAGGCCATTGCGGTAATTCTCTGTAAAGAAATAAGCCGCAAGTCCAAAAGGTGTATCGTTCGCTAATTCAATGGCTTCATCTAATGTGCTAAATGTCGTAATTGGTGCAACTGGACCAAACGTCTCTTCATGCATAATGTTCATTGAAGGGTCGACATGAGTTAGCACCGTCGGCTGAACAAAATAATACGACTTCTCCTCGTCAAAATGGGTATCGCCGCCGACAAGAACTTTCGCCCCTTTTTCCACTGCATCATGAATTTGGTCAACAATTTTATCAAAGCCCCGCTTGTTGATAATCGGCCCGATGGACGTGCCTTCTTCAAAACCATTTCCTACTTTCAGCTTTTCTACTTCTTTGCTGAAGCTTTGCGCAAATGCTTCATGAATTTCTTCATGGACGATTAAGCGATTGGCACAAACACACGTCTGGCCTGCATTACGGAATTTAGATGCCACTGCTTGTTTCACAGCCAATTCAAGGTTGGCGTCCTTATCTACGATCAGCGGGGCATGACCGCCAAGTTCCATAGAAACGTGCTTCACTGTGCTCGCACTGTTTTTGATGAGATGTTTTCCAACTGGTGTTGAGCCAGTAAACGTGATCTTGCGGATCAATGGACTATCTGTGAAGATTTCCCCCACTTCTTTTCCATCTCCAATCACCCATTGCAAGGCATCCTCTGGAATTCCGGCTTCATGGCCTAATTTCACAAGTTCAATGGCCGTAAGCGGCGTGTCTTCAGCAGGTTTCACGATAAACGTACAGCCCGCCGCAAGCGCTGGTGCCGCCTTCCTTGTAATCATCGCCGCAGGGAAATTCCATGGTGTAATGGCGGCAACAGGACCGACTGGCTGTTTTGTGACAAATAGGCGTTTGTTTGTCGTATGAGATGGGATCGTTCTGCCGTAAATCCGCTTTGCTTCCTCTGCGTACCATTCAATATATCCAGCGGCATAGACGATTTCCCCTAATGCTTCTTGATACGGCTTCCCGTTTTCTTCTGTGATGATTTTTGCAAGTCTTTCTTTATGCTCGATCATGAGATCAAACCATTTGCGAATGATATTTGCACGTTCATGGGCTGACGTTTTTGCCCATGTTTTGAATGCTTTGTGTGAGCGAGTGATCGCATCTTCAATCTGTTCTTTTGTATGCTGAGCAACTGAGGCAATTTCTTCTCCGGTTGCAGGATTATACACTTTGAGTTCGTTTGTCATGCTCTATCTTCTCCTTCGTTCTTGGATTCATTACATATAGTATATACCCAATGAGTGCCCAACCTAAAAGCAAAATCCATTCAGCTGGCCATGACAAGGAAGCCGGCATCCCTGGAAAATAAAATGAAAGAAAAAGGAGACTGAGTCCAATGGCAAAAACGCCGGTCGTCCGCCAATACTTAATGCGGTATGGACGCTCAAGCTCAGGTTCTGTCTTGCGAAGTCTCATAAAGGCAATGGACACAATCAAATACCCAACGATGATGCCCACACCCCCTGCATTGACAATCCACACGAGGGCAGGTCGGCCTAGTAATGGTGCAAAAAAGGCCAATGCACCTAAGAACAAAATGGCATTTGTCGGAGTTTTATACTTCGGATGAATATACGCAAACCATTTGGAAATCATGCCTCTTTCCGCCATTGCGTAGAGGATACGGCTTGCACCAATGATAAATGCATTCCAGCTCGTCACAATGCCTGCTACACCACCAATGACAAGCACAGTCCCAAACGCCTGATGACCAAGAAGCTGTACCATGGCATCTGCTGTTGCTAGTGATGAAGCCTCAAGTTGACCTTTTGACAATCCTGCCGCTACTCCAAAGACAATGAGTAGATAAAATACAACCGCACTCACAATGGAGATAATCAAAATTCTCCCGATGATTTTCTTCGGTGCGTTAATCTCCGCCGCTACCTGCGGGATGACATCAAACCCAACGAATAAAAAGGGAATCATCACTAACACAGCCATCAGACCGCCAACCCCGCCTTGAAACATCGGCTCAAGGTTTGCAAAATCTCCATTAAATGTAGCTCCGCCTAATAGAAGAAAACCTGTCAGGATAATGGCCACTGTGAACACCGATTGAAAAATAGCAGCAGGCTTTGCGCCAATGTAGTTCAGAGCTGTTAAAAACAGCGCACCGCCAGATCCAATCAATACCCATGTAAAGTAAACATCCCATCCTCCTATATTCCATAGGAAACCAACATGCTGTGTTGGAATGACATAGTCAATGACTGTCGGAAGTGCGACAGCTTCAAACGTAATCACGGACACATAACCGAACAATACGCCCCATGCGGAGACAAACGCTGATTTAATCCCAAATGCCCGCTGGACAAAGACGAGTCCTCCGCCTGTTTCTGGAATCGCAGAGGAAAGCTCTGCATACGTTAGTCCAATAAAGATGACGAGAATGCCCCCTATGACAAAGGCAATCACACTTCCTAAAAATCCAGCTGTTAAAATCCAATCTCCCGAAAGTACAACCCAGCCCCAGCCAAGCATTGCACCAATGGATAAAAACAGTACGTCTGACTGCGACATGGTTTTAGCCATTTGTTGTTTTTGCATACAACCATCCCCCTTTGTTGTTTAGCGTGCTGTGAAGGCGTCTTCGATAATCCCTAATCCTTCTTGCAGCAGCTCATCTGTGATGACAAGTGGTGTTAAAAAGCGAATAATATTCCCATTGATCCCTGCCGTTAATAAGAGTAGTCCTTGCTTGTTTGCATAAGCTGCAATCGCTGCGGCTGTCTTCTTATCTGGTGTACGCGTTTTTTGATCTTCCACAATTTCAATGGCCGCCATTGCCCCTAATCGCCGGACTTCCCCGATGAATGAATACTGACTTCTCCACTCATTCGCTTTGTCCTCAATGACTTGTCCAATGTGTTCAGATCGTTCATTCAGTTGTTCTGTTTCAATAATATCAAGTACAGCCAATGCCGCCACACAGCCTAATGGACTGCCAGCATACGTCCCCCCTAGCTCCCCTGGGTCCGCTGCATCAAGTAATTCTTTTCTGCCAACGACCCCGCTCAGCGGCAGGCCAGCTGCAAGTGATTTTGACACAGTGATTAAGTCTGGCACCACATCGAAGTGTTCAATCGCAAAGTATTTCCCTGTTCTTGCGAATCCTGTTTGGATCTCATCTGCCACGAATACGATTCCATGCTGCTGACAGAATGAAGCGACGTGCTGGACAAAACGCTTCGATGGTACAATGAATCCGCCCTCCCCTTGGACTGGCTCCATCACCACACAAGCGACGGTTTCTGGTGCAACGGTTGCGACAAAGAATTGATTGAACTGATCAATGATGTATTCGTCGTAGGCTGCATCGCTTAATCCTTCAGGTTTTTGATAGTAATAAGGATACGGCGCTTGATACACCTCTGACGCAAATGGGCCGAATCCAAATTTATAAGGCTTGACCTTGCTTGTCATGCTCATCGTCATATTCGTTCTTCCGTGGAACCCTCTTGTAAAAGAGACAACCGCTTGTCTTTTCGTATATTTACGGGCAATTTTCACTGCGTTTTCAACTGCTTCGGCACCTGAATTTAAGAAAATGGCTTTTTTGTCGTGGTCGCCTGGTGTGAGGTGGCATAGTTTTTCTGCCAATTCGATATAGGATTCGTACATCATGACATTAAATCCTGGGTGAATCAGGCTATCTGCCTGTGCTTTGACTGCTTCCACAACCTTTGGATGGGAGTGTCCTACATTTAATGTACCGATGGCGCCTGCAAAATCGATAAAACGATTGCCATCAATATCGAAAAGCTCGGCTCCCTTCCCTTTTGCTGCAAGATGACGGTTGCCATTACTTACGCCTCTTGCGACGTATTGATCTCTTTTCCCCTGCCATTCCTCTGTTGAAAAACGGTTTGTTGTCGTTTGACTCATTGTCATCCATCCCCTTTATGTCTTTTTTATTATTCTGAATATTTTTTGGTATGATAGAAAGTACCAATATCATTTTTTTCATGGTATCAGAGAGGATGGAATGACGAGATGCTGACAATTCAACTAGATCAAACAGGGGAAAACGGGTTTATTTATCATCAAATTTACACGAAAATTAAAGAGGAAATTTTAAACCGCAACCTGCAGCCGCACGATCAATTACCGTCTAAACGAGAGTTAGCAGATACTTTAAACGTCAGCGTCAATTCAGTGAATGGCGCCTATCAGCAGCTGCTTGCCGAGGGATATTTATATTCAGTTGAACGGAAAGGCTTTTTCGTGGAATCACTGGAAACATTTCATGAATCAGGTCAACTGAAACCCTCTTCCCTTCCAGCGGATTTAAAAGAGAATCCGATTGAGCGAGATGACTGGTATTCCTTTTCACATATTTCTGTTGATACAGCCAATTTTCCTTTTAAAAGCTGGCTGAAAAGTGAGCAAAAAGCGATTCATCTCCACCAAGAAGCCTTTGGTGAGCTGCCGCACCCACAAGGCGTCTATGAGCTACGGGAAACGATCGCCCGGCTGATTGGACTTGCACGAGGGGTCAAATGCTACCCTGAACAGCTCATTTTAAGTGCGGGTACACAGTCACTCATTCATTCGTTATCTAGCATCCTTCCAGCTGATCAAATATATGGATTAGAAAACCCCGGCTACCGTAGACTGTATCAAATGCTGAAAAACAATCATCACCGGATTGAAACGATTGGCATTGATCAAAAAGGGGTGCGGATGAGTGATATCCAGAAGAAAGAGCCAAATGTCTTGATCATTACGCCTTCTCATCAGTTCCCAACAGGGGTGATCATGCCGATTTCCCGGCGGATACAGCTGTTAAACTGGGCAGCTGATCAGCCAGACCGCTATATCATTGAGGACGATTATGACAGTGAATTTAAGTACGGTACAGACAGCATACCGGCGCTGCAGAGCCTTGACCGCTATGACAAAGTCATTTATATGGGGACCTTTTCGAAATCATTGCTGCCCGGCTTGAGGATCAGCTACATGGTGCTACCGCAGCATTTATTAAGACGCTATAAAGAAGAACAGCACTTTTTTATTCAAACGGCCAATCTTTTTACACAATACACCCTTCTTTATTTTATAAAAGATGGCGCCTATCAGCGGCATATTAAAAGAATGAATGGGCTATATGAGGAAAAACGAAAACAGCTTATTGGAGAGCTTGACACTGTCTTTCGTGACAACGTACGAATTATCGGGGAAAATGCAGGGCTGCATTTTATCGCAGAATTCCGCTCAGATCGCACGCAGCATGAGATTTTACAACGTGCCAAAGAGCGAAAGCTAAAAATGTACGGAATGGACCGTTTCACCCTTGATGAGCATGTACCCGGTCACAAAGAAGGCTTTGTCCCGCTCGTCCTCGGTTTCTCTCATATGCGGCCAGAGGATATTAAGCCAGCGGTGAAACGCCTGTATGACTCGATTTATGGGAAATAAAACAGCCAGCTGCTTTTCTAGACAGCTGGCTTACCACCGCTCTTTATCTACGGCTAAAATGGATGACACGAGTTCAGGAAAAGCGGTCTCAATGTCTTCTTTTCTTAAAGAATAATAGCGGTGTTTTCCGTCAATTCTCACTTTCACGATGCCTGCCTCCCTCAACACTTTGAAGTGATGTGACAGCGTGGATTTGGCAATATTCATCTCATACGTGCCGCATGTCCTCTCGCCTGCTTCAGCTAAGCAGCGGACAATTTCTAACCGGATGGGATCGGCCAATGCGTGCAGCACCGAAATCAGTCTCATGTCTTCTTGGGTTGGATGGATTGGATTATTCATACGATAAATGTACCGTATTTCGTGCCAACATACAATCTCCTTACTCGCCTCATTAAAGTAACGATACATCCTTCGGAAACGACTATGACTATATAATAGCTTTCTTGTGAAGGGGAGGATCTCATTTGACACGAAAATTATGGACTTACTTTTGTTTAATGTTACTCACCATTTGCTTATGTGGATGCCAATCCGTCCGGTATGCCGAATCTAAACCACCTAGTGCAGAAGAGTTATTAGCTCTCGATCCACAGGCAGATTTATTTCAATGGGAAGAAACGATCTATGAAACAAACATAGATTGGACAAAATCATTAAATGTAACAAAACATCAGCAAGTAGGTGTCATTCAGAAAACAGCTGCCACACATTTTGAACATGGAACAGCTTCTCGGTTGAAAAAAGGAACACCTATTTACTCTGTCAAGGAGCGAGAAGACCTTTTAATCGCCGAACTTAACGGACAGATCATCATATATGCCGCACATGCGGAAGGATAAAATACCTGTCATCAGATAGGTGTTTTTTTAAGTTTCTTTTCTTGTCATGTGCCATTGGTTTTGTTATCATAGCAAAAGTGACCACTCGGTTTCCATTGTGACCATATGGTTTTGCCGATTCGGAAAGGACTTATGAAGATGAACGAAAAGCAAGAAGAGATTTTGCGGGTATCGAAGAAATTATTTTCTCAAAAAGGCTATATGAGTGTCTCCATGCAGTCAATTGCTGATGCCTGTAAAATATCAAAAGCGTCTATTTATAAACTGTTTGATTCAAAGGAAGCTCTTCTATTGGAACTGATTAAATACAATCAGCGCAAAATGAGAGAGATTTCTCAGATCATTCATTCCGAAACGACGCTGTCCAAAAAGGAAAAATTCACAAAAAAGATTAAGCTTGAGCTTGAAGAGTTTAAAGAGAATCATAAATTTTTGAATATGCTGTCCTTTGAAGCTTTTTCACAGCATTCGCCCATCGTCATTAAGCATTTACGTGAGACACGCTCCATTATCATGCAGCGACACAGAGACATCATTTTAAGCACATATGGTGAATCTGTTGCGCCTTATGTGTGGGATCTTGTGATTGTCCTCAACGGATTAATGAGAGAATTCATCTTGATGTTGGCGATTGAGCACAAGAACATCCAATTAGAAAATGCCGCCGAAATGATCATCGGTGTGATGGACCGTGTATCAATAAAGCCTTGCTCCATTGAGCCTGTGCTAACAGATCAGCTGATGAACTCTTATTTGCTTTCCACACAGGAAGAATATGATGAAGAAAAGCTTGTCATCTCGTACTTAACAAAGATGAAACAAGAGCTTCACACACTATCAAACGGAGAAGAAAAGGACGATCTCCTCTCTGCGTTTGAACTGCTGAGTCAAGAACTGTCAAAGGAGCAACCGAGAACCTTTTTAATTAGCTCATTGCTTGATTATTTAGGCAAACACAGCGTTTTATCTCAAAACGTGTCACAGCTGAAAAGCATTATTTTATAGATAAAGAAGGGATAATATGAACCAATCAACAACATCGTATAATCGGTCTGTGATTGTTGGGATTTTCCTCGTTGGGGCGTTCGTTGCGATCTTAAACCAAACGCTTCTCATTCCAGCGATCCCGCATATCATGGAAGAGTTCAATATTGATGTCAGTAAAGGCCAATGGCTGACCACAGCCTTTATGCTGACAAACGGGATTCTCATCCCAATTACGGCCTTTTTAATTGAGAAATTTTCAAGCCGTTCCTTAGTCTTAACGGCTCTTAGCATTTTTACAGCAGGTACCATTCTTGCTTCGTTCGCCACGAATTTCCCGGTGCTTCTTGCAGCACGTATCGTGCAGGCAGCCGGCGCAGGGATTTTGATGCCGCTCATGCAAACGATCTTTTTAACCATTTTCCCAAAAGAAAAACGCGGGCAAGCCATGGGTATGGTCGGACTAGTGATTTCATTCGCACCGGCGCTTGGACCAACACTTGGCGGCTGGATTGTCGATTCCTTTAGCTGGAAGTTCTTATTCTATATTGTTCTTCCAATCGGTATTATTGATCTCATTCTTGCTTTCTTCTTAATGAAAAATGTCACACAGCAAAGAGACACTCGTATCGATGTCTTATCGGTGATCCTGTCTTCCTTCGGATTTGGCGGACTGCTGTACGGATTTTCAAGTGTCGGAACGTATGGTTGGACGAGTGCGACCGTTCTGATTTCACTCATTGTCGGTGCTGTGAGCTTGTTCTTCTTTATCCTGCGTCAGTCGAATTTGAAAAGACCGATGCTTGAGTTTGGCGTCTTTAAGTTTGCGATCTTTAGCTTAACGACCTTCCTCGGTATGCTCGTCTTTGCCTTACTGATTGGAACAGAGACGATTCTGCCGCTCTATACGCAGAATGTCAGGGGGTTATCAGCCCTTGATACAGGGTTGATCTTATTGCCAGGGGCTCTCTTTATGGGATTCCTATCGCCGATTATCGGACGAATTTTTGACAAAGTAGGCGGTAAAGGGCTGGCTCTAGGCGGGTTTACGATACTAGCTGTCACTTCCCTGCCATTTATGATGCTGAGCCTTGATTCATCGATTACCCTCATTACAGTGGCCTACACGCTTCGCTTAATCGGGGTTGGGATGATCATGATGCCGCTGACAACAGCCGGTATTAACTCGTTACCACTGCATTTGATTCCGCACGGGACAGCAATGAATAATACGATGAGACAAATGGGCGGCTCTATCGGGACGGCTGTGCTTGTCTCCATTATGAGCAGCTCTGCTGCCAATGCAGCATTATCCGATCCAATGAAGTCAGCCGTTCATGGCATGAATACGTCATTTATCGTGTCTGGTGCTATTGCGGTCATTGGACTCGTTCTCTCGTTCTTCTTAAAAGAAAAACGTAAAAACAAAGTGATGAAGCAGGAGCTATCTTCTTCGTCCTCTTCTTCATAAAGACAAAGAGCTCGGCATATCGCCGGCTCTTTTTTCATATATTCACACATAACGTCCTCCCCAAAAATACATTTGTTCATTCAGAGAAGAAAAACCTTGATAATTTGAAGAAAAGAGTTGATAATAGAAACTATTCAATTTGTGAGAAAATTTTTACTATAGGAGATGTATGCATTGAAGGTCGTTAAATTTGGTGGCAGTTCTCTTGCTTCTGGCAAGCAGCTGCAAAAGGTATTTGACATTGTCACAGCAGATCCAGCTCGAAAAGCAGTCGTTGTTTCCGCACCAGGAAAACGGCATTCAACGGATACGAAGGTCACCGATCTATTAATTAGTTGCGGTGAACAATATTTACGTTTAGGTGAAGCAAACGATTTACAAGAAGCTGTCATCGAGCGATATGCCTCGATTGCGGATGAGCTGGGATTAGGTCAAGACATTATTGACACCATCCGGCAAGATGTAAACACGTTATTACAGGCTGATTCTTCTCATCCTGAGCGTTATCTTGATGCGATTAAAGCAAGCGGTGAAGATAATAACGCAAAGCTGATTGCAGCCTACTTTCAGCATCAAGGCGTCGAAGCGCACTATGTGAATCCAAAAGAAGCGGGTCTATTTGTCAGCGACGAGCCTGGTCAAGCGCAAGTCCTTCCAGAATCGTATGATCATTTGTACAAATTAAGAGAACGCTCTGGCATTATTGTGTTCCCTGGCTTTTTCGGTTTTAGTCTAGCGGGTGATATCGTCACTTTTTCCCGTAGTGGATCAGACATTACCGGTTCCATTTTGGCAAATGGACTGAAGGCAGATGTGTATGAAAACTTTACGGATGTGGATGCAGTCTACGCCGTCAATCCAACGATCGTTCATGAACCAAAGGAAATCACAGAGCTGACGTATCGTGAAATGCGTGAATTGTCCTATGCGGGTTTTTCTGTATTTCATGATGAGGCACTTATTCCAGCCTTTCGGGCAGGCATTCCTGTTCAGATTAAGAACACCAATAATCCAGCGGCCAAAGGCACGAAAATTGTAAATCAACGGGATCATACGAATGGCCCTGTTGTGGGAATCGCGTCAGACAATGGATTTTGCAGTATTTATATCTCTAAGTATTTGATGAACCGAGAAGTGGGCTTTGGACGTAAGGTGTTGCAAACGTTAGAGGAATATGGACTTACGTATGAACACGTGCCTTCTGGCATTGATGATATGACCATTATTTTAAGGCAGGATCAGCTGGAGGAGCAGCAGATTGAACAAGAGCTTTTAGACCGATTAAAGCTTGTGCTTGATGCAGATGAAGTGGTTCTAGAGCGGAACCTCTCGCTTATTATGGTCGTAGGAGAAGCGATGCGTCATAATGTTGGTACAACAGCAAGAGCGGCAAAAGCGCTGTCAAAAGCCAAAGTGAATATTGAAATGATCAACCAAGGCTCTTCAGAGGTGAGCATGATGTTTGGCGTCAAAGCAGCTCAAGAAAAAGAAGCCGTTCAAGCCTTATATGAGGAATTTTTCTCTATGTCCACGGTGCCTGTCACCATTTAATCAGCAGACTGTCAGATCTCCGGATCGGCAGTCTTTTTGATCTCACACGATTTGCGCATTAAAGTATATCTATTTCTCGTTTGATTTTGTATGATAGAGACAAATCAACTATTGTTCCGGCCATTGATCGGAGCTACAAGGAGTCCTAATCCATGCCTCGTCAACAACTATTAAAACAGTTTCGCAATTTTCATGATGCTTCTACAAGTATTTTAAACATGATGAGTCAATTCATTCATATGAATACACTGTTTATTGCTAAAAATGATCAAAACACCAATCAGATTGTGAAGGTGCTAAATCATGACGAGCAGCTTCTTGAAGAAGGGGAAGAAAATCCTTACGAGAAGACATTTTGCAAGCTGGCGGTCGATCATCGCGATACGCTGTTGATCCCTGATATCCGCTTGGACGAGCGTTCAAAAAACTTAGACGTCACGAAACAGCTGCAAGGCGGCTCATTTATTGGGGTTCCCATCGATTTTACTGATGGTACGAACTATGGAACAATTTGTGGACTTGACCTAAGGCCGCAGCAATTTACAGAAGAGCATGTTCATATGTTTGAAACGATGGCATCTTTGTTGAGTTACGTCTTAGAACTCGACCAGGCCAATCGGCAGATTCAGCAATTATCTGTACCGATCGTACCTGTTGTTGACGGTGTCGCCGTGCTCCCTCTTCTTGGTGATATCGAAGAGACACGTGCGCAGCATATTTTAGAAACCATTTTACAGGAAAGCTACAGGCTGTCGCTCTCTCATTTGGTCATTGATGTTTCAGGGACAAAACGACTCAATGAACAAAGCATTCAATACTTGGTCAGCTATGCGCAAACGTTAAGACTGTTAGGCATTTCAGCTGTTTTAACAGGAATTAAGCAAGACCTTGCGCTGAGTGCGATTCAATCGAATATTTCATTTAAAGACATCACCATTCGTAAGGATTTACCGCAGGCACTTGCTCATATCGGCCTAACGTTCTCCAAAACAGAATAAGTGATGATACATTAAAAAGGGCTAAACGGAGTTTAGCCCTTTTTCTTCTTTTCAGCGTGATAGAAAACCTTTGCAGTCTAGGAAAGACGAGTACCGGCGCGGAGCGAATTTCACATTCGTGAGCACCGGCACGCAGGACTGACACCGAATGCGAGGGTTTGTCTACACGCTGAGGCTAAACAGAGTTTAGCCCTTTTCCTGTGGAAGCGGTAAACGAATGATAAATGTTGTTCCCTTTTGTTTTTCACTTTTTAAATCAATCTGTCCGTCATGCAAGTCTACAAGCTGCTTGACAATCGACAGGCCAAGTCCGTATTCTCCATATGGTGTATTCGTTCTCGAAATATCCGCTTTATAAAAACGTTCCCAAATGTGTTTGACTTCTTCAGGTGCAATGCCGATTCCCGTGTCTTCTACTTCAATGATCGTTTCCCCGTTCTCTTCTTTCCCTCTCAAAGAAATACGGCCGCCTTCTGTAAATTGGATGGCGTTCTTTGTGATGTTGACGAGGATTTGAATGAGCCGGTCATAATCTGCGTATACCTTTTGTTCAGGGTGAACCTCTACCATGAGCTGATTGTTTTTCTCTTCAGCCATTCGGCTCAGCTGCTCCTTAATCACTTCAAACGTATCAATGAGTGGATAGTGAAATTTTTGAAGGGTGATTTGATTCGACCTGATTTTCTCATAATCCATATTTTCATTGACGAGACGCAGCATTCGTTTTGTCTCATCAGTGATGAGCGCATAGCATTTCTCTTTCTCTTCTGCCGGCACATCCGCAGTATTCAGCCATTCGACCAATCCTCGAATGGTCGTCAGCGGTGTTTTCAATTCGTGAGACACATCCGCAATGAATTGGCGTCTTCGTTTTTCGAGCCGGTCAATTTCCTCTCTTGACCGTTGAAGACGATTGGCCATCATATTAAAATCCTCACCTAGTGTGCCAATTTCATCAAGGTGTTTGTTTTCAAGATGAATGTTGTAGTCACCATGCGCAATTTTCTCAGTTGCCTCTCTCAATTTTTTGATACGATTCACATGGAACTTCGACAGAAACAGACTGAGAATAAAGGTAATCGTCAATGCCACAAACACGATGATATATAAATACCGGTTCATTTGAGCAATCAACTCTTCTGCTCCTTGAATAGGAGCTATGAGCACCACCCCGCCCTTCAGCTTTCCTTCTTCCATGACAGGAAGTGCCACAAGTGATGCTTCTTGATCAAGCCGGCGCGAATCACTTCGCTTGACAATGATTTCTTCTCCTTTTGCAAGCTTGGCCCACAAATCTTTTGTGAGTAACGCTTCATGCGGTGGCATCTCTTGCTGCTGAGACAGCACAGTCCCTTTTTCATCAAAGACGAAAAAACGGATTTGTCTTGTCGAAAGAATGTCTTCAAATGGACGCAAACGGAAGTTCATCTCGGCTTTCGACAGTTGTTTAAAATTCTCCAAAATTTCATTCCCATACGAACTCATTTCGTCTACCCTATTTTGATAGGCAATATCTTTTACAAAATGAGACATGAGGGTGCTGATAATAATGATGGCGATGAGCAATAACCCAAGGTGACTAATCAGCAACTGGTAAAAATATTTAATCTTCATCGAACTTATACCCTACGCCCCATACCGTATACAGAAAGGGCTTAGGTCCGTCTCCGATTTTTTGGCGCAATCGTTTAATATGAACATCAACTGTTCGTTCATCACCATAAAATTGGTATCCCCAAATTTGCTCAAGCAATTGTTCTCGTGAAAATACTTGCCGAGGATGCTGTATAAAAAAGCACAGCAGATCGTATTCCTTTGGCGTTAAATTTTCGATCCGTTTCCCCTCTAGAAACACTTCTCTCGTTTTTTTATCTAACTGAAAATGTTCGGTCTCTAGCCGTTCATCCTCTTTCGCTCCTTCTTGAGTAGATGTTGTTTGAGCAAAACGTCGTTTCACTGCTTTGATTCTTGCCATTAAGGTGAGCGGACTAAAGGGTTTTGTCACATAATCATCTGCCCCAAGATCGAAGCCCAGCACCTGATCAGATTCCGTTTCCTTTGCTGTCAGCATAATAATCGGAACATCACTAATCTGGCGTACTTTTTGACAAATGGTCAGACCATCCATTGAAGGAAGCATGACATCTAAGATGAGCAGATCCCAATCCTCCTCTTGCTTAAATCGATTCAATCCTTCTAATCCATCATGGACAAATTCCGCTTGAAATCCTTCTCGTTGAAAAAACATATCCGTCATTGTACAAACACTCTGGTTATCTTCAATCATTAATATTTTCATCATCAGCCTCCGCTGTTGCCTTTGTTTTTCTTTATGTAGCTTTATTTTACATGTTCCTTCTCAAATCTCAATTGGATTGATACGATTTCATGAACTTATCATGCTTTGGTCATCTTTTATTCATACTTTTTGATGGAGTTGACATTTTGGGGAATCACATTGTTCTTTTTTAATATAGTAGAATGGCAAAATGAAGGAATTGCAGAGGATAGTCTAAGATGAGGACAGTGTCATTTACATTCTTTCAGATGAAGAAGTCTCCCATTTAGTAAAAGAATGAAATGACACGCTTCCTGATCATTATAAATGGTCTATATAAAACAGTTTGGAACTGGACATGCATATCCAGGGCGGTGTGCCCTAACGAAGCTAATTGTGATTTTTTATAAGGCACCCCATTTCGATGCGAATTTCCTTTTTCTTTATATCTTCATTTGAATAAGAATTGACATTTAATCCAATCAGTTGAAAGCCATTTTTCAAATAAAACTGGATAGCTGGAAAATTGGATGATTGGGTTTCTAATACAATCATTCTAACTCCCAATTCACGAGCGCGTTTTTGTGCCATTTTAATGAAAGTGCTGCCAATACCTTTTCTTTTAAATTGTTTATCCACATATAAATCATGAATGAGTAATGTATTATTCCATTTCATGTGTTGAATGACTATAATTCCAGTTTCTTCACCATTCATCTCTGACACGTAAACCTCTGAACCCTCTTTATATGGATCGAAAATCTCCTCTTTTAGATTTTTTTTAACTGGCGCTTCAAATACTTCTTCTGTAAGGGAGATGTTCCAACCATTGTGACTGGTTTCCATATGAATTTCATAGTATTTTTCAGATGTATATTGATAATATACTTGTTTTCCTTTAGGATAATTTTTTTGATAGATACGACGAATAGTTAACATTTCATACTCCCTTCATATCAATGATTTAAATCTTTAAACGTACTACTAAATTCGTCGATTTGCGATTTGATACCTTTAAAAATACACCTAAAAGATAAAACTCGTTTTGCCTCTGTCATAGAATAGGGTCGTTTTTAAATGTGATTGTTGTAGATCAATTGTTCACCTGACGAAGTTTGACGTCATAGAGTGTATTCACTCTTATAAGAATAAGGACATTTAAAAAGCTCATCTCCAAAGATGAGCTTTTTTCATATCACACGAGCAACTTCAGATAGGCAGCGTCATTCCCCTCTTCAACCGCCTGTAAAAGCTGCTTTGCCTGTGATGTGCTGGTGACGCTGCTTAACTTTTGTATGATGTCTTCTGTCGATAACGCACAGCCTGGTGCTCCCCGAGGGATATCAACACGTTTGCTGATGGTTGACCCGTCAGATAAGGTGAGCTTTACAATCGTAAATCGTCCTTTTGGCACTGCGTCTGGATGGGGTTCTATCGTTTGATCATATACTCTATTTACCCGCTTCATCCATGTCCGCAGCTCTGGTGAAATGGCTTTTTTCGTAAAAGCATCCAGTGATAAAGGTTGTCCAAACACCGCTAGTGCGATGACATACTCGACACTAAATCGTCCCTCTTCTCCCGTCAAAGGTGTCCGTTCCGTGAGTGCGGCATCTCCGCCAGGCGGAAACATGACGTCGACCTGTTCGATCTTCCCCTGTAAGAAAGAGTGTTCTTGTACTAATGACTCGATCGCATCAGCTGCATGATGCGCCGCTGAACAGAACGGATACACTTTAAACCATAGACCTGGCGACACGATACGCCACGCAGTGCCATAGTCTTCTAGCAAACATCTTTCCGCTAGTTTCTGATCCCCATAGAGAGAAAAGAAGCCCAGCTCTCCATCCAGAAGCGATTCACTCCCGCCAAAACCTGAGCAAGCTAAATCTATGGACCATACGGCTGTTTTAGCGGCGAGGCCAGCTTGTAATGGTTTCATATCAGTCCCAAACTGCTTTCGCATTCCAGCTGATTGCGCACCTGCAAAGCCGATCGCTTTCGCCAGCTCTTTCTGTGAAACTTGTTTCAAATAACCAATCGCACAGACTGCTGCAATGGCTCCGAGAGTTCCGGTATTATGCCAGCCCCGCTCATAGTGCGACTTGCCGATGGATTCACCTAGCCTTGCCATTACTTCGACGCCAGTAATGCAGGCTGCTAGAAATCGATCACTGTACGCCTCCCCGTTGGTCAGCTGGGAAAGCAAGGCCGGGATGATGACCGCACTTGGGTGTCCTCTCACATCAGAATGCACATCATCATAATCAAGGGCGTGAATCAGGTAGCCATTTAGCATGGCCGCGGATTGACGGCTGACCTTCTTCCCTTGTCCAATGACAGGAATTTGAGCCGCGCCGCCTTCTTGTTCCACCAGCGCCATGAGCTTCTGAATCCCTTCATCCTCTTTTGCAGCAAGCGCTGCTGCCGCAGCGTCTAACAGACCGTTTCGAGCCATTTGAACGGCCTGTTGATCTTGCAACGGATCAGCAGAGAGCACTGCCTCTGCGAGCTGTTTCGTTAGTTCCATGATCTTGACTCCAATGCCCGAACCGCAAGCTCGGCAAAGAAGGCAGCGGCAACAGGGAGTGCGTCTTCATTTAACGTAAAGGCAGGGTGATGCCATTCCTCGGTACCGCTCGTCCCCATCCAGACGAAAAAGCCTGGAATGTGCTCTTGGTAAAGGGCAAAGTCTTCTCCGCCTGGTGACTGTTCTGCCTCCACTACTGCGAGATCAAGCGCTCCTGCCGTTTCTTCCACAACCTTTGTCAAACGCTCGTCATTCATCACAGAAGGTAAATACGGATGCCATTTCACTTCTGCCTTTGCGCCAAATCCTTCTGCGATACCGCTCACGATCTGTTTCATGAGATCTGGAATCATCGCTCTCACTTCAGGTTCAAACGTCCGAACGGTCCCTTCCATCTCGACGCGATCAGGTATCACATTCCATGATGTGCCGCCTTGAATACGTGTGATGCTGACAACCGCATGATGTAAAGAACTAATGCGGCGGCTGACAATTTGCTGTAGGGCGCTTGTGATCTGACCGCTGATGGCAATCGGATCAATTGTGTGATTTGGAATTCCAGCATGACCACCCGTTCCTTGAATGTCGATTTCAAACCGATCGACACTCGCCATTAACGCTTTTTCTCTTATCCCGATGGTGCCAACTGGCAGGTTAGGTTTATTGTGCATACCAAATATCACATCCACTCCATTTAAGACGCCTGCCTCTATGACGTGTTTCGCTCCTTGCGCCACTTCCTCAGCCGGCTGGAACAAAATGCGGACTGTTCCCTTGAGCTCATGTTTCCGTTCGTTTAATAGGACGGCCGCACCAAAAATCGAAGCGGTATGGAAATCATGGCCGCATGCATGCATTTTCCCTTGTATCTTTGAAGAAAATGGTTCGCCAGATGCTTCTTCAATCGGAAGTGCGTCAATATCGGCTCTCAGAGCAATCGTTGGTCCCTCTTGTTCTCCTTTGATTTCACAAACGACCCCGGTTTGAAGATCTGGGAAATCGAGCACTGTGATCCCTTCCTCTTGTAACCAGCCTCGTAGTTTTTTTGTCGTTTCATACTCTTCAAATGCTAGCTCTGGATGCTCATGAAGCGCTCGGCGCATGTTAATTAAACGTTTGTTTAAAGCTTCATTTCCTAATGATTTCACTGATACTCACCCCTCTAAAGAGTAAAAAGCAGCTTATGCTTCTTCAGCCGCTGCTTCTTTTTGGATAAATCGTTTTGTTCGTTCATTCTGCGTTTCGTCAAATAGTTCGGTTGGCGTTCCCTGCTCAATGATATGACCATCTGCCATAAAAATGACATGATCTGCTACTTCTCTTGCAAACGCCATTTCATGTGTCACGATGATCATCGTTGTTTCTTGAATGGCAATGGATTTAATGACTTGAAGCACACCTGAGACAAGCTCTGGATCTAGTGCTGACGTTGGTTCATCCAGCAGAATCGCATGTGGATCGACCGCTAACGCACGGGCAATGCCAATCCGCTGCTGCTGACCGCCGGATAGTGTAACCGGATAGCTGTCAGCTTTTTGTTCTAGCCCTACTTGTTTCAATAGCTCCATACCGATCTCATTTGCCTGCTGTTTTGTCATTTTTTTCGTCACAAGCAGTGACTCTGTAATGTTTTGCAGGGCTGTTTTGTTTTTGAATAAATTATAGTTTTGAAACACCATGGCCGTTTGCTGACGCAGGTGATGGGCTTCTTTACGTGTATATTTAGACGCATTCAGCTTCGCATCGCCAATTTCAATCGTACCTTCATCTGGCGTTTCTAATAGATTTAGACAGCGCAGCAATGTTGATTTACCGGAGCCAGAAGGTCCGATAATGGCCACAACCTGCCCTTTTTGCACGTCAAGATTAATTCCGTCTAAGACGACAAGGTCGCCGAATGATTTTTTCAAATTGGTGAGCTTGATCATGTCCACACCTCCTTAATTCCGGTAAGGTTTGCTGATTTTTCGTTCAAATAGGTCTTGCAGGAAACTATAAATGATGGTGAGCACCCAATACACAATGCCAACCGCTAAATACGTTTCAAAGTACTTATAGTTGGCCGATGCAATCATTTTCCCTTGCGCAAACATTTCTGCCACCCCAATGGTAAAGGCAAGCGATGTTTCTTTTAAAAGTCCAATAAAGGTATTCCCCGTCGCTGGAATGGCATTTCTGACGGCCTGCGGGAAAATAATTCTGACGTAAGACTGCCATCTTGTCATGCCGACAGATAAACAGGCCTCAAGCTGCCCTTCATCCACTGAATTAAGAGCCGCTCTAAAAATTTCTGCTAAGTACGCTGAGTTTTTAATACTTAAACCGATAATGACCGCTGTTAAGGCATCCATTGAGGTCATCGCAGGGAATAGCTGCGGAAGACCAAAATAAATGAGAAAGAGCTGAACCAAAGTTGGAACCGCTCTGAAAAAAGAAATATACAGCTTGGCAAATTGGTATAAGACAGGTATCCGGTTTTTCGTTATAAGCGCGAATACCACACCAATGATAATGGCAAATACCATGGAGACAATCGCCATGAAGATCGTTATCGGCAAGTATTGAATCAAGGTTGGAAAAACCGTCACCATATACTGCCAATCAATGTGATTCATGTCTGCTTTTCACCGCCGCTGTTGTTATTTTTTAATTGGAACTGTGACATCGTCTTTGAAATATTTCTCAGACAATTTCTTCAGTGTTCCGTCTTCTCTTAATTCTTTGATCGCTTGATTGAATTCTTCTCTTAGCTTGTCGTGCTTTTCATCTTTGGCAAATGGGTAGCCGACTTCTTCATATACGATTGGGTTGCCGACGATTTTGAGTGGAAGTCCTGTTTTTTCAATTTGAGCTAACAAGACACTGCGTCCGTTGACGTAAGCATCTACACGGCCATTTGCGACTTCATTTAAGACACCGTCTTGTGTTTCATATGTTTTGATGTTGATTTTCTTGTCTGGGTCTTTGCTCTCTAGGTTTTTGGCATGGTTTGAGCCAAGAACAGCTGCCACCGTTTTTCCTTTTAAGTCGTCAAGTCCTTTAATGTCCTTGTTGTCCTTCTTGACAATGATTTGTGTTCCTGCGTATGCATACGTATCTGTAAAGTTGAACGTTTGTTTACGCTCATCTGTAATCGCAACTTGGTTTGATACGGTATCCAGCTTACCAGATGTCAGCTGGCCCATCAGTCCGCTAAATTCACTCAGCTGCCAGTCTAGTTTGTAGCCTAGTTTTTTCGCAATGGCTTCTGTGACCTCGACATCAAATCCTACTAGTTTGCCGTTTTCTTTATAAGCAAATGGATAGCTTTGGCCTGTAGCGCCCACTTTAAGCACTTTCTCGTCTTTGCCTTCACTCTGATTGCCCCCGCCGCATGCTGCTAACACCGCAAGCATTGCCGCAAATAAAACAACTAGCCACTTTTTGTTTTTCATGTTCGTACACCCTTCTTTCCTCTTATGGTTGTGTAATATCTGATCTTAATTGTTTTTTAAAATAAATGGTGATATGGCCTTTACCTAGATCCTTTTCACCTGCTCTGACATAGCCTTTACGCTCATACATGTCCATGAGCCACGGATGCTTATCAGCTGTCCCAAGAGAGACATACGGTACCTTTAGTGTGTCCCTTAGCACTTCCGTTTCAACCCACTCAAGCAAGGCTGAGCCTGTGCCTTTTTTTGCCGCTGGTTCTGAAGCAAACCACCAAATATGAGGAACGCCGAATGGTCCTGGCTGTTCTCCCCAAGGCATACGGAGTGATAAGGTGGAGAGAAGCTCTCCGTTTTCTTCCATTACATAGCAAAGGTTCTTTTGTACATTTTTCTGAACGAGGGCGACATCTGCATGTGCTGCTTGGAACTGGATTCCGAGCTCACGAATCGGCTCGTAGGCTCTTGTTGTCAGTTCAAGTAGCGCTTCTATATCATCCTCAGTTGCCAGACGAAACGTATATCCCAACGTTAGTCACCTCACCTTTATGTCGTGTAGCGATTTTTTGGCTGTTTTAAGCCGAGATTTTCTCGTAAAGTTTGTCCTGTGTATTCTGTTTTGAACAGGCCTCTTTCCTGAAGGATCGGAACGACGCGGTCTACGAAGGCATCAAGTCCTTCTGGCAATAATGGCGGCATCACGTTAAAACCGTCGGCTGCTTCCTCAACGAGCCATGTCTCCATCACATCTGCTAGCTGCTCTGGTGTTCCAATGAAGATATGGTGCCCACGGGAACCTGCAACAGATTGGTAGAGCTGGCGAATGGTCAGGTTGTCCTTTCTCGCCATATTCATCACAAGGTCAAAGCGGCTTTTCACGGCATTTGACGCGCTTGGATCAATCTCTGGAAGCGGTCCGTCTAGTGGATACTGCGAAAGATCAATACCCCCTAAGTAGTTTTGTAAAATGCTAAGGCCGATTTCTGGAACAATCAGCTCTTGTAATTCTTGATACTTCGCTTTTGCCTCTTCTACTGTATCGGCAATGATTGGGAAGATGCCCGGCATGATGCTGACATCCTCTCTAGCTCGCCCAGCAGCCTCTACTTTTCCCTTCAAGCTTTGGTAAAATTCCTTCGCTTTGTCGAGATCGTTTTGTGCCGTAAAAATAAGCTCAGCCGTTTTAGCCGCAAGCTTTTGACCATCTTCAGAAGACCCTGCTTGAATGATCACTGGCTGTCCTTGAGGGGTGCGTGATACGTTAAGCGGACCCCGTACGGAGAAGAATTCACCTTTGTGCTGCAGCTCATGAAGCTTACTAGACTCAAAAAATTCTCCTGTTTCTTGATTTCTAATAAGTGCGTCCTCTTCCCAAGAATCCCACAGACCTTTGACGACATCGACGAATTCTTCAGCTCGTTCGTATCGTTTGTGGTGTGCTAAATGCTCTTCTCCGCTAAAATTTTTCGCTGTTTCTTCAATAGAAGATGTGACCACATTCCATGCTGCTCGTCCGCCTGATAAATGATCGAGTGAGGCAAACTGTCTCGCAATATGGAATGGCTCACTGTATGTAGTTGATGCTGTTGCTGCTAAACCAATTGTTGAGGTAGACTGTGCAATCGAAGAAAGCAGGGTGAGCGGTTCAAATCTCGTTAATACATTTGGATGAGAGGTATGATTAATTGATAAGCTGTCGGCTAAAAAGAGCAAATCCAGCTTCCCTTCCTCGGCCTTTTTTGCTAATTGTTTAAAGTAATCAAGATTCATGGCTGCGTCTGGTACTGCTTTCGGATGTCTCCAAGAGGCGACATGATGTCCAGTTCCCGCGATGAATACGCCTAGCTTGAGCTTCCGTTTCGGCTGTGACACTTGTTCTTCATCCTTTCTATATCTTCCTTGTATCAAGTGATTATTTTACAAGATACATTTTTCTGATTGAATTAATCGGTTTTATCCATAAAAAAAGGGCAAATGTTGTGAAAAATGAAAAATAATTATTACTATATGCCCTTTTTACATGATTGTCAACCGCCTTCTAAACCTCCAAAAAAAGGGATTTACAGGCGTTTACGGTGGATCAATTTCAATATTTCCGATGAGCCGGTCCGTGGAGTGCGTCATCAATTGACTGCGCTCTAGTACGTTATGGGCAATCACCGAATGAGTGGAAGATATGGTGCGGACGGCAATCGCTTTTTGAGGAGAGAGATTAATGATGTTATTCCGCAGCACACGTGCTGAGACAACCTCATCAAGAAAAACGGCTGTCGGCTGTCCGATTGAACGATTTAAATAAAAGCGGTTATCTCCAATTTGAGGTGAGCCATTTTTAATGTACATCACCACATATAAGGACGTTTCTTCAAAGGAATTGTCTTTAATCTCTAAAGGAGCGGTCGTATTGCTGTAGACGGCATAGTTTTGATAGTGCTTAAAACGATTCTGCCATATGAAAGCCTTTGCATTTCCTGTCACGCTGATTGTATACGAAGATGCGAGCTGTGAATGTCCTTCTTGAATAAAGTGATTGCCGTTGATCCCCGCTTCTCCCTCCTGCACCCATATCCCTCGGCTGAATTCCTTGAATTGATTATGCTGAATTAAGATATTCGTTCCTCTGACCATCGCCGCATCGATGACAGAGTAGACGGTATTGTTTGAAAAAACAATGCTGTCTGATTGATAAATACGCAGCGATGTACTTCTAAGCCGTGTGTTTGTCCCTGACTCAATATGGTTTCCTTCTATTAAAATACGATTGGCCATATAGACAGACACAGCCGCATCTTCAAAAAGACTGATTTTATTACCTGTGATGTGCACGCTGTCTCCCCTCACATCAATACCCTTTTCAAATCCTTCAATCATATTGCCAATAATGATCACATTGTTTTCCGATTGATCAAGCGGCACGCCTAAGCTCGTAATCCCTGCTTTTGTCACGCCCCCTCCCACTGCACGAATCAAATTATTCGCAATGATCATTTCAGTGGCGAAGCCATAGGAGATACTGCTGTCCGTTTGATTGCCTTCAATGATCACACCATAGCCGTTGAAATTATAGATAGAGCTGGCTGCGCCGCCTCTGACTATGTTGTTTCGAATTTGAATATTCAGCGGTTCCTCCAAGTTGGTCGCATTTTCTCCGTATCCTTCAATATCAATGCCCATTTTTGGCTCGACCCCGTTTACCCCTGCCCTTTCAAGCAAACAGTCTTCCACAATGACACCATCACAGCCTGTAATAGAAATATTGTTTCGCCTTGAGTCAGTGATGGTGCAGCCAGAAATATGAATAGACGAAGCAGGCGAGTACGATTCGATATGGGTCAATAAACCGTGTGGACTGACAATGATGCCGTCTCCCGTACAATTGTTTATTTGAACACGATCGATATTCACATGGGAAGCACCTTCAATACACACCCCGAAGCCCCATTCATGTGTTTTTCTTTCTGGCGGGAGTGCCTTGTACACATGCTCATCACGGTCGCCTTCAATCCGCCCGCCCCGAATGGTCACATGCTCTACCTCTCCTATATAAAAGGCTGCATATCCCCACGAATCATTTGGTTTCACTTTGATGACGGCATCTGATGCCATCTCAATACAAATATGACTTGGCACTCGTATGCCGGCATGACGAAAAGGAAAAAATTGATCCCCCCTGTACACCGCATCTATTAGATACGTTCCACTCGGCAGCCAGACGTGGGAGTAGCCCTGTGCTTTTGTCCATTCCAGGCATTCGTTCAGTTTCGCTGTACAGTCCGTTTTCCCGTCAGCAATCACGCCAAAGTCTAATACATTGACAATGGGTTTCTTCAGATCAGATTCATTTACATCCCCCAATGAAAACCCCTCCTTTTTACACATGTCCTCTTGTCATCCTATGCATGTGGGAAAGGTTTGCTTGTACGATATTTCAAATTTTATATAAATTCTTCTGAAATAACTTTCCGATGATTTTCACTTGAGCGAATTTTTCATCTTTTTGAGTCTTTACGCCTATTGAACTAACATTTTCCTGTTTTAGAATAGTTTTATATTGACACAAGAACTATACAAGAATATCATTTTTCTCATATCTCTTTTTTTAAGAAAGGATCTATGCCATGTCTACAATTGACCACGATAAAATTGTTAAAAGTGTTCCTCAAAAAGGGTTTTTTGGACATCCTAAAGGACTTTACACACTGTTTTTCACTGAATTTTGGGAGCGTTTTTCTTATTATGGCATGCGTGCACTACTTATTTATTATATGTACACAGAGGTGACAAAAGGCGGTCTTGGCTTCGACCAGACAACCGCTAATTCGATCATGTCTGTCTATGGTGCGCTTGTCTATATGTCAGGCATTATTGGCGGATGGCTTGCCGACCGGGTATTTGGTTCGTCCAGTACGGTCTTTTATGGCGGGGTATTCATTATGCTTGGTCATGTCATTTTGGCACTACCTAGCGGTGCAACAGCGCTCTTTATTAGTATGGGGCTGATTATTATTGGGACAGGTCTCCTAAAGCCGAACGTGTCAAACATAGTCGGTGACCTGTATACAAAAACAGACCCTCGCAGGGATTCTGGATTCAGTATTTTCTATATGGGGATCAACATGGGTGGTTTTATCGCCCCATTAATTGTCGGAACACTCGGTCAAAAAGTGAATTTCCACCTTGGTTTCTCACTCGCTGCCGTTGGTATGCTTGTTGGACTGATTACGTTTGTCATCACGAAAAAGCCGAATCTTGGACTTGCCGGCACTTATGTCACAAATCCACTATCAGCTACTGAACGCAAGAACTTCAAAATTTTCGGTACATTGATCGTGATTGTACTTGCTGTTTTTGCTGTCATCGGTATTCAAACAGGAGCGCTCACGATTAATCTATTCACTTGGTTTGTCAGTGTCCTTGGTGTACTGATTCCAATTGTTTATTTTATTGTGATGTATTTTAGTAAAAAAACGAGTGCAGTTGAGCAGTCGAGGGTACTCTCTTATATTCCATTGTTCCTAGCTGCGGTGATGTTCTGGGCCATTCAAGAACAAGGCTCAAATATTTTAGCCACATATGCAGATCAGCGAACAAACTTGAATTTCCTTGGCATGACATTAGCCTCTTCTTGGTTCCAATCATTGAACCCAATCTTTATTGTGCTCCTGTCACCAGTATTTGCTTGGTTATGGGTCAGACTCGGTAAGAAACAGCCGTCTACCCCGATTAAATTCTCACTTGGCCTTCTGTTCGCAGGATTATCCTTTATCATCATGATCATTCCTGCCTACATGTCTGGACCACATACACTTGTAAGCCCACTATGGCTCGTTCTAAGCTTCTTCCTTGTCGTCATCGGAGAGCTTTGCTTATCACCAGTTGGGCTGTCAGCGACAACAAAACTGGCACCTGCTGCCTTCTCAGCGCAAACGATGAGCCTTTGGTTCCTTTCAAATGCAATGGCACAGGCCATCAATGCGCAAGTGGTCAAGCTATTTGATAAAGTGCCAGAAACCGTCTATTTCGGGATCATCGGCATGCTCGCCATCATTTTATGTGGCGCTATGCTCCTGCTTACACCGGTGATTAAGAAAGCGATGAAAGGTGTGCATTAAATTGAAAAAGAAGCCTCCCAAATGGGAAGGCTTCTTTTTTTGAATTAAAACCGAATTTCATCATCTCCGTGGATTTGCAACTGGAGCGGTTCACTTTTCACCTGATGTTTTTTCACATAGCGGTGATAGACAACATATCCAATGATCATGAGCGGTACGCCGACATACAGCCCAATCCGCTGCTCCGCATCAAAGGCAAGACTGATTAGCACAATCGAGTTCAGCGTGATCGCAATAATCGGCAGTGCCGGATAAAGAGGGGTTTTAAATTTTAGGTTTTCCAGCTTTCCGCCTGCTTTCAAATATCTTCTGCGGAAAAGCAGCTGTGATAATGTAATCGTAATCCAGCCGGTTTGGGCACTCATGCCCGCAATAGACACGATCCAAGCAAAAACGGTTTTCTCTGCAAAGAATCCTGATAATAACGAAATACCTGTAAACAGGAAAGTGAGCAGTAAGGCATTCATCGGGATGCCCCGCTGATTGACTCGTCTAAACGCCTTCCCTGCCATTCCTTCCTTCGACAAAGAGTACAGCATTCTCGTAGAGGCATATAGGCCAGAGTTCGCCACAGATAATAAAGCAATGATAATGACAAAGTTCATGATATCTGCCGCATAAGGAATGCCCGTTCTCTCAAACACAGTGACAAATGGGCTTTGCAGCACACTCGCTTCTTTCCAAGGCACCATACCCGCTAAGACAAAAATAGATAAAACGAAAAAGACAAGGGTGCGCCAAACCGTCTGATGAATAGAGCGAGGTACGGTTTTCTCCGGATTTTCACTTTCTCCTGCCGCAATCCCGATCAGCTCCGTCCCTTGAAACGAAAAATTCACCGTGATCATCGTGACGACAACGGCCAGCAAGCCATTCGGAAACAGACCGTCACTCACAAAATGACTAAAGTAAGGAGCTGGTTCCCCGCTCGTCGTTTGAATAAAACCAAACATCGCCGCTCCGCCTACGCCAATAAATAGTAAGATGGCAACAATCTTAATGGTTGAAAAGAAAAACTCCGACTCCCCGAACGCTTTCGCTGACCTGGCATTTAATAAGAACAAACACAGCCCAAATATGAGACACCAAATCCACACATCCACTTGTGGAAGCCAGCGTCTCATCAGCTGCCCTGCTGATAAAAATTCCAGCGCCACGGTGGCTGCCCAGCCAAGCCAATAAATCCAGCCAACAGCAAAACCTGCTGCAGGACTCACAAATTTCGTCGCATACGTATGAAACGACCCCGACACAGGAAGCGCGACTGACAGCTCTCCCAAACACAGCATGGTTAAATACATAATCAATCCGCCCACTATATAGGAAAGAACAGCTCCAACTGGCCCTGCTTGTCCAATCGTATAGCCTGTTCCAAGGAAAAAGCCTGTCCCAATGACACCGCCAAGAGAAATCATAAATAAATGGCGGGAGGTCATCGCCCTTTTCAATTGTTCGGGCTGATTTTGTCCAACATCCACAATGATGCCCTCCTTCTTCTAAGATGTTCTGTTATCAAAACATGTCTCCATGTGATTATTCCATTTTCAAAACAACCTACTAATTATACATCTTTTATAATAAATATGCTTCCTTCTATCGTCACTGTTACAAAGTCTTTATTTTAGTAATGTTCGCACAACTATACGGTGATTCTGATCATTTGATAGGATGCCTTATATCCAAAAGAATTGCACGAAAAAACCAGCATACAAACTTACATGACACACTGGTTTCATTTCCCTCTATTCGAGTCTCATTTCAAACAGTCATGAGTCATTTTTCTTTTGTAGACACTCTTTGATAAAACCATCTATATCTTGAAAGCAGCGATTTTTAGATTCAGCGTGAAAAGTCGTAGAATCTGGATTGGCGAACCCATGCTGCCCCTTTACTATTTTCACGCATAGCTTTTCCTTTTTCTCCAAAACATTCGCAACCTCCCGAGGGTTAAAAGATGCTTCAACTTCCGGGAAAAATAACAGCGTATTGCAGGCAGGCGTCATATCGAGAAAATCTCTTATCCTTGAACCATAAAATCCAATGAATCCGGTAAACAACTGATCATATTGGCTGCATTGCCAAGCAATTGTTGCCCCCACACTAAAACCTATCAGACATATGTCTCTCTCTGCATTTTTCGTTTTTAACTCTTTTGCCACATTCAATACGATCTTTACCGATTCATCAAAACCAACTTTATTCATAAAGTAGTCATATGCCTCATTCTCACTGACATAAGGGAAGTGTTTAGCCTGTCCTAATAAATGAGGACAATAAACCTCAAAACCAGCTTTGTCAAAATGATCGATCATACTCTTCATATGATCATTTATTCCGTATATTTCGTGTACTAAAATCATGACAGGTTTTTGTTTCAATGTATGCAAATGATCACACTTCCCTTTTATTCCGTTTGTTCACTGGAGGATCGTGTACTTTAAAAAGTCATTTAAGTCGACTGATCAACACCCACATAAACTTCTTTCGATGTGAAACATAGCATCTGTAGCTTCCGGATCCGCCGCAGGCAAATCCGGAAGTGTACAGCAGCATGTTATCGACCATTTTAGAGGGAAGCGAGATGCCGCAGAGAGTTGCCGGGCGCTGACCGGCTTATGACTGCGAGCAGACCCTTAGGTGATCCCGCCTTTAACTGACCTAAAAAAACAGTCATTTATCAAACTCTTTGTCTTTGCTTAAGCAAAGACAGAATGGGCTTAAGCCTATTTCATATGTTTAAAAATGAAGTCTTTCAAATTTTAGGATATTGATATCAAATGTATGGTGCATGTTATAATTTAGGAAATACGGATCGAGAGAGGAGATAATATGAAAGTAGAAGTAGTAATCAACCTGTTTGAGATAGGACTACTCATTCTAGGGGTATCAGGTTTAATGTTAATTAAAGCTAATGAAGAGAGAAAAAGAAGCAGAAGGAGCTAGACCTGCTTCTTTTTATTTTATATTGTTATCCTTAGAGTAAAGTGCAGAGGGAGTGTATGTAATGGACGAAAAAAATACGATTACAGCTTTCCATTGCAAGAAGCAGAATGGTGAATTAAAGGTAAGGCCTAAAACTTTTAAGTGGCATATACCAAAGAGGCTAAGGGGGCTTATTAAACAAGGCGATATTGTACTGGCGGAATCACAGGGAAGAAAAAAGCCTGTTCTAGTCATTGATGTTTCAAGGGAAGAACTAGAGGAAACGGGTTGCCGTTATAAGAGAGTCATCAAAGTTTTGGATCAAGTAAATAACAAGGATGAAACTAACTCAGATCTTTAGATAGACGTTCTATGCTATTATACATGTAATGATCACTAATTTTTGAAAAATTAAGAAAGTTTGGTGGCTTATGTATCTTAAATTTTCCTTAACAGCTCTTTTTTCAAGTTTATTTACATTTTTTATTCTTCAAATTTCAGACAAGATCAAAGATGCAATTTTAGCTGTTTCAACTGTTGATCTGGCAGAAAGCAAGATTACAGAGTCACTGCTTACAGGCAGCCTTTTCATTGTTCCAGCAATTTTTTTGGTTTTAAGTGCTATTTTTTATTACATGCACACGAAAGGAGCAGGAAAATAATGCCTGATTTTTTTGAGTCCTGATGTTTCCCAAAAAAGACAGACCCTGCGTTCCAATTTTGAAAATTTTCGGTATCTCGCAAACAGATTTTCAAGTTGATTTCAGCAGACAAAACGAAAAAACGCATTTGAAGCCCTTATAATCGTTTTTGACGCATTCCCCTACAAATTATTACCTGAACAAAAACAAAAGCGATCAGAATCAAATTTGAGAGCTCTCAACGGCATTTTTGAAATAAATCCCTGTGTGCGTGCTAAACGTCAAGCGTGTAACAAAACAGAGAAAGGTGAAAACCTTTCTCTGTTCAAAAAATTATCCGTTACCCCAACCATCTTCTCTAACAGTTTTTTGTCGGTAAAGGAGAAAAAGGGAGGAATGTTCGAATGAGTAAGTCGAGTAAAATAATTCTAAACATTTTCTTGATAGGAACAATCTTTTTCTTTGGCAGTTATTTCGGATATAAATCAAATAGTGTTGAATTACCTGGTCTTCTTTATACTGGCTTAGTTTCATTAGCAGGTCTGATAATAACCGCTTTCATTGCTTTGGTGAAAAAAATAATAAACAACGTATGACATAAAAAAAGGCAGGCTCTTGTTGGAGCCTGCCTTTCTATGTAATTCTTGATGCCAACATGCCAATGAACCATGTCTTCAAATTTAGCAAAATTAAATACATCTCAAACAAAAAATCAATATTCACCAATCGTACATTTATTAAAAACTATGCTTTAGGTCTATCAGTAGAAATAAATTCTAATAAAAAACAAACTAAAGTTAAACCGATAGAAATTTTGATACTATCTGCAATACCAATTGAACATATAACACCAACAAAGAAAACAAATAAAAATCTAAAAAGTGAAACGAAAATAGTCTTTAGTATATTGTCTCCCATTATATGTTTTCCAACTGTAATAAATATATTGTCAAGAGTAAATGAATAACAAACTAACGCTAAACTCACAATGATAATTTGAGTGAAATCTACATTTAATCCTAATGACTTAACGATTACACTTATTGATCCTGTAGCAATCAAAACTATAAACATAATTACTGCTGTAGGAATTAAAGACAACAAAAGTGCACCAACAAATGTGGAAAACACATATCCCTCATTTGTTGTATTCTCTTCAGCTTCCCTTTTTTCACCTCTATACATAAAAAAGAAAAACAACGAAAAGAAAAATAAATAAATTAACATAGTAATTGTAAACAAATTCAATCCTGATCTCTCCTTATAAAAATATTCAATATCTATACCAAAAAGAAAACAACAACTTGAGCGATTAATTGCGCGTCACCTGGAGGAATTCCAGCTGCCATTAAAGCCGCAGTAACTTTAGCTTCACCGAAAGATGTTAACTGATCAATTACATCAGCTGCTTTATGTGACCATTTACTACAAGCATCACCAGCTTTTTGAGCCCACTAGTAAGGAATTTTCTTTATTAAAGTCCCTAAAGCTGGACCACCTACTCTTAATGCTTTGACTAGAATTTGTTTACCAAAAGGAATTCCTTTTGTACTCATTGTTGGATCATTTCCAACAGGAAGGGTAGATGTATTTGTTGTACCTATCTTACCAACACTTTCACGATTTGCTTCCGCAGCACTAGCATAACCGGGCGCAATAGCAGAAATTCCAAAAACACTTAGTGAAACCAATAAGAAAAATGATATAAATTTTTTCTTCACTTTAATCACTCCATCCTCTTTTCTTCAACAAAACCCATACTACCATTAAATGAGATATTTTTACTTTATAATTACTTTAAAGGTTAAAATAGTAAAAGAATATCATTTCAAGTTACCTAGCCATATGTAATTTTTGATGTCAACATGCCAACGCACCATGACCTCATTCGACAAAGAAACAGACCCTAAAGGTCTGTCAGTGTGTAGACAAACCCTCGCATTCGTTGTCAGTCCTGCGCGCTGGTGCTCACGAATGACAAATTCGCTCCGCTCCAGTGCTCATCCTTCCTAGACTGCAAAGGTTTTCTATCACGCTGAAAAGAAGACAAAGGGCTAAAATAAAGTTCATTTTAGCCCTTTGTCAACAATCTGACAGACCCTAAAGGTCTGTTTCTTTTCATGTACCGAATCGAATAAGACTCATCATGTCGCATTCCTCGAACGTGTTCCGTTTCTTACAGCAAGATCAATGTCTTTGAGTTGCAGATCGAGTTATAAGAGGAAAATCCATAGTAGTAAAACTGTTCCCTGTAGCATTTCTTACAGTCAGATCAACGGATTCAGGAGAAGTTGCCTTTCTAGAATTCGCATCAAAATCAACAGACGATAAAGAGATCACACCTAACAAAGCTGAAGCACTTAAAAACCCAGTAAGAACCGTTTTAAAATTCATACAAACAGTCGCCCCTTCGAATTTGTTTTTGAGCGTACACCATTTGCTGATACAAATATACTGAATTCTCCACACGCCCGCTTTTAGTATAGAACTGCGCGGCTTCTAATGCTAGGTCTTCCATGTAACGATATCCTTTCATGTTGTTCAATTTTCCCAATACATTCAAGATGTCACTCATATTAGCAGACTCAAAAAATAATTTTTTCATAAACTCCATATGTAAAATTTTCGGTATCTCGCAAACGAATTTTCAGATTGATTACAGCAGACAAAACGAAAAAACGCATTTAAAGCCTTTATAAGCGTTTTTGACGCATTCCCCTACAAATTTATTACCTGAACAAAAACAAAAGCGATCAGAATCAAATTTGAGCGCTCTCAACGGCATTTTTGAAATAAACCCCTGTGTGCGTGCTAAACGTCAAGCGTGTAACAAAAACAGCAGGCTCTATTAGCCTGCTGTTTGATCAAAGAATAATACTTTAAATATTTAAAAATGAAGCAAAACCTATAATCATACTTAAAGCAAATAACGCCAAAATAGAATAAATAGTTACTTTCCAACCTTTTGTTAAAGCCATCAGAATCACCTCTAATCCTACTTTTAGTAAAAATCACACTAAAAACATTCTTTTTGTACAACTCCTAGACTGAAAAACTCCACCCAATGCTTTGCATATTCAGCTGGGAGTGCTCTTTTAGTTACATTGATCGCTTTCTTTATAGATTTCGCTCTAGAATAACCTAAATTACGTTGATGCTTATAAGCTTTAATTAAAGCATTAGCCACCACTCGAGTTCCACCCATAATTTTAACAGCCTTCTTAATTTTTAAAATTTTAGACCAAGGTAAAGCATTCATAGCAATAGCTTTCCAAATTCCCCAAATACATCTACTCACACTCAAAGTACTCATAACTGGTTCATCAAAATGGTGATATTTTTAAGTATTCTCCATCAGCTATGAATTTCTGACCGGCAAATATTGCATTACTCCTATTCTTTAATTCTTTAATGCGTAGTAAAATAATAACACATTTAGAATAAAAAGGAGAGTTTAAAATTGAGTGAAACCATTATAAACCTAATCGCATCAATAATAGCTGTACTATTAATAGTATTTGTTCTCTCTCATAAAAAGTTAGAGAAAAAGCTTGATTTAACAATACTTATATTAGTAGCAACCACAATATTTTTGGTTAAAATTCAGTGGATTTGGATAACTGTCTTCTTACTTTCTTTCGTATATTTTGGGATCAAATATACGTATAAATCTAAAAAAGGATAAAACGTATCACAAAAAGTCGGATCAATTGCCGGCTTTTTATGTTTCTGAAATAGCACATGCGATAATCATCAAAACAAAAAAATGAATGGTTTTGGATCAAGTGGATAAAACCAGTAAAGAGCGTGAAAAATAAATAGCGTCTTTTGTTGGTGGCTTTTTGTCATGTTTTGGAGTTCTTTATTGTCTGTATGGTATGTCACATTACTTATTTTTACATAATTTGTTTAAAAAGGTCATTTGATCTGCGATAATGAAAGAAAGGGTAAAATGATAGGGGGAGGTTTGTTTGGCAGAATAAGTAGCAAGTCCACTTGTTGCTAAAATGATCGGTGATTGGTACGGATATATCAAGAAACAGGACATACAAAATGCAGAAAGTAAGAGAAAAGAGATTGTAGTAGCCTGCGAGAATATGGAAGAAGACCAAAATGTCTTATTATACTTTAACTTGATTGATTCCAGATACAAAATGATGGTACAGGAGTTTGAGGGATCAAAAGCTTTATTGAAGCAAATAGACATTGAAGAGAAACAGAAAACAGACGACATGATTCAGTATTATTATTTCTTCTTCAATGGCATGTATGAGTTCTATAAAAATCGATTTTCAGACGCTATCAACTATTATCATATCGCAGAGACCCGCCTTAGAAATGTTCCTGACGAATTAGAACGTGCTGAATTTAACTATCAGCTTGCGATTGCGTACTACAAAATCGCACAAAATCATTTCTCCATTAACCATGCAAAAAAAGCCTTAGAAAGCTTTAAATCAGCAGATTTACAAGAGAGTCGGGTAGCGACTACTCTAATGGTGATCGCTTCAAACAAAATGGATTTAAACCAACTTGTCCAAGCTGAATCCACTTATAAGGATGCTATCAATTTAGCAGCAGCTTCTAACCTTGATTTGCCACAAGCGCTAGGGTATTTCAATCTTGGGATATGTTATGAGCGCCAAGGAAAGCTTGCTGAAGCTTTCGACTCTTTCCAGAATTCCTTGTCTATCGAACTAAAAAAACCACACAAAACACTGAATATGAGAACAAAGTACATGTTAGCACGTGTACTCTTCCAGTTAGATAAAACAGCTGAAGGGCTGGAGGCACACAATGAGTCACTCATGTTAGCGAATGAATTATCTGACAATGCGTATATTGCTAAGTTAAACATCATACATTCAATGTATGTAAAAGATGATGAAATTCAGCTCGACGCAGCTCTAAATGTACTGAAAAATCAAAAACTTTGGAAAGATGCCGCCGAATTGTCAATTATGGTAGCAAGATTTTTTTAAAAGCAGGATAATCATAAACTAGCATCAAAATACTTTGATGAAGGTTTGGAATCACAAGCCAAAAAATTGACATGGATGGAGGAGGAAGCTGAATGAAGCACCTGAAAGTTATGATATTAAGCCTTACCTTATTAATTGGGATCACAGCCACAGTACATATAAATTCCTCGAATGATTTTCAAGCCGCAGAAGACGGATACTTTGGTTAAGCCATTTTTAAAAAGAAAAAGCCCTGTTCGCGTAGGGCTTTTTTGTATGTCTTTATTCAGTTCGATGTCTCATTTTATTGATCGTTCTAAAAGACGCTTCGACGCCAATGAATACGACAAAGAATATTACTATCCAACTGATCAAATCTGCCCAAATATTGGACATGTTAATCACTCCGAAGTTACTTAATCCCGATTGAATAACAAACGAGATTAAAGCAGTGATAAACACAGTTAAAAACCAATTTGTTTTCTTCAAGATTCACACCTCCTTAGAGGAATTTACACACATATTTAGTAGTCTTGTTTTCATTTTTGTAACGCTTGCAGAATTCATGGCCGCCCATGTCTAAAAGCTTTTTACCTAGCCATGCTAGACCTGCGCCAGCCAGTACTTTGGCCGCCCATATCACTAACGGAGCAACCATAGTTGTCACTTCACCTTTTTTCTGTGCAGCTAATTGATCTTGGTACACCTTTTCAGCATCGCTACCGCCCAATGACTCTAAACGATTTTTGATCTCTACCGCCATACCCTTTGGCAACCCGGCATTGACGACTTTAGATTCATCAAACGAAAAAGTCCTATTTTCTTCATTGTATGCAGCAGCATCGAAAATAGCCTGAGCAATTCTCTGCTGCTTTTGTGGGTTCCATTGTTCTTTTGCTGAAGCCTGACCGAAAGAAGATGTGATTCCAAGAGTCACAATAAGAGTTAATACCAGTGTAAGTTTTCCATTAAGCTTACACAATAAACCGTTCATACTAAACATCCTCCCCCTAAAAGTATTGTCTAACACCTACATGGTAACAATTAACAGGGGTTAATTTCCACAGTTTCATAAAAATAGGTAAAAATAGACTAAATAAAAGTCCCGTCATTTGTGACGAGACTGTGAAATGTTTCTTTTTTTAGCTATTTTGTCAGGGGGTTTTGACATTTAAAATATCTGCAAACCGCATAAAGTTTGTGTCGCCCCGATCATCCTTAATCCTGAATTCTTTTCTTAAATGATCCACGTATACAACTTTTCCATTGCTCTTACGAGTGAATCCTTGATCAAACAGCTCAAAATGAAGAGACAAGTCTTCACTCAATGCGGTTGCAATGGTATATTCAAACTCTTCCAATTGTTCTGGGCTTAATGTTGGTCGTTCTATTTTCTGCTTCTTCAGGTGCAGCTGCCTTAATACCTCGTTATGTTCAGGCAAGATAAATTTCATCTGCCATCTATTTTGATCTTTTCTTTCATCCCACACATTATCACCTCAATTGAGATTATAAACGAACATTTGTTCGGTGTCTAAATGATAAAACTTCCATGATGTGTTTATTCTTACGGAAGTTCAAAAAATGAACTTCCGTAAAATCTGCTTTGTTCCACAAGCTATTTTGTATCATTTCAATGCAACAAAAAGACAGACCTAAAAAGGTCTGCCATTTTTCATGTACCAAATCGAATAAGACTTATCATCATGTAGCCTTTCTTGAAGCAACTGACACATTTGAATCTTGTTGGAGGACAAAAGAAGACCCACTAACGATTAATAAACTAGCACAAACGATTGAAAGCAGTAAGGCTTTAAATTTCATACAAGAACTCTCCCCTTCGGATTTGTTTTTGAGCATAGATCATTTTGTTATAAAAATATACAGAATCATCCATATGCTCAATTCCAGTATAAAATTCCGCAGCCAAAAGCGCCAGTTCTTCTAAATATGGATAGCCTCGAATATCGTCAAGTGCATCTAAAGCATCCGCAACAGCAGTGGGTTTAGCCCCCTCTAAATAAAGAGCTTTCAGCACATTTAACAAATTCATGAAAAAACAATCATTGAACCTTTCAGCGCTTTCTATCCCTAAATCAAAATAGTGTTTTCCTGATTCATGCTCCTTTTTCTTGAAATGCAGTAAAGCCAACTCATAATAAATCTGTGTAAGTTCTTTAGCTCCAGACTCTTTAGCCTGATCAGCAGCTTTCACCAAAAAATAAAGCGCTCTGTCCTGATCCCCAATATTTTTATAAGAATCACCGAGGTTAAGCAACGCTTTAGCAAGCATATACTTGTTGCCTAAATTCCTGGCGGACTCTTCTGCTGCTCTTAGATGGGGTATCGCTTTTTCATGTGTACATAAATCATCATAATTGCCTGCAATGACAAAACGACATTGAATCACCTTGATCTCATACATCCCATTGGTTTTATGAGCTTTATAAGCATGATACGCCTGCTCGATATAATACATAGACAAATGCGTTTGCTTCATGTGATAAAAAATTTCTGCCATCTTATAATAAAATTCAGCCCGTTCAAGCTCATCAGCTACTTTATCCAGCTTCTTTTCTGCTTGTCTATAAAAAGCAATGGCTTTTATGTACTCACCCTTAGAGAATTCATACATCCCTTGAAAAAAGTGAACGTAGTATTCCATGATACCCGTCAACTTTTTACCTTCACCTTCAACCGCCCGTAAGTACTCCGCTTTGTTGACTATCTGCTCAGCTGGATTCACATATTCCAACATCTGCTGATGACGAAATTCCATTAGTTGAAAATAAAGAACAGCTTGCTCATCTTCTTCCATCACATCTAATTCACTTTTTATCTCATTACGAAGCATTTCCGCATCTGTCACATTGAATTTTTTAATATGTCGATACCACTCATTAATTTTTTGCCCAACCTCCGCAGCAGGAATACTTTTCATTCCACCTCTCCCCTTTCAACATCCCTTTTTATGTTAAATACTAGCATAATTTGCACGTCCTAGAATCCTCATTTGTACCAATTTTGAAAATTTTCGGTATCTCGCAACCATCTTTGAATTTTTCTCGGTTTCTCGCAATAAAAAAGAAATTTTTTGTTTTTTAATCTGCAACAAATCTCTCATATTCTTGATAAGGTTCAGCCTTAGAGTCATAAGGGTTTTGAATAGTTTAATAGCCATTATCACATGAAAAAAACAGACTCCAGTAAGAGCCTGCTTTTCTAACACAGAAGTTTTCCGGCACGTGCTGCGCTGATACTTCGCATCGATCCGGCCATACCTATCAACCATTGATAGGCGGAAAAATGTTCGCTTTTTACTATCAAAAATCAGATCTTCCTGGATAACATCATTCGTGTTTTTACGGAAGTTCAAAAAATGAACTTCAGGGCAATACCAGTGTAGAATGAAAAAAACTACACACCTACTTTTCGTAAGTTTACATAATGACCCTTCGGGGAAGTCTTTTTTTTAGCCGATCCTCATATTCGGGCAAATTCCGTCTTCAGGAGCGATTTTGGATTTGGGAAATAATCGAAAAATCGGCTCACAGTAAGTATGAGACAATCTCTGTTTTCCTCTATTTATCTCAATATTTCATATCAATTTCATAGTTGATCTTAATTCTGTATAGTTATATGATCTTGTGTTAAATATCATTTACTATACATAATACTCATGTGAATTAAATGGTAAAAAAGTATAATTATCCTATCAATTGTATAGGAGGAATGTTTGGAATGAAAAAGACTCTTGCTGCTTTATTTCTTATTGGTAGTTTATCTGTGAGTGGTGCTGCAACTTCTAGCGCAACTTCAGTTAGCAAAGACCCATTGGTCGTTAATGGAATTTTGAGTGCGCAAAATCCTCTTCAAGAAGCTGTTGCTAGAACACAGGCAACTCATGTTAAAAATGGTGTAACAAATAAATATCTAGGTAGTAACACAGCTTCAAATAAGTCAGATCAGGTGATTGGGCAATTCACGCCGGATAATGCTATCAAACTTACTATTAAAGGGTGGCAAAACTCAACAACACAAGTAGAAGCAGAGGTTTGGTACACACTTCGAAGAGGTGCATCAGAAGTTGAAACTATTAAAATAAAAGGAAACATAAAACCTACAGATACATCAAGATTGTTTTATAAAGAATTCACAAAATTTTTTCCTGGTGTAACATACACTGTGTGGGCAGAAAATAGAACATCTGTAGGTGTAAACGTTGGTTTGGATGCTTATTGGGATACAAAAAATTAATGTAAATGTAATAAAAAGAACCGGCATTAGATGCTGGTTCTTTTTTATTTATTATACTTTGTCTTACTGGTGCCATTAGAAAGAAAGAGGATAATAGCCATCGGATCGGAACTGTCATCCATTTTTGCAAAAAAGAAATGGCTGCATGAGCAAACTGTCATCCATTTTTGCAAAAAAGAAATGGCTGCATGAGCAAAAAGTGATCGATGACTGTCATCCATTTTTGCAAAAATAAATGGCCGCATGAGCAAAAAATAATCGATGACTGTCATCCATTTTTGCAAAAAAGAAATGGCCGCATGAGCAAAAAATGATCGATGACTGTCATCCATTTTTGCAAAAAATAAATGGCTGCATGAGCAAAAAGTGATCGATGACTGTCATCCATTTTTGCAAAAATAAATGGCTGCATGAGCAAAAATGATCGATGACTGTCGTCCATTTTTGCAAAGGATGCCTATTTCATAGTAAATACAATAATGCTAGAAGAGGCGCCAGAGGTGAAGTATATTGAATGAATAACACCTCATGTCCATTTAGATTAGATCAGAAATCGTTACAATATAATATGTCTGAAATGAAATATCGCAGGTAGGAAAATAAAAAGATCGCTCAAAAGTGAACGAATATTCTCACAGAATGAATAAAAAAATTCAATTCAATTCAACTCAATTCAATTAAAAGAACGTAGCGAGAAAATAAAAATAATGTAACGAGAAGTTTAAAATAATTGCACTCATAAAAAAAAACATCCTAACAGAATGTTTAAAATAAATTCAACTCAATTCAATTAAAAGAACGCAGCAAGAATAAAAAAATAAGCTAACCTATGGCATCAAATTATTTGTTGTGGTAACATGAAAGTGCGAAAGGATTTTATTCGACTTTGACTGAGTCGACCTAGTTTCCAAACTGGAGCTCGAGAGCTTCAATATGAATTTCACAATTAAAAAGAAATTTTATTTGAGCACTCGGCTGACTACCGTGTGCTTTTTCTATGTATAAATATTTTTCTTTGGCATACACTAATTAAAAAGAATAAAGCAGCCCTCTAAAAAAAGAAACGAGATAGAATCATTTACGACCTTGACTAGGGGAAGTAATGATGCTGCTTTATATCTCTTCAGGTAATCAATTTGAAATCTTGTCCCAGATCCACATTAAGAACGTGACTAGCGTTCTAAGTGAATTAACGACCAGGAACACAAGCTTGTATTTACAGGTAGTACAAGCTTGGTTTTTTTTGTGTCTATCGACACGCCGCGAAAAGATTTTATTTTTAGTTTCCAAACTGATCCCCTCCTTTCTCGGTATAAAAATACCTTTAATGGAAGGGTTAGAGGACTATCGCTTGCTACACGTTTCTGTATACATTTTACCAGTATATTCATTGAAACACGACTAGTATATGTTCGAAACAAGCAAAATTCTTAAAGGCCCCATCCCCCTACTCTTCTATACTTTGAAATATCAGCTTTTTACAGGTTTCTTTTAAAAATAAATGAAATTTTTAAAAAACCTGATGGGCTTAAGCCTATTCTTTCTTTGCTTAAGCAAAGATTTTGATAAAGAACTCTTGATGTTGTCAAATGGATAAACACTCCTACAAATTGCCTCCTTACTCTTAATATAAGACTTCAACACAAAATTTTTGATATTCCTCAAAATATTTTGGGTCTGCATTAATTAGTGGTAAGCGTATAGAAAGTGTTGCAGCGTTGAGACGATCAGCAAGCCTTCATATCCTTCTCGTCTTTAATATAGCGCTTCTCGCTGCATTTTCTGGACTCATTCCATTTTTCTTTCTCTCTCAATAGATGGCAAACGTATTACAGACGATCGGCAGCCCAGTCTGGCATCCCTCTAATCTTTTTGCATAGCGCTTCCTCCCCTATGGCTTGATATCAACCTTTAGAAAATCGGAAGTCAACTACTTTCTGCTTGTTTCAAAAAAGTGTACAAAAAAAGAAGCCGTTAATGGCTTCTTTTTTGTTTTCATATTTCCACTTTATAAAGCTATTTCAATCACGGCCACTTCTTCACCGTTATACCTTGTCACAAAAGAAACTTCTTCTTCCGGTATTCCCACACCTAACAAAAACGATTTAAAAGCACGGCCGCCCTCTCCGCCGTAATTGCTGGCTAAACCTCCGTTAATATATAATTTATAGCGCACAGTCTCCACATAAGTATGAAATCTTGCTTTATGACCATTTCTAAAGTGCGTAATGTGAGTGACTTTCCCTAATTTCGGCAACAAAGTTAAAGCAAAATCTAAAGTCGATTGGCTAGTCTGTTCCTGAATAATGATTGATGCTTCATCCATTGGAAATGGTGGTTTAAACTCTGTATGCTCTCCTAAATAATGTTCTTTAATAGTTGCCATTTCTATATCCTCCTTTAGTTTCTTGGCACGAATGAAAAATTGTGGCCGGCTTTCCAGATTTCACTCTTCCACGGCCAAAATTTCCTCTAATAGAATTCTTGCTCCTTCTGGACTTAATACAATACCTCCCGATAATGTCATGTTTTGATCAGACTCCTCGCCGGTGATGATACAAGCTTTATTTCGATAATATTTACGCAAAATGATTTTTTCGTCTTCAACAAGTATCTCCATCGGATCACGTTCTTTAATTTGTAATACCCTTCTCAGTTCCTTTGGTAAAACGATTCTTCCTAACTCGTCCACTTTTCGCACAATACCTGTACTTTTTATCAATTGTGCCTCTCTCCTCTCAAATTCTCAGGATGCTTCTGACGCAATTAGTGGGTGATTGTTCATCAAAATCAATTTAATTGCGTCAGATTGATCATATACAACACTGTTTCCCTGTAATTCTTGGGGTGCTTAGTTTTATACCTACTGTCCTCCTACATTGGCGATAAATTCAACATTATCGACTTTCCACTCTCCATTATCCAACGCAATCAGCTGTGTCTTGATTACGATTTTCTGTTCGCTCGCTGTGCCATTATAGCTTGTGCGTACAGTGAACTCATTCATAAAAGAAACTTCTTTATATTGTGTACTTGGGCATAATCGAATTTTTGGTTTTTCCCTCAGCCTTTGTCTCCTCCTGTGTCTAGGTATCTAAGTACATGATCAACATAAAGTGGATCTCCATAACTCGACCACCCTACTTTTGCAGCCTGTTCTTTACTGAATGAGGCAGCAAGCTCTTTCGTATACTTACCGCCATTTTTTTTAACGTAGTCAATGAACCCACTGCCATAGTTATAGGCTTGAAGTGTTAATTTGATGTCGCCACCTGCTTTATCTAGGACGCTTTTAAAATGTTTCATTCCAACATCTATACTGACTTCGGGATCAGTAATTGTGTTAGGCGGCAAACCAATGGATTCTGAGGACTGCATAACGTCTAAATGTCGGCCGCCGCTTTCTTGCATGACAAGAGCCATAATTACGTCTATATGCTTTGTAAGATCATACTTTTCAGCATATTTTTCAAACAAAGGGCGATACCGTTCCACATCCTGACTGATTTTCACTTTGCCTGAAATACTACTGTCTATACCGACTCGGCCGCCTTCGTCATCTCCAGCACCAAACAATAAGATGAACCCCATAAGGGCGGTATACCCAGCTACGGCCATGATGAGGCCGATGACAAGAATCTTTTTCATGCTTTATTCACCCCGTACCCGATTAGGGTTTTCAGGTAGATGTTTCTCGGAAACGTTCTGTGCTTGACGTTCGTTTTTTCTCTCGCCTCGGTCTTTTGGCTGAGAGCGATTAGGTCTTGCATTTTGTTTTTCATTTTCTCCTACTGGAGGCTCCATTGTCGAAGGGCTAGACAAATCCTTACCGCCAGTAGAACGTGTTCTCTCTACTGATCGAACTGTCTCATTCCTTTGTACATTTTGACTTTTCGATAGCTGCGGCTGCTGTTTCCTTTCACGTCTCACATTCTCATCCCATGATGTGACATGCGGACGTGTATTCTCACTCGGAGAGTTTTCTGATACCTGTTGAGTCCGGTATCGCTCTCTATCTAAAGACTCTGCCTTCAGCGTAGCATTCTGTGTCTGCGGTTGTCGCTCTTGTTTATTCCGATCTTCAACTGTACCCCCTGATTGCCGCTGCCGTTGTCTATCTGAATCTTCCTGAGATTCGCCTTGTAACGTCCTGTCTTTTCGGCCGTCCTTAAACTCACTCATATTGACAACTTTATCAGCTGAATTTCCTTGTAAGGTACGAGCCTCGGAACGGTCAGGAGAATCATTTAAATTGCTGTTTATCGCATTAGCTGAGACGTCGTTTGCGCTACCTGCGGTCTCACGGTTTTCATTTCGTTCTTTAGCTTGTTGCAATGCTGCAGCTGCACCGGCAAAGTTCTTAGCAGCTCCGATGGTTTTTGCTGTTGGCTGACGAATTCATTTATCATAAGCTTGTTTGACTGTTCCGCCATCCACTGAAACCACCCTACCAGCTGTTACAAACTCAATGATTTTATCTCGATACTTAATCATTAAGATGATAGCAAGAGCTGTCACAAAAGCATTCAGCATGTATTTACCGGGTGTATCCATTGGAATCAATTCACCTGTTATATCAATGATCAAAAACGTAAATAGAAGAATGATCCCTACAAAAGCTTTCATTAAAAATGCACCAACCAACCTGCCAAGTGTATACCAAGCACTATTTGAGAAATTCGGCAGAAAAGAAATAACAAAACTAATCGGGAGTATGACGCTTATTGCTAAAACAAGAATTTGAACGCAAAGTTAACAAATGCCACCAACAGCAAAGGAACACCCAACACACAAGCAAAGCCTAACGAAAAGATAGCCACGCCGATTTTATTCGGAATTCCTGATTGCGCCATCATGGTATTACCTAGCCGATTTGCCTCCTCCGCAGCAATTTTTTTCCTCTCTTTATATCCATCTTCATTAAGCTTATATTCCAGTAGTTTAGTGATTCTATCCTTATCATCCTTTGTGATCTTACTCTCATCTGTCATGCCATAGTTCATATTTAAATATGGCTTATAGACAGCAATATCAAAGTATATATTCCGAAGGAGAGCAATCATAGCATATTTTACCATTAAGTAGTCGAACTCTGTTCATCATCGTTTGAGAATGCGTTTGGTTTTATCCACCTTTTGTTTTGGGTATAGTTCTATCGTTTATCCGTTCAACCAGTTCAAGGCATAAAGTTGGTGAGATTCGCTCAAGCTAGTTTCAAATGCTTTACTTTTAGGTTGCTTCTCTGTAAGATCATATGTTGTAAATACCAACAAGAAAAGTGGGGAATAAAATGAAAAAAATGTTCTTTGCCATTATTTTAGGCGCTTGTGTTGCATTGATCACAGCATGTGGATCAGCTGCAAACGACAGCGCAAATAAACAATCTGGATCTAAGGAATCAGGTGACCTTTGGAAGTCCATTCAGGATAAAGGCGTATTAACCATCGGTACAGAAGGTACATATGCTCCTTTCACCTTCCATGACAAAAAGACAGATAAATTAACTGGCTATGATGTCGAGGTCATCACAGAAGTTGCAAAACGTCTTGACTTAAAACCAGAATTCAAAGAAACACAATGGGACAGCATGTTTGCTGGTCTGAATTCTAAACGTTTTGATGTGGTAGCGAACCAAGTTGGTAAAACTGGACGTGAAAATCAATATGATTTCTCTGATAAATACACAACATCTCAAGCCATTGTTGTGACAAAATCAGATAACAATGACATCAAGAAACTTTCTGATGTGAAAGGCAAAAAAGCAGCACAATCATTAACAAGTAACTACAACAAATTAGCTACAGATGCTGGCGCTAAAATTGAAGGGGTTGAAGGTCTTGCACAATCCATTCAATTGATTCAGCAAGGGCGTGCTGATTTGACGTTCAATGATAAACTGGCTGTCTTGAATTACTTGAAAACAAGCGGTAACAAAAACCTAAAAGTTGCATTTGAAACAGGAGATCCACAAGAAACGTATTTTGCCTTCAGAAAAGGCAGCGGCGAAGTCGTTGACAAAGTGAATGGCGCACTAAAAGAAATGAAGAAAGATGGTACACTCGCTAAGATTTCTAAGAAATGGTTTGGTGAAGATGTTACAAAATAATATCCTCGGAGTCGTCATTCCGTGGGATCTTCTTCAGCAATCTTTTTGGCCAATGGTGATGCAGGGAATTTATTATACAATTCCCCTCGCCATCATTGCCTTTATCATTGGTCTTTTTATCGCGCTTGTGACAGCTCTTGCTAGAATGTCTAAAATCAAAGCGCTCAGATGGATTTTTTCTATCTATGTGTCGGCTGTTCGCGGAACGCCGCTTTTTGTGCAATTGTTTATTATTTTCTATTTCTTTCCGACATTTAATATCACACTTGATCCATATCCAAGTGCTATCATCGCTTTTTCTTTAAACGTAGGTGCGTATGCTTCGGAAATTATTCGTGCATCCGTCCTATCTGTTCCAAAAGGACAATGGGAAGCGGGGTATTCGATTGGGATGACCCATCGCAAAACGCTCGTCCGCGTGATTTTACCGCAGGCAGTGCGTGTATCGATTCCGCCGCTGTCTAATTCATTCATTAGTTTGGTGAAAGATACATCGCTTGCCTCCCAAATCCTCGTGGCAGAGATGTTCCGTAAATCACAAGAAATTGCTGCGGCGAACTTGGATCAAATTTTATTTATTTATATGGAAGCAGCCCTGATCTACTGGGTATTCTGCTTCATTCTATCGCTCGTTCAACACCAAATTGAAAAACGACTTGATCGATATGTCGCAAGGTAAGGAGGGAACGACATGCTAACAGTCAAAGGCTTAAACAAATCCTTTGGTGAAAATGAGATTTTAAAGTCGATTGATTTTACGATCAACAAAGGGCAGGTTGTGGCGATTCTTGGTCCATCAGGTTCAGGAAAAACAACGATGCTTCGCTGTTTAAATGCACTTGAAATTCCAAATGCCGGCTCCTTTACCTTCGATGATTTCTCGATTGATTTTTCTAAAAAAAATAAACAAGCTGATTTGCTCAAGCTTCGTCGGAAGTCAGGCATGGTGTTTCAAGATTATCATCTGTTCCCACATCGCACTGTTCTTGAGAATGTGATGGAAGGTCCAGTCCAAGTCCAGCGCCGTCCGAAAGAAGCGGTGCGAAAAGAAGCGATTCACCTCCTGCAAAAGGTAGGACTTGAGGATAAAAAAGATTTGTATCCCTTCCAGCTGTCAGGCGGTCAAAAGCAGCGTGTCGGCATTGCCCGTGCACTTGCCATTCAGCCAGAGCTTATGCTTTTTGATGAACCAACCTCTGCGCTTGATCCTGAGCTTGTCGGAGAAGTCTTAAAGGTCATGAAGGATCTAGCGAAAGAAGGCTGGACGATGGCGGTTGTCACACATGAAATCAAGTTTGCCCAAGAAGTGGCGGACGAAGTGATTTTTATTGATGGCGGCGTCATCGTTGAACAAGGTCCTCCTGAAGAAATCTTCAAACGACCAAAGGAAGAACGAACAAAACAATTCTTAAATCGGATTTTGAATCCAGTATGATCAAAAAGGCTGTTCTCATCATGTGAGAACAGCCTTTTTTTATATCTCTTTTTGCAGCCGCAGCGCTAATAAATCTTGCAGGAGCAGTCTCGCTCCCTCTGGGCTGACAACTACACCGCCTGACAGCGCCTTATTGGAACAGGTGACTTGCCCTGTAACGATACAAGGTTTATCCTGCCAATAAGGCTTTATCACAATGTGACTTTCTTCTTGATAGATTTCAATAAAATCTTGTGGGTGAATTTTCAACCGTTTTCTTATATCTGTCGGCAGGACAATTCTTCCAACGTTATCTATATACTTTACATCTTCTTTATTTAACAAATTGACCCCCCCCTGCATCTCTAGATATGATATAGAAGATTCCCTGTTTATCAAGGGATTAAGCGCTCTAATCGGTTAATGAAAGAATGAGCTGCAGGCTGATCCAGTGGCTAAACACGCTTCCCATATATAATATATCTGTTTGGCGCAGGACCAATGAAAGAAAAAGGATAACATGTGGTGAGGACAAGTTCTTCCTTTTCCTGTTGTAGTGTAATAATACTTTGATCATCTTTTTTCACAATCTTTGTTTTCTCAATTTCATAGGTAAACCGACCGTATGAAAGCTCTATGACAAGTTGATCCCCTTTCACAAGTTCTCCTGTTCGTCTAAACACAGTATCACGATGCCCAGATAAAACGATTTGTCCCTGTTCGTTAGGAAAATAGCTCTCGTGATAATGACCAACTCCCTTTGCCAAATCCTCCGCCGCTGTTCCTTCTACAATTGGTAACTCAGCTTTTAACTTTGGAATGTGCAAGAGCCCAATGGTTTCACCAGCCTCCGGCACAAAAGAGGAATCCATTTTCCCCTTTTGCTGGATGGCTGCTTGCGCTGACTGGAATGATTGATCTACTTGTCTTTGTCCATCAACGATTTTCATATATCCTACAATCACAAGACAAATACCTGCTGTAATCAATAGAGCTGAGATGATTTTTTGAAACATGGACGATTATCCGTTTCTTTTTCTTCTTTTCCATACAATAAGGGATGCACCTATTAGTACAAGTGCAAATCCTGCTAGTAAAAGGTTATACATCTCTGTTGCAGTGTTCGGAAGATGATGACCAGGTGTATCTGGTTCTGAATGAGAAGGCTGCTCTGGATTTGCTGGCACCTCTGGCACATGCGGCGGTACTACCGTTGTTGAGTTTTCAGGTTTGTCTGGTTCGTCAACATTATCACCCTTCACAACTGCGATATTTTGAATGGTTTTACCTTCAGTTCCTTTTGCGACCTTCGCTTCAAAAGTCACCGTATGCCAGTCCGTGTCTTTGATATCACCAAATTGTCCGGTGACTGTGCCTTTTGTGTAGTCTCCGTTGTCGTCATCTTTTGCATCTGTGACAGCTTGTCCATCTACTTTTAATGATCCTTCGACGTATTCAAGACCTTTTGGCAGTTGATCTGTGATGACTAGATCTTTGATGATACTGTCTTCTACACTATTTTTTGTTTTGATGGTGTAAAGAAGGGTGTCACCTACTTGTACTTCTTTTTCATTTGTATTGCCTTCTGCTTTTTGAGAGATTTCAGATGTTTTTTCTGATTCAAGTTTTGGATCTATTGGATCAATGTTTGTTTCGGTTGTCGGCTCATCTGGCGGTGTGTTTTCGCCTGTTACTTTTGCTGTGTTTTGAATGGTTTTATCCGCTTGGCCTTTAGCGACCTTCGCTTCGAAAGTAACTGTATGCCAGTCTGTGTCTTTGATATCACCAAATTGACCGGTCACTTTGCCTTTTGTGTAGTCTCCGTTGTCGTCATCTTTTGCATCTGTAACGGCTTGTCCATCTACTTTTAATGACCCTTCGACATATTCAAGACCTTTTGGTAGTTGATCTGCAATGACTAGATCTTTGATGATACTGTCTTCTACACTATTTTTTGTTTTGATGGTGTAAAGAAGGGTGTCGCCTACCTGAACTTGTTTTTCATTTGTATTGCCTTCTGCTTTTTGAGCAATCTCAGATGTTTTTTCTGATTCAAGCTTTGGATCTCTTGGATCAATGTTTGTTTCGGTTGTCGGCTCATCTGGCGGCGTGTTTTCGCCTGTTACTTTTGCTGTGTTTTGAATGCTTTTACCTGATTGGCCTTTTGCGACCTTTGCTTCAAACGTCACTGTATGCCAGTCCGTATCTTTGATATCACCAAATTGACCGGTCACTTTGCCTTTTGTGTAGTCTCCGTTGTCGTCATCTTTTGCATCTGTGACGGCTTGGTCATCTACTTTTAATGACCCTTCGACGTATTCAAGACCTTCTGGCAGTTGATCTGAAATCACGAGATTTTCGACGATGCTGTCCTCTTCAAGATTCTTTGTTTTGATCGTATAAAGAAGGGTATCGCCTACCTGTGGTGTTTTTTCATCTGTGTTCCCTTCTGCTTTTTTCTGAATGCTCGCTGTCTTTTCTGATGCTAGTTTTGGTTCACGAGGATAAATTTCTGTTTTCGTTGTTGGATCATCTGGCGGTGTGTTTTCACCTGTTACTTCGGCAGTGTTTTGAATGTCTTGACCAGCCTGTCCTTTTTCAACTGTGACTTCAAACGTCACGGTATGCCAGTCCGTGTCCTTCACATCACCAAAATAACCTGTGACCTTTCCATCTGTGTAGTCTCCGCTATCGTCGTCTTTCACATCTGTGACAGATTCTCCATCAATTTCAAGAGACCCAGCGACATACGTCAGCCCTTTTGGTAATTGATCTGAGATCACTAGATTTTCCACAAGGCTGTCTTCTATCGTGTTCTTTGTTTTAATTGTATAAAGCAGGGTATCTCCTACTTCTGGATGCTTCTCATCTTTGTTACCTTCAGCTTTTTTCTGCAAGACCGCTGATTTTTCTGATTCCAGCTTTGGATCACGAGGATAGATTTCTGTTTTTGTTGTTGGATCGTCTGGTGGTGTGTTTTCACCTGTGACACTCGCTGTATTTTGAATGTCTTTGCCAGATTGTCCTTTTTCAACCGTCACTTCAAATGTCACGGTATGCCAATCTGTATCTTGAATGTCACCAAATTGTCCTGATATGGTACCATCTGTGAAGTCTCCGTTATCGTCATCCTTTGCGTCAGTGACTGCCTCTCCATCCACTTGAAGTGAATCCGGCACATACGCTAATCCTTCCGGCAGTTCGTCTGAGATCACTAAATTTTCAACGAGACTGTCTTCTATCGTATTCTTTGTTTTAATCGTATAAAGAAGTGTATCACCGACCTCTGGATGCTTCTCATCTGTATTGCCATCTGCTTTTTTCTGCAAGACCGCTGATTTTTCTGAAGTCAGCTTTGGGTCACGAGGATAGATCTCTACATTCGTTGTCGGCTCGTCTGGCGGTGTGTTGCCGGTTGTGACACTCGCTGTATTTTGAATATCTTTGCCTGCCTGACCTTTTTCAACTGTGACTTCAAACGTCACGGTATGCCATTTCGTATCTTTCACTTCACCGAACGTTCCAGTGACAGTTCCGTCTGTCATATCACCGTTGTCGTCATCTTTTACATCTGTGACTGGATTTCCATCTACCTGAAGTGAATTTGGTACATAAGATAATCCTTGAGGTAACTTGTCAGAAATCACAAGGTCTTCTATTACACTATCTTCAACAGCGTTACGGGCTTGAATGGTATACAGCAATGTGTCCCCTACTTCTGGGTGCTTCTCATCTGTATTCCCATCTGCTTTTTTCTGTAAGACCGCTGATTTTTCTGATTCAAGCTTCGGATCACGAGGATAAATTTCTATGTTTGTTGTTGGATTGTCTGGCGGTGTGTTTTCCCCTTTGACATTCGCTGTATTTTGAATATCCTTGCCAGCTTGCCCTTTTGCTACTTTCGCTTCAAATGTCACGGTGTGCCAATCGGTGTCTTTCACATCACCTATTTGACCTGTCACAGTACCATTTGTAAAATCACCTTTGTCTTGATCCTTTGCATCTGTTACGCTTGTGCCATCTACCTTAAGAGATCCAGAAACATAGGTTAAGCTGCTCGGAAGATTATCTGATATGGTCAGATTTTTAAGAATGCCGAATTGCACCGTATTTTTTGCTCTAATTGTATAAAGCAAAGTGTCGCCTACTTCTGGATGCTTTTCATCTGTGTTGCCTTCTGCTTTTTTCTGTAAAGCAACAGATTTTTCTGATTCAAGGTTAGGGGGATATGGATCGAATTCAGGCTTCACCCTTGAAGCTAAGTCGTAAGATAATGAATCACCTACAGTGCCCATATATGTTGTACTTAATGTTTTCGCATCAAGTGTAAAAAGAGTAGAATGACCAATAGAGTCATCTTTTCCTGATTGTAATAGCATTTGTCCATTGGGCAAAAAGCTAATTCCTCGTACTCCTCCCTCAATCGGTTTACCATCTGCATTTGTGATTGGAATCACTCGAATGACTTCAGCTGTTTCAGGATTCATTTGCGCAATGGACCCACTGGTATTAGATGCGAACCAAAGATAGCCATCCTTATCGACGACAAGGTCTCCGCCAATGTCTCCGCCAATGCCAGGGCCAACGTCATAACCGACAATTTTCTTGGACGTTTTTTGACCAGTTGCTAAGTCGTACGTTGCAAGGTAGGGTTCTCCATCAACCGCATACGAATGAATATATTTACCGTTATAAACAACGGCATTAGGCGCTCTTCCGCCTAAAACACCTACACGCTCTGCTTGTCCAGTGGTCGCATTTATTTTATAAAGAACTGGCTCTCCACTTGCTGTCGTAGTTGCATACACAGTGTTTTCTTGATCATTCACAGCAACACCGTTCACTACAGTCGAATTAATTCCCTTCACCTGTACACTAGCCTTTACGTTTGTTGGATTTTGCCCATCAAGCTGATAAAGAACTAACTTCCCATTTCCAATCATGTAGGAATCTGCGTTATTGACAACCACTGTCCCAGCGGCTTTCGTAACAGGTGGCGAAACTGTTAATAAATTCCCAGCAATCAGCACCAATATTAGAAATAATTGACTCGTTCTTTTTAATATGTTCATTTTTTGACATCCCCTTTTCCCTGCTCTAAATCATAATGGTATGTACCAGTTCACCTCCCACACTTTGGTAAAGAATATCAGTAACATTTCAGAACCCTCAACATGACTAAAAGACTATTTTCGACAAAAATAGCCCTTTTGTCATATACAGCTTTCGACATCTGCTCCATCTATGTTTTTTCCAATAAAACAAGTTTTTTTATTGTGTATCAAATATTTTATCTATCAATAAAAACAGGCCTAACGGCGCAATTTACATACAATCTATTCTAATTTATCTTGAATATTCTTTAATTGGATAAAGGTTGTTTTTTTGTCATTTTATATTGAATTTTTTTCTTATTTTCATAAAAATTGTTAATTATTGGTTCACTTTGTTAAAAAAAACAAGGCAAAAGTCTTGCTCCAAAATTTGATGTTTTCTGCTCTTTTTATGGAAAAAATTCTTTTTGTCGAGTAAGCGATTACAATTGAGCAAAGCCATTTAAAGGGGCGTGCGAGTATGTTACGATTGAAATCGAGTGTTTAAGAAAGAAGGGAAAGCTTTTGAAGCGGGAACATCTTTTACGTTGGTTTTTTTATTTTGTTGGATTGATTGTACTTGCTTTTGGACTATCGCTGACAGTGAAGGGAAAGATCCTTGGCATTGGTCCGTGGGACGCTTTTCATTATGGACTGTTTCAGCATTTTGGTTTAACCATTGGACAATGGTCGATCATTATTGGTGCACTGATTGTGACACTGACATCTGTTTTCACGAAATCTTTTCCAAAGATCGGCGCCCTTCTCAATATGGTGCTGATTGGCGTGTTTATTGATTTCTTTAATGCAGTATTACCTGCACCACATGGGTATTTACCTGCTTTATATGTATTTATTACGGGCGTGATTGTGTCTGGGTATGGCGTTGGCATTTATGTCTCAGCTAATCTTGGCGCTGGGCCAAGAGATTCATTAATGCTGCTCATCTCAGCAAAAACAGGGCTGAACGTACAGTGGGTTCGAAATGGTATTGAGTTAACCGTGCTCCTATTTGCATGGATGCTCGGCGGCCCGATTGGCATTGGAACGATTCTGACGGCCATCTTTACTGGACTCGTCCTTCGCTTTTCATTGCCACAATCGACACGGCTCTTGCAGCTGCTCATTACAAAAACAGCGGAGAAACCTGTTCAAACCCTTACCCGATAAGAACAAGCCATTCTACTAAAAGAATGGCTTGTTTTGTGCTAAACTAAATAGACGCAATATTCTTAAAACAGGAGATGATCCTCTGATGCAGCTTTTCCATTATCATTACTGGACACCATTTGTTGAGGAGACGGAGCAGGCGTACACCTCATTAGGCTTTGAAGTAAAGGGACGTTTCGCAAAGGAAGGTTCCTTTCCTCCTCCGCAGACATGGGATGATTTTAGAGAGAAGAAGCCCTCTTTCCGAATCATTGAGATGAGAAAGGGACAGATCAATATCACATTTGGTTATAGTAAAAAAGTCCTTTTTGATCACATCGGCTTTCTAGTGACTGATGATGAATATGATCAGCTGCTGGTACAAGCGCAAAAGAGAAACTGGGCAATCCAGACCGGGGAGCGAAGAACGTTTCTTTCTACACCAATGCGCTTAAGGCTTGAATTGCAGCGGCGGACAGATGTGATTGAAACTGGTGAAGAAGCAATTGCCGAGATGACGATCGCAGTACCTGATTTGACTCATACACCTGCGGTCGATCAGTTGCTGGATGGTTTGACACAACCTATTCATTGGAAAAAGGGAGAACGTCTCTCTTTACTTGAAGTGAAAATGATGGATTCTCATGGGATGAATACGACCGATCCAAACGGTGTTCACGTCCTCAAACAAGGATAAAAAGCAGCGAGATACGCTGCCTTTTTTATGATTGTTTACGGATTGGAATCCAAATCAATGTCACATGATCTGGAGAATGTATCTCTCCATCTAAAGGGTACGTTTCCATCTCCATTCCCCCAGCATGCTCATATCCTGAGGCAGGAAACCATTCTGTGAAAATACGTGTCCATGTTGAATGCACAGCGGTTTCGACAGGCCCCTTTGCCTGAAATACAGCCCATGTACTGGCCGGAATCTGCTCGACTGTCATGGTCGAATCTGGTTCTTCCTCACCTTGCTCAATCCCAATGATATAGTCAAATGTTTCAAGCGTTTCATCAAAATGCGCACATACACCGATATATCCGAGTTCTCCAGCTGCATGAGCCAGTGAATCCGTCCATCCTTCTTGATTGACACGCTTCCAAAAGGCGGGAATATCCTGTTTGTTTTGGCTATTCTTTGTTGTTGTCTTTAGTCTTCTGCCCCTGATTGAAAATGAATCCTTTTCCACAATTCGATAATGCATCGGTTCAACTCCTTTTATTTGAAGTTCGAAGGAGAGACGGGGGTAGGCTTTCACTGTATACTCGCCTGTTTTCACTGCTGCCGGTGTATATCCGTGATGCCGCTTGAAGGCTTTCGCAAACGACTCTGGGGTTTCATAGCCATACTTCACCGCCGCATCAATGACTTTCACTTGCTTGGTCATGAATTCTTCTGCCGCAAGGGTTAATCGTCTTTTGCGAATATATTCTGCTACTGCAATTCCCGTCAGCATATGGAATAGCCGCTGATAATGAAATTTAGACATACAGGCGGCCTCTGCCACTTCTTCGATCTGCAAAGGCTGATCCAGCCTCTCTTCCATATAATTGATACTATCCATGATCAAGTGAATCATTTTTCCCTCTCCTTCCTCTTCCACTATATCGAGAACCGCCCGCACCTTCCTGTCATTTTGTGCTTTCATTGAACAGGATGTCTGTTTCTCTTTTGCATGGGTTCATCCAATGGTACAATAAATGTAAAAAATTGAGGTCCGTTATGAAGATTTTCGCTATTCAATTACAACCTTTAGATGATAAAAATGCACGAAAACAAATAGAACAGCTGAAGCCTTTTGTATCATTTGAAAAACGCGCCGCCGCTGAGCGCTTTCGTTTTTTGATCGATGCAAGAAGAACGCTTTTAGGTGAGGTACTGATTCGTCACATCATTCATGAGATGTACGCACTGCCTATGGAACAGATCATTTTTGAAACAGAAGGGAATGGAAAGCCTGTTGTCCGGCAAATTCCTTCTTTTCATTTTAATCTTTCTCACTCTGGTGATTGGGTCGTGGGCGCAGTAGATGATGCGCCTGTTGGCATTGATATTGAAGAGATTAAACCGATTGATTTAGCCATTGCCAAACGATTTTTTTCAGCTGACGAATATCAAGATTTACTCTCACAGCCGGCAGAACGGCAGGAAGCCTATTTCTTTCATTTATGGTCCATGAAGGAGGCTTTTATCAAGCTGACAGGGAAGGGAATATCCTATGGTCTTTCATCCTTTACCGCTCGCTTGTCAGAGGATGGACAGGCTACTTTGAGATTACCTGATCACGAAGCCCCTTGCGTTGTCCAAACATATTCACTTGATCCTGCCTACCAAATGGCGGTTTGTACAAGAAAACCCGCTGCGGCTGAGCACGTCGAGATACTCACTTGTGAGAACATGCTATCTCGCCTTAATAACGTGTGATTTGTTGAAGTGATGACTTTAGCAAATCGACGCCTCGTGCGATTTCCTCTTCTTTTACATGCCAAATGTTCAGCTGAAGTATAGGCTCCTTTTGATAAGTAGAAATGAAATGGCGGTCGATCGGCTGAACCATCACAGAAGCCTTTTTTAGCTGCTGAATGAGCTGATTCATCGGAATGGACCGGTCGACACGAACGTGGGTATGGGTAGCTGGCTCCTCTTCTCCCAGCTCATAAGCGCCTTGATCATTTTTCAAACAGGCCACAAGTTGTTTGGATCGAGCTCTATAGGTCGCCTGCATCCTTTCTCTATGACGCTCAAACATCCCGCTTTTCAAATAAATTTCTAAAGCAGCCTGCGAGAGCATTGAGCTGTCGATATCTATAAGCCGTTTATGTTCACTAAAGGGGCCAATCAGCTCGTTTGGTAAGACGACAGCACCTGTTCTAAGCCCCGGAAAAATGATTTTTGAGAAGCTTTTTAAATAAATGACCTTCCCCGCCTGATCATATGAATAGATCGGGTCTCTTTTTGTATCGAATTCTAAATCAGCCAAATAATCGTCTTCAACGATGTAGACATCATATGCTTCGGCAAGGGCTGCAATCGCTATTTTTTCTTGTTTCGACAGACTCGTTCCAAGCGGGTTTTGAAACCTTGGCATCGTATAGAAAAAGCGAATATCCTCCTCTCGGAAGATACGCTCCAATTCCTGAAGATCGAGTCCTTTTTCCGTCCGCTGAATCCCCCGGACAGGCAGCTGGTTTTTCTCTAAGTATTGGAGGAATAGGTGATAGCCTGGCTGTTCGACCAATATGGTCCTTTTTCCATTTGGAAACGGGATGGTGCTTAAAATCGATAAAGCCAGCTGAATACCAGAGGTCATAACGATCTGTTCTGGAGAGGCAAACACTTGATAATCCGTTAAACGCTTTGAAATGATTGGCAGTAAAGATGGTAATCCATTGGTGGTGCCATAAATAAATAAATCATTTTGATACAGATCAATCGCTTGATTGATGCAGTGCTGAAAATCGACATACGGAAACACAATGGGATCAGGCGCAGAGGAAGCAAAATCAATCCATGTGCTGCCCTTCTTAACGGCTGACTGATTGGTTTTCACGACAAAATAGCCACTTCTTTCTACAGAGTACAGCAAGTGTTCACGCTCTAATGTGTCTAGTGCTTTTATGACAGTGCTTTTGCTCACAGCATATTGAGCCGCTAAGTGACGAATGGATGGAATTTTCATTCCAGCATTGTATTCACCGCTCTCGATTTTGTTTTTTATATTCAACACAAGCTGATCATATTTCCTCACAGTACTACCCTCCTTGTACCGGTACAGATATGAATAACTCTTATTGTACACTTTACTTGATCCGTTTACGATAAAAAGACAGAACCGGTCAATTCAACTGAAGCATGCATGCTCGTGTAAGGAGAATTCTGATGGATATGTCAAAACAAAAAGCGTATGTTGCTTCGATCGCATACGCCTGTATTATTGGTTTTTCATTCTTGTTTGTCAAAGTAGCCTTAGCATCAGCGAATCCAATTGATGTATTGGCACACCGATTTACCGTTTCTTTCGCAGCCGCTCTTTTGTTATTTCCATTTTTACGAAAAAAGTACCGTTTTTCCATTCAATGGCGTGATCTCATTTACATTGTGCCATTTTCCTTGCTTTATCCTGTGTTGTTTTTTGCATTTCAAGTGTGGGGGCTGATGTTCACCTCTTCATCAGAGGCCGGCATTATTCAGGCGACCATCCCTATTTTGACAATGGTGCTTGCAGCATGGTGTTTAAAGGAACGCCCTACCTCGATTCAGGTGCTGTTTACCATTCTTTCTGTGTCCGGGGTGATGCTCCTCTTTGTGGTGAAGGGAATTGATGTGAAACATTCTCATCTCATTGGTTATGTGCTGATCTTACTTTCAGCCTTATCATCCAGTGCCTATAGCGTATTTGCCAGGGTGATGACACGGCGATTCCATGTCATTGAACTGACTTTCGTGATGACATTCTTTGGATTTGTCTTCTTTAATGCTGCTGCTCTCATTCGGCACTCGGTAAATGCTACACTACCGCAGTTTTTCAGTCCGTTTACGCAGCCATCCTTTGTATGGTCTATGCTCTTTTTAGGCATTCTCTCATCACTGCTCACAGCGTATTTATCAAACTATGCTCTTTCCCACCTTGAAGCAGCAAAGGTGAGTATCTTTAACAATCTTTCTGCTTTCATTACCATTGCCGCTGGCGTGCTTATTTTACATGAAACGATTGATATGGTTCACCTCATCGGGGCTGTGCTCGTCATTGGCGGAGTGATTGGCGGGAATGTGGTGAGGAAGGGGAATTCAACACAGAAGAACTAGCAAAAACTAACAACAAAACCATTTATCATCTTGTATTTTTTTGTATAATAAGGAGAGAGACCCTTTCCTTATTATACAAACTAAAATGGACGTGTTATGAGTGCATATATTTATAGTATATACAAAGATATTGATCCTCAACGAGTTAAGAGGCTATCAACGTAACAGACCTTATTTATATGTGTTATTTGCGATGAACTACATACTAGCACCACTCTTCCTAGGTGGACTGCTTGCGTTTTTTGTCAAAAACGTATCAATCATCTACATCTCATTTTTCATTTTTTTAACAACGATTCACCTTGATAAAAGTCTTATGCGCATCTTATTTTCTTCAGATAAAAAACAGATGGCCATCCTGAAATTGAATATGGATCAATATATTTTTGGGAAAGATATGAGTAAATTTTTCGGTGTCATGATTGGTTTTATATGCTTTTTTTTAGGTTCTTTCTGGATGACTTTAAACACACATGCTTTGTATCATTCTTTTATTCTTGGAGCCTTAGGCATTAGCTCGTTATTATTCGGATATTTACTTAGATTGAACTTATTATTACTTCTTACTAGACCTAGAGTCTTTTCAATCACACCCATGATTCAATACATCACCACTGGGGTCATTGCTTCTTGGATGTTTTTTGTTTTTAAATTCGAATTATTTTCTATTCCTTTTTCTAACCAATTGGTGCTTACGCTTGCAGCTTTGATCTTTCTTACTAGTCTTATTTTGTTAATCAATTGGAAAAAGAACCTTAGATATACGCCTATCTTCCATTCAGAGGAGAAGGATAGACATCATCAAAACACAACATCAAGATCTTTCGATCATATTTTATTTTTTGAAATCACCCTTCTTTTGAGAAACCCTCCAATACAATGGTCGGTTTTACTATTTATATTAACAATATCTGGTGGTCTATTTACTCTCATTCTGTATGGTGTTCATACAAACCAAATCGAAACACTGAATATAGAAAATGATTTTTTGTTTATCTTTAGTGTGATATTCCCTATGATTTTTATTTCTAACGCCCTTCAATCTTATGTCTCTTTTGATGTTGATGGTCCCATTATTCCTTTAAAACATAGGTTACCTCACTTTATAAAGAACAAAATAAACTCTAAGTTGATATTATCCGTTTTATTACATATGTTTTTTTGTACTGTATATACTATCTTTTCTACTTTTACAATAAATGTAGATCACCCCTTTTATGTAATATTTACTTTGTTAGTTAGTAGCGTTTTAATAGGCGTATGCACAGTTGGTTCTACTGTTCTATTTCCTTATTTTAAATGGGAGTATGTGTATCAAGTTCCTAGCACACTGAGCAAATTAACATTAAACCTTTGCTTCAGTTTCATTTTAGGCTTATCCGTTATGTCCTCATATAACCTAGCCTCTTTTATTGCGGCAAATACGATCATGATTGTTTGTACAGTGATCATCATCGTCATCATGTTTTTATTTTGGGATAAAACGATTAACAAAAACTGCAAATCAGTTAAAACATTATTCGAGTGAGGGATTGTATGCTTTCAATTCATGATCTAATCAAGGAATATACAGAGTCCAACTTCAAAATATCAATTCATGAATTACATTTTCATAAAGGCTCAATTGTTGGATTATTAGGCAAAAATGGTGCTGGAAAAACAACCATTCTTGAAATAATCGCGGGGTTGATCACACCAGATAAAGGTGAATTGATCATACAAAAGGATATAGCAAATGGTTTTTCAACTGTCGGTTACATGGAAGATGATCCAACACTTTTTGAAAACTTAACATGCTTCGAATTGATTAAATATCAATCCATGTTAGTTGAACAACCGTTAAATAAAAAACAGATTCAACATTTATTAGAAAAATATGGGCTTGAAAAACAAGCCCATATTCGCTCTTCTTCTCTATCCCGAGGGATGAGGCAGAGAATTTCTTTTATATTAACCACCTTACACAATCCAGCTATTATCTTATTAGATGAACCATTTACCGGTCTAGACCCAGCAAATATGACACTTATGAAAAGACATCTAAGAGAATTTAAGGCTCAAAATAAAACGATCATTCTTTCTACACACATCCTGCAATTTGCCGCTAACTTATGTGACGAGATCCTTTTTATAAATGAAGGACAAATCGTTCATTCAGAAAAAAAACCTTCCGAAGAAATATTTGATGAAGGTCAGCTTGAAAAAAGATTCTTTGAAACGTTATCCTAAATAGCAGTTTCTCTGCGTTTAAAATGATATTCAGCTATAGAAAACAACGGCCCTCGTTTGACGGGGCCGTTGTTTTCTTTTATTGGCTGATGAATTGCTTTTTTGTTGTCTGCTCAATGACATGCCTCATATGTTCTGCGAACTGCTCGAGGTGTGTGTTGATATACATGTGGCCTCCTTCGAAATCAGTGCGTTCGATGGCGTTTGCCCATGTTAGCCAGCCGTCTGCGTCTTCCATGCATTTCTTATCTTGCTTTCCGTTCAATAAATAAACGGGTGATTTAATGATTGTTTTGTCTGTATGCTGGAAGGATTCTAATGCTTGATAGTCGGCACGTAAGGATGGTGTAAAGTAATCCATCATTGGTTTGTTCTCTAACAATTCTTTTGGAATCCCGCCCATTTCAGCAATATGCTGAACAAATGCTTCATTCGATAAATGGGTCAATATTTGTCTTTTTGTTTGCGGCGGCTGAATGGCAGAAATGACAACTGCTGCCGGATCGATGCCTTCCTTTTCTAGCAGCTGAGTCAGCCTGTACACCACAAGTCCGCCCATGGAATGTCCGAACAAAATAAATGGACGGTTTAATTTGCCTGTCAGTCCTTCTTTATACAATTCAGCCAGCCGGTCAATGCTTGTTTCAAGCGGCATGAGGTTCGTTCCATGACCCGGAGGTTCTGCTGCTGTCACTTCGGCCGTGTCCTTCAGCTGTTCAAAGAGCGGACGGTAAGAGGCGGAATATCCGCCTGCAAAAGGAAAACAAATAAGCTGAATGAGATCTGATTTTTTTTCAAAGGTTTTAAATAATTGGTTCATACGTCCTTACCCCTTTACGATCGTTTCAAGAATCTGCGCAAGTTGATCTGCCTGCGGTCTTTTCATCATGGTCACATGGTCGCCTTTTATTTGATAATACGAGCACGTTTCTCTCGTGTAAGCTTCCCAATCGGCAAATTTCTTCTGGAAATCTGTGGCGTGATCGCTGCTTTGTATAATATAAAACGGCACAGAGAATGGGTCTTTTTCTAATTCAATGGCTTGTGACATGATGGTATTATGAGTCTGCATTTGCAAGTATTTATCTAAATAGTGATCATTCATAAATTGATGAACGACTTCATCCTTTTCTGCTTCTTTGAGGATTTTCTGCTTCACTTCTTGGAAGCTGAGCCCTTGTAATGCTTCTGGTTTGATGCCGACGAGGTTGCCCATACCCAGGACGAGGGCCAGCATTTTCACTTCTTCTTCGTTCATATCGGCATGAAGCGCTTGATCTGCCTCATCTCTTAATACCGGAACCGTATCTAAAATGATCAATCCTTTTGGCGCTTTTCCTGCATGACAGAGTCTCTGATTCATTCCGTAAGCAAGATGTCCGCCCATAGAATGCCCTGCCAAATAATCAATGCCTGGTCGATAGAATGTCTCAATGGCTTCAATAAAAATGGTGACAAGCTCTGTATAATGAAGGAATTGTGGTTCTTCATCCTCATACAAGCCTGGAGACTGCAAGGCGTAAACAGCTCCTTCATGTGTCATGAGCTTGGCCACGTCGATATACCCCATCACCGTTCCACCAGCAGGCGGTGCAAAGAAAATTCTCGGTTCAGCCGGATCCCCTTTTTTCAACTCGATCACATAGTCTTTCGGCGCTCTTTCGACAGGATCGCCTGTTTCTGGCACGGTGTCCAAATATGCCGCTAACTGCGCTGGCGCTGGGTGCATGAAAATCCATTTCGGATCAACACGGACACCTTTTTCTTTTAATTTGGCAACGGCTTGAATACTCATAATGGAATCTCCGCCTAAATCAAAGAATGAATCATGAATTCCTACTCGTTTGACACCAAGCACTTCACTGAAAGCTGTCACAATTAGCTGCTGTGTTTCTGTTGCCGGTTGATCGTCTTCATGTGAGGAAGAGACTGCGTCTGTCGGCTCCGGCAATGCTTTTTGATCGACCTTCCCATTTGTTGTGACAGGAATTGCGTCAAGTACGATAAAGTAACTTGGAATCATATAGCCTGGCAGGCTTTCCTGTAAAAATGCTTTCCATCCGGGAACAGGCTCTCCCCCATCTGTGACAAGGTAGGCTGCCAGCCGTTTTGAGCTGCCGTACGTTTTAGCAATGACAGTACACTCTTTTACTTGTGGATGTTTGAGCAGGGCTGTCTCAATTTCTCCACATTCAATTCGGTAGCCTCTAATTTTGACCAAGTTGTCTTTTCGGCCAAGGTATTCAATACTGCCATCAGACCGCCATTTCCCTAGGTCACCGGAACGATACAGTTTGTCCCCTTTTAATGCCGGGAATGGATTGTCAATAAACCGCTCCTGCGTGCGCTCTGGGTCATGCAAATATCCTTTTGCCAGCCCTGTTCCGCCGATATAGATTTCTCCTTTGACGCCTGTAGGTACTGGATTGAGGTCATCATCAAGTATGACAACCGTTGAGTTGGCGACTGGCACACCGATTGGCACTGATCTTGCATCCTCGGGTACGTGTGTGACTTGATAAGTGGTCGCTAATGTTGTGTTTTCTGTTGGACCGTAAGCATTGATCAGCACACCCTTCATATGTGGCAATGCCTTTCGTGCATGCTCACTAGACATGGCTTCTCCGCCAACGAGTAATGTACGGTATCCAGCTACACTTTTTGGATCATGCTCAATCAACCGGTTGAATAATGCAGTTGGCAAACAGTTGGCTGTGACTTGATGCGTTTTGATTAAACGAGTTAATTCGTCCATATTCAGAGCAGCATATTTCGGGATCAGAACCAGCTGACCGCCATTGAGCAGCATTCCCCATAATTCAAAGGTAAAGGCATCAAATGCATAGTTAGACAGCTGGAGCATTTTATCTTCTGAACCAAGCTCAATATAGTTTGTTTCTTTCACTAAGCGGACCACTCCTGCATGAGGAAGCATCACGCCTTTTGGTGTGCCTGTTGAGCCTGAAGTGTAGTTAACATAGGCAAGCTGGTCTTCTCCTACAATCGATTTTTCCCTTTGATACACTGCGCCTGTTTCTGGTAATGGCTTGTCCATTTCAATCTTTGTGCCGCTCAGATCGTCTAAACGATTAATCAGATGCGACTGGGTTAAGATGATATCGCTTTGTGTATCGCGAACGATCAGACCGATGCGGGCATCTGGATACTCAGGTGACATCGGTACATAAGCAGCACCCGACTTGACGATCCCTAGAACTGAGACCATCATGTCAAACGAACGATCAAACAGCATCGGGACAAGTGAACCTGGTCCAACGCCCTTTGACTGTAAATAGGCAGCCAGTTTTGTCGCCTTCTCGTCTAAATCTTGATATGTCATATGCTCTTCCATATAGGATACAGCAATCCGGTGCGGGTCACGCTGCACTTGTTCTTCAAATAATTCTTGCAGCGTACGCTTTGGATAAGGCGTGTCAGTCTGATTTTTCCCTATGATCATGGCATTCTGTTCTGTTTTGTCCATGACGCAAAAGTCAGCAAATGTCCGTTCAGGCTGAGCCGTCATGCCATCTAACAGATTAAGATAATAATTCATCATACGGTGGACCGTTTCTTGCTCAAATAAATCCGTATTATATTCCACATGGATAGACAGCTTGTCCTCCTGCTCAAATACATGCAAGGTGAGATCAAATTTAGAGACGGTATGATGGACCATCACTTGTTCCGATGTCAGTCCTTTTAGGTTGATATCCAGCGAATCAGTGACATACCCCATGGCGACTTGGAAGATCGGTGAACGACTTAGGTCTCTATCCATTGAAAGGTCATCCACAAGCTTGTCGAATGGATAATGCTGATGCTCAAAGGCTTTTAACGTCATTTCTTTCACCTTTGCCAGTAAATCGGCAAAGGTATCGGCTTTTGAAACGTCCTGTCTCAGCGCCAACGTATTGACAAACATGCCGACGAGCTTCTCTGATTGTTCGACATCACGGCCAGCGATCGGCGATCCAACAATGACATCTGTTTGTCCAGACAACTTGTGAAGCAGGACATAATAGGCTGACAACATCGTCATAAATAGTGTTGTCCCCTGCTGCCTCGACAAGGCATGTAAACGACGAACAAGCGGTTCATCTATCACGATTTGCTCTGTAGCCCCATTAAATGTTTGAACCGGCGGACGAGGACGGTCAAACGGGAGCTCTAATACCGGCAACTCTCCTTGTAACGTTTCTAGCCAATAGCTCTGAGCCTCATGGTGGTTCTTTAATTGCTCATTCTCCCAATGAACATAGTCGGTCCATTCAATCTCAAGTGCAGGTAACTCAGGCGTTTTCTCTGATAATAGCGCACCATACACGACTTCTAATTCTTGAATAAGCAGGCTGAGCGACCATGCATCGGAAATGATATGATGCTGCGCACAAAGCAAGTAATATTCCTCTTTCCCCATATCAACAATTGTCCATTGTGCAAGCGGTCCCCGTTCTAAGTCATAGATGCGGTTCGCCTCTTGCTGAATCAGCTGTTCCAATCTTCTCGCTCTTGTTTTTTCATTAAATAATGAGAAATTCGCAACGGTTACTGATGGCGGAAGATCTTCACGGATGACTTGAACCGGCTTGCCGCCAATGGTTTGAAATGTTGCGCGCAGTGCTTCATGACGTTTTGTTAAGAGACCGATCGCCTTTGTTAACGTTTGGATGTGTAATTGGCCCATCAGCTTCCAAGCACCTAATATATTGTAATGATGGCTCTTTTCTAATGTAGATAAGAACCAAATTCGCTTTTGAGCGTGTGACAGCTCATAGCTTGTTCGTTTTTCCAGCTTTGGAATGCTGGCTTCCTGAATGGCTGGTGCTCCATTGATGTCATCGACCATTTGTGCCAAGTGTGCCAGATTCTTGCTTTCAAATAATATTTTTAGCGGTGCCTTTATTGAAAACTCATGATTAATACGAGAAATCGTTTGAGTGGCCTTTAATGAATGTCCACCAAGGTCAAAGAATTGATCCTCTTTGTACACACGATCGACTTCTAAAATATCCTCCCATATGGCCGCAAGCACCTGCTCTGTCTTCGTTTCTGGCAATTGCTTTTCAAACGGCTGTGCGTGTTTGTGATGGAACTGTTTGAGGGCTTCATGATCAATAGAGCCATCTTGTTTTTTCGGTATATCTTCCACTTGCCTGATGTCCCATTTCCCCTCTATGATGTCTGTGATCTTGTCAGCATCCACTTCTTTGCCTGATTGCACCGTATAGTACAGTTTCTTTTCAAAATGCGGGATTGGTGCTGGTTGAAGATGTTCAGCGATTTCTTGATTCGCCCCATCTAGGCCAATAAATAGATGCGCTTCATTCAGCCGAACACCTAGACATAATGAATGGAGTCCTTGTTTTTTTCCAATCAATTGAAAGCCCTTGCGAACGGTTAGCGCAGCCCCAGTATGTCCCTTAGACAAACCAAGATTATCCCACATGCTGAAATTCAACGAAATCGCTCTTCTTCCCTCATGATAGGTAAGAGCATGTGCGAGTCCATCTAAAAAGCTGTTCGCCGCAGAATATGCGCCAAATGTGGTGCCGCCAAAAAAGCCATTCACTGATCCAAAAAAGACGAGTGGGACAGACGGGTCATGCTTGAAAGCTTCCTGCAGCACCCAAGCACCATCTGCCTTCCCTGAAAGTTCTTTGACGAAATCTTCTTCTGTTGTATGAGCCAGTGTGTACGTATCCACATGCTGAAAGTGCTCAGATACATTGCCAGCACCGGCTAAATGAAGCGCTCCTCGGATCGACTGTCCGAAATGCTTTTCTGCTTCATAAATCGCCCGCTCGACGTCACATAAATTCGTCACATCGGCTTGTACATAAAGGACGTCTCCCTGATCTTTAAGTTGTGAGAATGACGCCTCTTTTTCTCTGTCTTCTTCAAGGGATGTCCGTCCAATTAACACGAGCTTCAAGCCAAATTGGAGCATTTGCTTAGACAGTTCAAATCCAATACCGCCAAGCCCGCCAGTCAGCAAGTACAAGCCTTCATATTCTAAAAACCCTTCTGTCTGAGGTGCCGTCATCATATTCACTTTTTCCAGCTTTGGTACGAGGCGCTGGCCATGCCGGTAAGACACTTCTGCTTTCAAATGAATCGCACCTAGTTCGTCCGCAATATGCTTGGCATCCTGTTCCACATTATCCGCTTCAATATCAAGGTGAGACACTTCTGCCCCTTCCCATTCTTGCGGGATGGTTTTTAATAATCCGGCAAGAGACGTTTTCTCCACATGAAGCTCATCTTGCGGTTTTACAAATTGACCACCTTTTGTGACAACAACGAGACGCATCGGCTCTTTATGTTCTTGTCTCAATGCTTGATACAAATACAAAATGGATTGGCTAGTGCTTGCATTCAGTTCTTTGAACTGCGCAGGGCTCGCAATCATCTCCTTGTCTGATACATTCCACAAGTGGAGCATACGGTCAATTTTTAATTCATCGGCTTCAAGCGCCGCCACAAGCCTGACGTAATCCCCCTTGATTCGAGGGTTCATCTGATACATCCCTTTTGACATGCGTAAAAATTCATAACCCTTTTTCACAGAAACATAAGGCAGGTTCATTTGTTCAAATTGTGTATAAAGCGATTGATAAAGCCCTTTTTCATCCTCAAATACGAGTACATGATCAGTGGATACTGGCTGAGATGGACCGATATTCTCTTTTACCCAAATACGTTTAAAGAACCAATCTGGGAGAGTTTGTTCATTTTCCGAAGCAAGATCAAGTGCACGTTCAATGTCATGAAATACCCCATCTTTCAGTGCCGCACCTAGTTGGGCACGTTGGATTTTTCCGCTTTCTGTTTTCGGAAATTGGTCTTTTTTCACCGGAATGATATGGTCAGGTTCGATTCCCATTTTGCGAATGATGCTCTCTCTAATCTGCTGAATCATTGTGATTTGATCCTCTATCGAATCCTTCTGCGTGACAAAAAAGACGGCGAGTGTGTCATTACTTGATTCGGGATTGTAAATGCCGTACGCAGCGGCAAAGGTGACTTCAACCCCCTCAACTTCTTCCACAACGGCTTCAATTTCGTAATTCAAATAGTTCGCTCCATTGATAACGATGATATCCTTTTCCCGTCCTGTGAGGACTAGACGCCCTTCATGAATAAATCCTAAATCTCCTGTATGAAACCAGCCGTTTTCCGCAAATACTTCTTCATTGGCTTCCTCATTTTGATAGTAGCCCATCATAATCGTTGGACTCTTCACCTGCAAGCGGCCGACTTGATCTTCTGGCAACACTTGGTGATGCTCGTCTACAATCCGAATCCATACAGAAGGGATTGGTGCACCGACTTCTGTAAAAGTCATCTTGTGCGGATGATCGTGCGTCACATATTGAATCTCACTTGTTAATGTGGTCTGATCAATGGTCAGTTGTCCACCCTGATCATCATGACGCATGAATTCTTTTGACTGGACAATGGCTGATGATGTTTCTGACATGCCATAAGCCGGCACCATCGTATGGCGGCTTAATCCGTGCTCACCCATGATGTGCATGAAACGCTGCGTCACTTTAGGAACAACTGCTTCGGCGGCGTTCATGATATAGGTCAAGGTGGAGAGATCCCAGCTCCCTTTGCGAATGTCTTCTTCATATTCATTCATCATCGCAAAGGCAAAGTTTGGCGCCCATGTCCTTGTGACACCGTATCTTTCTACCCAATCCAGCCACACCATCGGTCGTTCGATAAATTGATCAATGGATGGACTAATTTGCTGGCAGCCGAGGTAGACATCATGGACATGAAACATGACAATGCCCCCTACATGATCAAGCGGCATCCAGTTCATTGATACATCCTCATGCGTGAAACCATTTGCCTGCTCAAAGGAAATGATTCTAGATAAAATGCTTTGATGGTTGTGCCGGATACACTTTGGCACACCCGTACTTCCTGAGGACAGCAGCTGAAGCACAGGCTCATCCGGCTCTGGCTCATAATGCTGTTCATCTGGGTCACAGGCAAGTAATGTTTCGATTGTTAAAATCGGAATCGCTTTTGATTCAAACGTTTTACGTAGCCCTGCAATGTCCTCAGCACTCGCTTCGTTTGTAATAATGAATGGTTCATTTTGCAGCTGAAACACGCCCTTGAGCTTGTTCACACCTTGATTCATTTCATCATACACAGGCGGTACAGAGACTGGGGTTGGAATGATTCCACCGAGAATACAGCCCCAGAATACTGTGATAAAATCTTGATGATCTTTCAATTGAAGCAGCACTTGATCGCCGTTTGAAAGTCCGGCTGCCCTTAATCCAGATAGGACACGTTCCGCTCCTGTGAGTAATTCCGGGTAAGTCTGGATCACCTCATGACCGCCTTCTTTGAGATACGTGACTCCGCGATTTGGTGACATAAAGGCGGCTCGGATCAGTACCTCTGTCAATGTGACTGGTGTACCTGGTTTTCTGATCACATCACCTCCATAAACAAGAGCTGGTGGTTTTTCTTGTACGGAGGATTGTATGGTTTGACTGACTTCATCTTTTGAAAACGATTCGTTTCCATTTGTACGCTGTCTATCTGGGAAGAGGTCATCTAAATGATAGGGTGTTTGTTTTTCTGTCTGACTCTCTATCAAAACGGCTGCTTCCTCTACTCCATCTATGGCTTTCGTGCGCTCTTCTATCTTTCTTCGTTCCTCTTCATCTAGTACGTCAATGGCAAGCAGCGCCTCGGTATCGACCGCTCCATTTTCTTTTCGCGGCAAGGAAGGGACGAGGACGAGTGCGGCTGGCACTTCATCAGGATGAAGCGGGCCTTTCATCATATCCTCTCTTGTCAGCGAAGGGTCCTTCGCCTGTGCAAACAGCACAAGCGATAGGCCTCCTTCTTGATTTTTCTTCGGGATGAGCGCACATTCCTTTAGTGGAAAGTGAAGCATGAAGACTTTCTCTAATGCTTTGAGATCGATTCGTTTTCCATTGATCCTGACAATATGATTTGCTGCATTTCCTTTTCGTCTACTAACTAGCATTCTTCTTCTCCTCCTACATCCAATCCAAAATCTGAATCTTGCTTTCTTCCGTCCAAACGCCGACATCCCCTGTCGGATAAAGGTATTCGCCTGTTTGATGTTTGAATGGATGCGGAATTTTATGCGCCTCCATCCAATCGGCTAGCTCTCCAAAAAGTGCTTTGATCTCTTTGGCGCCGATAAAAATATCTCCAGGAAATCCAATCGGCATGAGCTGATGTTCTTCATTCAGGACATATATTTCCGTTTCATAGGCAGGATCATGTACGCCTGCATAAACTTCTTCTTGGTCTGGGTATAACACGCTGACATGTGCGTTTTTCGCCCAATCACTGATCATCCGCTCTTTTTCCTCACTTGTCACAATGGTGAAGGAAGATAGCGGCGTATCCACTTGTTCTGTCATGGCTTCAAGGGTGTGAATCAGCTGCTGCATCAGCGTTTGTATTTGCTTTTCTGTATATTGATTTAAGTTGTATGTGATCCGAAGCTCCAGCGTATCTCCCGGCACTGCGACAAGGGTTAAGTCATAATTTGTTTCTTCATGACTGGCGATGTCTAAAATGCGTACGCCATAGGGCTCAATGGACTCAATCGGATAGTTTTCAAACACGACAATGCTGTGAAACAATGCCTCTCCATTTGGAATTTCCGTCATCTGCTGAATATCTGGCAATACGGTATACTCGTATTCTCTCATCTGAAAAACGGTTTCCTGTGTATAGGCCAGCAATCGCGCAATCGTCCAGTCCGAATGGATCGGCAGACGAAGCGGCAATGTGTTAATAAAGAGCCCTGTCATGCTTTCCACTTCTGGTAAGTCGGCTGGCCGGCCAGATACGGTCACCCCAAATATGACATCCTCTGCGCCCGAATGAAGGTGCAAAAGCAGTCCCCACGCTGATTGAATCAGTGTGCTCATCGTGACCTTCTGCTTGCCAGTCATCTTCTCCAGCTTCTGCTGCATCTCTGGCGTCAGTTTGACGCTGGACTGCGCCATGCTTGCTTCTTGGTCTGAAGCATGTTCTTCGCCGTCTCCTGGAAGCGGTGTCGCTTCCTCTACGCCTGACATATAACGCTGCCAGAATTCTTGCGCCTTCTCTTGATCCTGCTTCTTCAGCCATTCGATAAAATCTTTATATGGACGGACTGTAGAAAGACTGATCTCTCGTTCGTCCACAAGAGAGCGATACAGCGCAAAAGATTCCTGAATAAAACTGAACAAACTCCAGCCATCGATTAAAATGTGATGAAAACTAAAGACAAACGTGCATCTTTCCTCATCACAACGGAATAAAGCAATCCGAATAAGCGGTTCATCTATATGGTCTAAATTGAAATCCTTTGAACGATCAGATACTAAAAATTGTTCGATTGTCTCTTCTTGCTCCGCGTCACTCAGGTGGCGCACATCGTGCTGAGTGAGGTGGATGCTTCCTTCTGATTGAATGAACTGAACAGGCTCCTTCAGCCCTTCCCAAGCGAATTTTGTTCTCAAAATCGAATGACGTTCTACAAGAAGGTTCCAAGCTTGTTCATAGGCATCACCGTTTGTTAAGCCTTGGAGCGTCATATGCACCTGACCAAAATAAGCTTGTGAGGCTTGATCTAGCAGTGCATGAAACAGCATTCCTTGCTGCATTGGAGACAGCGGATACACATCGACTACATTGTCTGGAAGTTCATCTATTTGCTTTTGCGTAAGCTGAACCATCGGAAAATCAGATGGTGTAAAGCCACCGCTCGTTTCAACACAATGCGTCAAGATGATCTCCATTTTTTCTTTAAAACGTTCAGGTAACAACCGCACCTCTTGATCTTGCAGCAGTTCACGATTGATCATAAAGTTCATCTGCAACTGACCATCTGTCACATATCCATACACATCGATCAAATGCTGTCTTTGTGCTTTCGGATCGTGAACATGTCCATTTCGTTCGTCTGCGATATAAAGCTTGGCTTCGCCATCTGCCTGATCTAACTGACCGAGGTAATTAAAGCTCATCTGCGGCGCTACCGTTTTGAGTAAACGAGATTCTGTCATGTATTGAAGCAAACCATAGCCGATTCCCTTTTGCGGCACAGCTCGTAAGGTTTCTTTGACGTCTTTGATTTGTCTTGCAACATCGGTTTGTATAAAAGGAATAAAAATAGGATAAGAGCTTGTAAACCAGCCGACTGTCCGTGACAAATCCATCTGTTCAAATAAATCCTCGCGTCCATGCCCTTCTAACGTGATGAGCATTGGCTTTCCAATGGCTTGCGTGAGTCCTGATAACAGTAAATCGTTAATCTCTGTTCGGTATGCTTGTGAGGCCTGTCTAAGTAACATATCTGTTTGTTCCTTTGTGAGCTGAACCGACAGGATCTCTGCATGTTCTTCTATATTAGAAAGCGCAGGCAGTTGGAAAGGAGAACCTTCTTCCTCTTGATCCTTGATTTTTTGCCAAAAAGAGGCCTGCGCTTGTAATTGATCTGTTTGTGCATATTCATATAAGGCATCTGCCCACTGCTTATAGGAGGCGGTTTTTTTCGCAAATATGATGTCCTGCCCCGTAGCAAGCTGTTTCAATCCATTTAGTACATCTTCTTGTATCATGCGCCATGATATGCCATCCATGACGAGATGGTGTGCAGCAATAAAGAGCTCAGACGTGTCTTCACCTGTATGAAAAAGAATCGCTTTGATCACTTCTCCGCGCTCTAATGACAATGTTCCTTGACAGGCACTTGTCTCCAAGCGGATTTGTTCCCGTGCTTCCTCCTGAGATACATCCGTCACATCAAAGAATGTGACACATGGTGTGACACCAGGCTCACGAATGGTTTGAATCCATGTGCCATCTGCCTCTTTTGTATAGATAGCTCTCAGCATATCGTGATGATCGACCAGTTTTGAAAGAACCTGTGTTAACTGTTCATGTGGAACAGATCGCTTCATTTCAATATGCGCCGATAGATTCCAATAATCTTGATTGGTCATCGATTGCTCAAAGAACCAAGATTGAATCGGGAGAAGACGAACCTCTCCTGTCACAGGTGATTGATCATAGACCGTAGAGACCTCTGCCTTTCTCATCGCTTGTGCGAGTTGTGAGATGGTCTGTTTTTCAAATACATCTCTCGGCTGGATGACGTAGCCTTCCTGTGCTAAGCGTGCCACCATTTGTATGACAATAATGGAATCTCCGCCAAGCTCAAAGTAGTTATCATGGACGCCAATAGAAGGAACGCCTAGCAGCTGAGACCACACTTTTTCTAACACACGTTCTTCCTCAGTAGCTGCTTTGTCAATGGCTGTTTCTACTTCTTCTTGTCTCCACTCTGGCGGCGGAAGACGCTTTTGGTCTACCTTGCCATTTGGCGTGAGCGGTAATTCATCCAGCTCTATTAATAGGCTTGGTACCATATAATCTGGCAGAATGTCTTTTAAGTTATGGCGAATGTCTTGCGTGGTCATGACGCCTTTTTGGACAACATAACCGATCAATCGCTTATGACCACTATCATGCTGATGCGGGATAACGGCACATTCTTTGATGTCATCAAATGTCAGCATAGCGGCTTCAATTTCTCCGCATTCCACGCGGTGTCCACGAATTTTCACTTGATGATCGATTCTTCCAAGACAGTCAATGATGCCATTTGACAGCCAACGGCCCATATCGCCTGTTTTATATAAACGCGCTCCTTCTTGGAAAGGATGCGGGATAAATGATGATGCTGTTTTTTCTTCATCTCCAAGGTAACCAAGTGCTAGCCCTGTGCCGCCAACATAAATTTCGCCGATGACGCCTTGCGGAACTGGCTGCATCATGTCATCTAATACATAAGCTTGTGAATAAGCAATAGGCTGTCCAATCGGGACCGTCGCCTGATCTTCTTCCAGTGCCCGAATGTGATGCACACAGGAGAATGTTGTATTCTCTGTTGGTCCATAACCATTTAAAAGCCCTTCAGGCAAATACGGTAGTGCTTTTCGGATATGAGCGGCTGATAAGGCATCTCCGCCGACCAATAATGCATGAAGTCCAGATAAAGCTTCTGGATGTTCTTCTGTTAAACGGTTGAACAGCGGCACAGTCAAGAACCCTGTTGTAATCTGATAAGTTTTTAGTGCTTCCGCTAATGTATCCATTGATAAAATGGTATTTCGATCCGTCAGTATGAGCCTTCCCCCGTTTAAAAGGGCACCCCATATTTCATACGTAAAAGCATCAAAAGAGAAGCTGGCGATTTGTAAAATGCGCGTTTGTTCATTAAGGGTGACATAGTCTGTTTCACACACAAGCCGGACGACCGCTTGATGCGGGATCAGTACTCCTTTTGGCTGTCCAGTTGACCCCGATGTGTAATTGATATAAGCAAGTCCATCAGGTCTTAGTGCAGCGGGCATGACCTCTGCTTCTGGTAAAAATTCTTCATACCCTTGATCAAGACAAATAAGTTCCGTTTGATGGATGGATACTTTTTTCAGCCATTCATTTTTTGTCAGTAAAAGCTGAATCCCTGTATCTCTCAGCATATAGTCAATGCGGGCATCTGGATATTCAGGATCAATTGGCACATAAGCCCCGCCTGCTTTCACAATGGCCAGCACCCCAAGAATCATTTCAGGCGATCTATCGATGAGCAGTCCAACTGGTTCATGCGGCGTCACGCCTCGCTGCTGCAAATAGGCTGCTAGACGATCGACTTTCTCATGTAACTCTTGGTACGTCCACTCATCTCCCTGGAACTCGAGCGCCACTGCATGAGGTGTCTTTTTCACTTGCGCTTCAAATCGTTCTGTCATAAGCAGCGGACCTTTTGGTTGATCAGTCTTTCCGCTCCATTCATAGAGCAATTGATGCTTTTCTTTCTCTGGCAGGAAATCCACTTGTCTGATCGGCTGCGCTGGATTTTCACAAATGCTTTCAAGCAGGTGCTCGTAGTATGCGAGGAATCGCTCCATCGTGTCATCAGAAAATAAATCCGCTTGATACTCAAGTTTTAACTGAAGGCCTTCAGCTCCTTCAAACACAAACAGGGAGAGATCAAATTTCGCTGTATCATTATCTTCAATGGCTAAAACCGACGTCGCCTCCCCCATTGGAGATGCTTCCAGCGGTAAGTTTTGCAGAACAAACATGACCTGAAACAGCGGCTGCTTACTGGCATCACGCACAATATTCAATTCATCGACCACCATCTCAAACGGCACATCCTGGTGTGCATAAGCACCGACGGTTGTCTCCTTCACTCGCTCTAATAATTCCGTAAAGGCTGGATTCCCGCTATGGTCGATCCGAAGCGCCAATGTATTCACGAAAAATCCGATTAAATGCTCCATTTCCGTTCGATTTCTCCCAGCAATGACCGAGCCAATGACAAACTCATCCTGTGAAGACAATCGATGTAAAAGGGTAGAGAAAGCCGACAGCAAGGTCATATACAGTGTGCTGTCTGTTTTCTTAGATAGCTCATCAATCTTTTCAGACAGTGACTTCGACAGTTGATATGTTTTCGTCTTCCCTTTGTAGGATTGAACGGCCGGCCGCGGATGATCATACGGCAATACCAAATCTTCAACAGGTGCCGCAAATTGCTCCTTCCAATAGGCAAGCTGCTTACGCAATGGTTCTCCTGTCAAATACTCCTTCTGCCACAGTGCGTAATCCGCATATTGAATAGGCAGTGCCGGCAAGTGAGGCTCCCGCCCTTCGATCGCCGCTGTATACCACTCAGATAATTCTCTTGCAACAATGCCAATCGACCAGCCATCTGACACGATGTGGTGAATGGACATAAGCAAGAGATGCTCTGCGGATGAAAGTCGAATCAGCTTCACTCGAAAGAGCGCTTCGTGTTCTAATTGAAAAGGTGTGGATGCCTCTTCTTTCGCCCATTCAGCCGCTTTTTGTTCTTTCTCTTCCTGTGACGCTATGCCTGAAAGGTCCATCAACTCAAGCTCTGGCAGGGCCATCTGTTCATGAATGACCTGTACCGGCTCATCCCCGCTCATCGTAAAGGACGTTCTGAGCGATTCATGCCTTTCCACCATATGATGCAAACTTTCATGAAGCACCTTGATATCTAAAGGCCCATTCATCCGAAACGAAATCGTATTATTGTAAAATGGCAGATCCGGCTCTAATTGATAGAGGAACCACTGTCTTTGCTGGGCATAAGACATCGGAATTTCCTGACCCTTCTCCATTTTTCTCATCGGAATCACTTCATCTGCTTTGGCATTTGAATCGATCCAGTCTGCTAATTCTCCGAGTCTCGTATGTTCAAACAACACAGCAAGCGGCACGTCAAACCCTGTTTTTTGCCTAACCGCAGACAGCATTTGCGTCGCCTTCAGCGAATGACCTCCTAGTAGAAAGAAATGATCGCCGCAGTTGACATCTGGGACACCGAGCAGCTCTGACCAAATGTGTGCGAGCAGTTTCTCCGTTTCTGTGTGAGGTGTTCTGTTGTCTGCATCCATTCCGCTTTCCTCTATTAATTCATGAAAATATGCCTCGTCTGGCGATCCATCTTCTGTTTCTTTCCAATATTCCTCAGGAAACAAATGTACGGCATATTCACCAGATAGACGGGACTGTAAACATGTATGAATCGATTGATACAGCCGCTCTTCCACCGCCTTTGTTTGATCCGTTTTGAAAAAGACGTAAAAGGTCTGCTCTGTTTGCATCTCCGCATCTGCATGGATCATCTCGTGAATCTCTTTCTTCGATCGATCCAACCCCGCATAAATGAGCGGAGCATCTGTCATCAGACATGCGAGCATCGTTTGGAAGCCTGCCTGCTTTGAAATTGGAAGATAACCTCTTTCTTTTAACATGCCTTTTATCATGGAGCCTTCACTCATGCCAATCTCGTCCCACATGCTGAAACTAAAGCAATATGGCTTCACTGTAGATGTCAGCTTCTGATAATGAGCAAATTGTTCCACGAACTCATTGGCAGCGCAATAGGCGCCGACAGTCATACCGCCCTTTAGCGTTCGGGCTGACGAGCTGGAAAGAAATAAAACATTCCTGCGTTTGGAGGCAGCTTCATGAAGCGCAATCGTTCCATATACCTTCGCTTCGTACATGTCATTCAGAGACACAGATGTCATATCAGCAAGTAGTTCTTCTTGAATGATACCTGCGAAATGAATGATGCCATCCAGCCTTTGATTTCCAGCGACCTCATGTCTAGAGATAATCGCTTCCACCTCTTTTTCAGCCGTGATGTCTGCTTTCTCATAAAGAACCTTGCCGCCATGCACTTTTGCCTGGTTTTCTAGCAAAGACAATGTCTCTTGCTGGTCACTAGAAAGTGCCTCTCTCTCTTTTCTTCCAAGCAACACAAGATGTGCTTGATAAGATGTCAGTAGGTGTTCACTGACTAAACGTCCAATTCCGCCTAGCCCGCCTGTTATGACATAAAGCCCAGATGATTCAAATGGCGGCTCTTTCCTTTTCTGTTCCTTTTCCAAATGAAGAGGTGCTAAAAGGGGAATATAACGAACACCTTGACGATAAGCAGCGACATGACGGTCTTGGTCATGTGTGAGTTCTGCCATAATCGCCATTGCATGGGAATGACTAGATACCGATTCTGCTAGAGAAAAATCAAGACATTGCACCTTGATAAACGGCCATTCATGCTGAACTGCTGTCATCAGTCCGGCTGTCGTTGCTTTTTCTACATCGTGGATATGATCCCCCGGCACATTCATCGCATGGGTGGAGACAAAAGTGATGGCCACCTGCTCCTCATAGACGGAAATGGCTTTTGTTAAAAATAATGCACTCATGCTGCCCGTTTTCTGCGCTTGTTTCGCCTTGGCCACATAAAGCTTGTCTTCTTGGTTTGTATAGTTCCAAAGGTGAATGATGTGTTTCACCGAAACGCCATACGAACGGAGCGTCTCAAAGAGTTGTTCGTAGTCAGACGGCCGATTCGGGTGGATGATGAAGTGAGTGTGTGTGAGTTGTTTGAACGCTTGACCCGGTTCAACCGTAATGTATGTTTGTTCACTGTTTGCGAAAGATTTCAAATGATCTGCCAGTCCTAATGGATCTGCGAAGATCACAACGTCCCCTACGATCTGCTTGTCAGCTGCATCAAGTGGAGCAGGTATCCACTTCTTTTGATAACTCCAATCAGGCAAGGTATGTTCATTTTCAAGTCTCATATCCATTTCCATGATCATTTCATCAAATTCGCCTTCTTGCCATCTTGTCTTGAGCTGTGCCCTTTCTATTTTTCCAGAGCTTGTTTTGGGAAATGCATGCTTCTGGATAGGAATGATGCGAGATGCAGACAAGCCCATTTTTGTTGCAATATGAGATTTAATGTGCTGACTTGCCCTCATAATATAAGCCGGCTCATACAGCTTCGGTGTAAAAAAGAGAATCAGTTCATCGGATGCAGAAGCCTCCATTCGGACGGAACAAGCAGCCACAAAGCTCGTTTCTACTCCCGGTACTTCCTCTGCTATGGCTTCAATTTCATAGTTGTGATAGTTTTTTCCGTTGATGATAATCATGTCTTTTTCTCTACCGGTTAGTGTCAGCCTTCCTTCGTGCAGGAAACCTAAATCACCCGTGTGAAACCAGCCATCCGCTTGAAATACTTCTTGATTCGCTTCGTCATTCCGGTAATAGCCCTTCATGGTGGTTGGGCCTTTTATTTGTACACGGCCAATATGATCTTCTGGAAGAAGCTCATGCTGATGATTGACGATGCGTATCGTGATACCTGGAATCGGTTTGCCCAACTCTGTAAAGCTGACGGTTCCTGTCTCACGTGCTTCTGCTGGTCTTAGCTGCTCTGTCAGCGATGTTTCTTCAAAGGTCAGAACCCCGCTGTTTTCATCTCCACGCTCAATCGCAAAGGAAAACACAACCGCTGATGAGATTTCAGACATGCCGAAAGCCGGTCTAATCACATCTCCCTTTAAGCCGTGCGGAGCAAGCAGGTTTAGAAATCGGTGGATGGTTTTTGGAACGACCGCCTCTGCCCCATTGATCATGCAGGTCATCGCCGACAGATCCCAAGACCCTGATGAAATCTCTTTCTCATAATCGTTGATCATCGCAAATGCAAAGTTAGGTGCCCACGTCTTCGTTGCACGGTAGCGGTCCATCCAGTCAAGCCACCTCAGCGGCTGAGCGATAAAGTCATCTGTTCTTGCCCGAATCTGCTCGCAGCCTGTGTACACATTGACAAGGTGGAACATCACGATGCCACCAATATGATCTAAAGGCATCCAGTCTAACGAGACATCCTTTTGTGTAAATTGATTCGCTGCCACTGTTCCTTTGACGTTCGCCAGCACACTTCTATGGGAATGCTCTACACACTTTGGCATCCCTGTACTTCCAGACGTTAAGATAAAGAAGACGGAATCATCCGGCGCGGCAGGGTGAGCGGCTGTATCTCTTTCTAATGTCAGCATCGGCTCAACTGCTGCGACACGTAATTGGTCTGTGTGCCACAGTAAGGCTAACCCTTGCACCTCCTCGATCAGTGAGTCATCTGTTAGGATGAGTGGATGCTCGAGCAGCTTCCAAGCATGATGAAGCTTCTTCACTGCAGCATTCATCTCCCGATAGGTTGGGGCAGCCGACACAAGCGTTGGAACAAACCCGCCTAATACACATGCCCAAAAGGCAGTGACCATGGCATGATTCGATGAGAATTGAAAGAAAACAGGATCGCCTGCCTTCAGCCCCAGTGCCCTTAAACCAGTCAGAACCCTCTCGGCGTCTCCTTGTAACTGTGCATAAGATTGTGTGAGTTCGTTCTTGCTATTCACGATATACGTAAGCCCATTTGTCGTTTTTGCAGCCTCTGTTAAGACTTCCTGTAAGGTCTGTGCGCCTTGTGTGACGTCGAGATCCCCTCCATAGGAAAGAGCGGGCGGCATGTCGGCCAAAGCAGGTACAGCCGTTTGCGTCTGTATCGCTTCCGCTGCGGCCTCCTGCTCAATGTGCTTGTCGAGAAATAAATGAGAGAGGTGATACGGCCGCGGTCGAATGGTTTTTTCACGTGAAAAAACAGCGAAGCGTTCGATTTCGTTGGTTTGTAAAATGGTTGTCTTTACATCTTGTAAAATCGCATTCATTGATTCATGTCTACTCGTTTGGTTAATGGTTGATGGTTTCATATGAGTTCCTTTCCTTTTTTGTTAGGCAGGACTGCAAGGCTGCATCCTGCCTAATCTAAAGTTTACAAGACTCGTTCTCTATTTGTTTGATTGACAATATGTTTGATCAGCTTTGCATTTTGAGCTGCACATTCTTTATGTTTGAACATATCAGCATGCCGGCCATAGCCTTGGTATTGGGTAAAAGATCCGGCCGTTGCCTGTGTCCACTCTTCCATCCAGTCCGGGATCGCTATTTGTTCTTCAGATTGGATGAACGTAATATCTGCCTGTATTTTGCCTTGATTCACCCCCTTAACAAACGTTTCATAGTAGGCGCGCGTCTTTTGGGCAAGCGCTTCTTGAACGATCTCCCCTTGAGCAAGTTCGCTTTGTTTCGTTTGATGAACAATCGCTTCAATATCATCATCAATGGATCGCCCTTCTAAATCACTTTCTCCAATTTTCTTATAGGAATCGATCATGATGACCTTCTCGACTGTCCGCCCTACTTGTTCTAGCGCTTGAACAAGCTCAAAGGCGAGGTAACATCCGCCTGAGTACCCCATCAACGTCAGCGGCCCTTTTGGCTGAAGGTGCTGAATATGCTGAACGTACTGCGCCATTCGGTTATTCGTTTCAATAAAATCAAAGGCGATCAACCGGACATCATCAAGCGTTTTTGCTGCTTCCTGATAGATAAAGCCGTAGCCTGGTAACGGCGGAAGAGCAAAGACTGTTGATGTTTGAGATTCATTGAATACAAGATAGCCAGCGGTTTCCCCGTCCTGATGCTGAATATAATGACTAAGCGCTTCAATCGTCGGGGTCTCAAACAACAAATGGATCGGCACCTGAACCTCAAACTCCTTTGATACTTTGGACAAAAGAGACATCGCTTTTAAAGAATGTCCGCCAAGCTCAAAGAAATGGTCATCTGTGCTAATATCTTCTCGTTCAAGTACTTCCCGCCACATCACCAACAGCTTTTGTTCCACTTCATTTGCGGGCAGTTTCACACGGCGGTTTCCTTGCGGCGCCTCTGGTTTTGGTAGCTGGCGTTTATCAACCTTCCCGTTTGGCGTAAGTGGGAGGTTCTCCAGTTCAATCAGCTCATGAGGCAGCATATAAGCTGGAAGACGCTCTTTCAGCCTTGATTTGATATCATCGAGTTTGCCTTTCCATGCATCATCACACGTGATATAGGCAAGCAGCCTTGTATGATTGGTTTCATCATGATCCGCTAGGATTACAGCTTGTTTTACACCTGGGTGCATGAGAAGGTTGGCTTCAATTTCGGTCAGTTCAATTCGGTGTCCTCGAATTTTTACCTGATCATCAACTCTGCCTGCATACTCAATCAGACCGTCTTCTCGAAAGTAAGCTAAATCCCCTGTGCGATACAGGCGCTCACCCGAAGCGAAAGGATGAGGAATAAACACTTGTTTTGTCAGATCAGGACGATTCAAATATCCTTTTGCCAGTCCTTTGCCGCTCAGACAAAGCTCTCCAACCATTCCAATCGGCTGAAGCTGCCTGTGCTCACTTAATATATAAGCGCCCGTCTGGTTGAGCGGCTTCCCAATTGGAATAGAATGTGCCTCTAAAGGGATCGCTTCATCTATCGGATAATATGTGGCAAAAACCGTTGATTCGGTTGGTCCGTATACGTTCAACAATCTGCCTTTTCCCATCACATCAAAGGCTTTTCTCACATGCTGAACCGATGCCCTCTCTCCCCCAAACAGCACCTTACGCACACCGCGCATCCAATCTGTTCCTTCATCAACGAGAAGATGGAATAAAGCGGTTGGAACAAACATGACAGAAATATGCTCTCCTTTTATCAGCTCAGTGAGCTTCCCCATATCTAAAATGGTTTCTTTTTGCGGCAGGACAAGCTTTGCTCCGTTTAAAAGCGCACCATATACATCAAATGTAAAGCCATCAAATACACTATTTGATAACGACAGCAATGTATCTGTTTCTAAAATAGTTAAGTAATTCGTATTTTTGACCACCCGGGCAATATTGGAATGGGTCGTCATGATGCCTTTTGGCTGTCCGGTTGTTCCAGATGTATACATGATGTATGCCGTATCATCTAAACCGGCTTCAAGTGGCAGATTCTCTGAGCTCATCAGTAAAATTTCTTGGTCATCTGCAAAAAGATACGTGCCATCAAATGCGAGTGACCTCGTCTGACTGATAAAGGATGAATGAGTCAGAAGATGCGTCGCTCCGCTGTCTTTCAGCATATATTGGATACGGCTTTCTGGATAATCTGGATCAATCGGCACATAGGTGGCACCTGCTTTTAAGACAGCGAGTAAGCTGACAATGAGTTCAGGTGTCCGCTCTGCTAAAATGGCGGTCACCGTTTGATGTTCGACCCCATTTTTTTGCAAATGCCTTGCCAGTCGATTGGCTTGTTCGTTCAGCTCCGCATATGTCATCGTGTGATCACCTGCTGATAATGCCACTGCATTCGGCTGTTTTCGAACATTATGTTCAAACCACTTTGTCAAATAAAGCTGATCATGCTCCAGCTCAGGTGCATTCCATTCCTCTAACATTCGCTGCTTTTCCTGCTTAGTCACAAGTGTCAGTGTATGAACTGACTGATCTGGATGTTTGATGGTCCCTTTGATCAAAAGGGTCAGCTGATCCTTTAATTTATGGACAAATGCAGGATCAAATGCACGCTGATTAAAGGCCAGCTTCAGCTGCAATTGTTCCCCAGGTGATGCAAGTAAATTGAGATCATAGTTCGATTTTTCATAGACATTCATGTCTTCTACTGTAAAGCCAAGCAGTGACTCCTGCTCGTCTTTCTTTGCAGCAGGGACATTCTCAAACACCACAATATGATCAATGAGCTGCTGCTGACCTGCTTTAGCCTGAATATCATAAATCGGGATATATTGGTGCGGTTCAGCCGCTAAAGACTGCTGCTGCGTCTCTGATAATAGAGAACGGAACGTCATTTGGTCTGTCAGCTGAATTCGTCTTGGAATGACATTAATGAACAATCCCACCATCCGGTCTACACCAGCCAAATCTGCCGGACGTCCTGACACAACCGTTCCAAACAACACATCGTTTGAGCGCTGATACCTGCTGAGTAAGATAGACCAAACCGATTGAAGCGCACTACTTAACGTGGCATTCTGCTGCAAGGCTAACTCTGATAAAGCAGCTGTTTCTTCTTTACTCATGGCCCATTCGATTTCGCCTAATTCATGCTCATTTGTTTGCTTTCGCTGTTCTTTAAAAGTCGATTGCCCCTCAAAGCCCGCCAAAGATTGCGTCCAATACTCAAGTGAGGCTTGTTTATCTTGTTTTTCCAGCCATTGAATATATTCTTTATATGGCTTGACTGGCTCCAGCCTGTAAGGGATGTCATGCAAAAGTGCATGATAAATCGCAAACAATTCCTGCACAACTAGACCAAAACACCAGCCATCTAGAAGGATATGGTGATAGCTCCATATCCAGCGATAGCTTGAAGGACCCGTTTGAAAAACAGAGGCCCGCATGAGCAGATCCTTCGAGAGATCAAATCCTCTCAGCTGATCCTTTTGTTTAAAACGATCGATACGTTCAAGCTGTTCACTTTCAGAAAGATCCTGTATGTCCACAATATCAAGCTGGAAAGGTCGATTCTTTAATACAACTTGGACAGGACGCTTCACTTTTTCGTGGAGGAACACGGTACGAAAAATATCGTACCGTTCCACGATGATATTCATGCTTTTCTCAAGCAGATCAGACCGAAGTGTCCCCTTCACGTTCATATCCATTTGTTCTACATAAAAGCCTTTTTCTTGATGATGGAGGGTATGAAACAGCATTCCTTCTTGCATCGGTGACAGATAGTACATATCTTGAACTTGATCCCTTTTAAATTGACTCATCTATTTCATTCCTCCTTTCCTTTTTCATGACTGATCTAGTGGTGTTAAGTCAATTTCTCCTCGAGCATGTCAAAGATATCGTCCATTTCATCCATTTCAAGGTCTGTAACCGAGAAGTCACTTGGCGTAAATTCTCGCTCTTGATGCGCTAAGCAATGAGTGATGATGAATCTGATTTTCTCCTTCAACAATGCGATGAACTGCTGTATCGTTTGTTCTTCATATTCACTTGCACAATATGAGCACGACAGAATGAATTGATTGTGCTGAACAAGACCGCTGAGGTTCAGCTTATAAACAGCTTCTGATTCAGGGCTTGCTTGACGGCCCATATCATAGGTTGAGGGCCCAAAGAGTTCTGTCGTCACTTCCTGATCAATCTGCCCGAGATAGTTCAAGCTGATTTCAGGCTGCACGTGTTTGACTGACGGTTCGGATGGTGTCATGTATTTTAAAATACCGTAACCAATCCCTTTATTCGGTACACGCCGCAGCATCTCTTTCGTTCCTTTGATAGCGTCTGCAATGGTCTGATTCGGTTTCGCTTCAAGAACGACTGGATACATGCTCGTAAACCAGCCAACTGTGCGGGATATATCTAATCCTGATAAAATATCCTCTCTTCCATGACCTTCAAGCTGTACATGTACATGAGATTGTCCTGTCCATTCCTGAACGGCCAGCCCGAGCGCACATAGAAGAATATCATTCATTTCTGTTGTGTACGGAAGATGGATATTCGTTAACAGATGCTCGGTTTCTGCTTCTGTCAGCTGCATTTTGACCGCTTTCGTATCCGCGACTTTTCTTTCTTTTACTTCATGGTCAACAGGTAAAGTCGTAAACGGTCTATTTTCAATCGCTGCCCAATACTCCTTCTGGTTTTTTAGCAGCTGTGACTGCGCGTATCGTTCAACCGCTTCTGCCCATTCTTTGAAAGAGTGCGTTTTTGGCGGCAGAACCATCGTTTCTCCTTTTTCTGCCTGATGATAAAGAGACATAAAGTCTTCTAGTAAAATCCGGCAAGAAACGCCGTCAATCACAAGATGATGTGTGATGATGAGTAAGTGATCACCGTTTTCTGTATGGAAACAAATCACTTTCATCAATGGACCTTTTTCAAGATTCAGTTGACGCTGATACTCATTGGCGTATGTGGAAATCGCCTGTTTCACATCTTGCGCTTTTGAAACATCACAAGAAATAATTGAAAATGGTTCTGTCAGCTCCCGCTGATTGTATTGCAGAATGTCATCATGCTCCTGTCTGAACACCATGCGCAGTGCATCATGATGTGAGAGTAGTCTTTGCAGAACTTGTTCTGTGACAGCCAAGTCAAACCCTTTTGGCGCATGAAGCATCATTGATAGATTCCAGTGGTGCTGGTGATCAAATTTACGTTCAAAGAACCAGCGCTGAATCGGTGTTAAAATGACTTCCCCTTCCACAGGTGATTGATCAGCTGTGAGAAGATCCGCTTCTTCGATATATGGGCGAAGCTCCGCAATCGTTGGGTATTGGAAAAGCAGTTTCATATCGAGCTTCCAGCCTTCTTGCGTGAGTCTGCTTGCCATTTGGATGCCTTTAATCGAATCTCCGCCAAGGAAGAAGAAGTGGTCGTGAATACCAACTTGGCTGACGCCAAGCACATCTTCCCAAATGCCGCAAAGCAGTGCTTCCACTTCATCTCTTGGCGCTTCGTATGCTGTTTGATTCGCTTCCACATCAGGTGCTGGCAGTGCTTTGAGATCCACTTTGCCATTTGCCGTCATCGGCAGTTGGTCTAGCTTGATGATCCATGATGGCACCATATATTCAGGCAAGGTGCGCTTTAAGCTTTCTTTCAAAATGGCCGCTTCTTCATCTGTGATGACGTAAGCGACAAGAGCGTCTTGACCACTTGCGTCTTTGACCGTTGTCACGACGGCTTCTTTCACTTCATTTAGCGCAAGGAGCTGCGCTTCAATTTCTGATAGCTCAATCCGGAATCCGCGGATGTTCACTTGATGGTCTTTTCTACCGAGATAGATCAGTTCGCCATCCTCTGTCCACTTCACCAAGTCGCCTGTACGATACATGCGCTCTCCAGGATAAAACGGATCTGGGACAAACCGTTTGTCCGTTTCCTCTGGGAGATTCCAGTAACCTCTTGCCAGTCCTTTCCCCGCAATCACGAGCTCACCCGGTACGCCTTGCGGCGAGAGGTCATATAACGAACCCATAATGTAAAAACGAGTATTGGCAATCGCTGTTCCGATAGGAAGCGTGCCTTGATCTGGATCAATGATCCCGCTTGTCGCCACGACCGTATTTTCTGTTGGGCCGTAGTTATTGACGAGTTTGTATGGAACGGGCTTCACCTGCTTTAACTTGTCCCCGCCTGTCAGTAAGTAACGGAGAGAATGATTGTCCATCGACATAAACTGCTCACATAGCTGTGTTGGCAGGAACGCAATGGTAATGCCTTCGTCATTGAAATACGTATTGAGCTTGATCATATCGAGGCGAATCGCTTCGTCGATGATATGGAGCTCTGCGCCGGCCATCCACGTCGGGAACATCTCCCAAATGGAGGCATCAAAGCCAAAGCCGGCATATTTGGCGGTTCGGTCTTGTTTCGTCACCTGGAAAGCATCATTGTGCCAGAAAGCAAGATTGACAAGAGACTGATGCTCGACCATGACACCCTTCGGCTGTCCAGTCGTTCCAGATGTGTAAATCATATAAGCGAGATCTGTTGGTTTGATAGGAACCTGAATCTCGTGTGCTTCTCCTTCTACTGCCTCTTCTATGAAGAGGGTATGACCTGTGAATGAAGGTGGTGCAGTGAGCCCTTTCTGAATCAGAAGGACCTCTGCCCCGCAATCTTCAAGCATATAAGCAATGCGCTGCGCTGGATAATCGGCATCAATCGGCACAAATGCCGCACCTGCCTTGAGAACTCCGAGAACAGCGGCTGTCATCTCAAGCGATGGACGTGTGAGAATGCCAATGCGGTCTCCCGGTTTTGTGCCGGTGGACATAAGTCTTGCGGCGACTGTATTCGCCCGGTTGTTCAGTTCTTCATACGTCCAGCTTGTGCCGCAGAGAGTTGCGGCTTTTTGATCAGGTACTTCCTGTGACTTCGCCTCAATCAATGCATGAACCGTTTGATCTGTCGGGACATTTAGATAAGGGCCCGACCAATCATCAAGCAGATGTCGCTCTTCTTCTTTTGTTAAGATGGAGATGGTTGAGATCGACTGATTCAATTTCGCAAGCATTTCGTCTATGACTCGCTCAAAATATTGACTCCATCGCTGAATGGTACTCTTTTTAAATAATGCCGCTGCATATTCAAAGCGCAAGCCCACTTGATCTTGTTCCTCAAAGACACCGAGCGTTAAATCAAATTTTGCCTGAACGGCTTCTTGCTGTTTGTGCGAAAGCGTAAGTCCATTCAATTCCGGTAACGTCAGATCACGCTCATCCGTTGTCATCATGACACTAAACAACGGGTTGCGGCTCGTGTCTTTCGGAAGGTCTAACTGCGCGACCAAATCCTCAAATGGGAATCCTTGATGTTCATAAGCTGATAGATTGTGATCTCTTATTTTTTCTAGCAGATGCTCTGCAGTTTCTTCTAACTGAACGTCATGTCGAAGGGCCAGTGTATTCACAAACATGCCCGGAATCCGTTCGATTGACGCATGTGTACGTCCAGCCGTTACAGCCCCTATGACGATCTCATGCTGCCCAGTCAATTTATGAAGGAGAATGGCAAAGGCCGTTTGCATCACCATGTTCAAGCTCACATTTTTTTCAGCCATGAGCACTTTGATATGCTGCGCCTTTTCAGCAGACAGCCATCTATCAACCCGATCTCCTGCAAATGACTGCACACTAGGCCGAGGGAAATCAAGCGGAAGTGCCAAGTCTTCTGGCGGCTGTGCATATTGCTCCAGCCAATACTGCCGCTGTTTTTCAAGTGCTGCTTGCTGCTCTTCCTCTTGCTGCCATACCGCATAATCCTTGTAGTGCAACTGAACTGGCGGTAACATCTTATGCTCATACAACTCCGCTAATTCTTGAATAAGCAGACTGCGTGTCACTCCGTCTGCGATGATATGGTGCATATCCATCATGAACACATATTTGTCATCAGACAGCTTTGCCACTTTCGCTCTCATTAGAGGTGCTTGATGTAATGAGAATGGTGTCATGAAGTTATCTACGACGGATTGTACCTGATCGCTTTCTACTTCAACCATCTGTAACGTAAACGGCACACGGCGATAGATTTTTTGGACGGGACTGCCATCAATTTCAACAAAGGCTGTCCGCAATGACTCATGTCTATCAATTAAAGCTTGAATCGCTCCTTCTAGCTGCTTCAGATCAAGGTTTCCTTCCATCATGAAAACGGCTGGCATATGGTAGGTGACGGATTCTGGATGCAACTGCTGTAATACGTACATTCGCTTTTGTGCGGAAGAGACTGGATAGAAATCTTGCTTTTCCGCTGGCTGAATGGATGTGACGAGCGAAGCATCAGCTTCTTCCAAATAGGCAGCTATCGCCCGTATCGTTGGCTTTTCAAAAAGAACCTTGAGTGGAACATGCTGATTCAGTTTGGCTTGCATTTTCGAAATGAGCACCATGCCTTTCAGAGAATGCCCGCCTAATTCAAAGAAATGGTCATCAATGCCGACTTTTTCAATTTCAAGAACATCTGACCACATATCACAAAGCGTCTGCTCAAGCGCCGTTTCTGGTGCTACGTGTGCCGTGCGGTTCATATGTGCCTCATGAGGAAGCGGCAGAGATTTTGCATCTACTTTTCCGTTTTGTGTCAGCGGCATATGATCCACTTTGACAAAATAAGTAGGAATCATGTAATCCGGTAGTGTCTCTGAAAGCTTTTCTCTAAATGTCAGCGTTCCAATGTGATCAGGTGCTGTATAATATAACGCCAGCTCCGGTAAACGAGTTGTGGTGATCACTTTGACATATACTTTTTGAATGGAAGAAAGGGCACGTGCGGCATGCTCAATTTCTTGTTTCTCAATTCGATAGCCGCGAATTTTCACTTGATCATCTACTCTTCCAAGGAATTCAATCTCTCCATTTGTATGCTGTCTGACCAAATCTCCCGTTCGATACATCCGCTCTTGAGGGAAATAAGGATTTTCAAGAAAACGCTCTGCTGTTAATTTAGGCTGATTCAAATAACCTCTTGAAACACCATCACCTGAAATGTAGAGCTCACCCGGTGCGCCATAAGGAACAAGGCGCTGCTCGCGATTGCATACGAGCGCTCTTGTATGAGCAATAGGCTTTCCGATGATAGAACGCTCCTTTAAAGCGTCCAGCTCATGCGGTGTCATTAGCTTGCTCACTGTACCAATCGTTGTTTCTGTCGGACCGTAATGGTTCATCACTGCAACGCATGGATGCTGCTTCATAAATGTCTCAACATCTTCAGAGACAATCGGTTCTCCTCCCAATACCACAAGCCGTAAAGCGTCAAATGTATGACCCTTCGAATCTGCCATCATATGAAATAAGGATGGTGTCATTTTGATATAAGTCAGCTCTTGTTCATCAATAAAACGCATGAGACGTACAGGGTCTGTATACACGTCTTCATGAGGAATATAGAGTGTCCCGCCTGCTTTTAGAACCGGGAAAATGCTTGTGTAACCAAGGTCGTATGCATAAGAAGACAGGAGTGCCGTTCGATCGCATTCTTGTAAAGTCACTTCATGTGTCAACCAATTGACGTAGTGTGATAGATTACGATGCGTGAGCTGTACACCCTTTGGCTTCCCTGTTGTTCCAGATGTGTAAATCACATAAGCCAGTTGATCAACCGATACGTCTGGCAGGTCTAGAGAATCGTTTCGTTGGACGGCTTTCTCCACATGTACGACCTGAATCGACTTGAGATGCTGATACGAATCGCCAAGAGACTCATTTGCCACGATGACTTTTGCCCCTGAATCTTTTAATGTGTAACGAATACGTTCCGCAGGAAAAGCTGGATCAATTGGTACAAATGCACCGCCTGCTTTCATTACACCTAGCATGGAGACAATGACATAGACAGAGCGATCAAGAATAAGTGCGACTGTGCTTTCTTTCTCTACGCCTTGCATCTTCAGCTCACTGCAAAGAGCATTGGACATGTGATCTAGTTCACGGTAGGTCAGCTTCCTTTCACCATCCATCACCGCAATGGCATCAGGCGTTTCCATGGCTTGACGTGAAAATTGCACATGGTACGGCTCATGTTGACCTGTTTGTTCCCCATCCCTTTTCTCCAGCCGCTCCATTTGCTCATGCTGATCCAAGAGGTTGAATAAGCCAATTTGTTCATTCGGATGCTGGACCGCCTCACGAATAATCGCAAGAAGATGTGTTCCGAACCGGCGGATGGTTTCCTCTTTAAATAATGCCGTTGCATAGTCTAGGCTTAGTTTTATTTCTCCCTCACGTTCAAATGCTTCTAGAGACAGATCAAATTTGACGGATCGGTGCTGCATTGCATAAGGCGAAATGTTCAGATCGCCGAGCTTTAGTGCAGGAACATCCATGTTCTGCATATTAAACGAAACACTAAAGAGCGGGCTTCGGGTTGTATCACGATCAAGCGGTAGACGCGCGATTAACTCTTCGAGCGGATAGCTTTGATGTGCAAAAGCATCTACACTCGTTTCTTTTATTTCTTCAAGCAGCTGTAAAAATGACTTTGTTTGTTCCGGTTTCCCGCGCATCGCAATGGTATTGATGAACATCCCCGGCATGTCCTGAATATCTGGATGTGTTCGTCCCGCAACAGGAGATCCGACAATGATATCTTCCTGTCCGCTGTAGGATGCGAGCAGCACTTGAAATGCAGATAACAAGAACATGTACAGCGTCGTATCTGTTTTCTTGAGCAGCTCATGAATACGCTGAGTTGTCGCTTGATCACAGCCAAACATCACTCGTTCTCCAGAAAAATCACGTTCCACTGGACGCGGAAAGTCTGTCGGCAAATCTAAAACCGGTACATCTCCTTGGAATTGCTTCAGCCAATACGCTTCATGCACACGCTGTTTCTCTGTTTCTTCTTCACTTAACTGCCAGACAGCGTAATCTTTATAATGAATGGCTCTTTCTGCAAGTGCCTCTCCATCATAGGCTTTCGCCAAATCCTGAATGAACGTCTTCATGGAGCTGCCATCTGTAATCAGATGATGTGCTTCCAGAACTAATAGATGACGATCATGACTCACTTTGAGCAGCTGTGCCCGCAGGAGGGGAGCGGCTGTCAAATCAAACGGCGCCTGACGTTCAGCAAGAAATGCCTCGGCCTCTTCTTCCTTTACATCATGGATGGGGAGGTCAAATGCCGCTCGTTCATGTACCCTTTGGACGATGTTCTCGCCTTTCATATGAAAACTCGTTCTTAAGATTTCATGCGTTTGAATCAACTCATCAAATGCTGAGGTGAGCCGCTGATGATCGAGCGTACCCTCAAGCGTTAAGACGATCGGAATATGATAGTTCGTACTCTTAGGTTCAAGTGTTTGTAAAATGTATAAGCGCCGCTGAGCTGGTGACACTGGATAGTTCTCCGCCTTCGCTGCGGGTAAGATCGGATGTCCTTGTTCTTCTTGACCGTCCTGGTCAATGTATGACGCAAGCGATCGAACCGTTGGCTTTTCGAATATCACTTGAATCGGAACTTCCTTTTGGAACACTTCTTGGATTTTGGCTGACATCATCATTGCTTTGAGTGAATGTCCGCCAGTCATGAAGAAATGCTCATCTATTCCCACCGTTTTCCCAAGCAGTTCCTCCCAAATTTGAGCAAGCGCCTTTTCCGTCTCGGTTTCAGGTGGAATGATCCTGATTTCTTCACGATCAGCTTCGTCAGGCGTTGGTAAAGCTTTTCGATCGACCTTTCCGTTTGCGGTAAGCGGAAAAGCATCTAGCTTCATGACGTGATGAGGTACCATATATGCTGGCAGTGCTTGATTAAATAGAGCCCGCACTTCTTCTTCCGTGATCGTTCCCGTATAGTAAGCGGTCATTTCTTTTTCATCTGAAGGAGACGCATGGATGAGCACAACCGCATCATCGATCCCCGCCTCTTGTTGAAGAATCGTTTCAATTTCACCGAGCTCAATACGGAAACCACGGATTTTCACTTGATCATCTGTCCGTCCGAGGAATTCGATTTGACCATTTGAACCGTACCTAGCCAAATCTCCTGTTCGATACAAACGCCCTTCTGCCTTGAAAGGATCAGCGATAAATGCTTGCTTTGTTAATTCTGGACGATGGAGATATCCTCTTGAGACACCGTCTCCGCCAACATACAGCTCTCCTGGCGCGCCAATTGGCTGAAGTCTTTGATTGTCATCTAAAATGTAAGCGGACGAATGATTGATCGGCTGACCAATTGGAATCGTGCCCGTTTCATCCCCTCTCACCTCATAAATGGTCGAGATGGTGGTGTTTTCTGTTGGGCCGTACGCATTCAGTAAAACAAGTGATGGATGATTTTTCTTCACAAGCTCTGCACTTTTCACATTGATCACATCACCGCCTGTGATCAATTTGGACAATCCTTTAAACATATGCGGTCGCTGCTGAGCAAGTTGATTAAACAAACCTGTCGTTAAAAAGAGCGCCGAGATTTGATTCGTTTGGATAAAGCGTTCAAACCGGTTGATGTCCAATAACGTGTCACGGTCAACAGGATAAAGCGTTGCACCGTTCAGCAGTGTGGTGAAAATTTCAAAAGTAATGGCATCAAAGCTGACTGCTCCTGTATGTGCCATACGATCCGACTTGTTCAAGCCCAGTGCCTCCTGAGAACATGCCAATCTGACAATATGTTGATGCTCAATTTGAACACCTTTTGGCTGGCCGGTTGACCCCGACGTGTACATGATATACGCCAATTGCGAAGGAGAGGTCTCGACTTCGAATGGTCCGTTGGAATGATTCGATATGTCCGACACACGAACGGCTTGGATACTTTCATGAACTGGCGGCTGGCTGTCCGCATAGAGCAAAACGGATGCGCCGCTGTCTTCAAGCATAAAGCGGATTCTCTCCTCTGGCTGGGCTGGATCAATTGGTACATAAGCAGCCCCTGCTTGAAGAATCGCTAAAATGGCGATCACTGCTTCAGCAGATCGATTCATATACACTGCGACGGCATCTTCTTGTTTCACTCCGCTATCAATCAAATATCCCGCAACACGATGGATTTCTTGGCCGAGTTCTTCATAGGTGAATGCCCGCTCTCCTTCGACTAACGCCAGATGATCTGGCTGCGTTTGAATGCATTCTTTAAGAAGCTCAGGAATAGACAGATGCTTTGGATAATCTCGTTCTGTCTTGTTCCATGCTTCAATCTGCTGTTTTTCTTCTTCAGTGATACACGTCACGTCATGAAGGCGAACTTCCGGATTCTCGATGATCTGCTTCATGAGGTTGGTCAGGTGTTTCGATATTTTTTCAATGACCTCTTCTTCAAAAGCCACCGCATTGTATTTGATTTTCAATGTCCATGTTTCACCTGGATATACGAGGACATTTAGATCGAAATTCGTTTGTTCAAATCCGTCTTTTACATCAATGGAAAACCCTAGACGTTCCGACATGGTGTCACCAGATAGCTCTTGATCTAAAGGATAGTTCTCAAACCCGACCAAGTGATCGAAGAGTTGTCCTCCTGCAGCTGTCTGTTGCTGAATGTCATAAAGCGGCATAAAATCATAGTTTTCCGCTTCCAGCGCATGCTGCTGAACTTTTTGAAACAGCTGTTTGAAGGTGTCTTCCTGATTCATTTCTACCCTGACCGGTATTGTATTGATAAAAAGTCCTGCCATCTGCTCTATCCCAGCCACACTTGGCGGCCTGCCAGATACGACTGTTCCGAAAGTGACATCATGTGCCGCATGGTAAGTGCCTAAAAGAACCGACCAAACAGCCTGGAATAGATTTGGTGCTGTCACTTGGCAATTCCTTGCGATCTCTTGAATGGTGCTGACCATTTCAGCATCCCATGTGAACGTCCATTCCTGATGGTCATATTGTCCGTTCGCTTCTTTTTGCTGCAAAAGCCCTTGATGCTGAATCGCACCATCTAAGCGATCCTTCCAATAGCCTTCCGCTGCTTGTTGATTTTGCTTGCCAAGCCACTGAATATAATCTGCATAAGGTTTTCCTTGTGAGCGATCCGGCGTTTTGCCGTTCCGATAAGATTCGTAGTAATGAAACAATTTGTTCATCAAAACTCCCATGGACCAACCATCCATGATGATGTGATGGTTGCTCCAAATGAGATGCCAGTTTGTTTCATTCAGTTGAAAAACAGCGACCTTCAATAACAAATCATTCGTTAAATGGAAGCCTTGCTTTCTCACTTGCTTTTTATATTGATCTAGTACCTTTTGCTGTTCCTGATGGTTCAGGTGAGATAGATTCTCTCTATACACATCTAGATTGCGCTCTGCCAGTACAACCTGTCGAGGCTTCTGTAATTGCTGATAGACAAAGGCTGTACGGAGAATGTCATATGTGCCGATGAGCTCATTGAGACTTTTTTCAAAAAGATCGAGATCAAACTCCCCTCTTATTCCAAGCTCCAGCTGTGTGAAATAAGAGGACGAATTAGGGTCTAGCATGGCATGATATAACATGCCTTCTTGCATTGGTGTTAAAGGATATACCTTTTGAATCTTCTGTTTGCTCATAGTCCACCTCTTCGTTTGCTTAAAATATATCCATTAGCTTTTCAAGTTCATCCATGGTCAGGTCATCGTCTCCTACATCACTAGGCGTAATTTGCGCTTCATCTTGTGATACACAATGTGAGATGAGTGCCTTCACGTTCTTTTCTAAAAGGTCCTTAAACTGTTCCATCGTTTGCTCTTCAAATTCAAGCTGGTGATAGGATATCGTCATATGGAACATGCCCTGTTCTACGAAACCAACAATATCTAATGCATGAGGTTTCTCTGATTCTGGACTTAATGATTGACCTGCCTGCCAAGTGGATCGACTTAGTTCACCTCCGCCAATCTGTTCATCAAACTGACCAAGATAGTTAAAGCTGATATCTGGCGTGACATCAAATGCGAGACCGTCCTTCATTTTGTCAGGCGTTAAGTATTTTAAAACGCCATAGCCGATTCCCTTGTTCGGAATGTGTCTGAGCTCTTCTTTCAAAAGCTTGATTTGATATGAAAGATCCTCCGCATGCGACAAATCAAGCAGCACAGGATACATGCTCGTAAACCAGCCGATGGTCCGCGACACATTGACCGCCGGAAGGATGTCTTCCCTTCCATGTCCTTCAAGGTGAATAAAGTGTCTGTCTTCTCCTGTCCACTCTTTCAGGGTCAATCCTAAAGCGGTTAGCAAAATGTCGTTGATTTCCGTGTGGTACGCCTCATGTACTTCTGTCATTAGGCTGCGTGTTTCTTCCTCAGACAGCGTAAAGCGAATGGTTTTTGTATGCAGCATTCTTTGATCCTCTGTGACATGATCCTTTTGCAGAGGTGCAGTTAAATGCCCAAGTACCTTTTTCCAATAGTCCCTTTCTGCCAGCAGCTCATCTGACACTGCGTATTCCGTCAACTTCTGGGCATATGCTTGGAATGAATGTGTTTTTTCAGGAAGTGTCAGCTCCTCCCCGTGCTTCGCCTGCTCATAAAGAGCCATGAAGTCTTCAAGGAAAATACGCCATGACACACCATCAATGACAAGGTGATGTACAACGAGCAATAAGTGATCTCCATGATCCGTACGGAAAATCGCAGGTTTGACTAATGGTCCCTCTGTTAAAGAAATACTCGCCTGCACTTCATTTGCTAGCTTTTCTACCTGCTGGATTTGCTGTGATCGTTCTCCTTGTACTTCTATCACGTCCACCGCTACATCGTTTTCGTCTACTCCACGATGACGCTGGATGATGCGTCCTTCTTCTATCGGATAAACCAATCGCAAAGCATCATGATGGGTCATCATCTGCTCGAGCACTTGTTTGACAAGCACTTCATCCAAACCATTTGCCGCATGGAGCATAACGGACTGATTCCAATGATGTTGGCTGCTGAAGTTCCGTTCAAAGAACCAGCGCTGTATCGGTGTTAAAATAACCTCTCCTTCGACAGCTGACTGATCGGCTGTGAGAAGGTCCGCTTCTTCGATATATGGGCGAAGCTCCGCAATCGTTGGATATTGGAAAAGCAGTTTCATATCGAGCTTCCAGCCTGCTTGCGTGAGTCTGCTTGCCATTTGGATGCCTTTAATCGAATCTCCGCCAAGGAAGAAGAAGTGGTCGTGAATACCAACTTGGCTGACGCCAAGCACATCTTCCCAAATGCCGCAAAGCAGTGCTTCCACTTCATCTCTTGGCGCTTCGTATGCTATTTGATTCGCTTCCACATCAGGTGCTGGCAGTGCTTTGAGATCCACTTTGCCATTTGCCGTCATCGGCAGTTGGTCTAGCTTGATGATCCATGATGGAACCATATAGTCAGGCAAGGTGCGCTTTAAGCTATCTTTCAACGTATCCGTTTCTTTATCTGTGATGGCGTAAGCGACAAGAGCGTCTTGATCACTTGCGTCTTTGACCGTTGTCACGACGGCTTCTTTCACTTCATTCAGCGCAAGGAGCTGCGCTTCAATTTCTGACAGCTCAATCCGGAATCCGCGGATGTTCACTTGATGGTCTTTTCTACCGAGATAGATCAGCTCGCCATCCTCTGTCCATTTCACCAAGTCGCCTGTACGGTACATGCGCTCTCCAGGATAAAACGGATCTGGGACAAATCGTTTGTCCGTTTCCTCTGGGAGATTCCAGTAGCCTCTTGCCAGTCCTTTCCCCGCAATCACGAGCTCACCCGGTACGCCTTGCGGCGAGAGGTCATATAACGAACCCATAATGTAAAAACGAGTATTGGCAATCGCTGTTCCGATAGGAAGCGTGCCTTGATCTGGATCAATGATCCCGCTTGTCGCCACGACCGTATTTTCTGTTGGGCCGTAGTTATTGACGAGTTTGTATGGAACGGGCTTCACCTGTTTCAGCTTGTCCCCGCCTGTCAGTAAGTAACGGAGAGAATGATTGTCCATCGACATAAACTGCTCACATAGCTGTGTTGGCAGGAACGCAATGGTGATGCCTTCGTGATTAAAATACGAATTGAGCTTGATCATATCGAGGCGAATCGCTTCGTCGATGATATGGAGCTCTGCGCCGGCCATCCACGTCGGGAACATCTCCCAAATGGAGGCATCAAAGCCAAAGCCGGCATATTTGGCGGTTCGGTCTTGTTTCGTCACCTGGAAAGCATCATTGTGCCAAAAAGCAAGATTGACAAGAGACTGATGCTCGACCATGACACCCTTCGGCTGTCCAGTCGTTCCAGATGTGTAAATCATATAAGCGAGATCCGTTGGTTTGATAGGAACCTGAATCTCGTGTGCTTCTCCTTCTACTGCCTCTTCTATGAAGAGGGTATGACCTGTGAATGAAGGTGGTGCAGTGAGCCCTTTCTGAATCAGAAGGACCTCTGCCCCGCCATCTTCCAGCATGTAGGCAATGCGCTGCGCTGGATAATCGGCATCAATCGGCACAAATGCCGCGCCTGCCTTGAGAACTCCAAGAACAGCGGCTGTCATCTCAAGCGATGGACGTGTGAGAATGCCAATGCGGTCTCCCGGTTTTGTGCCGCTGGAAATGAGTCTTGCGGCGACTGTATTCGCCCGGTTGTTCAGTTCTTCATACGTCCAGCTTGTGCCGCAGAAGGATGCGGCTTTTTGATCAGGTACCTCCTGGGACTTCGCCTCAATCAATGCATGAACCGTTTGATCTGTCGGGACATCTAGATAAGGGCCGGACCATTCATCAAGCAGTTTTTGCTGCTGCGCTGGTGATAATAATTGCATCTGATCTAATAATTGGTCTGGTGCTGACACCATTTGTTCGATCAAGTAAAGGAAATACTCCTTCCACTTCTCAATCGACGACCGTTCAAAGATAGAAGAATTATAATCAAACACAAGCTCGATTTGATCGTCAGATTCGTTTCCAGTTAAGGTTAAGTCAAATTTTGCTATGTTCTCATTGAACGGCTGGGGAATGATATCAAGTCCATCCATCGACAGGTCACGAATATCTGCATTTTCCATCGAGAACACCACATCAAAGATTGGATGGCGGCTTGTGTCGCGAACTGTTTGCACTTGGTCCACCAGTTCTTCAAATGGGTAAAGCTGGTGTTCATTTGCCTCTAACACAAGCTCATGAACTGTTGACGCAAATTGAGAAAATGTCTGATGTCCTTCTGGTTTTGTTCTGAGTGCCAGCGTATTCACAAACATGCCGATGACTGATTGAATATCAGGATGGGTTCTGCCCACCACTGGAGAACCGATCATGATGTCTTCTTGTCTCGAAAGTTTGCTTAAAAGCGTACTGTAGCAAGCAAGCAGCACTGTATAAGTTGTACTGTTGAGTGATCTAACCAACTCATCCAATTGCGCTTTAAGCGCACCGTCTATAGAGAATTCGACGCGGCCCCCTTCAAACGTCTGAACCTTTGGTCTCGGAAGATCCTCAGGCAGCGCCAAAACAGGCAGTTCTCCTTGTAATTGTTCCAACCAAAACGCCGCTTCAGCCTCTTTTTGTGCAAGAAATTTTTCACTTGTTGACCAAACCGCATAGTCCTTATATTGAATAGGCAATTCATCAAGTTCGTCTCCTCGATACAAGATCGAAAGCTCATCAATTAAAATACCGACAGACGCACCATCTGAAATGATGTGGTGCATATCAATCAACAAATAATGAACACTCTCCGATTCAGACACAAGCCCCACTCTGAGCAGCGGCGCTTTTCCTAAATCAAATGGACGGATAAAATCATTCATTAATTGCTGAATGTCTCGGCCATCCCCTTCGATGTTTTCAATGTTCACAGAAACATTCGTTTCAATTCGCTGAACAGGTTCACCCTGAACGAAGTCAAAGCTCGTACGGAATGCTTCATGACGATGAACAAGCTGGTCAATGGCTTTTTTAAATCGTTTCTCATCAAATACACCTTCAAGCTTTAAAGCAGCTGGCATATGATAGCTCTGCTCGGCATCTGTTATTTTTTGCAGAACAAACAATCTTTTCTGAGCAGATGTCACAGGATAAAAAGCCGCTTCTTCCGCTTTTTCTACTCGCCTGATTTCAGTTCGATCTGTTTGATCCACCGCAAGGGCAAACGCCTCTAAAGTGGGTGATTCAAATAATGTTTTCAAAGTACATTCCACATGCATCTCTTCATAGAGCCTGTTCAGCATTTTCATGCCGCGCAGTGAATGACCACCGCATTCAAAGAAATGATCATGTCTGCCGATTTTCGGCACCTCAAGAACTTCCTCCCAAATGTGTGCCAATATACGCTCTGTATCTGATTGAGGAGGGACGTATTCATTTGCCGCCTGCTCACTTACATCAGGTACAGGTAATGCCCGTCTGTCTACCTTGCCATTCCCCGTTAGTGGTAGCTCGTCTAATTGCATGAAGAAAGCTGGCATCATATAAACAGGGAGTTCTCGTCCTGCTTGCTCACGTAAATCCGACAGCGGAACAGCACCTTCTGCTGTGAAATATGCACACAATGTATCATTTGATATCGCAATGACAACGGCTTCCTTCACTTGCGGATGCTGCAATAGCTGGTGTTCAATTTCGCCAAGCTCGATACGCTGACCTCGAATCTTGACTTGGTGATCTATTCGCCCAATGAATTCAATATCTCCATTTGACAGCCATCGTGCGAGATCGCCCGTTTTGTACATGACTTCACCAGATCGGAAAGGATTTTCAACAAACTTTTCGCTCGTTAACTCTGGTTGGTGATAATACCCCATGACCAGTCCATCACCTGCAACACAAAGCTCTCCAGCAACTCCCGGCGGCTGCACTTGTCCAAACTCATCGACAATATAAACAGCTGTTTGACTCACCGGCTTTCCGATCGGAATCGATAGTGCTTGTTCTTCAATGTGATTCACCGGATAATACGTTGTGAAAATCGTGCTTTCAGAAGGTCCATACATATGAATAAGTTTGTCTTCTCCAACCGTTTCAAGGGCTGCCACAACATGCGGCACAGAAGCACGTTCCCCACCAAACAGCACTTTTCTGACGTTTTTCAGGCTGCCTTTTTTCATATCAATCAATAAGTGAAATAGAGCGGTCGTGATCATTAAAATACTGACTTTTTCCTTCTCAATCGCGCCAGAAAGCTCATTCATATTTAAAATGTGATCCTTTGGCAAAACAATGAGTTTCGCTCCGTTCAATAAAGCACCAAACACATCAAACATAAATGCATCAAATACATAGTTTGAAAGGCTCATCACCGTGTCTTTATGATGAATGGTAAGATAATTCGACTGCTTCACTGTTCTCAAAATGTTCCGGTGCGTCACCATGTTCCCTTTAGGTTTGCCTGTCGTACCAGATGTGTAGGTCAAATTCGCCAAGTCCAAAGGCGAAACACATACAACTGGATTGCTCTCTGACTGCTGATCAACAGCTTGATCTTCTGTTTCTATGATTTTCCCTTCAAACGCAGTAAGCACAGAATGATGACGCAGCACCTGATGGGTCAGGACAAACTGTGCACCACTATCTGTCAAAAAGTGCTTGATGCGCTCATCAGGGAAGTCAGGATCAATTGGCACATATACACCGCCAGCCTTTAGCACAGCTAAAACCGACAGCACCATCTCATTGGAACGTTCAAAGAATAAAGCCGCTTTCATCCCTTTTTCAAAACCATGTTCGTGTAAATAATGAGCCAGCTGGTTCACTCTGCGATTCAGCTCTTGATAAGAAAGAACCTCATCTTTACATTGCAAAGCAGGCTGATGACCATGCTGCTGTACTTGTGATTCAAATTGCGTCACAATGGTTTCTTCCGCAGGATAAGGCGTAGGTAACGGGTTCCACACCTTCAATTGAGCCGCTGCCTCTTGTTCAGACAGTAAGCGGTATGATTGAATCGCTTGCTCCGGTACTTCGACCATCTGCTCCAGAAGATAAACATAATGCTTGAGCATCTGCTCGGCTGTACTTCGTTTAAATAACGCCGTACTGTAATCGAGAACAAAGGAAAGACCATGACTTGACTCTGTCGCTTGAAGTGTGAGATCAAACTTCGCAATATGGAAATTGGTTTCCTCGACTTCGACTTTCATCTCTCCAATATGCTGGGTTGTTGAATGATCTGGCGTCAGAGTAAAGACCGTATCAAACAATGGATGGCGGCTAAAATCTCTTTGCACATTTAGCTTTTCAAGCAGCCGCTCGAATGGATATTGCTGATGCTCAAACGCCCTCATCGTCTTTTCCTTTACTTGCTCAATCAACTGTGTCATTGAAGCGTTCGGATCTACCTCTGAACGTAAAGCAAGTGTTTGGACAAACATGCCGATCATGTCATTCAAATCTGCATGCACCCTGCCTGCTGTTGGCGTCCCCACCACAAACTCCTTTTGACCTGTGTATTTCGCAAGCAATGTATAGTAAGCAGAAAGCAACACGGTATACAGCGTCGTATGATGATTCGCTGCAAGCTCCCGCAAACGGCCTGTTAACGTCTCATCGATGTTTCTGAGAACGCGGTCTCCAGCGAAAGACTGGACAGCGGGACGCTGATAATCCGTTAGCAGCTGCAAAGCAGGGATATCTCCTGAAAATTCTTTCAGCCAGAATGCTTCATCTATTTGACCGCCTTGCTCTGCCTGTTGTTCTTGCCAAACAGCATAATCTTGATATTGAAGCTTCAATGGCGCTTTCACTAATCCCTCATATGCGTCAGACAACTCACGCAGCATCAAATCAATTGAAAGACCATCTGAAATCAGATGATGCATATCGAAATAGAGAAGATGCTCCTGATCATGTAAAGACTGTAGCCCAACACGCAAAAGCGGAGCCTGCTCAAGGTAAAAAGGTCGGACAAATTGACGCATGTTCTCTTCCATCGTGCTGCCTATCACCTGTTCTATTTGAAATGGAACGGATGAAGCTACCCGCTGACGAGGGACTCCTTTGACTGTATGAAAAGAAGTGCGCAGCATATCATGACGTGCGATCAGTTTTTCAAAAGCTCCCTCCAACTTCTCTCGTTGCAGCGTTCCTCTTAATTTCACAACGGCAGGCATATGATAGGCGATGCTCTGCTCCAACTGAGTCACCATATAAACACGCTGCTGTGCTGGTGACAGTGGATAATCGGCAGCAGTCGGTGCTTTCGGTATGACCACTTGTGAAGACTTTTCCGCTTGTTCAATATAAACAGCAAGTGCTGCAATCGTTTGCTGTTCAAATAAAACAGATAAAGGGACCTCCACTTGAAAAGCCCGCTGAACGAGTGTAAGAACTTTCATCGCTTTGAGTGAATGCCCGCCTAGGTCAAAGAATGAGTCGTACACACCTATGTTCTCTTGATGAAGAACGTCTTCCCACAAACGAACAAGCTTCGTTTCTACATCGTTTCTAGGCGCTACATAAACAGCACTGACAGCCTTGTCTCCTTTTAATGCAGCAAGCGCACGCCGGTCGACTTTCCCGCTAACTGTCAGTGGAAATGCCTCAAGCTGCTTGAAATAAAGCGGCATCATATAAGCTGGCAGCTGATGTTTGATAGCGGCTTGCAGGGTGTCCACGGAAAGAAATTCTTGTCGTGCTTGATAGTAAGCACTTAAAGCCTTTCCACCGTCCGGTTCATCCACGACAAGCACGACAGCCTGATCGACTCCGTCTACCTGCTCCATGACTGCCTCAATTTCACCTGTTTCGATGCGGTAACCTCTTATTTTTACTTGGTCATCTATTCTTCCAAGGTAATCAATAGTGCCATCTGGAAGCCATCTCACTACATCACCTGTGCGATACATCCGGTCTTCAGGAAAAAATGGATCTGGTCTGAATGCCTTCTCCGTCAATTCAGGCTGATTCACATAGCCCCGTCCCACTCCTATTCCCGCAATGCATAGTTCTCCCACAGCTCCCTGCACCTGTAGTTGTTCATGTTCATTTAAAATATAAATCCGATGATGACCCAGTGGCTTTCCAATTGACACATAGCGCTGTTCTGGTGACTTCTGCATCTCACTGAGATCTAGACGGTGAACCGCAGCATCCACACACGTTTCTGTCGGACCATACACATTCCACAAGGCAAAATCGGGCTGGCTGACACGCACAGCTTCAATCAGCGCCTGCGCTGCTTTCGCAGGGAGTGCTTCTCCCCCAATCAGCATGTGAGTCAGTGCAAGCCCATCCAAATCCGCTGCAAGTAAAAGCTGCACATGTGCTGGCGTTCCATCTGTTGCTTCAATTTGATGTTCTTTGTAATAAGTCGCTAGCTGTACACCGTTTCGTGTCGTTTCTCTTGGCACAATATGAAGCGTATGTCCAAATAAAAGAGCAGCAAAGATTTGTTTAACAGATGCATCGAAATGGAATGGTGCAAGAAGCGCCACTTGAAGCTGATTTGCCCCCTCATATACTTCGTGATGCAGAGCATGAACCAAATGATGCAGCTGAAGATGCTCGATCATCACTCCCTTCGGCTTTCCAGTCGTACCCGATGTATAAATGAGATAAGCCAAATCCTGTGATGTCGTCTGATCGATCAGCTCAGGCAGCGGACGATCTTCTAATTCCATATGCTGCTGGACAACCATTTTTTCCGCAATGGATGAATATCGCTGAACAAACGATTCTTCTGTTAAAACGATAGAAGCACCAGAATCTTCTACAATAAATTGAATGCGTTCCTCAGGTAATGCTGGATCGATCGGTACATATGCACCGCCAGCTTTTAATATCCCAAAAATGGCAACCATCGCATCTGCCGTCCGTTCCATTAAAACGGCAACTGGTACATCACGCGAGACACCTTTCATCTGTAAAAATCGTGCCAGTTTGTCCGCTTTTTGATACAGCTCTCCATAAGTGAACGTTCCATTTTCCGCTACCACAGCTGCCCGTTCTGAATACTTTTTAGCTACCTCATCAAATAAGTGGTGAACTGGTTTCGCTCCTGGTAAATCAAATGCTTCTCCCTTAGATAATTGAAGCAGCTGCTTTTGTTCATCTGCTGGCAGTAAAGAGAGAGCCCCAATCAGCTGATCTGGCTGAGAGACTGCCGCCTCCAGCAGAATCATCAATCGATCAAACAGCTTACTCATATCGTCTTCACTAAATAGATCTGTACGGTAATCCAAATCAATGGTCAATGTATCTGTATCCCAGCGGTCTTTCACATGAATCGATATATCATTCATTCCGCTTCCACTAAAAATCGGCTCCGTAATGAACGAAAGATTCTCTTTTTTCTGCCACTGCATGACCTGATACTCTAAAGAAATATCAAACAGGCGTCCTGTAAATCCATCTCTTTCCCTTAAATCATTCATGAGCACATTGTAAGGATATTTTTGATGACGCAAGATCTTCATCTGATCCGCCATGACTTGCTTCACGAAATCAAGAAACGTGAGGGATCCTTGCACAGATGCTCGCATCGGAATGGTCGACACAAACATCCCAATCATCTTTTTTTCCTTTGCATTTGTCCGATTGCCCATAAAGGTTCCAAGGACCACATCCTCCATGCCGCTAAATCGGTGCAAGTAAATATAGACAGCGGACATAAACATAGAAAGCATACTGACTTTCTCTTCTTCACAAAAAACTCGAAGCTTCTCCTTTAAAGCATCTGGAATATCTCCTGAAAATCTCTCCGCATGTAAACTCATCTCGTAACCTTTATGCGGTGTTAAAGAAGCGAAATCTGGAATATTGGCAAATTGCTCGTTCCAAAAAGCTTGGTCTTTCTGAAAACGTTTAGAAGATTCATACGTTTGCTCACTCATGATATGATCAACGAAGGAAATGTCTTCAATTGGGGAGATGTCTGTCCCCTGCAGCATGTCATGGTATAGATCAATGATTCGGTTTCCCATCAAGATAATTGAAATACCATCAGCCACAATATGATGTGCTTTACAGAACAGCCAGCACTCTTGATCACTGATTTGAAAGACCGTAAATTCGATTAAGGAACGGTCAATCAGTTCCATCGGCTCACGAATCTCCTCGTTCGCCCACGCCCTGATTTCCTTTTCACTCCATCCTTTCACCAAACGAATCGGCTGTTTTTCATATGGCTTGATATATTGAACGGGCTCCTCCTGCTCATGTTGATACACCAGCCTTAAACGAAGAGAATCAGTTTCACGAATGTACGCTTGAAGCACATCAACGATCAAAGAAGGATTTAGACCTGATACCGATCTTAACTTGGCAAACCCACCCAAATTAGAAATACTTGTGCCTGGATAAAATCTTTCCGTGTAGAATACTCGCTTTTGCGCATGTGTTAAGGGGTAATAAACTGTACTCATTCTTATCCTCCGCTCTTCTATGTTTTCTCCACCAAATGTGATACCCTGCACCCTCTATATCAAAAGAACCAAGTCTATTTCATTAAAATAGACGAATAACAGAAAAGGAGCCCACCCCGAATAAAACGGAGGGACTCCCATTTTGATTCGGTAACCTGCCGACCATAGTAAAAAAAGAAACTTTTACCTTAGGACATGGCTTTGCGTCTCTATGTTTCCATAGATTTGCCTTTTTCTTCTTTTCTTTTAGATATTTTCTATTTACGTCCACTTTATATGAAATTATTGTTTTTTTCACCGAAAAATGGGTGTAAAGATTCATGCGTTATGCCGAAGGGATCACATCATAATTTACGATATTTACCGAAAATAACTAATAATAGTTGCGTTCCACCGAAAATAAATGACCAATTACCGCAAAAATTTCATGTTTTTCCTTAAATCTTGCAAATATGACCGAAAATGTAGGAGAGAGGTCTCCTATCACGCCTCGCATTTTCTTAAATCTTAAGAACTATATTCCCTAAAACTTTGAATATTTTTACCATAAAAAACAATACAAAAAGAGCTGTCATTTCAAATGACAGCTCCTTGTTTCTTCATTATATTTACATCACCTTAGACAGACCAATCGTTTTCTCAATAATGAGCAACGCAATGATAGAAATGATAATAAATATGACAGATATCGCATTGACACTCGGATCAAAAGTTTGCTCAATGTAATTAAACGTCCTCACGGGAATCGTAATGGTTTGAGGTGAAGAAACGAACAAACTAATCGAGATTTCACCAAATGATGTCACAGCAGAAAACACCCCACCTGCGATAATGCCCGGCTTGATCAAGGGCAGTGTCACACGAAAGAAAGTACGTATGGGCCCTGCACCAAGATTCATGGAAGCTAGCTCAAGACGTGGATCAAGATTTGAAACACTGACACCCACGGTTCGTACCACATAAGGAAAACCAATGATGACATGCCCAATGACTAATGCCCACAAAGACCCTGTAAAACCCATAGCCGTAAACAAATACAGCATCGCAATCCCTAATACCACCTGAGGAATCATAAGAGGTGACAAAATAAAGGCTTGAACAGCTTCCTTTCCCTTAAAAGAAAGCCTTGCTAAAGCATAAGAAGCCATCGTTCCTAAAAGAACAGTAAGCGGCGTCACAATCAATAACAGAATCACGCTGATACGCAAAGATTCCATCCATTCTGGATTCGACAAGACCTCATGAAACCAACGAACGGAAAATGAAGTCGGCGGGAATTCAGGAAAGGCATTCGGGCTAAAAGCAGAAAGAACAATGACAAGAACAGGTACGGTTAAAAAGAGATAAACGAGTGAGCCTGCGGTCCATATCAGAACCGAAAGCAAACGGTCACTTATTGATTTTTTACGCATGCATCCTCGCCTCCCATCGCTTCAATAGATAGCTTAATAGACTGACGACCGCTAGCACACAAATCAATAAAGTAAAGGACATCGCAGCGGCAAGAGGCAAATTATACACCTGCATGACCTGCTGATAAATGGACAGTGGCAAGAGCGGCTGCATCCGTCCGCCGACTAGCAGAGGAGTAATATAACTTCCTGCTGCAAGTGAGAAGACAATAATTGCTCCGGTGATCATGCCTGGAATCGTAAGCGGCAAGGTCACATGAAAAAATGTCCGTATACGCCCAGCACCAAGACTCATAGAAGCCGGTCTTAAGTGACGGTCCATATCAGTTAAGCTCGTTGCAATAGGCAGCACTGCAAAAGGCAGCATCACTTGAACATAAGCAATAATGACCGCATTCATATTCCACAGCATCGATAGCGGTTTCTCAATCAGATGTAAATCGATCAGCATGCCATTGATCAAGCCATTTTGCGAAAGAAGAACGATCCATGCAAATGTGCGAATGACGACACTCGTCAAAAGCGGCGATACAAGTAAGATATAGAAAAAAGCCCGCAATCTTGGATGAGGTGCTTTCACTAGCACATAAGCTGCAGGATATGCCATCAATAAACAAATCACCGTTGTCTGTAAGGCCACCCACACAGTACTTCCAATTGCTTTCACATATGCATCTGTCGTAAATACATGTAAATATTGAGACAAACTATAGGATTGTAACGTATTCATCATCGAATCCACATCACGAAAACTGAGGACAAACATCATCACAAGCGGAGCAAGAAGGAATACAACTAGAAACAAACAAGCTGGCAGCAGCATAAACCAATGAAAGCGCTGATTCTTTTTTTTGATTCGCATCACGCATGCACCTTCGAATCTAAGAAAACAATATCTTCAGGCTGCCAATGAATATGCACAGTTTCTCCAACTCGAGGCAGCTCGGGAAATGCTGCGTCTGATGCATGGACAATGATTTCACCTTGATCAAGCCCAACGACCAAACGTAAAGAGTGCCCAATATAACTGACATCTGCCAACATTCCTGTGACATGATTTGGCTGAACTTCCTCCCCGCCAGAAGATAACTTGATTCTCTCAGGACGCAGCATGAGTAAATGCTTCTCGCTCTTCTCTTTAAATGCGGCAGCTTTTAGCTGAACTTGCTTCCCATTTGATTGAGTGAAATGTGGAACATTGTATGTGGAAGTAACTTCATCATACTCCGCTTCAAATAGATTGACCTGTCCGATAAATTCAGCAACAAAACGATTATTTGGCTGACGATATACTTCTAAAGGTGTCCCAATCTGCTGAATTTTCCCCTCACCTAATATCCCAATTCGGTCGGAAAGACTTAAGGCTTCCTCCTGATCATGCGTCACAAGAATAGTCGTAATTCCGACATTCCGTTGAATATTTCGCAGCTCCGTCTGCATATTTTTTCTTAGCTTTGCATCTAGGTTACTGAGTGGTTCATCCAGAAGGAGAACAGCCGGCTGGATAGCAAGTGCCCGTGCAATTGCGACCCGTTGCTGCTGACCACCACTTAATTGGTGCGGCATACGTTTGGCAAATGACTCTAATTGCACAAGAGACAAGCTCTCCATCACCTTTTGCTTGATTTCCGCCTTCTTTTTCTTTTGAACCTTCAACCCATATGCAACATTATCAAATACGGTGAGATGTGGGAAAAGTGCATAGCTTTGAAAGACCATCCCCGTTTTTCTTTGATAAGGAGGTAAAGTCGTCACATCCTGATCACCAATATAGACGACTCCTTTTGTCGGTTCTAAAAAACCGCCAATGATATTGAGTAAAGTTGATTTTCCGCAGCCACTAGGGCCAAGAAGGGAGAAAAACTCCCCCTCTTTTACCGTAAGACTGACATCATCAAGAGCAATCTGTTCGCCGAAATGCTGGCTGATATGTTCTAAATTGATTCCACTCATGCGATCACCTATTTTCCTCCGCCTAATACTTCATTCCATCGATTTGTCCATTGACCGAGCTCTGAAGTCGCTGTTTCGTAATCTACCCAAGTCAGCTTGCTATAATAATTTTCGCCAACCTTCACTTTCCCCTTAATTTTGTCTCCGTATTTCACATCAGAATTCGACATGCCATAGTAAGATTTTTCTGAGAAGGCTTCTTGAGCTTCTTTCCCACTAAGGTAGTTTAATAGCTTATAAGCCGCTTCCTCATGCTGACTTCCCTTTGTTAACGCCCAGCTCGCAACTGCTGCCACAGCGCCTTCTTTCGGATATGAGAATCCAATATCCACCCCTTCTTCTTCAAGTGCAAATGATCGGCCATCCCAATATGGAACTGCCGTCACGTCACCACGTTCTAACAGCGTTTGAATAGACCCTGGGTTATCAGGAAAAGCAGCTACACGCCCTTTTAATTGTGCGAGGCTTTTAAATGCTTTATCAATATCCTTAGGATTTGATTCTGTCCCTCCTTGAGCATGGACAAGTGCAGAGAAAAATTGTAAGCCCGCTGAATAAGTTGGGGAAGAAATCGCCACTTTCCCTTTCAGCTGATCGCTCCATAAATCTGTCCAGCTGTTTGGCTCCTGTTTGACAAGATCTTTTCTATAAGCAATTCCAAGCTGTCCCATACTAAAGCCTGCTGCATATTGTTTTCCATCAACAGTGAGTTTCTTTTGAACAGAACGATAAAGCTTTTTCACATTTGGCGCTTGATCTTCATCAATAGGCGCAAGAACGTTTGCCGCAATACCTCTTTGAATCGTATCAGGCTGTAAAATAAGCAAATCATACGGTGGATTTTTACCATTAGATGCTTTTAATTTTGTAAACCATTCAGAATCTGCCCCAGAGACCGTTTGTACCTTAATGCCTGTATCCTTTTCAAACTTTTCGAGGATTGGCTTAATATTCTTTTCCCAATCTCCTCCGTAGACACCAACGATCACAGTCTGCTGCTGTTTACTTTGGTCCTGCCCATTTCCACCGCATGCAGACAGCAGTAACATGACGGATAGGACACCTGCAAATATGGCGATTACTCTTCTTTTCATGATTCATTTCCCCCTTTTTGTTGATTCAACTGACGAAGTGCTTGAATAATATCCATCTTTGTTAACGGTTCCTGTCTATGACTAAAATGAGAATGAACCGCATGTTTATAGTGCGTACGCTCATTTGCTGGGTATGAACGAAGCTGCACAGCAAGCTCACTGCTGGCTTCGTCCGTCCACACTTTCTCATAAGCTGCTCTTTGCTCTCCAAAATCCCAAGCGACAGCATCAGCATCATTCATCTTTTCACGAAGCCTGCTCGTCTGTTCGTCATCAATTTTCCATTCATTATGGTCTCGATAGACTTTGACGCCATATTGCTGAAGTGCTCTTTCTTCACTTAATAGCCCTGCTTCCACTTCATGAAGGACTTTTTCTTTCTTTCTAGCAAATGGATTCCCCCATCCTCCCCCACTTGGTGAAACCAATTGAACAATATCGCCTTTTTCAAGACGCATAACATCAATTTTCGGCTGGTTTTGTGTCTCCCCATTTGGTTTGGTCAATTTCACCTCACCAATTGCTCCTGCTCGGCCACCCATTAACCCCCAAGGTTGAAACTTCATTCGTTCCATTCCTCGTGCCGTCACCATCGATTCTGGCTTGATCATTTCAAATTCTAAACCAATCGCATGTCCCCCTCTATGTTCCCCTGCTCCACCTGTGTTCGGCAGCAGTTCATATCGGTGTACATGAATATCAATATGCTGTTCCAAGCTCTCAATAGGTGTATTTTTTAAAAAGCCTGACGAATGATCAATTCCATCTACTCCATCAGTCCCTTTTTGAGCACCGCCGCCTCCGCCTAACGGTTCAACCACAGACATTTTTCTGCCTCCTGTTTGATCATCAGGAACAGAGAGAACGACGATAGCGGATTGACCTGCACCTGCCGCCGGCACTGCTTCAGGCAACAGCTTACCAATAGCACCTAGCACGACATTATACAGTCTCATTGTAATGGAATGCCGAATACCGACAGAAGCCGGATATTCTGGATGGATAAGCGTTCCTTTAGGTGAAATCACGTCTATCGGATACGTAATCCCACCATTAATCGGAATAAAAGGATCTTTACTAATGATGTAATTAATCAATCCTTGATATAAGAAGGAGTGCTTTTGACCATTGGTGACAAGATTAAAAGCTGTCTTAACTTGCGGGTCACACTCAGAGAAGTCCAGTGTCAGCTGTTTCCCTTTGACCGTCAGCTTAATCTTTAATCGGATCGGCACGTCCGAAATCATATCATCATCCAAGTAATCAGCGAATTCACTCGTTCCATCAGGGATGGCTTCAATTACTTTTCCGGCGCGATCCTCTGCTTGCTTCAGTAGATCAATCATTCCTTGCTTCACTTCGTTTTTTCCAAATTTCTCGATCATTTCTTTTAGTCTGATTTCTGCTGTATTAACAGCGGCAATCATCGCATTAATATCGCCATCATTTAAATGACTCGCCCGGCTATTAGCTCTTAAAAAGGTACGAACAACCTGATTCTCTTTTCCACCTTCATAGATTTTCACTGGCGGAATTCTTAATCCTTCTTGATGAACATCCGTGGCAGTTGGAGAAATACTTGAAGGGACAAGACCGCCCACATCACTTACATGAACAAAAGACCAGGCATAGCTGACAATTTCATTTTCTATAAAAATGGGTTTGATGATATGAACATCTGGCAAATGAGTCGCTAAACCGTCTGTCGTATAAGGATCATTTGTGATGATAATGTCACCCGGCTGCATCGGTCCGCTTTCTTCAATCGCTTTTCTGAGACTCAGCCCTAAAAAGATCGTGACACCGACTGTTTTTGGGTAAACAAAGAAATCTCCAGAAGGCGTGGCTAATGCTGTGGCAAAATCCGCCGATTCTTTTACGAATGTTGTAAAGGATGTCCGCTCAATGACATGTCCCATGCCTGATGCAATCGCATTAAAATAACTCCTCATCATCTCAAGCTTTGCTGGATCAGTTCCCATGTAAAGCCGCCTCCCTTGAAATCACCAAGTTTCCTGAATGGTCTATGCTGCCTGCCCAGTTTGGCAAAATCAATGTTGTCGTATCATCTTGCTCAATGATGGCAGGTCCATTCACAACAGCACCTAATGACAAAGTACTCCGATTGTAAACAGATGCTTCGTACTCTTTTTCTTCTATAAAGATTCGTCTGTATGATTGTGGTATTAAAGGCTGTCCGCTGCTTTCATCAACAGAAGAGAAAGGCAGTGGAGGCGTTTCACCTATAACCCGAACTCGCAAATGAGTAAATTCAATGTTCGCCTGATCATCTCTATGGCCATATTGACGCTCATGCAGGCTGTGGAAAGCTTCAATCAGATGATAGACGTCTTGTTCCTGCTTTAGCCAATCCACCGATAATGGCAATTCAATCTCAAATGCCTGTCCTTGATAGCGGGCATCTGCTAATAACAAAATGGACGTTTGTTTGATATGTTGAATATTTTGCTGGCTGAACCAATCCGTTGCTTTGCGAGAAAGCATTTCATAATCTTGTTTTAATTCGTCCATCGTATAGTCTTGTAAGCATATTTTCTTAGACAACACAGCATCATGGATAAAATCGGCTGTAAGTGCACCTAGCGCACATAATGTCCCTGGACTTGGAGGGACGACCACATTTTTCGCATGAATTTCTCTCGCAAGGAAATTCGCGACAACAGGCCCTGCCCCGCCAAATGCTAGCAAACTAAAATCTCTAGGATCAAACCCTTGCTGCTCCATGACATTGCTTAGTTCTGTGTACATATTGGCAACAGCCACTTGAATCAACTGGTCAGCCGCCTGTTCGACCGTTTTATGAAGCTGATCAGCAATTGGCTGAAAGGCTATTTCCGCTGCAGACCGCTGCAATTGTAAATGTCCTCCGGCAAACCGATCTTGATTGAGGTAACCGCATATGAGAAATGCATCGGTTAAAGCAGCTTTTTTTCCCTTTCCATACGAAGCAGGCCCAGGCTGCGAGCCAACTGATTCCGGTCCTGCTTTAAGAAGCCCGCCTTGATCAAGCCATGCAACAGAACCTCCGCCAGCCCCTATCGAATACATTGCAACAGATGGAAGAATGATCGGAAATCCTGAAAGCTGATTCGACTGAGCCATTGTAGGCTGCCCATTTTGAATGATCGAGATATCTGCACTTGTGCCACCAACATCAAACGTAATTAAATTGGGTTCATTTGCAGATGTTGCAATTCTTGCCGCACCAATTACTCCAGCTGCCGGGCCAGAAAAAAGTGTTTTAACGGGTGAAGTGGCTGCGCTTTCTGCATCCATTAAACCACCATTTGATTGGGTAATGTATGGAGAAATTGGTACACCTTCTTCTTTCAAACGGTTTTTCAACTTTTGTAAATATTGTTTCACCTTTGGTTGAATGTACAAATTGACAACAGACATCACTGTCCGCTCATATTCTCTCATTTGTGGCCATAATTCTGATGATGTCAGGACTTCTAACTGTGGGTAATGATGATGAATATAGGCTTTTGCCTGTAATTCATGAACTGGATTTTGATAGCTATGTAAAAAAGAAATGACAATGCCTGCTAGTTTTTTAGAGATGACCTGCTGGACAGCATCATCTAATTGCTGCAGTTGGAGAGGTTTTTTGATCGAACCATCGTGTATGAGCCTTTCAGAGATTGGATATACATGTTTTCGTGGTATCAATGGTTCTGGCAATTGAGAATTGAAGTCATAAGGAATGGGTAGACGTAAACGCTGTAATGACAAAATGTCTTGAAAACCTTCCGTTACAAAAAGGGCTAAATCTGCTCCCTTTCTCTGCAATAATGTATTAAGACCGATTGTCATGCCGTGTACGAGATATTGGATTTTGGATAAATCGACACCTCTTTCTTTTAGAAGTTTTAGCCCATTGATAATTCCTTGAGCTGGGTCATCTGTCACTGTAGGTGTCTTGAGTTCAGTCAGCTCCCCTGTTGCTTCATTCATCAGCGATAAATCAGTAAATGTTCCACCTATGTCTATTCCGAGCCGATAAGAGACATCCGCCATTTGTACTTCCCTCCTGTCATGTAAATGGAATCATATTTTGATAAATTACGACATTTTTTGATATTTGACTCCATATTATTAAAGCATATCGGTCTAGTCAATTTTATTTTTTGAAATTTCTGTGTGTTAAAATCTTGAAATTAGCCCAAAAACCAATCATAAAGCCATTTTGCATCAGCATATATGTTTTTTGAGTAGCAAAATTAAATTTTTATGATGTTTGTACAACGAGGAAAAGAGCATAAACAGGTAAAAAACGTTTTTCGAACTTTAAAAGACGTTTTTTCAAAACGAGGAGAAATTGGTAAGTAATTCTGCTATACTTCTGTTTACAAAATACGCTAAAGAGAAAGAGAGCTAGCATCTATGAAACTTCTTAAAACCATTCTCTTGCTTTTATTGATTGTCATTGGTGTAGCAACAGGCTATGTCCAACTAGGGCAACATAAACAAGAGACGACAAACTCTTCTTATGACAAAACCATTCACTTTCCATCAGATCGTTATCCAGAAACTGCGAAGCACATAGAAGAAGCTATTGACGAAGGTCATTCTTCCATTTGCACCATTGATCGGAAAAATAGTGATGAGCAAAGAGACAAATCACTTCATGGCATTCCAACAAAGCGTGGTTATGATCGTGATGAATGGCCAATGGCGATGTGTAAAGAAGGTGGAGCAGGGGCTTCTGTCAAATATGTACGTCCTTCGGATAATAGGGGGGCAGGCTCTTGGGTAAGTCATCAATTATCAGATGATCCTGATGGCACAAGAATCCAATTTATTATCGAGTAGCACGATCTTTCCTTTTTTCATAACAAAAATTTCTGTGTAAGTGCATTCACGTATATCAAACATTTTTTTCATGCCGATAATCTTTAAGGAGGGATACCCTACCTTATACCTAAAGGAGTAAAAAGCATGAAGAAAAAAGGAAAACTGAGGCTTGGCGCCAAAATAATGCTGATCTTTTTAAGTGTCCTCATCGTATTTTCAGCAGTGGTTGGTTATGTAGTGAACCGCGAAATGACAGAGAACATTAAGCAAATGGCCACCGAAAAAGCAAAAGGCGATCTAAAGCTAGGATACGCTTACCTAACTGAAAAGGTTGCTGGCTCGTGGCAGATAAAAGATGGCAAGCTTTACAAAGGAAATACTCAAATCAATAACCATGACACATTGGTTGATCAATTAGCCGAGTATACTGGTGATACAATCACGATCTTCCAAGGAAATACCCGCGTTGCCACAAATGTCATGTTAAACGGGAAACGAGCTGTAGGAACCGAAGTCTCACCTGAAGTAAAGGCCGCTGTTTTGGATAAAGGTGAGAATTATTACGGAACAGCCAATGTTGCCGGGAAAGACTACCAAACGGCTTATATGCCCATCAAAAATGATACAGGGGAAACGATTGGTATTTTCTATACCGGTGCAAATCAAAGCATGATTTCACAAATGCTTCAGTCTTTCTTTATTCAATTTGTCACGGTCCTACTGTTAAGTTTAATTGTTTCTGTTATCATTATTTCTATTTTCACAAAGCGGATTCAGACACGTCTCAAACATATGGCATCTGCTATTAAGAGTGCGGGCGAAGGAAATTTAACCATCAACGTGACAGATCACACAGGCGATGAACTTTCTGAGCTGGCAGGTCACTTTAATAAGATGCGTGAGAAATTAAATCAAACCATTTTAAATGTGATCAAAACATCTGAATTAGTAGCCACCTCTTCTGAGGAGCTGTCAGCTAGCGCAGAAGAAACGAGTGCAGCATCAGAAAAAATTACCCATACCATTCAAGAAGTCGCTCAATCGTCTGAACAGCAATCGTCCCAAATGACAGCTAGTGAGCACACGATGAGACAAGTATCTAACGAGCTGGTAAACATCACTGAAAATGCGGGACAAATGGCAACAAGAAGCCAGTCCGCACAAGAAATGGCCCAAAAAGGTGTACAAAATATCGGTGAAGTCAATTCACAAATGACATCTATTGCAAAATCAATTGAAGAGAACGGCACAGCAATTCAAGCGCTAGAAACACGTTCAGCCGAGATTGATCAAATTTCCAAAGTGATTACAGATATCGCTAACCAAACAAATCTACTTGCTCTTAATGCGGCCATTGAGGCAGCACGCGCAGGTGAACATGGAAAAGGTTTTGCCGTTGTGGCAGACGAAGTGAGGAAGCTCGCAGAAGAATCGCAAACATCATCCAACATGATTTCACATCTCATTTCCGAAATACAAAAAGAGATGAATCATTCGACGAGTGCCATTAAACGAGTACGAGAGGAAGCGGCTCAAGGGGCTGTTCTTATTTCTCATACAGAGGATTCATTTATTGACATTCAGCAGTCAATGAAGGAAATGGCAGATGGCATTAAACATTTATCAGATGCATCCCAAAAAATCGCAGCTTATACAAATGATGCGAAGCAAACCTTTGCCTCTATCACAGAAGGCGTTAAACTGACGAGTGAACATTCACAACAAGTAGCAGGTTTAACAGAAGAACAATTTGCAGCAATGGAAGAAGTAACAGCTTCATCAGAGGCTCTCGCCCATTTAGCAGGAGACCTAAAAGAAATGGTTTCGCAATTTCACATCTAGATCCCTCAAACAGTAGCGCAAGACGGCGACAATCGTCTTGCTGCCTAACATTCTCTTCAATAATCTTACTTTCAAACATTCACTTTTCAACATGATCGCCAGCTGGACAAATCTTATGAATAAAGGAGTTATCTATATGAATGATTTAAATCAAACGTATCCCCTATCTATCTCCTATCACCAAATCACCGTATACACTGGAAGCACGACGCCACCTGTGATTGATTGGACAGATGACGATATTCTTCAAGGATTCGCAACTGGGGATCGAGGTATTTCTTTTGAAGGCATCAATAACGGAAAAGCTTCTATTATCGTGACATTAAACAGCCATGAGCCTCCATCATCCGTTGATAGAGTCATCACAGTGCCATTTACTCATTCAAGTGATCATGTTTATCTGACAAGCGTCATGGCACAGGTACTGTCTTTCTCCATTCCAAAAGGAGACTATCAGCTCACCTGCTATATATCTGAGCACCCTGATCAAGATCTCTATTATTTTGATTTTCAGACTGCTTAGATCACGCCTGGTCGTACTGTTCAAGCCATTTTTCCGCAAAATCGACCGATTCTCTCATCGGCAATAAATACGAATTGGCTAGCCCAATTCGACTGTGGTTATAACGACATCCTGATTGTAAGAAATCACGACCAATCTGTTCGAATAGTTCTTCTCTTGTGATGATATCTTGATACTCTTTCCACACCCTCCAACCATTCTCTAAAATGGGGGCCCCTCGTGTCATGAGGTCTTGCTGTGAGATTCGATATTCAGCTAAGTGAAAAGCTGTCACACTCTCGAATGACGTGCCAATTAGCAGCACTTTTGCATCAAGATCGTACATACGTCCAAGAGGTGAATTTTCTCCTAAACCATAAGGAAGCGCATGGTGTTTCAACACTTCATCTTTCCTTTTCCCCCAGGCGGTGAATGAGAAATGAGGATGATTGCTTCTTTCTACGCCTGGGTATTTCCAAAAGGTCTCCGCTACCTTTCCCATTGCTGTTGGAGCTGTGTAAGCCGGATCAAATGCAGGCATCGTGTCTTTGATCGGTTTCCACCAAGAATAAGGAACAGGCGGATTGATCCAATCAGCAGGATCAGACAGCTCTAATGTTTGTGCCGGCATAATCAGTGTTCCTTCATCTGTTAAAATATCCATCATAGCTTGTATAACGGCTATAGCTCCTCCATTCACCCAGCCAATAGATGACAAGGATGAGTGGACACATAAGATCATGCCCTTCCTTACACCAAGTTGAACCAAATCCGCTTTGATTCTTTCCTTTGTGATGGGTTCAGCCTGATGTTCAATTAATCTTTTCATCGGTTATTTCCTCCTGCGTCTCATCTATTCTTGATGAGTGAGACGTTTCACAGCGATAGACAATTTATAATTTGCATGCTTTGTTAGCTCCGTTAAAAATTGATCAAGCTCATCATGACTGGAGAAATGTCCTTCAGCCATATAACAGCCCTCTCCACTTATTTTAAACAGGTTTTTGATTTCTTCCTTTTGATGGAGAAACGATAAAAGCGGTTCATGATCATGACTTCGGGTAAAGAGCTGTAAAAATGTTTGGATGTTCTGCTGTGTCCGCCAGTTAATTGAAATGGTATAGGCTTCAATAACCCCCTCTTCTTCAAGCTTTAAAACTCTATTTTTAGCAGCTTGACCAGTTAAATGGACTTTTTCACCAAGTGCTTTCATCGTCAATCGGCTATTCTTTGAGAGTTCTTTTAATATATCCATATCTGTTTTGTCTAGCATTGGCTCACCTCTTTCAAAAATCAAGTCGTTCCGCTGAAAGACTTTCATGATCCTCTGTCACATGAAGCTCTTTTAATATACTGTAAACTTAATGAGAAAAAAAGGAGGCCTTCTAATGAAAATAACACTCATTCGTAATGCTACTTTATACCTTCAATATGGTCCGTCAACATTTTTAATCGATCCCTTTTTAGCAGCAAAAGGAACCTATCCACCGTTCCCGCATACTGCCAATCAACATGTAAACAATCCAATTGTGGATCTGCCTGCAAACATTGATTTGGACAAGATATTACAGCCGGATGCTGTCCTGCTCACTCATTTACATGTAGATCACTTTGACGACGAGGCAAAAAAGAGATTAGCGCAAACTTTGCCGATCTATACTCAATCAGAGAAAGATCGCATGGAAGTAAAAGAAGCTGGATTTCAGCATGTCACATGCATTGAAGATGAAATGGATGTTTGCGGTGTTCATATGAAACGAACTGGCGGGCAGCACGGGACAGGAGAAACCGCTAAACGGATGGGACAAGTGAGCGGTTTTGTTTTCTCTCATCCTGATGAGCCTACTCTTTATATTGCAGGAGATACCATTTGGTGTGATGAGCCGAAAGAGGTTGTGAATACATGCCAGCCAGATATTATTGTGGTCAATAGTGGGGCTGCCCAATTTTTAGAGGGAGACCCAATTACGATGACCAAGGAAGAGATTGTAGACATTCACCATACTCAACCACAAGCTCAAATCATCGCCTGTCACCTTGAAGCCGTGAATCATTGTTTATTAACAAGAGCCGCATTAACATCTTACATTCAAGAGAATCATGCAAATCAGGCCATTTTTGTCCCTCAAGATGGTGAAACGCTGACCTTTTAACACATAAACAATAAAAACCGGCCCCTTGCTGCCGGTTTTCTTGAACTTATGGTCGATGGTGCTGTGGTTTTTTTAGTAATGGAACAAACCCGTTATTTTTTAAATGGTTGTAATGTTCATCCATTCGTTTTGTGATGTGCGTGCCTTGTTCCTTCGTTAACACACCATACTGAACGTATTTTTCAATCACTTCTTTTCGTTTAGACAAAATTTGCTGTTCAAGTACTTCAATTTGTTTTTGTTGCTCTGTCGTTAATTTTACTTGATGCGTGACGGGGCGCTTTTCCATTTGGGGTGTTTCTCCATGAGCCGTATTCACCTGAAAACCAAATAATAGCACCATCGTTAGTATGATCAAACCACTTGTTTTTTTCATCTCTGTCGTTCCCTCCTTTATTCGATTTTAATTTGCGCATTCTTTCCTTTTTTATACATTATTCACAGCATCAAATTGCACATAATATTCTTACTTTTTCGCTTTTCATCTGAAAACGTTGTCCTAACTGAAAAAGCGTGCTATGTTTTGTTTTGTATAAAAAATAGAGGAGGATTCTTAAATGAGTCGTTTTTATCATAGAAAACCTATATGGGTGCTGCTTGTTGTGTCTGCTCTCATGCTTGTCATGTCTGCTTGCAATCAATCAGGCTCATCTCAGTCTGGAGAATCAAAGTGGGATCAGATTCAAAAGAAAGGGAAAATCGTGGTCGCTACTTCAGGCACCTTGTATCCTACGTCTTACCATGATACATCGAACGGCAAGGATCAATTGACTGGCTATGAAGTGGAAGTCGTCAAAGAAGCATTTAAGCGCCTTGACGTCAAAGTAGAATTTAAAGAAATGGGTTATGACGGTATGCTCAGTGCCATTAATTCAGGTCAGGTGGATGCCGCTGCAAACGATATCGACATCACAGATGACAGGAAAGATAAGTTCGCCTTTTCAACACCTTATAAATACTCCTATGGAACCGCTATCGTCAGAAAAGATGATCTGTCAGGTATTAAAACGCTAAAGGATTTAAAAGGAAAGAAAGCAGCAGGTGCTGCAACGACCATCTATATGGATGTTGCCCGTAAGTATGGTGCAAAAGAAGTCATTTATGATAATGCCACAAACGAGCAATATTTAAAGGATGTCGCAAACGGCCGTACAGATGTCATTTTAAATGACTACTACTTACAAACACTGGCGCTTGCTGCATTCCCTAAGCTAAATATTACGATCCATCCAGACCTAAAATACATGCCGAATGAACAAGGGTTTGTGATGAAAAAAGACAATACAGAGCTTCAAAAAGAATTAAATCGTGTATTAAAAGAGATGAAAAAAGACGGAACCATGAAAAAGATTTCAGAGAAATTCTTTAATCATGCTGACGTCTCAAAGAAAATTGATGTTGATGTCGAAGATGTCGACATTTCTAAATAAGGAGCCGCAGACGTGGGAGATATTCATTTAGAATATATCTTTAATCCTGCACTGGCAAAAGCGTCATTTCCATTTGTCATGAAAGGCATCTGGCTGACGCTGCTCATTTCCTTTGTGAGCATGTTTTTTGGTACGATTCTAGGTTTTTTTATTGCCCTTGCTAGAATGGCAAATACGTGGTTCCTTCGGCTGCCTGCACGGCTGTATATCTCATTCATGCGAGGGGTTCCCATTCTGGTCATTTTGTTTATCCTTTATTTCGGATTCCCTTACATCGGCATTGAATTTACAGCTGTCACTGCTGCTATTATTGGATTCAGCTTCAATAGTGCTGCATACATTGCCGAAATTAACCGGGCGGCTCTCTCCTCTGTTCCAAGTGGTCAAGTGGAAGCCGCCAAATCTCTTGGTCTCAGCTATTGGCAAACGATGCGCGGAGTCATCTTGCCTCAATCCGTGCGCATTGCACTGCCGCCCCTGACCAACGTCATGCTTGATTTAATCAAAGCTTCCTCACTAGCGGCAATGATTACTGTGCCCGAACTCTTCCAGCAAGCAAAAATTGTGGGTGGACGAGAATTCGATTATATGACCATGTATATATTGGTTGCCTTGATTTACTGGGGCATATGCAGTGTGGTCTCATTGCTCCAAGACTTTTTGGAAAAACGCTATGCAAAATATCTATAACAACAAAAAGCAGATCCGTTGGATCTGCTTTCTGCTTTTTGTTGACAAAGGGCTAAAATGAACTTGATTTTAGCCCTTTGTCTTCTTTTCAGCGTGAAAGAAAACCTTTGCAGTCTAGGAAGGACGAGCACTGGAGCAGAGCGAATTTGACATTCGTGAGCACCAGCGCGCAGGACTGACACCGAATGCGAGGGTTTGTCTTCACGCTGAGCAGATCCATTGGATCTGCTTTTTAATGTATCAACCATAACCACACATACAACCCCAATAACGTGATGATCAGCGTCGGTATGGTTAGAATGATTCCAGCTTTCATGTATGCCCCCCAAGAAATATGCACACCTTTTTTCTTCAAGACATGAAGCCACAGCAATGTCGCCAATGAACCGATTGGGGTCATTTTCGGACCAAGGTTTGAGCCGATGACGTTGGCATAAATCAGTGCATCTCTCATCACACCTGCTGTATCTGTGTGACCGATGGCAATCGCATCAATTAAAACGGTTGGGAGGTTGTTCATGACAGAGGATAACACGGCTGCCAGAACCCCCATAAACATCGTTCCCGCAAGTAAACCGTGTGACGCCCCCTGTTCAATCCACGCCGCTAAAATTTCTGTCAGGCCGACATTTTTCAGCCCATACACCACGACATACATGCCGATAGAGAAAAACACAATCGACCACGGTGCTTCTTTGACGACTCGTTTTGTCGCTACTTGTGGACTCCGTTTTGCCAGCCATAAGAAAGCAATGGCAATGCCTCCTACAATGATTGACACCGGAATGCCTGCCAATTCCCCAGCAAAATATCCAACAAGCAAGCACCCTAACACATACCAAGATAACCGGAACATGCGCAGATCACGAATGGCCGAAGCTGGTTCCTTCGCCTGCGAAACATCGTACGTTTTCGGGATGAGTTTCCGATAAAACACATACAGCACAAGCATACTAGCGCCAAGCGATACAAGGTTTGGGACGAACATGTTTGCTGTATATTCAAGAAAGCCAATATGAAAATAATCGGCTGATACGATATTGACCAAGTTACTAATGACAAATGGCAAAGACGTCGTATCTGCAATAAAGCCGCTTGCCATGACAAATGGCAGGATCATTCGCTCATCCAACTTCAGCGCTCTGACCACAGATAAAACGATCGGGGTTAAGATAAGTGCTGCTCCATCGTTGGCAAAAAAAGCTGCTACCACAGCGCCGAGCAATGTTAAATAAATAAACATGCGGACCCCGTTCCCTCTTGCAGCTTTTGCCATATGAAGTGCCGCCCATTCAAAAAAACCAATCTCATCTAAAATCAATGAAATGATGATAATTCCAATAAATGCAAAGGTGGCGTTCCAGACAATTTGAGTAACTTCCCATACATCGCCCAAATGAACGACCCCAAAAGCAAGAGCAAGAATCGCTCCCCCGCACGCTGACCATCCAATGGTTAAACGTCCTGGCTGCCAAATGACAAGGACGAGGGTCATGATGAAAATTAAAATGGCCAAGGTGACTGATCCCAAAGGTGGCCCTCCTTTCACTTTCCTCATAAAATCTTTATCTATCATACAACGAAATAAGGCAATTGTATGCCATTTTATGATCTCGCATAAAAATCCGCAGGTCATCCTTTGCACCTGCGGAGTCCACGCCTATTGATCTTTTTTCATCAGCATCAATTCAATAAATAACTCACATCGCTGGCTAAAATGACTTAAATCAATAGACGTCATTTCAAAAATTTGTTTCATTCGATAATTTAGTGTATTTTGATGAATAAACAACTGCTCTGCAGCTGGTTTTAGCTTGCAATTATTCAATAAGTAGACCTCTAAGGTTTTTAAAAATGATGTTTGGCTGTCACGGTCTTTTTCCTTTAGGCGCAACAAATCTGGATTAAAGTCGTTTTTCTTTTTTTGGTGACTGTAAATCGAGTCTAAGAACCGGAAGACCCCCAAATGCTCGTAATCGTATGGAATCAATTCCTGTCCGCCGACAATCTTCACTGCTTTCACGACTTCTATCGCTTCAAATCGACTTGTGCTCATTTTCATGACATCTCGATATTCTCTTCCCATCCCAATATATAAAGGAGATGGGTTTGTATGCGTTTTCGATTGAAGATGGGCGACGACATCCGCAGCGGTCGCTTTTGGTGAGTGGCGATCTGACAAACTGCCTAATATCACGACGATGTCTGCTTGCACAGAGTAGACATGATTGACCTTGTCTTCTAGCTGTAAATAGGTTCTAATCACATCCTTCACATCTTCTGCCGTCTCACTTTTGTTATCGGCGGCATGAACAACCATCACAGTAAAGACAGCTGGCAGTGGAATGCTTAAATTCTCAGCTTCCCATTTCAGCTCTTCTTCTGTATAAAAATGATCATCCATGACCTTTTTGAAGAACTCTTCAATCTTGCCTTCCTTTTTCTCCAACTGTTTCTTATTTTTATAAATAACTTTTCCAACTTGAAACGATACCTCGTGTAAAAATTGCAGCTCCTCTTGAGAGAGAGAATCTTCAATGTCCTGCACCCAAATAAAGCCGACAACCTCTTGTTTGTGTTTGGCGCTCACAGCCACTCGTCGATTAAACCCGAGCTCCTCATGACCATTCACATAAAAAGGATTTGAATCTGTATATAGCTGCTCAATGACCCCTGTTTTTTTTAACCAATCCACCACAGCTCCCGGGCATTCCTTTGAGAAAATGGTTTGCTGATTGACTGGGTCGAACTGCTGGATGCTGTAAGAATTATAAGCAAGCAGCTGACATTCAGTACTTTCTAAAATGACTGGTTTTTTTAAATACCCACTAATAAATGCAATTAATTTATCGACATCAAAAAATGTATGAAGCTTTTCTAATATCTCTTCCATCCCGATTGCTCCCTGAATAAGTGATACATTTATCATACTTCTTTCCAGTCATATTTGTATAGAAACAAGTCGTAGACAGGTAAAAAAAGCATGAACTCGCCTGCACGAGTTCATGCTTTTCCATATTAAAACATTTCGCTAATCGTTTTGGCCTGCATGTGCAGAGAAAGATAATCTGGTCCGCCTGCTTTTGAATCAGTTCCTGACATTTTAAAGCCGCCAAATGGGTGGTATCCCACAATCGCTCCCGTACAGTTACGGTTAAAGTAAAGGTTCCCGACATGGAACTCCTGCTTCGCACGGTTGATGTGATCACGATTATTTGTAATGACCGCACCGGTTAACCCGTATTCTGTGTTGTTGGCTACTTCAAGCGCCTCATCAAAGCTTGAGACTTTTGAGAAAGCTAGGACAGGTCCAAAGATTTCTTCTTGCATTAAACGAGATGTTGGCTCTAGATCTGCAAACACGGTTGGATGAATGAAGTACCCTTCTGAATCATCACTTGTTCCGCCAGTGACTAGACGACCTTCTTGCTTGCCAATCTCGATATATTCCGTGATCTTGTCAAAGGAAGCTTGATCAATGACAGGTCCCATGTACACATCAGCTGATAACGGATTCGCTGTTGTTTTCGTTTCTGTAATTTCCTTCACTCGCTCAACGACTTGGTCATACAGCTTCTCGTGGACGACAGCACGAGATCCAGCTGAACATTTTTGACCTGAGAACCCGAAGGCTGATGTGAAAATGGCGTTAGCGGCTAATTCGACATCTGCATCCTCATCTACAACGACTGTATCCTTACCACCCATTTCAGCAATGACACGCTTTAAATGCTGTTGTCCTGGCTGCACTTTTGCCGCACGTTCAAAAATACGTGTGCCCACTTCTCTTGATCCAGTGAATGTAATAAGGCTTGTTTTCGGATGATCTACTAAGTAATCTCCAACTTCTGCTCCGCTACCTGGCACGAAGTTGACAACACCTTTCGGAAGACCTGCTTGCTCCAGTTCTTCTACAAAGCGGGCAGCAATGACAGGCGTCGCACTTGCTGGCTTTAATACGACTGTATTCCCTGTGACGATTGGTGCAACGGTTGTTCCTGCCATGATCGCAAACAAGAAGTTCCATGGTGGAATGACAAGCGTCACGCCAGTTGGTGTGTACACATATTGATTGCGTTCCCCTTCGCGGCTGTTCACCGGTTTGCCTTTCGCAAGCTCTAGCATTTGACGGGCATAATACTCTAGGAAGTCAATGGCTTCTGCTGTATCTGCATCCGCTTCATTCCAAGGCTTCCCTGCTTCTTTTACGAGAAGGGCTGAATACTCATGCTTTTTACGGCGAATGCTTGCCGCAGCGCGGAATAAGACGCCGGCTCTTTCTTCCGGAGACGTGTAGCGCCATGTTTCAAACGCTTTTGCCGCAGCTTGAATCGCCTGCTCTGCCTCTTCTTTCCCAGCTTTTGATACGGTACCCACGACTTCTTCCTTCTTCGCCGGATTGATCGAGACAATCTTGTCTGTTGTTTCGATTCTTTCTCCATTAATCACAAGCGGATAGGTTTGCCCAAGTGATTCTGTTACTTTGGCTAATGCTTGTTCAAACGCTTGGCGATTTTCTTCCTGGCTAAAATCCGTGAATGGTTCATGCTTGTAAGGTGTTGTCATCTTTGTCACGCTCCCGTTTCAAATTATTTTCTCGTCATCCCTTTTAAAGCAAATGCAATGTTTGCTGGTCTTTCTGCAAGACGTCTCATGTAGTAGCCATACCACTCTCGTCCATACGGGGTGTAGACCCTCATTTGATAGCCTTCCTTCACGAGTGCTTGCTGCGTTTCTGATCTCATGCCATACAGCATTTGAAATTCAAACTGACTTGTCTGTATATTGTGTTTTTTCACAATATGTTTCGTAAATTCGATCATTTGATCGTCATGTGTCGCAATGGCTGTATAGTTCCCTGAGAGTAATTGCTTTTCGATCAGCTTCTTGTAATTCTGATCGACGTCTTTTTTGTTTGGATACGCCACTTCGGCGGATTCCTTATAGGCACCCTTTACAAGTCTTAAAAATGGCTGCAACTCATTTAGGTCATCAAGATCTTGTTCTGTTCTGTACAAATACGCCTGCAAAACCGTACTGACATACTCATATTGAGATTTCATTTCTTTAAAAATGTCCAGCGTTTTTTGACAGCGCTGTTCATCCTCCATATCAATTGTCACCATAATACGGTGTTTCTCTGCCGTATCTAAAATGCTTTTCATATTGCGATACACAAGGTCATCGTCAATATCTAAGCCAAGCGATGTCATTTTAAGTGACACGTGGGAATTGAGTCCCGCCTCTGCAATTCGCTGAATGGTTTGAATACACTCATTCGTCCGCTCATTTGCAATTTCTGCCTTTGTGACAAACTCACCGAGGTGATCAACCGTTACGGCCATACCTTGATCGTTTAATCGTTTGATGACAGGGATAGCGCTCTCAAAATCCTTCCCACCGATGATTTTCTTTGATGCAACAGCACTTCCCCAATTACGAGCAATATGGTTCAAGAGACTGCTCTTTGACAAAAACAAGAAGAAATTTCTTGTGACCGACTCCATAAAGGGCACCTCCCACTCTTTGTAAGCTATGTCTTTATTGTAAGGCTCATGAGCTGTCCGCTACAATATTTGAAGATGACAAAAATTCTGACTTTTTTTGTGGTTTTATCACAATAGGTGATAAAAAAAGAGTCTGCCGCTATTCGGCTGACTCTCCCCTCCTACGCCCACACCTCATCAAGGGTAGACTGCAAAAGCTCATTTAATTCTTGCATCAGATTGTCTTTCGGCTGATTGTAGCTTTTCACCAATTCATTAAAACGCGCCAGCTCTTGATCAATAAATGGATGGACATGAGCGAGACGGTTCTCTACATCCATTTCTTCTCCGTCCATTTTACGTTTGAGCAGTTCGTGAATTTCTGCTAACAGCGGACCTTCCTCCACTAGCTCCTTGAGTAATTCATGAAAGTCCATTGGTGGAACTGTTCGGTAACGTTCAATCCACTGACAGGCAAACAGCGGACGAAGCACATAGAAATACTTCTTGATTCGCACCTGCTCTCCTCGTAAATGCCGGCTTTCATTCCGCTTCGCCATATTGAGGTAATGATACATCAAAGCCGCAGGGTAAAACGCTCGATCCTTTAATTCTCTTAGCTCCTTTGCCAAAGAGAAAGATTCAGCATAGATGATATCAGAAGACAGCCATTCCATAATGGACGGATTTGATTTATTGAATAGGCGCAGTGCCTTTCTAAGCTCCCAGCCGCTGATATCAAGCATGTCATCAATCGGTCGTTCAATGACATCACGATGCTCTTCCATCGCCCAATACCATTCTTTCCGGGGAACATATAAAAAGCGAACATCATAATCACTATCGGTCGAGGGAAAACCCCATGCCCTGCTGCCCGATTCAACAGCGAGACAAATCTTGACGTCATACGTTTCTTCGATGATTTTCAGCTCTTCCTTAATTCTCTCTCTCAAGTGTCCATCAACTCTTTCTATAGAATTCTGCATGACTTCTTCACCTTTTGGGAAAATACGAATAAGACATATATGAAAAAGGAGTTGGATCTGATGTCTATATCTCGCATTATGAAATGGATCACTGGGATTTTTGAAGCTTGCCTTGCTATCCCTGTGATCGGAGGTCTATTCGTTATCAGCAATGGCTATTCACCGCTCATGGTCATGCTTATTCTGCATATTATCACACTCGTCTTATCGAAGCGAGACCAGGGACCAATGATTGGAAGTATCATTGGAATTGTCACATCCTGCCTTGCATGGATTCCGATTCTCGGATTCATCCTTCACATCATCACAGCCCTTGCCCTGATCGTTACAGCATTAGTGCCTGATGAAAAAACAAGACAGAACACCAGTTATTAAGCTGATCGCTCCAATAGCTGAAAAAGACAAAGAGCTAAAATGAATGTCATTTTAGCTCTTTGTCATGCTCTTATGTTGATAGAAGCAAATGCTTTTGTAAAAAGGACAGCTTCTCTGTTTGAAAAGCAGGAATAAACTCGTGCCCAAAATATCGGTACACTTTCAGCTCTTTATCTGTTTCTAAATGATTGTATGCCGCAAACACGGTGGATGGCGGTGTCACTTGATCAATCAGACCGATCGCCATCAATGTTGGCTGTTTCACCCATCCAGCTAAATTGATTAAATCAAAATAGCTTAATGTCTCAAATGCCTTTTCCTCCACTTTCGGATCACTGTTTCTGCGAAAGTATGAATTGATTTCTAAATAAGGCTGCTCCAAGGTAACATCAACTGCACGCTCAAAATTTGATAAGTAAGGATAGTCTGCCGCAACGACTTTTGGAATGTCTGAAAGGGCTGCGGCTGCAATCGCTAACGCACCCCCCTGACTTCCACCGATCACGCCGATACGGTGTTCATCTACTTCGGGGAAAGACTGAATGACTTCAAGTGCACGAACAGCATCTAGATAAACGCCTCGATAATAGTACGTATCCTTCGATAAAATGCCTTTTGTCATCCATCCTAATGCATGCCCGCCTGGCGTCACTGATGTGTCTTCACTGCCACCTTGACCGCGGACGAGCATACCAAATGTTGCATAGCCGTGCAGCGCCCAGTTGACGATGTCATGAATGCCGTCGTCATAGCTGGCATTATAGCCATGAAAACGAACGAGCGCTGGATGCGGACCAGTTTGATCAGGCACAGCATAAAAGCCTTCAATTTTAGAATGTCCAAAGCTTTGATACGTCAGGCGGTACACCTTGACGCCTTTCACTGGATAGTCATAAGATTCAAGTGTTGGCTCTGCCTCCACTTGGCGCAGTTCTTCGAGCGATTTCTTCCAAAAGTCTGAGAAATCAGGACGTGCTGTTTTCTTTGGTTTATATTTTTTTAGCTCTTCTAGTGATAAATCGAACAATTGCATATCATACTATTCCCCTTTGTTTTATTAGTTATGAGTATCATACCACTCATTTCTTGATTGAGAAAGTCATTTAACAAAACCTTCTGACATTTCTATTGGCAAAGATGGCGGAAAGCTTTATGATAAAGAAACTGGCTTGAAGACTAGATGCTTCAGGCAATATCACCCGAACCATTCATTGCATGAAACGAATAAAGGAGGCAGACCGACATGAACATCGCCCTGATTCAAATGGACGTACAAATAGGAGAACCTGATGTAAACTTTCAGAAAGCAGAAGCGTTTTTAGAAGAAGCCATCCGCCAACAGCCTGATTTGATTATTCTACCTGAAATGTGGAATACCGGCTATGCGTTAGAACAAGCGGATGAGCTTGCCGATGCAGATGGCGAGCGAACAAAACAACTCTTCTCTTCCTTTGCCCGCAAGCACCAAGTGTATCTCATCGCAGGCAGTGTTTTAAATAAGAGGACAGAAGATGAAAACATCACCAATACAATGTATGTCTTTAACCGCCAAGGTGAGCTTTTGTTAGATTATGATAAAATTCATTTATTCCGCTTAATGGATGAACACAACTATTTAACCGCTGGTGATCAGCTTGGTTTATTTGACTATGGTGAAGATGTCAAGATTGGTGCGATGATCTGCTATGACCTCCGCTTCCCTCAGCTTTCTAGGACGCTCGTGAACAAAGGGGCGAAGGTGCTTGTTAATACCGCTCAATGGCCGTCAGCAAGAGTGGACCATTGGCGCAGTCTGCTCATCGCAAGAGCCATTGAGAATCAGTCATTTGTGATTGCGGTGAACCGGACGGGCACAAGCAGAGACACTGAATTCCCTGGTCACTCCATGGTGATTGACCCGCTCGGACGCATTCTACTTGAGACAAATGATGAAGAAGACATTTATTATGCAAACATTGATCTTCAGCTCGTAGATGAAGTGAGACAACAAATCCCCGTCATGACAGATCAGCGGCTGGATTTATATTAGAAAGCAGGGGCCCCCTGCTTTCAGCGTGTAGACAAACCCTCGCATTCGGTGTCAGTCCTGCGTGCCGGTGCTCACGAATGTCAAATTCGCTCCGCGTCGGTACTCGTCCTTCCTAAACTGCAAAGGTTTTCTATCACGCTGAAAAAAGGTAAAAGCAGGGGACTCCCCTGCTTTTTACGTTTAATTAAACGTTTGTTTAAGCTTTTCCTTGATTCTGTTGAAGGTCCATGAAGGCTTGAGCGGCTTTCGTTAAATATCTTTCTTCCACATATGCAAACACAAGAGTACGGGTTGGGCATGAATCAATGTGTAAATAAGTGACTGCTTTCCTTTCCTCTTGTGCCACCATTTTCGGCACCACCGTCACACCTAGCTCATTTTCAACCAATGCCTGAGCTGTTTGAATATGACTTGTTTCAAATGCAATTCTCGGCCGAAAGCCATGATGACGGCACAGTTCCGTGACCACTTGCCGAAAGCCATATCCCTCTTTCAGCATAATAAATGGGGCGTTTTCCAGAAGGTGAAACGGGACAGACCCTTCTTGATCCGCTTGATTGATGATTTCATTCAGTTCATCCGTCAACCACGGCTGAGCCGTTTGCGGAATGGCGAGGAGAAGCGGCTCTGTTAGCATTTGTTTTGTTTTCAATGATTCATGCTCGACAGGCAGAGAAAGAATCGCCAGATCCAGTTTCCCAGCGAGTAAACGTCTTTCTAGCTCACGAGGCGATTCTTCTATCAAATGAACGTGAACGTGCGGATACGTTTGACAATAGGTTTTTAATAAACTTGGCAGGACATATCCCCCTGTGACAGCTGGCGCACCGATCTTCAGTTCTTTCCCTACCTCATAAGCAGCTTCCCCCATCTCACGCAACAAATCATCTCGTTCCTTCAAAATGGTTTCTGCTCTTTTGATCAATCGGTTTCCTTGAGGTGTAGGAGTGACTTGTCCATACTTCCGAATAAACAGAGGAGTATCTAATTCCTCCTCAAGTTTTTTAATTTGCTGACTTAACGAGGGCTGTGCAATGTGAAGTTTTTCCGCTGCTTTTGTAAAGCTTTGCTGCCGGTACACTTCCATGACATATTCCATCATTCGTATATCCACTTCTCTCACCTCATAGGTTTTAACTATTCATATCATATCTTTTATGTCTTAGACAAATCACGGGAAGAACCCTACGATAAAGAAACAACAAAAAGGGGGTAAAGGAATGAATCCATATTCAAAAGCCGAGAAACAATTCTCACAAAATGCAGAGAACTACCGAGATTCACCCATCTTTGCAGCTGGAAAAGAACTTGAATGGATGAAAACGGCGGCGAAGGCAAAGGGCGATGAGCATCTACTTGATATCGGCTGCGCGGCAGGTCATACCGTTTTTTCCTTTTCAGACGTCATCTCTAAAGGAATCGGGATTGATGTCACACCCAAAATGATCGAGGTTGCTACAGCTCTTGCGGAAGAGCGCCAGTTGAGCCACATTACGTTTGAGCAGGCATCCGCAGACGCATTGCCCTTTTCTGATGCATCATTTGATCTGGTCACATGCCGATTTGCTGCTCATCACTTTCCACATCTCCCGGCAGCCATGTCTGAAATCAGCCGAGTCTTAAAGAAAGGCGGCAAATTTCTACTTGTCGATCATTATGCACCTGAAAACCAAGCACAGGATGACTTTATTAATCATTTAAATAGACTGAGAGATCCCTCCCATGTGCGAGAAAGCTCGTTATCAGAATGGAAAGAGCTTTTCGCTGACAACCATCTGACGAAAGAAGATATCCGTTACTGGGATCTGCATATTGATTATCAGGACTGGATCATACGAGGACGTACACCAGAAAATGTTCAAAAGGAAATCGTTGCCCACCTTCATGCTGCAGACGATGAAACGAAACAGCTGTTTCAACTGCAATTCGACGAACATCGTCAGCCAACATCCTTTTGCCTAAAAGCTGCACTGCTTCAAGGGATCAAACATTAAACTGATCGAAAAAGTCTACCCTGGCCGGTAGACTTTTATATTTTGATTCTACATTTACACTATCTGATAGATATTACTTTTCATGTTCGTGACAAGGAGTGCTGCATGATGTTTCTATTATAAGATAATTGAACTGAGGTAGGTTAGGCTTTTTCAAAAGTGTACGTAAATCCTCTAAATAAAAAAAGAACCTACCCTCTTTAGAATAAGTTCTTCACTGCACGCATCACTTACGGTGCAATATCCTCTAATACTTTCTCTCTCGTTTCGATCATTTTAAAAGCAAGAATTGCTCCCACTACAGTCACACTTGCAAAAAGAATAAAAATAGTTGAAACACCGCTCACCTCTAAAATAAAACCTATCATAATAGGAGCGATCGCTGAGGCCAGCCTAAGCCACGCTGTAGCAAATGCCGTACCAATTACCCTCATACGGGTTGGATAGATTTCAGGTGTATATAAATAGAGAAGAACTGTAATTGTCCCCATCATTCCGTAGGCAGCGGACCCTAAATAAATAACGCTTTCTGGAGAATTTGCTCCGCTGATCCATAAAGCCGTTAATAAAGCACCTGTTACGATAAATGCAATGGTTGCCCAGCGCTTCCGTCCTACTTTATCGATTAAAAATGCACAAGCGAATACCCCTATGGTCTGTAAAATATTTGTGAGAGAGGCTGCCCTTAATGAATCTCCAACTGGCAAATTGTAAACCGTATTATAAAGACTCGGTAACCAGTTATTTAATCCATTCGATACAAAGTAGGCAGAAAACCATAGTCCCCATACGATCAATGTTCTTTTACGATAAAAAGTAGAAAAGAGCTCTTTCCAGTCGCCTTTTTCAGTGCTGCTGGATACTTGCTTTGCAACAGGCATTCGTTTGTCTGTACTAGCTTCAATCTCTTCAATGATTCTTTCGGCTTCATCTAACCTGCCTTTTGAAATAAGCCATCTTGGAGATTCACGCAACATGAAAAAGAAGACAAAGACGATTAAACCGCCAATTCCACCAATCAAGAACATCCATTTCCACCCAAAGCTAGGTACAACAAATGCACCAATTTGAGCTGAGATCATTAATCCTAATGGAAAAATCATCTCATAGAGCATAAAAAATCTCCCTCTGCCTTGGGCCCGGGACAACTCATTGATATATGAGGCCGCTACTGGCACTTCTCCTCCTACTCCAATCCCCTGTATAAAACGAAAAATAAAAAGGGCCATAAAGTTACCTGAAAATACACATGCGATACTCATAATAGACATGAGAAATACAGTCCACTTTGCACTAAATACACGGCCACGTCTTTCTGCTAACCATCCAAAGAAAATAGCACCAATCGCTTGTCCGATATAACCAGACCCAATAAGAAGACCAATTTGAGCAGGTGATAAATTCCACATGCCGATGAGAACTGGGAGAACAAACGCTAAAGATAGTGCATCAAAAGCATCAAAAAAGGTAGCAGATCCCATAATGATACGAGGTTTTAAATGCCATCTCGAAAAAGGTACACTTTCCATCCTAGTCAATAGTTGCGAAGCTCTATCAACAACTTGCTCATCATGAGAATTTGAATTTCCGCTGAGTTCTAACGTCATGGTATCTCCTCCTTAATAGAGGAAATGATGCAAAAGTACATGCTGATGAGCACAAAAGAAATCGCTTACATTTTAAATGAAGAGACATTCTAAAGCGATCATATGAGTTTTCAGCATCTATCATTTCTTTTTTGGCGTTCCCGTGGTGCCACGATCTACATAGTACATCGGGAAGATATGTTCCATCTTCTCTAACTGTTCTCCTTCTACTAACTGCGTTAGTAAAGAAACTGCTTTTCTTCCCATTCCAACTAAATCAACATGAACAGAAGATAAAGAAGGGGTTAGAAAACTTGCAATGGGCACATCATCAGCACCAATGACAGACAAATCATGAGGTATTGACACATTTGCGATATCTGCCGCTTTCATGACCCCTATCGCCAAAAAATCTGAAGAGCAAACAACTCCAGTCATGTGCTGGTTTCCTTGGAGAAATTGAGAAACCACTTCTACTACTTTTCCCCCATCAAATTCATCTAACTCAAACACAAGCTCTTTGTTCATTGTTAATCCTAAATTTTTCAGTGTACGCTCATACCCCTTGTAATACCTCACACTATGCATCGAACTCATTGGACCATTGACCAGTCCAATGGTTCGATGACCTTTATCAAATAAGGCCGTGACAGATTGGCACACACCTTCTTCATCATCGGGCCTGACACATGGAAATGGAGAATCCTCTAAGTAACTTCCGACAACGATAATGGGAATAGCTAAACTTTTTAACCAATCCATGCTCAATTCTTCATTTCTTGGAGAAAATAAAATGGCACCATCTACAGCCTGCGTTTCAAGTAATCGCTGCTGCTGTACAGATGTAAATGACATCAACATATTGAATTCAGTCTCATCTAATTCCTTCGCTATCCCATCTAAAATCGTCGAAAAAAATGGATTATTCAAAATATATGAACCACGAGGAACCACGACAGCAATATTGCCAGTCTTTCTTTTAACGAGCCCTCTAGCTCCTAAATTAGGACGATAGCCTAATTCATCAATCACTTGTTTGATTCTTTCAGCCGTTTGAGCACCTACTCCTGGTTTGCCACTTAATACTCGGGAAACAGAGGCGATAGATACTCCAGCTTTCAATGCGACATCTTTAATACTTACTGACACATTTCATACCTCCGGGAGTCTGTTGTTTTATACTCTATTATAACCTGACTCACCTTCATCATGAAATCAATGGTCTGTTATTTACTAACGTTTTCCTTAAGTAAACCAACACTTTGAAGGCCCTGACGAATCTCTTCTTTTTCCTTTTGAGTTAAAGGTAATACTGGCTTCCTCGCAAGCGAACTGCTGATCAAACCTCGCTGGAACATCGCTTCCTTCATTCGCAGATGAGAGGTAGAAGAAGGTTCATCCATTTTATACACAGCATGCTTTAATTCAAAGATTCTATCGTACACTTTATTAGCCGCTACAAGGTCTTGTTCTTCCACACATTTCACAAGCTCAGCAATCAAATCTGGGACAAAACAGCCGAAACCTACAAGCGCCCCATCAATTCCTTGAACTAATGTTGGCAATAAATATTCATCGTGACATGTGAGCAACGATACATCTGGTGCATGCTTTTTCAGTGCGCGCACATCCACTTCATATTGCGCCATGTCTCTTTGACCGATTTTAAATGAGACAACGTTTGGAATCTCCGACATTTCTAATAATTGACTGGTTGTATAAGAGGTTTTTGTCCATGTTGGATATTGATGGACGATGATTGAAATATCAATTGCTTCTGCAACATCTTGAAAGAATTGGACAGGTGACTCAGGCTGCATACCGAATCTCAGCCATGAATGTGGCGGCATAAGAAGAATACCTTCTCCGCCAGCTTCCTCCACTGCTTTTGCATGCTGGATCGCTTCGATTGTCCCTTCAGCAGAAACCCCAGAAATGACAGGGATTTCTCCCTTTAATTCGTCGGCTGCAATACGCACAGCTTCAGCTCGTTCATGTGGCAACAAAGTCATAATCTCGCCAGTATGTCCATTGACAACGATCCCATTAATCCCTTCGTGCTCCGCCACCCAGCGAACAAGCTTACGAAAAGCAGGTTCATCAATTGAATAGTCATCTTTAAAAGGAATTAAGACTGCCGGGAATACACCGCTCCATTTTTCTTTATTTTTCATCAACAAATTCCTCCCCATCCGTTATAGTAAACGTTTACGGTAAGCGTTTACGTTAATAATCATAGAATGATCTAACCGAAGGTGTCAACAATATTTTTAAAAATTATAATAATTCAAAAAATGATTATTAGAATTTAGATACTATTTTATTTTTTCAAAAAAAGAAAATGAGAGATATATTTCGTTTCCCACATCAATCAAAAAACCTCATCATCTTGAACTCGTTGTAGTTTAATCACCACTTTTTTCAAACGGCTAGTCACACCACATAGAGGATGCATACATTTTGATATAATGACGAAGGAAAAAACATCTTTTCTTCTTTTTTTCAACCATCAGACTGTGATTTCTTTGACTACTCCTGATCTAATAGAAAAAGTCTACCCCCTTAGGATAGACTTTTTTATTTCGAATATAGATCCCAGCCAAGCTTGAGTGTGTCGACAATATAATTGGCGACTTCTTCAGCTTCTAGATGATCTGTTTCCACTCTTGAGTTATGAAGGGAATAAATTTCCCGGCGCTCTTCAAACAACTCTTTCATCTCGTCAAGCGTGCGGTTATGAAGAACAGGACGGTTTTCAATTAAAATATCCAGCCGCTGTTTCCAATTCTCCCAAGATAGGTCAAGGAAAAGAACCGTACAATGCTTTAAGCAAGATCGTTTGATTTCTTCCTGTTTAAACGCACCGCCTCCAAGAGATACGATCTTTAGCTGAGTATGTTCACATAAATCGACGATATAGTCCTTTTCAGCCTGTCTGAAGAAATCTTCTCCTTTTTGCTGAAACATTTCTGGAATCGTCATGTTGTACTTTTTCTCAATCTCCTGATCAACATCAATAAAATCTCTATATAACTTTTTGGCAACGAGCTGCCCAATGGTTGTTTTCCCAACGCCCATAAAGCCAATGAGGACAATATTTCGCTGTCTCACAGGAATCTCTCTATTGTTTTTCATGTTCGTGACACGTCCTCCTTACGACAAGGAATGCTACATAATGTTTCTATTATATGATAAATGGACTGAGAAAAGATAGGCATTCTTAAAAATTGTGTTTGACGACGTAACCGAGCTGTTCGGAGAGCTTCTCGGCATGCTCTTTCACTTTTTGCTGCAATTGAGGGATGACATCTTCAGTAAATCGTTGGGTCGGTCCAGAGATGGATAAACATGCCTGCACCTCCCCATGAATGTTAAAGATCGGTGCCGCCACTGCCGCCGATCCGACTTCCCGTTCATCAATACTGCAAGCGGTATGCGTTTCAAGAATATGACGACATTCTTTTTGCCATTCCTCCATCGTCATGTGATCAGCCTCAGACGCGAAAACTTGCTGTTGAAACTCTTCGCTTTGGAAAGCAAGCAGCACCTTTCCACCAGCACCAGCGTATAACGGCAGCTTCTCACCGATTTTCACAAGATGCCGAATCGATTGCAGCCCTTCGGCTTGTTCAATACATACCCTGCTTTTGTGATCGAGCACATACAGGTTGACGGTTTCCTTTGTTTCATCACGAAGTGTGTACATGAGCGGTTTTGCCAGTTCCCTCAATTTGATGGACTTCCCAGCAATATAACCGAGAAGATAAAGTCTTTGACCGAGCCGGTACTTCATTGTCTCTTGGTTCTTTTCTACAAAATGATTCATTTCAAGTGCCTTAAGCAGTCTCGTTGTGGTAGACATTGCTAAGTTCATCTCTTTTGAAATGTCCGTTAGCGTCAGCTCTTGACGTTCTTCGCTAAAGCAAGAAAGAATATCCAAAGCACGCTGAACGGTACGCAATCCTGATTCTTCTTTTGACTTCTTATCAGCCATGTTCACTTTCTCCTTTTCCCCTTTGATTTCTTATCGACATGATTAACCAATTTTGCTATAATCCATTTTAAATGTTCCATTAAAAGAAAACAAATTCCACTGTACGGAATAAAACCGATAGATGTTTTGATGGAGGAGATATCATGATCTACCTGCTCATTTTCACACTTCTTATTAGCTTATACATCGTTCATCAACTATTCCCTGCTCCCATTCTCTCCTATTTGGTTGGTCTGCTGGCGGCTGCTTCGCTCACCATTTCCTTTAAGAAGGCCAATGGGCTTTATTTGAAAACGGGTGCTATGTTTCTCTTGATTGGATTGGTGTTATTTTTCTGGTCAGAACAGCCTTTGCATACGCTTTTTCTTCATTTTCATTCCATGCTAGGCTTGCTTTCTTTATTTTTCATGTTGCCATTTATTCATTCTCTCATACATGTTGGACATTTCGATACTCAATTAAATAAACTGCTTACCTTACATACAACGAGTACAAATCAGCTTTATCGCAAGAGTTCATTTGTCACTCATGTTCTTGGCATGTTTTTAAATATCGCAACGATTCCCTTATTATATACATCCTTAAAACCGTCGCTGAACGCCCTTCAGGAACAAGTCAAACAGCACCTTTATACGCGCAATCTTTTAAGGTCATATGCGCTATGTCTTAGCTGGAGTCCTGTCGAAGTACTGGTGAGTGTTACCATTGATGCAACCAAATTGAAATATTATCAGATTGCACCCGTTACCTTTTGTTTAATGGTGCTTGTGCTGTTGACGGATTGGTTGCTGTTTTCTCGTCAAAGCAAACGATTGCCGCATATCATCCAGCCGGCAGAAGCTTACTCCAACCCTCATCGCATCAAGAGAAAAACCCTTCAGCTTGCTTTCATGCTGCTCAGTTTTATGACAGTCGTTTCGCTTGTTGACGCCTGGATTGGGAAAGGTTATCTGTTCGCTGTTGTGCTGACGATTATTCCTTTCGCTCTATTATTCTCGTCTATCATCAAAAAACGAAAACAATATGTAGCCGTCTCTATTCCCCATTGGAAAGAACGGACCCGCCAGCTCTCCAATTATATGTGTCTATTTTTAAGCGCGGGCTTCTTTGTCGATATGCTGCTTGTCACAAACAGCCTGCAGCCGATTCAAGCATTTATCGTCAGTATATCAGATCATGCCATTTGGGTTTATGGGGTCATCGGGCTGTATTTTCTCATCACCGCTCTTTGCGGTTTTCACCCGCTCGTTTCGCTTGCTCTCTTAGTGAGCTTGATGGCACCTGTCATTCATGAACTGCCTGCCCTTCCCATCGCAATCATGCTCATTATCGCTGGAACCTCAACGGTCATGTTTAGCCCATATAATGTATCTGTCTCCCTATTAGCCGATTTGATGAAGGTCAACCCTTACCGAATCACTCGATGGAATATCTGGTTTGCTGGTTTTTATATCAGCATGGGTATCGCATGTGCAACGATCATCACCGTCATCTTTTATTCATAGAAAAAGAGAACCCAATGAGTTCTCTTTTAAGATTGTTGACAAAGGGCTAAAATGAATTTGATTTTAGCCCCTTGTCTTTTTTTCAGTGTGATAGAAAACCTTTGCAACCCTAGGAAGGGCGAGTACCGGCGCGGAGCGAATTTGACATTCGTGAGCACCGGCACGCAGGACTGACACCGAATGCGAGGGTTTGTCTACACGCTGAAAGAGAACCCAATGAGTTCTCTTTTTCTTACTCTCTATTATTTTAATTGAATCCGTTCAATCTTACCCACAATAAAGATATACGACAACGCTCCGCCTAATGCCACTAGGCTGACGAATAAAATACCGCCGTTGTAAGAGCCTGTCGCCGATACAATGAATCCGATGATCAGCGGGGTGATGATGCCGGATAAGTTAGCAAAAAAGTTGAATACGCCGCCAGCCAGCCCGACCATTTCTCTTGGTGCCACCTCAGACAGCATGGTCCAGGAGATATTAGACAGTCCTTGCGCAAAGGATGCGATGGATAAAATAGTCAGCACAAGCGGGATATTCGTTGTAAAATTCGCTAAAACAATGGTACTTGTCAGAAGCAGACCGACCACAACCGGCAGCTTTCTCGCTACATTGACCGATACACCCTTTTTAAGCAGCCAGTCAGACACATAGCCTCCAAACAGCACTCCAAAGAATGCAGCGATGTATGGCAGGGATGCCGCAAAACCCACTTTGAGAAAGGCCATATTTTTCGCCTCTGCTAAATAGGTCGGAAACCATGTTAAAAAGAAAAAGAGGGTAGACGCAACAGAAAATTGACCAATATAGAGTCCAATCAATTTACGATATTTCAAAAGTGCGGCAAAGTCTGCCCATTTCAGTTTCTCCTGTGATGCCACTGTCAGCCCTTCGCCTTGACGGATCAATTCTAACTCATCTTCATTGATCTTTGGATGCTCTTTCGGTTCGTGATAAAACTTGTACCAAAAGAAAGCAAATATAATACCGAGCGCACCAGCAGTGATAAAGACGGTTCTCCAATCGAAAGTTGTCATGATCCAAAAAAGAAGAGGTGTCGCAAATGCAAGCCCCACATACTCTCCAGCGGTATAAACCCCTGTTGCAAATGCGCGTTCCCGCCTTGGAAACCATGTGGTCACAATGCGATTATTCGCAGGAAATGCGGGAGATTCTGTAATTCCGATAAACAAACGGCAGCCAAATAAGAAGGCAAAGCTGTTCGCAAACGCCTGTAAACCGGTGAAAATAGACCAAGTAATGAGTGATATTCCATACGTTACCTTTGATCCAAACTTATCAAGAATAAAGCCGCCAGGGATCTGCATGGCTGTATAGGTCCAGCTAAATGCTGAAAAGATGAGGCCTAATAAGGCAGGGTTTAATTGCAATGAAGACTGAATCGCAGGTGCAACAATGGATACACTGGCTCGATCAATATAGTTAATAGCGGTAATAAAAAACAACAGAATCAAGATGCCGAAACGAGCTTTTGTTGGTTTCACATAAGCAGGCCGCAAGTCGTTCCCCTTCAGTTCTGAATGCACTTTCATAACCATCCTCCTTTGTTTCCGCAGCGTGCGGATCGGTTGAGTGTCTTAAATGACCCCTTTTTCTTCTAACTGTTTACACTCTTCTTCTGTGAAGCCAAGCATTTTCGTTAAAATGTCATAATTATGTTCACCTAAATCAGGCGCAATATGGCGAATACGGCCGGGGGTTTTTTCAAACTTCGGAATGATTCCAGGCACCTTCACTTTTCCAAGACGTGGATGATGCACCTCGACAATATTTTCTCGTGCTTTAAATTGCGGATGCTCAAAGATATCCCGAATGCTTAGAATCGGACTCACAGGCACACCATGTGTATCTAGAATGTCTAGGACGTCATCTCTTGTTTTGGACGCAATCCACTGCGAGACGATCGCATCCATTTCATCGTTATGCTTCAGCCTGGCTGCATTCACAGAGAATTTCTCGTTCTCTAGTAAATCTAAGCGATTCATCGCCTCTGCCAATCGATTAAAGGTCGAATCTGTACTCGTCACAAGAACCAAATAATGCCCGTCCTTTGTCTCATAGGTGCCGGCAGGGCTTGAATGACCGCTTAACCCTGGTGCACGCTCACGCACCTTCCCTAGCTTGTCATATTCAGCAACCAAAAATTCTAACATGCGGAACACAGATTCATAGAGAGCCAAATCCACCATTTGCCCTGTTCCTTCTGGATGTGTGTCACGGTAATACATCGCTGTCACAGTGGCAAACGCCACATAGATTCCTGCGATATAATCCGTAAGGGAAAAGGACGGGCTGACTGGATGCCGATCTGGAAACCCTTGAATATATGTAAAGCCGCTAAATGCCGTCGCAGGTGTACCAAATCCCGCCTTGTCCTTAAATGGACCGGTTTGCCCATAACCCGAAACTCGAATCATAATTAAACGAGGGTTGATTTCTTTTAATACATCGTACCCAACGTCCCATTTTTCAAGTGTGCCCGGACGAAAATTTTCAATGATCACATCAACCTGCGCTGCAAGCTTTTTAAAAATGTCTTTTGCTTCTTCTTTGTGTAGATCGAGTGTAAGAGATTTCTTATTCCTTGAAAGCCCTGACCATCTCAAAGGTTCACCATCTGCAAAAGGGCCAACATGCCGCAGTGTATCCCCTTTTCCAGGAATCTCGACTTTAATGACCTCTGCACCGAAATCTCCTAGAAGCACCGCGCCGTATGGTGCAGCAATCATCGTAGAAACATCTAATATTTTGATTCCTTCAAGTGGTGTATTCTTATTCATTGCTTGACTCCCTTTCGTTCAATTGATAAAGGGCTAAAATGCTTTCTATTTTAGCCCCTTTTCTTCTTTCTCTCGTGCAAGGTTTCTTTAGTCCTTCGGCAGCTGCCCTTGCGGTGTATAGAGCCAAATCAGCCATAAAGGTTCGTCCCCTGTGTTCACATGCTGATGCGAGACACCGTCTGGAATAAACATAAAGTCATTTTGTTTAAATGATTGTCTTTCTCCATCGCAAATGACTTCGCCAGACCCTTTAATCACATAATCAAATTCCTCTGAACCCGGGTGATTGTGTACTGAGCTTGCTTCTCCCGGCTCAAAAATAGTGAGACCTGCCATCATATGCTCTGATCCAACGGTATCTGGTGTGATCGTTTGAAACACCTTCCGAATCATGTTCTCTTCTGGATGATCTAAACCTAACCATAATGGATGACCGTCTTGAAATGGATTTAACACTTTAATTTTCATTGTTGATTCCTCCCTATTCATGTTTAGTTCACACTGACATGTGAACGTTTTGTATTTGGTGAATAAATATCATTAATGTTCCAATGTCCATCAGTAGGCACAGGATCATTTTTCATCGCTACATCAATGACACATGGTTCCTGAGAAGCGATCGCTTCAGCCAAAGCTTCTTTGAATTCAGAAGCCGCCGTAATTTTGATCCCCTTCATCCCATAACCTCTTGCAATGGCTGCAAAATCAGGCGAATAGCTTTCTCCATCTTTTCTAAAAACAGTGCCGTATGTCGTTTCATAGTGTGCCATTTGCAAGCCGGCGATCGTCCCAAACGCACTGTTGTTCATCACAATCCACACGACAGGAATGTTTTCTTCCATAGCTGTTGCGAGAACAGATGGATTTTGACCGAATCCGCCGTCCCCGACAAGTGATACAACGACACGGTCAGGCTGGGCAATCTTTGCTCCAAGTGCAGCGGGAGCGCCAAATCCCATCGTCGCAAAACCACCTGGGGTTAAAATAGTGCCTGGCGTGTATACAGGAAATTGCTGTCCGACCCCATTTTTATTCCAGCCAACATCGGTTGTAATGAAGGCATCAGGCGGCAATACTTCCCGCACTTCCTGCAAAATACGTTGTGGTTTCATTGGGAAAGACTCGTCTTGAATATTCGTCAAATTGCTCTTCTGAAATTCCTCACGATATACCGCAATGTCCTTTTTCAATTGAGGGCGATCCAGACCTTCTGGCAGCCTTTCTTTCGCCACACGATTGAGTACGGTCAGGGCCTGCTTGAGATCTGCTACCGCTCCAATTTCCACAGGATAATTTCGGCCAATTTCATTCGGATCAATGTCAATATGAATGAGCTTGGTTGATTGGAAATTGAACGTATACTCCGATTCCCACGAACTCGCATCTGCTTCAGCAAAACGGGTGCCTAAAGCCAATATATAGTCCGCTGCTTTACACTGATCATTGATAAATTTCGTCCCCCAAAACCCTGTCATGCCAAGGGTCATTGGATGATCATCTGGCATCGCCCCTTTCCCCATCAAAGAATGGGCAACAGGGATACTCAAATGGTCAGAAAATGCCTTTAACTCTTCTGCTGCATCGGCTAGTAAAATGCCTCCCCCTACATATAAGAGCGGTTTGTCTGCCTGCAGCAATCGATCTAATATCCGATTCGCTGTTTGATCATCAATAGATGGTTTTTCAACGGTGTGTGTATGATGAGCGATTTGTTCAAATAACGACACATCTAAGTCTTTTGAGAACACATCCATCGGAACTGAAATCAGGACTGGCCCAGGGCGGCCGCTTTCAGCTAACTGAAACGCTTTTGATAGAATTTCTGGAAATAATTCTGGAATGTCAACTCGCCATGCTCTTTTCACAAACGGGCGATAAATTTCGTATTGAGAAGCATCGGAATGAAGATTGATTTCTTGGTGTGGGTGCTTTCCGTAGTAATGACTTGGAACATCTCCTGCAATAACAACCATTGGAATGGAATCGAGTGCGGCATTCGCTACGCCTGTTGCCGCATTGGTGAGTCCAGGACCTAAATGACTGAGCACAACAGCCGTCTGTTTTTTCGCTCGTGCATAACCGTCTGCTGCATGCGCCGCTATCTGTTCATGTCTGACATTCACAAATTGAATACGGCTTTTTTCTAGCGCTGATAAAAAAGCAATATTCGTATGACCGCACAGACCGAAGATATGCTCAACTCCTCGATTTTCTAAATACTGAATGACCTGTGTAGATATATTCTTCTTCATGTTTCTCTCCTCTCACGGTGCAGCTATGAATCTGCTACTCACTGATTCTTTGAAAACACAATCGATAGAACGGTATTCAAATCCTGTATCGCAACTTGTCCAGGTGCTGAGCTTTCTTTCCCTACAGCAAAGGTCATGATAGACCCAAAGAGTCCACCTACCATTCTTGTGAAGGCGCCATATTCCCCCATCGCCATCGAAATAACGGGGATGGACAGATGCTTTTTCGCCTTGCCTGTCGCAGAGAGCAGTGTCAATGCATCCTCATAGGAATGCGGCATGACGGCGATCTTTGCGATATCGGCGCCAACCGATTCTGCATGGGTGAATAGCTCCACGAGCCGATCCGCCGCAGGGGTACGCTGGAAATCGTGGTACGACACAATCAAGATGACCCCGTTTCTCTTAGCCGCCTGACTGACTTGCTGGATATGCGAGACATCATGCATTAATTCAAAATCAACGGCAGCCACAAGCTGAGTGGCACAAAGCTCAACAAGCAGGGAAACCTTTTCATCCTCTGAGAGTGAGATGCGTTCGCCGCCCTCTTTTTCAGAACGAATGGTGAATAAAAATGGGATGCTATCTGCCTTTTCGATCATCCCTTTTAGGGTGTCGATGACTTGTTCCTTGTCATTGAGGTGATTGAAAAAATCCGCTCGCCACTCTATCACATCAGGCTTTTTCTCAGCTAACACCTCAACTTCAAGAAACAATTCTTCCTTTGTTTGTCCAATGAGCGGCGTACAAATCATTGGCTGACCGCCATTTTGCACATTTTTTAACTTTTGCTGAAAGACATTCACATCCATCTGCCCCCTTTATAGCCCATTTGGCAGCACAACCATTTTGGTTTCGGTCATCTCCTCGATGGCGAAACGTGGGCCTTCCCTTCCAATACCGCTTCGTTTAATCCCGCCATATGGCCAGTGATCTAGTCTGAAATTCGATGTCCCATTGATGACTACGCCGCCAGTTTCAAGCTCTTTTGCTGCGTGTAACGCAACATCTAGCTGATTCGTAAAGACACCTGCCTGCAAACCATATCGACTATCGTTTGCTTCTTTGATTGCCTCATCCAGCTCCTCATATGGGAGAATGCTGACAACTGGACCGAACACTTCTTCACAGACGACCTTGGCTTGTTTTGGCGGGTTTAGCAAAATAGCCGGTGTGATGCTTGCGCCATTTCGTTGTCCTCCAGATAGAAGCTCGGCACCCATTTTCTCTGCCTCTTGTATCCAAGCCTCCACACGTTTTGCTGCCTGTACATCAACCATACAGCCGATATCACTTTCACTAGACAGCGGATCTCCAACGACGAGCTGCTCTACTTTTTGTTTAAGTGTCTCAGTAAATGACGACATAATTTGCTTGTGGACATAAATTCTTTGAACAGAAATACAGCTTTGACCAGAGTTGCTAAAGCCCGTTTTGGCACAAAGAGATGCGGCTAGCTCGATATCTGCATCATGATGAACAATCGTCGCTCCATTTCCTCCGAGTTCCAGCAGTACCTTTTTTAATCCAGCAGAGTTTGAAATATGTTCTCCGCCCACCGCACCGCCAGTAAAAGAAACAAGATTGGTTCTTTCATCAGTGACTAACTGTCTGCCGGCGTCTACTCCTCCAATCACAAGCTGCAGGCTCTTTTCAGGAAACCCTGCTTCAAGCAGGAGCTTAACAAACGCTGTGGCAACAGCTGATGTTTGCGGTGCTGGCTTTAAAATAATGGCATTCCCTGCCGCAAAAGCTGGACCGATTTTGTGACAAATTAAGTTGAGAGGCGCATTAAAAGGCGTAATCGCCAGCACAACCCCAACCGGCACTTTAAATGTCATCGCCATTGCTCTCTGTCCACGGGAAGATACATTGCCAGGAATGGTCTCACCGATTAGTCGATTGGCTTCTTCGGCAGACTGCGCCAGCGTTTCAATTGATCGTGAGACTTCATCTCTTGTATTTTTAAGCGGTTTGCCTAATTCTAAAGAAATGAGTTTTGCAAAATGCTCTTTTTGTTCTTCCAATAAGGCAGCTGCCTTTGTTAGAAGCGTTGAGCGTTCTAATGCTGATATTGCCGCTAATTGTTTTTTAGCTTGCTGCGCAATAGAAAGTGCCTGTTCTATATCTTCTGAGGATGCAAGATAGGATGTACCGATCATTTCCCCAGAGTATGGATTGATAATGCCTTCTTTGACATGGTTTGCATCCAGCCATTCGCCGTTTATATATGACAACGCTTTCAATTCACTCAAATTCTCTCACCCTCCTTCAAGTGACGCGTCCCGACCCCCGCATAACGAACAAGTCTTTCTTCATTCGGACAAGGACCTTTCACTAGGGCACCTTTTGTCAGCTCTTCATATGCATGCGCCACGATGCCCATTCCTCTGGATAAGGAAAAGATGCCTTTTGCCGCTTCAGCTGGAATGTTTAATTCACATTGGATCGCAGCAGATACACCATCTATGTTCATCGTGATTTTTTTCCCTTTTAATTGTTCAAGTTCATGTCTAATCGCCTCAGCTAACCGTAAGTACGTTCCGCTGATATCACCTTGCTGCACATATGTTTGACTCAGCTCATACAGCCGTCTCACTCTCGGATCATCATCATGCAGCTGATGACCGATTCCCGGAATTTTTTCCTTGCGAGCTAACCATGTCTGACATACTTGCTTTGCAGCAGACTTGATATCCTTGTGTTCATCGTAGGCTGCTTTGGCTTCGTATAACATACGCATCGCCTTTTCTCCGGCTCCGCCATGAATATCACCTAATAGATTCACCCCTGTTGCAACAGAAGAATTAAACGAAATGCCGCACGTAACCGCCATTCTTGCCGCTGCAATAGACGGTGCTCTTGGCCCATGATCCGCACCTGCGACAAGAACACTTTCAAAAAGAGCTGCCTTCGAATCATCTAGTAATTCACCAACAAGCAGTAGATAAAGCATCTGTGGATACGATAATTGACCAATAAGCTCTTCAATTGGATAGCCCCGAAGTTCAATTGAATTTTTTTGAATATGACTAATCTCAGTCTCCCACCAAGCGCCTCCTTCTTTGTATATTTCCAGTGCACTTCGATTTTTCATTGTGTGAATCATTCCTTTAGCCACTTATTTGGAGATGAACGACTCCTTTATTCCGTCTAGTGGAATTCAATTTCACTTTTTGGAATGTGTTTTCATTGTAAGCGCATTCGTTTTTATCGTCAATCATTTTTTCTGAAAATACTGTCAATAGAAGTGAAATTAAGTGAATCGAACTAATTATGTTTTCTTTTTTAATCAAAAAAATTGATATTTAGTTAAATGGACTTAAGTAGATCGTTCTACTAATTTAATGAATTTTTGGTTGTTTTGTCAAACCCACTTCGACATAAAAAAACCTCTCCTTCTTCTGGAGAGGTCTCAGTATGATGTGAAATTGAAGTTTCCGTTTGATAAGTATCCAGAAACAGCACGAGACATAAAAAATGCTATAAAAAAGGGCGCTTCTGCCGTCTGCACGATTGATAAAGAAGGTGCCGATAAAAATGGAGAAGAATCATTGAAAAACATACAAGTAAAAAGGGAATATGATCGAGATGAATTCCCTATGGCTATGTGTGAAGAAGGCGGTGCAGGAGCCGATATAGAATAAATATCTCTTTCAGACAATCGAGGTGCGGGATATTGGGTGTCCCATCAACTAAATGAATACGAAGATGGAACGGCAGTACTGTTTGTTGTTGATTAGGGTTATGCAACTTTGAATTAGATCACAGCTTACTCAAAAAATCCCTATCCAATTGGAAGGGATTTTTTCTGAGTGTCTGTTAGTGCATTGGTGTTGTTCCAGAAGAATTTCCAAATAGACAGACCCAAAAGGTCTGCCATTTTTCATGTACCTAATCGAATAGCCAACTCCATAGCAGTCTCGGTATGATTCAGATATAAACCACCAACCAACATCATGATCGCAAGACCAGCTAAAACAAAGCTTTTTCTAATGTTCATACAAACAGTCGCCCCTTCGAATTTGTTTTTGAGCGTACACCATTTGCTGATACAAATATACAGATTCCTCCATACGCTCACATTTAGTATAAAATTCTGCGGACTCTAATGCCAGTTCTTCTAAATATGGATAACCCCTAATGTTATCAAATCGTTTCAAAATATCCTTGAGATCATCAAGATTAAGTGGCTTTATATATAGGTTTACAAGAAAATCGTACAAAGATTCGAATAATTGATCAGGGTTTGATTTTAGATAATCTATGCCACGCTGCAAATATTCCTTGGCCAATTCATCGTTACCCAATTTAAAATGGATCAGAGCCTGCTGATAAAGGATTGCTCGTATGTGAGAATGACGTTTCAAATAAATTTCAGCTTCCTCCAAATGATCTAATGCCAACTGATATTTTTCCAAACTAGAATAACAGTGACCCAAGTTCATCAAACTTATACCAATCATTAATTCATCCTTAATCGCATGTGATTTTTCTAATGCTTTGTCTAAATGCGGGAGAGACTTTTCAGAACTGTTAAGATCAATATAATTTCCTGAAACAACAAAACGAGACTGAATTTCTCGGACAAGATATGTCGGGTGCGCCTTATATGTATCAAGGGCTAGCATGATGTAATACATAGACATTTGAGTTTGCTTCATGTGATAGAAAATCTCTGCCATCTTGAAGTAAAACTCTGCTCTTTCAACTTCATCCGCCACTCGATCCAACCGTTTTTCTGCCTGTCGATAAAAAGTAATCGCAGTAATGTAATCACCTTGCGAAAACTCATACATCCCTTTGAAAAAATTAAAATAGTATTCCAGGATTCCAGTAAGCTTCCGCCCTTGCCCTTCAACTGATCGCAGGTACTCCGCTTTGTTTAATTTCCGAGCTCCTAGATTCATGTATTCAAGCATTTGTTCGTGGCGGAATTCCATAAGCTGAAAATAAAGAACAGCTTGCTCATCTTCCTCCATGATGTCTAAATCCCTTCTGATCTCACTCCGAAGCATTTCCGCATCTGTTACATTCAGCCTCTTGATATTCTGATACCATTCATTAATCTTCTGACCGATTTTCGCTGAAGATACAGCTGCCATTCATTCATCCCCCTCAATTTTTGCCGTTTTATGTTAAATCCTAGCACATGAAATACGTCCAAAACCCATTTTAGTTCCAATTTTGAAAATTTTCGGTATCTCGCAAACAGATTTTCAAACTGATTTCAGTAGCCAAAACGAAAAAACACATTTAAAGCCCTTATAAGCGTTTTTGACACACCACCCCTACTTTTAATACCTAAACAAAAAAGCGATCAGAATCAAATCTGAGCGATCTCAACTGAAATTTTTAAGTAAACCTCTATGTAAGTGTTAAAATCTCTTGATTTCCGTCAAGCGCCTTTCAAGAAGCAGCCTAGCTCTTTCTTTTTCGTTTTCGTTCCTCTTTAGCCTTGATTAAAAACAAAACTGAAACACCTAGAATGAGAAATCCTAGCTCAAACAGGTTTATTCCTACTTCTATCTTCACATGATTCACCTCCGCAGTGACTGGATTTTATCACAAAAAAAATCCGTCAAAATGAAGCACTGAAAAATAAAAAAAGTGTTTGCGGATACCGCAAGCAAAATGGAATTTTTCAACAAAAACATAATATTTTTTTTAAAAAAAACAGGCTCTCCAGCCTGTTCATTAGCGATAATTGACAATCTAATTCTTCTCTATTCGAAATTTCTCCTCCCAATTAAAAGAACCATAATTGCGGACACCGCAACTGAAAAATAAAATTCCCACCATATTACCAATTATAAAGAAATAAATGGTAGCATTGGAATGTATCAAAGAAAGTGAGTGATTTTTATAAGCACATGTCTCTTATGACTCTTTATGCAACCATTTTTTAGACTCTCTTATGATCCCCCAAAATAGGAACCTGTACAGAACTACAAGCAAGAAAAAAGTATAAACAAACTCAAAGGGAGAGAATGGTTCATAATCAATTATGTATGCATTAATAAACACTATTACCAAAGAAAACAATTCCATCAAAGAATCTATAAATCTGTTTTCTTTGAACACGTCCCTTGTCTTTTTGAAATTAAAGATGTCTTTAATTTCCCCACTGGAAAACCCTTTGATTAAAGCTAACCCTATCAAGTACACACCAAAAGACATCTCAAAGGAAAAACTCAACATTTGTGTGATTACACAATAAATCAAAGTAAATAAGAATAAATACATCTTATTACTCTCCTAACCTCTAAGTATTCCACCCCAATAGAAGGAAATATCATGTATGCGTTACCCCAAAAAACAAATAGGAGTGGTACATATGTTTAAAAAATTTCTAGTAATGTTATGTGTGCTTACTATTACATTTGGTTTCTCTTCTCCAATGATTAGTCATGCCAGTCAAGGTAATAATGAGACCCCTCCAGTCAGTGTAGATAAAAAACAATTGGAATTAGCAGAGAAACTATCTAATTACTTCGAATTAGATAAGGATGGAAATATTCATTTTACAGCTGATAAAGAAACCCTTATGGAAATGGGAATTTCAGAACACGACAGTCTACTAATGACTTCAATGAAATCAGAAGAATTTAGCTTTGAAGAGAATGAGAAAAAAGGTGACATGCAGACATTAGGTTTTGTAGGTTTACACCTCAAATTAGGACCGAAAGTTAGAAGCATGAATGCCATAGTAGCAGGTGGATTTGCAGCCGGATATATCGGTTGGTACACAAGTCGAATTGCTGCTGGACCATGGGGTGCTGGAGCCGCTGCGGCTATTACTGCTGGAACTTCTGGTGCTGTTGCATGGGCAGTTAAAAACAAATATAAGAAAGTTGATGTAGGCGTAAATATTATGTTTGTTAATTTAGCATATACTGTAAAAATACCTTAAAAATTACTGTTAAGCAACAATAAATAAAAAAGGCCTCCCACAGACCTAGCCTAGCTTGGCTAGGTCTGTGGCAATCTTTTTCATGTTCTGGCACGTAGCTGTGAGGAGAACTTGCACACTCACATTCTGTTTTCCCCTCAACCAACAGTAGCGAAGCCCATGCAGTTGTTTTGAATCTGCAAAGCTTCGCTCTATTTTTTCTTTTCTCTTTTTATATAATTTTTTTCCAGAGATAGACAGACGATTTTGTCTAATCTTTTCTTTTTGTTCTCCCATACATGTCTTGAGATCACTTTTTGATAATTTTTCGATCTTGTACAGCTTTCAAGGAAAGGACAAGAAACGCATTTTTTAGGGTCTGATTTATAGTACCTATAACCTTTTCGGTCAGTTGTCGTATATGATAGCTTTTCACCATTTGGGCATATGTAATGATCATGTTCAAAATGATACTGGAATTTCCTCTTGTTCGATGAAAGCGTCTATGTGCGATGACACCAAAAATGCGGCGATCGGATAAATCCTTTACAGATTGATGTTGTCAAATAACCAGAATCAATGGTAACCGCTTCTACTTGAAAATCAAATCGGGTGATTTGGTGATCCAATCGATCAAGATACGGAACGGATACCGTACAGGTATGCGATAAATTTCATTTTAAACAAAATAAGTTGATCAAGAGAAGGACGACCATTATTGTCACTATAATAAGGTTTGACTTTGTCTATGATAAATGAAAAATCAATGTAGTGATCAATTTTACGAAGCAGGTGATCCTTCGATCAGTTGATCTAGTAATACAAATTCGGCTTCGTGCTGAGAAGTATTTCTAGTGTGGAACATAAGAAAAAACACCTCCTTTAGTGGACTTATCTCTATTATAAAATTTGGAGATGGAAACTTTAAGGAAAAAATAAAGCTGTCGAGATTTTCTCGACAGCCTGAAACCTCTCCATCTTCTGGAGAGGTCACTTATTTTATTTCCACCAGTCATCAAACATAGAAGCTGGTACTTGACGTTTATGTTCTGATTGAACATAGCGTTTTTCAATCGCTTCTGCTGCTTGATCTGAAACTGGTTTTCCTTCTAAGTAATCATCAATTTCATTGTACGTAATACCAAGTTCTGTTTCATCCGTTTGCTGAGGCTTGTCATCCAGCAGATCGGCTGTCGGTTTCTTTAAGTATAATCGCTCCGGCGCCTGAAGAGTCTCTAGCAACAACCGTCCTTGGCGTTTCGTTAAACCTGTGAGCGGAAGGACATCTGCGCCGCCATCGCCATACTTCGTGAAAAAGCCCGTCACAGCTTCAGCTGCATGATCCGTTCCAATGACAAGTAAGCCTTCCTGTCCACCGACGGCATACTGTGCGATCATTCTCATGCGTGCTTTGACGTTCCCTTTATTAAAATCAGACAGCGCACCGCCTGTTTCCTTTTGATATTGTTCACTGAATGCCGTCACGGCAGGTGCGATATCATATTTCCAAGACTTGTCCGGCTGAATAAATGATAGAGCCAGCTGCGCATCGTCTTCATCTTGCTGCGAGCCATGCGGAAGACGGACTGCAATAAAGACAGCATCCTCTTTTCCTTCTTGACGAAGCTCACTTACAGCGAGCTGAGCGAGACGGCCGGCAAGCGTTGAATCCTGTCCGCCGCTAATACCGAGAACGAATCCTTTTGCACCGGTCTTTTTCAAGTAAGCCTTTAGAAATCCAACCCGTTTTTCGATCTCCTGCTTTGGGTCAATTGAGGGCTGCACATGCAACTCTTGGCTGATTTTTTTCTGCAAACTCATACACTTTTCCTCCTAAGCATCCTCTACATGAAGAGAACAGGTTTTACTTCCATTTCAATTGATTTACCTACGATTTTAGCCACTTTATTATATCATGTTTTGAAAAAAGATATTTTTTAGACGTTCCCCTTTTTCATAAATGATCAAACATTCACAAACGAAATAGACCAAGTCTCTTTGACTGGTCTTTCCTTTTCAATCAATCTCCACCCGGATGGATGTACAGCTTGAGCCATTGCATTTTCCAATGTCGGCAGGACATGCAGACACCGCGACGATGAGGTCCATTTCTGCACGCAGGCGGATGTAATCACCGGAGAGCGATTTTGGCAGCTCGACAGACAACTTTCCTTTGTCATCAATGACTGTATTCATAAACGCATTAAAAGGATAATACATATCCTCCTTCGGAATACCGAATGGCTCAAAGGCTGTCCTGAGATTATCGTAGCATGTATGCATGACCTCTAGGTGCGTACGCCCATATAAGAGCTGATACATTTCTTGCCGGCACGCAGGCATATATAAATCATGACATTCGACTGTATCTTCGATGACCGTAAACATTGGTTTATATAAATTAGAATAAAGCTGATCTCCCTTTTTCACCTTGGAAGAGAACAGGCTATCCATTGTAGCGCCTTGATCAAATTTTTCATAAAAATCCTTTTCATGATAGGCCATCACGTCTGCTACTTGCTGCCCTTCGACATCAACCACTCGCATACATTGTCCTTTTCCTAACCGAAAGCCAAATCCATCCTTTGGTAAAATCACGTATTCTCCGTTCATCACATGCACTCCTTTCCATGTTGACAGTATGCCCAAAACGTCCTCTTGATCATGTATAAAAAAAAGAGGCGGTCACAAGCTAATGCTATTGAATCGGAAAGGTGTTGCACATGCATTGAAAGAAGAACAATCTTTATCTTGGTGGCAGCTTTCTCTTATCGGAGTCGGCTGTACAATCGGCACTGGTTTCTTCCTTGGTTCCAGCATCGCCATTACAAAATCCGGTTATTCCGTCTGCATTTCATTTTTGCTTGCGGCAGTCGGCACATATCTCGTCTTTAAACACCTGGCTGCGATGACAGCCGAGAACCCAGATAAGGGATCATTTTGTTCCTATGCCCGAAAAGCCTATGGGCGCTGGGCGGGTTTTAGTAATGGCTGGGTGTATTGGTTTTCAGAAATGCTGATTACAGGGAGTCAGCTGACGGCGATTTCTCTTTTTACTCGTCACTGGTTTCCATCCATTCCACTTTGGGTATTTTCAGCGATTTATTCCGCTCTTGCCCTGCTTGTGATTATCATTGGGCTTTCTTCTTTTCAAAAGACGGAAAATGTTCTTGCCGTGCTGAAAACCGGGGCGATCCTATTGTTTGTCGTCCTTGCCGTTCTTGTTTTATGCGGCATTCTCACAGAGCATAGGCCTACCCTCCACCTGCCAAATAAAGACCATGAATGGATGCCGCTCGGCCCGCTCGGTCTATGGAATGGGCTGATTTATGCGTTTTATGCTTTCGGGGGAATTGAAGTCATGGGGCTGATGGCGGTTCATTTAAAAGACCCGAAAGACGCCGCAAAATCTGGACGTGTGATGCTGATCATTCTTGCTGTCATTTATATCGTCTCCATCGGACTTGCGCTTTTGCTTGTGCCAGTGACAGCCTTTAACGAGAATAGCAGTCCATTTATTACATCACTGGAACCATTTCATTTATCGATTTTCCTTCATATCTTTAATGGCATTTTCATTATTGCCGGGTTTTCCACATTGGTTGCCTCCCTCTATGCAGTCACGACGCTGCTTGGCACGATGTCGGAACATCACGATGCACCTGCTTGTTTTAAACAAAAAGAACCATCTCATGTCAGATGGTCTTCAATTCTTTTAACTGCTGCTGGATTGATTGTCTCGATTTTGCTGGCACTCTTTTTGTCCAAACACATATATGAGCATCTCACAACAGCAGCCGGTTTAACTCTTTTATACACATGGGTGTTTATTCTGCTTTCGAGCAAAAAGCTGTCAAAACCATCTACTCGTCAAACGTGTGAAACGGTTCTTGCCCTGCTCTTGATTGGTGCGGCTGTTTCAGGCACTCTGACAGAGGCAAGCGGACGACCCGGCTTTTTTATAAGCCTTGGGATCATCGCCGTGATTGGCATCATGGTACTCTTTATGAGAAAAAAGTGGAAACAGGATCAGGCCGCATCATAATTTCATCATGTTTTTTAAAGCAGTAAATGGACATTTGGCGGAGGCTGGTTTCTCCGCCTCATCATCTGAGAGAAAATATTGCTTCCATTCATGATTTGTTGGATCACCGTACCATTTTAACGATGGATGGACGTCAACTTGATCATATGCTTTGAGCCGCTTGCGAACGAGCTGGCTCATTTTTTGTCCAAACTTGGTCGATCCATTCAATTTTTCGAACACCCATCTGGGCTGAAATGCCATCATGACATATGGAAAGTGGCGGCTCTTTCTGAGCTTATGAGCTGGTGTTGAACACAGAATAAAATAAGCCTCGCCATGAAAACAGTACTCCCATTCATGGTGATGAGGGTCCAGCGGAACCTCTTCAGGCCATGGCACTGCATCTTTTTGATGTAACCGTTGAAGCAATGACCAGAACTGCTGCTCAAATTCTTCAATTGGGCTTTCCTTTAAATCCTGCGGAGTTTCAAAAAAGCAGATAAATGAAGCGTATTGACCAGTTTGTTTAGCGCAGCCTTGATATTCTTTTAGCAACTCTGCTAACTCATTCACTGCCCCGTCTCCCCGCAGATCACCGACAAATCCATAACGCAAATGATCGAGAAAAAATCCTTGTCTGCCTGGTACACACGGAAATGTATCTGCCTCATCCCCTACCATCTCTCCAAACTGTGTGAAGGCATCCTGCTTCCATTCTTCGAGTGATCGTAGATTTTGATCAAGGCAACTTTTTGCATACAGCTGGGCCATTTTCTTCCACCTCGTTTTAGCGTCTTCTCCATAGCCTATGAGGAGGAAAAAGCTGTGGTGACTGTCCTTCAACGACTTTCACTGGACATTCACAAGGTGATTGATTTGCCGGATGAAGCAGGAATTCACTTCCATTTATCTAATCATGTATGAGTATGCTTCTGCATATCATCATTTAGCCGCCTCTATCTAATAGAGTTGGTCATTATAAAAGAAATGGGTGAATGACATGCGTCTTCTTTTTCTCCATCCGATGTATCTGATCTTATTTACACTACCAGTGATGGCTTTCCTTTGGGGATTTGTTGGTTATCTGCTATTTAAACGGATATGGCCTGTCCTCATATTAACGTCCGTGATTTCGATGATTTTCATCTTCGCTTATACTGGATTTGACCTTAGCAATCTATATTGGGTCCTTCTGATGACGGCTCTTGCTTTTGTATCAAGCGGACTCTCGAAGGTCATACACGTTCATGTTCAAGAGAAAAAACGGGAAAAGCCTTTATGATTGTTTCTTCTTTAAAATGACGGAATCAAGCAGCCAATAAATAAAGGCCGCACAAAAGCTAAATAGATAAACTTTGTAGCTAATAAAGACGACAACACCATAATCAATCCATAATGCGAGCGCCGTACAAACCACCCACGCCCCGATAAAATAAACCAATAAATCACGGCGTCGAAACTTCTCAGGATGACGGTGTAAAACCATTTGGATAGGTGTAGCAAATAGGACATAAGCGATCAAAATGAAAAGACTGGTGACCTCCACATAACTGAATCTGGATTCAGGTGGGGCAAACAACATGGTATAAACAAATGTCGCTGTGATCACAGACAAAATCAGCATACACACATAGTTGAATGCTGGCAGGAACATACGCATGGCAAAAACTCCTTCAATTTTATGTATCTTCCATCATTATTGAAGAGTGTCCTATTTCTGTCAAATATGAAAAAGGGCTAAAATGATTTAGATTTTAGCCCTTTTTCTTATCAACCATTCTATCCAATGAGCGCCATGATCCCTTGATATCCAAAATAGGCACCGAAGCCAAGTAAAGAGAGACCTGCCAGAACGGATAAGCCGTGCAACATTCGTTCATTTAAATACCGTCTAAACGTACTGGCAAGCAGCGCCATACAGAAATCCCATATGAGCATGCCGATAAAAATAGCCACGCTATACATCAGCATTTGAGATGCTCCATACTTTTCGATCGTATTGGCTAAAATACTGCCATAAATTCCAAGCCAAAATAAAATGCTAAGCGGATTGGAAAGAGAAATGAAAAAGCCCGTCATGAATGAATGCCCGATCGACGTGTTTCCTCCATCCTTCTTTGGACTTTCCTGCAAATTGATTTTACGAAGGCTTTCAATACCGGTATAGGTTAGAACGAAAAAGCCGAACAGCCACAAAAAGGTTTTCACAAGAGGTGCAGTCAAAAGCTGGGCGACACCAAAATAGATGAGGAGCATATAGACAATATCCGCAGCCATAGCCCCCACACCAAAAATCCAAGCGTGCCAAAATCCACTTTTAATCCCTCTGTCGATTTGGGCTGCATTGACTGGCCCAACAGGCGCTGAAAGTGACAACCCTAAAAAGATATAACCAAAAAACACCGCCACATAGACGTCCTCCTTTTGATGCTGACTTGTACATGTTATTCACGCTTTCGTTGTTTTAGTACAAGTCCTTCGTCACCTTTTCTGAAGATATGCTATACAAAAGGAGGAGCCACCAGAGCAGCTGCTTATCGATCGGCTTTCATCGCCGGCGGCTGTGTGGGTATGGTTTCTTTTTTCCGAGATCGATTCATTTGAATGGCAGCTGCAAAAAGGAGAACAGCTAAAAAGGCGAAAACAAAGACGGCGCTTGCCGCACCTGCCCACTCAAGGCTAAACCCAATCAAAAAGGACAAACAAGCTCCACCTAAACTAGCGGCGGCAATAAAATAACTCGTGGCCTCGTCGATGGCATTTTCAATCATTAATGCAGAAGCCGTCAAGGCAATGGGGAACATGCCAGCTGCGCACAGACCGATGAAAAAGATAAGAATTAGCTGCGCGGCGATGTGGGTGGCTAGAGCAAATACGGCGAGTAGCACAATCATCAGCGCTGCGCTTAACTTTAAAAAACGAAGCGGATGCAGCTGATCGGCTTTTCTCGCAATGACAGTTCTGCCAATGACGATCGCTGTCCAAAAAGTAGAGACCGCAAAAAGACCCCAGTTGTCTCCCCCTTTTTCTAGCATGATCGACGGTAAAAAGTTCGCAAAGTTCGTTTCAATTCCTGCGTAGAAAAACGCAAAACAGATCATCAGCACCACAATCATTCGATTCCCTCGATCAAACAGCAAAGACGGTTTCTTCATGTCTTGAATAGGAGCCGCCATCTGCCCACGAGGGAGTTTATTCATAAAGGTAAGCCAGAGCATGAGAAAAAAAGTCAGTGCACCGACTTGAAATAAAAACACATAATGCCACGTTTCCTCTGTCACAGTCAGCAGAATCAATAGAGGAAATAATAATGCACCTAATCCAAAAAAGACCTCCATGATGCTGATTCGCTTTGCACTGTTTGCCATTGAAATGATATACGCCCCGGCCGTTGTCTCAAGACTGCCAGCACCGCTCCCAAGGAAAAAACCTGCCACCACAAGAATCGTCCAACCTGGTACCAAAAGGCCAAGAAGAAGCGCTCCGATCATCAGCAGCAATCCCATCGTCAGAACAGCGCCGTAGCCTTTTTTCCTCACAAGAATGGGCGACAAAAGAACGCCTGTCAAAAAGCCAATAAACTGAAAGAAGATTAAAGAAGATAATTCCCCAGGACCCTTATCATAACTAGACAGCAAATAAGGCGTTAAACTGCCAAAAAACACATGAATGGTCCCAATAAAAAAATAAAAGATACAGCCAAAATAAAACACCTTTTTCATCTTTTCACTTCCTCTAAAAAGGAGCGGAGTCATGATATCCTCCGCTCCACCTCTTCATTAATATGCGCGGGCAGAGACGACAGCCTCTTCCCTCTCGAAGCACGTATTCAGCGCAGCCTGCGCGCGATAACCATCTGCAAAATCAGCTACCTTCATATGAGATGGATATGAGTTTGTATTTACCCAATGCATCAGCTGATCACGGAATGTATCAGACCATCCATAAAATTCATTTGGTGGATCTGTCAGCAATGTTTGCGGCATTTGATGTCGCTCTACACACAAGCCATCACTGATCTCATATTCGTTTTTCATGTTTGTATGGTATTTAAAAACCTTGTCATGCCCCACCACTTCTACACTAAATCCACATTCCTCCGGCTGCGTACTTTTGGACGTCACCAAATGAAAGAACACTTGATTCTCCATTTGCCCAAAAATTTCGGTATGGTCATCAACCTGTACCTTTTTCTCTTCTTTTTCCTTTACATGTGTCAGCATCTTCGTATTAAGGGATTCTTTTTTCATTTCACTGCCAAATAAGTACCACAGCATATCAATCAAATGAATCCCTAAATCTCCTAATGCACCGCTTGTACGCAGACTTTCGCTGCTGTCTCTCCACGAAAATGTCTTTCTTCTAAGGGCACTATTTTTCTTAAAATGTGTCCGTACTGTCAAAACGCGTCCTAATTCACCATTGGCGATCAAGTTCTTCAAAATATTCACAAAGGATAAATAGCGATAGTTAAAGCCCATACTGGCTTGAACCTGGAACTGTTTGGCTGTCTCCACCATTTCCTTCGCTTCTTTTAACGATACAGCCATCGGTTTTTCACATAAAATCGGCTGTCCTGCTCTAAGCGCCTGAAGGGCATGGTCCTTGTGACAGAAGTTAGGGGAAGCAATGATCAATCCATCTGATGCATCCGCTAGTGTTTCGATACTGGCATACACCCGTCCGCCGTACTGTTTAATAAATCCTTGTGCGACGGATTCGTGCAAGTCATAGACCCCAGATAATTCTGCACCTTTGATCGTTGATAATGCTCTAGCATGTGCTTTTGCAATATTCCCTGCTCCAACAATTCCAATTTTCTTCATGAATGTGCCTCCTCATGTTTATACATCACTGTTTTCAATGTTTCATAGATTCCTTTTGCATACCCATGATGACAAATTTGATGATGGTGCCGTTTGGCTTCGGCTGTTGCATTTTGGACAAGAAAGCCGTGCGTGACGGATTGAAGCATCCGCAGATCATTCCCACTATCACCAAAAGCAAAGCCCTTATCTTTTGACAGGTTATATTGATTCAGCATAAACCGAACGATTTCATCCTTTCCTGTTCCCACTGGTAAAAAATCAACGTCATAGCAATCCGCAGGGTCTCCCGCAAGCGGGTTGCATTTGTTGATGTTCACCGCAACACCCTGCTCCTTCGCAAGTGTTTGGATGAATGATAGATGATGGAGATCTGTTCGTTCATCCTGCTCCTGATAATAGAAATTCTTTTTATACCCAGAGCTGCCTAGCTGCGTTTGCGGCCTAAGGGTGATCCCCTTTTCACGTACGCTTTGCAGAATACCTTCAATTTTTTCATCTGAAAAGCCCTGTGCATCAAGCCGTTTCATCCATTCTGCATCCGGCTGTCCAAATTTCCCATCTGATGTATACACGATTTCAGTTCCTAAATTCGACGCAATGAAATGCGGGAATTGATAGAAACCGCCTTTCTCCATTTTGCTCGTAACAGAATCGAGGCTGCTTCCCGTCACCCAGCCCAGCATGAGCTGGCCGGCTTCGCTCTTTTCTGCCACAAAAGCTTCCAGCCGTTTTACATCCTCTCTCTGCTCCTCGGTCATTCCGTGAGAATAATAGGTCTCATCGAAATCACAGAAGACGATCCACTGCGGATGTTGTGGTTGATGCACAAGCTTTTTATTGAATGGAAGATTTGATAACATGATGGACCCCCTCGATGACTTTCTCCTGATCTTGCAGCGGCATACCTGGGTAAAGCGGCAAATGGAGTAATTGCTGTACGGCTTTTTCCGTATGTGGAAGTGCCGTTTGTTTATACTTTTGAGAAACAAGATTCGTTTGATGCTGATGCGATAAAATTGGGTAATAGACATCTGTTTCTATGCCCATTTCCAGTAATTTCTCTGCCAGCTCATCTCGGCTTCCCTTCACCACTCTGATCGGGAATAGATGCCATACATGATCCTCTGTCATCTTCGGAAGCTTTATGTAGCCTTCGTCTTCCAGCGTTTGCAGCTGATCTATGTATCTCTTTGCCAAGTAAAAGCGTTTAAAGTTTTGTAAACCTAAATATTTCATTCGTTCTAGCCCGATTGCGGCCTGTAAGTTATCAATCTTAGAATTAAAGCCATAGTCACTGCGCTTCACGTTTTTCTTTCCTGGTTCAAAACCGTGATAGCTGATTTCCATGCATTTTTCGGCTAGGGCTTCATCATTTGTCGCGATGGCTCCTGCCTTTCCGCAAACTCCAAGGTTTTTGTAAGGATTAAAGCTGAGAACAAGTCCATCTCCAAATGCCCCAAGCTCGCTGCTGCCAATCGCCTGACAGCCATCCTCAATGATCAATAGACCATGCCGTTTCGCAATCGTCGAAATGGCCTTCATATCCGCTTGCTTTCCATACAAATGAACCGGGAGAATACATACTGTCTTATCTGTGATATGCTTTTCTATTTCATTCGGCGCTAGGCAGTAGGTGTCTGGATCAATATCGGCATAGACTGGAACCGCACCAATCGCAAGCACTGCATTTTCTGTTGCAGCAAAGCTGTTGGCAGGTAGGATGACCTCATCTCCAGGATGGACGCCTGCTGATATTAAACTGATCATTAAGGCATCTGTTCCACTTGATGTGGCAATGACATATTTTTTCCCTAAGTACGCTGCGAGCGTCTTTTCAAACTTTGGAATATAAGGGCCTGATGTAAAACGGCCTGAACTTAATACTTCTTTCAGCACCTGCATAATATCATCGATCTCATCCTCTGAAATCAGTTTATCGACCGGCAGGAACGGTATCTTTTTTTCCTCATTTTGTTTATAATGGAAGAGAATTTTTTCCAAACCCGTACGCGCAATATCTTGCTCAAGGAACGCAGCAAGCTTATCATTCGCTAGATTCTTGTCAACTGAATCAGCCTTTACTTGAACACCTTGATTGATCATATCCAGCAACGGTAGATAATCCTTGCTTTTACCTGATATCTTCGTCAATATTTGCATTCCATTCCCTCCAATTAATCAATTCCATTTGTTAATATTTAACTTGTTTCACATTGTAAATGATGTTATCGATTTCAGAACAATAACTTTGTGTAAAGGATTTGTTAATATGTGTACAATTTATGAAATTGCCAAACGCTGCGGGGTTTCAACGACCACTGTTTCTCGGGTGCTGAACAACCATCCATATGTATCCGAAGAAAAGCGCCAGCACATTTTACAGGTGATGAAGGAAATGGAGTATACACCAAGCTCAGCGGCCCGCACCCTTCGGTCACATCAGACAAAAACCATTGCTGTGTCTGTTCCAGCTGTGGACCATCCTTTTTTTGCACAATTGATTAAAGGCATTTCAAAGGAAGCACTGGATCAAGGGTATAAAGCCATCGTGCTCCAGACGTTTTATCAAGAATCAGTAGAACTTGAAGGGCTTCAATTATTAAAAAGAAAAGAAGTAGATGGTGTCATATTGGGGGCGTTAGAAAATAAGTGGGCAACAATCGAGCCATTTTTAGCAAACGGCCCGATCGTCATGGCAAATGAATTTCATCAAACAGCAGACATTCCGATTATCGGATATGATGAGCGTGAAGCTGCTTATAAAGCGGTTGACTACTTGATTCAATCAGGGCGTACATCCATTGGATTTTGCTTTGATACAGAAAGCAGCGAAGCGCAAAAACAAAGAAAGCAAGGCTATCTTGATGCGCTTTCTGATCACGGTTTGTCGCTTAAAGAAGATTGGCTGTTCGGCGAGGCTTTTACCATTGAGGACGGCTTTCGTTTAATGGACTTAATCCACCGGATGCCGGATGCGCCGGATGCGATTTTCACCGGCAATGATCAAGTGGCAGCAGGCCTCATTAAACAAGCCATTTCATATGGATATCACATTCCTAAGGATTTAGCGGTGATCGGTTATGACAATCAAGACATTTGCGAGGTGACAGCTCCAACGATCACGACCATCGACATCCCCATCGTCGAGCTTGGCCAGCAGTCTGTAAAACAAATGATTCAGCTGCTCCAAGATCAAAAACCATTACAACGTGAACATATTCAGCTACCTACTCGGCTTGTCACACGAGAATCCACATAAAAAAAAGACTGAGAAATCTCTCAGTCTTCCATTTTTCAATCAATCGATCAACCTATATAAATTGAGCAAGAATGAATGTCCATATACATACGATGCCGAGCAAAATGAAGCTGTACTTCACTGTTTTTTGGAAGAGCTCAGATTCTTTACCTGTTTCTCCAACAGCTGCTGTTGCAATGGCAATGGATTGTGGAGAAATTAATTTCGCCATCACACCACCGGTCGTATTTGCCCCGATTAACAAACCTGCCTGAGAGCCGATTTGAGAAGCGGTGACTGCTTGAAGGTTGCCGAATAAGGCATTGTTACTCACAACAGATCCCGTAATAAACACGCCGATCCAGCCAAGCACTGGGCTGACAAGCGGGAATAAATCGCCTGTTTTAGCAAGCGCTAGTCCGATAGCAGAACTTAGACCTGCAAAGTTCGCCAAATTGGCAAAGCCCATAACAAAACAAATTGTAAGAACAGGGACCCAAAGCTCTTTGACCGCTGCATTTAAGCAGGTAGCCCCTTCTTTTAATGTAATATGTCTGCTGAACAATCCTGTCAGCATCACTGCAATTAGAATAGCGGTACCTGTTGCACTAATAACATCAATTTTAAAGATCGCATCAATCGGTGTTTCTGTTTGAGCAATTGGCGGTAATTTCACAATTTGCTGATGCAGAAACGGCATTTTCACTAAAATGGTTGTCCAGTTGAGCGGTCCTCCTTCAGCAAATAATGCTTTAAAAGCTGGTAGGCTCCATACAGTAATGACGGCAGTTAAAATATAAAACGGAGACCATGCTTTCAGCACCTCAACCCCGCTATACGTTTGTTTCTTCTCAATGGCTGGTGCCCCTTCTTCACGATAAATATGTTTCGGCTGCCATTTTCGAAGAAATAAAGCCAAAATTCCCATACTCGCTAAAGCTGAAATAATATTGGCAAGCTCAGGGCCCATCGTGACCATTGTAACAGCCTGCAGAATCGCATAGCTTCCACTTACAACAAGCAAGGCTGGAAGGGTTTCTTTGATCCCTTTAAAGCCGTCTACAATGAGAATAAGCAGAAACGGAATACAGAAAGAAATAAACGGAATGGTGTACACAAGGGTTTGAGACAGCTCAAGCGGCGTCATATTTCCCATTTGCGCCCCTGTAATAACCGGAATACCTACTGCACCAAAAGCGCCAGACGCAGCATTTGCAATCAAGCAGAGCATGGCGGCTTTCAGTGGTTTAAACCCAAGCTCTGTTAAAAGAGCGGCACTAATCGCAATCGGTACACCGAATCCAGCGGCTCCCTCTAAAAATGCGTTAAAACTAAAACCAATTAATAAGAGCTGTAACCGTTGATCTTGAGAGATTCCTGCAATACTAGAGCGAATGACATCGAACTTTCCAGATTTCACAGCAATTTTATAGAGCCATACGGCCATGATGACGATATATCCAATCGGCCACAGCCCATTAGATACACCGAGCACCACAGCAGATAATGCTTTTTCAATTGGCATATGAAAGAAGAAAACAGCTGTTACAAAACTGACGATCAAGGTAAAACAAGCGGCTAATACACCTTTTAACTTAAATACAGTTAATGCAAGTAGAAAAAACAAGATTGGAAGCATGGCCACCAATGCACTGACGAACTCATTACCAAACGGATCATATATTTGCTGCCACATAGTGATTCATCCTTTTCTGCTCAGATAGGTTGCCTTTGATTGATTAAAAATGAGGAGCTAAAATTTCTTTTAACACATTCACACTGTGTGCGAACTTTTCTTTTTCTGTGTCGTTCAGTGCGAGCTCCATCACTTCTGTTGCACCATTTCGGTTCACGAGGGCAGGTACACCAATGTAGACATCTTCTGCTCCGTATTCTCCATCTAAATAAGTGCTGACAGTCAAAATGCTGTTTTCATTGTGTAAAATGGCTCTAGTAATACGGGCTAAACTCATCGCTACACCGTAATAAGTCGCGCCTTTTTTCTCAATGATTTGGTAAGCAGCATGACGGACATTTTCCATGATGTCGTCTAAATCTTCTTGTTTGTATTGGTCATTTCTCTTCATTAATTCTGTGATCGGTACACTTCCGATATTCGCATGGCTCCAAACAGCAAGCTCTGTATCCCCATGCTCTCCAATGATGTACGCATGCACATTGTGCGCCGCTGCTTCAAAGTACTCACTAAGCATGTATCTGAATCTTGCCGTATCAAGCGTTGTTCCACTACCAATCACTCGTTCTTTTGGCAGTCCGCTGAATTTCCAAGTCGCATATGTCAAAATATCAACTGGGTTCGTAGCAACTAAGAAAATACCATCGAATCCGCTTTTCATCACATTGTCTACAATGCCTTTAAATATATTTAAATTTTTCTCAACAAGATCAAGTCTCGTTTCACCTGGCTTTTGGTTTGCACCAGCGCAGATACATACAATGTCAGCATCCTGACAATCCTCATAATCTCCATACCAAGTATTCACAGGATGCGGGGCGAATGCTTTCCCGTGGTTTAAATCCATGACGTCACCCATTGCTTTGTCTTGATTCAAATCGATGACTACCAATTCATCTGTGATTGCTTGATTTATTAATGTAAAGGCATAACTGCTGCCGACAAAACCTGCTCCAATAAGTGCTACTTTGTTTACTTTTTCGTTTGTCATTTATCTCATCCTCCTGAGTAAAACTAGGTTGTTTTTCTTATGTGAAATATTTCACATTCTTATTGTGCAATACTTCACAAACTTTTGCAAGGGGATTGCTCAAAAAAATAATGTAGCCATTTTGTGAACACTCTTATTGTGGTTTTAAACCGCTGTCCCCATACATTTTCTCATAAGAAAAAAGCCGCCAAACACTCTTTGGCAGCTTCTCTCTTATTTAATAAGGTCCCCAATTGATCATGACACCGATACAAATAAAGACAAGGCCGATGACGAACCAGATGAGCGCAAGCGGCACCATAAAACGCAGCCATTTCACGTAAGGAATCCCACTTGCAGCCAAGACAGCCATCAACACACCTGAAGTCGGATTCACGCAGTTGACCACCCCTTCACCGAGCATCACTGCTTCTACCGCTACTTGTCTCGTGATACCCATTAAATCAGCAAGCGGCGCAAGAATCGGTATAAAGACAACCGCTTCTCCTGATCCTGATGAAATCAAAAAGTGAAGGAGCGCACTGGCGATATACATGCCGATCGCACCAGCGATTGGACTAAACCCTGTCAGCATACTCGCAAGCCCATTCACCACAGTATCAAGCAGCTTGCCGTTTTCCAAAATGACTGAAATGCAGCGTGCCATGCCGACAATGAGTGCGCCGTATACAAGGCTTTGACAGCCGACAATAAACGTTTTTGCAATATCATTGGCAGCTAATCCCCCAAGCAGTCCAGCAGCAATTGCCATGAAAATGAACACACCAGCCATTTCCTTATCGGTCCAGCCAAGCTGAAGCGCACCATATAAGAACCCCCCAAGCGACAAACCGCACACCGCTAAAATCAGCTTATGTCTACTGGTGAATTCAGGCTTGTCCACAGATTCCGCAACAGCTCCTCCTAGCCCTTTAGCTGGAAACCACTCGTCACCAAGCAGGCTCCCCTTTTCTTTATTTTTCAAGCGTTTTGTATATAAATAGATGTACACAATACTAGATAGAAGAAAACAAAGATAAATGATGACACGCAGCCCAATACCAGAAAAAATCGGCAGTTCTGCAATCGTTTGTGATAAACCTAAAGGAGATGGAGACAAAATGGTTGCGTTAAAACCTGCATAACAGCCGATGTAAATAACCGCCGCTCCCGCCACTGCATCCCACTTTAAAGAACGTGCCACAATGATCCCAATAGGAATAAAGCCAATGACCGAGTTCACCACAATTCCGGTCGTCCCAAGTACAGAAAACAATCCGCCAACAATACAAATAAACAATAGCTGTTTCGTTTGGAACCGGCTGATGACATTGTGAATCATCCCGTTAATGGCACCTGTCTTTTCCAAAATTGCAATGGTTCCGCCAGTAAAAAGAATCAGAAAAATAATAGAGGATGAACCAACCATCCCTTCTTGAATCGCTGTAAAAAAACCAACCGGACTAACTGGTGATTGATCAATACGGTGATAACTGCCAGGAACAGCTGTTGTGATCTCTCCTGACGTTTTCCGATCAAATTCACCGGCTGGTACAAAATACGTTGCGATCGTACAAATTAAAGCAATCATAAATAAGAGTACATACGCATCCGGCATCTGAAGTTTTCTTTTTTGTTTCTCAGGTGCTGATACTGTTGCTGTTTTCATCTGTCAAAACCCCTTTGTCCCGATCGGAATTTCACTTAATTTTCTGAATAATCAAATGATGTGTTATATTATAAACACTGATGATATTTAAGATCAATATTATTTCACTAAAAGAATGTTTTGGCAGATTATCTGTCAGCAAGGAGGCTTCTCATGACAACTTTGACAAACGAGATGAAACAAACCGTGACAGACATCTTTGAACATCTGCACGCCCATCCAGAAATCAGCTGGGAAGAGACAAATACGACAGCTTATATTGAAGCTCTATTAAAGAAATTAGGCTGTAAAACGAGAACATTTGAAGACTGTACAGGGGTAATCGGTGAAATTGGGGAAGGCGCACCAGTGGTTGCTGTGAGAGCCGATATTGACGCACTGTGGCAGGAAGTAGATGGTGTATTTCAAGCCAACCATTCATGCGGACACGATGCACATATGACGATGGCACTTGGGACATTCATGGCATTGAAAGAAAAAAAACTCCCTAGTGGCACGATCCGATTCATTTTTCAGCCTGCCGAAGAAAGAGGAGGCGGCGCTTTAAAGATGATCGAAAAAGGTGTGTTAGCTGACGTCGATTATTTATACGGGGTGCATGTGCGCCCAATTCAAGAAACCTTAAACGGACGCTGCGCTCCTGCCATTTTGCACGGATCAAGTAATCATTACGTCGGAACCATTCTAGGGGAGGAAGCACACGGTGCACGCCCGCACCTTGGGGTCAACGTCATCGAAGTTGCATCTACGCTTGTGCAGAGACTGGCACATATCCATGTCGATCCACGAGTCGCCCATTCTGTGAAAATGACCAATTTAAATGCAGGCGGTGGCAGCTCCAACATCATCCCTGGCAAGGCCTCTTTTACACTCGACGTTCGGGCACAGACAAACGAAGTGATGGATGAATTAGAAAAGGAAATTGAAAGAGCATGCCATTCTGTAGCGGATGCTTTTGGCGCCTCTATCACACTTTCAACTGATCATCGTCTTCCAGCTGCGACATTAAATGAAGAAGCTGTGGAGATCATGTCACATGCCATAGAGCAAGTGCTAGGCAAAGAACAGCTCGATCCACCGATCGTGACGACAGGCGGAGAGGACTTTCATTTTTATGCAGCAAAGCTTCCTCATATTAAATCGACGATGCTCGGTTTAGGCTGTGATTTAAAACCTGGGCTTCATCACCCTTATATGACATTCGATCGCTCTGCGATTTTGACCGGCATTGAGATTTTGACGGAAGCTGTATACGAAACACTTCAGCAGCATTCATCGTAAAATAAAAAAACAACCACCCGTCTTTTCTTTAAGCGGGTGGTCTCCTTTATTTTACGCATTCACATCTGTCATTGCCGGTACATTGATTTCTTTGACACAGGACACCCTGGATAGATGAATGACACACCTTGCCAGCTCGACAATATCTTGTACAGGTATTCTCGTTTCATCATACAGAGCAATGGCTTTTTCAGCGCCATCTTCGTACGGAACTTCTGCCGCCAGCTCTCCTGGATTGATACAGGTAACGGATATTTTATCTTTCCTTACGTGCTCTCTTAGTGCGTTCACAATACCACGAAGCCCAAATTTAGAAGCAACAAAAGAAACCTGAGGCAAATTCGTATGGTCAAGTCCCGCAGTAGAACCAATGACGATGATCTTTCCATTCTCAGATGTCCTTACGTGCGGAAGCAGAGCTTGGATGTAGGTAATCGTTGAGGTAACGTTCACATTGATTAAATGAGCGATATCCTCCGGTTGATCAAGATCGAAAGAATAATCATCTTCAAAGCCGCGTTTTTCCCATAAACCTACGTTATAAATGAGTACATCAATTGTTTGATTCTTCAATGCTTCGAGCATAAAAGGGATATGGGTTTGACTTGATAAATCGATCTTCAGCCAAATTCTACGCACCCCATCGTCTATGTTCAAACTGCTTGGTTCACTTCGTGACACAATCCATACTGTATCTCCACTTGAAGGAAGACCTTTTACAAAGGCATCCCCTAATCCTTGACTCGCACCAAATATGATATAGTTTTTACTCATGCTTCCTCCTTCATGGCTCACTTACGAGCTTCCATCCATACACCAATTCTTCTGTAAGCGTTTTATACCTATATCATACAATGTCTTATACATGCCTGCCCCTTTTATGCTCATCTTCACTTTCTAAATGGCCTAGCTTCCTTATTTCCTTTAATTCCGCTGGTAACGCACGCTCTTCTATAAAGCTTTTGATCATGTTGACAAAAAGTTCTTTCTTTTCAAAAGTAAACGTATGTCCAATGTCAGGAACGATGAACCCAGCTGCATTCGGGTGTGCATTCGTGATTTTCTCTGCTGACCTAGTCATAATGCTCTTTTCCCTTTCTCCCACTGTCACAAGAATCCGTGCCTTCGCTTGTTGAAACGTCTCAGGGAGCTTGTAATGAAGATTTTCTTGAAACATCGTAAGCAACGTCTTCTTCTGCAATTGTTTGGAATCCGCTGCATAATGATCCAGTACATCGTTTGGAAGTCCCATCTTTTCTGCTTGCAGCTGGATGAACCAATCTTTTTTTAATAACGGATATGTAAGAGGTAAAATGGGCCTTACCATCAAATAGAGCCATGGTAATGGCAACACAAGGGCGCTATTGATAATGGCGATGTCTGCGATGTCTGGCTCTCTCGATAACACATCAACGGCTACCTGTGCACCTAGAGAGAAGCCAATTAGAATGACTGTACGACCATGTGCATGCTCCTTTATCCATGAAATGATTTCAAAAGCACTTTCTCGCATGGAAAACGATGTTTCATTTGCTCTTGTCCCGTGACCGATAAAATCAGGGGTATAGCATTCATACGTTTCCTTGAATATTTCCATATGCTCCTGCCACATCCAGCTGCTTACGCCTCCACCGTGCAGGAAAATCATCATTGGTTTTTCCACCATCGACAACTCATCCACCATCCTTATATATAAGAAAAAGCAGTCGCTTTTTGAGCAGACTGCTTTTTCCATATGCTCCCTTCTATTATAAGGGAACTGTTATACAATTGGCTATTTTTTCAAATCTTCGATCGAGTTGACGTTTTTCATATAAGTCGGAACAACGAGACCCATGCGAAGACCCTTCATACTTGTACCGAGGTCATCATATTTTCCTTTAAACTTCGCTGCATACGTTTTATGCGTATTTGGAAGCCATGCAGATAATGATGCATCAGCACTTCCGGTTGCAATTGCTGTCCACATTGGGCCTGCTTCAACCTGAGTCAAGGTGACTTTAAAACCAAGCTCACGCAATACCTCTGCGGCCACATTGGTACTTGCAATTTCACTATCCCACGCAACGTAGGCAAGATTGATTTTGTCACCGTTTGACTTTTTCACGCCTTTTGTCCATTTCGCTACTTGATCTTTATGCTTTTTCACATATTTAACAGCAGCATCCGTCGGTTTGACGCCATCCTGAATATCAAGCATCACTTCACCCATATCATCTTGAGACCATTTAAATTGACTGAGCATTTTGGCTGCTTCCGGCTGATCCTTCGCAAATCCTTTACGTGAAATGGTGTGAATTTCTTCTTCCTCACCATATGATTTTTTCGGATCATCTAAATATTTTAAATCGTAGCGGGAAAACATCCAGTGAGGATTCCAGCCAGTGATGATAATCGGTTTTTTACGGTCATACGATTTTTTCAATGTCGCTGTCATCGCTGCACTTGAGGCAGATACAACCGTCCAATCCTCTAAACCGTAGTCCTTTTTCGCTTGATCCGTCAGCGCCATAATACCTGAACCCGGATCAATACCGATAATGGTTTTATTCACTTGCTGTGCTGCACTCGCATTTGAGTCCGACTTTGCACCACAAGCGGCTAGTAAAAAGACAAGCAGGGCGGTCATCCCAATGTAGAGAGACTTTTTCCACATTAAGCATTCCCCCTGGTTTTTTTCGTTTTCATGTTTTGTGTAATACGATCCAGTGTAATCGCCACGATAACAATGGCAATACCTGCTTCAAAACCAATCCCTGTTTTCAGCTGTGTTACTGCACTATATACTTCCGAACCAAGTCCTGGTGCACCAACCATTGCCGCAATGACGACCATGGATAGAGCAAGCATGATACTTTGGTTAATCCCAGCTAAGATAGTTTTTGTAGCAAGTGGAAGCTGAACTTTGAACAAACGCTGGAATGTCGTAGAACCAAAAGCTTCTGTTGCTTCAATTAAATCAGATGGTACTTGTTTAATCCCCAGAATGGTCATACGAATCGTTGGCGGCATAGAGAAAATAACCGATGCCACAACCCCAGGTACTACTCCGATGTTAAAGAAGAAGATCGCTGGTAAAAGGTATACGAATGCAGGCATTGTCTGCATTAAGTCTAAAATAGGTGTGACAATTTTACGCACCGTTTCCTTCTGTGATGCCCAAATACCGATCGGAACCCCGATCACGATAGAAATGACCACAGCTGTCAGAACGAGCGCAAGTGTTTGCAACATTGGCTGCCAATAGCCTAAATAGTCGATCAGTAAGAATCCAATAAGTGTGAAAAGAGCAACTCCTCTTGTACTGATCCACCAAGCAATGCCGGCAAAGATAAGCGTTAAAATAATAGATGGAATGACGCCAAGTGCAGCCACAATACCATTTACTGTTCCAGCTAATCCATTTGTGATGCCATCAAAGAAACCACCAAAGGTTAATGTTAACCAGTCAACAAATTGATCGATATAATCCGCGAACGGAATTCTAGGTAAATCACTCATACTAAACATCTTATTCTACCTCCTGTGCAGAAGGCTCTTGTGTTTTAATTTCCTCTAGCTTGTTAGAAGACATGTTGATATATTCATCATTTCCTGATAATGCACCAATCAATGCACCTCTGACCACAATACCCTTCATTCTGTTTTTCTCATCTACAACGGCAATTGGAATATTTGCCGCATCAGATACTGCATCAAAGATCTCTGTTAAATACGTTGATTCCAATACTGTCGTAAATTCTTTATCAAGAACAGTTTCTAGCGACGCACCCGTTTCTGCCGCTTTTTTCGCTGCTTGTGCAGAAATAACACCTAATAAATGCTTTTTCTTATCTACTGCATAGATAGACGAAATACCAAGGTTCTTCATGAGCGTGAGCGCAACACGTGCCCCTTTATCAATCTGAACTGTTTCTGCACGTTTCATAATATGACCAGCGGTTAATACTTTAGAAAGGTCTACATCTTCAACGAAACGTTCAACATACTCGTTCGATGGGTTCATCAGAATTTCTTCTGGTGTTCCGATTTGGACGATATTCCCGTCTTTCATGAGGACAATGCGGTCGCCAATACGAAGCGCTTCATCTAAATCATGCGTGATGAAAATAATTGTTTTTCCTACAGACGTATGAAGCTCAAGCAATTCATCCTGCATGTCTTTACGAATTAATGGATCTAGTGCGCTGAACGCTTCATCCATTAACAAAATATCAGGATCATTAGCTAGTGCACGTGCCAATCCAACACGCTGCTGCATACCGCCACTTAATTGATTTGGGTACTGCTCTTCAAAACCTTCAAGTCCAACAAGCTTTAAAGATTCAAGCGCTTTAGAGCGGCGCTGATCCTTCTCTACACCTTGCAATTCAAGCCCGTATTCTGTATTCTCCAGAATGGTACGATGCGGGAACAATGCGAAGTTTTGGAAGACCATGCTGATCTTTTTCCGTCTGACTTCACGCAATTGATCCTTTGACATATTTGTTATCATATCCCCATCAATATAAATTTCGCCGGAGGTTGGTTCGATTAACCTATTCAGCAGCCGCACAAGTGTGGACTTTCCGCTCCCTGATAGCCCCATGATGACAAATATCTCGCCGTCATACACATCAAAATTTGCTCGATTGACACCAACTGTTGCGCCGGTCTCTTTTAGGATTTCTCTCTTTGTCTTCCCTTTTTCAAGCATTTGAGATGCTTTTTTAGCATTTTTACCGAAAATTTTAGATACATTATTTATCTTGATTTTGATCTTTCTCTCTTCAGAATTCATTTTTTCCCTCCAAATTAGCATCTTTATAACCGTAACATAAGCGTTATGATGCGAACAATCTTTAGAATTCGCTTATTTCCGTACAATATGTATGAATTCCATATAGAGGTCTGGTGATTACAGTTTATACGCCGTATTACTCGTAAATCCTATAGAATGCTTCATAAACTACATATTTTACGGGGTATTTTCTCTCACCAGACAATATTTTACTGGAAATTCCTTATTGTGCTAAAAAATAAGTCGAATCCTTGTGGTAGCGGGCTTTTTCTTTCATGGGTGAACCATGCCCCTGAACAGGATTTACCCGAAAAAGGTCACATAAAAACCTTTTTTCTCAAATTTTAATCAAATTCATGAAAAAACTGCCTGCAACTTTCGTTACAGACAGCCTGTTTTTTTAGGACTCTAGGGCAGCTCTCTTAATATTATCTTGAAGTTCAAGCATACGTTTTGTTCCGTCCTCACGTAATCGTTTGTTTTCTTCTTCAATCTGCTTCGTCTCTTTCATCCCTTGTACAATCGTATTAAAGGATGATTCGATCGTTTCAATGTCGATGCTTGGACGACCTGATAATTTAGCAATCTCAACACTTTGACTTGAGATATTTTCAGCATTTCGTTTCAGCATTTCATTCGTTCTTCTGTCCAGCTCACTCATGGAATCAGCCACAAGCTTTTGTCTCTTCGCTGTTACCGCTTGAATGATTCCATTTTTGAAAATTGGAATCGTAATGATGAAGGCAGAGTTAATTTTCCCGATTAATTTCGTATTACCACGCTGCAGCAAACGGATTTGCGGTGCCGTTTGAAGTGCCACCATCCGTGCCATATCAAGATCATATACACGTTCCTCAAGCGCTTGAATTCCATTACGAAGCGTATCTAGCTCCATTTGTGCCAGCTGGTTTCCCCCCGCCGCTTTTTCTTCATAAGAAGGAACCAATTGTTTTAATTCTTCGATCTTCATTTGCCCTGCGACGACATACTTTTCAAGCTCCATATAGTATTGAATGTTATGCTCATACATTTCTTCAAGCGTAACCGTCGATTTGGTCATTTCATCTTTGTATTTACTAATTTCCACATTGATTTTTTCAATTTCTGCACCGAGCGTTTGATATTTGCTGAAAATCTTCTCGATCATGCTGCCACCGCGTTTAAAGATTTTTGATAACAAACCGCCCTTTGGCTCGTCAAAATCATTTTTATCAAAACGATCCATAATTTTTCCAAGCTGTGTAAGCATCGTTCCTGAGTCTGTGACACTTGTTGAACGCATCATAGAGAGAATACGGTCAGAAAACTTAGAGATTTCGACAGCCGGCTGTTTTCCGTATTCAAGCAGTTCCAGCTGATTTTTGGCATCAATCTGTCTCGCAATGTTTTGGACTTCTGGTTCATTGCGCAGCTGAACGCGAATATCGTCTGCCTTTTCAATCGTGATTTCCTCTTTATCAATTGAAATGATGTCATTTCCGTTTGTATTTGTCATAAGCTTTGATCTCCTTATCGGTTTTTAATGGATTGAAATAACTTTCTCACAATGGACGGCTCTTTAAACTCTTGGTTCATGACCATTTCATCAAGCCAATGTGTATCAAATAATTGATCGTCTATATACCGCTCTATACACTGATAGCCGGCGGGATGATACACGAAGAGATCCACACCCATTTCATTTAGGAAAATCAGGGCAGCCGCATCAGAACGAGTCAGCTCACCATTATATTCCGTATGGTATAAAATCACTTTCGGTACAGTCTGGGCATAATCAAAGGTTTGAATGAGTTCAATTACATCTTGGTTCATATGCAAAAGCTGCTTGAATAAATAAATACGCACATCTAATTCGGTCTCATGACCTTCTTTTAACAGCTTCGGATGCTGACAAATTCGAGAAATGGCCTCTGCGATCGCACGCTGCGTGCCCTCATATAAATGCGAGAACTGCCACACATTGCTTTTCATTAACAAACCAGGGTCAACCTCTCCTGCTTTAGAGAGTGCATGCTGATAATGAAATTGATAATTCGAAGACACTTCTTGTGTGAAAGGGAAATGACGAATCGTTTTCGTTTCTTTCCCCTCCATTAGCGTATGGATACGGTCCCAATATTCTCGCTTGTCTCTCGTCACCCCCATCATCTTCGCAAAAAGATTCGGAATCTGTATGGTGTCACGGTCTGCTTTGAAATTCGGGCGGATAAACGACCGTTCCTTTGCAATTAAAAACAGCTCATCATACGTTGTCTTTAGCGTAATAGAATGAGGGGTATGATCTCTGAATTGCCATGGCTTATATAGCATGGAATCTTCTGTGTGAAGTACCTCTTCAAGCTCTTTTGTCGAACGGTACGCCACCGTTGATTTCCTCTCAGGCTTTTCAGTAGGGAACGGTTCAAGCTTTGACGTCCCTGGATACTGATCAATAAAAGTCAGCTTTTCTTCTGGATCTAATTCACGAAATTGATCCTTGCCTTCTGGATGAAACAGCACCACATCACAGCCAATCAGCATGACATAGTAAAGAAAATAAAGCTGACTTTTATTCGCCTCTCCATACCAAATGACAGCTGGCATTTTTTCTTCCAAATTGACTTCCTTCAGCCATGGTCCTAGATGATTATTTGAAAACTTCACTACATCTAGCAGCACGCGGCGGAAATCAGGATGCTGGAATCCCCCTTCATGCAGCTGCTTGAAATGTTCAAACACCTGGATTAACGAAAGGCGAATATGCCGGTTCATCACTAGGTTTGGATGACGGACAATGAGCTGTTCACCGTCTAAGAAAGCCACAAATCGATTCACGGACAATCCCTTTTCTTCCTGATTGATCATATGAATCCGCTGGAGCGCTTGAAAGTGCTCCGGCTCAATATGCCGGTTGAGGGTTTCACTTAAAATATGCATGCCGTCAGTTTCGTATAATTCATGTAAATAAATAAAATAATCGGTTGCATCATGCGGAGTTCCAAGGACACGGGCGGCGAGACGCGGCAAGGATAAGGTGTGCTCGTCCTTGACGTAGCCGTCTCGTTCAGGGAGCGGCTTTTTCAGCAGGTTTTTCCAGGCTTCCTGTTTCGCCCGTGTCTGGGTTACGTTGATTTCTTTATAGCTCACGCCGCTCCTTCCTTTCTCCTATATTTTCTCGAAAGCTACTACTATCATATCATTCAGCCTTCTACTTCTGCTATCGAATCGAAGGCTTTTTTGCTGTGTTCATCTTCTTTGCGACAGAAGCGGCGATTTCGTCTGCCGCCGCCATGCCAGAGGCTGTCGTCGGTTCAAGCGATAGATCAACATCTAAGACTTCCCCATGACTCGGAGCGAAGCCTTTATCCGCTTGACGTATGAGATCAGCATCTAACAAGGAGTCGCCCGCACCATATACATATTCAAGTTGTAGCCTTTCTTTTAGAAAAGCAACAGCAGCCCACTTATTGAGCGGCTTTGGAATAAAATACAGCTTTCGGCCTTGAAGGGAAACTTGCCAGCCTCTCTCCTCACCCCACAGCCTTAATTCAGCAAGCGGAATATGAGAAAGAAACTCGTCTTTCATAATTAAATAAAGAAATCTTCCCTCAGCTGTTCGAGTACGTTTCACCCAAGCGGCAACCGGAAGTTCAGAGATCGCCCGCAGCATATCTATCACTGGCATACACTCTTGCAGTCTCTCATCTACAATCGCCTGCCACTCCTCAAGCGGCTTGCCATGATGAAGAATACAGCCGCCGTTTGTCGTGACGGCATACTCTGGTTTGATCTCTTGCTGAAAGAGAGTGATTCGTTCAAATTGTGCTGTCGTTCTTGTCGTCACTGGGATAAACCAGCCTGCTTGATGAATTGCCTGTAAGGAGGCTTTCGTTTCAATAGACATATAGGAAAGCGGCCGGTCGTCCAGCACCTCAATTAATTCGTATGCTCCCTTGTATGCATACTGCTCCAGCATTCGATGTGAGTATATCAGTGTCCGGTCTAAATCACTGGCAAACGCGATGTTCTTCATGACGATTGCTCCAACGGGCGGATGAGCCCGCAGCATGTGTAGGACATGTTGGCATATTCAATGACGGGCACGCCTCTGTCCTCTGCGAGTAGTAAAATGTGCTTGAGCTTCTCCCGAGATCCAGGCTGAATGAGTATTTTCCAAGGGACTCTTCTGAGCAACACACGGGTCGTCTCACCGACACCTGGCTTAATCAAATGTGTATTGTCAATTTGGAACTCCTGACCAATTGCTTCAATGGAGGTCATCCCCCGCCAGTCAGGAGGCGTTCCTTGTGCGAGCAGGGTCTCTGCTTTCTCTTGTACATTTGCCTTAAGTTCAGAAAATGCTTCTTCAATTGTATTCACGTACAGATTAGAGACATCCTCATCAATGAGCTCTTCATAATACTTGGCCCCATGGAAATCATCGGCATGGATCCAGCGGTTGTTTAGCACCGTTCGACTAACTAGGCCAGAGACCGTTGAATTCAAGCAGGCACTTGGAATGAGGAAATCCTCTCTCGTTCCGTAAACATTTGTACAATAACCAGGATCAGCAAGCACAGCTAACTCACTCGAAAGACGAATTCCATACTTCTGTTCAAAATCAAGCACCGCTTTTTGAAGCTCTTTGGAAATAGCACCCTTTCCAGTCCAACCGTCAATAAAGGCAATCTCAAAACCTGGATGTTCTTTGAGGATATAATGTAGCGCATTTTCATCTATTCCACGGTCACGAATAATAGAGATGCTATAATGCGGCAAATCGAGACCATACGTCTTTCTGATATACCGTTTAATGAGCACCCCGATTGGTGTCCCAGCCCGTGCCAAGCTGCACAGAACGGTTTGAAAGCCTCGCTTTTTCACAATTTGTTCTGCGACAACCGCTACGGCTTCCGCTACCTTTTGCTTACTTTCTTCAAGAGATTGATAGAATAAGTCCATATAAGATGACGTCGGCTTATATTCAATTGGCAGCATTTCTGAGTAATGGGCACCGCTTTGAATAGAGCGCTCCCGCTCTTCTGTACTTTTCTCCATCTCAATCGACGATAAATCCTTGAGTAAGAAGGTTACGTCCTGCTCTGGATAGCTTCCCATCTTTGTATACACGTTAGCCATTCACCTTCACCTCATCTGATAAAGTCACAATATGCACATGCTTCACATGCCGCTCAGCAAATAAGTGGATCAGCGGCATCAAAGCTTCTTGAGACACCTTTTTCTCAAAAAACAAAAAGACATCATCGTACTGATCTTTAGGGATATTGTACACGTAGTGCTGAATGCGGGCATCCTCTGGACTCAAAAATGCGAATCCGTTTTGAACAGCGTACCCTTCCTTTTCAACCGGATGAATTGGACTTCTTGTCGTCGAATGAAAAAGGACACCTTCGCCCATATGAGTTGCAAGCCTCATCGGCACATACATCAATTCTCCTGTCCCTAAGCAGAGTGTCTGTTTTCCTTTTCGTTCTCGCTGAAGCTTCAGCCCAGCCTCAACAGCTGCTTGATCAATGGTGTCCGTGTCCGCTGCGCTTAAACCGAAACGACCTGTTTCATGGATATACGGCGAATGCCCCGCCGGATTGACTGCATGGGAAAGTGAATATGGCACTTGCTTAAAGAAGGATTGAAGAGAATGAAAAGAGAGTTCAGGTCTTTTCACTTGCGCAGCAATTTCATACGAATAAGCAGGCTCATCCAGCGTTGTCCCCCGAAACATCATCTGCCCTTTTAATAAAGATAATGATGTGATATTTACACCTAGCTCCTCTTGAAGCTGAAGCATCGCTTCCTCGTGCTCCTCTGTTCTCCAATCTAAAATGGATAGAATCGTATAAGAGGACCTAGGGTGCTTTGCGTGCAGATCCCGAATGATATTCATATTTGTCCGACCTGTCGTGACCTCATCATCTACTAGCACAATCGGGCGATCCGTCCGAAGTAAGGCGTCGTCTGCGTAGCAAAGCTGATCTGTCGCATGAGAATGTTCCTCTTCAAATACGAGTGAAGGATCAAGATCCAACAACTGTTCACGTGTCGTATGAATGTAAGATGCTCCTTCTATGACGTCATACACACCATGACCAAGCGCAGTTGCCGTTTCAGCAAAGCCGATCACAATCGGCTCGTTTACAGCAGAAAGCTTCTCTTTTTTGAGCGCAGCATAGGCTTCAGTTAACTTAACATGATCATTCGTTTTTAGTGCTTCTACTATATCGTCTTGATGCGAGGGCGTCTTGCCTGTTTGTTCTTTTGCATAAGCCATTGCCAAAAGACCTGAGACGAGGAGTGGTTTCAACGGGTGAACAGGCATATGTTTCCCGAGCACCTTACTAACAAATAAAAAGGCTCTCTTTTTGTTCACCCGTGCCGCCATGTCAAAAAGATGTTCTTTTTCAAGCTGAAGCGTACCCCCTTTGAGGTTAAGCTCCACCTCCATATGTTCCAAGATGTTCAGCGTATGCGGCTTCTGATTCTGTGAGTATGTCGATATAGCTTCTATTTTCATGAAACACCCCGTAAATGTCTGACTTCATTAAAATGTTTTCCGCCCAGCGATAGTGCGGCTTCGTTTCGTTCATTTTATTAGAGAAGGTACTCTTCATCACGCCGACTGTACCATCTGCATGCTCTAAAATACTTAATGCATCCATGTACTCTTCCTTTGTGACAACGTACATGCTTTGAACTGGCTTGAGATGCGTTGGATGGATGACTGTCTTGCCATGAATACCGTTTACCACATCCAGCCTTGTCTCTTTGAGCAGACCTTGCATATGATCGAGTTCAGATGAGGAAGATTCACCGCTCTTAGAAATTGCACGGATGAATGGATTTTGTTCTTTTCGTGCCGGTCCAAAATGCTCCCATACAGCTCCTGATATCACAAAAGAACGACCAAAATAATTGATGATATCTGTGATCAACTCAGCAATGACTCTGATCTCATAAATGGTGGTCTCGCGATCACGGCGAATGCCGTATAATCCACACAGATCCGTTGCCCCAATGCGAATATTCAAAATATATTCCTCATCATTCAGCATGATCTGCTTTAACTCAGACAACACCTGATATCTCGTTTCTTTTTCTAATAAATCTGGTGTTTCTAAAATGGGCATTCCGTATAGTGTTTTCTGAGTTTGTGCTGAAGCCTGTTTCAAACTGTTCACATATTCCTTTGCATTGTGAACAGAGCACTTTGGAAACACAAAACCAGTCAGTAAATGAAGAGAGGGACCGAGCAAATCTGCCATTTTGAGCAGCTGTTTGGGCGAACGGACCCGAATAAATAAAAGCGGCAAATGCTCAGCCATTTCTGGAGAGTGATGAATTGTCTCAGAAAGGCAGGTCAATTGTGCCACTATATTCTGTTCAGCCATGTCCACTTCCTGATCACCAATGGCGTCCTCCAAGCAAAACACAACAGAGCAAAGCGCTTCATATTTCTGCGAAAGCAGCATGTCTGCTACATCCTGTCTTGTCGCAGGCATATACAAAGTAGCACCTAATGCATGCGCAAGTACATGCCTTGGCGTCAATGAATGAACTGCCGCCGGCCGCTTAAAAAAAATATCGTGCTGCCTCGTCTCTGATAAAAAACGAAAATATCGCATGCAGTGCCACCTCCTGTTGTAATGACTTGATGATTCAAAAAAGGATGGAGCCGCTAGTCAACTCCATTCCTTTTTGATCGTCCTATTCTTCTTTTGAAGCCGCAGCTTCGTTTGTTACACCTTGATGCTTCTTCTTATTGATTTTATGAACAATAAACGTTCCGATAAACGCTAGGATAATAATCGCAAAGAATGCAAGATGCGGGATTTCAATATGAGCAGCACTTAAGCCCATTTTGATGGCAATAATTCCAATGAGAATAAATGCCGTATTCTCAAGCTCTGGTATACGGTCGATGAGCACAAGGAATAATTGTGCCACTGTACGCATCATGAGAATTCCAAGCATTCCACCTAAAAGAAGAATCCATACTTCCTCAGATACAGCGAATGCAGCAAGAATACTGTCTACCGAGAAGGCAAGGTCCATAATTTCTACAGAAATAACAGTTGCCCAGAAGACGCCAAATACACGAATCATCCAGCCTTCTTTTTTCAATTCCTTCGCTTCGTCATCTCCGTCACCTAACCAGAAGTGCTTAATGACCAGCCAAGCTAAGTATGCAGCGCCTAGTACCTTAATCCACCAAAACTTAATAAGCAGCATCCCTACGCCAATAAATAGAAAACGGAAGAAATAAGCGCCAATTAATCCGTAGGTTAATGCCTTTTTACGCTGCTTTTCAGGTAAATGTTTCACCATAACAGCTAATACAAGTGCGTTATCCGCTGACAACAAACCTTCAAGCACGACAAGGGTCCCAATAAGCCCCCAAGAGACAGGGTTTGTTAATACCTCTGCCCACATATGCCAATCAAAAAACGAGGCATACGTGTCCAACATATGTTTCAAAATGTCCAACTGGTTTTCCTCCTATAAGTGTAGAAGCATCAGCAGGCTTTCGCCTGCTGTTATTCTTGATCGCTGTTTCTTTCTCACTTTGGAAAATACCCTCATATGAGTCATTGGCAGCGCCTCTTGAATGAAGTTGTTTCTTCTCTTTACACTTCTAACCCATAATTTTGACAAAGAGCTGCAAGTCCGCCAGAGAATCCGCTTCCGATTGCGTTAAACTTCCAATCGCTGCCGTGTCTGTATAGTTCGCATACAACGACAGCTGTTTCAATTGAGAAGTCCTCGCCTAAATCAAAACGAATCAATTCTTCCCCGCCCTCTTCATTTACAACACGAACAAATGCATTAGAGACTTGTCCAAAATTCTGGCTGCGTGCCTCTGCATCATGAATCGTAACTGTAATTCCGATACGATCAATGTTAGCAGGAATTTTCGAGAAATCAACGAGAATTTGCTCGTCATCTCCATCTCCCTCACCCGTACGATTATCACCGGTATGAGTGACACTGCCGCTTGGATGCTGCAGATTATTATAGAACACAAAGTCTGTATCTTGTTGACAACGATTGTTTGCATCTACTAAGAAAGCCGAAGCGTCCAAATCAAATTCGGCTCCGCCTGAATATTTATTCGTATCCCAGCCAAGTCCGATCATCACTTTTGTCAGCCCTGGGTTGGTTTTCGTTAAATCGACACGTTGTCCTTTTGAAAGCTGAATCGCCATATTCGTATCTCTCCTATCTCCTGAAAATATGAAAACGGGCGTTACCCGATATCTAAGCCGAAGTCTGTTGCAATGCGGGCAAGTCCGCCTTGATAGCCTGATCCAACAGCTGAGAATTTCCACTCTCCGCCGTGACGGTATAATTCACCTACAATAATCGCTGTTTCAATTGAAAAGTCTTCTGCCAAATCATAGCGAATGAGCTCTTCATTTGATGCCGCATTTAAAATACGGACGTAAGCGTTAGACACCTGTCCAAAGTTTTGGCTGCGTGCTTCTGCATCATGGATTGTAATGACGAAGGAGATTTTCTCAATACTTGCTGGTACAGTTGAAAGATCAACATTGACCTGCTCGTCATCTCCGTCTCCTTCACCTGTACGGTTATCGCCTGTATGTACGATACTTCCGCCACCGCCAGTTGTTTGATTGTAGAAGACAAAATCAGATGGAGAGTTTGCTTTCCCTGCTGCATCTAAAAGGAATACGCTTGCGTCTAGATCAAAGTCATGTCCGCCATCATACTTGTTTACATCCCAGCCAAGACCTACGACTACTTTTGTTAAACCTGGATTCGTTTTTGTTAAATCAATTTTTTGACCTTTCGCTAAAGAAATTCCCACTAGGAACCTCTCCCTTCTAATTAAATGTAGTTTCTCGTAATATCGGCAAGCTTCGCATCGTTTGTACCATTTCCTACAGCTACAAACTTCCACTCATTCTCGTGGCGATAAAGCTCTCCAACGATTAATGATGTTTTACCTGCATATTCATCTTTCAAATTATATTTCACTAATTCTTGATTGTTTGAACGGTCAACAATTCGGATGTAAGCATTTTGAATCATACCAAAGTGTTGGTTTCTTCTAAGTGCATCATAAATGTTCACAACGAACACCAATTTATTCACATTGCCTGGCACCTTGCTTAAGTTGACGAGGACTTGTTCATCATCTCCGTCTCCTTCACCTGTCAGGTTGTCACCTGTATGCTCAACACTGCCGCATTTGCTTTTCAAGTTACCAAAGTAAATCAAATCTTTATTTTCAACAAACTTATCATTTTTCAGCATCAGCACTGAAGCGTCACAATCAATATCAGCGCCGCCTCCGCCGCCAAACAGCTTTCCAAGAAAACCGCCGCCTTGTGACACAGGGTCCCAGCCAAGTCCAACTAGAATATTGGTTAGTCCTGCTTTTCCTTTTGTTAAATCAATACGTTGACCTTTTTCTAATGTAATCGCCAAATCAATCACTCCTCCAGCATAATAAAAATCTATTTATTAAGCGATGGACCCTATTAAAATCATCATACATGAAAATTCGACAAAATTCATGAAATGACATTGGAGCCTCTTACTCTTTTTTCTATTTACTAGTATATACGATCTATGTATAAAAGAGGTTTCAATATGATGATATTTTTTTAAAGAAAGATCCATGACAAAAATGATTCATGTCGTAAAAGAAGTGTTTCATGTGAAACATTGTCGAATGTTCCCGTTACACAGCCTCTCGCTTAAAAACAGGGCGCGCATCCACTTCATATGTTGATATAGAAAATTCATGTACATAGCTGTGATAAACCCTTTCATTTCCTTCCGTTCATGACTTTCTTTATACTTATGGATAGAATTCAACGTATTGATGAAAGGGTGTTGATGATGCCATCACTTCATATATTAGATCAAGTCGCCATCCCTAAAGGCCAATCCGCACAAGAAACATTGGTTCATACGACAGAGCTGGCCAAGCTTGCGGAAACACTGGGGTATGAGCGATATTGGTTTGCTGAACACCACAGCACGAAAGGACTCGCGAGTACAGCGCCTGAAATATTAATGGCACATATTGCTTCACACACATCGACTTTGCGCACAGGTTCTGGGGGTATTTTACTCCCGCAATACAGCCCTTTTAAAGTAGCAGAAGTCACCCGCCAGCTTGAAGCCCTTTACCCTGGGCGGATTGAGATCGGGGTTGGTAAATCCCCAGGCGGAATTGAACGGACGAGACTCGCTTTGACAGACGGCGTGAAGAAAGAACTATCTCAATTTGACCGCCAGCTGGAGGACCTTCTTTTTTACTTATCTGACAGCCTGCCTTCTGGTCATCGGCATGCAGGAGTGAAAGCGGCTCCGCTCGTTGATTCTTATCCGCCAGTCTGGTTGCTTGGACTCGGGGAAAACAGTGCCATCCAGGCGGCATCACTTGGAATCAACTATATTTTCGGACATTTTATTCATCCTGCACGAGGCCGGCAAGCTTTTGAAGCGTATCGGTCACACTTTTCTCCATCCGTTTTCTCACGTCAGCCTCAGTCTATGTTTGCTGTCTTTGTGATCTGCGCAGACACAGACGAGGAAGCAAGCCGCATTGCCACCAGTACAGATTTATGGCTACTTCGGGTTGAAAAAGGGCTGGACAGCCGCGTTCCTTCTATAGAAGAAGCAGAGAACTATCATTACACTGAGCAAGAAAAGAAAAAATTGTTACAAAACCGCCAGCGAATGATTGTTGGCTCAAAGCAAACAGTGAAAGAACAGCTACAAATCTTAATGGACCGCTATCAAACGGACGAGATCATGATATTAAACAATTCATTTGATCCAATGGAAAAACAGCGTTCCTTTGAACGAATCGCAGAACTATTTTGAAGCCAATCTTTCATTGGCTTCTTTTTTACATTGTTATAAAAAATGGGAAATGTAACATCAAGATGTCAAAAAGCTTCCTTCTGTCATCTGATCGCAAATGTGTCTTCTAATCGTTAGCGAACTGTAAACGCATGGTAGGTGTACCTTTTATATAGTAGAGGTACATATGAAGTAACGGTTTACAATGCTGAGAAAGGAAGGAGATGACTGGCCATGAATAAGCGACTCGACTGGGTGGATGCGGCTAAAGGAATCGGCATTCTGCTCGTCGTTATGGCACATGTACCCATTCCTGATTCATTCAAGCAATTTATATACTCTTTTCATATGCCACTCTTCTTTTTACTATCAGGTATGATGTTTCGATCATCCTCACAACCTGCTATGTCATTTATACAGAAAAAAGCAAAAAGCTTGCTCTTACCTTATCTCTATTTCTCCATTATTACGTACGTTTTCTGGTTCACGGTGACCCGATTTTTCGCCTTTAAGGGGCAAACAGATATTGATCCCTTCGTTCCTTTTACAGGGATTTTCATTTCAAATGCCGATGAAGCAAGACTGACGCATAACCCAGCCATCTGGTTTTTAACGACGCTCTTTTTAGTGGAAATGTTGTTTTTCTTAATGCATCGTCTGACAAAAGGAAAACCAGCTGTATTGATTTTACTGACCGTCCTTTGCGGCGGAGCCGGATATGCTTCCACGCTATTGTTAAACCAGAGTCTCCCTTGGAATGCCAACGTTGCGTTAACGGCTGTTGTGTTTTATTCAATCGGATTTTTAGCAAAACAATGGTTTGTGGAATTAAAAACAGATCCTACCCTTCTGTTATGTACAGGTCTGCTTGTACTGACTGCATATATGCAAAGCTTTAATTCACGAATTGATATGCGGGTCAATGACTATGGGGCTCTATTCATTTTTTATGCTTGTGCACTGCTCGGTTCAGCTGCTGTTATTTATTTAAGCTTCAAATTGAAAACGTCCACGATATTGACGTATCTCGGACGTCATTCCATTGTGATTCTCGTCCTGCAATTTGCCGGTATCGATATCATGAAGGCATTTGTTTATTACGGACTAGGCATCAATATCTCTGATACAGCGCAGCTTTCTTGGACGCTCTTTTATACGATCGGTACATTGCTGCTCATGGTGCCATGTATCTCTTTCTTGAGCAAGTATCCTATGCTGCTCGGCAAACCAGCAAAGTCAGCACACCGCTACAAAGAAAAAACATCCGCCGGCTAATGGGGCGGATGTTTTTCTATTATTCATCATTTAATTGAGAAGGATAAAGCGTCATTCCTCCATCAACAAATAATGTAGTACCCGTTATATAGGCCGCTTCTTTCGATACGAGAAATGCAGCGGCGGATCCAATCTCCTTCGGATCGCCAAACGTTCTCATTGGAATTTTCTCAAGCTGCTTTTGTTTTTTCTGTTCATCTTGAAGGTCGTCATTTGATTCCGTTGCCATTGTACCTGGTGCAATCGCATTGACACGAATACCCGCTTCAGCATAATCAAGAGCCAGCGTCTTCGTCATCATATTCATTCCTCCTTTAGAAGTAGAGTAATGAACATTGAACGGACGCGGGATCTCTTGATGGACACTGGATATATTCAAGATTGATCCTTTCACATCATGCTCCATCATATAGGCGATTGCTGCCTTTGCTCCTAAAAATGAGCCTGTGATATTCACATCAATGACCTTTTGCCATTGTTCCAACGTCATTTCATGCGGCATTGCTTCTTCACCATTAAATCCCGAATTATTGACGAACACATCTAGTGCGTTAAAATTCTCCAGCGCGGCATCCATTAACGCCTGAATCCCTTCCTCTTTGGAGACATCTGCGTGTACTTTCACCGCCCTACCTCCATGCTGCTGGATGGCTTGTACTGTTTCTTCAGCACCCTCTTCATCACCTTTATAATTCACAATCACGTTCATTTGTTCTTGTCCAAACCTCAAGGCGATGGCTTGTCCAATCCCTTTAGAAGAACCTGTCACAATGGCTGTTTTCCCTTTTAAATCTTGATACATCTTCATTTCCTCCAATCACGTGCTTCATCTTGTTGATACACAATGGTTACCCATTTTGAAAAAAAGAAAAACACAATCCTCTTGAATACAAAGGATTGTGCTGTTCATCAAGCTAAAAGGTGTTATAAACATTCTCGCAAGTTTCAGCTGTGGGCTGGTAAAAGCAATGTGACTTATACCTTGCCACAAACGGCTGATTGTACCAAGTGGATGGACAATTTCCAGGCGGTTTGAAATACCAAAGACTGAATTTCGCAGGCCAAAATCGTTCACCATTAATGTTCCTCCGTGCAAGTGTCTTTTCACTTTCTCGTGCTCGCTGATAAAAATAGCCATGCGTGACTGCCTCAAACGCATGCTCCTGATAAATCATTTGTGGAATCGTACGCAGCCCTTTAAAGTCAGAACAGTTGGCACGCAAACGATTGATGCCTACATTTCCTACAAGCAGCATCCCTTGTTTCCCTTCACCTTCCGCTTCGGCTCTCAGCAGTCTGGCCATTAAATCAATATCAGAGCTTGTCGCTCTTACCACTGCCATACATCCACCTCCCATTCATTTCTCTTTTATTTTATGTAGGGTTTCTGTGTAGATGACTGCCATTTTGAAGGGAAAAGACACATTCCGTGTCGAGAGCCTGTCTAAATACCTCAACATTTCGCTGGACAAGTGTCTCTCTGTCAACAACACACAAACCTAGTGATTAGTGATCATACACATCACAGGAAAAAATATTCATTACTAACGACTCATTTACAAGTCATAAAAATCCTTCTATTTGCTACATCTTCTTCAAAAACAGTCATTTGAACCTATTCAATAATCCGACTCAAAACCTTAAAATATAAAATGTTGAGTTTTTACAGGAGATTTCAAACAATAAAATACACATTTCTCCTCTCAACATAGTGTCATTTTTACTACTTGAAGTGGATGAACCTTTCGAACGCACTGAGGTATTGACAGTACTTTCGCTTCATTCTACAGTAAAAAACATACAGTATTTTTCTTTTTGTGCAAAAAGAACGATATGAACTAAAGCTTTCCAATGAAATTCACCATAAAACCCGAGGAGGAAAACATCTCATGTTTAAAAAGAAATTATCCCTGTTTCTTCTGATTTTGTGTGTAACTGTTGTCGCTGCTGCTTGTAGTGGTGGAAAAGACAAAACTGCTGCGAAAGAAAGCGATACAAAAAAATCCCTTGATGCAGCTGAAGTAAAAGTAGAAAGTGCTGAGTACACTTTACCACCTCAATACGATACATCTGTTCAGGATGATCAGTATGTCCTAAAAGTGAATGTATCTGTAAAAAACATCAGCAAAGAACCATTGAATGTGGATAAAAGCAACTTTACGCTTTACCAAGATGACGCTCAGGTGTCTACCATCTCTCCTGATGACTACAACGAAGTATTATCTTCAAGCTCTATAAATGCAGGTAAAGTATCAAAAGGTGGTCTTTTCTATGTAGTTGATAAAGAAAAAGACTATCAACTTGTCTACACAGAGCCTGGTACTGGATCGAAAAAAGATGACAAAACACTAGAATTCGATATTAAAGGAAAAGACTTGATGAAAAAGGCAGATACACTTCAAGCGTCTGCAAAAGCCCTTTCTTCTTATATTGATGTCATGATCTTTGGTAAGAAAAATGACGATTTCGAAAAACTAACAGGTGATAACAAATCAACTGTCGTAAACGAATTTGATAAATCATTCAAACAAGGCTACATTTCTTCTTCTGGTATTTCATCTAGCTCAGCAAAAGACGAAAACCTTGATAAGCTTCTAAAAGCTGTGAAAGAAACATTAGCTGAAAAATCAAAAGTATCAACGAAAACAAAATCAATCAGCGGTGATAAAGCTGTCGTGACTGTGACACTTACACCAATTGATGCAAGCCCGCTTGTCGATCGTTTAAAAGAAAAAGCAACTGAATTCTACAGCAAAAACCGTACAGCATCTTATGATGATGCACAGAAATATCTACTTTCTATCTATCCAGATGAATTTAAAAAATTAGGACCATCATCTTCTGAAGAAACAGTAGAAGTGAACATGAAGAAAAACGATATCGACCAATGGAAACTTGATTTGAACGACTACAAAACAAGCTCATTGGTTGAAAAGTTCATCAAGAACTAAAGAAAAACCCCCGGTTCCCGGGGGTTTTTTGTTATAATTTATCATCTGGTTAGCGACAGACAAGAAGTGTTGCAGCTGGAGCTAATACAAAAGGTAAACCATTTAAAGAAATAGATAAATCAAAAACAAGCCCCAAAAAGGGTATTATTATCACTGGCATCCCTATAAAAGGACTCCAAAAGCTCATGCTTATTACGGAGGTCCTGTTAAATAGTAAATAGAGGTGAATCATGTATCATTACGAAAAGCTATATAAACAGTATTTATATAAAAAAGATCAATTGACTTTTACTAAAGAACTAGTCGTTGAGATGATAACGTCTAAATTTAAAGCTAGAGAATTTTCAAAAACAAAGATTTTAGATTTAGTAAATGATGATCACTTTGAATATACTAAGATATATAAATGTTTTGTCATTGATGATCCAAGTATATTGATTCAATTGTTTTCGAATGAGGAAAAAAAGGATCATCGTGAACAAGTACTTCATAATCGTCTCCATCCGTTAAATCCTAAAAGAGTAAAAGAATGGGATTATAATCATTTATTACTTGATGAACAAGAAGGTAGAAGAATTGATATTATTTTAGAAAGTAAAGATGGAGTATATGTTTCAGAATTTACCGTAAGAGCTAGTTGCGAAAAGCTTGATAGGTATATAAATGCTTTAATTGTAGGTGCACTTATTGAAAATGAGTTAGAAGAATATCCAGTTGATATTCATGACGAGTATTTTCAATTTTATTTAGAGAACTTGTATCAATTCGGTTTCTTAGACTAAAACATACGGTGATCGGCATTCACTTGAAAACGCCCTCTATCATAGAGGGCGTTTCTTTATTTCGCAAGCATCCATTTCTCTTTCATAAACAAACTTCTCACGATGACAAACAAGATCATCACTGTCAGCGCCGAGGAGCCGAGCGTCAGCGCAATCGACATCGGGTCAACGATGCCAAACATCAATTGCTTGCATAGTGCGTGAATATTAAGGAATGGGATCGCAAAGTAATACGTATCTAGCTGCGTAGCGCCTGCTCTCATGGTGAAAAACATCGGAATCACACCTAGTGTAATGATCATGGACATGTACGATTGTGCTTCTTTCACTGAGCTTGAAACGACACTGAGCAGCAGTTCAATCATGGATACCATGAATGAGAAAATAATTAATGCCGCAAACATAACGCCGATGATGCTCCACACTTGATCTCCGAAGTTCAGCGCTTGTTTCAGTTTTTCTGTAAAGAGCAATGTAGAGAGCAGAAGCATGCTAATCGCCACAATGCCACTTAATATACCAAACATAGAAACAGCTAGCCATTTTCCAATTAAAAGCTGAAGTCTGCTGGCCGGTGTCAGGAATAAAGCTTCAATTGACTTTCTATCCTTTTCACCTGCTACGATATCAAGCGCAGCTGGCAAAGCACCTGAGATCACAGACGTCACTAAAATCATTGGAAGAAGAATCGACAGCAGCATGGTGGTCACCCCGTTTTCTCCATCCCCGTCCTCTCCTTCTTGCACATCAACCGATTGTACCTCAAACGGATGAATCACTGACGATTTGATCTGATCCTGTGCCAAACGCTTTTCTACGACTTGATTTTGATATTGCTCCAGCAACGATTGCAGCATTTGAACCGCAATCACTGAATCATCATCTGTTGGATACCCATGGACTTTAATGGCAAACGATGTTTGATGCTGAAGCATATCGCCTGCATCTTTTGGCATTTCTAGATAAGCATTTGCCTCACCGTCTTTAACGGCTTGCTGCGGGTCATCAAATGTTTCAAGTTTCAGGTTTTTCACTTCTTTGATCATGTCATTCATATCGGACGGAAGCTTTTCATTGATTGCGACTGTATACGTTTTATCGCCTGGATCAGCGATCATGCTTTCGTAGAAAAACACGAGTCCGAGCATCGTCAAAAGAGGGATCAACACTGTTAAGAGCAACGTTTTCCTGTCTCTGAGCGAATCTGTCATTTCTTTTAAAAAGACGGTTTTCCACATTATGCATTCCCCCTTGCGAGCTTCGACATAAAGATGTAATTCAAGTCTTCACTTTGTTCCTGTGCATATAATTCTGGAAGCGTTCCTTTGTACACGAGCTCCCCTTGATGAATCATCATGACACTGTCACAAAGCAGGCTGACTTCTTCCATGATGTGGCTTGAAAATAGAATCGTTTTATTTTGCTGTTTCAACTGATGAATAAACTCTCTGAAAATATTACTCGATGTGATATCTAAACCTGTTGTCGGTTCGTCAAACAAAATAATGTCAGGGTCATGAATCAATGTTCTGGCAATCGCCACCTTTTGCTTCATCCCTCTTGAAAATCCTTTTACCTTGCGATCCATGTACTGCCTCATCCCGAATCGCTTTGCTAAATCCTCAATTCTTGCTTTGATCTCATGCTGATCCAAGCCATATAATTTCCCAAAGTATTCAAGGTTTTCACGAGCCGTCAAACGGTCATAAAGTCCCGTCTCACCGCCAAACAAGACCCCAATTCGCTTTTTCACTTCAGTTGCTTCTTTGACTGTATCAAAGCCTGCAACATTGACTGTTCCATGAGTAGGCTCCAATAATGTCGCAACGGCGCGTAATAATGTGGTTTTCCCCGCACCATTTTCTCCTAAGATGCCGACGACTTCTCCTTCCTTCACGGAGAATGTCATATGTTTCATCGCCTTTACGACTTTTTTCTTATCTGTAAACCAGCAACTACAATCGCTGAGAGTAATCATTTGGTTCGCCCCTTTCGACTATCTACGTCTATGATAGAAAAAATACCACCTGCCTGACATAAAAATGTCGCGAAACGTCCTTTTTCTGTCTTGAAATGATCCATTTTAAAAAACAAATGGTAAAATAGACAAATAATAAGAAGAGTCATAGGTGATTTTTATGATAAAAGTAGGTCTTGTCGATGATTACCGAGTGGATTTAGAAAAGCTGCATGCCATTGTCGGCAGAATGGATGCCGTTGACATCGTTTTTGTGACGCAGTCAGCGGAGGATGCATATGAGAAGGTCAAACAGGGCGACATTGATCTATTGTTTGCAGACATTGAGATGCCTGGCATGTCTGGCTATGAATTAGCAGACCTTATTCACTCCCATGCACTGAATGTGGATGTTGTATTTGTGACGGGAAACAGTGGGTATGCTGTCCATGCCTTTGATTTGAATGTCCATGATTATATTATGAAGCCTTATCAAGCTGATCGAATCGCCAAATCCTTAGAGCGCTACATGTCCACCAAGCAGGAGAAAAGCATTCACGGACGGCTTCTCATCAAGCAGCAATCAAATATCCATGTACTGCAAAAAAAGGATGTCATCTTTGTTGAACGTACTGGCAGGTCGACGACCATTGTCACAACAACAGGAGATATTCAAACATACCAAACTCTCAACGAGTTAAAAGGTGATTTAGCTGAGAAAGACTTTATCCGCTCCCACCGCTCGTTTATCATCAATATTCATTACATTAAGAACTTTTCGGCGTATGCCAAAAATTCATTTATCGTGTCTTTTGAAGGGACTGATAAAAAAGCCATGATGACGAAGCAGCAATTAGAATACTTTAAGAAATACTACTTTTAAGGAGAACGAACGTGAACGCTTTCTATCTTGGATTTCGCATATATACGCTCATCTGGCTCGGTCTTGCAGTTCAAGCTGCTGCTAAAGCTGTTCTGCCTTTGTCATCAAGCATGGTGTGGCTTCTGACCTTTTGCATCATGTGCCTTTACACCTTTTTCATTTACAAAAGGTTTTGGCTAGGTATGAGTGGTTACGTGATATTAGGCGCTTTTGTGCTCATCACCTGTTCAGGCATTTCACTTTTTCTCACGCACGGAAATGGACTAAGCCATCTTTTAACTGTCCTCATCATTTTGACAGCCGATCTCCTTTCCTTCAAGGTGATGCAAACGGAGCAACGATTAAATGGACGGCTTCAAGAGCTGATTCATGCTGAGTCGAGGACCAATGACTTGCTGCTTGAGCTGCGAAGTAAACACCATGAAACAGCTAGACATTTAAATGCCTTTTCCGCATCGAATGACGAGCATGAGATTAAAGATTTGATTCAGCAATACGTGAAACATTTTCCTTGGATCAAAGGGGAAAATGCTTATTTGGCCTCCACCCTTCATTCCTTTTTCCAACGGGCTGAAAAAGAGGAGATTGCCCTTTCACTAGATCTTCAAGCACCCTTTTCTTCTCTTCCTTTTTCTAAAGCGGATCAGGTGAGTTTTACTGGCAACCTGCTTGATAACGCATTAGACGCCGCTATTGAAGCGAAGCAAGCTGGGAACGAGGGAAGCATCTCGATCACGACTTCCATCCGGAGCGGGCTCTTTTTGATTCATTGTGAAAACAGTACTAAGGGAATGGAAAAACACGTATTAGATCATCTGTTCAAGACGTTTGGCCGCTCGACAAAAGGCGGTGATCATCAAGGTATGGGTACTTATATCATTCATCAGCTTGTTGAAAAGGCAGACGGCACGCTTGATTTTACGTATCGTTCTCCAAACCTGAGGCTCGTGATCAAGATTCCTCTCACAATGGCATAAAAAATAAGGTGCTACTTGGCACCTTATTTTTTATATTATGAAAAGATCTGATCGATTTCGTTGATTTCTTCTTTTGTTAATTGAACATCGTTTGTTTTCAAGTTTTGTAAGACTTGCTCGGCTCGTTTTGCACCAGGAATAATGGCATCAATGCCATCCTGCGCCAACAGCCACGCCAGCGCTACATGGGCTGTTTCGGCATGTTTTGATTGCGCAATGGCCTTCAGTTTGTCTACTTTTTCGAGGTTTTGAAGGAAAGCATCACCTTGGAAAAGCGGGTCCTTTGCTCGAATATCATCAAATGTCGCATCCTTTGTAAACTTCCCAGTCAACAGGCCTGACGCCAATGGAAAATAAGGGATAAAGGAAATCCCATGCTCCACGCAGTATGGGAGAAGGTCTTGCTCGGCCTGACGTTTCAGCAGAGAATACTCTGATTGAAGCACGTCTAGGTATCCATCTCGATTAAAGGTTTGAAGCTGTTCAAAATCAAGGTTTGATGCCCCAATTGCCCGGATTTTCCCCTCATCCTTCAATTCCTTTAAAGTACCGGCCACTTCATCCAGCGGCGTGCGGCCGTCTGGGAAATGCATATAGTACAAATCAATATAATCGGTTTGCAACCTCTTCAGGCTGTCTTCGACCTGCTGTCTTAAGAAATCACGGCTATTGTCCAGTTCGATTTGTCCGTTTACTTCTTTATGAGCCCCTTTTGTCGCAAGAACCAGTTCGTCTCTGCCGCCTCTTTTGGCAATGATCTCGCCAATCAATTCTTCTGAACGGCCCAGCCCATAAATAAAAGCAGAATCTAAGAAATTGACACCATGATCAAGAGCAGTTTCTACTAGCTCCCGCCCTGCATCTTCACTCAGATTCGGGAATAAATTATGGCCACCTACTGCATTTGTTCCAAGCCCTATCGGATTCACCTGTAAATCAGTTCGTCCAAGCGTTACTTTTTTCAAAAGCTCATCTCCCTTATCTGCTTAATCATCCTTATTTTCCCATGAATCATTTTCAACATTCAAGTATTCTGCTCTCTGAAAATCAATCTGAAGGTGGACGCTGAGAAAATAGAAGGTGTGTATGATGACAGACCATTGACACATAGCGATTGTCTCTGTTAAAGGATAGCTTTCATTTAAAATTTATTTCTTTTTTACTAGTCTTTTTCTCTCAAAACCCTCCTAAACCCACACGTTTTCGGAACTAAACTTACTAAAATAGGAATTAAAACCTATTCCTTACCATGAATAAAATAGATAAAATAAATGAAGTAAATTAAGGTCAGGATATTTAACCCTTAAAATCCCGATTATTCCTTTTAATACATCACTTTAATATTAGACTGATGACATTAAAGGAAGGATAAATACATAAAAAAAGGAGTATCAAATGGTAAAAAAAATAAGTGTACTTTTCGTAATTTCATTAATGGTCATTTTCTCTGCAGCTTGTCAAAGCTCAGGAAAAACAACAGCTTCCGAAAAACAATCTTCTAATACGGTAGACATAAAAGTGAATAACTATGAATATACTTTACCTGACGACACATCGACTACTCTCCGAGATAATGAAATCGTATTAAAGGTCAACTTAACTATTACGAACAAAGATAATAAACCACTTTCATTATCAAGCAGCCATTTCACGCTTTATCAAGGTGATTCACAAGTATCAGAATTAGATTTTTATAGTAGTAAAGATAAACTCAAATCAAATTCATTAAATTCAGGAAAATCTGTAACAGGATCTCTTTACTATTTGGTAGATAAAGGTGAAAAATATCAGCTCGTTTATGAAAATAGAATCAATAAAAATAATGATCCTATCGAAATTGACCTTGACGGTAAAAAAATTCTTGATACAGCCGAAAAATTAGACAACCCAGCAAAAGCTCTTAATGCATACACAGATGTCATTGTATTCGGTGAGGAGAATAAACAGTTCCCTGAATTAACTGGTGACAACAAAGCTGATATTGTGAATAAATATAATGAAATGTTTATTAAAGACTTTAGAAGAAGTGCAAGCATCTATGGTAACGAAGTCAGTGATGAAGATATTCTAAACATGTACAAGAGCATTCAAAATACAGTAAAGAACAAAACCAAAGTAGAAACTAGTGTAAAAGCTATTAAAAATGATGAAGCTGAAGTTGCTGCAAAAGTTACAGGCATTGACGCATCTGAATTAGAGGAGAAGCTAGCCGATATTTCAAAAGAATTTTACAAAGGGAACATCACCAAAAAAGAGTTGTACAAAAAAAGTTTAAAGCTATATGCGAGTGAATTCGATAAGCTTCCTCCAGCATCAAGCCCTACTGAATTTGAAGTGAAAATGAAACGAAACGGTGAGGGTCAGTGGAAGATAGATTTAAACGACTTTAAAACAAAAGAATATATGAGCAGTTTTATCATCACAGAATAATGTTTTACAAAAAAGACGCTGGCCCTTAAAGGGGTCGCGTCTTTTCTAATGTTATACAGTCGTTTCTTGCTCTTCTTTCACCGCTTTTTCAATGTCTTTAAATCGGCTCGATACAGTGGACGCACTAATGCCATACTTTTTAGCAACTTGTGCTTGAGAAAGCGGGGCATCGCTTGCAAGTGAATGAATATAATATTCGATTCCCGCAGCAAATGACGCCGCTTTACGGATCACAGGTGCTTTCTGATCACAGTAAGCTTTCCAAACTGTTAAAGCGCCATCTGTCAGGCTTTGGTCACCGTGCTCTTTCATCCCGTCTTCAATCAGCTTGGCTGTTTCCAACTGAACGTCACTAGCCCAGTCCATCCGATCTGCTGATAGTCCTACTGTACTTCCTTCTGTTTGAGCAGGCGCTTCTATTTCTTCAGCTTCTTGCTTCGCAAACATACACTTCAGCACTTCAGGGAAGGCTTCTCTCATAAATGTGCTACGTGCTCCTCCGTTTGCCTCATGTGCTTCAACGAGCTGGCGAACCTGAAGAAGAAGCGTATCAGTAAACTCTTTCGCGAACATCGTATATTGAATGAAAAACTCTGCTTTTTCTTCAAACTGAACAGGGAAACCTAGAACAAGACTACCTTTCTCAGGGAGCACGGTTTGATCCGGCTTCACATCAACTTCAACCTTCTCAGCTGTCACCATATTCTCAAAGTAAAGAGACTCGTCCGTTTTTTCATTTAATAAAAGCAAAGATGGCTCCATGTCTGTCCAAGATTCAACCACTTGTCTTGTTTTAGGACGGGTAATATCTTCTGCTTTTTTTGTCAGGAATTCTTGGAAGATGGTCTCTTTCTTATCTGTTAATGGGCGGAAGAAAATGCCCCATACACTCAAATGAAAGACTGAGATTTGTTGCGTTTCTTTATCCATATCTGCTAGGAAAGAAAACTCATTAATGAATTGATTGATCGCTCTCTGATGCTTAGAGAACGCATAATTCATTAAATCCTTTTGAACTTGTACAGCTTCTTTAAACACAAGCTCAGACGTTTGTTCTCCGCCTGACTTTTGACCACAGCAATGTTTATATTTTTTTCCGCTTCCGCATGGGCAGAGCGCATTTCGTTTAATTTTTCCCAAAATAAAACCTCCGACATTCTAGTCTAACCTCACTATTTTAACAAACGATTGCACAGGAGAGTTTTATTTTCAAGAAAAAAGAAAAATCAGAATGATCAGATAAATAACAAAGACGTCTAAAAGAGCAAGGCGGCTCATAGTCAAAAGCACTCTGTCTCTGTTTATTTTCTCCAATCATTCCAATAGATTTCCCTCAGCTCATCCCTTCGAATAGCTGCTTTGCTTCAAAATAAAAGATTTGCACAAACTTTTTCGTATTGACTCTGCCTGTTGACCCTGCAGATGAAGAAGTCTTCTGCATTTCTTTCATCCTTTGGCTGACATCAGTGAAATCAAAAAACTTCGACGCATAGTGCTCAAATTTAGGATTTGAAAAATCTGTGAGCCCAAGTGATGCGAAATGATTTAAGGAATGATGGATGGCTCGTCTAATTCGCTGCTCTGCTGCTTTCACTTCCCGCATCACTTCCACATCCGCCGCACCACGACCAAGCTTTCGTTCCGCCGTTTTGATAAATAGCTGCTTTAATGGCGGAAAATTCACCTCATGAGAATTGGCTGTCTGCGTTTCATGTAAGTAGATCAATATCTCTAGTAAATCCTTAGAGCCACTCTCTCCGACAATTCCTAATTCAGATAGGAGGAATTCCCCTGCCTCTTTCATCGTTCTTCGCTTTAATCCAGTACCTATCTCATGAGAAATCACTGGCTCTAATGGCAGCACATGCCGAAGAGAAGCTTGAATATCGTAAATTGATTTTTCGAGCTTGATCCGCTCCATGACCTTTCGAATGACACTGACAATCTCAATTCGATTGACGGGTTTATGAATATAATATTCAATTCCAAGTTCATAGGCTTCTGCCATCATCTCTTTTGCTTCTACTTGAGATATCATGATGACCTTGCCTTTGAATTCAGGGTGAATATGACGTATGGTTTGAATGCCGTCTCTAGCTGGCATTAAAAGATCAATCAGAAGGATGTCTACTTTTTTCAGGTTCAATGAATGCGCTTCTAATCCAATGCCGTCATCAGCTTCATCCACGACCTCTCCTAGATCCTCATCCTCAATGATCTGACCTAAAATCGAGCGTATTGCACGATCATCATCTGCAATGAAAAATCGCATACACTCACCCTCTCTGTATTAAATTTTTTATCGGAAGGACAAGCTGAAAAGCTGTTCCTTTCGTTTCTTTCTGCTCAATCTGGATTTGACCGTCCAGCTCTTGAACCAGCTCTCTCACATAGGATAAGCCAATCCCAGTTGACGGTGTTCCATATGCATCAAATTTTGAGGTATATCCAGGATCAAATACAATCTCTCTCAATTTCTCAGGAATACCCGGTCCATCATCCTCAACCCGAATCTCTATTTTATCATGACTCCCTTTTAATACGAGTGAGATGGCTCCATCATCCTTGATTGCTTCAACTGCATTTGCCATTAAATTATTAATCAGCGATAAGAAAATGAACACATGATACTCATGCAAGTGAATGCCTTTTATATCAGATGTAAAGGAAATGTTCTTCCCGAGAGATAGCGCATATTTCTCTTGAATGCGAATCACGATTTGAACAAGATCCTCTGCCCTCATATAATCTTGCATATTTTCCTTTGAAATCAGCTTTGAAAGCCCAGCGTAAATACGCTGATTGTCCTTTTTGACTTCATGTATTTCCCCTGCAAGCTTCAGCAGCTCCTGACTCACTTTCTTTCCTGCCTCATGTTCATTCAGCAGACGATAGAGCCGATAGGATTCTTGCGTTATGTGCTCTGTATGATTTAACGTTTTCTTTAAATGAACTGTTTCCTCATATAAATTTGAAATGACCATCATCATATGCTCATTTTGCTTCATGATTTGTTTCTCTCTTGATTGTGCCTCATACAGCCTCATCATATTAAAAAAGCTGATGACCACGAAGCTGTGAGCAAATGCAATGAGGATCATATCACTCAGCTTTGAGAAAGTCATGGTTGTATCAAACACTAAAAATTGTACAAACAGCTCAACAAAATCAGCCAGCAGTTCAATCATCAGTCCGATCAGCCCAATAAAAATGGAACGTTGCTTGAAACGTCCTGTACGGACAACAAAGAAAAGAAAAGCATAAGTAAAGTAAAAAAAGAAGCTCGGAAACTGCTGATAAAATGACAGAGCCAGATCAGCTTTTTGCTGAATAAGATCTAAACCTACCCGAAATAGGACAATGGCTGCGCCTGTTAAAAACCCTGGCAGCAATGGTCTTGATTTTCTTAAAAGTAATAAGCAAAAGAAAAACGCAGGTGCCCCAAAACTAATACGAAATGTTTCATTCACAGGATAAAACTTCAGCTCTCCCGCAAGCGGCACAATGACGATCATAAAAATCAAAATAAATGCGTCTTTTTTGACAAGCTGGTTTAAACTCAAATGACTGACATCCCTTCCCCTGTTTACATAGCCACAGTATACAAGGAGACTCTTTGCTTCACAATGAGCAAAAAAATTATTTTCACGGCTACTTCTCTCTTCAAAATCATTTTTTATGACTATTCTCCGAGAAGGCAAGGTGACCTTTCAGCCATTCTACGATTTGGAGATTGTCTACAATAATGGGAATTGTTTAGACAATTACATGCAGACTGATTTTTATTTGTAAGTTTTTCTGTAGATTTTCGTCAGATTGTGTAGTTTCCAAGATAAATTGAATGAACAATTTTAGTGAAACTATATGTAAGCGTTTTCTGAATTTTCACTAAAAACCCTTTTTGTTGTTTCGCCGCCAAAGCCTTCATTTGAACATATATTTAGGTGTAAAGGAGTGGTACAAGCAGCGCATGACAAGTTCTTTGAAGATGTGTAACATGTTTTCGTGCCTATTTGATTGCATTTTTTGTCATCCGCCAATTCAATAGGGTACTTTTTGATTTTTGATTGGAGGAATCGTATGAAAACAGCAATTTCTAATAATACACAACACGCATGCCAGTCTTCTGTTGATCAATGGGCAGAAGAAATACGTCCGTATTACAAAAACGGGCAGAACGCTGGCTACATTCCAGCACTCGGAAAAGTAAATTCCTCTCAACTTGGTATCAGCGTGATAGGCCCAGATGGATCATCTGTACGTTATGGTGATTGGGACGTTCCCTTTACCCTGCAAAGTATCTCAAAAGTCATCAGCTTTATAGCTGCCTGTTTAGGAAGAGGCGTTCCGTACGTCTTGGATCGGGTAGATGTAGAGCCAACTGGTGATGCATTTAATTCCATCTACCGCCTTGAGATGCATAAACCAGGGAAGCCCTTTAATCCAATGATTAATGCTGGAGCTATTACCGTATCCTCCATCCTTCCTGGAAAGACTTCTACAGAAAAGCTAGCATATATTTTCGATTTAATCGAAAACTTAATAGGGAAGCGTCCTTCTGTTAATGAAGAGGTTTATCAATCAGAATGGGCAACTGCACACCGCAACCGGGCACTTGCTTATTATTTAAAAGAAACCAATTACTTAGAATCAGATGTCGAGGACACGTTAGAAGTGTATTTAAAGCAATGTTCCATTGAGGTCACAACAGAGGACATCGCCTTGATTGGACTGATTATTTCAAGTGATGGCTACCATCCCTTTAAACAAGTCCAAGTCATCCCAAAAGATATCGCAAGACTAACAAAGGCATTGATGCTGACATGCGGCATGTACAATGCGTCTGGTAATTTTGCTGCTTTCGTAGGCGTTCCAGCCAAAAGTGGTGTGTCTGGAGGAATCATGGCTTGCGTTCCGCCAAGCGCAAGAAGAGAATTCCCATTTCAGACAGGCTGCGGTATCGGCATTTATGGTCCCGCCATTGACGATTGTGGAAATAGTATTACCGGTGTCATGATGCTGAAGAAACTCGCCAAAGAGTGGGATCTCAGTATTTTTTAAAAAGAACAGTGATGAATTCGAAGAGGTGATGTTATGAACGAAAAAGCTTTGCTATCTTATTTAACAACTACAAATGATTTTATTTGGACTTATCTAATCATTGCTCTGTTACTTGGAGTAGGGGTCTACTTCACATATAGATCACGCTTCCTGCAAGTCAGAATGCTGAAAGAAATGCTGCGTGTTCTAAAAGAAGGAAGAAAAGAAAAAGAGGGAATCTCACCGTTCCAAGCTTTTGCCATCAGTATGGCAGCACGTGTAGGAACAGGGAATATCACAGGGATTGCCATCGCTATTGCGATCGGTGGACCTGGCGCAATCTTCTGGATGTGGATCGTCGCAATTATCGGTTCTGCTTCAAGCTTTGTTGAAAGTACACTAGCTCAGGTGTATAAAGTCAAAGATAAAACAGGATTCCGCGGTGGACCTGCTTATTACATGGAAAAAGGGTTAAATAAGCGCTGGATGGGGATTTTATTTGCCATCCTGATCACGATCTCTTTTGGGATTGTCTTTAACGCAGTGCAATCAAATACAATCACCGTCGCTTTTAAAAACTCTTTTGGCCTAGATCGTTTAACTGTCGGAATCGTTATGGCTGTTATTTTTGCGTTCATTATTTTCAAAGGAATCAAAGCGATTGCAAAAGCATCTGAATATATTGTCGTTTTTCTTGCCGTTGCTTACATCGGGATTGCTTTCTTTGTCATTATCACAAATATCACTGAACTACCAGGTGTCATCAGTACGATTGTGAAGCATGCTTTCGGATTTGAACAGTTTGCCGGCGGTACATTAGGTGGAGCATTGTTACAAGGGATTAAACGCGGTCTCTTCTCAAACGAAGCCGGTATGGGTAGTGCCCCTAACGCAGCAGCAACTGCTGTCACGAGCCACCCAGTCAAACAAGGATTAATCCAAGCATTTGGTGTGTTAACAGATACGTTAATTATTTGTACAAGTACAGCCTTTCTTGTTCTGTTCTCTGATGCGTATAAAACAACCAATCTGGAAGGAATTGAGCTAACTCAGGCTTCATTAAGCCAGCACATTGGGCCTTGGGCTTCTGGATTCCTGGCGATCATGATTTTCTTATTCGCTTTTAGTACGTTAATTGGTAATTATTACTATGGTGAAACGAACATTGAGTTCTTGGGAGCGAATAAAATTTGGCTCAACATCTATCGTGTTGCTGTCATTGGCATGGTTCTTTTCGGAGCTGTTGCGACTGTTCCTCTCGTTTGGGGTCTAGCCGACTTATTCATGGGTCTCATGGTCATCGTCAACCTCATTGCCATTACCATGTTGTCCAAAGTCGCCTTTGCAGCACTGAAGGATTACATGAGACAGAAAAAAGAAGGCAAAGATCCTGTTTTCTATAAAAATGCCGTTCCAAACAATGAAGAGATTGAATGCTGGGACGACGAACCTGTTTCCTTGAAAAAGAATCAAATCGGATAAAACAAATAAGCTCTGGTCATATGATCAGAGCTTATTTCTTTATGCTAAAAATTCGAGAATGAGCTTATTCACGACATCTGGTTTCTCATGATTGATCCAATGAGTCGCATCATCGACAAAAATCAGCTGTCCATTTGGGCAAATTTTGATCGTTTCTTTTGCGAGCTTTCTGCTTAGAAATTTGTCCTCCATTCCCCAGATCATGCGGACAGGAACGAGAATTCGTTTGGAAATCGGTTTTTCAAAGCCGCCTTTTTTAATACCTCGATACCAATTCAACATGGACGTAATGGCTCCAGGCTGCGTCCATGCCAGCTTATAGCTTGAGACATCTTCCTTCGTGAACAAATGAGGTCTAGCAGACAGTCCAATGGCTTCATCCAGTCTTTGAAAGTGATTTTCTTGAAGGGCTGCCTCTGGTACATTTGGAAGCTGAAAGAACGCGATATAAGAGCTCTTCTTCCACTGCGGCGGATAAAACGGAAGGACCTTCATCATCACACGAGGATGCGGCATGTTGACGATGATTAATTTCTCTACATATTGAGAACGGGTTGAAGCAAGGTGCCAAGCAACCGCTCCGCCCCAATCATGTCCGCCGACAATAGCCTTTTGATTTGGGCTCAGCGCCTTAATTAATCCCACGATATCATCTCTTAATTTGTCTAAGACGTATGATTCGACTCCTTCCGGTTTGTCACTCAGGTGGTATCCCCTTTGATCAGGAACAACGACACGATACCCCGCCTCAGCCAGGGGGAGGATTTGATTTTTCCAACCATACCAAAACTCAGGAAATCCATGCAGCAGAACCAGCAGTGGGCCATCTTCAGGACCAGCCATTGCCGTATGGAGTTTTATGCCGTTTGTTTGAATATATTGAAACTCAACTTGATCCATTCCTTTTCCACCCTTTCCCCATGTCTTATCATTCTTCCAACATAGCATATTTTCCATTTTTCAGAAAATAAAAACACTCACAAAAAAACCTTCACAAGGGTGAAGGTCTCAGATTACTGACAACGAATGCGAGGGTTTGTCTCACGCAAAACGTCTTTATTTCATATAATTCAGCACCCATATCAGACCATTCTTCCGATCTTGTACTTGTCCATGAAGTGCGCCAAAAAACGTATCCTGTAATTCCACAAGGACATCTCCGTCAGCTTCAAGCGCCTCGTATACAGCCTTTAACTCTTCCTCATTGTCAAACTGCATGATCAATCGAAGATTCTCTGGTTTTGGTGTGCGGCCAAATGTATCTGAAAAGTGGAGCAGTGATTCTCCAAGGTGCAGCTCAGCATGCAATACACGGTCTTGATGTTCATTTAAGATACGAATATCTCCGCCAAAAATTCCTTGATAATATTGAAGAGATTCTTTGACGTCTTCTACAACAATATAAGGACTAACGCTGATCATTTCCCTCATCCTCCTCTTGTTCCGTTCATTATCTCTTATATAGCTTATCCCAAATCGTATGAAAAAAGGCACAAATCGTCAACGGATTTGCACCTTTTTCTCAAGCAGATTTCGCTAATTCACTGTGTTTGTTAGAATACGCTGCGTACATGACGACACCGATAATCAGCCAAACCCCGAAGTACAGCCATGTCCGGCCTGGTAAATTGAGCATCAGAAACACACAACAGCCCATCGAGATAATTGGCAAAACCGGTACAAACGGAACCCGGAATCCCCTTTCCAGCTGTTTATGTGTCTTTCTCAAAATGAGTACGGATAAACTCACCATCGCAAACGTTAATAATGCACCAATATTGGCTAGGTTGGACAGATCCTTCAAATCAATAAACCCTGAAATAACAGCTGTCATCCCGCCAATCACCCATATACTGGCAACCGGTGTATCACTTTTGTTTGTTTTTGAAAACACTTTAGGCAAGAGCCCGTCCCGCCCCATCGCAAAAGCAATTCGAGTTGCCGCATAATTATTGGCGAAAATCACAGCCATCAATCCAATCACAGCACCGACAGAAATAATACCAGCCACGCTATGTTGATGGACACTTTGCAATACATAAGACATTGCCTCTGTCACATTCAACTTCGTATAGTGCACCATGCCTGTCATCACCAAACAAACGACAATATAAATGATCGTACAAATGAGCAATGAACCAATAATGCCAATTGGCAGGTTCCGCTGTGGATTTTTCACCTCTTCTGCAGAAGCTGAAATGGCATCGAATCCTAAAAAGGCAAAAAACACAGCAGCGGCTCCAGCAATAATCCCTTCCGTACCAAACGGCATGAACGGCTGCCAATTGGCTGGCTCTACATAAAAACCACCTACTACAATGAAAAGAACAATAATGCCAAGTTTCACAAACACCATGATATTATTGAATTTTTTACTTTCTTTCGTTCCTCTAGATAGGATCCACGCAATGAGTAAAGCAATGATAATTGCTGGCAAATTCATATATCCGCCTTGTTCTGGACCAGCTAAAAATTGATGTGGAATTGAGATTCCAAACCCCTCCAGCAGGCTGTTAAAATAACTCGACCAGCCACTCGCTACAGCTGAAGCAGTCAGCATATAAACAGATAATAACGTCCATCCCATGAGATGACCTACGAGTTCACCCATTGTGGTATATGAATAAATGTACGCACTGCCGAACACAGGCAGCGCGGAAGCCATTTCTGCATAACAAAGTGCTGCTAAACTGCACACAATCGCTGCGATCGCAAAGGAGAAAATAACAGCCGGTCCTGCATCCTTAGCTGCTGTAATTCCGGTTAACACCATGACCCCCGTCCCAATCACAGCCCCTATGCCAAGGAGCGTGAGATCGAGCCCGCCCAGTGTTTTCTTTACCTTTTGCTGTCTGCTCTGTTCTAACAAATCGTGAATGTGTTTCTTACGAAGTATATGTCGCAAACCCTTTCCCTCCAAAACGTTAGAAAAACAAAAAAATCATTCAAATTTCATTATAGCAGAATAGGTCCTACGCATTCACAACCAATTCACGTAAATCTTTCTTCATGATTTTACCAAGTTTATTTTTTGGCAGATCCTGCGTGAAATGAATGGATGGCACTTTGTAATCTGCTAAACGTTCCTTGCAGTAATTCACCACATCTTCTTCGCAGAAATCGACAGATTCGTCTTTTACGATATACGCACTTGGTACTTCACCATATAAGTCATCTGGTACCCCAATGACAGCAGATTCAATTACACCTGGAATTTGATCAATGACCTCTTCCACTTGGTCAGGATAAATATTATCCCCACCGTATAGAATCACATCTTTGTATCTCCCTGTGATGTAAAGAAAACCGTCTTCATCCAGATAGCCTGCATCCCCCATATGGAACCAGCCATCTTTGAGCACTTTCTCTGTCGCTTCAGGTTGATGATAGTAGCCTAAGAAATAAAATGGGCTTCTCATGACGACCTCGCCAATTTCTCCAGCTGGGAGCGCCTCTTCTGTCTCAGGATGCACGATTTTGACTTCTACATCCGGATCCACTTTACCAGCAGAGCCCATCTTATCCTCGCCCATCGCTGGATGCCACGCACTCACAACCCACGCTTCTGTACTTCCATAGCCATGCATCATCTGAATGCCTACTTCTTTGTAATCTTTAATTAAGCGTACCGGTACCTTCGTACCACCAGAAATCGCAATTTCAAAAGATGAGAGATCGTACGAACCGCGCTTCATTTCTTCTAGCATGTACGTATAAGCTGATGGGAAAGCCATCATAAACGTAATTCTTTCTTTCTCAATCGTTTCTAAAATGCGTTTCGGTGTTGCATCATGTAAGAAGACTAACGTATACCCTTCAATTGCAGCTGCAATCAAGTGATTAATAGAACTCATATGATACAGCGGATGACTTGCCAAGTACCGTTTTCCTTTCAGATCAAATCCTCGATTCCCACGTCGTGTTAAAAATTGATAGATTCGTCCATGTCCGACCATACAGCCTTTTGGATTGCCTGTTGTACCTGAGGTGAATAAAATCATGGCCAAATCTTCTTCTGATACCTCTTCAGCAAGATCACTTCCATCATTAGACGCCAATATGTCTTCAAACAACTGTGTTGTTTTCGCATTGACACCAGATTCCACCATGAGACAATCTTCTAAAGACACATTCACTGCCGCAATGATGTCACGGAATTCACGGTCAAAAAATAAAGCCTTTGGCTCTGCTTTTTTCAAGATACCTTCTAGCTCAAAAGAGGTAAGCTGCCAGCTAAGCGGTACGGCGACTGCACCTGCTTTAATGGCTGCCAGCATAATCGTAGAAAAGTGATGATGGTTTTGACAAATAAAGCACACCCGGTCACCTTTTCGAATTCCTTTACGGTGTAAGTAATGTGCCAGCTGATCAATGCGTTTTGCATATTCTTCAAATGTATAAGACACACCTCCGCCAGTTACCGCTTCAATTTGTGAAGAGCGTTCCATTCTGTCGTTTAGTAATGCCTGTAAAGTATTCAATATCTTCATCTCCAAACGTTTGATGTCCAATAGCCAATTTCCAGAGAATTGGATTGGCAGATTTTATCTCATTCACATTCTAAAATAAAAAGAGGTGAAAGTAAAATCATTTCATTTTGGAATTGTTCCTTTTATTAATTGATAATATAGGTAATTTTATAGCCGTCTTCCATTTTGGTTTAAATGATGATGCTTATTATGATAAGATAGACCTAGTAATTGATCGGAAAATGCGAATGCAATAGGAAAAGAGGTATGGAGAATGCAACATTTCGAGCTAGAGGCAAGTTTGTTAGACCATGCACTGACAAAGTATTTAAAGGCGACGAAACGAATAGATGAAGAGAATATCCCGAAAAACGTCACGAATGTAAAAGGGTTTATTTTACGCATCATCTACCGCCATCAATCATGTACTGTGAAAAATATTCTGCAGGAAGTTTCATTATCTCCCTCCGCAACAACAACCGCTCTCAATCACTTAGAAGATGAAGGGCTGATTATCCGCTCTAGAAATAACAATGACCGCCGTACGGTATGGATTACACTCTCTGAATCAGGTGAACAAATCGCCAGACAAATGATCGACAATCGTCAGCTGCTTGTCAATCAACTGTTCAATCACCTATCAGAAGAAGATAAAAAAACATTTTTTGAATTAATCGAAAAAATGATGGACGAGTATACATTAAAGGCTTAGGAAATATCCTAAGCCTTCTTTTTATGGCTTTAAGATGACTTTTATACAATCATCTTGTTTTTCATTGAATATGTGATACGCATGAGCTGCGTCATCTAGCGGCAATTGATGTGTGATGATCGCTCTAGGATCAATTTCCCCGGTTGTCACTTTTTGATAAAGCTTTGACATGTACCCTCTCGCTGGCGCCTGTCCCATTTTCAGCGTGACGTTTCTTGCGAAAAAAGCACCCAATGGGAACATATTGTAAAGACCTCCATACACACCCGTCAGCTGAACAGTCCCGCATTTCCTCACGGCTTTTGTGGCAATTTGAATGGGCCCTATCGTTCCGCCTTGCAGCTTGAGCTTCTGTTCAATCTTTTCAAGCGGTGACTTTTTCCCATCCATCCCCACACAATCAATGACAACATCCGCCCCACCTTTTGTGAGCTCTTTTAGGGTTTCTCCCATGTCAGGGTCTTCTGTAAAATCAAATACTTCTACGCCGCTCATTCGTTTTGCATGGTGAAGGCGATAGTCTATGTAATCAACAGCAATGACCCGCTCTGCGCCCTTTTGCCAAGCAAATTGCTGTGCCATTAACCCAACAGGTCCACATCCTAGCACAATGACCGTATCCCCCTTTTTTACACCTGCGTGTTCTACACTCCAATAAGCAGTTGGCAGAACATCTGATAAAAACAGCAATTGTTCATCCTCTAACTCACAATCATCCGGCACCTTAAATGGTGTATAGTTTCCAAAGGGCACACGTAAATATTCAGCCTGTCCTCCGGGGTAATTCCCATATTTCTCACTGTATCCAAAAAGTCCGCCTGAATCATAATGGGGATTTGAGTGATCGCATTGACTTTCTAAATGGTGATGGCAATACTGGCATTGACCACACGCCACGGTAAATGGAATGACGACACGATCTCCCTTTTTCACCGCAGTGACATCCGGCCCGACTTCCTCTACCACCCCCATCGGTTCATGCCCAATCACATAGCCAATAGGAAGCGGGAAATTCCCTTGATATAAATGTAAATCTGACCCACAAATTGCTGTAGATGTTATCCGAACGATGACATCTTCACGATCTTGTATAGATGGTGCAGCTACTTCCTTTACCGCAATGCGGCTTTTCCCTTGATAGGTGACAGCTCTCATCTGCATTTCCTCCTTTAGTTCAAGTCATCATTTCTATAGCTTCACCTTGAATGGATGGTTCATGCATATGAATATGGATGCTGTTCCATAAGGGAAAACAAAATAACCCGCCGATTGATTCAGCAGGTTGTTTACTTCAATATGTGTAACGCGTTACACAGCTATTTTTCTTCGACAAACACCAAATCATACTGAGCAGAGGTCTCCCCACCCTCCATCATGTTCCCTTCCTGTATAAAATAAGGGCACATACCTGGACTTTGTGCTTCTTCAAATTGTTCAAACACTTGCTCAATATAGCCAGGCAGCAGCAAAACCAAAAATTTATTTGAATGAGACACTAATTCATACGAGTGAACGGTATTCGGAGGAATATAAGCAAAATCCCCCGGCATCAAGCAAATATTTTCTCCGTTTAACTGAAGATTCATTCTGCCTTCAACACAATAAAGTGCTTCTGTATGCACTTCATGATAATGCGGACGTAAGCCTTTTCCCTTTGTCCCTTCAATCACAAAATAACTGAATCCGCCTCCTGTTGTTTCTGTTGTCGCAATCAGCTCATGAAGCTGACCTCCGACCATGTATTGCTTTCCTTCACCAGCCTCCAGCACATATGGCTGCACTGCGCGCGGGAGCTGACTATGAAACAAAACAGCTGGCTTGGTTGTATTGGATAGCTCCCTAATGCCGTGCATCAACATGATATCGCTTTCTTTTTCAGCCTGATGAAAGCTGTCTGCATCAAATGGGTGATCAGTCATCGGCCATTCATTCTGCAACAGCCTCTTTCCGATTTGCAGATAGACATCTGTCATTTGCCCGCCCAGTGTATAAGAAATAAACCTTGTTTTGTGACTATGCATTCTATAGCCATGAATTGTTTTGGGCGGAATATGAATATAATCACAGGCCGTCATCATATACTTTTTACCGTCCAGTATCACTTCCAGCTTCCCTTCCAGCACAAAGATGGTTTCAAATAGCGTCTCATGACAATGCAGCGGAAAGTAAGCACCTTTCCCACCTGTGATTAAGACAAGCTCAAACAGTTGATTTGTTTGATTTGCTTCTGCCAGCACATGTACAAGCTGATTTTCCAAACCATACAGCTCCCCCGAACCTGACACGGTATAAAAAGAGGTATCTTCGGATTGCTTGATCGATTGTGGTTGCTCCGACATCCCATCACTCCTCATGACTAATTGACTATCTTTATTATATAGACCAATTGATATAATAGATAGGCAATATGCGAGAGATTTTACTCTTCTCGCATAAATAAGTGTCTAAGGTAACATTTTACGTGCTCTAAAGGTGTCGTTTGCTTTAATGCAGTAGTCATTGATAATCCGCCGATGACCATTGAATGAAGGAGAGATGCCCGCTCATCCGCTTTTGTTTCATCATATCCGCTATTCATCAACTTTTCTTTGACAAGCTCTTGCCAGCGAATCATTTCTTGTTTACATGCAGCATGAAGTTTTGTATGTTCAGGTTTTGACTCTGCCGCCAGTAAGACAATCGGTATCCCTCTTTCACTTTCTTGCTCCATAAAACCCCGAATGATATTTGTCATAAAATGATCGACGGCGACATATGGGTCATCAGAATAGGCAAAACTTTCTTCAATTTGATCGATGACCCTTTGACTAATATATTCAACGGCTGCTATGGCTAGCTCTTCTTTTCCATTTGGAAAGTAATAATAAAGAGATCCTTTCGGCGTGCCGCTCTCTCTAATGATTTGATTCAACCCTGTCGCATGATACCCCTGTTTACGTAAAAGAAGTGCGGCCGTTTGAATGATTTTGTCCTTCGTACTCACGTGTGACACTCCTTTCCTCCATAGACCAACGTCGATGCCATTGTTATTGATTCAGTAATGGATGCGTTCCTTTCCATAATGAGGATGATTCTATTTCTGACGCCAGTCTGAGCAGCCAGTCCTCTTTTCCTTTTGGTGCTGTCACCTGTACGCCTAAAGGCATGCCTGCTTCTGTGAGATGAACTGGCACACTCATAGATGGCTGGCCGGTTAGGTTAGCCAGCTGTGTAAATGGTGTGTAGGTCAAACTCTTGAGGAACATTTCATAAATCAGATCCTGCTGTGCTTGCATTGAAAGGGATGACACACGTAACAATGCATCAATTTCTTGATCGTTATGCATCAGCTCGCCAACCTTTGGAGCCGAATAGGCAGTAGCTGGGGTCACATATAGATCGTAGGTTTGATGAAATGCGGCCATTTTTGCAGCGGCCATATCCCATGCATCAAGACTTTCTGTATAAGCAGCCGCCGTCACATTTTTTCCTGCTTCCGCCAGTACCCATGCCACAATATCTGTCTCCTCCGGCTTCACCGGACGCCCGAATGAACGAGCCAGAGAGGTAAATAAGGCAGACATTTCACCGCTGTTCATGACGTAATATTGCTGCATCAGATGGACACCATCAATGTCCGGCTTCACTTCTTCTATTTGATGCCCTTGTTCACTCAGCCATTTCACAGTGTTCAAGACTGCCTGCTTTGCTTCCTCACTCACCTTCGTGCCTACTGGAGAGTCTACACTGTAAGCAATTCGCATAGAAGAGGTTCGTTTCACCAAATCCTCCTGATAGCTGCCGTCATATAATGGCGTTTGGAACGCAGCCTCTGGCTGAATGACTTGAAGCAAATCAAGCAGGGCTGCACTGTCTCGAACTGTTTTTGTGAGCGTAAAGTCAATGGAAGCTCCTTGCCACTGCCTTCCTGCACCCGGGCCGACCGGTGTTCTCCCCCTTGTTGGCTTGAGTCCAAATAAACCAGTAAAGGATGCCGGAATCCGAATAGACCCTCCGCCATCACTCGCTCCACCCGCAGGTACGATGCCGCTTGCCACAGCTGCTGCCGTCCCGCCGCTTGAACCGCCCGGAGAATAGTCAGCATTCCAAGGGTTTCTCGTCGGACCATATAAAAAGGGTTCTGTCACATTTCTCAATCCGAATTCAGGTGTGTTCGTATGACCGATCATGAGGAGCCCAGCCTGCTTCAATCGACGGACAAAGTGGGAATCTGTTTGCGCCTTTACATCCTTTAACAGCAAAGCACCCGCGGTCAAAGGTTCATGCTCCAACCCCTGCGATATATTTTTCAACACAAACGGAACACCAGCAAACGGCTGATCCGCATCTAGTGACTTCATGTCTTTGAACACTTGATCTCGTCTAGTATGAATCACCGCATTTAGTACTGGATTCAATTCTTCCAATCTAGTAAATGCAGCTTGTACAAGCTCTTCGGGCGTGACCTGCTTTTTCTGCACAAGTGACGCCAGTCCTGTCGCATCATACGTCATATACTCTTTTACATTCATCGGCATGTCCTTCTTTCTCATATTATGATCTCTCTATTGTCTACTAGAATTCTATGAAATTCAATTTCGGGATACGTGTGAAAAAAACTTTCTTTCTAGACTATGATTCTTCTAACCATCTATCTTATTTCTCCGATATAATAAAGAAAAAAAGACGGAGGTCACCTCATATGCAAGGAGCCATTGCCTTGAAAAAGAAAATCGTCGTGGTCATCGCGTTTCTTCTTGCTTTGACAACTGCTTTGCCCTTCCATTCGCAGGCAGCTGCACCACCAAAAGAAACAGATGTCATCATCGTCTATAAAAATCAAAAAGGAAAACAGACGGCTATTCAAGAAAGTGAAAAAGTGAACGCTCAATACATACATCTTCCAGCTGTAGCAGTGACAGCAGATGAGCAAGCTGTCACCTCACTTAAAAAAGATCCGAACATCGCTTATGTTTCAAAAAACGTTAGGGTCAAACTCGCTTCTTCTACCGTGAAAAAAACGGCTGCTGCTACTGGTCAGGATGCTTTGGTACAAAAATCTTATAACTTGCAGAAGCTCAATGTAAAGCAAGCAATCAAAGAAGGCGTGACAGGGAAAAATGTGAAAGTAGCCGTTCTCGATACTGGTATTTTCCCACATGAAGATTTAAAGGTAGCCGGCGGTAAATCATTCGTCAATTACACGTCTTCTTACAAAGATGATGAAGGACATGGAACACATGTCGCCGGTACAATTGGGGCGCTTAATAATGATTACGGTACGGTCGGTGTCGCTTCTGGTGTGAAGCTGTATGCTGTAAAAGTATTAGATAAAAAAGGAGAAGGCGACTTATACAGTCTGCTCCGAGGCATTGATTGGGCAATTAGCAATAAGATGGACATCATCAACCTAAGTCTAGGTTTTGAAGATAACATTCCGATTTTACGTTCAGCAGTTGATGAAGCATACAAAAAAGGACTGCTGGTCGTTGCTGCAAGTGGAAATGATGGAAAGAAGAATGGGATTAGTTATCCTGCCGCATACAATAGCGTCATTGCTGTTTCCGCAACGACTGACAAAGACAAACTCGCCTCCATCTCTAATACGGGGAAAGGAATTGAATTTTCCGCTCCCGGCGAGAACGTCATCAGTACCTATTTGAAAAATGAATATTGGTATGCAACGGGTACATCACAAGCGGCACCGCATGTCACAGGGATGCTGGCGCTGTTAAAACAGCTACATCCTAAGAAAACAAATGTTCAGCTCCGCACTTTATTGCGCAGCTATACAGTGGATCTTGGCGCAAAAGGAAAAGATCCACAATTCGGCTATGGCCGCGTGCAATATGTGCCGCAGTCAACCTTTTTAAAGGCTGCGACAAGCGCAGTCAAGACAGCCGAAACATCTAAAAAACAGACAGATGTTGATCAAGCCAAAACGAAAATTGGCAGACTCACTGCCAGCAAGCAAAAAACCGCACTCACTGACCGAGTCAAAAAAGTCCAAACAGCCATTGATATTCGTGACGCACGAGCGAAGGTCAAATCAGCTGAAAAAAGTAAAACCCAAGGCTCGATTAAAAGTGCCCAAACGGCTATTAAAAAGCTATCCAAAGGCAAAGAAAAAACAAGCCTGCAAAACCGGCTCGACAAAGTCAAAAAACAAGTCGCCTATCAAAAGAAAGTGACAGATGCCAAACAAAAAGTCAAAAAAGCCGAAGCCAAACGAACAAAGAAAACAAAAGCAACCGCTCAAAGTGCGGTCAAACAACTAAAAGCATCTAAAACGAAAAATGCTTTACAAAAACGACTAAACCGGATCAAGGTTTGATAGAAAAACGATTCCTTTCAGCAAGGAATCGTTTTTTCTATTTCAACATCTTCTGAAACAGGGTGTGATGATATTTCCCTTTCGCATCCAGCCTCACTTGATCGAGGATGTGCGCTAACGAATGGATGACATCACGGAGTGCTTGATGAACCGAGCCGTGTTCAAAGGAAGCTAAACTCTCCGGCAGTTCATCTTCATCCAAAACAAAGAAATCACCATTCGGAAGAACGAGTAGATCAATCAATAAATCTTCAAAAACAACCGTCCGTTCTTCAAACCATGTATGTCTGACGATATTCACATAAGAGCCAAGTTCATTGCCTTGATCATCTCGCCAAAAATAGACATTGTAAGGCCGGTCCGTCCAATAATAAGCGGTCGTATAACTCCCTTTTGGAATCGTGACAGTGCCATCACCAGCAACCATTGTAAATGGTTCTTGAATTTTATGAAACAACACGACTTGCTGCTCCTGTGCGTCTAACAGCTGACACGTATGTTCCACAACCTGATCATCGTATTTGATTTTTCTCTCAATGACGTCATCCCAAGAATTTGCATATAGCGGAAACAATCGGTCACAACCCCTTCTGCATCTACTTCTTATTCTAGTATACACTGCTTTCTTTTAAAGAAATAAAGGTTCACTGCTGCTGCCTATAGAAGACATATGGTGAGGTGAAAACAAATGAACGGAATCACAATCATCGAAACCGTAGCAGAACTCGGACAAATCATCTTGGTTTTTTGTGGCTATGCCCTTTACTGGCGGCTTGTGAAAACGAAAAGAGATCGAAAGCTGACCCCTTATGAACATGTGTTGAAATTCTTTGTCATGTTCGGATTAATCTCATGGTGCTTTTCATATATGGCACTGAACGTATGGGTATCATGAGAAAGAGGAAGAGCCCCGTCCATGCAGGACATGCTCTTCCTCTTCTTATGCAGCGTGTTATGAGCCAGCCGGCTGTTCTTTTTTGATCACATACTGATAGCTCTTCACATGCGTCCCATTTTGATTCACAAATTCTTTATCAAGTGCCCGTTCAAAGCCCATTCTTTCATATAAACGAATGGCGGCCTGCATTTTATCCGACGTATGAAGGTACAGGACGTTCTCGCCCCACGATTGCGTCAGTTCTATACTTTTACGCAACAAGGACTCTGCAATACCTTTTCCTCTCACATCAGGATCTACCCCTAAAAACCGGACAATCGCTGAAGTAATGCCCATCTCTGGCTTGTCATATGCCTGTTCTGATGATCGGAACATTTGAAGGGTCCCCACGACCTTGCCCTCAAGCTCGGCCACAAGCATCAACTCCATGTTTGGGCTATCTACAGCCGCTCGCAGGGCTGCAGAATAGTTTTGCCAGCCTTCCTCTGTAAATTGAGGCTCATACTGTGCGTATGATTTGATCAGCACATGTGTGATCGCCTCATGATCTTCACTCACCGCTTGACGAATGATCAACTCTTGCTGCTCCATGCCAGCACCTCCTGTTTGTCTATGAATGGATATACGTATCATGCAATCACTGCATGCCGATGACCTGATTCTTTTCTCTACTCATTCAATGTAAAGAGTCTTCTTTTAAAGATCAATTATTTTGCACGAAATTTTCTTTGAAAATTTTGATTGAAATGGAAAGCTTGATTCATTATGCTGATTTGAGGACGTATACGAGGAGTGGCATCATATGAATTCTTTATCTTATCCCCAAGAATCGAAAAAAAATCGATTCCTCCTTGCCGCGCTTCTTGGCTCTTTAACAGCCCTTGCACCGCTGGCAATGGATATGTATTTACCTGCTTTACCTAATATCGCCCGTGACTTTGAAGCAAGCACGGCGCTGTCTCAGTTAAGTCTCATGGCTTGTTTGATTGGACTTGCGCTTGGACAGCTGATTGCAGGTCCAATCAGTGATACAGTCGGCAGAAGAAAGCCGCTGATGGTTGGATTAATCATTTTTATTGCGGCCTCTCTTTTATGCACAGTGGTCACATCAATTTGGACATTCATTCTTTTAAGGCTGATTCAAGGACTTGCTGGATCAGCAGGCATTGTCATTGCACGAGCCATCGTACGAGATCATTATGAAGGCTCAGAAATGACGAAATTCTTTGCTTTGCTCATGTTAGTCAACGGAGTGGCTCCAGCAGCGGCACCGATCGTGGGCGGACAAATGTTACGGTTCACGACGTGGCAGGGTGTGTTTGTTCTGCTAGGAATCCTCGGGGCGCTCATGCTTCTAAGATCGATGTTTTCATTGAAAGAAAGCTTACCTGTGGAACGTAGACAGACTGGAGGCTTCAAACAGATCTTAGGTGCGATGAAAATTCTAGCGAGCGATCGACTCTTTGTCGGATATGCTCTCTCACAAGGACTTGTCTTCGCCGCCATGTTTGCGTATATCTCTGGATCACCGTTTGTATTGCAGGAGATTTTCAACCTTTCTCCGCAGGGCTTCAGCGCTGCCTTTGCGGTGAATAGTCTTGGCATCATCACAGCCGGACAAGTATTTGCCCGCGTTGCTGCGAAAATTGGTGAGGAGAAAGTCCTTCGCATTGGGCTGCTGACAGCTGCTTTAGGAGGCGTCACCTTGTGTGTGATGATCTCTATTGATGCAGGATTATATTGCATTCTTATTCCGCTCTTTTTTGTGGTCTCAAGCGTTGGGATTGTCGGCACGTCTGCTCCTTCTCTTGCGATGCAGCATCACGGTGCGCATGCTGGAAGTGCCGCTGCCCTCATCGGCGTGGCACAAATGCTTCTTGGCGCATGCATGACACCCCTTGTCGGCTTAGCTGGAAGCCAGACTGCCTTTCCCATGGGGCTGATTATTATGCTCTGTGACCTTGGCGCACTCTGCTGTTATTTTTTCTTTGTTGCCAGAGCGAAAAAAAGACCCGCATAAGCGGGTCGCAGATTGTTGACAAAGGGCTAAAATGAACTTTATTTTAGCCCTTTATCTTCTTTTCAGCGTGATAGAAAACCTTTGCAGCCCTAGGAAGGACGAGCATCGGCGCGGAGCGAATTTGACATTCGTGAGCACCGAAGCGCAGGACTGACACCGAATGCGAGGGTTTGTCTACACGCTGAGACCCGCATAAGCGGGTCTTTCATTTATGGCTTGCTCCAATTGATCGTGCGGAACACATTGTTCTGATCATTGTTTTGATATGCATCTAGGTCAAAGCCTGAAAGTCCAAAACCAATTGCCATGACTATTCCTCCGGCAACGGTGAAGATGATCCCCCATTTGATGCATTGCTTTTTTAAATCATTCACGTTCATACTCTCACGACCTTCTTTTTAAACATTCCCATGAATGCCTTAGTGGTTTGAACAGTCACTTGCACAAATAGCTTTGTTAAATACGCCGTGGCTATGCCGCTTAATAATCCGACACCTAATAGAAGAATCCCAACTCCGATCTGCGTCACCACCACATGCAAACCATCCTGAAAAATAAATGGAGAACCAATGATACTCCAAAAACCGCCGAGCAGACCAACTAGCGTCATTGTAGCTGTCACGAGTGGAACGCACCAAATCACCATATACACAGAAAGAATCAGCAGGAAGACTGTTGCTAGAATGCTGCCCCATAACGGAAAGCCTAAAATGAGGATGGAGAGCCTTGTGGCTTTTTCTCCAAACGTCGGCACCTGAATGGTTTTGATTCCTTGTTCCTTCATAATCCCTTCAGCAATAATGGCAGGCTGACCGACTTGATGAACTGCTTCCTGTTCACTGTAGCCATCTTCCTGATAATCCTCGATCATTTCATCGTAATACTCGATGAACCGATCACTTTCTTTTTCGCCCAGACGATGCAGGTGCTTCTCCAAGCTGGCTAAAAATTCTTTTTTATTCATTGCCCTGTCCTCCAGAAATAAAGTCGTAAATCGCCATCACTTGATCCCATTCCGCTAAAAACTGTGCCATATGCTCACGGCCGCCTTTTGTCATCCGGTAGTATTTTCTTAATCGACTGTTATGTTCCTGTGAATAGGTCTCAACATAATTGTTTTGCTCTAACCGCTTTAATATCGGATATAATGTCGATTCTGAAATCTCAATACAATGGGACATATCTTTAATCATTTGATAACCATAGGAATCGCCTTTCTTTAATACCGCCAGTACACAGAATTCCAGTAATCCTTTTTTTAGTTGTGCATTCATGTTTACAACTCCTAACTATTTATACTATACAATACATAGTATGATGTGACAAGAGGTATATCTGATGAATTCCAAATATCACATCTTTACAATGCTCGTTTCATTAAGAGTATTTATACTCAGATGAATTATGATCAACCGTAATATATTAGAAATTTATCTGTTTATTTCATTTTTTTAGAGGAATAAGTTTAATTTTATGGAATTAATAAGTTGATTCGATAATATAATATGAAAGGGGCAGTTACTTTGAAAAGGCTTGCTTTTTTCTGTTTGATTTTACTAATTTCAACAATCCTCCCCCAGTCTAATTTAAGTGCTATTTCTCCCTCTAAATTTTCTGTAAACGAAAATAACTTTAAAGATTCTTATGAGGGTAAGTTATTCTCTGAAAAAATTATTTTTAATGACAGTCTTATAAAGTACTCCTATGATTTCACTGATTCAGAAAAAAACGTTGTTAAAATTAAAGAGGAAGGTAACAATAGCGAAACTTTAGTGGAGTTCTATAACAACACTCAGACACTTTTTATTAATGGTAGGAAGGATGAAAATTTAAAAGTATCTACGGATAATACCGTATCTACAGAATTCACAACCCAAGCTGTTCCAAAAGGCGGCTCTTACATGGGAAAATTCAACTATTCTTATAACATAAAAAATGTAACAATTGGGCTTGCTGCAGCAAGCATTTCTGCTGTTACTAAAGCTCCAGTTAGTGTGATTACAGCTATTATTGCATTTCTTGCTGGCACATCCACCACACTGTACTATACAGTTTTTCAATACCGATATGCTTTTAAATGTAATGCTTATCCTTATTTTAATCATACTAAGTTTTACGAAAACTCAACTCGAAAAAAAGTGATGAGAACGGCAGAAAGTGGAAAATTCTTTTCAACTCAACCAATACCGGCTAGTTGTAGACCTTAAAAGAGAGGAGTTGATGATCTTGAATAGAGCGTTGAGCAATTACCTCACGTTAGTTATTACATTAACATTATGTTATATCGTGTATTTGTTCATCTTCAAACAACCTTTTACCATTACACCCATCATCCTGTTTGTGGTGGGAGCCGCCATTGCTGAGTGTATACGTTTTTTCGTTCTGAAAAGTAACGAGAAAAAAGATGATACCTTGAAAAAATAGTCCCTTAAACATAAGATCACTCAACATATGAAAAGACACCCCCACTTTATAGTGGAGGTGTCTTTTTTTACTTTTTATATATTCACAAATCCTTCTCCAAACACATCCCGTACGTCATGGACAACAACGAATGCGTCTCGATCAATTTTCTTAATGATTTTCTTTAAACGCATCAGCTCCTGTTTTTGAATGACTGCATAGAGAATTTCCTTCGATTCCTTCGAATAATGACCGCGACCGTTTAAAATGGTCACGCCTCGATCCAAGGTGTGATTGATTTCTTCTGCAATATCATCTTTGCATGAAGAAATAATCGTCACTGCTTTTTTCGTGTTAAGCCCTTCTATGACGAAATCCATCACCTTAGTCGCCACATATAGCATCACAATCGTAAACATTAATTTTTCCGCACCAATAATAAAGTAAGAAGCAAAAACAACGATCAGATCAAAGAACAAGATGGCGTAGCTCACGTTCCAGTCTAGATACTTATTCGCAATTCGCCCAAGAATGGCAGATCCCGCTGTTGTACCGCCCGCTCTTAAAACAAGACCAATGCCAATACCAATGATGATCCCTGCGAAAATAGAACCAATGATCAATTCATGGACATTCACCACCCATGTAGTGGTCAAATGTAAAAATAGAGAGTTACTTGCGACAGCTACCACTGTGTAGATCGTGGTCTTCTTGTCCAAGTATTTATACCCCACAAGTAATAAAATCGCATTCAACACAAGGTTTGTCAGCCACGGCGCAATCTCAAACATATAGTAGAAAATGATGGACAGCCCCGTTACGCCGCCTTCACCAAACTCAAGCGGAATGACAAACATGTTCACAGCTGCAGCAAATAAAAAAGAACCAACTAGAATCATTGCAATATCTTTTACACATTTTTTCAATTTCTTCTTTCCTCCTTTTTTAAGCATATAAAAAACCCTCTTTCTGCACGAAAGAAGACAGTCGTTGGACAAAATAAAAATCAAAAGACGGCGCCTTTTGATGAAGCTTTCTGAAATGAACCTTTCCATAATATATATCTCTTTTTAGAGGCTGTCAATGACTTGGTTTTCTATTATTTCAACTGTATGTTTATGCACTCAAACCCGCATGTTTTCAGGGTTTTTCCGTCGTATGATGCTTATTCCTCTCCTTGACAAAAACACTTTAGTCATTTAAACTACTGCCTCATATCATATCCATTATTTCCGATCGACAAAGGAGGCTGTTTGATTTATATGAATCCTATTCAAAGCCGTTTACAGGCTCACACACCTTTGATTTTAGATGGTGCACTTGCAACAGAGCTTGAACGAAAGGGCTGTGATTTAAACGACAGTTTATGGTCAGCCAAAATCCTCATTGAACAGCCAGAATTGATTCAGCAAGTACACTTGGACTACTTCCAAGCAGGTGCTGACTGTGCAACAACAGCCAGCTACCAAACGACGATTGATGGCTTTGCTGAAAAAGGCTACACAAAAGAAGATGCAATCGAATTAATGAAACGATCTGTCACGTTAGCAAAAGAAGCATGCGAGCAGTTTTGGCAGGATGAGACACATCGTAAAGAGCGGACAAAACCATTTGTCGCTGGATCTGTGGGGCCCTTCGGTGCTTATTTGTCTGACGGTTCAGAATATAAGGGAAATTACGGACTCACAGAGCAGGCGCTCATTGATTTTCACAGACCAAGAATTCAAGCATTGGTAGAGGCTGGTGCAGATATTCTCGCTTGTGAAACCATCCCTTGTCTCATTGAAGCAATCGCTATCGCTAAACTGCTGCAGGATGAGTTCAGCGGTGTATATGCGTGGATTACATTTAGTGCAAAGGATGGTCAGCACATTAGTGAAGGAGATTTACTTAGAGACTGTGTACAAGCACTTGAGCCATATGAGCAGATCGCTGCTGTTGGCGTAAACTGTACACCGCCGCAATATATGTCTTCTCTCATTCAGGAGATGAAAAAAGGGACGAGCAAACCGATTGTCGTGTATCCGAACTCAGGGGAATTATATGATCCTGAAGAAAAGGTTTGGAGCGGCGATACGTCTCACCATACATTTGGTGAATGTGCGCAGCAATGGTATAAAGACGGCGCACAAATCATCGGCGGCTGCTGCCGGACGACACCAGAGGATATTACCGATATCTTAAAACAGGCAACATCGTAGCATCATGACTCAACACACATACTTTTAAGCAAAAGGGCGGGAAGACATGGAACAAGCAAAAGATCAGTCACAACAATATCAACGAAAAATGACAAGCCGTCACCTGTTCATGCTTTCTTTAGGTGGCGTGATTGGCACAGGACTCTTTTTAAGCTCAGGATATACGATCAATCAGGCCGGACCTGCGGGAACGATTTTGGCTTATCTGGTTGGGGCATTAATTGTGTACCTCGTGATGCTCTGTTTAGGTGAACTGTCTGTCGCAATGCCGGTTACAGGCGCTTTTCACACATATGCAACAAAATACATTGGGCCCGGCACTGGCTATACAGTGGCTTGGCTTTACTGGCTGACATGGACCGTGGCACTTGGTTCAGAATTTACAGCGGCAGGTCTTTTAATGCAGCGCTGGTTCCCGGCCACATCAGTTTGGATGTGGAGCGGTGTTTTTGCCATTCTCATCTTTTTACTCAATGCTTTTACAGTTAAGTTTTTTGCAGAATCGGAATTTTGGTTTTCTAGCATTAAAGTCATGGCTATTATTCTCTTTATTATCCTTGGCGGAGCCGCGATGTTTGGATTGATTCCACTAAAAGGCGGTGAGGCCGCTCCGTTCTTCTCTAACTTCACTGGAGATGGGGGTCTCTTCCCAAACGGCTTTTTACCGATTTTAATGACCATGCTGGCTGTTAATTTTGCTTTTTCGGGTACTGAGCTAATTGGGATTGCTGCGGGCGAAAGTGTCAATCCAGATGAGACCATTCCCCGGGCGATTCGCACGACTGTGCTACGTCTTGTCCTGTTTTTCGTCGGAACGATCGTGGTCTTAGCCGGCTTAATTCCAGTAGAAGAAGCCGGGGTGATCAAAAGTCCTTTCGTTGTGGTCTTTGACCGCATCGGTATTCCTTATGCGGCAGATTTCATGAATTTTGTCATTCTGACAGCGATTTTATCTGCTGCAAACTCAGGGCTATACGCCTCATCTCGCATGCTATGGTCCCTTTCTGAAGAACGAACATTACCTAAAAAGCTGGCAAAATTGACGTCAAAGGGAATTCCTTTGAATGCACTCATTTTGAGTATGATTGGGGGCATTCTCTCTTTGCTATCGAGTGTCATCGCACCTGAAACGGTGTATCTGGTTCTTGTTTCAATCTCTGGACTCGCCGTTGTTGTTGTATGGATGGGAATTGCAGCTTCACAGTTCATGTTTCGCAAAAAATTCTTACAGGATGGCGGACAGCTTCATGATTTATCTTTCCGAACCCCGCTCTATCCGGTGGTTCCGATTGCTGCCTTCCTCCTATGCCTTGCATCTGTGATCGGCATTGCTTTTGATCCAAATCAGCGTATTGCTCTTATATGCGGTATCCCTTTTATCGCACTCTGCTATGCTGCCTATTACGTGACAACATGGATTCAGAAAAAACGAGAAAAACCTGGTGTATAGCACCAGGTTTTTTGTTTGTTCCAAAAAAGGATATCACTAGCAAAACAAAGACATTTTGGTATATGATAGGAATCTATGATTTTCAGGACGAATCAAGGGAGCTGTTTTTAATATGGAAATGACCATTACAAGAGCATTAAGTGAACTGAAAATGTTAGATAAAAGAATCAACCGAACGATTGATGAAGCTGTACTCGGTGGCTTGGTCATCGGGAAACATATACAGAACGGATTTCAAAATCAAGAAGAAGTAGAAAAAAAGGCAAAAGCAGATGACCAATCGATTCAAGCATTAATCAAACGCCGAAATGCCATTAAATCAGCCATCGTTGTGTCGAATGCTACGACAACGATTGAGGTGGCGGGTGTTAGCATGACCGTAGCAGAAGCCATTGAACGCAAGACATCCATAGATTACGATATTCGTTATTTACGAAAATTAAAAAAGGTCTATACAGAGCTGGTTGACCAGTCAGAACAAATCAATGAAGATGTGAAAAAGAGACTGGATCAACATTTAGAAACACTATTTGGGAAAGACGGAAAAACACAAGCCGCTGCCAACCAAGAGATCGTCAAGTCATTCCTAGCTGAAAATGAGGCGGCGATCATTGACCCTCTTCGTCTTCGAGTGAAGATTGAACAGCTTTCGAAAGAGATTGAAGATTTCCAAATGGAAGTGGATTTCTCCTTATCAGAAAGCAATACCTTGACAAAAATACAGATCGACTAGTCGATTTTGTTAGTGAGCCGAAAATCGATAGGACTAAACACCTCCGAGGGAAAGGTCATTCCCTCCTCATCTGATGATCATCTTAGGATGATCCATGATAAAAGCTCAAAGCTGAACGTTCAAAGCTGAAAGCTCAAGTATTCAAAGTTCTTATCCATCAAAGCTCAAGATGTAAAGCTCAATGCTCGATCGAATCTGGGAGAAACGGCTCATGAGTGTTTGTTTATCGACTCTTTCGGTTGCCGCCCAGCAGGTTTGCTAACAAAAAGAAAAGGATGTCACTAGCTGACATCCTTTTTTTCTATGAAAACGACAGGGCTTGCGCCAAGTCGCATCTTCTAGCAGATTAGTAACGTGATGTATATGCCAAATGGTACACACTTGTCACATTTGAAGATAGCGTGATGTCGTTTGAAGTGAAAGTCACTGGAACGATATCGTAGTAATGTGTAGACCAGCCTGCATTATTGTATGTACGGTAGCCTGCACCTGCAGGCACTTGAATCGTTAGTGAAAATTGTCCATTCTCGTCTGTTGTACCTGTCGCTGTTTGAGCATATGATTTGATTGCTGCTTCAAAATAAAGCTGAATTGGCTGATTCGCCATGAGTTGACCACTTGTGTCCTTTAATGTTCCTTTAAAAGTAGCTGGATAATATGAACCTACACGATATTTACTGCCAGAACCGTAATTGACCATACCACCGTCTGCTGCTGTGACGCCTGTTACTTGTACGGATGCTGGTACTGCTCCTGTTTCCTCTGCATGTGCAAAGCTTGGGAAAACGAGAAGCAATGATAGAAAGAAAGCAAACATGATTTTTTTCATCGATAAATCCTCCTTTTTTTCCTACTATATTACTATCGACAGTTATTGTCATTTTTCCAGTAAAAAACAAAAAACTTCCCTTTTATTCAAAAGGGAAGCTACAAGACTATTTTTTCACAACAACTTTCACTGCTTTACTTTCTCTTTTTCTCACATCTGAAGCCGTCACATACAAGACGGTTTTGGCTTTTTGCGGCTTGATTTTAGCCGTAAATGCGCCTTTGCTATTGGTTTTGACCGTTTGAATGACTTTCTTTGATTTGTTCTTCACCTTGATCGTCAAGCCTGCACCCGCAGTTCCTTTGACCGTTTTACTTTTCACTGTTACTCGATTCACCTTTGGCTTAGCTGGCGCTTTGCCCTTTTTCACGACCGTTTTGAGCGAAGTCGCAGCCTTTCCTTTTGATATCTTGATGTGAAGCACTTTATTTTTGTTTTGATGCTTGATCTTCACACTAAAGGTTCCCTTTTTGCTTGCCGTGCCTTTTCCAAGCAGGGTTTTGCCTCTATACACAGAAATGGCAGCGCCGGCTTTCGCCTTTCCTGTCACCTTTTGATGCTGATCTTCTACTTTGTTAACTGATGCGTTTAATTCAACAGCACTTAACGCGGCAAAAGCATTGAGTCTGCCATGTCCTGTCATCCAGTCGATACCCGGAATTTTCGGATCAACAACAGGCTCGTCATTTTCATCATAGAAAACGTCATCTGTTCCATCAACAGCTTTAAATGAAATATCATCCGCTGTATTTTGTAAAATATTTCTCACTTGATTTGGTTTCAGGGTTGGATTTTTAGAAAGCAGTAATCCTGCTGCTGCTGCAACATACGGTGTAGCCATTGATGTCCCGCTCAGGTATGAAACATTCCCATCAGGCATTAAGCTTGGGATATCAGATCCTGGTGCAGACATGCTTAACCCTTTCCCATAGCTTGAGAATTCAGCGGCAATATCCATGCGATTGCTTGCACCAACTGCCATGGCGTACTTGGAAGTCGCAGGATAACCCATTTCTGGAATGCCATCGTTTCCGCTCGCCACTACCACTAATACGTTTTTTTGTGCAGCATAGTTCATCGCATATTCAATGACCTTGCTGTAGTAGCCGCCAAGGCTCATGTTAATGACCTTTGCACCTTTGTCCACTGCATGTTTAATGCCAAGAGCAATATGCTCTGTATCTCCATATCCATACGCATCCAGCACTTTGACTGGGATGATTCCTGTATGTTGATTCAGCCCTGCCATGGAGTAATGATTATCGGCTTTTGCTGCAATGATACCTGCCACATGGGTACCGTGGCCATTGTCATCAATTGCATCTTTATTTCGGCCGATCAGATTGGCACCTAAGTCTGTACGAACCGTTCCGCTTAAATCGGACAAACGGCTGTCGACACCTGTATCCACAACAGCAATTAACGTTTGCTTCATTTTGCTTGTGCCAATCAATGTATTCATTTGTTCAAACTTCACATCAGCGCCTTTTTTCCCACTGTTCTGCGCACTGTTTTTCAGCGGCCACTGGTAACCATACTGCGCGTCATTGCTGAGCGCACGATACGTTTGTACAGGCTCTGCAAATTCAACATTCGGCATACTAGAAAGCTTTCTCGCCGTGCTTTTGATCACAGCTTTGCCTGCTTTCAGCGTTTTGCCAGCTGATTCTTTCCCTGCCGGTACATCATAAACATACATTCCTTTAAATAAAGGATTTACTGACTGAGATGTCACACGGTTTTCTTGAATTCCGTAGCTTTTCATTTTCTTTTTTGCAGATTGAAGCGTTTGTCCATCCTTTAATTTAAAGATGATTTTGTTTGTGTTGACCTTTTCTTCTGGAACAAGCTTTTGTTTCTCTAATACATAACCGATCGATTTTCCTTCAAGCTGATCGATTCCTACTTTTTGCCCCACTGCTTCTAATTCCTTTTTTAAATAGGCTGGACTTGCCTCTTTGAGCATATCAAAAAGGGAACGGATCGCCTGTTGCTCTTTCTCTGTGACGATATGACCGCTGAATGCACCATTTTTCTCTACGTCATTCAGCAATGATTTTAATGTCAGCAAATGATTGTACACCGTTTGCTGCTTTTTTTGATTGTTGATGAGTTTAGATTTGAGAAACGGCTTTGTTTTTTGTAGCAGACGTGTCAGCTTCTGACCATCGGCTGTTTCATTGAATCGTTTGTCTTCGATCGTACGAATGGATTGAAGAATTTCACGTCCATGCTTTTTCTCAATAATGATAATCCCTGGCTCTTCTTCTTCAGGGAAAATCGGTTCAGATGGCGGAAGATTCGCACCTTTATACCCGATTGTATATGCTGCATCCTCTTCCTCATCACGGCTGTCTTCCTCTGAACCTAAATACAGCACTTTGACATAGTAAGGACCTGACCATGCATGCGGGAAGTTGATTTCTGTCTCTCCACTTGCTGTGTCCACACGATATCTCGAATAAGTGTCATCCTTTATCGCTCTATCCTTACTTGGGTAGACCGATACAGATAACACTTGTTTGCTTTTTACAGAAATTTGCATATGTGTATGTTTTGCCACATCATCTGCAGATGGCGTAATTTGGTACCATGACTCTTCTTTTTCATTCTGTAATGTACCTGAAATGACTTCACCATTTTTTAACCCAATGGCTTCATTGACACTTGTGCCTTTACTAACTGCTGATGCTTCGTACCCAGGTAATGCAGCCATACATAGAATGATGGCTATGAGTACAACCACACAGGATTTGACCTGCTTTTTAAACATGAAAAGACCCCCTTATCTTTTACAATATCTTGGAAGAATATCACAGAATCCTTTTTAGTAGAATCTATTTTTGACATAATTAAACTCGTTTTAAGCTAGGATTTGAGATATTCAGATGGCTAGTCTGATCGCTTCATAAACTTTTTGCCATTTCAAACGGAAAATGATGCTATTTAACCATGTCGAAAAGTACATTACAATCAAATTGTAAGCGCTTAACAAACAAGAGAGAAGGGATCAGCTTGTTCCAAAAAGATCATGTTTTTACACAAGTAAACGGTCGATCAAAGAATGAGATTTTACAATACATTTCCGAGAAAGCTGAAGACCTTCACATTACAAACGATCAGTCAGGGTTATTAACAGATTTGTTGAAACGCGAAGACGAAGTCTCAACAGGACTTCAGCAAGGTTTTGCGATTCCTCATACAAAAAGCTCTGCTGTTCAAACGGCTTCACTTCTCTTTTTAGAACTTGAACAACCCATTGAATGGGGAAGCTTCGACGATTTGCCAACAAGCTATTTATTTACACTGCTCGTTCCACTTGAAGAGGCCAATGTCACACACCTCAAATTACTGTCTGGCATTGCCACAAGTTTAATGGAGCCTGCTTTCATCGAAAAGATTCAACCCGGTCAAACAGCAGACTATTATTACGAAGTCATTGAACAACAATTGAAAGAGGGGATTACACAATGAAAATTGTCGGTGTCACTTCATGCCCAGCAGGGTTAGCTCATACACCAATGGCAGCAAAAGCATTAGAGAATGCGGGTAAACAGCTTGGACACGAGATTAAAATCGAGCAGCAAGGAATTATGGGACAGGTGAATGGCATTACAGCAGAGGAAGCCAAGCAGGCAGACCTTTGCATCATTGCCTCCAATCAGCACATTAACGACGCTGAACGCTTCTCAGGTATTCCTACTGTTCGTGTCGAAATCGGACGCGCTCTAAAAAATGCCGAGCAAATCATCACAAAAGCCGTTGCGCTGGTTGAAAAGAAAAAATCTGAATCCCAATAAAAAAGAGCAATGCCATATAGAAAGGAGCAAAGCAGAATGAAAGCAAAATTAAAAGTCATTGAAGGCCACCTCATGACCGGTATTTCTTATATTCTTCCGGTGATCATCGGAGCTTCACTTATCGTTGGTTTAGCCAAACTAGTCGGGTTAGGTTTTGGTGTGTCAGATTTAAACGCCTATAAAGATGCAGGCGGCATTTTACATGGTGCCTATTTGATGGAACAGGTTGGCTGGACAGGCATTGGCTTAATGAACGTACTGCTCGCTGGCTTTATTGCCTATTCGATTGCGGATAAATCTGGTCTTGCGGCCGGCTTTATCGGCGGAGCTCTTGCCAGCTCAACAAATGCTGGTTTTATCGGCGCCGTCATTGCAGGTTTCTTTGCCGGATATGTCGCTCTCTTTGTGAAAAGAAAAATTCAAATTCAAGGCTCTGCAGCTGGACTCGTCCCTCTGCTCATCTTACCGCTCATTACTGTTGGCTTAACCGGACTTCTCATGTCCGTTCTGCTAGGCGGTCCATTAGGAGCTTTGAACACCGCATTAATTGAATGGATCAAAGGCATGGTCGCAGATGGAACGAGCACACTCGCACTTGCTCTCATTCTAGGTGCAATGATTGGCTTTGACCTTGGCGGCCCAGTGAATAAATCAGCTTGGATGGCTGGTAACGCACTCTTCCTATCAGGTGTCTATCTTCCTGCCATTCTCGTCAATATCGCGATTGTCATTCCGCCGCTAGGATACGGGCTTGCGACATTGATTCGAAAACGCAACTTCTCTCCTACCTTCAGAGAAGCTGGACGAGGCGGCCTTGTGATGGGGATTATCGGGATTACAGAAGGAGCCATTCCCTTTACACTCGTCAATCCTTTGAAATTGATTCCGCTGAATGTCATCGCTTGTGCTGCAGGAAGCGGGGTTGCTGCCTTATTAGGTGTCCATGACATCATGCCGCCAATTGGCGGACTATACGGATTCTTCTCAGTAGGAAACTGGTGGGCGTATTTAATCGGCGCGCTAACTGGCGCACTTGTTATTGGAATTGGTGCCAACCTACTTGTGAACTTCTCTGAGAAAAAAGAACCCCAAAAGCCCGAACATGATCAGAAGCAGAAAGAAGAAGATGATTTTGACCTTGTGCTAGAAGGATAATTTGAACAAAGAAAGGTGTCGTTACACAATGACTGTCAATGTACATGTGATTCCACATACTCACTGGGACCGGGAATGGTATTTTACCACCTCCCGCTCCCGTATCTACTTAATGAAAAGCGTAATGGACATATTGGACACCCTCGAAACAGATGAACGGTTCCATTACTTCATGCTCGATGCACAAGCATCCTTGCTAGATGATTACTTGAAATGGCGCCCAGAGGATGAAAATCGAATCAAACAGCTCGTCACAGCAAAACGCCTCATCATCGGTCCGTGGTATACACAAACGGATCAGCTCGTTATTTCTGGGGAATCGATTGTACGGAACCTGCAATATGGGATTGAGCGCTGTCAGCAGTTTGGACATGTCATGAAGGTCGGTTATGTCCCTGATTCCTTCGGTCAATCTGCACAAATGCCTCAAATTTATCAAGGCTTTGGTATTGTCGATACAGCCTTTTGGCGCGGCGTTTCTGATCATATGACGAATCACACAGAATTTAATTGGCGCGGGGCGGATGGCAGTGAAGTGTTTGCAGTGAATCTGCCATTCGGCTACTACTACGGAGGAAATATTCCTGAAAAAGATGAAGACCTGCAAGCCTTTCTTTCTGAAAAAATCGGGGCGCTGCAAGCAAAAGCCACGACAAAGAATGTCTATTTCCCAAATGGCTTTGACCAAGCGCCTATTCGTAAAAACCTGCCTGACTTATTAGAAAAAGCCAATGAAATAGACGAGCATAACTATCAAATCAGCAGTTTAGAAGACTACATTGCAGCAGTGAAAAAAGAGCGGACTTCTTTTAAGACATTAGAAGGAGAACTCATTCATGCCAAGCATATGCGAATTCATAAGTCCATTTTTTCAACAAGAGCAGATTTGAAAATCTTAAACAACCAAATTGAAAACTATCTTGTCAATGTGATGGAGCCGATCCTTACAATCAGCTATTCACTCGGACATGACTATCCGCATGACACGGTACGTGATATTTGGTACCTCATGTTTGAAAATGCAGCGCATGACAGCATTGGTGGCTGTAACAGTGATACGACGAATCAAGATGTCTTCTTCCGCTATAAACAGGCAAAGGAAATCGCCGAGAATCTTGTGGACTTACACATGCGTCTCATCGCCATCCGGCTTCAAACTGAGCAAGAAATCACGTTCACTTTATTTAACACACTGCCTTCAAAGCGCTCTGAAGTCATTGAAGTCGAAACCTTTATCACAGAACGTCCATTTACACTAAAAGACGCTGATGGACGAACTCTTCACTACACAGTCAAAAGCAAAACCGATGTGACAGATTATGTCTTAGCACAGCAGATTTCACTTAACCCAAGCAAAGAAGTGTACATGCCAAAGCAAGTATGGAAAGCTGTTTTACTCATTGAAGCAGTCGACTTGCCATCCGTTGGTTATACACAAGTCAGCATGGTTTTCGATGAATCTAGTGAATCCATTTTGGAAAAAACAGAAGGCCGTGTCATTGAAAATACGTTTTACCACATTACAGCAAATGACAATGGGTCATTAGAAATTACGGATAAACAGACTGGACGAACGTTCTCTGAGCAAATGATCTTTGAAGACAACGGAGATGATGGGGATTCTTATAACTATTCACCACCGCGTGAGGATCTTTATGTATCATCTAAAGATATCTCATCAGCAGACATCACCGTATCTAAAAGCAGTTTACAGGAAGAGCTCACCATCAAGCTTCAATTGACTGTCCCATATGATTTAGAGGAACGCTCGGAGCAAAAGGGGACGACTTCCCTCCCGATCACAGCGAAGGTGGCTTTAAATAAAGATGAAGCGGTCATCCGTTTTCATGTGAATGTTGACAACCATGCGCTAGACCACCGTCTACGGGTACTCTTTGATACAGGTATTGCATCAAACGTATCACTCAGCGATCAACAGTTTGGCACCATCGAACGTCCAACGGAGCTGACGCAAGAGCTAGAATGGTGGAACAATGAACATTGGGAAGAAAAACCGATTACCATTGAACCCATGCAATCATTTGTTGCACTTCGCGATGAAGCATATGGTGTCTCTCTTTTGACGGACTGCGTCAGAGAATACCAAATCACAGGCGAAGACTACACAACCATTGCTTACACACTCTTCCGCTGTTTCGGAAAAATGGGGAAAGAAAACCTTCTTTACCGTCCCGGCCGGGCTTCTGGAGAAAAAATCGTGGAAACACCTGACGCCCAGCTTCAAGGATCGCTATCTTTCTCCTTTGGCATGCACTATAGCCAAGAAGCGGTGAGTGAAGGACACTTGGCTCAGCTTGCTAAACGTTACACCACCCCGGTTCAGTGCTACGAGCGGGCAGACTTTTTAAACGGTCGTTTAATTTTCTCTTTCCGAGATGAAAAAGAAGACTTACAATCTACTTATAGCCTGCTTGACATTGAAACAGACGGGGCCGTTCTAAGCGCTTTGAAAAAGGAAGAGCATGGAACAGGCATTGTCATTCGTCTCTTCAATCCATATTTAACACGTCAAACAGCCGCTTCAATCAATAGTTCATCTCTACAACATGGAGAAACAGCGAATTTAGGCGAAACACCTGAAGGACATATACTGAAAGCACAACATGGATCATTACACATTGAACCGCTCACACCTTGTCAGGTACAAACCTACATTGTAAAGAAAAAATGAACATGTAGGGGCGGGATCCATTTGGATTCCGCCTCTCTTTAATGGAGGGCATTGATCATGCGAATTGGAGGCATCGAAGCAGGCGGTACAAAATTTGTCTGCGGCTACGGAACAACAGACGGAACGATTGAACATATGACTTCCTTTGCAACAGGGAACCCAGAAGAAACATGCCGGCAAGTGATCGAATACTTTACAGAGCATCCAGTCGATGCGATTGGCATAGGCGCATTCGGACCTGTCGATGTAAAAGAACACAGCCCCAGCTATGGAACGATTCTCGAAACACCCAAAACAGCTTGGCGCCAATTTCCATTACTCTCAACCTTAAAACAAGCACTCGGTCTCCCTATGAAGCTTGATACGGATGTGAACTGTGCGGCGCTCGGTGAAGCTCGTTTTTCAACGGAAACAGACAGACCAAATTCCTTGATCTATATCACGGTTGGGACAGGAATCGGTGGCGGTGCCTATATTGAAAACCGCCTCATTCACGGACTGCTTCATCCAGAAATGGGACATATCACTGTTCAGCGCCACCCTCATGACAACTATGGAGGCTGCTGCCCGATCCACCATGATTGTTTAGAGGGACTAGCATCTGGACCTGCCATAGAAGGCCGCTATCATACATTGGCACAAATGCTGCCAGAGGAGCACCCTGCCTGGTCACTTCAAGCTTATTATCTTGGGCAAATGACCGCAAATTTATTACTCACATTTTCACCAGAACGCATTATTTTTGGTGGAGGTGTCATGAAACAGCCGGCCTTGCTGCCGCTCATCCTTGAAGAAACAGACGAGCGGCTTCATGGTTACTTACAACTACCAAAGCCATTAAATGAAATCGTCACAAAGCCTTCCTTTGACGGATTATCTGGTTTAATGGGAGCCATCGCCCTTGGAGCTGATGCCTTAAAGGAACAAGGAGCGGCGCAATGATGATGACGGCAGATACTCGAACCTACCAGCTCATTCAGCGGCTATTTGAAACGAAAGGGTTCGTGAAGCTGGAGGAGCTCACTGCCTCTTTTCGCTTATCTGACCGCTCCATCCGCAATTTAATCAAAGAAGCAAACGAGCTGTTAACACAAGCTGGAGCCATGATCAAGACCATCCGCGGGAAAGGGTATACACTCTTAACAAGTGACCAAGACGCTTTCCTGCTTTGGCTTCATCAGCAAAAGCTTCCTGCTCGCTCTCTCGTTCCCGTCATGCCAGAAGAGCGCATACGATTTATGATGAGAAAACTATTGCTTCAATCAGACTACTTAAAAATTGATCAATTAGCAGAAGAATTGTTCATCAGCCGTATGACGGTCAGCAGTGATTTAAAAAAAGGACGGGAGCTGTTAGCCCGTTACGGTATGACCCTTGTCTCAAAGCCTGGATTTGGCTTAAAAGTAGACGGAGACGAATTGCAAAAAAGGACGTGCTACGCAGACTTACTGCTTGAAGAAGAACCCGCCCTATCTCATATAACTGAGCGGGAACAGCTTCATTTCCCTGACATTTCACTCGAAACCATTCGATCCATTGTGCTGACAAATCTATATCAAGAATCACTGCTCATTAAAGATATTGCCCTAAAGAATTTAGTGATTCACTTAGCGATTGCCATTCAACAAACGCAAAAAAAACAGCGGATACCCGCCAGTACCACTCACACACAAAGACCGCCAGTGTTAACAAGAATCGCTCAAAAGATCACTCATCAAATAAGCGACACGTTTCATGTCACCTTATCAGAGGATGAAACAGATTACTTGGTGATGCATCTCTTAGCGAATCAAACGTGGAAAGAAATCGATGAGCACCAAACAACAGAAGAAGTACGTCAGGCAGTGACACGATTTCTCCAGCACATTGAAAAAACAAGCGGTCATCGTTTTGTAGATGACGATATCCTGCGTCAAGATTTGATGCTGCATATGAAGCCATTATTAAATCGAATTCAATACGGCGTGTCTTTACAAAATCCGCTTTTGCATGAAATCAAAACATCTTACCCTTATCCGTTTGATTTGGCCGTCAGCGGACTCAATGCCTTACAGCTGGTACGGACGCCAAATGAAGATGAAGCGGCATATGTTGCCTTACATATTGCTGCTTCATTTGAAAGAAGTCATCTTGACACCTCACAAAAAAAGAGGGCCATTATTGTATGCGGATCTGGACTAGGAACGGCACGGCTACTTGAAATTAAATTGAAGGCGGCCTTTCAACATGAGCTTGAGATTGTTGAGCTTTATTCTTATCAGGATTACGCTTTTAGCACGACTTTGCCATGTGATGTGATTATTACAACCGTACCTCTCGCACCAAAGGGGAAACCAATCATTCAAGTGAATGCTTTTTTTGAACATCATGATGTCCAGCGTGTGAGTGAGGTCATTCACCTGTTAAACGGACACGGTGCCCCTTCGCAGGAGCTGATGGCTTTTTTCCAAGAACGATTGACCTTGTTGGATGTGGACCTTTCAAGCAAAGAAGAGGTAATAGATACTCTTTGCAGCCGGCTGGAGGCGTATCAGCTTGTTTCATCTTCTTTTCGTTCCTCCGTGCTGGAGCGGGAGCAAATGTCATCGACCTATCTTGGCAAGGGGATTGCAATGCCTCACCCGCTCATCACAAATGAAGGCACCTCCTGCGTGGCAATTGCACGATTGAAACAGCCAATTGATTGGCAGGGCGATCAAGTATCTCTGATTTTCTTGTTAGCCATTCAGAAAGATGACGCTGCCTGCATGAATCAATTTTTTGAACAAGCTGTCGATTTATTAGACAGTCCTGACCGCCTTCACTCCTTGACACATGCAAGGACATTTGATGAGCTAATGCATGTCCTGTTTCAATAGCACAAAAGGCCGCCCAAGTGAAATTGAAGTGCACCCCAAATATTAGACACAGTCTAACATTTGGAGGTGCTTTTCTTTTGGCTAAATTTACAATTGAAGATAAAATCAAAGCGGTAAAACGATACCTCATTGACCGCGAACCCCTGCTTGGAATTGCAAAACAGATTGGCGTGCACAAAAGCATACTTCAATATTGGGTCAGAAAGTATCAATATCATGGCGAAAAAGCTTTTTCAAAGTCATATACAAATTATCCAGTCCAATATAAACTAGACGTACTTGATTATATGAATGAACATGGGACGTCTATCTTGGAAACAGCTGCACTCTTTAACCTGCCTTCTGATACAACGCTTTGGAACTGGAAGCGCATCTTGGAAACACAAGGAGTAGACGCCCTTCAATCTAAGAAAAAGGGGCGTCCGTCTATGAAAAAGAAAACTGGAAAACAAGAAATAACGAAAGGATCAATGGAAGCGTTACAGGCAGAAGTAGAACATTTGCGCATGGAAAATGAGTATTTAAAAAAGTTGAATGCCTTAGTTCAAAACAAGGAACAATCACCAAACAAGACAAAGCGCAAGTAGTCTATGATTTAAGGCATCAATATCCGGTGAAATCACTTCTTAAGCTCGCATGTATTCCACGCAGTACCTACTATTACTTGATCAAGCATTTAGATCGTCCTGATCAGGATGTCGAACTGAAAAAGATGATTCAAACCATTTATCAGGAACATCAAGGACGTTATGGATATCGCCGGATTCGTGATGAACTAATCAACCGAGGACAAAAGGTGAATCACAAAAAAGTCCAGCGCATCATGAAAGTTCTAGGGCTAAAATGCATGGTCCGAGTGAAGAAATATCGTTCATACAGAGGCACAGTGAACAAAATAGCGCCTAATATTTTGGCTCGTCATTTTCAAGCTGATAGACCAAATGAGAAATGGGTCACAGATATAACGGAGTTCAAGTTATTTGGTCAGAAGCTCTATCTTTCGCCCATATTAGATCTATTTAATGGTGAAATCATTACCTATACAGTCGGTTCAAGACCTGTTTACTCACTCGTCTCAACGATGCTTCATCAGGCGTTCAACCGTTTAGATGAAGAGGAGAAACCAATGATACATTCTGATCAAGGATGGCATTACCAAATGAAGCAATATAGACACGCCTTAAAAAAGCGTGGGATTACACAGAGTATGTCCCGAAAAGGTAACTGTTACGATAACGCAGTTATCGAGAACTTTTTTGGTATCTTAAAGTCTGAATTTCTATACCTAAAAAAATTTGAGAACATCGAACACTTCAAGCAAGAACTTGAACAATATATTGATTACTACAATCACACACGTATAAAGACAAAACTAAAAGGCATGAGTCCGATACAATATCGAACTCATGCCTCGAAAGCTGTCTCATAAAAAAACGCGTCTAAATTTAGGGGGTCACTTCAAATCGGGCGGCCTTTTATTCATCTATTCCTCACATACGAATCAATCGTATATGACATTTTTTCCTTCTTCCCTTAACTTTTTTAACGACGTCAGCATATGGTTGATTTCTTCATCGGAATGTCTTTCCCAAGCACCTAATTCTGCGACAATTTTCAAAGGGGATTTCGATCGATAGGAACGGGTCGGGTTACCGGGAAATTTTTTGTCAGTCAAATTCGGATCGTCTTCAAACTCGCCTGTCGGTTCTACAACATAAATTCTCTCTTTTGCATCAGACCGGGCTAATTCAGCTCCCCATTTGGCTGCATTTAATGTTCCGGTGAAATAGATGTGGTTCGATTGTTTATCCTGATAATTGGATAAATGCAACGGTTCAAGCAGGTCCCCAATCTTCAATTCCGCTTTCGTCCCATGAAAAAACGGCCCAGGATCTAAAACATCTTTCTTGTCATTCATACAGCCACATCCCTTATCGTTTTTGACTTGCGTATAACAGTATACGGGCTGATGCGGGCGGAAAACAGTCTATAAATGAGATTAAATTCGGGGTATAATGATAGTAGAGAGTAAGATGTGATCGGTAAACTCCAGCAAGTTGAAAAAACAGCAAGCATACATACAAAGCAGTCTTCTTGAAAGAGATAAAAAGCTGTTAGACGCCATAAAAGCCAAAGAGACGTTTGACGTTTTATGTGGTTGGCGTGTTGGCACATAATCAATTAAATTCTTCAGGAAGGGTGTAATGAGAGAATGAAAGATAGAGATAAGATTTGCCATATATATGCACAAAAAAGTTGGCATATGGATTCTTATATTATTGGTAATCGTGAGGGTTTAATAGAATTAAAGAGTGCTATTGACCAAGCATTGAAAAGTAATGTTGGTCAAGCTGAATTGTTTCCATCAGATTTAGAGGATTATACAACTTACGTTGCTTTAGTAAATGATAAAGAAGAGTTGGATTCACTTATTATGCCTTACACTGATGAGGATAATGATGATGAAAACTTGATACATCCAGTTGATATAGTTACAAGGCATGAAGAGAAAAAAAACCCTAAAAATTAGGGGTTTTTTAGTGTGAAATTGTTACTTCCCGATGTTCTCTCCATTTTGCTCGATCAATGTTTCATACCAATAAGAGCTCTTTTTCCGAATTCTCTTCAGGTCTTTCAGGTCAAATTCATCACGGTTGACGTAGATAAAACCATAACGTTTTGAGCAGCCTTGGTGTGTACTGATTAAGTCGATGGCTGACCACGGGCAGTACCCGAATACCTCAACACCGTCAGTGATCGCCCATTTGATTTGTTCAATATGTTTTTCTAAATAATCAATTCGATAATCATCCTGAATCGATCCATCCGCTTCTAACTTGTCAAAAGCGCCTAACCCGTTTTCCGTAATAATAAGAGGCAACTGATAGCGATCGTAAATCTCACGCATCGTTGATCGGAAACCGGTAGGGTCAATCTCCCAGCCAAATGCATTTTTACTTAAGAACGGGTTGTTGCCGCCTTTGTAGACGCCATCTTCACCAGATTTTAAATGCTGATCTCCGCCGCGGGCAAATTCATCATTGCCATCTCCTTTACTCGCTTCAACCGTTTGAGATGTGTAGTAGTTAAAGGCAATGAAGTCTGGTTTTGCACTTTTCAAAATATCCATATCTCCCTCTTCAATCACAGGAAGAATGTCTTTTTCCTTCATGTATGCCCATGCAAGGTTGTTATAGCGACCGAATACCGCCATATCAAGATATAGCCAGTTGCGGATCGCATTGTAATTAGCAGCAGCAATGACATCCTCAGGTTTTGGAGATGCCGGGTAAATAAGGGCGATGTTTGGCGCTGGTCCGATTTTCGCCTCAGGCAGCAAACGATGACAAAGCGTCATGGCTTTCGCCTGTGCCACAAGCATATGGTGGTTCTGCTGATATAGTTCTTTTTTCGGATTTTCTAAGTTTGGATCCAGTGTACCTAAAGCTGATCCATGTAAAATCATCATGTTTTGTTCATTAATCGTCAGCCAATATTTTACCTTCTCGCCATACTCCTGGAACAAAACCTCCGCATAACGTTCAAACGCATCGACTGTCGAACGATTTGACCAACCGCCTTTCACTTGAAGCGCATGAGGTAAATCAAAGTGATACATCGTCACAATTGGTTCAATGTCATAGCGGCGCAATTCATCAATGAGAGAATGGTAGAAGTCAATTCCCTTTTGATTGATCTCCCCATCTCCATCTGGAATGATACGTGTCCATGCAATGGAGAAACGATAAGCCTTCAAGCCCATTTCTGCAAACATCTTCACATCCTCTTTATATCGATGATAGTGATCGCTGGCTACCTTAAAATCAGTTGTTCCTTCAGGATAGCTTTCTCTCATATCAATGACTGAAGGCCCCTTGCCATCCTCGTTCCATGCACCTTCTACTTGATAGGCGGAAGTCGATCCGCCCCAGAAAAAGTCTTTTGGAAATGGTGCTAGTGTTGAATATCTCATGATTATGTCCTCCCTTTCTTAAACTAAGTGTAAAAATGATTGTCCTGGTGTCACTTGTTTTTCTTCTGTCTCAATGATATCGCTAAATTCACCGGAATTGGTAATAATCACAGGTGTTGTGACAGAAAGACCTGCTGCTTGAATGGCCTCAATATCAAACTCCGCAAGCAGTTCACCTTCTGTAATGGTTTGGCCCTGCTCAACCTTTGGCGTAAAATGACGGCCCCCAAGTTGTACAGTATCCAGTCCAATATGAATGAGTACTTCTGCTCCGCTTTCAGAGGTGAGACCGTATGCATGTCCTGTTGGGAATACCGTTGTCACGACTCCAGTTACTGGTGCAAACAGCTTGCCTTCTGATGGAATAATGGCTGCCCCCTTACCTAAAGCGCCAGATGAGAAGGCTTTATCTTGCACCTCTTCTAGCTTGATGACTTCGCCAGATAAAGGACTTTTCACATGAGCTGCTTTGACACCATGTTCATTTTCAGATGCTGGTACAGAACTAGTTGCAGGAGCATCTTCTTCATCCACAGGATCTTTGAATCCAATCAAATAGGTTAAGACGATCGAAAGGACAAATGAAACGGAAATTCCGATTAAGAATCCTGTAAATCCTTGACCATAGAAGATCGGAAGTGTCAGTAAACTCGGAAGACCTGATGCGATCGCAATACTTTGTGAATAACCGATAATAGCACCACCGACACCGGCAGAGATAACCGCTGCAATAAATGGTTTTTTCAAACGAAGTGTGACGCCGTATACAGCAGGTTCTGTAATTCCAAATACAGCAGAAACCGCTGTCGATCCAGCTAATGATTTCAGCTTTTTGTTCTTTGTTTTCAGCATAACACCGATGGAAGCACCGGCTTGTGAAAATACAGCTGGCGCAGTGGCCGGCTTAATATGATCTTTTCCATGAACCGCAATATTATTTAAAATGACTGGCACAAGCCCCCAATGGATACCGAAGATGACAAGAACCTGCCATGCCATCGCAATTAAAGCACCGGCAAGTGTAGGGCTAAAGGAGAATACTTTCAGCAGGACGGCTGCAATTCCGTTCCCTGCATACACACCAAATGGTCCAAATACGATCAGTGTCAGTGGAACGACCGTGACCAGTAAAATCAGTGGTGTAATAAAGTTTTTCACACTTTCATGAATGACTTTGTTAAAGAAACGTTCGATATATCCCATCACAAACACTGCCAAAATAATCGGGATAACCGTTGATGTATAAGACATTAAGACAACCGGAATGCCGAAGAACGACACATCTCCGCCGCCTTTTGTGAGCTCTTGAATAGTCGGGTAGATCAGTGCACCTGCAATCGTCACAGCGACAAATGGATTCGCTTTAAACTTCCTAGCAGAAGTGAATGCGAGCAGCAGCGGCAAGAAGTAGAACAAGCTGTCTGATGCGGCAAATAAAATTTGATACGACGTATCTTCAGGTGATAACCATTTTGCATTGATACAGATGCCTAGAAGTCCTTTTAAAATACCGGCACCCGCCATGACACCTAGAAGCGGTGTGAAAATTCCAGAAACAATGTCGACGAATTTTCCAAAAAGACTTGTACTTTCTTCACTTGATCTAGCAGATGAAGAAGTGGAATCCTCTAATAGATTCGTAAACTCCCCAATCTCTCGATATACCTCTGGTACGGTGTTGCCAATGACCACCTGAAACTGGCCGCCGCTTTCCATGACAGTCACCACACCATTTAATTTTTCAATGGCCGCTTTATCTGCTTTTGATCTGTCATTTAATGTGAAGCGAAGTCTTGTGGCACAGTGAACCAATGAATGAACATTTTTCTCTGTCCCGATATGTTTGATAATGTCTTCTGCTAATTGACGATGACTCATACAAAAACCCCCTTTTTTTCAAAAAAATACGTTTTTAGGCAAAATAAAAACCTAAACGGGCACCAAAAATAGTCGCAACTTGCTATTGCGCTTTTTCAGTGAACGTTTAGGTTTTGCCTGCCGAACAGTCACAATCCTCTAAGACGATCATTGTGAAACCGTATTCTTTTATGTTTATGAGCAAATAGTACCACTCACTTTTTATGATGTCAACGCTTTCTTTTAAAATTCTATCTTTATTTTTCTCGTTTGATGAGTCGATTCAAATGAATCGATAGATAGAGCATCTCCTCTGATGTCAGGTCGCGATGATACGTTTGATACACATATTCCGCAATTTTCTTTGCGCATTCGTACGCCTTCGGATATTTCACTTTAATCAGCTGATATAAATCTTGGTCTTCACTGACGAGTAACGTTTCGTTGATGAGACGCTGTACGAAAAAGCGTAAATGTGTGAGAAAACGATAAAAGTTGAGCGAGTCTTCATCAAATTCCATGTTCAAGTGATATTTCACAATGGTCAGTATGGCATTCACTTCTTTTGTGATATTGACCGTTGTATTCATGTCTTCATTGAGCTCTGCATTAATGATATGCATGGCAATAAAGCCCGCTTCATCTTCAGGCAGTTCAATATGAAGACGATCTTCAATCATCTCAAGGCATTCCTTCGCCACGAGAAACTCATCTTTGTATAAACGTTTAATCTCCCAAATCAGCGAATTCTCAATCAAGTGGTTTTTCTTTAATCGTTCGATGGCGTAATGAATATGGTCTGCCAGCGATACATGCAGACTTTCGTTTAATCTTCGGTTCAGCTTTGTATGTGCGTATTGGATCATTTCCTCGGTCACCTTGACGACATCATATGGAACCTCTTGAAGCAGCATTTTCATCCGCTCATGTACGGAATGATCTTCTAGGCGGAACACTTTATCAATTAACGCCTCGTCCACCGGGTCGCCGGGACGTCTTTGAAAAGCGATGCCTCTGCCCATGACGACGATTTCTTTTCCTTGTTCATCTATCACACTAATGACATTATTGTTTAGAACCTTTTGAATCTGCATCTCCAAACACCTCCGTCTATAACCAGCCATCTACACTCAAAATATGCTCTCATCTTAACACAACTGTCAAATCACTTGGCGTTTTTATCTGACTTTTGAAATAGATTTAACGATATTTTCACTTCTTTCTTGCTGGTCTGATCCTCCCTCGGCCTGCATACAATACCCCGAGGAGGTGACCTTCGATGAAGGCTTTTTTCTGGTCAGCATCTTTTTTATTCATGTTCATTCTGACTCTCTTTATTCTAGGTATTGTTTTTTGGCTTAGTGGACAAGGCTTAGATCAGCTATGGAGATATGCGCTTATCTGTCTTGTGACAGCCACCGTTCTACACGGCGTTACCACTTGGCTAAAGCAGCATGTCATGCATCATCTATCCAAATAAAAAGGCTGCCCTCAGTATTCAGGCAGCCCTTCCGTTATTCCTTAGATGAGGCGGCTTCTTTCTGAGAAGCACGCAGTTCATCATTAATTTTTTTCGCATCTTCTAAAAACTCTGTTTCAAATCCACTTTTGAGTGCCCACATATAAAATAACAACGCCACAACTGCAATGAGCGCCATATCCCAGCCATAATGAATGACGTTATACCCGCCAAATTTATCACTGCCGAGACAAGAAATCGTCATCATCACAAGCAAATACACAACCATCCAAGCACCTGCTTTAAAGTGACGGCCAAAGCCCTTCCACTTCGCTTTTGCTTGATAGTAAAAATAGATTGGCAGACCGATGAGAATAATGAACAGCACCTGACCCGTCAGCGGCCATCTCGCCCAGTACAGTGTCAATGATGCAAAGACAAAACCGAGCGGGGCAATGATGCTGAGTCCTTTAATTCGCAATGGACGATATAAATCTGTGCCCGTCTTTCTCAGCGTCATCACTGTCACAGGTCCTGTCAAATAGGAAATCAGGGTCGCCACAGAGATAATTTCAGCGAGAACCCCCCATCCTCTAAACAAAAACAAAAAGATAAACGATACGCCTAAGTTAAAAAACATCGCTGGACGAGGCACACCGTAAATTGGGTGCAGACGGCCAAGTACACTCGGCATGTACTTGTTTTTTTCCATCCCATAAATCATACGAGACGTCGTCGCCGTATACGTAATCCCTGTTCCAGAAGGAGAAACGAACGCATCTGCATATAAAATAAGGACAAGCCAGTTGATCCCTAGCGCAATGGCAAGGTCAGCAAATGGCGAGTTGAAATTCAAATGCCCCCAGCCATTCACTATCATTGATGGATCGACAGCCCCAATAAAAGCGATTTGCAGCAGCACATAAATGACCGTTGCAATCAAAATCGATCCAACAATGGCGATTGGAATCGAACGCCCTGGATTTTTCGCTTCTCCTGCCATATTAATCGGGCTTTGGAAGCCATTAAAAGCAAACACAATCCCTGATGTTGCCACAGCTGTGAGCACACTCGCCCAGCCGTTCGGCGCAATACTTGTTCCAGAAGTAAAATTCTCACTATGAAAACCTACGAATAAGAGCGCACCAATTGTTAATCCTGGAATGACGATTTTAAAAACCGTAATGAATGTATTCGCCTTTGAAAACAACCCAACTGTCCAATAATTGAGCAGAAAATAAATCACCAGCAACACACTTGCCACCATGAGCCCCTCGGTCGTCAAAACCCCTTTTGTGACCAAATGGCTTGTCCACTTTGCCCACTCCCAAGGCCATGAGCTCATGTATTGAACGGAGGCCACTGCCTCAACAGGAATCACTGAGACAATCGCAATCCAGTTTGCCCAAGCGGCGATAAATCCAATAAAAGAGCCGTGTGAATATTGCGTATATTTGACCATTCCGCCTGCCTCTGGAAACATCGACCCGAGTTCACTATAAGACAATGCGATAAATAAAATAACAACCATCCCGATCAACCATGACAAAATAGCAGCAGGGCCGGCGATTTGAGCAGCCCGCCACGCACCAAAGAGCCATCCTGAACCAATGATTGAGCCAAGACCTACCATCATTAAAGCGAAAGTTCCCATCCTACGATGCAAATGATTCATGTTCATAACACCTTTCGATTAAAATACAGAGCATGTGTCGAGCAAGCGCCTTTCTTTTATAGCAGCTCACCTTTCATTCCATTGGCAAATACTTTCTGATCTGAACTTTTATCTTTGTTCATTTTTTTGCCTGTTATATTATCTCTCAATTCTCCATTTTCTGAAATAGTCGAACATGCTTATTTCAAAAGAAAGCGCTTTTTCAACTGTTCAATCTATTAGACTGATTAACTACCTTTACCCTTATTTTGAAAAAAACAAAACAAAAAAGAAAGAGGAAATGACTTCCTCTTCCCTCTGAACACGTATCATTCAAAGAAAAAAGGATAAAAGGGAGACCCTCTTATCCTTGTGAGATTGCTTGTTCTTTTTCAATGACAGCTAGTCTTTCTTGAACTTCTTCTTCAGATAAATTATGTTGTTTCACATAAAGGTTACGTTCGCTTGTGCGGCATTCATGGCTGCAGCTACGCATATATTTATGCTCGCTTTCTTCTGTTGCAATCATTTTGCGGTTACACGCAGGGTTCGCACAGTTCACATAACGCTCGCAAGGTTCGCCAGTGAAGAAATCTTTTCCTACTACGACGTGCTCTGTTTGATTGACCGGAACCGTTAGGCGGTTATCAAACACATAACATTGACCGTCCCATAGCTTTCCTTGAACTTCTGGGTCTTTTCCGTACGTGACAATTCCACCGTCAAGCTGGGATACATCTTCAAAGCCTTCACGCTTTAACCACCCTGAGAATTTCTCACAGCGTACGCCGCCTGTGCAATACGTCAGAATTTTTTTCCCTTCAAGAATCTCTTTGTTGTCACGAATCCACTCAGGTAATTCACGGAATGTCTCAATGTCAGGGCGCACAGCACCTCTGAAGTGACCGACATCAAACTCATAATCATTACGTGCATCAATCACGACCGTATCAGGTGATTGCATTTGCTCGTAAAATTCAACTGGGCTGAGATGTTTCCCCGTTAATTCTAGCGGATTCACATCATCTTCAAGACTTAAATTCACCAATTCATTTCGGTGGCGGACGTGCATTTTCTTAAACGCATGACCATCTGCTTCGTCAATTTTAATTGGCATGGACGCAAAGCGTGGATCTTCTTTCAATGCTTGCATGTACTTGTCCGTCTGCTCAATGGTACCAGAAACAGTTCCGTTTATGCCTTCAGATGAAACAAGAATACGACCTAACAAACCAAGTTCCTTACAGAATGCTAGATGCTCTGCTGTAAACGTTTCTGGATCCTCAATGGGGACATATTGATAGTAAAGTAATACACGATATTGTTTTTCCATATATATAAACACCTCTTAAATTTAATCAAAACATACCATTTTATATCATACAGGAAATACATACCTTAAGGCAATGTCAGCAGTTCAATTCCATAAAACGGAAGAGTCTATGGTCTCATATTGTCCGTTTATTTGACAGAACTTTCTGTAAAATGAGATGATTTAAGTACTATATGATTTCGTAAAGGAGCATAAGTCAATGATCCAGCCAGAAGATATCGTCAGAAGCGGTCCTAACCAGTTTATTTCTCAAAAGGGGATTTATCATGAAATCGAGTCATTTGTTACTCCCTTTCAGTCACCAGCTATAGTGACAGGATATGACTCATATCAAGCCTTTTCACAGTACACAAAGCTTCCATCCGAGTGGCCTGTTGTTCAGCATAAAGGTTACAGTTCACCAAATGCGATCACACGAATTGCGGAAGAACTCAAGAGTTCAGACGTGATCATCGGGATCGGTGGCGGCACGATTTTAGATACAGCGAAGTCTGTTGCCGACGCTCTCCAAATTGAAGTGATCATGGTGCCGACGATTCCTGGGACATGTGCGGCTTCTACACCGCTCAGCGTCATTTATGATGACAAGGGGAATTTCATGAGGGTCGACTATCATAAGCGGTCCAGCTATCTCACGTTAATTGATCATACTTTTTTGCTTTCATCTCCTCTTTCCTATCTCCAAAGCGGAATTGGGGATACGCTGGCAAAATGGTATGAAGCGGAAGCCATTATTCGTAACACAAACGGCACCTTGCCGCTCATGGTACATGCTGCATTAAAGCAGGCAGTGTACGTTCGTGACATTCTTCTGACTCATAGTGAAGAAGCCGTTAGCAGTTTAAAAACAGGTCAGCTTTCTCAAGCCTTTGCAGATGTAACAGATACGATCATTACGTTAGCCGGAACAGTCGGCGGCTATGGAGGACGTTATGGCAGAATGGCAGGAGCCCATGCCGTTCATAATGGATTAACATTTATTGATGAAACACATCATGTGTTACATGGACAAAAAGTGGCCTATGGCATTCTCGTTCAGCTTGCCGCAGAAAACCGCATGACGGAAGTAGAAGAATTACTTGAGCTTTATCAAACACTCGGATTACCTAGAACGATGCGTGAGCTTGGCATCACAGCTCAGCTAGAGGAAGCAGCACATACAGTGGCAAACCATGCTGCACGTAAAGATGAAACCTTTTGTTTGATTGGAGACTATACGAAAGAGCAAATTGTCGACGCCATTCAAATCATTGAGACCTATCAGCCTCAAAAAACGGTCTGAACATACCGGCAAATAAAAAAGCACAGGCATCGGGACTGACCCCCGTTTTTGAGACAGGAATCAAAACACCTTTATACAGCCAATTGCCGATAGTTTATCGGTGATTGGTTGTTTAGTTTCGTTTGAATACGAATGTTGTTATAATAATAAATGTATTCTTTGACAGTGCGTTCTACGATGGTGGTCGTAGTGCGATCAATCCTGTTAAGATAGAACGTTTCAGACTTTAGTGAGGAATGAAACGATTCGATGGAGGCATTATCAGCGGGCGTCCCTTTACGGGACATGCTCATGGTAATGCCTTTTATATGAACAGCTTTCTGATACTCGTAAGATGTATACACAGAACCTTGATCGCTATGTAACACGCAATTCTCAGGAAGTGCTGGGAGCTGATTAAGTGTGTTTAAGATAAAGTCTGTGTCCTGCTTATCACCAATTGTAAAAGCAATCACTTCTCCATTATATAAATCCAATATACTGGAAAGGTACAATTGTTTCTGTCCATAAGGCAAATACGTGATGTCCGTGACTAGTTTTTCAAGAGGGCGATCAGACTGAAAATTCCGATCCAGTATATTACCAGCCACGGCATAGGGCTGCCCATTCTTCTTACGCTTTTTCATTTTAACCCGGCATTGCCACTGGTTTTTCTGCATGATACGTTGAACAGTTTTATGGTTAATACGCATTCCCATTTTTAGTATGGCTGTGATTTTCCGATAACCATATCGATATTTGTGCTTTCGGCACAACGTGCCGACCTGTTTCTCTAGTTGTCTTTTAGGATGATTCTGAGTCAGATTCTTTTTCCATCTATAATACGAAGTGCGTGAGATGCCTAAATGGACACAGATGTCCAGTACCGTCATCGTTTTGCACAATTCATCTACCAGTTTGATTGACGTTTCCTTATCAACTTCCTTTCCAATTCGTTGTACTTTTTTAAAACCTCATTCTGTTGACTCAAATAGCGATTTTCTGCCTGAAGTCTCTCTAATTCTGAAGAGTACTCGGGACCCTTTCCATAGGTATATTGTTTTCCAACAGGTTGTTCGAACCTGTGTGTATCCCCAGTTTTATGCCATCTCACCCATGTCTGAACCTGCGTCTTATTCTTGATATTCAATTCCTGCATGATCTCTTTCATAGGTACGCCTGCCAATCTCATTTCTACAGCCTTCTGTTTGACTTCAGCCGGATAACTCACTCTTGTCCCCATAGAAAAAACACCTCCATGTTTTATTTCGGATCACAACGATCCGTTTTCAAACTTGAAGGTGTTTTTTATTTGTCTCATCTTAGGGGGTCAGTCCCATCTCGCCCGTGCTTTTCTTATATTAAAAATCGAAGTTATCTGGGTCTGGACCCGTGCGCTCATCTTCATTGAGCTGATCAATGACACTCATTTCATGGGCGGATAACTCGAAATCAAATACGTTTGTGTTTTCGATGATTCGGCTCTTCGTCACAGATTTCGGAATGGTGATAATGCCATGCTGCAAGTCCCAGCGAAGAATGACTTGCGCCACTGACTTCTCATGTTTTTTCGCAATATCTTGAAGCACCGGATGGTTAAGAAGTTTCCCGCTACCTAATGGCGACCATGCTTCTATATGAATGCCTTTTGCCTTGCAGTAGTCACGTAAAGGCTCCTGCGTCAGCTTCGGATGCAGCTCAATTTGATTGACCATTGGTACCACTTCTGCCTCTTCTAATAAATCTTCTAAATGGTGCTGATGGAAGTTACATACGCCAATGGCTTTCACGCGGCCATCCTTATACAGCTTTTCTAGCGCCTTCCACGTTTCTTTATATTTGCCTTCAACCGGCCAATGGATTAAATAAAGATCCAATACATCCAAACCAAGTTTGTTCATACTCGTTTCAAAGGCTTCAAGCGTTGACTCATATCCTTGATCACTATTCCACACTTTTGTCGTAATGAACAGATCATCGCGAGAGATGCCTGATTGCTGAATGGCTTTGCCAACACCTTCTTCATTTTGATAGGCCGCTGCTGTATCTATACTGCGATAGCCCGCTTCTAATGCGTCTTTGACTGCATTTACAGCCTCAGCCCCATCTTTTACTTGCCATACACCAAAGCCTAGCTTCGGCATTTTCACTCCGTTTGCTAAAGTGACTGTATCTGTTAATCCACTCATCAAACAAACCTCCGCTTCATTTTTGCTTACCATGCACTATACCCGAATGTGCGAAAGATCATGCATGAAGATAAACCATTCATAGACTGAATGATCTCAGATAGTTGACAAAGGGCTAAAATGAACTTGATTTTAGCCCTTTGTCTTCTTTTCAGCGTGATAGAAAACCTTTGCAGCCCTAGGAAGGACGAGTACTGGCGTGGAGCGAATTTGACATTCGTGAGCACCAGCACGCAGGACTGACAAAGAATGCGAGGGTTTATCTACACGCTGAAACCATTCATAGACTGAATGATCTTATTTGATGTATTGTCCCATATCGACTTGATTTGCATCAACGATTTGGTATTCACTGATTCGATTTTTTGTTTTAGAACCATCATACGTCTCTAAAAAGCTTTGGTCATAAAAAGTCAGACCATAAGTTTGCTTTTCGTTCTCGTACACTCTGATCCAATAAGATTCTTTTGAGGCTTTTTTAGCCTCGTTTATTTTCTTTAATTGAATACCCGAAAATTTCTTCAGCAGCTTTTGAATATCCTCTTTCTTGTCCACCACAACGCGCTCATCATCATGCTCAATTTGAATGGAAGTCACTTTATCTTTATCAATCGAGACCACATCATCAAAAGCATATGTTTTGGCATTGATCATAAAATAAAGACCTATTCCGATGAAAATAACGACTACTAAACCAATGATCCACTTCTTCAACCTAACTCCTCCTTCAATTCACGCCATCCTTATACAAACAGCGAGGTCCAATCATCCTCCTCAGAGAATACTTGAATCCCATGCTGTTTCAGCAAGGCAGACGTCACACCGTCCCCAGCCTTTGTCTTCCCGTTAAACTCTCCCCGATAGATCATCCGGCTTCCGCAGGAAGGGCTGTACTCTTTTAACACGACGGATGTTGCGCCAAGAGTCTGAGCCTGCTTAAGCGTGTCTTGTGCACCATTTACATACATCTCTGTCACATCTGTTCCATGAACATCAACAACAGAAGCCTGCCCCCGTAAGACATCATGACCATCTCCACCAATAATTTCTGCGGGAGGTCTTGGTGTAGAGAAGCCGCCAAGCAGCTCAGGGCAAACTGTTACCGCCTTTCCTTCCTGCACAAGCTCCTCGATACGTTGATCTAATCGATGGCTGCCATTATAACGGACCTTTAATCCCGCAAGACAAGCGCTGACCACAATCACGTCTGTTCCTCATTTTTATGGATTGAGTGTTTTTTACTAACTTTAAAATAAATACATACAGGCAGATAGAAGATCGTGTACCCTAAAAAGGGCAGAGCACAATACAATGCAGCAGCCCAAATCGACCCTTCAACTCCTGTGATACCAAAAAAATAAACAAATAATAGCAAGCTGACAAACAATCCGACGAACGGCATGATGGTTGCTGATTTTTTAAAATTTTCCATCATTTCTTTCCCCAAAGAAGCTCCCCCCTTTTCACATCATCACGAATAACGTCAATATATGTTAATTTTACCATAAAAAAACCGAAAGCATCTAGTTTATAGAAAGCTTTCGGTCCGTTATTTATATCTTTTCCTTCCAAGCCTTTAAGAAGCGCTCAATAACCTGTAACTCGTCTTCATTAAATTCATGGAGGAATTCTAAGTAGGAGGAGACTGCCTGTTCATGAAGCTCATCATGCAGTGCCGCAAGCTGTGTGCCTTCCTCTGTCAGTGAATAATAGACGGATTTCTTGTCACCTTGCCGGTGGCAATAGTCGACCATGCCTTTTTCGATGAGCTTTTTCACAGCCTTTGTAATAGCTGGTTTTGATAGTTTTAGTTGTTGTGAAAGAAATGTATTATTGGATTCATTAGGGTTTGCTTGAATCATAGATAAAATATGAAGCTGTGTAAGTGTCCAATCTTGCTTGAGTGTATCAGTCGTGGTAATCAGTGGATCTGTTGGATCGTTCCGTTTCTTTTCCCTATGCATAATCAAATCTTGAATCGCTTTTAAGACAATCTGCTCGTTTGTTTCCATCTGAACCTCCACTCTTAACTGGTTAATAAAATGGTACTAATAATCAATAAAGGAGTCAAAAGAAATGTGGGGATGAGGAAAAGAATGGGTCATCAGACCTGATAAATAAGAGAACTTTTTTACTAGATTACAAGAGACCGCACAATTTCCTTTTCTTTGCTATTATTTATGATAGGTAACCCTCAATCAAAAAAAGAAGGTGAGAGAATGAAAACAGAGCAGCAAATGGCCATTCGCCAGTTAGAAGAAAAAATAAATTTGTTTTCTTCTGTTGTAAACGGATCGTTCCTATCAACGGAAGATTTCGTTCTATCAAACACGCATATATCAACTGACACGTTCAATTTGTTATTACCCATTTCAGCGCACATACAAGATCAACAAAAAGTGGAAGCTGCCATCGAACAAATGCAGCAACAGCAACTAACATTCAGCACATGGATCACTCAAAGCCTGCTCCACCCCGATTGGTCGAATATCATGCAGAAATATGGGCTTCAAGAAGTGGAACGCAATACCATCATGATGCTTGAACATACAAACGACATCGATCAAAGGACCTCTCAATCGCTTACGATCAAGGAAGTGACTGACGATCAAACCTTTCTCGATTATCAACATTTATTTACCGAACTTTTCGAAGGATCACCTGAGGCAATCGCTTTAAACAGCTATTTCCAACGCTTTTCGATTGAACGATTACACCCGAGTACCCGCATGTTCGTTGGATATGAACACAACAAACCGGTCACAACGGGCTTATTGATCGAAACAGCAGACAGCTACGGTATTTATGATGTCATCACAAAGGCAGAACACCGCGGAAGAGGACTTGGCAGTGACATGTTTCATTACCTTCTGACCCAAACAGATAACAAACAAAAGTGTGTGATGTTACAAGCCTCAAATGACGGCAAACATATCTATCAGCGTGCCGGATTTCAACCAATTGGAGAAATGGTAGTTTTTGAATAGAAGATGACATTTTTCCTGGCTTATCAAGGGCAAAGAAAGGCATCCTGTCTCTTCTTTGCTTCCAACATCTCACCATAAAAATGAATGTACATTCATTCACTCCTTTGGTACATTTAAAAAAAGGAGCTGAAAAAACAGATGGTTCGACCAGGCGATCAATTTCAAACAAGCAAAACCTATACGCATGAAGATGTGATTCAATTTGGCGAGATGACAGGTGATCTTGGCAAACATCATACCGAGCTAGATGATCAAGGCAGGCTCATGGTACACGGCTTTCTCACAGCAAGTCTAGCCATGAAGCTTGGCGGTCAGTTTCATTTTATCGGTCAAGAGATGACATGTACCTTCATACGCCCTGTTTATACAGGTGACACCATTACCTGTCAGATGGCCGTCACCAAGGTAGAACCCCTTGAAAAATACCATCGTGTCCACCTTTTTTCCCGTTATATCAATCAGCATGGAGAAGAAGTCATTACTGGTAAAAGCGAAGGTGTGGTTTTAAAAAAATAAAAAGCTGCCTATGATGAGGCAGCTAACTAACACGAAAACGTTCTTATTCTCTTCTATTCAGCCTGATGCTGACGATCCATATAAAGCGGCGGTCTCTTTAATGAAATCACTGCACAGCTAAAGGCAATCAGCACAAAAATAGCGCCGAATTTAGCCAAGTCAACGGATGAACCGGTCATTGTAAACATGACGCCGCCCACTGCTGATCCAATGGAAATCCCAATTTGCAAAGCGGATGTATTCAAACTCTGCTGAATATCAGACGTCACAGGGTCTGTTTGAATCAAATAGCTCTGCAAAGCCGGTGTCAGTGCCCAGCTAAGAGCACCCCATAGGACAACCATCACCATAAAGAGCATAAACACTCCCGCTGTATAAGGAAGGATAAACATCACAATGGCAAACGCGATTGTCACCAGCAAAATGGCTTTCCCTGAACCAAGCTTGTCACTAAGCCAGCCGCCAAATCCATTCCCACCAATCGACGCAAGCCCGAAGACCAAATAACAAATACTAATCCAAAACGGAGTCATATGCAGAACTTCCATCAGAAATGGCGTGAAATAAGAATACAGCATATAATGACCAGCAAGCATGAACAAACTAATCAAATGTGCACTGAAAATTTTCGGATGCCCTAAAGAACGAATTTGTTCTTTAAGCGGTGTGACTTTTTCAACAGGCATTTTCTCCAATAGAAAATAAATGAGTACCATGGATATGGCTGACAGAATACTGATTCCTAAAAACATCACTCTCCAGCCAAAGCTCTCTGTAATAAAAATACCGATCGGTACACCGAGAACAAGTGATGAGCTAATCCCAATAAAAATCAGACCTAATGCTTTCGCTCGATGCGCCGGTTCCACCAGCTTGGCGGTAATCGTCAATGATAACACCACAACAAGCGCTGTACTCATGGCAATCAAGACCCTTGAGATCATGACAAGGGCAAAGGTAGAACTAAAATATGTGAATACATTGCCTAATGTAAAGACCAATAATGCGATTAAATAAAGACGCTTTCGTTCGATTTTGGCTGTAACGGTCAGTAGCACCGGTGCTGAAATAGCATACACAATCGCAAATACCGTGATCAGCTGCCCAGCTGTCGCAAGAGACACATTGAGATCCTCTGCTAAACTTGGCAAAATGCCCCCGACCACAAGCTCAACTAATCCAACCGCAAAAGTAGAAACAGCTAATAAATAAACTCTCCAGTTCATGTCTAACATCCCTTCTCTATATCATGGCTTTCACTTTTGATACAGGGTGCAGACAAACAAAAAAACCCTGATTACAAAAAAGGAAAGCGCGCTTTTGTAATCAGGATTTATCGGATCCTGGTAGAAACCCTCAAACCATATTATTGAGGTTATACAAGTCTATTTTTTTCTTCAAATATATTAGCATAGCCTTCCATAACGTGCAACCTGCAAAAATAGAAAATGTTTGCCAATGGCTCTTCGACATAAACGACCTCAGAAAGGCATGAAATGAACTTGCGGACCAACTTGCTTTCTCCCCCATTTACAGGTAAACTGATGAAAAATCAACGAACAAGAATCAACGTAGATCTGGAATAGTAGCTTGAATCGATCTTTACCAGAGAGGGAACGGTGCTGAGAAGTTCCTACTGACATCTTCAAGTGAACCTGCCGATTTAGTTCTGTTTCATACAGCGGTTCATACCGTTATCATGATCGAGTGTAAAGCTGTGCTTTAAATTAGGGTGGTACCACCAGGAATGGTCCCTAACTTAAAGCACAGCTTTTTTGTTTTTTTAAAAGGAGGAAAAAGACGATGTCAAAGAAACAATTTGTTGAGAAAATTACAAGTATGGAAGACGACTTTGCCCAGTGGTATACAGATGTTGTCACAAAGGCGCGTCTCGTCGATTATTCAAGCGTTAGAGGCAGTATGATTATTCAGCCATACGGTTTTAAAATTTGGGAGAATATTCGCGACGAACTTGATCGTCAAATCAAAGAAACGGGTCACGAGAATGTCTATATGCCGCTCTTTATCCCAGAAAGCCTTCTCCAGCAAGAAAAGGATCATATCGAAGGCTTTGCTCCTGAAGTGGCGTGGGTGACACATGGCGGTGATTCGGAATTACAAGAAAGACTCTGCGTCAGACCAACCTCTGAAGTGCTGTTCGCCGAGCATTATAAAAACATCATTCACTCCTATCGTGATTTACCGAAGCTATATAACCAATGGGCCAATGTCGTCCGCTGGGAAAAGACAACACGTCCATTCCTTAGAACCCTTGAATTCCTCTGGCAGGAAGGGCACACTTGTCACGAGACAGAGCAAGAAGCGATTGAAGAAACAGAAAAAATGCTCCATGTCTATGCGTCTATTTGTGAAGAGCTTCTAGCGATCCCTGTCATTAAAGGAAGAAAAACAGAGAAAGAAAAATTCGCTGGCGCTCGCTTCACCTATACGGTTGAAAGCTTGATGCATGACGGAAAAGCCCTGCAAACCGCCACTTCTCACTTCTTCGGCAACGGATTTGCCAAGGCGTTTGGCATTGAATTTTTAAATCGAGAAGGAAAATTAGAGCATGTCCAGCAAACATCATGGGGCTTCACCACAAGAATCATTGGCGCTATGATCATGGTGCATGGCGATGACAGAGGACTTGTCCTGCCGCCAAACATTGCGCCAACCCAAGTACGTGTTGTGCCAATTGCTTCCCATAAAGAAGGTGTCCTCGATCATGCCTATGAATTAAAGGATCGACTCGCCCGCATCGCACGCGCTGACATCGATGCAAGTGATAAACAGCCTGGTTGGAAATTCAACGAATGCGAAATGCAGGGCATCCCATTACGCGTAGAAGTAGGACCAAAGGATATGGAAAAAGGCCAGGTCATGCTCGCAAGACGAGACACAGGTGAAAAGCAAGCCGTCACGTTAGATGCGCTTGAACAAACCATCACGTCCACGCTTGAAGACATTCAGCAGACGATGTACGAAAAAGCAAAAGAAAGATTACATGAAAAAACATCAAACGCCCACACAATCGAAGACATCGAGCAGCTTCTTGCCGAAGAAAACAGGTTGATCAAAGCCATGTGGTGCGGTGATGAAGACTGCGAAAACAACATCAAAGAGAGAACAGGGGCGACATCACGCTGTATTCCGTTTGAACAAGAATCCGTTTCTGACACATGTGTCTGCTGCGGGAAACCTGCTTCTGATATGGTGTTCTGGGCAAAAGCCTACTAATCATGCTTCAAATTGTTGACAAGGGCTAAAATGAACTTTATTTTAGCCCTTTGTCTTCTTTTCAGCGTGACGGAAAGCCTTCGGACTCTTGCGAAGCGAAATTAAAAATCATGAGCGCCAGCATGCAAGGCTGACAAAGAATGCAAGGGTTTGTCTATACGCTGAAGCATCTTATACGATGCTTCTTTTTTGTTAAAAAGAGCCAAATATCCATTGACCTCCTTCACACAATCCCCTATAATTCATATTAATATAATCGGTTTTTAAGACTTTAACTGGAGTGGTGATCTATGAAGCGCTGGCTCTCAATTTTTAACGAACGCTGTCCAAAATGTAAAACAGCATTAGATGTCTCGAAGTCCAATGCCTTGCAAGGCAAAGTCGTGAAAACATGCCCCAATCTTCATTATCAAAAAGAGTACCACCCTGCACTTGAAACGTATATCGAGCACGATGACATGAAATAAAAAAGACCAACACATGGAAAAGAGCCCTTGCTCTCAGTTGTTGGTCTTTTTCTTATAATAAATCGACCCAGATTTTGATCGCTGTGGCTGTAATCATCACGGCAAGCGCCCATTGCAAATAAACGGCATTGATTTTCTGGCCAATTTTCGCCCCAATCGGCGCGGCCATCAAACTGGCTACCATTAAGACAAGCGCAGGCATGAACATGACTTGACCAGTCAGCACTTTCCCAGCCGATGCGCCGATCGCGGAGAGAAACGTAATCGCCAGAGACGAGGCAATCGTCATCCGCACAGGGATTTTGAGAATCGATAGCATCACCGGCACTAAAATAAAGGCACCGCCTGCACCTAATACACCCGATACACTTCCGATCACAAAGGCAATACCAGCCGCCAGTCCTTTATGAAAGGTCACCTCTCCATCCGCTTCTGCCTGCTGACCTTTTTTCGGAACAAGCATTAAAATGACAGCGACAATGGCAAGCAGACCATAGACTACATTGATGCCTTTCTCTGGAAGGAAATGTGATAAATAGCTGCCTAATAAACTCCCTGCCAATATACTGCTCCCCATATATAAAATCAATGGTCGATGTAAAAATCCGCTTTTTCGATACGCCAGCACACCGCCGAGTGTCGAAAATAGTACTTGAATGGCACCAATCCCTGAAACCTCGTGTGCCGATAATGCCATCACTCCGACTAGAGGCGGGATATAAAGCAGCATGGGATAGTTGATCACCGATCCTCCTATTCCGACCATTCCTGATAAGAAGGAACCAATAAATCCGATGATAAATAAAGTAATGAAAAATGCAAAATCCACGCTGGTCTCCTCCTTTGCAAAAGGAAAAGGGGCTCCCTCATAGATACCCCTCTCCCCTTTAGGACCCTTTTCTCACCCAGAACTTCAGCACATGCCCTTCATCTGTCTGCGTGATCAATTCATGTCCGCTTGACTTAGCCCATGCAGCCAAATCAGCTTTGGCCCCTTTATCTGTTGCATGTATTTCTAATACTTGGCCTTCTGCCAAGTCGTTCATTTTTTTCTTCGTCCGAATAATCGGCATTGGGCATGCAAGCCCGGTTACGTCTAAAATGTGATCTGATGTCATCTGATCATCCCTCGCTTCTTTATTTTATTGAACATTATCGAATCGCACAACGGTTTGGACCAATTTCCATGTCTCGCTGCGCTTCCTCGTCTGGATGCAGCTTCCCCATATTGGTAGACCGAATGTCTTGATAAGCGTTTGGCTGTGCAGGTAGATCCTGCGTGACCATTTGTCTAAATACGTCTTCATCTTCAATGTTCAGCCCGTGATTTTCTTCAAACAAAGCGCCTAGCTTCTTCCAAACGCTCCCGTCTTCATTCAGCTCATCCACGATCATAAAATGTGCAGGCAGCACAATCAATTCTGCCGAAAGCGCCGTATATCGTGTATAAAGGGTTTCTCTCAAATCACCTACCCAGTCCTCCGCCATACCGGCTAGGTCAGGTCTTCCGATCGAATCAATGAACAAAATATCACCTGAAAGGAGATAACGGCCGTCTACGATAAAAGAGGTTGAACCAATCGTATGGCCCGGTGAATAAAGGGCATGAATCTCAATCTCCGTCGCTCCAATCGTCACACGCTGTCCTTCTTCAAGGTGATTGTAATCAAATGTCACCTCTTCGGCGTCTTTTGGCGGTAGCCAATAGATAGCGCCAGTCAGTTCAGACAGCTTTTTCCCGCCAGATATATGGTCCGCATGAAGGTGCGTATCAAACACATGCGTCACTGTAACTTGATGTTTTTTAGCAAATTGCGTATAGACCTCCGTCATTCTAGCCGCATCAATAATCGCAGCTTCCCCATTCGACATGATCATATAGGACAAGCACCCCTTGCCCATTCTCACAAATTGGTACAACTCTCCACCACCAGTTAAATCACCGATCTTCACTGGCTCTAAATGCTCACTCCATGCCTTCATGCCGCCTTGCAAATAATGGACCGTTCTGCCTGCCTCTGACAGCATCTCTGCCACCATAATAGAAGAGCCCTCTTTCGCACAAACGACCAGTACATCTAGGTCATCCGGTATGTTCTCCACCATATCCTCTACGCCATCAAGAAGCTCAAAGTAAGGCACATTTAAATATTCAACGGCTTTCCCTTCAATTTTCCAGTCCTGCACATCTGATTCGTTTCGTACATCCAACAAAAAGATCGGCTCTTTGTTGATGATCTTTTTTGTTAACTGTTCTGCTGTCATTGCTTTTACAGTCATTGGTTCATTCAGCTCCTATTTTTCAATCTCTCCTGTCCAGCTGTTCATGCCTGGCACTACATTGATCAATTGATGAAATCCTTTTTCTTTTAACTTTTGTGCGGCTAATTCACTTCTTCTGCCTGAATGACAGATGAGGTAAATGAGCGTCTCTCGGTTCAATTCTTCAGCACGTTGTTCCACCTCACCGAGAGGGATGTGAACAGCTCCTGGAATATGACCCGCTTCGTATTCATCTGGCTCTCGTACATCTAAAATAAACAATGACTGATCTTCTTTTACCTTCTGTTGAAACATGTTCAACGACATTTCCGAAATCATTGACTGCTCCTCCCCCTGTTTCGCTCCGCCTTTACGAATCAAATGATGAAGCACCTGTCCTTCTACTTTTGTTCCTAAAAATTCATGACCGGCGCTTTTTGACCAAGCTGCTAAATCCGCTGTAGACCCTTTATCGGTTGCTTGCACTTCAAGCACATCTCCTGGCAAGAGCTCATTCATTTGTTTTTTCGTTTTGACAATGGGCATTGGGCATGCCAATCCTTTTGCATCTAGAATTGCTGTTGGTTGCTGCATTGTTTTTCCTCCTTTTATAGGGGTGGGGGTATATTTTAAAGCCTATTTATACCTATAATCGCCAAGCATTCATGCCACCCTTGATATTCGTAATGTGGGTAAATCCCTGTTTTTTAACAATTTAGCCGCCTGCATACTTCTCATCCCGCTCTGGCAGATCACATACACTTCTTTGTCTTTCTCAAGCTCATGCACTCGTTCCTTTAACTGGAATAAGGGGATATTTTGAAATCCTTTTATATGATTTGTTTGAAACTCTAAAGGTGATCGCACGTCTATCAGCTGTTGATGCCGACTATGCAATTTAGGTTTCAGATGAGCTGCGTCCATTTGTTTCACACCCCGTACGGGAAGAAAACGGCTCACAAGCAAAGCGATCACAATAATGAGCAAAAGCGTTTGAATCATGTATGGACACCCCCCTAGATAAATAAGTTCACATTCCCGATTTCTGCCTCTGCTAAATACGCTGCCACACCGGCATATTGAATGTCTGCTAGTAATTCATTCTCCTGCAGCCCTAAAAGATCCATCGTCATCGTACATGCCACGAGGTTAATCTCTTGTTCCTTCGCCATATCAATGAGCTGCGGCAGGGTCATGGCATTGTGTTTATTGATCACATGCTTGATCATCTTCGGTCCCATTCCTGCAAAATTCATCTTTGACAGCCCCATTCGATCAGCGCCACGCGGCATCATTTTGCCAAACATTTTTTCTAAAAATCCCTTCTTCAGTGGCACCATCTCTTCCTTACGCAACGCATTCAGCCCCCAAAAAGTATGAAAAATAGTCACCTCGTGATCATAAGCTGCTGCGCCATTTGCAATAATATAAGCGGCCATCGCTTTATCATAATCTCCACTAAATAAAACAATTGTTGTTCGTTTTTTCTGTTCCTCCATCATGATCCTCCTTATCTTAATTACCCATGGGGGTATATAGAAAACAAAAAATATATACACATACCGGTAAGGGTATATTATAACAAGTAAAAAAATTCGTCAACCTCCAAAGGCTGAGGAATTTCTTACCGGCTTTTCACCAAGAGCTCAACCGCTTCTTTGACAAGCCCCTCTGTATCCTTGCCCTGTTCAAGACTTTCACGGACACATTGTTCAAGGTTTGTACTCACAATCACACCCATTGCCCGATCAATGGCATTGCGTGATGCAGACAGCTGCGTCACCACCTCGCGGCAATCCTTTCCCTGCTCCATCATCGCAAGAACCCCTTTAATCTGCCCCTCAATCCGGCGAAGACGGTTCTTCATCTGCTGATTATACTCCACGTTTAACACTCCTTTCTCTTTTCCCTATGATCAGATAGTATACCCTGATAGGTATTTAGTCAAACATGATGAATCAGTATAAAAGAGCTGCTGAGAGCAAATGTCGCAGCAGTCCGTTCTCTTTAAGCACTCGCTTCCTCTCGAGAGCGCTTATTTCCTTTGTAAATAAAATAAAGAGCGATCAGCATAAAGAACAATGCCAATATGCGTTTGAGATCAAGTGAAATCACCAAGCTATGGAACCAGCCAAAATGATCAATGACCATTCCAATGACAAGCTGCCCAGCAATCCCCGCAATATTCGCAGCAATGACACCGATTTTCGGAACAGCGATCACTGTCAGGATTAAATAAGCCGTTCCAAGAAAAGCCGCACTCAACTGCCACTTCGGCGCATGCAAGAGATTCAACAGATGGCCGCTCCCAAAGAATAAAATCAGAATGGTTAAAAACATCGTACCCGTTAAAAAGGTCAAAAAGGTCGTTTCAATCGTACCCGCTCTCCTGCTAAACGTACCGTTTATGGAAGATTGCGCACTTAACGTAATGCCTCCGATTAAAGTAAATAAAATTAACAATAATGCCATATCGACTTTCCTCCTAATGAATAAGAATAAGGGCAATGATCATCGAAATGACCGCAAATACCTTCTCTTTGTTTACTCTCGTTCTCTGACTCCCAAGCCAGCCAAAATGCTCAATCACCATACTCATCAACAGCTGACCAATAATGACAGCGACCATCGTTACCCCCACACCAACGAATGGAACACTCACCACAATAGACGTTAAATACACAACCCCCATCGCTCCGCCAAGTAGCGACCATTTTGGTGCCTTCAACGTATAGGAAAGGTCACCTTTGCCAAAAAAGAGCCACAATAGCCCCATAATAATTGAACCGACAAAAAAGTTATAAAAACTCGTTTCTAACTGTCCGATCGACTTCCCAAGCTCCGCATAGATGGCTCCTTCAAAACTAAGTGCCGCACCCGCTAATAGTGCAAGCACATAAAAAATTAAACGCATCATCAAATCTCCTTTGATTCATATTTTTATATATCTAGATAAACAGATATATAGAATAGAAAAAAACAGAAATCACACATCCTTTAGATCTCTGTTTTCATATATTGTCCGATCTGTTGGATAAATTCTTCATTTCGTCTATAGTATGTCCATTGTCCATGCCGTACCGATTCAAGCAGACCAGCCTTTTGCATCAAATGTAAGTAGCTAGAGACCGTTGATTGAGAAATTTGCGCCTTTTCTTGAATATCCCCAACACAAACGCCCCCCTTATAACTAACCTCCTTCGGTAAATGAGCGCCTTGCTTAGGAAAATGCTTCTCTGGTTCCTTGAGCCACTTTAAAATATTCAACCTTGTTTCATTCGATAATGCCTTAAACACATCAATAGGTTCCATGGCAGACATTGTATATCTAGAAATACCGATATGTCAAGCCATTGCATATTCACCTCTAAATTGGTAAAAAGGAAATAATCAACGCTATAAGGAATATTTCAAGGAAAGAGGGCAACCCATGACTTTACAGCATTATATTGGATCAAACAAAGAACTGCCGCTTGGTACCATTGGTCAAAATCCTACCTATAAACCATTCTCTGAACTCAATATCAGCATGTTTGATAAAAAACAAAAAAAGCCCAAAATCTATCAAAAAGATGATCTTTTGATAGAAGTATTTGAAACAGAAGAGGATTTCGAAGGCATTCACATTGATTATCTAGATCCCGTCAATGAAGCGGTAAGAAACAAATTCACGCACCCTTTTGTTTATGAATTAGACATCATTCATTCTCTTCGTGCACTTTTTAAATTCATTGAAAAAGTGCTGTCAAAAGGAGAAACCATCCAAATCTATTCTTGTCTAAATGAACTCGAAATGAAAGAAAAGGACGATCAATTGGATGTAGAAATTGACCTAAGCACAAAACGGTTTGGAAAACATATCGATTTTAAAGGGATTGATGAACTGATTGATATGTTTGAATTAGAAAACTTACAATATGTGTTGGTGAAAAAATAGACCTTCTGCAGTAAAAGTATAGAGAAAAGGAGACATTATAATGAATATGACATGTGAATCGAAAAACTTTAATGATTATTTACTGGAATTAAATGAAGTTGATTATTCTAATCCTATTATTTGTACACTTGCAAATGAACTTTTCAACCCTTTGCAGACAGAAATAGAAAAAGCAAAAGCAGCCTATGAGTTTGTTCGAGATGAAATATCCCATACATGGGATATTCAATCCAAACGAGTGACTTGTCATGCATCAGATGTATTAACATTTAAAGAGGGAATTTGCTACGCAAAGTCGAACCTATTGGCTGCCCTGTTGCGCTCACAGGGAATACCCACAGGTTTTTGTTACCAGCGATTAATGTTGTTCGATACGCCAGATAAAGGATATTGCATTCACGCATTAAATGCTGTATTTTTTCATTCACTTAATAGATGGATTCGATTAGATTCACGCGGGAACAAAACAGGAATTGATGCTCAATTTTCCCTTGACCATGAGAGATTAGCTTTTCATACTCAACAAGAGTTAGATGAAGTCGACTATCCTTTGATATATGTAAGACCCCATCCAAAAACAATGAGTATTTTAAAAGAACATACAGATGCTATTGAGATGTATAAACACCATTTACCAGAAAAGATATAGGCTTGGGGGCAAGAAGCCTCAACGTGAAACTAAACCGGTGCTCATCAGCATCGGTTATGCCACTTGTCACTGATTTGCATAGGATCTATTTTATATTAATGCACTCAATAACCTCATCCAAACGAAACCTACCCTTCAATTAAACGTTTTAACTTAAGCTCCGTTTCAGTATCCTCAACTGGAGTATAGACACTGCATCTTAAATCAGTATCCCCATACACTTGTAATGAAGTGAGATTAAACAACATTTTCCCTACCTTAGCATGACGAAATTCAATTAATACTTCAGGTGCATAACTGATCTCATTTTCATTCCATATTTTACGAAACTCAGGATATGCCTGCTCCATTTCTTCTATAAATTGCTCATACCAGTCATCCGCCACATACTGTCCATAATACGTTCTAAATATGGCGATATATCCTCTTACAAAATGCTCCCAATTCACGGCTAAACTTTTAAATTCCTTTCTTGCGAATAGTAAGCGGATGATATTTCTTTCTGCCGGGATGATTTGTTCAAAGTCCAAAAATACATTAGCTGCTGCTTGATTCCACCCAACAATCTGACTTCTTCTATCAGATATAATTGTTGGGCAATAACGAAGTTCCTGCAAAATTTTCACTAAAGCCGGACTGATTTCCTTCTCATTCTCAATGATATAGGATTGTTTCACACCTTCCTCTAACGCTAAAGCGTACAAATATCTCCTTTCATCGTTATTTAATTGTAATGCACTAGAAATAGCATCTAATACCGAAGTAGATACTTTTATATCTCTGCCTTGCTCTAACCATGTATACCAAGTAAGACTCACACCGGCTAGTTGAGCTACTTCTTCTCTTCTGAGCCCTGGTGTTCTTCTGCGGGTTCCTACAGGTAAACCAACCATTTGAGGCGTGATTTTTGAACGTTGGTTTTTTAGAAATTCTGATAATGCTTGAAGTCTTGTTTCAGGTTTCAATATGATCACCCTTTAAAATATTATTCATTATACTAGGATAAACAACAACTTGTAATAGGATAACACAATGGCTAAAGTTAATAAAAACAAGGAGGGAATGATCATGAAAAGAGTTGTCATTACTGGAATGGGAGTTATTTCTCCACTTGGAAATGATATAGATAGCTTTTGGAATCAACTAGTTCAAGGACAATCGGGAATATCTCTCATTGATTCTTTTGATACGACTGATTATAAAACAAAAATAGCTGGAATCGTTCGTGATTTCGTTGCAGATGAAATATTAGGGAGAAAAGAAGCAAAACGATTAGATCGTTTTAGTCAGTTTGCCTTAGCAGCAGCCGAACAAGCATTAGAACATTCGCAATTACAGTTAGATCAAGTAGATCTTGAACGTTTAGGCGTATATGTTGGTTCAGGAATCGGGGGCATACAATCGCTTGTTGATCAGGTGAATGTATTAGATAAACGAGGTCCATCGAGAGTAAGCCCTAGCCTTGTCCCCATGATGATTTCAAATGCAGCTGCGGCCCAAATCAGCATTAAATTAGGCGCACAAGGGCCATCATTGTCACCAGTCACAGCTTGTTCTATCGGTAACACTTCTATTGGTGAAGCTTTCAATGCGATCCGAAATGATGAAGCAGATATTATATTTGCCGGTGGAGCAGAAGCTGCCGTCAACCAGATATCTTTGGCTAGTTTTGGAAACGCACATGCACTGTCTACTAGAAACCAAGACCCAAGTCGAGCCAGCCGTCCATTCGATACAGATAGAGATGGCTTTGTTATGAGTGAAGGCGCAGGTATCTTAGTATTAGAATCATTAGACAACGCAATTCTTAGAGATGCGCCGATATTATGTGAAGTAGTGGGATACGGGGCTAGTTCAGATGCACATCATATGGTCGCTTCACACCCAGAAGGTAGGGGTGCCTACTTAGCCATGAAGAAAGCATTGAGCAGTGCAGATATATCAACAAGTGAAATCGATGTTATTAGTGCTCATGCAACAAGTACACAAGTAGGTGATCGTTCAGAAGTTCTAGCCATTAAGAAATTATTTGGTGATCGATCAGGTGAAATTCCAACAACTGCGAACAAGTCAATGACTGGGCACATGTTTGGTGCTGCAGGCGGAGTAGAAGCGATTGCTTTAGTGGAAAGTTTGAGACGAGGAATGATTCCGCCAACTATTAATGTAGAGAAACAAGATCCAGATTGCAATTTAGATGTTGTATTAGAAGCGAGACAGCTTCCATTGAAATATGGGCTATCCAATTCTTTTGGTTTTGGAGGACATAATTCAGCCATCTTGTTAAAACATTACGATTGAAGTAGTGAAAAGAATACAATGAATTGATCAAGGGTTTATAGCCCTTGATTTTTCATGATGGGAATACCTCACAGACACTTGATCACGGACCTCAGCTATCTGATATATTAATTATATTCCTGTTTAGACGGTTTTGAGGATGAAGATAAGGATGAGAGTTTGGATTTAGTTATTAATTTCAAGACTCAACAATTTGGGAAACATTTAAAGTTCAAATCTTCTATTGGAACACAAACAATACATCTTAATTAAGAAATAAATGAGAACGCCCATAACATTTTAAAAGTAAGGAAACTATCTTATTAACCTCCTTACTTTTATATCAATACACTATTATTGAATACTAAATAGCCTTAATCCCATTTTTCCATATGTACTTTTAATTCTGGTATACTTAATATCCTTTGTATCTCTGTATCATTTTCCGTATCTATATAACTTTCTTCTTCATGAGAAGATGTAACCAGCCATTCTTCTCCATTTTTGAAGAAGGACAAGTCTTCTGGTAAATTTGGTTGCTCCCAATCATATAAAGAATTTGCGAATTCTTTTAGAATACTCTTCGCATTTTCATCTGTATAATAGTAATAAACTTTTGCTGTATTGTTAAATAGCATTGTGCTAGCCCATTCTGATTGTTCTTTCATCTCTTTCAATGAACTTTCAAGTTTTTTTAGGAAGGGATCAAAAGATTTTAAAGATCCCATATCTTTTCTTAAAACTAAATGAAACTCATCACAAATTTCGAAAGCCAAATCAATTAATTTGGAGTACTGCTCACCTTTTGGATTTTGATCAATAACTAACATATTTACACCTTCTCATATACCCATTTTTTAGATTTTTTGAATGTATGTTCTTTTATGCTTCTTAAACTCAGATTATGCAACATAAGTAACTCCTGTAATAGTCACCGCTAGACCTATTGAAATTAAATGTGCTAAAAGTGCCTCTCCACCAAACGAAGAGATTACTAGAATGAATAGTATATATTTATTTCCAACACCACTTTTAACACATATTTTCATAAAAACACAAAGCTATTATAACAGCTTGTTATTAATGATTAAATACACACAAGATAAATATAGTAATAAATTCCATTCAAAAGGCATTAATATAGGTTTTCATAATTAATGAAGTGAATAAAAGAATTGAAAACAAATCTATCGAGAGTTAAAATTTCCACAGCAGTCCCTATAAATCTTTGACCTAATTATAGTTTTTTGATATTTGCTCAGTTTCAAAATTTTAGAAAATAAAGAACTATCGGTTATTATCCTACGTAACTTTGTTGAAGTAGTACTATCTAAATTCAAATGAAATTCCTTAAGCCCATCACCCTTTACACTCAAAAAGATTTGATAAATTATTTTATTTACTCAAAGGAGGAGATTCCATGTCTACTAACAATAAACCCAACAGATTAATCACTGAAAAATCTCCATACCTTCTCCAACACTCCCATGGATACCAGTTAACTGGTATCCATGGGAAAAAGAAGCATTTGATAAAGCAAAAAAAGAAAACAAGCCTTTGCTGGTAAGCATCGGCTATGCCACTTGCCACTGGTGCCATCATATGACTAATTAAACTAACAATAGTAATCCAAAATACAAATTTCCTATTTTGTAAATAAACCCTTTTTTGTTAAAAACAAAGCTCTAATTACCGATATTCATTAAGAGTTAGTTATAAACAAAGGGGGAATTATTCTTGTCAAGAAGAGCAATTTTAACAGGAAACGGTTTATCAGTAGCTTTAAATTCTGATTTTGGATTAGGATCAATAACCAAAAGGTTTTTTGATAGATTGGATGACAATCATCGAGAATTTATAAAACATCATATGAGAGACAACTATTCACAACTAGATTTTGAAGAAGCAATCGCTACAATTGAACAAGTCTACGATTCATTATCGCATTATAATGAATTTTTAACTGGAGAAAATGGAAAGAATTTTTTAAATTCTTATAGACTGAATAACAATGAATTAGCTGACCATATTGAAGCAGTACAAATAGTAATTCATCAATATACATCTTCAATCCTTGATTTAATAATTAACAATGTTCGTCAAAAAGATATCTCTGATAAATTACAGCCTTTTGTGGATTGGTTAACAAAGATCATTGATTCTTCCGAACATGTTGATTTGTTTACATTAAACTTTGATTTACTACTAGAAACAATACTATTAACTTACTATAGAAAAGAGCAATTTGCAGACTTTCATTATAGAGGAAAAAAATGGCCTGTTATAAATAATGATTATCAATATTACTTTGATCCAGATAGAAGTAAACAGATACATCCTGAAAATTATGAAAAGAATATAAGACTGCATCATTTACATGGTTCTTTATCGTCCTTTAAAGATATCAAAACTGGACGTATTTTTAAAATAACTACAGAATCTTTAAGAAACAGTGATCTTTATGAAAACATATTTGAAAAAGGTGTAGTTCCTTCTATAGTTACCGGAGGTGGGAAGAGTTTCAAAGTCCAACAAAACCCATTCCATTTTTATTACAATGAGTTCAAAAAATGCATGGTAATTGAAGATAACCTTTGTGATGAATTATATATAATAGGTTATAGCTTTAGGGATAATCATATAAATAAAGCTATTTCAGAAAGGTTAAAATTTTCAAGAAGGAAAGAAAACCCAATTCCGTTTAAAATTATAATTGTAGATTACGCTAAAGATGAGGCATCCAAGCACAGTTTTATCAATAGGGTAAATACTAATTTGCAAATACCTAAAAAACATGCTTTCAAAATTGAAGACGATAATATATTATTCGGAGGAGCTAACAGTATAAAAGATGTTTAATTTTTTTGATTCTATTTGTAACTAACTCTAATAGAATGGGAGTGTATTATTCTGCAAGATTTTGCTACATACTCGCCTTTATTTGTCGCTATACTAACTATATTTGGTGGTTTTTTTACATGGTATTTAAATGAGAGAAGCAAAAGGAATCAGGAAGTATTCATCAGAAAAGAGGAGCGTTATGCTGTGCTGGTAAAAAGTCTAAAAGGCTTTTATGTTGAGTCTGAAAATTCAGAGCTAAAGTCCATTTTTATAGATCAAGTTAACTTATGTTGGTTGTATTGTCCAGATCAAGTCATAATTAAACTATACAACTTTTTAGAAAGTGTTAAAAATGGCTCAACTCATGAACACAAACATAAAGCTCTTGGAGAATTACTTGTTGAAATAAGGAAAGACTTAATTAAAGATTCAAAACTCAAATCTGATTTAAAGCCAAATGATTTTAAAATATATTCCTCAACTAATTCTGAAAATTCCTCTCGGACTTCAGAATTTACACAAAATCAGTCCAATTAAATTATCGAATAAGCATAGACTAAGTCTCTTTAAAGGTAAAGTACAGTGCAATAAACTAACAACGGAAGTAGGTGATCCCATGCCAAACAAAAAAATACCCAACCGATTAATCGCTGAAAAATCTCCCTACCTACTCCAACATGCATATAATCAAGTCAACTGGTACACATGGTCAGACGAAGCATTCAAAAAAGCGAAACGCGAAAACAAACCAGTTTTTGTATCGATTGGGTATGGGTAGCTAAAGGAACTTGCCACTGGTGCCACGTCATGGCACACGAAAGCTTTGAAGATCAACAAGTCGCTGACATCCTAAACGAGCATTTCATTTCAATCAAAGTCGATCGTGAGGAGCGTCCAGATATTGACTCGATGTATATGTCCGTTTGTCAGATGATGACTGGGCAAGGAGGCTGGCCGCTCAACGTGTTTGTCACGCCTGATCAAAAGCCGTTTTATGCGGGGACTTATTTTCCAAAAAGAAGTGCTTACGGCCGTCCTGGCTTCATTGAAGCACTGACGCAATTGCTGGATGCGTATCACAACGACCGAGATCATATTGAATCATTGGCAGAAAAGGCTACAAATAATCTGCGAATCAAGGCAGCAGGGCAGACAGAGAATACGCTCACTCAGGAGTCGATTCACAAAGCCTATTATCAGCTCATGAGCAGCTTTGATACGCTGTATGGCGGCTTCGGTTCTGCGCCTAAATTTCCTGCGCCTCATATGCTCACGTTTCTCATGCGCTATTTTGAATGGACAGGGCAAGAAAATGCGTTATATGCTGTCACAAAAACGTTAAACGGTATGGCAAACGGCGGTATTTATGATCATATTGGTTCTGGATTTACTCGGTATTCAACCGATGAAAAATGGCTTGTGCCGCATTTTGAAAAGATGCTGTATGATAACGCCTTGCTAATAAATGCCTACACCGAAGCCTATCAAATCACTCAACACCCTGAGTACGAAAAGCTTGTCCAAGACCTCATTCAATTTATCAAACGAGACATGATGAATCGTGATGGCTCTTTTTATTCGGCAATCGATGCCGATTCAGAAGGAAAGGAAGGGCAATATTACGTTTGGACAAAAAAGGAGATCATGACCCATTTAGGCGATGACCTCGGCACTTTATTTTGTGCGGTCTACCACATCACAGAGGAAGGGAACTTTGAAGGACAGAACATCCCTCATACTATTTCCACCTCATTTGATGACATCAAAGCAGCTTTTTCAATCGACGACAAAACCCTTCATTCCAAACTGCAATCCGCTCGACACATCTTACTCACTGTAAGACAGCAGCGACCTGCACCGCTAATCGATGACAAGGTACTCACCTCGTGGAATGCGCTGATGATTTCCGCACTTGCCAAAGCAGGGAGTGTCTTTCATGAAGAAGAAGCCATACGCATGGCAAAACAGGCAATGTCTTTTCTCGAAACACACCTCGTCCAGCAGGAACGGCTCATGGTCCGCTACAGGGAAGGGGACGTGAAGCATCTAGGCTTTATCGAGGATTATGCGCACATGCTAACAGCGTATATGTCTTTATACGAAGCGACCTTTGACCTAGATTGGCTGACAAAAGCAAGAGCCGTTGCTGAAAATATGTTTGAACTGTTTTGGGATGAGCAAATCGGGGGCTTTTTCTTCTCAGGCTCAGATGCAGAAGCGCTTATCGTTCGTGAAAAAGAAGTATACGACGGGGCCATGCCGTCTGGTAACAGTACTGCACTCCAACAGCTTCTGAAACTAAGCAGAATGATCGGACGTCAAGACTGGATCGAAACACTAGAGAAGATGTTCAGCGCCTTTTACGTCGATGTCTCTTCCTATCCAAGCGGACATACCGCCTTTTTACAAGGACTACTAAGCCAATATGCCGTAAAACGAGAAATCATTATTCTCGGGAAAAAGGGCGATCCGCAAAAAGAACAGCTTCTACAAGCATTGCAAAAACGATTCATGCCATTTGATCTCATTTTAACTGCCGAAACAGGGCAAGAATTAGCAAGGCTCGCACCTTTTACAAAAGATTACAAAACGATCAACGACAGCACGACGGTCTATATTTGTGAAAACTACAGCTGCCGCCAGCCGATCACCAATCTCGACGAAGCGATGGAACAATTATTCCAAACTTGAGCTGTCATATGATGACTATGAGAAGACAAAATGAGGACAAACAGATAAAAAAAATGTCAATCCGCTAACAATTCGTCTATACGGTTTTATTTTTCCTCTAAAACGGTTAGAATGCGCACTAGATGTTCTCATACCGAAGGGAGAGAAAATAATTGAAAAAAGTATCATATACACTCATTGCTTGTCTGTTATCAGTGGGGCTTGCAGCCTGCTCATCAAACGATGCGAAACAGGATAAGCAAAACGATTCAGCCAAAAGCAAGGAAACAACACAGGCTGACCAAAAAGAGCAGCAAAAGCAAATGGAAGAGATGCAAAAGAAATTAGACGCACAAAAAATTGATGATCAAAAGGTCGTTGCGACCGTCAACAAAGATAAAATCACAGGAAGTGAATACAATAGCGCCTTATCGACCATTCAAGGTCAACTTCAGCAGTCAGGACAAGACCCAACATCTAAAGAAGGCGCAAAAGCTGTCAAGAAGCAAACCATTGATGCGCTAGTAGGTCAAGAGCTCATCCTGCAAGATGCTGAGAAGAAGGGCTATAAAGCCTCTGACAAGCAAGTCGATAAGCAGCTAAAAGAAGAAAAGAAACAATTTAAAGACAATGCTCAATTTGAAGAAGCACTCAAAAAGAGCGGACTGACAATGGATCAGCTGAAAAGTGATATTGCCGACAGCATCAAATACAGCCAATATGTCGACAAAGAAATTAAATCAGCCTCTGTGTCTGAAAAAGACGTCAAAGCGTACTATGACCAATACGCCGAACAAATGAAAAAGCAAAAACAAAAAGCACCTGATTTCAAAGACGTCAAATCACAAATCAAGAAGCAGTTAGAATCTCAAGAAAAGCAAAAAGAAGTACAAAAAGAAATTGATCAACTAAAGAAATCTGCAAAAATTGATGTATCAATTTAACCACTATTAAAAATCCGCCATTGTGCGGATTTTTTTCATCACTTCATGAACTGTTTTTCCAAAATAATGACAAAAGCCTCATCATAAACATCTTCTCCATCCGATATGATGGGAGTACAAAAGAAAGCGTTATCAATTCTTTTGTCTCTGAAAAAGTACAAGATCAAAGACAGACCTCGTACTTTTGTTTCAGTCATATCTACAAGAGGAGGATGTTTATGTTCAAATGGTTTAAACCAGCTCCGCATATCGACAGGCTCGATGATGCCAAAACAGACGAAACCTATAAACGGCTGCGGCTGCAAGTCTTTTTGGGAATCTTTATCGGATATGCGGGCTACTATTTGCTGCGCAAAAATTTCGCATTTGCCATCCCTTATTTACAGGAAGAGGGGTTCACAAAAAGTGAATTAGGCTTTGTACTGGCGGCTGTTTCAATCGCTTATGGCTTTAGTAAATTCATTATGGGGATGATCTCAGACCGGTGTAACCCAAGATACTTTTTAGCCGCTGGACTCTTTCTATCAGCTCTTATCAATATTCTATTTGTCTCATTTCCATGGGTGACATCCAGTGTATGGATCATGTTTTTATTCATGTTCTTAAACGGCTGGTTTCAAGGAATGGGGTGGCCGCCATGCGGACGAACGATGGCGCATTGGTTTTCGGTGAGTGAACGTGGTACGAAAATGTCCATTTGGAACGTCGCTCACAATATCGGCGGGGGGATTCTTGCACCGCTTATTACATTAGGAATTGTTTTGTTTGCGACGTGGAAAAGTATCTTTTTCTTCCCTGCCATCATCGCCATTATCGTCTCCTTCGTCATCATTCTTCTCGTTCGGGACACCCCGCAATCCGCTGGTCTTCCGCCAATTGAAGAATACCGAAATGACTATCCGGCACAACAATATGAAGATCAAGAAAAAGAATTAACCGTAAAAGAGATTTTGTTTAAATATGTACTCAACAATAAATTCCTTTGGTATATCGCCATTGCCAACGTCTTTGTGTACTTTGTCCGTTACGGGGTCGTAGACTGGGCACCTACCTATTTAACAGAAGCAAAAGGATTCTCACCAGAGCATTCACGCTGGTCTTATTTCCTTTATGAATATGCAGGCATCCCTGGTACATTATTGTGCGGGTGGATTAGTGACCGCTTCTTTAGAAGCCGCCGCGCACCTGCTGGCGTACTCTTTATGATTGGCGTATTAATTGCGGTTCTTGTGTACTGGTTAAACCCTGCTGGCAATCCAATGGTTGATAACATTGCCCTCATCAGCATCGGGTTTTTAATTTACGGACCCGTCATGCTCATTGGACTGCAAGCCATTGATCTCGCTCCGAAAAAAGCCGCTGGCACTGCTGCCGGGTTGACAGGATTCTTTGGATATATTGGTGGCTCTGCTTTCGCTAATGCCATGATGGGTGTCGTCGTCGATCACTATGACTGGACAGGAGGTTTCATTTTACTAGTTGGTTCTTGTATCCTTGCGATTGTGTTCCTCGCCATGACATGGAATACAGGAAAGCGCGTAGAGCAAGCTTAATGAAAATCACATAAAAGATTCATATCCGCCCAACATGCCCTTTACATCTATTTCTTATGATGGAGGCAGTTACCGTAAAAGGAGGATAAAATATGAAGAAAAGTAGATTACTTGCTTTCGTGTTACTCTCTTTTGCTTTACTGTCTTTTGGTTGGGTGCCGACCACCATATCGGCACATGAACATCTTTTATCTCCAGATCGCATTTTAACCGTTGCACACCGCGGAGCATCAGGGTATGCCCCAGAGCATACCCTAGCTTCCTACAAACTCGCCACAAAGATGAATGCAGATTACCTCGAACTCGACCTTCAAATGACAAAGGATGGACACCTCATCGTCATGCACGATGAAACGGTTGACCGGACGACAAACGGAACAGGCTGGGTCAAAGACCTCACACTTGCCGAAATCAAACAGCTTGATGCCGGTGCATGGTTTAACGAAACCAACCCCGACAAACAAAATGCCCACTTTATTGGACAGCAAGTCCTCACATTAGATGAGGTGTTACGCTACTTCGGTAAACGAGAAAATTATTATATTGAAACCAAAAAACCAGACATCTATCCGCAAATGGAAGAAAAACTATTGGCCGTCTTAAAGAAACATCATCTTCTTGGAAAACATACGAGAAAAGGGCAGGTCATTATCCAATCTTTCAGCCAAGAAAGTCTATTAAAATTGCAGAAACTCGCCCCTCGGCTTCCAAAAGTACAGCTATTAGATAGAGCGCAAATGACGTCTATTACAGATGATCAGCTCGACTTCATCAAATCGTATGCAGTGGGGGTCGGACCGAATTTTAGAGCGTTGACACTTGAAAATGTACAGCAGGTCAGAAGCCACGGACTCCTCCTTCACCCATATACGGTAAACAGCGAAGCAGACATGACACGTCTTCTACAATACGGCGTCACCGGTCTTTTCACAAACTTTCCAGATGTCTTTCAGCGTGTCAAAGCTTCTCTGTAAACGACAAAAGCCTTGCGGGTCCACTCCGCAAGGCTTTTGATTATTTCACCGTTTGATCAGAAGAAGCTGTTTCAATCGGTTTTCGTTTACCAATTCCAAATACAAAAAAGCTAAGCGCCACTAAAATCAAGAACCCAATTGCCACAATGAGAGAAATTCGTGTATCCTGATTAATCAGCATAAACACAAGCACCATCAGCAAGAATCCGATTGTCAAATAGTTAGAAAATGGCGCAAGCGGCAGCTTAAACGGATGATTATCAAGCGCTGCCCCCTTCGCTTTTCTGAAGCCAATATGACTAATCAAAATGACAAACCAAGGCACCATACCAGGAAGGACACTCGCACTATACACATAAACGAAAATGTTTGGCGGAGAAACGTAATTTAAGACCACCCCAACCGCTAAACCAATCAGCACAGCAAATGTCCCAAAATACGGTACACCATTCTTCGAAATTTTTGTAAAGAAAGCAGGTGCCTGTCCATTCACACCTAATGTATAAAGCATACGCCCCGCACTGAAGATTCCACTATTACAGCCGGACATCGCTGCTGTAATGACAACAAAGTTAATAATACCTGCTGCTGCCGTAATTCCAATTTTCGCAAACGTCGCCACAAATGGACTGCCGAGCGTATTCAGCTGATCCCACGGATACACCGTTACGATGACAAAGATCGCACCGATATAGAAAATCAAAATACGCCAGATGATGCTTTTGATGGCATTTGTCAGCGTCTTTTGCGGATTTTGCGCCTCACCTGCAGTAATCCCAATGAGCTCTACCCCTTGATAGGCAGCAATCACTAGGGACAATGCAAACAAGAAACCGCTAAATCCACCTGTAAAGAACCCGCCGTGCGCCCAAAGGTTAGACAAACCAATCGCTGTTCCACCATTGCCAAACCCAAAGAAAATAATGCCTAAACCTGCAATGATCATTAAAATAATCGTCACAATCTTGATCATCGCAAACCAGAATTCAAACTCACCGAATGACTTAACCGAAATCAAGTTGGCCGCACCTAAAATGATCATGGCGATTAATCCGGGAATCCACGCCGGTAACTCCGGGAACCAATATTTCATATAAGCACCTACGGCGATAATCTCAGACATTCCAACAATGACCCACTGGAACCAGTTACTCCAAGCTGTCATATACCCCGCAAGCGGATGAATATATTGATGCCCAAATGTAGCAAACGATCCCGTACTCGGTTCAAGATACAACATTTCTCCCATCGCACGCATAATAAAAAAGATAAAAATACCACACACTGCGTACGCGAGAAGAACCGATGGACCTGTCCATTGAATGGCTTTAGCTGACCCCATAAATAAGCCAACACCAATTGTGCCGCCAAGCGCAATCATTTGAATATGACGAGCACTTAACCCTCTCTTTAATTCCTTTTGAGCCACTTCTATTCCCCCTCATCAACAAACAACATAAAAAATAAAAAATCAGAATTTTCATTCTGATTCAAAATCTTCAATCTTTCGATGTATATTATCATAATAAATCTACCCTTAAAAAACAATTGTTTTTTTGAGGAAAACACTATTAACAAAATATTCTGACATAAAAAGATATTCAAATTATTTTATATTGATATATCGAATCAGAGGATCATCATCGCTTCAATGACCATCACTTAATAGAAAAGAACCTCCCCTTATATCGACCTCAAAGCTTTTCCCTTCATTTTTATAAACCATTCTCTCCTGATCATCAACACAAGGAAAGTCATTGTGAAAAGTACCTGATCTTTTCTTCACATAACAAATAAATCCATCATTTTCCGGAATTGCCACTTTGACAGATGATCCAGTTGACGTCGATTTGAGCGAATGCAGCATGGCCTTTGAATGTATCTGTACCCTTCTGCCTATTAAATTCAAATCAATATCTGAAAAAGCACCTACCATCTCCACTTTTGACGAAGTAGTACGCAGGCTCAATGTCTGCGTGTTGAGCTGTTGACTAGAGATAAATCCACCCACTGTCTGCAAGCGCAGATGCTTGATTTCTCCCGTGAACATGGATTTTCCAGAAATCAATTGGCAGTCAGCCTCCTTCACCTTCAGTTCATCCAAGAATAGATTTGCTCCTTTACACTGAATAGACAAGGACTGTAACTGTGCCTGAGGGAGGTAAATCTCCAAATTCGTTTGATGAAGATGAAGCCCCAAGCTGATCGCTCGTTTTCTTTTATCTTGAATGACTAGCCTGCCTTCCTGCACTTGATGATGCAGTAAATACCGATGGGGGAATACGTGATTGGTGGTCTGCTTCACCAATAAATAAGGATGATCATGGTGATAAAGGCGAACATCTCCCACCAGCCAGTTTAATGAAAGTTCCGTTATTGCTTCTTCAATTTGAACCGTATGCTTCACATGTCTCCATCCTTTTCCCATCATGAATTACCTCGTTTGCAGCCGGCCGATGCGGCTCCACAATTCCAAGATCACAATGAGAATTGCCGAGATCATCGCTCCTGACAGGACGAGGTTCCATTGATCATTGCCATAAATGGCGAGCGATACATTTCCTAAAACAGCACATAAAACAATTGCAGTCAGGACGGTCATCAAAACAGATTTTTTGCTCAAGCCTATTCTCATCGCCATCATGCCAATCGCTTGAACACAAACAATCAACATAAAGAATGTTTTCATCAATTGAAACAGAGAACCTGCCGTCAGCGTATCGTGAACAATAGGGAAAAACAATTCAGTCACACTAAACACAACAAACGAAGGAATGATACTGCACATCATCGCAAACGTTGAAAGGCACACCATCCATATCATATGAGAAAGGAATCTCACTGAATTGGATGTGCGTTCCTGATAAACAGTCTTGCCTACACGCCAATACAGCATAGCTGTGATGATAGAAAAAAAGATCATCCATACTGTACTCGTTAACAAATAAATATTCGTATATTGCTGAAAACCCGGTTCGCGTTCAATTTTTGCAGCAAACGCAATAAAATAGATGAATACTAGCAGCACAATACTCGCGATGAAACTAGCTTGAATATACTGCTTCATGTGGCCTTTTCTTAGCTCAACCTTCATAAAATGAATCATACGTCATCCTCCTATCAGTTGGCATTCTTTATCTTTCGGGCAGATCATACCCGCCAATTTCAGCATAGTGCGCTGTCACCTTTTGAATAAATAGATCACTCACAATATCCACGCCAAGACCCTTCATCATCTGCTTTAAAAAACACAAACGCTGGACCGTTTCTTCATGATTGCGGACAAACAAGGTGGGATTCAACCATATATTCACAAGAAGCAAAAATACTTCTGCCACTTCACCAGGAAACGCAGTTTCCATCGAACCATCCTCAATCCCTTCAATGATTAACTGTTTGATTCTCAAAGCATCCTGATTGACACCTGTCTTCATGCCTTCAATCACAAATTGCGGATTTTTCATCTGATCAACCAAGATCCCATCAATCGAATGAGACTGCGGGTCTGCCACAAGCTGCTCCAGGATAAGCTGCAGCTTCTCTTTCGCATGAGCTGCCTCCGTATGCTCAATTAACTCCTCAAGCTTCTCGGTTGCATAACGAAACTGCCGATCCATCACGCCGCGTAATATTTCATCCTTCGATTTAAAATGATGATAAATAGCCCCTTTTGACATATTCAATTCATGGATAATATCTTGCAAACTTGTCTTTTCAAATCCCTTTTCCTGAAACAACTTTGTCGACACGTCCAAAATTTGCTGCATCGTCTTTTCTGGATACTTATTTCGCGCCAGTTCAAACGCCTCCTTTTACATACCGACCGTCGGTATGTTTAATTATATTTTTCATTATAAACGGTTCATGCAGATTTGTATACAACAAAAAAAGACCGCTCACACGGTCTTCTCAAGCTCAAAATGCAAATTCATCGGCACATCTGGCAGAGCCGAAGCCTCCACCATATTCGTTGTAGGTGTTTTCTCATCCACTTCCTCAAATCGAAAACCGTCAGCCCAGATTGTTCCATGACCGCTGAGTAGCACTCCAAAATGAATGGATTCACTGCGCATAGGAACATCTAATACGATCGCATATTGATTCCATTCCGTAGAATCTGTCACAGGTCGATTCTGCATATTATCAAACTGCACCGTATCACCCTTTCCGTCATCTACCCGCATCCAAATTCCTGCTGAAGATACATTCTCTGTTTTCAAGAAAGCAGAGAGCTTCAATCGCTTGCCTACATACTCTTTTGCTTGAAACCCCTGCATCATCGTCGCAAACTGTCCTTCTTGTACGCCTTCTTTAGATGATAAAACACCTGATTGCTTTCCCGTATGAAACTCTGCTGTATCAACACCCATCTCATACATATGCGGATGTGAACCACTCAAACCCCAGCCAGGTACTGCTTCATGTAATGTCATCGAATCTTCCTCCTTTTTCATTTGCATGTCTCTCATCATGGACCTGTACATTCCGGGAGGTAAAGAATAAAGATGCTTAAAAGCACGCGTAAAGGCTTCCTGCGATTGGAATTGTAACGAAAAAGCGATGTCTAAAATCCCCTGATCCGTATACAAAAGAAGCTGTGCAGCCGTAGCTAATCTTCGTTTCCGCACATATTCCCCCATCGACAGCCCGGTTTCTCGTTTAAACACACGCAGCAAATGAAAATGTGAATATCCTACTTTCTCATGCACCTGTCTCAGCGACAGCTCATCCATCAAATGCGACTCCAAATAAGAAATCACCTCTTGCGTCACCCGACTATACATCATCTCCCTCACCTCTTCTTGATCATAAAACAAATCAGTTCACTCGTTTTGATCAAAATTGCGATGTTTCATCTGTCCAGCTGAGGAGGAAAAACGCTAACGTGAGCGCTCGTTGTTCGATAGAAACTTCCTCACATCATCTGCGATTTCTTTTGATTTCGTATGATGCAAATAATGGCCACCTTTGAAAGTAACGACTTTTCCGTGGTCTACATTTTTCAGCAGCTCTTCATGCATTGGTTTCCAGTTTGGTGTTTCTTTCTCCGTTTGATCCGCTAGATAGAAAGCAACAGGGAGCTTCTTAGGGAAATGTAGGCGCTGAGCGTTTTTAAAATTGTTTCTAAAGTTTTCTGCCTCACTAGCTTGGCTTTCATCCAAGAAATTTCGGAAAGTCAGCATTTTAATCTGAGCTTTCGTTTGATCATCTACTTTAGGCATCACCAGTTGATCTGGATTCATTTTCACTATCAATCTGTAAAAGCCGGATTGATGAAGCAGCTGTAAGCTGGAGACTGGCAATTCATCTGCATCCTCCTGCTTAGGAAAACTACTATCAATTCCAACAAAGGCTTGGACTTCTTTTTCGTATTGATTCACATATTCTAATCCATAAATGCCAGAAATCGAATGACCCATCAGCGTATATTTTTTAATGTTGAGTTTCTGCAAACATTCATGAATCTCATCCACAATGTTTTGACTTGTCCTTACTTTATCTGTGTCGTCACTTAAACCATAACCAAACGGTTCAATCACTACGACTCTATAATATGGCGATAACTCCTTGACTAACGGTTCAAAATCCAGCACGGGTGAAGCAGTTCCATAGCCTGGTAGAAGGACAATCGTTTCTTTCCCATCGCCTTGAATGAGCACATTCATCTGCTTCCCATCCACCAAGACCTTTTGCCCATAAGCTTCTATTTTCCCTTTCTCCCGTTCATTACTAATGAGGTTTACAAAATAAACAGTAGCTAGAAAAACAACCATGACCGTGATAATGGTGCCTATGGAGATCAACATGATTCTCAATATTTTTTTCATTGGTTTTCTCTTCCCTTCATGATGAAGAACTCTAGCTTACATCCATCGATGAAAATTAATATTTTCTTTCACAATAGATGATGCCGATTGTATTTGCGCAAACACTTGATACATACATAAACGTAATTGCTATATAAAACCACTCTGTTGGAGATGAGAATTGATGGACCAAAGATTGAACGACAGCAACCAATATATAGGCTAAAGCCACACCTATAATGGAAAAACTTCCGGCTTTCGCTAAAATAAATTGACCTCGTTCATCATGTTTATATTCACGGTTTTTCTTAAATTGAAAGGCCGTGCTTAAAATAGAAAGGGTAATGAGAGAATAAAGTATGATCGTCGTTATCATTGTTGTTCCTCCTTGTCGACCTCTTGAAATACGTCATACAAATCAACTTCAAATGTCCTAGCAATTTGAAATGCTAATTTTAAAGACAAAGAATATTTACCATTTTCAATCGCTGCCACAGTTTGACGAGTCACACCTAACTTCTCTGCCAAATCCTTTTGTGTCCAGTCTCTTTCTGCCCGTAATACCTTAATTCTATTTTTAATCTCCATTTCAAATTCCTTTCTTAAAGGATGATTTATTTAACAATATGTTAAAAATAATTAACATTATGTTAATTAACAATAACCTCTTTTCTTCTGTATGTCAATTTCACCGGATGCAAAAAAGAATCATCCATTTTGAAAGGCCTACCTCAAAATGAATGATTCTCTATAAATGATGTGATCATCTGATTTAAAACACTTTCCTCTGGTAAATCGCAGTAGAAAGTCCCCAAGACAGCAAGTAGATGAGCATAATCAGTACAGTTGACCCCGTATATACAATAGGGATCGATAAATTCATGATAAAATCAGTGATCCCACTGAATTGCTCTGCTAAATAGAGAACAACAGGCGGTCCCATAGCAGATAAGACGATAAAGCCAATGATCACTGCCGTTGTGATATAACCAGGCTTTAAGATATAAAACAATGGAAACGTACATGCTGCGAACAATAAAAACAACCCGCTGCCAATCGCAATATCTGACAGCGAAAACAGCTTCCCAAACACAAATAATCCAGCACTTGTCAGCACGATCGCAATACTCATATAGAAAATGGCGCCAAGATAACGTGATGCGATAATTTCTTTACGTGTATAGGGCAAGGAATTTAATAGAATATTCGTTTCTGCCTTCTCATCATAAGCATATGTGTTAAATGGAATGAAGACACTAGCGACTAGAAACGTTAATACTGGATGGACATCCATGAAAATGAAAAATAAGATAAACGGAATAAAAATAAGTAACTGCTTCTTTTGCAAAATCACATCACGCTTAATTAAATGAAACATGCGCAACCCCGCCTTTCAAATAAAACATGATATCCTCAAGCGACGCCGGTTCAATGACAACAGCATCCCCAAAAATAAGTTTCACCTCATCAATCCGATCTGTTAATGCTTCAAATCCGGCTGCCGTACGCTGAATATGGATAAACGCCTTTTCTGTGTCTCGATCCAGCAAATCCAGGCTCCCCTTCACCAGCGCATAATTCTCCGCCACCTCATGAATCGACTGTTGAAAGACCAACCTTCCATTTTGTATAAACGCAATATAATCCGCGATGCGATCTAAATCAGTCGTCATATGCGTTGAGAAAAAAATCGTTCGATTTCCATCAATCATCAATTCTTGTAACGTGCCGAGCAGCTCTCTTCTAAATACCGGATCTAAACCAGCAGTTGGTTCATCCATGATAATCAGCTCTGCATGGTGCGACAGCGCAATCGCAAGCGATGCCTTCATCTGCATCCCTTTTGAAAATGTTTTAATCGCTTTATTCAGCGGCAGACCAAACTGTTCAATATATTGATAAAATAGTCTATCATCCCAGCGTTTATAGGCAGGTGCCACAATTCGTTTGATGTCTTTTAAATTCAATCCTGGGAAAAAAACGTTAGCATCGTAAACAAAGCCAATTCGTTCCTTAATCTCTTTTTCATGGGTGCGATAATCTAATCCAAAAATTTTAACCTCACCAGAATCTGGTTTTAACAAATTCATGATCATTTTAATCGTGGTCGACTTACCGGCTCCATTTTCTCCAATAAACCCAGTAACAAAGCCCTTTTTGACCTGTAAATCAAGATTCTGCACAGAAAAGTCTTTGAACCGTTTTGATACTCCTTTGAATTCAATCACGTGCTCCACTCATCTCACTCCTCATACAAGAACTTTAATAACTGCTGCAATTCATCAAAAGATAAGCCTAATTCCTTGCCGTTTGTAACAACCGCTCCAAGCTGTTCCTCAATCACCTTCAATTTTTTCTCTCTCATGACCTCTAGGTTTTGCTCGGCAACAAATGATCCCTTACCGACAATCGAATAAATAAATCCTGCCTTCTCTAACTCTTCATATGCACGTTTTGTTGTGATGACGCTGATTTGTAAATCCTTCGCCAGCTTTCGGATAGACGGCAGTCCCGCACCTTCTGCAAGCTCCCCCGTTAAGATCAACGATTTGATTTGCGTCGTAATCTGCTCATAGATAGGCTCCTTAGAATGGTTAGAAATCGTAATTTGCATATAAAAAACCTCTTTTTTCTGTACTGGTATTCGCAATGAAATATTGTATATACGTTATATATACATTATATACACACTGAAAAAATATTCAACTCCTTTTATTAACTTTTTTGAATGCGATCCAACTAAAAAACCGCACAGCTCTTCAGCCATACGGTTCCTCAACAAATCAATTTATCTCCAATATACCCATTTTCCCATAAGCCATTCCACAGGCCCTCTTCTCCACTTTTTCAAATAGAGATAGCTGATGAACAGCTGAGCTGTGTAAAGTCCAACAGCAAGTAGCAGTCCAAACATTGAGCCCATTTGTCCGAATAACCCAAGTCCGTAAGAATAGAAAATCGTTGTACAAATAATAGATTGAGCCAAATAGTTTGATAAAGACAATCGACCCAGTCCTGCAAGCAGACGTTTCAACCCTTGTGCAGCATTTGAATAGTAGAAGACAATAAAAGCTTGAATATAACCGATCGTCAGGACATAGGCTCCTAACGTCAACACCATTTCGCTCCAAGGAGCATCACTGAACGTTGCACATTTTAAAGCGAGCCCGATGATAATCATCCAAACCCAGCCTTTACGATAAGCCATGCCTCGATCTACTTCTGTCAAATGACCTTTTTTCCCGATCGCCATGCCAAGCAGTGCAAATGGCCCCACCATGATCGTACCGAATAGAAAACCCAAGATCGGCATCATCGTAATGGTCACGATCGCCATAATAATGGTCACAATCATCATATCGTCTTCAATCGTCACCCGGCTCAATAAAATATCACCGTATGCACCCTTCGCATACACATCAGTTAACAAATCATCATTTCCATAAACAAAGGTCATCAGATATGGTAAAACCACTAATGACAAAGCACCTAACACACCTGACCAAATCAGCATTGTTTTGATCCGGCTGCTTAAAAACATCATCAAGAAAAACGTACATGCTCCATAATATAAGAGAATATCACCATTCCAAATGAATATGTAATGCAACATCCCAAGCACAATAAGACCAAAGCCGCGGCGGACGACGATGGCATTCGTATTCAGCCCCTTGGCCTTTGTAGATTCAATCAGTTTGATAAAAGAATACCCAAACAAAAAGGAGAAAATCGGATAAAATGACCCCTGGAACAAGATTTCCGTCACATATACCCCAAACTCCTGTCCCCATATGCTCGGATCAAACATCTTCTCAAAATCATAATCATATTGAAAATTAAGCATATTCACAATCAAAATACCTAATAAACTAAAACCACGTAAACTATCAATAAACTCAACCCTAGATCCCTTCAACACGACAGCTCCTTCGGAAAATATAAATACAACCATACAATATAATAACCCATATATGTAAAAAGAGGGTATAAAATCCCCAAAAGTTATAAACTATCTAAAATTGTACTTAACAATAAGACAAGTAAGATTAGTGAAATAATCATACTCTTAAAAACAAAACTTAATTTATACATCATTTAACTAATATAATTATCTTTATATATACTTTATTCGCCCCACTACAAAACAAAGACTTATTTACTACATGAAAATGAAATTCAATAAAAAACCCGAAAAATATAGTTCATAAAATTCAATTTAATGTAAAATATGAAAAAATATGAAAAATTGTTTTATTTAGGATTATTTTGATTTGATATTTAATACACAAATTAACAGGGGGTGAAAAGAATGGTAGCTTTCTTGAGGCTTGTTGCTCAACTTGGTACTAAAGCAGCTAAATGGGCTTGGGACAACAAATCAACTGTTATCAACTGGATCAAAAATGGTGCAACGTTCCAATGGATCAGTGATAAAATTGACAGCATCATCAACGGCTAATTCTGAAATACCTTTTAAAGTAGTTTGGTGGAGGTGAAATAATGGTAGCTTTTCTTAAGACTTGTTGCTCAACTAGGCGCTAAAGCAGCTAAATGGGCTTGGGCTAACAAATCAACTGTTATCAACTGGATCAAGAACGGTGCAACGTTCCAATGGTTCAGCGATAAAATTGACAGCATCATCAATGGCTAGTTGTTCGTTAGCCCAATAGGGATAGTGTAAACACTCTATCCCTATTGTTTTATTATAGCCAAAAATCAAACATTTAAAACCTAAAAATCATAATTTTTGTGATTATTTTTTTATAGTGATGTCTTGTGTTTTCATCTTTTCAATTTCTTTGACTCTTTTTTTGTGGAGCATTCTACGACCGCGGTTCCACTCTTCAATTAAAAGAGCTAATCCAACTAGCGCGATAATAAGAAAACCTATATTATTACTTACTTTATTTTCTAAATAAAACCATGACATTCCAGCGATAAAGACGATCGGGATTAAAGCTCCCCACAAAAGGTTGTTTCTTGTTGAAAGGAAATACTGAACTGCGAAAACGACAACTACTAAAATAAAATACATTAATTCATTCATTTAATCTTCATCCCTTTCTGCTTTATATTTTTCAATAATGTTTTTGGCAACTTCTAAACTAATTTTTTCCTCAATCGCGAGTTTCTTTACATATTTAATTAGAGTTTCTTGCTCTAAAGTTTCATTTAATCTAATCAATTGAATGATTCTGTCTAATCGGGTTCTAACTGTTGGATAAGAAACATCATAATCTTTTGCCATTTGTTTTAATGAACCTGAACTAAGTATAAATTTTCTTATAAATTCTCTGTCCTCAGAATCTACAGATAAAATCCATGTTGGAATATCTTTCTCCATATACCAGCCACCCCGCTTTTTTATTATTATAACACAGAAAGAATAAATGTAATCAAAAAATAAATAAAAAAATGAATAATGTTTATTTTTTTTAAACTTTTTTAAAATTTATGTGGAAAAGTCTATCCAAAATATGTTATTGTAAGTTTAGGTTATTTAACCAATAAATTGTATTTTGTGGAGGTTAAGCATGAAACGTACTTTAGAAAAGACTTTTACTATTATAGGTGTTATTTTATTCACTGCCTTACTTATTGGGAGCTTTATGTTTTATGAAGGAACAAAAAATAACAATGATACTAACAAACTAATCCAAGACTTTATTGATGAAGAAAACGTACAAGATATCACACCGGAACAAGTAATTAACATTCTTTCCAATGGTTCTTTATATATGATTGCAATAACGATATTGTGCATACTAGCAGGAATTTTTTCATTAATATTATTAAAAAACAGAGCACGCTCTGCCGGTATTCTATTAATAACTACCTCTATTTTAGGCTCCTTATTAACAATCTTTTTAGGCATACTTGGCGGCATTGCGTATCTAATTGCTGGAATTACTATAATTGTGAAAGATAAAAAAGCAAGAAACGGGACAGATCAGTCATTCTAAAAGAGGTGAAACTATGTTTGCAATTGGTTTGAATGAATTCAAAGCACTGTTTAAAAGTATACGCTCTATCCTAATTATTATTGTCCTAATTGGAATTACAACCGGTACGGCAAAAATCCTTAGCCAATTTAGTGACCAATTGAAATCTTTAGGTCTAGGTGATAATGCATATGTGGGTGGATTAATGGTATTACTTTTCATTGCTGCCCCACTATTTGTCACCAGTCTAGCCCATAATGTAATCAATAAAGAGGTATACTCTCGTACTGTTCGATTTTTAGTGACGAAAACATCTAGAAATAACATATTATTAGGAAAGTTTTTAGGTAATCTTCTTTTTTGGATTGTATGTTTAACAATTTCCTTAATATTAATTATCCCGTTTTCAAACACTTTTTATTTTCTAGAATTAATACAATGTATTGTATTTATTTCTTACTTCTTAGGGTTAACTCTATTACTATCCACTATCATTTCAAACCCTTCTATTACAATGTTTCTAGGTATTACATTGTCGATTATTTTACCTGTTATCGGTATGATTAGCATTGGGTCAAATAATATTATCATTAAAATGATTAGTTATATCACACCCTATTATTATTTCACTCAAGAGCAGACTGCTTTTACATATATAGTCATCCTTTTCCCAATTTTGTTTTTAACCGTAAGTTTAATGCTTTTTAGAAAGAGGGATTTATAGTGTATGCACTCAAAACGACCAATCTAACAAAGAGATATGGAAATAAAATTGTTGTTGATAAAATGAACTTATCAATCGATAAAGGCACAATATTTGGTTTTCTAGGAAAGAATGGTGCCGGTAAATCAACATTTATAAATATGATTACAGGTATAATTGAACCAACTGAAGGACTTTATGAAGTATTGGGCTATAAAAAGAATCAACAAAAATCAATCTGGGGTAAAATAGGGGTTCTCCCTGACTATTCTACATTCTATGAAAATATGACCGCACTAGATCATTTGAAATACTTTAGTCAAATATTGAAATTAGATTTAAAACAAGAAGATTTAATTGAACTTCTAGATAAAGTTGAGTTAAAAGATGCAGCTAAGTTAAAGACTAAAAATTTTTCATTTGGAATGAAAAAAAAACTAGGGATCGCCCAAGCATTATTAAATAAACCTGATTTAATTTTTTTAGATGAACCGACTTCAGGGGTAGATGCAAATTCAGTATTAAATATCCATTCTATTATTAAAGAAATCGCCACAAACGGTACTACCGTATTTCTAACCTCACACAATTTAGATGAAGTTGAGAAATTATGTGATGAAGTTGCTATTATGAACAAAGGTGTCATTCAAATTAAAGGAAGTATGAAAGAGTTAAGAACAGCATACAAAAAGAATATGACCGTTTATATAAAGCATAGTGTTGCTTCAATTGCACAGATTGAGTCATTAAAAGTAGACCTTAAGAGTCTTTCTATAAAAAGTGAAATCAGTGAACTATCATCTCAAATAACCATTGAAGATGAATCATCTATACCATTAATCAACAAGCTTTTTATTTCTAAAAACATTGATGTATTTAGAATAGAAGTCGATGAGCCATCATTAGAAGAAATATTTCTTAATATTGGAGATAATAATTAAGAATCCTATAAAAAGTAGATTTAGTATCCAAGTGGTACTAAATCTACAAAGGATAAGGAAGATTATATTTGTATCAATTGAAGGAGCCCTCAAAAAATTATTATGATTGGTATTCAAAAGGAATAGCAGAGCAAACTTCTATCAACATACCTAATGATCATTGTTCAGAAACCAACATAATTTAAATCTAATTCAGGCACTGACTTAAGTTGAAACTTTGATTACGTAAAAAAGGGCTAAACATTTTAGCCCTTACCTTTTTCATCCTTCCAAAGCACACGCTTCACATAAAACAAAATCCCCAATCCAAACAAAATCAACGGCAACTCCCAGTCTGCAGAAATCGGCAGCCATTTCAACATCATGAGAATCAGCAAAACAGCTCCCACACCTGCATAAAAGACCACCGTTTTTTTCAATTCTTGGTTTGATTGAAACAAAACGCTCTCCTCCATAACTCTAATTATGATCGTTTTTCTAGTTTTTCAACATCTTTTCCCAGCCGGTATCTCCCATTTTCCGATCAATTAATTGCCCCTCTTTATCTATGAGGCAAAAACTTGGCAATCCTTGAATTTTATATTTTGTGACAATCTCATAATCTTGATCCCACATAATGGGATCAATGAGATTCTTTTCCTCCGCATATTTCGAAACAACCTCTATCGATTTTTCTTCTTCCGTATATGGAACATGGACACAGGTTAAATGGATACTCAACTGATCCACACTATGTAGAATGTGGTCGGTTAATTCTTCACAATGCGGACAGTTAACTGACCAAAAATAAAGAAGCTGAGTATGTTCTTCAGGTAAACACCGCTGATGTGAAGAATGAATCCAAGGAAGGTGCTCAGGCCATTTAAGAAGTATTTGCGTTTCCACTACTCATCCCCCTTTTCTTTTAATTGAAAAGCGATGATTTTTCCTAGTGCCTCTTCTGCGGCAAAAGGGGCCACATTTCCTGATGGATTCTCTTGTTCCTGTTTTAGGCACTCGTACATATTTTTTTCGATTTTTGATGGGTCAATCCAAGAGATACACCACGACGCCCAAAAACAAGTAGGACCCTTATAGCGTTTTGCCAAAGGCAGAAGAAATGGCAAACTAGGCTGACCAATTCTCATGAGTGAGATCGCAGCCGCCATTCTTGTCTCCTCTTCTTCACTTTCTAACAGTTTGGCAAGAGCTTCTGCTGCGTCCCCTGCATCTGCTCCAAATTCACCAAGAACCGCTGCTGCAATATTCCGCAAAGAACCCTCTTCTTTTAAGGCTTCAACAAGCACTGGCACTGCCTCTTTTCCTGATTTCCTTAACTCCCCCATGGCTTGAACGATCGTTACTTCATTGGTATTGACTAAACGTTGAACCGATTGGGATAGCTTATCTTCTAGTTTCATGACAATCAACTCCTCTTTTTAATGAGTCCCACGGCATCGATAACACATCACATAACATACACATCCAGCAAATACACATGTCATCGTTGTAAACCAGCCATTAGTGAACAGATGAATCCCAATGATGACCGCAGCACTTATGACAGATCCGATGAGCAATGATCGATAATAGATGCCCAAAGAAAGACTCGCTTCTCGTCTCAAAGGCTGCGTAAAGGCAAAGAGCCGTATGGTCAAAAACCAAATATAAACCCCTACCCCATAAATGGCCCAATACAATACATCATGAATCTCTAACAAGATAAGAGAAATCAAGTAGACACCATACAACCAAAAGGTTTGAAACACTTCCAATAGAAGAATCTTTTGATATAAAGCACCTGGAAAAAGATACAGTACTCCCGTTTGCCCGTGTCTTACAATCCCAGCGTAATATGAACTGAGCAGGACAGATGCACCAATGACCAGAAAGAATAGAGTCAACCAATCTGAAAAATAAGAACTGACGACATAGTAAGTACCGATCAACAGCATGGTAGATAACAGGTGGAAGGTAGCATACTTTTTGATCATCAATATTTCTAGCCAAAGGAAAGCCCAGATGCCCGTTAATGATGAAAGCCCCCACCACGTCTTGCTTTTCTTTGGACTTATTGGATTTGCATGAACCTGTTTCCCCTCAAATTCCTCCCAAAATGCCGCCTCTTTGACTAACGACTCCATCATCTCTATACGATGACTCGACCTGTACATCATCATGAAAGATAGAATCATCGCTCCAAGTAATATCAATACAGAAATGAATGAAAACTCCTCTATCATGCGTCCGACTTGATACATCAAAGAAGCAGATATCTCCATCATTGACGACTGTTTCAATATCAATTGATTCATAATAAGCAATGAAAGACAACCAAACATCAGTATAAAACCAATGAAGAGCACTCGCTTATATACTTGAATGGTTCTTGCACAAGATACCGCAATCATCCATGTTTCGATCATACATAACAGCGCTGTTAACAGGAGTGATTTACCAAGTAGAAAAATGTACTGCTGCGTTAAACAAAGAAGGAGGATATCAGCCATCACAGCAGAAACAATGAGAAGAGCACATCGCCAAAAAATGTGATATACCCATACACTCATCACAACTGTCCATAAGGAAGCACCACTTCCATACAACCACATGATATCGTTCATCTGACTAGGCAGCCTATTCGAAAACAAGCCAAAGCCAGTATAAAGAACAAATAAAACGACAATGATCCATCCAGCTGTACTTGCATTCCAATCGCCCATACTTGAGACTGCGCTCAGCTGAAAACCGATGGCAGCCATCATAAGTAGCAAGATCAGAAAGGGCATTTTCTTTTCTTGATTTTTACTGATCAAGCGCCTTTGGGATTTCATCCATAAAAGGGAAAGTGTGTTATTCACTAGACCACTCCCCTAGGAGTTGAATGACTTCTGCCCGCCACTTCATTTGTTCTTCCTGCCGCTTAGGAACAGCGATACTTTTCATGATGGCACCATCTCGAATCAATATCACCCTGCTAGCCGTATCAAGAACAAACTCTAGACTATGAGTGGACACAAGAACCGAACCTCCTTGAAGGCTCTTCTGTATCAGCCAATCTGACAACCATTGTTTCGAAGGGATGTCTAACCCAACGGTCGGCTCATCTAAAATAAAAAGGGAGGCATCTTGCACAATGGCCCCTGCTAAGACGACACGCTGTTTTTGACCTCTTGAAAGCCTTCCGCACAATTCGTTCATCTTCATTTCGATATGTACTTCTTTCAACGCCTCAAATACCTTTTCTTTGATCTGTTTTAAACCTTTATGATAGCCCCTCGCACGGAATTGAACATGTTCAGCAACCGTTAAATCTGGGTACAAATATGGCTGATCTGGAATAAGAGCTACTTGTTTTTGGACATGGGAATGACCAGGAGGAAATCCCTCTATGAGTATTTCCCCTTGATCAGGTTGATAGAGACCTGTTAAACATCGAATGGTTGTCGTCTTCCCCGCACCATTAGGCCCAAGCAGCGCCACAACCTCCCCTGCTTCAATGGAAAATGAAAGACCCTCTATCCCATCACCATTGCTATATCGTTTGCTTACATTCTGAACCTCCATAACTGGCATCAAATCTCTCCCTTTTATTAGAGTGATGTATGCTGATCTATGGTGTTTTTACGGTGGAATGTAAATGTAATTAGACCCACTTATCATTTACCACAATATTACCATATGAGGTATAAAAGGGTAAGAGAATTATAATCATTTAAAATACTAAAAGATAACAAAACAAAAAAGATTGGGCATCAATCATCCCAACCTTTTATCTATTAAATAAACCAATTCAAACCGAATCCATATCCCGACAAGCCCAAGCATCCACCTCGACCTTTAAAGCAGGTGAAGCCAAAGCCACCACATAAATCATCGTCATACAAGGCAGGTGGTCTCCTAAAAACTGACCCATGATTCGTTTTCTACTCTCAGCATCAAACTCACCTACCAAATAAAACACAAGCTTTGTTATATCTTCTACTTTCATATCTGCCGCTTCTACATTGCGTTTTACATTCTCTAACGCTAGCTCGAGCTGTTCCATCGGGCTCGCTGGGATAGTCCCATCGACTTCCATCCCCACTTGTCCTGATAAGGTTAACCAACGCTGCGGTCCTGTTGTCTCTATTTGATGGATGTACGGTGCAACTGGCGCGTGAATGTTCTCAGGATTACGTGATGTTTTCATTGATCAAACCCCTTTTCTGAAAATACAATCAATTTACACCTATCATACCAAACTTTCTTCCCTTCCTATCTGCGTATGCTCCGAACGAAGCCAAAAAAAAGACCTTTCTTCAAAAGAAAGACCTCTCTAAAATGATGCTCCGCTCCGATGCTCAATTTGATGAATCCAATTCAAATCCGCCTCTAAATGAAGCAGCGTGCCAGAAATCAATAAGTACCGACTCTCATCACCTTGCACAAGACATTCCGTTTTCAGCTTCGTGAGTTCCATCACATCTTTCATGATGACGGCTTTCTGCTGCTGAAGCATTTGTTTTTCTTGATGAAATCTGATTTTCCGTGCACAGCCCCATTTAAAGTGAAAATCATCCTTTGCAGCATGATATGGAACAGGTGCCAACAGCCATGATTCCAGCTCTTGTCTGCCTTGTTCCGTCACGTCGTACAGCTTTCGATCTTGGTCATCTATTCCCACTGCTGTCACCAATTGATCACGAATTAACCGATCAAGCGTCGTGTAGATTTGACCCGGGTTGATTTTTCCTTTTATTCCGAGCAATGACTCTAGCTCTAGCTTTAATTCATATCCATGATGTTGCTGCTGACAGAGCGATGTTAAAATTCCGTATTTCACTGACATATGATTTAACCTTCTTTGAGAGATGATATCATCTCTATTTTACTCGCTGTCGCACTAGAAATCCACGAAGCCGCTAAACTGAGTGCAATTCCTGCGATCACTGCCAGCAGTAGATGCACAAGCGGCAATTGGAATGAAACAAATCCACCGAGCCAATCAGATTGGCTTGAGACATATAGAAGAATCACACCAAATAAAATGCCGCCAATCACACCTGATAACCCAATGAGCACACCTTCTCCGACGATCATTTTTCTCACCTGCTGCTTTGTCAGCCCAAGCGCCCGCATGGTGCCAATCTCAGATGTACGTTCAAGCGTATTCATCAGCAGTGTATTGGCTGTTCCAATGCTCGCGAGCCCCATAATGAAAATGAGCATCATAGAAATTAACTCGTTCATACCAGTTAAAGCCGATGTCGTTGATTCAATCTCATCCTCTACTGTTTTCACCTTTGAAAGCCGCTGCCCAAAGTCTTCCCATAGCTGATCTCGTAAAGACTCGCCGGCACCTTTGTCTTTTAACGTAAGCAAGATATCAAGAGGCTGTGTCCACCCTAAATCCTCTTGTAAAAATGTCTGATCGACAAATGCCACATAACCTGAATGATGAGAAGTCTTGACCACATCAATGACTTGTAACTGCTGCCGGCCAGAAGGTGCATTGAGATACACACTCTCTCCAATACGCCCACCCCATTCATCAAACGCACGCTCTCCTAACACGATAGAAGGCGTTTCTGATAATCGTTGATACAAATCGCCTTTATTGTCATCTTCTATAAAAGACGGTCCCTTTTCCTCTACGCCGATCAGAGAAAATTGTCTTTTCTCTCCATCAGCCGTTTCCCATGTCAAAGGAGCCGCTTCCATCATCGGTTCCACCCGCTCAACAGCCTCATAGGATGACAGCTTTTCTTGATCCGCTTTCGTCCATGGGGCTTCAGAAGTAACCCTGAGATCGCCTCCATACGTTTGACGAATCTCTTTTTCGTAGCCATCTGGAGCCGATTCAATGACCGCACTTAAAAGCAAGATCACAGCAATCCCAACAGCTAGAATCGCCGCCGTATTAGCATTTCGATTCAGTTGCTGCGTGACATGCTGCGCTGATAGATGACCTGGATAGCCAAAAACAAGCTTCAAAAGGGGCGCCAACAACCGGTTCAAAAAGAGCAGGAAAAATGGGAATAACAGAACCATGCTGGCTAAAATGGCAAGATAAGCAGCCGGATGATCCACCCATACAAATGAAAGCAAGCCTATCCCTATCGCCGCTCTAATGACCGATTGTTTCTTCGGTGCAGAAGTTTGGGTGGTGGATTTTAAAGTCAGCAGCACAGACGTTTTCCCTGCATGATAGATCGGAAATAACGAAAACAGCACAGGGAACACAATACCAATGATCACTGCTATTACAACAGGCACTTGCCAATCTAACGAATACACCATATCAAAAGCAAACACACCAAGCAGTGTTTGCATGAACACATCCCCAAGCCAAACGCCAATCGGCACCCCAATGACGGTTCCAATACATGCCAAGATCAAAACCTCAATTAACATCAGCTTAGAAACAGAGCCCTGTGTATAACCGAAGCTCTTCATGATCGCAAATTCTTTTTTTCGTTCCATCACACTCGTATAAATCATATTAAACACGATAAAACCGCTCATAAACATCGACAGCCCTGCGATGAGGTAAAAGAACGTGTACAACCCGCCAATGTCATTACTTTGCCGGTCATCCGCCACCACAGGCTGGACAAAAACATCGGCATCCTTGAACTCTTTCTGTAAAGAGTGAAAGAGCTGTTCCCCGCCTTCATTTGTCTGAAATCTCATATAAGAAAGCTGATCATCCATTCCCGTCCAGTCTCTCAATAAATCAAGCGGCGCCATCACACGAAAGCTCGATGATTCTGCACCCTCCCAGTCACTTGGACTTGAAAGCAGCTGTGTATATTCCACAATGGCAGATACCTTCGCTTCGCCCAAATCAGAAAAACGAATGGTATCTCCCACTTTTTTATTCAGCAGCTTCGCCACAACATCTGGAATGACCAACCCCTGATTATCCAAACGCCCTTCAATCACCGGCAGCTTCAGTAAAGAGCTCGTTTGATCTTGCACCCCGGTAATGCGCACCGCCCGTTGGTTAAGAGAGTGATCACCTTCTACCTCAAAAAACGTCTGTTTATCCAGCGCTAATAATGATCCTGTCACATCAGGATGCTTTAAAATGGAGGAGATCTGTTCCTCATCGTATGTATGATCATCACTCAACACCCAATAATCTGCATCAGCGACATACATTTGCTCATAGTAATGAAACACATCATTTGTCGTTCGATCAGCAATGAGCATCGACGTGACAAAAGCGATCCCCACCATGATGCCTAAGACAGAAATGGCGAACCGCTTTTTATGCTGAAGCATGTTACGCCATGAAATTCGCCACATACTGAGCATAATCATCATCCTTTCTAGAAATCACTTGATCAATGACACCGTCTTTAAAAAGGATGATTCGATCCGCAAACCCCGCTGCGAAAATATCATGCGTCACCATAATAATCGTCTGCTTGCTTTCTCGATTGAACTTGCACATTAACGCCAAAATATCCTCCGCTCTATGCCGGTCCAAGTTCCCCGTCGGCTCATCTGCTAACAGCACTGACGGCTGATTGACTAGAGCTCTTGCAATCGCTACACGCTGCTGCTGCCCGCCGCTCAGCAAACTAGCCCGTTTCCGTCCAAGTCCATTCAAGCCAACAGCCTCTAACAGCTCTACAACCGTCTGTTGATTCTCCTTTGTTAAACGTCCATCTGCATGCAGCGGAAACGCCACATTTTCTTCGACAGTTAATGTAGGCAGCAGCTGATAATTTTGAAACACAAACCCAATCTGTTTTCTGCGAAAAATCGTTCTCTCTTTCTCATTCATCTCACTTAACTGATGCTCATCTATCAAAATCTCTCCATCAGTAGGCAGATCAAGCCCGCCTAACAGCTGAAGTAATGTACTTTTTCCAGAACCACTCGGTCCCATCACCGCTACAAACTCCCCTTCTTCTACCGTCAAATCAACGCCACTCAGCACCTCAGTCCGTTCCTGACCTTGAATGAACTCCTTCTTCACATGCTTGATCTGAATCATCTGCAAACTCCTCCCATCCCTTTACGGAGTAATTATATACTAAGTATATATTATTTCAACATTTAAATCATGATAATATGTATTTATGTCTTATTTTTTACTTACTAAATATATAAAAACCCCTTTAGATTTTCATATCCAAAGGGTACACCATGCTATAATTCTTTTTTTCTAAAAAGAAACCATCCGATGAGAAAAAAGAAACCAATCAATACCGATACACCTAGAAAGCTTGTAAGTGCCTGATCCGAATAAGTCCCTCTATGAATCATCTCCTCAGCTGCACTTGTGACGCCTTTAGGTGCAAACTTCCCTAATGTGTCCTCATAAAACGAAGGAACGGTAAACAGGATGAGGTTGAACAAAAGAGAAACGCCGCCCGCAGTCACTGAGCGCTTAAAGAATGCCGATGCACAAATGGTTGACACCACAATAAGCAGTAGGTTTGGATAATACAAAAGCGTTCCTTTTAACACATCGCCCCAAGCCACATGCCCAAATTTAATGTCCACATAATATACGGAAGCAAGCACCGCCACTATCAAACTAAACAAAGTTAAACAGGCATAGGCGCATAGTTTCGAGACATAATAACTCATTCGACTGATCGGCTTCACCATAATCATGGCCGTCACACCAGAGGCACGCTCTCCAGCAATCGTCCCCATCACGATCATAATGAGGATAAACACGCCGAGCGAATCAAATTTACTCAATGCACTGGCTAAAGCTTCTCCAGCACTAGGCTCTGGTATATAAAATGTAGACCCTTCAGGTAAATTAGCCGATTTCGATAAAAGATCCGGCAGCATTTTGAGCGTAATAGGCTGCGTAATCATTAAAATCGTGAAAATGATCGGCACAAATAAGATTTTATAACTAGTGAATAACTCCCTAAATTCCTTTTTCAACATCATCATGCCGTCACAACCTTCATGAAAATATCTTCAAGCGTTAGCTTAGATAGTCGATATTGGAGAAGAACACCGCCAGCTTCAGTGATGAGACCCGGCAGCTCTCTCAATGCCATTTGTTGATCTTTCACTCGTACCTGATAAGTGCCTCCTGTCTCCATGCAATCCTCCACCCAATCCCGTTCTTTTAACAAAGCCACTAGTCTCGGATTCTGTTGTTCTAATTGAAACTCAATCACCGGCTGGATATAGTCTTCTTTGAGCTGTTCCATCGAAGAGGACATCTCAATTTCGCCGCTGTTGATCATGATAATATGATCCGCCACTCTTTCAATGTCATCTAAAATATGGGTCGACATAAAGATCAGCATCTCATGCTTTAGACGCTCAATCAAAGTCAGGACGTCTTTTCTCCCCATGGGATCAAGTGCAGATACAGGTCCATCCAAGATGAGAACCTTCGGGCTATTGATCAGTGCCTGTGCAATGGCAAGCCTCTGCTTCATGCCTCCACTATAGCTGCCAATAACGCGATCCTTCGCCTCATACACACGGCAAAGCTTCAACAGTTCCTCTGTTTTGGAACGAATGGTGTGTTTCTCTAAATGAAATAACCCGCCAACCCAATGCATCCATTCCTGCCCCGTCATATCCTGATAAAATGCAGGATGCTGCGGACAGTACCCAATCACCTGACTGATTTGATCCATGTCCTTTTCGACATCAAAACCTGCCACCTTCACAACGCCAGACGTAGGACGAGCCAGCCCCGTCAAAATCCGGATCGTCGTTGTCTTCCCCGCTCCATTGGCTCCTAAAAAGCCAACACATCCAACCTCCCCTACAGAAAACGAAACATCTTTTAACACTTCATGCCGTCCATACGATTTCGTCAGCCCGTGACACTCCAACATATTCAAGCGAATCCCCCCTACTAAGATTGTTTACGACCAAAAATGAAATACGCAATAGGACCAGCACTCGCCACAAACACAATCACCAAAGCCCAAACCCACTTCACTTCTCCCCTAATCCTCGATGGATCTCTTTTCAGCAAATCAAACAAACCAATCACCATTAAAATCGCTTGTAGCAAAATAAGAGGTAAAATCATCTTCATATCCATCCACGCCACTCCTTTTTCAAAAACCAATTTGTTTTGGTATTACTTCTTTTGACGACATGAAGAGAGAATTCGTTCAAATGGATTTTATTTTTATCAATCGAATGGTCTATAAATATAAAAAAGCCCAGTGAAGGTTATTCACTGGGCTTGATTGTGATGATCATGATGAATCTCGCAAAATCTTTTCCATCGCCTTTCCTTTCGCTAACTCATCAATCAGCTTATCTAGATATCGAATATTTTTCATGGGTTCTTCCTCAATGTCCTCTACCCGTACACCACAGATGACTCCTTTGATTAAACTGCGGGAAGGATGAAGCTCAGGAGCCTCAGCAAAAAAGGCTTCAACGTCTATCTGCTTGTCCAACTGTTGCTGTAACTCTGCTGGACTGTACCCCGTTAACCAACAAATAATCGTATCAACCTCAGCCTTCGTTCGACCTTTTCTCTCTGCTTTTGCGATATAGAGAGGATAGACTTTTGCGAAGCTCATTGTGTAGATTTTAGGTTTGGTCATGTATCTGCTCTCTTTCTTCGTTAAATATTTAAACTGTCACGCTTTCTCAAGGGGACGCTCCCTCATTATGCACTTAGTATAATGTGTTAAAAATACAACTTATAAACGATGATATATGCCTTTATTATTTCTTTCATCTTTTTTGAAAGCTCTATATTTAAGAAATTGAACGATACAAAATCCAAGGAATACACCAATTGGTCCTCCGCTCTAGACAGGACCACCAATTAAACAATAAGAAATGACAAACAATGCAATATAACCAATTATGAAAAAAACAATTCCCATTTTTCTTTTTTTACGTATCGAATAAAAATAATATTTCCCCCTAAGAATATTTATCATAATAGCAACATGGAAATAGTATCTATCAATCAAAGTTCAGCTTAGATCTTTCAACTGCTAGTTCTATTGACACAAAAATACCCTTTTAGACAATTATATCTAAAAGGGGTATCAAAAAACCGATTTTATTTAAAACCTACTCCACCGTCACACTCTTCGCAAGGTTACGTGGTTTATCCACATCACACCCGCGGTGAAGGGCTGCGTAGTAAGCGATTAGCTGTAATGGGACAACAGATGCAAGTGGTGCAAGTGCTGGGTGTACAGCTGGAAGGACGAAACGGTCGCCTTCGTCTTCTAGGCCTTTTAGTGAGATGACACATGGGTTTGCACCACGTGCAACGACTTCTTTGACGTTACCGCGAATGCTGAGGTTCACGTGCTCTTGCGTTGCAAGGGCAATGACCGGTGTGCCTTCTTCAATTAAAGCAATCGTGCCGTGTTTGAGTTCTCCGCCAGCAAAGCCTTCTGCTTGGATGTAAGAGATCTCTTTTAATTTTAGTGAACCTTCAAGGCACACATAGTAATCAAGTCCTCTTCCGATAAAGAATGCGTTACGTGTCACTGTGAAGAAATCACGAGCGATTTGTTCCATTTCATCCTTTTGATCGACAAGGGCTTCCATTGCGTTTGCTACAATTCCAAGCTCTTTCACAAGATCAAAGTCAAGAGATTGACCATTTAATTCAGCTGCAACGGATGCAAGGATCGCAAGAACAGCGATTTGTGCTGTGTAGGCTTTTGTTGAAGCCACTGCGATTTCTGGTCCTGCATGAAGAAGCAATGTGAAGTCCGCTTCACGAGAAAGTGTAGATCCTGGTACGTTTGTGATCGTTAATGCTTTATGACCAAGCTCTTTGACTTGAACAAGTACAGCACGGCTGTCCGCAGTCTCTCCAGATTGAGAAAGGAAGATGAACAATGGCTTTTTCGATAGAAGCGGCATGTTGTAAGAGAATTCACTTGCTACATGGACTTCTACAGGTACTTTCGCCCAGTCTTCAATGTATTGTTTACCAACAAGTCCAGCATGGTAGCTCGTTCCACAAGCCACGATGTAAATGCGGTCTGCTTCTGCTACTGCGCTTGCGATATCGCCAGCGACTGACAACTTGCCGTTTTCGTCTTGATATTCTTGGATGATTTTGCGCATAACAAGCGGCTGCTCATCCGTTTCTTTTAACATGTAGTGAGGATATGTGCCTTTCTCAATGTCGCTTGCATCCAGCTCAGCGATATAAGAAGGACGTGTCATGATATCACCGTCAAGGTTTTTGATGATAACCTCGTCTTTTGTGACAATGACCATTTCTTTATCCATTAATTCCGCATATTCGTTTGTTACTTGAAGCATCGCCATTGCGTCAGAAGCCACAACGTTGAAATCTTCACCGAAACCAACCAATAATGGGCTTTTGTTTTTCGCCACATAGATTGTTTCTTTGTTTTCGTTATCGAAAAGGGCAATTGCGTAAGAGCCTTTTAGTTGAAGAAGCGTTTGACGGAAAGCTTCCTCTGTATCAAGACCTCTGTTCACAAATTGTTCGATGACTTGAACAACAACCTCTGTATCTGTGTCGCTTTTTAGTGTGACGTCTTGTAAATATTCGCGTGTCAATTGTACATAGTTCTCGATGACACCGTTATGAACAAGCGTAAAACGGCCAGAAGCACTTTGATGCGGATGCGCATTTAGATGGCTTGGTACACCGTGTGTTGCCCAGCGTGTATGTCCAATTCCTGCTGAAGATGCCACGTTTGCATCAACGACTTCACGAAGTTCAGCGATACGTCCTTTTTCTTTGAACACATGCACGCCATCTTCGTTTGCCACAGCGATACCTGCTGAGTCATACCCACGGTACTCAAGCTTCTCTAAACCTTTTAATAAGATTTCCTTCGCATCATTCTGACCAATATAACCTACGATTCCACACATAAATATTCTTCCTCCCGATCATGTGAAAGGGACAAAGAAAGCCTACTAAAATAGAAGGGACATTTCTTCGTCCCTCTCTACATGTTTAATTTGGGAGATCATGTGTATTCCCTTTGTACAAAGAGTCACCTCTTTGCTTTAAAGAAACACTTACGGCTGTGATCTCTATATTTGATCAGCCGGGAGGCATCCGCCGAAAAATTCGATAACCTCCATCCTCGTCAACTAAGCATCTGTCTCGTTCGATCGCTTAGTTCGGGCGCTATAATTATAAGAGTGGCTGAACATCTACCCTGCCTTTCCTGCTAGAATAAAAATCCAGTAACACAAGGATGATTGTACTATAAGGTCTGACCTCCGTCAATCACAATTTAGCGGGTGATCCCCATCATGTTAGAAAGTAAGACCTCCCTACACTATATGCGATGAGGCTTGTCACGTTCTACCTTTGATGTGCTCTCTTATGTATGAAAGCAAGCAGCAAATTGCCCTCACTTATATCATTCGTATAAAACTTTCTTCTTATGACGTTTATTCGAAAAAAAAAGCAAACCGCTGCTTAGCGATTTGCTTTACATCAATTACTCAATACCCATTTCTTCTTTGACAACAGCCGTAATGCGAGCCACGTATTCATCACACAGCTCTTTTGTTTTCGCCTCTGCCATGACACGTACAAGCGGCTCTGTTCCTGATGGACGCACAAGGATACGTCCGTCACCGTTCATCTCTTTTTCAACCTCTTGGATCACAGCTTTTACTTTTTCATTTTCTTCCACTTTATACTTATCGGATACCTTCACATTCACTAGAAGTTGCGGGAATTTCTCCATTTCAGCTGCAAGCTCTGACAATGTTTTTCCTGTTGCTTTTAGTGTATTCACCAGCATGATCGCAGAAAGCATGCCGTCACCTGTCGTATTATAATCAAGGAAAATCAAGTGGCCTGACTGCTCGCCTCCGACATTATAGCCATCCTTTTTCATCGCTTCGACCACATAGCGGTCACCAACAGCGGTTTGAATGCTCTTAACGCCTTGCTTCTCAAGCGCTTTATAGAAACCAAGGTTACTCATGACCGTTGACACGACCGTGTCATCCTTTAATCGACCTTCACCCTTTAGATAACGTGCACATATGTACATAATTTGATCGCCGTCTACAATATCACCTTTTTCATCAACTGCAATTAAGCGGTCGCCATCACCATCAAACGCAAGACCAATATCCGCTCCTTTTTCTTTCACAAAAGCAGAAAGTGCTTCTGGATGAGTAGAACCTACGCCATCGTTGATATTCAATCCGTTTGGTGATGTTCCCATTGTTGACACATCCGCATCTAAATCCGCAAATAAATGTGTTGCAAGAGAAGAGGTTGCACCATGTGCACAGTCAAGCGCTACGTGAATACCTGTGAAATCCTCGTCTGCTGTCTGTTTCAAGAATTGCAAGTATTTCTGACCGCCTTCAAAGTAGTCATTTACTGTTCCAAGATCCGCTCCAACTGGGCGTGGCAATTGATCGACCGGCTGATCCATCAGCTGCTCGATTTCATTCTCCTGTTCATCAGACAGCTTAAAACCGTCACCGCCGAAAAATTTAATTCCGTTGTCTTGAACTGGGTTATGCGAAGCTGAAATCATGACACCTGCTTCTGCATCCATTGCCTTCGTTAAATAAGACACACCAGGTGTTGAGATCACACCTAAACGCATGACTTCAGCCCCAATTGAAAGTAAGCCTGCTACGAGTGCTCCTTCTAACATATGACCAGATACACGCGTGTCTCGTCCAACGAGTACCTTTGGACGTTCTTTATCCTTCGTGAGCACATAGCCGCCAAATCTCCCAATTTTAAATGCGAGCTCTGGCGTTAATTCGCTATTAGCCACACCCCTTACACCATCAGTTCCAAAATACTTGCCCATGTTTCAATCGCTCCTTTTTTACCATTCAAGAGGACGCTGCGTCCTCTTTGTTATCTTCTTTGACCCGCTGTCTTTGACTTGATTCTTTTTTTGCTTTATCTTGTGTTGATTCCTTTTGACTCTTCTCTTCCTGATCATCATTGGATGATTGATCTTTTCGATCATTCGTAGAAGCCGGCTGATCTTCTGTATCAGTAGAAGTCAGTTTCACTTTGACCTTCGATCTAGATAATGTCCATGTCACATTTTGAGGGCCATTCACTTGTACTTTGACCTCATGTGTTCCTTCGTTTAAGTCCCCGACATTGATATAGGCTTCAATATCTGAAGCCTTTAGTTTATCAATTGCACTCTTTGAACCTTTTGCTGTTAGTGTGAGACGCCCAGAAGACGGACTCACAAATTCAGAGCTAAGATCCTTGCTCAGACCCACGACAGAAATTGGGACATTATCGATCTTTTTTTCTTCAGCTGTTGCAACCTTCACTTTGATTTTAACAGTTTCAGGCGATACCTTTTTCACACCATCTGGCAGTGGAATGTCGGCATCAATCTCTGTATCATCTTTAATCTTGCTTAGGTCGAGCTTAACGCCGTCAATAAAATCAAGTGCATCCAGCACCTTTTGAGAACCGTAGACTGTCACCTCACTTGGGCTTGTCTCGATGCTTGAGATACTGATCCCATCTGGCAAGCTGCCCGTCCGCTCAATCTTAAACGGAACTTTCTTGCTTGGACTCGTAATCGGGACCGTAATATCTACCACAGACGGACTCACTTCGACTGGCAGCTCATTCCCGCTGCTATCATACACAGTGAGCTTCGCTTCTTTCTCAATTTGCTGATCAACATCCTCTAAGTTCACAAATGCTTTAATGACAGAAATTTTGTCGATCACATCTTTCGAGCCAGTGACCGTGACCTTTTTCGGATTCACAATAGGCTGTTCCGGTGAATAGCCGTCTTTGATTTTATTTTGATTATAAAATTCCGTTTCAACAGGGAATTCAGCTGTCGTTTTTTCCTGTATCGTCACAGTCGTCACAGACGGATTAATCGTTAATGTGATTCCTTTCGATACATCTCTTGCCTTCAATTCGACTTTATGTGTACCTGTCGTAAGGTTTTGCATATCTGCGTAAATTTCAAAATTTTTCGTTTGTCTTGCTGTTTTCACAGCACTAGTTGATCCTTTAATCGTGACATTGACTGTCTGCGGCACACCAGTGACTACATACTTTTCGTCGTCATAATATGCTTTAACAGGAATGTCCGTTAAGGTTGCTTCGTCTGTTGTCGATGTTGGGAAAAAGGATTCACCGATTTTTTTCGGCGTGGGCGCTTGCGCTGAATTGACTGCTCCATACAGCAATAAAGCGAAGACCAATGCAAGAAACTTAACGGCCCAGCGATTATTCAAAATCTTATCCATTTTTCTTGCCCCTCCAATACCATTTGGTCGAGGAAGCATCTTTGCTGTTCTTACTAAACTCAGCAATCAGCATTTCTTCAAGCGCTTCTTCTGTCAATTCTCGATGGAGATCACCATTTCTTGCGACACTAATGCCGCCTGTCTCCTCGGAGACAATGACGGTTAAACTGTCCGTTACTTCACTAATACCAACTGCCGCGCGGTGACGTGTACCGAGCTCCTTAGAGATAAAAGGACTTTCAGACAGCGGTAAATAACACGCCGCAGCTGCAATCTCATCACGCTTCATAATCACAGCGCCGTCATGAAGCGGTGTATTCGGAATGAAGATATTAATCAGCAGCTCAGAACTGACCTTTGCATTTAAAGGAATTCCGGTCTCTATGTAATCATTCATTCCAGTATCGCGCTCAATCGTTAACAGCGCGCCTATTCTTCTTTTTGCCATATAGTTAATTGCTTTTGTAATTGCCTCGATCGTTTTCTGCTGCTGTTCCTCTACAGGTGTTCCGCTTCTAGAGAAGAAACGGCCGCGCCCAAGCTGCTCAAGCGCTCTCCTTAGCTCTGGCTGAAAAATAATAATGATCGCAAGGAACCCCCACGTAATCGCTTGATCCATCAGCCATTGAAGTGTGTTAAGACCGAGATACGCACTTCCCATCCTGACGAGAACAATGACGACAATTCCCTTTAAAAGCTGAACCGCTTTTGTTCCGCGGATGACCATCATTAATTTATATATCACATACCAAACAACGAGAATATCAACAGCATTACCGAGGTACTGCAAAAAAGGAATATCCCCTAAAGCCATTTCCTCGTCCTCCAGAATTTTCAGTTATTCTTCGTTCGATTCATTTTTTATAAAAAAAGAGCCTATGTGTAAGTACATAGCGTGGCTATTATACCACATTTTGTTTCAGCAAGGAAAATAGTTGCCATATCTGGCTGGCATTCAAGTCTGTCCATCAATAGAAAAAGAGCAGTCCCTTAGAGACTGCTCTCAAACTGTTTGATTTACTTTTGTTCCTCTGGCCCAATGACCCGCATCACGTCTTGTGCTGTAGACTTCATTTTGTACCAAACCCAATCAAACACTTCATTAATTTCATTGATTTGACCAGTGACTTGTCCGGCAGAAGCAGTCAGCTGTTCTCCATTAACGACTGTTACGTTTCCATCAACCTTGCCTTCTACAATCAGCTTGCCATTTTTCACAGTGACATCACCTTTGACGGTTTCCCCTTTAGGTACCGTCACTGTATCATTTTCAACCACGAGATTCGGCTGCTTTGACACACTGAAATTATGATCCGTATTCCAGCTAGTAAACAGACTACCTCCCATCAATATGACAAAGAGGGCAGCGGCGACCATTAGCGGATGAGCTTTGATCCATCTTTGAATCGACACACGCTTTTTCTCCTTTGGAAGACCTGCCATCACCTTTGCAGTGAAATCAGATGGTGCTTCTATATGAGATGTACTCTGCACGAGCGCGATGGATTTCTCAATTTGTTGAAAATGAGTACGGCATTCCTCACACGATTGCAGATGGCTCTTTAATTCTTTTTCATCTTCGGGCTCTATATCCCCGTCTAAATACTGATGCATAAGCAGGACGATTTTTTCCTGACAGCTCATCAAAATCACCTCACTCAAAGGTCTCTCAACTGTTTCCGGAGAGCCTCTCTACCCCTGTGTATTCTCGTTTTCACCGTACCAACTGGTATATTCAGAATCTCACTAATTTCTTTTAACGAGAGTTCATCAATATACTTTAATACGATGACCGAGCGATATTTATCGGGTAATCTTAAAATTTTTTGCTGAATGGTGCTCGATAATTCAAGCGACACCACCTCGTCCTCTGGCAAAATGCCGTCAGCCGCAATTTGAGAATACATATTCAGTCCTTCTGTCCCTGCCACCTCTGCATCTAAATAATAATCCGGCTTTTTTTTACGAATACGGTCGATGGTCAGGTTGGTTGCAATGCGGTACAGCCACGTGGAAAACTTACGATTCACATCAAAGCTCTCAATATTCACATAGGCACGAATAAACGCCTCCTGCGCAATATCTTCTGCTTCATGTGCATTCCCAAGCATACGATAGCACAGCTGATAAATTTTGTCTTTATACAGGTCTACGATGTCTGCAAATGCGTTCTGGTCGCCTTTTTTCACTTGCTTAATTCTCTTTTTAATCATTGTTTCCATAGTATATTCAACCTCTGCCTTCACCGGTCTTTATGTATACGAACCTCGTTCCAAAAGGTTTCATTCTCCTCTAAAAAATAGTGTAACAAATTTTTGACAGCATGTTACGCTTATCAGCCGGTAAAAACCTTAACATATCCTTAAATTTCCCCAAAATTAAAAAAAAGCGGGAACAAGTCCCGCTCTATAATAGCTTTTCACCCATTAAAGAACCAATTAATGCAACTGCCGCTTCTGCTGTTTTATTTTTCTCATCTAATACCGGATTCACCTCAACAAACTCAGCAGATGTCAAAATCCCTGCTTCTTCTAAAAGCTCCATTGCAAGATGACTCTCTCTATAACTGATGCCGCCAGCAACCGGCGTTCCCACGCCAGGGCACTCTGCAGGATCTAGCCCATCTAAATCAAGCGACAAATGAACACCATCTGTTCTTTCTTTTAAATAGGCAATGGCTTCCTCCATTACTCTCGTCATCCCTAATCGATCTATTTCATGCATCGTATACACTTTAATGCCTTTTTCTCTAATCAATGCCCGCTCTCCTTCATCTAAAGAACGAGCACCAATCAAGATCACATTCTCAGGCTTTACTTTAGGGGTATAACCGCCAATATTGATTAGATCAGCATGCCCAAAGCCGAGACTGACAGCGAGCGGCATCCCATGAATATTTCCAGAAGGAGAAGTTTCCTCTGTATTTAAATCACCGTGCGCATCATACCAAATGACACCCAAATTTTCATAATGTTTGGCTACACCGGCTAGTGTACCAATTGCAATGCTATGATCCCCGCCTAAAATCAGCGGAAACGAACCTGACTGCACAATACTGCTAACCTTTTCAGCAAGAAGCTGGTTTGCGCCAGCATTCTCCGTTAAGTTTTTCAGTTTTTCACTTGTATAGAGACCTTTCTCATCATCCCTTTGCTCAACGGGAATGTCCCCTAGATCTTCGACATCAAATGAAAGCGATTCCAATTTTTCTTTTACACCAGCACAGCGAATAGCACTCGGCCCCATATCGACGCCCCTTCTCATTTGACCGAGATCCATCGGCACCCCGACTATCGTGACCTTCTTTTGATCTCCCATTATGTACATCCCCTTTCCGTTCATGCTTATATTTTACTTTCTCGGTGTCTTCTGACTCAACTCAACAATATTTTGAATAGTTATACATTCCAATCGTCAAAATAAAAAAAGACACCTTTTTAAAAAAGGTGTCTTAACTGGGCTAGCTGGATTCGAACCAACGCATGACGGAGTCAAAGTCCGTTGCCTTACCGCTTGGCTATAGCCCAAAAATGGTGGAGGGGGGCGGATTCGAACCGCCGAACCCGGAGGGAGCGGATTTACAGTCCGCCGCGTTTAGCCACTTCGCTACCCCTCCACATATGGAATTGATAAAAGAAAAACAGTGCCGGCAAGAGGACTTGAACCCCCAACCTACTGATTACAAGTCAGTTGCTCTACCAGTTGAGCTACACCGGCATATGGTGGAGGATGACGGGCTCGAACCGCCGACCCTCTGCTTGTAAGGCAGATGCTCTCCCAGCTGAGCTAATCCTCCACATGATGGTGACCCGTACGGGATTCGAACCCGTGTTACCGCCGTGAAAGGGCGGTGTCTTAACCGCTTGACCAACGGGCCAGTTTGTCAAGTTTACTGTTTCCGTGAAGCTGACAAAAGTTATTATATACAGGTTGTCCCCCTTTTGTAAAGGGGATTTTTATTTTTTTTATTTTCTAACTATTCAACCCTCATTAGCACAACATTTCGACTGAAATATAATTTCAGTATTTAAATATAATATTGAAATTTCATGTCATACTCAATATACTGAAAATGAAGAAATAAGGAGGTATGTCACATGCAGCCATCTCAACTGCGTTCTTTGACAACAGAATCAAGAAACCCTAACACCATGAGAATTTCACAAGCAAGCCCGCTAGAAATACTCCAAATGATAAATGCGGAAGATATGAAGGTCGCTCAAGCCGTCAACCGTGTCCTTCCAGACGTAAAGACAGCAAGTGACTTTGCCTTTGAATCCATCTCGAATGGGGGCAGACTCATTTATCTAGGGGCTGGAACAAGCGGCAGAATTGGGGTAATGGATGCGGTCGAATGTCCACCTACCTATAGCATTTCACCTGATGTCATCGTAGGCATCATGGCCGGTGGAGACTCTGCCTTTTCACATGCAGCAGAAGATGTGGAAGACAGTGAAGAAGCTGGTCAAAAAGATTTAGAACACATTCACCTGACATCAAAAGATACGGTTGTCGGCATCGCGGCGAGCGGTAGAACACCCTATATCATTGGCGCTTTAAACTATGCTAGAACCATTGGAGCAAAAACAGTAGCCCTCAGCTGCAATGAACAAGCAGAGATTAGCGAACTAGCAGACTGCGCCATTGAAGTCGTCGTAGGAGCAGAAGCCATCACTGGGTCAACACGAATGAAAGCCGCATCCGCTCATAAAATGATTTTAAATATGCTTTCCACCTCTGTCATGATCAGACAAGGCAAAGTATATGAAAACCTGATGGTAGATGTAAAAGTAAGCAATCATAAACTAAAAGAACGCGCCATCACCATCATTCAGCATGTGACCAATGCTTCCTACGAACAAGCCGTAAAAGCACTTGAAGCAGCCGATTTAGAAGTTAAAACAGCCATCGTCATGCTCCAAACCAAAACAGATAAAAAGACAGCCAAAGACCTGCTCAACAAAGCAGATGGTCACATCGACAAAGCCATCTTACGTCATCAATCTTAAAGGAGGAAACTCATGTCAGCAGGCGGACTCACCCTACTACACACAATGAAATCAAAGCTTCCCCAATCTGAAAAAATCATTGCAGACTATATCCTTGCCCATCCTGACAAAGTCATTAAAAGCACAGTGCATGAAATCAGTCAGGCTGCCGGTGCAAGCAGCTCTGCCGTCATCCGCCTCTGTAAGTCTCTCGGGCTGGATGGCTATCACGATTTGAAAATGCGGATCGCTGGAGACTTAATGCACACTGATAAACAAGGCTACCGGGATATCGAACAAGATGAACCACTTCAATCCATTATTCAAAAGACAGCAGGAAACACCATTCAATCGATCAAAGATACAGCCTCTATTTTAAATGTAGAAGCTTTAGAAAAAGCTGTTCAACTGCTACTGAATGCAAACCAAATCCATTTTATCGGTGTGGGTGCATCTGGCATCGTCGCAGCTGATGCCCAGCAGAAATTTCTCAGAATCAATTATGCAGCCACAGCCTTCACTGACATGCACATCGCATCTACGGTCATCGCAAATGCTGGAAAGAATGACATTGTGTTCGGTATATCCTTCTCAGGAGAAACATTAGACATCATCCAAGCCCTTCAGCTCGCAAAAGAAAATGAAGTGAAAACCATTGCTTTAACGCATCCAGGGCATACAAGCGTTTCTGCATTGTGTGATGTTCATCTATCAACGTCCGGTTCCAATGAAGCACCTTTTCGCAGTGCTGCCACTTCCTCTAGAATGGCACAGCTCTATTTAATCGATGTCTTGTTCCTCAGTTTAGCCTCCCGTCAATATGAACAGACAGCACAATATATTGACAAAACAAGGCATGCCATCCGCTCCATGAAACGAAAAACAAAGGGGGATTCAACATGAGTCATCAAAAAAAATATCAGCAGTTGGCGAAAGAAATTCTTTCACTCTGTGGTGGTTCTGAAAACATTTCTTCCCACACACATTGTATGACACGTCTCCGTATTACACCAATTGATCGTGAAAAGGTGCAAACCACCGCGATCAAAGAACTCGATGGCGTCATTGGCGTCGTCGAAGCGGAAACACTGCAAATCATTTTAGGCACAGGTGTTGTCAACCAAGTATCAAGTGCATTTGAACAGCTGCTCAATGCCTCAGGTTCATATGACTTAAACAACGAAGCACAGAAAAACAAACAAGCCATTTCACAAAAGAACCGCACACCATTCAAGCTGTTCTTACGGCGGATCGCCAGCATTTTCATTCCCATTATTCCAGCACTCGTTGCATCGGGTCTTATAACGGGTATTACAAAAGCGGTCGTGCAAGCAGGCTGGCTCGATGAAAAATCTCAAGCTGCGATTATCCTAACCGTTATAGGCTCAGGCTTGTTTGCTTATCTCGGTATATTAGTAGGAACAAACGCCGCAAAAGAATTTGGTGGCTCTCCTGCATTAGGCGCATTAGCAGGTATTCTCATCATTAACCCAGCTGCCGCTGATATTATGTTATTTGGCACTAATATTCTACCAGGTAGAGGCGGACTTATCGGTGTTCTTCTTGCAGCTATTTTTATGGCACTTGTTGAGACCCGGATCAGACGCTTCGTCCCGCAATCACTCGATATCATCGTCACACCAACCATCACACTACTCATTACAGGCATTTTCACGTACGTTATCTTCATGCCAGTCGGCGGATTTATATCTGATGCCATCACCTCTGGACTTACTTATCTATTAAACATTGGCGGTATTTTTGCCGGATTTGTTCTTGGTGCGACCTTCCTTCCTCTTGTTGTCACTGGACTTCACCAAGGCCTAACACCTATTCATATGGAACTGATTAATTCAATTGGAGATGACCCGCTTCTGCCAATCCTCGCTATGGGAGGCGCAGGACAGGTCGGTGCTGCCTTTGCCATTTATATGAAAACAAAAAAGAAAAAGCTGAAAAGAGCCATTGCAGGCGGACTTCCTTCAGGAATGCTTGGAATTGGAGAACCGCTCATTTTCGGTGTCACACTCCCGCTCGGAAGACCCTTCCTCACTGCTTGTCTCGGCGCTGGAATCGGCGGAGCATTTCAAGCCTATTTCCAAATCGCCACTAAAGCAATCGGGGTATCAGGTCTCCCATTAACCTTTATCGTTCACACACATCAAATGCTACTTTACTTAATAGGACTCTTCATTGCATATGTCGCTGGATTTATCTTCACATACTTATTCGGATTTCATGATGATATGGCTGTTGAATTCGAGGAAAATAAGCAATAGGAGGTCTAGCTTTTGAAGAAATATTTTCTCATCATCACAAGTCTGTTCATGCTCCTAGGGTTACCAGTACAAACATTTGCAACTAGCTCCCATCCTGTATCGTCTTTGTCTAAAACAGCACCTGAAGAATATCCCGTCTTAAAAAAAGCAAAACGACCGGAACAAGTAGGTTTTTCTTCTAGGCAGCTTAGGAAGGTTGATCACATGATTCAAAACGATATCAAAGCAGGGTTTCCAGGGGCAGCACTCATCATTATCAAGGATGGTCAGATCGTCCATCAAAAAGCCTATGGCTACAGACAAAAATATAAAGGGACAACAGAACTCAAATTCTATAAGAAAATGAAAAAGAACACACTGTTCGATTTGGCATCCAATACTAAAATGTATGCCACCAACTATGCCCTGCAAAAGCTAGTATATGAACAAAAACTAGATGTAAATGAAAAAATACAAACCATCCTGCCTGACTTTCAAGATGAACCAGATGCAAAGGTAACCGGCAAAGATCAGCTTCGAGTCAAGGATCTTCTCACCCATTCTGCCGGACTGCCTTCCAGTGTTTTATTTTATAGCAAAGAGCAAGCGGGCTCTTTTTTCTCTCAAGATAGACAAACAACCATGAAATGGCTGCCAAAGGTGCCTCTCCAATACAAGCCAGGCACTCAGCATATTTATAGTGATATTGATTACATGCTGTTAGGCATGATCATTGAGAAAAAAACCGGTATGCCACTTGATCAATATGTAGAGTCGACGATTTATCGACCGCTTGGTCTAAAACATACCATGTTCAATCCGCTGAAAAAGGGATTCAAGCCAAAGCATTTTGCAGCAACCGAGCGTCTAGGCAATACACGCGATGGTGTCATTGATTTTGAAAACATTCGCAGGTACACCCTGCTAGGTGAAGTCCACGATGAGAAAGCCTATTACTCAATGGCAGGTGTCTCCGGACATGCTGGACTTTTCTCTAATACATCAGATATGGCCGTACTGCTTCAACTGATGCTCAATAAAGGAGGCTATGGGAAAACAACCATCTTTGACCAAGCTTCTATCGATCTCTTTACGGAATCATCAGACACGAACCCAACTTACGGGCTAGGCTGGCGGAAAAACGGCAATACTGACATGGAATGGATGTTTGGGAAGTACGCAAGTAAAGAAGCGTATGGACACACAGGCTGGACCGGAACGATGACATTGATTGATCCAAAACACAATCTAGGCGTCGTCTTGCTGACAAATAAAAAACATTCACCCGTCGTTTCACCTGAAGTCAACCCAAATCAATTTGAAGGTGACCTTTTCCCAACTGGTACTTATGGAAGCATCATGACTGCAATCTACGAATCTTTTAAGTAAAAGGAGGAATTCGATGTTAAAAGCTCTGTTCCCCGCTGCACTCGTTTTGGCCCTGCTCACCTCTTCCATTCCAACGGAAAAGGTGAGCTCCGCCCCTCTCCCAACTGCCAAACAAATGGTTCAGGACATGTCCTTGGATGAAAAAATTGGCCAAATGCTCATGCCAGACTTTCGCAATTGGCAAGCAGAAGGTGAATCCGTTCCTACAGGCTTCATAAAAATGAATAAAGAAGTCTCTCACCTTGTAGAGAAATATCATTTAGGCGGTGTCATCTTATTTGCAGAAAATGTCGTTGATACGAAACAAACCGTCAAACTCACACATGAATTTCAACAAGCATCACCCAACATTCCTTTACTCATTTCCATTGATCAAGAAGGCGGAATCGTCACAAGACTACAAAAGGGAACACATTTCCCAGGAAATATGTCGATTGGTGCCTCTCGAAGTAAGAAAAATGCTTATGACACTGGTAAAATCATCGGCAAAGAATTAAACGCTCTAGGTATCAATACAAATTTCTCTCCTGTTCTTGATGTAAATAATAACCCGAATAACCCCGTCATCGGTGTCCGTTCCTTTAGCTCTGACCCTGAACTTGTCACGAGACTTGGTCTGCAAACCATGAAAGGACTTCAAAAGGAAAAGACCATTTCCACATTAAAGCATTTCCCGGGACATGGTGATACAGCTGTTGATAGTCACTACGGTCTTCCGCTTGTCGAACATGATCTAGATCGTCTTAAAAAGGTGGAGCTGTATCCATTTCAACAAGCAATCAACGCAGGGGCAGATATGGTCATGACCGCTCATGTTCAATTCCCAGCCATTGATGACACAACGTATAAAAGCAAAAAAGATGGCGAGGACATTATGGTTCCAGCAACCTTATCAAAAAAAGTCATCACAAACTTATTAAAAGAAGACATGGGCTTTCAAGGAGTGGTTGTAACAGACGCCCTCAATATGAAAGCGATTGCAGATAACTTCGGACAGGAAGAAGCTGTGGTAATGGCTATTAAAGCAGGCGTCGACATTGCCCTCATGCCAGCACCTGTCACGTCCTTAAAGACAGAAAAAAACCTAGAGAATGTGTTCAATGCTTTAAAAAGAGCAGTTCTCACAAACGAAATTCCGATATCTCAGATCAATCAATCTGTCGAAAAAATCCTTCAATTAAAGATCAAACGGGGCATCATTTCCGCCAATAAACCAGTAAGCCTTGAGAAGAAAATCAAAAAAGCCACACAGCTCGTTGGTCAAAAGTCGCACCGAAAAGCAGAACAAAAAATGGCACGTGAAGGAATCACTCTCCTTAAAAACAACGACAAAACCTTGCCTTTTAAGCCCAAAAAGAATGACAAAATCGTACTCATGGCACCGTACGAAGATCAAGCAAAAGCAATGTCCGTCACAATTGAATCACTAATCAAACAAAAAAAGATCAAACCTGTGCGTATCCAATCATACGCATTTGCAGATAAGAGCTTCTCCAAAGAAACAGCCAAACTCATTCAAGATGCTGACTATGTCATTACCGGCTCTTACGTTGTCCAAAATGACCCGGCTGTGAATGATGGCGTCATTGATGACGGTGTACAGGATCCGAAAAAATGGGCAACGGCCTTCCCTCGTGCTGTCATGAAAGAAGCAGCAGCACAAAACAAAAAATTGGTCATCATGAGTCTTAGAAACCCTTATGATGCGGCAAATTTTGAAGAAGCCGATGCCTTACTAGCTGTGTACGGTTTTAAAGGGTACTCAAACGGACAATTCAATCAACCGAATATTCCTGCGGGACTAGAAGTGATTTTTGGAGCGGCCTCACCTAAAGGGAAATTACCCGTCGCTATCCCATCAGTCACTCATCCTAATCAAACCCTTTACCCATTTGGCTATGGACTCAATTTAAAAGGAAAACAGATCAAATAGGAGGGATTCTCTTGAAAAAGACAGCAAGCTTGATACTCGCTAGCATTCTCATGATCAGCACATTGACCGCCGCCTCCCCCGCAGATTCAGAACGAACAGATACAAAAGGAAAAAAAGCAACAGTCAAAACAGGTATCGAAACATTACTCTCAAGTAACCTCTCTTGGCTTAAAGGGAAAAATGTAGGGCTTATTACGAATCCTACAGGCATTGATGCAAACATGAAAAGCAGTGTCGATCTGCTATTTGAACACCCCGATATTAAACTGACTGCCTTGTATGGGCCTGAACATGGCGTCCGCGGTGATGCACAAGCAGGAGAAGGAGTCGAATCGTATACTGACGAAAAAACAGGCCTGCCTGTTTACTCTCTTTATGGAAAAACAAGAAAGCCAACTCCTGAAATGCTCAAAAATGTAGATGTCCTGCTATTTGATATTCAAGACGTTGGTACTCGTTATTACACCTATATTTACACGATGGCGTATGCAATGGAAGCAGCTAAGGAAAACAACATTCCATTTGTTGTCTTAGATCGTCCAAACCCCATAGGCGGGCTAAAAGTAGAAGGACCCGTATTAGAGCCAGAACACGCCTCTTTTGTAGGTCTCTATCCCATCCCATTAAGACATGGGATGACAACTGGAGAACTTGCATACATGTTTAACAAAGAGTTTCATATCAACGCTGATGTAAAAGTGATCAAAATGAAACATTGGAAACGATCCATGACGTTCGATGACACGAAGCTGCCATTCGTCCTCCCTTCACCTAACATGCCAACCGTTGATAGTACCTTTGTTTACCCAGCAACAGGATTAATTGAAGGCACAAACGTTTCTGAAGGCAGAGGAACGACAAAACCGTTCGAACTCATTGGCGCTCCATATATCAATAGCAATGAGCTAGCAGATCATTTAAATGGGTTAAAACTAAAAGGCGTTCAATTTAGACCTGTCTCATTTACCCCTACCTTTTCAAAACATGCCGGGACTTTGTCTCACGGGGTACAGCTTTATGTCACAGACCGAAAATCATTCGAAGCAGTCAAAACAGGTCTATCCATCATCAAAGCAATACATGACTTGTATCCTAATGACTTTCAATTCCTACAAACAGGCAGCTTTGATAAACTCATCGGGAATAGCTGGATCAAAGAAGAAATCAATAAAGGCACTTCCATCAAACACATCATGAAACAATACCACCATGACATAAAGACATTCGAAAAGAAACGGAAGAAATACCTCATCTATTAATCGCAAAAAAACCTCCATCTTTTAAAGGATGGAGGTTTTTTCATGATAAAGACTTAGTCACAGCAGGTACTTTCAGCTCGAAACGATGAAGTAAAAAGCCAAACAAGGCTGCAAGCACTTGCTGAAACAGCATGCCAATCACTACAGGAACAGCAGCAGCAGGCGGGAAAAAGCTAATGGCAAGCACAGCACCCGCGCTAATGTTCCGCATACCGCCCGTATACACAATCGCCACAATTTCTCCTTGGGTACATTTCATCGCCTTTCCAATCAACCACGCAAAAGCATACCCACTCATCGCAATGAAAAAGACAGTCGCTGCTTTGCTAAAAAATGCAGCATCCAGTTCACGCAAATATGGGGCGACAACAGAACTGTTAATCGATACGACAACAAACAAGCCTAATTTTGAAAAAGGAGCCAAGGTCTGACTCATTGCTTTTGTCACCGATGGCTTTGCATACTGACGAACGAGCATCCCTAAAATAGAGGGCAACACCACCATACCGAATAGTCCTTTCATGATCGCCATCATGTCCATATGGACCTGTGTACCAACGAAGATTGACAAGCTTACTGGCACAATCAATGGCGATAGCAATGTATCAATTAATATGATAGATAACGTTAACCCCACATTCCCTTTATACATTGCCGCCCATATTAAACTAGACACACCTGTCGGAATCACCATCGCAAGCGTCAAACCGGTGATCGTCATAGAATCGCCTGCAAATATCAAATGCCCCGCCGACCATGCATAAAAGGGCATCAGCACATGCAAAATCATAAACGATAAAATCAAAGGCAATGGATGCATCACCGTATGCTTTAAAGCTGAAAAAGTAGATGACAAGCTCCCTGAAAATGTCATCACAGCAAACACCCAAGGCACCAAAAAGGTGAAATCTTTTAAATACGCCGCCAATAATACACCAAGTAGCACGCTGACAGGCGTAATGAGCGGCATCATCCGGCCGAGCACCTGATTCAAACGGACAAGCATGCCGGCCACCTCCATCCTTCACTTTCTTCCTTGTTCTATTGTAACAAACAGAAAAGTCTTTTTAAGATCCGATCACTTGTTTCATAAGTTTTTGACTAGACATATCCATTCCAACTACGGCCACCTCTACACCAGCTGTACGATATTTTTCCTTCACACGTTCAATTGCGGCCACACCTGATTCGTCCCATATACGCGCTTCAGACAAATCAATCACAACCGTGTTCAGGTCGTTTCCATGATGGAAGGCTTGAATCAATTCAGTCACGGAAGCAAAGAAAATTTGTCCCTTAATTCGATAAATCCATGTACCAGCTTGGCTTTCTGTAGAGGTGATATGAAGTTTTGATATTTTAGCCACAAAGAATACGGCACTAAGCAGCACCCCTGCAAAAACACCCTTGGATAAATCATGAGTGAACACCACCGTCACGACCGTGACAAGCATCACAAGAGAATCTGTTTTTGGGTTCTTTTTTAGCTGCTGGAATGAACTCCAATCAAAGGTACCAATAGAAACCATGATCATGACAGCCACAAGAGCAGCCATTGGAATTTGAATGACTATATCACCCAAAACAAAAATCAATACCATTAAAAATGCACCAGCAACAAAGGTGGAAAGCCGGCCTCGTCCCCCTGCCTTTGTATTAATCACAGATTGACCAATCATCGCACAGCCAGCCATACCGCCAAAAAATCCTGCCACCACATTGGCAATTCCTTGGCCTCTCGCTTCCTTATTTTTACGACTAGACGTTTCCGTCATATCATCTACAATTTGTGCTGTTAATAAAGATTCAAGTAAACCAACCATCGCAAGTGCTAAGGAATAAGGAAAAATGATAGCAAGTGTTTCCCAGCTAAACGGTACATTGGGAATAAGAAAAGTTGGCAGAGAGCTAGGCAGCTCTCCCATGTCTCCAACCGTTCTGACATCAATATGCCCAAATACAGCAATCATCGTCATCACAATAATTGCAATAAGTGGAGAGGGAATAACTTTTGTGACCATCGGCAATACATAAATGATCAACAATGCTCCACCTGTCATGATATACATAGCCATGGATTCCCCAACGAAATGCGGCAGCTGGGCCATGAAGATCATAATTGCCAACGCATTGACAAAACCAACCATCACAGACCTCGGAATAAATTTCATCAGACGAGAAACACGGCACAATCCAAACACAATTTGAATCAAGCCTGTTAAAATCGTAGCTGCGAACAAATACTGTAATCCATGATCTGCAATCAAATTGACCATGACCAGCGCCATAGCACCAGTAGCGGCAGAGATCATACCTGGCCGTCCACCAACAAACGAAATCACAATCGCGATACAAAACGAAGCATACAAACCGACCTTAGGATCAACGCCCGCAATAATCGAAAACGCAATCGCCTCAGGAATCAAAGCCAAGGCCACTAAAATACCCGCCAGCACATCCTGACGCACATGTCCAAACCATTCTTGCTTTACAAATAAATCTTTCAAACCATCTACTCCTTTTTATATACATACCGTACAAGGAAAAAGAAGGCGAATAAAACCCGGAGATACAGAAAGGGAAAAACAATAACCATTCAATTTCGGGGAAAAAGAGGAACGTACAGAGTCTTTTGTAAGAGAGGTAGTCATCACTTTAGTAAGGATAAAAGAAATACGCCGAAGAATCAAGAACAAATAGAAGGAGTATATAGAAAGCTAAGGCAAAGCTTCCATCAAAATCGCTCGAGTCATTTTCTATTTTCATGAGCCTAACTAAGATCAATAAACGTCAACTTATTTTAAAACAAACAAAAAAAGCCTTCTCATCAACGAGAAACCTTAACATTTACCATTATCATATAGAGGAAAGCTTCCAAGCGGGCTCGAACCGCTGACCTCTTCCTTACCATGGAGGATGTCATAGAAAGTCTTGTCAAAGGTTTATAAGGAGTAACCTATTCTAATAAGGTTTCTTTTATTGTGTTAATGGTTTAGACAAGTTTGGAATGGGGACTCCAATTTTAGTTAGTCCCCAATTTGTCCCCACAAAAAAGCAGACCCCTAAAGTCTGCTTAAATTTAACCTATGCGTTTTCAGATGTTGTATTTCGATCGATCATAGTCGTGTTTCGATCGATTTTTTGTGGAATGAAAGTTGTATTTCTATTCGACTCCTCCATTGTTGTATTCCGATTTGATGCTGGTTTAATCAAGCTAGACGCTTCATGTACACCTGCACCTAGAAGGATAATAGAGCTTATAACAATCATTTTTTTAACACTCATAAAGACACTCTCCTTTTTGAATATTATGTTGGGCTTGAAATGCCTTCCTGTAATATTCTGTTGCTTTCTCAAACTTTCCTCTTTTTTCATGAATAACTGCAAGGTTCTTAGTGAATTCTTCTACGAAAACAAACAACTGCTTTTCTTCAAATGTCTGAAGCATAGCTTGAATCTCTTCCTCATCATTACTTTCATATGTTGTTTTTATAGATCGTATCAATAAAATCTCGTGTGGATTCTCTTTATGAGAGACGAGTTTCAAAGCTTTATCCACTAATTTGGATGCTTCATCATTTTCTCCTGTCTTATATAACGCCCAACAAAGGTTAACATATATGACCGATTTTACATCGTCCATACCATCTTCTGATATTTCAAGGGACTCTTGATAATATTGAATAGCCTCTGCATAATCTTGTTTTTTTTCATAATTGTTTCCTATATTTAAAAGTACCTTGGCAATCAACCTTTTATCCGCTATTTCTTTAGCGATGGAATAGGCTTTATTCAGATGTATTAATGATTTTTCATACTGCTTAAAATCATCATAATTTCCTGCTATTACAAATAGGCATTGAACTTTTCTGATCTTGTATAACTCGTACTGATCGTAAATTTCAAGCGCCTTTATGATGTGATGCATAGAAACATGAGTTTGTTTCATAATATAGTAGGCTTCAGCCACCTTGAAGTGAAACTCGGCTTGCTCAATATCATCTATAACTAGCGTAAGTTGTTTCTCGGCTATTTTATAGTATTGGATGGCCTGTACATATTCTTTTATACTAAACTCATACATTCCGCGAAAAAACGCATTGTAATACTGCAGCATGCCCGACAATTTATGATTGGAGTTTTCTATTTTATCAACTAAGTCTGCAATGGATAAAGAGCGTTGATCTGAGGGTTTAATATAATCAAGCATAAGCTGATGACGAAAGCACATCAATTGATAGTAAATCAGTAAATCCTGGTCTTCTTCCATTCGTTCAATTTCTTGTTCTACCTCAGCTTTCAAAATCTCTGCATCCGGTACACTAAATTGACGAATCATTTTATACCATTCATTTATTTTCACACCAACATGTGATGAAAGAACCTTCTCCATCCCCTTACTCCCCTTCCACAAAATTCCCTTATATTACATATATTATTACATACAGGAATTTACAAAGCACCGAAAAGAAACCGCAAAAAAAGAGCTCCTGTAAAGGAGCCGTGTGAGTAATACATGAGTAATAGTGGTTTGATAAAGAAGTAAGTAAATCATTGAAATATACGAATTTTTTATCCCGTTTCCGCGGGTAAACCGTATATAAATTTATTATAACTCAAACTTAGACACAGAACAAACATTCGGTTATAATTTCTTTTGAGGTGATAGTATGTGGGATGCACGAAAGGATCAGAACCGCTGGCAAATGAAGTTTATATTGCCGGAGCACAACGAAGCTTTGCGTCAATTACGCCTCGCGAAGCAGAAGATAGAACGGCCGACGCTTAGCGAAGAACAAGTCGACGAATTTGAGTTCGTTATTTCTTCGGCAATCAGCGAAGATATGCCGCTAAATTTCGAATTATACGATGACGGATTTGTTCGTGAAGTAAATGGTCGCGTTGTGTACGTGGATCATCTACGGAAGGAATTTCGTGTGAAGGATAATCGAGGTGATACTAATTTCATTAAGTTTGCGGACATATTAAACGTAAAAAACGCCTCATCCGGTTAGGGACGAGGCTTTTCGCTTAAAAATTTATCGTTCTATTAAAATGGACTAAGGATTCAGTAGCAGTGTTAGTCCTTTTACTTAGGATTACTTGTAATTCGATATCTTTTATCTTATCGTAATCAATGTCACCCAAAGACCAATATGAAACGGATTTAAAAGTATCGTCCTTAGCATCCATAATTATATCTTCGGAATTATAATCAACAAAAACCAATTCGGATGACCCGAGAGTTTTCGCTGAGTTAACACGTAATATGAACGTGGCAGGAGATACTAAGTATGTTTTATCTTCCGAGGTGTTTTTAAAAGATATACTTAACCCAACCTCGCCGTCTGAGAAATGTAGTTTTTCTACATTCACACTCACGTCTTCTGCATTACTTTTATAGTCGACATCTACAGTTTTCAAGTCTTTCGGTTTGTCCGAACTTAGATTCGGATCCGGACTATCCTCATAATTGTATTCAATCTCGTCCTTAGATTCACTAACTTTTACACCACCACATCCCACTAGCAGTAGTAGAAAACTAGCGCAAACCAAAAAACCTACGGAAATCTTCTTTATCTTTATATCTTCCGCCTCCCCTCCGCTCAATTATACGTCATTGTTATGTAGGACGGCTATCTACGTTTTTATACGTAGGCGACCGCCCATTAGATGGAAATCGTAAGGCGTTTTATTTATTTCAGCGCTTTCTTCAGTGCTGCTTTTGTCTTTGGTCCATAAATGCCGTCAGCAACAAGCCCATGCATGAGCTGGAACCGCTTGACCGCATTTGCTGTTTTTGGCCCATAGTAGCCGTCAATACCGTTATTTTTTGCGCCTTTGTCCGGGTAATAATACACAGCAGCCAGAGCCTCCTGCAATGCTTTTACTCCAGCGCCCTTTGTCAAAGGCTTTGTTACTTTAATAATGCCAGATGGCAAGTTAAATGATTTTTTAGTTTTACTCGCTTTTGGCTTGGATGACGTATTTTTGACAGGTGTTGCTTTCACAGGCTTTGCTGTTGCCTTTTTCCCTGTATGAGCGGTTGCAATACCCGCCTTGAAGCTGTCCCAACGATTAAGCAGCTTGCGAGGACAATTTTTGCCGCTCCATCTCTTATGAGGCACAACGTTTGCCAATGGAATGCCTTGTTCTGTCATCAGCTTCCGAATGAGCCATTGGGCGTTCTCTACTGCCTTTTCAAAGTTACAATCGCTATTCTCACATATTTCAATACCAATTGACTTCAGGTTACCTGTTCCCCGACCGTCTCCCGCATGCCATCCGTTTTCGTTTAGCGGCAAATGCTGATAGATGACACTATCATCCACAGTGTAGTGCCAGCTTACGCCTGTACTAGACCTTTTGACGAATGCTGCGTGACTCGCTGCATTTGCACCCTTTGCCGTGTTAGCAGTGTTATGAACCGTAATATATAGCGGCTTCATCCAATTTCCTGGTCTGTTGTCGTTACTCTTTGGAATAAAATCTTTAATGATTTTTACCACGTTCATCGTCTCCTTTTGCTGTATTAAAAAGAGCCACCTCATGGCAGCTCCTTACTTCGTTAATCCTTTTTGTTTCAGGATTTCTTTTTGCAACTTGCCTTTGTCAGTCACATAGTTGTTTTTAAACCATGCCACCAGTGTTGTTACGATTGTGAAGATCATTGAACCAGCAAGGTACAATGTCTCAGCCAACGAAGTGACTTGATCCTCACTGATCGGCAAGATTGGCTTGCCAAATAGAATTAACGCTTGGTTGATCAATGCCATAAATAGAAGCACCGTGCGGATCACCGTGCCTTTGTCGAAGTTTTTCATAAATGTTCCCTCCTATTTTAAATTCCGTTCAATTTTATCGAGCTTGTCGATCACGACATCATACTTCTCACTAAACTTTGCCAACACTTCATTTTGCGCTTCGATTTGTTCATTGAGCTTGTTTTCTCTTTCCTTTGTTGTGTTTAATACGTAAAACAGCACCCAACAAAAAAGAACCGCAAAGGGTCCTTGTGTCATCAAATATTGAGCCAAATCCATTTCCACCATACTCACCTACTCCTTCACTTTGTCCACCTCCTAAAAGAAGGCAAAATAAAAAGCCCCTCTAGGCTTCGTATTGTTCTCCTGTTATTTCCTCATAGTCTTCTTTGTTAATCCAACCGATTTCTACATAAAAAGCAATATCCTCTGGACCATAACACTTCCAATCCCAAAACTGCTTTATATCCGCAACTGTTGGATATATCATGATTTTTCACCACCCTTCAACTCCTGAATCTCAGTCATGAGTTGAGCCAATTGTTTTGCCATTTGTGCCTCACGCAATTTAGCTGCAGCTGCATCTTTTGAAAGCTGACTCAATTGTTTAGTTAACACCGCATTTTGCTGTTTTAGTAAATCAATATCATACGGCGGTTGCTCTGTTTGTAAGCTATCAATGTACTCCTGGGTTGCTGATTCGCTCCATGTCTTGCTTGCTGGATTGTACTTCGCTGAATATAACCCATCTTGGGGTTGGACATCCGTAAATCCATCTGGTATTTCAGCATCATCGGGTATTTCTTTATCTCCGCCACGTATATACTTGAAATCCTCATCGTACGCGTATATTGGCTTCATATGGTTTATCCCTCCTTTGCCTTAAACATGCAGTTCACGACAATAAACTCAGTATTACTGGATGTATCTTGTATGCAGAAACGTCCATCTGTAGCGATATATTGTCTACTAAATTGCGGTCCCTTAAAACCACCGGTACTAGAAGCGATCCCAACATTATAGAGAGGGAAAGGCGGCTCACATCCTTCTGGTAACGTAAAGGCAGGTACATCCCCAAGTGTGCCGCCTGCGATGGCTCCTGTAACATGAACAATTCCTAAAGCATCTTTTGCAACACGAACTCGGTAATCGTTATTAACTTCACTTTTATAAGTTTTCCAACCGTTTCCGATTGTGGGGAACTTCCAGTTGAGTTTTGCATCAACGTCAGTAATAATGCGTCTCCAGCCTTTGAAATCCCCATTAGTATGAACAGTTCCAAACCACATCCTATTATTGAAGCTCGCTACAGCTATGATCATTTTCCGTCCCGATCCACTTTCAGAAACATCATAATTAAACCACCCAGTATCAGATGGATCAGGATTATTTAAAAGTCTGTTGTTAATTCCATAATAAAACCCAGGTGATAAAGTGAGTAAATCTGTTCCATCAGCTATAAATTTACGAGTACCTGAATCTTGCGTCAGTTGATACAGTTGGCCACTGTTCCATTTATCTTTTTCATCTGCTGTCGGCAGCTGCGTCCAAGTGATAGATATATGGCTAGAATTATAGTAGAAGTAATAGGCATTACCTGACGTGTCTACCGCAAATCCGGTTCCGATGTTGTTTTGTCCCACCGTTTGTATGCCTCTTAAATAGGCGTTACTAGGCGCAGGGGAATCTTCTACACCTGGAGAAGCGATAAAAGTACAGGTTCCCTTGTCCTTGATCGCATCAAAAATATTTTTGTCAGCAGGAACAGAAATCAAGTATTTGCCGTCATCAGCTGTGATCTTATAAAGCTGCGATTCATTCCATTTCTTCTTCTCTGCTGCAGATGCATGTGGCTTGGTGTCATCAATATGGCCACCGAGTTGATCTAACAGTCCAGTATCATTTTCAAGTAATACCTTCACCATGTCATTGAACAGATCCGCATGAGCCTTGTCACTTGTTTCAAACACTTTAGGAGATTTAATGTCCATCGATGAGCACTCCTTTCCTAGTAAATATCATCAATCTCAAAAACAAATTCGATGTCGCCGTCTTTTTGCTTGTCTGTCATGGTGCGGATGGCCGTAAACTTTCCATCTTCATCAACAAGAGCCAATTCGTTGATGACTTCTCCAGCAAGCTCCCCTTCTGCGATGGTGCACGTGTACCGGATTTTCGCTGGCTCCATAAACTCATATGAATCAATTTCTTTTTGAACAAGTTCCTTTTTAAGTTCTTGTTCAGTGCCGTCTAGTGAGATCGGTTTCCCATCCTTCGTCCCACCATTCCCAAAAGCCATCTTAACCACTTTCGTGAGCTTCGTTCCCTCCGCTCTAGCCTTCGCCATTTGTTGCCGAGCATAAAGCGTTGTTACGGTTAATTGATCAGCCATAATGATCCTCCTTTATAAATCTATTTGTTTGGACGTGGCAGCTAGATATTTTGAACCGTCTAGCGGTACCGATCCATCAAGCGTCCAATATTTTTGCTTAATGATTACACTTCCGCTTTGCTCATTTGATACATGAGCAGCCATACGGAATGTCATTTTCTTTTTTTCTTTCCTAACATGATTGAAGCGAGATCGAAGTGTAAGAGCTGCTTGTTGATCCGTTTCGTGTTTGGCTCCTACCATGACATATCTTGTACGGCCAGAAACTTTCATTTCTTTTTTGAGCTTCATGGCCATCTTTAGAAATTGTCTGAAGCGTACTGGAATATCTGTCGAGTTACGCGATCCACTCAAATAAAAAGTGCCATTAAGTAAAAACTCTCCATTCAGCAGGATCGGGATGTGATCAAAAAAGCCCACTCTGCTGCGCAGTGTGAGCCGGTTATGATAGTCTTTTATTTCGTTAACGTCTGTGTGATGAACGCTTGTGAATTTGTAAGCCAAATGAGCTGGCTTCAAGTTTTCAAGCGTTTCTACAATATACCTGGTGTTTTGCAGGTCATCCAAATTAACACGAAGGGAGAAATGATATCGGCCAGTTGTTAGACGAACCACTGCACTAGGATTCTTCAGGAAGCGGTTGACTGCCCTCTCTAAAGAAGCATAAGTGATCGGTGGAATGTTTGACATGAGATTCAAAATACGTGCCCTTCTCAATTCAATCGAGTCACCTGATTCACGTTGCACCTTCAGCATTCTTTCCCATCGATTCAGACCCCATGTGGCAGTGATCGGAAAAAGTTGATCGGTCATATCAAAAATAGAATCGTCTAGCCTTTCCATTTCAGGAGCTTCTGATTTCATTAATTCATCAAATTCAGTGATCTCCGTTAGATAGGAGGGTAGATAGGCTTTCATATCATCATACTTGCTCATTGACGATCACCTGCCCTAGACGCGGGATTTCAATGTCTTGGAGGGGCAAGTTTTTGGCTTCACCGTTGATCAAGACATCCGCATAATCAGACACACTATCCGCATGATACAAAATGTCGTTGATCGCTGACATTCTGATCACATTCTCCTCGAAAGCAAGTGATTTTAGGAGAGCCTTGATCTTCTCCTCTATTTCTTGTTGAGCATCTTCAAGTGAATAGTCCATTTTAAGCTCCACTGATAGGGACACCTCAACATCTTTCCACTTAGCACTCTCGATGGTTGCGGTGGCTCCAATCGGCGCTTGGCCTTCCCCTTCGCCCGGAACCGGATCAATGTACTCCTGTACCTTATTGACAAGCAGGTCCGTCGCCACATCAAAATTCCCGTCTGTGATGACAACTTTTACTGTGCCTTCACCATTCCAAAGAGGAAAAACCTTTGCCCTGCCAACTCCTTCTACTTCTTCAGCCCACTTTTTATAATGTGCTTTATTAGCGCTGACAGCCTCCCGCCTCGCCCTCATCAAGTACCGTTCATACAGAGCTTCATCGTCTTCTTCTTCTTGACCAGGTATTTTCAGCTCCTCGAAAATGACTGATTCTAAACCTGGTATGTTATCGAGAGATAGGAGCGGCAGCTCTGCAAAATTCCCATTTCCTACAGCACCAGTCGTTTCACACTTCAGCGTGCCGTCAGATTGATACTGGAAGTAAAGATTGTCGATATAGAATCTTGATCCCGTTGGTATTCTGATAGTGTCAGGTGTCACACCGACAGACCATACAGCACTTGTGGCTGCTTTACGAGTGATCCCCACTTCAGCAGCTCGTCTATCTAAAAATTCTCCCTGCGCTGTATCCGCAAAGACAAGTTCGAATACCTGATCTAGCCATATATAAGATTGAGCAAGTTCCGCAGCTGCAGGAGCCAACGCATTCCATATCACGCTGTTTTCACGTTTATCAATATCATCAGGTATACGTTCCAACATGCGTTCCATGATGGCTTCATACGATTGTTCCTCAAACATCTCCGATTACCTCCTCAATCTCCAAGGTCCCTTCATCTGTCACCACGTTAAAGAGCACTTTAAAGGTTGCCCCTTCTTTTGTGACCTCAAAATCTTGCACACTTTCAATTCTCTCATCAACAAGAAGTGCTTCTTCTATTAGACGCGGAATCTCCATCTCCTTGTATTCGTCCGTTGATTCTTCATCAGACACAGCTTCTTGAACCTCACATCCTACGTCATGGCTATAAACAGCATGCGAATATCGTTCAGTTCTTAGGGCCATATATACAAATTGGCGAATGGCATCGAGACCATTAATCTTTTCATTGGTTAAACGGCCAGACTCAAAGTCGATTCGGTAGGTAGTCGAAGGTTCAACAATATCCTCTTCATCTTCCTCAAAATCTTCAATTTCTTCTTCTGGAGAGAGTGCCATCATGAACCACCTCCTACTACTTTATCTAAGATGTAAAACGTTTGGCCGCCTGTCATCGCAAGGACCATGACACTATCGCCTTCTTGTAGCTCATCATCTTCTCCCTCGTCTAAGCGGGCTGGCCAGATAAGAAGTTCTTCAGGAATGATGAGTTTGTCATTTTCGTTGAGCCTAACACTAAGAGGAGAAACAGACACAACATCACCGAGTATCAATTCCATTGGCGATTGTGCATCAACCGCATTGACGGCCAATCGCTTAATTGCATCGCTTAGTTTCATGACTGATTCCCCGTTGGAATTGTATTTTTTTCAACGACATCAATCGTCATGGTGTGTTTGGTTCCTTTAAATTCATGACTGTCTTGATCGATCCAGTACGTTTTTTTAATGCCGATATCAGGAATGATAATGCGTACTGGCATACCGCTTTGTAATCCAGGAATACCTAGAGCTTGAATGCTTTTCAGCTCTTTTTTTACGCCTTTCTTTTGAGCCAGTCGGACATCTGCTCTCTTTTGCAGCTGTGCTTGGTTGATCTCTCCTGACACTCTTTCAACGTGCTGCAGGATGCCGTATTTGCTTCTAGCAGCACTATCATTCGCCACAGCCAGCATCTCAATCTCTTTCTTTTGCGTGACCATCTTTGGCTTTGTTGGTTTGGCCGTTTTCTTATCTTTCTCTTTGTCTGTAGACTTTGATTTCTTTTTTTCCTTCTTTAAGACTTTGATTTTTTCAACACGCGTGGCTCTCATCTTCACACGTGTGGCCGTTTCTTCAATTGAGGTACTGTACTGATAATCAATGAGATTCACGCCTGATTCAATGACCCATACTTCGGACGGATCAGGCCAAGCTCTCAGCCCCATCTTGCCTTTAGCAGAATAAATTTGATAGTTACGCCCTGTTTGTTTCTTTGTTTCCCTTAGAGCCTGCAAGATGATGTCATAAAGGCTTGTATCGTTTTTGAATACAAGTGATTTAATGACATGGCCAGTGTTAGCGATCGACGTCATCGGGATCTGAAAATCTTGACCAAGCCGCTTCATTATCTGATCAGCTCTCTTATTGGAAAAGACATAGACATCCTGGTTCTTCACCAAATACTGAAGCATGTCGTAAGCAGTAAAAGTGAGCTTTTCATTCTTCGGCGTTCTTGCAAAGACTGTACCTCGAAAGAGTTCTTTTCCTTTCCACTTGAAAAGAACCGTGTCACCCTCTTTGATGCTGTAATATTTTTGTGAACCCTGTTTAGTCACGATAGTTGATTGTATTGAGCGAGGGGCCTGATACCTTTGCCCCCGAAGTGTCACGCTCTCTGTCACAAGCTCGTACATGGTGCCGCTTCTGATGGCAAAAAGCTCAATCAATGTCAGCCCCCCTATTGTGGTATTTTTAATTTTTGACCAGGGAAAATCCAATGCCCTGGTTGTCTAATATTGCGTCTACTTCGTTTGATCATCGCGGCTTTATTCGCATTCCAAATGCGGCGCCATTTTGTACTATCACCATAGAAGCGGCCAGAAATATCCCACAATGTATCACCCTTTTTAACGGTGTACACTTTTGGTGCGCCTTTTGAGCTGCGTTTTTTGCTGCTCTTTTTGGCTTTCCGTTTGATTTTTCTAGGTGATGCGGTTTTGTATTCTTTTAACTGCAGCGTGAATTCACGATCACCGACGTCATACGTACCTTCATTGTGATTGAAGCTTTCTATGCTGCATTGCATATTGATTTTGGTCCCTGTGACAATAAAGCGTACAGGCTTCTTTGAACGCATCATTCGTTCAATTTTGGCTATTGCATTCTCTGGTGATGGAATGCTTTTATATTCAGCGATCGGTGTATACTTCTTCGGAAAAAAAGCTGTAAATGAAATTTGACGAGCTCCTGGTACATCCAAGAATGTGAGCTCGCCAAATTTTGATACTTTGATAGATTCATTTTGTACGTTGTTATTGAGTTCTAATTTCTCAGGAAGAACAGGGAATCGCAGTTTGTCCTTCCCTTGCGAAATCCATAATTGATATTTTGATTTAGCCATCGATCACGACTCCCTTCGTTCCTGTGTTGATCTCGACTTCTAGTTCTTCAGCTATTGATCGTTTGATCTTTTCAACAAGTGAATCTTCATCTTGGCCGTTATGGAAGTGCTGATCACCATTAAAGTTAATGATGACCTGTTTTGATCCGCTGGAAGCAGACGGTGCATTTGCTGTGCCAGCTGTTACTGTTTGCACCTGCCCTTGTGAAAGCTCAGATGATGCAGCAGTGGCCGGATCGTATACGTCCATTCCTAAAGCCTGTGCAGCTTGAGCCAACAAGTAGCGACCACGTATGCCACGCTCTTCAGGAATAATCCATTCACGCTTGTTTCCTTCACCGACTCTGGCGATTTGCTCTTGCGTGATTAGACCACCGTTTGCATAACCCTTATATGGTCCGCCATTTCTGATACTTCTTAATCCAGGCGTATTATAGACACTTCCATATCTGCCTTTGATGTAGTTGATAGCAGCTGCAGCATTATGGATTGGGTTCCAGATGTCGTTCATGCCGTTGACTTTATTAGAGTTAAAGGTCGGATCAATGGTCTGCATCAATCCTTTAGACGGCGTTCCTCTCTTCGCATTAGAATCCCATAGGTTGATCGCTTTCGGGTTTCCACGTGACTCATTCTGCGCAATCGTCATCAAACCAGGTAGCCAGCTCATTGATGTGCCAGTTGCCATTAGAGCAGCCATGAGCCATTGTTGAACACTCAGGTTAGATGCACCCATTCCGCTAAACGCAGCGATTAAGGAACCCGCTTGATTCTCAGCGAATTTCTTCACGTCAACCGAATCAAGACCTTTAACGACACCGATTGATGCGAATTTCCCAAGGCTCATCATGACACGTGATGGAGAATGAATGTCTAATTCCTCTCTAAACGCCTGCTCTACTTTCTTGGCCATGTCCTTGGCCGCCTGTGTCACTTCACTTCCTTTGGAACGCATGCCGCTGTTAAATGCGTCAATTAGTCCAGCTCCCCATGTAGGTGACTCTTGTCGAGCATTCAAGAAAGGTTGTCTTACATTTTGATCTAAGAATTGACCTGTGCCAGTTGGTGTCATGTTTTGACCTGCAGCAAAGCCGGAGACAGTTTGTGCTCCATACTGCGGAGTCGCTGCCTGAATTTGAGTAAATGGCTGCTTGATATTAGCTTGTTTCCACTGTTCAAGTGAAACGACTTTGCTGTTTAACCCTTTTTCAAAGTCAGTGCTAAACTGTTCCCCGTATTTTGATGCGTTGGCCGCGTCTCCAATTGATATCGATCCACTTGCAGAAGTGGAAACTGATGAAGCAGCAGCCGGTCTCATTGGAGACGATGAGCTTGCTGGAGAGGTTGGTGATGCACCGTTTGGCACAACAGACATTCCAAGGTGAGAAGCAGCCTGAGCAAGTAGCATCTTTCCTCGACCTTTGTTGTTTTCAGTCGGGATGACAAACTCCTTGCCCGCCTCGCCGATCCATGAAAGTGTCGGCTTTGTGATATAACCACCGGTGGCGTTATTTGCTGCTTTCTCTTTCTTTTTCAGTCCTGTTTTTTCTTCTCCTTTTTTCTCAAAGATATGAAATGCCTTCCCACTAAATTCTTTAACTTTACCGACAACATTTCCAACAATGTCAAATAAGCCTTTCCATGTGCTTGTTAACTTTTCTGCATGATCTTTTAACGGGTTGAAAACATATTTTTCAAACCATCCACTTACTGTTTCCCATATACCCTTGATCGTTTTCCATGCTTCATCAAATTTTTCCCACACGAAGGTAATCGCTGGCTCCGCATATTTCTTATATGGCTGCCATACGTTTTCATAAAACCAAGTAGAGAGTTTTTCCCACGTAGTTTTAATCCAATTCCACGTGTTTCTAAATAGATTCCAAACGAATATAATGGCTGGTAAAGCGTAAGTTTTAAACGGCTGCCACACATACTCATCGAACCAAGCTGCAAGTATCACCCACGTGGTTTTAATCCAGTTCCATGTACCTTTGAATAGATTCCAGATAAACATGATAGCTGGAATGCCATATGTCTTAAATGGTGTCCACACATATTCATTAAACCACTCAGACAATACTCCCCATGTCTCTTTGATCCAATTCCATGTATCAACAAGTTTATTCCATACCACACCAATGGCTTCTACTGCATATTGACCATATGGTTTCCATACCTTTTCCATGAACCAAGTTGATGCAACACCCCATATGGTTTTAATAATGTTCCAAGCAACAACAAAAACACCAACAACAAAGTTGATGATTGGTACAACAAAGTTATAGATAGGTATGAATACTTTTTCCATGAACCAGTTAGAGACTTTCTCCCAAGTGGTTTTAATTTTTGTCCATGCTTTTTCAAAAAAACCACCAATTGGTTCAGCCACGTTGTCATTGAACCAAGTAGAAATATCTTTCCATGTATCTTTAATCCACTTGATTGCATCCTCTGACCATTTGACGATCTCATCCCATTTTTTCTTGATGGTTCCGTTGTCGAACATCTTTCCAATCCATTTGCCAAGATCACCGCCAAAGATGCTTCCTAAGATTCCACCGATAACGGTTCCGATACCAGGTGCGATCATTGTTCCGATTGCCGCACCACCGATACCGCCACCTAGATTTCCTGTGAACCCACCGATCTTCTCGCCTTTATTATCATTGTTCATACCGATTAACTCTGTTGCGGCAATCAGTGTACCGAGAATAGGAATGCGTTTTCCAATACTCTTTGCACCTTTACCGAGATTTCCTAAGAATCCACCGCCACGCCCTTGGTTTGGCGTTGTTGGACGTACCGGCTCCCCTCTATTGATCCAAGGCTGACGATATTCAGGAGGTCGTTGGTTCCTTGGCAGTCGCCCTGCTCCTCCAGAACCACCAATTACACCGCCGCTCGTTCCTGCTCCCATTCCTCCTCTTAAACCTTTGCCCCATTTGTAGGCAGCAAAGGCTCCTGAAAGAATGGATTTAAGCGGCTTTAATAAAGTGGCCACTTTTCCTAAGAACGCAAGCGCAAATGCATTGGCAATCAGTGCACCAGCAATTGAGCCTTCTCCAGTAAGGGCATTCCAGTTGATCTCACCTATCTTCTTGGCAATACGAATACCTAATTGCACAGGATCAAGAGCTTCTAAAAATGATTCAATGAATATCTTTCCTGCTTTGGCTCCTGCATCAGTGAAACTGTCCTCAGATGATTTGTCATCAATACCAAGCAGACCGTTGATCACGCCGTTTATGATGCCACCGTAAGTCTTCCCGACATTCTCGGCCATTTTGAAAAGACCAGGCTTTCCTGTCTTTTCCCACCATTGGCCAAAAACGTCTTTCGTATTATCAAGAACTAGCTTCCACCGAGTTTCAAAGTCCATTTTTCTGTATTTTTCTAGTTGTTCAAAGTGCTTCTTCAGCTTAGGGTTGTCCTTAAACTTGACCTTCAGTTCCTGTGTCTGTTTTTTGGTTAACTTCTCACCAGGAAACAAGATTTTGAACTGATCACCAATAAATCCGAAAACACTCTTTGTCGGATTCAGGAAGCTGTTAGCAAATTTCTTTCCTGCCTTTTCAGCTTTGTTTGATAGGTCAGTGAGTACAAAAGAATATTCCCCACGCCACGTTCTAAATGCTTCAAGAGCGGGTTGGAACGCAGCTGCAAGTCCTTTACCCCAAGGCATCAAAATAGAGTTGTTGATGAATGATTTGACACCAAGGAATAAGTTGGCCAAGTTGTCCGACATTTTGATCATCATGTCGTTGTATTTGCCAAACTCTTTTGTTACTTCCGGCCAAGTTTTATTTATGTCCTTGCCGCTCTTTGCAAGTTTTTCGAGCTTACCTCTGGCATCACCAGAGATCGCCCCCATTTCCTGAAGCGCTGCCGTTGCGTCACCGATAGGACGCCCCGATTTAATGCCGTCATATAAACGCCCCATCCATAGCGCAACTTCTGAGAATGGCCGCTGAACACCAGCAGCAACGTCACCGACTAGCTTCATGCCTTCAGTAGTCGATAGAGCGTTCCCTGTGAATACTTGAAGGACACGACTTGACTCGAAAATCTCATCACGAGTAAATGGCGTTTGACCAGCAAAGGCCGTCAGCTCGTCCAGACGTGCATCTGCTTTTCCTCTGCTGCCGAGCAGTGTTTCAAAAGCCGTGGTCATGTTCTGGCGATCCGCAACCATTTTGAGCGGCACAACTATACCGCCTGTTGCACCGGCACCGACTCCAAGCAACCCAAGTGTGCTGGTGACAGCTGACACGATCCCTCTCAATGGCTTTGTGATAAGATCAAGAACTTTGATTGTGGTTGTGTAAGTACGTCCCAAGTGGGTATTTGCAAATGAGACAGCTCCACGTACTGGAGCGGTGAAACGATCGATCGCATTAATCGCCACCCTGTATTCAGTCCCTAACGTGTTCCGAGTATAAGACGTTATACGACTGACAGTACGTCGGACCATATCAACGGCTCTAATGGTATAGCTGTATCCTCGACCAAGCTGACGCGCTGCATATGAAGCAATACGTCTGATTCCTGCGGTTGCCCGATCATGAACCGTTATGGCAAACCGTTCTACTTTGCCAAATTTCCGATCGATGTAACGACGCAGCCGGACAAGTCCTGGTGTTGCCTGATCTTTAATACGCATCAACACGCTATGAGTACGCGGCATCTTGCGTTGTAAGAAGCCATTGAACTTTCTCAATGCTTTTGTGGCCAGATCATTTACATCAAGCGTCAGCTGATAAGTTCTAGCAAGATCACGCAATATGAATCGCTGCACACGTCTTAATGCAATTGTGGCATTGTCCCGTACTCTCAATGTGATTGGCCGCTCTGATCTGCGGCGCAATCTATCAAGTCGTTCTAAGTCCCCTCTGATCAAACGCAATTTACGCGTGATCCGGTCTTGTAATTCAAACCGAGCGGTTAAACGAGCCATGTCTTATCCTCCTTTCTTCGATTCCTTTTCAAGCACTTCTAATTTGTGGGCTATTAACCCAAACAAAAAGGCCTTGAATCGCCTTGGCGCTTCATAGACCTCTAAGAGTTCAGACGGGGAGTAATGAAGCTCATGCATGCAGTAATACAGATACACAGCCTCTTTGTCCCCGTCTTTTATTAGTTTTTTGCTGCTTCTTCTAAATCTTCAATTTCATCTTCAAACCCGTTGACCTCAATGGCTTTGTTTAACCAGTTCGCATATTCACCGCCGACAGATAGGACACGCTTTGCCACTTCGACTGGATCTTGGGTGCCGTATGCTTCACGAAGTTCTTTTGATTTGAAGTCTGGGTAAATGGTTGATTCAACTGCGATACGTGCATAGAAACGTTGGGAATCCAAGTCTTTCACACGTCCACGACCTTTAACATTTTTGAAAGTCGTGTTTTCTTTCTCCAGTTCATCGATGCGCTCTGTTGTGATCGCTTTGAATACGAATGGAATCACTTTACCTTCTTTGTCAACGAAACGCTTTGAAATGAATGATTTAACTTCTTCCGCTTCTGTTGTTTGTCCTGGCATAAAGAATGAAAGATCATATACGTTGTTTGTTTGTTTTTCGCTCATGTTTAAAAACTCCCTTTGATTTGTTTTTTGAATGCAAAAAAGCACATCCATTTTTTGAATGTGCTTTCCAATCTTTTCATGTATAATATAAATCGTACATATGAACGGCTTGCTCAAGGGTGTCTGGCTCATCCCCGATAGGAAGGGGGTGATGCTCATGTCAACGTTCCAAGCGATTTCCCTAATGCTTTTATTCGGGATGTTTATCCTTGCTTTGTTGACGTATATAAACAAAAAATAGACTCCCCTTGAGCTTTGGACGGTTGAAGGGAAAGTCTATCCTTAAAACTATCTAATTGATAAGCCAGCCCCTTGAAGGGCCTCATTGTACATTGCCGGGATGTTGGAGCATCCTGGCTTCTTTTTATTTTATGCAAATTGCTTTGCATGTAAACATAATTTTGTATACTCGGAATGCTTTGGGAATGCTCTGAGCATTCTCTTTGCATTATAGCATATTCGGTTTTTATTTAGCTAATTAATTAGCTAATTTCCTCCACATTTCTTAGAAAGAATCCTTCAGCTTCTCAGGAAGATCAAAGTCCTCAAACGTGAAAGGAACCTCTTCTTCCAGTGCTTCTGAATCAACATCAAGCCCCGCGATCTTTGCAGAATCAAAGTTCACATCAAACAATGTGACACGCTCTGTGCCGCGGCCAGATGATTTGTCATCCAGTACAGCTTGAATGGTGAAGTATGGATCTTGTCCCTTCTTCACGTAATTTAACATCAACTGAACGAAACGTGATGTAACCTTATAGAAAGTCGCTGTGCCGGTCCCATTCGCACCGGTTGTCTTGTGACCGGTCATACGACGGCCCATGACATTGACCTCTGATTTATTCTTCTCCACGTTTGCCTCAAACGTTTTAATGAACGCCATTTCCTCACCATCGAGGAATAAGCGTCCTTCCTTACCCGAAATGGTATTCTGCGCTTTAAAAGCCATCTTATTTCACCTCTACATTGAAATAGAATTTTTCAGCTGCATCAACAGGTTGAACAGCTAGATCAATCAAGAAACCGTCACGATCTTCATTTAAAGCGATCGTGATATCCGTTTCAGAATCAAAGCCAGTGATTCCAGATCCATCTTGGAGCTGCGTGAGATATTGCGTGATGAGTGTTTTCACCAGCTGCAGACCATCATCCGATGCCGGAATGTCATTGCCATTTGCTTTGCGTAATTTAATTAAATCCTTCAATTCACGTGTGAGATCATTGTTGATCGCATCGAGCACACGAATGATCTTGTTTTTAGCGAATGTCTTGTTCTTCTCGGTTGTATAAGTCGTTAAGGAGTTAATGTCCTTCTCAACGCTCACTGTGCGATCTCTCGCATCAAACGTGAACAAGAATTCCCCTTGTGATAAGCGGTATTCCACTTGGTCATTATCAAGACGCTCTAACGTGTCCACAGCCCCTTCATATTCCACAAAGGTTAATGACTGATTGAAGTTTGCACCTGCAGATGCACCGGCAACCCATGCAGTTGCTTTGGCTGGCGTTATCTCTGTGCCATCTTCTAGCACGACACCGCTTGTAACATTGATAATTCCTTCATGATTAGCTTCATAATTCGGTAAAACACCTTGCACCTTACGGCCTTGATCATCACGCAAACGCTTGACGAAGGCCACAAATGTTGCTTTTAGTTGCGTACTAGTGTTATTAGGCAGCGCGATCACGTCAAAGTATTCTGTTTCAGCTTTTTCAAGGAATGCTGTGTAATCTGCCACGCTTGGAACACCATTTTTCCCACCGCTTAGTGTTACGCCAGCGGTGATTGTCACTTCTCCTTCACCAGAGAACGAAACATATTTGTTTTGCTTCAACTCTTTGACATCAGTGACAACCTGCTTATCAACAATGTCTGTACCAACGTAAGTCACCACATCACGCTTCGAGCTATCCAATACGTTTTCAGTAACTTGGATCGTGACCTCATTCCCTTTCTGTCCACCATAATTAGCAAGAACGTTGAAATTCTCGCTGATCTGAGCCTTTGCAGGTTCGCCTTCATTCAGGCGATAAAGCAAGACTGTTTGTGCTTTTTTCTTCGCTTCTCGGAAAAGAAGCAGTGATTTGTCATCGATGTTTAATCCGACTTTTTTATTTAAGTCCTCCATGCCAGAGATAGAGATGAACGTCTTAGGCTCTCCCCAACTCATTGTGATTGGGAGTGCAACGGTGCCGCGATCACCTAACGTGATACGCTGCTGTGCTGTGGTTTTAAAATTGAAGTAGATACCAGGACGCTTTTTCTCTGTACCTGGCGTGAAAGTACCTCCATTCATGCTTAAACCTCCTTAGACAAAAAAGCATCAATCTGCTTCTTTGCTTCTGTTTTTGTAATTGGTTGATCTTTGATATAAAAAAGAGCACCTTCAAGGATTTCAGGCTTTACGCCAAACAATTCCTTGCTGTGCTCTTTCAAGGCTTCAAATGAAAATGCTGCTTCTTTAGGAAGAACCGGAGCGGCTTTCTCTTCTTTCACCGGCTCGCTTTTATTCTTGGCCACTTTTTATCACCCCGTCTGAAAAATTTATGTCGTCTAGGCTTGGCTGCTCGTCTCGGTTGTACCAATAAGCACTATCCCATGTGAGGACAATCGTTGCCACGCCTTGATCTGCAATCCTAGTTTCTGCCCTCTTAATGCGAACATATTGATCGAGCAGTTCACCTTCCTCACTGACCATTTGAATGATGTTTCGATCAGCTGATAAGGCATCCACTATCGACTCCGCTGCATCATGAGCCTGCCCCGAATCCTTGTGAAACACTTTAATATGCAGCGTGTATGTTTTAAGGAACGTTGAAACAGTATCGTTTCTTGTATTGACCCATGCTGCAGGAAAGTACATTGAAGGAATCTGAAATTGTTCAGGAATCTTTTTTTCATATACTTTCACCGGAAACTGCTTGTAACAATAATTCATGATGGCGCCGACTTCTTGATTCATCTAATCACCGCCCAAATTGTTCATCGATCCATTGCTGCAGCTTGCGATCTAGTGATTGTTCAAACATCTGCCCGAAGATGCTTAGAGCATTATCCCAATAGCCGCTGCCCTCAACCCACTGGAACTTTAGAAGCATTCCTGTTTCAGCGTTTGGATCGTATTCAAACCGGTCACCAACCCATCTGCCAGGAACCCAACGTCTGTCCTGATTCTTGGAGGGATCAATGGTAAAGTGGCCATCGTTTGTGTATGATGCGTATTCTAAGTTGGTCCCAACATCCAACGTTAGACCGCCACTGCTCATTGAAAAGACGTTTTCTTGGTCTCCCTTTTGGAATGAGTTGAGCAAACGGCGAGCATCCACTGTTTTTGTACGGATGACTTCATCCTGAACAATATCAAGGAACTCATAGCCCATTCCTTCAAGCCACTCTTCATATTCTGCTTGCAAGCCGCCATTAACAGCTGCATTCAAATCCTCAATGAACTGATCTAAACCATCAATCCTCAAAGGCTTTCACTCCTCATCGCTACCACCTCAATATGGTGATTTTTGATTCGTCTGGGCTTTTGGAGTTTCAATGTCACACCTTCCCATTCCACTTTGTCATTCAGGCGAACATCGGCATTGATAGGAAAATGAACAAGGTACGATTGATGAATGGTTGCGTTTGGCTCCTGCTGTGTGATGGATTGGTTTTTCTCCGTAAAATAACATGGCTGCGCAACTTGATCAGGCTCATCAGGATATGAAAAGACCGGCTGCGCATCTTGGACAGGTATTCCATAGCGATCTTTTGACAGCTGCTCTGTTTGCAAGTGATATATATCGCATCGATCCGTTAATAACGATTGATAGCTCATAGCGATCTCAACCTTAATTTGATGCTGCCTGGATCTTCTGGCGGTTCTCCTGGCTCAATGAAATCTATCAACAGGTTATACACATCTGGCTTTGAAACGGCGTTACCATCTGCCAAGGTGTATGAATAGTCACCTATCTTTTCCGACTTGTACCCTTTTATGATTGATTCATCTCCGTTGATCAGTGCGAAGAACTGCGCCATTTTAATCAATGCGATCTTCGCCTTTTCAGGAAGCGGCTGATATTTTTCACTTATGAACTCATGACCTACGATCTTAAATACCTCAGCTTCAGCTTCGATGATGTCACTTTCCAATAGTTCATCCGAGCGGTTTTTCACGCTCTCGAATACGGTATACGCCCTAACATCTTCAGGAGAGATCAGCATCAGCCTTACTCTCCTGTTTTTTCTTGTTGCTGCTCAAGGATGAAGGCAATTCTTTCACTCTTATCTTTGAGCTGAGTCGGATCGCCGCCAAGATCAATAACAATGGCTTCTTGTTCAGTTTTGTTCATGCCCTTCAGTTCTGTTTCAGTGTAAATTTTTACTTCTTGTGCCGGTTCTTCTTCCTCATTCACCGGCTCATCCGTTTTTGGATCATCAGCAGGAGCTTTTACTTCCTTACAAGCAAAAAACTCATTGCCATCGAGATATTGAAATACCTTTTTCTCAATCTCTTTCTCCTGATTTAAATGAAAGACATGCCCCATCACAGAGTATGTCTTTCCTTTGATCAAAGCCGCTGTATACATGTTGATCACTCCTTGACCTTAATGATCTTAGCAACAGCATCCTCTTCCTCAAATTTGCTGTCCAGCTTCGCAGTCAACACAATGATGAATTTACGATTACGGATGTCTTTATCTACCTCAATACGGATATTACGAGAGAAGCCCAAGATGATGTTTTTTGGATGAGTCAATAAAATGTCTGAAACATCTGTGCCGTCCGCATCATACGGTTGCATATTTGCAATTCCTTTGACTGGAACACCAAATGCAGAAGAAAGCCCACCTTGTACTGCTGCATCTCCTAAATTTGTTTGACGATCGGCCACTTTGTCTTTCCATTCGACCTCTTGCCCTGGGGAAGAATAGAAACGGAACTCTTGTGGGACTCGCAAATATTTTGGTGGAACAGCTTTGTATCCTTGTTTGAATACTTGGCGTGTAAGTGGTTCACCAGCAACATCTACGATATGAGATGTCGCTTGCTTGCGGATACCATCAAGCTGCGCAAGGTAAGTATCAGATGACGATGTATCACCATTTAAGATCAATTCTTCAATATCTACTGCAGCTCGTTCAGCAAGCATTTGCATGATGGTGTTTTGCAAAGCATCGCCCTCGATGTTGTTTTCAAGTGTGTCATAAGTAATATTCACTTCTGCGATGACTTCTTTTGCATTAAGCTCCACAGTGCTTGTTGTTGGTGCAACTCGATCACTTGCTGGAACTGCTTTTCCTTCCACACCAGGACGAAGAATCCGCTGACCAAAACCGATTTTTTCGATTTTTTGTGCATCGCCATCCATCGGAATGACACGTGCATCTTGCAGCAATGTTGGTGCATTTTGCACCATACGAATAAATGTGCTAGATTGGGTTGGATTCATTAGACCGCCTGTTTTTAACGTCCCAAGCGTCACTTCCGCTTTGTTAATTACCTCTTGATTTCTCACTCTAGTTCCTCCTTTTTCTCGGCTTAAAGCAAGCCGCCCCATACCGTTTCAGATTTTTGTAAGTCTTGTTGTTGTTGATCTCCTACTCCATTACCTTGCGGACGTGCCTTTTCCAGTGCTTCGACTCTATCGACTACTGGAGCCAATGCCTTTTCTACAGCTGCGGCCATTTCTTTTGCGACCTTTTCATCAATTTGTTTTTCTTGTGGATCAGGCTGACCTTCACCTTCTCCCTTCTCAAGGTCATCCAGACGTTTTACGACTGGTGCAATTGTTTCATCTAGCATCTTTTGCAGATCTTCTTTGTTCACTTCTTCTTCCTCCTTCTCTTCCGCTTGACTCAACAAATTGTCGATAGCGGCTCTTGCATTTTTTAGCTCATTCAGATTAGCTGCTGAAAACTTTTTACCTGCTTTTGCGACAGCTTCAGGTGGATCAGTTTGAATCCCAGCCAAGTCATCAGTAAGCAAAATCTCTTGTGTGATTTCCACAAAATCTTGCAGTGCTTCCCTCACCTTTTCAGGATCAGTCTCCAAGTCTTCATCGTCGTAAGAATCCCATTTATACAAAACGGAATTCAGCGCATCTTGTGCAGCCCAAAACTCACGACGCATGCGGCCTTTGTCGTATCGATTCTTAACTTCTCCTTTAAGAAAGAAGTTTTTGAGCAAAGAAAAAAGCCCCTTCTCATCAGAAGCTGGCTCACGCTCTTGTTTTCCTATGTCTGCTGTACCGGCCATTGAATATCCGGTGATCTCACCCTTTTGAATCTGTTCCCAAATTTCATCGGAAGCCTTCGTGACAAGGACCCATGATCCTTTCTTGATAACTTCATCACCCATTTCAAAGTCAGAGGGAGCAATGTACGATTCAACGACTTCCCCGACACCGCCTTGGAAATCATGCTGTTTGTCGATCTCACGTGCATCTTTCAGGAACCCGTGAGCAGCTTTCTCAATTTCTTTTGGTGTCATATAATCCCCATGTGCATCAGCTACGTTTGGTTCGTATACAATACCGTATACAAGACGCTGCGCATCATCAGCCTTCGCAATGACCTTGATTTCCTTTTGAAAGTCATTTTCTTTTTCTGACTTCATAAAAAAGAACTGTTTTTGATTAGCAGCCTTGTCCACGTATGAAACGTGTGTGATTTTTGCATTTATCAATTCGCGTGGCAATTCATTCACCTCCTTTCAAAAGAAAAAACTGTCTTTTAATCAGACAGTTTTTCACCACTCATATAATAATCGCCAGTAATTTTTTGCAGCTGTTTAATTAACTTAATTACTGATGAACAGTATCTCATAGCTTCCTTATAATCAAGAAACACTGCATGTGGGTTTTTAACAATATCATTTCTTAGACTCCATAAGCCCAAAATGTTATTAGCCATATTCTGAGAAATATGTTCTTTGTACAGAAGATCTCTCACTATTTCAGGTATATCTCTTAAGTTATTCTCGCTTAATCTAACTACTACATACCTTAATTCTGCCTCAAGCTCCAGCCAAGCTGTATAAACAGCTTCCTCAGGAGACTTTTTTGCCAAACGCTCATAATGCTTTACATATCCAACATCCAGTCCGTTTGTTTCAGCATTATTATGACTATTTTTATTGGGGGCACTTTCATGTTGCTCATCTTCTTTTACATCTTCATTTTGCTCAATTTCATCTAAAGTTTTTGCAAAATCAAGATGAAGAATATCTTTATATTTAAAACTCAACAAATTACCAACTCTACTAAGAATTACTGTTATAGGTTGTTTTAAAATCAAAACCACTATAATAGTTGCTAACGAACCTGAAGTAAGTATTGAAGAAAAGAACTCAAGCCAACTCATATTTCCCCTCATTCCCAAAGTAATGAGGATATTATACTATTTCATTCCATGTTTTGTAAGACTCTTCTTCTAATCTCTTCTTTTTCCTCAGCTGACAATTCTAGAATAACAGGATCAACAACAGGACCAACCGCACAATGACAATTTACTCGCTCTTTTGGCGTGAGCTGTGTATCTCTCGGAAACATGCACCGCTCTCCGCTGCCTGGTATCTCAAATTCTTCATCCAAAGGGATGATAGTTCCATCCAGCTGCACATGGCTTTCTCTCGACTGATTCTTTTTCCCTCCACTGTGCTTCCACTTCTTCCCCGTTACCGCCGGGGATTGGACATAGGATTCATGTTGAGCGACGGAAGAAGCGGTCAACACTTCTGTGACCGCCGTTACACGTGCGCGCTTGCGGTTGAATTCAGGTAGGTCCTTCAGCTCCAATTCAATTTCTTGGATAGAGCGACCTTCTTTTATACCATTTTTCAAGGTTTGTTCAATAGCCGTATGAGTATTCAGCTTCATCAGCTGCGCCAACTCTTGCGACCATGATTCAATCCACTGTTCAGTTTTCTCAGAAAGCACCTTGAATGGAATATCTGCATCGATGGAATGCATGATTTTCTCGGCCAGCTGCGTGACGGTCAGTGTTAGAAAGACAGCCGTTTCTTTTCCAAACAGCTCCGCAAATTCATCAGCTGCAAACAAGTCATTTTGAAAGAACGCTAGAATTGATTCTAACGTTTCTGAATCGTCCTTGGATATAAAACCATTCAGAGCATTTAAAAACGTCCTGCGTTGCAATCTGAGAAGTTTTGCGGTGGTTTTCTCATACTCTTCCACCAAAGAGGGAACGTCCTTCAGTTCAGGGAAATCAGCTACAGCTTCTTCTAGTTGCTTGACCTCATCTGCCTCTGCTTTTTGCACAAAGGTATTGATGTTTTTTATCAGCTGATCGATCTTGCTCATTTGCGGATCTCCTCTAGTTCATCCCTAACATCTTTTAAGAGATGGATCAGATCTTCCTGGGAACCCGCAGATTTTTGAAGAATCGTATCAAACAAGTTAGTTGATACCTTTGACTTCGCTTCAATTGGTCGGTGGTATTCTTCCTCTGGCCATTCTTCTAATGTTTTTCCTAGAATACGGCCAGCCAGATCACGCAGGTCATTCGGTGAAACCGCTCCTGCTTGAATAAACGGTGTAAGAACCTTTGCAATTTCGAGCGGATCACGAAAGTCAGGACCATTTAATATGAGCCGCACATGCCAGAGATCAAGATCAGGAAGAAAGAGTGTATTGAGCTTGCCAGTGATGATCATTCGCTCTGGCTGAAATACCTGTTCCTCTGTCGTCTTTCGAGCGGTGTCAGCTGTGGCCTTGTTATAATCCTGTGATTCGCCAGTGTAGATCGGCGGCAGACGGAATGAGGAACGTATCTTGTTTCTCGTTTTCTCATCATATTCAAGGAACAGCGCATCCTCCTGGAGAATCTCGGCCAGTGATTTTATTTCAACTTTAACAGGTGCTGGGTCTTCATCATTGCTTACTTCGTCCTTTTTCTTTTTAGGAATCCCTTCGACTTCAAGCAAAAGGAATTTATGTGCATTGTCTGAACCTTCGATGCCATTCATGTACTCTTGCAGCTGTTCGTATGATGCTTCAGACAGCATGCCATTTTCCACTGTAATTGCAGCCGGCACATGCCGCCCTTGTTTAAAGTACAGATAGTTCAGCTCTTCAGCTTTACGCGCACCGTACATATTGACGATGTTACCAATCCAACGAGGAACACCATATGTACCGCTGCCAATCTTGAAGTGAATGACTTCGCTTGCTACAAGTTCAGGGGGAGTTTTTTCGCTATATTCTCCCGTAGAAGCGTTCATTGTCCTTGGATCTCCGTATTCCTTAAAGAAAACTTTTTTAGTGTTGACCTGCTGCACATACTTTCTGAACCGCTTCATTCTTTTGAGAGATTTGACTTGACCATGATCTGTATATTTAAAGTCGATCTCGACAGGATCACCTATCTTACATATTCGCATGTGTTGAGCATCTAAATATTCAATCCCTGCTGGTTGCCCTGTGCCATTACGTAACACTTCAAGAAAGCCATTCCCTGTCCGCTCCCGATCTTCTATCACATACCCTAGAACCACTTCGGCTGATTCATCATAGTTCATGTATCGGACAAGCTCCTCAAGCCTCGTCCATTCTTTTTCAGCAGCGGATTTTTTTGCTTCTGGTGCATCCTCAGCGTTAAAGTCGAAAGTGTATTCAACTCCCAATCCGAAACCAAGAATATTCGTTTTATACGCATCGATGCATTGCTGAAGAATGGTAGAATACTCAGCTATTTGTTTGAGCTCTGTGATATTGTACGGTGGCTCGATAACGTCATCAGCCTCATAATTAAAGCCATCATCATGAATTTGTTTAGTAGTTTGAGAGATGTCTGCTTTAAACACAGTAGCTTTCACGTGTTTTGTCATAGCCTTCTCATCGACCTCCTTTCTCTATTAGGGCGTTTCCGCTCTTTAGGCTGCTCTTTCAGATCGGTGACCTCATAATCATCTAACGCATACCAGATGGCTGAAAAAGTATGAGGGTCAATCTGAAACTCGTCCTCTATGATATTGCCGCGCTTGTCTGTCTTATACGTGAGCGGCTGAAGCTCATAGATCGTGTTTTTGCATGAGTCGGAACAAATGATTTTCTTAAACCGCTTGATCTTCTTGGTGTACTGCAAGCGTGAGCCTTGGAACTTATGAGCGGCCACCATGTTGTATCCCATCTTGCGGAAATATGCGATTGTCTTCTGCTCATTATCAGCCTTAATCAGCTCTTTTGTTTCGACGAACTCTTTCAAATCCTCAACCGTGACATCATCAGTCTTGCCACGATCGTAATACTCCCAATAGATATATAGATACTTCTTCTCGTGATCAACAGCCAACCTAACCACAGCGTTATATGAATCAACGAAACCAAAGTCCATGCCCGCTCTAAGCAAAGGGCGATTAATATTTGAGATGGCCAGCATCACATCTTCATGTGGCTGCACCTCGAATTGTGGCAGAACACGAATTCCGTTTATGCCAAAATGACCTTTTCGGGCAATTCGATAAAGGTCGGGATCGTATTCTTTTAGTTCGTCCAGCTGCTTGATATAGCTCACAGGTAGAAATAGGTTATCTTCTGCCGTCGAGTGGTGATAGTACGTATCGTTGATAGCAATCGTTCGCTCTTTATATAACCTTTCATCATCCAGGATAAATCGGTTGTTTTGATCATCCTTAAAGAAATGTCTGTACGTCCAATTATCCTGCCCGACAGGGTTCGTTGATAGTATCATGTGCAAATCCAAAGTCGGGTGACGCAAACGACCAAGCAGCTCCTTGAATCCCTCGTACTTCACTTCTGAACATTCTTCAATCCATATGATCGAGATGTTGTTGATCGACTTCAGCTTGGCTGGCATGTCCAAGCCTTTGAAAATGATCCGGCTGCCATTGTGAAATTTAAGCATGAGCGGTGATGTCCGGCACTGAATGACATGATCGAGTCCAAGATCATTCACGATCTCTTCAAATAAAGAGAAAGTGGAATCTCTATGTGTGTCATAGACTTCACGAATCACAAGGGCTGTTCTCTTTTCATCTAGTAGTTTCAGAATGAGCTTCAGGGCAATATGATAGCTTTTGGAAGAACCATAGCCGCCTACTAAAAACTGAAACTTCTGATCCCAATCAAAAAGAAAGTCCTCAAAATGTGGATTGACTTCCTTCTCCATCATTTGAACCATCAGCCATCACCTTTATTCTTCCGCTTAATTGTTATTTGTACAGAATCATCGACAGGTCGAGCGGTGATCCGCTCCAGCTCTGCCTCTCTCGTTCGGTTTGCAAGATCGAGACCACGAAGTCTCAATTCATATTCAGACATAGTTTTCATTATGTCGACTTTCTGCCTACTGGCTTTATCACGTTGTGCAGTCACACGTGTCAGAGCATCTTCTATACTCAATATCTTCTCTAGTAGCGGTGAGTCTGTCTCCTCAATCTGGACCACAGCCAGACGCTCATTAGTTATTGGTACTGATTTAATCAGGCCATTCTTATCTGGAGCCTGTACAACGTCTTTCATCTTCCGCATTTGCTGCAAGACTGTCCGCTGCTTATCAGTCAATCCATTCTCATACTTATTGATTAAGCGCATCATTCTTGTTTCACGAACGCTCAATAATCGTATTGATAGATCAATTTGGTACAAAGGATCAGTCTCAATCTCAGTAAAAAGCTTCTGCTCCTTTTCATCCATGTACTCAAACATGATCGTTTCATATTCACCCGTCTTGAATGAATTCTTGTTGCCTTTAGGAGCTGCGCCGCCCCTATTGCCTTTAGCATTTTGGTTACCAGGTGGCGCTTTACCACCTTTGTTTCCTTTGGCGTTTTTACTCCCTTTCGGAGCGCCAGGACGTTTAGGAGCGCTCCCTTTCGATTTAGGAGCGCTCCCTTTGAAATTATCATCCCATTTATCGTTCGCTTTCCATTTACGGACGGTGCTACTTGTCACACCCAACTCATCTGCAATGTCTTTGAGTAAGCGGGCTCCACCGCTCTCTTTCCAAAGACGGAAAGCTTCATCTCTTCTCGGATCACGCGGTCTAGCCATTACATATCACCCACCTCCGACCTGCTGAATTAAGTTTGAGTTTGTTTTCAAATATCGTCATGCTTCTGAAGTTCGATGTCGAGTTCTATGAGTTTCTTAAGATCTTCCACAGTAGACACTTTGATGTTTCCCGCTTTAAAATCTCTTACCCATTGAGAGATGCAAGCTTGAGCGATTTTACGATAATTTTCTTTTGATTTATCAATACCTTCAGCCTGTTCAGCTTGAAGGATCATAAGCATTTCTTTCTTTTCTTCGTCAGAAAGGGAACGTGTGTTTGTATTTTCTATTGTCATTCTCCCTAACCTCCATTACAATAGTGGGTGAGAGCGTGATATTTTCCCACAAACGCGGCCGCGTCTTGATCACGCTCTTAGGCAGGGAGGTTCTTTCTGTCTTTGAAGGGAGGGTGTTGTCAGCACCCTCTTTTTTTATTTTATAAAGAAGAAACCAACTCAGGTTCAATTCCCGTAAATTCAGCGAATCTCTTTTTAATTACATCGCAAAAATACGGATCGAGCTCCAAAAGAAGGGCCTCTCTATCAGTTTGCTCACATGTCATAAGAGTCGACCCGCTTCCCCCAAAGAAATCCACTACTCTATCACCTTTTTTACTGCTATTACTTAGGGGAATATTAATAAGATCAAGCGGCTTCTGTGTAGGATGAACATATTTTGTAGTATCACCGCGGGAAACTTCCCAAATTGTTGCTGGTTCTCCTTCTTCAGAGGTATCAGCTCTCCAAACAGTAACTTGTTTTCTATCTCCATACCAATTAGGTGAATAGCCTTTTTTGAATGCATAGAAAACCGGTTCGTGCATGTATTTATATTGCGCCCATCCGAATGTCGGTGAGTTTTTTACCCAAATACACTGTGATCTTATATCAATATCTGCGTGACGCATCTCATTCTCAAAAGCGCGTTGATATGAAGCAGCATGAAAAACATATATAGCTGCCTTTTCGTTCATGATTCTTGAATAATTCAGGAACACTTCTCTTAAAAATAAATCAAACTGACCATCATCCATAGAATCGTTTAATATTGATGCATGGCCATCATCATTTAACTTTTTACTATCACTTTTCACCGCTACATTATAAGGTGGATCAGTTATGACTAGATCTGCTTTATGGCCAGACATCAATCGGTCAACATCCTCTATCTTTGTCGCGTCTCCACACACTAGGGTATGCCGGCCAAGCCGCCAAACATCCCCATACTTTGTTTCTGGTTCTTTTATATTGTCTAGTGCCTCTTGCACATCAAAATTATCTTCCTCAACAATCACGATCTCATTTTCAATAGAAACACTGTCTAATAGATCTTCATATTCTTCTTCAGTAAATCCAATAGTTTCTAGATCAAGATTGTTATCCTTTAGTTCTGTTAGAAGTTTTTCAAGTTTGTTTTCATCCCAATGGCCACTGATTTTGTTTAATGCTACGTTTAGAGCCTTTTCATCCTGGTCATTTAAAGAAACCACTGATACCAGAATTTCAGACGGCTTATCTTCCATCAATACCTTGAAACGTTGATGACCTCCTACAAGATGGCCAGTTCGTTCATTCCATACTAAGGGATCAATGTATCCAAATTTTTTTATTGAGTTTTTCAGAGAGTCGTATTCTGGATCTCCTGGCTGCAGATCAATTCGGGGGTTATATGGTGCAGGGTTAATTTTATGTACGGGGATTGTTTTGATATTCATGATGTATCTCCTCCAATTAAAAAAACACCTTATATCCTAAGGTGTCCGGTACTTATTTAAAACTTCTATTTGGAATTTCATCTAAACATTCTTGTAGTAATCGTTTATATCTAATCAATAATTTGTACTCGTTTCTATCAACAAAGGATTGCATGCGCCAAATTCCCAAAGTTACAAAAGCAACATACAAGATCGTAAATGTAGGTGCATGTACACCTAATTTTTCAACCATTGTAATACCATGATTCAACATGCTTCCAAATAAAAAAGACATGATTGCAAAAAGAGCTGTAATGTAATGCTTATTAGATTTTTTATTCTCTATAATATCTTCAGTCCTACCCAAAAGCATTTGAATCTCTTTTCTATTATGCTGCTTTTTTATTTTCTCTTTAAATGCTATTTGTTGATTAATAGTTGCTTTATGCATCTTTTTCCCAAATTGTTTCAAATAAATTTCGATGTATTTACTCTGTTCAAATGATGTAAATTCGTTGGTTTCGTTGGTTTCGTTAATTTCATTCATAAGAAATCACCTCCTAAACATATATCGGAGGTGATTTGGAAATTTTCAGGCGTTCAGTGAATTGGTTCTATTTAACGTAAAATTCGCTAGTATAGAATGTTCCAAGGGTTGCAACATGATTGCCCTTTTTGTCGTAGCGTTCTACGTCCACTCTGAATCGATAAGTGCCTTTTTTGTTACCAAATGACTCTTTGATGTTAAATTCATCATATAGCTTTTCGCTTGGGTTAAGCGGGTTCGGGGAATTTGTTTTAATTGTCTCCCACTTGCCATTAACCTTTCTTTGAGGAATAAGGTTTGGCCCACAAATGTAATCATTGTGATTTTGAATCGCAACAACCACAACCTTGTCCTTTCCTAAAGTATGATTCGCTTTTTTTGGATTAGCAGATACACCAAATTTTGATGTCATGCTCATCATCTCCCTTTTTATATTTTTGCGCTCCTATCCCTCACCAAAGCACGTGCAGCCATACACCCAAAAGACGACTGTTCCCATTAGGTTATCGTTTCCTCCGGATACGGCCCCCTTGTCTTTGATACGTTTCGCGTCTCGTTCCCATGATTTCTTCCCAATCTCGCTTTGTTATCGGATCAGCATCGCTCTTCTTACTATTAGAACCAGGAGCAATGCTTTTAAATTGCTTTAATGTCTCTTTAGAAACAGAATCCCTGATCTTCATTTCACTCGCTCCTTGCCGAATAAGCACCACCTTACGCTATTCGCTTAAATAGATTTTGATTTTGCAATGATGACTACACTCCGAGAGGATGCCAAGTACAGTCAATCATCAATTAAAATGAAAAACTGTCCTCGATACGGCTGCCGCAGACCAGCTGCTATCCAGGCTCAGAATGTCCCTCTCGTATGGCCACATTCCTCAACACCTTTGTTCCGTATCCAGATACGCCATTGATAAGGGAAAGGCGCGTCTCCCAATAAAAAAAGCGGACACCAATCAAGGCACTTAGAGTGCTCAATGATCAGCGTCCGCAGGTTCTTCCTTCTGGACAAAATATTCACGTTCGTTTTGCTTGTCTCTATCATACGATGATCCACTTAGGAAAAAAGGTCCCCTTTTTATCCCCCTTTTTGTCGGTTTTTTCAAAAGATATTTAAGTACCAAAAAGCCCTTACATATTTCTCCTTATCTAATATTATGTCATGATTACAATTTTTTTAGGAGTGTGTTCAAATGAGCTATAGGCGATGTTGTCGTTGTGGAGAATGGTTAGATGTTTGTTGTTGTATAAAGACAGTTTGTGTTCCTGGAAGGCGTGGTCCTGCAGGAATACCTGGTAGACGAGGTGCTACTGGCCCTGCGGGTCCCCCTGGTCCTACTGGTGCTACTGGAGCTGCAGGGGCTCCTGGTGCTACTGGTGCCACTGGTCCTACTGGCCCTTCAGGGGCTACTGGCGCCACTGGGCCTACTGGCGCTACCGGTCCTACTGGTCCTTCAGGGGCTACTGGCGCTACCGGTCCTACTGGTCCTTCAGGGGCTACTGGCGCTACCGGTCCTACTGGTCCTTCAGGGGCTACTGGCGCCACCGGTCCTACTGGTCCTTCAGGGGCTACTGGCGCCACCGGTCCTACTGGTCCTTCAGGGGCTACTGGCGCCACTGGGCCTACTGGCGCTACAGGGGCTACGGGTGCTACCGGTCCTACTGGCGCTACAGGGGCAACAGGTGTTACTGGCCCTACTGGAGAAGCCTGCTGTCCATGTACAAATCTATTAGCTAACCCTGGATTTGATTTATCAGCTACTGGGGCACCACCCGCATCATGGACATCCGCTACAGCTACTGTAGTTGATTTCCCAGATGCTCATAGTGGTCGTTTTGTTGGAAGTCCTACAACTCCAACCATACAATCGGTTAGTATTCTAGGTTTAGACCCTAACCCTCCTGTTGGAACAGTAGCAACTCCTGGCTTTATCAACCAAATTGTTCCTGTTTCAGAAGGTTGCTGCTTTACTCTTACGTTTGCAGGTGATGTGCGAGCAGGAGGAGTATTAGTTGCATCGGTTTCCTTCCCACCTCAAACATGCCCACCATTAATCACTAATACGGGTACTGCTGAAGGAACAGTGACAACTAACCCAATATTTACAGAGGATATTCCGCATATTATAGCGGTATCTAACCAACCTCAAAGTGTCTTTCAAAATTATTCATTAACAGTTTGTGCACCACCAGGAGCGACTACGGCTTGTATCACTTTCCAAAATATAGGTAACCCTGCTCCAGGGAGTCAAGCTTTAGTCGACAATGTCGTCTTTAAAAATGCAGGTGGCCCATGCGATACGTGTGTTCAAAACTTTTAATATTAAAGAATTGGCAAAGGCATGTGAGTAAATATGGCTAGAAACTGCGGATGCGGAAGAAGAGTTTATAAAGAAGGAGATTTCATTGTTAAAACGAGCTGCCCTGAAATCACTTTAGAAATTATCCAAAAGGAAGATTTGTGTTTTCAAGTTAAAGGAAAAGTATCATGCAATACACTTCCTTTACAACATGTGAATGTAAATTTATCAAGTTCATCTGAAAGTATTTTAAAACCTCAAATATCTACTACTGATAAAGATGGAGGATTTTCATCAGAATTAAATTTATTAGAGAATTCAGCCAAGGAAGTTGAAGTTACAGCAACTGTGATATCTAATAAATCACCTGTAAAAAAGTCAATAACAATCAACTTTTAGTTTTAAAACTTTTTCTAAAGATTAATAAAAGATACACTAAGATTTCTTACAAAGAGAGGGGTTAATTTCACACTACCCCTACTCTTTTTCTTAAAGACTTTACTCTTGCAGTAATTAAATGATTCCAAGCGCTGTCGAAAGGTTAAACGTCGCTTGCTTTTTCAATTTGTAATACCGGTCCTTCTTCAGCCCCAACTCTTCACATACCTCTAAATCTTTTACGAATCGTGATGAGAGATACTTCATGCGGATGATGTCTTGCTCAATTTCATCTAGGCTGTTTTCTAGCGCTCTTTCTATCTGTCGAACCTTCAGTTCATTTAAAACTTCCTGGTTCCTGAGAGAAGGAAAAAGGCCTGTTGCGCCGTTTGCCTGCTGTTCCTTTCTGTTTTCCTCCTTCACCTTAAGGGCCCTATAGACCTTCAGCTCCTTGATTAGAGCATTTCTTACTTGTTTCTCATCGATACCTGGCAGTAGACACAATTGTTCAGCTCCCATGTTTCTCACCCTCCTTCTATAAACAATGAAAGACATAGACCAAGGCAATTTTGCACCGATCTATGTCGTATGATTTATTCTTCTAATTGCTGAAAAGCTGATTCAATCTTTTCAAGAATCCCTTTTTCGATTTCAGTTAGCTTATGGCCGTGCATTTTTGTGTGTAGAATGTTGTCCTTGATAGCAACAAGTTCTGATCTATCAAATTTGAAAAATCCTTTAAAGCAGTCAGGAAGAATATCTATTTCCACTTCGTCTCCAAAAACGTCTTCATGCAAGAAGAGAAACCATGTATCTTCGTGATGATGCTCCCCTCGTTCCAAAATGTCTTCTTTTGTTTCCGCGACTGTTTGGAGCAGAAAGCCGCTCTCGTTGATTAGTTTAGTTTCATCTGATAGGTTTGATAATTTAATTGTCATTTCCGCACCTCGAATGACGGCGTATAGATATGGCCTTTGACGCCTGTCCAATTTTTATATTTATAGATGGTCATCTTGATACGATGCGTACCGGATGTGTGATTGACTATATAAAATTCTTTTGCAGGTGTGGCGTTCTTAAATGATCCAACCAAGCTGAACCGCTGATCTTTCCATTTGCCACCTACTCGTTTTTGCAAAGTGAAACGATAATATACCGTTTCAGAACCCGTTTTACTTGCTGTGACATCAATACTCTTGGCTCGCGGCGTATATGAATTGGCATCCGTTGATACGCTGACTGTATGTCCTCCAATTGTTTTATATCCGCTCGTTACTGCCGCAGCAGACGGCGCACAAAGCACCGAAGCAACAATAATAGATAGTGTGATTAGTAGTTTCTTCATTGTTTACTCTCCCTTTTCAATTCGCCAATTTTAGAATATATAGCTGCCATCACTATGCCTGTTTTAGTGATTTCAGGATCATTAGCAATTAACTTGTTTTGATTTAACCTTACTAATTGCTGTCTGGTGATGAGTTGCAAATTGTCTAGTTTTACATTGAGCTTATTCCCGTCTAAAAAAATTAAACAATGGCCACTTGGGATCGGTCCGTTTTCTTCTTCCCAAAGCACCTTATGCTTATGTTTCCATCGTTCTTGCGAAGGCCCATCATCAGACACCTTGATCAATATATAACCGTCTCGATCAACTCTTTCATAACCTACAGGCTTGTAATTTGAAGGCCTGTGTCCTGGTTTGAAAGATGTTTTATTTCCGCCAACATTATAAATGCCTTTTGTACCTTTATTGAGCGGTGCATGCCCTTTGGGGAAATAACCGCTTAAACCGCTAGAGATTTTACGATTATGCTTCCAGGTCTTCACTTGTTGTCTAGTAACATTTAAACCAAATTTCTGGTTGATCAAATCTGCTAGTTCTTGATTGAGTAAACCTGCAGCATGTGAACGGATGAAAGATTCTTGTTCTTCAGTGAATAACCTCACCTTTATCCCTCCAGCATTTTCGGTTTCTCAAGATCTTTTGATTTGTACTCTGTATGAAATTTTTGCGCTTGTAATACTAGTGCTCCATTAGAAATTATGCGATTGGCCACATCAGTAACAGCTTTGGAACGTTCAATTTCTTCTTGAAGTTCCTCACCTTTTAAGTCTTCGTCACTCAACCGCTCCAGCTGCGCAAATAAATGGTTGTTCAAGTCTCCTAATGTATTTCTCATCTTCATTCATCCTCCTCATGTCTTGCCTTGATCCTTTCAAATTCTTCGGTTGTATAATCTACATGAACAGGATCGTAACAGTTAGTGAGATCATTAATATCAAGAGGAGCATTGTGTTGAGACACTAGGTTGTAAAAATCGGTTAAATCTTGATCACTTGGCTTCTCACGATCTTTTCTAATGAGACACAACGCATCTATAATTTCTTTTACATCTCCATTAGGATCAGTTAAATCCATAAAATCAGGTCCATAGCTTAGATAGCGTTCAGTTCGTTTGTTTTTAAATACAATCGCTGGCACAGTTTTCATATCAGAAGCCCTCCTGCAAATCTTGTATATCGCCTTGATAAAACGTCTGTTGCTTAATTACTACAAATGTAATAGGGGTACTTCCTAACTGTGTGTAGGACCCGAATTGTTTAAGTAGAGCTTGTTTCGTTTCTTCCGCCGTTGGGTAGTGATCCCACTTCCCACAAGTGAATCTATCTAACACTTTAAGAACAAAAATATTCTTTAATTCCACAATAATCTCCCTCTCTTTTTTCACTCTGCTCGCTTGGCCTGTTCATTAAATCGGCGCAGCAGCTCATCTTTAATTGTTTCAGCTTTTGTTCTTTGTCCTTTGATGTAAGGGCTATTGATGCGATCACCAGACAGCACCGCATCCCCTATTCGTCGTTTGATGTCTTTCAGAGCCATCCAAAGCCCTTCATATGACATGTTTTCAGGTGGTTTAAACTCCATATGATCCTCCCTCAGAACAGTGTCAGCTGTTCCTGGTGTTGTTCTTTTTGCTTTATTAAAAAATGCCTGGCTTCAAATGCTCCATAGTGTGAGCCAGGACTATCAAATTTTGATACATAATAATGAGCGGAACCGAGAGGAAAGAGAAAGTACTCTACGCCCTTATCTAGCGGTGTAAACTCATTAGTGAGACATATTCCCTTCAAGGTCATGCCACGATTTCCCATGGCAACCGTTCAACCCTTTTCATACTTCCAGCACAGCCGACTCTACCAAGGTTCCGACGTGCTGCTTGATAGGTAGGATATGTGTCATACTCGCTCCATTTAGCATCTGTTAATAGATCAGAACGCCAATATGCAACATATCCGCTTGCTGTATTGACGATACAAAATTCAGCGAATGGTGATTTTGAATACCAGATTTCTTTCATTTTGACTGCCTCCCTGCAGGAGGAAGCTCCTGCTATTTTATTTTGTGTGAACTGCTGTAATTCAAATTTGTGAATTGGCCGTCACGTGTAGTGATTTCCGTTTTTCCGTAAATAGGTGCTTCAGCTAAAAATGCTTCGTTGGAATGGCCGTCTAGGATAATGACTTTAACTTCTCCTTTTTCAAAAAGCTGATTAATTGAGATGTTAGAGTCTATATGTTTGTAAGGATTATTCATGCGCACAAGGCCTCCCATGTTATAATGAATTGTCGAGATTCATTAGAGCCGGAGCCTTGTGCTTTGGTTCTTTTTATTTGTCCAGAAAAACTTGCAGATCACGTACGCACATTCTAAAGAGATGTTCAACATTTAAGTCTAAGGACAAATCGATCAGAGCCTTTAATTCATCTTTAGTGATCGTTACATCCAAGTTTTTAGCCCAATGTTTAGGAACAGCTGTAGACTTACCCTTAAGCGGCTTCACTAAAATATTTTTGTCAGTAACTTTAATTACGTAACCAGATATATGAAACATTTTGCGTGCAACTTCACCCAAAGCTTCCACCCAATCGCCTTCTACAATCTGTTTCATTTCCTGAAGCTCCTTCCGCACTTCGAGCAGCAAGGACCATTAAAAACCCGAGTGCTAAAATCCAGCCAATAACCACGACGCACCGAAACTATGTTTATACATTTGAAGCAGAAGAAGTATTTATGTTTGAAGAAAAATTTGATTTTATTAATCATCTGACAATCCTCCATCCTTTCCTGATCCGACTGTGCAGTTCATATTTTTTAAGTGGTTCATAGAGGTGGACGCGCTGTCCATCCTCTTCGCGATAAAGCAAGAACCACCGTTTTGACCGTTTGCGTGCCATTACGCAATCACTTTAATTTTCTTCCTATGAATCTCTTCTTGCAGCGTTTGCACTAAGTATTTTCTAATAGATTCCATTGCTTTTAGCTTCCACGCACCACCATCTGCTTCAAAAAGGGCGCAAGCAGGACCGCTCTGCATACGAAAGACAAAATTTGATTCTGGCTGTTTCACTTCAACAAATGTTCTAAATGGAGCCAAAACTACTGGGTTAGGTACTTGTACATTTGCAACTGAAGCAGGGCCCGCTTTTGCGACAACTTGTTGAGATACACCGTCATCACCAATTGTTTGCACCGCTTCCTCTTTGATATTTCCAACAACTTTCAGCATGATGTCCCTGTCCTCATTCTGTACAAAAACTGATTGAAGTTTGATGTTAAATGTTTCAGGATCATAGAAACTATCAAACCTGAATGAAGGTATCATTGCTTCAGCTTTAATAAAAATCTTTCTTTCTGCATCTCGGTTTAATTGAGAATACACAGTTATTGATGTTGGAGATTCAACATGTACCATTAGCTGCCCTGGCTCATCAAAATTAGACTGTAGATATTCCACTAAACCAGACAAAGAATGTACATGAATTGAATTTGGGATAGGTTCCTTAATTCTTGATAATGTTTCAGTTGAATAAACTACATCCTCAACTTTCCAAATCTTTGTATTAGCCAATCCTGTAATATATTGAAGTGCTTCTTTAATCATTTTTCATTCCTCCAGTATTTATTTTTAATAATTAATTTGATTTCTTTTGTTGGTAATTGATGATTTTTTGGCCATCATGTTCTGCTATATCACCCGCATCATCAATGTATGTTTGACCTAGAATTCCAGATTTGAGTTCAGCTCCCGTGACATTCCCCTGCAAGTCGGTGTCCATAAATAATTTCGCTTCTACTTCTCTTCCTGGAGCAAGTTGAGATTTTGCTACCACATTTGTAAAGACAACATCTCGGCTTTCATCTCCATAAAGTGCTACTTGGATAGTTAGTTTTCTTTTTGCTTTTGGATCTGTATTTGGATCAGCAATATTTTCTAAAATACGTTGGAGTTCAATGTTGAATTGTTCCTTCAATGCACCTTCTGCAAAAGAATTCAGATTAATGTTTGTTGACATAACTTTTCCTCCTCATGGGTTGGTGTAAGAGTAGATACTTCGACTTCAATTCTTGGTGTGCTGCTGTAAAACTTGCTTACATGCAGATCAACAATTTGACTATCATCCTGCCAAATTACTTTATTCAGGCCATCTTTTATCCCTTTGATGTAGTTATCAACATCCGGCTTCTTAGCTGGACGCAATTCGCCTCTTTCGGCTGCTGCTGCTTTTTTCTTGCTGAAGCTTTTCAATAATGATTTATAGACTTTCACCTTCAATTCAAGAGGACCAGTCAGGAGTTGATCAGGTCGGTGATCGCTCGCAGCCAGCTTCACATAAGACTTAAAGTCTCTTGATTTTTTCGGATCATACAGCCTTGTCATGCCATTTACAGTCGTAGCCCGAGGTCTTCCCTGTGCTACTGGTTCTGCGTAAATGGTGAATGTTATTTTCATTCGAATGCCTCCATCCTCGCGTTATATGTTAAAACCTTATTTCCTCGCTCACTCTTTTTCGTGATTACTAGCATTTCGAGTTCATAGAGTGATAGTTTTTCGAGATTTTCATTCTCATTCGGTTTATATCCAATGCGCTTCAGTTCATTGAGAAGGAACTGTTTGCGTTGCTCGCTATTGATTGTCATGTTCATTCCTCATTTCACATTGCGGCTTCCATTTGCCGCGATAGATTTACAAATCTCCCGTACTCTTTCACGAATACTGCGTTTATTGTTCCTGTTGATCCATTCCGTTGTTTTGCAAAAATGATTTCAACAATGTTTTTAGCTTCGCTTTGTTTGTTGTAATAATCATCCCGATAAAGGAATGTCACTATATCAGCATCTTGCTCAATGCTCCCTGAATCTCGCAAATCAGACATCATAGGTCTTTTGTCATTTCGCGCTTCTACACCGCGTGAAAGCTGTGATAACAAGATGATGGGAACGTTGAAACTTCTGGCCATATTCTTAAGTTCTCTCGTGATCTCACCAACCTCATGGTTTTTGCTCTCGGATTTACCAATCGGGGTGATAAGCTGAAGATAATCAATAATGACCAAATGATCTTGATCAGGATGATCTTTCTTTGTTTTACGGATTTTAGAGCGAATGTCTGCGACGGTTTGAGTGGGGTGATCATGAATATAGATGTCTAATTTTTCGTATTCGCCCATCGCACTATGGGCACGATCATAATCATCCTCACTAAAATATCTCTTTGGATTCCTCCACTTCGTGCCTTCAATACTCCCTATGCTACTTAACATACGGTGTGTTAATTGTGTATCAGACATTTCCAGTGAAATTATGTCGGTTACTCCACCATTTAGTGCATTATTACGACCAAGGTTAAGAGCGAACGCTGTTTTACCCATCGATGGACGGGCAGCCACAATAATCAAATCACTCTTCTGCCAACCGCCTGTCATGGCATTAAGATCCGCAAGACCCGTGTTGACTCCAGTCAGATCACCATGATCTTCTTCCATGCTCATGTATATATCTGTTAGAACATCCATTTTCGTACGAGTCTCTTTGACACCAACCTCTTGAGCTTCAATTGTTTTTTGATAAAGCTCGGTGATGCCCTCATCAGTAGGGGAACTGGCAAATGCTAAAGCAGCACTTTGCAAATCTCTGAGTCTAAAAGCCTCGTAAATTAATGTTTCATAGGTTTCAAATGAATGAGTAGATGGAACAGCACTCGCTAGGTTGGTTAAGTATTCAAATCCACCAACTGCATTTAAAGTGTCCCCCATAGATGCAGCGATATTGGCCAATTCAACAGGCTTACCTAGCTTGTCCACTTCCCTCATCGCTTCAAAAATTTGCTTGTGACGCTCTTCAGCAAAATGTTTAGGCTCTAAGGCTGTTTCCTTGATTAGATCGCCTTCAAGGATGATACAGCCGAGCAAAAACTGTTCAGCCTCTACGTTTCGCAAATTTTGCATTCTTTTCCCACTCTTTCTGCTTCTCTAGAAACTCGTTTTTCTCTTGTTGATGTACTTGTATCTCCGCAATAGCAGGAGGGAAACGTTTTTCAGCAATATGTTGATCAACTTTTTTTGAAACTGCCTCATACGGCAGTGCAGTTAAATGCTCCAACCAAATCCTTATTCTTTCTTTTCCAACGGTGTCAGTAGTAAGTTCAAATCTCGGATACGCAGCTGCTATCCTGGTTAAGATGATCATCGCTTGTTCTTCAGTCATGCTAATCCTCCTCCAAATTTAATGCCTTTTTCTTTGGCATAAGCCTCTAATGCTGATAAGTTGTCTTGTTGTTTCTTAGGTTTAAATTCAGATACGTTGCTAGGTTGATTGTTTTTGGCATGCCATCGATCAAGGATACCTTTCTCCAGGTACGCAAATGATTTAATGCCGTCCGCTCTATGTCTTGGTCGGTATTGATCAAAAATCTCATCAATCCACACCAATATGTCTTCAAGGGGTATCTGCTCCTGAATGATCCTATCAATCGCCTGTGCATCATTAGGAGAGATCATCAATCCCCCACCTCTTCGTGATAGATATTTGTCTTCGATTTGTTGGAAAGGAGAATCATTTCCTCTTGGCGCTCTCTCTTCTTCCTCTTCATATACATTCTTTACATTCTTAACATTCTTGTTTGTGATCATTTGATGTTCAATTGATGATCTTTTGATGTTCATTTGATGTTCATTTTGGTGATCAACTTCGTTGTTTTCTTGTTGGTAAAGCGCCCATTTATTAATGGTTACAACAGAAAATTTGTTGCTCTTTTTGATGCTCAGAAAATTCATTTCCTCTAATTTTTCAAGCCACCGATACACTGTAACTTTTCCAGTTACTTGATCACTTTTCCTAAGCCCTTTGTTAAACATTTCAGCAATATCGTACCTACCAGTCACAAATTGACCAGGCTCTAATTCCACCACCTGATTACCTATCATCTGCTGATGATGTTTATGGCTCGCTTCAGTAAGACAGATGAGCCAAAGCCTAAGCAGGTTAGGATTATTGAATACTGGATTTTCTCGTAATTTCCGATGTAATTTGATCCACCCTCGCAAATGACTTCCTCCTTCCCAACTACTTGCGTTTGAGTCTACAAATAGCGTATTTGCCTTCAATTTTCACGACTTCAAGATGCGGTTCATGCTTAGCCATATACGTGCTTATGTACATGGCCAATACCTTTTTCCGCATATCTGGAGCTACTGATCTAGCCAAAGTAATAAAACAATAGGGATAAGCTGTTTTAAAAAGCTCGCTCATTTCGGAACATAGACAACCTTTCCTGTTTGTTTTGCTATTTCTTGTTTGAATAACCTCTCATGACTATTAGTGTCAGATAAGTGCAATAACCATATTTCCTGCACTTTTGACAAGTCGTTTGCATCTAGGAATATCTTTAAATTCTCAAGGCTGAAATGCGACTGTATGAGCCGGTTACGCATGCTTTTGTGGATTCTCCCACTCTCAATATTTGCATTGAGAATCGCTTCAGAGTAATTGCACTCAACCATGATGTGAGTGAGTCCAGGAAACTTGTATTTGATGTAATAGGTATCAGTGGCAAAGAGAAGCTTGTCTCCATCCTCATTAGCCAATAGGAAGCCATATGGCTCTGATACGTCGTGTTGAACATCAAAGGGCATAATAAGCCACGTGCCGATCCTAAATGTCTGTCGGGCTTTTACAAGATTGATTCTGTGATGATTTTCCACTCCAAGAGCTTTTGCCGTGCCAGGAGACATATAACAATCAATTCCGGCTCTCAAAACATCCTTTATAGCCTTGCAGTGATCACCATGCTCATGAGTGATGAGACAACCAGCAAAGCTCATATCGAAATCAAAAGCACGTTGCATCTCTTTGAAAGTGATACCGCACTCCAAAAGGAGCGGGGTTTTACCATCAGTTACCCGATAGCAATTCCCCTTACTGCTTGACGAGATAGCTTTGATCTCAATCAAAATGGTGGCTCCTCATTCAGTGCAGACGGCTTTTCAACATGTTCTTTTGATGGCTCAGGTTCTTCGCGTTGCTTTAATTCAGATTGTTTTGTTTCTTGATACTGCTCTGGATCTTTTTCTGGTTCTTTGAAACCAACATCAATAATTTCTGAATTAGCATTCTCACTAATTTCTTTTTTCACTTCATCCGGAGTAACATCCACCCGCTCATTGTCATACTCATTCTCGGTTGAATTATTGATGGCTTGGACAAGCAGATCACTGTCATCGCTTGTGTTTATATACCTTTTGGCAGCACGATTAATAACTGTTCTTTTGGCCATTTCCTGCGGAAACTTATTCTGAACTGCACTTGTTTTCGATTGACTCCAAGCAGTTTCGATTTCTTTCTTTGTCATCGGAGTTAATAACTCAATGTCATCAATGGTTTTTACTACTGCATAAGCTCCAATGATGTCTTTATCTCTGTTTTCAAGCTTCGTTTCATGTTTAATGAGTTTTTCTTGCCCTCCATCAATCTCATATTCAAAGACATCCCCTTCATAAATCACGTTTGCCCATATATCCTTGACATTGGTCAAACGTTTCAGCACTGCTTGTGTGCCAAAATACGAGCGGTTCATCTGCAATTTATTCCCGTACACAATGAAATAACATTGAGTTTTTGCAGGGCTTAAACCTTGAACGACCATATCTAACAAGGAATTGGCAATAGATTCTCTGGTGCAGACTTCTAAAGCGGGCCTCCCTGATTTATCCTTCACTTCTTGAAGTTTAAAAAATGCACTCTTTAATGCATTGCTAGCATTATAGTTTGATGGCAGGACTAACCCTTCATCTTGTAATCTGCCTAGACTATTGTTCACATCATCAGTAATGTTTTTTTGCACATGTACCAATTGATTCTGATTACTCATCCGTATCCTCCTCATATATAAATCTGACCTTTTTGCCTTTATGCTCTCTTAGGAAGGTCTCTAGCATTTCAGCAAAATCCGATGGACCTTTTAAGTCTCTTTCCAAGATTGCATCTTCAGGACATTCAGAAAGCGGACGAACTTCCATGACCTGTTTACCATCAATCAGAAGTTTTTCACGTTTGCAATCTTCCCAACCTATACCTGAAAGAACTTTCACCTCTACCACTTCACTCATGCGATCACCTCACAATCTACAGTCAGCAAGTTGTCATCAGTTTCAACTCGCAGCTGCTTGTCTGGTTTGGAAACTATCAAGCTGATAACTTGTGCATTGACTTCTATCAGATCAGTAACCGCCTCGCTGTTATCAACGAAGATCGGCGCAGAAATACCATAATGCTCATTTAACGTATTAATAATGTCTAAACCGACATTAATACGCGCCGCATTGTTTAGGCCTTTAGAGTAAGGTACGCCTTCATAAAGCGTTTCACAGGTTTCTGTTAAGCCGCCGTTGACTTGCTCTTCAAAGAGCTTGAAGCGGGCAAATTTGAATTTGCTGTTTATCCGTTCTTCCATAAGGTTCATTTTGGTTCTGATAAACTCTTCAATCAGGTATGACTCTTTCTCGATCTCATTGTAGTCATCAGCCATTTTACGTTCTTCTTCCTTTAGCTCCTCAATTCGGTTGAGGGCTTTTTGAGCTTGATCGATGCGAGAAAGATCATTGCGGATCAAGGTCATTTCCTGCTGTTTTTCCTTGATCTGTTCATTAATGGCTTGAACAGTTCCACTTGTCTCCTGCTCATCAGACTGGATCTCTTTATTGATCTCCTCAATCTCCTCGATCTTGGCTAGATAAATTGGATTGTTGGAGAGCGGAGCAATGGACGCTTCAGCTTGTTCCATATTTTCTTTCAGTTTTTCTAAATTTGAAGCCTTAAATTTCTCTTCCAAATTCAACTTTTGAATTTGCTCATCAACTTCATACAGCTCATTTTGCTTATTGTCATATTCAATTCCTAATTGCTTTCCCTTATCGGCTATGCGCTCAAGGGAGGCGCTTTTTTGTAAATTGAATTTTTCAATAGCAGCTTGAATTTTTTCTTCCGGCAATGCTTGTCCACATGTTGGACAATCTGTTTGATGATCCTCAAACGATTCTTCGTACTTTTTAGACCATTCTTCTCGTAACTCCAAACGTTCTTTATCAATTTGAGATAGAAAAGATGTTAAGTGCTCTTTCTTCGTGATCAAGTTAATGAGATCATTTTGGGTTTGAGTAAGACTGTTTTTCGCTAAGTAGTAGGCTTCTTTTTTCTCATTCACTACCTGAAATCTTTTTGAGTCATACTCATTCATAATTTGTTGCAGATCGCCTTCGAGCTGAAGCATACGCTTCTTACGATCTGCACCTGCATCCGCTCTGATAGAGCTGGCTTCCTTCTCCAGATCATCTATTGATGCCTGAAGCGCTTTTAAGTCTTCTTTCAATTGCTCCTGGTTAAGAGTAGATACATCCTCAATAGAACGATTGATTTCATCGATTCTGACAGGATATTGCTCCAGGAGTTTAGTGATCTTTTTACGTTTTTCAGCAAGGATGCGCTTTTGTTCATCAAGACTTCTTTCATCTAAGATCGATTGAAGTTTTGATAATGAACTGGCTTGCTTAATAACGTCATCATCTGTCACAGCTCCGCCAATTTCCATCAGTACGTTTAGGCGATCCTGCCACTTCATTTGTTCGTTGAAATAAGAAGGAGAAGTTATCAGCTTGAAAATGTCCTCTGAGATAATGTCATTGACCTTCTCAACAAACTCTTTTTTCTTAACTGGCACGTCATTGACGTAGTAGTCAGTGGTATGGCCAGAAAAGACTTGTTTTGCTGATCCCCGTTTCTTGGTCCATTTCTCTGAATAGACCTTTTTCAATTCGATAGGCTTTCCATCGATTAAGAGTACAGCCGATACCTCATGATCCACGCCACTTACTGCTTTGTTATCCTTTGAGAGCGTCTTGATCTCAAAGTCTTTTTTGTTTTGACTGTCTTTATCAAAGAGCAGCCACATAAAAGCATCAAATAAAGTTGTTTTGCCTGTAGCGTTATCACCATAGACCTTTGCACTTTCTCCACCTGTTTCAAGGGTGAATGATTTAACACCCTTGAAGTTTGATAGATGGAGTTCTGACAACCTGATATTTTTGGTCATGAACAAGCCTCCATTGATTTACAGTGCCAACCTGCTATAATAGGGGTTGACACTTTTATTTTCTTTTTTTGTAATTGGTTCACTTGTGGGAGTGAACCTTTTTATTTTGCATTCACAAAGGTAAAATCGAGTTGTTCCTTCAGATAGCGGTTCAAATTGTCTAAGAGAATCATTTCTCCAACATTCTCATCAATGACGTATTCATCACTGGAGAAAATCTCATCCCCGAAGTAGTCAGTTCCTACAACATCAACCACTTCAATTCCTTTTGGATAACCAGTAGCATTTATTTGCGTGATCATTGGATGTTCAATGTTCATGCTATTACCCCTACCTTTCTTCGGATCGCATCGGCTTTGAGCTTTTTGAATTCCTCAAAAGCCTCTTGATTAGGGAAATAGAAGTGCGGATTTCCATTGTTGTCCATGAGAATGGAGCCATTTACTTTAGATAGTCTTACTTGATCGCCAGTGTGATCACTGAATGGTTGTATAACCGCTTTTTCAAAAAACATAATCTTCGTCCTCCTATGATTTATTGATGCTTATTCGCATCGTCCGACTGCGGATGGTGCATGATTTGAGGGGATGGGGTGTGTGCGCATTGTCCATCCGCAAGCCGGACGACAAGAATAATACTTGTCGTGCTCTTTAAAGAGCGATATAATAAATTCGATCATTTCGATATTCGATTTAAGCAGTGAGTGTAGGAGCTTGCTGCTTTTTTCTTTGTCCTAAACCTAGTTGAGACTTTAAACGGGTTTCAGTTTGAAAATTAGAGATCTTCACAGCCTCGTCATCACGTAACTTACACATTTCCTTTACTTCCTTAGCCTTCATCAACTTGCTTGCAGTGAACATGTATTTCATTTAAATCAATCCTTTCAATTTGTTTTTTAATGTTTTTGGATATTCAACAGGCGTGATTTTAGCGGCTGCCTTCAACAATTTCACCGTTGATTGTTTTTCATATTGCTGAATTTGTTTTAATGATTTTGCAATATCTTTGTGAGCTGCTAATGCCGTATCTATATCCGCATGCTCTAATGCTTTCATTAATCTTTTTTGCAGTTGTTCAATACAGATCATTTCAGCTGTTATCCCTTCATGATCAATGCTCTTGAAAATCGCTTTTCTCATCTTCATCCTCCGAATAGGGCCATGATGGCCGTTATTTGCTGTGTGACTGCCAGTGGATCAATGCCGCATAATGTAGCAATCATTGCTTCTTTAGCGTTTGTGGCTTCCATCCACCGTACATATGTAGGTACATCAAGCACCTTCTGATCATTTTCGATCTTTGATATGCAGCTGCGAGAGCGGCTAAGCATTTCCGCTAACTTCTCTTGGGAAATGCCTGCCTGCACTCGGGCTTTACGAAGCACCACACCCAACTTCACAACCTCCCCACCCCCTTTCAATGTTCCTATCTGGAACATGTTCTAATTAAGAACAGGAAATCACCAAAAGATGTTGTACCCTATGAAGTGATTAGGCTTCTTCCTCATTAATTGGTTGAACACTTTCATTGATTTGCTTGTTGATCCACTCATTCAGTGAATCAACCCGAAAGTAAATTTTCTTTCCTACTCGGAAGTGAGGAAGTTGTTTGTTTCTACATCTGATATATACTGTTTCCTTATGAATCCCTAAGAACTCAGCTGCTTCAGATGGTGTTATTACGGTTCTTTGCATTTTGTCTACCTCCTAACTAAAATAAGACGATTCGTGAAGTTATCAATCAAAAAAAATTTCTTGTACTGTCTTGTTATAAAAGGCAGCAATCTTAATTTTTATTTCATCTCTTGGAGTCCTGTTTCCTGATTCATACATAGCCAAAGCACTCTCACTAATTCCAATAGCAGTAGCTATAATTGCTCTAGGCCTCTTGTTTCTGAGGTGTAATAATTTTTCGCCAATAAGCTTTTTATTCAACTTGAATACCTCCTTTACATATCGTGTTGTTGTACTTTTATATTAAAATGCACGAAACGTAAAGTCAAGACATTTCGTGAAGTTTATGCAAAAAAGTCACGAAACGTGATATTATTTCTTTTAGGTGATGAATATGAAATTTGGAGATCGTTTGCGTATTTTAAGGAAGAACAAAAAGCTCTCCCAAGAAAAATTGGGTAGTGTTTTTGGTCTTGCCGAAAGTACCATCAGTATGTATGAACGAAACAATAGAGAGCCAGATTATGCTACTCTGGTAAAATTCGCTGAATTTTTTAATGTTTCTATTGATTACTTACTAACAGGTAAAGATTATAGCCATAAAGCTGAACAATTACTTAAAAGTGGAGAAGCTGCCACAGCTGCTAGTGATGGTAATACAGATATAGAAAAGAGAATCGAAAGAATTGAAAGAGCACTCAGACTTCAGGAAGGTCGAAAACCAGGAGATACACAAAAAGAATTCGACGGTGATTAATGCAGGGCTCTTTAATTAATATTTGATACATGTATTTCAATAAAAGGGGTCATTACATTGAAAAGAATTATCTTTGTCTTACTTAATGTTTTATTAGCAATTGTTTTAACAGCTTGTAATTCACAAGGTTCTAATGTGGATGAAAAGAGTGAAAAACAGAAGTCTAGTGATTCATCACCAAAGAAAGAAGATAAAAAAGAAGCGGATGGAACAAGAACAGCTCCTATGCCTCTTCAAGAACCAATATATTTTAATGATTATATAAACACTCCAGATAACGAATACACCGCTGAATTAAAAATGAGTATTGAAAAGGTTATCCGAGGAGATAAAGCATATGAAAAGTTATATAAAAGAAACAGTACAGTTTCAACACCTAAAAAAGGATTTGAATGGGCACTTGTGAAAGTCAAAGTGAAGATGACAGATTCTGAAACAGACGATGAACCTCTACTATTCAGTCCAGTTCTTAACTTTGACTTTTTTAGTAGTGATGGTTCTCCTTATCCAGAGGAAATTGGTACTGTTGTACCAAAAGAATTTAAAGGAGAAGTATATAATGGCGGTTCACTGGAAGGTTATATTGTAAATCAAATAAAAAAAGATGATGATTTTTTAATAGCTTATAAAAGTATTTCCACAACAGGAAAACTTTTTTTTAAAACTCAATAACTGGCCCTTTTTTGGGGCTTTTCTTTTCAGCCTAAAACAGAACATACGTTTCTTAAAAATTCAGTTGAGTTCTAATTCTTGGAAAGGAGACAAGTGTTTTGAAATACACTAATAGTCACTTGGAAGATTGGATTGAGTCATTCCTTATCAATATAGGTATTACTGAACCTGCACAAATGGATCGATATAGGATTGCTAATAGTCTTGATATTTGGATTTATTATGTAAACGACAAAAGTCATTATGTAGAGATTAATAAGTTATATAGTATCTTTCTAAATAAAAACTTAACAAAAGAAGAACAATGGCAAGATTTTGCTCATGAGCTCTGCCATATTGTAAGGCTATCTAGTAAATATACAGATTTTCATTTAACCAAAACATTATGGAACATGTTTCAGGAGAAACAAGCAAATTATTTTGCATATCATTTTTGTATTCCAACTTTTATGTTAAGGCGAATAGACATATCCTCTGATCCTAAGAGTGCTATTTTTCAACTTTCTAGAATATTTAAGGTAACTCCAGAATTCGCAAAACATCGTTTAAATCTTTACTACCAAAAAAAATTCTCGCAAATGAGATATGTCGTAAATGGCTAGTAAGAAGAAGTGATCCGGATTACATACATCTGTTAAGGTGGTGAGACGTTTTTTATGATGTCTTTTGGTGGCAGATTGAAAATGGCCCGTATAAAAAAACAATATACCCAAAGTGATATGGCACGTTTTTTGGGTATCACAGCTCAAGGTTATGGAAAATATGAAATTGGAAAATCTGAACCTGATATAGCTACTCTGATTAGAATCAGCAATTTATTAGATGTATCTATAGATTATCTTGCCAAAGGTGCTGAAGCAGATCACATTGAGTATCTGTTAAAAGACCCAGTGGCATTATTGACTAGCCGAGTCAACAATATAACGAGAGAAGAAGCTAAAATGCTTCTCAATTGGGTGATAGAACAAGATTTGAAATGAACTTAGTAAGCATTTCCTTTGAATTTAAATTTAATAGAAAATAAATAAGGAGCCTATAGATTATGCCTAGTATCGAAAAAAGAGGAGAAAAGTCATTCCGTCTTATTTTAGAAGTAGGAACAAAAGGAAATAGAAAAAAAGAATACAAACCTATCAAGGTTGAAGATCCTAAAATACTAAAGTCAAAAAGAAAGCTAAGTGCATACTTAGAAGATGAATGGTATAAATTCAAAAGGGAGTATGAGGCAGGTGCCTATATAAAACCTGAAAAAAGAACTTTTAAAATGTTTCTCACTGATTGGGAAGAAAAATATGCTGTTAAGTCATTAGATGAGGGAACACTTGAAACTTACGACTATATAGTTAACAAGGAAATTCTTGAATACTTTGGGGAAATGGAGCTTGAGAAGGTTCAACCAATTCATATTCTCAACTTTCTTGATGATTACACTAAGAAAAATCCAGATGCATCAAGTTCTAGCGTCCACTCTCGTTATAGAATTTTAAGAGATATTTTTGGCAAAGCTGCTGATTGGCGTTTGATAAATGAAAATCCTGTGGCAGCTGTGAAGCGACCAAAAGTAACATATAAAGAGTACGACATATACACCGAGGAAGAAATCAAAGACCTTTTTAAATTATTGGATGAGGAAGCATCTTTATTCCACCGAGTAGCCATCAAATTTGCTCTTACCGGTGGTTTCAGACGCGGTGAACTAATTGCAATTGATGAAAGTGATCTCTCATTTGAAACGAATGAAGTACGTATTGATGAGAGCCTACAATATACTAAAAAGTATGGATACCGCTTTAAAGAGCCTAAATCTAAATCAAATCGCACCGTCTCATTGCCAGCGGAAGTAATGAAAGAAGCAGCGATCTTATTAAGAGAAGTAAAGAAGAACAGATTGATGTTAGGCGAGTTGTGGGAAGGTTGTCCAGGAGATAAAGATAAGCTTTTACTATTTGGTGGTGATCGCGGCAAACCGCTTTATCCTACTTCTTTAAATACATGGTGGGATCGATTTGCAAAAAGGCACGATATTAAGAGAATTCGTTTGCATGATATGCGCCATACTCATGCAACTATGTTAATAAATCAAATCGGCAAAATACCTGGGTTTAATATCAAATCGGTCTCTCAGCGTATGGGACATGCAAATGTTAAAACAACTCTTGATACTTACACACATGCGGTCAGAGAAGCAGACACCTTGGTGGCGGATGCTATATCAAACTTATTGCAAATTCGATAATGCGTCCCCATTGCGTCCCCAAGCAATTAAAAAAGACATAAAAAAAAGCCTTCTCATCATCGAGAAACCTTGTCAGAACAATATTTAGAGGAAAGCTTCCAAGCGGGCTCGAACCGCTGACCTCTTCCTTACCATGGAAGTGCTCTACCTACTGAGCTATGGAAGCATGGCTCCGCAGGTAGGACTCGAACCTACGACCGATCGGTTAACAGCCGATAGCTCTACCACTGAGCTACTGCGGAATGGATAAAGTAACTTCTTCCATTGGAAGGATATAAACAAAAAGCTTGGCGGCGTCCTACTCTCACAGGGGGAAACCCCCAACTACCATCGGCGCTGAAGAGCTTAACTTCCGTGTTCGGTATGGGAACGGGTGTGACCTCTTCGCTATCGCCACCAAACCTGATGGAGAGAATGTTCTCTCAAAACTAGATAACAATGTTCATTTTTCACATTAGAATATAGGTTAAGTCCTCGATCTATTAGTATCTGTCAGCTCCACGTGTCACCACGCTTCCACCTCAGACCTATCAACCTGATCATCTTTCAGGGATCTTACTTCCTTGCGGAATGGGAAATCTCATCTTGAGGGGGGCTTCATGCTTAGATGCTTTCAGCACTTATCCCGTCCGCACATAGCTACCCAGCGATGCCCTTGGCAGAACAACTGGTACACCAGCGGTGCGTCCATCCCGGTCCTCTCGTACTAAGGACAGCTCCTCTCAAATTTCCTGCGCCCGCGACGGATAGGGACCGAACTGTCTCACGACGTTCTGAACCCAGCTCGCGTACCGCTTTAATGGGCGAACAGCCCAACCCTTGGGACCGACTACAGCCCCAGGATGCGATGAGCCGACATCGAGGTGCCAAACCTCCCCGTCGATGTGGACTCTTGGGGGAGATAAGCCTGTTATCCCCGGGGTAGCTTTTATCCGTTGAGCGATGGCCCTTCCATGCGGAACCACCGGATCACTAAGCCCGACTTTCGTCCCTGCTCGACTTGTAGGTCTCGCAGTCAAGCTCCCTTGTGCCTTTACACTCTGCGAATGATTTCCAACCATTCTGAGGGAACCTTTGGGCGCCTCCGTTACATTTTAGGAGGCGACCGCCCCAGTCAAACTGCCCACCTGACACTGTCTCCCTGCCCGATAAGGGCAGCGGGTTAGAAGGTCAATACAGCCAGGGTAGTATCCCACCGATGCCTCCACCGAAGCTAGCGCTCCGGTTTCCAAGGCTCCTACCTATCCTGTACAAGCTGTACCAACATTCAATATCAGGCTGCAGTAAAGCTCCACGGGGTCTTTCCGTCCTGTCGCGGGTAACCTGCATCTTCACAGGTACTATAATTTCACCGAGTCTCTCGTTGAGACAGTGCCCAGATCGTTGCGCCTTTCGTGCGGGTCGGAACTTACCCGACAAGGAATTTCGCTACCTTAGGACCGTTATAGTTACGGCCGCCGTTTACTGGGGCTTCAATTCGCACCTTCGCTTACGCTAAGCGCTCCTCTTAACCTTCCAGCACCGGGCAGGCGTCAGCCCCTATACTTCGCCTTACGGCTTCGCAGAGACCTGTGTTTTTGCTAAACAGTCGCCTGGGCCTATTCACTGCGGCTTCTCGGGGCTTTAACACCCTAAGAAGCACCCCTTCTCCCGAAGTTACGGGGTCATTTTGCCGAGTTCCTTAACGAGAGTTCTCTCGATCACCTTAGGATTCTCTCCTCGCCTACCTGTGTCGGTTTGCGGTACGGGCACCTCTCACCTCGCTAGAGGCTTTTCTTGGCAGTGTGGAATCAGGAACTTCGCTACTAAATTTCGCTCGCCATCACAGCTCAGCCTTCACGGGAAACGGATTTGCCTATTTCCCAGCCTAACTGCTTGGACGCGGATATCCAATACCGCGCTTACCCTATCCTCCTGCGTCCCCCCATTGCTCAAATGGTGAGGAGGTGGTACAGGAATATCAACCTGTTGTCCATCGCCTACGCCTTTCGGCCTCGGCTTAGGTCCCGACTAACCCTGAGCGGACGAGCCTTCCTCAGGAAACCTTAGGCATTCGGTGGACGGGATTCTCACCCGTCTTTCGCTACTCATACCGGCATTCTCACTTCTAAGCGCTCCACCAGTCCTTCCGGTCTGACTTCACTGCACTTAGAACGCTCTCCTACCACTGTTCGTAAGAACAGTCCGCAGCTTCGGTGATACGTTTAGCCCCGGTACATTTTCGGCGCAGAGTCACTCGACCAGTGAGCTATTACGCACTCTTTAAATGGTGGCTGCTTCTAAGCCAACATCCTGGTTGTCTAAGCAACTCCACATCCTTTTCCACTTAACGTATACTTTGGGACCTTAGCTGGCGGTCTGGGCTGTTTCCCTTTCGACTACGGATCTTATCACTCGCAGTCTGACTCCCAAGGATAAGTCATCGGCATTCGGAGTTTGACTGAATTCGGTAACCCGGTAGGGGCCCCTAGTCCAATCAGTGCTCTACCTCCGAGACTCTTACCTTGAGGCTAGCCCTAAAGCTATTTCGGAGAGAACCAGCTATCTCCAGGTTCGATTGGCATTTCACCCCTACCCACACCTCATCCCCGCACTTTTCAACGTGCGTGGGTTCGGGCCTCCATTCAGTGTTACCTGAACTTCACCCTGGACATGGGTAGATCACCTGGTTTCGGGTCTACGACCACGTACTCATGCGCCCTATTCAGACTCGCTTTCGCTGCGGCTCCGCATCTTCTGCTTAACCTTGCACGGGATCGTAACTCGCCGGTTCATTCTACAAAAGGCACGCCATCACCCGTTAACGGGCTCTGACTACTTGTAGGCACACGGTTTCAGGATCTATTTCACTCCCCTTCCGGGGTGCTTTTCACCTTTCCCTCACGGTACTGGTTCACTATCGGTCACTAGGGAGTATTTAGCCTTGGGAGATGGTCCTCCCGGATTCCGACGGAATTTCACGTGTTCCGCCGTACTCAGGATCCACTCTGGAGAGAACAACATTTCAGTTACAGGGCTGTTACCTTCTTTGGCGGGCCTTTCCAGACCTCTTCGCTTATATCGTTCCTTTGTAACTCCGTATAGAGTGTCCTACAACCCCAAGAGGCAAGCCTCTTGGTTTGGGCTGTTCCCGTTTCGCTCGCCGCTACTCAGGGAATCGCATTTGCTTTCTCTTCCTCCGGGTACTTAGATGTTTCAGTTCCCCGGGTATGCCTTCTCATACTCTATGTATTCAAGTATGGATACTACTCCATTACGAGCAGTGGGTTTCCCCATTCGGAAATCTCCGGATCAAAGCTTGCTTACAGCTCCCCGAAGCATATCGGTGTTCGTCCCGTCCTTCATCGGCTCCTAGTGCCAAGGCATCCACCGTGCGCCCTTTCTAACTTAACCATTTCTTACTTTAGAAAGAATCACTATGTGTGATGAACTTTGCATTGCATTCAATGTGAATGTATTACTTATTGTTATCTAGTTTTCAAAGAACAATCCTGTCTCGCTAGAGACATGTTTGAAGGAATGATCCTTCAAAACTAAACAAGACGAAAACGCACACTGCTCCATATATCCTTAGAAAGGAGGTGATCCAGCCGCACCTTCCGATACGGCTACCTTGTTACGACTTCACCCCAATCATCTGCCCCACCTTCGGCGGCTGGCTCCATAAAGGTTACCTCACCGACTTCGGGTGTTGCAAACTCTCGTGGTGTGACGGGCGGTGTGTACAAGGCCCGGGAACGTATTCACCGCGGCATGCTGATCCGCGATTACTAGCGATTCCAGCTTCACGCAGTCGAGTTGCAGACTGCGATCCGAACTGAGAACAGATTTGTGGGATTGGCTAAACCTTGCGGTCTCGCAGCCCTTTGTTCTGTCCATTGTAGCACGTGTGTAGCCCAGGTCATAAGGGGCATGATGATTTGACGTCATCCCCACCTTCCTCCGGTTTGTCACCGGCAGTCACCTTAGAGTGCCCAACTGAATGCTGGCAACTAAGATCAAGGGTTGCGCTCGTTGCGGGACTTAACCCAACATCTCACGACACGAGCTGACGACAACCATGCACCACCTGTCACTCTGTCCCCGAAGGGAAAGCCCTATCTCTAGGGTTGTCAGAGGATGTCAAGACCTGGTAAGGTTCTTCGCGTTGCTTCGAATTAAACCACATGCTCCACCGCTTGTGCGGGCCCCCGTCAATTCCTTTGAGTTTCAGTCTTGCGACCGTACTCCCCAGGCGGAGTGCTTAATGCGTTAGCTGCAGCACTAAGGGGCGGAAACCCCCTAACACTTAGCACTCATCGTTTACGGCGTGGACTACCAGGGTATCTAATCCTGTTCGCTCCCCACGCTTTCGCTCCTCAGCGTCAGTTACAGACCAGAGAGTCGCCTTCGCCACTGGTGTTCCTCCACATCTCTACGCATTTCACCGCTACACGTGGAATTCCACTCTCCTCTTCTGCACTCAAGTTTCCCAGTTTCCAATGACCCTCCCCGGTTGAGCCGGGGGCTTTCACATCAGACTTAAGAAACCGCCTGCGAGCCCTTTACGCCCAATAATTCCGGACAACGCTTGCCACCTACGTATTACCGCGGCTGCTGGCACGTAGTTAGCCGTGGCTTTCTGGTTAGGTACCGTCAAGGTGCAAGCAGTTACTCTTGCACTTGTTCTTCCCTAACAACAGAGCTTTACGATCCGAAAACCTTCATCACTCACGCGGCGTTGCTCCGTCAGACTTTCGTCCATTGCGGAAGATTCCCTACTGCTGCCTCCCGTAGGAGTCTGGGCCGTGTCTCAGTCCCAGTGTGGCCGATCACCCTCTCAGGTCGGCTACGCATCGTCGCCTTGGTGAGCCGTTACCTCACCAACTAGCTAATGCGCCGCGGGTCCATCTGTAAGTGACAGCCGAAACCGTCTTTCATCCTTGAACCATGCGGTTCAAGGAACTATCCGGTATTAGCTCCGGTTTCCCGGAGTTATCCCAGTCTTACAGGCAGGTTACCCACGTGTTACTCACCCGTCCGCCGCTAACATCCGGGAGCAAGCTCCCTTCTGTCCGCTCGACTTGCATGTATTAGGCACGCCGCCAGCGTTCGTCCTGAGCCAGGATCAAACTCTCCGAAAAAGTACAAAACCGAAGTTTTGTTTTTCGTCAGCGTTTGACTGACTACCTATGATGTATCATAGGATTTTTTATAAAAACTCGAATTAACAGGTACGTTTTGTCTTGTTTAGTTTTCAAAGATCATCTTCGCCGTTCTTAGCGGCTTTAATAATATAACATTTAGCTTCATCTTATGTCAACAACTTTTTTCAAGTTTATTTCCCGAAGCGTTTGTGTTTGTCACTGTGTGTCAGCGACGATTAATAATATATCACGAAAACATTCTGTTGGTCAACGCCTTTTCATAACTTTTTTTAAAATAGTTTTATCGTGCATGTTAAACCCTTGTCCTGCATACAATCAAGTAACAATCTTGGACAAGGCAGGAGTGTTTGAATTGAGTCGATTATATGTGTTGCCTATTAAACGGCTGAAGCAAGTAGTCATTATTCTTGTAGCAGCCCTTGCAGCTGCAACCTTTTTTTATGTACAAAAGGCACCGCCGCTGTCGGTATTTAAAACAGAACAAGGACCCCGAGCAATTTATAAAGGAGAGACCTCATCAAAACACGCATCCCTTACGTTTAATATTGGCTGGGGAGACGAGAAGGCTGTTCCTATTTTAAATGTCCTCCGAGAGTACGATATAAAGAACGCCACTTTCTTTCTGTCTGCTTCTTGGGCTGAGCGTCACCCGGATATTGTGAAAAGGATTAAAGAAGACGGCCATCAAATCGGCAGCCTTGGCTATGCATATAAAAATTATAGCCAGCTTGAAGATAACGAAATTAAGCGAGATCTTGTCCGTGCACAAAATACATTCCAAAAGCTTGGACTGGAAGACATTCAATTATTAAGACCGCCAACTGGGCAATTTAATGAAACGGTATTGAAAATTGCAACACAGTATGGCTATACCGTTGTCCATTACAGCATCAATTCTCAAGATTGGCTGAACCCGGGCGTCGACCAGATTGTTCATAATGTAAATGATCGAATGAAAAGCGGAGACATCATTCTCCTTCACGCCTCAGATTCAGCCACCCAAACCGCTCAAGCCTTACCAGCCATTTTAAAACACTTAAAAGACAAGAATTTAAGAAACGTCACGGTTGGCGAGCTTATCTCTAATACAAAAACAAAGTCAACTGAGGTTAAATAGCTTTTGCTTTTGAAAACCGCGGCATAGCTAATAACTGAAACGCATTACAACCTAATAGCGGGAATAGCATTAAATACAGCCAGTCCTCTTCATTGACTCTAAGCGCCGGAAACCATTCTAACGACGTGATCACGACCATGAGAAACATTGCAGAAATAAATGTTTTCTTAGAGGACTGCTGCTGTTTAAAATAAGACACGATCAATGCAAACACACCGATAAAAACAGGCAGCCACAAGTATGGAAGAAATGATTCATTCTCCCCGAAAAACAAAAACCGCAAATAAGCTAAATCAAACAGCACGAAAATCACAAGAAATAACTGAATGGTATTCCATAAAGAATGCGACCTGAAAATCTCCAGCGCAAACCGGTGCACTGTCAAAAAGACAACAAACCCCATCTGACTGATTACACTAAAGATCATCCCCACACCAATAAACCAAAATAACACAGACGCAATCTCTAAAATCTCAAACGATACAAACAGCTTCTGATATTTCCCCCACTCCAGCGCAAAACCTACCACGCTTGTAATGACCGCTCCAACCGCCAGCACAGAGAAGAAAAAACGAACTAAATCCCGACTTTTCATTGAAATGACCCAACCCCTATTTTTGTTATGTATAAATTCATGTGAAACATTCATATTAAAAGTAAGACATGTAACGAAAGGAGCCACAGTATGTCAAAAGGCATCTTGCGTATAATGAGCTGTTTTCTTCTTTTATCTCTAACAGCTTGTGCTCCCAAAACCCAATCCTCATCTAATATGGACTATGACGAAACGAAAAAAATGGTCGTCGATATTTTGAAAACAGATGACGGTAAAAAGGCCATTCAACAGTTATTAAATGACGAGGCAATGAATGAAGCTTTGGTAATGGATGAACAAACTGTGAAAAAAACAATAGAGAAAACACTGACTTCTGATAAAGGCAAAGAGTTCTGGAAGAAGGTCTTTGAGGATTCTAAATTTGCCGAGACTTTCGCAAAATCCATGCAGCAACAGCATGAAAAGATGTTAAAACAATTGATGAAGGACCCTGACTATCAACAAATGATGATGGATATTCTCAAGGATCCTGAAATGGAAAAGAAATACGGTGAACTGGTCAAAAGCAAAGAGTTCCGAAAGCACTTAGAAAAAGTCATCACAGAAACATTGAGCAGCCCTCTCTATAAGAAGAAGTTCGAAGATGAGCTAAAAAAAGCAGTCTCTGAAAGCAGCAATGATTCCGGTTCACAAGGAAGCGGCAGTTAAACATCACCCGAGTGGCACAAGGTCCACTCGGGCTTTCATTATGCTTTCACTGTTAATTGTTCTATGACTTTATTGGCAATGTGTTGATACACTTCCCCTGTCGGATGACTCGCATCATAGACAGAAGGTGCAAAATCGTCCTCATTCCAATCAGGCTGTCTTAAAGGGATTTGACCAAGAACTGATACACGCAGCTCCTCCGCCAGCTTGTCCCCGCCGCCCTTTCCAAAGACATATTCCTTCTCACCTGTTTTTTTGCTTTCATAGTAACTCATATTCTCAACGACCCCTAGCACCTCGTGATCTGTTTGCAGTGCCATTGCGCCTGCTCTAGCAGCAACGAAAGCCGCTGTTGGATGCGGTGTCGTCACAATGATTTCTTTACAGCTCGGAAGCATCGTATGAATATCAAGTGCCACATCACCTGTTCCAGGCGGAAGGTCTAATAGTAAGTAATCTAATTCTCCCCACTCTACTTCGTGGAAGAAGTTATTTAGCATTTTACCAAGCATCGGTCCTCTCCAAATGACCGGTGCGTTTTCTTCAACAAAAAAGCCCATTGAAATCACTTTGACGCCAAAGCGTTCCACAGGAATAATTTTTTCCCCTTTAACTGTCGGTCTGAAGGTGATTCCCATCATATCCGGTACGCTAAAGCCGTAAATATCAGCATCGATCAGTCCCACTTTTTTCCCTAGACGAGCCAGTGCCACAGCCAGGTTAACGGAAACAGTTGATTTCCCAACTCCTCCTTTTCCACTCGCAATCGCTAAGAACACAGGTGGATTTTTAGAGTTGAGCAAATTTTCTTCCTCATCCTGTGACGGCATAAACTTTTCAAGCGTTTCTTGAGGCAGTTCTTCAAAACGAAGTCCTACAGTGTTCGCGCCGGCTGCTTTTAAAGCTTGTACGATGTCTTGCTGCAGCTTCATCTGCTCAGCAGTGCCTGTTTTGGCAATCGCCACTTTTAAGCTCACATGCTCTTTTTCAGGCTTTAGGCTGATTTCCTTGATGGCATCCAGCTCACCAAGCGGTATATGAAGGAAAGGTTCGTCCATCTTCCCAACTAGTTTTCTCACATCATCTTGTCCGATCATAGCAGAACCTCACCCTTTATTGAATTCGTTTACAATCCAAGTATATCATACATATCCTTACAATGTCTGTCCTCTTTGCCTGCGATAAACAGGAAAAAGCCCCTTATTCAGGCGGCTCTTTTTGCTCTGTTAAATATCTTAAAATGCCTTTATAAATCGAAGCAGCAATTTGATCCTGATATTTAGGAGTCGCCAGCTGACCAGCCTCTTTTGGATTCGATAAAAATCCGATTTCGACAAGCGCTCCTGGCTTCGTGACATTTTGCATTAAATAAATCCCGTTGATTCGCTTCGCCTTGCGATCTGTGTTTTCAAGGTTGTTTCGCAATTCATCTTGAATGAACTTCGCTGCTTTTTCATTCTCTTCATACTTTCCGTAAAAGAACGTCTGTGCTCCGCTCCATTTGTTCGATGGAATCGCATTTAAATGAATGCTTAAATAGAGATCCGCTTCAGATTCATTGATGACTTTCACACGGTTTCTCAAATCCTCCGCTTTCTTTCGGGCATAACCCTTTGTATTCTTTGATGATAAATCAGTGTCATCCTCCCGGGTCATGAGAACAAGCGCTCCCTGCTCCTGCAAATAGTCTCTTATCTTCATGGACACATCCAGTGCAATCTCTTTTTCGAGCAACTCGCCGCCAACAGCACCACCATCTGGACCGCCGTGACCCGGATCTAAATAGATGATCTTGCCGCTCAAAGGCAAGTTCCACGATTTCCACGAATCATCATTTAGAAACTGAAATCTGAATAAGAATAAGAGGACAATAAACCCGATTAAAAACCCTGTCCATTTCAGCTTTCTTTTCATCCCTGTCCCTCCCATACACCATTATTTTATAGATATGGGACAAGGGCTGGAAATATGCTTAGTGCAGGCGAAGCTTATGCCTTTTTTCTGATTCCCGAAAGCCTTCCTGCCACCACTTACTTAAAAATTCCTTCGCAAATGGATACAGACACGACATCTTACGCTCCATTCGGAACATATTCCCCCACGATTGCAAACACCCTGCTAGCTCCTCAACCAGCTCATCTTCTTCATGAACTGACCGCTTTTTTATATCATCGAATGATTCACCATACTTACTAGCCTCACCGTATCTCCCACCTGCTAAAAAAGCCTCAATGGCGAAATCAATACAGCCATCACTCATAATCCCAGCTGGATCATCTGCAAATGGGAACAGCTTCCTCGTGAATTTCTCGGAAGCGACCGTCACCTGTTGAAGAGACAATGTACGCAACAGTTTCTTTTCAAGCGTGACATCTCGTTTTGTTTTCAATTGATAAAATGAAAGAACTTCTGCCATGGACTGAACTCCTTTTTTCTTTGTATTGTTCGTTGGTTTGAACAAAACATGCAGTTCAGTAAATGGAAATGATGAAATAAGTGGTTTAAATGGGATCTTGTGATAAAATGGGTTTTTATATAGAAAGAATGATAAAGGGGCAAAATAAATGAAAAAGTGGATGTATATCCTACTACTAATGACAGCCATTCTATCCGCTTGCAGTAGTCAAGCCAGCGAGAAAGAGAGTGACATCAAAGGAATAGAAGACATTTCTTTAAAACAGCTTTCTAAGCACAAAAATTCTTATATTGGAGACAACGGAGCAGTCGGCGCTATTTTATCAGATCTTCCAGGTAACGTGATTCGCGAGTATGAAATCGTAGATGAAAAAGCGCTAAAAGTGACATACGGCGTGAAAGAAAATACCAATGATACAGAAGAACAATTTGATTCATTTTGGTTTGATAAGAAGAATACCATTGAAAAAAACTACTTATATAATGCATTGGCACTTTTTATTCTTATCGATAATGTGGAGCAAGTGACACTCAAGATGAACGCTAAAGACGAGCCATCCGTCACGTTTAAAAGAAAACAGCTAGAAAAAAAGCTGCCTCACTCTTTTAAAGTGTACAAAGACGATACAGCGCTTTGGCAAAAGGAACTGGTTGATGGAGTTGTGAAGTCAAAAGATAAACGTCAAGATGTATACAAAACGTTTCCCATCAAGAAATAATAAAAACAGAGGGGCGTCACCCTCTGTTTTTTGATAATTATCTCTGTTTTTTGATAATTATGTAGTAAAAGCTTGAATCAATCGTTGTCGAAAGTTTTGATCTGCTACTACGGTAAGTATAAATTCATCGAACACTTCCCCCATCCAGTGAAAATTCTCCGCTTTCAGGCCATTGATGAATAGAGAAATCGATATAGTTGATGTATCCGTTTTTCGATATAAGGCAGCAGTGACAACAAACAACGTCGATCCCCCTTTATACCAAATATATTGATCTGTTTCCGTCTTCAATGTTTCTCCCAGCACAATTTGGCTAAAAAGACGCTTTTCTTCTGTTGTTAACAGCTCATCCTGTAGACGTTTCATAAAATGTGCATATTGATTCGTTGTAGACCTTGTCATCTTTTGCGTCAGTAAAGATTGAATACGCAAGCTTAACAAGTTCTTTTTCATCAATTTTTCTTCTAACGCCTTTTTATGCTCCGGGTCATTTTTCATGATATGAAAAATCTCAATCATCAGAGATTTGTATTGTTCATCAGTTACATCGCTTATTTGCTTTAATGCATCCTGCTCATGATCAGATACATAGGCTGGCCACAACACCTTGGGTGTCAGTGGCATGAGTTCATCATGTTCTGTAAGACCTGCTTGTTTCATCTGATTATTGATCTTCTCTAAGCCCAGCAGGTCAATCAAATAATCAGTACAAGCATTCGAACTGAATTGCATCATCCCTTTGGCCACAGCTAATAAAGTTGCATGCTCAGAAAAATCATTGACCTCCAGCCAGTATGTGTGAGCACCGCCATCGGTTCTATCAATATAAAACCGCTCTATATCAGACAATGTCACTTTTTCATCTAACTTGATTTCATCGCTGGATACAGCTTTAACAAAATGAAACAAAACCATTAATTTCATCGTACTTGCAAGTGGTGTTTTTTGATCACCATTCCAATCTAATACCACATCTTCATTTTCAATAATTGTTACTGCTACGTCCTTTTTGTTTTTCGTGACAAATGCCAAAAGATCCTCTTTTGTTTTCTTCAAATGTTTCTCCTTTCCAAACCACTATAGATTCTCGTCTCCAATATAACAAATATTTGAAACAAAGGCACAAAAAAGCAAAGAGCAGTGAATACCTTTGCTTCTTGGTGTGTTTATTTACGAAGAAGATGCAGTTTCATTCCATCATGCGCAGCTTCAAATCCCAACTTTTCGTAAAGACGGCGTGCTTCTGGCCTCTGTTTGTCAGTTGTCAGTTGAATCATATGACACCCGCGGTCACTTGAGCGTTGAATAGCCCGTTTGATCAACAATGTGCCAATTCCTCTTCCTCTATGAGTCGAGGCTGTACGAACTCCTTCTATTGAAGCTCTCCATCCTCCTTGATACGTTAGAAATGGAGTCATTGTTAATTGGAGAACACCGACTACCTCTTCCCGATCACAAGCGACGATTAGTTCAATATTGGGATCCGCTTCGATCAAATGAAAGGCATTGAGGTAGCTTTCTAATAATGGACGAGTGTAGCGTTCTCTCTTTTGGCCTAATTTGTCATCTGAAAGCATCAAAACGATGTTGTCGAGGTCTCCTTGGACGGCTTCTCTAAACGTCAATTGATTCAGATTCAATGAACACACCTCCTATCACGGAATGGAAGCCTTTATTCATTTGCCAAAATACCAATTGATAGCGTTCTCATATAAAATTTTATCCGCCGCTTCCTCATCAAACATCTGTTGAATCAATTCAACATCACCGTATTCAAATGGCCGTTTCGCCCTTGTAGAGGGAAGATCTGTACCAAACATCAGTGCATCAGGATTCGTTTGATAAATAGACGTCAATGCATGTTCGACCTTTAAATCAACACGCCCAAAGCCAGTCGCTTTCACACGAACCCCTTTATCAACCAGCTTGAGCAAATGCGGCAAACCTTCTTCCGATAAGCCTAAATGATCAATCGAAACGGCCGGCAGCTGTTCAAGCGTTGATGAGATGTCAGGGAGATGCTTAGCGTCTATGTAAATCTCACTATGCCACCCAGCCAGCTCATACACCCTTCTCGCAAAATAGTCGAGCTTTGAAATATCCTCCGAACCGCCCCGCTTCACATTAAAACGTAAAGCCTTTACCCCTTGTTGATTCAATTGAACAATCTCATCATCATTTGCTGTAAAAGGTAATTGAGTCACACCGCAAAAAGCCGGTCCCATTTCATCTAGTGATTTCAACAAATAGCCTTGATCAAAGCCCTGAAATGACCCTGATACAATCGCTCCACCTACAATCCCTAAATCAGCCGTCTCTCTCCTATAATCATTCACCACATAACTCGGCGGTGTATATCCTTGGTTTTCTTGAATCGGAAAATCAAAATCAATGATATGAAAATGTGCATCAAAGATCCTCATGCCCGCGCCCCTCTTCTACTTATTTGACCTGATTATATCAATAGAGAAAGCCAAGGGATATTTGGAATGACGAATTACTTCATATCATGAAAACTTATCAAGTTTTCCATTCCTCTCGTAAGATGGCATAATAAAACTCATCCCACCACTCATTTCCTTGTGGTATACATTTTTTAAAATAGCCCTCTCTCCTCATCCCCATTTTCTCCATCACTCTCCATGACGGCACATTTTCAGGCTGACAAGTGGCAATGATTCGATGTAAATTCATTGTGTGAAAACCATGATGTAGGACAGCAAAAGCCGCTTCAGAAGCAAAGCCTTTGTTTTGATATGCAGAATTGAAGACCCAGCCAATTTCATATGTGTGCTCACCAAAGTAAGGATGAAACACGATATGCCCAATGCATGTATGATCTTCTTTTAATAGAACAGCAAAATTCTTGCCCATCTTAAGACGATTATTTTTGACAAATTCCTGCGCCTCTTCTTTAGAAAAAACACCTTCTGGCATATACTTCATCACCACCGGATCAGATGTATATGCATAGACATCCTGCCAATCATCCTCAATAAACGGTCGAATGAGACATCTTTCTGTTGTTAGATTCATATGACACCCTCCATCTTTTAAACAGAAAACTTCTATACTCATATTTTATACGTATTCAAGAGAAAGATGCTAGTCATGGTCTATCCACTTACTAAAGCACCAGCAAATGCTAATGCTTTTTGTAATATGGTTTGTCTATAACAAACCTTTGTAAAACATCCACAATAAATCTTTATTGACACATGTGACGAATATGTGTTTAAATATGTTCATCACATGTGATAACAAATTTAACAGGAGTGATATATATGAATAAACATTATTGGCTATTAAGACCCTTACCACATGGCACAGATCACCTTGAAAATTTTTTAAAAAATGATTTTATTGCAGTGGGCTATCCTGTAGGTGAAGATTTATCTAACTTTAGTTTTAACGATATGCGTACCATTTTAAGTAAGAATGATATGGAAGAAGGAATCGGTAATCTACATTCTTTAGTAAAGGGAATGAAAGTTGGAGACGTAGTAGTCGTTCCTTCTACAAATAAAAAGGATATCTATTTTGCAGAGGTTGAATCAGACTATATCTACGACAAAACTGTCGATAAAAACATAGAAGGGTTAGGCTACCCTCATCAACGTAAAGTAAAGTGGCTGTTAAATAAACAATCCATTCTCCGCTCAGACTTACCTGACGAGTTAAGAGGCTCACTAAGATATCCGGGAGCTGTTGCTGATTTAACTAAACATGCCCATTTAATCGAACAACTAATCAATGGGACAATTACAGAAGCCACAGCACTAGAAGCGAATGCCATTGGGGTTATTAAAGAATTATTAAATAGCGAAGATCATTCAATTCGCTTAAAAGCTGCTGAACTGATTTTAAAGTTTAAGCTCTAAAACCTCCTTCATTACTTGCAGCTAAAATCGCCCCATTCAATTGAATGGGGCGATTTGTTACCCCCACTTTCATATGGGGAAATTAATCAACTTCATCTTTTATACTCTAAAATCTTTAAATACTTATTAAAATTTTAATCGTTAACATTTCTTGATATCCCTCCAATAATAAACCATCTAAAATTAGCGGAGACATTGAAGAAATTAGATATTAATAAAACAACGTATCACGGTTTAAGAGATATTCATGCATCATTTCTATTTTCTCAAGACATAGATATTGCATAAGTATCCAAACGATTCGGACATAAATATTTAAATCACACAGAACATTTATCTGGAATCAATGCCAGAAAAAAAGCACCAGCAGGATGCTGATGCTTTTAAATAGGGTTTGTCTGTACAAACCTTTGTAAAACGTCCATACAATATAAAATTGATTAACGTTTTGAGAACTGAGGTGCGCGACGTGCGCCTTTAAGACCGTATTTCTTACGCTCTTTCATACGAGAGTCACGAGTAAGAAGTCCAGCACGTTTAAGTGGTGTACGGTACTCAGGGTCTACTTCTAGAAGAGCACGAGAGATACCGTGACGAATTGCTCCAGCTTGACCAGAGAATCCACCACCGTGAACATTTACAAGAACATCGTAGCTGTTAGCTGTTTCTGTGATGTTCAAAGGCTGTTTCACGTCTTCGATTAAAGCAGCGAATGGAATGTATTCAGTAATTTCACGATTATTAACGACGATACGGCCTTCACCTGGAACTAAGCGAACGCGCGCTACAGAACTTTTACGACGACCTGTACCGTAATATTGAACCTGTGCCAAATTGTTAACCTCCCTTATAATTAACCGCGAAGTTCGTAAACTTCAGGTTGTTGTGCTTGATGTGGATGCTCAGAACCACGGTACACATTTAATTTTTTGAACATTTGACGACCTAGTGGACCCTTTGGAAGCATACCTTTGATAGCAAGCTCCAACATTTTTTCAGGGTAGTTTGTACGCATCTCAAGAGCAGTTCTTTGTTTCAAACCACCTGGGTGCATCGTATGACGGTAGTAAATTTTGTCCGTCAATTTCTTACCAGTTAATTCGATTTTCTCAGCATTGATGATGATCACGTGATCACCTGTATCAACGTGTGGTGTATAAGTTGGTTTGTGCTTACCGCGCAAAAGTGATGCTACTTCAGTAGAAAGACGACCTAGAGTCTTGCCTGCCGCATCAACCACTAGCCATTTGCGCTCAATTGTGCTTGCGTTCGCCATTGGTGTTGTACGCATGAGTTTCCCTCCTAAATAAATCAATGAATTTTCCTGAATCAAATGCTACGTTCTATTTCAAAACACAGATAAGTCTTCCGGGGCTTATTTGTGGGGTTGAAATACATACCATATGATATCTTATAACTTTCTGCTTCCTGTGTCAAGAACATGTTACACCTGGTTTAGTTGTCATAGAAAACTTCCCATAAATACAGTCCGTGACTGGGCGCAGTCTTGCCTGCCGCTTCGCGATTTCGGGCGGCAAGCATGGCTTTTATCTCCTCAGGGTGAAATTTACCAGAACCAATTTCAAGTAACGTGCCGGCTATAATTCGCACCATGTTATATAAAAAACCATTCCCTCTCACACGCATTTCAAGCCCGCCTGAGACGTTTTTCCACTCAAGGGTGTAAATCTCTCTCACCTTGTCTTGAACCTCTGTATTGGCCGCACAAAAGCTTGTGAAATCGTGTATGCCAATGAGGTGCCCAGCAGCTTCTCTCATTTTGTCTGCATCCAGCCGGTAAGGAAAGTGGCAGGCATACTGTCTCGTGAACACATTCTGGTGCGTTTCCGTTGAGACCTTATAACGGTACTCCTTCGAAACGACACTAAAACGTGCATGAAACGATTCATCCACTTCCTCAGCCTTTAGAACTCTGATGTCATCAGGCAGGAGACTATTGAGGGCAAAAGGCCATCTTTCCATCGGGATGGCAAGCGGGGTGTCAAAATGGATGACCTGCCCCTTTGCGTGAACGCCACTGTCTGTCCGGCCAGAAGCCACAATCGGAATCAGTTCATCTTGTTTATGCATTCTAGCAAGAGCAGATTCAATCTCCGTTTGTACAGTACGCTGTCCTGGTTGCACTTGATACCCTTTAAAATGTGTCCCATCGTATGATACGGTACATTTTACTTTCATCTAGGCATCACCTAATTTCTAAGCAGCACAAGGAGTGCTGTTAACAGGATGAATAGAAGCAGCGTGAACGTGTCTTTCATTCCCCAGACAAGCTGACGGTATTTCGTACGCCCTTCTCCCCCGCGGTAGCCTCTCGCTTCCATAGCGGTCGCCAATTCCTCCGCACGCTTAAACGCACTGACGAAAAGCGGGACAAGCAACGGAACAATCGCTTTTAAACGATCTTTCACGGGTCCGCTTGTAAAATCAACACCTCTTGCCATTTGGGCTTTCATGATTTTGTCTGTTTCTTCGAGTAAAGTCGGAATAAATCGAAGAGAGATAGACATCATAAGAGCAAGCTCATGAACAGGTAGCTTGATTTTACGGAAAGGATGCAGCAGCTTCTCCATACCGTCTGTCACTTCAATAGGCGTTGTGGTCAACGTCAGAAGTGTTGTCATCATGATGAGATAGACAAAACGGAGTGAAATGAAAATCCCCTGTTTTAGACCTTCTTCATAAATATTCAGAAAACCAAAGTGAAAGAGCAAAGCGCCATCCTTTGTCATGAAGATATGCAGGATAAAGGTAAACAGAACAATCCAAAGGATGGGTTTCATTCCTTTGAGAATAAAGTACAGCGGCACCTGAGACACCATCACCACAAGGATCGTAAAGACCCCTAAAAGCCCGTAAGTGATATAGTTATTCGCAAAAAAGACAATAAAGACAAAAAAGAAAATTGATAACAGCTTTGTCCTTGGATCAAGACGATGGACAAAGGATGTACCTGGCACATATTTGCCGATAATCATACTATCCATCATGATGTCGTGTCCTCCTGATATAAAGCTGTTAAGGCTTCTGCCATTTCATCCATGGTCAGAAGCGGTCTTGGAAACGTCATCCCTAGCTTTTCTTCGACAGCCTGCTGGAATTTGATCGTTTCCGGGAGGTCCAGTCCGAAAGAAGACATGTCAGTACGATTGGCAAATAGCTCCCTCGGCGTACCTGTCGCCTTTACTGTTCCTTTGTGCATCACAATCATTTGATCCGCATAATGAGCGGCATCTTCCATACTGTGTGTCACAAGGATCGTCGTCAGGTTGGCTTTTTGATGAAGCTCATAGAACATGTCCATGATTTCTTTACGTCCGCGTGGATCTAATCCCGCAGTCGGCTCATCAAGCACAAGCACTTCTGGCTCCATCGCTAGAACACCTGCAATCGCCACACGTCTCATTTGACCACCGCTTAATTCAAAGGGTGATCGAGATAACAAGGATTCAGGAAGGCCTACAAGCTTCAGCATCTCTTTAGCCTTGGCTTCTGCCTTTTCTTTTGGAACGCCGAAATTCATCGGACCAAAGCAGATATCCTTTAGAATCGTCTCCTCAAAGAGCTGATGTTCAGGAAACTGAAACACGATGCCGACCTTTTTTCGAAGGGGTTTCATATCCTTCTGTTTTTTATTGGCTTGTAAGACCGTATTTCCAAGCGCAATGCTCCCCTTTGTTGGTTTGAGCAGTCCATTTAAGTGCTGTAGCAACGTCGACTTGCCAGAACCCGTATGACCGATGATAGCCACATAGCTGCCTTCTTTGATAGAAGCATTGACATCATACAAAGCGAGACGCTCAAACGGCGTTTTCATTTGATAACGATGCTCTAATTCTTTGATCGTAATGTCCATAGCTCTTTCACCAATCCTTCTTGTGTCAAATGGGCATTTGCAAGCGGCACACCTTGCTGCTTCAATTGCTTACTCAACCGGTAGGAAAATGGCAGATCAAGTCCAATCTGAACCAGCTGTTCATCTAGTTCAAATACTTCCTCTGGTGTTCCCTCGGCAAATTTCTTCCCGCCATTCATCACAATAACGCGGTCTGCCTTCGCAGCCTCGTCTAAATCATGTGTGATGGAAATGACCGTGACCGTTCCTTGTTCCTTCAGCAGTCTGACGGTTTCTAACACTTCTTCACGGCCAATCGGATCAAGCATTGATGTTGCTTCATCCAAGATCATGATGTCAGGGCTTGCGGCAAGTACACCTGCGATTGCTACTCTCTGCTTTTGCCCGCCTGATAGATGGTGCGGCTCTTGATCAAGAAACTCCTGCATATTGACCTGTTTGACAGCCCAATCTACACGCTCTATCATCAATTCCCGCTCAACCCCGTTATTTTCTAAACCAAAAGCCACATCATCACGAACCGTTGAGCCAACGAATTGGTTGTCTGGGTTTTGAAAGACCATGCCGACCTTTTTGCGAATATCCCAAACACTTTCTTCTTTCAGCTCAATCTCACCAACCTTGACCGTTCCTGCATCCGGTAAAATGAGCCCATTCAGTACTCGGGCAAGTGTGGATTTACCTGAACCGTTGTGGCCAACAATGGCAAGCCATTCATTTTGATTCACATGCAATGACACTTGGTCTAAAGCGGGCTTGTCCGCATCTTTGTGATAACGAAATACAATGTCTTTTACGTCAATTAATGTCTTCTCCATCTCTACCGGACCTCCTCTCAGCTCAACCTCTACTTTGCCTATTGATAAAAAGCCGTAGTATCTAAAAAAGGGCATAGATCCAGTTATGAACTGTCCCGCCCTTTCTTAGATACACGATATGTGATTAAACTAATTCAATGACAGCCATTGGTGCGCCATCGCCGCGACGAGGTCCAAGCTTCATGATACGAGTGTATCCACCTTGGCGATCTTCGTAGCGAGTTGCAACGTCAGCGAATAATTTTTGAAGTGCATCTTGGTTTGTTTCAGCGTTAGCTACTTCGTTACGAATGTAAGCTGCAGCTTGACGGCGAGCATGAAGATCTCCGCGTTTGCCAAGAGTGATCATTTTTTCAACTACAGAGCGAAGTTCTTTCGCACGTGTTTCAGTTGTTTCGATGCGTTCGTTGATGATCAAATCAGTCGTTAGGTCACGAAGCATTGCTTTACGTTGTGCACTAGTGCGTCCTAGCTTTCTGTATGCCATGTGATGTCCCCTCCTTAATTAGAGATGCTGTATGAATAAAAAACACACGAAAATCCTAGTTCACAATGAAACTAGTCAATCGTCTTTACGAAGACCCAGTCCAAGTTCTTCTAGTTTCGCTTTCACTTCTTCAAGAGATTTACGTCCAAGGTTACGAACTTTCATCATATCCTCTTCTGTCTTGTTAGCAAGCTCTTGAACAGTGTTAATACCCGCACGCTTCAAACAGTTGTAAGAACGAACAGAAAGATCAAGCTCTTCAATTGTCATTTCAAGCACTTTTTCTTTTTGGTCTTCTTCTTTTTCAACCATGATTTCTGCATGCTGAGCTTCGTCAGTTAACCCAACGAAAATATTTAGGTGTTCAGTTAAAATCTTAGAACCTAGAGCGATCGCTTCTTTCGGTCCTGTGCTTCCATCAGTCCATACATCTAGTGTTAATTTATCATAGTTTGTGATTTGCCCAACACGGGTGTTCTCCACTTGATAAGTTACACGAGATACAGGTGTATAGATTGAGTCGATCGGAATCACGCCGATAGGCTGATCGTCTCTTTTGTTTGCATCAGCAGGATTATACCCGCGACCTCTTTGTGCAGTCAAACGAACACGGAAGCTCGCATTTTTGCCAAGAGTTGCGATGTGAAGATCTGGATTTAAGATTTCAATATCGCTGTCGTGTGTAATATCAGCAGCTGTTACAGTTCCTTCATCTTGTACATCAATTTCAAGCGTCTTCTCTTCTTCAGAGTAGATTTTGAGTGCAAGCTTTTTAATGTTTAAGATAATCGTTGTAACATCTTCAACCACGCCTTCGATCGTTGAGAATTCGTGTAAGACACCATCTATCTGGATCGATGTTACAGCTGCACCAGGAAGTGAGGATAAAAGGATACGACGAAGGGAGTTCCCTAAAGTGGTACCATATCCACGCTCAAGTGGCTCTACGACAAACTTGCCATACTTGGCATCGTCGCTGATTTCAACCGTTTCGATTTTTGGTTTTTCAATTTCGATCATCTAATAAAACCCTCCTTCAAAACGTCGAAACCTCGAATAGAATCATATGAGATTCCATCCGAAATTCCTCATTGTTTAGTCCCGTATGTGCTCAGGCAACGAGTCGTGTATTCGTCTCATAAATAACTGTATCATAACCCATTATTGACAGGGACACAAAATCTATACAAACAAATTACACGCGGCGACGTTTTGGTGGACGGCATCCGTTATGAGGAACTGGAGTTACGTCTCTGATTGCAGTAACTTCAAGACCTGCAGCTTGAAGCGCACGAATTGCAGCTTCACGACCAGAACCAGGACCTTTAACAGTTACTTCAAGTGTTTTAAGACCATGTTCGATAGAACCTTTAGCAGCAGTTTCAGCAGCCATTTGTGCAGCGAAAGGAGTAGATTTACGAGAACCTCTGAATCCTAATGCACCAGCACTTGACCAAGAAATTGCGTTTCCATGAACATCAGTAATCGTTACAATCGTGTTGTTGAAAGTGGAACGGATATGAGCGATTCCAGCTTCAATATTCTTTTTCACGCGACGTTTACGCGTATTTTGTTTACGAGCAGCAGCCATTCTTTAACTACCTCCTTTACTTATTTTTTCTTGTTAGCTACAGTACGACGCGGACCTTTACGAGTACGCGCGTTGTTTTTTGTGTTTTGTCCACGAACAGGAAGTCCTCTACGATGACGGATTCCGCGGTAGCTTCCGATTTCAATTAGACGTTTAATGTTAAGTGAAACTTCACGACGAAGGTCACCTTCTACTTTAAGTTTGTCAATGATATCACGGATTTTACCTAGTTCGTCTTCAGTTAGATCGCGAACGCGAGTGTCTTCAGAAACACCTGCTTCTTTAAGGACTTGTTGAGCCGTCGTACGACCAATTCCAAAAACATATGTTAAAGAAATGACAACACGCTTATCACGTGGAATATCTACACCAGCAATACGAGCCATGATTTGGGCACCTCCTTGTTATTAGCCTTGTTTTTGTTTATGTTTTGGGTTTTCACAGATCACCATTACTTTTCCTTTTCTGCGAATCACTTTACATTTTTCACAGATAGGTTTAACAGATGGTCTCACTTTCATGTGTTTCCAACCTCCTTCTTCCGGAGTTGCTTTATTTGTAACGGTACGTAATTCTACCACGAGTTAAGTCATATGGAGATAATTCTACCGTAACTTTGTCTCCAGGTAAAATGCGAATGAAGTGCATACGGATTTTTCCTGATACATGAGCCAAAACTGTATGACCATTCTCTAGTTCAACTTTGAACATTGCATTTGGCAAAGTTTCTGCTACAGTACCTTCCACTTCAATTACATCGTCTTTCGCCATTCAAGTGTTCTCCCTTCTTCAAATCAGTAACTTGCTCTCTGATAAATGTCCAAATGAGATGTTCTCAATTGTCCATCTATCACCCGACCTGTTTTGAATATACTGTTCTGAACTTCCGGAGATACGCAATCATAAAAGGTTAAATGATTGATATTTTTTCTTAGGAGAATGAATTTACGCTTTTCTCCGTCTGCGATTAGTACATGGCAGCCATCGAACACGCCGATGACAACTGTATACTGATCTTGTTCTTTCCTTGGACTATACAGACAACCTGCCCGATTTGGGCCTGAAAGGCTTCAGTGAAGACCTAAATCTTAGTCAGTATATCAAAACCTGTATCTGTAATCGCAATCGTATGCTCAAAGTGAGCACACTTTTTCCCATCAACCGTTACAACCGTCCAGTTATCAGCCAGTGTTTTCACATATCGGCTGCCTGCGTTCACCATCGGTTCGATGGCCAACACCATTCCAGGTTTGAGCCGTGGGCCTTTGTTCGGCGGACCATAATGAGGAATTTGAGGGTCCTCATGAAGATCCTGTCCGACCCCATGTCCAACATATTCTCTAACAACTGAGAAATTCTCATCTTCAACATACGTTTGTATGGCATGGGAAATGTTTGACAGACGTTCACCTGGCTTTGCTTCCTGTAAGCCCTTATATAGAGATTCCTCTGTGACTTCCAGTAGTTTGCGGTCCTCATCACTGATTACCCCAACTGGATAAGTCCAAGCAGAGTCACCATGATAGCCATTTAACTTTGCGCCGATATCGATACTAATGATGTCTCCATCACGTAAAACCCGTTTACCAGGAATACCGTGAACGAGTTCTTCATTCACCGAAACGCAAATGCTCCCGCGAAAACCATTATACCCTTTAAAAGATGGGATTGCACCCTGCTTTGTAATAAAACGTTCGGCAATTTGATCCAATTCTTTTGTCGAAATACCTGGTTTTATATGTTTCTTCAGCTCTTCATGAGTCAGTGCGACAATGCGTCCAGCTTCTCTCATAATCTCAAGCTCGCGAGGAGTTTTACAGATAATCATTTATTTAATCCCCCAAGCAGGTCCTTGATATCAGCGTAAACATCGTTAATGTGCTTCGCACCATCAATGTTTGCAAGATATCCTTTTTCTGAATAGAAGTTCAGTAAAGGTTCAGTCTGCTTTAAGTTCACTTCAAGTCTTGTCGAAACGGTTTCTGCATTATCATCTGCACGTTGATAAAGCTCGCCTCCACACTTGTCACAAACATTTTCTTTCGCAGGTGGATTGAATACTAAATGATATGTTGCTCCGCAATCTTTGCAAATTCTTCGGCCAGTCAGACGCTCCATCAAAGCATCTTTATCGACTTTAATATTAATGACATAATCAATCGTTCTGCCAAGGTCCTTTAGAATGTCTTCTAAAGCTTCAGCCTGAGCGACTGTTCGCGGAAATCCGTCCAGAAGAAAACCTTGTTCACAATCATTCTTGCCAAGTCTTTCTCTAACAATACCGATTGTGACCTCATCAGGAACAAGCTCTCCTTTATCGATAAAGGATTTTGCTTCGAGTCCAAGTTGTGTCTCCTCTTTCATAGCAGCACGGAACATATCTCCTGTTGAGATATGAGGGATCCCATAATCATCAACAATTCGTTCTGCCTGAGTGCCTTTACCAGCACCCGGAAGCCCCATTAAGACTAAGTTCATTTCGGATTTCCCCTTCCTTACTTAGAGAGGTTGGGCAGGAGCCCAGCCCTCTGTTTTATTTCATAAATCCACGGTAGTTTCGTTTCACTAATTGGCTTTCAAGCTGTTTCATTGTTTCAAGTGCAACACCTACAACAATGAGAAGACTTGTGCCACCAATTTGTGCAGCGGAAGGTAATCCAGCGAATTGAATGAAAAAGATAGGAAGTATTGAAATCACGGCTAAGAAAATGGCGCCCACAAACGTGAGTCGGTACAAAATGCTCGTAATTCTATCTTGAGTCATTTTCCCTGGACGAACTCCCGGGATATAGCCACCCTGCTTTTGCAGATTTTCAGCCATTTGTTCAGGGTTTACTTGGACAAAGGCATAAAAATATGTGAAAGCAACAATCAGTGCTACATAAATCGTCATACCGATTGGCTTAGTATAGTCAAAGTTGTTAGTTATCCAGGTTGTCACATTATTTGTTCCGAAGAACGATGCGATCGTCTGCGGAGTAATAATGAACGAAACGGCAAAGATGACTGGAATCACCCCTGCTGGATTCACTTTCAATGGAAGGTGCGTTGCTTGACTAGCAGACATTTGTGCACGGCCAGTTCCCTTTGAATACTGAATCGCAATCTTTCTCACTGCCATTTGAATGTAAATAACACCGATAACAATGACAAGAATAGCAATCACAATAAGGGCAATTTTCAGGATTTGCATGAACAGCTGTCCATCTCCACCTACAAATTGCTGAGCGTACACTTGCTTTAATGTTTGAGGGATACCTGCGATGATACCGGCAAAGATAATAATCGAAATACCGTTACCAACACCGTGAGCAGTAATCTGCTCTCCCAGCCACATTAAAAATGCTGTCCCCGCAGTGAGTACGACCGCAATTAAGAGATACGTTGAAACACCTGGGTTTTCAATCAGCATGCCTCCTGCCATATTGTTAAATCCATATGACATTCCTAACGCCTGGATAAATCCTAGAACAATTGTAAAATACCTTGTGAATTGTGCTAATTTTCGGCGGCCAACCTCTCCTTGCTTTGACCACTCAGTAAACTTCGGTACAACATCCATCTGCAAGAGCTGGATGATGATCGAAGCAGTGATATACGGCATAATCCCCATTGCAAGAATGGAGAATTGGAAAAGTGCCCCGCCCCCAAACGTGTTGAGGATTCCGAAAACACTCATTTGATCCTGTGCCTGGAGAACTTCGGCGTTCACATTAGGCACAGGGATGAAAGCACCTATACGAAAGACGACTAACATTAAAAGTGTAAATATAATCTTATTCCGTATATCTTTCACGCGCATAAAATTGGAGATTGTCTTAAACAAGTTAGATCACCTCGGCTGTACCGCCAGCAGCTTCAATCGCTTCTTTAGCAGAAGCAGAGAATTTATTGGCTTTTACAGTTAATTTTTTTTCTAATTTACCGTTGCCAAGAATTTTTACTCCTGCTTTTAACTTGCTTATTGCACCAGTCTCTAGAAGAAGTTCAGGAGTGACTTCCGTTCCTTCGTCAAAACTGTTTAATCTGTCTAAGTTGATTACCGCGTAATCTTTACGGTTGATGTTTGTAAAACCACGTTTTGGAAGGCGTTGGAATAAAGGCATTTGACCACCTTCGAATCCAGGGCGTACACCGCCGCCAGAACGAGCGTTTTGACCTTTATGACCTTTACCAGAAGTTTTACCGTTACCTGATCCAATACCACGACCAACACGGTTGCGTACTTTACGTGAACCTTCTGAAGGCTTCAATTCATGAAGTTTCATTTGGGCACCTCCTTATCGATTAAAAATGTTTTATTGTTCTTTAACAGAAACTAAATGAGACACCTTGTTAATCATGCCGCGGATCGCTGCATTGTCTTCATGTACGACTGTTTGGTTTGTTTTCTTTAGACCAAGAGTACGAACAGTGACACGCTGATCTTCCGGACGACCGATTACACTGCGTTTGAGGGTAATTTCTAATTTATTTGCCATTATTGTTCCCTCCTTATCCTAACAGGTCTTCTACAGATTTTCCACGAAGCTTCGCTACATCTTCAGCACGTTTAAGTTCACTTAAACCTTGAAGTGTTGCGCGGATCATGTTGATCGGTGTATTAGAACCTAGAGATTTAGAAAGGATATCAGCTAGACCAGCAAGCTCAAGTACCGCACGCACTGGGCCTCCAGCGATAACTCCTGTACCTTCTGAAGCAGGCTTCAATAGAACGTTTCCTGCACCGAATCGACCGATGATTTCATGTGGAATTGTAGTTCCAACCATTGGTACTTCAATTAAATTCTTTTTCGCGTCTTCAACAGCTTTGCGGATCGCTTCTGGTACTTCTTGTGCTTTACCAGTACCGAATCCTACATGACCGTTTTTGTCACCGACAACAACTAAAGCTGCAAAACGGAAACGACGTCCACCTTTAACAACTTTCGCTACCCGGTTAACCGTAACTAAGCGTTCTTCTAACTCTAATTTGCTTGGGTCAATACGACTCATTCGGATGTGTCCCTCCTTCTTTTATTAAAATTTAAGTCCAGCCTCACGAGCAGCTTCAGCTAGAGCTTTTACACGTCCATGATATAAGTATCCTCCGCGGTCAAATACCACGTTAGAGATGCCTTTTTCAACAGCACGTTTTGCAACAAGTTCGCCAACTTTAGTAGCAGCTGCAGCGTCAGAACTATTCTCGATCTTTAACTCTTTATCAAGAGTAGAAGCACTTACAAGTGTTACACCGTTAACATCATCAATTACTTGAGCGTAGATGTTCTTGTTAGAACGGAAAACGTTAAGGCGAGGTCTTTCAGCAGTACCTGAAAGTTTCGCACGAACACGAGCGTGTCTTTTAAGACGAGTAGCGTTTTTGCTAGTTTTCGTAATCATCCGAGTCACTCCTTTCTTCACATTAAGCGATCTTACTTACCAGTTTTTCCTTCTTTACGGCGAACGAATTCACCTTCGTAACGAATTCCTTTACCTTTGTAAGGCTCTGGAGCACGGACAGCGCGGATGTTAGAAGCTAGAGCTCCTACACGCTCTTTATCGATACCTTTAACGATTACTTTCGTTTGAGATGGAACTTCTACTTCAACTCCAGCCTCAGGAACGATTTCAACTGGGTGAGAGTATCCAACGTTAAGAACAAGTTTGTTTCCAGATTTAGCTGCACGGTAACCGACACCGATTAGTTCTAAACCTCTTTCGAAACCTTTAGATACACCTTCAACCATGTTTGCAATTAAGCTACGTGTTGTACCATGTAATGCACGGTGTTCTTTATGATCAGACGGACGGCTTACAGTTAAGACGTTGTCCTCAATTTTAATTTCCATATCAGGGTGAAATGCACGAGTTAGTTCACCTTTTGGTCCCTTTACTGTCACTGTGTTATCGTTGTTTGTCACAGTTACTCCTGAAGGGATCTCGATTAGCTTTTTACCTATACGAGACATACCAAGCACCTCCATTCATCTTAAACTTTTTTTACCATACGTAAGCAAGTACTTCTCCACCAGCTTGTTTAGCACGGGCTTCTTTGTCCGATAAAACACCTTGTGATGTAGAAATAATTGCGATTCCAAGTCCGTTAAGTACACGTGGTACTTCATTTGATTTCGCATATACGCGTAAACCAGGTTTACTGATTCTTTTAAGACCAGTGATAACACGTTCGTTGTTTTGGCCGTATTTAAGGAACAAACGGATAATTCCTTGTTTGCTGTCTTCGACGTACTCAACGTCACGGATAAAACCTTCACGCTTTAAAATTTCAGCAATTTCTCTTTTGATTTTTGAAGCCGGTACTTCTAGCTTCTCATGACGTACCATGTTCGCATTGCGAATACGAGTCAGCAAATCTGCAATCGGATCTGTCATAACCATTATTTAATAACCTCCTTCCCATTTATGGGGATTACCAGCTGGCTTTTTTAACGCCAGGAATTTGTCCTTTATATGCAAGTTCGCGGAAACAAATACGGCAAAGTTTAAACTTGCGAATTACTGAATGTGGACGTCCACAACGTTCGCAGCGCGTATACTCTTGAACTTTAAACTTTTGTTTGCGTTGTTGTTTCGCAATCATAGACTTTTTAGCCACGATTTCGCCTCCCTTTCATTGATTATTTCTGGAACGGCATACCTACTTGAGTTAATAACTCACGTGCTTCTTCATCCGTGTTGGCAGTCGTAACGATAACGATATCCATACCGCGGACTTTTGTTACTTTATCGTAATCAATTTCTGGGAAGATTAACTGTTCTTTAATACCAAGCGTGTAGTTTCCACGACCGTCGAAAGATTTCTTAGAAATCCCGCGGAAGTCACGTACACGTGGTAAAGATACAGAAATAAGTTTATCAAGGAAATCGTACATGCGCTCTCCGCGAAGTGTTACTTTCGCACCGATTGGCATTCCTTCACGTAGACGGAATCCAGCAATAGACTTCTTCGCACGAGTAACGACAGGTTTTTGACCAGCGATAAACGTTAATTCTTCAACAGCAGTATCGATTGCTTTAGCGTTTTGAACGGCGTCACCAACACCCATGTTGATCACGATTTTTTCGATTTTTGGCACTTGCATTACTGATTTGTATTCAAACTTAGAAACTAATGCAGGTGTAATTTCTTTTACATACTTTTCTTTAAGGCGGTTCATGAGAAAGACCTCCCTTCCTTATTTACTATTTATCTAGAACTTGCCCAGATTTTTTCGCTACACGGACTTTCTTTCCGTCCTCAACTTTATATCCAATACGTGTCACTTCACCCGTTTTAGGATCAAGCGGCATTACGTTTGATACGTGGATCGGCGCTTCTTGTTCAGAAATTCCGCCTTGAGGGTTAGCTTGGGTTGGTTTAGAGTGTTTTTTCACAAGGTTAATACCTTCTACTAAAACACGGTCCTTTTTAGGGAAAGCAGCAAGGATGACACCTTGTTTACCTTTATCTTTACCAGAGATAACCACTACTTTATCGCCCTTTTTAACATGCATTTAATCGCACCTCCTTGAGTCGCGGATTGTATTCATTAAAGTACTTCTGGTGCTAAAGAAACAATTTTCATATAGTTGTTTTCACGAAGTTCACGTGCTACTGGTCCGAAGATACGAGTTCCACGTGGGCTCTTGTCGTCACGGATGATGACACATGCATTTTCATCAAAACTGATGTAAGATCCATCGTTTCTGCGAGCTCCGCTCTTAGTACGAACGATAACTGCTTTCACAACTTCACCTTTTTTGACAACGCCTCCTGGTGTTGCTTGTTTAACCGTACAAACAATGACATCACCGATGTTAGCCGTCTTACGTCCAGAGCCACCAAGAACTTTAATCGTTAGTACTTCGCGTGCGCCAGAGTTGTCAGCTACTTTTAAACGAGTCTCCTGTTGAATCATTAATGTTACCTCCCTTCGGAAAAAGAAATCCGAACTTTATTAGATAATAACAGCTTCTTCGACAACTTCAACTAGACGAAAGCGTTTAGTCGCAGATAATGGACGAGTTTCCATGACCTTTACGATGTCTCCGATTTTTGCTTGGTTGTTTTCATCATGTGCTTTGAACTTTTTAGAGTATCTTACACGTTTGCCATAAAGTGAATGCTTTTTGTATGTTTCAACTACAACAGTGATGGTTTTATCCATTTTGTCAGAAACAACACGACCTTGATACACTTTACGTTGGTTACGTTCGCTCATGTTTGCGGGGCCTCCCCTCTAATTATTATTTATTAGCAGCGATTTCTCTTTGACGAATCACAGTTTTCATGCGTGCGATTGATTTACGCACTTCACGAATGCGAGCAGTGTTTTCAAGCTGCCCAGTCGCTAATTGGAAACGAAGATTGAAAAGTTCTTCTTTAAGAGACTTTACTTTTTGTTCAATTTCAGCAGTGGTAAGGTCACGAATTTCATTAGCTTTCATTTGATTCACCACCAATTTCTTCACGTTTTACGAACTTCGTTTTAATTGGCAATTTGTGAGATGCAAGACGAAGAGCTTCACGAGCAACTTCTTCAGACACACCAGAAATTTCAAATAAAACTTTGCCCGGTTTTACTACAGCGACCCAGCCTTCTGGAGCACCTTTACCGGAACCCATGCGGACCTCTAGAGGTTTAGCTGTGTATGGCTTAGAAGGGAAAATTTTGATCCAAACTTTACCGCCACGTTTCATGTAACGAGTCATAGCAATACGAGCAGCTTCGATTTGACGGTTAGTGATCCAAGAAGCTTCAAGAGCTTGGATACCGAACTCACCGAAATGTACTTCAGTGCCGCCTTTTGCACGACCACGCATTTTTCCACGATGTTCTCTGCGATACTTCACGCGTTTTGGCAATAACATATTATTTTCCTCCTTCCGCAGTATTCTTCTTAGTTGGAAGGACTTCTCCACGATAGATCCATACTTTTACGCCAAGCTTACCATAAGTAGTATCAGCTTCAGCAGTAGCATAGTCGATGTCAGCACGAAGTGTGTGCAATGGAACAGTACCTTCACTGTAATATTCAGAACGAGCAATATCTGCACCGCCAAGACGACCAGAAACCATTGTTTTGATTCCTTGTGCTCCAGCACGCATTGTGCGTTGGATTGTTTGTTTTTGTGCACGACGGAATGAAATACGATTTTCAAGTTGACGAGCGATGTTTTCAGCAACTAGCTGAGCATCAAGATCTGCTCTCTTGATTTCAAGAATGTTGATGTGTACACGTTTGCCAGTTAGGCTGTTAAGAGCTTTACGAAGTGCTTCAACTTCAGATCCGCCTTTACCAATTACCATACCTGGTTTAGCCGTGTGGATTGTGATATTTACGCGGTTTGCAGCACGTTCGATTTCTACTTTAGAAACAGACGCGTCAGACAAACGCTTGCTGATGAATTCACGGATTTTCAAGTCTTCATGTAAGAAGTCAGCGTAATCTTTTCCTGCGAACCATTTAGATTCCCAATCACGAATGACGCCAATACGAAGACCTACTGGATTTACCTTTTGACCCACGGATTATCCCTCCTTCTTTTCTGATACAACGATTGTAATGTGGCTAGTACGTTTGTTAATTGCGCTCGCACGACCCATAGCACGTGGACGGAATCTCTTAAGTGTTGGACCTTCGTCAACGAATGCTTGAGTAATCACTAGGCTGTTAGCGTCCAACTCGTAGTTGTGCTCAGCATTTGCGATAGCAGATTTTAATACTTTTTCAATAATTGGTGAAGCAGCCTTAGGCGTAAGGTTTAAGATAGAAACTGCTTCTCCTACTTGCTTACCTCGGATCAGGTCCATTACTAGACGTGCTTTACGAGGAGCAATACGGACTGTTCTTGCGACAGCTTTAGCTTGCATTTAAAAGCCTCCTCTCATTAGCGTCTTGTTTTTTTATCGTCACTAGCATGACCTTTGTAAGTACGGCTTGGTGCGAATTCGCCCAATTTGTGACCTACCATATCTTCAGAAATGAAAACAGGTACATGTTTGCGTCCGTCATAGACAGCGATTGTGTGACCGATGAATTGTGGGAAAATTGTAGAACGACGAGACCAAGTTTTTACGACTTGCTTTTTGTCAGTTTCATTCAATTTCTCGACTTTAGCCATCAAATGATCATCAACAAATGGTCCTTTTTTTAAGCTGCGAGCCATTGTGGAACCTCCCTTCGTGATTGAACTACGGTCCTAAATGAACCGTAGACAACCCCGTTACTTGTTTTTACGACGACGTACAATGAATTTATCAGACTTGTTGGTTTTCTTACGAGTCTTGAATCCAAGAGTCGGTTTACCCCATGGAGACATTGGTGATTTACGTCCGATTGGAGCGCGTCCTTCACCACCGCCGTGTGGGTGATCGTTAGGGTTCATTACAGAACCACGAACTGTTGGGCGTACGCCTTTCCAGCGAGAACGTCCAGCTTTACCGATGTTGATTAGTTCGTGTTGTTCGTTTCCAACTTGACCGATAGTCGCACGGCAAGCAGAAAGGATCATGCGTACTTCACCAGAGTTCAAACGTACAAGAACGTATTTACCTTCTTTACCTAGAACTTGAGCAGAAGTACCAGCAGAACGAACTAATTGTCCACCTTTACCTGGTTTTAATTCAATGTTATGCACAACTGTACCAACTGGGATGTTGATAAGTGGAAGAGCATTACCTGGTTTGATGTCAGCTTCTGGTCCAGAAGTAACTTCAGTACCAACTTGGATTCCTTTCGGAGCAAGAATGTAACGTTTCTCACCATCTGCATAGTTTACAAGAGCGATGTTCGCTGAACGGTTTGGATCATACTCGATTGTAGCAACGCGTCCAGGTATACCGTCTTTATCACGCTTAAAGTCGATGATACGGTATTGACGTTTGTGACCGCCACCTTGATGACGAACAGTCAATCTACCTTGGTTGTTACGTCCGCCTTTTCTGTGAAGCGGTGCAAGCAACGATTTTTCTGGTTTGTCAGTCGTGATTTCAGCAAAATCTGAAGTAGTCATGCCACGACGACCATTACTGGTTGGTTTATACTTTTTAATCGCCATTTTGAATTTCCCTCCTTCTTTTTAAGATTTACGCTTCAAAAATTTCGATTTCTTTGCTGTCAGCAGTTAATTTCACGATCGCTTTTCTGCGACGGCTAGTCATACCAGTGTAGCGTCCAACGCGTTTTGATTTACCTTTGTAGTTTTGAACGTTGACTTTCTCAACTTTCACTCCAAAGATTTCTTCAACAGCGTCTTTCACTTCTGTCTTGTTAGCTCTGACATCAACTTCGAACGTGTACTTCTTCTCTGTCATTAGATCAGCAGAACGTTCAGTAATGATAGGGCGCTTTAGAACATCACGAGGATCTTTCATTATGCAAGTCCCTCCTCTACTTTTTCAACCGCTGCTTTAGTGATCAGAAGTTTGTCGTGGTTGACAACGTCAAGAACGTTGATACCGTTAGCTTCAACAACTGTTACTCCAGGGATGTTACGAGCAGATAAAGCAACTGTTTCGTTTGCATCCGCAGTGACGATCAACGCTTTCTTCTCAACAGATAACCCTTTAAGGATGCCTGCGAATTCTTTCGTTTTCACTGCATCAAGAGTAAGATCTTCAAGAACGATGATGTTGTTGTCGATTACTTTAGAAGACAATACTGACTTGATAGCCAAGCGGCGAACTTTTTTAGGTAATTTATAAGAATAGCTGCGTGGTGTTGGACCGAATACGATACCGCCTCCGCGCCATTGTGGTGAACGGATAGAACCTTGACGAGCACGACCTGTACCCTTCTGTCTCCAAGGTTTACGACCTCCGCCACGTACTTCAGAACGAGTTTTTACTTTGTGAGTTCCTTGACGTAAGGAAGCTCTTTGCATAAGAATAGCATCGAATACTACGCTTTCGTTTGGCTCAATTCCAAACACAGAAGCGTTTAATTCGATTTCACCGTTAGTAGAACCGTTTTGGTTAAATAATGCTACTTTTGGCATGACTTGTTTCCTCCTTTCCTAAGAGAGTTATTTAGTTTTAACTGCACTCTTTACAGTTACTAGAGATTTTTTAGCTCCTGGTACGTTACCTTTGATCAAAAGAAGATTGCGTTCTGCATCAACTTTAACGATCTCAAGATTTTGGACAGTGATTTGCTCTCCGCCCATACGTCCTGGAAGAAGTTTACCTTTGAATACTCGGTTTGGATCAACAGGTCCCATTGAACCAGGACGACGGTGGTAACGTGAACCGTGAGTCATTGGTCCGCGTGATTGTCCGTGGCGTTTGATAGCCCCTTGGAATCCTTTACCTTTTGATGTTCCTGTTACATCTACGATATCTCCATTTGCGAAAATATCAACTTTGACTTCCTGACCAACTTCATACGCATCTAACTCCACACCGCGTAATTCTTTTACGAAGCGCTTAGGAGCAGTTTCCGCTTTAGCAACGTGGCCTTTCTCTGGTTTGTTAGAAAGCTTCTCACGTTTGTCATCAAAACCGATTTGGATTGCTTCATAGCCATCCGTGTCAGTAGTCTTCTTCTGAAGAACAACGTTAGCAGCAGCCTCAACAACAGTTACAGGGATAAGATCACCGTTTTCTGCGAATACTTGCGTCATACCAATTTTTCTACCTAAGATTCCTTTGGTCATTCGTCACACCTCCTATAATATGTGTTTTCTATTTGAATTAAAGTTTGATTTCGATATCTACACCGGATGGTAAATCTAAACGCATAAGTGCATCAACTGTTTGCGGAGTTGGATTCACGATGTCGATTAGACGTTTGTGAGTACGCATCTCGAATTGCTCACGAGAATCTTTGTACTTATGCACCGCACGAAGGATTGTGTAAACTGATTTTTCAGTTGGAAGCGGGATTGGACCAGATACACTAGCACCAGAACGCTTAGCCGTTTCAACAATCTTCTCAGCAGATTGATCAAGAATTCTATGATCATATGCTTTTAAACGAATACGAATTTTTTGTTTTGCCATTATTTTCCCTCCTTTTCGCCTACTTACGTTAGACAGTTCTCCGTGAGAAAAACCTGATCACCTTGCCATGGCAAAGCGGCCGGGTGTGTCAGCAACCTCTCACTTCATCGCAGTCAAAGACCAACATGCACTATTGTAACAAATTGGCCTGCGTGTTGCAATAATAAATCGGATAAATTTATGATTTGCACACTTTTCATATTATACAGGGGTTCAGCCTATAAATCAAGCTTTCCCTGAAGATGATGTGTAGCTGTCTTCCTGACGATACGAATAAATTCTTCTGGCTCTTCAATATGCGGAGAATGCGCAGATTCTTTAAAAGTAAACCACTCTTTTATTGGTGCTGTAAGTTGATCAACATATGGTTTTGATACAGCAGCTGGTGTAATCATGTCATGTTCCCCGATGATAAAGTAGCAGGGTATTAATATAGAAGAAACTCGGTATTGAATGCTTTCGTTCATCAGCTCGTCCCACAGCATATCCTGGCTATACTTCTGTCCCATAAGGAATTTCCACTTATCTTTTAGCTGATAATGCTTACTAACGAGAAATGCATACAGCATTTGAAAAAGTGGCTTCCACCTATGCGTGAGCCCTACTTTTGCGAACTCTTTGTATAGAGAGAACAAAGCATGAGCAGAGGTGCGTTTCCAAGGGGGTGGTGTCAGCAATCTTAGACACCTAGTGAAGAAATGCTTGCCTTGATATTTTTTTAGAAGAAGTTCGTACGATACAATATCCTCTTTTAATACATCAACCACCTGACTAATTCCATAATAGGCATGATACAAATCTGGTCGTTTATGTACAGCTTGTATCGCAATTAATGATCCCCATGAATAACCCGCAATGTATATTTTCGTTTGATCATTATAAGAAAGCAGTTTTTCTGTAAGCTCAATCGTATCCTCTACGAATTGCCCAATGGTCATAGAAGACTCAGGAATGTTTTTTTGATAAGACAGTCCTGCACCGCGCTGGTCCCAATGAACAACAGTGAAGTCTTGATCAAGTTCCTTATGAAAGGAATCGATATAACTCATTTGAGCTGAGCCTGGGCCACCGTGTAAAAATAATAAAACAGGTTTTGTTTTTTCTGCTTGATCTTCTTTTATCATAATCCATTGATCAAGCCCGCCAATCGGCCACTTTTTCAACATTGTCTTCGCCATTCCAGTGATCCTCTCGGTTCCATTTAGATTCTATAGCTTATAGTAGCCGTTATGCACTGGAAAAGCAAAAAAAGAGACCCTTTTGCAAGGAGTCTCTTTTAACTGTTATTACTTAATGATAGTAGAAACGACGCCAGAACCTACAGTACGTCCACCCTCACGGATAGAGAAACGAGTTCCTTCTTCGATAGCGATAGTAGAGATAAGTTCAACTTCCATCTCAGTGTTATCGCCAGGCATTACCATTTCAGTACCTTCTGGAAGATGTACGATACCAGTTACGTCAGTTGTACGGAAGTAGAACTGCGGACGGTAGTTAGTGAAGAATGGAGTATGACGTCCACCCTCTTCTTTAGAAAGTACATAAACTTCAGCTTTGAAACGGCTATGTGGAGTGATTGTACCTGGTTTAGCAAGTACTTGACCACGTTGGATATCTTCACGAGATACACCACGAAGTAGTGCACCGATGTTGTCACCAGCTTCAGCATAGTCAAGAAGTTTACGGAACATTTCAACACCTGTAACAGTTGTTTTACCGTTTTCTTCTTGAAGACCGATGATTTCAACTTCGTCACCGACTTTAACTTGTCCACGCTCAACACGACCAGTAGCAACTGTTCCACGACCAGTGATTGAGAATACGTCCTCAACTGGCATCATGAATGGCTTCTCAGTGTCACGCTCTGGAGTTGGGATGTACTCATCAACCGCATCCATAAGTTCGAAGATTTTTGCTTCGTAATCAGCATCACCTTCAAGAGCTTTAAGAGCAGAACCTTTGATAACTGGTACATCGTCACCAGGGAAGTCATAGTCAGAAAGAAGGTCACGAACTTCCATTTCAACAAGTTCAAGTAACTCTTCATCGTCAACCATGTCACATTTGTTAAGGAATACTACGATGTAAGGAACACCTACGTTACGAGAAAGTAGGATGTGCTCACGTGTTTGTGGCATTGGACCATCAGCAGCAGATACTACTAAGATCGCGCCGTCCATTTGAGCAGCACCAGTGATCATGTTTTTAACATAGTCAGCGTGTCCTGGGCAGTCTACGTGTGCATAGTGACGAGTTTCAGTTTCATACTCAACGTGTGCAGTTGAGATTGTGATTCCACGCTCGCGCTCTTCTGGAGCACCATCGATTTGGTCATAAGCCATAGCTGTACCTTTACCAGATTTCTTATGAAGAACTGTTGAGATAGCAGCAGTTAGAGTTGTTTTACCATGGTCAACGTGTCCAATTGTACCAATGTTAGCATGCGATTTGGAACGGTCGAATTTTTCTTTAGCCATTCTAAAAATCCTCCTTAAAGGTTCATTGTATTTGGTATGAGTGATAGAAAGTGAAGAGTTACCTCTCACTTTCTGATCTTCAATAGTAGTTATACTTTAGTTTAAAGGCAAAATCAATTATTCACCTTTATTTTTTTTGATGATTTCTTCACTGATGCTCTTAGGCACTTCTTCGTAGTGATCCATGTGCATAGTGAAAGTACCGCGTCCTTGTGTGTTAGAACGGAGTGCAGTTGCATATCCGAACATTTCAGAAAGTGGAACCATAGCGCGAACAACTTGAGCGTTACCGCGAGCTTCCATACCTTCTACACGTCCACGACGAGATGTGATATCACCCATGATGTCTCCCATGTATTCTTCTGGGATAACGACTTCTACTTTCATCATTGGCTCAAGTAGAACTGGGTTACATTTGCTGACAGCATTTTTCAATGCCATAGATGCAGCAATTTTAAACGCCATTTCGTTAGAGTCAACATCGTGGTAAGATCCATCGAATAATTTTGCTTTGATATCGATTAATGGGAATCCAGCTAATACACCATTTTCTAGTGAATCTTCAAGACCTGCTTGAATTGCTGGAATGTATTCACGTGGAACAACCCCACCGACGATTGCATTTGTGAATTCGAAGCCTGCTCCTTCTTCGTTTGGTTCGAATTCGATCCAAACGTGTCCGAACTGACCGCGTCCACCAGACTGACGTACGAATTTACCTTCAACTTTTGCACTAGAACGGAATGTTTCACGGTACGCAACTTGAGGAGCTCCTACGTTAGCTTCAACCTTGAACTCACGCTTCATACGGTCAACAATGATATCAAGGTGAAGCTCACCCATACCAGAGATGATCGTTTGACCAGTTTCAGTGTTTGTTTGTGTACGGAATGTTGGATCCTCTTCAGCTAGTTTAGCTAAAGCGATACCCATTTTATCTTGGTCAGCCTTAGATTTAGGCTCGATAGCTACATCAATAACTGGCTCTGGGAATTCCATAGACTCAAGGATAACAAGATTTTTCTCGTCACAAAGAGTATCACCAGTAGATGTATCTTTAAGACCAACAGCTGCTGCGATATCCCCTGCATATACAGTAGAGATTTCTTCACGGCTGTTTGCGTGCATTTGAAGGATACGTCCAACACGCTCACGCTTGTTCTTAGAAGAGTTCTTCACGTAAGAACCAGAATCAAGTGTTCCAGAGTATACGCGGAAGAAAGTTAGTTTCCCAACATAAGGGTCAGTCATAACTTTAAATGCAAGAGCTGCGAATGGTGCGTCATCAGTAGACTCACGTACAACCTCTTCATTTGTATCTGGCAATGTACCTTTGATTGCAGCAACATCAGTTGGTGCAGGAAGGTAGTCAAGCACAGCGTCAAGTACAAGCTGAACACCTTTGTTTTTGAAAGCAGATCCAACAAGAACTGGGTAGAATTCAACATTCAAAGTTCCTTTACGGATTGCAGCTTTCAATTCAGGAATTGTGATTTCTTCACCCTCAAGGTATTTTTCCATAAGCTCTTCATCAAGCTCAGCGACAGCTTCAATCAAGCTGCTGCGAAGCTCTTCAGCTTTGTCTTTATACTCAGCAGGGATTTCTTGTGCATCAGAGCGAGTTCCAAGGTCATCTTCGTAGAAGTATGCTACGTTTTCTACAAGGTCGATGATTCCTTCGAATTGATCTTCAGCGCCGATCGGCAATTGAATTGCATGAGCGTTCGCTTGAAGACGATCTCTTAATGTGCTTACAGAATAAAGGAAGTCCGCACCGGTTTTATCCATTTTGTTAACGAATACGATACGAGGTACTCCGTAAGTTGTTGCTTGGCGCCAAACTGTTTCAGTTTGAGGCTCTACACCTGATTGTGCATCAAGAACAGCAACCGCACCATCAAGTACACGTAAAGAACGTTCAACTTCAACAGTGAAGTCTACGTGTCCTGGTGTATCAATGATGTTTACACGGTAACCTTTCCATTGTGCTGTAGTAGCAGCAGAAGTGATTGTAATACCACGTTCTTGCTCCTGCTCCATCCAGTCCATTTGTGAAGCTCCTTCGTGAGTTTCACCAATTTTATGGATACGACCAGTGTAGTACAAGATACGCTCAGTCGTTGTCGTTTTACCGGCATCGATGTGAGCCATGATACCAATATTACGAGTTTTGTCTAAGGAGAACTCTCTTGCCATTGGGTAATTTCTCCTTCCTTATTAGGGAATAGTTTTTTTAGTTTGGTATAAATCCTACCAGCGGTAGTGAGCGAATGCTTTGTTCGCTTCTGCCATTTTGTGTGTATCTTCACGTTTCTTAACAGCAGCACCAGTGTTGTTAGCTGCGTCAAGGATTTCGTTAGCAAGACGCTCTTCCATCGTTTTTTCTCCACGAAGACGAGCGTAGTTTACTAACCAGCGAAGACCTAAAGTCGTACGACGATCTGGGCGAACTTCTACAGGAACTTGGTAGTTAGCTCCACCTACACGACGTGCTTTAACTTCAAGAACTGGCATGATGTTTTTCAAGGCTTGTTCGAAAACCTCCATCGCTTCATTACCAGTACGTTCTTTGATGATATCAAATGACTTGTAGAGAATAGTTTGTGACTTTCCTCTTTTACCGTCGATCATCATTTTGTTGATCAAACGAGATACAAGTTTAGAATTGTAAATTGGATCTGGCAAAACGTCTCTTTTTGCTACAGGACCTTTACGTGGCATCTGAATAGCCTCCCTTCTCTTTTAAAAGGATTTCTATCTGTCTTTCATCTCAATTTCATTGCCAGCTGCCTGACTCCACTGATCTGAACTCAACTTCTAAAAACCCTTATGTTTGTTTATATTATTTGCTTTGTTTAGGGCGTTTTGTTCCGTATTTAGAACGTCCTTGCATACGACCGTCAACTCCGGCAGTATCAAGCGCACCACGAACGATGTGGTAACGTACACCCGGTAAGTCTTTTACACGTCCGCCACGGATAAGTACTACACTGTGCTCTTGTAGGTTATGTCCGATACCAGGAATGTAAGCTGTTACCTCAATCAGGTTAGACAAACGTACACGAGCATATTTACGTAGTGCTGAGTTTGGTTTTTTCGGTGTCATTGTACCGACACGAGTACAAACCCCGCGCTTCTGTGGAGATGTTACGTTAGTGTGCTCTTTTTTGAAACTGTTGTATCCTTTGTTAAGTGCAGGAGACTTTGAGTTTTCAACTTTACTCACGCGTCCTTTGCGTATTAGCTGATTAATTGTAGGCATGTTGTTATTCCTCCCTTCATTACTTTTTTTATAACCCACATACCCAGGTGGTTCATCAAAAGGCAAAAAACAATGCTTTTGCATTTTAAGCATGCAAAAACAAAACAAGTACGCTATAACATAATGGCAACAGCTGCTGCCCCAACTTCAATTCCGCAGGCCTTGCCGAGCTTTTTCATGGAATCTACCACTAAAATGTCTACACCCTTCTCTTGCGCTAGTTTCATTACACTAGCGGTTAAAGCAGGATCAGCATCTTTCGCTACGACGATTTCCTTCACTGAATCTCGTTTCAGAGCTTTTACTGTTTGCTTCGTACCAATAATAATGGATTGAGCCTGTGATACTTTATCATAAGACATCGAATATCCTCCAAAGTAACAGGTTTTATTTTGAGCACCTTGGTTATATTATCATCATGGCAGAAGGATGTCAATATCGTTTGACAGATAATCTTGACATCCTTCACTATTTTTTGATGATTTTTATAGAAATCTTAAGAGAAAGATTACTCTACAGGAACCATATCGTCAGACGGCTGCACTTGTGAAACCGGCTTAACTTTACGGTAGTTTGGCATTCCAGTTCCAGCAGGAACAAGTTTACCAATGATGACATTCTCTTTCAAGCCAAGCAGTTCATCACGTTTTCCTTTGATCGCCGCATCTGTTAGGACACGAGTCGTTTCTTGGAAGGATGCTGCAGACAAGAATGAGTCTGTTTCAAGCGATGCTTTTGTAATACCAAGAAGAACTGGACGGCCTGTTGCAGGACGTTTGCCTTCGAATAGTACTTTTTTGTTCGCTTCTGTGAATTGGTGTACATCAAGAAGTGTGCCTGGTAATACATCTGTATCCCCTGCATCAGCGACACGCACTTTACGAAGCATTTGGCGAACCATTACTTCTACGTGCTTATCTCCGATTTCTACCCCTTGCATACGGTATACTTTTTGTACTTCATGAAGCAGATATTCTTGAACAGCTGTCATGTCAGTCACTTTAAGAAGTTCTTTCGGATCGATTGAACCTTCTGTCAGTACTTGACCACGAGTGACTTTGTCACCTTCAACAACTTTCAGACGTGCATTGTAAGGAGCTGTGTAAGAGCGAGTTTCAACTTCGCCTTGAACCACAATTTCCTGTTGCTTGTCACGAACATCGTTAATTTCAGCAACGACACCATCAATTTCAGAAATGGTTGCCTGCCCTTTCGGATTACGCGCTTCAAATAACTCTTGGATACGAGGTAAACCTTGAGTGATATCGTCTCCTGCTACCCCACCGGTGTGGAACGTACGCATTGTAAGCTGTGTTCCTGGCTCACCGATCGATTGTGCAGCGATGATTCCAACTGCTTCACCGACTTCAACGTCAGTACCAGTTGCAAGGTTACGGCCGTAGCATCGTTTACATACACCATGAGGCGTGTTACATGTAAATGCAGAACGGATCCATACTTCCTCGATTCCTGCTTCAACTACTTCAAGTGCTTTATCTTCATCAATTAGTTCGTTTTCGCCAACAATGACTTCGCCCGTTTCAGGATGAACAATTGGTTTTCTTGCAAAACGTCCGATAAGACGTTCTTCAAGTTTCTCAATAATTTCATTTCCTTCTTTAATGGACTTCGCCAAGATTCCACGGTCTGTACCGCAATCTGTTTCACGGATGATAACATCCTGCGCAACGTCAACGAGACGACGCGTGAGGTAACCTGAGTCAGCTGTTTTAAGAGCTGTATCGGCAAGACCTTTACGCGCTCCGTGAGTAGAAATAAAGTATTCCAATACGGTTAAACCTTCACGGAAACTAGATTTGATCGGAAGTTCAATGATACGTCCAGCCGGGTTGGCCATCAGACCACGCATACCAGCCAGCTGAGTGAAGTTAGATGCGTTACCACGCGCTCCAGAGTCACTCATCATGTAGATAGGGTTGACTTCATCAAGGGACTTCATCAGTTTACCTTGGATGACATCTTTAGAAGAACTCCAGATCGAAATGACTCTCTCGTAACGCTCTTCTTCAGTAATCAAACCACGTCTGAATTGCTTCATGACGTTATCTACTTTTGCTTGCGCTTCTTCGAGGATCTTCTGTTTATCATCTAATACGACGATATCAGACACCCCAACCGTAATACCCGCTTTAGTAGAGTATTTGAAACCAAGATTTTTCATGCGGTCAAGCATTTTAGATGTCTCAGTGATATGGAATCTCTTAAAGATTTCCGCAATGATTTTACCTAAAATACCTTTTTTGAACGGCGCATTGATTTCTTGTTTCTCGATCGCAGCTTTGACATCTTCTCCTTTTTCAAGGAAGAAGCGGTCAGGCGTTTTTTCTTCAATATTGCTCTTTGTCGGCTCATTCATGTAAGGGAATGATTCCGGTAAGATTTCGTTAAAGATTAGTTTTCCAACTGTTGTAATCAACAATTTAGAACGCTGTTCATCAGTGAATGTCACATTCTTCAACGAGTTAGCTGCAACAGCTACACGTGTATGAAGATGCACATACCCATTTTGATAAGCTAGAAGGGCTTCGTTCGTATCTTTGAAGACCATACCTTCTCCGATAGCACCTTTACGCTCAAGTGTAAGGTAGTAGTTACCTAGCACCATATCCTGAGATGGCGTAACAACAGGTTTTCCATCTTTCGGGTTCAAAATGTTTTGAGCAGCAAGCATTAAGATACGAGCTTCAGCTTGAGCTTCAGCAGATAATGGTACGTGAACCGCCATTTGGTCACCATCAAAGTCAGCGTTGTAGGCAGTACATACAAGTGGATGCAGACGAATTGCGCGTCCTTCCACAAGTGTAGGTTCAAACGCTTGAATACCAAGTCTGTGAAGAGTTGGTGCACGGTTTAGTAAGACTGGATGCTCACGAATCACTGATTCTAAAACATCCCAAACTTCCGGCTGCACGCGCTCAATCTTACGTTTCGCGCTCTTAATGTTGTGAGCTAATCCTTTTTCAACAAGCTCCTTCATCACGAATGGTTTGAATAGTTCAAGAGCCATTTCTTTCGGAAGTCCACACTGATACATTTTCAAATGTGGTCCAACGACGATAACGGAACGTCCAGAATAGTCAACACGTTTACCAAGCAAGTTTTGACGGAAACGCCCTTGTTTCCCTTTCAGCATGTGAGAAAGAGATTTCAATGGTCTATTTCCTGGTCCTGTTACTGGTCGGCCTCTACGTCCATTATCAATCAAGGCATCGACAGCTTCTTGAAGCATACGCTTCTCGTTCTGAACGATGATGCTTGGCGCGCCAAGATCTAATAAACGTTTCAGACGATTGTTACGGTTGATGACACGACGATAAAGGTCGTTCAAGTCAGAAGTAGCAAAACGTCCGCCATCAAGCTGAACCATCGGACGTAATTCTGGTGGAATAACCGGAAGTACATCAAGGATCATCCAAGACGGTTTGTTTCCTGAGTTACGGAAAGCTTCCAACACTTCAAGGCGTTTGATCGCACGTGTACGACGCTGTCCTTGAGCTGTTTTCAGCTCTTCTTTGAGTGTATCTACTTCTTTCACAAGATCGATATCTTGAAGAAGTTTGTTAATTGCTTCTGCACCCATAGCTGCTTGGAAGGTGTTACCGTATTTATCTAAATAAGCACGGAATTCTTTCTCAGAAAGAAGTTGTTTCTTCTCAAGCGGTGTGTTGCCCGGATCAGTCACGACGTAAGAAGCGAAGTAAATCACTTCTTCTAACGCACGTGGTGACATATCTAGAACAAGACCCATACGGCTTGGGATACCTTTGAAATACCAAATGTGGGAAACTGGGGCAGCCAGTTCGATATGCCCCATTCTCTCACGACGGACTTTTGCCCGTGTTACTTCTACACCACAACGGTCACATACAACACCCTTATAACGAACGCGTTTATACTTTCCACAATGACATTCCCAGTCTTTTTGCGGTCCGAAGATACGTTCACAAAAGAGACCATCTTTTTCCGGTTTCAGTGTACGATAGTTAATCGTTTCAGGCTTTTTCACTTCACCAAAAGACCAAGAACGGATTTTATCAGGTGATGCGAGACCGATGTTCATATACTCAAAATTGTTCACATCTAGCAAGGGGCCTACCTCCCTTTTAATCTTCGGGTTATACCCTAGTCACTTGCTCTAATCGTTTCTGCTATTCTTTTGTGACTGCGTCACGTTCAAGATCGACAGGTGCGAGGTCTGCAGCATCTTCGTCATTAGATAACGCTAATCCGTCTGCTTTCTTCGTTTCCTCATCGTCTTCTAAATCTCTCATTTCTATCTCTTCTTCATCGCCAGATAGGATTTTCACATCCATACCTAAACTTTGAAGTTCTTTAATTAATACTTTGAATGATTCAGGGACACCTGGTTCAGGTACGTTATCCCCTTTGACGATCGCTTCGTATGTTTTCACACGACCCACAACGTCATCCGATTTTACAGTTAAGATTTCTTGAAGTGTATATGCTGCACCGTAAGCTTCAAGTGCCCATACTTCCATCTCTCCGAAACGCTGTCCACCAAACTGTGCTTTACCGCCCAGTGGCTGCTGCGTAACAAGTGAGTATGGTCCAGTTGAACGAGCGTGAAGTTTATCGTCAACCATGTGAGCCAGTTTGATCATGTACATGATTCCGACTGATACACGGTTATCGAATGGTTCACCAGTTCGACCGTCATAAAGGACTGTTTTCGCATCACGGGACATACCTGCTTCTTCAAGCGTTTCCCAAACATCTTCCTCACGCGCACCATCAAATACTGGTGACGCAATGTGGATGCCTAGGTAACGTGCAGCCATACCCATATGAAGCTCAAGTACCTGACCGATGTTCATACGAGATGGTACCCCTAGAGGGTTTAACATGATATCAATCGGTGTTCCATCTGGAAGATACGGCATATCTTCTTCTGGAAGAATCTTAGAGATAACACCCTTGTTACCATGTCGTCCGGCCATTTTGTCACCTTCAGAAATTTTACGCTTCTGAACGATGTATACACGGACTAACTGGTTAACACCTGGTGGTAATTCATCTCCATCTTCACGGTTAAAGACTTTGACATCGTGGATGATTCCGCCGCCGCCGTGTGGTACACGTAGAGACGTATCACGTACTTCACGAGCCTTTTCACCGAAGATTGCATGTAATAGACGTTCTTCAGCTGTTAGTTCTGTTACACCTTTAGGCGTTACTTTCCCGACAAGAAGATCTCCGTCTTTTACTTCTGCACCAATACGGATGATTCCACGCTCGTCAAGGTTGCGTAAAGCATCTTCCCCAACGTTTGGAATATCACGCGTAATTTCTTCTGGTCCAAGCTTTGTATCACGAGCTTCTGATTCATATTCTTCAATATGAATAGAAGTGTAGACGTCATCTTTTACAAGGCGCTCACTCATAATGATCGCATCCTCATAGTTGTAACCGTCCCAAGTCATGAAGCCGACCATGACGTTACGTCCTAGAGCCAATTCACCTTTTTCCATAGAAGGACCGTCTGCAAGGATTTCTCCTTTGACGACTTCATCTCCAACACTTACAATTGGGCGCTGGTTGTAGCAAGTCCCTTGGTTAGAGCGGACAAATTTCAGCAAGCTGTATTTGTCTAGGTTTCCTTTGACTTGTTGTCCGTCAACGTCTTCATAACGGCGAACCCAAATATTCTTCGCTTCAACACGTTCTACAACACCTGGGTAACGACAGATCACAGCAGCACCAGAGTCTTTACCTGATACATACTCCATACCTGTACCAACAATCGGTGATTCCGGCTGCATCAAAGGCACAGCCTGACGTTGCATGTTCGCTCCCATTAGAGCACGGTTAGAGTCATCGTTTTCTAAGAATGGGATACATGCTGTCGCTGCAGAAACAACCTGCTTCGGCGAAACGTCCATGTAGTCAACGCGGTTTCGAGGAACAACGGTGTTTTCCCCTCTGAAACGAGCGATAATGTTATCATCGATAAACGAACCATCATCAGCTAGCAGAGCGTTCGCTTGTGCTACAACGTAGTTATCCTCTTCATCAGCGGTTAAGTAATCGATTCTCGGCGTCACTTTACCTGTTTCAGGATCAACCCGACGGTAAGGTGTTTCGATAAATCCGAAGCGGTTCACTTTCGCAAATGAAGATAGAGAGTTGATCAAACCAATGTTTGGACCCTCTGGTGTTTCAATCGGACACATACGACCATAGTGAGAATAGTGAACGTCACGAACTTCCATTCCTGCACGCTCACGTGTCAAACCACCCGGTCCAAGCGCTGATAGACGACGTTTGTGTGTCAATTCAGCAAGCGGGTTTGTTTGATCCATGAACTGAGAAAGCTGAGAGCTACCAAAGAACTCTTTGATAGAAGCGATCACAGGACGGATGTTGATCAGCTGCTGAGGTGTGATCGTGTTCGTGTCTTGAATCGACATTCTTTCACGAACAACACGCTCCATTCTGCTTAAACCAATACGGAATTGGTTTTGCAGAAGTTCACCTACAGAACGCAGACGACGGTTACCAAGGTGATCGATATCATCTGTGTCACCTACTCCATGAAGCAGGTTAAAGAAGTAACTGATTGAAGCAATGATGTCAGAAGGCGTGATGTTCTTCACAGCTTCCTCTACATATGCATTACCAATCACGTTGATCACTTGCTCGCCTTCTTGATCAGTTGGTGCATAAATCTTGATAGATTGAAGTTCTACTTCATCCTCTACTACGCCACCGTTTGGATAAAGCTTTCTAAATCCGATGCCGTTTTCTAAGTATGGAAGAACTTTATCAAGCACTCTTCTATCTAAAATTTGACCTTTTTCTGCTAGGATTTCACCTGTTTCAGGATCAACTAGCGTTTCAGCCAATTTTTGATTGAATAGTCTATTTTTAATATGAAGCTTCTTATTAATCTTGTAGCGTCCAACATTTGCTAAGTCATATCTCTTCGGATCAAAGAAGCGAGAGTCTAGCAAGCTTTTCGCATTTTCAACAGTTGGCGGCTCTCCGGGACGAAGACGCTCGTAGATTTCGAGAAGTGCTTTATCGGCATTCTCTGTATTGTCTTTTTCCAACGTGTTGCGTAAGTATTCATTCTCGCCAATGAGGTCAAGAATCTCTTGATCAGAGCTGAAGCCGAGAGCACGCAAAAGAACCGTAACCGGCAACTTACGTGTGCGATCGATGCGTACATAGACTACATCCTTCGCATCAGTTTCGTATTCTAACCATGCGCCACGGTTTGGAATGACAGTCGCAGTAAAACCTTTTTTACCGTTTTTGTCTACTTTACCACTGAAATATACACTTGGAGAACGTACTAACTGAGAAACGATTACACGTTCCGCACCATTAATGATAAAAGTACCTGTGTCTGTCATGATTGGGAAATCACCCATAAACACATCTTGGTCTTTTACTTCTCCAGTTTCTTTGTTAATTAAACGAACTTTTACTCTTAGTGGAGCAGAGTAAGTTACATCACGTTCTTTTGATTCTGCTACAGGATACTTAGGATCCCCTAGGCTGTAATCAATGAATTCAAGAGAAAGGTTACCAGTAAAATCCTCAATTGGGGATATATCTTGAAACATCTCTCTAAGACCCTCATCAAGAAACCACTGATAAGAAGAGGTTTGAATTTCAATGAGATTTGGTAATTCTAACACTTCGCTTATGCGTGCGTAGCTTCTGCGCTGGCGGTGTCGTCCATACTGAACTAGTTGACCTGTCAACTGATTCACCCCTCAAATCATGCGTATTATATGTGTAAAAAGTATTTCTGTCTTTCAAATGTCAGTAAAGAAATACTTTTACAAGACAAAAGAAAAAAGGGTTTCTAAAATAAGAAAACCACATCCAAAAACAAATACCGATTTTATTAGTTTTCCCAAGTATGCATAATTTATACAAAATAGTTGTTTTTTAAGCCTATCAAGCAAAATATACACATTGGCATTTTATAATGTTAACACAGCTAGGAAACTGCGTCAAACTTTTTTAGCTTTGATAATATAGTAGCCCTTTTTTTTCATAACGACCGTCACTTCTCCAAAAAGCTGCTCTAATTTCTCAATCGCAGATGGTCCACCTTGTTTTTTCTGAATAACCACCCACAACTCACCTTCCGGCAATAAATGATCAGCACTTTTTTCAAAGATCGCATGTACTACTTTCTTCCCTGCCCGTATTGGGGGATTGGTCAGTATAGAGGCAAAAGCAGCTGATGAATGAACATTCGAGAACAAATCACTTTGATAGATGCGGACATTATCAATGCGATTATGCTTAGCGTTTTCCTTTGAAAGTTCGACTGCTCTTTCGTTCACATCAATCATATGAATGGTGCGGCCTGTCATTTCGTTTGCTAACGATAAGCCGATCGGTCCATAACCGCAACCGACATCTAAGACGTCGCCATCCAAGTCAGGTTCTTCAAAAGCTTCAATTAAAAGCCTCGAACCATAGTCGACTTCTTTCTTAGAAAACACTCCACTGTCACTTGTAAAAGTAAAGCTACGGTTTCTCAAGGTGAAGTCCCATGTCTGTTTATTGCTTTTCACTGATGGCTTTTCCGTATAATAGTGGTCACTCATGGTGAATGGACCTCCTCTGGATTCAATCGTTTCAGGAGATAAGAAAAGAAAAAGCCCGCCAGTAAAAGCGAGCTTTCCCAAAAGATTAGGCGAAGATTACTTAACTTCTACAGAAGCGCCAACTTCTTCAAGCTTAGCTTTAAGTTCTTCAGCTTCTTCTTTAGCAATACCTTCTTTAAGTGGTTTTGGAGTGTTGTCAACAAGTTCTTTAGCTTCTTTCAAGCCAAGACCAGTGATTTCACGAACCACTTTGATAACTTTGATTTTTTGGTCTCCAGCACCAGCAAGTACTAGATCAAAATCAGTTTTTTCTTCAGCAGCAGCACCGCCACCAGCAGCTACAGCTACAGGAGCAGCAGCAGTTACGCCAAATTCTTCTTCGATTGCTTTTACTAAGTCGTTTAACTCAAGTACAGTTGCTTCTTTAACTGAAGCAATGATTTCTTCGATATTTAAAGCCATTTGTAATTCCTCCATTTTAAGTTTTTTTACGTCAAGTACGCATTAAGCGCCTTGTTCTTCTTTTTGATCTGCAACTGCTTTAGTAGCAAGAGCAAGGTTACGAACTGGAGCTTGAAGAACGCTAAGCAACATAGAAAGTAAGCCTTCGCGAGACGGAAGTTCCGCAAGAGCCTTCACTTCTTCTACAGTCGCTACGTTTCCTTCGATAACACCAGCTTTGATTTCTAAAGCTTCGTGGCTTTTCGCAAATTCGTTGATGATTTTCGCAGGTGCGATAACATCTTCGTTACTGAATGCGATAGCGTTTGGACCTGTTAAGAAATCGTTTAAACCCGTTAGTTCAACTTGTTCAACTGCACGGCGAGTCAAAGTATTTTTGTAAACTTTGAATTCTACGCCAGCATCACGAAGCTGTTTACGAAGTTCAGTCACTTCAGAAACTGAAAGACCGCGGTAATCTACGATTACAGTAGACATACTGTCTTTAAATTTAGAAGTAATTTCATCAACGACAACTTTTTTAGTATCGATTGCATTGCTCATGGTTACACCTCCTGTACATTCTTTGTGTAACACTTATACCGATCAGGCCATCACGTTCCTAACGAACGGTTCTCCATATAAAAAGCCTCCATTAAGACATGGAGGCTGTATATACAAGCATACGTTAACGTAAGACTGTGACATATACACCTCGGCGGGTTAATTAAGCCATAAGGCCCCTGCTGTCTACGGTATAAATGATTATTCTATTTTACAACATTTTGATATTATCAAAACGGTTGTGATAAGTCAAGAATTATTTTGCAGAGAAAGAAGATGGGTCCACTTTCACGCCAGGGCCCATAGTAGATGTAACAGAAACGTTTTTCACGTATACACCTTTAGCCGCTGCAGGTTTTGCTTTAAGGATTGTGTCATAGATTGTTGCAAAGTTCTCAACAAGCTTTTCGTCCTCGAAAGAAACCTTTCCGATTGGCGCGTGGATGTTACCAGCTTTATCAACGCGGTATTCTACTTTACCAGCTTTGATTTCATTGATTGCTTTTTCTACTTCGAAAGTTACAGTTCCTGTTTTAGGGTTTGGCATAAGACCTTTTGGTCCAAGTACACGACCGATCTTACCAACTTCACCCATCATGTCAGGTGTCGCAACGATTACATCGAATTCGAACCAGCCTTGTTGGATTTTAGTGATGTAATCAGAATCTCCAACGTAGTCTGCTCCAGCAGCTTCTGCTTCTTTTGCTTTTTCGCCTTTAGCGAACACAAGAACGCGTTGAGTTTTACCAGTTCCGTTAGGAAGTACAACTGCACCGCGGATTTGTTGATCGTTTTTACGAGGGTCTACGCCCAAACGAAAAGCAACTTCTACAGTCGCATCAAATTTCGCTGTATTTGCTTTTTTTGTAAGAGAAACAGCTTCAGCAACATCATACGCTTTTGTACGATCGATTAGCTTAGCAGCTTCTACATACTTTTTACCTTTTTTAGCCATTATAAAAATCCTCCTTATGTGGTTTTAGCGGAATAACCTCCCACGAATAAGGGTTGCGAACTTGTCAAAACCAAACTCGCAACCCAACAAGACAAAAAATTAATCTTCGATGACAATACCCATACTGCGTGCAGTACCTTCAACCATGCGCATAGCTGATTCAACGCTAGCAGCGTTTAAGTCAGGCATTTTTGTTTCCGCGATTTCGCGTACTTTATCACGCTTAACAGTTGCCACTTTATTACGGTTAGGTTCACCAGAACCAGACTCAATACCAGCTGCTTTTTTAAGTAATACTGCAGCAGGTGGAGTTTTAGTAATAAATGTAAATGAACGGTCTTCAAAAACCGAAATTTCAACAGGAATGATAAGACCAGCTTGGTCAGCTGTACGAGCGTTAAACTCCTTACAGAATCCCATGATATTAACACCGGCTTGACCTAGTGCAGGTCCAACTGGTGGAGCTGGGTTAGCTTTTCCAGCAGGAATTTGCAATTTAACAACTTTTACTACTTTTTTAGCCACGAGACACACCTCCTTAAAGTCCGTGATGTGGTAATAGGGGAATCCCCCTCCCACTCAACAACTTCATTCTTTATATGAATGACGAAATAACTAGCTAGCGATCTTGAGCGAACTCAAGACGTACCTTTGCTATATTACCACTTCTATACACTCATTTCAAGCTCTTTTAAATTACAATTTATCGATCTGTGTGAACTCAAGTTCCACAGGAGTTTCTCTACCAAACATATTAACGAATACTTTGACTTTGCTTTTATCATAATCAATCTCTTCGATAGAGCCTGTGAAGTTAGCAAATGGTCCATCGATGACCTTGACTGTTTCTTTTAGTTCAAAGTCGATTTCTGTCTTGCGCTCTTCAAGTCCCATTCTCTTCAGAATGGTTTCCGCTTCGCCAGGTAATAACGCTGTCGGCTTAGAGCCTGATCCAGCTGATCCAACGAATCCTGTCACACCTGGTGTATTACGAACGACATACCAAGAATCGTCAGTCATGACGATTTCTACTAGCACATATCCAGGGAATACTTTCTTTTTCACTACTTTTTTCTTACCGTTTTTAATGTCCGTTTCTTCTTCTTCTGGTACAACAACGCGGAAAATTTTATCCTGCATGCCCATTGATTCAACACGCTTTTCCAAGTTCGCTTTCACTTTGTTCTCATAGCCAGAGTACGTATGCACAACATACCAATTCTTTTCCATTTTCGTTCAGGACTATTTAGTCCTTCCCTCCCCACATTTCGTAATGTCTATTTGACGAATCTCGAGTACCGGTAAATATTTTCAAGCAATTGAAAAAACCCGTAAAACGGGTTTTTTGGCAAGTCATATTATGATCTATTATAGCACGTTCAGCAGACCATTATTCAAGTATTAATGAATTAATTCGATTAATTGTGAGATTCCTATATCAAGAAAAGAGAAAAAGATGGCAAAAAATACGACTGTTAAAATAACAGTGATCGTGTAGCGGACCATTTCGTTTTTCTTTGGCCAGCTGACCTTTTTCATTTCTTTCCCGACACTTTTTAAGAAACTGATAATACGCATGTAAAAGACCTCCACAGATTAAAGAACGCAAATCCTACTTCGTTTCTAAATGTGTTTTATGTGAATTACAAGTCTTGCAATATTTCTTAACTTCTAATCTTTCAGCTGCTGAAGCAACACTTTTCATTGTCGTATAATTGCGGCTTCCGCAGTCTTTACAGGCTAGAGTAATCTTTTTCCTCATATTTACACCTATTTTCTCGACATCATTTCCTTAGTACCTTATCACAGTGTCGAAAAAGCTGTCAATATAGGTTTGATTAGAGACTGATCTCGCGCAGCTCTAAATATTTCTCTAATTTTCTCTTTACTCTTTGGAGTGCGTTATCAATTGATTTCACATGACGGTTTAAATCTTCAGAAATCTCCTGATAGGACCTGCCATCAAGATAAAGCACAAGTACCTTTCTTTCCAGCTCGCTTAGTAATTCACCCATTTTCATTTCAATATCATCAAATTCTTCTTTGCTAATGATTAAATCTTCTGGGTTAAGCGCTTTAGCACCGGAAATGACGTCCAATAATGTTCTGTCCGATTCTTCATCGTATATCGGCTTGTCTAATGATACATAGGAATTTAACGGGATATGTTTTTGGCGAGTAGCTGTTTTAATTGCGGTGATAATTTGGCGGGTAATACATAATTCTGCAAAAGCCTTAAATGAAGTTAGCTTGTCCTCTCTGAAATCGCGGATAGACTTATAAAGTCCGATCATCCCCTCTTGGACAATGTCCTCTCGATCCGCTCCAATCAAGAAATAAGATCTTGCTTTCGCACGTACAAAATTGCGGTATTTCGTTATTAAATAATCTAGCGCATCACTATCTCCGACATGAACCCTTTCAATGACTTGTTCATCTTCCAACTGGCAAAATTGCTCTCTGATGGACTTACCCTTGCTGTTGTTTAGATTCACTTCGATCCCCCCGACCGCACCTAGATAGAAATATTATACAATAATGGTTGAAATATCGTCAAGCTATTCCAAGTTTCCCCGCCGCCATTTTTCAAACGTTTTCAATACATCTTCTGACAATTCAATTTTGGATGCTGGTTTATCAGAAGTAATCTTTTTGACACGTGTTTCAATCTTTCGTTCAATCACTTCTATCTCTCTTAAGAGCTCTCGTGCTGACTTACGAAGTGCACCCTGTCCAAAAATCGCCCATTGTTCTGTATAATCAGAGGTCGCCACATGAATTTGCGTCCGAATGTTATTTAAGTCTTGTGCCAGTTTTTCAATCCGCTCATCAGCCGTTTCATTTTCTCTTGTAAAGATGACCTCTACTCGGTGGTTTGTCCGCTTCTTTTCGATTCCTTTGACCATATGGGCATCGAATACGACAATGACTCGATACCCTGTATATGCTTGATATTCTGCTAAATGTTGAATCAGCACGTCTCTGGCTTCTTCAAAGCTGTTTTCTTTTAAGTGCTGCAAACGAGGCCATGCACCTATCATGTTGTATCCATCGACTAAGAGGATGTCCATCTCTATTCTCCTAACGGATAACGTTTTCGATACACTTCATACATCAATAGACTAGCGGCAACTGATGCATTTAATGAAGTGACCTTCCCGGCCATTGGCAATTTAATCAAGAAATCACATTTTTCCTTAATCAATCGGCCAATACCTTTTCCTTCACTGCCGATGACAAGAGCGAGAGGCATCGTGCCATCAAATTGTCTGTAGTCCTGCTTCGCAGATGCATCTGTTCCTGCGACCCAGATTCCTCTTTCTTTCATTTCATCAAGAGCTCTGGAAAGATTGGTTACTTTTGCGACCGGGATATGTTCAATGGCTCCAGTAGATGCTTTCGCAACAGTTGTCGTCAAGCCTACCGCTCGTCGTTTTGGAATGACGATTCCATGTGCACCAACAGCATCGGCCGTACGCATGATCGACCCTAAATTGTGCGGATCTTCAATTTCATCTAAGATGATGAAAAATGGTTGTTCATTCCGCTTTTCAGCAATTTGATACAAATCGTCCAATTCTGCATATTCATATGCTGCTACTTGTGCAACGATTCCCTGGTGCTGACCTGTTACCATCTGATCAAGCTTTTTCCTCGGAACATACTGAATGGTGATATTTTGCTTTTTCGCGAGTTCAATGACCTGCTGGGCTTGTCCTTTTACAGTGTTTTCTGCCATCCAGAGCTTGTATAACTCCCGATCTGACTTCAGTGTTTCAATCACTGCATTTTTCCCAATCACATAATCATGTTGCTGACTCATTTGTCTTCCTCCCTGACGTTCCGATTTCAATCGCCTGACTAATCAACTCTTCTAAGCGTTCGTCCTGCTTCTCAATAAATAAATAACCCATGAGCGCTTCAAACGCTGTACTATAACGATACGTTTGAACGTCTGTGTTTTTAGGCACTGTGCCTGATTTTGCATTTCTTCCTCTTTTCAGCACCGCTTCTTCCGCTTCTGTGAAAAAGCCCTTCTGCTGAAGCACAAATAAAATAGCGGCCTGAGATTTAGCTGAAACGATTTTACTTGCACGTTTATGAAGCTCATTTGGTTTGGTCGCCCCCGTTTGGAGGAGGTGATGCCTCACGTATACTTCAAAAATGGCATCACCCATATAAGCAAGTGCAAGTCCGTTCAACTGTTTTCCGTCTTTCAGCTTTTCAAAATTCAACATGACCTATTCTCCTCTTTTCCAGCGCGTACCTTGAGGAGTGTCCTCCAATACAATATTCATGCTCTTTAACTGGTCACGAATTTGATCAGACAATGCGAAGTCACGATTCCTTCTAGCTTCATTCCGCTTCTCAATTAATGCTTCTACCTCTTCGTCAAGCGTGTGCTTTTCTTCTAGTGAGAAGCCGAGGACGGATGTGATTTCTTGGAACAAGCCAATAAATGCCTTGATCACTTCCTCGGAAGTATGATCATTTTCCATATAGTAATTCGCTTGTTTCGCTAGTTCAAATAAAACAGAGATGGCATTTGCCGTATTGAAGTCATCATTCATTTCAGAAATAAATGTCGCTCGCTGCTCTTCAATCTTTGTCAACCATTCAGTGTTATCTTCTGTGATATTCGTGCTGCTTTCAAGGCGATGATGTAAATTAGCATACGACGTTTTGAGTCGGTTAAACGCACTCTTTGTACTCTCTAGTAAGTCCATTGAGTAGTTAATTGGATGACGGTAGTGAACCGACAACATAAAGAATCGAAGGACGTCAGGATCTTGTTCTTTCACAATGTCATGCACGAGCACAAAGTTGCCTAGTGATTTTGACATTTTTTCATTCTCAATATTAATATATCCGTTATGCATCCAATACTTTGCAAAAGGTTTGCCTGTCAAAGCCTCAGATTGAGCGATCTCATTCTCGTGATGAGGGAACGTTAAATCCTGTCCGCCAGCATGAATGTCAATCGTATCGCCTAAATACTTTTTGACCATCGCAGAACACTCGATGTGCCAGCCTGGACGCCCTTCGCCCCACGGGCTATCCCAAGAAATCTCCTGATCCTTTGCGGCCTTCCATAATGCAAAGTCGAGTGCATCCCTTTTCTTTTCACCTACACGAATACGGGCACCTGTCTTTAATTCATCAATCGATTGGTGAGACAGTTTTCCGTAGCCTTCAAATGAGCGTGTGCTGTAATACACGTCACCATCTGCCTCATAGGCGTAGCCTTTTTCAATCAATGTGGCGATAAACGCAATGATATCATCCATATTTTCTGTCACTCGTGGGTGAAGGTCTGCTTTTTTGCAGCCTAATGCACTGACGTCCTCAAAGTATGCTTGGATAAATCGATCAGCAATCGTTGGGACATCTTCGCCTAATTCATTTGCTGCTTTGATGAGTTTATCATCCACATCAGTAAAGTTGGATACGAAATTCACATCATAGCCGCTATATTCTAAATACTTACGTACCGTGTCATATACAATGGCCGGTCTTGCATTCCCGATATGAATGTAGTTATACACGGTTGGTCCGCATACATACATTTTGACCTTTCCTGGTTCAAGTGGGACAAACTCTTCCTTCTTACGTGTCAATGTATTATAAATATTGATTGTCATGATTGTTCTTCCTTTCTGCTCAATGAAGCCAGCTCACGTTTTAGCTTTTCCATTTCTCGCTCCAATTCTTTGAAACGATCAGAAACTGGATCTGGCAAATCTTGATGATTGAGATCACGATTGATTTTCTTTCCATTTTGAACGACCACTCGCCCAGGTATACCTACAACAGTGGAATGGTCTGGTACGTCTTTTAACACAACAGACCCCGCACCAATCTTGGACCCTTTTCCAACGGTAATGGAACCGAGCACCTTAGCACCAGTCGCAATCAAGGCATCGTCCAAAATGGTTGGATGCCGCTTTCCCTTTTCTTTCCCTGTTCCCCCTAATGTCACGCCTTGGAAAACAGTGACGTTATCGCCAATTTCACATGTTTCCCCAATCACGACGCCCATGCCGTGATCAATAAAGAACCGCCGGCCGATGGTTGCTGCTGGGTGAATCTCAACCCCTGTGAAAAACCGGCTGACCTGAGAAATGATCCGCGCAAGAAAATACAGCTTACGCTTGTAAAATGCATGCGCAACACGATGAGCCCAAATCGCATGAAGCCCTGAATAGGTTAGCACTACTTCAAGATAGCTTCTAGCAGCAGGATCTTGATCAAACACAGTATCAATATCTTCTTTCAGCATTTTGAAAAACACATGCTCCCCCCGTTCTTCCCCATCAATCTCTCTTAGGACTTGCTCTCTTTTTTGGACAAATAAAAAACGCCTCTGCCATATGACAGAGACGTTTTGAAAACGCGGTTCCACTCTGTTTAGAAAGCCCTCGTTTCGCAGCCTTCTCAACTTCATCCCATAACGGAGGGTACCGCCCTTGCATACTAACATACGTGTTCCTCAAGGGTCTTGAGGGTGCATTTCCAACGTCTGCCCATAAGTCTCTTTCAGCCGGTGAAGACTCTTTCTGTGATGGACGATAACATTGTACTTCTCCCTCGCAACGATTTTCCTTATATTTGTTTAATGCGGTTTAATACCGTCTCTTTACCTAGTAGTTCAATACTTTGCGGAAGCTCTGGGCCATGCGTTTGTCCAGTGACAGCCACACGAATTGGCATGAATAGTTTCTTACCTTTATGCCCTGTTTCTTTTTGTACCGCTTTAATGGCAGCTTTGATTTCATCTGGTGTGAAAGACTCAAGACGTTCAAGCTGACCTGCAAACGAAGCCATCACTTCTGGTACTTGCTCTTCTGCAAGAACTTCCTTTGCCTCTTGATTATACTCAATTTGTTCCTTAAAGAACAACTCTGTTAACTCAACAATTTCTGCTCCGTAGCTCAATTGCTCGTGGTATAGAGAAATGAGTTTGCGCACCCACGTGTTTTCTTCTTCTGTCAGCTGCTCGCTTACCTTGCCTGCCTTTTGAAGATGTGGAAGTGTAAGTGCCACAACTTGATCAAGATCAAGTGCTTTCACGTATTGGTTATTCACCCATTTTAGTTTATGCATATCGAAGAGAGCTGGTGACTTAGAAAGTCGATTGACATCGAAAATATCGATGAACTGCTCTTTTGTAAATAGTTCCTCTTCACCAACTGGAGACCATCCAAGCAGTGCAATGAAGTTAAACAAAGCTTCTGGTAAATAGCCCAAGTTCTTATACTGTTCGATGAACTGGATAATTGATTCATCACGCTTGCTTAATTTCTTGCGGTTCTCGTTTACAATCAGCGTCATATGTCCGAACAGCGGAACATCCCAGCCAAATGCATTGAAGACCATAATTTGTTTAGGTGTATTCGAGATGTGATCCTCACCGCGAAGAATGTGAGTCATTTTCATCAAATGATCATCCACCGCTACAGCGAAGTTATACGTTGGCGTACCATCTTTCTTCACAATAACAAAGTCACCGATGCCGTCTGTTTCAAATGAAATCTCGCCTTTGACCATATCGTCAAATTTGATGATTTCTCCTTTAGGCACTCGGAAGCGGATGCTTGGCTCTCTTCCTTCAGCAATCAGCTTGTCCTCTTCTTCTTTTGATAAATGACTGCATTTACCAGAATATCGAGGCATTTCACTGCGGGCAATTTGTGCTTCACGCTCTTCTTCTAATTCTTCAGCCGTACAATAGCACTTATATGCCAAATCTTTCTCTAGCAGCTCGTCATAATATTTTTTGTAAATATCATTACGCTCTGATTGTCTGTAAGGACCGTAGCCGCCATCTTTATCAATGCTCTCGTCCCAATCAATCCCGAGCCATTGCAGGTGGCGAAGCTGGCTTTCTTCTCCGCCTTCTACATTACGCTTTTGATCCGTATCCTCGATTCGAATAATAAATTTGCCGCCTTGGCTGCGTGCGAACAAATAGTTGAAAAGAGCCGTTCTAGCATTCCCAATATGTAAATGACCAGTTGGACTCGGTGCATAACGAACACGCACTTCATTTCCCATTAGTTTAACTTCCTTTCATCTGCATCATGTTGTCTGACACCAATTTTTTATAAACGTATTTTATCATCAAAACCCATTCTCATCAAAACGGATTTTACTTTTTCTGAAGAAGTACGGTTGCTTGAGAGGCAATTCCTTCGCCTCTTCCTGTAAATCCAAGTTTCTCTGTCGTTGTTGCTTTGACATTCACCTGTGTGACATCTGCCTCAAGAGCTTCTGCGATTTTCTCACACATTGGCTGAATGTATGGTGCCATCTTTGGTTTTTGCGCCATGATCGTGCAATCGATATTCACCAGTGTATAGCCTTTTTCTTTTACAAGTGCCCACACGTGCTGAAGTAATTTAAAAGAGTCTGCATCTTTAAACTCCGGATCCGTGTCTGGGAAATGTCTGCCGATATCTCCTTCTGCAATCGCACCTAGGCAGGCATCCGCCACAGTATGAAGCAGTACATCCGCATCTGAATGCCCAAGTAGACCCTTTTCATAAGGGATCGTCACACCGCCAATAATAAGAGGTCTTCCCTCTGTTAATTGATGCACATCAAAACCTTGTCCTATTCTAAACATGTTCTAGTACCCTCTTTCCGCATCCATAATTGCCTTAGCAACCAATAAATCATCCGGTGTTGTCAGTTTAATATTGGTATAGTCTCCTTGGACAATATACACACTCTCACCGTGTAATTGTTCCACAAGACTGGCGTCATCTGTTCCAAGAAAGCCTGTCCGCTCCGCATGTTCATGCGCTTCTTTTAAAATAGAATGACGAAAAGCTTGTGGGGTCTGGACTGCCCACAAGCTCTGACGTTCAATGGTTTGTTCCACTTTGCCTTCTTGAACGCGTTTGATTGTGTCTTTCACTGGTACCGCTACGACTGCGGAGCCTTTTTCAATCGCTGCTTTAACGAGCAAGTCAATCTGTGTATGCTTAATAAAAGGCCTTGCGCCATCATGAACAAGCACGATGTCCGCATCTTGCACAGCCTTCAATCCTTCGTATACACTTTGCTGCCGTTCTTCACCGCCAGTGACAAGTGAAACAGGCGTTTGAAAAGCGTGTACCTTCAGTAGCCTTTCAAAGTCACGACGCTCTTCTTCATTGATCGCTAAGATCATGCGTCTGCATTGTGAATGAGCGTCAAACACCTTCAGTGTGTGGATGATGACCGGCATTCTTTTCAATTCAATAAAAAGTTTATTGCGGCCGGCCTTCATTCGCTTCCCCTGCCCCGCAGCCGGAATAACTACTTCATAATACATGTTCGTTCTCCCTTTAGAGCGCCTTCTCCAGAAGTTTTGGCTTCGCAAAAATCATTCTTCCAGCAGCAGTTTGCAGCACACTCGTGACGAGCACATCAATGTCTTTTCCAATATAATTGCGTCCTTCTTCGACCACAATCATCGTACCGTCATCTAAGTAAGCAACACCTTGGTTATGCTCTTTCCCATCTTTAATGACCTGTACCTTCATTTCTTCCCCAGGCAGCACAACCGGTTTGACTGCATTGGCTAGATCATTGATGTTTAACACTGCTACTTTTTGAAGTTCGCATACTTTATTTAAATTAAAATCATTTGTCACAACAACACCTGAAGTTAACTTAGCGAGTTTCACAAGCTTGCTGTCAACCTCTTGAATATCTTCAAAGTCACCTTCGTAAATTTCAACTTTAATATCCAGTTCTTTTTGGATACGATTTAAAATATCAAGACCTCTTCGGCCTCTATTTCTCTTTAATACATCAGAAGAGTCTGCAATATGCTGTAATTCCTCGAGTACAAATTGAGGAATGACCATCACACCTTCTAGGAATCCAGTTTGACAAATATCTGCGATTCTTCCATCAATGATAACACTTGTGTCTAAAATTTTCAGCTTTTTATCTTCTATTTCAGGTTCATCATCAGCTGCTCCTTTTTTCTTTGTGACCTTTGCAGATCGAGAGAACAGCCCCATCATTTCATCCTTCTTCTTAAACCCTACCTGAAATCCAAGGTATCCTAAAAAGAAAGCCAGGAAAATCGGAATAATGGTACCAAAAATATGATATGGGATATTGTTTAGCGGGATCACGTTTACAATAAGATATGCTAGAATAAGTCCAAATACTAAACCGAAACTTCCAGATATAAGATCAGGAAGAGGCGCCTTCAATAGAGAATCCTCGATCCATTTCACCCAATTAACCACATAGCCTGTGCACCATTTACCAATGATAAAGAACACAGCGGCTCCTATTAGTGCTGAAGAGTAAGCATTTGTTATGAAAGGTATGTCCTTCAAATTTAACAGCAGAAATAACTCTGGAATGATAAAAATCCCTACAACTGCACCGAAAATGATAAAAAACGCCTGAACGATTCTTTTTAACATACCTTCACCTCCTTTATTTTTCATCTGTCAATCCACCTTCATCTGACATTGATATATGCTTAAGTTTCCTATCATCATGAACAGAAAACAAAACCATCATTAATATACCCATATTCATCCATTTTTAACCGTATTTAAGAAAAATTTCTCTTTTTATAGCTGACGGTCGATATAATGTTTTTCTTGCAGTCTTTTTAATCCTTTTTTTATCTTTTTCGCTCTTACTTCTCCAATTCCTTCTACTTCATCCAAATCTTGTACATCTGCTTCCATAATTCGATCTAGCACACCAAATGCTTCGACCACGTTTTCAACGATTGGCATAGGCAGTCTAGGGATTTTATGAAGTAATCTGTATCCTCTAGTGTACACATATTCGTCAATATTTGTAGATGCTGGATAGCCAAGTAACTTGTACAAAATTGAGTCATCTAAAAGTTCAAAGCTCGACATATCTTGGAGCTGTTTCAGCAGCACATATGGATCTTTGATCTTTTCTTTCACGTAATCTTTAATAAATAACGCCGCTTCCTGCTCCATATCTGTAATCAGCTCATTGACTTGCAGACGGATCAAGTGTCCTTCTGTCCCAAGCTCTTTGATATACATATTGATTTCATTTTTGATTCTAAGTACCATTTCATAACGATGTAGCACGGATAATACATCACCAAAGGTCACAAGCTCTTCAAATTCTAAGGCGCTTAACGCAGAAATGGCGTGGTCTAAAATGGTTTTATATTTCTCAAGTGTTTGTATCGCTTGGTTGGCCTTCGTCAAAATAAAACCAATATCTTTCAACGTATATCGTCGGTTCCCTTGGTATAAGGTAATGACGTTCCGACGTTCAGAAATGGCAATGATTAAGCAACCTGTCTGCTTTGCTACACGTTCAGCCGTTCGGTGTCTCATGCCTGTTTCTGATGAATGAATGGTTGCATCCGGCATGAGCTGTGTATTCGCATACAAGATTTTTTGACCAGAGTCACTTAAAATAATCGCCCCATCCATTTTCGCCAATTCATATAAATGTGCTGGGGAGAAAGCAGAATTAATATGAAATCCTCCATCTACCACACTTTTCACTTTATCGTTATAACCAACAACAATGAGCCCTCCAGTATTGGCTCTTAGGACGTTTTCAATCCCTGCCCGCAGGGGTGTCCCCGGTGCCACAAACTGGACAATATCTAAGAGATCGACTTCTCTCGCTCCTTTTTTCTCTTTTTCCATTTCTATGATCCCCCTAGTGAAATACGAAGTGCCTCTGCTACATTTTCTACACCGACTAACTCAATCCCTCTCGGTTTTTTCCATCCATCTATATTCGCCTGAGGAATAAACATTCGTTTAAATCCTAGTTTAGCAGCTTCCTGCACACGCTGTTCAATTCTTGATACTCTTCTGACTTCTCCCGTCAGACCCACTTCTCCTATAAAGCAATCTGCTTGATGCGGCGCTGCATCTTTAAAGCTTGATGCAATACTGACGGCAATAGCCAAGTCAATCGCTGGTTCATCAAGTTTCACACCACCTGCGACCTTTAAATAGGCATCTTGGTTTTGCAGTAGCAGCCCTACCCGTTTTTCTAAAACGGCCATAAGCAATGACACTCGGTTATGATCAAGGCCAGTAGCCATTCTCCGTGGATTCCCAAAGCTCGTCGGTGAAATAAGTGCTTGTATCTCCACTAGAACAGGTCTTGTTCCTTCCATTGAGGCAACAACACACGATCCAGATACACCTGCTGACCGCTCTTCTAAGAAGATTTCTGATGGGTTTAATACCTCTGTGAGCCCTTCCTCTCTCATTTCAAAAATTCCTAATTCATTCGTTGAACCAAAACGGTTTTTCACTGCCCGTAAAATACGAAACGTATGATGGCGCTCCCCTTCAAAATAAAGAACTGTATCTACCATATGCTCTAAAAGGCGCGGCCCAGCAATCGAGCCCTCCTTCGTCACGTGACCAACGATAAAAATAGGAATACCATTCGTCTTGGCAATTTTCATCAGCTGGGCAGTGCATTCCCTCACCTGAGAAACAGATCCAGGAGCTGACGTGATATCGCTTTGATAAACGGTTTGAATTGAATCGACCACAACAAAAGCGGGTTTCATCTCTTGTATAGCAGACGTTATATACTCCATATCGGTTTCAGCCAAAACATGTAAAGAGGCACTTTCAATACCGAGACGGTCCGCCCTAAGCTTCGTTTGTTTGATTGATTCCTCACCAGATATGTATAACACATTCTGATTTTGATCTGATAGCTGTGCTGAAACTTGTAATAATAGTGTGGACTTCCCAATCCCAGGATCACCGCCAATAAGAACGAGTGAACCTTTGACAATTCCACTTCCTAATACTCGGTTAAATTCTTCTAAATTCGTTTTAATTCGGGGTTCTTCGGATGTTTCAATTGCAGATATAGGTGAAGGTTTTTGAATGGTTTGAACAGAATGATTAAACGCACTTCGACGATTTGCCGGCTCTTTACGAACGACCTCTTCTGTCATACTGTTCCAAGTGCCGCAGCCGGGACATTTCCCCATCCATTTGGCTGACTCATAACCGCACGATTGGCATATAAATTTTGATTTTGACTTAGCCATAGATTGAAGAATACAACTCCTTATACTGGTCAGAAAATAAGTAAAGGGAGGCATCCAACTTTCTGGTATGCCTCACACTTTTTTCTTACTATATTAGTTCGTAGCAGCCGTTGCTTTTACGACAATTTCTCCATCTTCTACATCTAATACGATATGTTGGCCCTTTTCAATATTGCCTTTCAGCAATTCCTCAGAAAGTCGATCCTCGACGTGCTTTTGAATCGCTCTTCTTAACGGACGAGCACCATACTCAAGATCTACACCTTCGTCGGCAATCTTGGCTTTTGCTGCTTCCGTCAATTCAATTGAAAGGTCCTGCTCTTTTAGTCGTTTTGTCAATTGATCAGACATGAGAGACACAATCTCTTTTAGATGTTTCTTTTCGAGTGAGTGGAAGACAATGATTTCATCAATACGGTTGATGAACTCTGGTCTAAACGCACGTTTCAGCTCACCCATTACTTTGCCTTTCATATCTTTGTAATTTTGACTTTCATCCTGCACGTTAAAGCCAACATATTTATTGCGCTTCAGCTCACTAGCTCCAACGTTTGAAGTCATAATCAAAATCGTATTTCTAAAGTCAACAGTACGACCTTTAGAATCAGTGAGACGACCATCTTCTAACACTTGAAGTAAGATGTTAAACACATCAGGGTGCGCCTTTTCAATCTCATCTAGAAGCACGACAGAATACGGCTTTCTTCTCACTTTTTCAGTCAGCTGACCGCCCTCATCATAGCCCACATAGCCTGGAGGTGATCCAACAAGTCTTGAAGTCGAGTGTTTTTCCATGTACTCAGACATATCAATACGAATCATCGCTTCTTCATCACCGAAGATAGACTCAGCGAGTGCTCTTGCAAGCTCAGTCTTACCAACACCTGTTGGCCCTAAGAAAATAAAGGAGCCAATCGGACGTTTCGGATCTTTTAGTCCAGCACGGGCACGTCTTACAGCTTTTGCAACAGCAACAACTGCTTCATCCTGTCCAATGACGCGAGAGTGGAGCAATTGTTCCATGTTTAGAAGCTTATCTGTTTCTGTTTGAGCAATTTTTGAAACAGGTACTCCCGTCCAGCTAGAAACAACCATTGCGATATCATCCACAGAAACCTCTGAATTCTCTTGTCCCTGCTTTTCTTTCCAAGATTTCTTCGTCACTTCTACCTTTTCACGCAAACGTTGCTCCGTATCACGAAGAGAAGCGGCTTTTTCAAATTCTTGACTTTGAACAGCTGCATCCTTTTCCTTGCGTACTTCATCCAGCTTTTGCTCAAGTTCCTTTAGATTAGGCGGTGTTGTGAAAGAACGTAAGCGAACTTTTGAACCCGCCTCATCAATTAAGTCGATCGCCTTATCTGGAAGGAAACGATCGGAGATATAACGATCAGAAAGCTTTACCGCCGCCTCAATGGCTTCATCTGTAATAGACACACGGTGATGTGCTTCATAACGGTCTCTAAGCCCTCTTAAAATTTGAATACTTTCATCAACAGATGGCTGGTCCACTTGAATTGGCTGGAATCGACGTTCAAGTGCAGCATCTTTTTCAATATATTTACGGTACTCATCTAACGTTGTTGCCCCGATACATTGAAGCTCACCACGTGCTAAAGATGGTTTTAGAATATTAGAGGCATCAATCGCACCCTCTGCTCCACCTGCACCAATCAGTGTATGAAGTTCATCAATGAAGAGAATGATATTTCCAGCCTGACGGATTTCGTCCATGACTTTTTTCAAACGATCCTCGAATTCACCACGATATTTCGTTCCCGCTACAACGGTTCCCATATCAAGTGTCATGACTCGTTTATCACGCAGAATTTCAGGCACTTCGTTGTGAATAATTTGCTGTGCGAGGCCTTCTGCGATCGCTGTTTTACCAACACCAGGCTCCCCAATCAAGACAGGGTTATTCTTTGTTCTTCTACTTAGGACCTCAATGACACGCTGAATTTCTTTGCTGCGGCCAATCACAGGGTCCAAGCTGTCCTCTTTCGCAATAGCCGTTAAGTCTCTTGCCAAGCTATCTAAAGTTGGTGTATTGGCATTGCTATTAGATCCTGACGCAGATGCACCCGTTTCATTGCTGCCTAGAAGCTGCAATACTTGCTGGCGTGCTTTATTTAAGCTCACTCCGAGGTTATTTAAGACACGGGCAGCTACACCCTCTCCCTCACGAATAAGACCTAAAAGAATATGTTCTGTCCCTACATAGGAATGACCAAGCTTTCTCGCTTCATCCATAGAAAGCTCCGTAACCTTCTTCGCTCTAGGTGTGTAATGAGGAATAGCTTGAGACACCTCTTGCCCTCTTCCAATCAAGCTCTCGACTTCTTTTTGGATTTTATCTGAAACAAGGCCCAGTGCTTCTAATGCTTTTGCGGCGATGCCCTCACCTTCACGTACAAGACCAAGTAAAATATGCTCTGTTCCGATGTTCTTATGGCCTAGGCGAATGGCTTCTTCTTGTGCAAGTGCTAATACCTTTTGAGCTCTTTCAGTGAATCTTCCAAACATCATATCGTTTCATCCTCCTGTCCATTCCTATGCATTTCTAAGCGCAGCCTTTCTCTGATAATTGCTGCTCGTTTTATATCTCTTTCATTTGGTTCCAAGGCTCCTCCTGAATATTGCTGAAGGAAGCCAGGCTGTGTCAAAATCATGAGTTCATTCAGTATATTACTTGAAAGCCCCTTAATGATACCTAAATCAATTCCAAGTCGCACATCTGACAAACACTTAGCCGTTTCCTTAGATTCAATCATGCGACAATTAGCCAAAATCCCCAAGGAACGGTACACTCTGTCTTCAAGTTCAATTTTAGACGTCTGATATAATGCCTTACGTGCAGATCGCTCTTGTTCAATGAGCTGCGCCGTCACACTATTCAAGTCATCTACAATATCTTCTTCTGATTGACCCAGTGTCATTTGATTTGAAATTTGAAAGATGTTTCCTATTGCTTCGCTACCCTCACCATAAATTCCTCTGACCACAAGACCTAATTGATTAATTGCAGGAATAATGCGATTCATTTGTCTTGTCAGGGCTAATGCTGGTAAGTGCATCATGACTGAAGCCCTAATACCTGTACCTACATTGGTCGGACAGCTCGTTAAGTATCCTCGCTTTTCTGAAAACGCATAATCCACTTGCTCTTCAATCCAGTCATCTATTTGGTTAGCTGCTTTTAGTGCATTAGCCAGCTGAAATCCTGGGAACAAGCATTGAATACGAATATGGTCTTCCTCATTCAGCATGACACTGATTTCTTCATTTTCTGAAAGCAAACAGCCGCCAAATCTTGATTCTGCTAAATTGGGGCTAATCAAATGCTTTTCAACAAGTACCCTTTTAGCCAAAGGCTGCGTTTCATTCATTCGAATCAGAACAAAGTTTCCAATTTCCTTCACTTCCTGGCTCGCAAACTTTTGCTCGAATTGCTGAAGAACAGCTTCAGCCTCCTCTTGAGAAAACTGAGTTGGGAAACGAACATGCTCTAGATTGCGTGCCAGCCGAATACGACTGCTTAGAACAATGTCACTTTCTGGTCCTTTCTGTTTCATCCATTGACTTAATGCGTCTTGAATAAAATGCTGGAGCGACATGTCGTTAATCTCCCTCCCTCTGCTGAGATTGCTCATGCTCTAATGCACGAATTTGATCTCGAACTTCCGCTGCTTTTTCAAACTCTTCCTGTTCAATCAGCTGCTTCAGTTCTTGCTGCATTAACTCAAGTTTCCGGCGAACATGCAGACTGCCGGCAATCCGTTTAGGGACTTTTCCATTATGGACTGTATTTCCACTATGGACTTTCCTTAAAACAGGATTTAAATACTGATCAAAGGTTCGATAACATTCTGCACAGCCAAAACGGCCTGTTTTCCTGAATTGCTGAAAAGTTAAGCCACACTTAGGACATTGATCCACTTCTCTTGCCTCTTGAAAAATAGATGATCCTTTATTCGCACTTGTGGTAAAGCTAGGATCAATATTCAATAAGCCTGATAATAAGTTGTGAATCGAGAAACCTTGGTTTCCACTCATAGCATATGAATCACTGTTTTCTTTTGCACATTGTTCACATATGTGCATTTCTTGTTTTTCTCCATTTATTACTTTCGTAAAGTGAAAAGTGGCTGGTCTCTCATTGCATTCTTGACAAATCAATCTTTTCACCCGCTTTACTTTAATTTCAAAGCATTTAACATCGCTTTCATCATCCGAGCCCGCAGTTCATCTCGTTCAGGTAAATCAATGTGTAAAACAGAACGGTCCATGACACTAATCATCATCTTTGCTTCTCTTTCGGATAAAATGTTGTTCTCAACAAGACGCATAATGATATGATCAGATGCAGCCTGTGATAAACGATGATATATTTGGGAAATAATGTTGTTCAATAAATCGACTTCATCATTCATTTTGACTTTAATGATACGGATATAGCCACCGCCGCCACGCTTACTTTCGACGATATAACCTCTTTCGCTCGTAAAGCGTGTATTGATAACATAGTTAATTTGTGAAGGTACGCATTGAAACTTATCTGCAATTTCATTGCGTTTAATTTCTAATATTTCTCGACCATTCTGATCCAAGACTTCCTTCAAATACTGCTCGATGATATCAGAAATATTTTGTGCCACTCCGCCTCCTCCTCCATTGACTTTGACTATATTTGACTTTAATCTTACTATAAATTTTTTCGATCGATTTTTCAAGATAATCGCTCAACTAACAATATTATTTCCACATTTATCTGGTGCCAAACGTCCCAAAAACACAAAAAAGACCAGTTCCGACTGGAACTGATCCTTTGAAAAGCTTGGCGGCGTCCTACTCTCACAGGGGGAAACCCCCAACTACCATCGGCGCTGAAGAGCTTAACTTCCGTGTTCGGTATGGGAACGGGTGTGACCTCTTCGCTATCGCCACCAAACCTGATGGAGAGAATGTTCTCTCAAAACTAGATAACAATGTTCATTTTTCACATTAGAATATAGGTTAAGTCCTCGATCTATTAGTATCTGTCAGCTCCACGTGTCACCACGCTTCCACCTCAGACCTATCAACCTGATCATCTTTCAGGGATCTTACTTCCTTGCGGAATGGGAAATCTCATCTTGAGGGGGGCTTCATGCTTAGATGCTTTCAGCACTTATCCCGTCCGCACATAGCTACCCAGCGATGCCCTTGGCAGAACAACTGGTACACCAGCGGTGCGTCCATCCCGGTCCTCTCGTACTAAGGACAGCTCCTCTCAAATTTCCTGCGCCCGCGACGGATAGGGACCGAACTGTCTCACGACGTTCTGAACCCAGCTCGCGTACCGCTTTAATGGGCGAACAGCCCAACCCTTGGGACCGACTACAGCCCCAGGATGCGATGAGCCGACATCGAGGTGCCAAACCTCCCCGTCGATGTGGACTCTTGGGGGAGATAAGCCTGTTATCCCCGGGGTAGCTTTTATCCGTTGAGCGATGGCCCTTCCATGCGGAACCACCGGATCACTAAGCCCGACTTTCGTCCCTGCTCGACTTGTAGGTCTCGCAGTCAAGCTCCCTTGTGCCTTTACACTCTGCGAATGATTTCCAACCATTCTGAGGGAACCTTTGGGCGCCTCCGTTACATTTTAGGAGGCGACCGCCCCAGTCAAACTGCCCACCTGACACTGTCTCCCTGCCCGATAAGGGCAGCGGGTTAGAAGGTCAATACAGCCAGGGTAGTATCCCACCGATGCCTCCACCGAAGCTAGCGCTCCGGTTTCCAAGGCTCCTACCTATCCTGTACAAGCTGTACCAACATTCAATATCAGGCTGCAGTAAAGCTCCACGGGGTCTTTCCGTCCTGTCGCGGGTAACCTGCATCTTCACAGGTACTATAATTTCACCGAGTCTCTCGTTGAGACAGTGCCCAGATCGTTGCGCCTTTCGTGCGGGTCGGAACTTACCCGACAAGGAATTTCGCTACCTTAGGACCGTTATAGTTACGGCCGCCGTTTACTGGGGCTTCAATTCGCACCTTCGCTTACGCTAAGCGCTCCTCTTAACCTTCCAGCACCGGGCAGGCGTCAGCCCCTATACTTCGCCTTACGGCTTCGCAGAGACCTGTGTTTTTGCTAAACAGTCGCCTGGGCCTATTCACTGCGGCTTCTCGGGGCTTTAACACCCTAAGAAGCACCCCTTCTCCCGAAGTTACGGGGTCATTTTGCCGAGTTCCTTAACGAGAGTTCTCTCGATCACCTTAGGATTCTCTCCTCGCCTACCTGTGTCGGTTTGCGGTACGGGCACCTCTCACCTCGCTAGAGGCTTTTCTTGGCAGTGTGGAATCAGGAACTTCGCTACTAAATTTCGCTCGCCATCACAGCTCAGCCTTCACGGGAAACGGATTTGCCTATTTCCCAGCCTAACTGCTTGGACGCGGATATCCAATACCGCGCTTACCCTATCCTCCTGCGTCCCCCCATTGCTCAAATGGTGAGGAGGTGGTACAGGAATATCAACCTGTTGTCCATCGCCTACGCCTTTCGGCCTCGGCTTAGGTCCCGACTAACCCTGAGCGGACGAGCCTTCCTCAGGAAACCTTAGGCATTCGGTGGACGGGATTCTCACCCGTCTTTCGCTACTCATACCGGCATTCTCACTTCTAAGCGCTCCACCAGTCCTTCCGGTCTGACTTCACTGCACTTAGAACGCTCTCCTACCACTGTTCGTAAGAACAGTCCGCAGCTTCGGTGATACGTTTAGCCCCGGTACATTTTCGGCGCAGAGTCACTCGACCAGTGAGCTATTACGCACTCTTTAAATGGTGGCTGCTTCTAAGCCAACATCCTGGTTGTCTAAGCAACTCCACATCCTTTTCCACTTAACGTATACTTTGGGACCTTAGCTGGCGGTCTGGGCTGTTTCCCTTTCGACTACGGATCTTATCACTCGCAGTCTGACTCCCAAGGATAAGTCATCGGCATTCGGAGTTTGACTGAATTCGGTAACCCGGTAGGGGCCCCTAGTCCAATCAGTGCTCTACCTCCGAGACTCTTACCTTGAGGCTAGCCCTAAAGCTATTTCGGAGAGAACCAGCTATCTCCAGGTTCGATTGGCATTTCACCCCTACCCACACCTCATCCCCGCACTTTTCAACGTGCGTGGGTTCGGGCCTCCATTCAGTGTTACCTGAACTTCACCCTGGACATGGGTAGATCACCTGGTTTCGGGTCTACGACCACGTACTCATGCGCCCTATTCAGACTCGCTTTCGCTGCGGCTCCGCATCTTCTGCTTAACCTTGCACGGGATCGTAACTCGCCGGTTCATTCTACAAAAGGCACGCCATCACCCGTTAACGGGCTCTGACTACTTGTAGGCACACGGTTTCAGGATCTATTTCACTCCCCTTCCGGGGTGCTTTTCACCTTTCCCTCACGGTACTGGTTCACTATCGGTCACTAGGGAGTATTTAGCCTTGGGAGATGGTCCTCCCGGATTCCGACGGAATTTCACGTGTTCCGCCGTACTCAGGATCCACTCTGGAGAGAACAACATTTCAGTTACAGGGCTGTTACCTTCTTTGGCGGGCCTTTCCAGACCTCTTCGCTTATATCGTTCCTTTGTAACTCCGTATAGAGTGTCCTACAACCCCAAGAGGCAAGCCTCTTGGTTTGGGCTGTTCCCGTTTCGCTCGCCGCTACTCAGGGAATCGCATTTGCTTTCTCTTCCTCCGGGTACTTAGATGTTTCAGTTCCCCGGGTATGCCTTCTCATACTCTATGTATTCAAGTATGGATACTACTCCATTACGAGCAGTGGGTTTCCCCATTCGGAAATCTCCGGATCAAAGCTTGCTTACAGCTCCCCGAAGCATATCGGTGTTCGTCCCGTCCTTCATCGGCTCCTAGTGCCAAGGCATCCACCGTGCGCCCTTTCTAACTTAACCATTTCTTACTTTAGAAAGAATCACTATGTGTGATGAACTTTGCATTGCATTCAATGTGAATGTATTACTTATTGTTATCTAGTTTTCAAAGAACAATCCTGTCTCGCTAGAGACATGTTTGAAGGAATGATCCTTCAAAACTAAACAAGACGAAAACGCACACTGCTCCATATATCCTTAGAAAGGAGGTGATCCAGCCGCACCTTCCGATACGGCTACCTTGTTACGACTTCACCCCAATCATCTGCCCCACCTTCGGCGGCTGGCTCCATAAAGGTTACCTCACCGACTTCGGGTGTTGCAAACTCTCGTGGTGTGACGGGCGGTGTGTACAAGGCCCGGGAACGTATTCACCGCGGCATGCTGATCCGCGATTACTAGCGATTCCAGCTTCACGCAGTCGAGTTGCAGACTGCGATCCGAACTGAGAACAGATTTGTGGGATTGGCTAAACCTTGCGGTCTCGCAGCCCTTTGTTCTGTCCATTGTAGCACGTGTGTAGCCCAGGTCATAAGGGGCATGATGATTTGACGTCATCCCCACCTTCCTCCGGTTTGTCACCGGCAGTCACCTTAGAGTGCCCAACTGAATGCTGGCAACTAAGATCAAGGGTTGCGCTCGTTGCGGGACTTAACCCAACATCTCACGACACGAGCTGACGACAACCATGCACCACCTGTCACTCTGTCCCCGAAGGGAAAGCCCTATCTCTAGGGTTGTCAGAGGATGTCAAGACCTGGTAAGGTTCTTCGCGTTGCTTCGAATTAAACCACATGCTCCACCGCTTGTGCGGGCCCCCGTCAATTCCTTTGAGTTTCAGTCTTGCGACCGTACTCCCCAGGCGGAGTGCTTAATGCGTTAGCTGCAGCACTAAGGGGCGGAAACCCCCTAACACTTAGCACTCATCGTTTACGGCGTGGACTACCAGGGTATCTAATCCTGTTCGCTCCCCACGCTTTCGCTCCTCAGCGTCAGTTACAGACCAGAGAGTCGCCTTCGCCACTGGTGTTCCTCCACATCTCTACGCATTTCACCGCTACACGTGGAATTCCACTCTCCTCTTCTGCACTCAAGTTTCCCAGTTTCCAATGACCCTCCCCGGTTGAGCCGGGGGCTTTCACATCAGACTTAAGAAACCGCCTGCGAGCCCTTTACGCCCAATAATTCCGGACAACGCTTGCCACCTACGTATTACCGCGGCTGCTGGCACGTAGTTAGCCGTGGCTTTCTGGTTAGGTACCGTCAAGGTGCAAGCAGTTACTCTTGCACTTGTTCTTCCCTAACAACAGAGCTTTACGATCCGAAAACCTTCATCACTCACGCGGCGTTGCTCCGTCAGACTTTCGTCCATTGCGGAAGATTCCCTACTGCTGCCTCCCGTAGGAGTCTGGGCCGTGTCTCAGTCCCAGTGTGGCCGATCACCCTCTCAGGTCGGCTACGCATCGTCGCCTTGGTGAGCCGTTACCTCACCAACTAGCTAATGCGCCGCGGGTCCATCTGTAAGTGACAGCCGAAACCGTCTTTCATCCTTGAACCATGCGGTTCAAGGAACTATCCGGTATTAGCTCCGGTTTCCCGGAGTTATCCCAGTCTTACAGGCAGGTTACCCACGTGTTACTCACCCGTCCGCCGCTAACATCCGGGAGCAAGCTCCCTTCTGTCCGCTCGACTTGCATGTATTAGGCACGCCGCCAGCGTTCGTCCTGAGCCAGGATCAAACTCTCCGAAAAAGTACAAAACCGAAGTTTTGTTTTTCGTCAGTGTTTGACTGACTACCTATGATGTATCATAGAATTTTTTATAAAAACTCGAATTAACAGGTACGTTTTGTCTTGTTTAGTTTTCAAAGATCATATTGGTGGAGCCTAGCGGGATCGAACCGCTGACCTCCTGCGTGCAAGGCAGGCGCTCTCCCAGCTGAGCTAAGGCCCCATAAAAGATGGTCGGGAAGACAGGATTCGAACCTGCGACCCCTTGGTCCCAAACCAAGTGCTCTACCAAGCTGAGCTACTTCCCGATCTTAATGGCGCGCCCGAGAGGAGTCGAACCCCTAACCTTTTGATCCGTAGTCAAACGCTCTATCCAATTGAGCTACGGGCGCTTATTTTATAATGCCGAGGGCCGGACTTGAACCGGCACGGTAGTCACCTACCGCAGGATTTTAAGTCCTGTGTGTCTGCCAATTCCACCACCCCGGCGTGGATGGTATAAGCGGAAGACGGGATTCGAACCCGCGACCCCCACCTTGGCAAGGTGGTGTTCTACCACTGAACTACTTCCGCATTACAGGATTTCTTTATGTTGTTTGGCAATGCGGGTGAAGGGACTTGAACCCCCACGTCATAAAGACACTAGATCCTAAGTCTAGCGCGTCTGCCAATTCCGCCACACCCGCATGAAAATGGTGAGCCATGAAGGACTCGAACCTTCGACCCTCTGATTAAAAGTCAGATGCTCTACCAACTGAGCTAATGGCTCGCTTTTAAAGCGACTTGTCTATCTTACCATATGAAAGTGGTGCCGGCAAGAGGACTTGAACCCCCAACCTACTGATTACAAGTCAGTTGCTCTACCAGTTGAGCTACACCGGCTTTATCTATCCTAACATTATGTAAGAATAAATATGGTGGAGGATGACGGGCTCGAACCGCCGACCCTCTGCTTGTAAGGCAGATGCTCTCCCAGCTGAGCTAATCCTCCATATTATGTCGTTTCGAATGTCTCTCGATCTGACAAATAGTATTATATAACGATAAGATATTGTTTGTAAAGACTTTTTTAAAATAATTTTTGAATTTATTTTAAAGCTATTTTTTCACATCTTTTCGTTAAGGCACCTAAAGAAGTTTACCACTTGTCTCTTCATTTTAAAAGTCTTTTTTTCATTTTTTTATGTTTTTTTGTTAAAAAGGGCATTAATAGCGCTTTTTCAATGTAAAAACAGCTCTTTTAAAGCTGAAAAATGTTTGTTTCATTCCTTAAATCCTCAGATAGCGTGCATATAGAAACGAATTTTTTTATTATTTTATTTTTCCGAGAAACCATTTTGTATATTTGCTTTATATTAAATTGATCCTGGTCATTTTCCAAAAATTCGTCTCAATGTTCCCTTGCCTCATCAAACATTGTGGTGCTTAACTCAAATCTTCCTCCCCTCTCTCATTAGCAAACCAAGATGCCCTTTGCTCTCTTATGTAGGTTTCAATGATCTAGCAGCAAGCGCAGTTCACTACATATGGTTGCCAGAAGAGAAGATCCTTTTTAGACATGTTTACTCTTTCGATGTTGACTCTTAGCAAGATGAGCGAGCGACGAGATTGGATGATAAGAATTTTATAGAATGTCTAGAATTCCAGTGAAGGGGATGAAATGAATGAGTTATTGAGAATGTAGTAAAAGACCACTATTTTCAATATAAATAGATATATCATTTATTAAAACACAAAAAAGACCAGTTCCGACTGGAACTGATCCTTTGAAAAGCTTGGCGGCGTCCTACTCTCACAGGGGGAAACCCCCAACTACCATCGGCGCTGAAGAGCTTAACTTCCGTGTTCGGTATGGGAACGGGTGTGACCTCTTCGCTATCGCCACCAAACCTGATGGAGAGAATGTTCTCTCAAAACTAGATAACAATGTTCATTTTTCACATTAGAATATAGGTTAAGTCCTCGATCTATTAGTATCTGTCAGCTCCACGTGTCACCACGCTTCCACCTCAGACCTATCAACCTGATCATCTTTCAGGGATCTTACTTCCTTGCGGAATGGGAAATCTCATCTTGAGGGGGGCTTCATGCTTAGATGCTTTCAGCACTTATCCCGTCCGCACATAGCTACCCAGCGATGCCCTTGGCAGAACAACTGGTACACCAGCGGTGCGTCCATCCCGGTCCTCTCGTACTAAGGACAGCTCCTCTCAAATTTCCTGCGCCCGCGACGGATAGGGACCGAACTGTCTCACGACGTTCTGAACCCAGCTCGCGTACCGCTTTAATGGGCGAACAGCCCAACCCTTGGGACCGACTACAGCCCCAGGATGCGATGAGCCGACATCGAGGTGCCAAACCTCCCCGTCGATGTGGACTCTTGGGGGAGATAAGCCTGTTATCCCCGGGGTAGCTTTTATCCGTTGAGCGATGGCCCTTCCATGCGGAACCACCGGATCACTAAGCCCGACTTTCGTCCCTGCTCGACTTGTAGGTCTCGCAGTCAAGCTCCCTTGTGCCTTTACACTCTGCGAATGATTTCCAACCATTCTGAGGGAACCTTTGGGCGCCTCCGTTACATTTTAGGAGGCGACCGCCCCAGTCAAACTGCCCACCTGACACTGTCTCCCTGCCCGATAAGGGCAGCGGGTTAGAAGGTCAATACAGCCAGGGTAGTATCCCACCGATGCCTCCACCGAAGCTAGCGCTCCGGTTTCCAAGGCTCCTACCTATCCTGTACAAGCTGTACCAACATTCAATATCAGGCTGCAGTAAAGCTCCACGGGGTCTTTCCGTCCTGTCGCGGGTAACCTGCATCTTCACAGGTACTATAATTTCACCGAGTCTCTCGTTGAGACAGTGCCCAGATCGTTGCGCCTTTCGTGCGGGTCGGAACTTACCCGACAAGGAATTTCGCTACCTTAGGACCGTTATAGTTACGGCCGCCGTTTACTGGGGCTTCAATTCGCACCTTCGCTTACGCTAAGCGCTCCTCTTAACCTTCCAGCACCGGGCAGGCGTCAGCCCCTATACTTCGCCTTACGGCTTCGCAGAGACCTGTGTTTTTGCTAAACAGTCGCCTGGGCCTATTCACTGCGGCTTCTCGGGGCTTTAACACCCTAAGAAGCACCCCTTCTCCCGAAGTTACGGGGTCATTTTGCCGAGTTCCTTAACGAGAGTTCTCTCGATCACCTTAGGATTCTCTCCTCGCCTACCTGTGTCGGTTTGCGGTACGGGCACCTCTCACCTCGCTAGAGGCTTTTCTTGGCAGTGTGGAATCAGGAACTTCGCTACTAAATTTCGCTCGCCATCACAGCTCAGCCTTCACGGGAAACGGATTTGCCTATTTCCCAGCCTAACTGCTTGGACGCGGATATCCAATACCGCGCTTACCCTATCCTCCTGCGTCCCCCCATTGCTCAAATGGTGAGGAGGTGGTACAGGAATATCAACCTGTTGTCCATCGCCTACGCCTTTCGGCCTCGGCTTAGGTCCCGACTAACCCTGAGCGGACGAGCCTTCCTCAGGAAACCTTAGGCATTCGGTGGACGGGATTCTCACCCGTCTTTCGCTACTCATACCGGCATTCTCACTTCTAAGCGCTCCACCAGTCCTTCCGGTCTGACTTCACTGCACTTAGAACGCTCTCCTACCACTGTTCGTAAGAACAGTCCGCAGCTTCGGTGATACGTTTAGCCCCGGTACATTTTCGGCGCAGAGTCACTCGACCAGTGAGCTATTACGCACTCTTTAAATGGTGGCTGCTTCTAAGCCAACATCCTGGTTGTCTAAGCAACTCCACATCCTTTTCCACTTAACGTATACTTTGGGACCTTAGCTGGCGGTCTGGGCTGTTTCCCTTTCGACTACGGATCTTATCACTCGCAGTCTGACTCCCAAGGATAAGTCATCGGCATTCGGAGTTTGACTGAATTCGGTAACCCGGTAGGGGCCCCTAGTCCAATCAGTGCTCTACCTCCGAGACTCTTACCTTGAGGCTAGCCCTAAAGCTATTTCGGAGAGAACCAGCTATCTCCAGGTTCGATTGGCATTTCACCCCTACCCACACCTCATCCCCGCACTTTTCAACGTGCGTGGGTTCGGGCCTCCATTCAGTGTTACCTGAACTTCACCCTGGACATGGGTAGATCACCTGGTTTCGGGTCTACGACCACGTACTCATGCGCCCTATTCAGACTCGCTTTCGCTGCGGCTCCGCATCTTCTGCTTAACCTTGCACGGGATCGTAACTCGCCGGTTCATTCTACAAAAGGCACGCCATCACCCGTTAACGGGCTCTGACTACTTGTAGGCACACGGTTTCAGGATCTATTTCACTCCCCTTCCGGGGTGCTTTTCACCTTTCCCTCACGGTACTGGTTCACTATCGGTCACTAGGGAGTATTTAGCCTTGGGAGATGGTCCTCCCGGATTCCGACGGAATTTCACGTGTTCCGCCGTACTCAGGATCCACTCTGGAGAGAACAACATTTCAGTTACAGGGCTGTTACCTTCTTTGGCGGGCCTTTCCAGACCTCTTCGCTTATATCGTTCCTTTGTAACTCCGTATAGAGTGTCCTACAACCCCAAGAGGCAAGCCTCTTGGTTTGGGCTGTTCCCGTTTCGCTCGCCGCTACTCAGGGAATCGCATTTGCTTTCTCTTCCTCCGGGTACTTAGATGTTTCAGTTCCCCGGGTATGCCTTCTCATACTCTATGTATTCAAGTATGGATACTACTCCATTACGAGCAGTGGGTTTCCCCATTCGGAAATCTCCGGATCAAAGCTTGCTTACAGCTCCCCGAAGCATATCGGTGTTCGTCCCGTCCTTCATCGGCTCCTAGTGCCAAGGCATCCACCGTGCGCCCTTTCTAACTTAACCATTTCTTACTTTAGAAAGAATCACTATGTGTGATGAACTTTGCATTGCATTCAATGTGAATGTATTACTTATTGTTATCTAGTTTTCAAAGAACAATCCTGTCTCGCTAGAGACATGTTTGAAGGAATGATCCTTCAAAACTAAACAAGACGAAAACGCACACTGCTCCATATATCCTTAGAAAGGAGGTGATCCAGCCGCACCTTCCGATACGGCTACCTTGTTACGACTTCACCCCAATCATCTGCCCCACCTTCGGCGGCTGGCTCCATAAAGGTTACCTCACCGACTTCGGGTGTTGCAAACTCTCGTGGTGTGACGGGCGGTGTGTACAAGGCCCGGGAACGTATTCACCGCGGCATGCTGATCCGCGATTACTAGCGATTCCAGCTTCACGCAGTCGAGTTGCAGACTGCGATCCGAACTGAGAACAGATTTGTGGGATTGGCTAAACCTTGCGGTCTCGCAGCCCTTTGTTCTGTCCATTGTAGCACGTGTGTAGCCCAGGTCATAAGGGGCATGATGATTTGACGTCATCCCCACCTTCCTCCGGTTTGTCACCGGCAGTCACCTTAGAGTGCCCAACTGAATGCTGGCAACTAAGATCAAGGGTTGCGCTCGTTGCGGGACTTAACCCAACATCTCACGACACGAGCTGACGACAACCATGCACCACCTGTCACTCTGTCCCCGAAGGGAAAGCCCTATCTCTAGGGTTGTCAGAGGATGTCAAGACCTGGTAAGGTTCTTCGCGTTGCTTCGAATTAAACCACATGCTCCACCGCTTGTGCGGGCCCCCGTCAATTCCTTTGAGTTTCAGTCTTGCGACCGTACTCCCCAGGCGGAGTGCTTAATGCGTTAGCTGCAGCACTAAGGGGCGGAAACCCCCTAACACTTAGCACTCATCGTTTACGGCGTGGACTACCAGGGTATCTAATCCTGTTCGCTCCCCACGCTTTCGCTCCTCAGCGTCAGTTACAGACCAGAGAGTCGCCTTCGCCACTGGTGTTCCTCCACATCTCTACGCATTTCACCGCTACACGTGGAATTCCACTCTCCTCTTCTGCACTCAAGTTTCCCAGTTTCCAATGACCCTCCCCGGTTGAGCCGGGGGCTTTCACATCAGACTTAAGAAACCGCCTGCGAGCCCTTTACGCCCAATAATTCCGGACAACGCTTGCCACCTACGTATTACCGCGGCTGCTGGCACGTAGTTAGCCGTGGCTTTCTGGTTAGGTACCGTCAAGGTGCAAGCAGTTACTCTTGCACTTGTTCTTCCCTAACAACAGAGCTTTACGATCCGAAAACCTTCATCACTCACGCGGCGTTGCTCCGTCAGACTTTCGTCCATTGCGGAAGATTCCCTACTGCTGCCTCCCGTAGGAGTCTGGGCCGTGTCTCAGTCCCAGTGTGGCCGATCACCCTCTCAGGTCGGCTACGCATCGTCGCCTTGGTGAGCCGTTACCTCACCAACTAGCTAATGCGCCGCGGGTCCATCTGTAAGTGACAGCCGAAACCGTCTTTCATCCTTGAACCATGCGGTTCAAGGAACTATCCGGTATTAGCTCCGGTTTCCCGGAGTTATCCCAGTCTTACAGGCAGGTTACCCACGTGTTACTCACCCGTCCGCCGCTAACATCCGGGAGCAAGCTCCCTTCTGTCCGCTCGACTTGCATGTATTAGGCACGCCGCCAGCGTTCGTCCTGAGCCAGGATCAAACTCTCCGAAAAAGTACAAAACCGAAGTTTTGTTTTTCGTCAGCGTTTGACTGACTACCTATGATGTATCATAGGATTTTTTATAAAAACTCGAATTAACAGGTACGTTTTGTCTTGTTTAGTTTTCAAAGATCATCTTCGTTATCGCTCGTAAGCGACTTTAATATCTTAACATTTCGCTTTGGTTGAAGTCAAGAACTTTTTTCATTTTCTTTTTTCAACCTCGTTGCTGTTTTGCGGCAACGAATAATAATATACCATCTGGATTCTTTTCTTGCAATAGTTTTTTTGAAAAAAGTTCATTTTATGAAAAATAAAAAGCGCCACAGATCAAATGGCGCTTTTGTTGATATATTAACGGTTTCTCATTTGCGGGAAAAGCAGTACATCTCTGATTGATGGAGAATTTGTTAGCAGCATGATTAATCGGTCGATACCGATTCCTAGTCCGCCTGTTGGCGGCATGCCATATTCTAATGCTTCAACAAAATCGTCATCCATGAGATGCGCTTCGTCATTTCCTTCTTCACGTTCTTTTAATTGAGCTTCAAAACGTTCTCTTTGGTCGATTGGATCATTCAGCTCGGTGAATGCATTTGCATGCTCGCGACGCACGATGAATAGCTCAAAGCGGTCCGTGAAGCGCGGGTCTTCAGGATTTTTCTTAGCTAATGGAGAAATCTCAACTGGGTGCCCGTAAATAAAAGTAGGCTGAACCAGTGTTTCTTCTACTTTTTGCTCGAAGAACTCATTGATAATATGACCTACTGTCATGTTTTTTGTGATTTCAACATCGTGATCAGCAGCATGCTGTTTTGCTTCTTCTACAGACATCTCCTGCCAGAAGTCTACACCTGTTGCTTCTTTGACTGCTTCAACCATATGGAGTCTCTTCCATTCAGGTTTTAGATCAATTTGATCTTCTCCATATTGAATTGTTGTTGTTCCCAGCACCTCTTGGGCAATATGAGCAATCAAGTTTTCCGTTAGGTTCATGATGTCTTTATAGTCTGCATATGCTTCATACAGCTCAATCATAGTAAATTCCGGGTTATGACGAGTTGAGACTCCTTCATTACGGAATACGCGACCAATCTCGTATACTTTCTCTAGACCACCGACAATTAGACGTTTTAAATGCAGCTCGATCGCAATACGCATATAAAGTGGCATATCAAGTGCATTGTGATGAGTAATGAAAGGACGAGCTGATGCACCACCAGGGATGCTATGCATTGTTGGTGTTTCAACTTCTAGGTATCCTTTTGAATCTAAGTATCTTCTCATTGATTGAATGATTTTGCTTCGCATGATGAACGTCTGCTTACTTTCTGGATTGACAATCAGGTCAAGGTAACGCTGACGATAGCGTTGTTCTACATCTTTTAGTCCGTGATATTTATCAGGGAGCGGGCGAAGTGCTTTTGTAAGAACCTCAAAGCTAGTCGCTTTAATTGAAAGTTCTCCTACATTCGTTTTAAATACGGTTCCAGTCACACCGATAATATCGCCTAGGTCCGAGCTTTTGAATAATTCGTAAGCTTCTTCTCCTACACTATCTTTACGTACATAGATTTGAATTTGTCCTTCTAAGTCTTGAATGTGCGCAAAGCCAGCTTTCCCTTTTCCGCGTTTTGTCATCATACGGCCAGCAATTGTTACTTGAGCTGCTTTTTCTTCTAAGTCTTCTTTTGAAAACTCGTCATATTCAGCAATAATTTGTGCGGATTGATGAGAACGGTCATATCGTTCACCGAATGGATCGATACCCTCTTCTCTCATTTTATTCATTTTGTCACGTCTTACTTGGAATTGATCATTTAATTCTTCGTTATTAAGCCCTTCATTACTCATTTATATCACTCCAATAATGTATTTTGCAGAGAAAAGCAGAAAAACTGCCAGTACGTGCACTAGCAGTGAGCTACAAAAAGAAAGATAGTCTTATCCTACTTTTATTCTTTGAAGCTCTTTTGCCTCGGCTTCGATCGTAAAGTCATCTAGAACTTTTACAAGCTCCGCTCTCGTTTCACTTTGATTGATTTGGTTTCTTACATCTGCATTGCCTCGGACACCTTTTAAGTACCATGCTGCATGTTTTCTCATTTCTCTGACAGCCACATGCTCACCTTTCAGGTCTATGAGTCTGTCTAAGTGAAGTTTGCACACAGACATTTTCTCACGCACATTAGGCTCTTCTTTTAGTTCACCCGTTTCTAAATAATGAACCGTCCGGTAAATCATCCACGGGTTTCCTAGTGCGGCTCTTCCGATCATGACAGCATCTGCACCCGTTTCATCAAGCATACGTTTTGCATCTTGAGGGGTTTTGACATCTCCATTGCCGATGACTGGAATGGAAACAGATTGTTTGACCTCTTTTATAATATCCCAATTCGCTGTTCCTTCGTACATCTGCACACGTGTCCGTCCGTGAAGCGCAACCGCTTGTCCACCTGCTCGTTCAACAGCACGGGCATTGTCGATAGCGAAGATATGTTCTTCGTCCCAGCCCATTCTCATTTTCACAGTAACAGGTTTATCTACAGCTTCTACGACTGCGGATACCATTTCGTAAATCTTGTTTGGATCCAGCAGCCATTTCGCTCCTGCGTCACATTTCGTGATCTTTGGTACAGGACATCCCATATTAATATCAATAATGTCCGCCGTTGTATTCTGGTCTACAAACTTGGCCGCTTCTACGAGCGTGTCCTTTTCTCCCCCAAATATCTGAAGGCTCAACGGTTTTTCACGCTCATCAATGTACAGCATGCCCATCGTTCTGGCATTATTAATCAAGATCGCTTTGTCACTGACCATTTCAGCGCAGACTAAGCCCGCTCCAAACTCTTTCACAGTGAGTCTGAAAGCAGAGTTACACACACCAGCCATTGGTGCGAGCACTACTTTGTTTTTAATTTCGATATCTCCGATTTTAAACATCATGTCCCCTCCTTTCTTCTTCAAGAATTGGTGAAAGTTCTTCCACCGTTATATTTAAAGCATCTGCTATTTGACCAACCATTTGGTTTGTTGGTAATCGATTGCCTCGCTCAATTTCCCCTAAGACAGAGACAGAGATGCCCAGTCTTTTGGCGAACCCTTCCTGAGTATACCCTTTTAGCTTTCGGTATGCACGAATTCTTCTACCCCACATGTCTTTTTCCATATGCTTACACCTTCTTGGTCTGTTACGGCGTTTATCTGGGCTTCGCCGATTTCTGGGCAAATCTCACTCATCGGAACAAGAACGAATAAACGTTCGTACATTCTAGGATGCGGCACTACAAGTTGTTCTGTTTCAATATTTTCACGATTATAAAGTAAAATGTCAAGGTCAGCTGTCCGTGGACCCCACCTCACTTCTCTTGTTCTGCCTAACTCCTGCTCAATGTTCTGAGTCAGTGATAGAAGTTCTTCGGGACGAAGCGAGGTGGAAATCTTCACAGCCATGTTCAAGAAGTCATCCTGATTCTCGTAGCCTACAGGTGTTGTCTCATATATAGATGAAATGGATTCAACTTGAACACCTGGATGTTCGTGAAGTTTTTTGACAGCTTCTTTTAAGTAGGTTTCCTTTTTTCCTATGTTTGAGCCTAAAGCGATATATGCTGTATTGTTCATGCGCGTGATCTCGTCATTTCAATGGCAACGGACTGATAGTGTCCTGGAATTGGCGGATCTGGTTTGATTACTTTTACTGTACATTCTTGAACTGTCGGAAAGTCCTTTAACACTTGGTTTGCAATTCTTTCTGTCAGCGTTTCAACGAGGTTCACTGGGTCCCCTTCTACAATATTTTTGCAGATGTTGTAGAGCTCAGCATAGTTGATGGTCTCATTTAGGTCATCCGTTTGTCCTGCCTTACTTAAATCAAGTGAAGCTGTTAGGTCCACACGAAAGCGCTGGCCTAGTTTATTCTCTTCTGCAAATACACCGTGATAGCCGTAAAATTCCATTCCGTTTACATATACTTTATCGATGATAAGCGCCTCCTTTATTCAGCATGGCATCCATCATTTTTGCCATTCTTGCGATTTCTTTTACATCGTGCACTCGGACCATCGCGCTGCCCTTTTGAATCCCAAGACAGACCGTTGCACCCGTTCCTTCAGTACGTTCTTCAGGCGGCAGGTCTAAAACTGCACCGATGAATCGTTTGCGGGATGTTGCTAGAAGCAGCGGATACCCTAGGTGGCAAAAATGTTCAAGTTCATTCATGACCATGAGGTTGTCAGTTTTATTTTTCGCAAATCCTACACCAGGGTCTAATATAATCATGTCATCACGGACACCCGCTTGTTTTACAATTTGAACACTTTCTTTCAGATCTGCAATCATATCTGAAATCAGATGGGTGTAATTCCGCTCTGGTCGATTGTGCATTAAGATGATTGGCACGTTGTGCTTCGCTGCCACATGCGCCATTTGAGGATCAGCTTTCGCCCCCCATACATCATTAATGATTGAGGCTCCCGCTTTCACTGCCTCATCTGCGACATGGGCTTTATACGTATCAATAGAAATAGGTATGTCCAATTCTTTTGTGATCTTCTCAATGACAGGAATGACCCTTGAAAGCTCCTCTTGCTCTGAGACAAGTGCCGCCCCCGGCCGAGTCGATTCACCGCCAATATCAATAATATGCGCCCCATCTTCTATGAGCTGCGTTGCATGAGCCAGCGCTTTATCAATTTGATTGAATTTTCCTCCATCTGAAAAAGAGTCCGGTGTGACATTTAAAATGCCCATAACCAATGTCTTCTCTTCATAACTAAGGGTATGGTGCTTGGCTTGTATGATTTTAGGCTGTTTTATCAATTGTTGTGTCATTGTGTCCACCTACTCTTTATGTTCTAGACGTTCTTTTGTATATTCTGTTCTCAGCTTGGTCGAAATCGTTCGGTTGTGGTTTTGCAGGACGGTGTCTCCGATATTTTTAAAAGGCACAATTCCCTGAACCGAATTGGTCATCCACGCCTCATCAGCTGAGAGCAAGTGTGAGAGTGGATATCTTCCTTCTATTAGTGGAATCCCCGAAGCTTGCAGCGTTTCGATACAATATCGACGGGTAACCCCGTTTAAAATGCCGGTATCAAGTGAAGGTGTATAGATCACATCTTTTTTTCGCCAAAATAGATTTGACGTAATTCCTTCTGCCACATCGTCTTCTTTTGTTAAAAAGATCCCTTCTACAGACGGATCGTTCCCTACTTCTCTTTTCGCCAGCAGGTTGTTCATGTAATGATGCGACTTGAGCCGTCTTGGACCTTCCGGTGTGTTTCTTCTTGTATCAAGAATGATTCCCTGTTTTTCATCTACTATTGATTCTGGCCGGAATGGGGAGATCATCACAAAAACAACAGGCTCCTCATAAGGGTCTGCAGAAAATCCATTGCCTCTGCCCGCAGAAACATTGAAGCGGATCCTCGCATGACCGTCCGTTATTTGGTTTTGATTGAATAATGTTTGAATGATGTCGAGTACAAATGGTTTCTCTATTGTGGATTCGATGCAAAGGTCACGCAATGATTGATTGAGCCTTTCAAGATGCCAGTCTAACAAGAAGACTTGTCCTGCTAGAGAGGTAAATGTTTCGAATACACCGATGCCATATAGAAAACCATGATCAAAAGGAGAAAGAGTCGCGTCTTTCTCCTCTATATACTGACCGTTCAGGTAAATGATCATGCGTTTACTTCATTCCCCTTTTTACGATAGGTTTCAATGAAATTTCTGAGCATTTCTTTACCGAAGGACGTCATAATCGATTCTGGATGGAATTGAACACTTTCAATCGGAAGTTCTTTATGGCGAATGGCCATGAGTTCGCCTTCCTTTGTGCTCGCTGTTCTGACAAAGCACTCCGGTAGCGTCTCGTCTTTAACAATTAATGAATGATATCTCGTTGCGACGAGCGGATTTTGGAGTCCCGTGAAGACACCTTTGCCGTCATGTTCAATCTCTGATGTTTTCCCATGCATTAACCGCTCCGCACGAATGACATCTCCACCAAATACTTGTGCAATGGATTGATGACCTAGACAGACACCGAAGATCGGAATCTTCCCAGCAAAATGTTTGATCGCTTCCATACTAATTCCTGCTTCATCCGGACTGCAAGGTCCTGGAGAAATCATCAGAAAGTCTGGCTTGAGCTCTTCGATTTCTTGAATAGTGACTTGATCGTTTCGTTTTACAATCAGTTCTTCCCCAAGCTCACCTAAATACTGAACCAGGTTGTACGTAAATGAATCGTAATTATCAATCATTAATATCATACTCTGCTCACCTCTAACTCAAAATAGTCTCTTCTTTGCTCAACTGTAATGCTTTTTTCACTGCATAGGCTTTTTTAATCGATTCTTTGTATTCGTGCTTTGGTACAGAATCGATGACAATGCCTGCACCTGACTGCATGAAGGCTCTGCCCCCTGTACAATAAGCCGTGCGAATGACGATATTAAAATGCATATCTTGATTGAATCCAAACCAGCCTATAGATCCAGTATAAAGCCCACGCCTTGTCGGCTCAAGCTCTTCTATGATTTCCATTGTTCTCACTTTTGGCGCACCTGTAATTGTGCCGCCTGGGAACACAGCTCTCATGACATCTACTGCATCACAATCATCACGCAGCTCCCCTTGGACATTTGATACAATGTGCATCACGTGTGAATATTTCTCAATGGCCATAAACTCGTTCACCTTGACTGAGCCATAAGTAGACACTCGTCCAAGATCATTCCGCTCAAGATCAACGAGCATCACATGTTCTGCGCGTTCTTTTTCATCTTCAATGAGTTCTTTTGCCAGCGCTTGATCTTCCGCATCATCCTTGCCTCTTGATCTTGTGCCAGCGATCGGTCTTGTTTCGAGCTGAATGCCTTTTTTCTTAATAAGCAGTTCTGGAGATCCACAGACAATTTGGAAATCTGGCGTGTGCAGATATGACATATATGGAGATGGATTCACGTGACGTAATGTTTTGTATAAATGATATGGGTGGGTATGAAGCTGTTCATCTTGTCTAATCGATAGGTTCACTTGGAACACGTCACCGCTGGCGATATATTGTTTAATCGTTTCTACAGCTTCCCCGAAAGCTTCTTCAGTAAAAGGTGCAGCAGGTACACATTCCGAAGAAGACACATTGACAGGTGAATGTGCTGATTCTTCTGATGTGCTTGTCCAGCTGTGCTTTAATTCTTCGAGTCTTTGATGAACTTCACTGACAGGTTCGTCTCCTTCTGTATGAGTCATCAGCCAGAGGACGTCTTTATTATGATCAAAGACAGCGACATCATTGAATACGAGGAAATACAAATCAGGCGTCTTCAAATCATCGATGGACAGCATTTTAAAATGCTCGATATATCTTGCGTAATCATAGCTTAAAAATCCAATCGCTCCACCTTGGAAGTCAGGGTATTCGTCGTTCGTTTCGGTTTGTAGGGTTTGAAACCAATCAGCAAATGCCCTAAAAGGATCTCCCTCTTTGAACAACACCTCATTCTGATAATGGATGGTGGTCATCCCGTCCTTCCCTTTCGCTTTAGCGATCGGATGAATGCCAGCAATACTGTATTCTCCGCCACGTGCACTTTCAAGAAGGACGTGATGTGATTCATGAGCCGTTAATTGTTCGTATCGTTTCAAGAATGCATCTTTCGTAAAAGGAATTTTGATGCCCATCGGCCTACGTTGTGTCATGTTATCATCCTTTTTCATTTTCATTAATCTTATTGTAATGCAATCCATTTTAATTAGAAAATAGTATTTGCTTTCCATCTTCAGAATTCATAAAAAAACCCCAGCAAATGCTGGGGTGTATTGTTTAATCAAATTGATAAAGCGGCGTACTAAGGTAACGTTCACCGTTACTTGGAATAATCGCTAGAACCTTTTTCCCTTTACCAAGCTTCTTCGCTGTTTGTAGCGCTGCATAAATGGCTGCTCCTGAAGATATACCACCAAGGATTCCTTCTTCTTTCGCTGCCTTTCTTGCAAGTTCAAATGCATCTTCGTTTTTCACTTGGATAATGCCGTCATATACTTCTGTGTTCAAGATAGATGGAACAAAGCCTGCTCCGATGCCTTGAATTTTATGCGGACCTGGTTTACCGCCTGATAGTACAGGAGAATCTGTTGGTTCTACCGCATAAAGCTGAATAGATGGAATGGCTTCTTTCAGGACTTCACCAGCACCTGTAATCGTACCACCCGTACCAACTCCTGCAATAAATGCATCAAGGTCGCCGTCAAACTGTTCAAGAATCTCTTTCCCTGTTGTGCGGCGGTGAATCTCAGCATTGGCTTCATTGCTGAACTGCTGAGGCATGAAGTATCCGTGCTCTTCTGCTAATTCTTCTGCTTTTTTGATGGCACCTTTCATTCCTTCTGCACCCGGTGTTAATACAAGCTCTGCACCGTAAGCGCGTAAAAGGTTGCGGCGCTCCTGACTCATTGTATCCGGCATAACTAAAATCGCATTGATTCCTTTTGCAGCTGCGACCATCGCAAGACCGATTCCTGTGTTTCCACTTGTAGGCTCAATGAGTGTGTCACCAGCTTTTAATGTACCTTTTGCTTCAGCATCTTCGATCATCGCTAACGCAATACGATCTTTTACACTGCTGCCTGGGTTCATATATTCAAGTTTCAAGTAGACATCCGCACTGTCTTCATCTACTAAACGGTTTAATTTAACGACTGGTGTATTTCCTATTAGTTCAAAAACTGAATTTGCAATACGAGCCATCACTAACACCTCTATCTCCGAGTAATTTTATTGTATTAATATTAAATTATCAATTTCGAAAAATTTTGTCAATGCTTTTAGTCCTGCTCTCCATCGTAAAACCATGTGACTTTTGCTTCTTTCCACAGGGTTTTGACATTCGCCTTTTCACCCAGATCTTCCATGGCGATCTGCCTTTTGATCTGATCTTTGACTTCTTCATAAGAGAAGGAGCGGCCATTTAATTTTTCTTTTAATTGTATGATGGCATAACCGTTTTTGATCTCGATCGGCTCTTTCGTCCATTCATCTGGCTGAAGCTTTTGGGCTTCTTGTATGTATAGGGCTGGAATGCTTTCTTGCTCTTCTGTGACAAATCCAAGATCTCCGCCGTAAGGAGAGGTATATCGATCGGTGGATCGCTCAGCTGCTACAGCTTCGAAACTAGATCCGCCCTTTAAATCTTTTAATACACTTTGTGCCTCGTCTTTTGTTTTCACAACAATGTGGCGAATTCGGTATGAGTCATCATATTGATACAAGTCTTTGTTTTTTTCATAAAAGGATTTGGCTTCTTTTTCAGAAACGACCGCATCTCTCGTTAGAAGCTGTTCTAATAAAATTTGATAACGAATCTGCTCTTTCCATTCCTTTTCACTTGTATGACCGTCTTCGTAGAAATTATTAGATACCGCTTTCAGCATCAGCAGCTCACGATTGATCTCCTTTGAAGATACCTCCAGCTTGTTTTCTTTCGCAAGCTGATTGACTACCTTCTGATTAATCATTTGTTCAAGTGTTGCCTTTCCGTAGCGGTCTTCCATTTTCTTTAACCATTCTTGACGTGTGACTTTCTCTTTCCCAATAGAAGCAATTTCTTCACCGCTCTTCCCATTTGAAGAAGCCTGCGACATTTGTGACTTTGTTAATACATATGCAATGACAACGGCATTAATCATGAGCAGAACGAGGATAAATGTCCATACCACTCTTGCTTTCAGTCTCATCTTTCGTCTCCTTTCCATTCTAAAAAGAAAACCCGCTGCTTAGAGCTTAGCGGGTTATTTCTTCACGTAGCTCTTCTAGCTCTTCTTTTGTAAATACATACGTTTCGTTACAAAAATGGCATTGAGCTTCTGCTTGTCCGTCTTGTTCAATCATATCCTCAATTTCGGCTTTCCCTAGGCTGATAATACCGTTGGCAAACCGTTCTTTTGAGCAGTTACAAGAAAATTCGACAGGTACAGTTTCTAAGATTTGAGGTTTTTCACCGAGCACTTCTTCTAAAATTTCTTCAGGAGTCATCCCTTTTTCAATCAGTTTAGAGATCGGTTCAATGGTTGATAATCTCTTTTCGAGTCTTTCGATGACTGCATCTTCTGTTCCAGGCAGCAATTGAATGATGAAACCGCCTGCTGCAAGGATCGAGTTGTCTGGATTGACAAGAACACCCACACCTACAGAGGATGGCACTTGTTCAGAGGAGACCAGGTAATAAGTAAAGTCATCTCCAATTTCACCTGAGACAATTTCCGTTTGCCCTGTAAAGTGGTCTTTCAGTCCGATATCTTTGACAACACTTAACGTTCCAGATGTTCCAACAGCACGTCTAACGTCCAGCTTCCCATGTTCATTTAAATCAAAGTGAACTTGTGGGTTTGAGACATATCCGCGCACCTGACCTTTTGCGTTTCCATCTGCAATGATGGCTCCGATCGGCCCACCGCCTTCAATTTTGACAGTTAATTTATTCTCGCCTTTCAGCATGGCTCCCATCATGACAGTCGCTGTCATTGTTCTGCCGATTGCAGCTGAAGCAGTTGGCCACGTATGGTGTCTTCTCTGCGCTTCGTTGATTGTATCTGTTGTGTTCGCAGCATACGCACGGACTTTCCCGTCATATGCTAACGCTTTAACTAAATAATCCATTTTGATTAAACCCTCCTATAATACACCGACACGATTGCGTTCATAAATTAATTGAAGTCCTTTTAATGTGAGGAACGGATCGACAATATCAATACAGTCTGATTCATTTCCAATCAATGTAGACAAACCGCCTGTTGCAATGACTTTCGGTGTTTGTTTGGCTTGCTGCTTCATCCGTTTCACTATGCCCTCGACTTGACCAACATATCCATAAAGGATGCCGGATTGCATCGCACTGATGGTATTTTTTCCAACAATGTGATCTGGACGGACAATTTCAATTCTCGGCAGTTTTGCCGCTCTTGTATATAAAGCCTCTGTTGAGATGGTAATACCCGGTGCAATCGCCCCACCCATGTATTGTTTTTGTTCATTGATATAGCAGTAGGTTGTGGCTGTTCCAAAGTCTACCACAATGAGAGGCGCCCCATACAGGTGAATGGCCGCCACTGCGTTCACAATTCGATCAGCACCGACTTCCTTTGGATTATCACACATAATGTTTAATCCAGTCTTCATGCCAGGCCCAACGATTTGAGGAGTAATGTGAAAATACTTTTCGCACATTCTTTCCAGAGCAAACATCATTGGCGGGACAACAGAAGAAATGATAATCCCTTCTATCTGGTCAAACATCAGCCCTACATAGTCAAATAAGGATCGTATTGCCATACCAAATTCATCTTCTGTTTTATGACGGCTTGTTTCAATCCGCCAATGGTAGTTCAAATCACCATTATGATAAACACCTAAAACGGTATTTGTGTTTCCTACATCTATCACGAGTAACAACTTCATCACCACTTTGAATAGTGTCTCAAAAAGAGCATTTTTCGACTTTCTATCATACCATACACGAATTGAGTTCCATTTGTAAACAATTCGAAACCGATCCATTCATGAATCGAAATAAAAAAAAGCTGCCGGTGAGCCCGACAGCTTTTTATAGAAGGAGATTAGATCTCCTCGTCTTCTTCTTTTTTCTTGATGTTCACTTTCACATCATCGTTTTTCTCTTCGTCATCTGCGTATACACGCTCTGGAAGCTTTCCAGTTTCGTAAAGAGATTTAATTTGTTCAGCATCTAATGTTTCCACTTCTAGAAGAGCTTGTGCGATGATTTCTAGCTTATCTTTATTCTCAGTGAGAATTTGTTTCGCACGTTCGTAGCTTTCTTTGATGAAGCGCTGAACTTCTTGGTCAATTTCATAAGCGATCGCTTCACTATAATTCGGCTCGTTGTTGAAATCACGGCCAAGGAATACTTGACCTCCTTGTGCTTGACCGAATTGAAGTGGACCAAGTTTATCAGACATACCGAATTCTGTCACCATTCTTCTTGCAATACCTGTTGCACGCTGGAAGTCGTTGTGTGCGCCTGTACTTACTTCACCAAACGTAATTTCCTCTGCAACACGGCCGCCGAGCAAGCCGACGATTTTATCAAGAAGCTCTGGCTTCGTTTGGAAATAACGGTCTTCTCTTGGAAGCATGACCGCATATCCGCCTGCCTGACCACGAGGAACGATCGTTACTTTATGCACCATATCCGCTTCGTCTAGGATAAGCCCAATGACGGTATGACCTGCTTCATGGTACGCCACGATATTACGTTCTTTCTTCGAAATGACACGGCTTTTCTTAGCCGGTCCAGCAATGACACGGTCAGTCGCTTCGTCGATATCACGCATATCAATTTTCTTTTTGTTTTGACGGGCAGCAACAAGTGCTGCTTCGTTTAGTAAGTTCTCAAGATCTGCCCCAGAGAACCCTGGTGTTCTGCTTGCAATGGCTTTCAAGTTGACTGTATCATCAAGCGGTTTGTTTTTCGCATGAACCTTCAGTACTTCTTCACGACCAATGACATCTGGGCGGTCAACCGTAATTTGACGGTCAAAACGTCCCGGACGTAGCAATGCAGGATCTAGGATATCTGCACGGTTCGTTGCAGCAATGATAATAATCCCTTCGTTGGCACTAAAACCATCCATTTCAACAAGAAGCTGGTTAAGCGTTTGTTCACGCTCATCATGACCACCGCCAAGACCTGCTCCACGCTGACGACCCACTGCATCAATCTCATCAATAAAGATTAAGCAAGGTGCATTCTTTTTCGCATTTTCAAACAAATCACGTACACGTGATGCACCGACACCGACGAACATCTCGACGAAGTCAGAACCACTGATGCTGAAGAAAGGAACGCCTGCTTCTCCTGCAGATGCTCTCGCAAGCAATGTTTTACCTGTACCTGGAGGTCCTACTAGTAAAACCCCTTTAGGGATTCTTGCGCCAAGCTCCGCAAATTTACGTGGATCTTTTAAGAATTCAACCACTTCTACGAGCTCTTGTTTTTCTTCATCCGCACCGGCAACATCTTTAAATTTCACACGTTTCTTCTCTTCTGTGTAAAGCTTTGCCTTACTCTTACCAAAGTTCATGACACGGCTTCCACCGCCTTGAGCTTGGTTCAATAAGAAGAAGAACAGGATAAAGATGATGATGAATGGAATGATGGTTGTCAGAACTTGCAGCCATCCATTTGTTTCAGGTGCTGGTTCTACTTTTACATCTGTATTCTTCAGTGCACTGTAAATTTGGTCAACTCCTTGACCGTCTGGAACGTGGGTAATGAAGTATTCATCTTTCTTCGCGCCATCTAATTGACCACGAATTTCATAAACCCCTCTTACAGGCTGTATGGAGATACTCTCCACTTTTCCCGCACTTAAATTTTGCGAAAATTTGCTGTAAGACATGTTCTCAGGCTTTTGATTAGGGGATCCTAACCAACTGACAACCCCTATCACAAGTAATAAAATAAGTATATAAAAAATCGTATTACGAAAAACCCGATTCATTCCTTACCTCCTCCCACAGTAAGCACAACTATGTTCAATAGTATCATAGAAAATCATTCCAACACAACCAATAACCTCATGTAAACGTGTGCTCATTAGCCTTCGTAAACAGATGGTTTTAACACTCCAATATACGGGAGGTTTCGGTAACGTTCGGCAAAATCCAATCCATAGCCAACAACAAATGCATCTGGTACTTCAAACCCAACATAATCTGCTTTGATGTCTGCTTTGCGGCCGCTTGGTTTATCAAGCAATGTCACAATTTTAATGGAGTTTGCTTTACGGTATCGGAAAAGCTCTACCAGATAACTCAAAGTTAACCCACTGTCGATGATATCTTCCATAATTAGAATATCTCTTCCTTCAACAGAAGTATCTAGATCTTTGATGATCTTCACTTCTCCAGAAGATACGGTAGACTTTCCGTAGCTAGATACATCCATAAAATCAAGCTCTAAATATGTATCAATGTGTTTGATCAGGTCTGCCATGAATGGAAGAGCCCCTTTCAAAACACCAATAGCCAGGGGAAATTTACCATCATAATCGCTGGTTAATGTTGCACCCAGTTCCTTCACTTTTAGCTGGATCTCTTCTTCTGAGATCAAAATCTTTTCAATATCTTGTTTCATGCTTTTGCTTGCCCCCTACAAATTTTCGTGCTGTCTATATTGTAATACAATGAGATCGCTGTTTGTCATATCAATTTCTTCAAAAACGGATTTTTTCAGACCTGGGATCCAGATGATTTGATGATCCGAGTCAGTGACGATCGGCCAGCTGTCTCTTTCTGCAAGAGGCACTTTTTTATCAATAAATATATCTTTCACCTTTTTTGATCCATTCATCCCTTTAAGTTTGATTCGATCACCGTTTTTTCGTGAGCGAATGATCAAAGGAAGACGAACATGATCTTTTTGAAGCAAGAAAAAATGGTTTCCGTTCCGTGCATCCTTCGGAACATGATTTGATACCAAGATAGACTGTCCATTCGGGAGAAAAAGTTCCTCGCCAAGCTCACCTTTTAAATGATGAGTATATGACTGATCTATGACAAGCGATCGTTCAAAGGTAAACATACAGTGATCATAAGATTTGACAGCTTGTAAACCTTTTGGCAAATCTAATGATCCAGACGGTTGATCAGTATGAGATAACCAGTCCAAAGTCCCTAGAATATGCTGGTTTGAAAACGCTGATTGAGTGTTTTCATAAAGATAGTTTAATATTAGTTGAATGCCTCTTCTTTGTAAAGGCAAAGGCAGGTCAAGCAAAGGCTTCGTTTTGATCTCAATTTGCTTAGGCGTTTGATTCGTAATGACTTGATGCATTTGATCCTTTGTTAATGCCTGCAAGTACTGCTCATCCTCAGTCAGCATGTCACTTACAAACTGAAAGCTTTCATGCACATGAGGTGCCTCTTCTTTTAACACGGGAAGAACGTGTCTTCTGATCCGGTTTCTCAAGTAGTCATCGGTGTGATTGCTTTGATCAATGACATAAGGAACTTGTTCTTTTTCGCAAGCAGTGAGTACATCATCCTTAGAATATCCAATCAGCGGACGAATCAGCCACCCTTCTTGAAAAGGGCGCTTTGTTTGCATACCTGCGAGTCCTATTCCAACAGTCCCTCTTGTCAGCCTCATCACCATTGTTTCTACTTGATCGTCTCCATGATGTGCAAGCGCTATAAATTGAGCGTTGTACTGTTCCATCAATTGACGAAAGAAAGCATATCTGCACTCTCTTGCAGCTGCCTGTTTGTTTAAGCGGTTTTCTTTTGCATATTGGGTGACCTGTATACGAGCCGATTCAAAAAGGATCTCATGCTCTTTACAGTACGCTTCAACAAATGCCAAATCAGCAAAGGATTCTTCTCCTCTGAACATGTGATCTACATGGGCTGCAATCAGCTGAAAGGAACCTTTTCGACGTTTGTTTAGTTCATGCAGCAAGAGCATAGAATCTGGTCCGCCAGAAACCCCGACAATGACTGTCGTATTTTCAAGGAAAACATCATGTTTTTTCAAAAAAGATTCAATTCTATTCACAACTTCCTCCTCACAAAGAGCAGGTAATTTAAAGATATACATATCCTATCACTTTCATTAGCTCCAAGCAAAGAAGAAGCCTGCTCTTTTACAGCTCTATAATAGGAATAAAACCACATAGGCACAGTAAAGAGCGAGCACACTGCATAAGATGAGAATGGTTTCAAAAAGACCGCCTGATTTTTTGCGTACTGATGTTCTTTTCGCAGCAGCAGCTCTTGATCGTGAAGGTGCGGCCTGTTGATGTTGGGGAACAGCTGGCTTTTGCCTATTTTGCTGTGATGGCTTCTTTTGTCGTGATTTTCTTGAAGCAAGCAATTGTCCTTCTTTCAACATCGCGCTTTTCATGTCTGCCGCTGATTGATATTTGCCTTGGAGAGCCGCTTTTAACACCCTCTCATATCGCTTTAATAAAGGATGTCCTTCAATCGCTCGATCAAGCTGCTTTTCTGGTTCTGCCCCTTTTTTAAATTCTTTTTTATAGGCACAGTTCACCATGACCATACTTAAGGCAAATAGATCATAAGAAGGTTCTGCTTTTCTTGTACCGAAGCCCCAGTAGCCGCGGTCAAAAAACTCGGTGTATTCCTTAATCGCCCTTCCTGCCTTCGTTGTTCCTCCAACATCAATACATCGAATCGTAGCTGGGGGGCCTGAAACGATGAGATTATCAGGCTTCAAGTCACCGAAGATCCAACCTTCCTTATGTAAGTGAGCAAGGTTAGATAACAGTTGAATCATGAGAACGACGATCCATTCATCGCCTTTTTGCTTCACAAATTCAAGCAGCAATGGACCTCTGACATACTCCATGACATAAAACGACCGTTTCTCTGACATTCCAGGATAAAGAGCATCATCCATATCATAAAAAGAAGGCCCCATGGTTTTCACAGGAGCCTTTGAAAAGGATTTTAATACATTGACTTCAGATGCAATGAGCATACTGTCATCACTCACTTTAAGGGCCACTTGTCCCTTTGGCGATTCGGCCAGATAAACCACACCGTTCGCCCCTTTTCCCAGCTCTTTTACAATGCGGTAATGTTGGTGATGCCACTTTCCCTTTATCATTGTACCTAATGGGATGTTAGAAGCCGAATTCATCATGTTCTTCCTTCGCTTCAAGCAGCCCTTTTCGTGAACGAACTGATTTGAAATGCTGGAGTGCTTCTCGAAGCGCTGGTCCAGTTGGAGTGATTCCTCCTGTGGTCAGTTTCGGAAAAATAGATGATAGTGAATCGAATCGAGGCGTCCAATTCAACACAATTTCAGCTTCTGAGTTTTTCCCGGGAAATATACACATCCCAAACTGATTTTCACCAATTCTCGAATTTAGACTAATAGAGAGATCGATGAGTGCTTCTTTGACCGTTGGCAACTTCGGTTTCATACTTGCACTCGTATCCACAAGCACAAGCACTTGAAGATGAACCGTTTCACCGAGCTCGTCCACAACCTCCATCACTTCTCCACGCTTATCTGGGGGAAGTTCTTCAATTTCAGTATCTTTGCCAAGAATTTGCTGCAATTCTTTATTCACAACACCTTGTAACGTTTGCGTCATCGCCTTTTTTGTAACCATTTGTACGGTTTGAGACAATTGCTGAACGTAGACAACCTGATGAATGCCTCCGCCTGCTAGAGCAATCCCCTCTACTTCTTTCATCGCTTCATGATCGTGTCTGTTCTCTTCCATAATGCCAATGACATTGACTGTGATTCCTTGCTCCTTTGCCAATGCGGCAATCGCAAGTGGGTCTTCCCCATGATTTGAGCAGCCATCTGTAATCAGTAAGATTTGGTTTACGTGACCTTTTCGCATCTTCATTCCTCCTGGGATTGTAACTGAATGCTTATATCCCCATCATCGCCAGAAGAAATTCATATTATACGATATTTCAAGAAATCTCTTGTTTCTGGAGATAGAATGTACCGGTCGGAATGGATGCCCATTTTGGTGTATTGTGGTCGAGCCTAATAACGACAACCGTCATATCGTCATCGATTTGACCTGCTCTTGTGCGAATGACCTCCTCCATTAATAAATCAGCAATCTCTTGCGGATCTTCTGTTTTAAAGCTCTTCATTTTTCGTTTGACCCACAAATCATGATTTTCGATATGCTTTGGTCCTTCAAAGATACCGTCGCTCATCATGATAAGGAGATCTCCTGCCTTCATCTGTTCACTCACCACTTCTACTTCAAATTCATCAATAATGCCAATAGGCAAGTTGCTGGCCTGTACCTTCATCACTTGATCACCACGTTTAATAAAACTTGGGGTGGAGCCAATCTTGAGGAACTTACAGCTCGCATCCTGTAAATCAATGATGGATAAGTCTAATGTGGAATAGACTTCATCTGTTGTCCGTAAAGATAAAATGCTATTAATCGTTTTAATCGCTACTTTTTCATCAATACCAGACGCCAAGATTTTTTCTAACAGCTTGATCGTTTCGTTGCTTTCAAAATGGGCTCTTGCTCCATTTCCCATCCCATCACTAATAGCTGCGGCATATTTACCTGCACCCAGCTCCATCATGCTGTAGCTGTCTCCTGATACTAATCCTCCGCCTTTCGCTGCATGTGCTACACCTGTAGACACTCGATACGATTTTGCAGAACCGAATACAACATGACAATAACCTGTTGGATGCTCCGCACACTGCTCTGCTTTGACTAAAACTTGTTCTTCTAAAATATCCGAGAGCATTGGAGCAATGATTTTTTCGCATTCCCCATGACCTTGGCAATAGGGAATTCTCATCTCTATATCAACATTTCCCTGTTCTAAGCTATAAATTTCAACTTGCTGAATTTCAATTCCAAAGTTCTGAAGTGCTTCTATCATCTGCTCTTCCTGAATAAAATGCTGCTCTCTTTCTCGTTTTATTTCCCGGGAAAAATCCTCCATGACTTGTGAGACACCCATCAGTTGTTCGGCGACAAGGCGCCTGCTGTCTTGGACCTTTTTCTTTAAGGTCTGATTTGCTTTATAGTAAGCTATCTCCTCTTCAATCAATTCTTCTACATGCTTTGATTTTGAGCAGTGCTGACTGAATTTCTTTTTCAACTTCCGGTTATGCTCGTACGTTTTTTCATCAGATTCATGCATAACTTGTTTCATGAGTTCATAGGTTGTATCAAAGTTCTGCACCCAGCATTTATTTTTCTTATAGCACGTTTGACAGGAACGTTCTGTGATCGTACTTAAAAAAAGATCTACATCCTCTTCCTGCTTCTTCTCCTCAGGAATGGATTCGTAAAATGTCGCAAAACTCTCAGACAGCGCATGAAATACATTAGAGAATTGATCTACCTTTTTTGCTGTCACGTCTCGTACTTTTCTGGCATATTGCTGCTGTTCCTGTACATGCTCTACCGTACCAGGAATATATTTTGCCACCTTGGACGTTACTGACTGTGGCGTGAGCAAAAACAGTGCAACTGCGATGAGTGATTCATATAGCGTGGTCATCAGCCCTGCTGACCCTTCACCGTAGAGGGAGATTAGTAAAGAACCCACAATCAAGCCGATGGCGGCTCCTGCTTTTTTCCCCTCTTTTAGTAATCCGCCTAATAAGCCCGAAAAGGCAAGCAGACTCATCTGATAAAGGTTGCCGATGTTGGCGAGACCAAGAATTAATCCAGTTACAACACCCACTGTACAACCAATACTCGCTCCTCCAATAAAGGCAAAGCTCAGCACTACATATCGTGACAAAATATGCTCTGCCTGCATTCCTTGAAATGTGATCCCAGCCAGACCTGTTAAAACTGAAGCAATTAATATCATAAAGCAAATAATTTCTTCAACCTTTAAGGAGTGTTTGATTTTCCTGACTGTAAAAATCGGCAAACTTTGAAGAAAAATCAGTGTCAAAATGAAGGCAAGTCCAGCTTCAACCCCTGCCATCACATAGTCATAGCTTTGAACCGCACCCTGCTCGAGGTATACAAAAGCTCCCCTGGTTATCAGCATTGAGAGCACAATCACAACCGGTAAAGTTTTCACTGGGTCTTTGATGATAAATGAAACGACCTTTGACATGAGGAGGAACACGATCAATGACGCAAACACGAATAATGCATTTTGAGGTGATATCGTCATCGCTCCAGCGAGTAAAGCAAGACAAGCAAGCATCGCTTTATCCCTTTTAATGAGCAGCATGGACCCAAAGAAAGGTAATGCAAACGGCATAATTTCAGATAAGATAAAGGCTCGTCCCAATAAAAAGCCCAGAACAACATAAATAAACCCTTTATAGAAAAAAAGAGAATGCGTATGATGAAGAAACAGGTTTTTCATCTTTTTTAACCCTGCACTGATTCTTTCAAACCCGGCTCCCGTTAAATCAGTTCTTCTTTCTAGTTTTTCCATCTTTTCATCCCCCACCTGATATTCGTTGCTTGTCATTATAGCGAAGGTGAAAAAGAAATTTTGTCAAAAGAAGTTGTCGTTTCCATAAAACGTTCGACGCTTTATTTGCCAAAAAGGCATACTTTCTTGAAAGTCGATGTCTTTCATCAGAATTTTACGAAAGCACAAAAAAACAGCTTTCCTATAGAAAGCTGTTTGGAAGATGACCCGTACGGGATTCGAACCCGTGTTACCGCCGTGAAAGGGCGGTGTCTTAACCGCTTGACCAACGGGCCTTGCTTATCGTTCTTTTTAAAAGGATAGCGGCGGAGGGGATCGAACCCCCGACCTCACGGGTATGAACCGTACGCTCTAGCCAGCTGAGCTACACCGCCATAATATAAAATGCGCTAAGAAGCACAAGAACTATAATACAAAGGATTCGCTTGTCCGTCAATAGAAAGTTTTAAATTAAATGGCGAAATCACAAAAAACGTTGAATTTGTATTGAAAAAAAGCACCCGCTAAACAGCAGGTACTTTGTTGTGAAAGATATATAGAAAGCAGCAACAAGTTAACCTCTTCTTGCTCCGCGTCCCCCACGTTTTGATTCCGTGTTACGTTTTAAAGATGTTAAGCGGTCTTCACTATCTTTTAAGAATTTGTTCATTTTTTGCTCAAACGATTCCTTCGGACGGAAATCATTTCTGCTCGGTCTTGATTGTTGTTGAGGACGATCTTTTGCTTTTTTAATGGACAAGCCGATTTTACCGTCTTTTTCAACGTTAATCACTTTCACTTCAACTTGTTCACCGACTTTTAAATGCTCATTAATATCTTTTACATAGTTATCGGCTACCTCACTGATATGAACGAGACCAGTTGAACCGCCTGGCAACTCCACAAAAGCTCCAAAATTTGTAATGCCCGTAACTTTCCCTTGTAACTTGCTGCCAACTTCAATCGACATAAAAAAAGTGCTCCTCCTTAGACTTATAAAAAAATCTCATTTGTTCAATTATACATAAACTGAATTTTAAGTGTCAACAAGGCTAATCGCTCTTATTGCCCACATCAAAGATTTTTTCGCCTTTTTTGGACATATAATAGTCCCGTCGTGCCAGTTCGAGTACGTATTCCTTGCTTTTCAGCTTTTTAATTTCATCAGAAATATCTTCCTGCTTTGTTTGTAATTGCTTCAATTCTTTTTCAAGCGCAACCTTCTTCTCTTCTTTTTCTTTCAATGCAGACGATTGCGACCAGAGGGCACTTGTTACCAAAACAGCAAACATGAGCACAATGACTCCAAACACGGTAAGCCTTCTAAGGAGTCCCCGGCGTTTGCGTTTTAGGCGCTGCGCTTGCTGTTCCATTTGTTTTTGATAATCATTTTGAATTTGTGCGATATTTCTTTTTCTCTCGTTCAAGGATGAAGGCCTCCTCTCTTACTTTGTCCAGAATTGTTTCCATTTCGTTTTCATGGTACGAGATACTTTCTTGATCCCTTGTAAAATTCCTGCTCCTTTTGAGAAAAACAACCTCATTGATGTTCGCCATTTTTCGGGAATTCGATGAATAATGGTTATATTGAGTAACCAAATAAGCGGATAACAAACAATATACAGCACCTTCCACACGAGTCGAAACGCAAAACGAACAAGGCGTAAGAGCAAGTGGAACAAGAACAGAAGAGCACTTATGATCAAACCAACGATCCAGCGAATGGGCTGGAAAACCATCGACATGATCAGCCTTTTCAGGACGAGAACAGTCTGATAAATACACCTCATCACAAACTTGAGGATGTTCATATACAGCTGTTTCATCAATGCCTGGTACATCGAGAAACCTAAAGCAACAGCTAGAAAAATATAAAGCCTGAATTCTCCCTCATTGGTCAGCAGCAGGACATAAAAGAATAAGAGACCCTGCACCACCCAAAAAAGGAGGTCGTGAATGGCCAGCAGCCATTTTGCTGTTTTTTCCCGGTTCACAAACAGCTTGTACGTATCCAGCGATGCGCCCAGCCAGATGCCCATCGCCGCCATCGAAAGCATCGTATAAAACTGGACCGTCAGTGTCATTTAAACAGCTTGCTAAAAAATCCTTTAGCTTTCTCCCCGTGCTGCTCATCTACATAGATTAAGTCAAAGACACGCCCTTTAATGGACACAACACCCTTTTCTACATCTAAGTTTTTCATTTGCAGATTTTCTCCGCGAATGGCGAGGACTCCCATGACAGTCTCAAGCAGAAATTCTTCATTATCAAAGCTCTCGACTTGTTTGACCCCGGTAATATCTAAATGCTTTCTGTTGCGCATTGTGACATGATGCTCGGCTTCTGATGACAACTTCGTGCCTTGAGGTTGATTATAATATTGATTCATTTATACATCCCCCATATCTCATACTTGCATTGTTACTGCATTGTATGTGACAGGCGGGACATTTAGAACAAGCCCTACTCTGCTGTTTTCTCTTCTTTTAGCACGGTATACATGCCAGCAGCTTCTTCTTTTTTCGTTGTGTCTTTTAACTCGTTGACTTGAACGGTCACAAGCTTTTGGCCGAAGCGGATTTGAAGCTCGTCTCCTTCTTTCACGTCAGAGCTGGCTTTCGCCTGAGTGCCATTAATGGAAATTCTCCCTTGATCGGCTACTTCTTTTGCCAATGTTCTTCTTTTGATTAAACGAGACACTTTTAAGAATTTATCTAGTCTCATGTATGTTCACCTCTTTCTATGCGTTTGGCATCGTTCCACAGATCGTCCATTTCTTCTAGGGTCAAGTCCTCTAGTGAACGCCCTATGTCCTTTGCTTTTTGTTCAATATGCTGAAAGCGCCGCATAAATTTTGTGTTTGCAGAAGAGAGGGCGGTTTCAGGCTCTAGGTGATAAAATCTGCCGATGTTGACGAGAACAAATAAAAGATCCCCAAATTCATCCTTCATCTGCTTTGTTGCACCTTCATCCGTTTTCTCTGCCACTTCCACAAGGAATTCCTGCTTTTCCTCTTCGTATTTGTTCCAAATATCCTCTACTTCTGTCCAATCGAAGCCCACTTTCGCTGCTTTCTTTTGGAGCTTATAGGCTTTTGTTAAAGCTGGAAGAGTCGTTGGAATGGATTGCAAAATAGATGCTGCACGCTCCGGTTTTTCCTGCTGCTTGATTTTTTCCCAGTTGGCGACGACATCTGATGCTTCAGACACATCCGTATCACCAAACACATGCGGATGTCGTCGAATCATTTTTTCTGTGACATGCTGGATGACGTCATCCATTGAGAAGTAACCATCATCTTCACCAATTTGAGCATGGAGTAAAACTTGAAGCAGTACATCTCCGAGTTCTTCAACCATATGATCTGGATCGTCTTCATCTATGGCTTCCAGCAGCTCATAACATTCTTCAATTAAATATGGTTTGAGCGACTCATTCGTTTGTTTTTGATCCCAAGGACAACCGCCAGGACCTCTTAATGTACGAATGACTTCACGGAAAGTGTCAAATTGTTGATAGAGTAGCTTTTCATCTTGGATTGGAGGCACATAAACACTCGTTAAGTTATTTATCGACACATCTCGATCAAGTTCAAATAAAGGAACACCTGTAATCTGTTCCTGACTGCTTCCAGCTGCCGTTACGATAAAGACTTCATAATCGTCAGGTAGCTTTTCCATGAGGGTCAGCTTCACATTCGAGGCTGTCATCTGATCATATACTTGACAGATCAGCACATGCTGGGTCAACTTTAGATCATCCGCTCTCATATCCCCTGCGTCAACGAATTGCAGCCCTTCAATTGGGTCAATCTGTAAGGAATTAAACGTCGCATCCAAAAAGCTTTGTCCACCAGCCACGTACACCTCAACCCCGCGCTCCTTCTGTTGTGAAACAAGAAGCTGCACTGTCTTTTCCGCTACAAACGGGTGACCTGGTACTGCATAAACAATATCTTTCTCCTCAGCCTCTCGGAAGAGAATGTCTGTGATTTCCTCATACACTGCATCAAACTGATCATGCTTTTCATATATCTCATCAAAAAAGGTCAGAGACGGGACTTCCTGCATCAATTCTGCGGTGAGTGGATGATCCTGCGTTCTCATGTATACTTCTTTCGCCTGCTTCAGCTGCTTATATACACCGAGCGTCAGCTGATCCATGTCGCCTGCCCCAAGACCAACGACTGTAATCTTACCTGCCATTTCAATTCCCTCTCATCTGTTTAAAATATAAAATCTTTTCTCCTAATGGAATGAGTCTCCATTCCTCTTCCGTAAATACGTCTAGCTTAAGAATACTATATAAAAAGGCGAAACCACCAATAAAAACTGAAGTCAGGCTCTCTAAAACAGAAAACGGACGTTTCTCAAAGGGAATGACCCAAGAAAACAATGCCTGATATCCAATTAAAACGACAGCCATGAATGCTGCTGATAAAAGAATTTTCACTGGGAATAGCTCTCTTATTGAAATCCACCCTTTATGCTTCAAATACACCGCATTGAGCGCAGCGGCGGCGAGAAACCCACAAACAGTCGACCATGCGGCTCCATAAATGCCGAATAACGGGACAAGAGCCAGCGTCAGCCCCCATTTCACCAGTACACTGATCAGGACCACAATAGCCGGGTACACGGTATGTCCCAGACCCTGAAGTAAAGCGGTTTGCGTAATCGCCATTGATGTAAAGGCAATGGATATGCAAAATATTTGCAGCGTATCTGTCCCTAAGTCATTACGAAAAAGCATAATGTTTACAGACGATAAAATACATATAAGCCCGACAGCTGAACCAATCCCCAGCACCGATGTTGCCTTAAACGATGTACGTACTTTTTCACGAATTGCTTCATGCTGCCCTTTTCTTAAGGCCGACGACAAAAACGGAACAAGAGACGTCCCGATACTAATTGCAAACACCGTCCCGAGCTGCAGGAACGGCTGACCTCGGTCATATACGCCTTTTGCCGCCTTTGCAGCTGCTTCACTCAGTCCCTCACTGCGCAGTAGCGCATACAAGTGAAAAGCATCGATCATTTGCATCCATAGGATCAGCAATCCACTCACACAAATCGTCAATGTATACAGCACCAAACTCTTCAGCACATCTTTTTTCCGCAGTGTAGCCTGTTTTAATGTCTTGCTCGCTGACAACCGCTTCCGATAGGTCAGCCAAAGGAAAAGAAGCAAAAGGAGTGAAGCAGCACTTCCAGCTATAGAAGAGAACACCGCACCCGCTCCTGTTTCATAAAGCGAATAGCCATGTCTCACAAAATAGAAAGATAAAACAAGCAGGACGCCTACTCTGATGAGCTGCTCAGCCAATTGAGAGACCGCAGTGGGGAGCATCAGCCCATCACTCTGAAAAACACCCCTCAGCATCACGGTAAGCGGCAGAAATAGAAACACAAACGAACTCATCTGGATGAGAAGCATTAATTGACTGTCTGCCATGAGATTCGCAATTGTGCCTGCTCCTATATATAAACAAAGAAATAAGACCAAGCTCAGCAAAGTGATATACACCAAGGATACCTTTGTAATGATTCGGCGATTCTCCGCACCATGCTCGCTCAGGAGCTTGGACACCATCACAGGAAAACCAGTGGTGCCGAGCATGATCGCAATGCCAAGAAAGGGATAGACCTGCTGATAAATATAAAAACCTGTGTCTCCTACGATATTTTGAAAAGGGACACGATATACGGCACTCAGTACCTTTGATAACAAGCCTGCGATGGTTAAAATCACCGCACCTTGGAAAAGCCAATGCGGCTGATTCACAGCATTTTTCATGGGTGACTCCTTTATGTTCAATCAAAAAATATACCTGCATTTAAACGCACTCATTATATCATATGTGACTGGCAAGCCGTTTCTTTCTAAGGAGTAGACGATACATTCATTATTTTGTTTCATCCCATATAAAAAACGCCGACAAAATCAGATGATTTCATCGGCATTCTTTCTTTTTATCAAGATGATATAGAATTATTAGACCTAATGTTCCATTTGACGGGCTAAGAAGCCAGCTGCCGTTTCTGCCGCTTTATGCTCCACTTCTCCCATTGAACGCTCTTTAGAAAATAAAACGACGGCGCCAATTGGATCTCCGTTTGCAACAATAGGTGCAATGGTATAAGCTGATACATCATCATCAATACCATCCACAAGCTGAATTTCTTTCTTGCTGTCCTCTAATACAGAATTACGCTGATCCATTGTTCGTTCAAGTAAATCACTAATGGATTTGTTTAAGTACTCTTTTTTTGAACTGCCGGATACAGCAATATACGTATCACGATCACAGATGAGGATAGAATGACCCAAACTGTCGAATAAAGCATCAGCATATTCCTTCGCAAAGTCTCCTAGCTCACTAATCGGTGAATACTTCTTCAAAATGACTTCTCCATCGCGGTCGACAAAAATCTCAAGTGGATCTCCTTCCCGGATGCGCAATGTTCTGCGAATCTCCTTCGGTATAACCACTCTACCTAGATCATCGATGCGGCGTACAATTCCAGTTGCTTTCATTCACTGCTGCCTCTCTTTCGTTTGATGATGTGTTGGGTGAATGGAACAAAAGCGTCCACTTTATGCAACATTCACCACTTGACCCTGAGATTAGTATCTGTCACATCAAACGTAATATACACGAGAGACCAACAAAATTTTATGAAGATGGAATGGTTTCTTTTTTCACATCTTGAAGACCTCGAAGCATACGAAGAACGACTTCAAGCCACTCCTCCGTTTTCTTGCCTTTTGTTTGGACAGAAATAATCAGCTTGCTGCCTTCCATGCCAAGACCGATATCACGTCCATATTGACTGCCAAGCTCAAATAATTTTTGACCATCGATGTCGCTGCTTGCTTTTTCATCGAGAGTGAGTCTGACAATGCCTTTCTCCATCTTGATCAACTCGACACGTTCCTGCACAGCGTACACCTTCATCGTCGCAATCGTGAACAAATCAGCCACTTCTTGCGGATATTCTCCGAATCGGTCAATCATTTCATCTTGAAGCTCTTTCCGCTCTTCTATTGATCCAATCGCTCTAAACTGTTTATACATCTCGATCTTTTGTTTGCCATCAGAAATATAGCTATCTGGAATGTAGGCATCAATTTGGAGATCAATTTCCGGCTCAAATTTTTCTTGAGCAGTCGTATCGCCTCTTCTTTCTTCAATGGCTTCTTTCAGCATTTGAGAGTAAAGGTCGAATCCAACAGAATCAATAAATCCATGTTGCTGTGCACCAAGTAAGTTCCCTGCTCCTCGAATCGTTAAGTCACGCATCGCAATTTTAAAGCCTGACCCAAGCTCGGTGAATTCTTTAATAGCTTGAAGTCTTTTCTCAGCTACTTCAGAAAGCACTTTATCTTTTCGATAAGTGAAATAAGCATAGGCCACACGATTCGAGCGCCCAACTCGTCCTCTTAACTGGTACAGCTGCGAAAGTCCCATTTTATCAGCATCGTGAACAATGAGCGTGTTCACATTTGGTATGTCTACGCCCGTTTCGATAATGGTTGTACTGACGAGTACATCCGATTCACCTTCTAGGAAATTAATCATCACGGATTCCAGCTCGTTCTCACTCATTTTCCCGTGTGCGTAGCTTACTTTTGCGTCTGGAACAAGCATCGAGATTTCATCTGCTTTTCGTTCAATATCCTCCACTCGGTTATAAAGGAAGTACACTTGACCGCCTCTTGCCAGTTCTCGCTCAATGGCTTCTCTAACTAACGCACCATTGTACTCGACAACATAGGTTTGAACTGGGAAACGGTTCTCAGGTGGCGTTTCAATAACAGATAAGTCACGTACGCCAAGCATCGACATATGAAGAGTACGAGGAATTGGCGTTGCCGTTAACGTCAGCACATCAATATTGGCTTTCATTTGTTTAATTTTCTCTTTATGCGTCACACCGAAGCGCTGCTCTTCATCGATAATTAACAGTCCTAAATCCTTGTACACAATGTCTTTTGAAAGAAGACGGTGCGTCCCAATGACCATATCAATCGTTCCGTTTTTCAGCCCTTTTAAGGTTTCTGTTGTTTCTTTTCGTGTACGGAAGCGGCTAAGCTGAGCGATTTTAACAGGATAGTCTTGGAATCTGTCCATAATCGTGTCAAAATGCTGCTGCGCTAAGATCGTTGTTGGTACAAGCAGTGCCACCTGCTTCCCGTCAGCAATGGCTTTGAAGGCCGCTCGAATCGCCACCTCTGTTTTTCCATAGCCCACATCTCCACAAAGCAGACGATCCATCGGGCGCTCCCGCTCCATGTCTTGCTTGATTTCATGAATCGAGCGAATTTGATCGTCTGTTTCTTGGTAAGGGAATGCAGATTCAAACTGGCGCTGCATCTCATGGTCAGGCGAGAAGGCATACCCTTTGCTTGCTTCACGTTCTGCGTACAGCTTAATTAGATCATCTGCAATGTCCTGCACAGATGATTCTACTTTTTTCTTCACACGCTTCCAGTCGCTACCGCCTAGTTTGTATAGCTTTGGTTCTTTTCCTTCTGACCCAACATACTTCTGCACCTGATCAATTTGTTCAACAGGGACATAAAGCTTATCGCTTCCTTGATAATGAATATTTAAATAATCTTTATGAATGCCGCCAATTTCAAGCGTTTCAATTCCTAAATACTTACCGATCCCGTGGTTAATGTGCACCACGTAATCGCCCACTTGCAACTCTGAATAGCTTTTGATTCGCTCTGCGTTCGTCAGCTTTTGCTTACGTGCCTGCTTCTTCACACGTTTCTTGAAAAGTTCACCCTCTGTAATGACAGCAATTTTGGATAAAGGCAGTTCAAAACCGGTTTGCAGTTCACCTTGTAAAATATATACTTGCCCGCTGACAAGCTCAGCATCAGGTTTAGCAAGAGCTGCTTCAATGTCATAATCATGCAAGACAGATGACAGCTTCTCTGTCCGCTCTTCATCCGCACCTAAAAAGACAACCGTATAATTCTGCTTTTTGTAGCGTTCAATTTCACTTGCAAGCACATTCATCTGCCCATGGAAATTCTGCATTTGCTTACTAGATACATTGACGATATTTTGCGGATTGGTCTGCTGAACATGTCTCAAAAATAAGGAATAGTACAGAATCGATCTCGATTGCTGATTGAACAGCTCTTGAAATGGGAAGGAAAGGGCTAGATCATGCAGGATATTTCCTTCTTCCAGCAGACTAATTGTCCAATCTGCTTCTTCCTGTTCAAGCTGTTCTTCCATCTCCTGAATTCTGCTGATTTCATCTAGAATGATAATCGTATCCTGCGATGTATAATCTAGCAAACTAGCAGGCTTTTCATAGAAATAGGACAGATACTTCGTCATTTCTTGTGTCACAATACCTTCTAGCAGCTTCTCACGATCAGCAGAAATATTCTGATGGAGCAGTTCTTTTTGTTTATCCGAGTTGAATTTCTTTAAGCTACTGGCAAGACCTTCGTCAAGCTGTTCAATCGCTCTCACTCGTTCAGGCCCTCTTACAATCAGCTCTTTCGCCGGGCCAATCTTGATTTCTTGAAGTGTTTCCAATGAACGCTGCGTGTCAGAGTGGAAGGACCGAATAGAATCCACTTCTGTATCAAACAGCTCAATACGGATCGGGTGGTCTTCCGTTAACGCATAAATGTCAATGATTCCTCCGCGCACACTAAAGTCTCCGGGCGCAGCGACCATGGACGTCCGGTCATAACCGATTTGCACGAGTTGTTTTGAAAACGCCTCCAAATCAATTTCTTCACCAACCTTTAAATGGATCTGACTCTCCTTCCAGAGCTCAACAGGAGGAAGCATTCTACGCACTGCAGCTGCTGGGGTCACGACAATCGGATTTTCTCCATTCGCGAGACGATTCAATACATCAAGACGCTGCGCTCTAAGCTCCGGGCTTGCCACAGCAATTTCAGATGCAATGAGTTCATTGACAGGATAAAGAAGGACCGAGCGATCTGGCATCACACTTGCTAGATCATCTGTGACCTTCTGCGCTTGATATAAGTTGTGTGTCACAATAAACATCGGCCGCTTTAATTCGTCTGATATGGCGGCTGTAAATAAAGATCTGACGGAGCCTGATAGTCCGGCGAGCAGTTGTTCTTTTAAACCTTCCTTTAGCCCATTAAAAATGGACTGAAAATCATCACTTTGTTTGATAAATGATTGTATATTTTTCATTTGGCTCCTCCTCCCTGCTTGTTTAAAACAGAAAAACGCTTTGGTCTATTATCTACACCAAAGCTTTTTATTGAATAAAGGTATGATACTGATGGTAATCAGGATTTCTTTCGAGCGCCTCTTGGCAATCCTCACAAATGGTTTGTACATGTAAATCACCATTTTCCCTATAAGAAATCATATCGTTTCTTTCCTCATTTGTTAAGTGATGAAATCCAAGTGCTTCACTTTGGACAGCGGATTCATCTAGACTGCCAACCTTTACACCACAGTGCCGGCAGTAATAGTGCAAAGCCATACGTGATCCTCCCATGCTGAGATTTTATGATCAGTATGTGCTTTGCTTATCATTCTTATACCTTCTTGTTAAAATCATTCATCACTTCTAAAAATGGCTTTGTTAAAGCCGCTTCACAAGCTTCAACAGATGCTTGAATAGCAGATGAGATATCAGGCTGTTCTTCCTCTGAGAAGCGTCCTAGTACGTAATCGACGACCTTCATGCCGTTTTGTGGACGGCCGATGCCGATACGGAATCGGTCAAACTCTGGTGAACCTAAATGCTGAATCAACGATTTGATTCCGTTATGTCCGCCTGCACTTCCTTTAGTACGCAAACGAATCCGGCCCGTTGGCAAATCAAGATCATCATAGATGACCTTCAAATGTTCAAGGGGAATATCATAGTAATCCATCAGCGGACGCACACATTCCCCTGATAAGTTCATATATGTAAGAGGCTTCACAAGTAGAACCTTTTGCCCCGAAACAAACCCAGTTCCATATTGTCCATGGAATTTTGATTGATTTAATGGGATGTCCCATTTTTTTGATAGTTCATCTATTGTCATAAACCCGACGTTATGTCTTGTTTTTTCATATTCTTTTCCTGGATTACCCAATCCAACGAACGCAATCATGAAACCAATAACCTCCTTTGTCGCACATGCACACGCCTAAAAAATGAGCCAATGTGATTGCCTCATGCAAAACGTATGAATTCTTTTCATTCTAGCACAAAAGACGTAACCGCGGGAGGGTTACGTCTCTAATTGACCAGTTATTCTTCGCTGTCATCTTTTTCTTTAATGGCCTCAGGCTCTTGCGTTTCCTCTTCACTATCTGGCTCTGGAACCTCTGATTGCTGAGGCGGTAAGATCGAAGCAACAACTTCTTCTGGATCATTATTAATTTGATACGTAGACTGAACAGACAGATCACCAACTGTTAGTACGTCATTTACTTCTAAGTTTGTAATATCAGCTTCAATATTTTGCGGGATATCCTTTGGTTTCGCTGTAATGGATAGCTCAAATAGTGGCTGCTGAAGCACACCGCCATCCTTTACACCTTTGGATTCGCCAATGAGTTGTACAGGTACATCTGCGTCAATTTCTCGCTGTAAGTCGACCACTTGGAAATCAGCGTGGACAAGCTCATTTTTCAACGGATCTGTTTGCAATTCTGTTACCATCACAGATTTTGTTTCACCGCCAACGTCTAATGTGATGATTGTGTTTTTTCCTTCATCACGTAATGTCTTTAATAAATCAATACTGTCTAATGAAACAGCCAGGTTGTCTGTATTTTTTCCGTATATGACACCAGGAACGTGTCCTGAATGACGGATTTTTTGCAGTGTGGAACGTTTGAAATCAGTTCTTTTATTTGCTTTTAAAGTTGCCATATTCAGCACCATCCTATTTCTTTTTTGTCACTACTTTCATAAATACCCATAACTGAATCATTTTAAACATGTTTGCCTTTCATTTATCACAGCAAAAAGACCCCAAGCTGATGCCTAGGGCCTTTTTCAATCAGAAAATTAGCTGAAAAGGTAGCTCACAGATTCTTCTTCATGTACACGGATGATGGCTTCTGCAAGCAAAGGCCCAACTGAAAGCGGAATGAATTTTCCAACTTTCTTGTCATCTGTTAAGTGAATACTGTTTGTCACAACTAATTCTTTAATTTTAGAGTTTGTAATACGTTCTACTGCTGGTCCAGACAATACTGGGTGAGTACAACAAGCATAGACTTCAGCCGCTCCATTTTCCACAAGTGCATTTGCAGCAAGTGTAATCGTACCAGCTGTATCAATGATATCATCGATGAGAATCGCCGTTTTGCCTTCAATGTTCCCAATGATGTTCATCACTTCAGCCACGTTCGGCTTCGGACGACGTTTGTCGATAATTGCGATTGGTGCTTTCAGGCGGTCCGCCATTTTGCGCGCACGCGTAACACCACCGTGGTCAGGAGACACAACAACGATATCATTCAAATTTTTCTGTTCAAAATAGTTTGTTAAGATTGGCACAGCCATTAAGTTATCGATTGGAATATCAAAGAAACCTTGGATTTGCGGCGCATGAAGGTCAAGTGCAATGACACGTGTAGCACCTGCTGTTTCAAGTAAGTTCGCAAAAAGCTTCGCCGTGATTGGCTCACGAGGTTTCGCCTTACGATCTTGACGTGCATATCCGTAATAAGGGATGACAATATTGACCGTTTTCGCAGAAGCGCGTTTTAGTGCATCTACCATAATGAGTAGCTCCATAATGTGCTCATTGACTGGCGCACTAGTAGATTGAATAACATAACAATCACAGCCACGGATACTTTCTTCAATATTGATTTGGACTTCACCGTCACTAAAACGTTTAACAGAGCTCTTTCCTACATCAACTCCGATACGATCGGCAATTTCTTTGGCAAGTTCAGGGTTTGAATTCAAAGAGAATATCTTTAAATTCGCATCAGCATAACGATTAGACATGGTAAACCTCCGGGTATTTGGATTATTTTTTATGAATATTTTTCACATAATCTTCTTTATTGACTTGTCTTGCTCTAGCAATAGACAATGCATCCTGCGGTACATCTTCTGTAACCGTTGAACCGGCTGCAACATATGCCCCTTTTCCGACAGTGACTGGTGCAACGAGATTTGAATTACAGCCAATAAATGCGCCATCTTCAATCTTCGTTAAGAATTTGTTCTTCCCATCATAATTAACTGTAATAGATCCACAACCAAGGTTTACATCCGCTCCGACCTCTGCATCTCCAATATAGCTGAGATGAGACGCTTTGCTTCGGTCACCGAAAACTGTTTTCTTGATTTCGACAAAATTTCCGATCTTCACTTCATCGCCAATTTTCGACAACGGGCGAATATGAGCAAACGGTCCAATTGTCACATCTACCCCAACTTCACTATCGCAGACAACAGACTGCTTAATGACTGTCCGATCTCCAATTACGCTATCAACAATTTCAGTGTTCGGACCGATTGTGGCATCTGCACCAATCTTTACATTCCCTTTGATGACCGTCCCAGGATAAATCATTGTATCTTCACCGATGACTGCATCTGGCGAGATATACGTGTTCTCAGGATCAATCAAGGTTACACCATTCTTCATATGCTGATGATTAATACGTCGCTTCATGAATTGCTCTGCTTGTGATAGAGCGATACGATCATTGACTCCAAGTGTTTCTTCAAAATGCGGTGTTTGATACGCTGCAACCGTCTGTCCTTCATTCTTTAGAATTTCAATGACATCCGGCAAATAGTATTCACCTTGTGCATTTTCATTTGACACTTGCTCAATCACACGGAAGAGATCTTCATTTGAAAAGCAATAGGTTCCAGTATTAATTTCATTCACTTGACGTTCAGCATCATTTGCATCTTTATGCTCGACGATTTTTACTACAGCACCTGTTTCATCACGAATAATACGTCCATAACCTGTTGGATCATCCGCGTGTGCTGTCAAAATCGTCACTTTCGCTTGTTGTTTTTGATGCTCGCTTAACATGGCTTCCATTGTTTCCGCTGTCAATAATGGTGTATCTCCACAAATGACAATGGTTGTTCCCTTTTCCTGCGCGAGGAACGATTTAGCTTGTTTGACGGCATGTGCTGTTCCCAGCTGTTCTTCTTGAAGTGCATATTCACTTCTGTCCCCAAGCTGCTTCTTGACGTCCTCTGCTCCATGACCGACAATCGTCACAAGCTTGGCTAAAGATAGCTTTAACGCTTGATCTGCCACATGCTCGACCATTGGCTTTCCGCAAACTGGATGAAGTACTTTGTATAACTTTGACTTCATTCTTGTTCCTTTTCCCGCTGCTAAAATCACTGCGAACCGCTTATCCATTGATTGGCCTCCAATATCCCTATTATCCATAGAAAAATATATCCTAAATAAGGACTGATTTCAAGGATACAAGAGGAAGTGCATTAATTTTCTAATGAACGGGAGACATAAGGAACAAGAGAAAAAACGCAAAAAAGACAGCATTTAAAAGAAAACATTCATTTTCTCTTAAAGCTGTCTTTTTAGGTTCACATATCTTTAAGAAGCTCCAGCTTCTTCATATTCAATTGTCTCTTCCTCTTCGCCTAAGCGATGATACTCATTTAAAACAGCATCTTGGATTTTACCCCGAGTGCTTGAATTAATTGGATGTGCAATGTCGCGAAACTCTCCATCAGGCGTACGTTTGCTAGGCATTGCAACAAACAAGCCATTGTTTCCATCAATCACACGAATATCATGAACAACAAATTCGTGGTCCAGCGTGATGGATGCAATCGCCCTCATGCGACCATCGGTATTCACGCGGCGTAATCTTACGTCAGTAACTTCCACAGTAGTTCACCACCTTTTCCCAATATAAAAGCATTAATTAGGTATTCAACGATTGTGGTGATTCTCCTGCTCTTTTTTTAAACTTTTTTTGAAATATCGGGATATTTATACATTTTTTGTCATTTTAATGACGACGCTTACATCGGTTGCGTGAAAAAAGACATCATGACGATGCCTTTTCATACATATAATGAAACCAAACGGTCTCCAAAGAGATGGCCTGTTTATTTCACTAATGCCACAACTTCAATTTCTACAAGTGCATCTTTTGGAAGTCTGGCTACTTCTACACATGAACGAGCTGGCTTATGTGTATGGAAGTATTCACCGTACACTTCATTCACTTCAGCGAATTGTTCCATATCTTTAATGAAAACCGTTGCTTTCACGACTGTTTCAAAGGAAGCACCCGCTGCTTCAAGGACGGCTTTAAGATTATGAAACACTTGATGTGTTTGTTCTTTAATATCTCCATTCACAAAATCTCCAGCTGGCGTTAACGGAATCTGCCCTGAGCTGTAAAACATGTTATTGACGATAATCCCTTGAGAGTAAGGTCCAATGGCTGCTGGCGCGTTTTTGGTTTGAACAACTTTTGTCATATCAATCTCTCCCATTCAAATACATGTTTGATCAAAGCTTAAGCTTTCGAATGAAAAAACTCGTGGAAATTGCCTTCATTAATCTCAATGATTTTCTGCTTCATATCAATGGTTGAAAGCTTTAAAAGTGATACATATTCATCGACAAGACGTTCATCTACGCCTTCATCTTCTAATAAAACACCGATCCCTGCAACATTTGCATTAAATTCCTCTAGAAGATTCATCATGCCATTAATGGTTCCGCCTGCTTTCATAAAGTCATCAATAATCAACACATTGGATCCTTTATCTAAGCTCCGCTTTGCAAGTGACATGGTTTGAATTCGGTTAGAAGAACCTGATGCATAATTAATACTCACAGTTGATCCTTCAGTTACCTTATTATCTTTTCTAACGATCACAACAGGCACATTTAAATAACCTGCAACAGAATAGGCAATCGGAATACCTTTCGTCGCAACAGTCATGACAACATCAATCGGTCGATCCGAAAAAATGGTCGCAAAAAGCTTACCGATTTTCGCAAGAATCGATGGATTGCCTAAAACATCAGTTAAATATAAATAACCGCCAGGAAGCACACGTTCAGGAGTTGATAATGCCTCTCCGATATCGTTGACGACTTCGTCTGCTTCTTTTAGATGAATCTTTGGAATATATTTCACTCCGCCAGCAGCGCCAGGTACAGTAAGTAAAGTCCCTATTCCCTGCTGTTCGAAGGTCTGTTTGATAATCGTTAAGTCTTCACTAATAGAGGACTTCGCAGATTGATATCGCTCTGCAAAAAAAGTTAAAGGTACTAGTACGTGCGGGTGGGTTAACAAATAATTTGTTAAGTCCACCAATCTGCCGCTTCGACGAAACTTCATGAACTTACCCCCAGAACCCGAATAATTTATGAATAATATAACTTAATATACGGATTTAATCAAGGGTATTTTGTTCGCCGATCATGCGGACAGCGTAAACCTGATCACAAAATCCTCTCAGTCCGTTATATATTCTTTGTACCTTCGATTCATATTGAATCAAGCCAAATACAGTTGGCCCGCTGCCGCTCATTAATACAGCATCTGCTCCGAAACGCTTCATCTGTCTCTTAATCATATCGACTTCTGGATACATCTTTAATGTCACAGATTCCAACACGTTACCGAGTGAGCCGCACATCTCTTTATAATCTTTCGCTTCAATTGCTTCAATCATACGCTGTACATTTGGGTGTTCTACTTTGCTTGCGTCATATTGTCTGTAGACCTCAGCTGTAGATACCCCAATCACCGGCTTCGCTAAAATCACCCAGCAATGCGGCGGTGTCGCAATATGCTTTAGTTTCTCTCCACGTCCTGTCGCTAGCGCTGTCCCTCCGTGTACACAAAAAGAGACATCTGAGCCGATCTCCGCTCCAAGCTCAGCTAGTTCATCTAACGTGAGATTTAACTTCCACAAACGGTTTAAGCCGCGAAGCGCTGCTGCGGCATCACTGCTGCCTCCAGCTAAACCTGCTGCGACGGGAATTGCTTTTGTGATGACAATCGATACGCCTTTTTGAATACCGAATCTTGTTTTTAATAATTTAGCTGCCTGATAAGCCAAATTCCGTTGATCATCTGGCACAAAACGATTATGAGATGATACACGGATTTCGTCTTTGTCCAGCTCCGTCAGCTCTAGTCGATCTGCAAGATCTATTGTTGTCATCACCATCTCCACTTCGTGATATCCATCCGGTCTTTTTCCATGAACATCAAGTGAGAGATTAATTTTTGCCGGTGCTTTTTCTAAAATACGCAAACATTTCACCTACTTCTCCATCTAAACATAAGTATCAATATTGTATCACATTTGATGGATCTGATGAATATTGGCTTTTGCCCCCAGCACACTCACTTTTTCAAGCAAAAAAGACCAGAGACACCCGAGGTATCCCTGATCATTTCTTTATCGTTGATTCTCTTCTTGAGCCATGTGCTGTTGAGCTAATTCAATGGCACGTTTGACCATATTTCCTGCGTCACGCGCACGAATCTCTCCCCAGCCTCCATTTTTGACGGTATCATAAAATCCAAGATCCTTCGCCAGCTCGTATTTGAACTCATCTGACATAATGCCTCGGCGTCTACCCAAACGAAACAGCCCCTTTGGTCGAGAATTCGAATCATCGCCACTCATTTGTGGCTTTCTTATTTTGCATCGATTCCTGCCTTTTACCCCTTTCAAATAATGGACAGCCTCCCATACAGAAAAAAGGCAAAACAAAAAGCAGTAAACAAAAAGTTCACTGCCCATTAATAGGCGACTGAGCTAGCGGTATCATCGAACGTTAATTCGACCGTCTCAGTCAGTATATCTGCATAACTGTAAGAAACTCTTTCAAACGAATTCTCATCTTGATCTAATTGAATCACAAAAACAGAAGGGTACGTTTCAGCTAAAATGCCCGAACGCTCAATTGTTTTTCGGCGGCCTCCGTTAGCCTTTAACGTCAAACGTTTACCTAAGTTACCATCAAGCGATCTTTTGATGTCGGACAAAGTCTTCGCCATTGCATCCACCTCACTGAGATAATTATACAACAACGGCCCATTTTTGTCAAATAAAAATTAAATTATATCAACCAACACGAGCCATTGTCAACAAAATATTTTTGACAAACTTCTACCTTTTCTCCTCCCTATTTTTCTCAAATTCCGGTGAATTATGTATTCATATGAAATTTCTTTTTGAGCATAAAAAAAACCAGACTGAAATCAGTCGGGTTATGTCGATTCATGGTCTCTTTTATATGGCATACCTACCCTTAAAACACCCCTTGTTTCAATCCCTCCGAGACCTTTTTCTCTCGTCAGCGTATTTCGGAGCACATCCCACACGTTGATTCGATCTACAAATGGAGTGAAGCTGATCTTGGCAACAATATAGACGGGGTCAAGTGCATGAATGTTGACACGTGAGGGTGAGCTTGCAAAATTAGCACCTGCTTGAATTAATGATTCAAAATGAGATTGGCAGGCACCTGCAAAGATCACGAGCTGATCTAAATGCGGAACCTTCCTTCTTGCCTTTTGAACCGTTTCAACGAAATGACGAGAATGACGATATGCACCGATATCGTGTACACCGCCCTTTTGTTTAGAATACGCATCATGTCCTGTGATGACCAAAATATCAGGCCGGTATTGATCAATTAATGAATCAATCATGCTTGGCATTTTCTTCTCGTGGCAATGCACACCATACACAGGTACACCGATTCTTTCATATACATCTAAGCATTTCTTTAAGTATGAAGCATCTCCATCTAAATGCAGAACCTTTCCGGGCATATGAAAATACTGCTCCTGATGCTGATATTGTCCAGACGTATAATACTCTTGTTTTTCACGAAGCAGCTGATAATCTTGCCTGAGTAAGTCGAGCGATTCGTTAATTTTCCGTTCATCGTCCTTCTCTCTTGTCAGCTGCTCCTCTTTTTGAATCAAGACCAAATCTGACATCTTCGCATCGGCGATCAGCCTCACTTCATTCCCATGCAAAATGGCGGTGGCTTCGTGCTGGTCTGTCTCATCAATTCGAATGATACGAAACATAATATCCATCTGATAGGATGCCCTCGTCACCATATCTCCTATTTGAAATTGCATGCTTTTCACTCCACAATCAGGCTCTTATCCTGTTGGTATCGTCTTACGCTACACTTGTTCTTCTTTCAGGTGTGTTGTTCTTTCTAGCCTATGCCTGAACAGGTGAAGTGGTGAAAACCAAAAGAAAAAAGCCCTTATGAAAGGGCTTTGTGTAAAACATTGGACAAACGGGCAAATTCATCGATTGACAATGATTCACCGCGGCGTTTCCCATCAACCTCAGCTGTTACAAGGGCTTCTTCAATGATGGCTTTATGTTTCTTACCATCTGGCAGATTGTTCATCAAGTTATTCATCAATGTCTTCCGGCGCTGGCCAAAACTCGCACGAATCAGTTGAAAGAAAAACGTATCATTGTCTACTGAGACCGCAGGTGTTTCACGAACAGTTAGTTTGATCACCGCTGAATCCACATTTGGTTGTGGGACGAAAACCGTTTTCGGCACAACCATGACCGTCTTCGCTTCTGTATAAAATTGCACTGCAATCGACAAAGAGTTGTATTCTTTTGATGAAGGAGCAGCGGCCATGCGATCTGCTACTTCTTTTTGCAGCATGACAACGATTCCTTTCAATGGAAGGTTTTCTTCAAGCAATTTCATAATAATTGGTGTCGTCACATAATAAGGAAGGTTTGCTACGACCATTACTTCTTTACAGTCAGCAAATTGTTCTTCAATCACCTTTCTTACATCTGCTTTTAATACGTCTTGATGAATAATGGTCACATTATCATATGGAGAAAGCGTATCGTTTAAAATCGGCAATAGGCGCTGGTCGATTTCAAAAGCCGTGACTTTCTTTGCCCGTTTGGCGAGCTGTTCAGTCAACGCACCGATACCAGGGCCAATTTCAATCACACCGGTCTCATCCGTTATCTCTGCATGATCGACAATGCGATCTAAAATATTCGTATCAATTAAAAAGTTTTGCCCTAAGCTCTTTTTAAAAGAGAAACCGTACTTCTTCAGTATTTCCTTCGTTCTGATGGGCGTCGCAATATCTTTATTCATCGGCTTCCTCCTGCATGACGGTCTTTAAGGCCGCAATAAAATCCTCTTTCGTTATTTGGAACATGTGAAGACGCTTTTGCAGCTGCTTCGCATTTGTATATCCTATATTTAAAAGCACACCTAATCGTTCGCGGCGGCGTTTTGATGCTTCGCCTCCGATAAGGCCTGCGTCAAATAAATCGTCTAACGTAATCTCGCTTTCTGATTCTTCCATTTCCTCATGGACATGTGCAAGGCATTCTCGAATACTATCCAAGGAAGCATGCTCGACACCAATTCCTTTGTCCCGCTTCGCTTTCGCAAGGTGTTTTGGTAAAAAGGCGTGCTTACAGCCAGGGACAGCCTCTGCGATGGTTTTACGGATCTTTTCCCCAGGGAAATCAGGATCAGTTAAAATGATAACCCCCCTCGTCTCCTGAGCAAGACGCACTTGTTGAATGACTGTATCGCCAATGGCAGATCCATTCGTTTCAATCGTATCTGCATCAACTGCCATTTTTACTCTAGCAGTGTCGTCACGCCCCTCCACCACAATGATTTCTTTGATTTTCATGTATTCCTCCGCTTGCAAAAACAATCTACATTTTTTTGTCAAAAAATGAAACCTTCCATGCTGTTTTTGCGTCTAATTAATTAGAAAACAGTGCTTCTATTATAACCAAAAAAACAGAGGGTGCGCAAAGCCCTCTGTTCATATAAATGATTTGATGTGTTTATTTGAGCACTCTAATTTTCACTCGTTTATTTCCCCATTGATAAGCTGCCGACTTACTTGGGACGAACACATCAATTTTATTCCCTTTTATAGCAGATCCAGTGTCTGATGCAACGGCATACCCATAGCCTTCCACATACACTTTAGAGCCCAGCGGAATGACACTCGGATCTACTGCTATGACCTTTGCACCCGGATTTGCTTTTAAATTAAAGCCTGTAGACGTTCTACCCGTACATCCAGCACAGCCCGCTGTATAGGCTGTGGACGTCACATAGAACTCTTTTCCTGACGATTCATTACTTCTTGAAACCGCAGGGGACGCTTTAGGTTCTTTCTTGGACACTTGTGTACCAACGGCCACTAAACGATCCTTACTGTCTTTTGCAGTAACCTCTTTAATTAATTCTTTAGATACCACTTTGCCGTTTTCTTTCACAATGGCATAGTGCTTCTTTAATTTACCTTCTTCACCTTTTTCAAGCACCTTCTCTTTTCCTTTTTCAAGAGATCGATCCTTTTTATGTTTGGTATCAAAAGCAATTTTCTCTTCCACTACATCGGTGACTTTTTCCACCCGAGTGATCTTCACATCTGCGCTTTTTTTAGAAAGGTGACTATGTAACGCAGGTTTGATCTTATCGTGCTTCTTGAGCTTCAGCTCTTGTTGCTTTAAAAAGTCAGCGACCGTAGTCGAAGTGGTCCACACTTTCTTATCCTTTCCTCCATCGTTTAAGCTGACCTGGAAGGCCTGCTGAACCACAAGATCCATATTCTTTTTAATCTTGTCATTCTTTCCTGGAGTTACTTGATCGTGCTTCCCAATATCTATCTTCTCATTCTTCAATAATGCTCCAACCGTCTGATCTGTTGTCCATATCGTTTTCTCTTTCCCATCTAGGGTGAGATGAACCGGTATAGCCGCATCATACACAATGTTCATGTTGTCTTGAATCTTTGTATTTAGACTTGGAGAGATTTGATCCTCCGCCCTGGTCCTTATTCCAAGGTCTGAAAGCAGCTGTGCTACTGTCTCTTCATGTGTACGAATTGTCTTCTCTTTGCCATTGATTGAAATGGTAATAGACTGCTTAGTGAGCTCATGCGCACCGTAAGCCGTCCCAGTTCCAGCTAAAAGCAAGCAAGCGACTAGAAATAAAACCTTGCCTTTTCCTAGCTTGACAGAAAACAGATTTTTCATTTTTTGTACGATGAAAAACGCCTCCTTCTCCTCGGAGAGATTATATAGAGTATCTCAAAACCTGTCAACCCTTCCACCCACTGTACAAAAATGCTCGATTGTAAACCTATTATGGGAGATTTTTGGAAGGAAGGGAAGAAAGACTTATCGACAACTTATCCTATGAGGAGGCGCAAACGTGTAGAACTTTTTCGTTATGTTTCACAATTGGACAAGCTTAAACAAGGATTGACATCATATACTGTCAGTTTATACGGAAAACTTTTTTCGCATTTTCTGTTGTCAATGCAGCAAGCTCTTCAAAGCTTATTTCTCGCAATTCAGCAATTTGTTCTGCGATATATTTCACATAGCTCGGCTCATTTCGTTTCCCTCTAAATGGCGCTGGAGTTAAATACGGGCAGTCTGTCTCAATTAGAAGACGATCACTTGGAATATCCTTTACAACTTCTTTCGGTTTTTTCGCATTTTTAAATGTCACAGGTCCACCGAATGAGATATAAAAGTTCATTTCCATACATGCTTTTGCAATTTCGAGGCTGCCAGTAAAGCAGTGCATAATTCCTCCGACTTCTGCCGCTCCTTCTTCTTTTAAGATCGTCACTACATCTTCCGTAGCGTCACGGTTATGAATGATAATTGGCAGATTCACTTCTTTTGCAAGAGCAATTTGACGTCTAAAGACTTCTTTTTGCACATCTTTTGGCGACTTGTCCCAATAGTAATCTAGACCCATTTCTCCAATGGCAACAACCTTTTCATGCTGAGATAATTCTTTGATCCAAGCCAAATCTTCATCTGTCATATCAATGGCATCAACAGGATGCCAGCCGATGGCTGCATACATAAAATCATATGCTTCAATTAGCTCCATCGCTCTCGTAATGGTTGGACGATCAAACCCGACCACCACAATCTTCTCTACCTTTTCACTTTTGGCTCTTTCAATCACCTGCTCTAAGTCTTCATTATATTGTTCAGCATTTAAGTGGGCATGTGTGTCAAATAACATGGTTGATTGCTCCTTTCGACAATTCTTCTGAAAAACAAAAGGTGTTCGACGAAATGTTACACGTGGAACACCTTTGTTAAATTATAAAATTTTCGTTCCATTTGCTAAAGATTGATCTACTTCAAGAACCTGCAATTTACCACCAGTTTCTCCAGTTAAAATCATTCCCTGGGAAATTTCCCCTCTTAGTTTAACTGGTGTGAGATTCGCTACGCACACGAGCTTCTTCCCTACCAATTCTTCTGGTTGATAATGCTTGGCAATCCCTGAGACAATTTGTCTCTTTTCAAATCCAAAATCAAGCTGAAGCTTTAAGAGACGGTCAGCTTTTTTCACTGGTGCTGCTTCCAATACTTGTGCTACACGAAGGTCAACTTTCGAAAAATCATCGAAGGCAATTTCGGCACCCAGTTCAGGTAATTCAGTTTCTTCTATTTCAACTGACTCTTCTTCTACCTTAGGCGCACTTCCTTGCATCTTCTCTTTAATGTATGCCACTTCTTCTTCAACCTCTAAACGAGGGAACAATGGCTCACCTTTTTGTACCGTCGCTTTTTGAATCGCACCGAAAGAAAGAATGCTTTCCCAGCTTTTGAGTTTCTCTTCTTCAATTCCAAGCTGGAAGAAGATTTTCTCAGGTGTTTTTGTTAAGAATGGTGTTAACAATACAGCTGTGATTCGAAGTGATTCTGCTAAATGGTACATCACAGAATGCAGTTCTTTTCGTTTTGTTTCATCCTTCGCTAATACCCAAGGAGCTGTTTGATCAATATATTTATTCGTTCTGCTGATTAATGTCCAAACATTTGAAAGAGCCACCGAGAATTCGAGGTTCTCCATCGCTTCTTCATAAGCTTTCACCGTTTGTTCAGCTACAGCTTTTAGTTCCTCATCAAACTCATTGACTGGACCCTTATAGCTGCTTAATGTACCGTCGAAGTATTTTTGCACCATCGCCACTGTACGGTTAAGTAAGTTCCCTAAATCATTGGCAAGGTCATAGTTTACACGTTCCACGAATCCTTCTGGTGTAAACACACCGTCTGCACCAAATGGTACTTCGCGTAGCAGGTAATAACGAAGAGCATCAAGACCATAGCGATCAATTAACGTAACAGGATCTACTACGTTCCCTTTTGATTTAGACATTTTGCCATCTTTCATGAGCAGCCAGCCATGTGCAAAAATTTGTTTTGGCAACGGCAGATCAAGTGCCATCAGCATAATTGGCCAGTAAATTGTATGGAATCGTACAATTTCTTTCCCAACTAGGTGTACGTTGGCAGGCCAATATTTTTTATATTTTTCATCTTGATCGGTTCCGTAGCCAATCGCTGTTAAGTAGTTGAATAACGCATCAATCCATACATAGATGACGTGCTTCGGATTATTAGGTACTTTAATGCCCCAATCAAAGGTTGTTCTTGATACAGCTAAATCCTCTAACCCCGGTTTAATGAAGTTATTAATCATCTCATTCTTTCTTGATTCAGGCTGAATGAACGATGGGTTCTTTTCGTAATAGTCTAGTAAGCGATCTGCATACTTACTCATACGGAAGAAATATGATTCCTCTTTAATCAATTCAACAGGGTGTCCACTGTCCGGGCTTTTCCCTCCAATGACTTCCCCTTTCTCATTTCGCTCAACATCAACAAGCTGTGTTTCCGTATAGAATGTTTCATCAGGAATACTGTACCAGCCCTCATATTGATCTAAATAAATATCTCCTTGATCAAGCAACTTTTGGAAGACTTGCTCAATGATTTTCGTATGTCTTTTTTCCGTTGTACGAATGAAATCATCGTTTGAAATGTCGAGTTTCTTCCATAATGTTTTAATGTCAGCAACGACCGGATCTAAATACTCAATCGGTGTAATATTTTGTTCTTCAGCTTTTTGCTGAATTTTTTGTCCGTGCTCATCTGTACCCGTTAAATACATCACATCATAGCCTTGCAGACGTTTATATCGAGCCATGGCATCCCCTGCCACTGTCGTATAAGCATGTCCAATATGTAATTTTCCGCTCGGATAGTAAATTGGTGTAGTCAGATAAAACGTTTTTTTCTTTTCCGGCATGTCGGAACCTCCTGCTTGTGTGTAAATGTCAAAAACTCCCGCCCAATGGACGAGAGCGGTCATCATACTTCATTAAAATGTGTCAGATCATTTCATTATGTTTTGCACTTGTGCTTTCTCTATGATACCATCTTAGCCTTTAAGATCAAGCATATATACATAGAACAGATTGAAATGAACGAAAAAGATGAGTTTTTCGAAAAAAACGACAAACCGCTCGACATTTTGTCGAATATTGTCGTATGAAATCTATTTCCAGATTTACAATTGGCTAAATTAGGGCAAAAGTCTTGTTAATCTGTTATCGTCATTTTTCATATTTTTATAGATAAATTCTGAAAAATCCTTATACACCGGTAGTTTCAAGGTCCTTTGACTTTAAGAGTCATATTTTACAAACAATAGTAAACAAAATGATTGACGATTTATGGAAACCTTGTTATGCTAGGAATGTAAGGAATTTGTCGAATAATGACGAAGATAATATTATATTAAGAATAAGAACTTTTTGGGAGGAGAATGAAGATGAAATCTACAGGTATTGTACGTAAAGTTGACGAATTAGGACGCGTGGTGATTCCAATCGAGCTTCGCCGTACGTTAGGAATCGCAGAAAAAGACGCTTTGGAAATTTATGTTGATGATGAAAAAATTATCCTAAAAAAATATAAACCAAACATGACTTGCCAAGTAACAGGTGAAGTATCAGACGATAACCTTAAACTTGCTAATGGTAAATTAGTTCTTAGCCGTGAAGGTGCAGAGCAAATCATTAACGAAATCCAAAACCAACTTCAATCACAAAAATAAGTTTTATATAAAAAGGTTCTTGCACCGTTTGCAAGAACCTTTCTTTATTGTTCAATATGATACGCATCATAGATCGTCCGCTTTGGCACACCACGTTCAACCGCAGTACGTTTAATAGCCTCTTTTGACGTTAACCCTTCCTCTATGTAATGGATCACGTGCTCTTTTTCAGATAAAGAATTCCACCAAGCTTCTTCATTCAGTTCTTCTTCATCCTGATCATTTCCTTGTACGACGAGACAGAACTCACCACGGATTTGTTGTTCTGTCACCCAAGTCAGCGCATATTCTAAATCTCCACGAATAAACTCTTCAAATTTCTTTGTCAGTTCTCTCGTAATGGCAATATTCCGGTTCCCCCACACTTCTTTCATCACAGTCAGAGTTTCTTTTAACCGATGGGGCGCTTCATAGAAAACAATTGTTTCTTGGCGTTTCTTCAATGCTTCCAGCTGTTTTTTCTTTTCCTTTTTTTGACGATCAAGAAAACCGTAAAAGAAAAATGGCTGAGGTGCGATTCCTGACGCAATGAGCGCCGTAAGTGCTGCATTTGCACCAGGTAACGGAATGACATAGCCTCCGATGTTCGTAAAGTCGCGAACCACTTCGGCTCCTGGATCAGAGATCGTCGGTAAACCGGCATCGCTCACGAGTGCAATGTTCTTTCCTTCTTTTAACCATTCGATTAACTTATGACCACTGCTATCTTTGTTATGTTCATGATAACTCGTTAATGGGGTATCAATTTCATAGACATGACAAAGCTTTTTCGTTTGTCTCGTATCTTCTGCGGCAATATAGTCTACATCTTTTAACGTTTGTATCGCTCGAAACGTCATATCTTCTAAGTTTCCAATCGGGGTTGGTACGAGATAAAGAATCCCCATTTCTGATTGACCATCAAAGCTTTTCTGTGTCTTTTTCATGTGCCGCCTCCTTTTTGATTCGCTTTTCTTCTATATACATGTCCTTTTTTCGACGTGTCCACGTTTTGAAACGATATTCCTGTTGCATGGCTTCTCTTTTGGTTAAAAAGCATTCGTGGTAATAGAGTTCCACCGGCCGTCTAGCTCTCGTATACTTTGCACCCTTCCCACTATTATGGGCAGTCAGCCTTTTCTGTAAGTCATTTGTATACCCAGCGTACAAACTGCCATCTGCACATTTCAATACATAGAAATAATGACTATGCTTCTCCATACAGTATCGTCCTGATTTCTTTTGTATACTCTTGGTCTTCTCCATAAACAAAAAGCGGCGGGAGGATTTTCAAATCCAGTTTTCCATCTTTCATCCCTTCCACTAAAATGGTATTCGCTTCTTTTCCCTGTTTCGGATATACAAATTGAATTCGTTTTGGCTCAATTCGATATTTCTTCATCATTTCAACAATCTCAAGCAGCCGTCCAGGGCGATGAACCATTGCCAGTTTGCCTCCTTGCTTTAGCAAAGTGGAAGAAACACGAATGACATCTTCTAATGTACAATGAATCTCATGACGTGCAATCGCCAAATACTCATTTTCATTGATTTCATCTTTAGAAGGAGTCTTAAAATATGGCGGATTACAAGTAATCACGTCTACTTTGTGGTTTCCGTACCGTTTAGGCATATCATTTAAATCACCATGGATCAACTCAATCTGCTGCTCCAGTTGATTATGCGCCACACTTCTCTTTGCCATATCAAACAGACGTTCTTGAATTTCAACCCCTGTAATAGAGGCTTTAGATCTCGTCGAAAGCAGCAATGGAACGATGCCATTTCCCGTACAAAGATCAATAATCTCCCCTTTTTGAATCGGCACATACGCAAATTTTGCTAATAACACTGCATCCAATGAAAAGGCGAACACCGTTTTACTTTGAATAATTTTCATATCTTCTGCAAGCAAGTAGTCTAAACGTTCATCTTCTCTTAACGAAACCATGATGTATCCTTTCTTTTCCTGTGAAAAAGGCTCCCGATTCAGCGGAAGCCTTTTCTCATTTTTTATTTAAAAATGACAGACAGAACAAACAGTCTCCCTCTTTCCGAATGCTCCCATAATGTACATTACAAATATGGAAGCCCTCCTGATATAAACGAGCTAGGTTATCATGACCTTCTCCTATATCAGAATGACTTGGCTTCTGGGCAGAATCATGCTCTGCCTCAGACGATTTATCTCGATCGGATTGATCCAGACGTTCACGCAAGTGCTGATTCTCCATCTGCAACTGATGATTTTCTTCAATCACTTCACCGATATGATTTTTCAAATCACCTAGCTGGCGATAAAGAGAACCGATTTGTTCTTCTAAATTAATCACCGTATCAAATAGTTCCTTTTTATCCAAGGTGGCACACCTCGTTACTCAGTTGTTTGTGCAGATACAACGCCTTCTTGTATTAATTCTTCCCAAGTATATTCTATCACTTTTTCTTGCCCGGTTAATTCAACTTGCAAAATTCGTTCTAAAATATTAAGCCCTACTACCTTTGCAGAGCCATTAGACGTCTGAATCGTTTCACCGATGTCCGGTAATTGTTCTTTTGCTGTTTCGTACTCATCATTCTCATATTTCAAGCAGCACATCAAACGACCGCAAAGCCCTGAAATTTTGGTAGGGTTTAACGAGAGGTTTTGATCTTTTGCCATTTTAATGGACACAGGTTCAAAATCTCCTAAGAAAGTTGAACAGCAAAGCATACGTCCACACGGACCAATGCCGCCTAGCATTTTTGCCTCGTCTCTTACACCGATTTGACGAAGTTCAATTCTCGTCTTAAAAATAGATGCAAGATCCTTGACCAGCTCACGGAAATCTACTCTGCCGTCCGCTGTAAAATAGAAGATGACCTTGTTGCGGTCGAATGTAAATTCGACATCGACCAGCTTCATTTCTAGGCCGTGTTCACTTACTTTCTGAAGACATGTGTCAAAGGCTGCCATCGCTGCTTCTTTGTTCTCCTCAACGATGAGCCGGTCACGTTCATCTGCGACGCGAATCACCTTACGTAAAGGGAGAACCACATCGTGTTCATCTACTTTTTTATTGGCGATGACCACTTGCCCGTACTCAACACCTCTAACCGTTTCTACAATGACACAACTATCATTTTCTATATGAAATCCATTAGGATCGAAATAATAGATTTTGCCCGCTTTTTTAAAGCGAACACCAATTACGTTGTACAAGCTTATCCCTCCTGCAACATCAACACCAATTGCTCCATTAGCCCTTGGGCATTCACGTTGGATTGAAGTCTCTTTTTCGCTTCTAATACAGCAAGGATCTGATTCGTCACCATTTGCTGTGTGGAATGCAGCGCGTGCTGCTTCATTGTCTGGAATAAGTCTTGATAAATGACTTTATCTTCATTTCCTATTTGAATCGACAATACATCACGATATATAAATAAAAGCATATCAAGACCAGTTTCTTGAAGGTCTTTCTCTTTGAAAAAAGGCATCCATTGATCTTGTATATAAAAAAATGCATGTTCTTTTCGCTGGTGTAAGACTTCATACAATTTTATCACTTTCGCTCTAGACTCTGCAAACTGATCATTTCGACTTAATTCGAGTGCTTCTGCTAAATTATTGGTTAAATTCGACAAAAGCCTTGCGAGATCCTGAGACACGCCTTCTTGTAAAAGCTGCTGCTCCAAAGATTGCGGCTGCAGCGGCTGAAAGCTAAGCATCTGACATCTTGAAATAATCGTATCCAGCATTTTATGCGATTGTTCAGTGATTAAAATTGCCATCGTTTCCCGGTTGGGCTCCTCTAGGAACTTTAATAAACTGTTCGCAGCATTGACCGTCATTTTGTCCGCATGGAGAATGATATACATTTTCCGATGCGATTCTACGCCTGCTTTTGTAAATTCCTCCTGCAAAGCCTGCACTTGCGCCTTCTTAATTGATTGACCGTCAGGCTGCACTAGATGTAAATCTGGATGGTTGCCAGACTGAATTCTTTTGCAGTTTTGACAGGACTCGCATGGTTTCACTCCTGCTTCCAAACAAAAAAAGCTCTTCGCTAAAAGCATCGCAGCATCTAGCTTTCCTGTCCCTTTTTTTCCTTCAAATAAGTAAGCATGAGCCAGTCGGTCTTTATCAATACTATTAAAAATCAGCCGCATGACGCGCGGCTGTAGATCATTCATGTCATCCCAGCTAATTGCCATGTTATCACTCTCTATGTGTAAAGGTTAATCAATAAACCTTTTATTTCTCCAATACGTTCAAGCAAATCAATCGAGGGTTTCTCTTGATTCATCATATCCTCTGTTAACTCAATCAGCTTTTCATCTAATGCTTTGACTAAAGCGAGTGTTCGTGTGTTGCCATAAATGTCAAAGCTCCTTGATGTCTCTATATTTAATCCATTATCGACTGTTTCTTTTACAAAGCGTTTCACAAGTCCTTTAAACCTAGCCAAATCTTTAAGGTTTCGTGACTTTGTCAGTTTCTTGCCGAAGACTTCGATATCGCTCAGCATGACTGTCAGCTGCTCTAAACGCATTTTACCGCTTTGTGTCTCCATCGATGATTTAAACGATGCTGAAGTTTGGCTTCCTTTCATCGCTTGAAGTTCACGCTTTTCTAAAAGCAGCCGCATATCTTGATTAATTTTCACAGCAACCCATCCTTAAAATTGATGAAATTGTTCAACTGGCAGAATAAAGACGGTAGCTCCACCAACTTCAACCTCAACAGGGTATGGTACATATGAATCTGCATTTCCACCCATTGGTGATACAGGCGCGATCATTTGATCACGTTTACGGCAATTTTCCTTGATTAGCTGTAACGCTTTATCCACTCGGACATCATCACAACCAATGATAAAAGTCGTATTCCCAGACTTTAGAAATCCACCAGTCGAAGCTAATTTTGTCACGCCGAATTGATGTTCGGTCAATATTTTCAATAACTTGCTGCTATCTTGATCCTGTACAACGGCAACAATTAATTTCATTTGATTGGCCTCCTTCATTTTAGGCACAGGTGACATGCCGATGTCTTCCTCTATATTATAACAACGATTGGGAATGAGGTCATATTTGATTTTTCTTTAATGTGTCCTGAATCAGCTGAAACACTTCATTAAAGACATCCTGAACAGGCTGAGACGCATCTACTACACGGAATCGTTCTGGTGATTGCGCAATCAGCAGCTCATATCCTTCTCTGACCATTTGATGAAAATTCAGTGTTTCCATGTCTAATCGATTTTTTTCTCTTCCTTGATTGGCATCAATTCGCTTTAGACCTTCCTCTGGTGTAATGGAAAAGTAAATGGTCATTTGCGGCATCGTGCCATCAATGGCAAAATCATTAATGGATTTGACTTCTTCAATCCCAAGCCCTCTCGCATAGCCCTGATAAGCAAGGGAGCTGTCGACAAAACGATCACATAAAACAGTTTCCCCCCGCTTCAATGCCGGTTCTACTTTTTCAGCCAAATGCTGCCTTCTAGCTGCTGCATAAAGCAATGCCTCTGTTTTTGCGTCCATTTTTGTATTTTTTTCATTTAAAATGACTTCACGAATTTGCTCTGCAATGTCGATGCCTCCAGGCTCACGTGTCGCCATCACTGCATATCCTTGACGTTCCATTTCTTCGTACACTTTTCGAATCACTGTCGTTTTTCCAGCACCCTCCGGTCCTTCAAACGTAATAAACATACCGCTCATAGTGTCTCCTCTTCTATATAAACATATAATTTTCTCTGGTGAATCACCTGACTTGCTTGCACATGAACTTGATGCCCAAGTAAACGGCTTAACGTCGCAATTTGATCTGATTCAATCGGTTCTCCTTTAATCATCAAAGGAATGCCAGGCGGATAGGGAATGACCGATTCTGCACTAATCCGGCCAACTGCTTTTTCGAATGGAACAGCTTCTACATCTCGCTTTTGCTGATCGTCCTCTAAGAAGAGCGATCCCGTTCGAGGCTCTTTTTTTACAAGCAATGAATCACTTTGCTGAAGAGCCTGCTCTATAGCTGTAAAAGGAATGTCCTTTGTCTGCCTTAGACCAAAAACGAGTAAGACTTGATGTTCATCCGCAAGTTCTGGGTGAACCTCCACCGACTCAAGCACCTTTTTGAGTTCATAGCCTGTCAGCCCTTTTGTTGAACGAATGACACATTTTAATGGATCCATAGGTAAAGAGTCAGACTCAACCACTTCGAGATTGGAGATCATATTGAACTGTGCTTTCAGCTTTGCCAAGTCTCTCATGATTTCGTCCATTAACCCTTTTCCCTTCAACTCCTCCACATAAGCTCTCGCCACATCTAACGAAGCCATAATTGGATAGGAAGGTGAACTGCTTTGAAGCATCGTTAATAACGTCTTTATCCGCTTCACATCAATTCGGTCTCCTTGAAGATGGAGATAAGACCCCATCGTCATTGCCGGAAGGGTTTTATGTGCTGATTGTACCACCACGTCTGCTCCATAGGAAAGGGCAGATGGAGGAAAGGCACCGCCTAATACAAAATGAGCACCATGTGCCTCATCAACTAATACAATGATGCCAGCTTCATGACACATTTGAATGAGCCCTGATAAATCAGCTGCATGTCCGTAGTAGTTCGGATATGTCAAAACGATTGCCCGGCAGTTAGGATGTGTCGCCATAGCTTGTTTGACTGTTTCCTCCGTCACATGAGTTGGGACGTGCAAGTGCGGATCACTCTCAGTTTCTAACATAATAGGCGTCGCTCCCGCAAGCTCAATCGCATGGAACACAGACTTATGACAATTTCGCTGAACGAAAATGCCCTCCCCAGCCTGACACGCAGACATCACCATCGCCAAATTGCCAACGGTTGTGCCATTCACAAGGAAAAAACTTTGTTTAGCTCCATATAGCTTTGCCAATAAATCCTCTGCCTCTTGAATCACCCCAGTCGGATGGTGAAGATCATCTAGACCTTCAAGTTCTGTCACATCCAGCTGAAGAATGGATGCATAATAGGACCGTGCCTCATCAAAAAAGACATCTCCATTGTGATGTCCCGGAACGTGAAAAGAATAGGGCTTCTTTTCCGCATGTTGTGATAATGCTGTATATAAAGGTGTTTTCAAACAAATCGACCCTTTTCACTTAAACGATATCTTATATCTATTATAACGTTCAAACAAGTGAACTGAAAGATGGATTCTCATTCCTTTATTGGTTTATGATTCACCAGCTTCTGCTCTGCCTCCTGCATGCTACTTTTTAATTGAGCTCGTTCTTGGCTCCCATGTTCTTTTACCTGCAACGTTTCCTGCAATGTTTCGGCCAATTGGTGCTGAACCTTTTTCAACGTATCTATAGGCGTTAAGGATGCATCTTCAAGCAGCTGTCCTTGCTGCTTCGATACCTGTTCATATGTTTGCTGGATACGCTGCTCAAGCGCTGAATTGGCTCGCTGCTGAATATGATTGAACGCAATCGACATTTGGTTAATCCATAAAGGAATTGATGCGGAAACAGTTGATTGAATATGATTGGCTAATGTATGGTTTGTATGCTGAATCATTCGAATTTGGGCATTACATTGCAGTGCGATTTGACGGCTCAACAGCAAATCATACTTCCGTTCTTTTAATCTCTCCATATATTCATCTTCATCGACTTCCCGACTCATCAATTGTTCCTCTAATGTCCGATCATGTGGCTGTGATTCTGTTAGGGCATGTTGCTCTAACAGCGTCAATTTTGCTTCAACTGCTGCAACCTGTAACGTCATCTCTTGAAAGTATGATTGATTTTCTTCAAATAAACGCTCCAATAACTTATGGTCCGAAATTAACACGCCTCTTGCGTAACGAAGCCTTGCTGACAATCTCTCTATCTGTGCTTCTGCTTGTTTAAAACGAGATATGATCTCCTGAGTAGAACGCTTTTCTCGCTGAAATAACCTTAAAAAAAAGCCTCGCTTCTTTGGCAATAAATCCTCTGGCTCCACTAAATGCAGTTGCTGTAAAAAAGCTTCTAGAACGTCTCCGATTTGGTCAATATCTTTTTTCTCCACATATTGCATCATTTGTTTTGATTGTTCTAACAATCGTTCCTGCACACGTGTGCCATAGAAAAGCAGTTTTTGTGGATGGTCAGGGATCTTCTCAGCTCGCTGTAGCGCCTCCTGCTTTTCCTCATCAGATAAGGTATCAAACACCCGAAACGGAAGATCTGTAGTAGATGGGGCTGGTGGTATGACTGGATCTTCTGGTTTCATCGAGTTTGACTCCTTTCATATCTATTTTTTAATCATTTTATCGGCCACTTCAAGTTCAATATGAAGTGCTTCTATATCTCTTCCTAAAACTTGCTGTAAATCATTCGTTAATTGCTTTTGCAGTTCAGTCAGCGTGACTCGAGTTTGGCTTAATGTCATTTCAAGCTCATGGCTACGATTCGGCTGATTATACAGCAGTGCATATTTCTCAGTTAATTCAACAACAGAATCCAAACTCTCAAAATAAAACCGCTGTGCATCATAAAACCGGTTCGGTTCCTTTTTTGTTATCGTATAGATGCGTCGTGCAAGCCGAAGAATTTCAAAATTATGCTTGATCGTCTGTACGTTCTTCACAGCAAATAAAGCTTTCTTCAAACGAACCAGCTTTTGCCCAGCTTCTTTTAAGTGCTGTTTAATATATACATAATCACTGCGAGACAGTCCGTGTTTCTTCAAAAACAACTGGAAGGCAGCCCATCGGCTTCCTGCAAACATCACACCCCACCCAATCATCGCATACAGTATCGACAATCCAACATGATGATGGAAAACACCAATACTGACAGTTAAAATCACCAGCGAAAAAAGAGTAGAGAGAACGGCCCATGCAAATGTGTAAAAAATTGATTTCATGTTCATCGACTCCTATGAATAATCAGGCTCTCTGTTTATCTTATTATTTATTACGGTTGATGTCCAAACTAAGTTCCAAAAAACAGGCCCAATCCCCGATTGCCCATAAAAAAAGACCATCTAATGGTCTATGAATACAAAGGCGGCGTATGAAGATTTTTAAGCTTTCTTACATAATCAGCATAACTAGGATCCGAGGTTGATGTAGAAATTAACTTCCGTTCACAATCTCGGCATAAAAACTGATGATATAAATAAATTCCCTTTGTTTTTTTCTCTTCACAAATCAAACAAATTGCTTCTCGCTCTTTTTTGCTCATTGTGACACCTCCACTTATAGCTTCAGTATGCCCTAGCGCTTTCAATTGTATACAAAATTAAGAATGTTTTAGATGATAGTTTAGTATATGTATCCATGCCAGATCGAGTGTTTGTTCCTTTTTTAAAATACAAAAAAGACCAGTTCCGATTGGAACTGATCCTTTGAAAAGCTTGGCGGCGTCCTACTCTCACAGGGGGAAACCCCCAACTACCATCGGCGCTGAAGAGCTTAACTTCCGTGTTCGGTATGGGAACGGGTGTGACCTCTTCGCTATCGCCACCAAACCTGATGGAGAGAATGTTCTCTCAAAACTAGATAACAATGTTCATTTTTCACATTAGAATATAGGTTAAGTCCTCGATCTATTAGTATCTGTCAGCTCCACGTGTCACCACGCTTCCACCTCAGACCTATCAACCTGATCATCTTTCAGGGATCTTACTTCCTTGCGGAATGGGAAATCTCATCTTGAGGGGGGCTTCATGCTTAGATGCTTTCAGCACTTATCCCGTCCGCACATAGCTACCCAGCGATGCCCTTGGCAGAACAACTGGTACACCAGCGGTGCGTCCATCCCGGTCCTCTCGTACTAAGGACAGCTCCTCTCAAATTTCCTGCGCCCGCGACGGATAGGGACCGAACTGTCTCACGACGTTCTGAACCCAGCTCGCGTACCGCTTTAATGGGCGAACAGCCCAACCCTTGGGACCGACTACAGCCCCAGGATGCGATGAGCCGACATCGAGGTGCCAAACCTCCCCGTCGATGTGGACTCTTGGGGGAGATAAGCCTGTTATCCCCGGGGTAGCTTTTATCCGTTGAGCGATGGCCCTTCCATGCGGAACCACCGGATCACTAAGCCCGACTTTCGTCCCTGCTCGACTTGTAGGTCTCGCAGTCAAGCTCCCTTGTGCCTTTACACTCTGCGAATGATTTCCAACCATTCTGAGGGAACCTTTGGGCGCCTCCGTTACATTTTAGGAGGCGACCGCCCCAGTCAAACTGCCCACCTGACACTGTCTCCCTGCCCGATAAGGGCAGCGGGTTAGAAGGTCAATACAGCCAGGGTAGTATCCCACCGATGCCTCCACCGAAGCTAGCGCTCCGGTTTCCAAGGCTCCTACCTATCCTGTACAAGCTGTACCAACATTCAATATCAGGCTGCAGTAAAGCTCCACGGGGTCTTTCCGTCCTGTCGCGGGTAACCTGCATCTTCACAGGTACTATAATTTCACCGAGTCTCTCGTTGAGACAGTGCCCAGATCGTTGCGCCTTTCGTGCGGGTCGGAACTTACCCGACAAGGAATTTCGCTACCTTAGGACCGTTATAGTTACGGCCGCCGTTTACTGGGGCTTCAATTCGCACCTTCGCTTACGCTAAGCGCTCCTCTTAACCTTCCAGCACCGGGCAGGCGTCAGCCCCTATACTTCGCCTTACGGCTTCGCAGAGACCTGTGTTTTTGCTAAACAGTCGCCTGGGCCTATTCACTGCGGCTTCTCGGGGCTTTAACACCCTAAGAAGCACCCCTTCTCCCGAAGTTACGGGGTCATTTTGCCGAGTTCCTTAACGAGAGTTCTCTCGATCACCTTAGGATTCTCTCCTCGCCTACCTGTGTCGGTTTGCGGTACGGGCACCTCTCACCTCGCTAGAGGCTTTTCTTGGCAGTGTGGAATCAGGAACTTCGCTACTAAATTTCGCTCGCCATCACAGCTCAGCCTTCACGGGAAACGGATTTGCCTATTTCCCAGCCTAACTGCTTGGACGCGGATATCCAATACCGCGCTTACCCTATCCTCCTGCGTCCCCCCATTGCTCAAATGGTGAGGAGGTGGTACAGGAATATCAACCTGTTGTCCATCGCCTACGCCTTTCGGCCTCGGCTTAGGTCCCGACTAACCCTGAGCGGACGAGCCTTCCTCAGGAAACCTTAGGCATTCGGTGGACGGGATTCTCACCCGTCTTTCGCTACTCATACCGGCATTCTCACTTCTAAGCGCTCCACCAGTCCTTCCGGTCTGACTTCACTGCACTTAGAACGCTCTCCTACCACTGTTCGTAAGAACAGTCCGCAGCTTCGGTGATACGTTTAGCCCCGGTACATTTTCGGCGCAGAGTCACTCGACCAGTGAGCTATTACGCACTCTTTAAATGGTGGCTGCTTCTAAGCCAACATCCTGGTTGTCTAAGCAACTCCACATCCTTTTCCACTTAACGTATACTTTGGGACCTTAGCTGGCGGTCTGGGCTGTTTCCCTTTCGACTACGGATCTTATCACTCGCAGTCTGACTCCCAAGGATAAGTCATCGGCATTCGGAGTTTGACTGAATTCGGTAACCCGGTAGGGGCCCCTAGTCCAATCAGTGCTCTACCTCCGAGACTCTTACCTTGAGGCTAGCCCTAAAGCTATTTCGGAGAGAACCAGCTATCTCCAGGTTCGATTGGCATTTCACCCCTACCCACACCTCATCCCCGCACTTTTCAACGTGCGTGGGTTCGGGCCTCCATTCAGTGTTACCTGAACTTCACCCTGGACATGGGTAGATCACCTGGTTTCGGGTCTACGACCACGTACTCATGCGCCCTATTCAGACTCGCTTTCGCTGCGGCTCCGCATCTTCTGCTTAACCTTGCACGGGATCGTAACTCGCCGGTTCATTCTACAAAAGGCACGCCATCACCCGTTAACGGGCTCTGACTACTTGTAGGCACACGGTTTCAGGATCTATTTCACTCCCCTTCCGGGGTGCTTTTCACCTTTCCCTCACGGTACTGGTTCACTATCGGTCACTAGGGAGTATTTAGCCTTGGGAGATGGTCCTCCCGGATTCCGACGGAATTTCACGTGTTCCGCCGTACTCAGGATCCACTCTGGAGAGAACAACATTTCAGTTACAGGGCTGTTACCTTCTTTGGCGGGCCTTTCCAGACCTCTTCGCTTATATCGTTCCTTTGTAACTCCGTATAGAGTGTCCTACAACCCCAAGAGGCAAGCCTCTTGGTTTGGGCTGTTCCCGTTTCGCTCGCCGCTACTCAGGGAATCGCATTTGCTTTCTCTTCCTCCGGGTACTTAGATGTTTCAGTTCCCCGGGTATGCCTTCTCATACTCTATGTATTCAAGTATGGATACTACTCCATTACGAGCAGTGGGTTTCCCCATTCGGAAATCTCCGGATCAAAGCTTGCTTACAGCTCCCCGAAGCATATCGGTGTTCGTCCCGTCCTTCATCGGCTCCTAGTGCCAAGGCATCCACCGTGCGCCCTTTCTAACTTAACCATTTCTTACTTTAGAAAGAATCACTATGTGTGATGAACTTTGCATTGCATTCAATGTGAATGTATTACTTATTGTTATCTAGTTTTCAAAGAACACGTTGGTGGAGCCTAGCGGGATCGAACCGCTGACCTCCTGCGTGCAAGGCAGGCGCTCTCCCAGCTGAGCTAAGGCCCCGTTTTAATAGAAGATGGTGGGCCTGAGTGGACTCGAACCACCGACCTCACGCTTATCAGGCGTGCGCTCTAACCAGCTGAGCTACAGGCCCATCTTTCATATCGAAGATATGATGTTGTAGGATCTTTTGCAAGTTCCTTCAAAACTAAACAAGACGAAAAACGTACGCTGCTCCATATATCCTTAGAAAGGAGGTGATCCAGCCGCACCTTCCGATACGGCTACCTTGTTACGACTTCACCCCAATCATCTGCCCCACCTTCGGCGGCTGGCTCCATAAAGGTTACCTCACCGACTTCGGGTGTTGCAAACTCTCGTGGTGTGACGGGCGGTGTGTACAAGGCCCGGGAACGTATTCACCGCGGCATGCTGATCCGCGATTACTAGCGATTCCAGCTTCACGCAGTCGAGTTGCAGACTGCGATCCGAACTGAGAACAGATTTGTGGGATTGGCTAAACCTTGCGGTCTCGCAGCCCTTTGTTCTGTCCATTGTAGCACGTGTGTAGCCCAGGTCATAAGGGGCATGATGATTTGACGTCATCCCCACCTTCCTCCGGTTTGTCACCGGCAGTCACCTTAGAGTGCCCAACTGAATGCTGGCAACTAAGATCAAGGGTTGCGCTCGTTGCGGGACTTAACCCAACATCTCACGACACGAGCTGACGACAACCATGCACCACCTGTCACTCTGTCCCCGAAGGGAAAGCCCTATCTCTAGGGTTGTCAGAGGATGTCAAGACCTGGTAAGGTTCTTCGCGTTGCTTCGAATTAAACCACATGCTCCACCGCTTGTGCGGGCCCCCGTCAATTCCTTTGAGTTTCAGTCTTGCGACCGTACTCCCCAGGCGGAGTGCTTAATGCGTTAGCTGCAGCACTAAGGGGCGGAAACCCCCTAACACTTAGCACTCATCGTTTACGGCGTGGACTACCAGGGTATCTAATCCTGTTCGCTCCCCACGCTTTCGCTCCTCAGCGTCAGTTACAGACCAGAGAGTCGCCTTCGCCACTGGTGTTCCTCCACATCTCTACGCATTTCACCGCTACACGTGGAATTCCACTCTCCTCTTCTGCACTCAAGTTTCCCAGTTTCCAATGACCCTCCCCGGTTGAGCCGGGGGCTTTCACATCAGACTTAAGAAACCGCCTGCGAGCCCTTTACGCCCAATAATTCCGGACAACGCTTGCCACCTACGTATTACCGCGGCTGCTGGCACGTAGTTAGCCGTGGCTTTCTGGTTAGGTACCGTCAAGGTGCAAGCAGTTACTCTTGCACTTGTTCTTCCCTAACAACAGAGCTTTACGATCCGAAAACCTTCATCACTCACGCGGCGTTGCTCCGTCAGACTTTCGTCCATTGCGGAAGATTCCCTACTGCTGCCTCCCGTAGGAGTCTGGGCCGTGTCTCAGTCCCAGTGTGGCCGATCACCCTCTCAGGTCGGCTACGCATCGTCGCCTTGGTGAGCCGTTACCTCACCAACTAGCTAATGCGCCGCGGGTCCATCTGTAAGTGACAGCCGAAACCGTCTTTCATCCTTGAACCATGCGGTTCAAGGAACTATCCGGTATTAGCTCCGGTTTCCCGGAGTTATCCCAGTCTTACAGGCAGGTTACCCACGTGTTACTCACCCGTCCGCCGCTAACATCCGGGAGCAAGCTCCCTTCTGTCCGCTCGACTTGCATGTATTAGGCACGCCGCCAGCGTTCGTCCTGAGCCAGGATCAAACTCTCCGAAAAAGTACAAAACCGAAGTTTTGTTTTTCGTCAGCGTTTGACTGACTACCTATGATGTATCATAGGATTTTTTTATAAAAACTCGAATTAACAGGTACGTTTTGTCTTGTTTAGTTTTCAAAGAACTTGTTTACCGCTTCAGAAGCGACTAGAACATCTTATCACATCCAAGTTGTTAGTGTCAACAACTTTTTTGCTATTATGTTTTTTCGTTTCTTCGTCATCAGCGACGTATATTAATTTACCACCATATATAATCAAAGTCAACAATATTTTGCATTAAATAATAAACTTTTCAATTACGACTAAAGCTGCTACACCTGGAATGCCCAACAAACCACTAATTCCGCTCGTTACAGGGTTAATGGAAACATGAAGCCCTAAACTCTCGCCGAATAAATTGAGACAAAATAAAAAAAGAGCGCCTGCGACAAATTTTATTCCGATAAGCCCTAACCATTTGAATGGATTTGCTTGAACACCCGACATAAACAACAATAAAACAGCTAACAAAATTGAACCAATCACAATAACAGGTTCCATAATCCTCTCATCTCCTCTTCATATGAATAGTACAAGCATATGAGAGGATTATGGAAAATAGACCTGCTATCTCCAGTTGTTTAAACGTAAATTTCTCTTTTTCGCTTCTCTCAGATAGAAAAAGTACTTCGCTTGAGCAAGCTTTAATTCGAATAGAATGTCCGGTGAAGGCTCAACGCTATTTGCGACAAGCTTTTTTTGTCTGTTCCATTCTTCCTTTTGCTTAAAAAGCTGTTGAATTAATATCTCATCGAATTCTTTTCGAATTGATTTTCTGCGAAGAAAACCCATGTACCGTACTTCTCCTTCCTACATCTCACGTCTGCCTTCTAGAGCCTTAGAAAGTGTGACTTCATCCGCATACTCTAAATCTCCACCTACTGGGAGTCCGTGAGCAATGCGAGAGAGTTTAATTCCTGATGGTTTCAACAATCTAGAGATATACATGGCTGTCGCTTCTCCCTCAATGTTTGGGTTGGTTGCAAGAATGACCTCTGTGACTTGATCGTCTTGCAATCTTTTTAATAGGTCAGGAATTTTAATATCCTCTGGCCCAATTCCGTCCATTGGTGAAATAGCACCATGAAGCACATGATATAAGCCGTTGTATTCTTTCATTTTTTCCATTGCGATCACATCTTTTGGATCCTGCACGACACAGATCACAGATTGATCTCTTCTTGTATCTTCACAAATATAGCAAGGATCCTGATCGGTGATATGTCCGCAAACAGAACAATAAGTTAAATTACGCTTTGCATTAACAAGTGCCTTCGCAAAATCCAGCACGACATCTTCTTGCATACTAAGAACAAAAAAAGCCAGACGGACCGCAGTTTTAGGTCCGATTCCTGGCAATTTCATAAAGCTATCAATCAGCTTTGATATTGGTTCAGGATATTGCATCTTCAGTTATTCCTCCTAGAATAAACCTGGCATGTTCATTCCTTTTGCGAATTGACCCATTGTTTCATTCGTTAGTTCATCAACTTTTTTCAATGCATCATTTGTTGCTGCAAGTACAAGGTCTTGAAGCATATCGATGTCTTCAGGATCAACAACTTCTTCATTAATCGCCACATCAACGACTTCTTTTTGTCCATTTACTTTTACAGTGACCATGCCGCCACCTGCCGTACCTTCAAGGACTTTTTCTGCAAGCTCTTCTTGAGCCTTAGCCATATCCTTCTGCATTTTTTGCATTTGTTTCATCATTTTTTGCATATTTCCCATTCCACCGCGCATATGAACACCACTCTCTTTCAAATTGTTAATCTTTAATTTCAATTAAATCGGTTCCTACTAACTTCTTTGCTTCTGCAATTAATGGATCTTCTTCAGCAGAAGCTGCCTGACCATCTGCTTGTTCTTCAGGCTGATGATCTCTTAAAAATTCTTCTCTTATTTTACCCCATTGAGCGTCAGGAACGCCAACTAATTCCACTCTTTTTCCTAGCATAGATTCTAGCAGTTGCTCAAGATTGGTTCGAACACCACTTTTATCTTCGGCCACCATCTTACAATGTATTTCAAATTTGAATTTTAAAACAAAGGCATGAGTTGCCGCCGCAACTGGTTCACTATCTGTTAATAGCGCAGCGTGAGATACCTTATTTTGCTGTTTTAATTGGGCAAGAAGCTCTCCCCATTTGCCTTTTATTTTTTCTAGCTCCGGCCGCTTCGCTTCTTTTAAAATCTCATGAATTCGACCGACAGGTGCACGATAACCATTTTTATTACTCGTTTGAGGTCGAGGTGCTTCCGTTTTTGCTTGAGGACTCTGAGACTGAGTCATTGGAACACCCTCAGCTTTTAGCCTAGATAGCTCCTGTTCCAGCCTGTCTATTTTATTCGTTAACGCTGTTAGGTCGGAATCAGCCGGAGATGATACAGCACCAGCCGTTGACTGACAGAGCTTAACCACAGCTACTTCAAAGAAAATTCTAGGATGGTTTGTCCATTTCATTTCCTGATGGCTTTTATTCAGCACTTCAATCGTTTCATAAAGAAACTGAGGTGCCACACGTTCTGAAAGAGCCACAAACTTATCGTCGACTTTGACTTTTTCAAGGACACCTTCAAGATCCGGTGCTGTTTTGTAAAGAAGCATATCTCTAAAGTAGAAGATCATATCCTCTATTAATTTCGCGGCATCTTTCCCCTGTTGAAGCAATTCATTTAACGTATCCAGCGCTATCGCAATATTTTGCTCAAAAATGGCTTCAGCAAGCTGACTAATGAAATGCTGAGATACAGCACCTGTAATGAGCAGTGCATCATCAATTGTGAGCTGTTCACCACTAAATGAGATCGCTTGGTCAAGGAGACTGAGTGCGTCACGCATGCCTCCATCTGCCGCACTAGCAATAATCTCGAGTGAACCCTCTTGTATATTTAGGCTTTCTGCATCTACAATTTTCTCCATTCGTCCAACAATATCTTTTGTCGTGATCCGTTTAAAATCAAATCTCTGACATCTTGATATGATGGTAAGAGGAATCTTATGAGGCTCTGTGGTAGCCAAAATAAAGATACAATGAGCAGGTGGTTCCTCTAGCGTTTTAAGAAGTGCATTAAATGCCCCGATAGAGAGCATATGTACCTCATCTATAATATAAACCTTATATGTAACCGCTGAAGGAGCAAATTTCACTTTATCACGTATATCCCGAATTTCATCTACCCCGTTATTTGAGGCAGCATCTATTTCAATCACGTCTGAAATCGAACCGGTCGTAATCCCTCTACAGGCATCACACTCATTACACGGCTCACTAACAGGTGACTTTTCACAGTTCACTGCTTTCGCAAAAATCTTGGCAGCACTTGTTTTACCTGTTCCTCTAGGACCTGAAAATAAGTAAGCATGAGAAAACTTTTTCTGCAAAAGGGCATTTTGCAACGTTTTTGTGATGTGTTCTTGTCCAACAACATCCTCAAAAACTTGAGGTCTGAACACTCGGTATAAAGCTTGATAACTCACAAATACGCCCTCCTCCATTTATCATCATGTTCATTATACATGATGCAACGATCAATTCAAAAGTACACCTTTATTTTCTAATAAACGAAAAAGAGCATTTCCTTTAAAGACTTTTTACTTTTCTTGATTAAAAAACGTGTTTTCTTGCTTTCTGAAAATGTCTGTCAGATCAACAAGAACATTCGTTCCCTCTATGGATTGCTTCAAAAAACCTCACCCTGAAAATGGCTTTTTTGCTATTTGTATAAACAAAACAACTGATATATTCTTTCAATAGCAACAAAAAACTCACCTAGATAAACTAGATGAGTTACATTTAATATTGATTTACCGTGCACCTTCTGTCGATTCGCTACCCCAAGCGTTACTTAAACAGTTAGCTCGGCCCAGGCAACCCTGCGGCACATGAGAGGTTTCACTTAATGCTGCTTCCTTCCGGACCTGACATGGTTCATGAATTCCCATTGCGCAGGACCCAGACGTCAACACCACTTATTTAAGGCAGACCTTGAAGTAAACGAACCTTGAGAAGGGATTCGGCCTCGCTAGAGCGGATTGCGAGTACAGGGCACCGCTACCTCCCCGCTTAGCACGGCAAAATGAATATTAAATTGTTGGTGACGCAGACATAAGTATACCTTCTAAGTGATAAAATTGCAAACGACATCCATTCATTTACTTTTCGCCTGCTTCTTACGCTGACGGAGGTCTCGAAAGAACTGACTTAACAGCTCACCACACTCATTTTCAAGCACACCACCAATGACTTCAGACTGATGATTGAACCGCTCATCGTCCAATAAATTCATTAAAGTACCAGCACAACCACCTTTAGGATCATAGGCACCAAAAACGACCTTTTTCACTCTTGAAAGTACAATAGCGCCTGCACACATTGGGCACGGTTCGAGTGTAACATAAAGTACAGCATCTTCTAAACGCCAGCTACCAGTCATTTTACACGCTTCATCAATAGCAAGTAATTCCGCATGAGCAATTGATCGCTGTTCACTTTCCCTTAAATTGTGAGCACGGCTTACAATTTGATCATCAACAACGATGACGGCACCGATTGGAACTTCTCCTATTTGTTTTGCTTTCAAAGCTTCAGAAATAGCTTCTTGCATAAACTGTTCATCTTTCGTCATAGCACGGCTCTCTTTTCATGTTTTTTTAAAGGATATTGAGGTTAACATATTATCACAATCTTTTAAAGGGGGTCTTGATTTGCCAAAACAACAAAAGGCACTGCTTATTATTGACATGATCAATAATTTTGATTTCGAAATGGGACATGTGCTCGCTGAAAAAACAGAGCAAATGACCAATAAAATTTTAGCCCTTAAACAACACGCTTTCAAGAAAAATTGGCCAATTATCTATATCAACGACCACTATGGACTCTGGAAGGCTGATATCAAAGCTGTTATGGAAACATGTAAAAACGAAAGAAGTGCCCCTATTTTAGAGCAAATGGCACCATCTAAAGATGATTACTTCTTAATTAAACCTAAGCACTCTGCCTTTTACGGAACAGCACTAGAGACACTCCTAAATGAATTAGGTGTGCAAGAACTTATTTTAACTGGAATTGCCGGAAACATCTGTGTCCTGTTCACTGCAAATGACGCTTACATGCGAGAGTACAACCTCACTGTACCTAAAGATTGTATTGCTTCAAATGATGATAGGGACAACGAGTACGCTTTAACGATGATGGAGAACGTTCTTCTCGCCAAAATCACAACCACTAAAGAGATCACGGATGAAAATCAAACATGATTTATCCATCACCCTCATAAATTGTTAGCAATAACAAAGGGGGCGTTGACCATTCAAATTTATGTTGTCAAAAGAGGAGATACGTTAAATGAGATTGCCATGCGTTTTAAAACAACGGTAAATGAAATCATTCGGACCAACGACATCGAAACACCAAATCAACTAGTCGTTGGACAAACAATTGTCATCCCTATTAGAGGTCAATTTTATGAGGTCAAACAAAATGATACACTTTATCAAATTGGAAGAAGATTTCAAATTTCGGTAGAAGAATTGGCACGTGTGAATCGGATTCGTCCTGAAGCCATATTGCCTGTTCGTTTTTTGCTTTATATTCCACAAAGACCGAAAAGAAATATTAATTCTAATGCTTATATAGAACCACGCGGAAACCAAGTCAGCGAAAATTTAAAGCAAGCAGCCAGAGAGGCATCTCCATACTTAACACATCTCGGCGCTTTTAGTTTTCAAGCGCAAAGAGACGGAACACTTCGCGAGCCACCATTAGATCAATTGCCTCAGATTGCCGCTCAAAGCAGAACGGTTTTATCCATGGTAGTCACAAATCTAGAGAATGATAAATTTAGTGATGAACTCGGGCGAATCCTTTTAACAAATCAATCTGTCAAAACGACATTATTAAATGAAATCGTCCGCGTTGCTCAAAAGTATCAATTAAAAGAAATCCATTTTGACTTTGAATATTTACGCCCTGTTGATAAAGAAGCCTACCTTCAATTTTTAAGAGAAGCAACAACTCGTTTTCATCAACAGGGTTGGACTATTTCTGTGGCACTCGCTCCTAAAACAAGCAGTGAACAGAAAGGAAAATGGTATGAGGCGCATGACTATGAAGCAATTGGAAAGATTGTTGATCATGTTGTGCTAATGACTTATGAGTGGGGCTACAGCGGCGGGCCTGCACAAGCCGTCTCTCCGATCGGCCCTGTCCGCCAAGTCATTGAATATGCACTGACTGTCATACCTGCCAATAAAATTGTGATGGGGCAGAATTTATATGGATATGATTGGACACTCCCTTATGTTCAAGGAGGCCCTATCGCCAAAGCCGTCAGCCCTCAACAAGCGATCGCCATTGCTAGAGAGAATAATGTATCCATTTTATATGACGAAACAGCACAAGCACCTTATTTCCGTTATACAGATGCTAACAACAAAGAACACGAGGTTTGGTTTGAAGATGCAAGATCTATTCAAGCCAAATTTAATCTCATTAAAGAGTTAAACCTAAATGGAATTGCTTACTGGAAATTAGGTCTATCCTTCCCACAAAACTGGTTGTTGTTATCAGATCAATTTAATATTGAAAAAAGAACGACATCGTAATTCATACGCTCTATCTCTCAGAAGGGGTATGGTACAATATACATTGGTTTGACAACTTTATAGATAGAGGAGAACGCCTATGTATCCTGCCCCTTTTATTGCAGTGGAAGGCCCAATTGGAGCCGGAAAAACAACCTTGGCTACAATGCTTTCAAAGGAATTTCAATTTCCTTTAGTAAAAGAAATTGTAGAAGAAAATCCATTCTTAGATAAATTTTATGCAGATATGGAACAATGGAGCTTTCAGCTTGAGATGTTCTTTCTATGCAATCGGTTTAAACAGTTAGAATCTATTGAAGAGAACTATGTCAAAAAACAGCAGCCGATTGTCACTGATTATCATGTCTATAAAAATATGATCTTTGCAGAAAGAACCTTATCTAAAAAGCACATGGATAAATACAGAAAGATCTATCACTTGCTGACAGATGATCTTCCTAAACCAAATGCCATGATCTATATAAAAGCCAGCCTTCCCACCTTACTTGATAGAATAAAGATGAGAGGCCGATCTTTTGAAGAAGACATTGATCCAGCTTATTTAAAAACCCTGATTGAAGATTATGAGTTGGCCATCGAGCATTTAAAACAAACTGACCCAGGTCTTCCTATCATTACAATTGAAGGCGATCATACAGACTTCGTTTCCTCACAGCAAGATTACCAGCAAATTGTACAGAACATAAAGGAGCAAGTACTATGAAAAATATTGAAATACCAAAGGATGCTGTCATTACAATTGCAGGGACAGTTGGTGTCGGAAAATCGACCATGACGAAAACAATAGCGGACAAGCTAGGGTTTCAAACTTCTCTCGAAAAAGTAGATGATAATCCATACTTAGAGCCTTTTTATTCAGATTTCCAAAGATGGAGCTTTCATTTACAGGTCTATTTTCTAGCTGAACGTTTTAAGGAGCAGAAACGAATCTTCGAGTCTGGTGGAGGTTATGTACAAGATCGGTCCATTTATGAGGACACTGGTATTTTTGCTAAAATGCACGCAGACAAAGGTACCATGTCAGAGGTAGACTATGAAACGTATACGAGTCTATTTGAGGCGATGGTGATGACACCTTACTTCCCTCACCCAGATGTCCTTATCTACTTACATGGGGATTTAGATCATATATTACATCGTATTGAAGAGCGCGGGAGAGAGATGGAAACTCAAACCGATCGAGCATATTGGGAAGAAATGTACACTCGATATACAGAATGGATCGAACAATTTAATCTGTGCCCTGTGATTAAAATTAATATTGAAGATTATGACTTACTTCATGATGAAAGCTCACTTGATCCAATTCTTCATGAAATTGCTTCTGTTATTCAAAAAAATCGCTCTAACACAAAATAAAAAAAACCGCTGCATTTCTCGAATGCAGCGGTTTGACAATTTCCAATTTTTATGCGTTTCAATTCAACTAAGGTAAAATCAATATGGCGGAGGAAGAGGGATTCGAACCCCCGCGGGCTTTGACACCCCTGTCGGTTTTCAAGACCGATCCCTTCAGCCGGACTTGGGTATTCCTCCGTATCGACAAGAATTAATATATCATATCATCTTATTTTAAGTCAACATCTTTTCGAAAAAAAATTCAAAAGCCATTCTGGCTCGATTAATACGCTAAAAAAGCAACCATATAAAGGCTGCTTTTTCATTTTCTACGTATCCATTTATTATAAAACGACACCATCACCAAAAATATCTGGAATTTGAAGAAGTTCGAAGATATCTTTCACTTCTTTCTGAACATGAGAAATGGTAACCTTTGTCCCTTTCTCTCCAAGTGATTGGACTGTATTCATTAAAAGTCCAATACCAGATGAGTCAACGAAAGGTACTTGCTCGAAGTTTAAGTTAACTGTTTGGTAATTTTCTAAAAGCGGGAGAAGTTGTTCATCAAAGATTTCGGTACTATCAATGTCAAGATCCCCCTGAATTTTAACTTCAAGATCCCCATTTTTTTCTTCTGTTGAATATAAAATCATGACGCATTCCTCCAAGAACGAATTAATAATGTAGTATGAGCATTCCATCTCGATCAAGTCGAGCACAAACGTTGTCAGTTGTTTGATTAAAAATGTGCTTTATGGTTCCGAGTTGAATGATGGTTCCTTCCATGGCCTTTTTGATGATGATTGTTTGATCGTCTGGAACAGAAATAAGAGTTGGTCTTCCACTTTCTGCACCGACTTCATTCACTTCTACTCCCAATCTTCCATAGGCTTCCCCTCCACGAATATTGCCGCTGATCATCAATTTGCCTCCTGAATGGATTTTGGAGTTCACCGTTCCTTGTCCATGTATCATGATGTTGCCGCTACAATATAATTGGCTGTTTAAAACATTAGGAATCGCAATATACGTGTTAGAATCTACTGTGGCCTGACTTTGTTCGTACAGTTCTTTCATTTTTACTGTTAAATCTTTTATTCTATCTATAGATATCACTTCTTTGGTGATTGACAGAAATAACTGTGTTACTGCTAAAGATACCTCTTTCCATTCATCATCGAACAGATCATGTTCATTTTGGCGAACCATCTCGACATAATTTTTTGCTCTCACCTGGAAATTATTAAACTTCTTTTCGAGCAGTATCCGAATCAATGGCTGCAATCCACCTCTTGCGAAATCACTCGATTTGAATCCAGGTGATAAGGTTAGTTGCTTGATGACAGAAATAATCTGTTCTGTATCCCGATAAAGAATTCCTAGCAGATCGCCTAGCTCGACCACTAAAAGATTGTTCTTGCCCGCTGAAACTTCGGAACTAATGATGTTACTATAAGTGACGATCGCTCCAGCGGAAGTGATTGTAGCGTTTGTGATGGTCTTATGAACTGTCACGTCCCCTTCTGCTTTCACAACCATCCGTTCATCCACTTCACCAAAAATTTCAACGTCTCCTTTAAACCGGATATTCCCTGATGCCAAATCAACATTTCCTTTATGAATCAGTTTTGGAAGAATAGCTACTCGAACCAATTTACCCCGTTTTTCTAACAGAGGCCGTCCAGATGAAGTCGCGACAATTTTGTCATCTACCACGTTTATACCATCACCCGCACGCACGGTAATTGGATGTGTCTGTTTTGCCGGAAGCGGTTCATTGGTAACGGTATAACCCATTTTTCCAGGTTCAGGAGGATGGATGATAGCCACCACTTGTCCACGTTCCACACTTGAAAGCGTCTTGGTTTCACGAAAATCTACTCGGCCGCCTGTTGTCTCCTTAGGTCCTTCAGCTATATCGTCTACATTCACTATTAACTCAACCCAACCATCTTTTCCTGGCTGTGCTTTTATCCCTTCAGCAATGAGAAATGTTCCTTCAGTATTTGTCTGAGTTGCTTTAATGATTTCATCTTGATAAAAACCATGGATTACTCGCAGTTCTTCAAGCTTCATCATAATGTCGGCATATTGTAAAGTGTTGACAATCTCTTTCTTTTCTTCTACCTTAAGCTCAATATGTTGTTCGGGGGCAGTATCTTGAATTGATCTTCTAAGCGTATATCCTGGATCTACCTTCAATTCTACTTTTAATTTACTTGCATCCATCTTGATGGACCAGCGGGTTTCTCTCACTTCATCTTCCACTTTCACCGCATAGTTGTGCGCTTCTGAAACAATGAGTGTTTTGTCTTTTACAAGTTGATTATCTTTCATTAATTGAATACCTTCACCAATTGTAACCATTGGAAAATTGTTAGGGGAAGATTTGCATTTAAGTTTACCGTCTTCTACCCATACTTTTCCTGATAATTCTTCCATTTGCAGTTTTCTCATTCTATATATTTCAAGCTCAGATAATAGAGATGATTCCTCCTCACTTACCTTCTCAAATTCCGGTAAAGGGGACTGCTCGTCTTCAATCATTTTTTCAAACTCATCCAACACATTCAGCTCAGGTTGCGGATTTTTTGCGGTCATTCGTGTCAATTTGACAACAGCTTGTTTTCCTAAAATACCCATGAATCCCTTCGTCTCTTGCTGAAGTATTTCAATATTCACTTCTTGTTTTGTCGCATCCATCAGTTCGAGTCCAATAGAGATGGCTTCTTTTATATTTTTCCCTTTTGATATGATGTTTTGCACAAAATCACCCCCATTTATTTCATACATTTAGATGAATCCAGACTGGGATTGTCTGATTGTTCTCTCTCAACTTTTAAAATGACCATCGTGATATCATCTTTCTGCTGCGTACCATCCGTAAATTGATGTATTGAATTCATCACGCATTTCTCTATCTCAACCACAGGCTTTTCCTGATTCTCAGTTAACGTTTCAATCAATCGTTCGATCTGAAACTGCTCACTGCTACCATTTTGGGCTTCTACAATTCCATCTGTATAAAAGAAGATCGTATCGTGGTTGCCAAGTTTTATAGATTCTTCTTGATACACTTGATTCGGTAGACCTCCAACCATTATTCCTTTTGTTCTCGGAAGTTCAGAGACCTTTTTTGTTTTAGCACTTATCCATAACGGAATATTATGACCGGCATTCGCATACGTCAGTGTCCCCGTGTTCGGATTCCAATCTGCACAAAATAACGTAACAAATGACTTAAGAGCACGTAAATCCTTATAAATTGCCTGATTCATCGCCGTAAGATTATCACCTGGTCCTTTAGTTCTTTCGGCAGCACTTCTAAAAGCACCACGAGTTAAAATCATGAGCATTGCTGCGGGGATGCCTTTTCCCATCACATCTCCAATCACAATTCTTATTTTCCCATTCAAGAGCGGATAAAAATCATAATAATCACCGCCTATTAGCCGTGCAGGTACCGTTGAACCAACTACTTTTCCTCCTGCGAAAGAAGGAACCTCCCCATTGAGGAGAGTCGATTGAATGTTTCTCGCCATATTAATTTCACGCTGAAGCGTTCGCTCTTCGGCCTCTTGCTCTTTTTTCTCATGGAAGTTTTTTAGTTTATTCATATACAACTAAACAACCTCCCCATTGAGGGCTTCTAGAATCTGATACAGCCCGACCATTTCAAACACTTGATGTGTGAGTTCATCAACACCTTGCAGGCGCAAAGTAAAATCTTTTTCTTGTGAAAGATAAATTGCATTCATGATTGAACCTATTCCAGTCGAATCAATGAAATCTAGTCCACTGAAATCAATCACTAGCCGTTTAACCATTGTCATATCCTCTAAGAAAGGGTCAATCGAACCTGTCGTAGAGATATCCAAAATGCCGTGTAAATACAAAGTAGTCGTCGTTTCATGCACTTCTTTTTTAATCTGTAATCCGGTCACCAGTCTCTCCTCCTTGTAATTTAAATTTGCCCATATAATCAAGTAGTGATCTAGAAATATCTGATAACTCACTCGCCTGTTCATGGAGTGATTGAATAAGGTCAGAAAGTGTAATGGTCATGTCTGTTGTGGCTGCCGTTTTATCTTTTGCAATTTTCTTAAGCGCGTCTACTTTACCTAGTATCTCTTCTACATTTTCTTGTTGAGGCGCATTTTTCATAAAGGTTCCTATTTCATCAAGAAAATTCATGATTTCATTTAGCTGTTCTCTAGATTTAATCGTTGATTCCGTTGATAATGTATACATTTTTTCTACAGAATTAGATGCTTCCGATTCAAGCATCACAGATAGTCGTTGCGTCTTGTTAGCTTGTTCTTGGGTGTCAGTGATCAGTTTATTAAGTTTATCTACCATTCGATTCGTGCTTTTAGATAAAACCTCTAGTTCACTGCCGTCTTTGATCTCACTCTTCACCGTCAAATCGCCTTCTTTAAGTGAGGCAATCTGCTTTTCAATCTTTTGAATATTTTCATATATTCGGTTAAAGAATCTAGCCGTTAAAAGGAAGAGCACAACAAGTGAGGCAAGACCAGAAATAATAAGAATGATTGAATAACGGTAAAGCGGTCCACTCATTTTGTTATAGTCGAGTGCAATATAAATAACACGATTTTCATTCAAAGGGATAAACATTTTATACAACTTTTTATCTTTCACAGTCTCAATTAAAGTTTGCGTTTTCAAATTGGATTGTGTCAGCATTTGCGTATCTTTTTCAGTGGCAAATTTAAAATTCCCGGCTTCGATTTTTTTTAATGGAGGATATATTTGCTTTTCAAGAGAAGGGTTGGCGATTACTTTTGGATTCAAGACTCCAATTTCTTCAACAAATTCACTGTCTTTCACCAATTTCTTGATTTCTGTTTCAGGCCCCACATTCTCCATGTAGTGATTGACTTCGTTCGCTTCAATAAATGGGTTAATAATAAAATCAGTTCCCTCTTCATAGTAATACGCATATTTGAAAAACTTTGATTGATCCGTGTGAGAAGCTGATTTGGCAATTGGCAATACAAGTGTATATGGATTGGTATACGTAGCTCCCGGTACTTTAGGTAATTTACCGCTCATTAAGAGCTTGCCAACTTCGAAGTATCCATATTCTTTAAAACTAAAGCCAATCTCTGCTTTCTGCGTCGATTGAATGGCAACAAAATCGTCTGGTGTTTCTTTTAAAATGGAAATTCCAGCTAACCCTAGCTTTTTTTTGATTCGATTTAATTCATCTTGTTTGATTTCTGTTGCCTTTTTTCCCTTTAAAAGAGTACCGATATGACTCGCATAAGAAACCAACTTTGAATCAATCTGGTTTTCAATTGTAGATGTTGCCAAGTCCGTTTGTTCTAACCCTCTTATCATCGTATTTGCCACTGCTGTTGCCTGAATATGTGACTGTTTGACGATTTGCTCTTTCATATAGTAAAGTTGCGCTACTCCAGATATGATGGCGATGATAAACAAAATGGAAAGCACTTTTATTAGGAATTGTTTCCTTAAGGTGATCTTTTTACCTTTCATCATTGCTCCTCTTTCATGTTGAATTCTCCTGAAAACCAGCTACAGGCAATGTCTCTTATTTCTTTTAACTTGTGATTACATACATGTCCTTCTTCTTTATATTCAATCAACAATTTTTCAGACGAAATATTTTCATATAGTCTGCTAAACTCATTTTTGGTTATCATCATATCCTGACTTCCGTAAAAAACAAGTACAGGCGCTCGATACTTGATGTCATCGAATTTTGGAATCGACCTTTCTGTTTCCTCTTCGTCTTTGTCATCTACTATGCATGAACATTCCATACGTTTCATGAAATAACTCGGCATATTCATCCGCTCTAGTTCGACCGCTGGGCTAACAGCTACAACTTTATCTACATTTTTATTTGAGCTCCCATATAGCACCCATGATGCTGCCAGGCTTATTCCAAATAAATAGATAGGCAGATGAGGATAGGTTTTCTTAGCATCATCAATCACTTGATGAACAAAACGTTCCCACCTGGCTCTTGTTCCGATTACACCATTCACCATAAACGTCTCTCCCTGTCCAGGACCATCAAAACTCATAGTGATAAACCCCTTTTGCAAGAAATCCATTTCATACAAATAAAGCTCTTCCTTGGTTGAGTCGATAGGGTTTACAATGATGATGACGCCTTTTGGGTTTTTCGGAACCCTAATTCGGCCCGAACAGGTGATATGATTTTTCAATAACAGTTTCGGATACACTGTCGTTGTATCCGAAAGAGAATCTGCTTTCCTCATAAAATCTAAACTTTTTTGATACCAACCCATTTTAGCGTCTGAGTAAGAGGGATCGATCCAATAGTTTAGAATGTAATAAAGTGCTGCTTGGCGGTAAGTCTTTTCCGCTTCCCTATAGTTTTGTAGCACTTCCAATTCTCTTCCTCTTTTTTCTTTATCTTCTGCAAGCTTTGACCATGTCCTATACCATCCTTCTAAAGAATGGATATTGGGTCTGGCCCCTTGCAGGTCGTTCTCCTCTAGACCATGCACGAGCCATCTTTCCCAAAAAACATCAAATAATCTTGCTGTTTTCAATGTTCGATGAATGGTTTTTGAAATGACAACAGAATCCATCTTTTTCATTCATCTTCACTCCTTTTAAAATATGATAGGGATAGGCAGTGTGCTCTATCCCTTTACTTTTACATCCCCTGGAAATTCTTCTCTATTAAAAGTTAGAATGATCGTTGAGCCTTCAGATGTCGTATACAAAGAAACTTGTTTTGACATTTTCATCATTAATGTAAAGCCTTGTCCCATTGACTTCTTAGTAGAATAACCAGCAAGTAACGTCATCTTAGGAAGTTCTTTTAGTGAAAATCCGGGTCCGCGATCTTCAATAATGAACCGAATTTCATTTTGATCTTTATCCTCTATAAGTGTCATCTTTCCTTCTTCACCGTGCTTAATTGTATTGGTAATGGCTTCAGAGAGAACAAGAAGCCATCCCATCGTCGTAGAATTTTTATACCCCATGGCTTCAAGACTATCCCGAGCCCTATGGCGACAGTTCGGAATGTCAGACAGCTGTTTGATTTCTCCTTCACAAAATATCCTGCCTTTTTTAAAACCTACGAGTTCCTCTTCTGAAGCCAGAAGAAATTTCCCTTGAGTTGAAGCCAAGATAACATCTCTGTACACTTTCCACTCTTCCCATTTCGAGGACTGTGGTGCTACTCCACTTTTTTCAGGTGCTAACAAATCTTCTTTAAATATTTCATAGGCCTTTAACATCGCATTCTGAAAGTTGGTCTTGACGTTCATTCTCAAAATGTTCTCTCGTATGTTATGCTCTTTCTCCTTTGCCCACGTAAGCATCTGTTCACTCATAAAAAGAAAGTATTCTTGTCCATCGCTTTTTTCATCACAGACAGAACATACAAGAGATCTATAAAATACATCCTCACCATCTGCTACCTTTGTCCCTGTGTAGTAACAGAGTTTTCTGGCGAGAAACCCCCTCTTCGTACGATACTCAACCTCTTTATATGAAAGATCGAGGGGGAGAGACTGGAATCCTCTGTCAACCGTGTGATCTTTGAAAACTTTATCTATCAGCCGCCTCATAAAGCTCCCTCCCTATAGAATGCCTAGTGGTGGCATAATCGTGATTTCATCAACGTATGCACCTGGAGGCTGAGTAATTAAGCCGAGTAGATAGGCTGCCACCGTTTCAGTCGGAATCATAGCATCGAGATCTGGTTTTGGTTCAATGTTTTCCCAAAAATCACTACTGACAGCACCGGGAATGATGGCCGTTACCTGCACGCCATGCTTCCTCCATTCAGCTTGCATCACTTTCGTTAAACCGAGCAAACCAAATTTAGAAGAGGAATAGCCTCCGCAGTTTTGAAGAGCCGTTGTACCTGCTACAGATACAAGATTGATGATATGACCATTTTTTCTCTCTACCATATGTTTTCCTATACATTTGGACGTGAGAAAAGATCCTCGTAAATTGGTTGATATCATTTGATCAAATGCTTCAATGGACGTATCAAGAACGCTCTCAAACACACCCAATCCCGCACTATTAATCAGGACATCAATACAACCAAATTCATCAATAGCCCTTGCTGCAAATTCTTGAACAGACTGTTCATCCCTTACATCAAGCGGGAGTTCGAGTACATTTCCCCTGCGTTTTTCTTGATAATTACGGCATCCAAGTACAAGATTTGCTCCTTCATTTTCAAAGAGAAGAGCCGTTTTCTGTCCTATTCCTTTACTAGCACCTGTGATTAAAATTGTTTTACCTTTTAATCGTTCATCATGCGCCATACTTCATATCCTCTTGTGGGCCGCAATATTCAAAGTAATTCTTTTCTGTTTCATAAAGACCAATCTTAAATAAGTTAGGCAGGTGCGGAGATAACAGATCCCAGATGACGACAGCTACATTCTCAGACGTCGGGTTCAGGTCTTTAAATTCTTCCGTATCTAAATTCAAATGTTTATGATCAAATTTCTCCATGATCTCTTTCTCTACTACACTGTCGATGTCGCTTAAATTGGCGATCATCCCTGTCATTGGATCAGGCTCCCCATTTACAGTGACTTCTAAATAATAGTTATGACCGTGTCCATATGGATTGTTGCACTTCCCAAAGAGTTCCTGATTTTCCTCTTCGCTAAGTTGTTCACTATGCAAACGGTGTGCTGTACAGAAATGATATTTACGTGTTAATCGGACCATTTGTCCATCCTCCTTTTCGGCATATAAAAAGTTGTTTTCATGAAGGCGAATCTTATGAATCTGACAGTGATCGATTTTCCCGTCTAACGATTCCCAAAGATAGGTGGCAATATTTTCAGTTGTAGGGATGTGATGTTTAAAATAATCGTTCTCCATGTTCAGAAATTTCCCATCTAGATTTTCTGCTACAAATGATTTAACTACCTTATCAATATCCGTGATATTCACGACAATCCCGGATTGTCGATTAAGTTTCCCTTTGACCATTACTTCAAGTGTATAATCATGACCGTGGCCATTTGGGTTACTGCAAGGGCCAAATACTTGCTGATTATATTCATCACTCCATTCTTGCACCCTATAGGAATGAAGTGATGAGAAATACATCTTTCTAGATAAATAAAGCATGTGATACCCTCCTTTTAATCTCTTATCAAAGCCTGTTCAAACTCATGAACCAAAGATTGTTGTTCTTTGAATAAACCTTTTTTAATAGTTGTGACTGTGGAACTGCCAGGTTTTTTCACACCCCTAGCGCACATACATAGATGTTGTCCTTCCACACTTACGATGACGCCTTCTGGCTGCAAGACGTTCATAATGGCATTCGCCATTTGTTGTGTCATACGCTCCTGAACTTGCGGACGCTTTGAAATCAATTCGACCAGCCGTGCAAATTTGCTTAATCCTACGACTCTCCCTTTTGGAATATAGCCAATATGCGCCTTCCCAAAGAACGGTATAAGATGGTGCTCACAAAATGTGTAATAATTGATGTCTTTGACAACTACCATCCCTTCATATTCTTCTTCAAACGTTGTCGTTAAAGCCGTTTCAGGATCGACTCCGATTCCTTCAAACACTTCTTTATACATTTTTGCTACTCGCTTCGGTGTATCACGTAAACCTTCTCGAGTTGGATCTTCCCCGAGCAATTCCAGTATGTTTCGAATCTGATCCTCCAATAGTCCTGATTTCAATTCATTACTCATAGTACTTTCCTCCTATTTTTTACGCACAAAAAAGACCCGATCAAAAGGTTGTCGAGTCTCTCTGAAGAGGAGTAGCAATTTATCATGCTATTCCTCTCACTTCTCAATCCTTTTTCGGTAACCCGGCGATCGTAGCTTTTCAGCCTTAGACCCGTAGCTTTGCGTCCTTATCTTTCAACAAGTTTGCCATTATCGAAGGTTTTCTTCTCTAATATTTTTTTATTTATTATTTTTATAGAGACGTTAGAGCATATCTTTCCATGCAATCGCTCTTTCTCCCCTGACTCGGAAATCATCAACTACTCACACAACATCAACAATAAATAGGTATAACATCCTGTTAAACTCCATTTATAAAATAGGCCTATATTCCTATTATCCAATGACTTATAGAAATAATCAACAAAAAATTGATTTTTTTAGTTTTTTCTTCAAAAATACAGAAAAATTGGTTTGATATTCATTTTTCTTTATATTTTGCCTTTCCCTTCATTTTAAGACAAAAAAAGATCGTCAAATCAATGACGATCTTTTCAATAGGAACTTATGTTCATACTCATTATATTCGGTTGCCGAGATTCTCTCGTGATTGTTCATCTATTTCGTATCCTGTCTAATTTCGTCAATAAAAAGATTCATCTCTTCTTTAAAATCATTTAATGACTCAATAATCTTTGTAAAGTCTGTCACTTGTTTAGCTTGTTCGTTTGTTGAACTGCTGATTTGTGAGATATTTTCAGATAAAGTGCCAATGCTGTCTTGGATTTCTTTTAAAAATGCATTAATGGTTTCAGCTGCTTCCTTTGATCCATCTGATAACTTACGTACCTCGTCTGCAACAACAGCAAAGCCTTTTCCATTTTCACCTGCTCTTGCCGCTTCAATTGCAGCATTGAGTCCTAACAGGTTTGTTTGTCTCGCAATACCGCCAATGGTTTTGACGACTTCTTCAATGTTTGCCGATTTCTCTTCTGCTCTTCCGGCCTGCTCACTAATTTCTAAGCTTGTCGCAGCCAGTTCTTGAGAATGAGCAGCAATTTGCTCGATTCCACCTTGTAATTCTTTCGCTACTTTATTGATATGTTCCATATAGCCGCTTAATTTCTTCTCACGATGATGTGAAAAAGCCACTAAAAAAGAGCCAATCACTTTTCTATCTTCATCAAAAATCGGATAACCTTTTACAGCAATTTCATAACCATATAAAGACTCTGGCAAATGCCCATCATATTCTTGTCCTCTTAATGTCGTCGCCACGTTTTGGTCCTCTGGGTTTAAAGCGTCCCCTACTTTAATGCCAAAATCTACTGTGGTCGATGGATAATAGCAAAGTACCTTTTCTGTATCAGTGATGCCGAAAAGGACACTTTCATCTAGAACTTTTCTGAGTAATTGAGCCATTTCAACATAATAGTCAAGCCTATTCAAGGTTATTCCTTCTTTCCTAGATGCTTTTAGTTCTTTTATCGGCTTATTTTAGAAAAGCTGTAGAAGTTTAGGTAAAAAGAATAAGATGCCATGACGGCATCTTATTTTATCACTTCTTTATTTCCCATATAAGGACGTAACACCTCAGGGATGATCACTGTTCCATCCTCTTGTTGATAGTTTTCTAAAATGGCTGCAACAGTTCTTCCTACTGCTAAACCAGATCCATTTAATGTGTGCACATGTTCTGGCTTGGCTTTAGGCTCAGGGCGGAAACGAATGTTTGCTCGTCTCGCTTGGAACGCTTCAAAGTTACTGCAAGAAGAAATTTCACGATACGTATTTTGGCTTGGAATCCATACTTCGATATCGTATTTCTTCGCAGCCGTAAAGCCTAAATCTCCTGTACACATGCTCATGACACGGTATGGCAGGTTCAATAATTGAAGAACTTTTTCTGCTTGGTTTGTTAGTTTTTCTAATTCTTCATAAGAATCTTCTGGTCTGACAAATTTCACAAGCTCTACTTTGTTAAATTGGTGCTGACGGATGAGTCCGCGCGTATCTCTGCCAGCAGAACCAGCTTCTGATCTAAAGCAAGCACTAAATGCTGCATAATTGATTGGCAGCTGCTCTCCTTCAAGAATTTCATCACGGTGCATGTTCGTAATTGGCACTTCAGCCGTTGGAATGAGGAAATAATCTTCTTCTCGAATTTTAAAAGCATCCTCTTCAAACTTTGGAAGCTGTCCAGTTCCTGTCATGCTTGCTCTGTTGACCATATAAGGTGGTAGTACTTCAGTAAAACCAAATTCATCTACGTGTAAATCCAGCATAAAGTTATAAAGTGCACGCTCTAACCGTGCGCCTAGCCCTTTATAAAAAACGAAACGGCTTCCTGTCACTTTTCCTGCACGTTCAAAATCCAAAATTTTCAGCTCATCGGCTACATCCCAATGCGGCTTTGGTTCAAATGAGAAGGCTGGCTGTTCGCCCCATTTTCTCACTTCAATGTTGTCATCTTCTGTTTCACCGACTGGTACAGAGTCATGAGGGATGTTTGGAATTGAGAATAGGATGGTTTGCAGGCTTTCCTCTACTGTTCTTAATTCATCATCTAACTTCTTAATCTCATCGCCTACCTCACGCATTTCTTGAATAATGTGATCGGCGTCTTTCTTTTCTCTTTTTAGAACAGCCACTTGCTGTGATACTTCATTTCTTCGGCTCTTTAATACTTCTGTTTTGCCGATTAATTCTCTTCTTTTTTGATCCAGTTCACCAAACTTATCAAAATCCGCTAAATCTTCGCCTCGATGGGCTAATTTTTCTTTGATTTGATCAAAATCCGTGCGCAGTTGTTTAATATCCAGCATGTGTAACACTCCTTTTTTATCGAAAAATAAAAAGAGCCCTCATCCCATGAAAGGGACGAGAGCTCTCGCGTTGCCACCCTGATTGAAAACACGCCAAAAGCATGCTTTCCTCTTTCCTCTGTAACGGCATCACCGTAAATGCTTACTTCGTGTTTCAGCATTTCGCTCAAGGATGGATTCAGAATGCATCTTTCACCGATTCTCACCAACCATCGGCTCTCTGAGAAAGAGGGGCTTCTTACTATTTCCCGTCAACGCTTTTTCGATCTTTGATTGTGATTTTAATGTACTATAAGTTTTATCTCTTTTCAACCGTTTTATACAGCAAGCTTCGTTTTATAGGACTCCACCATCTCAACAAACAGCTGTGTTAACCGATGGTCGTCTGTCAGCTCTGGATGAAAAGAACAACCTAAGATATTGTTTTCTTTCGCCATCACAATCCTGCCGTCATACTCAGCCATGACCTCTACGCTCTCATCTGCGCTGATGATATGAGGCGCACGGATGAACACTCCTGTAAACGGCGCATCCAGTCCTTTCACTTCTACATCTGCTTCAAAGCTGTCTACCTGTCTGCCAAACGAATTACGTGCAACAGATACATTTAACAGTCCAAGATGAGCATCTTCTCGATCTTCTATATGCTTTGCCAGCATAATCAAACCGGCACAAGTCCCAAATATCGGTTTACCTTGAGCAGCGAACGCTTTAATCGGTTCAATGAATTGGTACGTATCCATGAGTCTTCTCATCGTCGTACTTTCACCACCAGGGATAATGAGACCGTCAACAATTTCTAACTCATCTACCCGCTTGATGATCTTTCCCTCTGCGCCACAAGCTTCAATCGATTGAATATGCTCTCTCACCGCTCCTTGAAGCCCTAGTACACCAATTGTTAGCATGTTCGTTTGCGCTCCCTTAATTACCAGCCACGCTCTTGCATACGCTCTTCTGGCAATAGATTTGAAATTTCAATTCCTTTCATCGCTGTTCCAAGCTCTTTAGAAAGCTCTGCAATTAGACGGTAATCTGTGAAATGAGTCGTTGCTTCTACAATTGCTTTTGCAAACTTAGCTGGATTGTCTGATTTGAAGATACCAGAGCCGACAAATACACCATCTGCTCCAAGCTGCATCATTAGTGCTGCATCTGCTGGTGTTGCAACACCTCCAGCAGCAAAGTTTACAACCGGTAATTTGCCTTCTTTTTTAATTTGAAGCAATAATTCATAAGGTGCGCCTAGATTCTTGGCTTCTGTCATCAATTCATCTTCACTCATTGCGACAACTTTACGAATTTGAGCATTGACCTTTCTCATATGACGAACAGCTTCTACAATATTTCCTGTACCAGGCTCACCTTTTGTACGCAACATAGATGCACCTTCTGCAATACGACGAGTCGCCTCACCTAAATCACGGCAGCCACATACGAAAGGAACCGTGTATTCATTTTTATTTAAATGGAATTCCTCATCTGCGGGCGTCAGCACTTCACTCTCATCAATATAATCAACACCAAGTGCTTCAAGAACACGAGCTTCCACGATGTGGCCGATACGTGCTTTTGCCATGACTGGAATCGTTACTGCATTTTGTACTTCTTCCACGATTCTTGGGTCTGCCATACGGGCAACACCGCCTGCTGCACGGATATCAGCTGGTACCCGTTCTAGTGCCATCACTGCCACTGCGCCTGCTTCTTCTGCGATTTTTGCCTGCTCAGCATTGACGACATCCATAATGACGCCACCTTTTTGCATTTCTGCCATTCCACGTTTTACTCGTTCAGTTCCCTTATTGCTCACAATTGTTTCCTCCCATTTGTCTATTCGATTGATTCAACACCTTTATCATACAAGCGATAGAGTATAACAATAAAGAGAATAGTATAACAATTCAATTAGCTCATAAAAAAGAAGGAACCCTTATATATCAAGGTTTCATAGTTAAAAAGGCATCATTCCCTCTTTTAAGTGTTATTAACATGTTATAATGCATCTATAACAATTCGAAACCATCTATAACAATTCCACACCCATTGGAGGATTTTCATGCATATTGATATCCATCGACATTCAGATACATCTCTTTCGAATCAGATTTACTTTTCCATCGTTGATCACATTCAATCAGGTCTGCTTCAGCAAGGCGATAAGCTGCCGACTGTACGTGATCTAGCGAAACAGCTAAATGTAAGTCTTGTCACAGCGGCAAAAGCATATACACGGCTTAAGGACGACGGATTTTTAACGACTGTACAAGGGAAAGGTACGTTTGTGAATGAGCAGCATGAGCAAACTGACATCCCGGTTCAATCATCTACTTCTTTCGATTGGCAGTTATCGATCCCTGATTATTTACCAAGGTCTCAATTCGCTCAGTATCACTATGTCGAAGAAGCCATTAATCTTTCTTCCTCTATGATTGATCCTGGTCTTTTACCTAACCGGTATTTAGAAAAAGAAATGCAGCATGTCCTAGCCCGGCATCCTCAAATCATGTCAAAATACGGTGAAATACAAGGTGACCTTCAGCTTCGTCAGGTCATTCAATCATTTCTAGAAAAATTAGATGTTCCTTCTACTCCTGAAAATATCCTTGTCACTAGCGGTTCTCAGCAAGGGCTTGATTTAGTAGCACGTACATTTATCGGGCCAGATGATGTAGTTGTCATGGAGGCGCCCACTTATCCAGGCGCAATTGATGTCTTTATGGGGAGGGGGGCACGAATTATTACGGTTCCTGTCGATCATGAAGGAATGAACATGAAACAGCTTCAAAGCATTTGTGATAAATATAAACCAAAGCTCATCTATACCATTCCTACTTTTCACAGTCCTACAGGTGCTAGTATGTCGATGAAACGAAGAAAACAGCTGCTTTTACTGGCACAAAGCATTGATTGTCTCATTGTAGAGGATGATCCTTATCGTGAGCTTTATTTTGAAAAGAAGCCGCCGGCACCCATTAAAAGCCTAGATCACGATGGACACGTCATTTATTTACGAGGATTAAGCAAGACACTGGCTCCAGGATGCAGAATTGGAATTATTACAGCGTCAGGCTCTATATTTAACCGTTTATTAGCTGCAAAAGCCAATAATGATTTAGGGAGCCCGCTTCTCACCCAAAAGGCGATCTTACCGTTTCTCACTTCCAAGAAAATGATCGATCATACGAAAAAATTAAGAACTGCCTTGAAGGTGAGACGCGATTTGATGATGGATGTGTTGACAAAGCATGCGCCAAAGGACGTCACGTGGCAAATCCCACAGGGCGGGCTCAATTTGTGGCTTAGCTTTCCTTCCTGGGTCGATACACGTGCCCTATTACATGAGGCACGGAAGCAGCAAATCACCTTCCTGCCTGGCTCTGTCTGCTATCCTGGGGAGCCGAAGCAGAATTATATACGCCTTAGCTTTTCTTATGTGAATGAAAAGGCACTGACGGAAGGTATGGAAAAGTTATGTGGTATTTTTCAGCAGGCCTTGTCTACACCTCAAAACCACAAACAATCTCTTTTCTTTTAACGATAAAAAAAACTGCTCTCACATATAGAGAGCAGTTTTTTTATTAGAACCAACCTTTTACTGTGTCGACGATTCCTCCCCAAATGCCAGCGAAGAATCCACCTACACCACGCATTGCAAGGATGAACCAGTTTGCTTTTTCATCACCTGTTTTCGTCACAAGCTCAACACCTGATTGGTCTTTACTCAAATAGCCGTAGTCCTTCTCATCACCAGAATAAGAAGTCGTCAGCATGCCAACCTTTGTTCCTTTTTTAATAGGAGCTTCTAGGTTCTTTTTATCAATATTTACTTTCGCTTTATAGCTCTTCTCGTCACCATTTTTAACCGGTACAGAGAAAGCTTCTTTCGTCACGATGGGTACTTCTTTATCTTTCCCTTTATCGACTTCGATGTTTTCATGTCCCTTGATTTGTTGGCCTTTTTTGTACATTTCTTTCATCGTGAAGTTTTTAAAGGCATAATCGAACAATTTTTTCGCCACATCAAAACGAGCTGTATGAAGATTTCCTTTAGCATTCAGGACAACTGCGATCACACGCATGTCACCACGTTTTGCTGTACCTGTGAAGCTAGAACCAGCTGAATCAGTAGAGCCCGTTTTCAGACCGTCTACGCCTTCATATTCTTTCACAAGTCCTTTAAGCATAAAGTTCCAGTTTGGCATGTCCATTTCGTCATCTGTGCCTTCTCTGAACTTTGTTTTCGCGATGCTTGCTGTTTCAAGAATTTCTGGATGATCTTTGATGAGATGCTGTGCAAGCAAAGCCATATCCTTTGCGGAAACTTCGCTTTCTTCATCAGGTCCCGTACCTTTTGGCTGTTTGCCATGTAAGTCTTTATTTTCTAATCCAGTTGCATTCACGAATTTGTAATTGGTTAAACCAAGTTCTTTTGCTTTTGCATTCATTTTTTCAACAAACTTTGATTCTGATCCAGCGATTACCTCTGCTAGACCAATTGCTGCTGCATTTGCTGAATAAATAGCCGTTGCTTGATAAAGTTCTTTGACAGTATACGAACCATCTTTTCTCAATGGAACATTGGATAAACTGCGGTCCTGAGAAATTTCGTACACGTAATCATCTGGCGTATATGTTTGATCCCATTTCACTTTGCCTTCAGCAATCGCTTCTAGTAATAGATACTCTGTCATCATCTTTGCCATACTTGCAATAGGCAGTCTTTGTTCTGCGTTTTTACTATAAAGAATTTTACCTGTAGAAGCTTCAATAAGGATGGCTGCTTTCGCATTCACATTGAATGGATCTTCAGCCGCTTTTGCTTTAGACATTGGGGTAAATGCAGTAACAATCAATGCCAATGCAAGGATAGAGACCATAAGCTGTTTCAACATCTTGCTGTTCAATCGTCATACCTCCGTATTCATCTTTTTTCGACGTTTTTCATATATATTTAATCCACAAGGGCTTATTTCGACACAACAGTATAAATTTTATCACAATAAAGACAAAAAAAATAGACAGAGTCATAGACCCTGTCAAATGTAATTTGATTGTCACAATTTATCAAGAAATTGTGTAGTTTGGTGATTCTTTTGTAATTTGTACATCATGTGGATGGCTCTCACGAAGACCTGCACCTGTCATGCGAATGAATTGTGCTTCTTCTCTAAGAGTACGTAAGTCCTGTGTTCCACAGTAGCCCATACCAGAGCGAATACCGCCAACAAGTTGGTAAACAGTGTCAACAACTGGTCCTTTATACGGTGTACGTCCTTCGATACCTTCTGGAACGAATTTTTTATTATCTTCTTGGAAGTAACGATCTTTACTTCCTTTTTCCATTGCAGCAACAGAACCCATACCACGATATACTTTGAAACGTCTGCCTTGGAAAATTTCTGTTTCTCCTGGGCTTTCAGATGTACCAGCAAGAAGGCTTCCCAGCATAACAGCATGTCCACCAGAAGCTAATGCTTTCACGATATCACCTGAATATTTAATTCCACCATCTGCAATAATAGATTTACCATGCTTTCTTGCTTCTGTTGCACAGTCATAAATCGCTGTGATTTGTGGTACACCGACCCCTGCAACAACACGTGTTGTACAAATCGATCCTGGTCCAATACCCACTTTTGCAATATCTGCTCCAGCTTCAAACAATGCTTTTGTTGCTTCAGCTGTTGCAACGTTACCAGCAATGATGTTAAGAGAAGGATACGTTTCACGGATTTTCGATACAGTGTCTAGAACACCTTGAGAATGACCGTGTGCTGTATCAATGACGATCACATCAACATTGGCTTCTACTAATTTTTTCACACGAGTCATTGTATCGCCAGTGACACCTACAGCGGCACCAACAATTAAACGGCCATGTGCATCTTTAGAGGAGTTAGGGAATTCAATCACTTTTTCAATATCTTTGATGGTGATGAGACCTTTTAATGTTCCTTCGTCATCTAAAAGAGGTAATTTTTCAATTTTATATTGCTGAAGGATTTTTTCAGCTTCTTCTAATGTTGTTCCAACAGAAGCTGTCACAAGTTCCTCTTTTGTCATCACGTCGCTAATCTTCATTGAATAATCCGAAATAAAACGAAGGTCACGGTTCGTAATAATCCCAACAAGCTTTTGATCTTGTTCGTTATTAACAATCGGTACACCAGAAATACGATATTTACCCATTAAATGTTCTGCATCGAATACTTGATGATCTGGTGTTAAGAAAAATGGATTTGTAATAACGCCACGCTCTGAACGTTTTACCTTGTCCACTTGTTCAGCTTGCTGCTCAATAGACATGTTCTTATGGATGATTCCAAGACCACCTTGACGTGCCATTGCAATCGCCATTTGCGATTCCGTCACAGTATCCATTCCTGCACTAATAATTGGAATGTTCAGCTTTAAAGTGCTTGTTAACTCAACTGATAAATTGACATCACGCGGAAGCACCTCAGACTTTGCTGGAACAAGCAACACATCGTCAAACGTCAAACCTTCTTTTGAAAATTTACTTTCCCACATTAGTAAATCCCCCTCTTTTCGGCAAAATATTATATGTAGATTATCAACTAGGAAACAGCATGTCAAGGAAGCAACAAACAGTTGCAATTTTTAGAAAATATAAAGAGAGTTGAGGAAGAAGATGAAAAGTTCAGGATGGAAGGATTTAAAACGTTTTTATTCACTTGAAACTTCCCAAAAGTTTCTATTTCAACAGTACGAGAAACGGAACATTCAGGAGGCAAACCAGCAAGCCTATAAAAACTGTGAACGATTTATTTACTTTTTAAAGCACGGTCATACATTTTATGACCAAGCCGCATCAGCTCCGCTTGAACTAAAACCGATTTTATTGTTTTATGGAATGGCACAGCTGTTAAAGGCATGTTTGCTGACAGTGGATCCCGACTATCCTTCTCAAACCTCTGTCTTAGCTCATGGCGTCACCTCAAGAAAAAGAAAGAAGCAGCATTATCGTTTTAGTGAGGATGAAGTCAAGATTCAGCGAAACGGATTATGTATGCATGTATTAAAGCACTTATTTCATTTAAATGGTCTTGAAGATGAACGATTTACGATGATCAATCTCCTTTCAAAAATACCTGAAATGGGTCATATTCTGGAGTTTCAAAAACAACCCTCTACTTTAGTGAAAGTAGAACAAGCAAATGGCATGTTGATTCAAGATCATATTCCCTTGCTCTATAATATGTCTGCCGAACGTTTTATTGAATATTTTGAGTTCCATACAACTTGGAAGCTTAAGCAACGAGAGGCTAAAAAACTAACATTTGATGTATTTTCAGAAGAAAACCCTGCTCTTGCTACTCATCTTCATTATGATTTAGAAATGAATCAATGGTTCATTCCATCAACGCGAGATGCCTTTTTAGGGATTCCTGAGATCATCAGCCATTACTTGTTAATGTATAACCTCAGTATGATTGCCCGCTACGAAACAGAATGGTGGTACGAGCTTTTATCTCAATACATTAGTGATGATTATGTCATGATTGAACGTTATATGGAGATTGCAGAGGATAAGTTTCCAGCTTATATCATGATGCTGCTAGAAGAAAACACAAAAAAGACCAGTTCCGACTGGAACTGATCCTTTGAAAAGCTTGGCGGCGTCCTACTCTCACAGGGGGAAACCCCCAACTACCATCGGCGCTGAAGAGCTTAACTTCCGTGTTCGGTATGGGAACGGGTGTGACCTCTTCGCTATCGCCACCAAACCTGATGGAGAGAATGTTCTCTCAAAACTAGATAACAATGTTCATTTTTCACATTAGAATATAGGTTAAGTCCTCGATCTATTAGTATCTGTCAGCTCCACGTGTCACCACGCTTCCACCTCAGACCTATCAACCTGATCATCTTTCAGGGATCTTACTTCCTTGCGGAATGGGAAATCTCATCTTGAGGGGGGCTTCATGCTTAGATGCTTTCAGCACTTATCCCGTCCGCACATAGCTACCCAGCGATGCCCTTGGCAGAACAACTGGTACACCAGCGGTGCGTCCATCCCGGTCCTCTCGTACTAAGGACAGCTCCTCTCAAATTTCCTGCGCCCGCGACGGATAGGGACCGAACTGTCTCACGACGTTCTGAACCCAGCTCGCGTACCGCTTTAATGGGCGAACAGCCCAACCCTTGGGACCGACTACAGCCCCAGGATGCGATGAGCCGACATCGAGGTGCCAAACCTCCCCGTCGATGTGGACTCTTGGGGGAGATAAGCCTGTTATCCCCGGGGTAGCTTTTATCCGTTGAGCGATGGCCCTTCCATGCGGAACCACCGGATCACTAAGCCCGACTTTCGTCCCTGCTCGACTTGTAGGTCTCGCAGTCAAGCTCCCTTGTGCCTTTACACTCTGCGAATGATTTCCAACCATTCTGAGGGAACCTTTGGGCGCCTCCGTTACATTTTAGGAGGCGACCGCCCCAGTCAAACTGCCCACCTGACACTGTCTCCCTGCCCGATAAGGGCAGCGGGTTAGAAGGTCAATACAGCCAGGGTAGTATCCCACCGATGCCTCCACCGAAGCTAGCGCTCCGGTTTCCAAGGCTCCTACCTATCCTGTACAAGCTGTACCAACATTCAATATCAGGCTGCAGTAAAGCTCCACGGGGTCTTTCCGTCCTGTCGCGGGTAACCTGCATCTTCACAGGTACTATAATTTCACCGAGTCTCTCGTTGAGACAGTGCCCAGATCGTTGCGCCTTTCGTGCGGGTCGGAACTTACCCGACAAGGAATTTCGCTACCTTAGGACCGTTATAGTTACGGCCGCCGTTTACTGGGGCTTCAATTCGCACCTTCGCTTACGCTAAGCGCTCCTCTTAACCTTCCAGCACCGGGCAGGCGTCAGCCCCTATACTTCGCCTTACGGCTTCGCAGAGACCTGTGTTTTTGCTAAACAGTCGCCTGGGCCTATTCACTGCGGCTTCTCGGGGCTTTAACACCCTAAGAAGCACCCCTTCTCCCGAAGTTACGGGGTCATTTTGCCGAGTTCCTTAACGAGAGTTCTCTCGATCACCTTAGGATTCTCTCCTCGCCTACCTGTGTCGGTTTGCGGTACGGGCACCTCTCACCTCGCTAGAGGCTTTTCTTGGCAGTGTGGAATCAGGAACTTCGCTACTAAATTTCGCTCGCCATCACAGCTCAGCCTTCACGGGAAACGGATTTGCCTATTTCCCAGCCTAACTGCTTGGACGCGGATATCCAATACCGCGCTTACCCTATCCTCCTGCGTCCCCCCATTGCTCAAATGGTGAGGAGGTGGTACAGGAATATCAACCTGTTGTCCATCGCCTACGCCTTTCGGCCTCGGCTTAGGTCCCGACTAACCCTGAGCGGACGAGCCTTCCTCAGGAAACCTTAGGCATTCGGTGGACGGGATTCTCACCCGTCTTTCGCTACTCATACCGGCATTCTCACTTCTAAGCGCTCCACCAGTCCTTCCGGTCTGACTTCACTGCACTTAGAACGCTCTCCTACCACTGTTCGTAAGAACAGTCCGCAGCTTCGGTGATACGTTTAGCCCCGGTACATTTTCGGCGCAGAGTCACTCGACCAGTGAGCTATTACGCACTCTTTAAATGGTGGCTGCTTCTAAGCCAACATCCTGGTTGTCTAAGCAACTCCACATCCTTTTCCACTTAACGTATACTTTGGGACCTTAGCTGGCGGTCTGGGCTGTTTCCCTTTCGACTACGGATCTTATCACTCGCAGTCTGACTCCCAAGGATAAGTCATCGGCATTCGGAGTTTGACTGAATTCGGTAACCCGGTAGGGGCCCCTAGTCCAATCAGTGCTCTACCTCCGAGACTCTTACCTTGAGGCTAGCCCTAAAGCTATTTCGGAGAGAACCAGCTATCTCCAGGTTCGATTGGCATTTCACCCCTACCCACACCTCATCCCCGCACTTTTCAACGTGCGTGGGTTCGGGCCTCCATTCAGTGTTACCTGAACTTCACCCTGGACATGGGTAGATCACCTGGTTTCGGGTCTACGACCACGTACTCATGCGCCCTATTCAGACTCGCTTTCGCTGCGGCTCCGCATCTTCTGCTTAACCTTGCACGGGATCGTAACTCGCCGGTTCATTCTACAAAAGGCACGCCATCACCCGTTAACGGGCTCTGACTACTTGTAGGCACACGGTTTCAGGATCTATTTCACTCCCCTTCCGGGGTGCTTTTCACCTTTCCCTCACGGTACTGGTTCACTATCGGTCACTAGGGAGTATTTAGCCTTGGGAGATGGTCCTCCCGGATTCCGACGGAATTTCACGTGTTCCGCCGTACTCAGGATCCACTCTGGAGAGAACAACATTTCAGTTACAGGGCTGTTACCTTCTTTGGCGGGCCTTTCCAGACCTCTTCGCTTATATCGTTCCTTTGTAACTCCGTATAGAGTGTCCTACAACCCCAAGAGGCAAGCCTCTTGGTTTGGGCTGTTCCCGTTTCGCTCGCCGCTACTCAGGGAATCGCATTTGCTTTCTCTTCCTCCGGGTACTTAGATGTTTCAGTTCCCCGGGTATGCCTTCTCATACTCTATGTATTCAAGTATGGATACTACTCCATTACGAGCAGTGGGTTTCCCCATTCGGAAATCTCCGGATCAAAGCTTGCTTACAGCTCCCCGAAGCATATCGGTGTTCGTCCCGTCCTTCATCGGCTCCTAGTGCCAAGGCATCCACCGTGCGCCCTTTCTAACTTAACCATTTCTTACTTTAGAAAGAATCACTATGTGTGATGAACTTTGCATTGCATTCAATGTGAATGTATTACTTATTGTTATCTAGTTTTCAAAGAACACGTTGGTGGAGCCTAGCGGGATCGAACCGCTGACCTCCTGCGTGCAAGGCAGGCGCTCTCCCAGCTGAGCTAAGGCCCCGTTTTAATAGAAGATGGTGGGCCTGAGTGGACTCGAACCACCGACCTCACGCTTATCAGGCGTGCGCTCTAACCAGCTGAGCTACAGGCCCATCTTTCATATCGAAGATATGATGTTGTAGGATCTTTTGCAAGTTCCTTCAAAACTAAACAAGACGAAAAACGTACGCTGCTCCATATATCCTTAGAAAGGAGGTGATCCAGCCGCACCTTCCGATACGGCTACCTTGTTACGACTTCACCCCAATCATCTGCCCCACCTTCGGCGGCTGGCTCCATAAAGGTTACCTCACCGACTTCGGGTGTTGCAAACTCTCGTGGTGTGACGGGCGGTGTGTACAAGGCCCGGGAACGTATTCACCGCGGCATGCTGATCCGCGATTACTAGCGATTCCAGCTTCACGCAGTCGAGTTGCAGACTGCGATCCGAACTGAGAACAGATTTGTGGGATTGGCTAAACCTTGCGGTCTCGCAGCCCTTTGTTCTGTCCATTGTAGCACGTGTGTAGCCCAGGTCATAAGGGGCATGATGATTTGACGTCATCCCCACCTTCCTCCGGTTTGTCACCGGCAGTCACCTTAGAGTGCCCAACTGAATGCTGGCAACTAAGATCAAGGGTTGCGCTCGTTGCGGGACTTAACCCAACATCTCACGACACGAGCTGACGACAACCATGCACCACCTGTCACTCTGTCCCCGAAGGGAAAGCCCTATCTCTAGGGTTGTCAGAGGATGTCAAGACCTGGTAAGGTTCTTCGCGTTGCTTCGAATTAAACCACATGCTCCACCGCTTGTGCGGGCCCCCGTCAATTCCTTTGAGTTTCAGTCTTGCGACCGTACTCCCCAGGCGGAGTGCTTAATGCGTTAGCTGCAGCACTAAGGGGCGGAAACCCCCTAACACTTAGCACTCATCGTTTACGGCGTGGACTACCAGGGTATCTAATCCTGTTCGCTCCCCACGCTTTCGCTCCTCAGCGTCAGTTACAGACCAGAGAGTCGCCTTCGCCACTGGTGTTCCTCCACATCTCTACGCATTTCACCGCTACACGTGGAATTCCACTCTCCTCTTCTGCACTCAAGTTTCCCAGTTTCCAATGACCCTCCCCGGTTGAGCCGGGGGCTTTCACATCAGACTTAAGAAACCGCCTGCGAGCCCTTTACGCCCAATAATTCCGGACAACGCTTGCCACCTACGTATTACCGCGGCTGCTGGCACGTAGTTAGCCGTGGCTTTCTGGTTAGGTACCGTCAAGGTGCAAGCAGTTACTCTTGCACTTGTTCTTCCCTAACAACAGAGCTTTACGATCCGAAAACCTTCATCACTCACGCGGCGTTGCTCCGTCAGACTTTCGTCCATTGCGGAAGATTCCCTACTGCTGCCTCCCGTAGGAGTCTGGGCCGTGTCTCAGTCCCAGTGTGGCCGATCACCCTCTCAGGTCGGCTACGCATCGTCGCCTTGGTGAGCCGTTACCTCACCAACTAGCTAATGCGCCGCGGGTCCATCTGTAAGTGACAGCCGAAACCGTCTTTCATCCTTGAACCATGCGGTTCAAGGAACTATCCGGTATTAGCTCCGGTTTCCCGGAGTTATCCCAGTCTTACAGGCAGGTTACCCACGTGTTACTCACCCGTCCGCCGCTAACATCCGGGAGCAAGCTCCCTTCTGTCCGCTCGACTTGCATGTATTAGGCACGCCGCCAGCGTTCGTCCTGAGCCAGGATCAAACTCTCCGAAAAAGTACAAAACCGAAGTTTTGCTTTTCGCCAGTTTGACTGACTACCTATGATGTATCATAGGATTTTTTATAAAAACTCGAATTAACAGGTACGTTTTGTCTTGTTTAGTTTTCAAAGAACTTGTTTGTCACTCTCTCAAAGCGACCACTTAAATATATCATATATCTCTATCAACAGTCAACATTTTTCTTGAAAAACATTTTATTTTTTTAAGAAGTTTTTGTTATGAAAGAGATAAAAAATAGAGCCTCTTTTTGCTCCTTTGAAAGATTAACACATATCTATGAAAAAAGCATTATAAACTTCAAAAAAAATCATGTTTTTTCAAAAAAAATAAAGCCGGTGAAAAACCGGCTTTATCTTTACTCAGATTGCTCTTGATCTGACTCTACATTTTCTACGTTTTCTTCACTATTCTCTTCATCGTCTTCTGGTGATTGTTCTACTAATGCCACTGTAGCGACATGTTCATCATCACCTAGACGGATCAGGCGGACACCTTGAGTGACTCGGCCTGTTGTGGAGATATCTGAAACGGCCATACGGATGATGACACCACTGCCTGTGATAATCATCAAGTCTTCTTCAGCTTCAGCGTTAGTCGCCTTCACTGCAACAAGCGGACCGTTGTTGTCAGTGATCTTGCAAGTTTTCAGACCTTTACCACCACGGCTTTGGACACGATATTCTTTTTCAGGCGTTAATTTACCATAACCTTTTTCAGTTACGATCAATACGTTTGCATCTGGCTCAAGGATTTCCATTCCAACGACGATGTCATCCTCAGAAAGTGTGATCCCTTTAACTCCAGCTGCTGTACGTCCCATTTCACGAACATCTGTCTCGTCGAAACGAATGAGCATTCCTTTTTTCGTTCCGATGATGATTTGTTTTTCACCATTGGTTAAACGAACAGCCATCAATTCATCTTCATCACGCAGGCTGAGTGCAATCAAACCGTTGTTACGGATGTTTGCAAATTGAGACAATGACGTTCGTTTCGATACACCGTGTCTTGTTGTAAAGAAGAGATACGAATCTTCATCAAATTCGCTGACTGGAATAATGGCGTTTATCCACTCTCCCTTTTCTACTTCAAGAAGGTTAATAATCGGAATCCCTTTCGCTGTTCGTCCGAATTCAGGGATCTCATAGCCCTTCGCTCGATAGACCTTCCCTTTATTAGAGAAGAAGAGAATCGTATCGTGCGTAGATGTTGAGATCAGCTGTTCAACGAAATCATCTTCGTTGGTTCCCATTCCTTGTACACCTTTACCGCCTCTTTTTTGACTGCGGTATGTTGATGCAGGCAGGCGCTTAATATAACCATTATGAGTCAGTGTGATCACAATATTTTCAACAGGAATCAAATCTTCGTCTTCGATTGTTTCTATACCCGCTGTCACAATTTCTGTGCGGCGCGTATCATTGAAGCGTTCTTTGATTTCTGTTAATTCTTCTCTAATGATTTCTAGAACTTTCTCATTGTCTGCTAGAATGGCTTTCAATTCAGCAATCAATTCAACAAGCCCTTTGTATTCATCTTCTATTTTCTCTCTTTCTAAACCAGTCAAACGCTGGAGTCGCATATCGAGAATGGCCTGTGCTTGTTTTTCAGACAAGCTATAGTTTTCCATCAAACCATTTCTTGCAATTTCAGCAGTTTGAGAGCCTCTAATTAAGGCAATGACCTCATCTAAGTGATCAAGCGCAATTCTTAAGCCTTCTAAAATATGAGCTCTTGCTTCCGCTTTACGCAATTCATACGCCGTTCTTCGACGAATGATCACTTTCTGATGCTCAAGGTAATATTCAAGACATTGTTTGAGAGACAACACTTTCGGCTGTCCATCAACAAGTGCAAGCAAGTTAATACCGAAGGACGTTTGAAGTGTCGTTTGTTTATAAAGATTGTTTAATAGAACATGGACGTTTGCGTCTCTTCGTAGTTCAATGACAATTCTCATTCCATTACGGTCAGATTCATCACGAAGATCTGTAATGCCATCAATCTTTTTATCACGGACAAGATCAGCGATTTTTTCGATCAAACGAGCTTTGTTAACCTGGTAAGGAATCTCATTGATGATAATGCGCTGCTTACCACTAGATGTTTCTTCGATATTTGACTTTGCACGTAATGTAATAGAGCCGCGTCCTGTTTCATACGCTTTACGAATACCGCTTCGGCCAATGATTTGTCCCGCAGTTGGGAAGTCTGGACCTGGAATGATGTCCATTAGTTCCTGTGTCGTCATTTCAGGATTTTGACTAATTGCCAATACCCCATCAATCACTTCACCTAGTTGGTGAGGCGGGATATTCGTTGCCATCCCTACAGCGATTCCAGTTGCCCCGTTCACTAATAAGTTCGGGAACCTAGCAGGCATAACGACTGGCTCTCTTTCACTGCCATCATAGTTATCTTGATAATCAATGGTGTCCTTTGTGATATCACGCAGGATCTCCATCGAAATTTTAGAAAGACGTGCCTCGGTATATCGCATGGCTGCTGCACCGTCTCCATCGACAGACCCAAAGTTCCCGTGCCCTTCAACTAGCATATTACGATAGTTGAAATCTTGCGCCATCCGAACCATCGCTTCATATACAGCGCTATCACCGTGAGGGTGGTACTTACCGATAACTTCCCCAACGATACGTGCAGATTTCTTAAATGGTTTATCACTTGTCATACCTAGGTCATTCATCGCATACAAAATTCTTCGATGCACGGGCTTCAATCCGTCTCGCACATCTGGTAATGCACGCGAAACAATAACACTCATTGCATAATCTAAAAAGGACGTACGCATTTCATGGCTAATATTCACTTCGCGTACATTTGGTGTATGTTGTTCACTCACTATAAGAACCTCCCTTTACGTATCACATGAAATAAATTATGTGGGAGTAAAATATGTATTTATCTTCACAAGACTATTCTCCATTATATCAATAATCTTGCCTTTATACACATTTATTTACTAGAAAATCAACGAAACGCAGAAAACCAGGACATTCGTTTCACGCCCCTGTTTCTTGAAAAACAACCTTATTCCAAACAAGAAATAAGGTTGCTCTCAAGGGGGGATACCTATCTAAATATCAAGATTTTTTACGTATTGTGCATTTTCTTCGATAAAGTTACGTCTCGGCTCTACTTTATCTCCCATTAGCATTTCAAAAGTCTCATCAGCATCGATTGCATCCTCAAGTGTAACTTGAAGAAGTGTTCTCGCATCAGGATCCATTGTTGTTTCCCAAAGCTGAGTAGCATTCATCTCTCCAAGACCTTTATAACGCTGAAGTCCAGGTTTCGGTGTTTGAGGCAGTGTTTTTAACAGTTCATCTAGCTGTTTATCGTTATACACGTATTCAACACGCTTCCCTTGCTGCACTTTATATAAAGGCGGCTGTGCAATATACACATAACCGTTTTCAATGATTTCACGCATGTAGCGATAGAAGAATGTTAGGAGTAGCGTCCGAATATGCGCTCCATCAACATCAGCATCAGTCATGATCACAATTTTGTGATAACGTGCTTTCTCTAAAGTGAAGTCTTCTCCGATTCCAGTCCCTAGCGCTGTAATCATTGAACGAACCTCGTTGTTGGATAAAATTTTATCTAGTCGGGCTTTTTCAACGTTTAGGATCTTCCCTCTTAACGGTAAGATCGCTTGGAAATGTCGATCACGACCTTGCTTAGCAGATCCGCCCGCAGAATCTCCCTCTACGATATAAAGCTCAGAGATGGAAGGATCTTTAGAAGAACAGTCTGCCAGTTTCCCAGGCAAGCTAGAGACTTCCAGTGCACTTTTACGTCTTGTCAGCTCACGTGCCTTTTTGGCAGCCATTCTTGCACGAGCTGCCATCACACCTTTCTCCACAATTTTCTTTGCAGCATCAGGGTTCTCTAAGAGGAATTTCTCAAGTGCTTCGGAGAAGAGGGAGTCGGTAATGGTTCTTGCTTCTGAGTTACCGAGCTTTGTCTTCGTTTGTCCTTCGAATTGAGGGTCTGGATGTTTGATAGAGATAATGGCTGTTAAGCCTTCTCGTACATCTTCACCGCTCAAATTCGAGTCACCATCTTTGAATACGCCATTTTTACGAGCATAATCATTGATCACACGCGTCAGACCTGTTTTAAAGCCTGCTTCGTGTGTTCCGCCTTCATACGTGTTGATATTGTTGGCGAAGGAATAGATGTTGCTTGTATAGGAATCGTTATATTGTAATGCCACTTCAACGGTGATTCCGTCTTTTTCACCCTCGATGTAAACAGGTTCTTCATGAACGACTTCCTTCGAGCGATTCAAATGTTCTACATAGCTCTTAATACCGCCTTCATAGCAGTATTCGTTTCTTCGCTCTTTACCTTCGCGTAAGTCTTCAATGATGATGTTGACGCCTTTTGTTAAGAAAGCTAACTCACGTACACGGTTAGCAAGTGTGTCGTAATCAAATTCAATGGTTTCAGTGAAAATTTCTGGATCTGGCACAAAATGAGTGGTTGTCCCTGTTACATCTGTTTCACCAATGATCTCTAAATCTCCAACTGGAACACCGCGTTTGAATTGTTGATAATGAATTTTCCCATCACGATATACAGTCACGTCTAAGGTCGTAGATAACGCATTAACAACAGATGCCCCTACGCCATGCAAACCGCCAGATACTTTATAACCGCTGCCGTCAAATTTACCACCAGCGTGAAGAACCGTCATAATCACTTCTACAGCAGGACGTCCCATTTTTTCGTGAATCCCAACAGGAATTCCGCGGCCGTTATCTTTCACTGTGATGCTATTATCTTTTTCAATTTGCACTGTAATGTCTGTACAATAACCAGCTAAAGCCTCATCAATACTGTTGTCGACAATTTCCCATACAAGATGGTGAAGTCCTTTTGCACTGGTTGACCCAATGTACATTCCTGGACGTTTTCTAACCGCTTCTAGTCCTTCGAGCACCTGTATCTGATTTTCATCATAACTATTATGTTGCTGTTCCATTGCCACGTACATTCACCTACACTTTTCTTAAACGATATATTTATATGAATTGAGCTTTTAGACTTCAATTTCAATCACAAATGAAGCACGTTTTTTGAGCGTGCTTGAGGAAAGAGGAGAGTAATAAACAGATTTAGTTGTGACGACGATGGATTTGGGTGTCCCCTGTGACAACGAAATGATTTGTTCTTCTTGTTTTTGAAGAAATTCCTCTACAACAGAAGATGACCTCATTTTGTAATCAACAATTGCGACAATCTCTCGTGTAGAAACAACACAATCATCACCTAAATGAATATACAAGACCCACACCTCATTTATCAGTCAATTACTTTTCCACTGGCTACTCTGAAAATTTCCGCTTCTTTCAAGGTGGCGTGATCGATGCCTTCAACACTTGTTGTGGTGACGAAGGTCTGTACACGTCCCTGAATGGTATGGAGCAAATGAGACTGTCTGTAATCATCAAGTTCAGATAAAACATCATCGAGTAGAAGAATTGGGTATTCACCGATTTCTTCATGAATCAGATCAATTTCTGCCAGCTTTAGTGAAAGAGCTGTTGTTCTTTGCTGCCCTTGAGAGCCATATGTCTGAACATCCCGACCATTCACAAAGAAAAGAAGATCATCTCTGTGAGGCCCCCATAGCGTCACCCCTCGGTCTATTTCTCTGTCTCTTAGTTTCTGAAACGATTCTTCATAGCTATTTTTTATTTTCGACAAGTCTGACGCTTCTGATACCTCTATGGCCGTCTGGTATTGGAGCGTGAGCGTTTCCAGCTTTCTTGAAATCCCAAAATGCAGCGGCTGCGCCCATTTTTCGAGCTGTTTCGTAAAAGTCAGTCGTCTTTTGACAACCTTCGCTGCCGCATCAATCAACTGCTCTGTTAAAATCTCCAGCATCGCTTGATCCGTTTGCTTTCTTGTTTGCAATTGTTTCAAGTAATGATTTCGCTGAGTGAGGATTTTTTGATAGAGCGATAAATCATGCAAGTAGACAGCAGACACTTGTCCAATCTCCATGTCGAGGAATCTTCTGCGGATTTGCGGGCTACCTTTCACAAGGCTGAGATCCTCTGGTGCAAACATGATGGTGTTCAAGGCACCAACATAATGACTGAGCTTCTGTTGTTCAATGTGATTGACCTTGCCCTTTTTTCCTTTTTTTGAGATCACGAGCTGCATGGGGAGTGGACCATTTTTTTTGATGACTCTACCTTCTATTTTAGCATAGTCTTCGTCCCATCGGATAAGTTCTTTATCATTTGACGTACGATGAGACTTTGCCATCGACAATACATAGATCGCTTCCATCAGGTTCGTTTTACCTTGGGCGTTCTCACCAATCATCACATTCACCTTATTGTCGAATTGAAGCTCGGTGTGTTCATAGTTTCGGTATGAAGTTAACGCCAGACTTTGAATGTACATGTATTGTCACCCGTTTCTAATTCACAACTTGAAATGTGCCGTGACCTTCTATCTCGACAACATCACCTGGGTATAATTTGCGTCCCCGTCTATTATCTGGCTCTTGATTGATGAACACCTCATGTTCACTTAAAAACCACTTCGCCATTCCACCAGATTGAATGACTTCGGCTAATTTCAAAAACTGCCCTAATGTAATCATTTCTGTTTCAATCGTTATCAGATTAGGCATTGTATCGACCTCTTTCAATATCACTAATATCTAATTGTACTAAAAAACAAGACAAGAAGGAAAGGGGGAAAGCGAACTGGGACGAAAGAAAGCTGAGGAAACGAGGAAAAAAGCTGCTGTGCGCTCACACAGCAGCCATTTTAGACCAAATTAATACGTTCTAACTGGAAGAATCAATTGCAAAATGGAATCATCATTTGGCGTGCGTAATAGGAATGGTCTCATTGCGCCAGTGAAACTGACATGAATCTCTGTTCCCTCTAATACTTTTAAAGCATCAAGCATATATTTCGGACTGAAAGAGATTTTGAGATCCTCCCCTTTAATGTCATCTGCTTGCACCGTTTCAACTACTTTACCGATTTCAGGCGAATTAGAAGAGATTTCAAGGCTTTGCGCAGGATCAGCAGAAAGCTTCACAACGTTGTTACGCCCTTCTCTTGCTAAAAGTGACGCACGATCAATCGCTTGAAGGAATTCTTTCGTATTCACTACTACATCCGTTTTACTTTCTTGCGGAATGAGGCGAGCTGTATCTGGATAATTACCATCCAGCAACCTTGAGAAGAATAGCACGTTCTGTGCTTTAAAGAGAACCTGCGTCTCCGTAATGACGATGCTCACAAGATCTTGTCCATCATCAAGAATTTTACTTAGCTCTGTTAAACTCTTTCCTGGAATGACCACATTGTACGAGCTTTCCTCGTTAATATCCAACTTCGCTTTTCTTAAAGCAAGACGATGGCTATCCGTTGCTGTGCATATTAATTCACCTTTTTCAACCTTCCAGTTTACACCTGTCAAGATAGGTCGTGTTTCTGAGGTGGACACTGCGAAAACCGTTTGACGGATAAGGTTTTTAAGCAAATCTGTTGGAATTTGAAAAGCATGATGCTCTTCAATTTGTGGCAGATGCGGATATTCTTCAGCATCTAAGCCGTTTAAATTAAATTCTGCTGAACCAGAGCGGATGATGGTCAGATGATTTTGTTCTACTTCAATTTCGACTGTAGACATAGGCAGTTTCTTAACGATTTCGCTAAAGAAGCGGGCTTGCAGCACAATACTTCCTGGTCGATCAATTGTAATGACTTCTAAATCTCCATCTCTTTGAGGAATAAAAGATTCGATTGAGATATCAGAATCGCTCCCTGTGAGAGAAACCCCTTCATCAGATGCAACAATTTTAATCCCTGTCAAAATAGGAATCGTTGTTCTAGAGGATACGGCCTTTAATACATCTTGGACACTTTCAACAAGACGATCTTTTTGAATCGTGAATTTCATAGTGGTCCTCCTAATTTTTCTTAATGACATGTATATATATTTATTTAATAAAAATCGTAGAAGTACTAGTAGGGCTTGTGAATATGTGGATAAGTCAGTAGAAAGAAAGGAAAGACAGCCTATCCACATGTGGACAGACTGTGTATGACTATGCTCTAGTTATTCACATTTTCCCGTACTTATCTTATCAGCTTGATTATTTTAGTTGTTCTTTGATCTCTTTGACATGCTGCTGAAGCTGTTCATCTTCAACGATTAATTTTGAAATTTTCTCATGAGCATGAATGACGGTCGTATGATCTCGTCCACCAAATTCTTCTCCGATTTTAGGTAGAGAGGAATCGGTCATTTCTCTAGAGAGATACATCGCAATTTGTCTTGGATAAGCAACTGATTTCGTACGTTTCTTCGCTTTGAAATCTTCTAATCGAATATTAAATTGCTGCCCTACAATTCTTTGAATATCTTTAATTGTAATCACCTTAGGTTTTGATGAAGGAATGATGTCCTTTAGGGCTTCAGCTGCTAGATCAGCATTGATGTCTTTATTGATTAAAGAAGAGTAAGCAACAACACGAATCAAAGCACCTTCCAGTTCCCGAATGTTGCTGTCGATTTGATTGGCAATATAAAGCATGACTTCATTCGGAATGTCTAAACCTTCTGCTTTTGCTTTTTTACGTAAGATCGCAATACGCGTTTCTAGATCTGGCGGGGTAATGTCTGTAATTAAGCCCCATTCGAATCGAGAGCGTAATCTGTCTTCAAGTGTCGGAATTTCCTTTGGCGGCCGGTCACTAGAAATGACGATTTGCTTACTTTCTTCGTGAAGTGTGTTGAATGTATGGAAAAACTCTTCTTGTGTTTGTTCTTTTCCTGCTAAAAATTGAATATCATCTATCAAAAGCACATCTACATTCCGATAGCGATTACGGAAATCGACTGCTTTGTTGTCACGGATTGAGTTGATAAATTCATTTGTAAATTTTTCAGATGATAGATAGACCACTTTGGCTGATGGATTATGGTCGATGACGTAATGACCGATCGCATGCATTAAGTGAGTCTTTCCTAAACCAACGCCCCCATAAATAAAAAGCGGGTTATATGCTTTTGCTGGTGCTTCTGCGACTGCAAGTGAAGCTGCATGAGCAAAACGGTTGCCTGAACCAATAACAAAAGTATCAAATGTATATTTTGGATTCAGCATATTTTGTGGAATTTCAACGGGTTCTTCTTTCGACATTTTTTTGATTGGAGATTTTGGCATGGCTTCCTCTTCGTCCTGATTTTGAGGAATGATAAATTTGATGCTGAGCTCTTCACCTGTCAGTTCATAGATGGTATCTGCAATTAAGTGAAGGTATCTTGACTCGAGCCAGTCTCTTGCAAATTCATTAGGTGCAGTAATAGTCAGCGTATCTCCTTGAAGAGAATGGGCTTTAGTGGACTTCATCCATGTTTCAAAACTAGGTTTGCTCAATTTTGTCTCTATTTTTTGAAGTGCTTTATTCCACAGATCCAAAATATTTTCCAT